>NZ_CP152035.1:890000-3844909 GCF_040869405.1 Bacillus sp. FSL K6-2869
GTAGAGAGGCGTTTTTTATTTGTTTTAGCTAGTTTTTCACATGACAAAATTACTTCAAATGGTGAAAAAACGGTTTTTGCTGAGGGCCATTCTAAGGAGATTGACTTTTACTTTATTGATGGTTACCTTATGATTAAACTAAAGGGGCAGGACAATTGAAGATGGATTGGATCAATTGTACATAGGAGGTGTTGTAATGATTACGGTTAAAAATGCTGAAAGTTATCTTAAAGATAGCATCGGTGAAGATACCGATGAGATAAAAAAGGTTTGGGAAACATTTAAGGCTTTTTCAAAGGAGACCGTTGAGGGCGAAGAAGATAAAGAAATTTTATTTCAGTGTGGTGTCTATGATTTTACAGGAGAGGAACTATTTCATCTTGATTTTGTACGGCAGTTTACAATTTATGAAGAAGATGATTATTCTCACATGGAACAACTGCACTGTGAATTTTTATTTAAACCAACAAGCGAGTTAAAAAAGTTAAAGGTGGTAGAAGAATGGTCAATGGATTATGACGATATAGATCATTTTTTTAATCATATTGAAAGTATTCATGAGTTTAAAATTCCTTTGACTTTAAAGCCGATAAAATCAGCAATATATCAAGAAGAACTTTAATTCTTATTTCATTAACGGCTGCTTTACTTTAAGAGGGTATACCTTGCCTTTTTGGAATCATTTATCACGTAGTGTCGGTTCGACTCCGGCCACCGGTATCTATTAATATTAAAAGTTTCATGATCGGTTTTTACCGTGAACCCAACGTTTCACCCTCGTGGTGAAACGTTTTTTGTGGTTTAAATGAGTTATTTAGATGAAAATAGAATCCTATTAGAAGAGAATGAGCATGTACTACTTTTAACAGAATAAACTTTAGATGATTTGCAACATTTGGTACGATACATTTAACCATATAAGGAAACAAAATGGATTAGCGCATTCACATAAAACAGTGAATTACCTTTGTGTAACTAAATGAATATTTGTGGGTACATACGCATCTTTAGCTGGCATCATCATTGTGGCCCAGTTTGGAGGAGAATTTATGAAAAAACAAAATGATCATGAAGAGTTATTGACAGGTGGAAATGTCTCGAACGTATATCGTTCGGGAGATACGGTTCGCAGAGAGGTAAAGTCAGACAATATGAATATACAAAAGCTACTAAAGCATTTAGAAAAAAAGAATTTCTCCTATGCTCCAAAGTTTTTAGGGGTTGATGAAAAAGGTAGAGAGATCTTGTCCTTCATTGAAGGTGTAGCCGGTCATGATCCCTTAAAAGAATACATGTGCTCTCACAATGCTTTAAAAGAAATAGCGAAAATGCTTAGACTGTATCATGATGCTGTTTGTGATTTTCCCATTTCAGACGATTGGGAACGAATGGACAATACGCCTAACAACATAGAGGTTGTGTGCCATAATGATTTTGCGATGTACAACATCATTTTCAAAGATAAAAACCCAGTGGGAATCATTGATTTTGATGTAGCTGCCCCTGGTCCAAGGCTTTGGGATATTGCATATACTCTCTATACTTGTGTCCCTCTCAGTAGGTTTTTTCGTACTGAAACAGGGGAGGTCGTAAATTATCATACATTAGAGCATGCAGCCCATATAAAGTATAGAGTCAAACTGTTTTTTGAAGCTTATGGTGAGGCAATACCAGAAGATTATGTGGACATGGTGTTGCTGCGTTTAGAAGGTTTATGTCAATACATGAAGCGAAAAGCGAATGAAGGGGATAGAGCCTTTCAAAAAATGATTCATGAGGGGCACCTTGAACATTATCAAAAAGACATACAATTCATTCATGAACACAGAAAAGAATGGGTTTGAGGATGCCAAGGGTTTTATAAAAAAAGGACAACTTATCTTTTTACTAGTTTCTTGTGGATGTTACAATTGGTTATAATAGTTCAATAGAATGAATGTAAAGAGGCGGAGTTGTTATCTTGCAAACGAAGACGATATTACAGACTATGATTGAAGATGAGCGATCACATGATTATCCGCTTTTTAGACAGTACTGTGTAAGGAAAGAACAGGGTCTGCGTAAAGATGCGTTAAAGGTTCTTCAGTCTTTTGTTGAAGAGATGAATAAGAACGAATTTACAGCACGGCGTTCATTTGTTGCTTGGCTGTTTGATTACATTGAACGTTTTGAGGATGGTCATCATTTGCTTGTGTATCCATTGGTACATGGGGTGATCCACCCTGTTCTTCGAGAGTGGGAAAATATTGATCCAATGGATGTGAGACCGTATCGCTGGCAAGGCTTGTTTGTGCATCAGGGGGAAGGGCTGCCCTATTTATTGAAGGCACTAGAGATGGGTGGCAGAAAAGAGCAGCGAGTGATTGTTCAAATTTGCGAAACCTATTTCTCGGCTTTGTGGTATTCGTTTCATCATATACATGAAGATCTTTATTTAAGCACCTATGAGAAAGATCATGAGCGAATTCAAGGGATTCAAGATGTCATGAAACTGATCGAAGATAAAAATGTTCAAAGCAATGTTGAAAAACTAGCAGTCTACTATAACCAACTTTTATCGGACTGGAAGGAATTTCAGCAGACGGAGACAAGAGGCTTTGTGAAATGGTGTGCGGATCATAAGAAGCCCTATGAGTGGGTACAGACATTTTACTATAATCAATAGTTGTTTTTCATAAGAAAAAGGCAGGGATCAACCCTGCCTTTTTTATTTATGCCATATTCTTTCTATTTCTACATGGTCTGGTTTAAAATATTTCAGGATGTAGACATCTGGATTGCTTAGTTGTTCCCACTCCTTGAATCCAATTGCAGGATCGGCGTGTTTTAGAAGCAGGCTCATAATATTGCCATGAGTGGCGAATAAAGTATGATCTCTTCCTAATTTTATTTGTTCATAGAGTGCCTCTACAATACGATTCATCGCTTCTTGGCTCGACTCTCCGCCTTCACAGGTCATATGCAAGTCCGAAAAACTGAGCTTTAGTTTTTCATACCAATCTTCCATTGGTTGACTGCTTAACCTACGTTCAGAGAGACGCTTATCAATTTGTACCTTTATTTGTTTGGCATAAGCAAGGGGCTCAGCGGTTTGAATCGCTCGTTTATAAGGACTTGAGATGATCTGGTTGAGCTGAATGCCGGAAAAAAACTGTGCGAGTTCATGCGATTGTGTGATGCCTTGAGGCGTTAAAGACGCATCCTCGGATTGTCCATCTGCTTGACAGTGTCTGACGAAATAATATGTCTTCATAGGGGAGACACCTTCCTCTAAGTATAAAAAAATCATCCAATATTGGATGAGGGTTCACGAAAGTTTAGGTTCTATTTGTTCGTGTCTGCTTCTTTGTATGGATCTATCAGTTTGGAGGTTAGGTCTAAGTTGAACAAAAAATCATCTACGGTGTCTGTGCCAAAGGGAAGGGCAGAAAAATTAATTGGGATGCTGTCTTCTTGCGTATCTGAAGTAATCGGCTGTTTGTGCTGCTTTTTTCTCCAGTTCTTAAACAAGCGCATGTGAGGCCCCCTTTTCTAAAAAAAGATGGATTTATACATAATATACGGGGAGAGTTGTCCGAGCGTCAATTGTTTTCTTCAAAAGGATTTACTACATTTGTACGGAAAGAGCCACAGCTAAGTGCGGATCTTTCCGTGTTTTGACATGGCACGGTGTATGGCTTGTTGTACCTTTCGTTCGCATCTGATGTTGTATGGCTTCTTATGGAGTTTACTCGTCTTAAATTGACCAATTACACGGCGGACTCCTTGATCATAAATGATCAGCTCTCTGCTCGTTTGATCACTTAATAACGCTTGAAACCAGCTGTATTTTTTTAGCTGTGCTGCATTTCGTGATATATCATCTTCATCTACCTGTAAAAAAGGGATATACAGAGCAAGATTGAAGATGTCTAAAATGAATCCCATATTACCGGCCCCCTTCATATCGTTTATTACGATTAGAAAGGGGAATGGTTCCATACAGTTGGTTTTAAAAACAATCCCAGTGCATGAACCATTCTTTATTGTTTTTGTCATAATAGAAATACATCGTGCCGTTATCACCAATCATGAACCGAGGCTTTTCTTCTGAGGCGATTTGCAGCATGAATTCTCCTGACATCTGGTGGGGAGGAGATTGGATGTAAGCTCCGTATCCACCGATTTTTGTGAACGAGTAGTTTGAGTAATGCTCGAAGAAATGATCTGTCGCTTCTTCACTTTCATTAACCTCTGATAAGTCAACGTATGACCAAGCTTCCTCCCAGCATGGATAATCCGGTTGTTCCCCTTCGAGCCACTTTATCTGGAAAGGTTTAATTCCTTTCACGTCTTCAGGGGTCTCAGCGATTTCTAATCCTTCCATTGATGAATATTCAATGAGTTTCCAGCCATCACCGTTTTTGGCGATATCGATCGGAAGGGTTTTCTTGTTGATGAAAATTTGAATCATCTTACATTCATCAAAGCCGTTCATTCCCCCTGGTACTTCGGGTAAATACATTTGTAAAATGGGAATCATAGCTCCATCTTGATCTGCCGGCCACCCTTTATCACGTTGGATGAAAAAATGACCAGCAAACCAGCTGTACTTAGATGGATCAGGGCGAAACCCGCCTATTTTGGCTACAATAGGTGTTTTTCCTAGTTGATTTAATTCGTCAAAAGCTTTGATCTTCATTTATCCATCCCCCATTCTTTAGCCAGCAATGTGTGCATCTTGAAATGTTCCATTCATATTGCCAGAGACAATGATGACATGTCCCCAAAATAAATCTCCGTCATGATAGTAGGCTTCGAATTCTCCATTTGGATAAGCATGGAGGCTTTCAAGAGAGATGCGGCTGATAAATTGATCCGGTGTGATCTCTTCTGAATGTTCAGCGGAGTCGTCTTGTTCCTGCCAATCTTTTGCTAGTTCAATCAGCTGATTTGCTGCATATGACTTCATGGAGGCATCCCATGTTGTCTGCTCTTCTACGAGTTGTCTAGCCGTTTTCAGAGAGTCATTCATTTCTTCCTCTTCTTCAAGATTGAAGTAAAGAAGGCACTCCTCATTGCCCCACTGGATGGTTGTTTCAAATAAGTCTAGTCCTTTCACTAATTCAAAGGTACCCAGCTTGTCATCGTGGTAAAAGATAGGTTGTTGAGCTTCTTCTAATATTTCTTGCAGTTCCTTATCTTCAGTATCTGTATCAACAAGTGAAACGAGCATGAATTCATCTTCACCTTTACGTACTTGAAGTGTGACGATAGATTCTTTATGTAATTGCGCTTGTTTTTCTCGTAGTCCCTTTTCATCTGTTAACCAGCACAGTCTCACTTTTTCGGTTATGATGCGGTCTTTTTCCTTCCATGCAATGAGTGGGATTGAAGCAGTCCAAAGAGTTTCTTTTCCCGCTTTTCCTGCGCCGACTCCAGAAGGTCCTGTAACAGCCATGATGTCTATCACTTCTTCTGAGAATCTTTGTTCAAATATGTTGATTTGTTTGTTTGATTTCATAGGATGTCCCCCAGCTTGATTTATTTGATGGAGCTATACCTTTATCACACCGTACATTGGCAGGGGAAATCAAGCTTTTTTTGCTTAAAACTGTTTTTTAGGTTTGTGGCAACAGAGAGGATACATGGATTGCTGGAGGTTGAGTCACAATAAAAAAGCAAATCGGTTCAGATTTTGTATAAATTTGGCTAAGTGAGTCGAAAAGCCTAGGTTATTCTTCCTTTTCTTTATAATTACTTTGACACGATTAGATGAAAAAAGTAAAGTAGTACTGAGTGATTTACAAAACCTTCATCATTCTCTGAAACATGAAGCGGCAGTAAATTTAATGTAAATGGATATTTTTCCTTTTATTTACTCGTATTTTTTTTTGAAACTTATGATGCTTCTTATTCGTTATATTAAAGGAGCACATGTAACCTGCGGAGAAAAGAGCATCGGAATGCTTGGTGCAGAAGATTTACATTTGCAAAATCAATGTAAATTTTTTATGATTTCATTTATATCAGATCGAAAATAAGAAAGAAGAGGTTTTATGAAAAAAATATTTGCGAACAAATATAGCTTTTTTGTTTTGGCTGTTCTTCTATTTTGGGCAAAATCGTACACAGCCTACAAAATGGACTTTAATTTAGGAGTGAAGGGATCTTTTCAAGAGGGTCTTCTCTTATTAAATCCATTCAGTTCAGCCATCGTGTTTTTAGGACTTGCTCTCTTTTTGAAGGGGCGTAAATCGGCCATTGTTTTAATTGTCATTGATTTTATTATGACCGCACTTTTATATGCGAATGTAGCGTACTATCGTTTCTTTGATGATTTTTTAACATTCCCGACAATGAAACAAGCCGGTAATCTTGGGGGAGGTATGACCGGCGGTGTGTTAGCAAGTATTAAGCCGCATGACCTTTTGTACTTCCTTGATATCATCATTTTAATTGCCATTGTCATTTGGAGACCAGAAGTGAAGAAGTTCCAAATGAAAAAAACTTTCGCACTGCTGATTGTGGCTGCAGGTGTTGGACTGTTCTTCGTTAACCTACACTTAGCTGAAAAAGATCGTCCAGAATTATTGACGAGAACATTTGATCATAAGTATATTGTGAAATATTTAGGTGTTTATAACTATGCGATTTATGACGGCGTGCAAACCGCACAAAATGCAACGCAAGTAGCAAATGCGAGTAGTGATGATTTAACGGATGTCGTGAACTATACGACCTCTCACTATGCGAAACCAAATGCAGAATACTTTGGTCAAGCTAAAGGGAAAAACATCATCAAAATCCATTTAGAAAGCTTCCAGTCATTTTTAATTGACTACAAGTTAAATGGAGAAGAAGTGACGCCGTTTTTAAACAAACTAGCTCATGGAAAAGAAGATTTTACGTATTTTGATAACTTCTTCCACCAGACTGGTCAAGGGAAGACTTCTGATGCTGAGCTCATGATGGATAATAGTATGTTTGGCTTACCAGAGGGTGCAGCGTTTGTGACAAAAGGTGAAAATACCTTCCAATCACTTCCTGCCATCTTAGATCAAAAAGCAGGCTATACGAGTGCAGTGCTTCACGGGGATTATAAATCTTTCTGGAACCGTGACACGATTTATAAACATATGGGAATTGATCAATTCTTCGATGCATCTTATTACAACATGGATGAAGAAAACCTTGTAAACATGGGTCTGAAGGATAAACCATTCTTTAAAGAATCAATCCCAATGTTAGAATCAATGAAAAAGCCATTTTATGCACACTTAATGACATTGACCAACCATTATCCATTTAATTTAGATGAGAAAGATGCGACAATCGCTAAGGCAACAACTGGCGATAAAACAGTGGATAATTATTTCCAAACAGCGAGATACTTGGATGAGTCATTAGAACAATTCTTTAAGGACTTGAAAAAATCGGGTCTGTATAAAGACTCAGTGATTCTATTATATGGTGACCATAATGGAATTTCTGAGAACCATAACCGTGCAATGAGTGAGATTCAAGGGAAAGAAATTACGCCATATCAAAATGCACAAAATCAGCGTGTACCGCTCATGATTCGTATCCCTGGTAAACAAGGCGGCGTGAATCATACGTATGGCGGTGAAGTAGACGTGATGCCAACGCTCCTTCACTTACAAGGTATTGATTCAAATGAGTACGTGAATTTTGGAACAGATTTATTCTCTAAGAAGCATGATCAAACTGTTGCATTCCGTAACGGAAACTATGTGACACCAAAATATACCCTTGTAGATAATACGGTCTACGATACAAAAACGGGTAAAGTGGTGAAACAAAACAAAAAGACAGAAGCGATTAAAGCCCGTGTTGATAATCAGTTAAGCCTGTCAGATAAAGTACTGTACAGGGATCTTCTTCGATTCCATAAGCTATCTGATTTTAAACCAGTGAATCCATCTGATTATTTCTATGGTAAAACAAACAAAGAGACAGAAGAGGATTCTTCTGCTAACTAACTGAGTTTTGGGCAAGCACAGAAAGGTGCTTGCCTTTTTCTCTCTTACAGCTTGATTTGTTGGCAAAATATGTTTATATTTAGGGAGAAACAAGCGTGGCGTCAGCGGTCAGCTGGCGATAACTCATTTTGTCCTAGGGGATTTCAGGAGGAGCTTATGACAACAAATACAAAAACACAAAAAAAGAAATCAGAATTATGGGGCTGGATCAAAGCCATCTTAATCGCATTTATTGCTGTTTTTATCATTCGTAACTTTTTATTCGCACCGTATATTGTGAAGGGGACTTCTATGGAACCGACACTGCATGATACAGAGCGGGTGTTTGTGAATAAAACAGTCGATTACTTCGGCGATTATAAACGCGGACAGATCATTGTTCTTGATGGGGAAGACCGCAGTACTCACTATGTGAAACGATTGATTGGTTTACCTGGTGATAAAATCGAAATGAAAAATGACCAGCTATATGTGAACGGTCAAAAAGTGGCGGAGCCTTATTTAGCATCAAACAAAAAGAAAGCTGCCGCAGATGGCACCTTGCTGACACCTGATTTTGGTCCTCTTACAGTCCCTAAAGGAAAGTACTTTGTCATGGGTGACAATCGCCAAAACTCAATGGACAGTCGCAATGGTTTAGGTCTTTTTACAAAGAGTGACATTCAAGGGACAACATCATTCGTGTTTTATCCCTTCCAAGATATTCGCTTAATCAATCACTAATCAATAAGAAAAAGCACACAGGCGTGTGCTTTTTTTGTTTGGTTAAGACTGACTTTTTGAAATCGCCTGTTCTAGATCTGCCAGAATATCTTCAATCGCTTCTGTTCCAACAGATAAACGAATAAGTTCTGGTGTCACCCCTGTGGCTTTTTGCTCTGCTTCACTTAATTGCTGATGCGTTGTGCTGGCAGGATGGATGATGAGTGACTTAGAGTCGCCTACGTTTGCAAGATGTGAGAAAAGCTGAACCGAATCAATGAGTTTTTTTCCTGCGTCTTTGCCACCTTTAATGCCGAATGTGAGGATGGCACCTTGTCCTTTTGGTAAATAAGTTTGAGCCAGCTCAAAGGATTCATGGCCTTCAAGACCTGGATAGCTGACCCATTCTACAAGAGGATGATCTTGTAAAAATTGTGCTGTCTTCAATGCATTTTCACTGTGGCGTTCAAGGCGAAGGTGCAATGTTTCTAAGCCTTGCAAGAGTAAAAATGAGTTGAATGGTGATAAAGCCGCCCCTAGATCACGTAAGAGCTGTACACGTGCTTTTGTGATATAAGCCGCTTCACCAATCGCTTCCGTATACGTCAGGCCATGATAGCTTGGGTCTGGTTCAGTCAGGCCTTTGAACTTATCGCTATCACCCCAAGGAAACTTACCGCTGTCGACGATGACTCCGCCAATGGATGTGCCGTGGCCGCCGATGAATTTCGTCGCTGAATGGACGACAATGTCTGCGCCAAATTCAATAGGTCTTAACAAATAAGGGCTGGCAAGTGTGTTATCCACAATTAGAGGGATATGATGCTTGTGTGCAATGGCTGATACGGCTTCAATATGTAAAATGTCGCCTTTTGGATTTCCGATGCTCTCTGCATACACTGCTTTTGTTTTATCTGTAATGGCTGCTTCAAGTTCTTCAAGGTTTGAGGAATCCACAAACTTTACTGTTATTCCAAGTTTTTTCAAGGTATGCGCAAATAAATTATATGTGCCGCCATACAGACTGCTGGAGGATACGATTTCGTCTCCAGCTCCTGCAATGTTTAAAATGGAGTAAGTGGTCGCTGCTTGTCCTGAGGAGACAGCAAGTGCACCAATTCCACCTTCAAGCTCAGCGATCCGTTTTTCAAACACATCATTTGTCGGGTTCATAATACGTGAATAAATATTACCGGGTTCCTGAAGTCCGAATAAATTCGCCGCATGCTCACTATCTCTAAAACCGAAAGAGCTTGTTTGGTAAATAGGTACAGCTCTTGAATAGGTGGCTGAATCCAGTTCTTGACCTGCGTGTATTGCTTTTGTTTCTAAACGAAATTGAAGTTCTTCTGACATGTGTGTATCCTCCTTTTGTTAGATAAAACCAACTACTTTAATAAGAAATATTTAATAAGACTATAAATCTTGTTTACTGCCCGGTCAATCATTTTTTAGATAAATCTGAAAAAACAATAAATATAGTTGACATGTCGGAATAGTATGTATTAACATAAGCATACTGAAAATACCAACAAGAATCGCTGATCGGTCAACCGAAGGCTCGTTCACTCAGGCATGAGTGAAGGGCCTTTTTTTATTTTAATCAGGAGGGAAGCTGAAGATGGAGAAAAAGAAAAAACGAAAAAAATACAGAAAACATTTGGATATCACATTAGACATTTTGATTGAGCGGAACAAATATGAGATTTACAGCAATCAAGAACGAATAGAAGAAATTTACGATCGTATTGATGAAAAGCATACAAGGTCGAAATAACCATTTTATAAAATATAGTTGATTTATAGGAATAATATGATTTAGGATGGTGCTAACAACTCAATATGAATAGCTGATCGGACAACACGAAGGCTCTTATCTCACTTTTGGGATAAGGGCCTTTCTGTGTATTTATCTGATGACAAGAGGAGTGAACTTGCAATGACTATTTCCATTGATATTGTGGATAAGTCTTTTTGGAAAGACAAACAAACCATTCAAGTGCTTGAAAACGTAAGGCTCACCATCGTTCCTGGTGAATTCGTGACGGTGATTGGTCCGAGCGGATGCGGGAAAAGTACATTGCTGAAGATGATTGGAGGCCTTGATACAGATTATGATGGGCAGATCGTGATAGGAGAAAGGCGTGTGGTAGAACCAGGAATGAAACAGGGCTTTATCTTTCAAGAGCATCGCTTGTTTCCATGGCTGACGGTCGAAGAAAATATCGCTGCCAATTTCAATTTAAAACAGGTGGCTGTTCGCCGCAAAGTGGATGAATTAATTGAAATTGTTCGGTTAAAAGGTTTTGAACACGCCTATCCACATGAGCTTTCAGGCGGGATGTCACAACGTGTTGCTATTGCAAGAGCACTCCTGCGTGATCCGGAGATTTTATTGCTTGATGAACCTTTTGGTGCGCTAGATGCATTTACACGGAAACACTTACAGGATGTACTGCTGGATATTTGGCAGGAGAAAAGAACAACGATGGTGCTTGTCACTCATGATATTGACGAATCCATTTATTTAGCCAATGAAATTGTGCTGTTACAAGCAAGACCCGGTCGAATTCATAAAATCCTTCCCGTGAACTTACCATTCCCGCGGAATAGAACGTCAACAGCTTTTCAGAGCTTAAGACAAAGGGTGCTTTCAGAATTTGAGAAAACAGATGAGCTGTTACTGACGAATGGCTCAGGAATTTAAGGAGGTCAAATTGAATGAAAAGGCAAAAAAGGATCGTTCTCTTTCTGGGTATCCTCCTTGTATTAGCTGGGTGTGGTCAAGCAGCGAATGGATCAGAAGACAAGCCGAAAGAGATTCGGATTGGGATTCAGCAAAGTCTAAGCCCACTTCTTTTAGCAAAGGAAAAAGGGTGGTTTGAGCAATCATTTGAAAAAGAAGGTGTGAAAGTCAAGTGGGTGGAGTTCCAAAGTGGTCCTCCCCAATTCGAAGGACTCGCCGCCAATCAATTAGATTTTTCACAGGTTGGTAATTCACCTGTTATAGCTGGTCAGGCAGCAGGTATTGATTTTAAGGAAATTGGTTTATCTCAGGATGGGTTAAAGGCGAATGGGATTTTAGTGAATAAGAACAGTGAGATTAAAAAAGTAGAAGATTTAAAAGGAAAAAAAATCGCCGTTGCCAAAGGAAGCAGTGGTTTTGACTTTTTATACAAAGTATTAGATCAGGCTGGTTTATCTGCAAAGGATGTTCAGATCATTCAGCTTCAGCCGGATGAGGCAATATCTGCGTTTGAAAATGGATCAGTTGATGCTTGGTCGATCTGGGAGCCGTTCTTATCACTTGAAACGATAGAAAAGGGAGCAAAGCTACTGGTTAATGGAGAAGCGACCGATTTATATTCACCTGGATTCACACTTGTCAGATCCAAGTTTGCCGATGAGTACCCTGAACTAGTGGTGCAATTTTTAAAAGTATATGACAAAGCGGTGAAATGGCAGAAAGACCATCAACAGGAAGCCATTACACTTTATGCTCGTTTGAAACAATTAGATCAGAAGGTGGTGACACAAGTATTAAACAATACAGAGCCGCTCAATGAGCCCATTTCTAAGAAGATCATAAACGCTCAGCAGCATACAGCTGATTTTCAATATCAAACAAAGGCGATTCAGCGGAAGATTGATGTCAATCAGGTGGTAGATAATTCGTTTATTGAAAAAATGCTGAAAGAGGAGAAGAGTTGATGAAAGCTGCATCTAACCCAGCCCTTGTGACTAAAACTGAGCGAATGAAGAAAAAAAGGAGAAAAGCTTCATCCTTCATCATGTTAAAAGGACTTGTATTACCTGCTTTACTCATTGCGATTTGGCAGGGAGCTGCTGCTTCCCAAATCGTTTCTTCTACTGTACTACCTGCACCCACTGTCATTGCGGAATCTTTTCGTGAGTTGATTCGTTCCGGTGAGCTGTTTGGCCATCTTTACATCAGTCTCTACAGAGCAATATGCGGGTTTTTACTTGGGGGAGGTTTAGGACTTGCGATGGGTCTGTGTGTCGGTTTTTCTAGGAAAACCGAGCAGTATGTAGATCCGACCTTGCAAATGCTGAGAACAGTTCCTCATTTAGCGGTGACTCCTTTATTTATTCTTTGGTTTGGTTTTGATGAATCAGCGAAAATTTTATTGATTGCACTTGGGGCTTTTTTTCCGATCTATATCAATACTTTTCTAGGAATTCGCAGTGTAGATAACAAGCTTTTCGACGTGGCTCGCGCTTTAGAGTTTAATCTGTATCAAAATATCACAAAGCTCATTTTACCTGCTGCCCTTCCTCATATTCTTCTGGGCGTGAGGCTTTCATTAGGCATTGCCTGGCTTGGTTTAGTGGTGGCTGAATTGATGGGGTCGAGTAGTGGAGTCGGCTACATGATTATGGATGCAAGACAATTCTCGCAAACGGATAAAGTGTTTGTAGGGATTATCATCTTTGCGGTAGTTGGTAAGATGACTGATTCATTTGTACGGCTGTTAGAAAAGCGATTGCTCAAATGGCGCATAAGTTATCAAGGTGAAAAATAATAGGAGGCGATATGATGAATATTCTATGGTTTATTCCAACGCATGGGGATGGGCGTTATTTAGGATCTTCGAAAGGGGCAAGACAGGCAGACTATCCGTATTTTAAACAAATTGCTCAAGCTGCCGATCAGCTTGGGTACACAGGGGTCTTGCTGCCTACTGGTAGATCTTGTGAAGATCCATGGCTGACAGCGGCCGCTTTAGCTGCAGAAACAACCCATTTAAAGTTTCTTGTGGCTCTTCGGCCAGGGTTGATGCAGCCATCTGTTGCTGCTAGAATGACCTCCACATTTGATCGGCTTTCAGGCGGGAGACTGCTGATCAATGTTGTAGCGGGAGGAAGTAAAGAAGAACTTGAAGGAGACGGGCTATTCATTTCTCATGATGAACGTTATGAGGCAGCAGAAGAATTTTTGACCATATGGAAGAGGTTATTGAAAGGAGAGAATGTTCAGTTTCAAGGGAAGCATCTGCAAACACAAAATGGACGGCTGTTATTTCCACCAGCTCAAACACCACATCCACCCGTTTTTTTTGGAGGATCATCAGAAGCAGGCATTCAAGCCGCTGCAAAACATACAGATGTTTATTTAACTTGGGGCGAGCCGCCTGCACAAGTAAAAGAGAAAATCGCACAAGTGAAAAAGCAGGCTGAAAAGGAGGGAAGAACGGTGAGGTTTGGTATTCGACTTCATGTGATCGTGAGGGAAACGGAAGATGAAGCTTGGCAGGCAGCGGAACATCTGATTCGTCATTTAGATCAAGAGACTATTGATGATGCGCAAAAGACTTTACAAGGGATGGACTCAGTAGGGCAAAAACGAATGGTTGAATTACATCAAGGGAATAAAGAGAAGCTTGAAATTAGCCCTAATCTTTGGGCGGGCATTGGCTTAGTTAGAGGCGGGGCAGGAACAGCGCTCGTCGGGGACCCGCATACAGTAGCAGAACGTATAATAGAATATCAGTCTCTAGGTATTGATACATTTATCTTTTCTGGTTATCCGCACTTAGAAGAATCTTATTATTTAGCAGAACTTGTTTTCCCGCTTCTCCCATTTAAAAGAAATGGTGATGCAGGACCACACGTTCCTGCTGGTGAAATTATTGGGAACAATTACTTTCCTGATACAGCCTCTGCTGCAAGTTCCTCATAAATGAAAGCAAAGCAGTCATACTTGTCGGGCTGCTTTGCTTTTTTTATAGAAAGAGAAGCAAGTAAAATGATATGTGCTGTGGAAGAAGGCAAGGGCTTTTTTCCCAACAGGTTTTCTTGTATATACATATTTTAAGAGACAAGAGAAGAAGGAAAATATGCTCACTCTTTTGTCGGAATTATCAGTTAATATGTCGTATTTGATGTGTTAACGACATATAATTAGGACTTTTATATCTGATATATCGGGGGAATTCTTTCTATCTCAAAAAAATGAAAGATTAAATAGAAGAGATGATGAAAATGAACTATTTGAAAAAAGGCAGAAAAAAGATGGATTTATTGCCAATATATGGGTTTTGTGGTTCTTATGTTGTGGTGAAAAATAGTAAAAAAGGGAGAATTTATACAGTTGAACATGAATAATTGAATAAAAAGTCACATTTTATACGAAAATATGTTCGGTCAAAAATGGGATCTTCTGTTGATGTTTGGAGTGTGACGCCTATGATACGATCATCATAAGCTGGGAGGTGAAAAGTATGACTTATGCAGCGCCGCAAGTTGACTATTCCACTATGGAACCTGCTATTATGGACCAAGCTTGGTTCTTAGTATTTGTTGCTGTCCTTCTTGGATTGGGAGCAACAGTTGTTCTAGGAGCAGCAGTTTGGTGTTTAGCAAACGGCAAGGGTAGCTTTACAGGAGCCGTTCAGTGGGAAAGTGGCTTAAAAGTCCAAATTGAATGTAAGTAGCTATACTTAGGATTCATCTTTTTACTTCTTAGATAAGACACCAGGGCTAAACCGTCTGTGGCGGGCGGTTTAGCCTGATCTGTTTTTAAAGAATATGCAGACACTTGGAGGTTATATGTTTACGATCGAGAATTTAACCAAGACGTATAAAAATAACGTGACTGCTGTCAATGATTTTCATTTGAAAATTGCCCCTCATCAAATCGTTGCTGTGGCTGGACCAAATGGATCCGGTAAAACAACGATGATTAACTGTGTACTCGGCATCATTAAGCATACAGAAGGAACCATTCATATCAAGGACGTCACAAATGATGATCCATCCTTTAAAAAACAAGTCGCCTATGTTCCAGATGATCTGCTGCTCCCTGAAGCATTGACTGGTGCTGAATATTTAGATTTTGTTTCTTCTATGTATGAATGTAAAACAATTCAAAGAAGAAATCAACTAATTGAATTGTTTGATATGGAATCAGCTTTATCAAGACCGATTGAAACCTATTCCCATGGAATGAAAAAAAAGACACAGCTGATTGCTGCCTTTATGCTTGAGAGTCAATTAGTGATCATGGATGAGCCCTTTAGAGGACTTGATATTGAAGCGGTTATAAACACAAAGAAACTGATGAAACGTTATGCCGAGCACCATGGTGCAATCTTGCTTTCAACGCATGATATGCTTTCAGCGGAAGAGCTGTGCCACAAGATCGCCATTATTTCTAAAGGAAATAAAATGGATGAAGGGACGGTTTCAGCCTTAAAAGAAAAGTATCAATCAAGCACATTGGAACAGGTGTTTCTGAAAGCTTCAATGTTAAGTGATAGGGGTGCACATTTTGATGAAATCATTAATCATTTCTAAAATGATGCTTAAAATGTGGCAGCAAGAGATGTATAAGCTCTTTGATACTCAAACGAAGCGAATCATTGTGGTCTTATTCTTTTTGTTTGCAGTCACAATGGGAGCCATCATCGGATACAGTTTTACGGGTGTCTTTATGAAGGCTTTCTTAAATGGAGATGAACGTTCACTTGGGTTGTTGGTTGTGTCGATGGCAATCAATGCATCCATTTTTACAAGCTTGTTATTTGTGCTGATCAAAGTCAGAACACCTGAACAAGATCGTTTTTCTATGCAGCTCAGCTGGTTTCCGCTGTCTACCTTTCAAAAAAGTCTTGGTTACTTCATTCCGATGGTGACAGTCGTGACAGGGCTTGTTTTATTTTTCATCGGGATCTTGCTTTTACCTAATTTTATTGCACAAGGGATCGGTATTTTCTTTATTCTTACATTCTTTTTGATGGTGCTTTTGCAATCCCTCTTTGTCTTAACACTGCTTCAGCTCATTTACAACGTGACTTATTTACTCGTACTAAAATTAAAATTACCGTTGCAAAAATTTGCAGCGATATTTGTTTTATTAGCGCTAGTTGTAGCGTATGGAATGACACATTTCGACATCAATCAAATACAGCAATCATATGTACAGTTTGATTATCATTTGATGTATTTTACAGCGCCGTTTTTCTTAGCGGCACAAGGGATGTCTCCTGACGGGGTGAATTATGCGATTTTGATCCTCTTCATCTTATTATCTGCGGGAGGCGCATTTATTTCTCTTGCTTTAATGCCAATTATGGCTGAGAAAAAAGCGTTAACCTTTCTGCACAAACTACCATTTTCATCTTCGAAAAAGTGGTCACTCATTGTAAAGGAAATAAAGTCACAAGTGAGAAATGAAGAAAATATTTTAAACTTTCTCATCCTCCTTATTGTCATTTTATTTGTCCGTTATCAGTTTGCCTTCCGCTTTGAAGGAGAAGCTTTTTTTGTCTTATGTGCGCTAGCTGGGTTAACAGCTTTTAATTCATTTGGCAATGACAAACGTATGCTTGGGATGTATAAAACGTTTGGTCTAAGGCCGTGGGAAGTGGCTCTTTATAAGTTCCTCGGGCTTTTGCTCGTTGGTGTGATCCAAATTGTTTTATTTATGATCACAACACTGACGCTCCCGGATCAGATCTGGATCGTGTTGATTGGCGCTGCTGTCTTGTGTAATGCAACGGCTCTCTTTTATGTGGTAGGTATTTTATTACCCCTTGATCGAAATAATCCTTACACAGGTATTTTCTCGTTCGGAGCGCTTATTTTAATCATGATTCCGATTGTATTTATTGGAAACTATGTGATAGGGGAATCGAGTCAAATGCTTCAGTGGCTGCTTGTGGCAGGATTTGAATGTCTGCTCATCTTTGCCATATATAAAGGTTTTTCATGGAGGTATTCACATGATTCAACTTCTTAACAATAAGCTAAAGATTGAGCGGGTGCCGGCACTTGCTCCATATGTGACTTTACAAAAAAGGCATTTGACTGATACGCAGTACGGAAGCTCACTTCCAATTAACGAAAGTGCATATCATATGTTAACGAAAGTGGATGGTCAAAGGACAGAGGCGAGTATTACGGCAGAGCTCGCCGATTTGTTTCAGGTCGATGAGTCTGTGATTGCCCGCGATTTTTATCAATTGATGATGGGGCTGAATCAGCATCACTTGCTGTCGATTCATTATCAATCGCCATATCGGACTGTCACAGCCTTCTGTCAATTTTTTAAGCAGTATCAAGTAAAGATGAAAGAGCGGTTTGACTGCACGGGTCATTCATTTCTTCACATATTGGGTACGGCTCTGCTGATGGTGACGCGCAAAATCATCTTTTTTTGGGTGCTCTTTATGATCATGGCGGGAATCGCCTTTTTATTTATTCCTGATCCATCGATTGCAGCCATTGCAATTTATTTTACGATTATTTATTTTGGATTAATTACTGGAACTGCCTTGCATGAGGCGGCACATGGGTATGCACATCGGAAGTTCGCCGGCCGGGATGGTCCTCAAGGCTTTTTTGCGAGCGATATGATGTCTGTGAAATTTGTGAGGCCTGTTTTAGATCCGTTTCAGAAAAAACAGGTGTGGATTACACTGCTTGGTCCGCTTTTGCCGGGGCTCATTGGCGCAGCCGGAATCATTGTGACTGTTTTATTTCTAAAAGAAAATCCAATTTCGACAGGGTTTTTCATTTTTTCAATCACGTATTTTATTCAATTACTCTACCTTCTTCCGTTTATGGGGGATGGTAAGTCTATTATGAAGCAGTTATTGCTTGGTGGAATGGGAGGACAACGATCATGAACGTTCAGGCAATGAAACAAGGTGCAATTGTTGGTAGTTTCCTGGGTTTCTTAGGCTTTCCGATGTTGACCATTGGTGTTCTGTTCTATCACTTATTTCAATCAAAAACAAATAATGAATTATTATTTAACAGTCTTGCTTTTGAAATGGAAGGTTCGTCTGCATTTACGTTCCAAATCAAACCAAACTTTTTTATTTATATGGTTGTCATTTTTGCTGTCAGTTTTCTCATTGTGGCATTCCTATCAGCCATGAAACAGAAAAAAGCGAAAGATTAGGAGAATTTTCCTAATCTTTTTTTTGTATAATCAACCAAATTTTAGTATAATAAAAAATAAAAGTATAAAAGGGGATATCAATGATTAAGAAATGGAGCATTCTTTTATTGACTGTTTTTCTATTAGCAGGATGCGGCGAGAAGGCTGCAGAAACAACAACGACAGAGAAAACGGTCTCTAAAATAGAAACAGAGTCTGACTCTAAAAACCAAGTAACGATTGAAAAAATGAAATTGACAAAGAAAGAAAAAAACTTACTAGAGGCATCAACGACGAATGAAATAGTAGCTCTTACACTTAAAGGATTAACGAAGAATGATAAGAGTATTACGTTTATCGGGAGCCACTACAAAAATGGCCGGCTAGTTGATAAGGAATCATCTTCTTCGACTTTTACGTTACATCAGGATGGAACTGACCAAACGATGAATATACTTTTACAATTAAGAGATGAGAAAGATACATATGAATCACAATTTAGTATGTGGTCAGACAACAAGAATGAGGGAATGACAAAAGCAACAGCAAGTTTTCCGTTCAAAGTAAGTGATTATGTTTTTTCTGCACAATCTGATACTGTCAAAGTCTCTCCTGGAGGAAAGGCACTGATTGCGTATACTGCGGCAATGGGGAAAGACGGAAATTCACCGATGCTTGAAGTGATTGAGAAAAATCCTAAGCAAGCGCTGAAGAATAAGTCACATGCCTACTTATTTTATATCCAGCTCGATAAATAACTATCGTAATATATATGGAGAATATGAAATTTTTTGACGAAAAATCTTCATATTCTCTTGACGAATTGTTAAGAAAGTTGTAACATAATAAAAGTCAACGCAATGATGTTGTCTTTAAAAGATTGATGCGGGTGTAGTTTAGTGGTAAAACCTCAGCCTTCCAAGCTGATGTCGTGAGTTCGATTCTCATCACCCGCTCCAATACATAATTTTGTTTATAACGCAGTATTTCGTTTCATAGATAAACGAAGTGTTGCGTTTTTTATTATGTCAGTATAATGTAAAAAGCACTGTCACCTACAGTGCTTTTTCAATGAGTTCATATTTGCTTTCTCCACCATGTATTTGTATAAACATCTTCGTCAAGGATTGTATAAGTGCTTCACTCTTTTCCCGGGAAATAGATGGTGGGAAGAGAATGATTTGAAGAATGCTTTTTGTGTCTTGAGAAATTTGAGCTTTACTTGGTTGAGAAAATAACCCTTTAAGCTCTGCGCCATCCTGCCATTCAATATGACCAGTTTCATTTTTGGATAATGAAAGAGGCCCTTTCAATTGATCGGCATCTAATGTAAGGATAGGTAAGAAATATTTCAATGAAAAAAATATCGACAAATCCTGTACGGAATTGGTCGAGTCAATAAATTGTTCTTTTTGAATATCAGCAAGAAGCGGAAGAAAGGGGACACCTTCTAGAAGATTCGTCCATTCTTTGATCGCTGGTACTTCTTCCAAAGTTTGATCTTCATATTCAAAAAACAAAGATTCTTGAAACAGGCGCAGTCGGCCTTTTAACATTTGAGGGGATTTTCCTATCTCAATATGTGAATATTCAATCTGTCCAACATGGATAGACGGGCTTTGAGGTTGGGAAATTTCCATTTGTATCTTCACAGTGACTCACTCCAATCGGTCATGATACACTCGTATTATACTGAAAACAACTGAAGAAACAAAGAAAGGAGGTTTGCAAGGTGATTCATGTTGGACAATTAAAAGAAGAGTTAATTCAATATGCGAACGAAATTGGTGTCGATAAAATTCGATTTGCAAGTGCTGATACATTTGATTCATTAAAGGACCGCCTCATCTTACATGAATCGTTAGGGTATTTGTCCGGTTTTGAAGAGCCTGATATCGAAAAACGAACAAATCCTGCTTTGCTGCTTCCAAAAGCAAAATCAATTGTCGCCATTGCGCTCGCATATCCTTCTAAAATGAAAGATGCTCCCCGAAGTACAAAGGATGCAAGAAGAGGAATTTTTTGCAGGGCTTCATGGGGAACTGATTATCATGTTGTGCTGAAAAAAAAGCTCGACATGCTTGAAGAATTTTTGCGCAGTAAACACGAAGATATTCGGACAAAATCAATGGTGGACACAGGTGAATTGTCTGACCGTGCTGTAGCCGAACGTGCTGGCATTGGCTTTAGTGCAAAGAACTGTATGATTATCACACCAGAGTTCGGATCTTATGTCTATTTGGCTGAGATGATTACAAATGTTCCATTTGAACCGGATGAGAAAATAGAAGACCAGTGCGGAACTTGTAATAAATGTGTGGATTCATGCCCAACGGGTGCTCTTGTGAATCCAGGCCAGCTCAATTCTCAAAGGTGTATTTCGTTTTTAACACAGACAAAAGGGTTTTTACCTGACGAATTTCGCTCGAAAATAGGGAATCGGTTGTATGGATGTGATACGTGCCAAACGGTCTGCCCAATTAATAAAGGGAAAGACTTTCATCTACATCCTGAAATGGAGCCGGACCCTGAAATTGCAAAGCCGCTCTTAAAGCCACTGCTGACAATCAGCAATCGTGAATTTAAAGAGAAGTATGGTCATGTTTCTGGATCATGGCGAGGGAAAAAGCCTATTCAGCGGAATGCCATTTTGGCACTTGCTCACTTTAAAGATACATCTGCTTTGCCAGATTTGGTTGACCTGATGCATAAAGATCCAAGACCGGTCATTCGAGGCACGGCTGCTTGGGCAATCGGTAAAATTGGCGATGGTCAGCAGCTTTCAGAACTGGAAAAAGCCCTTGAGCGGGAAAGTGATGAAGAAGCAAAACAAGAGATCATCAAAGGGATTGAATTGTTACAAACACCTTTAAATACTAAATAACCTCCCATTGAACATAGAATGAACCAAACAGAGATGTTAAAAAAAGTTTGGTGGTGTCTGTGTGAAACAATTATTAGAACAAACGTTAGAAGACAGACTGGCATATTTATTAAATGGCAGTACGATCAAACAACCCCAGCTGATGTCTGATGTGGACGCTGTGGAGCGAAAGAAAGAGCTGTTTGCAAGAAGACAAGTTGAGATTGTCAAGGCGAAAGCAAAAGCAAAACTTCTCGATTCAGCTATTCAAGATGATGGAGCTCAGCAAGTACAATATCTCGCGCACCTCACTTATGTCTGTAAGGATATAGACGATTCTTTTTATTTAGAGGAACAGGTTGAGAAAAGAGAAGCGTTTCTTTATAACGACATGCTTGTGAAAGATCGGATGATGTTAGAAGAACGACAAAAGGAAGATCAGGTGGATGAGCGTTTCCAAAATGAAGACCAATTTGGAAGAGCTTTTCACTATGACCGGCGTGCAGCTGTTCAATATGCTGAGACGTATTGGAATAAACGAAATCCAGCCTATAAAAATTTTGAAGATAACTGTACGAATTTTATTTCACAATGTCTAAAAGCAGGGAATGCGCCAACGAGAGGATATCCGAACCGTGGATCTGGCTGGTGGGTTCGTCCACATACATGGAGCTACAGCTGGACGGTGGCACATTCGATGAAAAATTACTTAACGAATTCCAAAGCGGGGTTGAGAGCGAAGAAGCTCAAGGAGCCGCAGGAGCTTC
Source organism: Bacillus sp. FSL K6-2869 (assembly GCF_040869405.1). NCBI lineage: Bacteria > Bacillati > Bacillota > Bacilli > Caryophanales > Bacillaceae > Bacillus > Bacillus sp. FSL K6-2869. The sequence continues at coordinate 912,222 of NZ_CP152035.1, forward strand.
AAATAGGTGATGTTATTTGCTACGATTTTGAGGGTGACGGTAGGTATAATCATACAACCATTGTCGTTGATCATGATAAAGGCGGAATGCCTCTTGTGAATGCACAAACGTATGACAGTCGTATGCGTTACTGGTCGTATGAAGATTCAACGGCTTATACACCTAGTATTCGTTATACGTTTTTTCACATTTTGGACGATGCCCCGAAGGATAGTTAATGGTATAATGTTGAGCGGAAAAGAAAATTAGAGGTGAACTTTTTTGGGACTTCATGTCGTTTTATATCAACCAGAAATTCCAGCTAATACTGGAAATATTGCGCGAACATGTGCAGCAACAAATACAACACTTCATCTGATTCGTCCGCTTGGTTTTTCGACAGATGATAAAATGCTGAAGCGTGCAGGACTCGATTATTGGAAATATGCCAATGTCGTCTATCATGATTCATTAGATGAATTGTTTGAGGCTCATCCGAAGGGGCAATTTTTCTATATCACAAAGTTTGGGCAAAAGCCGCATACAACGTTCGATTACTCGCAGTTAGATGAAGACTATTTCTTCGTATTTGGCAGAGAGACGAGTGGATTGCCAAAAGATTTGATTGAACGGAATATGGATCGCTGTCTACGTTTACCAATGACAGAGCATGTTCGTTCACTGAATCTATCGAATACGGCAGCGATTCTTGTGTATGAGGCGCTTCGCCAGCAACAATACCGAGATTTGATATAAGAACATGATAAAAAGCCGAGATCCCATCTCGCTTTCAGTGAATATGTAAGTGCTGAAAATATGAACGAAATGAAAAAGGATGTTCCGCTGATGGAACATCCTTTTTTTCATTTACCAGGCTTGCCTTCGTAGCCAGCTGTGAAAATGGATACTAAAAACGTAATGATGACGCCCATCATAATGACCGTTCTCATATAAGCTCCCCCTTATCCCTTTGTTCCTTTGCTGCCGGTTTCATATGTTGTGAAGTTCGCCTTGAAAAGCAGGAGATGAAGATCATTTTTCTCCTGTTTTTCCTTTATTATGAAGGGTCTTGCGGATGGTTGTCAATTCAGTTTGCCAATTCGTCATTTTGAAGAACGAAAGCATGTAATAGGACGCCTCCGCATAGATTGTAAAACAGTATCTGATTTCTAGCTTCAATCTTGAAAGAGGAGGTTCATATGGATATTTTAAAGAAAATTGAACAGCACAGAGAAGAAGAGCAGCGACTGAAATGGGAAGGCACATTCAGCGAATATTTAGATATTATTAAAGAAAATCCAATTGTCGCTCAATCTGCTCATTCTCGCGTTTATCATATGATTAAGGACAGCGGGATTGAAGAGGAGAATGGGGTCAGAACCTACAAATTTTTTGATCAGGAGCTTTTTGGTTTAGAGGAATCATTGGAAAGGCTAGTGGAAGAGTATTTTCACCCTGCGGCTAAACGTTTAGATGTCAGAAAGCGTATTTTATTGTTAATGGGCCCAGTCAGCGGCGGGAAATCGACGCTTGTCACAAGGCTGAAAAGAGGGCTGGAAGAGTATTCACTGACAGATCATGGCGCAGTCTATGCGATTAAAGGCTGCCCGATGCATGAAGATCCGCTTCATCTCATTCCGCAAAATCTGCGGGAGGATTTCTATAGAGAATACGGCATACGTGTGCAGGGGAATTTATCACCTTTGAACTTGATGAGGCTGGAAGAGGAATATGGCGGCCGCATTGAGGATGTGAGAGTGGAACGAATCTTTTTCTCAGAGGACAAACGGACCGGCATTGGTACCTTCAGCCCGTCGGATCCGAAATCTCAGGACATTGCTGACTTAACAGGAAGTATTGATTTTTCAACGATTGCTGAATTTGGTTCAGAGTCAGACCCGCGTGCGTATCGGTTTGATGGAGAGCTCAATAAAGCGAACCGTGGAATGATGGAATTTCAGGAGATGTTAAAGTGTGATGAGAAATTTCTATGGCATCTTCTTTCATTAACGCAGGAGGGAAATTTTAAGGCAGGGCGTTTTGCGTTGATTAGTGCGGATGAATTGATTGTTGCACATACGAATGAAACGGAGTATCGGTCATTTATTTCAAATAAAAAGAACGAGGCTTTACACTCAAGAATTATTGTGATGCCGATCCCTTATAATTTAAAGGTGACAGAGGAAGAACGCATTTATCATAAGATGATTTCAGAAAGTGATGTTTCAGATGTTCATATTGCCCCGCATACGCTAAAGGTGGCTGCGATGTTTTCTATTTTGACAAGGCTGAAAGAGCCGAAGCGGTCTGATATCGATTTGGTGAAAAAAATGCGACTGTATGATGGGGAAAGTGTCGAAGGTTTCCAATCTGTTGATATTGATGAGATGAAAAAGGAATTTCATGACGAAGGAATGAGCGGAATTGACCCGAGATATGTCATTAACCGCATTTCATCCACTATTATTCGAAAGAACATGGAATCCATCAATGCACTGGATGTCCTCCGTTCCTTAAAAGAAGGACTGGATCAGCATCCATCGATCTCAAGTGAAGATCGGGAACGTTATTTGAATTTTATTTCTGTCGCACGAAAAGAGTATGACGATATGGCGAAGAAGGAAGTTCAAAAGGCATTTGTGTATTCCTATGAGGAGTCTGCGAAAACTCTCATGGATAATTACTTAGATAATGTCGAGGCGTACTGCAATAAAAACAAACTGCGTGATCCGTTAACAGGTGAAGAAATGAATCCTGATGAAAAGCTCATGCGTTCAATTGAGGAACAGATCGGCATTTCTGAAAACGCCAAAAAGGCATTCAGAGAAGAAATCCTTATTCGGATTTCAGCTTATGCGAGAAAGGGCAAACGCTTTGATTATAATTCTCATGAGAGATTACGAGAAGCCATTCAGAAGAAGCTCTTTGCCGATTTGAAAGATGTCGTGAAAATTACGACATCGACGAAAACGCCGGATGAGCAACAGTTGAAAAAGGTCAATGAAGTAGTGGCGCGATTGATTGATGAGCATGGCTATAATTCTACAAGTGCAAATGAACTCTTAAAATATGTAGGCAGTCTTCTGAATCGTTAATAAATGAAGGAGGCATTATTGGCGCAAACCAGCACCGGTAATGTCTTTTTTAAAAATCGTCGTCATTTCGACGACGGCCAGCATACGATAATGGAATCGATGGGTACAAGAATTGTCCAAAAAGGTGAGGAGGGGGATGGATGTCCCGGCAAGAAAAAAGTCAGTTTATTGTGTCTCAGGAAGACTGGTCCCTCCATCGAAAAGGCTTTGATGACCAGCAGCGTCATCAGAAAAAAGTCAAAGAGGCGATTAAAAACAATTTGCCGGATCTTGTCACAGAGGAAAGCATCATCATGTCTAATGGCAAAGATGTGGTCAAAATTCCGATCCGTTCTTTAGATGAATATAAAATTCGGTACAACTATGATAAGAATAAGCATGTAGGTCAGGGGGATGGAGACAGCCAGGTTGGCGATGTGGTCGCTCGGGATGGATCTGACAGTAAGCAAGGACAGGGAAAGGGGCAAGGTGCTGGAGATCAAGCCGGTGATGATTATTACGAAGCAGAAGTCTCATTAATGGATTTAGAGGAAGCGCTATTTCGTGAGCTGGAGCTACCAAATCTTAAACAAAAGGAACTTGATGATATCGTTGTCGAGGAAATTGAGTTTAATGATATTCGCAAAACGGGGTTAACCGGTAATATCCATAAAAAACGAACAATGCTGTCAGCATTTAAACGAAATGCCATGACAGGAAGCCCTTCCTTTTATCCTATTTATCCAGAGGATATTAAGTATAAGACGTGGAATGAAGTCACCAAACCAGAATCAAAAGCGGTTGTCCTAGCGATGATGGATACGAGCGGAAGTATGGGGCTTTGGGAAAAATATATGGCAAGAAGCTTTTTCTTTTGGATGACACGTTTCTTACGGACAAAGTATGAGACAGTCGAGATCGAATTCATTGCCCACCATACAGAGGCGAAGGTCGTAGATGAGGAGCACTTCTTTTCTCGGGGAGAGAGTGGGGGAACCATTTGTTCTTCTGTCTATCGAAAGGCACTAGAGCTCATAGACGAACGATATCCTCCGTCACGATATAATATTTATCCTTTCCATTTTTCTGATGGTGACAATTTGACCTCTGATAATGCACGGTGCGTGAAGCTCGTTTCTGAAATTATGAAAAAAGCCAATTTATTTTGTTATGGTGAAGTGAATCAATATAATCGGCATTCTACGTTAATGTCAGCATATAAACATATTCAGGATGAGAAATTTAAGCATTATATTTTGAAGCAAAAATCAGACGTTTTTCTCGCATTAAAAAAATTTTTTCAGCAGGAAGAAGTTCTTTCTTAAAGAGAACATTCAAAAAAACCTTTCAGCATAAGGGCTGAAAGGTTTTTTGTGTGGAGAAGGAAGGGATCACCAGAAAAAAAGTAAAACTTTCTCTTTGACATTTCAATTTTCATTTATTAATATTTAATCTTGTTAAATATAAGTTTTTCAAAAAAGATGCCGATTGTCTTTTCTTCTTTTTCTGCTTTTTGCTCATAAGTGAACAATAAGTATAAATGGGCTGCACACCATTTTCAGCGGAGTAGAAAAAGGGGAAACAGGCAGCTCTATGAGCTTGTTTCATAATCTGTCAGATGATGGGCATTCTAAGTTTGCTAAAGCAGATGACACTATATTTTTATACATGAAAGGAGAAACAAAACATGAACAGAGGGCGTTTATTGCTAACGAATATTATTGGCCTTATTGTGATTCTTGCCATTATTGCCGGAGGTGCTTATTACTACTACGAAAGCACAAACTTCGTAAAAACAGATGAAGCAAAAGTGACAGGTGACATGTACCAAATTACAGCGCCAGCAGCTGGACAAATCAAAGGCTGGGACATCAATGAAGGTGACGAAGTGCAAAAAGACAGCACAGTTGCAAAAGTTGAAGGAGAAGCAAAAACAAACATTAAAGCAGTGGCTGATGGCACATTAGTCAAAAAAGAAGTACAAAACAACCAACAAGTGCAGCCTGGGACAGTTCTTGGTGAAACGATTGACCTAAGCAAGCTTTACATTACAGCGAATATTAAAGAAACAGACATTAAGAACATTGAAAAAGGTGACAAAGTGGACATCGTTGTAGACGGCGATCCTGATACAACATTTGAAGGAACTGTTGAACAAATTGGTTATGCAACAAACTCAACATTCAATATGCTGCCAGCAACAAACTCAAGTGGTAACTACACGAAAGTGACACAAAAAGTAGCAGTGAAAATTTCAATTAAAAATCCATCTGACAAAGTACTTCCAGGTATGAATGCTTCTGTCAAAATTTCTTCTTAATGATGACTGATATCAAAAAATGAAAGGAGGTTGTCTGAGATGGCAAATCAACCTGCAGCGACAAAACAGGGAGCAGGCTCCTTGTCTTTACTGATCATTTTAATGGCCGGTTTGTTCGTAGCGATTTTAAACCAAACGCTTTTGAACGTAGCCATGCCCCATTTAATGACTGAATTTAATGTGAGTGCGACGACAATTCAGTGGCTTACAACAGGTTACATGCTTGTCAACGGTGTGCTCATTCCGTTATCTGCGTTTTTAATCACACGTTTTGGCCAGCGCAGCTTATTCCTCGTGGCGATGATTTCATTTACACTAGGGACATTTATTTGCGGTATTGCGCCAAACTTTTCTACGATGCTGATTGGTCGTTTGATTCAGGCAGTCGGTGGCGGTATCTTACAGCCGCTCGTCATGACAACAATCCTTTTTATTTTCCCTCCAGAAAACAGAGGGAAAGGAATGGGGATTTTTGGTCTTGCGATGATGTTTGCGCCAGCTGTCGGACCAACGTTATCTGGTTATATTATTGAACACTATTCATGGCGTATTATGTTTTATGGACTTGTACCAATCGGTGCGATTGTCATTATCGCGGCTTTCTTTATGTTTAAAAATATTGTAGAGCCTAAAAAAATCAAGCTGGACACTCTTGGTGCGATTCTGTCGATCGTTGGTTTTGCTTCGCTTCTATACGGAGTGAGTGAAGCGGGAAGTGATGGTTGGACAGATCCAATCGTTTTATCTACGATTATCATTGGTGCGATTGCGATCATTCTCTTTATTTTCCAACAGCTAAAAGCGGATAATCCGATGCTTGATTTCCGCGTGTTTAAATACAGCATTTTCTCATTATCAAGTGTTATTAACATTATTATTACCGTTGCCTTATACACTGGGATGTTCTTACTACCGATCTACTTGCAGAACCTCGTTGGGTTTACTGCACTGCAATCGGGGTTATTAATGCTTCCAGGGGCACTTGCGATGCTCATTATGTCCCCAATTTCAGGGATCTTGTTTGATAAATTTGGACCTCGTCCACTTGCCATTGTGGGGATGCTGATTACGGTTGTCACCACATACGAGTTTACACAGCTTACGATTGATACATCTTATAGTCACATTGTGCTCATGTATGCAGTACGTGCCTTTGGTATGTCACTCTTAATGATGCCAGTCATGACTGCTGGGATGAACCAATTACCGCAGCATTTAAACAGTCATGGTACAGCGATGTCAAACACACTGAGACAAATCAGTGGTTCGATCGGTACGAGTTTGATCACGACGATTTATACAAATCGCACGACATTCCATTATTCCAATATGGCAGATCAAACGAATACAGCTGATCCGTTCTTTATGAATTCATTCCAGGCGGCTGTCTCTAATGTGATGCACCATATGGGCATGACAGCAGAAGCTGCTCAAAAATATGTGTCGACCCAGCTCTTTACGAAAGCACAAGTCGATTCCAATGTGATGGGCATCAATGATGCTTACATGTGGGTGACATTATTCTGTGCAGCTGGTGTGATTCTCAGCTTGTTCCTGCGAGATGTACGTAAGGATAATAAGCGAAAAGAAAAGCAGGATAAGAAACAAGAAATGACATTGCTTCCAGCACCTAAGGAAGCAAACCAAGATGCAAGATAAGTGTGGAGGGACCGTACATGAAAATTTATGTCGTATACGATAGTGAAGGTGACCATACAAAAGCACTTGCAGAAGCGATTGCAGCTGGCGCAGGTGAAACAGAGCAAGCTGAAGTGTTCATTGATCATGTGAAAGATGCGGATATCCGCAAGCTTGATCAAATGGATGCAATCATTTGGGGCTGCCCTGGTCACTTTGGTACCATTAGTTCTGGATTAAAGACATGGATTGACCGTCTTGGGTATTTATGGGCAGAAGGAAAACTCATCGATAAAGTCGGTGCCGTTTTCTGTACCACTGCCACAACACACGGCGGATTAGAAATGACGATGCATAATTTGATTACGCCAATGTTCCATCAAGGGATGCTTGTGGTCGGCCTTCCTGGAAATGTTCCAGAAAATGCGTTATACGGCTCTTATTATGGAGCAGGTGTGACGTGCCCGATTGATTCTGATGAAGTGATTTCTACAGAAGGCATTGAGCTAGGGAAAGCATTAGGAAGACGTGTAGCATCAGTCACTGCGTCATTTAAGCGATAAGGAGAGGGTTCTTTTGGCGACGATTATTGTAGCGTTAGTAGCTGCTGTTCTAGTCATTATCGGATTAGTAGCGTTCAATGTCAGACACGCTTCGGCCGAGAAGGAAGAGATCAAAGAAGATGTTTCGAATCATCCTGACGTGCCGCATAGCGAGCCAGAAGTTGCGGCGAGACCTGTAGAGCCTGAAGTGGAAGAAAAAGCGTCAGAGCCTTCTCAGACAGATGATGCTCCGTCAGGTGATGATTTCTATAGACAGGCGCTTCAAAAGTTTAAGCAGCCAGAACCACCTGTCAAAGAAGAAGAACCAGAGACGAAAATGAATGATGATATGTATCGTTCTGCTTTACAGAAACTAAAGCAGAAGGACAAATAAAAAGAGAACCTCTCGTCAGGTTCTCTTTTTTTATTGCACAAAAAAACCGCCGGCATAAAAGCCGAGCGGTTTTCCTTCACTCTATAAAGTGCTAAAAGAGCAGATGCTCTTAAATTACGCTTTGTTAACGTTAGCAGCTTGTGGTCCACGGTTACCTTCAACGATTTCGAAAGAAACTGATTGACCTTCTTCTAAAGTTTTGAAGCCTTCGCCTTGGATAGCAGAGAAGTGAACGAATACATCGTCTTGACCTTCTACTTCGATGAATCCGAAACCTTTTTCAGAGTTGAACCATTTTACTTTACCTTCTAACATGAAATTTCCTCCTAAAGCGATCTTAACGCTTAAATTCACTATTCTTGCTCTTACACAAACTTCAAAGACGAAAACTCTTTCAAAACTTTCTTCTTAAAGATGATACGAACAAAAATAATTACCTTTACTTTACCAGTGTTTGCGGGAAAAAACAACTGTTATACGAAAACTTTTTTAAAAATAATTCGCGCTAACAAATTGAGGAAAAAGCCTATGTTAAGTGTTCTCTTTTTCGTCCAGAAAAGCTCACTTGGTTTCTGCCTGACTGCTTCGCTTTATAGAGCTCCTGGTCTGCAATAATCGGTAATTGTTTCATGTTTTCACTTGTTCCTGCATCATAAGCACATCCAATTGACACCGTAATGTGAATCGATGTTCCGTTTTGTAAATAAATTGGCTGATCCGCCATTTTTTTTCGTAAACGTTCCGCAATTTGCCATGTTTTTTCAACGGAACAATTCGGTAAAAGCACAGCAAATTCTTCACCGCCGATTCGACCAATATAATCAGAGCTTCTTGTGTTCTTAATTAGCCTTGTTCCGATTTCTTTTAAAACGATATCTCCCTCATGATGTCCATACTGATCATTGATGGTTTTGAAATAATCGATGTCTAGATAAATCAAGGACATTTGATGGATAGGTTGCTTTAAGTTCAGAGAAAAAGCATCACTTAATATTTCATCGAATTTCCGTTTATTTAAAACACCAGTTAAAAAGTCATAATGAGCTTGGAATTTATACAAATTTAACATCTGATACGCTTTTGTTTGATGCTCAATGACATAAAAGTTAAATAAACCGGCAATATACGAGAATATCCAATAGGCAGTATGCAGTTCAAATGATCTTTCATTGACGATGATGATAAATAAAATCGTCGCTATGACGTTGCTCATGGTAATAGATAACAGCATTTTTACGACGTGATTGATATGACGCTCAGCAATTAAAAAAGAAGCTGTGGCGATAAATATCATGGAAAAAATATTAATGAAAGAAGCGACATTGGCTTCGATTAATAATCGGCCAATAATGATCACACAGGCTGCAATGAACGTTTGTGCAATGCCTCCATAAAATGCCGTTAAAATAAGGGGGATATGTCTTAAATCGATGATGGCTGGTCCTGCTTTAATAGAGAAAAACATTAAGAGGACACCGAGTAACCCAGAGATCATTCCTTTATAAATTTGTCTGAGCAGGGTGTCTTCCTTTTTTAAAAAATTCTCTTTAAACACAAGCATCAATAAATAATGGAAAGTGACAAGAATTGTTAAATTAATAAAGAGGTCTCTTAGCAAAATAAAATCACCTTTTTAAAATTACTAAAATTTGTTGCAAAAGAAAAGAGGAAACAAGATAATTAATAAAAATTTCACTTATGAGGGGTTTAAAATGAGGAGGGAACAATTTCCAGATCGAACGGACTGGCTTTCTTTTTTTGAGACGTGGCCTGATGAAGGATTTGAACGAGATATGCCCATTGAATATCAAGATCTAACGTTTCGGTTTGAGAATGAGGAAGAGCGATTTGTGGTGACGATGTCTCTTGGAGTACAAGAATTTTCTTTGAAGGCTGTTCGAAAAAAGGACGCATCCGTTTTAGGAGTATATGCCTTTAAAACTGTGCGACATGTAGAAATAAAAAAGGATCGGCAGCATGAAAAAGAGCTGTTGATACTATTAGATGGTGTGGAACGGTTTGTTATCACGATCGAAATCACCTTCTTGCCTTCCTTCTGCATCATGGTGAAAGAGCATTTTTCAGGAGAATAAACAGGAGCCTTTCTGAAAAAAAGGCTCCTGTTTTAGTTATTTGTGCTCGATGTCATTGAGTACTTGCTGAATAGATTCATCATCCATTACATTCATGACACTTTCATCAATGTGAAGAGACTGGGCGTAAGACTCTCTCGGCGGCTGATGAGTTTGGTATGTTTTTGATGATGTTTGATGCTGGCTTGTTTCATTAGGCTGGACAGCGGTGAATGCTTGCTTGATCATTTGTCCTACTTCAGCTGTGCCTTTTGAGTCTTTACGTGAATGTGAATGGGACTCATGACGAGATGACTCATGATGGTGTTGATCTTTGCCTTTCATCGTTGAGGACAAATTCATTTGAGTCATGCTGCTTAGTCTTCTCCGTAATAGTGGTGAAAATAATGCAATGATGGCTGTTGATGCTGCGATCATTGCACCAGTACTCATACCTTTTCTCTTTTTAAACAAACGAATCCCTCCATTTGATCGTGATGATACTTCTTCATCATGTTTAGGATGACCAATCAAGGCTGATTTATGAATTCATTGCTGAAATAGAGGATGTGTGCATAAAAAGTCTGCTGGATGAAAAACCTATGAGCAAAAGGAGGGAATAAATTGATGAATAAGAAATGGATGCTATCTTTATTACTCGTTCCAACATTGATCACTGCTGGGTGTGGAATGAACAACCAAGGCGATGAACGAAGAGGAACAATGAAACGACAGTACGAAAATGTCACATATAAGAACGACAACATGAGACAGGATCAACCAAATGTGCAAACACCTCAGAAGGTGAAAGTGGCAGATAAGGCATCAGAGCTTGTTGCCAACATGTCTGAAGTGAAAACAGCGAACGTACTTGTCACAGGGAAAAATGCATTTGTTGCTGTCGTGCTTGAAGGCAATAAAAGCGGAGATGTAACAGACGATTTGAAAAAGAAAATTTCTGACAAAGTCAAATCGACGGATCAACAAATTGATAATGTGTATGTATCTGCTAATCCAGACTTTGTCGATCGTATGGCAGGGTACGGAAAACGTATTAGAAGTGGAGAGCCAATTTCAGGATTCTTCGACGAGTTTACTGAAACGGTTCGACGTGTCTTCCCTGAATCAAAATAGCTACGACAAAAGCCGTATGTCATATGCGGCTTTTTTGTTTGGAACCGCACCTTGCGCACCTGACTGCATAAAGTAAAAAATATATCACCTCTTGTTGATCTTTGTTTTTTCATAGAAAGAGAAAGAGGTTGCAGGATGAATTCAGGTGGGGAGTAAATGAAAGCAAAACCGTCATTAATTCATAAAAAACTTGTAAGCGGAATGATTGCAGCAGGTTTGATTTTTTATGCGTTCACTGCGTACTTGATTTATGTAGGGTTCCAGCTGGCAGAGCAATATCTAGAGCAGCATTCTTCGCCTAAATCGGTCTTAACGGAAGGACTCAATAAGCAAGTCTATGAACATATTCGAATCTACTATGCAAAGGATGAGGGCGCCTTTGTCGATTTGACCATAGAAGCGCTGGAACAGGCAAAGAAGAGAACGATGTCAGTGTTTCAGTATGAAGCTGACAAACCGTTAGATATCATTTATTTTGATGATAAAGAGACGATTGAGCAATTTGCCGGTATCAAGCATATTACAGGTTTTTATTCTGATGTTGATCATATGATTGGATTATACCCAGATAAACGGGAAGAATTGTTGAAGAAAGAGACACTGCCTTTATACTTTTTCAACACGTTATTCATTCATGAGTATGCCCATTTCGTTTTCTATGAAAAGGTGCATGCATACAATGTATCTCCAGTCGTCTTTCCCCTTTGGTTCCATGAAGGAACAGCAGAATGGACGGCCTATGATGTGCTGAACGCCACGTCTGAACGGTTTGACGTCATTCCTTTTAAATCTCTTTATTCTGATCAAGACTGGCAAGAATCCCGCACGACGTATGAGACAGATGTTTATTTACAAAGCTACTATATGATCTATGAGCTTGTGCAGCTTTATGGACGAGATGTCATACATGAGATCATGGAGGAAACGGCGAAAACTAGTCGTTTTGATAGAGGGTTTGAACAAGCGACGGGACAACGTCTCACAGATTTTGAAGAGCAATTTAAACTGAAATATCAAAGAAAAAACGGCTGATCTGTAAATAGGTCGGCCGTTGTTTTTGTTTAATGAAGCGGTTTTTGCTGGTTGGCTTTGCTTGGCGGCATCTGCACTTGTCCCTGCATAGGGGCAAATGTAGACGTCATCGCCTGCATATCTTGAGCTGTAAGCTGCGGAACTTGATAATAGCTATGTTTGTTTTGATATAAGAAAATCTCATACGCCATTTCAATAAAGTTCGGGATTTGCGCTGCAAGCACACGTCGCACCACAGGGTTTGTGACCTCTAATGCAGTCATTGAGAGTAATCCAGCATGAGATTTCACGAGACCAAGCATATGCCCTGTAATTCCCGCATCTTTTACATCCTGTAATGATTGATTTGGTTTCTTAGGCTGAGATGGTTTTATTCCGTATGTCACCTGTGTCTGTTCTTTCATCATATAAGTAGATGTTTCTTCACTAGGCTTTTGACCAGTAGAAAAGCAATCTACCGTGACGTTGTACTGGGACAATACAAATTGATATTGTCGATCTAACATGTCGGATAATGCGGGATCTTGGATAAATTGCCGAAAGATCATGTATTGATCCAAAATATTAATGGTCCCTGCTAACACCTCATGTAAATCAAATAACTCATGCCCGCCATGATTGAATTGGGGCTGCTGGACATGTCCTTGAACGTTTGGTTGCTGATCGTTTTGCATAAAGAATCCTCCTTCTGTTTATACAGTCTGTTTTAATGTGAGGAAGTTTTCCTCCTTTCATGCAAAAAACATTATTTACAATTAGAGGGTTTTCTTCCTTTTTGTCGAAAAAATGTATCAGACGAATGAACATGGGGGTACCAGATGCAGGACAAAATCATTAATCGTTTGATAGAAGACGAACATGTGCAGGCACCAGTGATTGGCATCGGTGTTTCGCCGTTTGAACAGCATCATCTTGAGGCTTTTTTTCAATCATTTCCGCATGAATTAAATGCCTCTTTTATTGTTGTGCAAAATCATGTGACAGGCGATTGTGTAACTGATTTGGAAGCACTTGTTTTACCGATTGGCTACCGGGTAAAGCCGATTAAGCATGGTGAGAAAGTCATGAAAAATACGATTTATGTTTGTCCGCAGCATGCAGCTGTGACATTGACAGAAGACAAACGGCTACACATAACAGAGCAGCATCCCACGAACAAGGCGTGTGCTGTAAATTCGTTGTTTCAGTCACTTGCCAATGTGCAAAAGGAAGAGGCCTATGCGATCTTTTTTCAAAAAGGCTATTGTGTAGGAAGTGGTTTGCTTCAAATCGTTGAGCAAGGCGGTACAGCCATATCGTGCAGTGAGACAAATAGTGGGTTTGATCGTATGTATCATCAAACATTTCAAGACCCATCTGCACTTGCGTCATATATAGCCAACATCATCAACGTTCCGCATACAGATGTTGCAGACCCTGTTTTGATCAGAATCATTGAACGTCTTGAAATGCATAAAGGAATTGCATTTTCAACCTATGAGAAGCGCAGACTGCTCTCTGTCATTCAAAAAAGAATGAGGAGTGCGAACCAATCGATCTCCTTATTGTCCGAGTACGATCGTTTATTAGAGAGAGAACCAGATGAGCTTGATCGCCTGCATGTACAGCTTTTAAGCGGCACGACTTCCTTTTTTAGAGATATGGAAGCCTTTCGAGTATGTGAACATCACATCATTCCGTCGATCATTGATAATACAATGAAAAATGGGAAATCTCGATGCCGCATTTGGATTGCAGGATGTTCTACAGGTGAAGAAGCCTATTCTTTTGCGATGTTATTTTTAGAAGAAATGAAACGAAGACAAGTGTCCATTGAACTTCAAGTGTTTGCAACAGACATCAATCGGAAAGCCATCCAAAGTGCAAGCAAAGGTGTTTATTCGCTTGAGTCTATGGCACGGATGCCAGAAAAATGGAGGGCGCGATATTTCGAAAAAAAAGGTGACGCTTTTATTGTGAAGCAGTCGCTTAGAAAACATATAGTCTTTGCTCCTCACAATTTATTGATCGATTCACCTTTTATCCACCTCGATTTTATCAGTTGCCGAAATGTTCTGATGTACTTCCAGCCAGAAGTACAAAAACGAGTCTTATCTCGATTCCAATATGCACTAAAGGATCAAGGGATGTTGATATTAGGGCCGAATGAAAAGGTACCCAATATCCCTCGTTTATTTCATTTGTTCAATGAAAAGTGGAACATTTACACCCACTCAAACGTTCCTAAATACAATGCAGGTCATACGGAGTTAAAAGAACGAGCTGTCCAATATATGGAAGAAGTAGAGCGGGAGTATGATGCATGTTTCATCATAGACGATTGCGAGAAAATCCTCGCGATATCAAACGGTGCCTATTCTTTCTTAGCGCATGCAGAAGTCTCAGATGAATTATGTGAATATGTAACCCCTGATTATATGAAAGAGATACTAAGTCAAAGCTTTCAAAAGGTATGGACTGAAGAGACTGAGGTTGTCTTTCAACATGTCCTCATTTCGAAAAATGGAAGAAAGCAGTATGCTGATTTCACAGTGAAATATTTTGATCGCCGTTTTAAAGGAGTATACGTCATTCTCATTCGGATGAGTGAGAGAGGAAAAAATCAAAAGAACGACAGGGACAAAGGGATGTCAGATCAGAATTCGGTTTATCAACAGCGAATTGTCGATTTAGAAAACGAGCTCAATGAGGTCAAACAAAAGGAGCAAGAAGCAAGGGCTCAATTAAAAGAAAAAAACAAGCAAATAGAAGTGCGCGAGAAAACAAACGAGCATTTTATTAATATTATAAACAATTTAAAGGTGACAAGAGAAGAACTGTACCGGCCGTCTGTGAAGCCAGAACTTGCCACGTTGTTTGTGGACCGGGAAATGAATATTCGCTATCACACTCCTACAGCTACCTCTTTATTCACTTCAGCTCAAACCCGGCACCAGCAAACGTTTCAGTCGATGGTGAAGAAGTTATCGAAGGAAATGCTCTATCATGATATTCAATCTGTCATTTCAGATAGGCGCGTGATCGAACGTGAAATTGAAACGAACGAAGGAGAACAATTCACGGTTCATATGACGCCTTTCTATGATCAAGATCGCGAGGGAGCAGTGATGACCTGGATCAAAATGACCGAAATGACGAAATTGAAGCAGGCTCTTCATCTTGCGGTGACAGCACTTGATAACAGCCATATTCATATTGTGGTTGCAACAGGAGAAGGTGTCATTCAGTGTGTCAACCAGCGCTTTTGTCAGTTTGTACAACAGCATGAATATGACTTGATCGGAAAAGATATTTTTTCTGTCTATTATGCGTTGTGTCAATGTGATGATCTAGCGAAACAATGGGACGTGTGTTTAAGAGAGGGCAGCTGGACAGGTGAGCTGTATTTTCAGGACTTATCAGGGCGTGAGCGATGGGAAAGAGTCTCTTTACACCGAATCGATGACCCTGACAAAATGCAGTCTACTGTCATGCGGATTTCAGAGGATATTACAAGTCAAAAACAGTCTGAGAAAATGCTGATGAAGTCTGAAATGCTGTCAGCAGTTGGACAGCTTGCAGCTGGTATTGCCCATGAGATACGTAACCCACTTACGTCGTTAAAAGGCTTTTTACAGCTAATGATTCAAAGTAAAAAGTATCAGAAGGATTATGCCGATGTGATGATGTCAGAGTTTAATCGGCTTGAGTCTATTATTAACGAATTCCTTGTGCTCTCTAGAAGTAAATCTGTTAAATTTGAACCGGTGAATGTGAATCTTCTGCTCGAAGAAGTCATTATGGTCGTTGAATCTCAGGCGGTCTTAAAAGGAGTGTCGATTCAAAAGAATTTGGCTCCCTCTCTGCCACATATTCAAGGCATTCCAAATGAATTGAAACAAGTGTTCCTTAACATTCTTAAAAATGGAATTGAAGCGATGGATGGAGTAACAGGTGTGATCCAAGTGACTTCATTATTGAAAAACGACCAAATGATGCTGATATTTGAAGACCAAGGAAAGGGCATACCAGAAGATGAGATTGGGAAATTAGGCGAACCTTTTTACACAACGAAAGAAAAAGGCACGGGTCTTGGATTAATGATGACCATTAAGATTATTGAAAGCCATGGCGGTACCATTCGTTTTGAGAGCAAAAGCTTTGAAGGGACACGTGTGATTATTACGTTTCCAAGTAATTGAGATCAGCTTTACATGAAATCCATCCAGTCTTAATAATTGCTTTGTACACTAGAAGAGATGAAGTTCAAAGGGGAGAAATCTAATGAAACGTATACAATCCATTCGAATGGTCTGTTGTTTGATTTTGGTGATATTTAGTCTGCAATCTTTACTGCCTAGTATCATGACAGCTGAGGCGTTTTCTTCTTCTGAGAAAAAGGAGACTTTATGGAAACAAACAAAGCCGATGAACATAAAAAAAGCCCGAAAACTGATAGGAGAAACGGTAACGGTCAGCGGAATCGTAACAGCAGATCAATCCGCTATAGGGAATGGGAAACTATCAACATATATTCAAGACAAAACAGCTGGTCTCAATATTTATTCTGCGCAGCCTAAGAATTTTCCAGAACTGAAAGCAGGCATGAAGGTCACGGTGACTGGCAAGGTGACGACTTATAAAGGGCTCGTTGAAATTGTGCCAGATCAAGATCGTCTGAAGATAGATGCTGTGAATCAGCCATTGCCTTCGCCAAAGAAAGTTTCCATTAAACAATTGGAATCGGATCAGGCAAGCAAATATGAAGGAAGATTAGTGAAGGTAAAAGGCTATGTAGAACAGACGCCAGATCAGCCAGCTGGCGGTGGATACAATGTGGTCATCATCGATAAAAAATATCATAGCACAGTCCTTAGAGTCATGGTTGATACGGGTGCCATTGATCAAGTGAAGACCGGAAAATGGTATGAGTTTACTGGCGTTTTAAGCAGATATGATACGCTGCAAGTACTTCCAAGACACAAAACCGATGTCAAATTGCTGAAGCACCAGCCAAAGCCGCCAAAAATCAAAAAAGAATATGAGGCAACGGTAGATCGTGTTGTGGATGGAGATACCATTCATTTGAAGAAGCCTGTGCTCGGCACAACAAAGGTACGCTTCGTGAATATGGACACACCAGAAACCTACCACAAGCCAAAAAATGAATTAGATCAAAACCAGCTGCGCTTTGGACAAAAAGCGACGGATTATTTAAAAACGCTTCTTTCAAGTGGTGATCGAGTCACATTAAAGATTGGCCCGGAAGCAAAGGATGGATATGGACGTCTTTTAGCTCAAGTCAAAACCAAAAAAGGGCTGAATACGAACCTAGAGCTTGTGAAAAAAGGATATGCCCCTACTTATTTCATCTGGCCTGTTGGAGATGAAAAAGAGTATCAGATGTTTCAGCAAGCAGTGAAAGATGCCAAGGAAAAAGGGCTGGGTATTTGGAATGAAGAAGATCCTCTGTTAGAACAGCCGTTTGAATTTAGAGCACGCGAGCAGAAAAAAGGGCTTACACGTTATGTTGGTGATTCATCTGCAAAAACCTACGTATCACCTGACAGCTGGAATGAGATCGATGTAGATAAACGTATCTTTTTTGCTTCTAAAGAAGAAGCAGAGCAGGCTGGATATCAGGCGTCAGCATCATCCAGTGAAGTCCCATTAACCATTTTAAGCATGAATGATTTGCATGGGAAAATTGATCAGCAATATGAGCTGGATGTAAAAGGTGATGGCAGTAAAGGAACATATGGACGGATGGATTATGTGGCGGCTTATATAAAACAAAAGCAAGCTGCGCAAAAAAATACACTGACAGTTCATGCAGGAGATATGATAGGCGGAAGCTCGCCAATATCTTCCCTTTTACAAGATGAACCAACCGTTGAACTAATGGAGAACATCGGCTTTGATGTTGGGACAGTTGGCAACCATGAGTTTGATGAAGGTGTAGATGAATTATTGCGCATCTTAAAAGGTGGAGATCACCCGAAAGGCACAAAAGGATACGATGGGCAGAACTTCCCGCTTGTTTGTGCAAACTGTGAATATAAGGATACTGGCAAACCACTTTTACCGGCCTATGAAATTATGGATGTCGAAGGAATTCCTGTGGCTTTTATCGGGGTTGTGACAACATCAGCGGCAGGTATGGTCATGCCAGAAGGAATTAAAGACATTCAATTTACTGATGAAGTCCAAGCTGTCAATGAAGCAGCGAAGGAATTAAAGCAAAAAGGGATTAAAGCGATCGCAGTTCTGGCTCATATGACCGCCTCTCAAAATGGTGATACCATTACTGGAGAAAGCGCAAGGCTTGCCAAAGAAGGTGATGACGAAATTGATGTCATTTTCGCTGGACATAATCACGAAGTGGTCAATGGAGAGGTGAATGGAAAATTAATTGTCCAAGCCTTTGAATACGGAAAGGCAATTGGAGAAGTCAATGTCACACTTGACCGGAAAACAAAAGATATTGTCAAAAAGAGTGCAAACATCCAGTATGTGGACCAGGCTGGTATTGAAAAGGATCAGGAAGCAGCGGACATTTTAGACCATTACGGAAAAGAAGTGGAGCCGATTATTAGTGAGGTGGTTGGAGAAGCAGGGGTCAAGATGGAGGGCGGCTATTCAAATGATGGTGATACACCACTTGGCAATCTCATTGCGGATGGCATGAGATATTCAATGAAAAGTGACTTTGCCATGATGAATGGTGGCGGCATCAGACAAAATCTCGAAAAAGGATCCATTACTTGGGGAGACCTCTTTAATATTCAGCCATTTGGAAATGTGTTAGTGAAGCTGGAAATTAAGGGGAAAGATTTAGTTGATATCATTGAAGCTCAAATATCTCCTCAATTTGGACCGGATTATAGCATTTCAGGCTTTTCTTATTCGTACAATCCGTTAACATATAAAGTAGTCGACTTAAAAATGCCTGATGGTTCTTCCGTTGATTTCGATAAAACGTATACACTCACAGTGAACAACTTCATGGCGACTGCCACTGGAAGTAAGTATGCACCGATTGGGCGGCTAGGGAAAAATCCGGAAACAGGCCCAGAAGATTTAGAAGCAACGGTCGCTTTTGTAAAGAGCTTCGAGGGAGCTTCTATTGTGTATCAAAAAGAGGGCCGAATTCAACAAGCGAAACAAGAAGAAAAGGCAGCAGCAAGCTAAAGAATCATCAGCAAAGACAAAGGAGTTAACGCATGAAAAAATGGCTTGCAATGATTGTGATGTCAGCGGGAATTGTGGTGCTTGGCTGGGGAATCTGGCAAATGGCTTCTACTCACTTACAAACAGCACATTCGTTAGAGGAAGCAAAGAAGGTCGTAGAAACTGATCAAGGGATGACAAAGGAAAAATTTTCACCTGAAATGGGGAAAGCCTCTGGCATCCTGACCATTCCGAAATTAAAAGCCGATTTGCCGATTGTTGAAGGGACAGATGCGGACGACCTTGCCAAAGGCGTCGGTCATTATAAAGGCAGTTATTACCCTGATCAAAATGGACAAATCGTTTTGTCGGGACACAGGGATACGGTCTTCCGCCGGACTGGTGAACTGGATATTGGGGATCAACTGAAAATCACTGTACCGTATGGCGAGTTTGTTTATGAAATTACGCATACGAAAATTGTGGATCAGCATGATACATCCATTATTACCTTACAAAATAAAAAAGAAGAGCTTGTGTTAACCACATGCTATCCATTTCATTTTGTCGGCAACGCACCAGAGCGGTACATTATTTATGCGAAAAGAGCATCTGTCTAACGTCAAAAGAGCCTGTATGATCAGGCTCTTTTTTCTACATATTGTCCATTAATTCAGCCATATCAGGTGGAAGCGGTGCTTCTATCGTCAGCTTTTCACCTGTGAATGGATGGTTCATGTCTACTTGTTTGGCATGAAGGGCGCATCTGTTTATCAGGTCACGCTTCCCGCCATATAATGTATCGCCAGCTAAAGGATGCCCGAGACTGCTAAGATGGACCCGAATTTGATGCGTTCTGCCTGTTTCTAATCGCAGCTTAACGGCCGTCATCTGTAAACGTTTATTGAGATGGAAGACCTCATAATGAGTCTTGGCGCTTTGACCAGTAGGAGAAACCCTCCTTCTGACGGCATGGTGTTTATCACGTCCAATGGCTGCTTGGATCGTTCCTTTCTTTTTCTTAAACAGTCCTTGTGCGATGGCAAGATACGTTCTGTTAATCGCTTTTTTTGAAAGCATTTGATCGAGTACAGCATGTGCCAACCTGTGTTTGGCAAAAATGACGGTGCCGCTTGTATCTTGATCAAGCCTATGTATATGTCTGACCCGCTTTTCTTCTCCATTTGCTTGAAAATGGAAAGCGACTAGGTTCGCCAGCGTACCTGTTTGTCCTTTTTCATTTGGATGCGTCGGCCTTCCAGCAGGTTTTTGAACAACTAATAAATGCTCGTCTTCAAAGAGTACCTCTAATTCACCGTATTCTGGCGTCACATCACTTTCTTCCGTCTCAAATAAATCAATGAGAATCTGATCACCTGTACTCACTTTTGCAGCATGGTGGGCAGGTTTTTGATTGAGACGGACTTTTTGGTGCTCCATCCAAAAATGGATAATCGGTTTAGAGGCAGACACTTCGTCTTTTAAAAATTGACTTAAGGAAATGCCATTTTGCTGCTCACCTACTTTTAGGGAGAGCGTGTGTCCTTTTATGATCATGATATTCGTCCTCTCTTTGGGTATATATAGGAAACACTTACCTTAGCGAATGACTTTTTTTCTGTGCTATTCTGAATGGAGTAATAACGACAGAGAGGTAGATGCCACGTGAGATTAATGAAAGCTGCGACAGACCTTCAAGAGCAGGCAATTGAAGAAGTATCAAAGGAAATTGAAGATCTCTTATCCCATTCTGTCAATGGAGAAGCGCAGGAAAAACAACCCCCGCTTACATTCATTGATGGTGTGTATAACGGGACAATGGATGATGCTTTTCGTATCTTATCAGGTCTTCAGCTATTACATACCATTATTTTAAAGCCGAAGCGACATATCACAAAACGAGATCGTGAGTTATTTGAACTCAACCGTGAACAAGTTAATGCGTGCGGCTTTTCTTTCCCGTTTGATTTAGATGATTTTGCAGGCCGTCACCTTCAAAATGCGTAAAAGTTGGTGTGAACTTCCTTGTTAACTTACAAGGTCGTCGCACATACTATTTTTAAGGGAACGGAGAAACCTTCAAGATCTGTAATACCAATTCCGCTCTTTTTCAACAATGTCTATTCTCCACGAATCGGAGCGCTTGGATCTCTTGCAGAAAGAATCGAACATGACAGGAGCCTGACAAAACGATGCAGGCTCCTTTTATACATAATCATTTTAGCAGACATTCATCTTTGAAAGTCAATTTTATTCACGATATGATAGCATTATGGAAGATATTTCAGACTTTCGGAAAAAAGGAGTGGCCTCTTTGGTAAAGGCGATTATATTTGATTTTGATGGATTAATTTTAGATACAGAAACACATGAATATGAGGTTCTGCAGGAAATGTTTGCGGAGCATGAATCGGAGTTGCCTCTGTCTGTATGGGGAAATGTGATTGGAACGCAGGCAGGTTTTAAGCCTTTTGAATATTTGGAAGAGCAGTTAGGAAAGACATTAGATCATGAGGCACTCACAGAAGACCGGCGTTCACGTTTTCAAAAGAGAATGAAGGACGAAGCAGCAAGACCTGGTGTAGAAGCTTATTTAGAAGCGGCAAAGGAGCTTGGAATTAAGATTGGACTTGCTTCCAGCTCAGATTATAAATGGGTGTCTGATCACCTGAAACAAATTGGACTTTTCGATTACTTTGAATGTATCCGCACGTCAGACGATGTGGAAGAAGTGAAACCTCACCCAGAACTTTATTTGCAAACCGCACAATGCTTAGGCGTTGAGCCAAAAGATTGCGTGGCATTTGAGGACTCTGTGAATGGGTCAATCGCTGCTAAACGAGCGGGTATGAAATGTGTCATCGTGCCAAATAAAGTGACGAGCACACTGCAGTTTGAAGAATATGATGCGAGATTAGAATCCATGGCTGAAATCGAATTGCTCCAGCTATTCCATCAGCTTGAAAAAGAGGATCAGTAAGGGGGCAATACATCATGGCAGAAAAACTAGATTTAACGCGATTTGAAAAAAGAATGGTGATTCGAAATATTAGAGAAGAAGATATCGACCGAATCATTGCATTGCAAGAGGTATGCTTTCCAGGCATGGACCCTTGGAAAAAAGAGCACCTTGAAAGCCACCTTGAACATTTCCCAGAAGGCCAGTTCTGTGCGGAATTCGAGGGAGAAATCATTGGCTCATGTTCAAGTTTATTAATTAACTTTGATGAATACGATGATCGTCACACATGGCAGGACATCACAGATGATGGATATATCACAAACCATAATCCAGATGGGATGAATATGTACGGAATTGAAGTAATGGTCAGTCCTGAGTACCGCCGGATGAAAATCGGTCATCGTTTATACGAAGCAAGAAAAGACTTAGCGAGAAGATTAAATTTAAAAAGCATCATCATTGGCGGACGTATCCCGAATTATCATAAATATCAAGAGGAAATGACGCCTCGCCAATATGTAGAGCAAGTCATGCTGCACCAAATTTATGATCCTGTGCTATCTTTTCAGCTGTTAAATGAATTTAGCCTGATGCGGATCAATCCGAATTACTTGCCGGATGATAAAGCTTCCAGTACGTACGCAACGCTAATGGAATGGAACAATGTCGATTATCGTCCGCAATCGAAAAGATATTTTAAATCGGCGTTCCCAGTACGAATTTGTGTCATTCAATATGCAATGAAGCAAATTCATTCCTTTGAGGAGTTTATGAATCAAGTGGAGTATTACGTGGATGTGGCATCAGATGCGTCAGCTGACTTTGCCGTTTTTCCGGAAATCTTTACAACGCAGCTTATGTCATATTTAGAAGAGAGATCACCAAGTCTAGCAGTGCAGCGGATCACAGAATATACCGAGGACTACATCAATTTGTTTACAGATCTCTCGGTCAAGTACAACATTAATATCATCGGTGGTTCTCATTTCGTTGAAGAGGAAGGGAAAATCTATAATATCGCCTATTTATTTAGACGTGATGGAACGATTGAAAAGCAATATAAGCTGCATATCACGCCGAATGAAAGAAAATGGTGGGGGATTTCAGCTGGTGACCAAGTCCGGGTATTTGATACGGATTGCGGTAAAATTGCGATCCAAATTTGCTACGATATTGAATTCCCTGAGCTTGCTCGAATTGCAGCTGACAAAGGAGCGAAAATTATTTTCACTCCATTCTGTACAGAAGACCGTCAAGGCTATTTACGAGTACGTTACTGTGCGCAGGCGAGAGCGGTTGAAAATCAGATATATACGGTCATTTCTGGAACGGTCGGAAACCTTCCGCAAACAGAAAACATGGATGTCCAATATGCACAATCAGCAATCTTTGCACCATCTGATTTTGAATTCGCAAGAGATGGCATTGTAGGGGAATGCAACCCGAATATTGAAATGGTGGTTGTCGGTGATGTCGACTTAGAAATATTAAGAAGGCAGCGTCAAGATGGGACGGTTCGTCAGCTGAAAGACCGAAGAAGAGACGTGTACCATATTGAATATAAGAAATAACCAAAACAAGCGCCCCGCAATTATGCGAGGCGCTTTTCTTTATGTTTACATTTTCTTTAATGCGAGTGTAGCAAAATGGGCAATGCTTTTGGCAGCTAAAAATGGAACGTCTGATTTGACAAGAGATTGATAAATCGTTTTTTCTACTTGTTTCCATGTAAGAGCAGGCTCTTCTAAAAGATTTTTTAAATCAGGTCCTACATGCTGGTTGAAAAACTGTTCAAATTGTTCGCGTTTTTCTTGTCCGGCAATCACTTCTAATTTTTGTAGCCACTTTTCTTGTTTTTGGAAAGATTGTTCGATGTTTTGTTTAATGGTGTCTGTTGTTGAAGGAAGCTGAAAATCACTTTCTGCTGTCACCTGCTTCGTTTGAATAGATGCAGCATCAGCTGTTTGTGTAATAGGTGAAGCGAATAAAAGGACAGAGGTGGAGAGCATCAAAGATTTTGCGATTGTTTTCATTAAGAAAACCTCCTAGTTCATTTAGTATTGTGCACGAGATTTATTATACATTTTTGTTAAAATAAGGTAATGGGGCTTACCGCTTATTTTTTCATGCGACAAAGGGATGCCAAATGAAAAGACGAATATACTGAATGGAAATGATGTTTTACAAAGGGAGAGGGATATGGGGCGAGAATCTAAACATCTGTATATCAATTTGCCGGTTAAGCATGTAAATGAGTCAAAGGATTTCTTTGAACAGCTGGGTTTTGACTTTCAACAAGAACTGACGAATTAACATGCTGCTTGTTTTGTGATGAATGAGACGATCACAGTCATGCTGTTATCACTTAAGCATTTCCAATCCATTTCAGAGAAGGAATTGGTAGATGCCAGAAATGGCGCAGAGGTCATTATCTCTTTACAGGTCGAGACGAGGGAAGAGGTTGATGAGCTTGTAGAGCGTGCGATCGCAGCTGGTGGTTCACCGTTTAAGGAAAAACAAGACCATGATTTCATGTATGGCTGGAGCTTTCAGGATCGTGATGGTCATTTATGGGAAGTGTTTTATATGGATGAGGAGAGAAGCGACCTTTCATAAGGGTGCTTCTTTTTTATTGATGATCAGTGGTATGATAAGAGGGTAAAAAATAAGGAATTCATCTAGAGAAAAGTAGGTGCTGCATGGAGTTTTTACTTGTCTTAATGCCAGTGTTCGGCATATTCCTTATAGGGTATATTGGGCAGAAGACAATTGGTTTTGATATACATACGCTCTCATCAATGTCTTTATATTTAATGTCACCTTTTCTTGCGTTTGAAACCTTTTATCAAAATAAAGTATCGATGGACTATGTGTACTTATCTATATTTGTCGTAGGGCTTTGTCTTTCACTTGTTTTATGTGTCTTCATTTTATCTCGAATTTACGGGTATTCGAATGAAACGTATTGTGCCATGATTTTGTCATCAGCATTTATGAATAATGGAAATTACGGCACGCCTGTTGTCCTTCTTGTTTTTGGAGCAGCTGGTTTAGATATTGCGATTGTGCTAATGGTCCTTCAGCAGCTCGTCATGAGTACGATCGGCATGTATTATGCAGCAAAAGGTGGAGAGGACGCGGGAGACTTGAAGGTCGTTCTAAAAAAAGTGCTGCGTATGCCGGTTGCTTACGGGGCTCTTCTTGGTTTATTATTTCAGCTCATTGACCTTTCATTACCTAAAGAGCTTATGACAGGTGTTCAGCTGGTCGGGGATGCAGCGATACCAACGATTATGCTGATTTTAGGTATGCAGCTCGCAGTGATTTCTTTTAAACAAGTGGATTATCGCAATATTTCCTATGCGGTGCTGCTCAAGCTGTTTATTTCACCTCTCATCGCCTTTGGTTTTACACTTATTTTACCTGTAGATGATTTGGTGAAACAAATTATGATTTTAGTTGCAGCGATGCCGACAGCGGCGAATACAACGCTGATGGCTGTGCAATTTCGAACGAAGCCTGAGTTTGTCTCAAGCACGACGTTTCTCAGTACGATTTTAAGTATTGTGACTTTACCTGTTTTATTATGGATTTTATCCATGCACCCTCTGGGATAGGGGACGGCAAACAAAGGGGGACTTATGAATGAATGTAGATGTTCATTTTCAAGTAAGTGATGTGTTAAAAACGAAGCATTTTACGCATGCGAAAGTGTTAGCTGGGGAAAAGGGATTGTTTCGGCAGGTAAAATGGGTACATGTACTTGAAGTGCCTGCTGTAGAGGATTTGTTAAACGGAGGCGAGCTGATCTTAACGACGGCCGCGGGCTTCCATGATCAATTGGAAGTCTTTCAGGCGTTTTTAAGGCAGTTGATTGACTCAGGTGCGGCTGGACTATGTATTGAATTTGTACCGCTCCGGTTTGATGTACCGGAAGAACTGATTATTTATGCAGAAGAACGTGATTTTCCGCTTATTCTGTTTACAAAAGAAGTGAAGTTCGTCAATATTACACAGCATCTCCATACGATGATGATTGAGCGTCAGTATCAGATGATGGCGGATTTAGAAACACTGTCTTCCAAGTTGAATGAGCTTTTATTGACTCCTCATCCGCAGATGGATATTTTGGATCAAGTGTATCAGCACGTGAGAGGGATACTACTGCTGATCCCTGTTCAAGGTGAGCCGATTATTTTATGTGATTCATCCAAACAAACAGAAGAGCTTGTGATGAATTATTTGCAGTATGCTTCATTACCAAAAGGATATGAAGTGACGCAAAAACAAGTCCTTGCACTCAAACAAACCTTTGCAGACCTCGTCCTCATTCATCAATCGAACACGCTCTCGGAATTTGAACTGCTTGTGATGGATAAAGGAGCGAATGCCCTTGCCCAGCAAACTTTAAGAGAGCTGTATACAGAAGAGCTGAAGAAGACAAAAGAGAATGAATGGCTGCAAAAATGGTTTCATGAAGAGCATACAGAAAGAGAAATCATAGAACACCTTGAGGAAACAGAAGGACTGAAAAAACCGACCGGCTGTGTGGTGATGCTCTTTCAAAAAAACCACCAAATAGAAGAAATCGCAGGGAATCTTTATTTTCTTGTCTCTTGCCGTTCTATTTTTCAGCGTGCTGGTTTCTATTTGATTGTGTACGAGCATCAAGGACAAACCTTATTTATTTTATTGAATACAAGAAAAGTTGAGGACTGGAAAGAGCGTGCAGAAAAAGCGGCAAACGACATCACGCAATTATATGATCGTGAGAAGCCCGGCGAGGCAGTCATCAATTATGGAATCGGTTCATATTGTGAGCAATTTCAGCACATGAGAAAAAGTTTTCAAGCAGCGAAAGAAGTGCTGCATTTAAAGAAAGTGATGCCGCAACGGATAAAAAGCCCATTTTATCAAGATTTACATATGCTTCGGTTGATGCCTGTCATGAAAGAAAGCGGGTTATTAGAATGCATGGTGAAAGAGTATTTAGAGCCGGTGATTTTATATGATAAACAAAATAGCGGCAGGCTCTATCAGACGCTGAATATCTTTTTACAGACAAACGGTTCTAAAAAAGAAACCGCAAGCCAGCTCTATATTGTGAGGCAGACGCTTTATCACAGATTGGATAAGCTTCATGCTTTACTTGGTGATGATATGATGCAAGCGCCAAAACGTCAAGCGCTTGAATTTGCGATCCTTGCTTATGAATTTTTACAGGGGAATCGCCATTAACGGTATATGTTAGATTTGCCAAGGGATCAAGTAGAGTGTCTCATGGTTCTTTTCAATCAGTTGACGATCTGTCTAATGTAATGTGTCTGGCCCCTTTTTTATAATGAGAGTAACGACACGGGCGGTCTTGTTTCAGTTTCATATGCCTCACTTTTATCCATATAATGAATGGAGAGGTCATATGCAGGACCGGTTTAAGTTTCTTTGATGATGAAAACGGATACATGGGGGCGTGGGAAGATGAAAACACATAATGCACAAGATCTTCAGGCGAAAGATGATCAGTTCATTTGGCATCATATGAAAGGGACAAACAAAGAAAATGAAAGTATGGTGATTCATGAGGCAGAAGGCGCATGGGTGACAGATATTCATGGAAATCGCTATTTAGACGGGATGTCAGGACTATGGTGTGTAAATGCCGGATATGGACGTAAAGAGCTT
Source organism: Bacillus sp. FSL K6-2869 (assembly GCF_040869405.1). Taxonomy (NCBI): domain Bacteria; kingdom Bacillati; phylum Bacillota; class Bacilli; order Caryophanales; family Bacillaceae; genus Bacillus; species Bacillus sp. FSL K6-2869. Next base: position 940,200 of record NZ_CP152035.1, read on the forward strand.
GCAGAAGCGGCGTATAAGCAATTAAATACGATGCCTTACTACCCACTGACACAAAGCCATGTGCCAGCGATTCAGCTGGCTGAGAAGCTCAATGAATGGCTAGACGGGGACTATGTGATCTTCTTTTCTAACAGTGGTTCTGAAGCGAATGAAGCGGCATTTAAGATTGCCAAACAATATCATGCGCAAAAGGGAGAGAGTACACGCACAAAATTTATTTCCCGATATCGATCGTATCATGGCAACACAGCAGCAGCTCTAGCCGCAACGGGTCAAGCGCAGCGTAAGTACAAATATGAACCGTTAGGGCAGGGGTTTATCCATGTCGCACCGCCTGATATGTACCGGCATCCTGAAGATCAAGAGAGCTTGGCAAGTGCTGATGCAATCGATCAAGCGATGACGTGGGAATTAAGTGAGACCATTGCTGGCGTCATCATGGAGCCGATGATTACAGGAGGCGGTATCTTAATGCCGCCAAAAGGATATTTGAAGAAGGTGAAAGAAATCTGTGAAGATCATGGAGCGCTCCTTATTGTGGATGAAGTGATATGCGGCTTTGGCCGGACAGGAAAGCGGTTTGGATTTATGCATGAGGAAGTGAAACCAGATATCATCACCATGGCAAAAGGGATCACAAGTGGATATTTACCGCTATCTGCAACGTGCGTGAAACGAGACATTTATGAAGCGTATGCAGGAGAAGATACGTATGACAGGCTACGGCATGTGAATACATTTGGCGGTCACCCTGCTTCCTGTGCGGTGGCACTTGCTAACCTAGACATCATGGAAAACGAGCAATTAGTGGAGCGGTCAGGCACGCTTGGCCAAGACATGCTCGAACGTTTGCAAGAGTTAAAAGAGCATCCATTTGTCGGTGATGTGAGAGGAAAAGGCCTGCTGTTTGGGATTGAGCTTGTGCAGGATCAGGCGTCAAAAAAGCCAGCTGATCCAAGTGTAGTCGGTCAATTGATTACAGAATGTAAAAAGCGAGGATTGATCATCGGGAAAAATGGCGATACAGTGGCTGGTTATAATAACGTGGCACAGCTCGCACCACCGCTAAATATCACTGATGAAGACGCCTCATTCATTATTCATACTTTAAAAGAAAGCATGGCACAATTATAGCAGAGATTTCTCTGCTTCAGATTGTTGACAAAGGGCTAAAATATTATTTATTTTAGCCCTTTGTCTTCTTTTCAGCGTGATAGAAAACCTTTGCAGTCTAGGAAGAACGAGTACTGGCGCGGAGCGAATTTGACATTCGTGAGCACCAGCACGCAGGACTGACAAAGAATGCGAGGGTTTGCCTACACGCTGTAGCAGAGAGGTTTCTCTGCTTTTTTCTATGCCCTGAAAGGATCAGGTTTTGATCGATCTGCTAGGCTGAATGGTCAATGGGCACACTAGGTGTATTGAAAAAAACATGCGATTCTATTACTGTAAGGAGAAGATAGAACCAATACACACGAGAAGGAGACGGCATATGAGTTTTCATGATCAACCCATTCTACCTGCTGTTCGCAATATGAAGCAATTTGAGGAATTTTTAAAAAGTCCATTTACATATGGGGTCTTACTAGATGTTCACTTAGGGCGGCTTAAGGGCATCATGAATGAGGCGAATGCGCATCATAAAAAAATGTTTGTCCATGTCGATCTCATTCACGGAATCAAACATGATGAGTACGGAACGGAATTTATTTGTCAGGAAATGAAACCAGCTGGCATTATTTCTACTAGGTCTTCTGTCATAGTAAAAGCCAAGCAGAAAAAGGTATATGCCATCCAGCGAATGTTTTTACTTGATACAAGTGCGATGGAAAAAAGCATGGAGTTTGTCGGGAAACATCGTCCAGATTTTATTGAAGTATTGCCGGGTGTCGTGCCAGATTTAATTACAGAAGTGCGCGAAAGAGCTGGAATACCAATATTTGCAGGAGGATTTATTCGAACAAAAGAAGATGTAGAAAGGGCGCTTGCAGCAGGGGCGACAGCTGTCACCACATCGAATACAGAGCTTTGGAAAGCGTTCCAAAAGTGAAAAAGATAAAATGTGAAAATTGATTGACAACGTTTTCATCCTCTGTTACTATAGCACTAAGTTAATATCATGTGATGGAGAAACGGAGATCCACAACGGCACTTTACTAGGTGACAAATGACCCTGATGTAAAGTATGTTTGTTGTGGATCTTTTTTCTTTATCTTTTCTACACATTTATAGGGGATGGCAACTGAACCAGAGGAGGAATTTTTCATGACACCATTTTGGGGTGAAGTCGTTGGTACAATGCTTCTTATTATTTTCGGAGGCGGTGTGTGTGCGGCAGTCAGTTTAAAGAAATCGCTCGCTTATCAGTCCGGCTGGATTGTAATCGCTTTTGGATGGGGATTTGCAGTAGCGATTGCAGCTTATGCCACTGGAGGAATCAGCGGTGCACATTTAAACCCGGCGCTGACAATAGGTCTTGCATTAGAAGGAAGTTTTCCTTGGGCTGATGTTCCAATGTATATTGTCGGTCAAATGCTTGGCGCATTACTCGGAGCTATTATTGTCTTCTTACATTACTTACCACACTGGAAAGCGACAGACGATCCAGGTGCAAAACTAGGCGTATTCTCAACTGGTCCTGCGATTCCGCATACTTTTGCAAACGTGCTCAGTGAAGTCATTGGTACATTTGTATTGGTGGTAGGAATTTTAGCGATTGGTGCAAATAAATTTGCAGACGGAGTCAATCCGCTGATTGTTGGTTTCTTAATTGTCGCAATTGGTCTTTCATTAGGTGGTACAACTGGTTACGCAATTAACCCTGCACGTGATTTAGGTCCAAGAATCGCACATGCCATTCTGCCGATTCCAGGTAAAGGTCCATCAAATTGGAAATATGCTTGGGTTCCTGTTGTTGGTCCAATTTTGGGCGGTGCATTTGGCGGTGTTTTCTATAATGCAGCCTTTAAAGCGAACGTCACACCAGCCTTTTGGATTGTAAGCGTTATTTTAGTTGTGGTATTGTTAGGACTCTATGTTTCTACGAAAAACCAGACAAATGCTGTCAATGAAAGTATGTAAGGGGAGGAAAACATCATGGCAAAAGAAAAATATATTCTCGCATTAGATCAAGGGACAACAAGCTCAAGAGCGATCTTATTTGATCAAGAAGGTAAAATTGCCCATACAGCTCAGAAGGAATTCAATCAATATTTTCCGAACCCAGGCTGGGTAGAACACAATGCAAATGAAATTTGGAGCTCTGTTCTATCAGTTATTTCAACTGCTTTAATCGAATCAGGAATTGAAGCAGATCAAATCGCCGGTATCGGAATTACGAACCAGCGTGAGACAGCTGTCGTTTGGGATAAACATACAGGCGCACCCGTTTACAATGCAATTGTTTGGCAGTCACGACAAACATCTGGTATATGTGATGAGCTAAAAGCGCAAGGGCACGATGAAACGTTTAGAAATAAAACGGGTCTACTCATTGATGCTTATTTCTCAGGTACTAAAGTGAAATGGATTTTAGACAATGTCGAAGGTGCTCGTGAGAAAGCAGAAAATGGTGACTTGCTGTTTGGCACAATTGATACATGGCTCATTTGGAAAATGACTGGCGGTCAATCACACGTGACAGATTATTCGAATGCATCAAGAACGTTAATGTTCAATATTTACGACCTGAAATGGGATGAAGAACTACTTGATATTTTAGGTGTTCCAGCTTCCATGCTGCCAGACGTCAAACCATCATCACACATTTATGGTGAAACAACAGACTATCACTTCTTTGGTAAAAATATTCCGATTGCAGGTGCGGCAGGAGATCAGCAGTCTGCGTTATTCGGTCAGGCTTGCTTTGAAGAAGGAATGGCGAAGAACACATATGGTACAGGATGTTTCATGTTGATGAATACAGGGGAAAAAGCAATTAAGTCGGATCATGGATTGTTAACGACGATTGCATGGGGCATTGACGGGAAAGTTGAATATGCTTTAGAAGGAAGTATTTTCGTTGCTGGCTCAGCGATTCAGTGGCTGCGTGATGGACTTAGAATGTTTAAAGACTCAAAAGACAGTGAAGCTTATGCTGAGCGTGTTGAGTCAACAGACGGCGTATATGTCGTACCAGCATTCGTTGGTTTAGGCACACCATATTGGGATAGTGATGTCCGAGGCGCTGTATTCGGTTTAACACGCGGTACTTCTAAAGAGCACTTTGTTCGTGCAACGTTAGAATCACTTGCTTATCAAACGAAAGATGTTTTAGATGCGATGGAAAAAGATTCAAACATCTCACTTAAAACATTGCGTGTCGATGGCGGGGCTGTAAAGAATGATTTCTTAATGGGCTTCCAAAGTGATTTGCTCGATGTACCAGTAGAACGTCCAGAAATTAATGAAACGACGGCACTCGGTGCGGCCTATCTTGCGGGAATAGCAGTTGGCTTCTGGAACGACCGTTCAGACATTGCAAAACAATGGAACCTTGACAAGCGCTTTGAACCTAAAATGGAAGAAGACAGCCGTGACTCGTTATACAGCGGGTGGAAAAAGGCTGTAAAAGCAGCTCAAGCTTTCAAATAAACAAAAAGTATGGTATACTTCAAGTAAGTTAATAGAACGGTTGGAGAACTGGAGAGACCGCAAGCACCGAAGTGTAGAAATACGCTTTGGGTGTTTGCGGTCTCTTTTTCTTTACCGTACAACATGGGAGGAACAAGAGATGACTTTTTCTAGCTTAGAAAGAGAACAAATGCTTCAGGACATGACAAAAAAACCATATGATGTGTTTATCATTGGTGGGGGTATTACTGGCGCTGGTACAGCACTTGATGCGGCTTCACGCGGAATGCGTGTCGGTCTTGCGGAAATGCAGGACTTCGCAGCAGGTACGTCTAGCCGCTCAACGAAACTTGTACACGGCGGACTTCGTTATTTAAAACAATTTGAAGTGAAAATGGTCGCAGAGGTCGGTAAAGAGCGTGCCATCGTATACGAAAACGGTCCTCATGTGACAACGCCAGAATGGATGCTTCTTCCAATGCATAAAGGCGGGACATTCGGTAAGTTTTCAACTTCAATCGGACTTAGAGTATATGACTTTTTAGCTGGCGTTAAGCATAGTGAACGCAGAAGTATGCTAAGTGCAAAAGAGACACTTGCAAAAGAACCGCTAGTGAAAAAGGATGGCTTAAAAGGCGGGGGCTACTATGTTGAATACCGTACAGATGATGCACGCCTGACAATTGAAGTCATGAAAGAGGCTGTGAAATTCGGGGCAGAAGCGGTCAACTATGCGAAAGTAAAAGAATTTATTTATGATAAAGGCAAAGTTGTCGGTGTTGTCATTGAAGATGTGATGACGCAAAAAACATACGACGTATATGCGAAGAAGATTGTCAATGCGACTGGTCCATGGGTCGATCAGCTAAGAGACAAGGACCACTCAAAAGAGGGGAAACATTTACAACATACAAAAGGAATTCACTTAGTATTTGACCAATCTGTTTTCCCATTAAAACAAGCAATCTACTTTGACACACCTGATAAACGAATGGTCTTTGCGATTCCAAGAGAAGGAAAAACGTACGTGGGAACAACAGATACCGTATACAAAAAACAGCTGGAACATCCGCGTATGACAAAAGCAGATCGTGATTACGTGATCAAAGCCATTCAATATATGTTCCCAGATCTTCATATTACAGAAAAAGACGTTGAATCTAACTGGGCTGGTCTTCGTCCACTCATTCATGAAGAAGGCAAAGATCCTTCAGAAATTTCTCGTAAGGATGAGGTATGGACATCATCTTCAGGCTTAATCACGATTGCTGGCGGTAAATTAACAGGTTACCGTAAAATGGCTGAACACATTGTGAATCTTGTACGTGATGGACTTAAAGAGGAAACTGGAAAAGATTTCGGACCATGTAAAACGAAACATATGCCAATTTCAGGCGGGCATGTAGGCGGTTCAAAAAATATGGCATCCTTTGTTCAAGCGAAAACGGCAGAAGGAGCATCCGTTGGTTTGACAGAACCGATTGCACAAAAATTAGCTGAGAAATATGGCTCAAACGTCAGCAATGTCTTCAAGCGTGTGGAGCAGCTTCAAGAGGAAGCAGACAAACGAAACATTCCCGCATATGTGTTGGCTGAACTTGTCTATGCGATCGAAGAAGAATTGGCTGTTACACCTGTCGATTTCTTCTTGAGAAGAACAGGCAGCCTATTATTTAATATCAATTGGGCAAAAACGTATGCACAGCCTGTTGTTGACTATATGGCAGATCGTTTTGGCTGGGATGAAGCGACAAAACAGAAACATCAAACTGAATTAGACCGACTATTCCATGAAGCAGTCGTACCGCTTGATGCTGAATAAGTAAAAAGCCGATCGTGTATCGGCTTTTTTTATTTTGTTCATCGTTTTTTCATATGTTCATGATATAACATGACATGAAGGATAATTCCATATAAAATAACAGTAGATGTTATTTTATTGATGATAAGAGCTGGGAGGACGACCATGAGTTGGAATACGAATTATGAGCGTTGGATCAATGAGAAGCACCTGGATACTGAACTAAGGGAATGGCTGGAGGCACATCAAGATGATCATCAAGCGCTTGAAGACTGCTTCTACAAAAACCTTGAGTTTGGTACTGGAGGAATGCGCGGAGAAATTGGTGCTGGAACGAACCGAATGAATGTTTATACTGTTCGAAAAGCATCTGCTGGTCTTGCTGCGTATATTGCAGCACATGGAGAGGATGCAAAAAAAAGAGGCGTCGCCATTGCCTATGATTCACGCCATAAATCTCCTGAATTTGCGATGGAAGCGGCCAAAACACTTGCTTCGCGTGGCATTCAAACATACGTATTTGACGAACTGCGTCCGACACCAGAACTCTCTTTTGCAGTTCGAGAACTGAATGCTTTTGCAGGGATTGTTGTGACAGCAAGTCACAATCCGCCAGAATATAATGGCTATAAAGTTTATGGAGAAGATGGAGGCCAAATGCCCCCATTTGAAGCAGATCAAGTCATTAAAGAAGTAGATGCCATCGAAAATGAATTAGCCATTTCAGTGGAATCAGAAGAAGTATTGAAGCAAAATGGTTTGATCCGCATGATTGGTGAAGAAATCGATCAAGCGTATATGGAAAAATTAAAAACGATTCGTGTGCACCCTGAGCTTGCAAAAGAAGTCGATGTTAAAGTGGTGTTTACCCCGCTTCATGGGACGGCGAATAAACCTGTCCGAAACGGACTTCAGGCCTTTGGTTATAAGCATGTGACGGTTGTGCCTGAACAGGAAAAACCAGATCCGCAATTCTCGACGGTCACGTCTCCAAATCCAGAGGAGCATGCCGCTTTTGAATACGCCATCAAGCTTGGTGAAAAGCAAAATGCTGATATTTTGATTGCGACAGATCCAGATGCAGATCGATTAGGTATCGCTGTGAAAAATCATGATGGTGAATTTACCGTTTTGACCGGCAACCAAACAGGCGCTTTACTACTTCATTATTTATTATCTGAAAAACAAAAACTAGGTCAGCTGCCGCCTCGCCCCGTTGTGATGAAAACGATTGTGACAAGTGAGCTTGGGCGTGCTGTTGCCTCAGCATTTGGAGCTGACACGATTGATACGCTCACTGGCTTTAAATTTATCGGGGAAAAAATCAAGCAGTTCGAGGAAAGCGGAGAATACACGTTTCAATTTGGCTATGAAGAAAGCTACGGCTATTTGATCGGTGATTTTGCACGAGATAAAGATGCAGTTCAAGCTGCGTTATTAGCAGTTGAAGTCGCAGCCTTTTATAAGAAACAAGGGAAGTCATTATATGATGCGCTTGTTGATATTTTTAAGGAATTTGGATTTTACAGAGAAGGGTTAAAGTCATTAACCTTAAAGGGGAAAGTAGGAGCAGAGCAGATTTCTGCTATTCTTCATACCTTTAGATCAAACCCGCCAGCTTCTATCGCCGGTCAGCGCATTACGGTCATTGAGGATTATCAATCAAGTCAAAGGCACCTTGTGGCTGAAAAGAAAGAAGAAACGATTCATCTGCCGGCATCAAACGTCCTGAAATATTTCCTTGAAGATGGCTCATGGTTTTGTTTACGACCTTCTGGTACGGAGCCTAAAGTCAAATTTTATATTGCAGTCAAAGGTACATCGTTAACAGACAGCGAAGAAAAGCTGAAACACTTATCAGAAGAAGTCATGAAAGTCGTCTATGACATTGTGGAAGAAACGGCTAAATAAAATATCACAAAGCCATCATGTCATGCATGATGGCTTTTTCTCAGTCAAAAGGATGAGAAAAAATCATCCTTTTTGAGAAAGAGCCGCACAGATGCTCATGGTATAATCAACATATTGATAAGAGAGGCAGTAAAAGCCGGGGGTACACACGATGGGAGATTACCAAGAAAAAGTCAAAACATTAAAAACGTTAAAAGAAATTGCTGAAAAGCTAAATGAAGGGATGGAAATGAAGGAAACGCTTCATGAAGTGCTTCATATGCTTATGGAAGTGACAGGCTTTCAAACAGCATGGATTTATTTTATAGAAGAAGACGGATCGTATGAACTAATGGCAGAAGTGTGCTTACCTGAAGCGTTGGCAAAGGATCGAAAGCAATTGATGTGTCAAAACGATTGCTATTGCATCAACCGCTACACGAAAGGCTCACTGCAATCAGCTACCAATATCATCAATTGTAAACGGATTGAAACGGCGATTGAGCAAAAGCTTGGAGATACAGAAGGAATTACCCATCATGCAACCGTTCCGCTCCAAGCATGTAAGCGTACGTTTGGCTTATTAAATGTGGCGGCAAAAGGGAAGGTCACATTTACACAGGAGGAGCTGAATCTGCTTGAAAGTATTGCACTGCAAATTGGTACGGCTATTCAGCGCATGAAGCTTGTGCAAAATGAGCAGCAGCATGCACTTTTAGAAGAACGAAACCGGCTTGCGCAGGATTTACACGATTCTGTGAATCAAATGCTGTTTTCCGTGAGTTTGACTGCAAAGGCAGCGCGTCAAATGACAAGTGATCAAAAATTAGGTGAAATGATTGATTTTATTCAGCATTTATCACAAGATGCCCTCATTGAAATGCGATCACTCATCTGGCAGTTAAGACCAAAAGGGCTTGAAAAAGGATTTACAACAGCGATTGAAGAGTATGCACAGCTTTTAGGTCTAAATTGTTCATTGTCTTTATCAGGCTGTATGGAAATAGATCATTCAAAGCACGAAACCTTATTTCGCGTATGCCAAGAAGCTCTAAATAATTGCCAAAAGCATGCGGGCGTTGAGAAAGTAGAGGTCAAACTGGAGCAATCAGGAGATACGTTTGGTATGAAAATCATCGATCAGGGAAAGGGATTTCAGTATGATGAACAAATGAGTCTTCCTTCATTTGGGCTGAAAGGGATGGCTGACCGTATCCGAAGAGCAGGAGGTACATTTTGCATCAATTCTGAGCTAGGGAAGGGAACGACGATTGATGTGAAAGTACCATTTTCTCAAGAAAGGAAGGGATTGTCATGAGGGTAGTCATTGCAGATGATCATCACATTGTCCGAAAAGGACTGGTCTTTTTCTTGCAAACCCAGCCAGATGTGGACATCGTTGGTGAAGCATCCAATGGAGAAGAGGCACTACAGGTAGTGAGGCAGACAAAGCCTGACATTGTCTTGATGGATCTTTCTATGCCTGTAATGAATGGGATTGAGGCGACAAAGCAAATGACGCTGGATATGCCGGATGTCCGCATTGTCATTTTGACAAGCTATGCAGATAAGGACTATGTGATCCCTGCTATCCAAGCGGGAGCAAAGGCTTATCAGCTTAAAGATGTAGCACCTGAAAAGCTTCTCACGACAATGATTGAGGTGCAAAATGGTACGTACCAGCTAGATGGTCATATTACAGCGTTTCTTGTCCAGCATCTAACTGAACCTAAAGAGCAAAAATGGGCTCTGATGAACGAGTTGACCAATAGGGAACGTGATGTTTTATTTGAGATTGCGAAAGGGAAAAGTAACAAAGAAATTGCCTCATCGCTGTTTATTTCTGAAAAGACTGTGAAAACTCACGTGTCTCATGTGTTATCAAAGTTAGAGCTGGCAGATCGAACTCAGGCCGCTCTATATGCGGTAGATTATCAAAAAAATCAGCCGAAAGAGCTGTTGTAAACAGTCATGGTGGATATTCCAAAAGACTTCATGAGTATTTCTCATGAAGTCTTTTCTTCTTTATGAAAGGTGGTGAGTAAAAGGCTGAAAACAAAGAGCTGAAATAAAGTTCATTCTAGCCCTATGTCAACAATCTGAAAGAAAATTAACCTTTTCCTTTATGTGTACATTGGTTCAGCATATGCTTCAGCAACGGCAGCCTCTGAAGCATGGTCGATATACTGCAGGAGTCCATATAAACATTTTTCAACATCTGCATCGTTCCGGTTAAATTGATACGCGTGTAAGAAATGCTCAATACGTTTCGAGAGCAAATCATCTTGCGTACGGACCATAAGAATAAGTAAATTATCCCATTGCGAGCGATGCGTATAATAAAGTGCTTTATCATAATCCGCCACATTCATTAAACCTTCTCCTTTCCCTTGAGAAGTCCTCATTAGTTTGCTCGGATCAGGTCGACTTTTTCAGGGGAAAAGTTGGTGTCTGCATAAACTGGGTACCGGGAATTATAGGCTGAATAAATGCTTGATGTATGAAAAAGAACCAACCAGCAAAACCTAAACAAAATAGATATGAAAGTGAGAATATTGATATCATGCACCCGAAATTATGGATGCTTTTTGCAGCAGGAATTGTTTTATTCGGCAGTCTCATGGTTCATCCATCTTCACAAGCAGCCGAGCAGCCGGCAGAGAATTGGGAAAGACTTGCGTATACTGCCTTGCAAGATGAATATGAAGGCGCCGCTTTAAACGATTATCATTACATTGGACGTACACAAGTGAATGAAGATCAAACAAAAGATGTGTTTCGCGTGACCGTGAAGGAAGGCTCCACACGATTTGCAGCACATGCAGAAATTTATTTTCATCCGGTGACGGGTCATTTGATTAGTATTAACGTATTTCGGCTATAAAAAAGCACCTCTTTTAAAAAGAGGTGCTCCAGCTGAAAAGAAGATTTATTTCATGCTTCCTTGAAGATATGAGCGAATATCCACACCGAGTGAATCCGCTAAACGCTGTCCATAATCTTCATCTGCACGATAGAAGTTGCAGATCGCAAGTAATTTCGTTTTTTCATTTACGTCTTTCAAGTCAGCTGTCAAGTTTTTGATCAATGCTTGTTTCTCTTCTTCAGAGTAGCTTCGATATTTTTCTCCAGCTTGTTTGAAATCGTTTGGTTTTTCGATTTTTTGTCTCACCATACGGTCACCGTGAAGAACCGGTTCACTTTCTTTGTAGTGAGGGTTTTCTTTTGGCTGATCGTCATAACGGTTTGGTTCATAGTTAATATGACCGCTTGGACGAGTTGTTGTCATAAAGCCATCCTGTTGGTTATTGTGAACAGGCGCATAAGGACAGTTCACTGGGATGCGCATGTAGTTTGCACCTAGGCGGTGACGCTGCGTGTCAGGATAAGAGAACAGACGACCTTGAAGCAGTTTGTCTTCAGATGCTTCAATTCCTGGTACTAGGGCACTTGGCGTGAAAGCAGATTGCTCTGTTTCAGCAAAGAAATTTTCTGGATTGCGGTTCAGTGTCATGCGGCCCACTTTTTGCAGCGGATAATCTTCCTCGCTCCACGTTTTCGTCGGATCACATGGATCATAATCTAGTTCATCATAATCACTGAGCGGCATAAGCTGAACGTAAAGATCCCATGCTGGATAATTTCCTTTTTCAATACGATCATACAAGTCTCTTGTCGCATGTTGGAAGTCGTTTGCTTGAATTTCTGCAGCTTCTTCCATCGATAAATTGCGAATGCCTTCTGATGGTCTCCAGTGGTATTTCACATATTTTGTTTCTCCGTATTTGTTTACCCATCTAAACGTATGAACACCAGAACCGCGCATTTCAGCGTAGTTCGCAGGAATACCTTCGTCAGAGAAGAGCCATGTGAGCATGTGAGTGGATTCAGGTGTTAACGTCATAAAATCCCAATAACGGTCAGGATCTTGAATGTTTGTTACAGGATCTGGCTTGAGAGAGTGAACCATATCAGGGAATTTGAGTGCATCACGAATAAAGAAGATCGGCAAGTTGTTCCCAACTAGATCATAGTTGCCTTCTTCTGTATAAAATTTGACAGCGAAGCCGCGAGGGTCACGTAATGTTTCAGGCGAACCTTTAGGATGAATAACCGTTGAGAAACGGACAAAAACGTCTGTTTGTTTGCCTTTTTCACTTAAGAAGGCTGCTCTTGTATGTTTCTCCATGCTATTTTCTACTTCAAATACACCATAAGCGCCGGCGCCTCTTGCATGAACGACACGCTCTGGAATACGTTCACGGTCAAAGTGTGCAAGTTTTTCAATCAAATGGTAATCATCAAGAAATGAAGGCCCCCTGTGACCAGCAGTTCTTGAGTTTTGATTATCGCCAACTGGCACGCCTTGATTCGTTGTCAAATTTTTATGATTAGAATTTGTCATTCTTTTTCTCCTCCTGTAAACAAAAAATGGTTTCTAGCAATCTATATACCCTAATTATATTGAATCAAACATGATAGTCAATATTTATTTATAATAATTTTAAATAAATTATTATTACAAGGAGGTAAAGAAAAAGACGAAAGAAATAAATTCTTTCGCCTTAGAGCAGAAGCTCTCTTAGAGCATCTTTGTTTTGTGTTAAATCATTTAATGTGTATTGGTCAAGAACGCGTAAATAAGCAGTGAGTGCTTCATGAAGTACGTGCTTTAATGAACAAATCGGGGAGATAATACAGCTGTTTTTCTTCGGATCAAAGCATTCAACCATGACTAAATCATCCTCTGTATAGCGGACAACCTCACCAATATTAATGCTTTCTGGGCTTTTCCCCAGCCTAATCCCACCATTTCTTCCGCGGATCGTTTCTACATAACCACGTTTTCCTAGATGGTAAATTACCTTTGTCAGGTGATTTTTCGAAATGCCATAAATATCGGCAATCTGCTGAATATTTGACAGTTCATTGTTTTCTCTCGAAGCTAAATAAATGAGTACCCTTAATGAGAAATCTGTATAATTCGTAAGTTTCATTTGGACGACCTCTAAACCTAATAGAGTTTTGTATCATCGTAACACATTTTAGACAAAAACTGTTCGAGAAAGTGCTAAATGTGACAACATTTAAAACATGTATTATAAATATTGCTTTTATACGTTGTCTTCCATTACGATAAAGATGTATTTAAAATACATCTTTTGAAAGAAGGAATAACGATGTTATCCACAGATCAAATGAATGCCATTAAACAATCAGCCCCTCTTCTAAAAGCTGAGGGAACAAAACTTGTGACAGTTTTTTATCAAAATATGATTAGACAGCACCCAGAGCTACTCAATCAGTTTAATAAAACAAATCTCATGAATGGAAGCCAGCCAGAGGCGCTTGCCGCAACACTCTATCAAGCTGCACTGCACATTGACCGCTTGGCAGACTTGCTTCCTGCTGTGAAACAAATTGCCCATAAGCATGTCAGTGTCATGGTGAAAAAAGAGCAGTACCCAATCGTCGGATATCACCTTCTTGAAGCAATGAAAGAGGTATTTGGGTTATCAGAGGAAGATGACACATTGTTGGCTTGGAAGGCTGCATATGACATCATTGCGAATATATTCATCACCATTGAGGCAGAAATGATGGCTGAAAATGTGAAACAAACTGGTGGATGGGCAGATGTCAAACCGTTTATTCTGAAGAAAAAGAAACAAGAATCTCCATCACTCATTTCCTTTTATTTAGTACCAGAGGATGAATCTGAGCTACCAATGTATGAAGCTGGTCAATACATTACGGTGCAGGTAGATATGCCGGGTGAAGCCTATGTATGCAGCAGACAATACAGTTTATCAGATCAATATCACCCATCTTACTATCGCATCACAGTGAAACGAGATGGGCATGTCTCCACATTCCTGCATGATGAAATGGAAGAAGGCGATGTTCTTCACGTCAGTATGCCGCAGGGAATGTTCTGCTTGCAAGATGACACAAAAGAACCCGTTTATTTGATTAGTGCCGGTTCTGGTGTCACACCAATGATTGGTTTAGTGAAAACAGCGTCGCATAACAATCAGCCATTCACGATGATTCATGCAGACAGACTAGAGGATGTAACTGCTTTTGAACAAGAGTTTGAACACGTCCTCACTTCATCTCCAGAGGGGCGTATTATCCTTTGTAACGAACAATTTGAAAAGAGTATAAAGAGTGAGCTGGTTGAGAAGGTGGCTACGCGGATTGACCGACCTTTCCTTCAATCAGTCATTGGTGAAGGAAAAGGCCAATTTTATGTTTGCGGTTCCCCAGCATTTACTCAAGAGATGATCCTTATTTTAAAAGCGTTGGACATTCCAGAAGAGAATATCCATTTTGAAGCGTTCGGCGGGCAGTCCATGAAAGAGATGGAAGTCGTCTAAACAACTGGCTGAACATCATGTTTTTTTAGGTACGCTCATATAGTAGGGATAAGTCCGATGAGGAGGGATGGTTTCCTTGAGCGTATCTGAAAAGCGTCTTTTACAACGAGCCATTGATGAAATTACAGAAATTGCAGAAGGATTTGGTCTGGATTTTTATCCGATGAGGTATGAAATCTGTCCCGCGGAGATTATTTATACATTCGGTGCATATGGCATGCCAACACGATTTAGCCACTGGAGCTTTGGAAAGCAATTTCACAAAATGAAGCTTCATTATGATTTAGGATTAAGCAAAATTTATGAGCTGGTGATTAATTCAAATCCTTGCTATGCCTTTCTCCTTGATAACAATTCGCTTGTTCAAAATAAACTAATTGTGGCTCATGTCTTGGCACACTGCGATTTCTTTAAAAACAACTGCCGTTTCCAAAACACAAAACGAGATATGGTGGAAAGTATGTCAGCGGCAGCAGAGCGAATTAAAGAATATGAACATATCCACGGTACAAAAGAAGTCGAGTCCTTTTTAGATGCTGTATTGGCATTGCAGGAGCATATTGATCCGTCGCTTGTTCGTTCAAAATTAAGCTGGAATCTCGACGATGAAGATGAATATGAAGAGGACAAACCAAAACGTCATACGCCATATGATGATTTGTGGGGAATGGATGAACCGAAAACACGTGAGAAAAAGAAAACGATCAAGCAATTCCCACCAAAGCCAGAAAAAGATATATTGCTCTTTATCGAGGCACACTCCCGGGAGCTAGAGCCTTGGCAGCGGGATGTGCTGACGATGCTGAGGGAGGAAATGCTCTATTTTTGGCCACAGCTAGAAACGAAAATCATGAATGAAGGCTGGGCATCGTATTGGCACCAGCGGATTATGCGTGAACTTGATTTAGATTCAAGTGAATCGATTGAATTTGCCAAATTAAATGCAGGTGTCGTGCAGCCATCTAAGACAGGAATCAATCCTTACTATTTAGGGCTGAAGATTTTTGAAGATATTGAAGAGCGCTACGATCATCCATGCGAGGAATTGAAAAAAGCAGGAGTGACGGAAGGGTCGGGTCGCAGTAAAATGTTTGAAGTGCGGGAAATTGAATCAGACATTTCTTTTATTCGAAATTACTTAACGAAAGACCTTGTGATGAGGGAAGATTTGTACTTGTTTCAAAAGCAGGGGAGAGACTATAAAGTCATTGATAAAGAATGGAAGGCAGTCCGTGATCAGCTAGTCAGCATGAGGGTCAATGGCGGTTTTCCGTATTTGACAGTCATCGATGGCGACTATTTAAAAAACAATGAACTCTATATTAAACATTGGTATGAAGGCATTGAGCTCGATCTCAAATACTTAGAAAAGGTGCTTCCATATTTGTATCAGCTATGGGGAAGAAGTGTGCACATCGAGTCAGTTCTTGAAGGAAAAGAAGTGATGTTTTCATACGATGGAAAAGGGGTTCATAGGAAGTATCTCACTTAATGATCAAAAAAGATGTCTACGAATAGACATCTTTTTTTGTGATTAGCACTTTATTGGTTTTTCAGCAGTTTGAAAATGTGTTTCGCTTGATCTGTATTTTCCATGAGCCCTTTTAGCTGTTCGCTTGTTGGCCCATAAGCATAAAATGGTACTTCATCCCCTGTATGACCCGATGTGGTCCAGCCTGTATGAGACCTCGTATTGATGACTTTTTCGATGGCATCATCAATTTGAACAGGATCTTTTGTTTCAGCTGCCTTTTGAATAGAGGCGATTTCCTCTTTTGTGAAATCAAGGTCGATGTATTGTTTAAGCGCAGTCTCGACCGTCATACCCCCTACAATTTTGTTTGCAATGAAATCAGGTGTCTTTTTTGCTGCTTTGACAGGCTGATAATCCCAGCTGCCCGAGCCGTCTGCCCCGAAGGAAAGGCCGCCAGTTGAATGATCTGCTGTCGTGATGACTAACGTGTTTTTATCCTTTTTTGCGAAACGAATGGCTTCTTCAAATGCTTTTTCAAAATCTTTCATCTCACTCATTGCACTGACAATATCGTGGTCATGTCCAGCCCAGTCAATTTGACTGCCTTCAACCATGAGGAAAAATCCTTTTTTGTTTTTAGACAGCTGTTTGATGGCTGAGGATGTCATGTCTTGCAAGGAAGGGGTCGTTTTATCACGATCAATTGCTTTATCGAGACCACCGTCAGCAAAAATGCCTAACAATTTTTGCTGTTTGTTTTTTTGTAAGTCCGCTTTATTGGTTACGTAACGATAGCCTGCTTTTTGAAATTCTTTCGTCAAATCACGATCTTTGCGGACAAAATCGATCAGTCCTCCGCCAAGCATGACATCGACTGTATGCTGTTTGCCAATTTTCTCATCGAAGAAATCATCAGCAATGGCTGCTGTGTTTTTTCTAGAAACATCGTGGGCGGCATACGCAGCAGGTGTCGCATTGGTTAATTCAGATGTGACGACAAGGCCAGTAGACTTTCCTTTGCGTTTTGCTTCTTCTAATACTGTTTTTAGTTTTTTGCCATTTTTGTTTACACCAATGGCGTTGTTGTATGTCTTTTGACCAGTTGCCATGGCTGTCCCAGCTGCTGCTGAATCAGTAATGTTACTTTTAGAATCATCAGGGTATGTTTTATGCATGCCAGTGAGGTAAGGGTCAAACGCTGTTTGCTTGGAAAGATCACCGTTGTGTTTAAATGAGCGGTAAGTTGAAAGGTAAGGTGTTCCCATGCCATCTCCAATGAGCACGATCACATTTTGTACGTCATTTTTTGGTTTCTTTTTAGCCTCAGCTTTGTCAGCCTGTCCAAATTCAATTCCTGAAAAAATACCAATCGATAACACTGATGCGGCTGCGATTGCAGCTATTTTCGTTTTCGAGCTTTTCAACACACTCATTCATTTTGCCTCCTCATTGTTTATGTATCGCTCTCACGTTTACAATGGTAGAACAGAAGTGTGGATTCCAAATGACAGCACCGTAAAGTTCACTTTAAAATTGTAAAGGTCCACTTTACATAGAATGAACCAAAAAGAGAAATGAATGTATGATTTATCTATGACAAGATGCATTTGTTTTGTCATGATTGTGTAATAAAAATGAAATAAAAAGAACCCTAAAAAAAAATATTTTTTGCCGAATTAATAAGCATAATGTCGTAGGAAGTCAAGACTATTTCTTCTGGTATTCGATCCTTATAATAGAAAGTAGATAAAAATTCGGATCACGATAGATACATACAGGAGGAACAAATGAAAAAACAATTGATCACAGCTGCAAGTGCAGTTCTACTTGGGACGACATTATTTGCCGGAGCTGCCTCAGCACAATCAGTAAAGGTTCAAAAAGGTGACTCTCTTTCTGTTCTAGCGAAAAAATACAAAACAACCGTGAGTAAGATTAAATCAGACAATAAACTGAAATCTAACACGATTTATGTTGGACAAACCTTAAAAGTGAATGGTACTTCTTCAAAAAAGGTAACGAAAACATCAAAAACAACAACAAAAGTAAAAGCGTCTTCAACGACAGCCACTCATAAAGTTGTCAAAGGAGATACTTTATCTAAAATCGGCAAAAAATATGGAATGACAGTGAAAGAGCTGAAATCGTTAAATAAACTCAAAACAGATCTGATTAAAATTGGACAAAAGCTGAAAGTGAAAAAGACATCCAAAGTGAAACCAACACCTGTCAAAGAAAAAACAGTTGCTACTTCTTCTTTAAATACGTCTAAACTCGTAGCAGATGCGAAAGCACAAAACGGTACACCATATAAATGGGGTGGAACGACACCGAAAGGCTTTGATTGCAGCGGTTTTATGTGGTATATCATTAACAAACAAACAAAGATTTCAAGACAAACGACTGAAGGTTTTTGGGGATCAATGAAAAGCGTTTCAACACCTAAAGTTGGAGATTTTGTCTTCTTTACAACCTATAAATCTGGCCCATCTCACATGGGTGTCTACCTTGGGAACAACAAGTTTATCCACGCTGCTTCTGATGGTGTGACGATCAGCGATATGACTTCAAGCTATTGGAAGCCAATTTACCTTGGCGCAAAGACATTTGTAAACTAACATCATCTAGAGACTGCTTATAAAGCAGTCTCAAATTGTTGACAAAGGGCTAAAATGAACTTTATTTTAGCCCTTTGTCTTCTTTTTTCAGCGTGATAGAAAACCTTTGCAGTCAATGAAAGAAAATAAAAATGATATCATAAAAAAGCCCATGCTGCTTGGTATTAGCCAAGTAACACGGGCTTTTTATCTAATGAGTTTTAAAAACCTAATTGAAGATCGACATCAATCGAGACGATCGCATAGACACAAACGATGACAAAAATATTCAGAACGACGCCTAGGAAACCTGGTCCAGTGCGGCCTTTTTTAATGAACAGTTCAATCACACCGAATGGAACTGCGGCCATTGCAAAAGGAAGCATTTGAAACGAATAAAATGTCACATTGCTAATAATGGCGAGGTTCAGCATGAGCAGCGATAAAATAGCGGTGCCGACCGAAATCCAGCCAAACACATTATGCTCTTTAAAGATTCTTACCAATTCCATAATTCCACCTCGCTCACTTTGGCCGTTTTAATGCGTTTTGTCTTCACAAATTTCTCTATTTCTTTAGAAGGACCTGTGACAACAGAACCGTAAACCGTGACACCATTTTGATTGATGTAGCGTATTCGGTTAGAGAGGTCAAGTTCAGGTCTGCCAGAGATCGTTTTTGCCCAGGATGGATGCTGGTTGACATAGGCGAGGGCATCTTTGAACTGATCAACCTCTGTTTTTGATGTGTGCTGAAGCTCTTTTAAAAATTCAGAGTCTTTCCCGGGAAAACCGATTGGACGCTGATTTCCACTTAATGAATCTTCTGTTTTTATCGCATTCCAAAGCACTTTCATATCATATTTTTTAGCAAATGAATACACGTCTTTCGGTGTGTATGCTTTGTCATAGGATACATACACTTCACTCACTGTTCCTTCAGGTAGCTTGTCTAGAGTAGTGAGTGTTTGTTTTTTAGATGTATCTGCCTGAGACGAAGGGTGCGTAAAGAAATCCTCCGTATTACGTGCGCTGTCTCCATAATAAGAGATCGTAGGCTGCTTTAATTTATCGAAAAACATTTCGATTTGTTCACTGCCGATGGCTTCTGTTTTATTGCCAATTTGTTTTTGTAGCTTAAGTTCTGTGTTCATACCAAACAGTTTGACTTGCCCTTTTAAATCCTTCATATCAATGGCGACATTCGGTTTTGTTAGGGCGACTGTTACAGCGGCCGTTTCCATAAAATGATTGCCTTTACTGTCTGCTCCGCCAACGCCGTAGTATAGATAACTACCTAGTGTACAAAGCGGTAAAATAATCAGTGTAGATATGACAGCAAGCACAGAAATACGTAAATAGGACTTTCTTTTTCCGTATTGTAAAATGGCTTTTTGTTTTTCAGGACTGATGGAGAAGTCTGTCCAATCTGAGTCATTCAGTTCTTGGCTTAAGCGTTTTTCATTTTCTTCGAGCTCTTCTTCAAACGCCATCATTTCTTCTTCATTCATCTCGCCATTATTATATTGTTCCCATCGCTTATTAAACTCTTCATTCATCATTAACACCTCTGTTATATAGTGCTTTTAGGCGCTGCCTTGCACGAAATAAAACACTTTTAAAATTTGCTTCAGTAATATTCATGACCTTGGATGCTTCTTTGTAATTCAGTTCTTTTAAATAATACAATGTCAACGCTTCCTTGTAGTTATCTGGAAGCTGCTCCAAATACATGTTGAGGACTTCTTTTATTTCAATCTGTTCAGCGGGACTTTGTACAGACGTTTGTAAAAGGCCGCCAATGAGATCATCCGATATGGTCACTTCTTTTTTATGTTTCCTGACATAATCAATAAAAGCATTTCGTGCCACCTGAAATAACCAAGGTTTCACTTTGCTATGGTCGTAGGAATGAATATGTATATAAGCACGCATAAAGGTTTCCTGCAATAAGTCCTCTGCCAAATGTTTGTCTTTTGTCATGGAGAGCAGAAACCTGTAAACATCGTTCATATACATTTGATAAATTTCATCGATCGTCACTGATTTTTCTCCCCTCTATGTTATACACGCATAAGAAAGGCATAAAGTTGCACGAAACTTCTCATAGGCCGTACATTACTCATCTCTTTCACCGAATCAAAATCATTTCTCCTTATCATAGCGAAATTTGCATCATTTATAAAGTGTTTTCAATAGAACAAATCAGGAAAAAAACTCAAAAAACGACAATTTCGGACACATTTCTTCCTCTATTCTCTCCTAAAAACACATGCTTGAATACAGAAGGAGCGGTCATCTTAAGTGAAAAGATGATTTTAGTGAACCGTCTCTATTTTATCAGCAGGAGAAAATTTTTAGTACCAGGTAATAAAAAATTTGTTATAATAGAAACAAATCCTTCATTCTTCAAACAAAGGAAGTGCACTATGTATAAATTTTCAGGCTATACCGTCAAAGCATTTTTTGCTCTCCGAGGCGGAATCAAAGTATATCAAAAAGAGAATCTGCCAACAGATCGGGGGTTTGTCATTGCTTGTACGCATGAGGGTTTTGTGGATGTTCTTGCATTAGGCGCAGGAATTCTTCCGTTTGAGATCCACTACATGGCGAAAAAAGAATTGTTTGCAAATAAATGGATCGGCGGATTTTTAAAGAAGATTCATGCTTTTCCAGTTGATCGAGAGAATCCTGGGCCAAGCAGTATTAAAACGCCCATTAAATTATTAAAAGAGGGGAAAATCGTTGGGATTTTTCCAAGCGGAACACGTACAACGGAAGATGTTCCTTTAAAAAGAGGGGCCGTTACGATTGCGCAGCTCGGCAAATCACCAATCGTACCAGCAGCGTACAAAGGACCTTCTAATGCAAAAAGCCTTTTTAAGAAGGGGAAAATGCGCTTAATCATTGGTGAACCGATTGAGCAGTCTGAATTTGATCATCTGCCGCCAAAAGAAAGATTAGGTGCGATGACAGAAGTATTAAACACAAGAATCAAAGAACTTGAAGCTAAGTTAATCGAAAAGGGATAAAGAAAACGACCACTTGCTAAGGCAAGGGTCGTTTTTTTTCTTAAGAAGCGCCTTCTTCAGCTGCTTCTAATAGTTGTTCGTTTAGTTTTTTGACTTCGATGTATGCCACATGGTGTCCATCGACTTCATTAATGATAAATTCATAGCCTTGTTCACGAATCGCGTCATTTTTCTCGACTTCATATTTTTGTGTAAGGAACCAGCCGCCGATTGTGTCGACTTCTTCGTTATCAAGTTGAATACCTAGTAGCAGGTTGACTTGATCCACAAGGACCTTTCCATCAAAGATATAGTGGTCTTCTCCCAGTTTACGCACTTCGTTGATTTCATCAATATCGAATTCATCACGAATTTCACCGACGATTTCTTCAAGGATGTCTTCAACTGTTACAAGTCCTGCTGTACCGCCATATTCATCTGATAAAATGGCCATGTGTACACGCTCACGCTGCATTTTAAGCAGTAGATCATGAACAGGAACTGTTTCAATTACATGAATAATCGGGTTTACAAAATGTTCGATCGTATCACTTGTGGAACATTCACCACTAATACATGCAGTGAGTACTTCTTTAATATTCACAACACCGATGATGTTGTCTTTATCGCCATCTTCAATTGGATAACGTGTATATTTCTCGACTTTGGTCACTTTCAGCATTTCCTCAATCGTAATATCGTGCGGGAAGCTGACAACTTCGGTACGAGGAATCATAATTTCTTTCGCCAGACGGTCATCAAATTCAAAAATTTTATTCACATATTTGAATTCAGACTGGTTAATCTCGCCGCTTTTATAGCTCTCTGATAAAATAATCCGCAATTCTTCTTCAGAGTGCGCCATGTCATGCTCAGAAACTTGCTGAAGACCGAACGCTTTTGTTAACAAACGAGCAGATCCATTTAATACCCAGATAAAAGGGAACATCACTTTGTAAAAAATCATAAGCGGTCTAGCAAATAGAAGGGACACTTGCTCAGCCTTTTGAATGGCGAGTGTTTTTGGTGCAAGCTCTCCAACCACGACGTGTAAAAACGTCATAATACTAAACGCAATAATAAAAGTGACAATATGACTGGCTGATTGAGGAATCGACAGCTCTACAAATAGTGGAGCAAGCATATGCGCAATTGTTTCTTCCCCTAACCAACCAATACCAAGGGCGGTAATGGTGATACCGAGCTGACAGGCCGACAGATACTCATCAAGGTGAGTCGTGACATGCTTGACAGCAACTGCTGTTTTATTACCTTCTGCGATTAACTGATCAATTCTTGAGCTTCTTAAGCGAATGATCGCAAACTCTGATGCAACGAAAAATGCGGTTAAAGCTATAAGCAAAGCAACTATAAGTAAATTAACTATGTCCAATTAAGGCCTTCGTTCTGACTTTGAGAACGAAGGTAACACCTCCTGTTTAGTAAAAATTTTAACTTAACAGCAGTAAAAATGATTGGACAGCCGTCATTTTTTCAGGAGTAAGCTGCTCTTTTAGTTTTTCACGTTGTTCTGGCTGAAGCTGCTTACAACGTGCCAAAATGCGGTCCATATGCTCATTCATCCGATCGATATCAGAGGTTAAATGGACAAGTTCATCAGGATCTTCCTTTTGAGAAGGGAATTGTTCATCTAATCTGGATTTGATGTCAGAAAGAGCCAATCTCTGCTGTTTGCAAAGAACGATTAATTGTAATCGTTTTAAAGCATGTTCATCGTAATAACGATAATTAGAGCAAGATCTAACAGGCGCAAGCAACCCTAGATTCGTATAATAATCTACAGTTCGTTTCGTCACCTGTGCAATCTGTGCTAGTTCACCAATACGATACTTTTTCTCAGCCCCATCTGAACATCTCCTCCTAACCGTCACGTTATAGTTTATGAAAATAGTTTAATATAATTCGAGTCTGAAATACAAGATAATTGTTCAGATTTCCTGCCAATATGAAGAAACAAAGGGCATTTCCATCAATTTAGGTTGTCATCTCTAAAATACTGTAGCGATACAGGAATTTTCAGATTATTTATGGTAAGATAAAATGAATACCGTTTCATATATATGTAGAGAGACGGATTTTACGTGAACCGGAGGTGGTTAAGTGGGGCCCTCAAAGTAGTCTTATTTAATCAGTTAACCGTTTTGCAAAAGACAACATCATCAATCAGGAGGTGACTCCTTGTTCTTCTAAGAAAGAGCAAGGTTAAATGGACGATATTGTTAATCTGAGTATAGTCGGAGTTTTGATTGCTTTAACAGCTTTCTTTGTTGCATCTGAATTTGCCATTGTAAAGGTGAGAAGTTCAAGAATTAATCAGCTTGTTGCCGAAGGGTCCAAAAAGGCTATCATGGCGAAAAAGGTGACATCAAGGCTAGATGAATATTTGTCAGCCTGCCAGCTCGGTATTACAGTGACATCCCTTGGTTTAGGGTGGATCGGTAAACCGGCAGTAAAAGAACTTTTAGTTCGAGGTTTTGGTTTGACAAACATTCCTGATTCAGCAATCAGCCTGATCTCAGCAACACTTGCGTTCTCTATTATTACCTTTTTGCATGTAGTTGTTGGCGAGCTTGCACCAAAAACACTTGCCATACAAAAGGCAGAAAAAATGACGCTTTGGCTGTCAGGACCGCTGCATGCATTTTATATCCTTATGTATCCTTTCATTTATGTGTTGAACGGGTCAGCCCGTGTGCTAACGAAAATGATGGGTATCGATATGGGGTCTGAAAAAGAACATTCCCATTCCGAAGAGGAATTAAAGATTTTATTATCTGAAAGCTTAAAAAATGGGGAAATCAACTCATCAGAGTATAATTATATGAACAAGATATTCGATTTTGATAATCGAATCGCAAGAGAAATTATGATACCGCGAAGAGAAATTTGTGCGATTCCAGAAGATATGGCGTTAGACGAAATACTGGCGATCATGACAAAGGAAAAGTACACACGCTTCCCCGTGTTTTCAGGGGATAAAGACCATGTCATTGGCATGCTCAACAAAAAGCAGCTCTTTGCAGATATTGTGTATCAAGGAGAAAAAGATCAACTGAAGCTTCAAGATTATATTTATCCAGTGATTGAAGTGATTGACACGATTCCAATTCAAGAGCTTCTCGTCAAGATGCAGCGCGATCGAATGCATATGGCGATTTTAACGGATGAATATGGCGGGACATCTGGACTTGTCACAACGGAGGATATTTTAGAAGAAATTGTTGGAGACATTCGAGATGAATTCGATGAAGATGAGCAGCCTGTCATTCAAAAGAGAGCGGAGCATCATTATATATTAGATGGAAAAGTGAGATTAGAGGAAGTTCAAGATTTGATCGAAATGTCATATCATGATGAAGAAATTGATACGATAGGCGGGCTAATCTTAAATGAGAACATTGATATCCGAGAAGGACAATCCATTTATCTTGATGATATTCGGATGAAGGTCTTGGAGATGGATGGACGCTATGTGAAAAAGATCGACCTGAAAAAAGGCGTCACATCATCAGAAAAAGAAAATACACGCACAGGGCTTGATATAAAAGAGCCGCTGTTAGTAAATGAAATGACCTTGAGCGAAAAATAAGCTCAAGGTTTTTTTAGGTATTTAGCCTCTTTTTTAAGAATATATGTTCGTATATAATAAGAACAAACGTTCGTAAAAGGGGGATGGACATGCTCTGGTATGAAACAGCAAGTATCGCGGAGAAAAAAACCTCAATGAAACGTATTGAGTTTCATTTAAAAAATTTCAAGAACTATCAAGCAGCCATTTTAAATATTGAAAGACAGCTTGAAAAGCGAAGTTCTCTCCAACATCATCATATGGCACGTCAAAAATTAGAAGAGCAGAAAAGTCAGTATGAACTGATTGTTGCTTGTATTGAAACGGCTTTAAAAGAATTGGATGAAATAGAGCAGCAGCTCATTGATTATAAGTATTTTCGAGATTGGCGCATGGCAAAATGTGCAATCGAAATCGGCTATAGTGAGAAGACACTATTTTTAATGAAGCGCCAGCTGATGGATCAACTGCTCATCAGCCTAGCTGCCATCACAGATATTTAAAACAGAAGTTGTCCTATTTGATAAAACGCCGCAAAAAGGCATAAAGAGCCGATAATTGTCACAAGTAAATAGGCAGCAAGATTTCCTATTTGACGCTGCATCAGCATCGTCGCAGATTCTACACTAAACGTAGAGAATGTGGTAAAGCCGCCAAAAAAACCAGTTCCTATGATCACTAGAAGTGGATGATTGGACGTTACAGCGCCTGTGAGAAAACCTAAACCGGCTGCACCTAATAAATTAATGAAAATAATACTGTACGGGAAAAGGGCATGGGATGGAGTTTTCTGGATTGTTTGGCTGATGAAGAAACGACATGCACTACCGATCCCTCCAGCTACAGCTGTACAAAAAACAATCATTTATCTGCTTCCTTTCTGCTGCTTATTTTGATGAAAGAGCCGTTCAGCAAGGATCAGGCCAGCTAAAGCAGCGGCTACTCCAGCAATGACTGAGAGCAGGATGTACATCATACTTAAATTGAACTGCCCTGCCTGTAACAGAAGAACTGTCTCTTTAGAAAAGGTGGACATGGTCGTAAACCCGCCGCAAAACCCTGTTCCAATCAAAGCTGCAAGATATTTTTTTCCTTTCTGAAATAGAAAGTATCCTGTCGCAAAACCAAGAAGCAGGCTGCCGGAAATGTTTTCAATCATCGTTGCATAAGGGAAGGTCTGGCTGATGACAGTTTGGCTTAGTTCATATCTGCAAAGTGTACCAATCAATCCACCGATAAAAACGGCGAAATAAGTTTTCATGTGCATCATTTCTCCTTTTGAAAAAATAGCGGGTTATCCGTTACCACACCATCAATTGGATATTTTTTGATTCGATCCGCTGTTTTTTGATCTTTTACAGTCCATATAAACACATCCATCCCGAATGTGTGGATGCGGTCTATCCACCATCTATTGATCATCGTTTTCTTCATATTAAGACAATTTGCAAACGAGCTGTATGTCGTTAACTTTCGTTTCGTTAGTTTAAATGCATCAGGCTTTATAATCAAAGCTGTGCGAAGAGAAGGGGCGAATGCTTTAATTCTTTGTAGTGCATGAACATCAAAAGATTGAATGATGATATGACGAGAATAGGCAAACCGATTGATGATGCGGGCAACGGCCTTTTCGATTCCTATCTGCCGTTTTGGGTGTTTGATCTCGATCAATATCCCAATCCGCTGACTGTATCTTTCAAGAATTTCTTGTAATGTTGGAATTCGTTCATTCGTATACTGTTGGTCAAACCAGCTTCCTGCGTCCAGTTTTTTCAACTGATCAAGTGTATAGCTTTTGACTAAGCCGTTTCCGTTCGTCGTTCGCTCAACGGTATCATCATGGATGACGACGACGTGCTGATCCATTGTCATTTGTACGTCTAATTCAATATAATCTGCTCCTTGCTCGACAGCTACATCAAACGCAGCGATTGTATTTTCTGGGGCTGCGCTTGATGACCCTCTATGTGCGATAATATACACTTGCTCCAGCTCCCTGACATAAGTTCTGGTCTTATCATATCAAATGCTTTGGTGGTTTTCCTTCTTTACTATATGGAGAAGAAGAGCGCCGTATTATCATGGAACCTCATGTACCGAAAAAGCTTGATGTATCATTTTGAAAAATTTACAGGAATAGAGCAAGCTTTGATTGAGTAAACCTGAATTACATCAATTTTTCTTCGATCAATTTTGTCCAAATCGTCAGCGTTCGTCAAAATATTAGTGCTTTCGTCATGTTGACTGAAAATTCTGATGTTTTATAATGATGAAAAGGAGGCGAGATGATTGGGTAAAGGGAGAATTAGAGTGGAAGAACGTATTAAGGCCGAAACGGATGCTGAAATGTTTAAAGCGACTCTCCTTGATCAGGCTCAGAAGAAAAAGTAGTTTGCTGCCCGTCGATATGTCTCAAGCCAAAATTTCATAATTGAACATCATGCCTCGGGATAGGTCCCGAGGCTTTTTATATAGAGGTCAGACATTTAAGAGAGGACATAAACGAAGGTTATATTATAAACTAGAGAGGATTGTTTTAAAGGAGAGAGACAGAGATGTTTACACAAAAATGGATGGATACATATTTTACAGTTGATATTGCGATCCAAATAGGCATTAGCCTTTGTATTTTATTGCTTTTTTTATTACTTCGAAAAGTATTTACGAAATACTTGTTTCACCTGCTCTTTAAGCTGACAAATCGGTCTAAAACCGAAGTCATTAACCAAATTGTCGTGGCGTTTGAAAAACCTGCGAGACTGTTTTTTGTGGCACTAGGTTTATATTTTGCGTTAAGACAAGCCCCATACTTTGAGCACCATATGGATGTCATTGTCAAATTGTATAGATCTTCTATTATTTTGATGCTGACGTGGGGGCTTTGTAATCTAACCGCAGCTTCTTCCTTCTTATTTCAAAAAGTGAATTCAAAATTTGAATTAGAGATGGATGATATTTTAGCCCCATTTTTATCAAAGGTTCTTCGGTTTATGATTATTGCACTGAGTATTAGCGTCATTGCACAAGAATTTAATTATGATGTGAACGGACTTGTGGCAGGGCTTGGCCTAGGTGGTCTTGCTTTTGCACTCGCTGCGCAGGATACAGTGGCGAACTTTTTTGGAGGAATTGTGATTATTACAGAGAAGCCTTTTACAATGGGCGATTTTGTAGAGACTCCAAGTGTACTTGGGACTGTAGAGGACATTACCTTCCGAAGCACAAAATTTAGAACACCTGCTGAAGCGGTGGTGACCGTGCCAAATTCGACCCTTTCAAAGGAGCCGATCACAAATTGGACGAGAATGAATAAACGTCAAATTACGTTCTCCGTTCGCGTATCTTACAATACACCGAAAGAAAACATTGATAAGTGCATCAAACGTCTGAAGCAAATGCTTTATGAGCATGATGGGGTTCATAAGGAAACGATTATGGTGAATTTCGATGTGCTGGCAGACAGCTATTTAAACTTATTCTTTAACTTTTATACAAACACAACGGCTTGGTCTGAAAACCTGGATATTAAGCAGGATATTAACTATCGCATTATTGATATTTTCCATGAAGAAGGGGTAGAATTTGCTTTCCCTGGACAGACCATTTATATGAAACAAAAAGGTGAGAAACAGCTCGGTGAATAAAGGAGGAATGGTGGTTGGATCAAACAAAAGTGGCAGCGCTAAGAGAGAGATTATCAAAGGCC
This sequence comes from Bacillus sp. FSL K6-2869, assembly GCF_040869405.1. Taxonomy (NCBI): domain Bacteria; kingdom Bacillati; phylum Bacillota; class Bacilli; order Caryophanales; family Bacillaceae; genus Bacillus; species Bacillus sp. FSL K6-2869. Next base: position 969,219 of record NZ_CP152035.1, read on the forward strand.
TCACATATTACAGTCCTTTCAGGTGCTGGGATGAGCACAGAATCGGGAATTCCCGATTTTAGATCAACGGGTGGACTATGGACAGAAGATACTTCTCGCATGGAGGCAATGAGCCGGTCCTACTTTTTATCACATCCTCATCAATTTTGGCCGAAATTCAAAGAATTGTTTCAAATGAAGATGAGTGGAGAGTACGAGCCAAACGCTGGACATGCTTTTTTAGCCAATTTAGAAAAGCAAGGAAAACGCGTGGATATTTTCACGCAAAATATCGATGGTCTGCATAAAAAAGCGGGAAGCCAGCATGTGTATGAACTGCATGGTTCCATTCAAACAGCTACATGTCCATCATGCGGGTCAACATACGAACTGCCTTATTTATTACAAGAAGAGGTACCGGTTTGTGAGCGGATTTCATCAGACGGCCGCGCGTGTGGGCGAGTGCTCAAAACAGATGTTGTCCTTTTTGGAGACATGGTGAAGCACTTTGATCAAGTGGAGAAATCACTCCAGCAAACGGACATGCTACTCGTCATGGGAACTTCCTTAGAAGTGGCACCAGCCCGATATATTCCAGAAGATGCTGCTCATCATCCTTCCATCTTTAAGGTCATGATGAATTTAAGTGAAACGGAATTCGATCCGCTGTTTGATCTTGTCTTTCACGAACGAATTGGCGAGCTTGTGAATGCTTTATAAATTATAAAAAACCCGCATCCAATAGGTGCGGGTTTGCTTTATTGTTGTAGTGGCTTCATTGTTTCATCAAGGACTTCAAACGTGTAGCCCTTCGCCTTTAATTGTGTGATCAGACTGTTTAAGTATTTTGCGGTAGCTGGCTGATCATGCATTAAGATGATTTTTGGCTCTTTCGGGTACTTGGTTTCAAGCACTTGCAGCTGATTTAATACTTCTGGTACATATTTTGAGCTTTTATATTTCCAGTCAAGACTGTCAATGGTCCAGTCCCAGTATACAAAGCCTTTTTGTTTTAAACGTGTTTTTTGCTGGTCTGTTAAGTTTGGTGAACTGCCATAAGGTGTTCTCACAAGATGTGTATATTCACCAGTAACAGAAGCCAATATACGTTGATCTTCTTTCATCTCATTTACAGGAGAATCACTTTTTTGATAAAAGCGTTTCACATCATGCGTGATGCCATGAAGTCCTAATTGATGACCTTCTTGATGAAGTCTTTTCACAGCTGCTGGGTGTTCTTTGATTTGCGGCCCGAGCATAAAAAATGTGGCCTTCACTTGCTGTGACTTTAGCACATCTAACAGCTGATTTGATGTAGCAGAAGGGCCATCATCAAAGGTCAAAAAGATCGTTTGATCCGTTACATGTTTGTTTGGATTGATCTTAAAATGTGCATCTAATGTTTTTGGCGAATCATCTTTTGCTTTCAGACTTGTACTTGTGTCTCGAAATGGACTGCTCGCAGACACTTCATTCGGTTGATCTGCTGCCTGCATATTGGTTTTAGACATATCCCAAATGAAAAAAAGGATCAATGTCAGGATGACTAGACCAATCGCCTTTGAGAGCAGCATCGTGTTTGAAGGTGTCTGTTTTTTCGTAACCCGTTGCATTACAATCGCTCCAATAAATCAGTAGTTTGTGTCGAATCATGTAGTGGATTCTGTCTTTTTTCGCTGTTTTTTGTCGTGCTCATATGGAGTAAGTATACAGGAAAAAAGAGCCTATGAATATAGAAGATGCTAAAAAATTGGAATCTTTTTGGTTATGAATCTATATTTGTTACAATAGAAGGTTATCCAGTCAAATGGATATGAAATAATTCTGAATAATCATTGAAACGTTTACATTTATCCGCTAAGATAGCATCAGATTCAACCATTAAGCAAAGCGAAGGGGAGATTCCATATGAAAGTATTGTACAATGGGGATTTTATTGAAAAAAAAGATGCACATGTTGATATTGAAGACAGAGGCTATCAATTTGGCGACGGAGTCTATGAGGTCATCCGCGTATATAATGGGACTTTGTTTACATTAAAAGAGCATACTGAGCGTCTATTCAAGAGTGCAAAGGAAATTGGCATTCATCTGCAAGGTACAGTATCCGATATGGAAGAGAATTTGAAGAAGCTAGTCGCAGATAATCAAGTGATTGATGGCGGCGTGTATATTCAAGTCACGCGAGGCGTCGCACCTCGTAAACATCAATATGGTGTACTTACCCCTCAAATTACGGCATATACATTTCAAGTGAAAAAGCCTATTCAAGAGCAGACAGCTGGTGTGAAAGCTCTATTGTCTGAAGATCTTCGCTGGTTAAGGTGTGATATTAAAAGCTTAAACCTTTTATATAACGTCATGGAAAAGCAGAAAGCGTCTGAAGCTGGTGCGTTTGAAGCGATTTTAATAAGAGACGGCTTTGTGACAGAGGGGACGTCCTCGAATGTATATGCCGTCATTGACGGTGTCATTCGTACACACCCAGCAAATAACCTGATTTTAAACGGCATTACACGTAGAAAGCTGCTAGAGGTTTGTCAGGAAGAAGGATGTCGTGTGGAAGAAACCCGCATGAGTAAAGACGAACTTTTGCATGCACAGGAAATTTTCATCAGTTCAACGACAGCTGAAGTGATTCCAATTGTAGAGATAGATGGTCAGCCAGTTGGGGAAGGTGTTCCAGGAGAGATCACGAAGCGTGTACAGGAAGGGTTCCAGAAAAAAATTAAGCATGAAAGCGAAGCATCTATTTCTTCGTAAAAGGAAAAAGGCTGTAAACCAATGTTTACAGCCTTTTGTGATGACATTTATTTCACGATCAGTACAGGTATATCTGATTTGGACGATAACTTTTCACTCACACTGCCAAAGAGCATTTTTTTCAATCTGCTTTGGTCACGTGCTCCCATGACGATGAGGTCTGCTGAAATCTTTTCAGCGTATTCGATAATCGCTTCTGCAGGCTCCCCTTCAACAATTTCAATCGCAGCTTCAAACTGCTCTTCATTTAACAGCATTCTTGCTTCTGCAACGACCTCTTCTGTATGATCTTCAAAAATCAAGGGACTTTGCTGTTCATCATGAGGTACGTACACAGGGGGTGTTTGAAGGTCTGCCATGCCGCCTCCGATATAAGCGCCGCCAGTCATTGGGCGAGGTGCATCAAACACCTGTCTGCTGGATTTCCCATCATGAGCGTAGGCAACGGTCAGCTTGGCATTCAACGTTTTGGCTAAAGCGATTGCCTTCTTTAATGCTTTCTTACTGTCTTCATGTCCATCAAACGCAACGACCATCCGATCAGCTTGAAACAATGTCCTCATTCCTTTCAAAAGGAGTCTATACGTTCATGGTATACCCGTTATGAGAAAAAGATACACATGAAAACGATTGTGTTTTTGTTAGAAAATTTCATTTATTGAAAAAAATTTATTGACAAAATGGTGACAGCCACTATAAGATAAAAAAAGATTCAAGAGCCAAAAGGAGGAAATGTCATGTGCAACATCATTGGAAGAATGAAATCAAACTGCATGAATGGGTTGATTCACGTGACAATTACACCTTCATTGGTCATTGAAAAGGGACTCGTATGTTCCAATTGATCGGATGAATCAAGGCGTATGTTGCGTATTTGTCAACATGCGCCTTTTTATCATGTATAAAAGAGGCGTACCAGTTAGCTGGTTGCCTCTTTTTTTGTTGTATACATTTCGTATCTCGAAATAATGGAATGCATCAACAACTAAATGAAGAGGAGTGAAAGCATGTGAACATGCCAAAGGCAAGACAAATGACAAAAGTTCAAAAAACGAAACAAGGTGACAATCAGGAAAATATAGAAAGCGGCTAGCTTTAAAAGGAGAGACAAACATGTTTTCAGTATTTGTGAAATTAGGCTGGTTCTTTAAACAAGAGTGGAGGCGCTATACAATCGCCATTACGCTGCTGCTCATTGTGAATGTGCTTGAAATGCTGCCACCGAGGTATCTGGGGCAAGCAGTTGATGACATTCGGTCTGGTCAATTTACAACATCCAGTATCTTATTTTACGTAACCATTTTTTGCTTACTTGGTGTCAGTGTCTATGCGCTCACCTACTTTTGGATGTATCAGTTATTTGGCGGCGCGAATGTCATGGAGCGTGTGATGCGCGGAAAATTAATGCGCCACTTACTGAAGATGACACCCACCTTTTATGAAAAGAAAAAAACCGGAAATCTAATGGCGCTAGGTACAAATGATTTGAATGCTGTGGCTTTAACAACAGGCTTTGGCGTTTTAACATTAGTCGATTCCACTGCTTACATGCTGATGATCTTTTTTACGATGGGGCTGACGATCAGCTGGAAATTAACTTTAATGGCCATTATTCCGATGCCGCTGATGGCGATTTTGATAGCGTTTTATGGCAGTAAAATTCATGAACGCTTTACAGTCGCTCAAGATGCATTTGGTGATATGAATGATCGTGTATTAGAATCAGTTGCCGGCGTTCGGGTGATTCGGTCTTTTGTACAGGAAAAACAAGATGTGAATCGCTTTCGAGAAATGACAGATGATGTTTTTCAAAAAAATATGAGAGTAGCGATCATTGATTCATTGTTTGAGCCGACGGTGAAATTGCTTGTGGGGATCAGTTATTTAATCGGTATCGGTTACGGCGCATATCTTGTGTTCCAAAGTGATTTAACCATTGGTGAGCTTGTCGCATTTAACGTCTATCTGGGGATGATGATCTGGCCAATGTTTGCCATTGGTGAATTGATTAATATCATGCAAAGAGGAAATGCCTCATTAGACCGGTTGAATCATACACTCAGTTATCAACCGGATGTAACTGACGCAGCCAAGCCAAAAAGATTACAAGAGCCTGGCGATATTCAATTTGAACATGTGACATTTAGGTATCCAACTTCCTCTAAAGATAATCTAACGGATGTCTCCTTTACTGTACGAAAAGGGCAAACGATTGGTATTACAGGAAAAACGGGAAGCGGAAAAACAACGATTGTCAAACAGCTTCTTCGTCAGTATCCGACAGGTGATGGGAAGATCTTGCTTTCAGGTGTTCCAATTGAGGACATTGAATTGGATCAACTGTTCCAATGGATTGGCTATGTTCCGCAAGATCATGTCCTTTTCTCAAAAAGTGTAGAAGAGAATATGCGTTTCGGTCATAGAGACGCGAGAGAAGCTGAATTAGCACAAGCGATTAAAGATGCTTACTTTGAAAAGGATTTACGCCTTTTACCAGAAGGCTTGGAAACCATGGTTGGAGAAAAGGGAGTGGCGCTGTCAGGAGGACAGAAGCAGCGGATTTCCATTGCACGTGCTTTATTAATTGATCCAGACATTTTGATTTTGGATGACTCGTTATCTGCAGTTGATGCAAAAACAGAAACGGCTATTTTAGAGAATTTAAGACAAAATCGTCATGGGAAAACGACATTTATTACAACCCACCGTCTATCAGCTGTAGAGCATGCGGATCTCATTCTTGTCATGGAAGAAGGACGTATTGTTCAAAAGGGAACCCATCAAGCGCTTATTCAGCAAGATGGATGGTATAAAGAGCAATTTCTGCGTCAGCAGCTGACAAATCAGCTGGAAGGAGGGGATGAGGCATGACAACAGGGAGAAGACTTCTTGCCTATGCACTCCTGTATAAAAAAGTATTGTCTGTTGCTTTGATCTTTCTGATCATTGCAGTTGGTGCTGAGTTGACAGGACCTTTCATTGGGAAAAAAATGATTGATGATCATATTTTAGGTGTAGAAAAACCGTATGTTGAGGTAAATGAAAAAACAGATAAAACGGTTTATTACCAGGGAAATAACTATATAAGAAGTGACCGGCTACAGAATCAAAATGAAGCTGGAAAGCAAATCAATGTCGTGCAAGTCGGATTTGGGTACTATTTTGTGAATGAACCGATTCGATTTGACGGGAGCCGGACAATAGAAGGGGATCAGCTCACCATTGAAAATGGAAGCGAGCGTGAGACGTATCAGGTACAGCGTTTATCCAAAGAGGAAATCTTTGCTTTTTATCAGCCGGAAATCAGTGGTTTGGTACAGCTTGTTCTATTTTATTTTGGGATGCTCGTCATTGCGATTTTCTTTCAATATGGGCAACACTATTTACTCCAGCGTATTGCAAATCGCATTATTCAAAAAATGCGAGTGGACGTATTTGAACATATTCAAACGCTTCCGATTCGGTATTTTGATAATTTACCGGCTGGAAAGGTTGTCGCGCGGATTACGAATGACACAGAAACCATTCGTGATTTATATGTTACAGTACTAGCGAATTTCGTCACAAGTGCCATTTACATGATTGGCATTTATACCGCCATGTTCTTATTAAATGTGAAGCTGGCGCTCATTTGTTTAGTGGCTGTTCCGATTATTTTCCTATGGTCGATGACTTACCGAAAGTTTGCGTCAGTTTACAATCATCGCATTCGATCCATCATCAGTGAAATTAATGCCAAGCTAAATGAAGCCATTCAAGGAATGACGATTATTCAAGCATTTCGACATGAACAAGCAACGAAAGAAGAATTTGATGAGCTGAATAACAATCACTTTCGATATCAGCGAAAGATGCTTCATTTAAATTCACTGCTTTCACATAACTTGGTGAATCTACTTCGGAACTTAGCCTATGTCGCACTCATTTGGTATTTTGGCGGTGCGTCCTTAAGTGCGTCGGGCATTGTGTCGATTGGGGTGCTCTATGCATTTGTCGATTATTTAAATCGTTTGTTCCAGCCGATTACAGGCATTGTGAATCAATTCTCTAGATTAGAATTAGCAAGGGTTTCATCTGAACGGGTCTTTCGATTATTAGATGAGCCAGGTACTGAAGTGGAAGAACCAATTCAGAAGAAACTAGAGGGACACGTCCAATTTCAGGATGTTACCTTTGCGTATAATGAAGGGAAAAATGTATTAAAGAACATCACCTTTGAGGCGAAAAAAGGTCAGACGGTGGCACTCGTTGGACATACCGGTTCTGGGAAAAGTTCGATCATGAATTTGCTGCTACGTTTTTATGATATTCAGCATGGGGACATCCTCATTGATGGAAAAAGCATCTATGATCAGTCGCGCCAAACGCTGCGTAAACAAATGGGCATTGTACTGCAAGATCCTTATTTATTTTCTGGAACGATCGCATCCAATGTCAGTTTGGGAAATGAAGACATTAAAAGAGAAACGATTGAAACATCGTTAAAGCAAGTGGGCGCAGCAGAACTATTAAAGCATTTGCCTGAAGGTTTTGATGAACCAGTTGTTGAAAAGGGGAGTACTCTTTCCTCTGGGGAGCGTCAATTGATTTCATTTGCCCGTGCACTGGCATACGATCCAGCGATCTTAATTCTAGATGAAGCGACGGCTAACATTGATACAGAAACAGAAGCAATCATTCAGCGGGCACTGGATGTCGTCAAAGAAGGACGAACCACTTTTGTCATTGCACACCGATTATCTACTATTAAGAAAGCTGACATGATTTTGGTGTTAGAAAAGGGTGAGATTGTCGAGCGCGGCAGCCACGAAGAGCTCATGGAGCAAGGTGGACTGTATGCGCAAATGTACGAATTACAAAAGGGAGCTGTGACGAGCGGCTGATAGGATGAGTAGCAAAAGCCTCTTTCAAATTGAAAGAGGCTTTTTTCATGGCAATGAAAAAAGTCGAGGCTTCATGATATGATCTCGACTTTTACTGGTTGTATATCATTTACATGAACTAAATGGTCAATAAGCGATACCGACACGTTGATGCACAAATTCTTTTGAGTTTAGCTGCTGATACAAAAAGTGTGCGGTATCTTCAACTGAAATTTTCTGTCCATCTATAGGGAGAAAATTCTTTTCATAGCGATATGACCGTGTCACTTCTCCATCTGGTAAATAGGTTGGGCAAATGATTGTCCAATCTAGTTCAGTTGATTGAAGAATTTCAAATGCTTTGGCATGTTCTTTAGCAGCTCGGGAAGTGGTTCGCCTTGATTCATTTGTTTCAAAGCGGTAAAGCTCAGGCTGCTGCCTTGCTTTCAAAATCCCTGCTGTACCAATCGTTATAATTCTTGATGTTCCTGTTTGCTTCATGGCTTGTACGATATGCTCCATTGAAACAGATAAAGTATCATCACCATCTGTTGATAGACAGCTCACGACAATATCTGATCCTTTAATTGTTTCAAGCACATCCTCTTGATTTCTGGAATTGCCGGTGACTTGAAACATACCCGCAAGCATTTCTTCCCGGTTTGTCCGAATTAACGAGCGAACCATGTAACGATCATCTTCTTTTACGAAACGAAGAAATGCTTGTCCTACACGTCCATGAGCACCGAAAAGAGCTATTTTCATCTGATCGATCCCTCCACTACATACTATAAGTGAAAAGAACTTAAAATGGTACAGTTTTATGTCATGCTTTTTTTATAAAGATGAAAGGACCGAATACTATGAGCATATTCACATAATAGAGAGAGACCGACAAATTGTAGAAGTTCAAAATTCACACCTGAAATAATGTCCATAAAGATCCGCTCCTTTCTAATACATCATATGAATTCAAAAGGAATCGGTGAGGGATAAAACCAAAAAAAGAAGACACCATAAGAGGTGCCTTCTATGATCCAGATATGAAATTAAGCTTTTGTTCCGCCAAGGTTTTGCTGAGCGTAAGATACAAGACGTTTCGTGATTTCTCCACCAACTGAACCGTTAGCACGAGCTGTTGTTTCTGCTCCAAGGTTTACACCAAACTCAGAAGCGATTTCGTATTTCATTTGATCGATTGCTTGCGCTGCTCCAGGAACTAGTAATTGATTTGAACTATTAGAATTTGCCATGATGTGAATCTCCTTTTTATATAAGATTTTTTTGGTTGGGTTTGCTGGAGTCGCACCAGCGAAATGACCAAGTCATTTGCCACTTGGCGAAACCCAATGCGGTAACTGCTTTGTACTAAATATTATGGTTCGCTACGAAAAAAAAATACGGAAAAAGAACATGGTAAATGTTGTTTTCACATACAAAAAACCACCACCCAATGGTGATGGTTTGTGGAACGTCTTCTTATTCAGCTGAGCGAATGCGCAGCTCAGTCTCTGTATCAAAGAAGTGCGCTTTATTCATATCAATGGCAAGAGGGATCGTCTGACCTGCCTGAATATCTGTGCGAGAATCAACACGTGCAATAAACGTTTGACCAGCGAGAGAAGAATAAAGCATCGTTTCGGCTCCCATTAATTCAGCCACTTCTACGTTTGCTTCAATTTTTGTTCCTTCAGAAGCCTCTATAAACACAGGCTCATCATGGAAATCTTCTGGCCTGATGCCTAGAATCACATCTTTTCCGATATAGCCCTGACTGCGTAATACTTTCATTTTTCCTTCTGGTACACGAATGTGCGTATTCCCAATGGCAATGGCTCCGTCAGACAGTTTTCCTGTAAAAAAGTTCATCGCTGGAGAGCCAATAAATCCTCCTACAAAGACATTCTCTGGGTTTTCATACACATCCTTTGGTGCGCCAACCTGCTGAATAAAGCCATCTTTCATGACAACAAGCCGAGTAGCCATTGTCATGGCTTCTGTTTGATCGTGTGTGACATAGATGAATGTTGTCTGCAGCCGCTGATGAAGTTTAGAAATTTCGGCACGCATCTGAACACGAAGTTTAGCATCTAAATTAGAGAGAGGTTCATCCAAAAGAAAGACTTTTGCATCGCGCACAATGGCCCTTCCAAGTGCAACACGCTGTCTTTGACCTCCAGACAATGCCTTAGGTTTTCGATCTAAGTATTGTTCAAGCCCTAATATTTTCGCAGCGTTTCGTACCCGCTCATCAATTTCTGTTTTAGGAAATTTTCGAAGCTTTAATCCAAAAGCCATATTATCGTACACATTCATATGAGGATATAAGGCATAGTTTTGGAAAACCATCGCAATATCCCGATCTTTTGGTGCCACATCATTCATTCGCTTGCCGTCTAATAGAAAATCTCCTTGTGAAATTTCTTCAAGGCCTGCAATCATGCGGAGGGTTGTTGATTTTCCGCACCCAGATGGACCAACAAACACAATAAATTCTTTATCCTCAATATGTAGATTAAAGTTATCTACTGCTGTTACTTTGTTATCGTACACTTTATAAATTTGATTCAGCATCATTTCAGCCATAGGTGGTAGCCTCCCAGTCCTTTTTTGAAAGCGCTTTACTTATAAATGAAGTGTATAAAAAGGAAGGGTGTCTGTAAATGGACAACGTGCACAACATCTTATTTTCATTTTTAGGCAAGGTGCTCATGATAGGATCATTTAAGAAAGATCGAGAAGGTTCATCATGAAGTAAGCAGCTGACGCTTCTTGAAAATGACGTATATCTAGTCCTGTCCGTTCAATAAATTTATCAATCCGATACTGAAGGCTGTTTCGATGAACATATAACGCTTTTGCTGCCTGCGATGCATTTAAATTACACTGCATATAGGTCGTGAGAGTCCGGTAAACGTCCCGATCAAAGATTGTTTCTATAAATGCATCTGAAATAGCAGCAGAAACTATGTCTGTATCATGGCGAATGAAAGCAGGTAGACATTGATAAAATGTTGCAACCCCTGACCTAAGTTTTCCTTGCTTAAGATGCCATAAAAAGAGCTGATGTTCATTTAATAATCTCATTTTTAAATTTCCATTCGGCAAATGCAGCTGTCCTTGCATGAAGACAACGTCTGTTAAAAAATCACTTGTGATGGCTTGAGACAAATCATGTAGCTGTTCAAGTTGACCATTTTCTGATGTAGCGTTTGTTTGAATGAGCATAGCTGTTTCAGTGCCTGTCCATATGAAATGAATATGTTCGAGGCTGCTGTTCACAGCCTCTTTTATTTGCTGCCTTTGTTCTGCTTGGTGATCCATTTTGAAAAAATGAACACGGACGGATTGATCGATGGTGATTGATTTGTTTTCAAAGAGATAGCTGTACCATTTCTGTTCTTCTTCCGTTTCCTGCGTATGAGGTACATCAATTGGTGTGAGGAATGAATTGAGAAGAAGCGTTTCCCTTTCTGTTAGCTCCGTTTTGTTTACTCCGAAAATTTCGCCTTCGTCTGTTTGATACCAGAGAATTTGTTTATCATTTGTTGGTGAACTGATGATATGGTGTCCGTAAACAAGTTTTAGTTTTTCTAACATGGCGAGGCTCCTTAAACAGTTTAATCATACACATGGAATAGCATTAATTCGTGGATTTCTTCTTTTAAGGTTGGTTCAACTTCATGAGGCGGAAGCTGAGAGCCCCATTCAATATCACCCGTTTTGTGATAAATGCCTTCATAGTGTGAACCATTATGAAAAAAGGATATTTTCCAGCCAGGTAATTGCGCTTTTTTAAAGAGTGGTTTCCATTGAAAATGAGAAATCATATCATCATTGCCTCCTTGCTTTTATTGATGAAACAATAAATACACACGACAATACGGAAACAACCTTGAACTTGGTTTTATTGTATCTCATCTGATGAAAAGAGCATAGGGAAAGCACAGATTTCAGAGACATGAAAAGAAAACATCAGTAGGCGTTTGCATGGTCTATAGGAGTAAGAGCCATTTGTGTTAGGTAAGATGCGTATTCAACGATTCTTTTCCCAATCAGCCATTCTGAGTGTTTCAATGGTGCATGCAGAAAAATCTCGCGGCCTGGACGAGAATTGGCTTCAAACATCCAGATAGCACCTAAGTGATCAATACCTAAGTCAAAACCAATTTCGCCAATCAGACCGGGCATTTTTTCATCTATCACACGACTAAGTGCGAGGGCAGTATCAGAGAGCTCTTGCAAAACCTTCAAACGTTTCTCTGCATCAGGAAAGATATCATATAGTGTTTTTACTGAACCACCATGCAGTTGATGGGTTGTGACAGTGTGATCTCCTGAAACTTTTCCAGCAGCGGCTGTAACAGTCCAATGACCATACTTATTTTTATTCGTATGAATTCTAAAATCCATTGGTTGATTGTCTATTTGAAGAAGCTCAATGCCTTGTTGTGCAATCAAGTCGTGAATTGCACAATCTTTTCGCAGTTTTTTCACGAAATGGTCTACGGAATGATATGAAGTGGATTTCCCTTTATTTGAGCAGACAGTGATCCCGTTTTCCGCCTTCTTTAACTGATAAATACCGTCTCCGTGACTGCCGTTTGTTGGTTTTAAATAAATGACATGATGCAGATGAAGGAGTGTTTCTATTTTAATTAAAGCATCAAAAGGATCTAATCGTATGGAATGTGGTAAGAAAGAGCTTGTGTTTTCATCTGTTAATAGCTGCTCATGAATGTCCCATTTATTAAAAAAATAAGGATTGAACCAAGGGATATCGTAGTCTTGAGTGAGTTTTCGTTTTGTTTCTTGAATGAATGCCGACTGAGCAGCCTTTCTATTAGGCAGTCGGTCATAAACAACGGATGGGAGGGGCATCTGCTTTTTTACCCAGCGCTCCTCTTGGTAAAGCAAACCTTCCACTATTCCTTTATCCCAATCGATAGAATGAGTACCAAAAAGATATGCAAAACCAGCATGCTGCCTGCAAGATTGCAGCAATTTCATAAAATAGGAAGATCTTGCGCCTAAAGGTGCTGTATTTTGTTCGAATCCTGCAGTGAAAATGCCGATGAGAGGTCCTATATAGAGTGTATGTTGAACTAATATGACATCAGCTTTCGTTTTGTATGGAATGAGTAAAGCGCGATAAAGGTCTTCTGATAATAAAATCATTTGAGATTGATGATGATAGGAAATGGTGAAATCATCTACTAAACAAGAACCTAAAGCAATAGATAAAATTGCCTCCTGCTCTTTAAACTGAGCAGGGAGATGTACTGTTTTTTCACTTGCTGAATGAGGAGCGATGATGTAGCGTTTTCTCTTCATAAGGAACCTCCTTTTCTTCAGCCATCATCGATTTGGCATGTTCAAGTATGGTCTGAATCAATTGATTCTCCTTCTCAGGATAAGCTTTTAAAAAAGAGGATCGTCCTGGCTTTGATCTTACATTTGAGATAAAAAGTCTGCCTTCATTTGTATGAAGCAAGTCTACAGCGAATTCAATACACGGTGAGAAAGTTTTGTCTATAAACGCTGGAAGAGATGACTGAATGGAGGCAATATCATCTAACAACAGCTCCTTGATGTGTGGCTTTAATGAGTTTAAATAGTGATCAAAGGCTACCACATGAATGGAATTTTGTGTATTGCTTAAAAGGCTGTTTTCTACTGATGGTTTTGTATGAATCCCCATGCTATTCCATTGATTTTGTGAATTTTTTATAAGAAAAATCCTAATTTCATTGAATATAACGTCTTTTTGATCATTCGTGTTAAAAAATTGAAGGAAAGATCGGCCGATATACTTTTTGCACCAGCGTTCAACCTCTGCTGAATGTGAAAAGGTGATGATTTGCTTAGCGTTTAGCTGCACAGTAATGAGTGATTTGTCTCTTAAAGAAATGAAGCAAGAGGGTGCTGCGTGCTGTTGAGAAAGCGGCTGTATTTTACAATATCCGCCCTTTCTGACCAAGTTGAGAAGGTCTGAAGGCTCTGTCAATAGAGAGCAGACAGGTAAGTATGGTTGTAAAGAAGGGAGGAGACGGAGCTGCTCGAATAGCCGCATTTTATTTGAAATTCCAGTATTCAAAAAAACGGTTTTCGGATACTTTTTTAACCAATTCATGATAGGTTTTGCTTTTTTAGATTGTGCGTCATGCTGATAAAGACAACGATCATAAATCAAGTCAGGAATCTGAAATTCTGACGCTTCAAATCCTTTGCCAGTCTTAAATTTTTGACCGTGAATGACATTTGAAGCAGGCTTTAAATCTAGAGGTGAAAAACGAACAACTTCTAAATCAAAAGAAGAGGCTGCTTTGGCAAGCTGATGTGTGAATGCTTCTTCATGCTTCGGAGAAAGAGTGACAATGCCGAGCGTTGACGTCATGAAACAACACCTACTTTTCAAATTCTTTTTTTAACATCTGAAAAACACTTTTTGTTGATTTTACATAAACTTGGCGTTCCTATATCATTACGACAGATCGTTGTCTCATATGTCACATTGAATGCTTCATTTGCTTGGACTCTTGACAACAACTATAATACGTATAGATAAAAACAATAAACTTCAGGTGTTGTTTGAAAGGTAGATGACGACTTTGGATATATTCACAACGTTTATCTTTATGATTGTGATAGGTGCAGTGATAGGGGCAGCAACAAACCATCTCGCAATTAAAATGCTTTTTCGTCCGTATAAGCCATATTATTTATTTGGGAAGCAGCTCCCATTTACACCGGGTCTCATTCCTAAAAGAAGAGATGAAGTAGCCAAGCAGGTTGGCGTCATGGTGATGGAGCATTTACTAACGCCAGAGGGTATTAAAAAACGATTTGAATCATCAGAGGCAAAGCAAGAGATATTGCGGACAGTGCACCGATATATTGATAAAGGTGCTGATATGGAAATGACGGTTTTCTCCATGTTAGAAAAATACGGTTTTTCACAGGCTGACGTTAAAGCTGACGCATGGCTTCATCAGTGGACTGATCATAAGCTCCACTCACTGCTTGAAAAGTATGATCAGCAAACATTGTCTGAGCTGTTGCCACAGGATGTAGAAAATAAGCTTGCATCAAAAATTCCAGATGCCGCAGATTATATTTTAAAGAGAGGCATTCATTATTTTGAAAGTGATGAGGGAAAAGCAAGACTCGGTCATATGATAGATGATTTCTTAAAAGAACGAGGAATGCTTGGCAGTATGGTCCAAATGTTTTTAGGGAATTCAAGCTTAATTGATCGCGTGCATCCTGAAATGATGAAGTTCTTAAAGAATGCAGAGACAAAAAGGTTTTTATCAGATTTACTTGTTCAAGAATGGGACAAGGTAAAGCAATTTTCTTTACATGAGCTTGATGAAAAATGGAATGTGAAAGAGCTTCTATTTAGTGTGAAAAAGCAATTGCTTTCACATTTTTCTACAAAGGTGCTGTTAGATAGACCAGTAGGAGTTTACATCAGTGCAGTAGCGGATGATCTTAAGACCAAATTTGCTCCATCTCTCATTGATAAAGGGATTGAAGCCGCATCTAATGCGCTTGAGGGACTGCTCGCAAAGCTCCAATTTGAAGAAATTATTCGTGAACAAATTGAACTTTTCCCGCTTGAAAAAATGGAAGAGCTTGTGATCAGCATATCTAATAAGGAGCTGAAGATGATCACATTTTTAGGCGGTCTTTTAGGTGGATTGATCGGTGCTGTCCAAGCGATTTTTGTCACCTTATTCTAAGGCAAGATCGAGAAATTTCGATGAATTTATTGTATATATGTGAAACGAAAGCCATAGTTTGTTATAGTGGAGTGGTGTCCGCCGATCCATATCGGTGATAACGGATAGAAAGGAGACATAACATGTCTGTAAATCTTTATGATGTTGCATATGACCTTGAAAAAGCACTGCGTCATAGCGAAGAATATTCAGCGTTAAGAAATCTTTATGATGAGGTAAACGGGGATGAATCCTCTAAAAGAATGTTTGAGAACTTCCGTGACATTCAAGTAAACCTTCAACAAAAACAAATGACTGGTCAAGAGATTACACAAGAAGAAGTAGAGCAAGCGCAAAAAACGGTTGCACTTGTGCAGCAGCACGATAAAATCTCTCAGTTGATGGAAGCAGAACAACGCGTAAGTGTTCTCATCGGTGAATTAAATAAAATTATCATGAAGCCTCTTGAAGAGCTTTATGGAAATACTGAAGAAAATTAATTGAAAGGGCGATCATATTCGCCCTTTTTTTCATTCATATCGCCGCTTGTATATCTTTAAAAAAAGGGTTGTCGAAGCTCGTAAATTCTGCGATAATACTTATTGAAAGTGCTTTCAAAAAGCGCTATCGTGATGAATTGGGTGCGTTCCACTTTGGATTTACGGCGATGAGCCAAATGAGAGAGAAGCGCTTCTGGGAGAAAAGCAAAGCATAAGGGGATATGATATAAGCAATGCTTTGGTGTGTGAAAGATGAGGGGATCATGGGGAGCTTCATCACGCCATTGTTACGCATCCAAACCATACATAAAAAAAAGCCTAGGGGTAGGCTTTTTTTATTTGCGATTGAGGCATAAAACAAGGGCTGCTTCAACTGCATGTTCTAAAGCGCTAAGCTAGGGCATATCCTCATCGTAAGTACAGTCATCAAGAAGGGGGATGCCTCAGTGTCAAAAAAGCTACTTGCACTCAATATAGATGGAACGTTGCTTCGTTCCAATGGGAAAATCCATTCCGCTACAAAAGAAGCTGTGGAATATGTTAAGAAAAAAGGGGTTTACGTGACGATTGTCACCAACCGTCATTTTCGATCTGCACAAAAAATTGCCAAGGCGTTGAAAATACCAACTTCAACTCTTGTGACGCATAGTGGTGCATTTATCGCTGATAAGCTTGATGAGCCGCTCCATGTGAAGAAATTAACGGAAGAGAAAACATTTAATCTTGTGCAGATCCTTGAAAGCTTTGATTGTAATGTTCGCTTGTTACATGAAAAATTCTCAATCGGCAATCGGAAAAAAACACAGTCTCAACTGATGGGAAAAACGTTGATTCATCCGTCTGATCCAATTTTCTATCCCGTTCAATTTGTTGAATCATTAAGTGATATGCTCATGGATGAACCGGTTAGCACACCTGTCATTGAAGTGTATTCGACGGCAGCACTTCAGCCTGAAATCCACACAACCATTCAACAAGCATTCCCATCTGTTGATCTGATTAAGATCAGTGATGAGAAAATGAACATTGTATGCAAAGGGGTATCGAAAGAAGCAGGACTTTCTCTTTTAACTTCAGCACTAGGTTTTACATTAGAAGATACGGTCGTGATCGGTCACGGGACAGACGACATCCCGATGCTTGAGTTAGCTGGCTTAGGCGTTGCGATGGGGAATGCACCTCATTCGGTCAAACGTAAAGCCGATTGGGTGACACGTTCTCATGATGAACAGGGTGTTGCTTATATGATCAAAGAATACTTTAGAATGCAGCAAAGGGAAGGTTTTTTACATCAATTTGATATTAAACGATAATATAGTGAAGGCCCTGTCTATTAAGAAATGGCAGGGCCTTCGTCTGTTCTCTTCATTGCTTTTCCTAGATGAATTTTGTAAAATGAAACAAGTTTGAAGATAAAGGTGATATGATGCGAATTTTAGTTAAAGGGCTGTCTAATGAACGATTTCATCGACCGCTTGTCAATATAGCCAATTTATTCGAGGAAGATAGTGAAGTGCTGTTTGATTCAGGTGAAGCGAACGATGGCCTGGTCATGGTGTTTGATTGGAAAGAAACTGGCGGTATGGTGGAGGCTTCTGGCCATATCGCTGGAACAGATATGACGAGTTGTTTTACAAGAGAGATGCCGGAGGGCTTGAACGATAAAGAGCGCTGGAAGCAAATCAAAAACACTGTGCTGTCTGTTTATTTACATCTGCTTCAGGAATATACAGGAATGACGCAAAAATGGGGGATTCTTACGGGGATACGCCCTACGAAATTACTTCATAAGATGCTGAGAGAAGGCATGACAAAGGAAGAAGCACATGCAGCGTTAAAGCGCGATTACTTGATTCATGATGAAAAGATCCATTTGATGCAGGAGATTGTTGATCGTCAAATCAAAGCCATTCCAGATCTGTACGATCTACAGGAGGAAGTGAGTATTTATATCGGTATTCCTTTCTGTCCAACAAAATGTGCTTATTGCACGTTCCCTGCTTATGCCATTCAAGGACAAGCTGGAAGAGTGGGAACGTTTCTTTTTGGGCTGCATTATGAGATGCAAAAAATGGGCGAATGGTTAAAGGAACATGGGATTAAAGTGACGACTGTTTATTTTGGCGGAGGTACTCCAACGAGTATTACAGCAGAAGAAATGGATTTGCTGTATGAGGAGATGTATCGCTCTTTTCCAGATGTGAAACATATTCGGGAAGTCACTGTAGAAGCGGGTCGACCTGATACGATTTCACCTGATAAGCTGGAAGTGCTCAACCGTTATCATATTGACCGGATTAGTATCAATCCGCAATCATATGAGAATGAAACATTGAAAGCGATTGGCCGGCACCATAGTGTGGAAGAAACGATTGAAAAGTATCATTTATCAAGGCAGTATGGTATGAATAATATTAACATGGACTTAATCATCGGGCTGCCAGGAGAAGGGCTAAAGGAATTCCAACATTCCTTGCAGCAAACAGAAGAACTGAAGCCTGAATCTTTAACGGTGCATACCCTTTCCTTTAAGAGAGCGTCTGAAATGACCCGCAATAAGGAAAAGTATCAAGTGGCAGACCGTGAAGAGATCACACGTATGATGGATGAAGCGGTTGCTTGGACAAAGGCACATGACTATCATCCGTACTATTTATACAGACAAAAAAACATTTTGGGGAATCTCGAAAATGTCGGGTATTCGTTAGATGGACAGGAAAGTTTGTATAATATTATCATTATGGAAGAGGTGCAGACGATCATTGGCATTGGATGCGGCGCTGCGAGTAAATTCATTGATCCGCGAACCGGAAAAATTACGCAGTATGCCAATCCAAAAGATCCAAAGTCTTATAATGATCGTTATGAGCACTATACGGAAGAGAAGATTCAGTTTCTTGAGTCATTATTTGTTTCTCACATGTAAACACTGCGGTGACGCAGTGTTTTTTTCATTTGTAAAAGGGTATATAGGGGGTAAAAAGGTAAAGCAGGTGTACATATGATGGATGTGATCGGAATTGGGATTGGGCCAGCAAATTTAGGATTGGCCGCTTTATTAGAGGAGTATGAAGATGTGACATGCTGTTTTTTTGAACAGGAAACCGAATTTGCTTGGCATCCTGGTATGCTCATCAAAGGAACGGACTTACAAGTTTCCTTTCTAGCGGACCTTGTGACAATGGCTAATCCAAGGAGCAAGTATACATTTTTAAATTATTTACATGAATCAAACAGGCTTCACCGATTTTATACATTTGAACAATTTGATATCCCCCGGAGAGAATTCAATGAGTATTTATCATGGGTTGCAGGTGAATTAGATAGCTGTCAGTTCGGGATGAAGGTGGAAGAAGTGACCGACTGTGAAGACGGGTATCTTGTAAAAGTTAGGCGGTTGAAAGATGGGGCGCTTTCTGAATATCGTGCAAAGCATGTCGTCCTTGGAACTGGAAGCAAGCCGATGATTCCTGTCGATGTGCCAGAAGCTGCGGTGCCGCATGTGACCCATAGCAGCCGTTATGTGGATCAACAAAAAGAACTTCATGAAGCTGAAACGTTGGCGGTGATTGGTTCAGGTCAGAGTGCAGCTGAAATTTTCTTAGACCTGCTTCAGCATCAGAAGAAAGGACAGCAGCTTTCGTGGTTTACACGTTCAAGTGAATTTAGAGAACTAGAGACAGCGGAGCTTGGTCAGGAGCTATTTACACCTAAGTATGTTGAATATTTTCATTCCCTTCCTTATGAAGAACGGATGAACACATTGCCTAGACTGGCAGGATTAAGGAATGGCATAGATGCATCGACGCTTTCTCGTATTTATCAGGAATTGTACCATCGCTCCGTTTCAGGTGAAGAGCCTTCTGTACTCATTCAGCCAATGACTGAGCTTGAAGCAATACATATGGAGGATGAGCAGCAGTTAGAGCTGCATTTGAAACAATGGCAGCTCAAGAAAGAAAAGAAAATGACAGCCGATCATGTGGTATTGGCTACAGGATATACGCCTAATATTCCGGAATGGTTTAGCGCATATGAACCATTGATTGAATGGGAGAGCGATGAGCATTTTAAAGTGACAGACGACTTCAGGCTTGTGTTTAAAGACAAACGGTTTCATCATTTCTTTACATTCACGAACCTCGATCACTCTCATGGAACAGCGGCGACCAATTTAAAACTATCGATCTACCGCAATCAGAAAGTCATCCAAACCATTCGCGGGGATACGAAAGAACAAGTGAAGCAAGAAACAGCATTTCAGCAATTTGAATAGATATAAAAAAGGGCCCCAGCACAGGGCCCTTTTCAATTAAATGGTTGTTTCTCTTTTTACTTTCGGTTTTTCAGTTTGCCATTTGAAGATTTTGTTTAGGATTTGATAGATACGCTTTGATTCTTTCGTCACTAGCGGTCCTAAAATCGCAAGGATTAATACATATAATGCAGCAAATGGCTTCAATGTAGCGGCAAGCCCGCCTGCAATCCCAAGTTCGGCTACAATGATGGAAAACTCTCCTCTTGATACGATGGTTAATCCAATATTAGAAGAAGCTTTATGAGAGAAACCGGCTCTTCTTCCAGCAAACATCCCGGCGGTGAAGTTCCCAATTAAAGTGAGAATGACAGCACCGATCGCAAGCCAGAAGGCATCTCCTAATGTAAATGGATCAATACTCAATCCGAAGCTGAAGAAGAACATGGCGCCAAAGAAATCTCTAAAAGGAACAACGAGATGTTCAATGCGGTCTGAGTGCTCTGTTTCTGAAAACACAAGACCTAGTAAGAGAGCGCCAATGGCCTCTGCGACATGAATCGTCTCTGAAAAACCAGCCACGAAGAACAAAGCGGCAAAAATGACAATGATAAATACTTCATTTGAACGGATATCGAATAGTTTGTTTAATAGTTTTGGCAGCTTACGTGCGATGATAAAGAAAATCATCATGTAACCAAAAGCGATTAAAATAGATAATAAGGCACCGCCAACGGACGTGGCATCTCCAAGGACAAGACCGGATACGACAGATAAATAGACGGCGAGAAAAATATCCTCAAACATAATAATCCCAAGAATTAACTCTGTTTCAGGGTTCGCTGTCCGTTTTAAATCGACAAGGACTTTGGCGACAATGGCGCTGGATGAAATGGTGATAACGCCTGCCATAATGAGAACTTCAAGGAATCCAAAGCCTGTGATAAACCCATAAAGCAATCCTAAGCTAAAGTTGATCAAAATATAAATAGATCCGCCGACTGCAATGGATTTACCCGATTTTATGAGTTTGCCGACAGAGAACTCAAGCCCGAGGTAGAATAGAAGGAACAGGA
This sequence comes from Bacillus sp. FSL K6-2869, assembly GCF_040869405.1. Taxonomy (NCBI): domain Bacteria; kingdom Bacillati; phylum Bacillota; class Bacilli; order Caryophanales; family Bacillaceae; genus Bacillus; species Bacillus sp. FSL K6-2869. The sequence continues at coordinate 990,378 of NZ_CP152035.1, forward strand.
CACCCATTCTACCAAAAAACGAAATAATCTCGGTGCTCTCGATAAACTTCAAATCAATGATCCCGATGGTTGGTGCATGCGGACCAACAATCATCCCGAGGACAATGAGAAAAGGAATGATAGAAAATTTAATTTTATTGGCGATTAAGCTGGCAATGGCGATGAGAATAAGCGCCGTTCCAACTTCAAAGACTAAATGATCCATTCATCACTCTCCCCCTCTAGAAAGAAAATCACGTATCAATCGCTTCAAGTGTTTTCTTTCGCCTGAAATGACCATCGTATCATTTGCTTGAATTATCGAATCGGCACCGGGGTTGAGTAATTTTTCATTTGTATGTTTAATGATCGCAATGACGGTGACTTCATAATTTTGTCTCACATCTAAATCGCCGAGTGTATGTCCAACCGCTTTTGCGTCTTTTTCTACCTTAAACCATTCAATGATCAAATCATTGAACGCCATTTCAATCGTTTCAAGTGCTTGCGGCTTATACACCATACCGCCAATAATGGCAGCAATTTGCCGGGCTTCAGCATCATCGAGAGAAATGGTGGACAGTACTTCATCTGGATCTTCATCGTCGAAACGATAAATCTCCCGTCTGCCATCATCATGAATCACAATCGTCATCTTTTCTCTATTTCTCGTTTCAATTTCAAATTTCTTTCCAATCCCAGGAAGATCATTTTCTTTAATGTTCATTTTATCCCTCCGAATATGATAGGTTTTGTTTTTCATATAGTGAGTACGGATGAAATAAAATGAATCAGTCGAGGTAATTTGATTGGTACATAATGGGGATTGCACACTTCATTTCTAAAAAACATAAATCAATGGATAACGCTGTGGCTGGTGCAAGCTTTACAAGAAAAGCTTTTGAAGCGCCCATTGATAACCTCTGTTTTAACAGAAGAGATGATGCATGTTTTTTTGAAAATGGAGGTGTCTTCACAGCGTTGATTTCTTCATCATAAATCGATGGAGAAATCAGGCTCGGTGTGCTCGCTTCTGCTTGTGAAGCAAAAACGACATTTGAAAAGGGAGAAAACATGACGATGCAGCTAATCAATATACATATGGAACTTCTTATCAATCATTCTCCCCCTTTCATATGATGTTTTATTTCTTATTTTACTATATAAAAATATATTTCTCGTTTCAACAATTATGCTTATTTTAGTATCAGTTGATCTTGAAATTTTTTATGTAGAGGAAAAGGAATTGCTTGATGGAAATTGAAGTAAGTCATGAGTTTGAAAAGAAAGAGGGGGAATGGATGATGACATATATTAATTGTCAGGTAGATGGGGATATTTTTGAAATCGTTTTCAATAGACCTGAAGCGTATAATTCGTTTCATGTTGACATGTTTGCTGAATTGAAGGAAGCGTGTGATACAGCGAGTGAGAGCAGTGCGAAAATTGTTGTTCTTAAGGGGATGGGCAAAGGGTTTTCAGCAGGCGGAGATATTGGCATGATGCTAAAGCAAGATCGTGAAGAAGATTTTCATCGCGTGATGGATTTGATCGAGGGAATTACACTTTCTTTAGCCAGTATGAAAAAAGTGACGATTGCACTTGTCCACGGGGCAGCGGCTGGTCTTGCTTTTAGCTTTGCCCTTAGCTGTGACTATTTGTTTATGCATCAAGATGCTAAACTTGCCATGAACTTTAATGGAATCGGGTTAATCCCAGATGGCGGAGGGCATTTTTTCCTCACCAAAAGAGTTAGTGAACAAACCGCTAAACAATTGATTTGGAGCGGACAAAAGCTGCCGGCTGAAGAAGCGCTCAAGCTTCGTCTTGCAGACGGCGTGTTTCAAGATGAGGTGGATACGTATCAAAAAGCGTGCGTCAAGCCATTTTTAAATATGCCGCTTCAAGCCTTTGTTGAAACAAAGATGATTTATTTTCAGCAGTCAGAATCACAGCTGTTAGCCGTTCTTCAAAAAGAGCGTGCTGCACAAGCTAGACTGAGACAAAGCCGTGATCATCAGGAGGGTGTTCAAGCGTTTTTGGAAAAAAGACGTCCTGTGTTTCATTAAATAGAAGAATGAATGGCCGGCGGATGCCGGCTTTTTTAACGTTCAAATAAAAGAAGTTTACCTGCATCATTTACGAGCCGGTGAGAATGCTTTGTGTATTGTTGTTCGATTAAACGATGACGTCCTAATTCTTTTGCTTTTTCATCACTATCTGTGGTGATTTTTTCGTTTAATAAGGTTTCACCTGACGAATCAAATACAGTCAAATAGTAGGTTTTCTCCATCACTGATCTTCCCTTTCTTCTTGTTTTTTAATGAATTATACAAGGAGGAAGTTAAAACCTTTTTTTTCACCCCTAAAAATGTGTTTTTTAGAATGAGAGCGATAGAACGTGCATTCGTAAAAACGGCGTGATAAAATATGGACAACTACAGTAACGTACAAGGAGATAGACGTTTGACGAAGCTCACTTTTATTCATGCCGCAGATCTTCATTTAGATAGTCCGTTTGCGGGAATGTCCAATATACCGAACCGAATTTTTAAGAGGTTGAAAGAAAGTACATTTCAAAGTGCCAAGAACATGTTTGAACTTGCAATTGATCGAGAAGTAGACTTTATGCTGCTGAGCGGAGATATATTTGACGAATCGAATCGCAGCCTAAAAGCACAGCTTTTTTTAAGAAATCAGTTTCTTCAGCTACAATCACACGGGATTGAAGTGTTTATTATTTATGGTAATCATGATCATTTAGGTGGTGAATGGACACCAATTGAGTGGCCAGAGAATGTTCACGTTTTTTTGAGCAGTACGCCAAGTGAGCAAGCCTTTTATAGAGAAGGTCAGCTTGTGGCAAGTATTTACGGGTTCAGCTACAAAGATCGAGCTGTCCATGAAAATATGACACCTTATTATGAAAAAACAACAGATGCCCCCTATCATATTGCAATGCTTCACGGCACATTAGCAGGTCAAGAAGGGCATGATGCGTATGCACCATTTCAGCTTCAGCAGCTTCTAGCGCGGGATTTTGATTATTGGGCGCTTGGACATATTCATAAGCGGGCTCTTCTGCATGAAGACCCAATGGTGATCTATCCTGGAAACGTACAAGGAAGACATATAAAAGAAACAGGAGAGAAAGGCTGTTATGTCGTTTACCTATCTGAAGATGCTCAAAGAGCGGAGTTTATGAGCTGTTCAGATGTCATCTTTGAGACATTGACAATAGATATCACACATACCGCTCATATGACCGATCTTGTGATACTTGTGGACAAAAAGATGAGTGGACTGAAAGAGAGAGGTGTTCCTCATTTTGTGAAAATCGAACTAACTGGCGATGCTCCTGCTTATATGGAGCTCACGCAGCTTGAAGTGCTTGAGGAGCTGATGGCTGTTCTTCATGAACAGGAGGAAGATGAAGACTTGTTCGTTTGGGTGATGTCGATTGACTGCCGGACACATGAAGATGCCGTCTATCCAGAAGATTCTTTTTTGACAGAACTAACAGCAGAAATTGCCGAGTTTGATGCGTATGATGAGCTGCTTTCACCGATCAAGCGTCATCCAACCTATAGAAAGGCAGGAAGAGCTTTTACAAAAGAGGACGAGATCGATATTAAAGAAGAGGCACAAAGGCTGCTGGCAGAACAGCTGAAGCATTTATGAGAGAAGGAGAGGCATGATGAAAATACGTTCACTCCATATTGCGAATTTCGGGAAATTTTCCAATCAAACCTTCCACTTTTCTGATGACGGTTTTCAGTTAGTTTATGGCCTGAATGAATCGGGGAAAACGACATTGAAGGCGTTTATTGAATCGATGTTATTTGGTTTTTCCAAAAGCCATATGTATAAGCCAAAGCATGGCTCATTTTATGGCGGGTCTCTTACATGTTTAGATGAGGAATTAGGTGTGATTCATATTGAAAGAACATCTGATCATGGCGGCCAAGCTCAGGTGTTGCTGCCAAATGGTGAAGTGAAAGATGAAGCGTTTCTACATGCGATGTTAAAGGGAACAGATCGCAGATTATACCAATCGATCTATTCTTTTGACGTGTTTGGTCTGCAAAATGTACAAGCATTAAATCAAGATCAAATAGGGGAATTTCTACTCTTTTCAAGTTTGTTTGGCTCAGATGCGGCATCCAAAATGGACAGCAGGCTGCTAAAGCAGCAGGAGCAGCTTTTTAAACCGAATGGACGTAAGCCTGAATTAAATCAGCAGCTTGATCATGTAAAAGAGCTGTCAGGTAAGTTGAAACAGGCCAAATTGGTAGAAAGTCGTTATACCGCAAAGAAAAAAGAACAAGCTGAATTAACCGAAAAGGTAGAAATGCTTCAGCATGAAATGAGACAGACTGAAGAAGAGATTCAGCTTTTGACTGAACATATTCGACTTTATCCTATGATAGAAAACAAGATAGAGTTAAAAAAAGATTTGGCTAGTTATCCTGAACGAGTCAAACGGTTTAGACCGGAAACCGCGCATGAACTTGATAAATTAGAATCACACCTTCACCCAAAAAAGGCGCAAGTGACGGCACTGAAACAAAAATTAGATCATTTGCAAACGTCGCTCACGCAAGTTCAGCCACTCTATGACAAGGATACGGTATTGGAGATGAAGCGAGTCATAGCTGAATCATCTGATGCTGAACTTGTGAAGAAACGCTTAGCAGAAGGGAAAACAGAGCAGAATTCTTTGAAACAAAAAATAGAAGAAGCATCAGCGAAGCTGAAGTGGCATCGTCCAATCAAGCTTGACCAGCTGGACGATTCACTTGACTTTGAGTGGGAATTAAAAGAGGCTGTGAGCCAATACGTTCGTTTAATGGATAGGAAAACACAGCTCGATGACCGGTTTGATCATGCAAGACATGAGCTGGAAGAAGCGGAAACCGCTCTAAAAGGATTAAAGGAGCAGCCTGTTAAACAGCAAGATACAGAAGATGTCAGGGGCACAAGGGCTACAGTGAAACAGAATCATTCCAGAGTGTGGTTATTCCCGCTGATGTTCGTGCTATGTGCTGTCATTCTCACGGTCTTATTCGTTTTAGCAGAGAGCTGGGTGACGTTACTGTTTGCAGGATTTTCCGTTTTTGTCTTGATCGCTATTTATCCAGTGCTTAAACAGACTCAGATGAAGGAAGCAAACGACAGTAACGCCTATCATTCCTTTCAAGTTCAAACAGCTTCAGCTGAAACGCTAGTGAAGCAAAAGGAGCTTTTATACGAAAGAATGATACAGCAATATGAAGACTGGGAGCGGGAACTGGAACCTCTACAGCAACAAGTAGAAGATATGAGAAGGCAGCTGGGTTTGTCCTCAGAGCTCTCATTCCTTGTGGAAGCTTTCCATATCTTGAAACAATTAAAAGCGAATACAGCGGCATATGAGGCGCTTAACAAGGAAATAGAGATGCTCACACAGCAGCAATCGACCTACGAGCAAAGAGTTTCAGCGCTCATGAGTCTCCTTCAAAGAAAAGAAGGGACCATTCAAGAGAATATCTCAGCCTTTCAAGAGATATTGAAAGATGAGGAAAAAAGAGAAAAAGAACGTCAGACATTGCACGTATCCATTCAACATGTAGAGCAGCAGCTGACAACATTAGAAGGAGAAGTTCAATATTATGAAAAACAAACGGACGAGCTTTTTCGAAAAGTAGAAGCAGCGTCAAAAGAAGATTATCATGTCCTATCTCATCTATCCAAAGAATACCGGGAGCTGCTGTACAATTTGCAGCAGCTGAACCAAGAGCTGCACAAAAGCGGTTATATAGATGAGGAAGAGGTCATTGTCCGTAAAGGTTTACGCACCCTTGAGGAGCAGTGTGCACAAGCAAAAAGACATCTGAATGACATGCAAGAGAATGTGACGAATATGAAAAAACGCTTGGCAGAATTAGCAGTTGAAATACGCCAAATAGAAGCATCAGGTACAGTGTCTGATTTGACTCATCAGCTTGCTGTAGAGCAGGAGCAGGCAAAGCATCTAGCGAAAAAATGGGCGGCTATTCAGCTCGTTCGTTCCGTCATTCGAGAGAAACTCAATGAGCATAAAGAAACGAGGCTACCAGCACTCCTCCAAACAGCTTCCCGATTTATTCAGCCGTTAACGAATGATCGATATGAAGTGATTTTATTTTCTGCCGAAGATGACCGGCTGATTGTGAAACGGAGGGATGGACGCCTATTCCGCCCGGAGGAGCTTTCACAAGCAACATGTGAGCAAATTTATCTCTCGATTCGTTTTGCACTTGCTTTGTCCCACCAGCAAGATTGTCAGCTCCCATTTATGATGGATGACAGTTTCGTTCACTTTGATCATGTCCGTCTAGACAGGGTGCTGGAGCTGATGAATGAACTCACTCGTTTTGAAACACAGCTGTTTTATTTCACTTGTCATCATTATATGAAACAAGCAGCGGAAGACGGGCAGATTACGAGCTTAGCAGTGGAATGATTGACAAATTATGACTTATGTTATACTTATATGAGCAGAAACATGGAAGGAGCATTTATTGAATGGCTAAAGGGATCATGACCTATGACGTCGGCGAACAAGTTGACCTGCATTTATTAATTAAATCATCTACTAAAGGGATTGCGAGTAATGGCAAACCATTTTTAACGTTAATTCTTCAAGATCAAAGTGGAGATATTGAGGCGAAGCTATGGGATGCAAAGCAGAATGATGAACTCACATATGCTGCGCAAACCATTGTGAAGGTAGTAGGTGATATTCATCATTATCGCGGAAGGAATCAGCTGAAGCTTAGGAATATACGTCCTGTTGCTGAAAACGAGCAAATCCGCATTGATGATTTTCTAGAAACAGCTCCTATTCCAAAGCACGATATGATGGATACCATCATGCAATATATTTTTGATATGAAAAACCCTAATATTCAGCGTGTCACAAGACATTTGCTGAAGAAATATGGACAGGAATTCGCTGATTACCCAGCAGCTACGAAAAACCATCACGAGTTTGTTTCGGGTCTTGCCTATCATGTGGTATCGATGCTTCATTTAGCGAAATCCATTGTTGATCTATACCCATCACTAGATCGAGATCTTTTATATTCAGGGATCATTCTACATGATTTAGGTAAAGTCAAAGAGCTTTCGGGTCCTGTCTCCACCACATATACAGTAGAAGGGAACTTAATTGGCCACATTTCTATTATGGTGACAGAAATTGCGAAAGCCGCAGAGGAGCTTGGCATTGATTCTGAGGAAATTCTGATTCTGCAGCATTTAGTGCTGAGTCATCATGGAAAAGGGGAGTGGGGCAGTCCTAAACCACCAATGGTGAAGGAAGCCGAAATTCTCCACTATATAGATAATTTAGATGCAAAAATGAACATGATGGATCGTGCGCTTGAGCATGTGAAGCCAGGAGAATATACAGAGCGTATTTTTGCACTAGAGAATCGTTCGTTTTATAAACCAACCTTTCACAATGAATCCTCATGATAAAACGCCCGTTTGATGCGGGCGTTTTTTTTCATAACTTGTCTTCTTTTCGCATAAGCATGTAACACAAAGGAAGAGAGATTAGTCCTGAAAAAGGAGGCGAAGACAATGTTATTTTTTCCATGGTGGGTATATGCATGTATCATTGGTATTATCTTTTGTGCCTATAAATTAATGACGACAGCCAAAGAGGAGCAAGAGATTGATCAATCCTTTATTGAAAAAGAGGGAGAAATCTTTATCGAACGAATGGAGCAGGAGAGAGAGCGTAGACGTCAAGGACAGCAAATGAAACGATCCCAGGAAACGGCGAAGCATGAGGACCATTCGATTGCATAATCAATAAGAATAAAAAAACCCCTCTACAAGTTCATGTAGAAGGGTTTTTCGTTCATTATTGGTTTGGTGTTTGTTGTGTGGTTTGCTCAGATTTTTCTTTGAATGTATTTTCAAGTTCTTTATCTTTTACTTTCACATCAGCATCTTTCACCAATTTGTTTAAGATCGTTTGAATTTCATTGTTATCTGCTTGTTTTTGATCAAGCAGTTCTTTTTTCAAGTCTGCTTTCATGTCATCGTATTTACCGCGTTCTTCGGTCTTTTTAATGATATGGTAACCAAATTGAGATTTTACTGGTTTGCTGATTTCATTTACTTTTAGTTTGAAGGCAGCTTTACTGAAGTTCTCATCCATTTGGCCTTCTTTTGCGAACCAGCCTACATCGCCGCCTTGTGCTGCTGAAGCAGTGTCAGTTGAATATTCAGATACAAGGTCATCCCATTTTTCGCCTTTATCTAATTTCTTTTCTACTTCATCTGCTGTTTTCTTGTCAGCAACTAAAATGTGGCTTGCGCGGATTTTTCCTTTTAGGTCATCGTAATACGCTTTTACTTCTTTGTCAGTGATTTTGATGTTAGCTTTGGCAGCCTTTTGAGTCAGCAGCTCATATTTTACTTGATCTTTGATGTAATCTTTTCCGAATTCATCTTGAAGTTGTTTTAAACGATCTTCACCAAGTGTCTTTTTATATTCTTCCAATTTCTTATCAATTTCTTTATCTGATACTTTGTATTTGTCAGCAAGAACCTTTTGTTGAACAAGTAGGTTTAAAGCATCTCCACCTGCTTGTTTCTTAAGTGTTGTATAAAGCTCTTCTTTTGTGACATCTCCTGATTTTGTTGTTGCGATCACTTCTTTGTCACCGCTACTGCATGCGCCAAGAGTTAAAACACTTACTGCTGTTACAGCTGCTAAAGCCATTTTTTTCATTCAAAAAACACTCCTAATCTTTCCAATTTATTTATCATTGCTTGTATCATAACATATTGTGACATGCTGTAAAAAGAAATGCAAATGGGAGGGCATTCGTCTAGTCAAATTTTTGCGACCAACATACACATATATTGATCACAAAAAGGAGGCTGAATTATATGGGAGCAGGATATTCTAATGGGTTTGCTTTATTGGTCGTGCTATTCATTTTGCTGATCATCGTTGGTGCAGCATATCTTTATTAATTAAATCGCTGTGACAGAAAGGAGCCGTCCTGCCATGCGTGCGGGCGGTTCTTTTTTAAAACGATGACAAGTGCCTAAACGTTTTAAAATTTTCTGCATACACTGAGCTTAGAACAGAGGAAGAACTGGCAGGAGGTGTTTTCACATGGGAGGAGAAGTCTTTGCTGGCGGTTTTGCACTAGTCGTCGTATTATTTATCTTATTGATCATTATCGGTGCATCTTGGATTTGCTAATAGATCATCATACACAAAAAGCTGCCATCAAACAGGCAGCTTTTGCTTTGATCTTAAATAGATATGGTAATTTCAACAAATGATGAGATCAGTAAGATCAGTATCGATACATTGATAAAGCGAAACACCTTATCTTGCCGTTCTTCAGGAATCTCTCTGACAAGGCATAATGTATTAGTAAGCCTGTTTATTGAATACACAATAAACGCGGCAAAGACGATGAAGTAAAATAAAACTATCGGAGATCCCCCCTCTCTATGCTATTCCCATACTACATTACCAAATTTTTTATGAAAAAGATAGAAGTTGGCTTTAAAAACCTCATGATGAGGAAGTTGGGTCAACTAAAATATCAAACTCATCTTGGGCTTGATCAATGATGCATGATTTTGGCGCTTTTAGCAGTTTCCAAGCAAATAAAAAGTCAGGCAAACAATAGCCTGCATGAATACTTGCGATCATGATAAAATAGTGTGCGTACATTGGAAATGCCATTCCTAAAACAAAGTAAACAGGTGAGATGACACAAAACGGGCTGAGCAGTGAGAAAAGCATCACTCTCTTAGGCACGCGCTGCCAGCAATTTCGTTTAAATAACGTCATTTTTTTCTTATGTTTCATGACTGGGATCAAGTGAACCACGCGGTGGACAAGCAATGTCGCAAGTAAAAGCACGATAAAAAGCGGTGCATTGTGACTGCTGAGTCTCGTTTCAGGATGAGTCAGTTGAAAACATAAAAATGCCATAATGAAAAAAAATACAGTCAGACATATGGCTGAAATCATCATTCTCGTATAACCATAATCCTTTTCAAGATTAATGGTCTTCCAACAATTCATTTTTCATCCTTCCAATCTCAAAAAAAACTAATTGAATATCTCAAGATAATTTACTCTTCCTGAGGATAAAAATCAATGGTTTTCAAGAAAAAAAATAAATTGTTACATTCATATGGAATAAAGAGAGGAAACTTTGGGTTTTTCAAGAAAAAAAGACATAAGAGGGAGGTTCGTCTCTTTCGTCAATGAGTAATTTCGGCTAAAATAGAGTGACTAAGAGAAAGAGGGAACGTACATGAGTATTGAGGAACGAATGAGCCAGCTCGAATATTATATGGAACTGTTACTGACGGCGACAGATATGAGCCGTTATCCATATTATGCGCTATTGATCCGGCAGCGTGTATCGAAAGAAGAGGCAAAGGACATTGAGCGTATTTGTGCTGAGCTCTCAGATGAAATGGACAAGCAAAAAGCACAAGGCTACGTCATGTTCGACGATCTCCTTGCGCTGTTTGCGGGACAGTTAATTGAAAAGTTGGATGTTCATGAGACGATTTTTGCTTTGCATGATCAAGGGCTGTTTCAGCCGTTAATGAATGAATTTATAAAGATCATTAAACAATTTGATTTGCTTTAGCCGCTTTTTCCTCCGCTGAGTCTTCAAGTTCTTCAGGCTTTTTCGTGACTTTCCCACGTTCATTCAAAAAGTCCTTCTCAATGTTTGAAAACGATTTCTCAAAAATCTCCATGAAATCCTCACCATAAATGTTTCGGATAATACACATCATTTCTAAAATTTCAGGGAACTTTCCGTAAATGTCATGAAGCGGCTGTGCGCCTTTGACAATACCAGTTCGGGCCGGGTCGTAATCTTCGAGTAGTTTATGGAATGTCTCTTCGCCTTTTGGCGTTAGTTCAATATACGTATTGCGTTTATCGTTTAACTTTTTAGAAAATTTTAAAAATCCTCTTTCCTCTAATTTTTTAGAGAAGTTAAACGCCGTTGATACATGCATGACGCCAAACTTTGCAATTTCTGATATTGAAGCTCCTTTTAATTGATACGCAATCCACAAAATATGATGTTCATTGATATTTAGGTTATACGGTTTGATCCACTGCTGCCAGTCCTTTTCAATGGATTTCCAAAGAGCTTTGCTCAATTGGGCCATTCTTTGACTGAATAAAAGTGCTTCTTTTACATCGAAAGGCTGTTCCGAATGATTCATCCATTTCACCTACTTCTCTTTTTCTTGTAATTCTATTATGCCAATAAAATAAAGATTAATAAAGCTGAAAATTCAAGAATTTTTAAAAGTCATGAAAAACATTGACAAAATAACCTTTTTTCAACAAAAAAAGTGCGGGATACGCACCCCGCACACTTTTGTAAACGAATATTTTTTTGTGAGTATATTAGTTTTGTAAGGTTTTCTCCAGTTGTTTGAGCTTTTCCTCAATTTCCTGAATTTCCTTTTGTAAGTCCTGCTGATGAGGTTTGATTTCCTCGCGCCATTGCTGAATGGATGTTTGCAATTCAGTTCCGACCTCTTTAATGACCTCAGCACTTTCTTTTGCGGTTTCAACAATCTGCTCTTTTAAAGCTTGTCCATCTCTTTTTAATCTTGTCAGCGTATCTTCGAATTTGTCATAGCCGTCTTTCATCTTTCCGCGTACATCTCTGCCAGAAGAGGGAGTCGTCAGGAGCACTGCCGCACCTCCGAGGAGACCGCCTACAAATAATCCTGTTAATAAAGAACGTCCACTAGCCATTCCAATCACCTCTAGTCAAATTTTACACATTCGCATGTTCTCTCTGAGCTGACGATCAGCTTCATTGAACTTCCATACATAGCTTGCTTTATTTTAGCATACTTTTGAAGAAAAGGGAGGGGAGAAGGTTGTCTGTCTTTCTGTTCGTTTTTACGTGTATGTGTGTGATTTTTGCAGGTGGTTCTATTCATTATGTAAGGCAGCTTGGGTATGCAGGGTCTTATCCGCCAAAACATGTATTAAGACAAAAAGCAATTGTGTGTGCGGCAGGTGCAGGGATTTCGCTCTCCATTTTGCTGCTTACCCTTTTTCTTTTATAGAAGCATGAAAAAAACCTCTTCATCTAATGAAGAGGTTCCAGCATGTAGACAAACCCTCGCATTCTTTGTCAGTCCTGCGTGCTGGTGCTCACGAATGTCAAATTCGCTCCGCGCCAGTACTCGTCCTTCCTAGACTTCAAGGGCTTTCAATCATGCTGAAAAGAAGACAAAGGGCTAAAATAAAGAATCATTTTAGCCCTTTGTCAACAATATGAAAAAACCTCTTCATCTAATGAAGAGGTTCAGTTATTCGTTAAGCGACTTCAATCATTCTTGCACGCTTTAATATCGACTGAGCAATCGGGAAGACAAATACCATAGCTATCGTATTGATCACAGTTGCTGGCAGGACAACACCTACAAGAAGTGCTGGTAACGCAGCCGGCAGTCCAGTAATCAGTAAAGCGGCAGATAGGAAAATCACGCCCGATACGACGGTCCCAACAGCGGTGAGTACAGCGGTCAGAACGACTTTGTTCTTGATCTTCTGGCAAGATAAGAAAAGGGCTAAGAAGATAAAGGCTGTCACCGGTTTATCAATCATATTTGGAATTTGTCCGCCTGGAAAACCTGTTGTCAAAGCGGAAATGACCCCAGTGACTAGGGCGATCACAACGACATGCTGTACCTTTGGAAAAAGGATGATGCTTAAAAACATCATGACCAGCATCATATCAGGTTTCATTCCGAAAAAGATGGGCGGGAAAATCGTATGCAAAACAGCTCCCATTGCTGCAAGCAATGACATAATCACTAATTCTTTTGTTTTCATTTCTATGCTCTCCTCTGCTAAGCTCTTAGAACTCTCCAATAATATGGCTGATCATTTATTGCAAGAGTCATGACTTTATATTTCTCGTTATTATAACAAATTTATTTCACGATAGAAAAGCCTTTTTACTCATTTTCTTGCTGGAACTTTTTCATAAAGTCCGCAAGCTTTTGGCAGTCTTCTATAGAGACGGCGTTGTAAATCGAGGCTCTGCACCCGCCAACAGAACGATGGCCGGCGAGTCCAACCATTTGTTCTTGTTTTGCTTTCTCCACAAAGGATGCAGTGAGTGCATCATCACGCAGGGTAAACGTGACATTCATATGTGAACGGCTGTCAGCACGTGCATGTCCTTTGTAAAAACCGCCGCTTTGATCAATCGTATCATACAGAAGCGCTGCTTTTTGTTCATTGCGTTTTTCTGCTGCTTCTACGCCGCCCGCCTGTTTCACATGCTCCAAGACAAGGGACAGCATGTAAATCGCAAAAGTCGGTGGTGTGTGATAAAGAGAATTGGCTTTGGCATGTGTTGAATATTTTAAAATTTTAGGTGTGCCGCTTTTTTCTTTCTCTAATAAACGTTTGCGCGCGATCACAATTGTGATGCCAGAAGGCCCTAGATTTTTTTGTGCCCCGGCATAAATCAAATCAAATGAAGACACGTCTATTTTTTTGCTGAGAATATCACTGGACATGTCGGCAATAAGCGGGAGTGACGTGTTCGGGAACGTTTTCCACTGAGTACCGAAAATGGTATTGTTCGATGTGATGTGCAAGTAAGCACCGTCAGTTAAAACGGAAGCATCTACATCTGGAATATACGAATAGTTGTCGTCTTCACTTGAGGCAAACACTGATGTTTCACCAAACCCTTTTGCTTCTGACAAGGCTTTCTCTGACCAAGCACCTGTTTGGATGAAATGAGCCGTTTCGCCTTCATGTAAGAAGTTCATCGGAATCATTGCAAATTGAAGACTTGCCCCGCCTTGTAAAAAGAGGACCTCATAATCTTCTGGAATGTCCATCAATTCTACCAAGAGTGCTTTCGCTTTATTGTGGACTTCTTCATACTCACCGCTGCGATGAGAAAGTTCCATCACGGACATCCCGGTTTGTTTAAAATCAACAAGTTCTTCCTGTGCTTTTTGAAGCACTTCTAGCGGCAGCGCCGCCGGACCAGCATTAAAATTCGTCGTTCGCTTCATCACAATCTCTCCCTATTTCTCGCGTTAATGGATCAAAAGATAAAACCATCCTATCACAAATTTGAAGCATTTGGACAAAAAATTTGAATCGTCCTAAATATCTTACGATTCAGAGGATAAGCACAGAAAAGAAGTGAAAAAAAGAAAAACCTCATCAATTAAGATGAGGTAAGGCGCGTATGGATGGCAGAAGAAATGTCTTTTAAATCCTCTGATGTATATTGATCTTGGTGAGATTTCCATACGGCACCAAAGCCGTCGCCTTTACCATAACGTGGAATGATGTGCATATGGTAATGGAACACAGATTGCCCGGCTTTTTCACCGTTGTTGTTCAGAAGGTTTAAACCAATTGGTTCAAATTCTTGTTTGATGGCTCTAGCGATTTTTGGAATCGCTTGGAAGTAATGATTAGACACTTCTGGTGTCATGTCATAAATGTTTTCTTTATGTATTTTCGGGATTACAAGGGTATGTCCTTTTGTTACTTGGCTGATATCAAGAAAAGCTAATACATGCTCGTCTTCATATACTTTTGCACATGGAATGTCTCCATCAATGATCTTGCAAAAAATGCAGTCGCTCACGCCATGTCACTCCTCATTATTTTTCCTTTATCGTATCACAAAAAGAAGCAAAAAAGAAAACAGGACAAGCGAACTCCTTTGGTCGCTCATCCTGCTCCTGCAGAAGAAATGCTGATGCTTTCATTTGATATGCCTTTTGAATTCTCTATTTACTGAAATAAAGAATTCATATGCCTGCTATTTCTGCCGTAAACACCTCATTTGACGTTTTGGTTCGTCGTATACATATTTGTATAGGACACAAAAATCAAGAATCAGTGAAGCAAAACAGAAGCTAAGGTTTTTAGATGAAAAACCAATTTGTCATGCGGTTATTGCCTTTAACAAACACCTCATTTACGTATTGGTCATCAAGTTCATTTCTTCTACATACATTATGATGACCAGTATGCCGATGTTTTATTCATGAGTTGTCTATAGGTAAACATTTCAAATTGTCTTTCGTTTTTGGTACTATAAAGGAAAAAAGAAAGAAAGGAACGAACTGATGTCCCTTCTAACTGTAAAAGATGTAACGGGTGGATATACAAAGAATCCCGTTCTGAAAAATATTTCATTTGAATTAGAAAGAAACCAAATCGTTGGTCTCATTGGCTTAAACGGGGCGGGAAAAAGTACAACCATTCGTCATATTATTGGATTAATGAAACCTCATAAAGGGGTCATTGAGCTAAACGGACGAACCCTTCAAGAAGATCAAGAGGCGTATCGTTCACAATTTACGTTTATTCCAGAGACACCTGTCTTATATGAAGAATTAACGTTAAAAGAGCATTTAGAGCTGACAGCGATGGCTTACGGCCTTTCAAAAGAACAATTAGAAGAACGTCTGCCGTCTTTGCTGAAGGAATTCCGAATGGAGAAGCGATTGAAATGGTTCCCTGCTCATTTTTCTAAAGGGATGAAGCAAAAGGTGATGATTATGTGTGCGTTTCTTGTGGAGCCAGAGTTGTATATTATCGATGAGCCGTTTTTAGGGCTTGATCCGCTTGCGATCAACGCACTATTAGAACGTATGAATGCGGCGAAACAAAATGGCGCAAGTGTTCTGATGTCTACGCATATTTTAGCCACAGCGGAACGTTATTGTGATTCCTTTATTATTTTGCATGAAGGGGAAATTAGAGCGAAAGGAACACTGACAGAACTAAGAGAACAGTTCAACATGAGAGATGCGACACTCGATGATCTTTATTTGGAATTAACAAAGGAAGAAAGCTATGAGTAAAACAACGCAAACCATTTGGAAATCTCGATTAGAAGAACACGTACAAGAAACAAGAAAATATTTAAAATATATGTTCAACGATCATCTTGTGATTGTGCTCATTTTTTTCCTTGCAGGCGGGGCGAGCTGGTACAGTAATTGGCTGAATCATATTCCAGCTCACTTCCCATCCTATTGGGTCATGGCAGTTGTTTTCTCATTGGTACTGACCAGTTCTTACGTGCGAACGTTGATCAAAGAGGCAGATCTTGTGTTTATGCTTCCTTTGGAAGCTAAGATGGACCCTTATTTAAAACAAGCGTTTAACTTTAGCTTCATTTCTCAGTTATTTCCTTTGATTGCCGTGTCCATTATTGCACTTCCGCTATATTCGGCTGTCTCCACAGGCGATCTGATGCTATATGTGCTCATTTTGGCGCAAATGATCTTAATAAGAGGTCTGAATACAGCGATTCAATGGAGAATCACTTATTTTCAAGGGAAACATGTCAGATGGATTGATGCAGTGATTCGTTTTCTGCTCAATACAATGTTAATGTATACCGTTTTACAAGCAGCTTATGCCATTGCCATTGTTTTTTATCTTTTATATGCTGTCTATCTCATTTATCTAACAAATGCAGTAAAAAAACAGCCCTTTCAATGGGAATTGCATATTTCTGATGAGTTAAAACGAAAACAGCGTTTTTACCGCTTGGCAAACTTATTTACGGATGTCCCTCATTTAAAGAAACAAGTGAAAAGAAGGGCGTATATGGACTGGGTCTTGCAGTTTGTCCCTTATGAACAGCGTAAAGCTTTTTCTTATATGTATGTGAGGGCGTTTTTACGTTCAAATGACTATTTTGGTCTTGTGTTTAGGTTAACGGTCGTGTTTGTGCTCATCCTCTTGTATACAGGTGCAGCAGGCTGGGTGGGGGCATTACTTGTCTTGTTTACAGTCTTTATCACAGGTGTACAGCTTGTCCCGTTAACAAAGCATTTTGCTCATCTGTCGTTACAGGCACTTTATCCTGTGTCTCAGCAAGAAAAAGATCGAAGCTTTTTTGTTCTCGTACGAAATGTACTCATCATCCAGTCAATTTTACTGAGCTCCGCCGTTTTCCCAGCAGGTGGATGGAAGGGAAGCGGACTTGCTCTTCTCATTTCATTGGTATTTGTGCTTGTCCTATTCAAGCCTTACGTACAAAGCAGATTAAAAAAGATGAGATAAGCGGAGATTTGTTTTTTACAGCGAGCGTATGATGTCACCAAGGAGGGAACTGGGATGAATGCAGCTGAACGGGAACTGTATGAAGAGGCCATTTTTTTTCAAATGCGTTTTTTAAGAAAACCATCCAAGATCGAGCGGTTTTCAAAAGGTGTTCAGCAGCAAGTGAATCGCCGAATCCCTGCTCGATTTCATCAAGTCATCACAAGTGCGGTGAAAACAATGGTTGAATCCACCGTATCAGGAAGCCATTTTACTTCATTTACAGTCATTGATGAACAATTGTCTATTGTAGAGCGAAATGAGCTGGCAAAGGAAAAGGTGACATATTATCAAAAGGCCGCTGCGATTGAAGGAATTGGCACAGGTGCGGGTGGATTGTTTCTCGGAATGGCGGATTTCCCTCTCCTTTTGAGTATTAAAATGAAATGTCTATATGAACTTGCTTGTATATATGGATTTGATTTGTCTCAAAAAGAGGAAAGGCTCTTTTTGCTTTGTATTTTTCAACTCGCCTTTTCAAGCAGTGCACACCGTCAAAAAATGATGAAACTCATTGAAGAATGGGAAACAACCCGGGAAGAAATGGATTGGTATAGCTTTCAGCAGGAATATCGAGATTATATTGACCTTGTGAAGCTGTTTCAATTAATGCCTGTGGTCGGTGCCGCTGTTGGTGGGGTGGCAAATCATCAGCTGACAGGACAGCTTGGTGAAGTCGCACGCCATGTGTTTCACTTGAGAGTGTTGAAAGAATCGAAATAGAAAAGCCGCTGGTGGCAGCGGCTTTTTTTTATTCATCGTAGGAAAGGACGGCATGAGCGAGTACCTTTGCTGCGACAGGCATTGCGTTTTCGTTAATATCAAATTTCGGATGGTGATGTGGATACACATCTTGGCTGTTTTCTGGCATAGCGCCTGTGTAGAAGAAAGTACCAGGAACATGCTGAAGGTAGTAAGCGAAGTCTTCTCCGCCCATTTGAGTTTCGGCTTCTTTTACTTCTGTGACTCCTTCTGTCTGTTTGGCTATTTCTGCTATATATTCAGTTGGTGCAGGGTGATTTTTGACTGCAGGATAGCCTCTTACATATTCATAAGTATAAGAGGCATCGTGCATGTGGCAGACACCTTTCACCACCTGTTCAATTTCACGTTCAATGATATGGCGTGCACTCTCTTCAAAGGAACGTGCAGTACCTGTTAGCACGGCCGAATCTGCAATGACGTTAAAGGCATTTTCAGCGACAAATCCCCCTACAGATACCACCGCAGAATCAATCGGGTTGACTTTACGGGCCACGACCTGCTGAAGATTGGCTACAATTTGTGAACCGATGAGTACGGCATCTTTCGTCAGGTGCGGCTGTGCGCCATGTCCGCCTTTACCTTGCACTTGAATAGAGAAACGATCGGCGGCTGCCATAAAGTTTCCGCTTTTATAAAGAACAGTGCCGCATGGCTCTGAGGACCAAAGGTGGGTGCCGAAAATGACGTCAACACCGTCTAAACAGCCATCTTCAATCATTGGTTTCGCACCGCCGGGGGCATATTCTTCAGCGTGTTGATGAATGAGGACGATTTTTCCTGTTAATTGATCTCGGTGCTCATGTAAGATCTTCGCTAAGACGAGAAGTGTTGCTGTGTGGCCATCGTGACCGCATGCGTGCATGACGCCAGGTTTTGTTGAACGGTAAGGTACATCCTTTTCATCATGAATGGGAAGTGCATCAAAATCAGCTCTCAGTGCAATGGTCGGTCCAGGGGAAGCTCCTTCAATAAAAGCGAGTACACCATGTCCGCCTACATGTGTGCGTGTTGGGATATGTAATCTGTCATAATATTGAGCGATGTAAGCAGCTGTTTCCTCTTCCTGAAAAGAAAGTTCTGGATTCATATGGAGATGGCGTCTAATTTCAACCATTTCCTCATAATGTTCATCAAGACGTTCATTGATCCTTTTGTGTAAAGTGGATACTGTCATTGATCCGAAAACCTCCTTTAAGCTCTTTTACTGATTGTATGGTAATTGTTAGAATCTTTCAACAGAAGAGGATGTCGAGAATGACAGAAAAGGTCATTTTACATAAAAGTCGAAGGTTAAGTATGAAGCTTGAAAAGGGGGAGTGGCATTGGGAAGCTGTCCAAATTGTTCAAAAGCATTTTCTTTCGTCGAAAAATTTCATTTATCGCATACGAGAATGATGCTTATTCCAAGCTGCCGGCATCAAATCAAAGAAACGTTCGTTTCGAAGATGAGCTTTTTGATGATTTGTTTGATTCCACTGTTGGTACTACTTATTCAGATGAAAGGTGCTTCACCTATGCTCAAATGGCCAATCTTATTAGGATGGATCTTGCTGAATTTTTATGTACTTCAGCCAATTATTCATCGGTACGAGCTTAGAGATAAGCGTTGAAAGCCCAGCAGAAGGGCTTTTTTTTATGAAAAAAAGAAGTGCGAAGAGCAGCACTTCCCAGCGTGTAGACAAACCCTCGCATTCTTTGTCAGTCCTGCGTGCTGGTGCTCACGAATGTCAAATTCGCTCCGCTCCAGTACTCGTCCTTCCTAGACTGCAAAGGTTTTCTATCACGCTGAAAAGAAGACAAAGGGCTAAAATCAAGTTCATTTTAGCCCTTTGTCAACAATCTAAGAAGTGCGAAGAGCAGCACTTCCTTAATGGTCTATGACGGCATGATAGGATGTCAGATAGGCAGGACGAGAGAAGATGGAGCCAGTATCCTCATGCGGCTGAAAGAACGCTTCTGACTCTTGAAAGTCTTGAAATAAGTCTTCAGATTCCCAAAGGGTCAAAATTAAGTACACTTCTTCATCCTTTTTTGGTCTTAACACACGAAGCGCCTGAAAGCCGCGCTGGTGCTCTGACATGTTTGTTTTTTTCTGAAAGGTGGATTCAAAAAGCGCTCTGCTTTCGAGCTTTACAGGGATATGATTCAGCGTGACAAAGCCAGATTGGACGAGCTCACCTTTTGTATAAATCACATCATAGGCATGGGGTGCTTTAAAGACTGTCTCACCCTCCGTTTCATGAAAAAGAGCCGCTTGTTCCTTACCGACCGTATAAAGCAGATTTTCAAGATGATGTTTTTTTGCGATTTTTTGCAAAAAGTCTGCTGTTCCATATGTAATATAGAAATTCATCTAAACCGCCTCCTGCTTGATAGTATAACAAAAGAATGATATATAATTCTTTGGTAGTCAATCCATAAAACATATTATGAAGCAATACATCCCATACTATCCGTATAAAGGAATGAGGTGACCTAATTTGAAGAAAAAGAAGATAATCATTCCATTAGTCATTGCAGGAAGTACAATCGTGCTTTCATTTATTGGCTATCTGACCATTTTATTTTTAGGACATTATGTCATAGATGAGAAGAAGCTCGTTTTTCACGCTTCCTCGAAAATCATTGATCAGAATGGAAAAGAACTCACAAGCATGTATTCAGAAAATCGGGACCCTGTGTCATTAAAAGAGGTCCCAGATAAAGTGGCGAAAGCTTTTGTTGCTGTAGAGGACAAGCGCTTTTATGAGCACCATGGAATTGATGCACAATCGATTTCAAGGGCGGTTTATCGAGATATATTAGCAGGTGGAAAGGTAGAAGGCGGCAGTACCATCACCCAGCAGCTCGCCAAAAATATCTTTCTCACAAATGATAAAACGTTTCTTCGAAAAACAAAAGAAGTCATTATTGCGATCAATTTAGAAAGAGATTATTCAAAGGACAAGCTGCTTGAAATGTATTTGAATCAGCTTTACTTTGGTCATGGCGTCTATGGGATCCAAGCAGCGGCCAATTACTATTTTAGTAAAGATGTAAAAGATCTCACTGTCAGTGAAGGAGCTACACTTGCTGCCATGCCAAAGGCACCTTCAACGTATTCCCCTGTTCTACACCCAGATAAAAATAAACAAAGACGGGATACCATCCTGAATTTAATGAATGAACAAGGATATTTGTCTTCTACAGAAACAGTTGAAGCAAAAGGAAGAACACTTGGTATTCATTTAAAAAAGAAATCAGAAACCCCTTGGGTGGACAGTTATGTAGATCTCATGATTAAAGAAGCAGAATCACAGTATTCGATTTCGCATGAACAATTGCTTCAAGGCGGCTATACCATTACGGTACCAATCGATATGAATTTGCAAAAAGTTGCCTATGATGCAATGAAAAACAATCGTTATTTCCCGGGAAAAAGCGGGTCACCTGAAGGCAGCGCTGTGTTTATTGACAACGCATCTGGTGGTGTAAAAGCAGCAATAGGCGGACGAGAATATCAGGCAAGAGGCTATAACAGAGTCACAGCTGTTAGACAGCCTGGTTCTGTCTTTAAGCCGATCGCAGTATATGGTCCAGCGATGCAGGAGAAAAAATTCAGACCGTATTCACTGCTTGAGGACAAGGAAAAAAGCTATGACGGCTATTCTCCAAAGAACTACGATGGACAGTACGAGGGCAGGGTCACGATGGTAGAGGCTCTCATGAAAAGTAAAAATACATCTGCCGTATGGACGTTAAGCCAGCTTGGCATCGATACGTCTAAATCTTATCTTGAGAAAATGGGGATGGATATTTCGGATAAAGGACTTGCCATAGCGCTTGGCGGTCTAGAAAAAGGGGTTTCTCCATTGCAGATAGCTGGAGCATTTCATACATTTGCAAATGAAGGCGTTTATAAAAAGCCGTTCTTCATTCAGAAAATCACGAATGATGATGGAGAAACCGTTGAAAAAAATCGAAACAAAGAAGAACGAGTGTTTAGCGTTCAGAATGCTTGGAATATGACAAGAATGCTTCAACAGGTCGTCAAAGGCGGAACCGCTCAGAGCGGATCATACGCTGGAGATTTGGCTGGTAAAACAGGGACAACTACGTATTCCGGTGTCAAAGGGGCAACGAAAGATGCTTGGTTTGCTGGCTACACGCCTAGTACAACAGGGGCAATCTGGATGGGGTATGACAAAACGGATAACAGTCATTATTTAACTGGCGGCAGTCAGTATCCAGTGCAGTTAATGAAAGATATTTTAACGACAGCCCAAATAACCAATGAAACATTCCAAAAACCAGAGGGAATTAAAGAACTTCAATCGCCAATCCATTTACAAGGACTGTCAGGCTTTGAAGCACGTTATGCATTTAAAATCAAAGGGCTCTTTACATTGGAACTGTCATGGGATGAACAGGAAGACAAACGCGTTGAATATCGTATTTATGAAAAGAGGAATGGAAGCGAGACCCTGATCGATTCTGTAACAGGAACAAACAGCTACACAATGCCGTATGCAAATGTGTTTTCAGATGCGCAGTATAAGGTTGTTCCATACAATACTCAAACACAAGAAGAAGGCGAAGGCAGTGCTTATATCAAGCCAGAGGCTTTTGGACGTTAATATTCGGCGATTTTTTGAACATTGAGCCGCTTTAGTATACCGAGCCTTGAAAAAGCGGTATAGTAAAAGCAGTGTTTGAGCCTTATACAAAGAGAGTGTGAGGCGAAAGGTGGAATGAAAGGTAATGGGAAAAACGAAGGCTTTTAATGACACGTTCTTAAAGGCGTGCAAAGGGGAAAAAACAGACCATGTACCGGTTTGGTATATGAGACAGGCAGGACGCTCGCAGCCTGAATATCGTGCCCTTAAAGAAAAATACGGGCTATTTGAAATTACGCATCAGCCAGAGCTATGTGCTTACGTAACAAGACTTCCTGTAGAACAATATGGTGTAGATGCCGCTATTTTATATAAAGATATTATGACTCCGCTTCCAGCTATTGGAGTGGATGTTGAAATTAAAAATGGAATTGGACCAGTGATTGACTCGCCTATTCGGACAAAGGCAGATATCCAGCGTCTTGGAGAGCTTCATCCTGAAGAAGACCTGCCGTATGTGCTTGATACGATCAAGCTGTTAACAGAGGAGCAGTTGAATGTTCCGCTGATTGGTTTCGCAGGTGCACCTTTTACGATGGCAAGCTATATGATTGAAGGCGGTCCATCTAAAAATTATCATAAAACAAAGGCGCTCATGTACAGTGAGCCAGAGACATGGATGCTTTTGATGAATAAATTAGCCGATATGACGATCACATACATACGCGCTCAGGTAAAAGCAGGCGTCCGAGCATTTCAAATCTTCGACTCTTGGGTTGGCGCTTTAAATGCAGCAGATTACCGGACCTTCATTAAGCCTGTCATGCAGCGTATTTTCACAGAGCTGAAGTCTGAAAACGTACCAATGATTATGTATGGTGTCGGTGCGAGCCATCTGGCGAAAGATTGGCATGACTTGCCGCTTGATGTCGTTGGACTGGATTGGCGTATGAGTATAGACGAAGCGCGAAAAGAAGGCTTAACAAAAACGTTACAAGGAAACCTTGATCCAACGATTTTACTTTCTCCTTGGGAAGTGATTGAAGAAAGAGCAGCAGCGATTTTAGATCAAGGGATGAAATCAGATCAATTCATCTTTAACTTAGGTCACGGGGTATTCCCTGATGTCTCACCAGACACGTTAAAGAAGCTGACTGATTTTATTCACGATTATTCAGCTAAACATAAAAAGACATCCATCTAAATGATTTCAAATGATCTGAAGGAGTGTTGGTTGTGGAGAAAAAGAAAATGGGGCTACTTGTCATGGCATATGGCACCCCATATAAAGAAGAAGACATTGAACGTTACTATACACATATCCGTAGAGGCAGAAAGCCAGAACCGGAGATGCTGCAAGATTTAAAGGACCGCTACAAGGCAATTGGCGGCATTTCTCCTTTATCAAAAATTACAGAACAGCAGGCAAATGGTTTGTGTGAACATTTGAATGAGATCCAAGACGAGATTGAATTTCATGTATACATTGGGTTAAAACACATCGAGCCTTTCATTGAAGATGCGGTCGCTGACATGCACCGAGATGGCATCACAGAAGCGGTGAGTATTGTCCTTGCACCGCACTTCTCCACATTTAGTGTGAAATCGTATAACAAACGTGCACAAGATGAAGCAGAAAAGCTTGGCCATCTGAACATTACTTCTGTTGAAAGCTGGTACGATGAACCGAAGTTTGTGGACTATTGGGTGAAACAAGTGAAAGAGACGTATGCATCCATGAGTCAGGAAGAAAGAGATTCAGCAGTGCTGATTGTGTCTGCACACAGTCTTCCTGAAAAAATTATTGCAGCAGGGGACCCATACCCTGAACAGCTTGCACAATCTGCAAAAATGATTGCTGAAGGTGCAGGAATTGAGCATTATGAAATTGGCTGGCAAAGTGAAGGCAATACGCCTGATCCGTGGCTTGGACCAGACGTACAGGATCTCACGCGTGACCTATTTGAGCAAAAAGGCTATAAAACTTTTGTATACGTGCCTGTTGGATTTGTCGCTGATCACCTTGAAGTGTTATACGACAATGATTATGAATGTAAAGTCGTCACGGATGAAATTGGTGCAGCCTACTATCGTCCAGAAATGCCAAATGCGAAACCAGCATTTATTGATGCACTGGCAACAGTCGTATTAAAGAAGCTTAATGAAAGCAAGTAATCATATAAAAGAAGGCGATCCTATGCATGACAATCAAAAACACCTTGTCATCATTGGCGGTGGCATCACGGGTTTGGCCGCCGCCTTCTATTTGGAAAAGGAAATTGAAGAAAAAGGCCTTCCTATCCAAATATCTCTTATTGAAGCGAGTCCTAGGCTAGGTGGAAAAATTCAAACATTATATAAAGACGGTTATATCATTGAACGTGGACCCGATTCATTTTTAGAAAGAAAGGTCAGTGGACCCCAGCTGGCAAAAGATGTTGGCCTATCTGATCAGCTCGTCAATAATGAAACAGGGCAAGCGTATGTATTAGTCAATGAAACCCTTCATCCGATGCCAAAGGGGGCTGTCATGGGCATTCCAACTCAAATCAGTCCTTTCATTACAACTGGGCTTTTTTCAGTTGCCGGAAAAGCACGTGCAGCGATGGATTTCGTTTTACCAAAAAGCAAACAGACAGAAGATCAGTCTCTGGGGGAATTTTTTAGAAGACGTGTGGGTGATGAAGTGGTGGAGAATTTAATTGAACCGCTACTATCAGGCATTTATGCTGGTGACATTGATCGCCTGAGCTTAATGTCTACCTTCCCGCAGTTCTATCAAACAGAACAGAAGCATCGCAGTTTGATTCTTGGGATGAAAAAATCACAGCAGCATGCAAAA
The DNA here is from genome assembly GCF_040869405.1 of Bacillus sp. FSL K6-2869. NCBI lineage: Bacteria > Bacillati > Bacillota > Bacilli > Caryophanales > Bacillaceae > Bacillus > Bacillus sp. FSL K6-2869. Next base: position 1,015,732 of record NZ_CP152035.1, read on the forward strand.
GCGCAACAAGTGACAGCGAAAAAGCAAGGACAGTTCCAGACAATCAATCAAGGGCTGCAAGCACTTGTTGAAGCGGTCGAAAGTAAACTCAAGCTGACGAAGATTTACAAAGGGACAAAAGTGACCCAGATTGAAAAAGCAGAGGGAGGCTATGGCGTTCAATTAGACAGCGGTCAAACGCTTTTTGCAGATTCTGCCATTGTGACAACTCCTCACCAATCGATCTATTCCATGTTTCCAAAAGAAGCAGGGCTTGAGTACTTGCATGACATGACATCGACTTCTGTTGCAACAGTTGCACTCGGATTTAAAGAAGAGGATGTTCACAATGAATATGATGGTACTGGTTTTGTCATCTCAAGAAATAGTGATTTCTCCATTACAGCATGTACGTGGACAAATAAGAAATGGCCTCACACTGCACCTAAAGGAAAAACATTGCTCCGTGCATACGTTGGGAAAGCTGGCGATGAATCAATTGTCGAACAGTCTGATCATCAAATCGTGAGCATCGTGCTGGAGGATTTGAAGAAAATCATGGATATTAAAGCAGATCCAGAGCTGACGACAGTGACTCGCTGGAAAACAAGCATGCCGCAATATCATGTGGGTCATCAAAAACAGATTTCGACGATGAGAGAAACGTTTAAGCAATCATATCCTGGTATTTATATCACGGGTGCTGCATTTGAAGGTGTTGGAATTCCTGATTGTATTGATCAAGGAAAAGCTGCCATCTCAGAAGCTGTATCTTATCTATTTTCATAAAAAACAAACTCCCTTTTCTGTCATGGAAAGGGAGTTTTTCATGTTCGTATGTTTAGAAAAGAGTGGTGAATAATAAAATTGAACAAAGTTGTTGCATCTGAGGAAAAGGATGTGGTATATTACTTTCTGTACTTAATGACCGAAACGTTCAAATAGTCATTTTGGGAGTGAGATCATGAGTGTTGATAGGAGACAAATGATTTTAGATGGAGCAACAAAGGCATTTACCCAGTTCGGGTATAAAGCCACGACAATGGACCTTGTAGCAAAGCTTGCCAACGTTGGAAAAGGAACGATTTATACTTTTTTCAAAAACAAAGAAGAGCTGTTCGATGAAATTTTCACATCACTGTTAATGGAGATGAGGAAAATTGCAGATGAAGCAATAGATGAGAAGAATAGTTTCTCAGAAAACCTTCATTTAGCACTCTTTGCAATATTAGAATTTCGAAAAAACCACCAGCTTACAATTAAAATCTTTCAGGAAAATGCGGAGCTTGGCACATCAGCAGTGAAAGAAATGATTGAAAAAATGGAGCAGATGATCATTCGCTATATTAAAACAAAAGTAAAAGAAGCGATTGAAAAAGGCGACATTAAGCCCTGTGATCCTGAATTGACGGCATTTGTGATGGTGAAACTATATATTGCACTTATTTTTGACTGGGAAAAGCGATATGAGCCTTTAACAAAAGAAGAGGTCGCTGAATCGCTCGAGCTTTATGTACTAAAAGGACTGTCTGCAACAACATAATTTTTTTTGAGTTCAAATGACCGAATTCTTAATTTAGTCATTCATCAATGGGAGGAAAACAGCAATGAATTTAATTCGGAATCAATGGAAAGACATTGTGACGAGCAAAAAACTACTGATCCCGATTTTAGCTGTCTTATTTATTCCACTGATTTATAGTGGTGTATTTTTAAAAGCTTACTGGGATCCATATGGTACAGTTGATCAATTACCTGTAGCGGTTGTCAACTTGGATGAAGGCAGTCATTATGACGGCAAAACCCTTCAAGTGGGCGATGATTTAGTGAAGGAATTAAAGAAAAACGATAGTTTTAAATGGCATTTTGTTGATAGTGAAGAAAAGGCCATCAAAGGGTTAAATAACGAAGACTATTATCTCGTCGTCGAGATTCCGAAAGATTTCTCGAAAAATGCGAGTACAGTACTAGACAAACATCCGAAAAAATCGAATCTGAAATATTATACGAATCCAGGCGCAAACTATGCTGCGTCTCAAATTGCGAATAACGCCATTATCAAATTAAAAGATTCGGTTTCAAAGGAAGTCACAGAAAATTATGCAGAGGTCATCTTTGATAACTTCAAAACGATTGCAAAAGGATTAGATCAAGCAAGCGATGGAGCGAAGAAAATTGATGACGGAACAAAAAGCGCAAAAGACGGTAGCCAAAAGTTAAAAGACAATCTGGCGAAATTGGCAGAAGGAACGTTAACGTATAGCGAAGGTGTTCATCAGTTTGCAGGAAAAATGGGTGAACTGAACACTGGAATTCAATCTCTTGATAGCGGTCTTGGTCAGCTCTTAACAGGCTATCAAACGATTGATCAGAAATTTGGTGAGCTTGGCACAGGAATTGATACATTGACCGAAGGGTTAAACACAAGCCGTGAAGGACATGAGCAGCTTTCTTCTAAAATGCCGCAATTCACAGCAGGCATTGAGCAGCTGAACAATAAAGCACAGTCATTTTCAGAAAAAATCGCTGCTGTGGAGAAAGTATTGTCTTCACCTGAATTAGCGAATCTTGAAAAGATGGCGCCTAAGATTGATCAGGTGAAAGAAGATGCAAAAACGTTTAGTACCAAACTTGCTTCTTTAAAAGAAGCATTATCTAATCGAGATGCAAAAGTAAAAAGTATTATTCAAAACAGCTCGATGACAGATGAAGAGAAAAAGGCGGCAATGGATCAGCTAGACAGTCTTCCTAAAATTGAACTGCCTGATTTGTCTGGTCTTGAGCAAAGCTTAGCGGCGCTGCAGGAACTGCCTGACGCAAGTGAAGTTCAGTCTGCGGTTGCATCTGCAAAAGCACAGCTACAGCAAGTCAAGCAGCTGCCAGAGAAAACAGAACAGCTGTATACATCGACAGTCGCCATACAAAATGCGATTGATCAAATGACATCCGGTACGAATAAATTGTATCAAGGTGCACTGAAGCTTCAAACGGGCCAAGGGAAATTACAAGATGGCCTGCAAACAGCAAATGGAAAGCTTGATACAGCGAAAAGTGGTGCGGATAAACTGGCAAATGGTTCAAGCCAGCTTAGTGCAGCATTGAATAAACTAGAAAGTGGATCAGCGAGTATCCAAAGCAACTCATCTAAACTGGCTGAAGGGTCAAAATCCCTTGATAAAGGATTAGGTGACTTAAAAAGTGGAACTGGAAAGCTTTCTGATAAGCTAAAAAGCGCTGCAGATGAAACAGGAGACATTGATGCGGGGCAGGACAACTACAATATGATTGCAAGCCCAGTCAAAACAGAGAATGATACAGCGAAAAAAATTGATAACTATGGAACAGGGCTCACACCATATATTTTATCAATGGGACTCTTTGTTGGAGCTCTTATGCTGACTGTTGTATTCCCAATGAAAGATCCTGCAGGACGCCCTAGAAATGCGTTTGAATGGTTTGTCAGCAAATATAGTGTGCTTCTCTTAGTCGGTATCTTGCAGGCAGTGATTGCAAGCTCCATGCTGATCTTTGGACTTGGACTTGAAGTGGAAAGCCTCTGGCGCTTCTATCTCTTTGCGATCATCGTCAGTCTGACATTCCTAGCGATCATTCAGCTTCTTGCGACGACGATGGGGAACCCAGGACGCTTTATTGCCGTCATTATCTTGGTTCTTCAGCTTGCAGCAAGTGCGGGTACATTCCCGCTCGAGCTTGTACCAAAATTCTTCCAAGTTATTCACAGTCTGCTTCCAATGACGTATACCATCAACGGATTTAGAACGATCATTGCAAGCGGTGATAACAGTTATTTATGGCACCAAGCAGCGATTCTTGGAACAGTAGCCATCATCATGATGGCTGCAACAACAGCATACTTTGCTTGGAACATAAGAAAAATGAAACAAGAAGAAGCTTAATCAAAAAAACCTTTCTCTTTCCTGAGAAAGGTTTTTCTATTAGAAATTAGACATCAGGAACCCGAAGCGATATATTTTAAGAAGGATGCTGAAAAAAGGCATGCTTGGAAAGAATTTCTTTTAGATGAAGGAGGATATGCCGAATGACAACGGAAGTAAATGAAACGATTCAGCTTATTCAAAAGCTTGTGTCGATCCCAAGTCCATCAGGAAATACTGAGAAAGTGATTGGCTTTGTCGAACGTTTTTTACAAGATTTACATATTGAAACGAAGCGAAATCGAAAAGGCGGATTAATTGCCACCCTAAAAGGAACAGATGACAAGGAACACCGCATGCTGACAGCACATGTCGATACGCTCGGTGCGATGGTCAAAGAAATTAAATCAAATGGCCGGCTGCGTCTTGCACTTATTGGAGGCTTTCAATATAACTCGATAGAAGGCGAGTATTGTGAAATTGAAACAGTAACAGGCCGTACATACACAGGTACCATTCTGATGCATCAAACGTCCGTTCACGTATATGAGGATGCTGGAAAAGCGAAGCGAAATCAAGAAAATATGGAGATTCGCTTAGATGAGAAGGTGAAAAATGCGGACGATGTGCAAGCACTCGGCATTCAAGTAGGAGACTTTATCTCATTTGATCCTAGAGTGGAAGTGACGTCTTCAGGGTTTATTAAATCAAGACATCTTGATGATAAGGCAAGTGTGGCACTGTTGCTGAGATTGATTCACCGCATTCAAACAGAGCACATCACATTGCCGCATACGACACATTTCTTAATTTCAAATAATGAAGAAATCGGATACGGTGGGAACTCGAATATCCCGGAAGCTACGGTGGAATATTTGGCTGTTGATATGGGAGCCATCGGTGACGGTCAATCAACTGATGAATACAGTGTGTCGATATGTGTGAAGGATTCTAGCGGTCCTTATCACTATGGTCTCCGCAAACATTTAGCAGCAATAGCTGAGGCAAATGAGATCGATTACCGCCTTGATATATACCCTTATTATGGTTCAGATGCGTCAGCAGCGATTCGAGCAGGGCATGATATCATTCATGGACTGATTGGACCTGGCATTGACTCTTCGCATGCCTTTGAAAGAACCCATGAAGACTCATTGATTCATACAGCCAATCTTCTGTACCACTATGTTCAAAGCAAATTAATCACAGTATAAAAAAAGAACCCCGATCGCGGGGTTCTTTTTGATTAGCTTGAAAGTTGTGTTGGCTCAGGTACATCTTGTCCAGTCATCACGCGGTGTCCTTTTTCAGGGTCATATTGCCCTTCCCATTTAGACATCACGACAGCTGCAAGTGCATTACCAGTTAAGTTGACAACGGTTCTTGCCATATCCATGATACGATCAACACCTGCAATAAAGGCTAGACCTTCAGCGGGAACACCGATCGTTCCAAGTGTTGCAAGTAATACAACAAAGGATGTACCAGGAACGGCAGCCATTCCTTTTGATGTCACCATCAATACAAGGATTAGTGTGAGCTGCTGTACGATCGTGAGGTCAATGCCATATACCTGCGCTAGGAAAAGCGCCGCAATGGCTTGATACAAGACGGAGCCGTCCAGATTAAACGTATAACCAATTGGGATAACAAAAGAAACAATTCCTTTTGGACACCCGATGCGCTCCATTTTATCCATGACTCTCGGTAAAACTGTTTCAGAGCTGGATGTACTAAAGGCGAGAAGCATTTCGTCTTTCATGTAAGCAAGAAATCTGAAAATATTGACGCCAATCATCTTTCCAATAATTCCGAATACAACGATAAGGAAGAGAGCGAGCGCAAAATAAACAAGACCTACGAGCTTACCTAATGAAACGAGAGATTCAAGACCAAATTTTGATACTGTCACACCAATGAGCGCGAATACACCAAATGGTGCAGCTTTCATCACAACATTGACGACATGGAACATCGCATGTGACACACCTTCAAAGAAGGCGAGCACTGGTTTGCCGCGTTCACCAATCGCTGAAACGCCAAGTGCGAATAATACAGTGAAGAAAATAATCGCAAGCAAATCACCTTCCGCCAATGATTGGAAGAAGTTCGTCGGAACGATATGAAGGAACGTATCAGCAACTGATTTACTGCTTTGTTCTTTTTCCGTTTCAACATACTGGCTAATATCCTGTTTTTCTGTATGTCCAAAGTCAACGCCTGCACCTGGTTGAACAAAGTTTGCAAGCACAAGACCAAGGATGATCGCAAACGTTGTGATAATTTCAAAATAAAGAATGGTTCTAAAACCAAGCTTCCCTACTTTTTTACCATCACCCGCACCTGCAACACCTAAAATTAAGCTAGATACGACAATCGGAATGACAATCATCTTAATGAGTCGTAAGAAGAAGTCTCCAATTGGTTTTAAATATGTCTCAACACCAGGGTTACCGAAAAAGATCGCACCAACCACGACACCGAGAATAAGACCGATTAGGATTTGAGTAGCTAATCCAAATTTTAATTTTTTCATAGATTTCCTCCCTAACATATTCATTAAAGGAATATTCCCATTATATTAAGTTTTAATATATGAATTAAAGTATAACTAAAATTAAAGAGGTTCGTCCACGATTAAATTATATTAAGAAAATACAAAATTATTTGAAAAAATGGACACTTCGAACCCCCTTCGTTGTTTTAAGTCAATAAAAAGTGCCTTCCGAACTAAAAGTCATCATATGAAAATACTAAAAAACCCTTTTGTACCAAGGGTTTTACCTTTTTACCTATTTTTCAGAAAAAATAAAAAGCACTTTTGACTCCAACTGACGATGGAGGAAAAAAGTGCTTTTTTGTTCTATTTATTTCCTTATTTAAGATAACTTACTTGTGAGCATTCCTCACATTCATTACCGTAACACTCGTGCTGTTCCATTAAATCATTTCCACATTTTGTGCATTTTTTTGAAGGCAAATTTCTAAAAAACTCAGTGATTTTTCCTAGCATTTGTCATCCTCCAATACGTTTTATTGTTATCATTGTATTATAACAGATTGATAATTGTCAATCTGTTTTGTAACAATAGGCAAGAAGAATGCTTTTTTTATGAAAAATGGGTATATTGTAAGAAGGGGATTTTTTGAAAAGGAGGAAATATGACGATGAAATTAACCGTGATTGGCTGCTACGGAGGATTTCCAGCAGCTGGTGAAGCCACATCAGGTTATCTTTTTGAATCAGATGGTTTTCGTCTGCTTGTCGACTGCGGGAGCGGAGTTCTGTCAAAGCTTCAGCAATACATTGATATAGAAGAACTAGATGCTGTACTCCTTTCTCATTATCATCACGATCATGTTGCAGATATCGGACCTCTCCAATATGCGAAGCTAGTGGGTTATCATTTAGGAAAAAGCAGTGGTCCGCTGACGATCTACGGACATACCGGGGATCAAGCAGCATTTCAGCGGCTCTCTGATGATGTACATACAAAGACAAAACCTTATCACCCGGAAGAGGGCATTCAAATTGGACCATTTCAAATTGATTTTTTGAAAACGGTTCATCCGGCAGAATGCTATGCGATGAGAATTCAGGCAAATGAGGCTGTGGTGGTGTATACAGCTGACTCCAGCTATCAAGATGCATTTATCCCTTTTAGCAAGGATGCAGACTTACTTATTGCCGAAAGCAACTTTTACGCCGGACAAGACGGATCGGGTGCAGGACATATGAACAGCACTGAAGTAGGGAAGCTGGCAAGTGAAGCAAATGTTGGAGAGCTTATCATCACCCATCTGCCTCATTTCGGTCGGCATAAAGACCTAGTCAATGAAGCACAGGCGTTATATACTGGCAATATACAGCTTGCCCAATCAGGGCTTAGATGGAACAAGGAAGGAAGATAGAGATGCTGTTTATCGATAACGAGCAACATTATGACCCAATGATTAATTTAGCAATTGAAGAGTATTGCTTAAAATATTTAGATCCAGAAGAAACGTATTTGCTGTTTTACATCAACCAGCCATCCATTATTATTGGAAAGAACCAAAATACAATAGAAGAAATCAATACAAAATATGTAGAAGACAATGGCATCAAAGTCGTTCGCAGGTTATCTGGCGGTGGTGCAGTTTACCATGACAAAGGAAACTTGAACTTCAGTTTTATTACAAAAGACGATGGGGACAGCTTTCATAACTTTAAAAAATTCACCGAGCCAGTCATCAAAGCGCTTGAAAAGCTTGGCGTCAAAGCGGAATTAAGCGGCAGAAATGACATCATGGCAGATGGGCGTAAAATTTCGGGGAATGCTCAATTTGCTACACGAGGACGTATCTTCAGTCATGGCACCCTATTATTTGATTCAGAAATCGAACATGTTGTCTCGGCATTAAATGTGAAGAAAGAAAAGATCGAATCAAAAGGTATCAAATCCATTAGAAGCAGGGTTGCGAATATTAGTGAACTGATGGATCAAAAGATGACAACAGAAGAATTTAGAAAAATTCTTTTAAGCTATATTTTTGACACGAACGGAGACGTGCCTGAGTATCAGCTGACAGAAAAGGATTGGGAGAAGATTCATGAGATTTCTCGTGATCGATACCAAAAATGGGAATGGAACTACGGCCGTTCACCTAAGTTTAACTTGCAGCACTCTAAGCGTTTTCCAGCTGGATCGATTGATCTTCGATTAGAAGTGAAAAAAGGCATCATTCAAGACTGCAAAATTTTTGGTGACTTCTTTGGTGTAGGGGATATTGCTGATATTGAGAAACGACTCATTGGGCACCAATATGATCGCAAAACCATTAGTGATGTATTAGAAGACATGGATATGCGCCATTATTTTGGTAACGTATCAAAAGAAGATTTTCTGGATTTGATTTATTAAGCAAGGACAAGCACGGCTAGAGATAGCGGTGCTTTTTCTAATGAAAGAGATGAAAGCGGTTTACATTTGATCTTGTGAATTTTTTCGATTGTCTATTATAATAGGAAGGAGGAATGTTTGGTCATAAAATGAATGGCTATTCATTCATTGATGAAGTATAAGGGGTGGGAGAATGGATTTGATCAAAAATCTTGAGCAGACTGCGATGACCAAGGGAGAGAACGTCGCACTGATCTTTGAAGGGAACAAGTGGACCTATCAAGAACTGATGACAAGTATCGAACGCTTTGCAGATGGTTTAGTGAGCGAAGGGTTTCAAGCGGGAGATCATATCGCGCTGATTTTAGGAAATTCACCGCATTTTGTGATTTCATTTTTTGGTGCATTAAAGGCAGGACTTGTTGTTGTACCTGTCAATCCAACATATACGCCAAGTGAAATCGGCTATATGCTGGTCACTGGTGATGTAAAAGGGATTGTTGCACCGGATCAGCTTCTGCCGATATACGAGCAGGTGTATGAACAGCTTCCAGCTATTGAACGAGTCATTATTTGTGCACAAAATGAATCTGCGTGCAGGTCAAGTTTAAAAGAAGTATCTGATCGTCTTGTTTTCTTCGGAAAGCTTGTGTCTGGAGATGCGCCGGAAACTGAGCATCCTTCCATACAACCTGACGATACGGCCGTTATTTTATTTACATCTGGCACAACAGGAAAACCAAAAGGGGCAATGCTCACTCATGTTAACCTATATTCAAATGCAAGAGACATTGCGGAGTACCTGTCAATTGATGAGAAGGACAAGGTGATTGCTGCTTTGCCGATGTTCCATGTGTTTTGTTTGACCGTCTGTATGAATGCCCCTTTGATTCATGGAGCGACCATCTATGTCCTGCCGCATTTCAGCCCATCAGAGCTTTTACGAATGATGGAGAAAGAAAAACCAACGCTATTTGTTGGTGTTCCAACCATGTATAACTATTTATATCGTCAGGACGGTCATGAGGAAGCGATGAAGTCGGTGAGGATTTGTATATCAGGCGGTGCGTCCATGCCTGTTGCTTTACTTCACGGTTTTGAAGAAAAGTTCGGTGTCACGGTGCTAGAGGGCTATGGATTGTCAGAGGCTTCCCCAGTGACGGCATTCAATCCCCTTGATGGAAAAAGAAAACCAGGTTCAGTCGGAACTGATATTATGAATGTGAAAAATAAGATCGTGAATGAACTTGGAGAGGAAGTTGGACCAAACGAAGTCGGAGAATTGATTGCAAAAGGGCCAAACATTATGAAAGGCTATTATCAAATGCCAGAAGACACAGAAGCAGCACTGAAAGATGGCTGGCTGTACACAGGAGATTTGGCGAGAAGAGATGAAGACGGATATATTTATATCGTCGATCGAAAAAAGGATATGATTCTCGTTGGCGGGTATAATGTCTATCCAAGAGAAGTAGAAGAAGTGCTTTATCAACATGAAGCTGTAGCAGAAGCCGTTGTCATCGGTGTGCCCGATCCAAACACAGGAGAGGCTGTTGTCTGTTACATTTCCCCTAAGAAACATGCTCACATCAATCAAGAAGACATCATCACACATTGTTCACGCTATTTGGCAAAATATAAGCAGCCCCAAACGATCCATTTCATTGATGATATTCCAAAAAACACGACTGGTAAAATTTTAAGAAGAGCGCTAAAGGATAAGTACCAAGCAGAAACAAGTAAATAAAAAAAGAGTCTCTTCTTATGAAGAGGCTCCTTTTTGAATCGCTTCTTGTACCTGTTTTCGAAAGGAATTTGACTGTTTTTGATTTAATTCATAATAGGTGCCGTCTACTAAAAAAACAACTTGAGAGCGGTTGGTCCATAGCTGAAAAGAAGTGCCATTTGTCCGTCCGAACATGACCTTGGCGATATAATCTGGCTTCTTTACATTCTTTTTGAGATGGCTGCTTGTTTGTTTCCCTTTGTTTAATTGTTCAATTAGATCCTCAGTTGTATCTTTATCATCTATTTCATAAGAAATGGACTGGTTCGTCGGTGAAAGCAATAATTTCTCTGCTCGATTTTCATCGAAGATGTCACTTGTCCGGCTGAACACATAAAAGAAGGTAATCAGTAAAAGCCCAAAGATCACAATTCCTGCAAGGATTTTCTTCATGATGAACCTCCAACTCACTTTTTTATAGTTAGTTTCTCCGATTTTTGAACAGCATAATCATTTTTTCACTCAAGCTTTTTCAGATAGGGCATGCTATGATGGAGCCACATGAGACAGGTTCTAAACAAAAAAGTGCGTGATTACAATAGAGAGAGAAATGGAAAGGAGGCTGACCAGTGCGAGTACGCAAATGGGTAGCTCTTGCAACGGTAGCATACATATTGTACGGTCTTTTTATTTATTCTTACTTATTTCTAATGGGGGATTCATCTGTCCCTGACAGTGTGAAAGGGACAAGTGCAGACCCGCATACATTTATGACAAGCCATGAGCTTTTGATCAGTGGAAATTACTCGAACATTCGTAACCTGTTGTACTTTATGACAATTCCTTTAGATTGGTATGTCTTTTTCCTTTTGCTCATTTCAGGGTTTTCAAGGAAATTAGCAGATTGGAGCTTGGCAGCAGCTCGTTTTGACCTTGTGAGCCAACTTGTGTATGTGTTTGTGCTGTCACTTTTGACGATGCTGATCACATTGCCAGTCAAGTGGGTGAGCTACCAGTTGTCCTTGTACTACGGTATTTCAGCACAAAGCACGGCAAGTTGGCTAAAAGACCAAACGCTTGATTTTTGGATTCAATATCCACTGCTTGTTCTATGCGCGATTGTGTTCTTTTGGCTCATTCAAAAGAAAAGGAAGTATTGGTGGCTGTATGCTTGGTGTTTAACCGTTCCAGTTACACTGTTTCTCTTCTTTATACAGCCGGTCGTTATTGATCCACTCTACAATGATTTTTACCCATTGAAGGATCAAGCGCTTGAGAAAAAGATATTAACTCTTGCAGAGAAAGCACACATTCCAGCAGATCATGTATATGAAGTCAACATGTCAGAGAAAACAAACACGATGAATGCTTACGTCACAGGAATTGGTGAAAATAAGCGCATTGTTTTGTGGGATACGACACTTCAAAAGCTGAAAGACCGTGAAATCTTATTTATCATGGCGCATGAGATGGGACATTACGTGATGAAGCATGTGTATATCGGTTTAGCAGGATATTTAGTGTTGTCTCTGGTTGGATTTTTTGCCATTGACCGTCTTTATTTTTCCCTTTACCAAAAAGGCGCTTCTCCATTTCGTCTGAAGGCACCACATAACGTTGCTGCTCTTCCGCTTCTGTTGATCATTGTATCTATGCTGTCATTTGCTGCTTCTCCTTTTACAAATGCTGTGTCAAGGCATCAAGAACGTGCAGCTGATGAATACGCCGTGAATTTGACGAAAGATGGAGAGGCGGGGGTGACGTCATTTCAAAAGCTTGCAAAATCAGGGCTTTCCCAAGTCAATCCGCCACTTTTAGTGAAAATATTCCGCTATGGACACCCAACGATGATGGAGAGAATCATCGATATGGAAAAAGCCGCAAAAAAAGAGGAAACATCGAAAAAGCAATAAATAAAAAATCCGGCGAACTGAGCCGGATTTTTTTGTCACACTTATTTTAGTTAGAAGCCGCTTGAACGTTAATTAATCCTTTTCCATAATAGAACGAATTACCAAGCGGTGTTGCCGTATTTTCTAAGCGCTGACGAACCTGAGACGTTGATAGATTCGGATACTTAGAAAGGATAAGCGCTGCTGCTCCTGCTACATGAGGAGATGCCATTGATGTTCCCGTATAAGACGTATATCCACTGCTTGGTACTGTACTTAAAATCGATGTACCAGGTGCAGAAACATCTAATTCAGGACCTGCGCTAGAAGACGAGTTTCTGACATTGTTGCTGTTCACGTTGGCAACAGCAATTGTAGAGTCGTATTTTGCAGGATAGCCTACGGTGCTAGTAGAGCCAATTGAACCTGAATTCCCTGCTGCGGCAACGACAACTACTCCGCGGTTATTCGCTGTGTCTACAGCATTTTTAAGCGCTGTGGAGCCGTTTGGTCCGCCTAAGCTCATATTGATGACATCCATGTTATTGGCAACAGCCCATTCAATACCGCTGATAATCCAGCTGTATTGTCCATCTCCGTTTCGATCTAACACTTTAACGGCATACAAGGAGGCGCTTGGCGCAACCCCAAGAACACCAATCGTGTTATCAAGGGCAGCAATGGTTCCGGCTACGTGAGTTCCGTGTGATTGAAAGTCTTGTGTGGCATTTGGCTCTGAAGGGACGAAGCTAGCACCGCCTGCAACATTTAAGTCAGGGTGTGCGGCGTGGATTCCAGTATCAAGGACAGCTACTTTGACGTTAGCACCTTTATAACCTTGAGCGTGTACGGCTGGAGCTTTGATTTGAGGGATACCATAAGGGACGGTTTGTGCATATGCTTCTGCTTTGTGGTCTTCTTCTACATAAGCAATGCTAGGGTCGTGTTCAAGTTTTTTTGCGGCTTGTTCAGACATCTTCACTTGTGCAGCATTAATGAGGCGGTATTGTTTTTCTAATTTCCCACCATTTTGTGTCACTGCTTGTTTCTTAGAGCTGTTTGTGGTGGCAGAAGCTTTAAAGCCAACGATATAGCTTTTTTCGCTTTCTGACTTTGAGGCAGTCTCGGCATTTGCCATCGAGCCTCCAAACCCTGCTGAAAACAGAAGAGGGACAGCCAATAAAACACTTGTCATCACATTTTTCTTTTTCACGCACATTCCACATCCCTTTTTCTTATTTCAGAATAATCATCCGTAGTCTATTAGAATGATCCGTTTGATTATTCTGTATTTTCAGTTTAATAGAGATAGGCAAATAAGAGTAGGCCCGAATTTTTGTGGAAGTCCTAGCGAAAAATAGGGAATTAAGTCGCTTGGAAATGATGGTAAAATATGTTTATTCTATATTTCCAACGGTTTCCTATTAAAAAGGAATCGTGCTTTTTTTCTCATGATCCATTTGAGGATAAACATTCGATACCCGAAATGCCATAAAATAGGTAGAAAAGGCTATCATCTATTTCGAATTTCGATATAAAAAAATATTATTTTATCATTGTTTTTGACATGAAAAAGAACCTGCTATGAAAACAGGTTCTTTAAGAAGGGGCAGATTGTGTTAAATGGCTGACCACGTTGTAATCGCTCACCTTCCATTCACCATCTGTCCATTCCACATAATTTAAGCAGGCATTCTCAAGTCTTGTATCCTTAATACCCATATGTTCGTCAGCTAGTGAGGTGAGTAAGGCATGGATGGCAGCACCGTGTGCTACGATTAGTACCCGTTGATCTGGGTAGGTTGCTCTCACTTTTTCAATACCTTCTAGCATTCGATCTTGAAGTGCCGATAATGGTTCCATATTTGGATACTGTTTATTCGGAAACAGCTTCTGACGTTCCTCAAATGACATGCCTTCAGCGTCGCCATAGTCACGTTCAATAAAATCGTCCATGATCACGAGCGGTGCATGTACATGCTGTAAAATCAAATGAGCTGTTTCTTTTGCCCTTGATAGCGGACTGGAAATGACAACATCCCAGTGGGCATCTTTTAAGTAAAGACCGGTTTGTTCCGCTTGCCATTTACCAGTGTCATTTAAAGGGATATCTGTTCGTCCTTGAATTCGTTTTGCTGCATTCCAATCGGTTTCTCCGTGTCTGACTAGGCAAATTGTTGTCAATCAAATCCCGCCTTTTCTATCTTTTCTTCTATTATACTAAAACAGAAGAAGAATGACTGGATCAGTGATTTGTCAGACTCGTTAAGGACTCGACCGAACTTGCCACTTGGGACACTGTTTGTTTGACTTCTTTCAATTCGTTTAGGAATGTTTGCAAATCTATTTCAATTTTTCCGTTTTGGTTTTTGCTTAAGTTCATGCTGCTGACGATATCATCGAATAGCGAGTTGATTTGGGTCATTTTTTCTTTACTGTCTGTCACAAGTAAATTCACATCAGCAATATGCTGTGACACAATGGCGATTTGTGAATTTGTGTTGTTGACGAGCTCAGATACAGTTGAAACCGTTTTCTTTGTATCCTCTGATAATTTGCGAACCTCATTTGCAACGACAGCAAAGCCTTTGCCATGTTCACCTGCTCGAGCTGATTCGATTGAAGCGTTTAAAGAGAGTAAATTCGTTTGCTCCGCAATACCTGTGACGATCCCAAAAATTTGTTCAATTTGTTTCGCGATTTCTTCTAAGCGTTTAATTTCTGTTTCAATCTTTGTCATACTGCCGTCAATTTGGTTCATTTGCGTCTGCTGAATTTCTAACTCTTTTTTACCGCCAATTGATTTCTCTTCAACTTGTGCTGAAATCTTTGTGCCAGCCTGTGACATATCCGCCATCTCATCAGATTTTGATACAAGTTTGTCCACTGCATTTGTTGTGTTTGAGAAGAGAGAAGCAAGTGAATTAGATGTTTCTGTAATTTTTGTATGAAGCTCTTTTTGCTGTAGTTCTGCTTCATCACGAACTTTAGAGTATTCATTTTGGAACGTATCTAGGACAAGCTGCTGCTCTAGATTTAAAATTTTCGTCGTCGCTTTCACTGCCGTCTGATATTCTTTGAAATCTTGGATATGCTGGGCAAATAAATCCATTATGGATAGCAATAGGTCTTGGAAGGCTGCCATATACCATTTAGGTTGAAGTCCAATTCTTAAATGAACTTGTGCAATTTTAATTCTTTTGGCCACATAAGATTCGTCAATCACACCGGCAAACATTTCACTAATATGAATGCGTAATGTTTTCTTTAGACGCTCGACTGAGCTGTTATCTTGAATGATGTGCATCAAGGAAGACTCGACTTCTAGGTTTTTATAAAATTTATCGACGATATGTTCAATTTCATCTTGAACGATTGGATTCAGCTGTTTCAAGATAAAAAGGTCTTGCTGCGTCAAATCAATCATTTTAATTTGTTTGGCAATGTCCGTATTCTCCGGAAAATTGATTCGTTTTATCCCATCATCCTGCTGTGTGAAAAAAGCAGTGTTTTTCTTTTTACTCTCTTTTTTAAATAACAATGTGTTTGTCCCCCCATGATTATCAAAAATATCAGACTTTATGTTTTTTATCGGATAATTTTGGTTTTTTTAAAGGGAAAACAGTGAAATTTTACTGTTCTTTATATGACCTTTTTAGTGGTTTTTTAGCCGGGCCTTCTACTACTTCTCCCGTAATGGAGAAACGAGACCCGTGACAAGGACAGTCCCACGTGCGGTCACTATTATTCCACGCGACTTCACAGCCTAAATGAGTACAGGTTGTATCGACAAGAAAGATATCGCCGTCCTCTGACTTAAAAGCGCCACATTTTTTATGCTCATAAGATACAATGCCGCCTTCACCCGGTTTTAAATCATCAATTGTTTGATCAGCTCGCTTTAATTTACCGCTGATTAGCTTCGCTGCAACATTGGTGTTTTCTTTGATAAAGTCTTTTACGAATGCGTCTGACACGAGTCTTGATGGAGTAAAGATGGATTCGTAAGGATTCGATTTTCCTTCGATCAAATCTCCGATCAGTGTCGCTGCTACGTGGCTTGTGGTCATGCCCCATTTTCTAAAGCCTGTTGCCACAAAAATATTCGAATGATGTGATGTCAGGCGGCCAATGTAAGGGATTTGATCCATTGTGACCATATCATGCGTGGACCAGCGGTAAAGGACTTCCGTTATACCAAGGGTGGCTTCACCAAACTTTTCTAGTGCTTCATAGTGTGCGGATTCATCTCCGCCTTGTCCGGTTTTATGGCCTTGTCCACCGATGAGCACGACGTCTTCTCCATGGAATTTTGCCGTTCTTAATGAATGGGCAGGCTGATCAATTCCTAAGTACATGCCGTCTGGAAGCGGTTTGCTTGTTTTGGCTGCGACGACATAAGATTGCTCAGGATGGATTCGTGTGAAATACAGTCCTTTGCCATCGTAAAAAGGAAAGTGTGAGCATGAAATGATAGAGCGCCCCATCAGATGATGGCCACTTTTTGTGATGACAGCAGGGTGTTTTCCTTCTTTTACATCGACTGCCGATGTCTGTTCAAATATGCGCACGCCTCGGTCAATGAGTTGATCGATCAGTGCATGAAGATAATGAAGAGGATGAAATTGTGCCTGCTGCGTCATGGCGAGGGCTGCCTTGATGCCAGCATCAAACGGGAGCGCTGTTTTCCATTCGCGATCGATACCGAGCTGTTTGTACGCATCTAATTCCTTCTTTAACTTTTTGACGCCGTTTTCTTCTGTTGTATAAAGGTAAGCATCTTTTACCTCAAGCTGACAATCAATGTCATACTCTTTCACACGTGCTTGGATGAGCTCCTTTGCTTTTTCATTTGCTTCTACATATAAACGGGCTTTCGGCATACCAATATGCTGAATCAGCTCATGATAGTAAACATCATGCTGGGAGGTAATTTTCGCTGTCGTATGTCCAGTGGTTCCTTGCAATACTTGATCAGCATCTATGATGATGACATCCAGTCCGCGTTCTGTCATTTCAAATGCAGTAGCGATACCGGTAATACCGGCACCGACAATGATGACATCTGCTGTAAGATCTTCGCTGACAGTAGGAAAAGAGGGCTTCTCACTATCAGCTAGCCATAACGACTTTGCTTGTTCCGATCCTTTATGTTCTTGTTCCATGTTGTCGCCTCCAGTCACTTATTGTGTATAATTTTTCCACGATGCTGAAAATCATACATTTTAGTGAAAACAAGAGCGAAATACATAAAAAAATGAGCAACACATAAAAATAAACGAGATAAAAGGAAGGAGTGGACTGACGTGTCAACAAAGCAGCCAAAGAAAACGTTACCGCCTCAGCATCAGAACGAACGTCCAGGACTTGAATATAAAATGAACCCTAGACCTATCTTTGATCGAGAGGAGCAAGGCAAAAAGCTGACAGGGAAAACGGCGATTGTCACAGGTGGAGACAGCGGGATTGGAAGAGCAGTATCTGTCTTATTTGCGAAAGAAGGAGCCAATGTAGCGATTGTTTATTTGAATGAACATCGTGATGCGGAAGAAACGAAGGACTATATTGAAAAGATGGGAGGCCGCGTCATTTTAATATCAGGTGACCTAGGGGATGAAGCTTTTTCAAACGAGGTCGTCAAACAAACAAAAGATGCTTTCGGTTCGATTGATATTTTGGTCAACAACGCAGGTGAACAGCATCCGCAAAAAAGCATTGAACAGATTACCTCTCACCAGCTTCTTCGGACATTTCAAACGAATATATTTGCCATGTTCTATTTAACAAAAGCGGTGCTCCCTCATTTAAAGAAAGGAAGCAGTATTATTAATACAGCATCGGTCACTGCTTATAAAGGTCATGAAACCTTAATTGATTATTCATCGACAAAAGGGGCGGTTGTAACGTTTACAAGATCATTATCTCTATCTCTTATCAAACAAGGGATTCGGGTAAATGGGGTAGCGCCTGGACCGATTTGGACACCGCTGATTCCATCCACATTTACGGAAAAGGAAGTGTCTGAATTTGGTGGTGATGTCCCAATGGAGCGGCCTGGTGAGCCAGTAGAGTTAGCGCCAAGTTATTTATTTTTAGCGAGCGAAGACTCTTCTTATATGAATGGACAAATGATTCATGTGAATGGCGGAACCATATTAAATGGATAAAAACAAAAAACTTGCGGTAAAGAGACAAGTTTCTGTCTCTCTGCCGCAAGTAAAATCATCATAATTAATGTAAGCAGTGTTCTGCATATTGAGCTGACAGGTCGTTGAATCGCTTTTCATCACGCTGATCCAGTGCCTTATCAATCTCTTCTCTAAGGAAGGTTAAGCGCTGTTTATAAAGCGCCTCATCTAAAACCATTTGAATATAGATGTCTAAAATCGTCACGCCGTTTTCTTCGGTTTTTTGGGTGTTGCGGGACTTCATGAGCTCAGCATACGTTTTTTTCTCTTTCATAAAGAATCCCCCCGATGCCTTTTTTATAGTATATGGATTGGCGGAGAAAAAATCAACAAGAATTTATAATTTTTAGACAATTTATTTTTGAGCCATATCGACACCCCTTGTCCAGTCGACAAGATGCGATATATCTTTAAAAATGGCTTTTAGATAGATCGAATGTACTAAAAAACATGATAAAAAGATAATTTTAAATAAATATTGAAAAAATCCTGTCGTTTCTTATACGTTGGTGATAGATTAATAGTATCTAAAATAACCAAAAATTAACACAGGAGGAAATGAAGTGTCAGGAATTAGTGAAACACCATTAGATTCATACGTCATTAATCAAACAACAATGGCGGTCCTTCCGGTTGAAGAAGGAAAACGAGTATATTCAAAAGTGATCGAAAGAGAGACAAGCTTTTACGTTGAATTAAAGCCGCTGCAAATTATAGAACGCAGTTGCAGGTTCTTTGGCTCAAGCTATGCAGGCAGAAAAGCGGGAACATATGAAGTAACAGGTATTTCCCACAAGCCTCCCATCGTGATTGACTCATCCAATCATCTGTATTTCTTCCCAACCTATTCATCCAACCGCCCTCAATGCGGATGGATCTCCCACAAATACATTCATATCTTTCAGGAATCATCCCTCGGAGACACGGTTGTTACTTTTACAAATGAGCAATCGGTCAAACTAGATGTCTCATATAAGTCATTTGAGAGTCAGGTACACCGAACAGCGTATCTCCGAACGAAATTTCAAGATCGACTTGATGGAGGTCTTCCTAAGAAACAAGAATTTATGCTGTATCCAAAGGAACAGCAGCTCAACCTTGTGTATGATTTTATCTTAAGAGAACTTCGTAATCGTTATTAGTGAGAGACCAGCGGCAGACAGCCGCTGGACTGCTTACTCATCGCCATCACTTTTTTGCAGAAAAAACCATTGATTATCGTATAAAAAAATATATAATTTATCTATATCGTATAATTTTTTATATAATGAAAGGGGTCATGGGGATGATGTATGAAGAACTGGATACGCCGGCACTACTCATTGATAAACGGGTGATGATGGAGAATGTAGCGGCGATGCAGCAATACGCAGACCGTCAGCATGTCAAATTGCGCCCTCATACGAAAACTCATAAAACGCCTGCACTTGCCAAGCTGCAGGAAGAGAAAGGTGCATCTGGCATTACGGTAGCGAAAGTAGGAGAGGCTGAAGTAATGGCAGCCCATGGGCTCAAAGATATTTTTATCGCCAATCAAATTGTAGGTGAGACTAAACTCAAGCGGATTCGTAAACTGGCAGAGTCGATACAGATTTCATTCGGTATAGATTGTGTTGAGCATGTGAAGCAGATTGAGCAAGTCTTTCGTGAATCAGAGAAAAAAGCGGAGGTTTTAATTGAGATAGAGGTTGGAGAGGGAAGGTCTGGTGTCATTGAAGAACGTGATTTCTGCCACATATTAGAGGCGATTCAAACAAGTGATGCCGTTCATTTAAAGGGGATTTTTTCTCATGATGGTCATACGTATCAAGCGGAAAGTAAAGCACATTGCCGGACATTATACAAGGAGGCTGTAAATCGAACGCTCCGTTTTGCACAGATTGCAGAAGAAGCTGGTATGCCGCTAGAGGTCGTCAGTATTGGATCAACACCGCCATTTTTATTTCAATTTGATATTCCAAAAGGAGTCACAGAAATACGGCCAGGCACATACATCTTGATGGATGCTTCCCAGTCCAATGTAATCGGCACATATTCACATTGTGCAGCATCTGTGCTGACGACGGTCATTAGTAAACCGACAGAGCGCCGGGTGATTACAGATGTAGGGGCCAAGGGGCTGACGGCACAAACGCGTACAAAAGGGCTGACCAAAACAGAGGGCTTAGGCAAAGTGAAAGAATATGATGATGTATTTGTTTCTAGCGTATTTGACGAGCATGCCATTATCTATCATGAAGGCTTTCGTCAAAGTGTACAGATCGGTGAGAAGGTGCAAATTATTCCGAATCACATCTGTCCTGCTGTGAATCTTCATGAAAAAGCATACCTCATTCAAGATGGCGAAGTGGTAGAAGAGCTGGAGATTGCTTGTAAAGGAAAGCTGCAATAAATGGGTAGGATCATAGAGGGAGTTCCCGCTATGTAGAGCAGAATATAAGGCAGCTTCCATGCTAAGAAAGATCATCATTTGAAATCCATACATCTAAGAAAAAGGCGCCGAAAGGGGTCTTTTCTATTTGAGAAAAAATGACGAAGATGAAATAGATTGAAACCAAATGTGCCTTTCTCGTCGTCTATTGACTGTATCATCATGAAATGGCAGGGAAATGTGAACCATTAGAAGGATTTTCATTCATTTCCGCATAAATCACAGAAGTGATACATGCGGTCTGTTACAATAAAAATAAGTCATTTCTTGCAAGGTGTTCGTATGAGGTAAAAGTTGATCATATTTGACCGATATGAACAAATGGGAAAGAGAAATGGGGGCCGTGTATGAAAAAACGATGGCATTTGATGCTGCTATTTACCGTGACAGTGACACTACTCACAGCCTGCAATCAAGCAGGTCAGCCGCCTTCAAAACAAAACACAAAAGAAGCTGCGTATGAACAATGGGTTCAGCGTTATATGGATGAGTTAAATGAAGCATATGAAAACATGACCGATCAATTTATTTCAGATGGACACGGAAAAATTCAAGTGAATGAAAAATTGACAAAAGCGACGAAAGCATTCGACCGTGTCATTCAAAAAGGGCTTACTCATCAAGAAGTGCCAGCTGTGTATCAAAAGGCAGACAAACAATTAAAGACAGGTCTTGCTTCATTTGAAAAAGGAATTAGCAAGGTAGAGCAGCTGTTAAAGCGTCCTGATCAAGAAAAGCTGTTTATGTCAGCCACTCAACATTTTCAAGATGGATTGCAAGAGACAGCCTCTTTCATTGAAGAAGTGGGAAACGTTCAGCAATCACAATGAAAAGCCTGGAAGAGAGACTTCCAGGCTTTTTTAGATGTGCAGTGTTTGCTTTAATCGGCGTACACCTTCTCGAATCATGGCTTCATCCGTACAGGCAAAACCAAGCAGCAACCCTTTCCTTTTGCTTTCATAACAATAGGGGCTTAATGGATAAATGCCGACACCTGCCGCTTTTGCGGCCTCAATCGTGCCTTGTTCATCAAAGTCTGATGTTCCTTCCAAAAAGACGTGAAGGCCTGTATCGGTTCCATATAAACGGAAGTGTTTGTCAAAGTGATGTGTCAAAAGAGCATCCATCATCGCTGCCTGCCGTTTTTTATACACCTGTCTCATCCGCCTGACATATCGCGTAAACTCTCCTTCTCTGAAAAAAGAGGCAAGAGTGATTTGCTCCATGATCGGCAGCTGTCTTTGAATAAGTGATTGCAGTGCAGCGATTTCTTTAATGACTGCTTTGGAGCCGATGATGGCAGCAAGGCGGATGCCTGGAGCAAGTACCTTGGAAAAACTGACAATATAGATCACATGATCGGGTGCTTCTGAAAATAAAGAAGGAAGCGGTCCGCCATGATAACGATAATCCCCATCAAAATCATCTTCTAATATGTAAGATTGAGCCTTCGCAGCAAACTGCAGCAGCTCCCGTCTTCTATTGACGCTCATACAGACACCGGTTGGCCGCTGATGAGAGGGCGTTACAGCGATCAGCTTTGTACGTTCTGGCAATGTATTCACCATCATTCCTTCTTCATCGACTGGTGCGGGGTAAATAGTCATTTCGCGATGTAAAAAGGACAACCTTGCTCCAGGAAAACCAGGATCTTCAACAGCTACTGTATCTCCTTTTTTAAGCATGACTTGTGAAATTAAGTCAATGGCTTGCTGTGTGCCCCCTGTTAACACTATTTGGTCTTCTTCTATATCAATGCCGCGTTCAACCGATAAGTATTGGCGAATTTCTGAACGCACTTCCCATAATCCATGCGGAGAAGAATAGCCCCAATCTTTCATATTTAAGCGCTGTAATGCTTTTAGAAGCGAGCGTTTCCATATGTTTTGAAAATGGTCGTCGATGGCTGGTTCTTGATGGCGGAAATCAATCTCAAGTGTGTCATGAAATTGATTGGCCGAGAGCCAGTGATCCATTTGTTTTTCAGCCTCGTCAAAGTGAGGTCTTATCGGAAGTGCAAAAGGCGGTTCGTTTTGATGTGGGGGAGAAGCAGCATAGTGATTACTTGAAATGACCTTTGTCCCGCCTCTTCTAGAGGTGCTGACATAGCCTCTTGCCAGCAGTTCATCATAGGCAAGCTGTGCGGTGGATCGAGATACGTTGAGCTCTTGTGCTAATACTCTTGTCGGAGTCAACTGATCATCAGGATTCAGTGTGTTTGTATGAATTTTTTGAATGATGCCATTGACGATTTGCTGCCAGAGCGGGGTAGAGCTGGAACGGTCTAAATGAATGTACACAGTGCACCTTCTTTCCTTTGTCTGTCATCATTGATGATGACATGGAATTATGGACTGGTCAATAGCTTCATTTTTGGATATGGGAAGAAATCCAAATGATGTGTACACTGGTTCATATCATTTACACAGAGGAGAGAGTCCCATGATTCCTGCATCAAAAGAAGAAACAGCACAGCTATCCATGATTCCGTTTGTGTTCGTTTTATTTAGCCTTTTTATGATTACAACAGCAGTGAACCTGCAAGTCCCTCTTTATACGGAATATGCAGAGCAGGCAGGATACGGAAAGGCGTCAACAGCCCTTGTGTTTGCTGCGTATGTTTTCGGACTGATTCCAGTATTATTGTTACTTGGCGGCATGTCTGACCGGGCAGGACGAAAACCGATTTTATTGATCGCACTTTGCTTTTCATTATGTGCTACCCTGCTCATGATCGTGCATCCGACCATACAAATGCTCTTTGTCGCCCGGCTGCTACAAGGAGTGGGACTTGGGTTAAGTGTTGGCACATGTACTGCCTACTTGATTGCTTTATATCCAGAGAAATCGGGCTGGATCCCAACGTTTATCGCGTTATGCAGTTCAATTGGATTTGGGGGAGGTGCTCTTTTTACAGCGATTCTTTCTTTTGAGCAAGTGTCACTGACGCCTCTTAGCTATTGGATTGTGTTGGTCTTGATTATGTTGACGATTGTTGCTGTATTCTTTTTGGTGCCGCCTGTACAAGGGGAGGCAAGTAAACCGCTAATGAACATGCCGAGGTTTCCAAAAGGGACAATGTCTGCGAACATAGCCATTGCTATCGCATGGTCTGTGTGCGGTCTTGTTATTTCGATTTTGCCAGCACAGCTTAAATTAAATGGCTATGAATTGTGGGTAGGCCCAGCGCTGTTTTTTATTAATATGGCAGGTGTTCTGATGCAGCCTTTTGTCCGAAAGATGAATAGCAGTGCAGCGCTTCGTATCGGTTTTATTTGTCTTCCATGTGGATATGGCCTGCTGTTATTCGGTGCTAATAGCGGGTCCATATTCCTTGTCCTTGCTGGAACTCTTTTAGCGGGCACAGCTTGCTATGGATTTACTTACTTAGGAGGTCTCCAGCTGATTGTTGAGAAAGGGAAGAAGGAAGCGGCTAGAGCCGTTGCTGGATATTACTTGTTTGCGTATCTAGGTCTTGGCATACCAAGTGTGTTCGTTGGTCTCTTTGCTGATATGTACGGTACTCAGACAGTGTTAACGCTCTTTTTCATGCTCGTGTTGGCTGCCTGTCTGATCTTGTTTAGTTTAAGTTTCAGAGAGAGGCAAAAGTGAAATGGATTCTTTCTCTTTCCTCTCCAATTCGTTTAAAATAAAGACAGAAGAGGGGGAGGGAAATGAAAAAAGTACAGCTAAATGGTGCGATGTGCAGATCACAAGAGGAGCTTCATGATCAACTAAAAACAGTGTTACAACTTCCTGATCATTACGGCAAAAATCTTGATGCCCTTTGGGACTGTTTAACAGGAGAAGTGAGCTTGCCTGTAGAGCTCACGTGGATTCATTATCAAGCAAGCAAAGACGAGCTTGGTGATTATGCAGAGAATTTGCGGCAGTTATTACAAGAAGCTGAAGAGGAACTGCAGGGGCAGTTTCAATTGAATATTGAAGCGTAAAAAGCAGCTGATTCCAAAAGCTGTTTTTTTTATGCGGTTTTCACCCTCATTCTACTATTGAATATTTCACTAAATATGATAATATATGAACTGTCGCTTAATTGATAATGATAATCATTTGTGGCAGAGAGCTTGATAGAAAGTGTGAACCCTGTATGAAGTTGTACCAATTAAGTTTGTTGTTTGTGTGTTTGGCATGTGCGTCGCTGTTTGTCGGAGTACAGGACCTGTCTCTTTTACAGTTGTTTCATCTATCAGATGAACAAATGAACACCTTATTTTCAAGTCGCATCCCGCGGCTGATGAGTATTGTGCTTGCTGGCATGAGCCTGAGCTTATGCGGTTTTATTATGCAAAGCATGACGAGAAATAAATTTGTCTCTCCAACGACTGCAGGAACAATGGATTGGGCCAAGCTGGGTATTTTAACCGCCATGCTTGTTTTTACACAGGCAAGCCCGCTGATGAAAATGGCGATTGCGTTTTTATTTACGTTAGCTGGCAATCTATTATTTTTAAAAATTTTACGCCATATTAAGGTGAACGATACGATCTACGTACCGTTAGTCGGCTTAATGTTTGGCGGAATTGTCAGTTCAATTTCCACGTTTATAGCTTATAAATATGATTTGATCCAAAACGTATCCGCATGGCTGCAAGGAGATTTTTCTCTTATTGTTCAGGGGCGTTATGAACTGCTCTATGTGAGTGTTCCTCTATTGATCATCGCGTATTTATATGCTGACCGCTTTACAGTTGCTGGTATGGGTGAGAGCTTTGCCGTCAATTTAGGTTTAACGTATAAACGTGTCATGGCAGTTGGTTTGGTGATTGTTTCGATGATTACGTCTGTAACGATTTTGACTGTTGGCATGCTGCCATTCCTCGGCTTAATCATTCCGAATATTGTATCGATCTACCGAGGTGATCACTTGAAAAAAAGCCTGCCGCATACGGCTTTATTAGGGGCCATTTTTGTGCTCATATGTGACATGCTCGGAAGGGTGATCATTTATCCATATGAAATATCTGTTGGGCTTATGGTCGGCATCATTGGAAGTGCGATCTTCCTGTACATGTTATTAAGGAGGAAGCGCTATGCATAAGAAACGAACATTATTTCTCATTGCAGCCATTGCAGCCGTATTCGTTGTCATCTTCGTCACCTTTCAAATGGGGTACTGGGAGTACACAGTGCCGAGCCGTTTAAAAAAGGTGCTTGCCATGACTTTGACAGGAGGCGCAATTGCCTTTTCTTCTGTTGTGTTTCAAACATTGACCAATAACCGAATCTTAACGCCAAGCATTTTAGGGTTAGACGCGCTTTACTTGTTTTTGCAAACGGCGATTATTTATCTTTTTGGATCGACCAATATGATGATCGCGAATAAGAATCTGAATTTCTTTCTCTGCGTTGGATTAATGATTCTTTTTTCTGTGCTGCTCTATACGGTCATGTTCAAGCGCAAAAACAAGCATATTTTCTTACTCCTGCTTGTCGGGATTGTGTTTGGAACATTGTTCAAAAGTCTTTCTTCCTTTATGGAAATGCTCATTGACCCGAATGAATACCAAGTCGTACAGGACAAGTCCTTTGCCAGCTTTAATCACATGAACACAGATATTTTACTCTTCGCTTCTCTTTTATTTGCGGCACTTTGTCTTTATATATGGACCTTCCGCGCGAAATTAGATGTCATGTCGTTAGGAAAGGAACAGGCTGTGAATCTCGGGATTGACTATGACGGGATCACAAAAAAGATGCTGATCGTCATTGCCGTCCTTGTTTCTATTGCGACGGCCCTCGTCGGCCCGATTACGTTTCTTGGCTTACTCGTCGTAAATGTGGCAAGAGAGCTGTTTCGTACATATCGGCACACGTACTTGCTATTAGGCTCGTTTTTCATTAGTGTCATTGCGCTTGTAGGCGGGGAATTTCTTGTGGAAAAGGTATTTACGTTTCAAACACCGCTTAGTGTGCTGATTGATTTAGTCGGCGGACTGTATTTTATTTATCTACTTTTAAAGGAGAGTCGTTCATGGTCGTGATGAAGGGAGTCAGTAAGACATATAATGGAAAAACAGTGCTTCACGAAACAACTGTCAGTGTAAAAAAAGGACAGCTGACCTCTCTCATTGGTCCAAATGGCGCAGGCAAAAGTACGCTTTTGTCCATCATGAGCCGCCTGATTCAACCTGATACTGGGGAAGCTTATTTAGAGGACAAACCTTATCGTGCGTACTCTCCTCAGGAGCTTGCGAAAAAAATGAGCATCTTGAAGCAGTCGAACCACATGAGTGTGCGTCTGACCGTTCGTGAGCTTGTCAGCTTTGGCCGCTTTCCTTACTCTCAAGGCCGCTTGACAAAAGAAGATGAGAACATGATTGATGTGTCTCTTCAATACATGAGACTTGTCGAAATCCAGCATCAATATTTAGATGAACTAAGCGGCGGACAAAGGCAGAGAGCCTTTATTGCCATGGTGCTAGCTCAGGATACGGATTATATTTTCTTAGATGAGCCTTTAAATAATTTAGATATGAACCATTCAGTTGAAATGATGAAGCTGTTTCAGCAGCTCGTGAAAGATCTTGGAAAAACGATTGTTGTTGTTCTCCATGATATTAACTTTGCATCTGTCTATTCAGATCACATCGTCGCCTTAAAAGAGGGTCAGGTGATCAAAGAAGGAAGCGTTGATGAAGTGATTCAAACAGAAGCACTTGAACACATTTATGACATGCGCATACCAATCGAAGTCATTCGTGGTGAGCGTATTTGCTTATATTTTTCTTGAAAAAATGAAGAGGTGATCAATCATGAAAAAATGGATTTGGATGATAACAGTACTAACAGCGATTGCTGTCCTTGCTGCCTGTGGTAACCAAGGAAAAACAGCGGGAACGAATGAGGAAACCGTAACAGTAAAGGATATGTTGAATAAAGACGGTGTGAAGGTCAAGAAAAACCCGAAAAAAGTCGTTGTCTTTGATATGGGAAGTCTCGATACACTTGATAAGCTTGGTGTCAACGTGACAGCCTTACCAAAACAAGTGATTCCTCACTATTTATCTAAATATGAAAGTGACAAATATGAGAATGTCGGCGGGTTAAAAGAGCCAAACTTTGAGAAAATTGCAGAGATGAAGCCTGACTTGATCATTATTCAGCACCGTCAAGCAGATGCATTTGATGAATTTTCTAAAATTGCTCCGACGATTTATATGGATGTAGATAATGCAAACTATATGGATTCATTTAAAAAGAATGCTGAAACATTAGGAAAGATTTTTGATAAGGAAGACAAAGTCAAAAAAGAACTTTCTGCCATTGACCAAAAAGTGGCTGCATTAAAGAAACAAGCAAAAGAGTTAAAGAAAAATGGACTCGTCATCATGGCGAATGACAGCAAAATGACGGCATTTGGTCCTAAGTCAAGATATGGTCTGATCCATGATGTATTTGGGATCACACCAGCAGATCAAAAGCTAGAGCCATCTGATAAACATGGACAAAGCATTTCGTATGAGTATATGGTCAAAACGAACCCAGATTACTTATTTGTCGTGGATCGAGGCGCGGCGATTGGAGAAGAAACGTCTGCGAAACAGCTTGTTGAAAATGATTATGTGAAATCAGTCAAAGCGGTTAAAAACAATCATGTGGTGTATTTAAACTCTGACATGTGGTATTTAGCAGGCGGCGGCCTTGAATCATTGAATGCGATGATTGATGAAGTGAAAAAAGGAATTGAACAAAAGTAATGGATGAAAAGCTGCTTATTTTGAGCAGCTTTTTTATTGTGGATACATAAAAATATGTTGCGTGCAGGAAACTTTCATCAAAATATGTTATAGTGGAACCTACATTGTGAGACTAAGATAGAGTGAGGGTTCGGAAAGGATGAAGGAGAAAACAAGATCAAAAAGAAGGCTAAGACCTTGGGTGAAAGTCGTGCTGTTTATCATGGCATTTGTCATGATCATGGCAGTATCTGTCACAGGATACGCATACTATAAAATTTCAAAAGCGTCGAATAAAGCGCAAGTATCTTTAGAAAGAGGAGAGACCTCGCAAAAGCGTGTGAAAGCTTTTGATCCAGGAAAGGATAGCTTTTCGGTGCTGCTCTTAGGGATTGACAGCCGTCCAGGTGAAACGGTAGACGAAGCAAGAAGTGATGCGGTCTTACTGGCGACGGTGAATCGAACAGACAAAACGATCAAGCTCCTAAGTATTCCTCGTGATTCTTATGTTGATATACCGGGGAGAGGATATGATAAAATTGCTCACGCCCATGCGTTTGGGAGTGCAGATTTATCAGTCAAAACGGTAGAGAATTTGTTAAACATCCCGGTAGACTATGTGATTGCAGGAAACTTTAAGGCGTTTCAAGACATTGTCGATGAGCTAAATGGAATTGACGTAACGATTGAAGATGAAGGCATTGCAAAACAAATGGAAAAGGATTCGAAAGGAAAAGTTCATGTGGAAACAGGCACGCATACGCTCAGTGGTGAAGAAGCATTAGCGTTTGTGAGAACGAGAAAGGCAGATAGTGATCTCATGCGCGGAAAGCGCCAAATGGAAGCACTTCAAGCCATCTTTGAAAAATCCAAATCCATTTCTTCCATACCGTCTTATGACAACATCATTGATACACTTGGGGATAACGTCTCCACCAATTTATCCATGAAGCAGTTGATCGGTCTATTCCCTTTACTGAGTTCATTAAAATCAGTGGATACCATTCAGTTAAAAGGGCACGATTACCAGCCTGGGAATGTGTATTACTTTGAGTTAGATGGACCAGGATTAGAAGAAGTGAGACAAGAGCTGAGAAAACAGCTCGAATTGTCATAATTGAGAAAGAGCCTGCCACTGTGGCAGGCTTTTTTTAATAATAGATGGTTGCAGGCATCGTTGGGTACCATACACCATTTAAAGCAAGCGCCCAGCCATACACCTTTTGACCTGATTCAATCTTGTCCTTTACCGAAGTGAGCGCTTCGTATGAAAAGACTTGATAAGCCTGTCCGGTTTTTTTAGCGACAATGACCGATAGAATATTGTCATTGAATACACTTGGCTCTTCGTCCGTACTCGTCCAAGCAATTCGATTATAGTAATTCATGTTGAAAGGATTTTCGAGTGCTTTCACTTCAAACTTCACTCGTTTTCCAACGATAGAAACCGTTGTATAGGCTACACTTGTTATTTGTGCAGATGCTGCTGGGGCTTGTTTTCCTGTTTGCAGTGGTTCTAATGCTGACACTGTGCTTGGCACAAGTAATCCTGCTGCTAAGGTGAGTGCTGTTATTTTTTTGAACATGAGTTGAAACCTCCTAATTTTTGGTATAACAATCAATTCGCCAAAAACTGAAGAGTCCCTTCTGAAAATGTAAAATATAACCATATCATTTTCCTGAATGGAGGAAATAATGGGTGAGCATTTCCTCTACACGATGACGTATACGGGGATTAAAATATTTATGCTTTTCTTCATAGCCATTTATCAGAAATAAATATGTCGTAAATCCTTCATCGTGTTCAATTTGCTGTACGTTCATTTTTTCTTTACGTAACTGTTGTTTCAGTTGATAAAGGGCTTTTTGTGCTTCTTTTAATGAAGAGGTGACTAGCTGAATATATGGTTCATTTAGTTTGAATGTTTGATGTTTTTTAAGGTACGTCAAATCACGATTGAGGATGGAGATGACCATTGGAAGAAAGATGGCCTGTTCCATCATCTGAAGCTGTACGCTTGATAATCTCGTCATGTCCATGCCTGCTTTCTTTATTTATAGAACATTTGTTCTTATTTATTATATCGGATGAGTTAAAAAATCTCAAGGGGGGGCTGAGAGGGATTCATTTGTATATTTTTATGTTTTCCATGTAAAATGAAAGATAGACAAACCTTGAAGGAGTCAAACAAGTTGCCATTATTTCTTTCTATATTTACTCATGAAAATATCACATCATTTTTTGAAAGCTACAAGGCTTTTGGACCCATTGTGGCTATATTACTCCCTTTAATAGAAGCATTTCTACCGTTTTTACCTCTCGTGGCATTTGCGGTGGCCAATGCAAATGCTTTTGGGCTATGGGAAGGCTTTTTATTGACCTGGATTGGTGCAAGTGCAGGATCTATCCTTGTCTTTTTACTGATCAGAAAATTTGGACAGATGAGGATGTTGAACTTTATTAGCAGACACCCTTCTATTCAAAAGCTAATGCTTTGGGTTGAAAAGCGGGGATTTGGTCCGTTATTTATTTTACTCTGCTTTCCTTTTACACCTTCTGCTGCCGTTAATGTCGTAGCAGGTCTATCAAGAATCAGCGTCTGGCAGTTCTCATTAGCTGCTTTATCAGGGAAGTGTGTCATGCTCTTTATTATTAGTTTTATTGGCTATGACATTTCAGCTTTAGTAAAGAATCCGTTAAGAAGTGTTTTTGCGGTTCTAGTCATTGCTTTATTATGGTATGTTGGAAAGAGAGTAGAAAATAGGTTGAATATTCGGATGAGTCAGCGTGAGGACAAAGGAGGCTCTTAATGAAAAAGAAGCCATTGCTATGGTTCATGATTATTACATGCATCGTCTTGTTGTTCCAAGTAAAGAATTTCATGTTTGTCACGTACAAAGTAGAAGGGGTTAGTATGGACCCGACATTTACAGATGGAACAGAATTATTAATTAACAAGTTCTCGCCAAAACTCACGAAAATTAGCCGGTTTGACTATGTGTTATTTCATGGCCCTAAAAATCAAATCTTGATCAAACGGGTCATTGGACTTCCAGGAGAAACAATCAAATATGAAGATGATCAACTGTTTGTTGATGGTGTAAAATGGAAAGAGCCGTATTTAAAAGAGCAGAAAAAACATAAAATGGGCAACGTCCTAACAGGTGATTTTCAGCTGAAAGCCATCACCGGTCGTCAGAACATACAAAACAATCATTACTTCGTGATCGGAGATAATCGAATACATAGCTTTGACAGCCGGCATTTTGGAACGATCTCAAAGGATCAAGTAGTCGGTGTAAAAAGGAATCATGATGAATAAAAAAGAGCCGCTCTGCTTATGCAAAGCGGCTCAGCGTGTAGACAAACCCTCGCATTCGTTGTCATGTCTGCGCTCCAGTGCTCACGAATGTCAAATTCGCTCCGCTCTGGTGCTCGACCTTCCTAGACTTCAAAGGTTTTCTATCACGCTGAAAAGAAGACAACGGGCTAAAATCAACATCATTTTAGCCCGTTGTCAGACCATCTGAAAGCCGCTCTGCTTATGCAAAGCGGCTCTTTTTATTTAGCGGCTTTATAATCAGTCTGTCTTTTTGCCCAGACATGATGTAAGAAACGAAAAAACGGTGGCAGCATGGCGATGACCAAAATAATTCTAACGACTTGTACAGCCACAACAAATGTGGAATCCTCATGAAGTGTCACAGCTGTTGTGGCCATTTCTGCAATACCGCCAGGCGAAAAAGCAAGAATGGCCGTAATGACAGAAATACCTGTTATTTCTGCGATGGCAATTGAACTGAGAACGGTCGCAGCAATCAATCCGGCTGAGCTGACGACGGCCACAATCAAGGTATTTTTTAGCCCGACAAACATTTGTTTATTCATTTTTGACCCGATGGTTGCCCCTAGAAATACCTGTGACGCAATGTTCGCTTGGGCTGGCCAGTAAGGAATCAAATCATGACCTGTCAAGGCGCCTGCCCCTACTTGGAGAGCCGCCACACCTAACATACTGCCGATCAGCCAAGGGGCGGGAAAGTGAAGACGCACGGCTAGGCGAGACATCAGCCATGCCCCTAAAATGAGTGCAACAGTCCAAGAAATGTTTGATATTGTGAAAACGCCTGATGAGAAGGCGCTGCCTTGGGCGACTACCACATCTGATTGGCTTTTTGTATTTAAATAAAATACCGTAAATGGAATGGTCAGTACGACCATTAACACACGTATCGTTTGTACAAGACTCACTACAGCTGTATTTGCTCCAACCTCTTGGGCGATGCCCGGCATAGCGGAAAGACCGCCGGGGGCAGTGCCGACAAAGCTGGTCAGCATATCTGTTTTACTCAGCTTCCATAAGACAAACCCGGAGAGCATGGCTAATAAAATAGAAAAGACGAGCATGAAACTCACGGGAAGCCAATTTTCAGCGAAAATGTGAAGGACTTTCATGTTCATTTTTTGTCCTAGTTCGATTCCGAGAATGAATTGACCAAGGAGTAGCCATCTGCTGTGAATACGTAAGGTATTCTTTCCTTTACGCTGAAACAGGGCGGGGCGGCGCATGGCAATAAATGCAGCTGTCATTAATGTGCCAATCATCCAGCCGATAGACATCCCTGTTAGAGATAAAAGGAATCCACCTAAACCGCTTACCGCAATCAAAATGAGATCGGTTCGAAGGCTGTTTCCTTGCTTCATCACGTATAAACCTTCTTCCTGTATATTTGTTCAGTAAGTGAAATGTTGTTATCTTCACTATAATACAAAAGTCTCTATAAATAAAATACGAATTTTTTTAGTATTTTCATAAGATTAACTTATGTTTAACTCTGTTAGAAAAAAGATTGTTTTTGATATAAATGACATATAATTTTTGTCAAAAACAAATACAATATACAACGATTTTCCCCTATTTTTGTTATCTGTTGACTATCATTTTCAATTACACTACAATGCTTAGTGTGAGGTGATGACATGAAAATTCCTTCTTTTAAATATAACGAAAAGGGATTGAACCGCTTTTTCGGTCCTTTAGAAGGAAGGATTATGGAGATCCTTTATCAAGGTGAGGATATGCCGATTAAAGAGGTACAGCAGAAACTGTCAGATGAGAAGCCAATTAATTTCAACACGGTCATGACGGTACTCAATCGATTAACCGAAAAAGGAATTGTGGAAAAGAAAACAAAAGGGCGTTCATCTATCTATAACCCTGTTTTAACAAAAGAAGAATTTCTAAATGAGCAAACGAAATGGATTACTCAAGGACTGATGGATGATTTCGGCCCCCTTGCAGTCAATCATATGGTGGACGCAATTGAAAGTGCTGATCCTGAATTACTGAAGGTACTCGAAGCAAGGCTTGCATCCAAAAAAGAGGAGAAACGACATGATTAAAATGAAGTCGAGTCTGCTGTTTTTAGGCGGTATATTGATTGGCTTAGTGATCTTTTACCAGATGGGCTATTATGTACTCTCAAGTTTTTTTGGCTGGAATCAAGCATATAACCTGATCCATGTGTGTCAATCTGTTCTCGAATTTTATGGATTCACTCCTTTAAAGTATTTTCTGGATGCGTTCGTCTTGTATACGCTTGGTTTTGCCGTTTTCTATATGACGAAGCAGGTCAGAAAGTATCTTCATTTCAAAAGAAATATGATGATGGCAGTCG
The DNA here is from genome assembly GCF_040869405.1 of Bacillus sp. FSL K6-2869. NCBI lineage: Bacteria > Bacillati > Bacillota > Bacilli > Caryophanales > Bacillaceae > Bacillus > Bacillus sp. FSL K6-2869. The sequence continues at coordinate 1,050,103 of NZ_CP152035.1, forward strand.
ATCAACATTCAACGCAAAGTCTATCAGACAAGTATAGAAATGAGATCATTGTGTTTCATTGCCATGAACCGCTTGCTTTCGCAATGGGGATGCTTCGGCCAAAAGTGTATCTCTCAACAGCGCTTATAGACATGCTGGATGAAGGAGAAATCGATGCTGTTGTCTATCACGAATTACATCACAAATACAGCTACGATCCTTTAAAGACTTTCACTTTCTCTATGCTCACAAAAGTGATTTGGTACATTCCTGTGTTAAAGCATATGAGACAAAGTTACTCCGTTTTTCGTGAAGTCATTGCAGATGACTATGCCATTCAGCAGACAGGGACTGAGCTTGGAGTAGGGCAAGCCCTTTTGAAACTCATTAAAAATAGAACCCAGTTTCAAAAACAAACGAAATTTGCCGTGTCCTTTGGAGACCGAGCATTGAATTTAAGAATCCAAAAAATCTTAAACCCAACATACAACATACCGTTCAATGTACCACTTATCCCAATTGTGACATCAACCATCCTCATGTTGGTCTTAATGATTATGCTCAACTTAAATTACTAATTTTTTTTACGAATGAACATTACATGATGTAGTGTAAAAATGGGAGGAAATCACTATATGAAAACAAATCAAGAAATAGGAACACTTTTTGTACGCGTCATCTTAGGCATTATTTTCTTTTTACATGGGCTTCAAGCATATCAAGGTGGACTAGGAGGCACTGCTGCATTTTTTGGTCAAATTGGTGTCCCTGAATTTATGGCCTATATTGTCAAAACAATTGAACTAGTTGGTGGAATCGCCCTGATTCTAGGTTTAGGCACACGTCTTTTCGCAGCTTTATTTGTGCCAATTATGGCTGTAGCCATTATCACAGTTGGTTTTGCAAGAGGATTTGTGGGCGGTTATGAATTTGAACTTTCTTTAATGGTCATGGCGCTTTACTTGACACTTAGTGGCAGCAAGATGCTATCGATTGATGGATTGTTAAAACAACAGCAGCAAAGCAATGAAGCAAAATTTCATTAAATAACAAAAAACTCCTTCTGCGATTTGTAGCAGAGGAGTTTTTTTATGGTCAAAAGGTCGTTTTATCATTGAAAAAAGGAAAAGGGAAGAGGCGTTTTGATGATGACAGCCCTTTATTTCACATATTGAATGAGCAAAAAGGCAATTTCATTTTTTGACGGAACATACGATCTCCTATTAAAATAGGGGTAACTAAGAAACATGGTGCGTTAAAAGATATAGAAACCAGACAGCATGCTGCTGTTCATCTTGAGCAATACGTTTCATTAATTCCTTTGTTCCTTGATCACGGACATAGTCTGATACCGTTAAGTAAAAATCGACTGTTTTTTGTTCGTCTTTAAAGGCAAATAAGAGACCTTCCCTAAATTGGTCTGGACAAGGCTCTGTTATGCTTGGTTTGTGGTTTTTACCAGTCAAAGAATAGTATAGCTTTGTAAATAGCTGATAATGTCTGACTTCATCCTGACGTATTTCTTGAATGATTTTTTTCGCTTCAGGATTTTTTGCTTTTTGTGCAAGTTTTTCATAGCATTGGATCGCAGAATATTCGCCATTTATGGCCTTTTCAAGGTCTGCAATGATCCTTGTGTTTTGGCGCATGTCATATGGCGAGTAGTCATAATAACCGTAATACATGATATTGCCAGCCTCCTTTTAGATCATGATGGTTTATGATATGAAAAGAGTCGGGAAAGGTGCCTATTTTCTTTTCAATCGGAGGAGAAAGGGAAGGTGATAGGAAAATAGCTATTTACCTTTATTTTCGCTAGAATATGAGTACATAAGAAAGGTGTTGTGGAACGTGGAGATTCAGTTTTTAGCAGGCAGATCGGGGAGTGGAAAAACGACTGCAATTCTAGAAGAAATCAAAGAACAACTGCGGCTTGATCCGCTGGGTCCGCCAATCATTTTTTTAGTCCCGGATCAAATGACATTTTTAATGGAATATGAGCTTGCAAAAACGTCTGAAGCTGGTGGAATGATCAGGGCCAAAGTCTTTAGTTTTACTCGGCTTGCCTGGTCTATATTACAGCAGACTGGCGGTGCGAACCGTCAATTTGTCACAAGCACAGGGATTCAAATGCTCTTAAGAAAAGTAATAGAAGAACAGAAAGACAAGTTTAAGGTATTCAAAAAGGCGAGTGATAAACCGGGATTTGTTGAGCAAATAGAAAAGACGATGGCTGAATTCAAAAGGTACTGTATGATGCCGGAGGATATTGAAAAAATTTCGGCATCCAGTATGCATTCAGAGTATACAGAAGAAAGACGTGCGGCGGAAAAATTGCATGATCTTCATGTTCTTTATCAGCAGATGGAGCAGCATCTGCAAGATGAGTATGTGCACTCAGAGGATTACTTGACACTTCTGGCTCAGCAAATTCCTTTATCAGAAGAATTGAGAGGGGCACACATTTATATAGATGGTTTTTATCAGTTTACCCCCCAGCAGCTTCTTGTCATTGAACAGCTTTTGCTACATGCCGAAAAAATAACAGCTGCATTCACAGTGGATCGTTCCTATCATGACACGCAGCCAAATGAACTTGATTTATTTCGCATGACAGGTAAGACATATTCCCAGCTTTATCAGCTGGCCAAAGAGTGCGGAGCGGCTATTTCTGAGAACATTTTGGAGAGAAATAAGCGGCATCTTCATACCCCAGATCTAGCTTATTTAGAAAATCAATATGAACAGAGACCTTTGCAGCCGTATCAAGAAGAAACGCCTCACCTTACCGTATCGAAAAGTGCAAATAAACGAGCTGAAATTGAGGGAGTAGCGAGAGATATTCTTGATTTAGTAAGAGGTGAAGGTCTTAGGTTACGAGACATCTCAATTGTTGCAAGACATGTAGACGACTATAAAGATACGTTAAAAGAGGTGTTTCGAGATTACGATATTCCTTTCTTTATTGATGGAAATGAATCGATGCAGTATCATCCGCTCATTGAGTTCATTCGTTCGAGCCTCGATGTCATAAAAGGGAACTGGCGGTATGAGGCGGTGTTTCGCTGTGTGAAAACGGAGTTCTTATTTCCGCTTGAACTCGCTAAAAACAAAGCGAGAGAACAGGCGGATCAGCTGGAAAACTATTGTATTGCTTACGGTGTAAAAGGTGAACGCTGGACGAATGGTTCACGATTTCATTATCGCCGCTTCCAATCACTAGATGAAGATTTTGGACAAACCGATCAAGAAATAGAAATGGAGCAAATGCTGAATGATGTAAAAGAATGGATTGTTCCCCCTCTCTTTCAATTGCAAAAAAGATTGAAAAAAGCGCAAAAGCTAAGAGACATGGTGGAGGCAGTGTATGTCTTTCTAGAAGAAGCCCAAGTGCCAGAAAAGCTTGAAAAGGCAAGGCTTGAGGCAGAAGAAGCAGGCAGGTTAGCTGAAGCGATGCAGCATGGGCAAGTGTGGGATGCTGTCATTCAATTGATGGATGAATTTGTTGAAATGCTGGGCGAGGAGGAGCTCTCATTTCCATTATTTCAACAGATGATAGATACAGGACTGTCCTCTCTCAAGTTCGCTTTGATTCCCCCTTCACTTGATCAAGTGTTTATCGGAAGTATGGATTTATCCAGAATGTATCAAGTAAAGTGTACGTTTGTTATTGGAGTAAATGATGGAGTTATACCTGCACGGCCCTCTGATGAAAGTGTATTGTCTGAAGACGACCGGGAATGGTTAAAACGGGCAGGAGCAGAGCTGGCAGAGACAGGGAAGGAACGGCTGCTGGATGAACAATTTTTGATATATCAAGCGCTGTCCAGTCCATCGCACTACCTGTATTTATCCTATTCAACTTCAGATACGGAAGGGCGGTCTCTTTTGCCTTCGACCCTCATCAAGTATTGTGAGGAACTGATGCCAAACCATCAGCAAGCCCTCTATGTGTTAGATCCAGAGCAGTTGGATGATCAGGAGCAATTAAAATTTGTAACAAACGAGCATGTCTCGTTATCCTATACCGTTTCGCAGCTGCAACAATGGCTCAATCAATATCCGATCAGCGGCGTATGGTGGAGTGTATATAATCATTTGATGACCTCGTCCAACCGCGACGTATCAAAAAAAATCATGTCCAGCTTGTTCTTTACCAATAGAGCGAAACGTTTAAATCCGAATGTCACAAAAGAACTTTACGGTGACCATATTCAGGGCAGTGTTTCAAGAATGGAGAAATTCAATGCATGTGCATTTTCTCATTTTGCTTCCCACGGGCTAAAACTAAAAGATCGACAATTTTACAAATTAGAAGCACCTGATATCGGCCAGCTCTTTCACTCGGCTTTAAAACTGATTTCAGATACGCTTGTTGAACAAAAAAAGGATTGGAAAAACTTAACGAAGGAAGATTGTGTGACCTACTCAAGGCATGCAATTGAACAGCTGGCTCCACGTCTGCAAAAAGAAATTTTATTAAGCTCTAATCGGCATGCTTATATAAAAGAAAAGCTCCAAAAAATCCTCATCAGGGTGTCTTCTATATTAAGCGAACATGCAAAAGTGAGCGGATTCTCTCCGGTTGGACTTGAGTTAGGTTTTGGAGGTCAAGGACCTCTGCCGCCGTTTACTTTTCAATTAAAAAACGGCTGCACGATGGAGCTTGTTGGAAGGATTGACCGAGTGGATAAAGCAGAAGGATCAAAAGGACTTCTATTAAGAATTGTCGACTATAAGTCCAGTGAGAAGGGACTTGATCTAGCAGAAGTTTACTACGGTTTAGCCTTGCAAATGCTCACTTATTTAGACCTGACCATTACGTATTCTAAAGAATGGCTTGGCATGGAAGCGACACCGGCAGGAATTTTATACTTCCATATTCATGACCCGCTCATTCAAGCCCCTATTCCGCTCGCAGAGGATGCAATTGAGCAGGAAATATTGAAGAAATTTAAAATGAAGGGTCTATTGCTCGAAGATGTGGAAGCAGTGAAGTTGATGGATCAAACACTCGAATCAGGAAGATCACAAGTCATCCAAGCTGGTTTGAAAAAGGATGGTTCTTTCCGATCTGACTCTGCGGTATTAAGTGAAGATCATTTTCATATTCTCACAAAACACGTTCGGCGAACCTTTGAAGAGGCAGGAGAAAGAATTACAAGCGGTGAGGTAGAGATAAACCCATATAAATTAAAGGATCAAACCCCTTGCCGCTTTTGCTCCTTTAAGTCTATTTGCCAATTTGATGAATCAATAGAAGATAATGAATTTAGGGTGCTCACCTCTGAGAAGGATGATGTCATGTTAGACCGGATCAAAAAAGAAGGGGATCAGTATGCAAATACCAAAACCGAATAATAGTACTTGGACAGATGACCAATGGAACGCCATCGTTTCAGAAGGACAAGATATTCTTGTTGCTGCGGCTGCAGGGTCAGGGAAAACAGCGGTCTTGGTTGAACGGCTCATTCGAAAAATGACTCGGCCGGAGCAGCCAGTTGATGTGGACAGGCTGCTCGTAGTGACTTTTACCAATGCTTCAGCAGCAGAAATGAAGCACCGGATCACTGAAGCACTTGAAAAAGAACTATCTAAAAACCCTGGTTCCCTTCATATGCGGAGACAGCTGTCACTTATGAATCGTGCCAATATTTCTACCTTGCACTCCTTTTGTTTGCAAGTTCTCCGTACCTTTTATTATGAGATTGACATTGATCCAGGTTTTCGTTTGGCTGATCAAACAGAAGGAGAATTACTAGGAGATGAAGTGTTAGATGAACTGTTTGAGGATGAGTATAAGGCTGGAAAGCCGTCATTCTTTGAACTCGTTGATCGTTACACATCTGATCGGCATGATTTAGATCTTCAATGGCTTGTCAAAAGAATTTATGAGTTTTCTAGGTCACATCCAGCGCCCGAACAATGGATGCGGGCATTCCTTTCTCTTTATGATGTGGATACACAGACAAAGGTAGAAGAATTACCCTTTTATCCATATATCAAAGAGGACCTTTCTCTCGTTTTAAGAAGCTGTCAGGGACTGCTGGAACAAGCGCTCACTTTATCAAAAGAGCCGGGCGGTCCAGCACCGAGAGCAGAGAATTTTATAGATGATTTAGAGCAAGTAAATGAATTAATAAGGCATCAAGATGATTTTGAGACACTTTATAAGCTTTTACCAAATATCAATTTTAAAAGGTTAAAGACTTGCAAAGGGGATGACTATGACCCAGCTCTGTTAGAAAAAGCAACAGATGCACGCAATCAAGCCAAAAAACAATTAGAAAAACTAAAAGATGAATACTTTATGCGCAGTCCCGATCAGCATTTAAAAAGCTTGGCTGAAATGAAGCCAGTTGTAGAAACACTTGTAGAGCTTGTGATTCAATATGGAGAGCGTTTCGAAAGAGCCAAACAAGAAAAATCAATCGTAGACTTTTCTGATCTAGAACATTATTGTTTGCGCATTTTAGCGAAGCAGGACGCAGAAGGAAATCTCATTGAAACAGAAGCGGCTAAATACTATCAACAGCAATTTGAAGAAGTACTCGTGGATGAATACCAGGATACAAACCTTGTCCAAGAAACGATTTTAAAGCTCGTGTCTAAAGGAAAACATCCTGCCGAAGGCAACCGCTTTATGGTTGGTGATGTGAAGCAGTCCATTTATCGCTTTAGACTTGCAGAGCCGATGCTCTTTTTAAATAAATATAAACAATTTAAAGCAGACAGCAATGAAACAGGTAAAAGAATTGATCTAAATAAAAACTTCCGTAGCCGGGCTGATGTTTTAGACAGTACCAACTTTCTGTTCAAACAGCTGATGGGAGAAACGGTTGGAGAAATTGAATATGATGAACAAGCTGAATTAAAGCTTGGAGCGAGTTATCCGCAAAGCGAAGACACGACGACAGAAATGCTGCTTGTTCATTTAGATCAGCACGACACAGAAAGCGATGAAGAACGAGAAGAGCTAGAGACGGTACAATTTGAGGCGAGAGTGATTGCAAAGAAAATAAAAGAATTGGTAGAACAGCCTTTTCAAGTGTACGATGCAAAACAGCAGCTGACCCGCAACTTGCAGTATCGAGACATTGTGATCTTGCTTCGATCAATGCCGTGGGCCCCGCAAATGATGGAAGAGTTGAAGAAGCAGGGAATCCCTGTTTATGCGAATCTTTCCTCAGGCTATTTCGAAGCGACAGAGGTATCTGTCATTCTTTCTTTGTTAAAAGTGATTGATAATCCATATCAAGATATTCCGCTCGCTGCTGTTTTAAGGTCACCTCTTGTTCATTTAGACGAAAATGAGATGGCACTGATTAGAACCAGTGATAAAAAAGGCACTTATTATGACGCTGTGAAGGCATTTATGAGTGTGACACACTCTGATCATCCGACATGCAGAAAGCTGGAGCGATTCTTCCTTCAATTACGCAAATGGCGTGATTTTTCGATTCAGCATTCGGTAGCAGAACTGATTTGGGAAGTGTACCGAGATACACAATATCTAGATTATGTCGGCGGGATGCCAGGAGGTAAGCAAAGACAGGCAAACCTTCGGGCTTTATATGATCGGGCGAAACAGTATGAAAAGGCTGCATTTAGAGGGCTGTTTCGATTTCTTCGATTTATTGAAAGAATGCAAGAGCGTGGAGATGATCTTGGAGCGGCAAAAACGTTCAGTGAAACAGAGGATGTTGTCCGCATGATGACCATTCATAGCAGTAAAGGACTCGAATTCCCTGTTGTATTTACTGCAGGACTTGGCAGGAACTTTAACATGATGGATTTAAACCAGTCCTATTTGCTCGACAAAGAATTAGGCTTTGGCAGCAAATATATTCATCCTGAGCTGAGAATTAGTTATGCAACATTACCGCTGATCGCGATGAAAAAAAAGATGAGAAAAGAGTTATTATCTGAAGAACTGAGGGTTCTATATGTGGCGCTCACAAGGGCGAAGGAAAAATTATTTTTAGTCGGCTCTGTCAAAAATCAAGTGAAAGCTTTAAGCAAGTGGCAAAATGCCGCAAACGGAGACGACTGGCTCCTCCCTGATTTTGAACGTTATCAAGCGAGAACATACTTAGATTTTATTGGCCCTGCTCTTATCCGTCATCAAGCGATGTCTTCTCTTTTAGAAGAATCGAGAGAAGTCGTTCTCTCGCATCCATCATCATTTTCTATCACCTTTCATCAAGCGTCCAATCTTCTACAAGAAGACATGTCACTTGAAAAACAAAAACAAGACGAAGTGGTACAAGCATTAATGGAAGGTATGCCTGTTCAAGGATATGGCGATTACGAGGAGGAAGTATTAGAAAGACTTTCATGGCGTTATCCATATTTAGCGGCCTCCCAAGTAGGGACAAAGCAGTCAGTTTCTGAGATCAAAAGAATGAAAGAAATACAGGATGAATACAGTGTGCCTTCTTCCGTTCGAAAAGCTCGTGCGACACTGTACGAACGACCGGCTTTTATGAAGAAAAAAACACTCACAGCGGCAGAACAAGGGACGGCCATGCATACAGTCATGCAGCATATCCCTCTTCCTTCAAATGAACCATATGATGAATCTCGTGTAGAAGAGCTGCTCCATTCTTTAAAAGAGAAAGACTTACTAACAGATGAACAAATCCAGTCCATCAATCGAGAAGGAATTGTGGCCTTCTTTTCTACTGCTATTGGTCAAAAACTGCGGAAAGCGGACTGGGTGAAACGAGAAGTATCGTTTAGTATGGTTTTACCGGTTAAAGAGGTATACAGCCATATTGATGCAGAAGGTGAACCTGTGCTCATTCAAGGAATGATTGATTGTTTATTTGAAGCAGATGGCAAGCTCTATTTACTTGATTATAAAACAGATCGAGTGACTGGCAGATTCTCAGGTGGATTAGAGGAAGCTGAAGCGATGTTAAAAAAACGCTATGAAACGCAATTGGCGTTATATACAACTGCAGTAGAACGTTTAACAAACAGAACATTAGAGGAGAAAATCCTTTATTTCTTTGATGGAAATTTAGAAATTTCTTTATAGGTTGAATGAATGAGAGGTGAATCACATGAGGATTCTTCATACAGCGGATTGGCATCTAGGGAAAACCCTTGAAGGCCGAAGTAGGCTTGAGGAGCAGGCTGAATTTTTAGATGAATTGAATCAAATTGTCAAGGATGAACACATTGATGTCATTGTGATGGCCGGTGATGCCTTTGATACAGTGAACCCTCCTGCTCGCGCAGAACAGCTTTTTTATGAAAGTCTGTCTGCATTATCTGATAAAGGAAAGCGTCAGGTGGTTGTGATCTCTGGCAACCATGATAACCCAGACCGTTTATCAGCCGCATCTCCTTTAACGAATGAGCAGGGGATTCATTTAATTGGATATCCGACAAATGATTTAATTCATGTCGATGTTCCTTCTGCAAGTGAACGTCTATCTATTGCAGCACTCGCTTACCCGTCCGAAGCAAGGCTAAACGAAGTGCTGGCTGAAACATTTGAAGAGAAACTGCTTCGTGATCAGTACAATTTAAAAATACAACAAATGTTTCAACATTTAAGCAACCAATTTCAGGCGGATACGGTCAATATCGCAACAAGTCATATTTATGTGGCAGGTGGCAGTCAAACGGATTCGGAAAGGCCGATTGAAGTGGGAGGCGCATATACCGTTGCGGCCGAAAGTCTGCCTGAGGCGGCTTGTTATGTCGCATTGGGGCATTTGCATCGCCCACAAACCATTAAACGTGCCAAAACGATTGCCCGCTATTCTGGATCTCCACTTGCATACAGCTTTTCTGAAGCAGGCTACGCCAAATCAGTCACCATTGTGGATGCAAAACCGAATGAAACAGCAAGCTGGAAAGAAGTGTTTTTATCAAGCGGTAAACCACTTATGAAGTGGAAGGCGACTGAAGGGCTGAGCCAAGTACACAGTTGGCTGGATGAAAAGCGGGATCTTCAAGCCTGGATTGATTTAGAGATTCACTTAACAGATCAGCTGTCGATCGAACAAATTCATCAGCTGAGAAAACAGCATAGTGGATTTGTCCATATTAGACCAAAGTTTAAAGAGTTACAGCAAAAAGAAGAACAAAAACAAGTGGAAAAGCTCTCGATTGAAGAGCGGTTCGTGAAATTTTATGAGCGTCAGACAGGTGGAGGTCTACCTGATGAAAAAACTGTCAAGCTATTTTTAGAGCTTGCCAATGACATGCAAGAGGAGGAAGCGAATTGAAGCCGATCACGCTAACCATTAAAGGACTTCATAGCTTCAGAGAAGAGCAAACCATTGACTTTAGCTCCTTATGTGATGCAGGTGTGTTTGGTATTTTTGGACCGACTGGAAGCGGAAAATCGTCCATATTAGATGCCATGACACTCGCACTCTATGGCAAGGTCGAACGTGCACTCAATAATACGCATGGTATTTTGAACCAAGCTGAAGAAAAGCTGTCTGTCTCCTTTACGTTCGCTTTGCAAAGAGAACACCATATTTCTTATAAAGTGGAACGTGCCTTTAAACGGGCAGATGAAATGAAGGTTAGAACGACGTTATGCCGATTGATTGAAATTGGTGATACGCAGACAGTTCTTGCAGATAAAGCAAGTGAGGTCAATCGTAAAATAGAAGAATTACTTGGTTTAACCATTGACGATTTTACGAGAGCGGTTGTTTTACCCCAAGGAAAGTTTGCGGAATTCCTTTCATTGAAAGGAGCCGACAGACGCCAAATGCTGCAGCGTTTGTTTAATTTGGAGAAATATGGTGATCAGCTCGTCAAACGTTTACGCGCAAAGGCTCAAAATCACTATGGACAGAAAAACGAACTGCTGGCTGAACTGACTGGATTAGGAGAAGCTGGTCCAGAGGCATTAGCGAAAGCTAAAGAAGCAGCTGCGCAGGCGCAAGCTATTTTTCATGAGAAAAAACAAACGCGGGACGAAGCGTTCACTGCTTTTACAAAAGCGCAAGCCATCTGGCAGTATCAAAAGGAACAAGAAGCGTACGAGAAGGAACAACACAACCTCAATCTGCTGGCATCCACGATGGAAGAGAAAAAGAATCAACTTCACATTGCAGAGCAGGCAGAGACATTAAAGCCTTATGCGGATGCATTAACAAAGGCTGAAAAGCAGCTCTCTCAAGTATCAAAAGAGAAGCAGGAAGCAGAAAAACATTTACTTCATCAACGAACGATCTATGATCAAATGACGCAGGAGTATGAGCAAACGCGGCAAAAGAAAATGGAAAATGAGCCAGGGCTTCTTCAAAAGAAAGAGCAGCTTATTCAATTAAAAGAAATTGAACGAAAAAAAGAAACAGCACTTCAGGAAAAGACCGTACTAGAGCAGCAAAACAATGAAAAAGCGCAGCAATTGACTCAAAAAAAAGCGGAAGCCGAAAACGTGCAATCTTTATTAGAGCGTGCGCTTGCGAAACAAACACAGTTGAAGCATGAGCTGGAACAATTACAAGTCTCTGTCAAAGAGCGGAAACTTGTACAAGACGCACTTCGTTTCAGTGAAAATGTTCAAAGAATGAATGTGAGCATTCAAAAGGAAGAACAAAAGATTGAGGAGCTAAGACAGCGTTCAGCACAGGCGACACAATCGTATGAAAAGCTTCAAAAACAGCAAAAAGATCATCATGAAAAAATAAATCAATCGTTTCAAGCGATAGAGCAATTGTATTTTTATGTATGTGAATTTGAACGAGGTCTTACAGAATGGAGTCATAAAGAGCAGGACAAAAAACAAGAAAAATTAAAACAGCGTGATGTTGTCAGATCTGCAGAATTAAGAAAAGAATTAGCGGCAGAGCTAGTAGACGGTGAACCATGTCCTGTTTGTGGATCGATTCATCATGATCCAAAGGCTGTGATAGACAATGACCATGAAGAAACGGTTGCCCAAATTGATGAATGGATTGTAAAAATGGATAAAGAGCTCAAGCTGGCAGAGGAATATGCTAGAGACATGTTTGCTGCAAAGCAGCTGCTTGAAACGCATGCCAATCAATTAGTCAAACAGTTCTCCTTTTTATCTCAAAAAGCCCCCGATTCGGAAGTAGCTGCAGCAGTAGAAGCAGTACAGAATCCGCAGTCTTTGCACCAGCTGATTCAAGAATGGAAAGGCGTAAAACAAGATATTCAAGCAATCGAAAGCAAACGAGCTCGTTTAATGGACGTCACTTATGATCAAGCGGCAGAAATGAGCAAAGTAAAAGATCAACTGACATTTGAGCAGCAGCGCATGCAGGAATTAGACATGCTGATCAAGGAGCTTCGATCTGAGCTTTCCGAACAACTGACGCAATTTGAACAGACCTTTCCTCACCTGACAATCAACCAAGTGCAGGAAATGCAGCAACAAATTGACGAAAAGGATCAACAAGCGGAAGGTTATCAAGAGCGTATTGAGAAGAGTATTTCTTTTCTAGAGGAAAAACAGCAGGCAAAAGAGCATCTGCAAACAGCCATATACGATCTAGAGAAGGAACTCGATAAGCTGGCGCATCAGCTGGGAAGCCAGCAGCACCTGATCGATCAATATGAAACAGATTTACAGCGATATCCTTTAAAAGCCGCTTCTCTTTCTGATGAACTGGACGAAGTTCAACAATCTCTTGCTCATCTAAATGAAAAAGAACAGCATTCGTACGAGCAATTTAAGCATGCACAGCAATTATTTAGTGAGGCGCAAAGCCATTTCTCAAGCAGTGAACGTCAGCTCCAAGAGGCTAAGCGGCGAAAACAAGAAGCTGAGAAAGCGTGGCAAAAAGAAACAGCATCTACTCCTTTTGCTCATCCTCAGGAGATAGCACCTGCTTTAATGGATCGATCTGTACGTCTTACAGTCAAACAGGAAATTGAGGAATTTGAGGATAAAAGAAAGCAATGTGCAGCAAACTTAAAGCGAATTTCGGAACTGTTAAAAGGTGAGTCGCTGGATGAAGACGAGTGGACAGACATTCAACTAAAAAAAGAAGCGGCGGAAAAAGCGCTTGAAGAAGCGACAGCGCTGAGTGGATCTGCACAGGAGCATCTGCGAGTGATTGAAGCAAACCATCAGCGCTTTGCAAGCATTCATGAACGCCTTGAAGAACTGCAGCAAGAAATTGACCGGCTGGATAAGCTTCAAATTGTGTTTAAAGGGAATACATTTGTTGAGTTCCTAGCAGAAGAACAGCTAGAAAGTGTCAGCCGTGATGCTTCTCATCGTCTTGGGATTTTGACAAGACAAAGGTATGCCATTGAAGTCGATTCAGAGGGCGGTTTTGTGATGCGGGATGATGCCAATGGAGGTGTCAGACGTCCGGTATCCAGCTTGTCTGGGGGAGAAACTTTCCTGACGTCTTTAGCACTTGCCCTTGCTCTGTCTGCACAAATTCAGCTGAGAGGTGAGTTCCCGCTGCAATTCTTCTTCTTAGATGAAGGATTTGGTACACTCGATCAAGACTTGTTAGATACGGTGATTACAGCATTAGAGAAGCTACAATCTCAAAATTTGGCTGTTGGTGTGATCAGCCATGTGGAAGAATTAAAGATGAGACTGCCTAAGAAACTGATTGTCCACCCCGCAGATCCAAGCGGGAAAGGAACAACAGTCTCGATGGAATTAATGTAAAGTGAGGTGATCTCAGGATGGCAAAGCAAACGATTGGATTATGTGAGCTGTGCGGAAGACAAGAGGTCGTCCTTACGGAACATCACTTGACCCCAAAAGAAGAGGGCGGGGCTTTTCTACCGACTGCCTTCCTGTGTATCCCTTGCCATAAACAAGTACATGCTCTTTATACAAACCAGGAGCTTGCCGTACGTTTGAATACGCTGGATGCACTAAGACAAGATGAAAAGCTTGTTCCGTACATCAAATGGATTCGAAAGCAGCCGGCAAGCAAGCTGGTCAAAACAAAGAAATCAAGACAACGCAGAAAGAAATAAGCATAAAAGCGCTCCTCTAAATGAAATGAGTGTAGAGGAGCCGCTTTATGCATTGCCTACCATATTCTGATCATTTAAGTCAGGATCCACATAGTTGGTGGCGCTAATGCCATTATTTAAAATCAAGAAATCTCCGGTATTCCCCGCTCCAGAGCCTAAAGCAGATTTTGAAGAACTTTTAGGCGAAAGATAAAATGAGTCACCGACGTTTACGACGCCCCCAGAAATCGAGTTAATGTAAATGGGTCCGACAATTGCTGGCATAATCGACATCCTTTATTCGAAGTCATATCACCATCATATGCGCAGGTAGGTCCAATTGTGAGTTTGGCGGATGTTCGTCATTGTTGCTAAATAACTCTCGAATATGCTTCACTCGCGCAACGGCATTTATTCCGCACGTAGAGCCAATTTGATAGATAGAGGAGGAAGAGACCCCTTCTACATGAATGGACGACACTTTAATGAGAGGCTTTTCATGATAAAAGGCCGTTCTAACCGCTCGTTCTGGCAGCATCAATGGGATCGGCTCATAATACACTTCAAATTCTTTTTCATCTAGGTTTTCAGCTTCATTTCCATAAAACAAACTAATCGTTCGCTGAACAGCTAGCACCTTCACGTTCGGGCATAGCTCTTGTGTATCACCAATTTGAACAACACTTGAAATCCCGACAGAATTCACCTTCGAGAACTTCACTTGAGATGTGCGCTTGATCATTATCGAGGGGCTAGAGGAACAAACGGGCCAATAATTAATGATTCTGGCGGTGTATCGAAAATTGATGACAGTTGTACATGGTCCGTGTCCCCAATAATAAATAGGGAAGAGGACGATACCCCAACTACTTTAATGCTTCCGGTTTCGATGTTGCGGTTGACGACTGTGAAATTCATCCGTTTTCCTCTCCTTTCGTTTCATTTGGAATATGGGCTAAAAAGTGCTCGATTGCCCGTTTGACATCATGTTTCACGTATTCAGCAATTTGCTCGGAACGTTGAAGCGGGGTCATATCTTCCCTTTGTGGCAGCTGCCCCGCATAATATTTGATTCTGCTGTCTATTTGTTTTCGAATGTCCTCAATGATATGGTGTTTGTTGCTTTCATCAAGCGAGCCTTCGTATCGCTGCTCTAGTTCTTCAAGAAGCTGCGGTGCTTCTTCATTTAAGAATGCATCGACAAGCTGGCGTGTTTGATTGAAAAATTGATCAGCCATTTCTTGCTGCATCATTCCAATTCCCGGGGTTGTTGTTTGGCCCACTTCAAAATTTTGAACACTATTTGGATCAGATGGATTGAGGCCGATATTTAATGTGCCTTCCAGCCGCTCGATTTTCAGTTGATCAAATTGATAATCAATCCGTTCAATCGTTGTTGTCGGTTTATCTTTGATCATTTGCATTTCCTGCTGAAGCTCGTTAAGCCTTTTTTCAAGCATCATGATTTGCTGTGTTTGCTTTTGAATGATGCCATACATTTGTGAAGCGCTGTTTTGATAGTCATACATATGCATACACCTCCGGGGATTGCAGATGAACTTATGTTGTTGGTGACTGAAGCGGTACAAAAGGTGCCGTGCTTGCGCCTTGAGACTCTTCAATTCCTTGTGTGCCTGCTGCGGCAGGTGCTGCTTCTACATAGCTACCAGTGTTATACAGATTGGAGAGTGCTTTGATTGATCCAGCACTGCCGATTTGCAGAACGGATGAGTTACTCACAGACTCCACACGTAAGTAATTAATTTGTATCGCTTGATTAATATAGAAGTTCAACGGATTCTCACTCCTTACAAGTTACCAACAAGCGGTTGATCAATGACATCACTATCATACGTATTTGTCACACTTTTATAGTTGCTAATGCGTAATTGATCACCAGTGTTAAAACTGCCTGCGCCGGCAAACGTTTTAACCTGACTATTTGGAGAAATGGTGATGCAGTCTCCAACATGAACGACTCCGCTCGTTCCGACGGCATTTACTTTAAAGGCTCCAACAATAGCCGGCATAGCGGTGCACATCCTTTAGAAAAATAGGGCACTTCGTTTTTTTGGGCGTTTCACCATAGCTTATGATGGGTCTTTTAATATGTGATTGTCTTTTTGAAGAACTTTGATGAGAGGAATGAAGTGTATGGTTTACCCTTTATTCGAGCATTCTTTAGAGGTGGTTTTGATGCCTTTATTTAAGAGTGTGTCAAGCTCTTGACTGCACCTGATGGTTTCTTCGGCATTCATTCCGAATTTTTTTGCGGTCTCAATCAAATGTAATCTTTTTTGTTCAATTTCATAATTGATCATAACGGACGCCAACTCTCACATTTTTTATCAAATAGAAGGATATGGTTAGTATACCCTATTTTTCTATAAAAAAAGCTCTTTCGTCAATATGAGAACTAAAGTGACAAAATTCGAAAGTTTGTTTACAGGCGCGATGTCTCTTTTTTAATCTCAGTTTGTAAATAACGTCGTCTTTTGTTGATATACTGTCGGATTAATTCTCGCTCTGAACGCAGCATGTCTTGTCGGTTTTTCGTATATGGATCATCTCCAATTCGCTGCTCAATCGAAGCATGCCATGTCTCAATGATGGGGAGAAGTCGTTTTTCTAAAAAATGTGTATCTAGTACGTGCTGGAAAAGGGCATAATAGTCTCTTTTAAATGCACGGATGTCTAGCAATCTAGCGGTTAATGTATTGAAACCGCTGACTGGAATATAATCAAACGCCATTTCTTCTCCGTGAATATCACGACCCCAAGTCGCATCATAATCCCAAGGCATTACTTGAAACCTTCCTTGATCATTCACATAAAGCGCATAGTTATGAACAAAGCCATCAAAATTTTGGGTACACACGACACCAATGAGCCAGCGGAAATATTGTGTTACATCAAGGTACTGCTCAATCTTATTTGCAAACGTGTCGTCCCTTGCGGTGTTCAAAAAGTAAATAAATTCACTCAGCTGCTTGTCGTGTTTAGGAGTTCCCGTTTTTTTCTCATAACCGAGAAGAAGATGTTTTTTTGGCTTTTTATCAAATGAACTTAAAAGAGAGAAATTGGCGTCATCATCTACAGCATAATAAATGCCGCCTCCATGCAGCTGTCGTTTTTGGAGGAACAGCTCATCTACAGATTCTATTTTTAAATAAATGCCTTCTTTTCTTCCATTAATGGTCAGAAACACATGAGAAGCGGACGGGCTGAACACGCCCATTTGTTCAAAGAAATAAAAAGACAGCCTGTTGCGAATGAAAGAAGGATCATTGTACTCTGCATTTAAGTGAAAAAGGGATTCGCCCTGTCTTTGCTTTGGTTTTCGATATTCAATTTGATAGGATTTTTTCTTGAGTTTTCGGATGTGCGATCCTCGGTATGAGGCATAAATATGTGACTTGGTTTGGCCGGTTTTCAGAATGGCCTCGACGGGTTCATCGTTCCATACGTCCTTTTTTAATTCCATGAGATCTTTTGGATGAATCCAGATATCCAGTTGTTTTAAAGGTTCTGTGTCCATGCGTTCATCACCCTCCTATTCTCCTCCACTATATGAAATTGAAGGAATGTCCTGTACCTGCTGGTAGGTATTCATGGAGTTTTCTAAGAAAGAGGCATTCGCCAAGAACACTTGTCTATCGAGTCTCGTAACATAAAGCAGAGAAGATAAACAGCTTTGTCTGTTTGTTTTGTCAGAGCACAGTTTGGGAGGGGAATTGTTCGTGAGCACATTTGATCATTCGCATATTGAACATGCAGTTGATTCACTTCGAAGTGAGGGGCGTGATCAACACTTAGATCGTGAACCAGAATCGGGACATTCGCACAAATCATCTCGTTCTCGTCATTCAAATCGCCGTCACTGGTTCTTTGGTGGAGGAGGTTGCCGTAAGTCACATCGCAGCAAAAAAAGCCATAAAAGCTATCGTTCTAAAAAAAGCTATCGCTCTAAAAAAAGTCGCTGCTCAAAGAAAAGTGTAAAGAGCGAGAAACCATGCAAAAGCAAAAAGTCGTATAGAAGCAAGAAATCATGCAAAAGCAAAAAGTCGTATAAAAGCAAAAAGTCTTGCCGTAGCAAAAAGAGTGAACCAAAAAAATCATGCCGCAGCAAACATAGATCACATCATAAGAAAAGCTGCCGCAAATCACACCGTAGCCATCGATCTAAACGTTCTCATCACAAACGGAGTCACTCTTGCCGAAGATGCGGGAAGAAAAAACATCATTCCCGCCATCAAGGAAATGTTGATCGTAAATGGGATCAAGGGAATATGTGGGAGTATCGACGCTACCGCTAAATGTCAGGTCTTCATTTTTGAAACCCTTTTTAAAAGAGAGTATGATAAAAAAGGGTTTTTTTTATTTCGTAGAGAAATAAAAATGAGACATCATAATGTATTGAAATGAAGATTGTGAGGGGAAAACATGAAGTTTTTTACAGGTGAGATACATAACAGATTGTTTATCGGGGTCGTCATTGATGATGAATGGGTGATGGACGTCAAAAAGGCAGAAGCAAAACTATTTGAGCTAGAAACATTGCCAAACTCTTTATCTGAATGCATCAACATGGGGGACAAGTTTGTCGAACACGTCAAACAGCTTCTTGATTGGGCGGAGAAAAAAGAAGAAGACCGCGGCTCTTATGTCTATCCGCTTTCGGACGTGACACTCCATGCACCGATTCCAAAACCAACGAAAAACATCATGTGTGTTGGGAAAAACTATCAAGATCACGTCATGGAAATGGGAAGTGCGGCAGATATTCCTAAAGACGTGATGATCTTTACAAAGGCGCCTACCTCTGTTGTAGGGCATGAAGCGGACATTCTTCTCCATGAAGATGTGACAAGTGAATTGGATTACGAAGGGGAGCTTGCCATTGTCATTGGCAAAACAGGAAAGAATATTGCTCCTGAAAAGGTCCACGATTACATTTTCGGTTACACCATTTTAAATGATATAACGGCAAGAGATTTGCAGAAAAAACACAAACAATTTTTCATCGGAAAAAGCTTAGATACAACTTGTCCAATGGGACCTTATATCGTTCACAAGTCAGTGATCGAGGATCATGGAGCACTCCATGTGGAAACAAAGGTAAACGGAGAGGTTCGTCAGTCTGCCAGTACGGAATTAATGATCTTCCCAATTGAAGACATTGTGTCAACTCTTTCAAAAGGGATGACGCTGGAAGCGGGAGACATCATTGCAACAGGTACACCTTCTGGAGTCGGCAAAGGTTTTGAACCGCCAAAATTTTTAGCCTCAGGCGATCAGGTTGAAGTAACAATTGAACCAATTGGGACGTTATCAAATCGCGTCAAATAAAGGCGTGTTGACACAGGATTGTCGCTTTGTGTTCGACTTATTTCGTGGTACGATGAGAAGGTAATTGTTCTGATAAAGGGGGAAATCACAAATGGGAACACATTTACATATTACAGCGTGGGTGCTAGGTATTATTTTATTTTTCGTTGCCTTTGCATTAGCAGGTAAAAACGATAAAGGCGCTAAAATTGTGCATATGATCGTACGCCTATTTTACTTGATTATTATTGCAACGGGTGTAGAGCTGTATGTTCGCACAGGAATGAAAATCCCGGGTTACGGGGGCGAGTATGTTGGAAAAATGATACTTGGTATTCTTGTGATTGGTTTCATGGAAATGGTCCTTGTACGCAAGAAAAAAGGAAAATCGGTGACGGGTGTATTCATTGGTTTTATCGTGGTTGCCATTGTGACCATTCTTCTCGGCTTACGTCTGCCGATCGGTTTCCATATCTTTTAAGATAAAAAGGGCATTGCTTATCAAAAGCAGTGCCCTTTTTATGTGAGATCAAACTGAGACATCAGCCGGTGACCGTCAGATGTCGTCCATTCCAAGTGAACTTGATTTGCGTCCGAATGATGGTGGCATTGAAGGGCAAGTGATTGCATGTCTCCTGAAAACTGAAAAAAAGACACGCGATGAGAAGGGTGGAAGGAAGAGAAGACACAATCATAGACGGAAAAGCCAAGCTGTTCTACATAGTCAATGATCTGATAAAAAACGCTTTCGGGTACGAACATGAGCAAATCAAGCCACCCTTTTGAAAGAGACGCTGTATATTGAATGCGTTCACCGCCCTTTACCTCCATCAACTTCCCATTCTCACAAAGAACGACAGACCCGAGCAATTCTCCTTTTGTCCATCGCTCCTTTTCTTTCAAACAGATCATAGAACTTTGAAGGCTTTCAGGCAGCATGATGTCTCCTTCTTCGTCTTCAATCAGACAATGACCGTTTTCCATCAGTAAGAACCCGTTACACCATTTTGGGTGGTTTTGCTGAAGATATGTCATTCGGTTCTCCATTCGCAAAACCTCCTTTCCTCTTTCTTTTCTTACCAAATGAAGCTTGTCCTATACACAGGGGGAAAAAAGGACAAATCAACTATCAAGGAGACGATGCATAAACTAAGAAAGGCTAAATGAGAACACTTGATGAAAAACGGATGGGAGCTGATGATGATGTGTGGAATAACAGGCTGGGCAGACTTTAAAAAGCAGCTCATCCAACAGGATCATGTAATCAATCAAATGACAGAGACATTATCTAAACGAGGGCCGGATGATACAAATACGTGGAAAAGTGAGCACGTTCTTTTCGGCCATAAACGGTTAGCCGTTGTCGATGTTGAAGGCGGAAAGCAGCCGATGACATATACCCATCAACACCATGATTATACGGTGGTATACAATGGAGAACTCTATAACACGGAGGATATACGAAAAGAATTATTCAAAAGGGGGCACCGCTTTCTTGGGCATTCTGATACAGAGGTTCTTCTTCACGCCTATACAGAATGGAAGGAAGAGTGTGTGACCCATTTTAATGGAATTTTTGCATTTGTCATCTGGGATAGTGAGCGTGAATTATTATTTGCAGCGAGAGACCGGCTCGGTGTCAAGCCATTTTTCTATACAGAACGTCATCATTCCTTTTTGTTTGGCTCAGAAATCAAAGCACTTCTAGCTCATCCTGAAATGAAAGCCAAAGTGGATCATGAAGGGTTATCAGAAATCTTTGGTTTAGGGCCGTCTAGAACACCAGGGCAAGGCGTATTTAAAGGGGTGAAAGAGCTGAGACCTGCTCATGCCCTAACCTTTTCAAAAGATGGTTTGCGTGTGTGGAGGTACTGGAATGTCAAAAGCAAGCAGCATACAGATTCGCTTGATGACACCGCTCAGCACGTGAAGGAACTCTTTACCGATGCTGTTACAAGACAGCTTGTCTCAGATGTGCCTGTATGTACGTTTTTATCGGGCGGAGTGGATTCTAGTGCCATTACGGCCATTGCTGCCAAGCATTTTGAGAAAATAGGGAAAGCCCCGCTGCATACGTATTCCATTGATTACGACGGAAATGAGCAATTCTTTGAAGCAAGTCAATTCCAACCGAATGCTGACGGCCCGTGGATTGATCGAATGACCAAAGCGTTTCAAACGAATCATCATAGCTGTATCATTGGGCAAAAAGAGCTGGCTTCTTATTTGAAAGAAGCGGTTGAAGTGCGAGATTTGCCGGGGATGGCAGATATTGATTCATCCTTACTATGGTTCTGCCGAGAAATTAAAAAGGATTTTGTTGTCGGTTTATCAGGTGAATGTGCAGATGAGATTTTTGGAGGTTACCCATGGTTTCACATGGCAAGCGAAACCAATGGATTTCCGTGGATGAGATCAACGGAAGCACGCATTCAGCTTCTTCAAGACTCATGGCAAAAGAAATTATCACTGAAGGAATATGCGCAAAGCAAATATGAAGAAACCGTGGCAGAAACCCCTCTTTTAGATGGGGAAACTGGAGTAGATAAAGCCCGAAGAGAACTTTTTTATTTAAATATGATTTGGTTTATGACAACACTGCTGGATCGAAAAGATCGTATGAGCATGGGTGCGAGCCTTGAGGTACGTGTTCCATTCGCAGATCATCGTCTTGTTGAGTATGTATGGAATATTCCTTGGGAAATGAAAATGTATGGAAATCGGGAAAAAGGGGTTTTGAGAAAAGCATTAGAGGGAATTTTACCGAATGAAGTGCTTTATCGCAAGAAGAGCCCTTATCCGAAAACACATCATCCTGCTTATACTCAGGCGGTAAAAGAGATGTTAACAGATTGTCTCGCGCAAAAGGATTCTGTGCTTCATGAATTTTTAGATCCACATCAATTAAAACAGCTGATTGAAACAGAAGGGGCTTCTTTCCAGGTTCCTTGGTATGGTCAGTTAATGAAAGGCCCACAGCTCATTGCCCATTTGGCACAGATTCATCATTGGTTTGAAACATATCGAATTGATATAGAAGCATAACAAAGGGTCGGCTTTCTTGCACTTGTTGAAAGGAAGTCGGCTTTTTTAATACATAACATGAGACTTTTAGAGCACATCAAAAGTTGATCTAACCGTTTCAATTTGTATAATTAACTTAAAGTGAATTAATTTGGAGGAAAAAGGATAATGAAAATCATTGTGATCGGAGCAGGACCAGGGGGACTTGCAGCAGCTATGATGTTGCAAAGCAAAGGACATGATGTTCATATATATGAAAAACAGTCCTTTGTTGGCGGACGTAACTCTAAGTTTCAACTTGGTGATTTCACGTTTGATACAGGTCCTACTTTTCTCAGTATGATTCATATTGCAGAGGAACTATTCACCTTTGCCGGTAAAAATCTCTATGATTATATAGATGTGATTGAATTAAAAGAAATGTATAGATTAATCTTTCAAGATGAGAAGCTTGATATGATTCGAGATCGAGACGAAATGTACAAACGGCTAGAAGCCTTTGCACCTGGTGAGGGCGAAGGGTATGTACGTTTTATGAATGATACAAAACGAAAAATGGACCGCCTAACACCGATTCTACAAAGTAAAATGGATCGTTTCCATCATTATTTGCGACCAAAAGTCATCAAAGCACTTCCTCAGCTCTCATTAAATAAAAGCTTATATGATGTGCTGTCGGATTATTTCTCAAATGAATCAGTGAAATATGCCTTTACATTCCAATCAAAATATTTAGGGATGTCACCTTGGGAATGCCCAGGAGCGTTCTCAATTCTTTCCTTTATGGAGCATGACACAGGCGTTTATCATCCGAAAGGCGGAGTGAATCAGCTGTCAGAAGCGATGGCAAAGGCAGCTGTTGAATCTGGGGCTACCCTTCATCTATCAACTGGAGTTGACAAGTTGCTGACGGAAGGCAGGAAAGTGAAGGGTATTCGCTTAGAAACTGGTGAAGAAATACAAGCAGATGAGGTGGTCGTAAATGGTGATTTTGCACACGTGATGACAAAGCTTGTAGAGCCGGGTCTTTTAAAGAAATATAGCGAGAAGAAACTGAAAAAGAAAAAATTCTCATGTTCCACCTTTATGCTGTACCTAGGTTTAGATACGATATATGATGAGCCACATCATACCATCGTTTTTTCCGATGACTATGCGAAGTTCGTCAAAGAAATTACGAAAACCTTTGAGCTGCCGGATGATCCATCCATTTATATTCAAAATGCAAGTGTGACAGATGATTCGCTTGCGCCAAAAGGCAAGTCCGCTCTTTATGTGTTAGCACCTGTTGCCAATAATCAAAGCGGTATTGACTGGGAAGCGCATCAAGAAGAATTTAGAGAGCTTGTGCTGGATACGCTGGAGCGGAAAACAGGCTTTAAGAATATCAGGCAGCATATTGAAGTCGAGCGGATGATCACGCCGAAGCACTGGGAAGAAGAGCTGTACGTGTATGAAGGAGCTACATTTAATCTTGGTCACCAGTTGACGCAGATGATGGTACTCAGGCCGCATAATGAATTTGATGAGTTGAAACACTGCTGGCTCGTTGGTGGAGGAACCCACCCAGGCAGCGGATTGCCAACCATTTTAGAATCAGCGCGTATTACGACAAATGCGATTCTGTCAAAAGAGAAACATACGCACAAAAAAGTGCCACATCAAGAAAAGGGGAGCGCCTCATGAAAAAACATATATTGATTGCTGGCGGCGGTATTGGCGGAATGATCTCAGCCCTCTATTTAAAAAAAGCTGGACATGATGTCACCCTTGTTGAAAAAAATGAACGGCTCGGCGGGAGACTTGCTTTTGTACGTGAGAAAGGATATAAAGTAGATGAAGGTCCGACCATTGTCCTACTTCCTGATATGTTAAAAGGCATTTTACATGACGTAGGCATTGATGAAACATCTCTTGATCTCTTGCAGCTCGATCCGCTGTATACGATCCACTATCAAGATGGAACCTCCTATACGAAATACTCTGATACACTGCGACAACTAGAAGAAATCAAACGTGTATTTCCAAAGGAAGAACAGGGATATTTAACATTTATGCAAGAAATGACGGATCGGTTTCAAGAAGGGCAGGAAGCTTTTCTAGAAAAATCATTTCATGAAAAACGAACCTTTTTTACAAAAGCGAACATGAAGATTTTAATGAAATTAAAAGCATATCGAACCGTTCAAAGTTCTCTCAAAAAATATTTTTCAGATGAGCGCCTCCGAGATGCATATGCACTTCAAACCCTCTATGTCGGAGGAAATCCGTATGAAGCATCTGCCATTTATTCGCTTGTTTCATATAGTGAGCACGCACACGGAATTTACTATTTAAAAGGCGGATATGCGAGTTTAGTAGATATATTGGAGAGACAGCTCTTAAAGACGGGTGTACACATAAGAAAAAGTGAAGAAGTCGCACAATTTGAGTTTGAGGGGAAACGTGTGGTCAAGGCAACAATAAATGATGAGCACATAGCAGCTGATGCATTTGTGATGAACGGAGATTATCCAGCGGCGTTAAAACAGCTTGGTTTAGGTGAACAAGACCGGCGTAAATACGTTCCATCCTCCGGCTGCGTGATGGTGTATCTAGGGTTAAACAAAGTATACGATGAAGCACCTGTTCATCAATTTTTCATGGGAGAACACTTTGATCAGCATATGAGAGAGGTGTTTCAAACGAAAACGATACCTCAAGATCCATCATTTTATACATTTAATCCATCTATCATCGATCCATCCCTTGCCCCAGAAGGCAGCAGTGTCCTATATATGCTCATTCCTGTTCCATCAGGAGATCACATCAATTGGGAACAAGAGACAGACTTTGTGGATAAAATGGTGGAGCGTCTTGAGAAAAGAGGCTTTCCACAGCTGCGAGAGGCGGTTGTCTGGCAAAAGGTGAGAACACCGAATGATTCAATGCGAGAAGGATTGTTTGAAGGTGGCAGCTTTGGACTCGCTCCTAATTTGTTTCAATCAGGTGTGTTTCGCCCGCAAGTAAAGGTTGCAGATGTAGACAATCTATATGCGGTAGGTGCTTCCATCCATCCCGGCGGCGGGGTACCGATCGTGATGCAAAGTGCAAAGCTCATGGCTTCTGTACTGCTTAAAGAGCTGAACAACAGAAAGGAAGTGAAGCTAAGTGGTTGATGTGCAAACAGCATTGAAAATATGTGAAGAGACCATTCAAACCCATTCAAAAACGTTTTATCGTGCCTTTTCCATGCTGCCTAAAAAGAAAAGACAGGCTGTTTGGGCCGTATATTCTTTTTGTAGGAGAGCGGATGACATTGTAGATGAGTCTCCTTCACCAAAGGAAGAACTGGCGTCTTTTCAGGAGGCATTTGAACGTTTCTTGCAAGGAGAAGTAGATCGTGATGATCCAATGTGGGTGGCGCTGGAGTATACATTTCAACAGTTTCGTATGGATGAATCCCCATTCCGTGACCTGCTGCGAGGACAGGAGATGGATTTAGAGCAGCATCGATATGAAACATTAGATGAACTGCTCATCTATTCCTATCATGTCGCAAGTACAGTTGGATTAATGCTGCTTCCGATCATTGCACCGCGTAAAAAAGAACAGCTAAAAGAAGCCGCGATTTCCCTTGGGATTGGCATGCAGTTGACCAATATTCTTCGAGACATTGGTGAGGATAAGGCGGAAAGGAACCGCATTTATTTGCCAAAACAAGTCATGGATCAATTTGGGTATACAGAGCAAGAATTACAAGAAGGGATCGTCAATCAAGCCTTCCAGCATGTATGGGAATATATTGCTTTTGAGGCAGAGGCGTACTATGAGGAATTTTTTGACCATCTCCATGAATTCCCACTTTATTCAAGGATACCAGTGAAAGCAGCTGCTCACTTTTATAAGGCTATTTTAGATAAAACTAGAGAAAACGAATACCGCGTCTTTACGAAGCGGTCATATATTTCAACACAAGAAAAAGCACTTATTTTAGAAGATATTACGTAATGAAAAGAAGACAAAGGATAAAATAGAGTTCGTTCGTTTTAGCCCTTTGTCAACAATCTGAAAGGACTGCACCCGCAGTCCTTTTTATGTGGAAGTAAACCGATACTCCGTCCACACCCTTGAACGCCACCGCCTATACATGAAGATACCTCTTACCCATTCATCCACGATAAAAGAAATCCAAACCCCGATAAGGCCCATCTCAAGTTGAATGCCTAATAAATAAGCGATCGGAAGGCCGATGCCCCACATTGAAATCATCGCCATATAGACTGGAAACTTCGCGTCACCAGCTGCCCGCAAGGAGTTGATGATGACCATATTAAAAGAACGTCCAGGCTCTAAAATAATCGTCAATATAAGGAGGAGGCTCGCTATTTGAATGATCTTACTGTTGCTAGTGAAAAAAGTAAGTAAATGCGTCGATGATAAAGATAAAGCAGTAGAAGAAAGAAGCGAGATGGCAATGGCCCAGTATAAGCTTTTCATGCATCTTCGATAGGCCGCATCAAATTCTTTCGCCCCGATCAGGCGCCCGATTAAGATTTGCGTTCCTTGGCTAATGGCGGCACCAAATAACATAATGAACATCATCAAATTCTGGGTATAGACTTTTGCTGCCAGTGCTTGCGTGCCCATAAATGTGATAAACAGCGTAATAATCATTTGAGAGCCATTATAAGAAAGTTGTTCTCCAGCAGAAGGAATGCCGATTTTTAGCAGTTTTTTTAAATGCGTTCGCTGGATGTAAAACATTCGCTTGAATGAAAACTGCAATCCAATGCGGTGTCGAACAATGAGAATCATGGCTGTAAGACCGATCAACCGTGCAAATGATGTGGAAAGAGCAACACCCATGACACCTAATACAGGGAAGCCAAATGGTCCGAAGATGACCAAATAATTACCAGCAACATTTAACAAGTTCATACCGATGGTGACATACATCGTATCTCTCGTGAATCCATAGCTTTTTAAAATAGCACTATAGGTCATAATGAGCGCCTGAATAAAAGAAAGTAGGCCGACAATCTGTAAAAAGACGGTTGCATCTGGCATGAGCTCGCTTGATAATCCCATCATATGCAGGATGGGCACAGCTAACACAAACATAAGAAGACTGATCACAAAGCTAATGAGGAAGTTGGTGCCTAGTGATACATAGGCAACTTGGGTCGCTTCCTGCTTGCGGCTCGCTCCTAAAAGCTGCGCAATGACAATCGTCGTCCCAGTCGTAATGAAGCTGAACATCACAATCAATAGATTTAATAGCTGATTGCTTACCCCTACTGCGGCAACACTATTGTCAGAATACTGGCTGAGCATCAGTGTATCTGCGCTCCCCATCAGCATATATAAAGAGATTTCGATAAAAATAGGCCAAGTTAATGCAAATAATGAAGGGTGGGATTTTTCACTTTTGGCTTGAACCTTTTGTATTGTCAGTGCTTGTGGTTTCATCACATCACCTTCTTTCGTATAAATCCGATTTATAGTGTACCTTGCATCGACTATAATAAGAAGAGATGAAACCGAAACTTATTGGAGAAATCCGACTTCATAAGGGGATGAATATGGGTCCGTTTATTACATTTACTGTACCGCCATTTCCAGTCTATATTGCTTCAGGCAAAGGTGTATTCCATCGAGGAGAACGACATATCTCCAGAATTTTCACCGTATTTGATCTTCTTTATGTCACGAAAGGTGAACTGTGGATTACAGAAGACGAGGTGCCTCATCACGTAAAAGAGGGAGAATATATCATCTTATCACCGGGACTTGCCCATGGTGGACATCTGCCATGCAAAGAAGAAACACTTTATGAGTGGCTGCATTTTTCAATTGATTCATTTGAGTTTACAGATCGGCCGAGAGAACACTGGTTTGACATGAAGCAAAATCAAGCCACTTTTGAAAAAGCAGCAAGCTATGAATTTCGTCTGCCCCGAAAAGGAAAAGTGAAAGGGGAAAGCGTGCTACAGAAGCATCTTTCAGCGATGCGCGCTTTAAATGATGATGCGTCTGAACTTCAGCTCAAAAAGCAGCTTCAATTTGAGGAAATGCTCATTCATTTACAAAAAGAAGCATTTCATATTCCAAGTGCAAAGGAGACTGTCGCTTCAGAAGTGGTTCACTATCTTGAACGTCATTTTACGCAAAAATTACAGATGGAGAAGCTGGCAGAGATTCTTCATTATCATCCTGATTACATGACAAGGTGCATGCAGACCGTGTACGGACTGACGCCGAGTCAGTACATCAATCGACTCAAAATTGAAAAAGCCAAAAGCCTGCTTGCTTCAACGAATGAAAAAATAGCTCTCATTGCAGAACATGTAGGCATTGATGACCCTACTTATTTTTCAAAGCTGTTTCGGCAAAATGAAGGCATGACGCCTATCGAGTATCGTCATCTTGCTAAAAGAACGACAAAGTAAAGGAACGTGAACAGATGAAAGGAAAAAAAGAAGAGATTGTGAGCATACGTCCATTAGACGAAACCGATTTAGAAGTGGTATGGCATTTAAGGTTTAAAGCGCCAGACCAGGCTTATCGAAAGTGGAATGCACCATATTTTATTGAACATGACATATCGCTCGCTGCATTTAAAAAACGCTATTTACAGGATGATTCTGTCCTGCCAAAACTATTTGGCATTGATGTCGGAGGTGAATTAAAGGGTACAGTTTCTTATTATTGGGAGAATGAACGCACACGCTGGCTGGAGTGTGGGATTCTTATTTATGACTCACGTTTTTGGAATGGGGGCGTTGGAACAAAGGCATTGCGTCTATGGATCGATGAACTTTTTTCACACATTGATATCCCACGCATCGGTCTGACTACCTGGTCTGGAAATGAACGCATGATGCGTTGCGCAGAGAAATGCGGGTTTATCCTTGAGGGAAGACTGCGTAAGGTTCGTTACTATCAAGGGGAGTATTATGATTCGATGCGGTATGGGATGCTGAGAGAAGAATGGCAAAGCCTTCCGAATCATTCATTTGAATAGTTGTTTTTAAGATTAGGAAAAAAGTATAGTAAGATTAAATAAATTGAAAAAGAAGGGTGGCGGATGAATGTGAAATGGATTACAGGTTGGTTTGTATCCATCTTAGTCGCAATCTACCTATTCGTTGATGCACCAAAACACGGGAAAAATAAATGGTTATGGGCCATCTTAGGTCTTTTGCTCGGGCTCTTCACACTTGGAATATATCTCATTCAAACAGGAAGAAAAGGGTTGGGCTGGACAGTACTGATTGTGTCCATTTTCATCTATGCGATTGCCATCCTCGTCTTTGTCTTGTACTTTCTCATGCTGGTCTTCGGGTACTCCAACGCAAATTAGAGAGTACGGCTGTGGTGATTTGTTTCACTTCAAGTTGCTACCGATTGATGGTTTGATTGCGCCAAAGCATCATAGGATAAATGGTGATGGGCTCGGGCAGGATGATCCTCATGTTTATCCATCTTATTTTATCTCATGTGGCTCACTGCTTTGGTCAAGTAAGTCCTTCATAAAGAAGGGCTTTTTTCTTTTATTTTTTGAGCTGGGACACCTGCAATGACAATCCGCTCTTCATGAAAGGAGCGATTCACTACTGCATTTGCTCCGATGGAAATATGATTCGCAATATAAATATTTCCAAACAGTTTAGCGCCAGGGCCGATCCATACATGATCTCCGATGACGGGCACATCTTTTTCATGATGGTTTTGACCAATATTCACGCCTTGATGAATATCACAAAACGCGCCGATTTTGGCATGCTTGTTCACAATCAACAGCCCAGTATGGTTGATTCTGAGCCCAGGTCCAAATACACCAATTGGGATATCAAAGCCAAGCTGCATGCCTTTCTTTTTATGTAAGTAACGATAAAACCATTTGCGTAACGTAGCACCGCTATTCGTATAGTACTCATATTTTCGTAAATATCTTTGATATTTCCAAATATCATCCCCAAGCCACTTTGGTCTTTTTCGATTGATGGCAAGTGCTTTCTGATCTTGTGCCAAGTAGTGGTGAAGGTCATGCTTCGTTAAAATCATCAGATCTCCCTCGATTCCCTTTCGTTTCAGAGAAATTATACCATCATAACCATTTATATCAAGATAAAATAACGTTCATTTTTTGTTTTACTGCATTCATTTCATTCGGCCGTCCCGTATCAAACAAGGGAGCTACAACGCATAGAGCAAAAGAACCAGGAGAATTGATTTGTAATTTTTTTCAACATTTTTCATGCTCAAACGTTACATCGCCCATATGGCTGTAGATGTTTGTAAAAAATACACGAAATTACTCGTTAAAAAGAGAATATAGCATTCATATGATTTTAGAATCATCTTTTTGAATACAATTGACTTTCGTATCTTACATCCTCTAGGCTAGTAAATGAAAATGATAATCTTTATCAATTGGAGGAGTGTTTTATTATGTCCATCAAAACCGTTTCTAAAAATCAGCAATTTTTAGAGCAACAAAGTCAAAGAGAATCTAATGCAAGGTCTTACCCGAGACGGTTCCCATTAGCCATGCAAAAAGCCGAAGGTATGATCGTGACAGATGCAGATGGTAGAGAA
This sequence comes from Bacillus sp. FSL K6-2869, assembly GCF_040869405.1. Taxonomy (NCBI): domain Bacteria; kingdom Bacillati; phylum Bacillota; class Bacilli; order Caryophanales; family Bacillaceae; genus Bacillus; species Bacillus sp. FSL K6-2869. The sequence goes on from NZ_CP152035.1 coordinate 1,080,949, forward strand.
TTTTATGACTGCCTAGCAGGTGCAGGAACACTTGCCCTTGGTCACAATCACCCGGTTGTTATAGATGCTATTGAACGTATGCTTCATGAAAAAAGACCGTTGCATACGCTGGACATCACTTCAGAGATTAAAGAAGAATTTGTGAATGAGATTTTTTCTCACTTGCCAGAAGAGTTTGCAAAAAGAGCAAAAATTCAATTTTGTGGACCAACTGGTGGTGATGCTATAGAAGCAGCAATTAAATTAGTCAAGACAGCGACGGGAAATCGTTCCATTCTATCATTCCACGGAGCATATCATGGTGCTACACATGGCACGATGTCATTAAGCGGCAACTTATCGCCAAAGGAAAAAGTACAAGGATTAATGCCAGATGTTCACTTCCTGCCTTATCCATATGAATACCGCTGCCCATTTGGAATTGGCGGTAAAGACTCACATCGCATTTCAAGCTCTTATATTGAGCGTGTATTAAATGACCCTGAGAGTGGAATTCTCCCGCCAGCAGGCATGATCTTTGAAGCGGTGCAAGGGGAGGGCGGCTCCATCCCGGCATCAATTGAATGGATACAAGAAATGAGACGAATCACAAAAGAAAAAGGAATTCCACTTATTATTGATGAGGTTCAATCAGGCATCGGCCGAACTGGTAAGATGTTTGCCTTTGAACATGCTGGTATTGTGCCAGATGTCATTGTGTTATCAAAAGCAATTGGGGGAAGCCTTCCGCTATCCGTTGTGATTTATGATAAAGACTTAGATCAATGGAATCCAGGTGCACACATTGGCACGTTCAGAGGAAATCAAATGGCGATGGCAGCTGGAACTGCTACGCTTAAATATATAAAAGAAACCAATCTGCTTGATCATGTAGAAGAGCTTGGTCAGCGTATGCAGGCCAATCTAAAAGACATTCAAAAACAAGTGCCTGCTCTCGGTGATGTGCGAGGAAGAGGATTAATGATTGGTGTTGAAGTTGTGAATCCAGATGAGAAACAGGATGTGGACGGCAGTTATCCAGCAAATCCAGAGCTAGCCAGTCTCATTCAAAAGAATTGTTTTGATAAAGGCTTAATTGTGGAGACAGGAGGCCGTTTTGGAAGTGTGATTCGATTCTTACCGCCTTTGATCATGACAGAAGAACAGCTTGAAAAAGTCATCACGATTTTTAAAGAGGCAGTTTACGATGCAGTCAACTAAACCGTCTGTCGATTCATTATTTATTCAACAAAGCCAGCTTGGGAGGGAGTCCTTCCAAGCGGCTCTCTACACATCCATCGATAGCTTACTGGCAGAGTGGCAAACAAGCAGAGGACCGTATAGCGGAATATTGCCTGGGAAATTAGCGGCTCATGTCGAATCGTTATTCCAGATTCAACCGGCTGGTGAATCCATTGAGTCTGTTTTTCAAGATATAAAAAATCACCTTTTACCGCATTTAGTTGATGTGTCACATCCTAAATGCCTGGCACATTTGCATTGCCCACCTCTTATTCCTGCTCTGGCAGCAGAGGTGATCGTAAGTTCCTTTAACCAATCAATGGATTCCTTTGATCAAAGCGGCATTGCATCTTTGGTTGAGGAGGAAATCCTCAAGTGGTTATGTGAAAAGTTTTCTTATGGAGAACGAGCAGATGGGACCTTTACGAGCGGTGGAACCCAATCTAACTACATGGGACTGCTTTTAGCAAGAGATGCATTTTGTGAAAACACTTGGCAATGGAATGTACAGCAGAAAGGGTTGCCGAGCGAGGCAAACCGTATGCGGATTCTTTGCTCCAAGAATGCCCACTTCACTGTGAAAAAATCAGCATCTCAGCTAGGTTTAGGTGAACAGGCTGTTGTGTTAGTTGAGACGGACGAACATCACCGAATGGACCTGCATGATTTGCAGAAGAAACTTATGGAGCTTAAAGAGCAGGATTTGCTTCCATTTGCAGTCGTGGCGACTTGCGGGACAACTGATTTTGGCAGTATTGATCCTGTACGTGACATATATGACATGGTGAAGCCTTTCGGTTTGTGGATTCATGCAGATGCTGCCTATGGAGGAGCGCTTGTATTAAGCAAAACCTTCCAAGGAAAATTAGATGGCATCGAGCTGGCTGATTCGATCACGATTGACTTTCATAAGCAATTTTATCAGCCGATCTCCTGCGGGGCATTTTTACTAAAGGATAAAAGACATTTTGGTTTGATTGATTACCACGCAGATTATCTCAATCCAAAGGAAGATGAACTGGAAGGCATTCTGCATCTCGTGAATAAATCTGTTCAGACGACGCGCCGATTTGATGCGCTAAAACTCCTTCTCTCTCTGCGTATGATTGGAGAAGAAGGATTTGCAAGTATCATTGACCATACCATCCATTTTGCGAAAGATGTGGCTACGTTGATTGAGAAAAATGAGCATCTTGAGGTGATCAATCCTGATCCAGAAATCAATGCAGTCGTGTTTCGTTTTATAGATGATCATCAAGCAGAGGACATCAATAAAATCATTCATCGCACACTTTTCCAAACAGGAACGGCTGTCGTAGCAAAAACAGTAGCCGATGGTCAAACATGCTTAAAATTTACTTTGTTAAATCCGAGAACGACTATTACACATATTGAGGAAATCCTTTCTGACATTGTTGATATCGGGATCGCTCATATTCAATCCGGGAGGGTACTACGTTGAGTCAATATAAACAAATGGCTGAAAATGCAACTATGCAAAGCTTTTTAAACTGTTTTTTACGTGAAACAGGAATTGATCGATCTGCAAAGAAAGAGACAAAAGCAGACGGCTCACTTGTATTTGTAGCAGCATTAGCAAAACAAGATCTTGAGCTTGTCATTCCGATTCGATATTTTTCGCCTGTAGGCCGTCATCTCTTTGATTTTCCCGTTCGCTTTCGCCCGCAAGGCAGTGAGCAACAGGGAACGATCATCGATTACACCACACTTGTTGCTTTATGTTCAAAGGAACTTCTCATTGAATACGGCCGCACAGATGCAGAGGATGAGTTCATGCTTCGCATCATTTTAAGCTGCCGGAATATTGAACGATTCATCAGAGAGAGAGAAAGTGATCGAGCGGCTCTTTCTTCAGCAGATTTTGAATATATCGAAGCGGAGCAGTCACTTCTTCTTGGGCATTTAACGCATCCTACACCAAAAAGCAGACAAGGAATGACAGAAGAGGAGGAAGCTATTTATTCTCCTGAGTTGAAAGGCTCTTTCCAGCTTCATTACTTTAAAGCACATCCGTCAATTGTGCTTCAGGATTCTTCTCTTTCACAATCTGCGGCAAGTCTCATGTTTGAGGAGCTCATGCGCCAGATGCCAGAAGAAAAAGAGAGACTGACGACGTTAACAGAAGGCGGTGAATATGTCCTGATTCCGATTCATCCGCTACAAGTCCAAGTGGTCATGGAGAAAGCGTTCGTCAAGCGTTATATAGAGGACGGGATGCTGACATATTTAGGGCCGCTAGGATCTGAATACACAGCGACATCTTCCTTTAGAACGGTCTATCAAAAAGACTCTGCGTACATGCTTAAATTCTCTGTCCCTGTAAAGATCACAAACTCTTTACGCGTTAACAAACAAAAGGAACTTGATCGTGGAGTTGAGATGTCTCGTATCTTAAAAACAGAATTAGGCGTTTCTTTATATGACAAATTCTCTGGATTCCGTGTGATTGAAGATCCTGCGTATCTATCTATTCAAGGGGATGAGGCGGAATCTGGCTTTGAAGTCGTCATTCGTCAAAATCCATTTTTGCATCATGAAAAAGGGGCAAGCTTAATTGCAGGGCTATGTCAGGATCATGCATATGGAGAAAAATCACGCCTTTCAGGCATTATCCATGAATTAGCAGATGCTGAAGGCAGATCAACAGAAGATGTCAGCCGTGATTGGTTCACACAATATTTATCGATTGCGTTAGAGCCGATGCTTTGGCTGTTTGAAACGTATGGACTTGCCCTTGAAGCCCATCAGCAAAATGCTGTCGTACAGCTAAAGAATGGATATCCGCACACATTCTATTATCGTGACAACCAAGGCTACTATTATAGCGAATCGAAAAAGGGTCAGCTTGCGAAGCTTGTTCAAAACTTAAGCGTCAGAAGTGAAACCATTTGTGCAGACGATGTAGCGGTTGAGAGACTGCGTTACTATTTCTTCTTTAATCATTTGTTTGGTCTTGTGAATGGTTTTGGTACAGAGGGGCTTGCAAAAGAAGAAGATTTATTAGCCCTGATTAGAGACACACTGCTTGCGCATGAAGAGACATATGGTGCATCTGAGCTGACGAACAGTCTTCTCCGGTCACAGGAGCTGCCTTCAAAAGCGAACTTACTCACGCGGTTTGAAGATATGGATGAGCTGACCGGTTCTTTAGAAACTCAATCCAGGTACACGTCTGTATTGAATCCGCTCTTTTTACATAAGGAGGCGCTGATTGGATGAGGCATCGAATTGGGTTCATTCGCGCTGAATATGAACGGGACGTCCAGCTTGTCCACAAGTGGATGCAAGAAGAGTATGTTCACCCATTTTGGCATTTGAATATTCCATTTCCTGCTTTTGAAAAGCACTTTTATCAGGCCATTCATGATCCGCATCAAACCCTTTATTTAGGAACCATTGATGGCACGCCGATGAGCTATTTTGAAGCATACAATGTGAAAGGGGATATCATTGAATCGTACTATGAGCCTTCTCCGCATGATCAAGGCATTCACCTGTTAATTGGAGAGCCAGATTATGTAGGGAAAGGATTTGCGGCTTCGCTGCTTCAAGCCATGACAGCATTTCAGTTTGAGCAGAACAAACGAACAGAAAAAATCGTGGCTGAGCCAGATATTCGGAACGAAAAAATGATTCATGTCTTTGAAAAGTGTGGATTCGAACGTGTGAAACCAGTCACTTTACCAGATAAAACAGGTCTTTTGATGTTTTGTCATCGAGATCGATTTGAAAGGAAGTATAACCATGACGCGGTTCAACAAGCAAAATAATGTAGTGGATGTCATTGGGATTGGCATTGGACCATTTAACCTAGGGCTTGCTGCATTATCTGAAGAAGTAGATGAAATTGACGCTTTGTTTTTTGAAAGAAGTGAAGCGTTCCACTGGCATCCAGGTATGCTCATTGAAGGGACAACACTTCAAGTCCCCTTTTTAGCGGATCTTGTCAGTATGGCAGATGTGAAAAGCAAATATAGCTTTCTCAACTATTTGCAGGAACAAAACCGTTTGTATTCATTTTACTTTCTAGAAGACTTCCATATCCCGCGCAAGGAATATAGCCATTATTGCCGCTGGGTCGCGGATCAATTAGATTCTTGCCGATTTGGCATGAATGTCGAATCTGTCTCCATCGTTGAAAAAGCTGGAGAAAAACGATATGAAGTGCATGTCCGTCATGTGAAAGATCAAACGGTAGAGGTGTTTGAAAGTAAGCATCTTGTTTTAGGTATCGGTACACAGCCTGCGGTACCAGTATCTCTTCAGCCAGCTTTAGGGGATCGGGTGTTTCATTCTGCTGATTACTTGAAACGAAAGAAAGAAGGCTGTTTTAAAGGAAAATCCGTGACGGTCATCGGTTCTGGTCAAAGTGCAGCAGAAGTATTCTATGACATTTTATCAGACGATGAGGCGAAGGATATTCATTGGTTTACACGCTCTAAAGGGTTTTTTCCAATGGAATATTCAAATTTGGGTCTTGAGTATTTCTCTCCAGACTATATTGATTTCTTTTATGAGCTTCCGCAGCCTAAAAAAGATGCGCTATTAAAACAGCAAGATTTGTTGTATAAAGGCATCAGCTCAGCGATGATCCGAGATATTTATCACTTGCTTTATGAACGTTCTGCTTGCGGAGAGCAGCTGAACACCGTGCTGCAGGCGATGACGGAAGTCAATTTGATTGAGGAAACGAGGGACGGCTTATCGCTTTCATGCAATCAATGGGTCAAAGAGGACTCCTTTACGCATGAGACAGACATTGTCGTCTTGGCAACGGGCTATCAATCTGTATTACCGCCATTTATTGATCCGATTTCCCATCATATTCAGTGGGATCATCAAGGACGCTTCCAGGTTGAACGTGAATATCGATTGAAAACAAACACATTAGGTGAGAATGATATTTTTGTACAGAATGCAGAGCTTCATACACATGGAGTAGGCGCACCAGATTTAGGGCTAGGGGCGTACCGAAACAGTGTCATTATCAATGAACTGGCTCGTCGACCTGTGTATCCACTTTATCAAAAGCATGTTTTCCAGACATTCGGTACACATAAACACGCAAATACATTTGAAGAAATCAGAGGGTAAGGAGGATGAACCGATGAGTGTACAAGATGAATTGAAAAAAGCGGTCAATCCTGCTGCTTGGAAAAAAGCAAACCAGCGAATGGTGGCAAAAATGCTGTCCGAATATATGTATGAGGATATGCTTCATCCCGTTCAGCTAAACCATCAGGATGGCATCGCCCAATATGAATTAATCATTCACGAACAGAAGAAATATCGTTATCTCGCAAAACCTCGTTTGTTTGATAGTTTTGATACGATTGCTGAATCGATCGAGTGCTGTCAAGACGGAACATGGACAAAGGACGTTAGTGCCATTGTGTTTTTACTAGACATTCAGCCAATCATCCCAATGTCTTCTGAAACAACTGGCCATCTGATCAAAGAGCTTCACCATACCTTGTTAGCGGATGTTCATTTGCTGTCGAAAAAAGCACTTCGTGCAGATGAGCTAACAGATACAGATTATGCATGGATTGAAGGCGAGATGACTGGTCATCCGTGGATCGTCTATAACAAAGGGCGTATTGGATTCAGCTACGATGATTACTTAGCCTATGCACCTGAAAGGCAGGAATGTGTGCAGCTGTCTTGGATTGCTGTTCACCGAGAACTTGCGACTTTCCATGCGGTCGATCATGAGAACTATGAGCACATCATTGCCAAAGAATTAGACGAAGTCACGATTCGTCAATTCCAACGTGTGTTAAAGGATGAAGGGCTGAATGCGGCTGATTATTATATGATGCCTGTTCATAAATGGCAGTGGACGCATATGATCATCCAGCATTTCCCTGAAGATTTAGCCATGCGCCGTATTGTGTATTTAGGAGAAGGGCTGGATCAATATATTCCACAGCAATCGATCAGAACCTTTACAAACATCTCAAATAAAGGCAAGCATCATATTAAACTGCCAATGAGTATTTTAAATACGCTAGTGTACCGGGGGCTCCCATCAGAACGTACGGTGATTGCTCCTCGTATTACAGCACATATTAAAGGAATCGCCGATCAAGACGCCTTTTTATCCGATGTATGCCGCGTGATTTTACCAGGTGAGAATGCGAGTATCAATGTTGATCATCCTTATTACAGCAAGCTACCTGGTGCGCCATATCAATACCTTGAAATGCTTGGGGTCATTTTTAGAGAAAGCATTTATACGTATTTAGATGAAGGGGAGAGCCCTGTTACGCTAGCGGCACTGACTTATGAGGATCATGAAGGCGAGCCTTATCTGAAGCAGCTCATTGAAAAATCGGGTCTGTCAGCAAAAGAATGGATGGCGTCATTCTTCCATGTTGTCATGCCGCCGCTTCTGCACTTTATGTATCAATATGGCACGGTGTTTTCACCTCACGGACAAAATACAATTCTTGTATTAAAAGATCATAAGCCGCATCGTTTGGCGATCAAAGATTTTGTTGATGATGTGAACATTAGTGATCAACCGCTGCCTGAATTGGCTTCATTAGAAGAAGATCTAAAGGAAGTGCTGCGTAGTGAGCCGCCTGAGGGTCTTGTACAATTTATTTTTACGGGCCTGTTTATTTGCAATCTTCGTTACGTGTCAAATGTGTTAGACAATCACAATCTGTTAGATGAAACGACGCTTTGGCGCTTGCTTGCAGAAGAAATTCAGCAGTATCAAAAGCAATTTCCACAGCTAAAAGATCGTTTTGCTTTATTTGATCTATTCCAGCCTCAGCTGACAAAGCTTTGCTTAAACCGTAATCGCATGATTGATTACGGCTATGGAGACGGAGATGACCGGCCGCATGCATCAGAGCATGGCAAGGTCACAAATGCACTCGCTCAAGTTCTCTCATCCGTAGGCGAAAAATAAAAAAGAAAAGCTGCAGACAACATCTGTCTACAGCTTTTTGATTTTTTAAGAAAATGCTTGTGAGGCCAGGAAATAGAGAAACGCCGGATCATTCTGCTTTTCGTTCCCGCGAATCATCATAAAATGTGCGACGTTTGTTTTCGTAAATCCTGCTTCTACAAGTGATGTATGCAGGCGTTCAGCTGTTTCTTCCTGCATATCTAAACGAAAGGCGCCAGAATAAGACGTGAGAAGTGATTGAATGAGTGATAGCGCCGTTTGTTCATCGTTTGCTGCAAGCGGGCCAATCATCAGATTAGCTGGTGTTTCCACACCAAATGCGAAGCCGGTGATTTCGTGGTGTTCATCCTTTGCGATCAGTTTAAATGCTGCTCGCTCCATTCGCTTTATTAAGAAGTTTGATCGATTGGTTCCTGCGCCTTTTTCATCCAGCCTTTCAATAGACGGGAGGTGCGTTTCATCAGCGGGAAAAAGATGAATCTGATGTGACGGGTGAAGCGCACTAGGATTTGTTTTTTGTGCTTTGTATGTATGAATATAACCGGCTGTCTGAAAGCCGATTTTTTCATAAACTGGCTGTCCTTGTACAGTAGCTGTTAAAACGACAGGGACACTTGGATCACTATGACGAAGCAGTGTGTCAATCATTTGACGGGCAAGACCGAGGCCTCGATGTGTCTCAGATACAATGACCGCCCCAATTGATGCCACTCTGTCATACTGAAAAAGTCCAGCGCATGAAATGACTTGTCCGTCAGTTGTTGTAAAACCGGTAAAATGTCCATTTGTTAAAAGAGATGTGAGCTCTTCCGCATTGTAATCAGGCCAGTCGACCTCTTTTGACAATGCGACAAGGTCTGGTATGTCATCAAGGGTTAAAGTTCGTTGTATAACGTTTGCCAATACACGCAACTCCTTCTTAGCTGATTTCTCTATATGTATCGTACCATAAGAACGCATAAGAAAAAGGAAAAGGGGATACCTTTTCCTTCACCGTATAGACAAACCCTCGCATTTGGTGTCAGTCCTGCGCTTCGGTGCTCCCTTTTCCTTTTGACTAGTTTAATAATTGAGGTCACGGTTGTATTCATATTCAAAGGTGAGCTGTAAGTTTTTAATTGAGACAACGCCTACTTTGATTAGCCGTCCACCGATCAATTGAGGAACCTCGGTTGCATTAAAAGAAACAAAAAAGCGGTCTTTTGCTGGCACTTGACTTGTTTTATAAGAAGAGATGTCAACTTTTTGACCGTTCCAAGGTACGTTCACTGTTCCGCCTTTTAAGGAAGAGACGGTGAATACATAATTATATGCATTTGTACTGCCTTTTTCAGCTTCTAATGACAGGCCAGTGACAACGGCATCCTGCGGCAAGCTGCTTAAATCAAAAGAAGAATTGGGAGATCCGGCTTCATTGAAACTATTCAATGTGGCAGGTGATCCATATCGTTTGGTTGTGCCTTTTTCAATACTTTTATCAAAGACAATACGATACATGTTGTCCTCTTCATTTAATAATTGCTTTGGTTTGACGGCTAAATAGTAGTCAGTGCTTGCGGCAATTTTCGGCATATGGATGATTTCATTTTGGTTGTTTGTCCGCACAGAGGAAGACACGAGTGACCCGCTCTGATTGTAAAGATAAAGATCGAAATCATTTCCAGCTTTCACATTGACGAGTTTGATAGAAAAGCGGCCATCTGCTCCATCAAATTTAGAGCTGGTGAACCGGTAAAAATCAATGTCATTCATAGAAGAGATACTACCTTCGTGATATAAATAGGTCTTGTTTAGATGAAGAGAGTGCTGTAAGAATTGAGCTTTTTCCATCGTATCATTGTTTGCATAATCACTGTCTGGATACAGATGCTCCAATTCTTCTGTATAATATTTTGTTTGTTTCGTAGAAGTTTCACTCGCTTGAGCAGGTGATTGGAAAAGAGGGCTAGCGATAAAGAGGCCTGTAAGCAATAAAACCCCGATCTTCTTTTTGAACATGACAAACATCTCCTTTTAAGTAAATGACTTTCATTTATAATATCGGTAAATAAACGTAATTTTTCATATTTATTCCATTTTTATTTGTAAAAAGAACCTCCCATTCAGGAGGTTTTTTTAGTGAACGTTAAAATATCGAGCTTCAGGATGAGAAACGACAATGGCTGAAACAGATGCTTCGGGCTCCATCATAAACCCTTCTGTGAGATGAATCCCGATTTTTTCTGGCTGCAGCAGGTGAAATAGTTTTTCTTGGTCTTCTAGATTAGGGCACGCTGGATAGCCAAAGGAATAGCGCTGACCTTGATATTTGGCTTGGAACCGTTTCTCCATCGTGAAATCGACTGGGTCTGGGAATCCCCATTTATCACGAATTACTTGGTGCGTTCGTTCAGCCAATCCTTCTGCAAGCTCAAGTGCTAAAGCTTGGACCGCATGCATTTTTAAATAGTCACCCTCTTGTTTAAATTGCTGCGCAACCTCTCGTATGCGGGCACCAGCCGTCACTGCAAATAAGGCGATATAATCTTTCTCGTTCTCTCCGCTTTTCCGCACATAATCAGAAATAGACCGGTACGGAAGTTTTTCCTGTCTTGGAAATTGGAATGTCTCAATGACGCGGTCAGGCGCTTCTGGATCGTAGATATGCAGGTCATTCCCATTTGAATTGGCAGGGAAGAATTGATAGACGAATGCAGGTGCAAACCAGTTTTTCTCTCTGCCTTCTTGAAGAAGATCTGTGATCAGCTGTTTTAACTCTAATGCTTTTGGATGCTGTTCAGCCAACAGCTTTTTGACCTTTCCTTTTAAACCGAGATGATGGCCGATCAGCATTTGCTCATTGACATAGGGCATAATGTGGTGCAAATCAATATCCCGTACATAATGGCGTTTCGTATTTTCTGGCGTGAAAATCGCTGCCTCCGAAAGTGTCGCGCGTTTTTCTAGTAATTCAATCACGGCTTTTGGCCGCGTTGTTTCTTTTTCCTTATGGAGTGTTTCTTGATCCTCTAAGGGTTTTGTTTGAAATTGAAGAGGGTTCGCTCTTAATTCATTCGCTAAAGACAGGCCGTCCATTGCATCTTTGGCGTAAAGGACGGGACCATCATATTGAGGCGAAATTTTCATCTTCGTAAACTTCCGTGAAAGCGCCGCGCCGCCCACCAAAATGGGAACAGAAATGTTTGCTTTTTGTAAATCTTGAGCGGTCAAGACCATTTGCTGTGCTGATTTGACAAGTAAACCTGATAATCCAATCATATCTGGCTTTTCTTTTTGCACCGCCTCAATCAATGTTTGCGGGGTTACTTTGATTCCGAGATCGACGACGTGAAAGCCATTATTGCTCAAAATGATGTCGACCAGGTTTTTCCCTATATCATGGACATCGCCTTTGACGGTGGCGAGGAGAATCTTCCCTTTGCCGCTTGCGTCCTTTTTCTCCATAAATTGCTCAAGGTATGAAACAGATGCTTTCATGACCTCAGCGGATTGGAGGACTTCAGCTACAATCAATTCGTTTTGATTAAAAAGGCGCCCAACCTCTGACATTCCCTGCATTAATGGTCCATTGATGACATGAAGAGGTGATTCAAATTTCTCCAAAGCAAGGGCCAAATCATCAATCAGGCCTTCTTTCGTCCCTTCGACGACATAGAGTGCCAGCCTTTCATCAAGTGATAAGGAGATCTTTGGTTTCTTCTCTGTTTTCTTTTTCCCGCGATAAAATTGGGTGAACTCAGCAAGGGTTTGATCATTTGTTTCATAAAGTAAAGTTTCAGCCAGCTTGATTTCTTCCTTTGGAATTGAAGCGAAGCGTTCAAGCTTTTCAGTATTCACGATCGCATAATCAAGCCCTGCTTTTACGCAGTGATACAAATAAACGGCATTCAATATTTCTCTGCCAACTGGCGGGAGTCCGAAAGACACGTTACTAATGCCTAAAATGGTGAGACATTCAGGCAGTGCTGCTTTGATTCGCTCAATGCCTTTAATCGTCTCTTCAGCAGCCCCAATATACTGTTCGTCTCCAGTACCTACTGGAAAGACAAGCGGGTCAAAAATGATATCACTCGCAGGGATTCCATATTTTTTCGTGAGCAGGTCATGGGATCTTACGGCAATCTCAAGTTTTCGATCTGCTGTGACGGCCATCCCTTTTTCATCGATTGTTCCAACAACAAGTGCGCCGCCATATAGCTTGACAAGCGGAAGAATCTCTTCAAAGCGCTCTTTTCCATCCTCTAAATTAATAGAATTAATAATGGCTTTTCCTTGAGAATACATGAGTGCTTTTTCGATGACATGTTTATCGGTTGAATCAATGACAAAAGGAGCTTTCACTTTTTTCATGGCTTCTTTTAAAAAGCCTTCCATGTCTGCTATCTCATCACGATCAGGGTCTGCTAGACACACATCAATGACGTGAGCGCCATTTTTCACTTGAGCACGGGCAATTTCTGCGGCCTCTTCAAACTTTTGTTCTGCGATGAGCCGTTTGAATTTGCGTGAACCAATGACATTTGTGCGCTCACCAACAAAGAGGGGGCGCATTGCTTCTTCATAAATGAGGGGCTCGATTCCTGATACGGTATGCGGTGATGACTCATGCGACATGCTGCGGGGCTGAAGCGAACGTACTTCATCTGACAATGCCTGAATATGTGCAGGCGTTGTACCGCAGCAGCCGCCGACGATATTTAACCAGCCTTCTTTTGCAAAAGCGGCAATTTTTTTAGCAAGCGAAGCAGGGGATTCGTGATATTGCCCTTCTTCATCAGGGAGACCAGCGTTTGGATAGCAGCTGACAGCCGACTTTGAGATGGAGGAGAGTGTACGGATATGGTCTGTCATAAATTCTGGACCAGTTGCACAGTTTAGTCCGACGCTGATTGGTTTCATATGCTCAAGTGAGATATAAAAGGCTTCAATATCTTGACCGGCAAGGGTGGTGCCCATTGGTTCAATCGTCCCTGACACCATCAGTGGCAGCTCAATACCGGTCGCGTGAAAGGCTTCTTGAATACCTTTAAATCCAGCTTTGACATTCAGCATGTCTTGACTCGTTTCTAAAAGAAGAGCATCACATTTCCCATCAATCAGGGCGCGGGCTTGTTCTTCATAATTTGCAACGAGCTCTTCAAACGTTGTGCCGCCTGTTACGGATAATGTTTTTGTAGTGGGCCCCATTGCGCCTACAACAAAGCGGGGCCAGTCTGGTGTCGACAAACGGTCTGCTTCACGCTTTGCCAGCTGAGCTGCTTTTACGTTCAATTCATAGGCGAGATGGCCAAGTCCATATTCATCGAGAACGAGCTTCGTTGCGCCGAATGTATTTGTTTCGATTAAATCTGCACTTGCTTCAAGATATTGCCGGTGAATCGTGGAGATAATATGAGAGGCTGTGACGTTCAAATATTCGTTACAGCCCTCATACTCTTCTCCGCCGAAATCCTCTGCTGTGAGATCGGCGTTTTGAATCATTGTGCCCATTGCACCGTCAAGGACGAGGATGCGTTTTTTGAGCTGTTCAGTGATAGTTGGCATGGATGTTTGGCTCCTTTTCTTTCTGATGGATGTAAGTTGTCAGTTCTGCTGTTAAATCTGATCGAAGGAAAGGGGTAATTAAATAGATACCATTAAACAATTCGCAGGCTGTATCTAATAAAGAGCGGGCAATCGCTAACCCTTCTGTCCGCTGCTTTTCTTTATCTTCGCCTGCCTTGGCCATAATCTCACGAATCGAGTCAGACAATTTAATGCCGGGAATTTCATGATGAATAAACTCAGCATTTCGGCTGCTTGTTAGCGGCATAATACCGATGTAAATCGGTTTATCCAAATGTCGGCTTTCTTCATGAATCTTCACAAGCTGTTCCTCAGAGTAAACAGGTTGTGAAATAAAATAATCGGCACCGTATTCGATTTTCTTCTCGAGGCGTTTGACCGCTTTATCAATATGACGGACATTGGGATTAAACGCGCCAGCCACTGAAAAATTAGTCTTTTTCCCGAGCGGTTTCCCAGAGAAAGATAGCCCCTCGTTAAATTGTTTGATCAGACGGATCAAATCAAAGGAGGTTAAATCATACACAGATGTCGCACCTGGGAAGTCTCCAATTTTAGACGGATCGCCTGTGATGGCTAAAATATCGGTTAGTCCAAGCGTGTCCAGCCCCATTAAGTGGGATTGGAGTCCAATCAAATTGCGATCACGACATGTGATATGGACAAGTGAACGCATATCAAGCTGCTGTTTTAATAAAGCGCCGCATGCCACATTGCTAATACGCGGGGTAGCTAGAGAGTTATCGGCCAGCGTGAGGGCATCAATGCCTGCACTTTTTAATTCGTTCGCTGCGATAAGGAATTTTTCAAAGTTCAGCTTCTTCGGCGGGTCCAGCTCGACGATAATCGAACGTTTTTTCACAGCCAGCTCGTCAAGACCTGGTTCTGTCCGTTGATCTTGGATGGAAATGATTTCTTCTTTTAATACTTTCACTTCTTTTTCGGTGATAGGTGCTAAATCTTTGACCGCCTCAGCCATGGCGCTAATATGCTGAGGGGTTGTTCCGCAGCAGCCTCCAATGATTCGTGCGCCTTGATTTCTAAACTCAAGTGCACTTTTTCGGAAATAATCATTATCTGTATCATAGACGAGTCTGCCTTCTTCAAGGGAGGGAAGACTGCTGTTTGGATAGACAGATAAATGAGAATTTTCCAAAAGTGGAACGCCTTCAAGTGCCTGAATCATATGATAAGGGCCTAATCGGCAGTTAATGCCGACGACATCAGCGCCAAGTGAGGATAATTCAGATAAACCGTCTTTTAGCGGTGTACCGTCCTGCAATACACCTTGCTCATGCATGGAGACGTTCATGACAATCGGAAGCGCTGTTTCTTTGCGAGCAATCTCAAGAACGGCTTTTGCTTCTTCAATATCGTAATATGTTTCAAGCAGTAACCCATCAGGCTCTTCATTTAAAAGGATATAGAGCTGTTCTCTAAAGCTCCGTTTAATCTCGTCTAAAGAGTAGGCATTTTTGTTAAATGTTCGAATGCCGCCGATCGTTCCGAGGACATAAGCTGAGCCAGCGGCTGCTTTAGCAATTTGTACAGCTTTTGTGTTAATGCGTTTTGTTTCTTCCTCTAAGCCATAGCGGGATAGTTTAATATAATTCGCGCCGTATGTGTTCGTTTGAATAATGTCCGCTCCAGCTTGCACATAAGCTTCGTGCACTCTTTTGACTTCATCTTCTTTCGATAAATTTAATTCTTCAAAGCAGCGGTCAATGCCATAAGAGTATAAAAGTGTTCCCATTGCTCCATCAGCAATCAGTACGCGATTTTGTAAGTCTTGTAATAGGCCCATTGGTTTCCTCCTTATTTCTATGTAACAAAAAAAGCCTTCTGATAAGAAGAAGACTTTTTGGCTGTATTGAAATTCTTCTCCTTATCTTCCAAGCAGTTGCTTGCTGGATTTAGCACCTTGGTCATAGAAAATAGATTTCTACTACACCGGTTGCTGAGGCTTCACAGGGCCAGTCCCTCTGCCTCTCTTGATAAGAAAGCGATATGAACATGTCAATGAATTGAACTTCCATCAACTGTATCGAAAAAATCGGAAATAATCAATGGAAAATTTGAAATTTATCGAAAATTTATAAATTGGACGTCAATCGGTAAATCTGCCTTGCGCATGAGCGCCATCACTTCTTGTAAATCATCTTTATTTTTTCCTGTCACACGCACTTGGTCATCCTGAAATTGCGACTTTACTTTTAAACCAGATTGTTTGATCAAGGCATTGATCTTTTTGGCATTGTCCTTATCAATCCCGCTAATCAGCTTTGCACGCTGGCGAACGGTTCCACCTAGGGCATGTTCTGTTTTTCCATAGTCAATGTTTTTAGTCGGTACGTTTCGTTTAATCAGTTTTGTCACAAGGACATCCTTTAGCTGCTCCAGCTTGAAGTCATCATCAGAAATGAGAACGAGTTCTTCTTTTTCTAGTGAAATATCACTTTTACTTCCTTTAAAATCATAACGGTTTTTAATTTCTTTCAGTGCTGCTTGAATGGCGTTTTGCACCTCTGGCAGCTCCACCTTCGATACAATATCAAATGAACTTTCTTTTGCCATCACATATGACCTCCAACTATAGATATTGCGTCTATTTTATCATGCCCATAGGGGAAGAAGAAACTTTATCGAAGAGAGTTCAGATGTATGCGGTATAATTCAAGTGCAGTTTGTCCACTTTAGCTAACAGAACTAGAGATGTTCATGATGACAGAAGTATAGTAGAATAAAGTGAATCAAAAGATGAACGAACGCTCTTTTAAGGGCAGATAGGAAGGAAGAGAACATGAGACCAGGTGAGCAACTGACCTTGCAAATAGATAACGAGATGGAATACGGCTACTTTTTAACAGATGGCGAAGATTCTGTTCTCCTACATCGCAGTGAGATGACAGAGGATATTGGAGATCGTGATGAAGTAGAGGTCTACTTATATGTAGATCATGAAGAAAGACTGGCAGCGACGATGAAAATTCCTAAAATCAATGCACATACATACGACTGGGTAGAAGTCGTAGACGTTGTAGAAGATATGGGTGCTTTTGTCGATATAGGTTTGTCAAAGGATGCACTTGTTGCAACTGAACACCTCCCGCCTTTTGAGGAAGCGTGGCCGAAAAAAGGCGACAAACTATACTGTATGCTCAAAGTGACAAGTTACGGGAGAATGTTCGCAAAACCAGCCACTGAAGATGTGATCAGTGAATTATTTACTGAGGCGCCAGAAACGTTAATGAACAAAGAAATTACGGGAACGATTTATCGCTTAATTGCGACAGGTTCTTTTATGCTGACAGATACAGGCGTGCGTGGGTTTATCCACCGCACGGAACGAAAGGAAGAGCCTAGATTAGGATCGACCGTGACAGGACGCGTCATTGCAGTGAAAGAGGACGGAACCGTGAACGTTTCTCTGCTGCCTAGAAAACAGGATGCATTATCTGTCGATGCAGAAGAAATTTTAACTTACATGAGAACGAGAAACGGTGCAATGCCTTACGGGGATAAAAGTGATCCAGAAGATATCCGGGAAAGATTTCAAATGAGCAAAGCAGCCTTCAAACGAGCATTAGGTCATCTGATGAAAAATGATCTTGTTTACCAAAAAGAAGGATGGACATACGAGAAAAAGTGAGCATTTGCTCGCTTTTTTTATTTTTGTCATAAATAATGGTTTTTTTCAGTGAAAAAAGTCATGAAAAAAGCTGAAAATCCTTCATTTTATCATTGAAACAATGACTCTCAAATCCGATAAATAAGAGGTAAGGATGATAAAAGGAGTGTGTTTTTGGATGAAAGTGAAGATTTCATTACTTCTGATGGCAGCTATGATCATGGTACTCGCCTCATGCAGCAATCAGCAGGGAGGACCCCCGGTATCAAATGCGAAGCATATTGGTGTCATGCTGACGGATGATGGTCTTGGTGATCAATCATTTAACGATTCATCATTTAAAGGATTAGAAAAAGCACGTGATGAGCTTGGCATTGAATTCGATTATAGAGAAATTGCAGAAACCGATACATATGAAAAAGGGCTGACCGAGCTTGTGAAAGATGGAAATGACCTGATCATCGGTGTAGGTTTCAGTATGCAAGAAGACTTAGAAAAGGTAGCGAAAAAATATCCGAAAAAGCAATTTTTACTCATTGATGCTGTGTCTGAACTGAAAAATGTCACATCAGTGACTTTTAAAGAAGAGCAGGGCAGCTATTTAGCGGGAGCTCTTGCTGCCATGACAACAAAAAGTGATGTCATTGGTTTTGTGGGCGGAGTCGATGCAGAGGTGATCCACCGATTTGAACAAGGCTATCAAAAAGGCGCAAAATCTGTGAATCCGAAAATCAAGGTCGTATCCACGTATGCTGGCACATTTAGTGATGCAGGCAAAGGCAGTAAAATAGCGAAAGACATGATCAAAAAGAAAGCAGATGTTTTATATGCCGCAGCCGGTTATACGGGTGTTGGTGTATTAAAAGAAGCGCAAACGCAAGGCAAATATGCAATCGGCGTGGACAGCGATCAGTATTATACAGCTGAAAAAGCCGTTATTTCGTCTATGGTCAAAAAAGTAGATGAAGTCGTTTATCAATTCAGCGAACAGCTCGTCAAAAGCAGCAAAATCAAAAGCGGGCATATCGTCTATGACTTAAGTAATGACGGAATCGATATGGCAAGAATCCGGGTGCTCAAAGATGCTGAGAAATTGACCAAAAAATTAAATGGACTGAAGCAGACACTTCTGAAAGAAGAGGGGGCAGCATCATGAGCTTACGCATCAAAATTTTGCTCAACTCACTCATTTCACTTCTTTTAGCGGTTGGCGTAATTGCCTTTATTATTGTGAGCATGACAAAGATTCAGTCATCAAGCGAAACAGAAGTTCAAACCTTACTGAACGTACAAAAAACGAAGGCCAGCTTTGAAAGTGTCGAACAAGCCATGACCAATTATTCCATGACCCTTTCAGATGAACAGCTAGAGGTCGTTCAAAGCGATATATCGACAGCGAAAAAACAGCTGCAAACGTTAAACAAAAACGCAGGAAATATGAACAAAGAAGCCCTAACACGGTTAAATTCAAAGTTTGACACATGGACGCAAGAAGCAAACAATGCCATTGGTGAAAAAAATGCCTCTGATGCCAGACGAGTAGCTGCCAGAATTGACGGTGTTTTAAACGACGTGCATACGATGAATAAAAGAGCACAAGAAGCGTATGAATACCATTTAGAGGAGGCGGCAGACAATGTGCAATGGATCATTACAAGCGCATCTGTCGCAGCCCTCACGCTGATGGTCATCGCCGTCTTTTTAAATATTGGTTTAACGAGATCCATTGTGACACCAATCAAATCCCTTTCTTACCGGGCAAAACAGATTGCCGAAGGAAACCTCGCTGTGGAGCGGATGAACATCAAGCGGAAAGATGAAATCGGCGGATTAAATGAGTCGTTCAATCAAATGACGGATCAGCTGATTAGCTTGATTCAAGAAATCAGCCATGTCTCAAGTCAAGTGGAATCATTCTCGATTCAGTTAGATGATGAAAACAAAAAGCTTATGGAATCGGCCAATCAAGTGTCTGTATCGACAGACGAAATGGCGAATGGTTCACAAGCGATTTCAGAAGACCTTCAGCATGGCGTTAGTTTGATTGAGAAAATGGATTCACATGGCCGTAAGAATTCCGAGAGATCACATACAGTCATCCGTAGTACAGAGGATGCCATTGGAGCGGTGGAAAGCGGAAAGCACACGTTAACAGAAACAAAAGCAGCCATTGAAAAAAATACACGTGCGACGAGACAAATTGAAGAGTCTGCAGGAGAATTCACTCAGTACGCAAGCGGAATCTCCGCAATGGCCAAAACGGTTTCTGATATTGCGGACCAGACAAACCTCCTTTCGCTTAATGCGGCGATTGAAGCGGCAAGAGCAGGAGAAGCTGGCAAAGGGTTTGCCGTCGTAGCGGACGAAATCCGTAAGTTGGCAGATGAATCGTCTCGTGCAACAAGACAAATTTTTGACATGGTGAGTCATATTGAAAAAGGCATTCAATCCATTAGCCAAACTGTACAAGAAGGGGTCAAGCTATCACTTCAGCAGCAAGATGCAATGGACAAAACCTCACACTCCTTTGAAGATATAGAAACAAAAGCACAACATATTAAGCAAGAAATGGCGGTCTTAAATGACCAAATTATTCAATCAACAGAGCTTGGCGGACAAGTGCTGCACTCGATTGAAAATATTAGTGCCGTTGTAGAAGAAACGGCAGCGGGCAGCGAAGAAATTTCTGCCTCGGCAAACGAACAGCTGCAATCTTTCCATCAAATGAACAAACAAGTAGAAGAACTGATGAATATGACAGCAAGGTTAAACGAAACCGTTCACCGATTTAAGCTATCATAAGAAAAGCACCCTTCCCGTGATGTTTCAGGGAAGGGTGCTTTTTATGATGGGCTGCCTGTAAAGAAGATGGCAAGTGTGCTAGGGCCTGAGTGGGACCCAACAGCCGCTCCGATGACCTGGATGTCGATTTCTTTTGGGTGAAATTCGGCTTCGATTAATTGTCTCATTTCTTCTGCAAGTGCAGGGTCATCTCCATGACTAATGCCAACAGTTTGACTAGACCAGTCAGATCCGCGTTCTTTCATCAGCTCGATAATGCGTTTCAATAATTTTTTACGGCCACGAATTTTTTCAAGGGGTATCAGTTTTCCATCCTCAACGTGTAAAATGGGTTTAATACTTAACAATCCGCCAACAAATGCGGACGCTTTACTGATTCTTCCGCCTCTTGCTAAATACGATAAGTCGTCTACAGTAAAAATATGTTGTAAAGATTCACAAAAATGCTTTACAGACGTTTCAATTTCTTGTATTGTATTTCCGTCAATGGCAAGTGATTGAGCGTGTTTGACAGCTAGTCCATAACCAAGTGAAGCACATTTAGAATCAATGATTCGTAAATCGAAATCAGGGTATTCTTCCTTCACTTCGTTTGCCATCATCACAGCGGTTTGGTATGTACCTGAAAGCTCTGATGAAAAGGCAACATAAATAGCCGATGTATGGGTTTGGGCTGCAGAAACAAAGGCTTCTTTGATCCGGTTCGGTGAAGCTTGTGATGTTTTTGGACTTGCACCTTGTCTCATCGCATCAAATACTTGTTTTGGTTCAATGGTGATCAAATCCTCAAATTCCTGCTCGCCGAGTAACACACGCAGCGGAATGAGTGTCATGTTTTGTTCATCATAATAAGAAAGAGGCAGATCAGCAGCACTGTCTGCTATGATATGAACAGTCATCAAAATCCCTTCTTTCTAAAAAAATCAACCATATTTTATATCTTTTTAGCCTAACTATATCATAGAAAATCATTTTTTCGTGTTCAAATTCTAAATTTTAGGGAAAACCATAGAGAGAATGGTAAGTGGAGGAATGACAACATGTTCATTGGAGAAGCAAAAAAATTCATCGTCGTCGTCATTGGTGCCTTACTCAATGCGATTGGGCTGAATTTATTTTTAATCCCTGCTGACGTATATGCAAGTGGTTTTACAGGGGTTGCCCAGCTGTTATCTAGTTTAATCGATCAATATGCACCGTTTTATTTATCAACAGGGATCCTATTATTTATTTTAAACATTCCGGTCGGCATTTTAGGCTGGATGAAGGTTGGTCGTTCCTTTACTTTGTATAGCATTATTAGTGTGGCACTGACAACGATTTTCCTCGGCATTTTACCAGAGACAAGTGTTTCTGAAGATATTTTATTAAATGCTGTATTTGGCGGAGTCATTTCTGCACTTGGCATTGGGATTACACTGAAATATGGGGCATCTACAGGCGGCCTTGACATTATTGCGATGATTTTAGCGAAATGGAAAGACAAACCAGTGGGCACGTATTTCTTCATTTTAAACGGAATTATCATTTTTACAGCAGGATTGTTACAAGGTTGGGAGAAAGCTTTATATACCCTTGTCACATTATATGTGACGACTAGGGTAATTGATGCCATCCATACGAGACATGAAAAGCTGACCGCCATGATTGTGACAAAGAAAGCAGATGAAATCAAAGAAGCCATTTATGGAAAAATGGTCAGAGGGATTACGACTGTTCCGGCAAAAGGGGCATTTACCAATGAACAAAAAGAAATGATGGTCATTGTCATTACAAGGTATGAGCTGTATGAACTTGAACAAATTATAAAGGAAGTCGATCCAAAAGCCTTTACAAATATTGTTCAAACAACCAATATTCTTGGATTTTTCAGACGAGATTAAAAGGTGGGTAGAAGATGAAAAAAGGGTTAGTGCTTTTTCTCGTTCTATTGGTTTTAACAGCTTGTGGACAACAAAAAAAGGATGAACCAGACAAGGAGGTATCCGGTCAAATGGGAGAAAAAACCGTTGTACTCACAGTAGACCCCGTCCAAAAAGGTTCTTCGGTTCAATTTCATATGTCACTAAAAAATGAATCAGATCGAGATATTGAATTCACGTTTAACACAAGCCAAAAATTCGAATTGAGTGTGTACGATGAAGACGGAAATGAAAAATACCGTTACTCGAAAGACCGTATGTTCACACAAGCCATCCAATCCTTTGTGCTGAAAGCAGATGAAACATATGACTTCCAAGATACGTGGTCAAACGGTGTGGAGCCGGGAACGTATGAAGCGGTCGTCACATTTAAAGGAAAAGCAGAAGGGCTAAAGCAAATCACTGAGAAGAAAACGTTCCAAGTGAAATAAGCATAAGAAAAGCTGTCCACAAAGCGGACAGCTTTTTTCGTTAAAGATCATCAAGCAGGTCTTGGAACGTATGCAGCTGGTTTCTTTCTGCATCTGTCGAATTAGCAAATGCAGATGATACAGCGTTTTTAGCTCGCTGAACTGCTTGTTGACGCTCTAAACCAGATGGAAATGAAGAAGTAAGGGCTTCCTCAGTAAATGATTTGGCTTGATCAAAAAGTTCGTTTCTCACAATGAACCTCCAGAAGCATCAGTCTTCATATTTCCCCTGTCCTCCGCAGCCTCTTCAAGTGTGGAACGATACGGAAAACGTGCGTCATGCAGACTGACTGAATCTTTACCTTGTTGTATAAAGCGTTTCGATTTGCTTCTTTTACCCATTCGGAATCCGCCCCTTTACACAAGCTGACAGGACAACCTGTCTAACGGTAGTATGCCCGCTTCGACCTGCTATGTATGAATGGAAAAATTAAAGCGAGAAGTAATTCGTTAGGAATTTTGCAATCCCATCTTGTTCATTCGTATCTGTCACTTCATTAGAGACGCGTTTCACTGCATCAATCCCGTTGCCCATTGCAACCCCGCATCCAGCAAATTCAAGCATTTCTAAATCATTGTCTTCATCTCCGAATGCCACAATCCGCTCCTGAGGCACACCGTAATAATCACTGATCTTTTGCAGTCCAACGGCTTTGTTCATACCTGTTTTAATGATTTCAATGACATGCCACGGAGCAGCCCAGCGTCTGTGGTCAATCACTTCTGCATGAACATCTGTCAAATAGCTCCGAATCGCTCCGACGTCTTCTTCTTTTGCGTGAATTAAGACGCTTGTGACATTCTCTCCAAGATTGTTCCGAAGGTCTCCAACGGTCACTTTGTTTGCATTCATATTAAATATATCAATGAGCTTTTCATCATGATAATGGAAATACAAATCGTCTAGCACTTCAGCTAACACATTGTGTACTTTATATTCCTCACTAATATCCACAAGCTGTTTCACGACTTGAAGATCAAGTGATGTGTGAAATCTGCCCCATTTTTCATCAAGAGGATGATGGACAAACGCTCCATTAAAGTTCACAATCGGTGAATCGAGCTGCAATTGCTGATAATAAGGAGAGCTGGAACGAAATGGCCGGCCAGTTGAAATACAGACATGATGCCCGCTGTCTTTCACTTTTTGAATGACATCAAGTGTGTGTGCAGAAATCGTTTTATCGTCTTTTAATAACGTGCCATCCAGGTCAAGTGCGATTAGATAAGGTTTAGTCTCCATAAAATCTCCTTTGATCTGTAAGTAATAGGAGGCAGCTGGTGCGGGTGCCTCCACCTATAGTGTATCTTTATCACATCTTCGTTGTCTACATGTTAAAATAAACAAAGACGGGAATGATAAAGGAGGATTCATAGGCTGTGATCACCATTGATGAGCAAATGACGCACGATATTCCATTTTTACATATCGTAAAAGCTGAAAATAAAGATAAACCGATGCCACTTGTATTTTTTATACATGGATTTACAAGTGCACGCGAGCACAACTTACACTTCGCCTTTCATTTGGCGGAAAAAGGCATGAGAGTCATTTTGCCTGACTGTGCTTATCATGGTGTAAGATCAGAAAACCTCAGCTTAGAGGAACTGGCATCAAAGTTTTGGGAAATCGTCCTGAACGAAATACGTGAAATCGATATCTTAAAAACATATTTTCAAGAAAAACAATTGATTGAAGCCGATCTAATAGGTGTTGCAGGTACTTCCATGGGAGGCATCACGACCTTTGGTGCACTCGCAAAACATGATTGGATTAAAGCGGCAGTCAGCTTGATGGGCAGTCCGAAATATACGACATTCCTACAAGCACAAATTATGGACATGCGGCACAAAGGGTTGATGAAAGAGATTACAGATGAAGAGGTTCATCAGCAATTAGACGCGCTGCGTCCTTATGATCTAACGCTGCAAACAGATCGATTAAACAAAAGGCCATTGTTATTCTGGCATGCAGAAAACGATCCAGTTGTCCCTTACAGACATGCAAAAGCTCTTTATGACGAGTTAGCAGAAACCCAATATAAAGAAGATCCTCACCTGATTCGTTTTATCACAGATGGACAGGCTGGCCATAAGGTCTCAAGACAAGCAATGTTTGAAACCATTGACTGGTTTGTGACACACCTGAAAAGCACAAACGTTTAGCCAAAAGGAAAAGTACGTTATACTAGTTGAAAAAGGAGTGGATATCATGGATGAAGCATTGAAAGAAAATATTTTAGGCGCCCTAGAACAGGTGATTGACCCTGAGTTAAACGTAGACATCGTCAACCTTGGACTTGTCTATGATGTCGATCTTGATGAGAATGGAAAAGCGGATATCACAATGACTTTAACATCAATGGGGTGTCCCCTAGCACCAGTTATCGTGGATGAAGTGAAAAAAGCATTAAGTGACTTGCCTGAAGTGAAAGAAACAGAAGTTCACATCGTATGGAATCCACCTTGGACACGTGACAAAATGTCAAGATACGCTAAAATTGCGCTTGGTATTCAATAAGTAAATATGAAAAATGCCTGGTATGAGTTGAACTCGTACCAGGTTTTTTTATGAAAAATTAAGATAGAGGAGGAGTATGGCTTGATATAATGGATGTAATTTTATAGAACGGAGTACCTATAATGAAACGAAAGTGGATATGGATCGTTCTTTTGATGGGATATGGCGCTGCCTTTTTTGCATCAGTCTCTATACGTGAAGGTCAAGCACACAAAAGGCAAGGACTTGAGGCGTTTACAGATGTGAGTCACCTTATGCCGGTCAAAATAAAAAAAGTCGTGCAAGGAAAAGAAATAGAATCTTTAAAAGAAGTATTAGAAGAAGCAAAAGAGAAAAATCTGCCCATTTCAATCGCCGGAAAGCAGCATAGTATGGGCGGCCACACGTATTATGAAAATGGCATTGTACTAGACATGACGAAATTTCGTCGAATCGTATCATTTAATGAAAAAAAGAAGACCATTCGGGTCCAAAGCGGCGCCACATGGGATGATATTCAAAAATATGTGAACCCATATGGTCTTGCAGTAAAGGTGATGCAATCTCAAAACATCTTTACAATTGGTGGCTCGTTAAGTGCAAATGCACATGGACGGGACATTCGCTACGGCTCACTCATTGACACTGTGCGCTCTTTCACACTGTTAAAAGCAGATGGAGAAATCATCACAGTAAAGCCTAGCGATGATTTATTTACTGCCGTGATTGGAGGATACGGCTTATTCGGTGTCATTTTAGATGTTGAGCTTTCCTTAACAAAGGATGAATTATATAAAATGGAGACAACCTCTCTACACTTCGATGAATACACTGATTATTTTCAAAAGAATGTAAAGAACAATAAAGAAGTGCGCATGCATCTCGCAAGAATCTCTACAGCGAAAACAAATTTTTTGAAAGAGATGTATGTGACGAATTATTCGCTTACTTCTGATCAACAGATCGATCCATACCGTGAGCTCAAAGAAGATCAGCTCGTCATCCCTTTAAAATTTATGCTCGGCCTTTCGAGAAGATTTGATATGGGGAAAGATTTGCTATGGAACTTGCAAAAGAAGTATTTTCAAAGTCAAAATGACCAGCTGATCACAAGAAATAACGTGATGCGGTCTGATTCTGCCTTTTTAGAATATGAAAATGAGTCAGATACCGATGTGCTTCAAGAATACTTTGTTCCAGTTGATCGTTTTCGTGCGTATATCGACGACATGAGAAGCTTTTTACAACAGGAAGAATTGAATTTAATGAACATCACAATCCGCTACGTACAAAAAAATGAAAAAGCGGATCTCTCATATGCGAAAGAAGATATGTTTGCACTTGTTTTGTTAGTGAATTATGGTTTTGAGAAAGAAGAGAAGGCAGAAGCAGAGCGGGTCATCCGGCAAATGACAGATATCACCTTGCGGCACCATGGAAGCTATTACTTACCATACATGCCGTATCAAACGAAAGCACAAATGAAACAAGCGTATCCAAAAACCGATCTATTCTTTCAAAAGAAAAAGCAAGCAGATCCAGATGGCAGATTTATCAACTACTTTTATGAAAGGTACAATACACAATGAATGCTAAAGCAATGAAATGGTTCGTCTATTCACAAAGTCTACTGTTTTTCGCCAGTAGTCTCATTTTCCCTTTTTATATTCTTTTTATTAAAAATGTTGGGTCGAGCTACTCTCAATTTGGTCTTGCTTATGGTCTGTTTGGTTTGAGCGGTGCGTTCATTCATTTATTATTAGGAAAACTTCCTGAAACGACCGACAGGCGTCTCTTTTTAATCATTCATTCGTTTGGTATGGGGTTTCTTCTTCTACTTTTTCCACATATCACAGAAGTAGAGCAAGTTTATATGATTCAGCTTGCCTTAGGTGTGCTAGGTGGTGTTCAGAAGCACGGAGAGAAACTACTCGTCACCGAACTCACAAACGAGAAAAAGCGAATGAAAGAAGTTGGGCACTATCATTTTTGGACAGCGCTTTTTTCATCCATCGCCATTATGCTTGGCGGCCTGTTTGCTGATTTCTTCACCATTCATTTGATTTTTTATGCAAGTTCCCTATTATATTTATGCAGTGCGCTTCTGGTCCTCAATATGAAGAACAGTAGATAAAATCCGCATGTCTCACGAAGATATGTGGATTTTTTTATGAAAAAAAATGAAAACAAATATTAAATATACAATTGAATTAATTTTTATACATGTTATAATGTTAAATAATTTCACAAAGATCAAGAGGGTGTATTGACGTTGAAAATAGGTATTATAGGTGCTACAGGGTACGGTGGTGCGGAATTAGTTCGTATCTTTAAGCAGCATCCACATGTGGAGGAATGTATATTGTATTCATCAAGTGGTGATGGGCAATTATACAGTCAATCTTATCCGCATCTGACAACGATTACTGACCAAACATTAAAAGCCATTGATCCGGCTGCCATTGTGCAAGAAACAGATGCTGTGTTTTTAGCGACACCAGCAGGCGTTTCAAGTGAACTCACACCGAAGCTCATGAATCAAGGGGTGCCAATTATTGATTTATCAGGTGACTTGCGCATTCAAGATGGAACTGTTTATGAAGCGTGGTATAAACGAAGGGCAGCGGATGAAGCATCGGTTCAACAAGCTGTATACGGATTATCTGAATTGAATCGTGAAACCATTAAGCAAGCGGAAGTCATTGCAAACCCAGGCTGCTTTCCTACTGCAGTTCTTCTAGGTTTAGCACCGCTGATGAAACAGAATTTAATCGATGAATCTATGATCATAATAGATGCAAAAACCGGGGTGTCCGGTGCAGGACGATCAGCCTCACTTGGCACACATTTTTCAGAGCTGAACGATAACTTTAAAATTTATAAGGTGAATGAACATCAGCACACACCTGAAATAGAACAAGTACTTAGAGAATGGAACCCGCAAACGGCGAACATCACATTTTCAACACACCTTGTCCCGATGACAAGAGGGATTATGGCGACGATGTATACACAATTGAAATCAGATGTCACAAAAGAAGAATTAATGAAACGGATGAAGGACTTTTATGAAGATTCCTATTTTGTAAGAGTGAGAGATCATGGGATATATCCGCAAACAAAAGAAGTATACGGCAGTAACTTCTGTGACATTGGTTTTCATTTAGATGAGCGAACAGGGAGACTGACGATTGTATCTGTCATAGATAATCTCATGAAAGGTGCAGCCGGCCAAGCGGTTCAAAACTTCAACATCATCAAAGGCTTACATGAAGAGGCGGGCCTCACAATGACACCTCTCTATCCATAAGAACAGGGGAGACAACAAACATGATCGAATTGAATGAAAAAAGTATTGTCAAAATAGACGGGGACGTATCATCACCAAAAGGTTTTGAAGCAAAGGGGATTCATATAGGATTACGCT
Source organism: Bacillus sp. FSL K6-2869 (assembly GCF_040869405.1). Taxonomy (NCBI): domain Bacteria; kingdom Bacillati; phylum Bacillota; class Bacilli; order Caryophanales; family Bacillaceae; genus Bacillus; species Bacillus sp. FSL K6-2869. The sequence continues at coordinate 1,109,427 of NZ_CP152035.1, forward strand.
ATTCAAAAAAAGACCTTGGCTTGATCATCAGTGAAGTACCAGCAGCGAGTGCAGCGGTATACACTCAAAGTCACTTTCAAGCTGCGCCCCTTCAAGTCACACAAAAAAGCTTAAAAAAGACGGGCAAACTAAAAGGTGTCATTGTCAATAGTGCGATCGCCAACGCATGTACAGGTGAGCAGGGATTAAAAGATGCATACGACATGCAGGCAGCCTGTGCAGACATGTTAGGCACAGAGCCTGATTACATTGCTGTTTCTTCTACTGGTGTCATTGGAGAGTGTCTGGATATGGATAAAATCAAAACAGGCATCGCTCAGCTAAAAGAAGCAAAAGCAGGAAATGGCCACTTTGAAGAAGCGATTTTAACAACAGATACAGTCATTAAAAATACGACATACTCCTTGACGATAGACGGGAAAGAGATTCTCATTTCTGGTGCAGCAAAGGGCTCTGGTATGATTCATCCGAACATGGCAACAATGCTCGGGTTTGTCACAACCGATGCAAATGTCGAACAAGAAGCTTTGCAAAATGCTCTTCGTGACATTACAGATGTGACGTTTAATCAAATTACCGTCGATGGAGAAACATCAACTAACGATATGGTGCTTGTGATGGCAAATGGAATGGCAGAAAACCAGGCACTGAATGAAGAACATCCAGAATGGCCATTGTTTAAAGAAGGATTAAAACTAGCCTGTGAAGATCTAGCAAAAGAGATTGCAAGAGACGGAGAAGGTGCAACCAAATTAATCGAAGCGAAAGTTGTTGGTGCAAAAAACAACTTAGAAGCGGGTATTATTGCAAAAAAAATCGTAGGTTCAAGTCTTGTGAAAACAGCCGTATACGGTACGGACGCCAACTGGGGACGGATTGTCGGAGCAATCGGTCATAGCGCAGCTTCTGTCACGCCAGAAGAGGTGGAAGTTTACTTAGGCGGGCAATGTCTGTTTAAACATAATGAACCTCAGTCTTTCTCAGAAGAGGAAGCAAAAGCGTATCTAGAGCAGGATGAGATTACGATTTTCATTCAAATGAATGAAGGAAATGGTGAAGCGGCAGCATGGGGCTGTGACCTTACCTATGATTATGTGAAAATTAACGCGAGCTATCGCACATAATGAAGGAGATAGACATGGATAAAACGATCGTGTTCAAGTGTGGAGGCAGTGTCATTCGAGAACTTTCCGATACCTTTTATGAAAATGTCCGCTCACTTCAAGCTGCTGGATTTAAACTGGCTATCGTACATGGCGGGGGTCCTGAAATCACGAGCATGCTGCAAAAATTAGAAGTGAAAACGGAATTTGTAGATGGACAGCGCAAAACAACAAAGCCGGTGTTAGAGGTAGCCGAAATGGTCCTTTCAGGAACGGTGAATAAATACTTTGTTTCAGAGTTGGCAAAGCATGATATATCATCTGTCGGTGTATCTGGTAAAGATGGACAGATGCTTGTCGCCGATTTTCTCGATCAAGATGTATATGGGTACGTTGGCGAAATCAAAGAAGTCAATCCAGAGATGGCAGAAGCACTAATGGAGAAACAATTCATTCCCGTCATTGCGCCGCTATCTATGACCGAAGAATGCCAAACGTTAAATGTAAATGCTGATCTTGCAGCATCAGCAGTCGCAGGAGCTATGAAAGCTGATAAGCTCATGTTTGTCACAGATGTGGAAGGAATTTTAAAAAATGGTGAGCTGTTAGACGTTGTCACCGAACAAGAAGCTCTCAAGCTCATCGATGAAGGTATTATTTCCGGGGGAATGATTCCAAAAGTGCAATCTGCGCTAAGTGCTTTATCAGGAGATGTGGATGAAGTCATGATTGTGAATGGAAAAGGCAGTATTTTTACAGGAGATACCTTTAAAGGAACTCGAATTGTAAAACAAAAGGAGGCGGTCCTGTGAGTCATCTCTTTCAAACGTACGGACGGTGGAATGTTGAAATTAAAGAGGCAGAAGGTTCTTGGGCAGTTGATACAACTGGGAAAAAATATTTAGACTTTATACAAGGCATTGCGGTCACGAATTTAGGTCACAATCATCCAAAGGTCAATCAAGCCATCAAGAAGCAGCTTGACGAGGTCTGGCACGTATCAAATCTATTTGAAAATGGACTGCAAGAAAAAGCAGCGGAAAAGCTGGCAGCCAACAGTTCAGGAGATCTCGTATTTTTCTGCAACAGCGGGGCTGAAGCGAATGAAGGGGCTATTAAATTGGCCCGAAAAGCAACAGGTAAAACAAATATTGTGACGTTTTTGCACTCTTTCCATGGGCGCACGTATGCTGGTATGGCTGCCACAGGTCAAGATAAAATCAAAACTGGTTTTGGACCGATGCTGGAAGGCTTTCATTATGTACCGTTTAATGACCCTGAAGCGATCACAGCGTGTGAAATCGATGATGTCGCAGCGGTCATGCTGGAAGTGGTGCAAGGTGAAGGTGGAGTCAATCCAGCTACAGCTGAATTTCTAGAAGCCGTTCAAATGTTTTGCAAAAAACATCAAGCACTGCTCATTGTAGATGAAATCCAAACGGGTATTGGTCGAACAGGGACAGCATTTGCCTATGAGCAATCGGGACTTGATCCTGATATTATTTCAGCCGCAAAAGGTTTAGGGAATGGATTTCCAGTCGGTGCAGTGATAGGGAAAAAAACTTTAGGGGATGCATTTTCTCCAGGCTCTCATGGCACAACATTTGGTGGGAATATGCTCGCTATGTCAGCTGTGAACGCAACCCTTGATGTAATATTCAAAGAAGACTTTCTTTCAGAAGTGAAAGAAAAGGGTGCGTACCTTTTAAAGAGACTGCAAGAAGTCAAACAGCTGAACATCGTGAAAGAAGTACGGGGCAAAGGATTAATGGCAGGAATTGAGTGTCATCAGCCAGTAGGTGATTACATCACAGCCCTTCGAGAGCAAGGTTTGCTTGTGCTTCCAGCTGGTCCGAATGTCATTCGTTTATTACCTCCGCTGAATGTCAAAAAAGTTGAATTGGATCAAGCCATTGAAGCAATCATTCAAGTGTTAGCAAATGAAGCAGTAACGGTCTAAATTTTTTTACACCAGAACGCATAAACATGCATTTATATTATTAATTATTCAATATGGGGTGACACAAGCATGAAAGGTTATTTAAATTTAGAAGATGGAGCCTCTTTTGAAGGAGATCTGACAGGAGAAGCTGGCATGACAGGTGAAGTGGTCTTTTTTACAGGGATGACAGGTTATCAAGAGGTGCTCACAGATCCTTCTTATAAAGGACAAATCATTGTCTTCACATATCCGCTCATCGGAAATTACGGCATCAATCATGAAGACTTTGAGAGCAAAAAACCACAAGTAAAAGCGGTCGTTGTCTATGAGGCAGCTGATCATTTTTCTCATCACCTTGCAGCCGTAAGCTTAAAAGATTATTTACAGAAGTGGAACATTCCGCTTCTTACACATACAGATACTCGTGCAGTCGTGCAGAACATTCGAGCCAATGGAACGATGAATGCAGTGCTTAGTTTAGACGAAAATGAAACGCCACCTGCAATGAAGCAAGACAATGTGGTTGAGCAGGTCACAGAAGATGAAGTATACACACAAGGCAGCGGCGAGGATCATGTAGCGCTCATTGATTTTGGCTTTAAAAAATCAATTGCGGACTCACTCGAAGCGCGCGGCTGTAAAGTCACAGTGATTCCGTACAAACAAATGGAAAAGGTATTTGATATCAAGCCAGATGCGATCCTTTTGTCAAATGGACCTGGAGATCCAAAAACAATGAAGCCATATTTAAAAACCATTCATGACATCATGATGACCTTCCCGACACTAGGCATTTGCTTAGGTCATCAATTAATTGCTCTTGCGCTTGGCGGGGATACGTATAAGCTTCCTTTTGGCCACCGCGGGGCGAATCATCCTGTACAAGATACAGAATCAAAACGTGTCTTTATGACAAGCCAAAATCATAGCTATGTGGTCAATGAAAAAAGCATGAATGACAAAGAAGTGGACGTCAAATTCCTCCACGTGAATGACGGATCTGTTGAAGGATTCATTCATAAAGAGAAGCTGATTATGTCCGTTCAATTTCATCCAGAAGCACATCCAGGCCCTGCAGAAAGTGAATGGGTATTCGATGATTTTATTGAGAAAGTGAAACAAGCAAGGAGAGAAGTCGCACATGCCTAAAGATCAAAGCATACAAACCATTCTAGTCATCGGGTCTGGTCCAATCATCATTGGTCAGGCAGCAGAATTTGATTACTCAGGAACACAAGGTTGTATGGCCTTAAAAGAAGAAGGCTACAACGTCATCTTAGTGAATAACAACCCAGCAACCATTATGACAGACGAGTCATTTGCTGATGAAATTTATTTTGAACCGCTTTCAGTTGATTCAGTGACAAGAATCATTGAAAAAGAGAAACCAGATGGTCTTTTAGCCAATCTTGGCGGACAGACGGCTTTAAACCTTGCTGTCGAGCTGGAAAAAGCCGGTGTGCTGAAAAAGCATGGGGTAAAACTGCTCGGAACGTCAGTTGAAACAATTGAAAACGGTGAAGATCGTGAGAAATTCCGTGCTCTCATGAAGCATTTGAATGAACCTGTACCAGAAAGTGAAATTGTGGATAATGCGAAAGACGCCCTTCAATTTGCAAAAGAAGTGGGCTTTCCTGTCATTCTTCGACCAGCCTACACACTTGGTGGTAAAGGGGGAGGCATCGCTTTAACTGAAGAGGCTTTTAAACCGCTGATTGAAGGTGCTCTTCTAGCGAGTCCGATTCATCAGTGCTTAGTTGAAAAAAGCATTGCTGGCTTTAAAGAAGTCGAGTATGAGGTCATGAGAGATCGTCAAAATACGTGTATCACTGTATGTAACATGGAAAATATCGATCCAGTTGGTGTGCATACAGGCGACTCGATTGTCGTTGCACCGTCACAGACATTAACGGATCAGGATTATCAAATGCTCCGCTCAGCGAGCTTAAAAATCATTTCAGCGCTTGATGTCGTTGGCGGCTGTAATATCCAGTTCGCTCTTGATCCACTTAGCAAAGAATATTTTGTCATTGAGGTCAATCCTCGGGTCAGCCGGTCTTCTGCTCTTGCATCGAAAGCAACAGGCTATCCGATTGCCAAAATGGCGGCAAAACTTGCGGTCGGTTATACACTAGATGAATTGAAAAATCCGCTTACAGGAACAACGTATGCTAGCTTTGAGCCGGCACTCGATTATGTCGTGGTGAAATTCCCACGTTGGCCGTTTGATAAATTTAAACAGGCAGACCGGAAATTAGGCACAAAAATGAAGGCGACTGGTGAAGTCATGGCGATTGACCGTAATTTAGAATCTGCCATTCAAAAAGCCGTCGCATCACTTGAAATCAAAACAAAGGGCTTCCACTTGCCTGAACTGAAAGAACATTCGACTGAACAGTTATTTGAATTAATCAAAACACCGGACGATCGCCGTTTCTTCGCTGTCATGGAGCTGCTTTCCAGACAAGAAACCGTTGAAACGATTCATGAAACGACGAAGATTGATCTGTTTTTCTTACATGTCTTCAAGAATATGATCACACTCGAACAAGAATTGAAGAATCATCAGGGGACGCTATCCAAAGACACCTTAAGAAAGGTGAAAGAAAAAGGTTTCCTTGATGAAACAATCGCTTCTCTGACGGATCGCAGTGAACAAGATATCAGACAGCTTCGTCAAGAGTATGGCATTGCCGCTTCATTTAAAATTGTCGATACATGTGCGGCTGAATTCGATGCAAAAACGAATTACTTCTATTCTACGTACTTTGGCAAAAGTGATGGAGAGCATCAAGAGAAAACAAAGCAGCGTGCACTCATCATTGGCTCTGGTCCGATTCGAATTGGGCAAGGGGTCGAGTTTGATTATAGTGCCGTTCATGGCGTTCTTACTTTACAAAAGCTTGGATTTGAAACCATCATGATGAACAATAATCCAGAAACGGTTAGTACCGATTATGAGATTGCAGATCGTTTATACTTTGAGCCGATCACGTTAGAACATATTTTAAACGTAGTTGAAGCGGAGCAAATTGATTTTGTCATCGTTCAATTTGGCGGGCAGACAGCAATCAATGTGGCGGAAGGTTTAGAAAAAGCCGGCGTTACCTTGTTAGGCACGTCCTTTGACACACTAGATGCATTAGAAGATCGCGATTTATTCTATCAGCTTCTTGATGAACTGAATCTTCCTCATGCAAAAGGAGATACAGCACATTCAAAAGAAGAAGCACTGGAGCATGCTGCAAGCATCGGGTACCCTGTTCTTATTCGTCCATCATATGTCATTGGTGGAATGGGCATGATCGTTGTTCATACAGAAGCTCAATTGGCAGAACTACTTGATCAGCCAGATCATTTACCTTATCCGATCTTAATTGATGAGTATGTCACTGGAAAAGAAGTGGAAGTGGATCTCATTTCAGACGGACAAACGACATTCATTCCAACCATTGTTGAGCATATTGAAAAAGCGGGCGTACACTCAGGTGACAGCTTTGCCATCTTACCAAGTGTCTCTATTAGTGAAGACATCAAACAACAGGTGTATAACGCTTCTGAACAAATCGCAAAGAAATTAGCTTTTAAAGGCATTATGAATATTCAATTTGTGATAAAAGGGAACCAGGCGCTCGTACTAGAGGTGAATCCTCGGGCAAGCCGGACTGTTCCAGTTGTAAGTAAAGTCATGGGTGTTGACATGATCCCAATGGCGACTCAGCTGTTAGCTGGTGCAACGCTTGAAGAATTGAAACCGGCAACGAAGAATAAGGGGGGCACAGCTGTTAAATTCCCAGTCTTCTCCTCACATGCCATTCAAGATATCGATTTAAAGCTCACACCTGAAATGAAGGCGACGGGTGAAGGTATGTGTGTAGGAAAGAACGTCGAAAGCGCCTTGAAAAAAGTGTTTGCACCGATCTGGAAACAGAAAGGAAGCCTCTTTATACAAGGCAGTGAATTATTCGTAGATGAAGCAAAACGAGCAGGCTTTGACGTCTGGACTGGCAGCTTTGAATCGTGGCTGCAACAAGACGATAAATCGCTTCACATTCATTTAGGTGATGATGAAGAGGCAAAAGAACAGCGTGTAAAAGCACTCACACATGGTGTTCAAGTTCTAACCGAATATGAAACGGCGCAAGCGTTCCTGCAAGGAAAAGATGGAGATGTATCACCAGTATCTCTCCACGAATTATATAAAAAGGAAGTGACGGCATGAGCCAAGTCGACGTGCAACCGGCATTATACGGAAAAGACTTTTTATCGTTAAAAGACTTTTCGATCAATGACATTGCGTACTTAATTGAAAAAGCAGAAGAAATGAAACAACATCCATATCAAGATTTATTCAAAGGAAAAACATTAGCGATGATCTTTGAAAAATCTTCAACTAGAACCCGTGTCTCGTTTGAAGCGGGCATGACGCAGCTAGGCGGACATGCGCTCTTCCTCAGCTCAAATGATCTGCAAATTGGCAGAGGAGAAACGATTGGTGATACAGCGCAGGTGCTGTCTGGGTATGTAGATGGCATTATGATTCGAACCTTTGAACATGAGAAGGTAGAAGAACTTGCAAAATACGCCTCTATTCCAGTGATCAACGGACTAACGGACTACTCTCATCCATGTCAGGCACTGGCTGATTTACTGACGATTAAAGAAGCAAAAGGCACACTAAAAGGTGTGAAAGTGGCGTACATCGGTGATGGGAATAATGTGGCTCATTCCTTAATGGTCGGCTGCGCGCAGTTAGGCTGCGACATTGCCGTTGCATCACCAAAAGGCTATGAACCTCTTCAAGAGGTGACAGACACTGCTCGGGCGTTTGCAAAACAATCAGGCGCAGAAGTCATCGTCACAACAGATCCAGTAGCTGCTGTTCAGGATGCAGATGTCATTTATTCAGACGTATTTACAAGCATGGGACAGGAAGCTGAAACAGAGAAACGTCTAGCTGAATTTAAAGAATATCAAGTCAATGAGGAACTCATGCAACATGCAGCAGCAGATTATATCTTCCTTCATTGTCTGCCGGCACACCGCGGAGAAGAAGTGACGGCTGATATCATTGATGGACCACATTCTAAAGTATTCCAGCAAGCAGAAAATCGTCTGCATGTGCAAAAAGCGTTAATCAAAGAGCTCATGTATCAACAACCTAAATAAATCACAAGTGTCCCTGTCTCGACTGAGCAGGGACTTTTTACATATTGGATTGGAGAGGCAATGGACGGGACATAATAACATCAATCGAGAAAGGAGGATGGAAATGGGTCAACAGCATCAGTTTAAATCTGGTAATAAGGCACCTAATAATGGTGTTTATATCGAAATCGGTGAGACCGGTAGTATGGTGAAAGATCCTTTAAAGATAAAGCTTAAAGCAGGAGACGTCTTTCCGGATAACTCGAACCATAACCGCGTTTGGACGTACCAAAGAAAGCCGTAAGCAATTGACTAAGAGTCCATATGAATAAGTCTTTAGAGGCATGTGTCATGCCTCTTTTTTCTTTATAATAAAAAACAATTAAGTTCCAATTTTCAAATAAATAGTATGAAAAAAAGAAATATTAAGGTAAAATATGTAAAAATAGTATAAGGTTGAAAGGATTTGTGTGATGGAAAAGATGAATCTCAGTGAAAGTGTTTGGAATAAACGCTTCACCTCATTGTTCATATCAAGACTCATAAAAAATACAGGAGAAAGTTTTGCTTTTACATCCGTTCTTTGGTTATTAATTTTAAGAGGGGATGGAGCGCTCGGTACCGGACTTCTTCTAGCAGTGACAGTTCTTCCTTCATCATTGTTGGCCCCAATACTAGGACCTCTTATGAAAAGACATCATTTATCTAAATGGATGTTTGCTTCAGATGTCATTCGAGCAACCATTGTACTCATTATTCCACTACTGCATTTTTCGCACATATTGCCTCTATGGTTATTGATCTCATTAATGGTTATTCAATCGGCAACAGGTGCAGCATATAACCCAGCTTCTGTGGCCATCCTGCCGCAGATTGTTCCAAAGCATCTCATTCAAAAAGCAAATGCGATCCTGCAATCATCTTTTGAAATTGTCGCACTTGCTGCGGTGATGGTCGCTGGTCTTTTGGTCAAATTAATTGGCCCTGCAGATACGCTCCTGATCACCACTGCTTTATTTATCATATCGGGCTTGTTCATTATTGGCGTTAAACTCCAAAAGTCAGATGCAGAAAAAGCAGCAGACATTAAGCAAGCAAAGAATACATATCTGTATAACTTAAAAAGAGGCTTTCTAGTCGTTAAAAATCATCATATTTTATTTGCACTAACCCTTTATTGTATTTTAATGAATGTCGCCGCAGCTCCGTGGCAGGCATTATCCGCTGTATATGTAGCAGAAGCACTGCAAAGTGATTCAATGGTGTATTCCATTTTAAGAGGTGTCGCTGCAGTCGGTGCGTTTATGATGGGCTTTGCACTGGCGAAGGTGAAAATCAAAAGATTCGGCTTGTTCTTTATTGTCGCAGGCATGATTGAAGGTGCTGCATTCTTTATCACTGGAATGAGTACATGGCTTCCAGTCGTTCTTCTAGCTTCCTTTATTTTTGGTGCAGCCGTCAGTGCGATCAATGTCCCAGAGATGGTCATTATTCAAACGTCTGTTGACCAAGAAGATCAGCCGCAAGTATATGCCGTGATCAATGCGTCATCAAATGTCTTTCTCCCGCTTGCAGCCGTCATATCGGGCGTCCTGGCAGAACGCTTTGGAGCAGGACCTGTCATTGCGGGGGGTGGTGTGCTTGAAATTTTATCGGGCATCGCGATCTTCCTGTTCACAGGGCTTGCGAAAAGCCATTTGTCAGCAGACAAACAGAAGTCCGAAACGGTTGAGGTGTAACTCAAAAACCCCCTGTAATTGACGGCAGGGGGTTTTAGCGTGCGCTCTCAACTTCTAGTCATCATTCTGAAAAAAAGAAAAAGAGCTAATCTCAAATCATTAGCTCTTTTCCAGCAATATTAAGAATGTTCTGTTGAACTTTCTGTTTCTTTCATTGGACTTACTTCAGCAAAGATGAATAAAATAACCGTAAACACTATGGCAAGAATGGAAGTTAACGTAAAATCATAAGCAGCTCCATTCATAGATGAAACGATGTAACCAGCCATATGTGTCAGCAGAAAAGTCCAAATGAGGGTGATAATGTAATGCATTATTCCACCGTCCTTTATGTAACAATCTATTGACTATCATACCATAGATACGAGTTCAGAGAAAAGACTGTTTTCCGCCTTTATGTGACCATTTTGAGACCTTCTACTATAAAAATAAAAAGAATTCTTCTGTCTTTAGGGGATTTCCTTATTCCTACAAGAGTTGTTGTTCATATCATAGAAAGCAGAATCACTGAAAGGAGGCTGGCCATATGGGTGTAAGCGAACGTTTTTTCCAGCTTGGTTCCCAGTGGAACGTCATTCACCTTCCTCAAAAACCAAATGGCTTTGGCATTCTAATCCTCGGTGACCAAAATCACTTTGTGCAGGAAAATACATCATTCTGGCTTCAGCATTACGGAAGAAACCAGCTATTAACTGCTTTAAAGGATGAAGGATATACATTGTTTAATAGTCATCTTCATGGGAATCACTGGGGATGTGAAGATGCTGTTTTTAGTGCGAAACAGCTTGTTCATCACACATTAAAACAAGAAATATTAAACCGGGAAATTCATGTGCTGGCAGAGGGAATGGGCGCACTTGTCGCCATGAGTCTTGCCGAAGAAATGCCAGAAGTGCTAAGGTCTATAGCCATGATGAATCCATGTTTACACCTGCAAGCACAAAGAGAAAGAGAAAAGGAACACAAATTCTTCTACAAACAGTTCATGAAAGAACTCGCACAGAGCTATGGGTGCTCTGCAAAGGAAGCAGAAACGTATCCACTTCCTTCTTGCCCCGTTCATTCAGCTCATGTACCGATTCATATATGGCAGAGACTAAACGGCGCACCGTATGCCTATGAACTACATGCAAAGCCTTTTATTGATCAACATATGATGAATCCAGACCATTGTCAGATGGACCTTACCTTGCATATGTTTGATCATCCAAGAAGAATCTTTCAGTCCATTCACAAGTTTTATAAATCGCATGAAAGAGAATTGTAATGAATAGGATGATAACAGCCCTTCATGGAAAGGGCTCTTCTTTTTATTCGATATGCTAAAAAAGGGGACATGAACATGGAAACAGGACTGATCATAGGTGCAGATGAATTTTTTGGACTGACACTTTGTGAATATATGATGAAAGAGGGCATACAAGTGGATATCACATATCCTAAGGAGCAGTCAGAGGAGCAAAAAATGTTATTAGAAGAGCGGATGATGTGGCTCGGCCGCAATGATCTTGTCCGCGTTATTGATGGTCAAGATAGGAAAGAGGCATATGACCTGATCTTTTTTCAATCAGATGATTCAATGAACAGAGAGACAGACCTCGAAGCGAAGCATGGCATATACCGCTTGTTTTACGAAGAACCCGAAAGCCATTCGCATGAACAAAGCGTTTCGGCTGTTATCCTTCCACGCATGTTTGGTCCGTGGACACTCCATGAAGAGAGACGAATAAAGGACGATCACGCATTTTTTGTAGAAGATGTCGCAAAGGAGCTTTTAAAGTGGGCACGGACTGATCAAAGGCAGGAAATGATCCATCAATTGAAGGTAGAAAGACAAACAGGTGACAAACAAGCAGAAGAAATCATAGCAGAATGGAAAAGACAAAACTCAACATTTTTCGACAAAAAGCAAGAATGATCTTCCATCTTATCTTTTTTCAGTATAAAATAAACCTATATTTAACATACAGGTTCATGCCTGCGTGTTGCAAAGGGAGTTGAACATGGCATGAAGTACCAGCGGCTTGTCATGATCTTTTCGTTCCTTCTTCTTATGCTATCTGCCTGCTCGCAGGCGCCGTTAAAAGGACATATTGAGAAGGTGGGTTTACTCGTCCCCGATACGATTAATGATCAAGTTTGGGGAACGAAAGGTTATAAAGGCTTATTAAATATCCAATCAACATTTGGTGTAGATGTTTATTATAAGGAAGGGATGGTCGACAAGGAGAAAATCGTTGATGCCATTGAAGAATTTCATAAAAAAGGAGTCAATTTAATTATTGGCCATGGCAATGAATACAGCGAAATTTTCAACTTGATCAGTGAAGATTATCCGAAAACACAATTTATCACGGTCAATGGAGGCAAGCCTCAAGCTGATAATGTCACAAACGTCACGTTTAAAGGAGAAGCAATGGGCTTTTTCGGAGGCATGACAGCAGCACATATGTCCAAAACAAAAAAGATTGGTATTCTGGCTACATATGATTGGCAAAGTGAAGTAGACGGTTTTATCAAAGGTGCAAAATATCAGGACGAACATGTGCAAGTCCTAGCGGAATTTGTCGAAAACTGGGATGATGCTGACAAAGCGGTGAACCTCTATCAAAAATTGAAAAAACAAGGTGTAGATGTTGTGTATCCAGCAGGTGATGGTTATAATATCCCTGTCATTGAACAAATCAAAACCGACAATTTATCTGCGATCGGATATGTCACTGATCAATCCAACCTTGGAAGCCATACGGTGTTAACTAGCACTGTACAGCATGTCGATAAAGCGTACAGTATCATTGCGAAGAAGTTTAATGAAGGCAAGCTAAACGAACAAGGTGAGTACTCCTTTGACTTTAAAGAAGGAGTGATCGAAATGGGGAAATTTAGCTCAACCATAGACCGCGCTTTTGTGAAAGACATTGAGAAGGATATTGCGAATTACAAAAAAACAGGCAAATTGCCAAATGAAAAGTGAGGACGTTGAACATGCAGCACGAAAAATCGATGGAGTTTTTACAAATTGCGATGAAGTATTTTCCACAAGCAAAAGAAGAATTAGATAAAGCAGGGATTCAGCTTGATCCACAAGCACTTCAGCCGCTTCTCTCTTTGTTTACATCTGTCATGCAAGAGGCATATGAGCTTGGAAAAGCAGATGCAGCATCAGAAAAAGCCACAGAATAGTGGCTTTTTTTTATGATAATTTTTTCTTGAAGGCACTAATCATAGGACCGACATCTTTAAACACAGGCTTCAGCTCATCGATGGAGTTCATAATGTTTCCAATTTGATTCATGACATGCATGTAGTCAATGGAGTCATCACTTGAAGAAGTCTCTGCACGCTCCTCCTTTTTTTCTGTCTTGCTTTTCTCCTTTTCAAGCGGCTGACCAAACATCATTGCTGAGAAAATATCCTTTTGCGCCATATCACATGTTCCTTTCTACTATTGGTATATCATTAATCTATGAAAAAAGTGAGAGGAAAGGTTAGACGTTTGTATTGCCAAGGAGAAAAAAATAAGGTAAAATTAGTACCAGATACTAATATAAGATCACAATATCACATGCTCGTATGAGTAAAAGGAGTCTTATTCAATGAATGCTGGAATTATTGGCCTTGGCCGCTATATACCTGAAAAAGTATTAACAAATCGTGATTTAGAAAAAATGGTTGAAACTTCTGACGAGTGGATTCGTACTAGAACAGGTATAGAAGAAAGAAGAATTGCATCTGATGATGTCAATACATCTCATATGGCGCTTGCTGCTGCAAAAAAAGCATTAGCTGACGCAGATGTGGCTGCAGAAGATATTGATATGATTCTTGTAGCGACAGTTACGCCAGATCAAGCATTTCCGACAGTCGCTTGTATGATTCAAGAGCAGCTCGGTGCACATAAAGCATGTGCAATGGATATTAGCGCTGCCTGCGCTGGCTTTATGTATGGGCTTGTTACTGGAAAACAATTTATCGAATCTGGCACTTACAAACATGTGCTTGTCGTTGGTGTAGAAAAGCTTTCTCGCATTACCGATTGGGATGACCGCAACACAGCTGTTTTGTTTGGAGATGGAGCAGGTGCTGCTGTACTAGGAACAGTTAGCGAAGGCAAGGGAATTCTATCATTTGAGCTTGGAGCCGATGGAAGAGGCGGGAAGCACTTGTACTTAGATGAAAAAGATCATACAATCATGAATGGAAGAGAAGTATTTAAATTTGCTGTGAGACAAATGGGCGAGTCAAGCGTAAACGTGATAGAAAAAGCTGGACTATCAAAAGAAGACGTAGACTTCTTGATTCCGCATCAAGCAAACATTCGCATTATGGAAGCGGCACGCGAACGCTTAGAGCTGCCAGTTGAAAAAATGTCGAAAACAGTCCATAAATATGGAAACACATCAGCAGCATCCATTCCAATTTCACTATGTGAAGAAATCGAAGCCGGAAAAATTCATGACGGCGATGTGATTGTAATGGTTGGTTTTGGTGGAGGATTAACGTGGGGCGCAATCGCTATGCGATGGGGCCGATAAAAGAGTGGGGTGCACAAATTAATGGATAAGAAACGAGTAGTTGTTACAGGATTAGGTGCTTTGACACCTCTTGGCAACGATGTAGAGACAACATGGAAAAATGCTGTAGCAGGTGTATCAGGTGTTGGCCCGATCACACGTGTTGATTCAAGTGAATATACAGCAAAAGTAGCAGCAGAACTAAAAGATTTTAACATCGAAGATTACATGGAGAAAAAAGAAGCGAGAAAGATGGCACGCTTTACACAATATGCAGTCGTTGCTGCTCAAAAGGCTTTAGAAGATTCACGCCTCGAAATTACAGATGAAAACGCACCTCGTGTTGGGGTATGGGTTGGATCTGGTATTGGCGGACTTGAAACATTCGAAGAGCAATTCGAAGTGTATTCAAATAAAGGAGCAAGACGCGTAAGCCCGTTCTTCGTTCCAATGATGATTCCAGATATGGCGACAGGTCAAATTTCGATTGCACTTGGCGCAAAAGGGGTTAACTCTTGTACAGTGACAGCATGTGCGACAGGAACAAACTCCATTGGTGATGCCTTTAAAGTCATTCAGCGCGGAGATGCAGATGCGATGATTACAGGTGGAACAGAAGCACCATTAACGAAAATGTCGTTTGCTGGTTTCTGTGCAAACAAAGCCCTTTCGACAAATCCTGATCCAGATACAGCAAGTCGTCCATTTGATAAAAACCGTGACGGATTTGTGATGGGTGAGGGAGCGGGAATTGTTGTTCTTGAAGAATTAGAGCATGCGTTAAAACGTGGTGCGACCATTTATGCAGAAATCGTTGGCTACGGTTCAACTGGAGATGCATACCATATCACAGCACCTGCTCCAAACGGAGAAGGCGGCGTACGTGCAATGAAAGAAGCAATTCGTGATGCAGGTTTAACAGTGGAAGAAATTGATTATATCAATGCCCACGGAACAAGCACACCGTATAATGATAAGTTTGAAACAATGGCGATTAAAGAAGTGTTCGGAGAGCATGCGAATCAGCTTGCGATCAGTTCGACAAAATCAATGACAGGTCATTTACTTGGCGCAGCAGGCGGAGTAGAAGCGATTTTCTCTGTTCTGGCGATTAAAGACAGTGTCATTCCGCCAACGATTAACCTTGAAACACCAGATGAAGAATGTGATCTTGATTATGTAGCAAATGAAGCACGTTCAAAAGAAGTACAAGTTGCTTTGAGCAACTCACTTGGTTTTGGCGGGCACAATGCGACAATTATCTTCAAAAAATACGAAGCGTAATATGTCTTAAGAAGGCGGCGATCTATAAACAGATCGCCGCCTTTTTGCATATGATGAAAATGGAGGTGTTCAGCGGTATGGGTCTGATCAATACACAATATCTCATCCAACAATCATCATCATTTCAGGAGCTGGCGGCACGTTTTGTCCCTTATTTTAAAGGAGCAGAGAAAAAAGAAGGATCATCTATTCTCGCCCATTTACAACATCACGGAATGGTGCGATCATGGAACGCCTGCCAGGAAATGATCGACAAGCTCAAAGAAAAAGGGTATTTCAAGCTTGTGATGAAAGAATACAAAGCGCTGCAAAAAAAGTGGGGAGGTCCTGATGTCCCCGTCTTTATTTTGCCTGTTAATGAGAGCAGCAAAGAGATCAGAGAACAATTTTACTTTCAATCCGGTATGGCATTTGATGACAAAATCTTTCTTTTTTTATCCCCGCATACACCGAAGGAACGAATCGGTACGTTGCTGACGCATGAATATCATCATGTATGCAGGTTGCATTTTCTCACGAAAGAAGAAAAAGATTTTACATTCCTTGATACAATCATGATGGAGGGGCTCGCTGAATATGCTGTGTATCATAGATATGGAGAAAGCTATACAGCAAAGTGGACGACTTTATATGACGAATCGCAGCTGCAGCGCATGTACAAGAAATGGGTATCCAGTCACCTTTATCAAAAAGTGCAGGACGACGAAAGGCTGATACAGAATCTCCTTTATGGAAAGGGGAACTACCCCAAAATGCTTGGCTATGCCACTGGATTTTATATCGTGAAAAAGTATTTCGATGAGCACCGAATCAGCGAGGAGTCTATGATTGCGGAGCCAGCGGAAACGTTTTTAAAGGCGATAGAATCATAAAGACAAACATTCACAAAAAAAGTGACATATTACAATTTTACTAAATACTTCTTGATTTCGTCATGCTGATGTAATAATATACAAATATAAATTTTGATAATTCTTTTTATTCTAAAAAGACAGAATTTTTTGATCCGGTTCATTTAATCTATGGAGAAAGGGGCGAATGCATGAGCACACTGCTTGAAGTGCAAAACTTAAAAACCTATTTTTTTCGAAAAAAGGAACCAATACCTGCTGTTGATGGCGTTGATTTTAGTATCAAAAAAGGGGAAACAGTCGCATTAGTCGGTGAGTCTGGGTCTGGTAAAAGTATTACGTCTTTATCCATCATGGGTCTGATTAATGGGACTGGTGGGAAGATTATGGATGGTTCCATTAAGCTTGATGGAAAAGACCTTGTTACATATAGTGAAAAGGAATTGTGCAATATTCGCGGTAATGATGTATCCATGATCTTTCAGGAACCCATGACCTCACTTAATCCCGTCTTAACCATCGGGGAACAAATAACAGAAATCCTCATTTACCACAAAAAACTTTCAAAAAAAGAAGCGACCAAAAAAGCGATTGATTTGCTAAAGCTTGTAGGCTTTTCCAGGCCAGAACAAATCATCAAAGATTACCCGCACCGTTTATCCGGCGGTATGCGTCAACGAGTCATGATCGCCATTGCGCTAAGCTGTGATCCGAAGCTCCTCATTGCGGATGAGCCGACTACTGCTCTCGATGTGACCATACAAGCCCAGGTGCTGACCTTAATGAAAGATTTATGTTCGACCTTTGGTACATCTATACTTCTCATTACGCATGATTTAGGTGTTGTGTCGGAAGTAGCAGACCGCGTCATTGTCATGTACTGCGGACAGGTTGTTGAAAATGGAACCGTTGAAGAGTTGTTTGATGAGCCGCTTCACCCATACACAGAAGGACTGCTTGAATCCATTCCAGTCATTGACGGAGACATTCAGCCATTAACGGCGATAAAAGGAAATGTCCCTGCGCCAGATCAGCTTCCGGCAGGATGCCGTTTTGCGCCTAGATGCCCGAAAGTAATGGAACGCTGCATAGGTGAATTGCCCAAACTGACAACCTTTGAAAATGGTAGAAGCGCCAGGTGTTTCTTATATGAGGAGGCAAGCCAAACATGACACTTGCTGAAAATCAACCATACATGACAGATCGATCTGAGAAAGAAACCATCCTGGAATTAAAAAATATACGAAAACACTTTCCGATTAAAGCTGGGGTGCTGCAAAAGAAAGTAGGAGCAGTCAAAGCGGTTGACGGCATCGACTTAAACATTTATAAAGGCGAAACGTTAGGCATCGTTGGAGAGTCTGGATGCGGTAAATCCACATTAGGACGGACGATGATTCGTTTATATGAACCAACAGAAGGACAAATTCTATTTAAAGGGCAAGATATCTCTCATGTATCTGAATCAAAACTAAGACAATCAACAAGGAAAAACATCCAAATGGTTTTTCAAGATCCCTTTGCATCACTCAACCCTAGAAAAACACTTCGAAGTATCATCAAAGAACCCTACAAAACACATCACTTATATTCCTTAAAAGAAAGAAATGAAAAAGTAGAACAGCTTTTATCCAAAGTCGGCCTTCACCCAAGTTTTGCGAATCGATACCCGCACGAATTTTCCGGTGGACAAAGGCAGCGGATCGGTATCGCTCGTGCACTTGCCATGAATCCTGAAATGATCATAGCAGATGAGCCTGTTTCAGCGCTTGACGTCTCCATTCAGGCGCAGGTCATCAATTTGATGGAAGAGCTTCAAGAAGAGTTTGACCTCACCTATCTCTTTATCTCTCACGATCTCAGTGTGGTCCGCCACATTAGTGATCGAGTGGGCGTCATGTATCTTGGCAAAATGATGGAACTTGCGGATAAGCATAGCCTGTACGATGATCCGCTTCATCCGTATACACAGGCGCTTTTATCTTCCGTTCCAGTCACCCGTAAAAAAGGTCAGATGAAAAGGGAACGGATTATGCTGCAAGGGGATTTACCAAGCCCTGCAAATCCACCAAAAGGCTGTGTGTTTCATACAAGATGCCCGCACGCGAAAGAAGTCTGTAAAGAAAAAGTACCACAATTTCAAGAATTAAAAACGAACCACTTTGTGGCCTGCCACCTCTACGACGCTTGATCACGCTTGTATGATCTCATCTTTGAGAGGGAGGATAAAACGGGCTTCTGTCATCATTTTTTAAAAAAAGATAGGGGGAATTGTCTATGAAAGATAAAAAGAGAAAGTCCATTTTGGTCAGTTTGCTGCTGATCTTTACATTGATCCTTGCTGCTTGTTCTGGTGGAAATAAAACGTCTGGAGACAGTGAAAAGAAATCCACAGGTAAACCTGTACAAGGCGGCGATCTTGTCATTGGTTCGATTGCAGAGCCTACATTATTTAACTCACTTTACTCAACAGACGTGGCAAGTTCTGATATTGAAGAAAGAATCTATAGCTTTTTACTGCAAACAGATGGAAAGTTAAACCCACAGCTGGCGTTGGCAGAAGATATTAAAGAATCCGATGACGGCAAACAGTTTGATGTGACCATTAGAAAAGGCGTGAAGTTTCATGATGGAGAAGAACTGACTGCTGATGATGTTGTGTTTACATACAGCATTCCGATTAATAAGGATTACAATGGTGAGCGTGGATCAGGCTTTGAAGTATTAGAGTCTGTCAAAAAAACAGGGGACTATTCGGTCGAATTTAAGCTGAATAAAAAAGATCCATATTTTTATAATGTCACGCTAGGAAGCTATGGGATTTTACCAAAGCATATTTTAGGTGATGTCCCTATAAAGGATCTTGGCGAAAATGAATTTAACCGAAAAAATCCAATCGGCTCCGGTCCATTTAAATTTGCCGAGTGGAAAGAAGGAGACTATGTCAAACTCGAAGCATTTGATGACTATTGGGATGGACGGCCATACCTTGATACAGTCACCATTAAAACGATTCCTGATCAAAATGCAGCCATGGCTCAGCTATCCGCAGGTGATATTGATTTCTTTGCAGTGCCTGGAGCAGAACTGCAAACAGCTGAAAAAGTTAGTAACATCAAAATCGAATCTGATCTAGGGCTAAATTATTCATATATTGGCTGGAATCAGAAAAACGAACTGTTCAAAAGTAAAAAAGTCCGTCAAGCTCTTACCCATGCCATTGATCGTCAAACGATTGTCGATCAAGTGTTAAATGGAGACGGGAAAGTAGCCAACATCCCAGAAAGCCCGCTGTCATGGAACTACCCTAAAAATGAAAATGTCCCAGTATTTGAATTTGATCAAGAAAAAGCGAAAAAGATGCTGAAAGAAGAAGGCTGGGAGGATACAGATGGAGATGGTTATCTTGATAAGGACGGTAAGAAGTTCTCCTTCGTCTTGAAGACGAACCAAGGAAACAAAGTCCGTGAAGATATTGCTGTCGTTGTCCAGCAGCAGCTCAAAGAAATTGGCATTGAAGCAAAACCGCAAATTGTGGAGTTCAGTGCATTAATCGAACAAACAACTCCGCCAAAATGGGATTATGATGCGTTATTACTCGGCTGGAGCTTAGCGACATTCCCTGACCAATACAGCATTTTCCATTCAAGTCAGTCTGAAAAAGGCTTAAATAACATTTGGTATAAAAATGAAGAAGTCGATAAACTGCTAGTTGATGCCAAAAACTTGAGTGATCGAAAAGAGTATTCAAAGGCGTATGAAAAAATTTATGAGCTGATTGCAGAAGACCAGCCGTATACGTTCCTTTATTATGCCAACTCACATCGCGCGATGCCATCTAATCTACAAGGCTACTCTTACCACCCGAAAGATGAATATTACAAAATCGAAAAATGGTGGATTGAACAGTAGTCTGCTAGTGAAGAAGGGGAGGGGTCTCCCCTTTTTTCATCATAGTATGGCCATCCGATGAAAAAGGAGTTGTGCACATGGTTACATATATCATTAGAAGGACACTTCTTTCTATCCCGATTTTGTTTGGTATTACGATTTTGTCCTTTGCGATTATGAAAGCAGCACCAGGCGATCCGATGTCACTCATGATGGACCCGACCATTAGTGCCGCAGACCGGGAAGCCTTTATTGATAAGTACGGCTTGAACGATCCTGAATATGTGCAATATATGAAATGGCTCGGTAATATACTTCAAGGTGACTTTGGCACATCCATTGTAAAAAAAGGAACGCCCGTGTCGGATTTGATTTTTGCCCGGCTGCCAAATACCCTCATCCTCATGATCTTTTCTACATTAGTTGCCCTGATCATTGCCATCCCATTTGGTGTTCTTTCAGCAAAACGTCCGTATACAAAACTTGACTATGGTATTACGGTTACATCATTTATCGGACTGGCTATTCCGAATTTCTGGTTTGGTTTGATCCTGATTATGGTGTTATCAGTGAATTTAGGATGGTTTCCGACCGGGGGTGTCTCTACCTTAAATGCAGATTTTAATCTATTTGACCGGCTTCATCATATTATTTTACCGGCCTTTGTTTTAGCAACGGCTGATATGGCCGGCCTTACACGTTATACAAGGTCAAGTATGCTCGATGTGATGCGGCAGGATTACATTCGCACGGCGCGAGCGAAAGGTTTTAGAGAGAACAAAGTCATCTTCAAACATGGATTGAGAAACGGTCTGATGCCTGTTATTACGATCTTTGGACTCATGATTCCATCCTTTATTGGCGGCGCAGTCGTGGTGGAACAAATCTTCACATGGCCAGGGCTTGGGAAACTGTTTATCGATTCTGCTTTTTCAAGAGATTATCCCGTCATTATGGCGATGACTGTTATCTCTGCTGTGCTCGTGGTCGTTGGAAACTTAATAGCGGATATTCTCTATGCGATCGTTGATCCGCGTATTGAATATTAGAAGGGAGCTGAAGCACAATTGGCACAACCTAATATGGGAACACCTCCAGTTGATCTCAAATTAAAAGAAGGCCTTCCGCCAAAACCAGAGACGATGCTTCGTTTATTTTGCGAGAAATTTTTCAAAAATAAATTGGCGGTTGCCGGCTCCGCTATATTATTGATCATTATCTTTTCCGCTATTTTCGCCCCGGTGATCGCACCTTACGCACCGGAACAGCAAGACTTATTGAAACGGCTACAGCCTCCAAGTGCAGAGCATTTTATGGGAACCGACAAGTTTGGTCGAGATATTTTTTCAAGGGTGCTATACGGAGCGAGGGTGTCTTTATTAGTTGGCTTTGTCTCAGTAGTCGGAGCCATCACCATTGGTACCGTCATTGGGGCGGTAGCGGGATACTTTAAAGGCTTTGTTGATTCTGTGCTCATGAGAATGGTGGATGTCGTATTGTCTATTCCAGATATTTTTCTCTTGATCACGCTAGTGACAATTTTTAAACCGGGTATTGATAAATTGATTTTAATCTTTGCGCTGACTGGCTGGACAACAACCGCCAGGCTGATCCGCAGTGAATTCTTGTCACTTCGCACAAGAGAATTCGTACTCGCAGCAAGAACGATCGGAACGAAAAACCATGTCATCATCTTTTCGCATATTTTACCGAACTGTATCGGTCCTATTATTGTGTCTGCTACATTAAAAGTCGGTTCTGTTATTTTAGCTGAGTCGACACTTAGCTATCTAGGGTTCGGCATCCAGCCTCCAACGGCGAGCTGGGGAAACATGCTTCAAGATGCACAAAATTTCTCCATTATGGTGCAAGCATGGTGGTATCCACTGTTCCCAGGTTTACTGATTCTACTTACCGTTTTATGCTTTAACTTCTTAGGTGATGGACTGAGAGATGCCCTTGATCCTAAAAAGCTAAAATAAGGTTCTGTTTATAGAAGATCGTGAAAGGACTATGCGAGACGTTCTCCTTTTCCCAGGAAATAAAGCCGTCCTTCCGTCAGGACGAAGTTTTAATAAAGTTAGAATAATTTCTCTATCCCTTGCCCATACTGTGGACAACAGTTTTTAAAAAGTGAGGGATTGGTTATGTTATTTCTTCATGACGTATGGGTGAATTGGTTTGAAGGGGAAGAGAATGGCTATAATGTGTGTCATTTTCATGAGTGGCGCAAGGAGGACAGCGTGGAGCTGTTAGATCAAGTACCTTTACTCAAGGTGCAGAGTCCTTTGTTTGATTACATAGAGAATGATCTATCAGAGCTACCAAAGACGCTGCTAGAGACTGTATTTGAGAAATCATATATTCGAAAAAATCATGAACGCCGTAAATTAGAGTATTGCTTTGTGGTCACGGACGGAATTAGAATCATCGCTGTGGATACGATTGGTTATTCCATTCCTGTGAGAAAGAGCCGATTGATTCCAAGACAGGAGCAATTGGTGTATGAAATGGTGAAAGATGTGAAGGCAGAGGAGTATGAATTCACACCGGACAGCCTTGAATCGACGAAAGAATATCACATCCTATCATTACCACCGCAGCATATCAGCGGATTAACGAGAAAAGAAAGACAGCTGAAGCAGCTGATGTTTATGGCGCTAGATCAACTAAAGGGGCTTCAAAACCGAGCAGAAATTGCCTATTGGTATACAGAATGGAATCCGCGCATGTACAACCAGATCAAACGAATGTCTTTCGAGGAAATTTGGAACATGCTTTATAACGAAACCATTGATGGATGGTCAGAAAACCATTTAGCCTTTTGTGAAAAAATGATTAAAGGACAGCCATTTTTTGAAAAACTTTGGGAAATGGAAAACGAATCAAAAGTAAATTAGAAAAAGCTTGCAGCTGAATATGCTGCAAGCTTGTTTTATTTGCGTTTCCGGCCAAGACCCATTGCATTCTCCATTTTTTTCAGCATTTTGTTTGCCGCACGGTTTGCCTTTTCAGCACCCTCATCTAAAATGCGATCAAGCTCATCTGACTCAATGAGTTCATAATAGCGATCTTGAATCGGTTTTAAAGCATCCACGACCACGTTCGCAAGATCTCCCTTAAATTCACCATAACCTTTGCCTTCGTATTTTTGTTCAAGCTCTGCAATCGATACGTTCCCTAATACAGAATAAATCGTCAGCAAGTTGGCAATTCCAGGTTTGTTTTCTTTGTCATATTTGACGATGCCTTCTGAATCAGTCACAGCACTTTTGATTTTCTTTTCAAGCTGTTTTGGCTCATCTAATAAGGTAATGAAAGATTTTTGGTTCGGATCAGATTTGCTCATCTTTTTCGTTGGGTCTGTTAAAGACATAATCCGAGCGCCTTCTTTTGGAATTTTGACTTCAGGTACTGTAAAGATGTCGTTATACTTTCGGTTAAAACGTTCAGCAAGCGTTCTCGTTAATTCAAGATGCTGCTTTTGATCTTCTCCTACAGGAACCAAGTCCGTACCGTATAACAAAATATCGCCAGCCATTAATGGCGGATACGTTAATAGTCCTGAAACGACTGCTTCCTTACCAGCAGATTTGTCCTTAAATTGAGTCATTCTTTCTAATTCCCCAATATAAGCGACACATTGCAGCATCCATCCTGCCTGGGCGTGGGCAGGTACCTCTGATTGGATAAACAATGTTGCCTTCTCTGGATCAAGTCCCACTGCCAAATAAAGAGCGGCTAAGCTTCTAATATTTTGTCGAAGGGTTAAACGATCCTGACTGACCGTAATGGCATGCTGATCGACCACACAAAAGTAGCCGTTGTAATCATGCTGAAGATCGACAAATTGCTTCATCGCTCCAATGTAGTTCCCCAATGTCACAGAACCGCTAGGCTGTATGCCTGAGAAAATCGTCTTTTTTGTCATACTAAAACCTCTTTTCTTCAATATAAAAAGGCCCACCCATCACTTTTCAACAGAAAAGGGACGAATGAACCGTGGTACCACCCTTGTTATTTCAATACGAAATCACTCAAGACGTTGATATCGGAGACTGCTCCGTCTAAGCCTACTGACTCTGTCAAGTGTTCGGTTAGCTGCTCCAAAGCCCATTCCATACATGCCATTATCTGCTTGCACCGACCGCAGACTCTCTGTAAATGGTGAATATATGTACTCTTCTTTTTCATCGCAACAGTATGTCTATCTATTATAAAGGATGACCATGAAAAAGTCACGAAGCCTATTTGTGACCTTCTCATCATGTCGTTTGACACTTAAAATTTTAGATAAAATAGTAACTATCTGTCAGAATTTTTTAAAAAAGGATGATTAATTATATGTATAAAACATTATTCCTGCTGAATTTGTCAAATTATTTTAATCAATTTACGCTTTAATTTGTTGAAGTGATTGAGACTTTAGTTTATAAAAATCAATCTTTATCCCCATTTACGTTTTTTAAAAATATGTGAAATTGATATTGCAATAAATTATTCTATTCATTATAATGAATTTGTTCACACGTTTGTGCTAGGCTCTTTACATAGTGAAAATTCAGAAAAAACAAAAGAAATAGAAAGTAAGCTATTCAGGGACTTTTTTACGCTATTTCTTAAATCTGAATCTCATCTTCTATCGAGACCTTTGAACTAAAAACATATTATAAGGGGGAATACAGTTGAAAAAGCGTTGGTCTGTTGTTACTTTAATGCTTATTTTCACACTTGTATTAAGCGCTTGTGGTTTCAGCGGAAACAAATCAGGCGACAGCACGAGCAGTTCTGGAGAGGCTAAAACAACATTAAATGTGAATATCTCCACTGAGCCTTTTTCTCTACATCCGGGATTGGCAAATGATTCAACTTCAGGAAGTGTCATCCGTCAGACTTTTGAGGGATTAACAAGAATTAACGCTGAAGGTAAGCCAGAAAACGCAATGGCTTCTGATATCAAAACAAGTGATGATGGTAAAACTTACACATTCACACTTCGTGATGCAAAATGGTCTAATGGTGACCCTGTCACAGCACAAGACTTCGAATATGCTTGGAAATGGGCATTAGATCCTAAAAATGAATCTCAATATGCTTACCAGCTTTATTATATTAAAGGTGCTGAAGCTGCTAACAAAGGGGAAGCAAAAGTTTCTGATGTTGGCATTAAAGCAAAAGACGACAAAACGCTTGTAGTTGAGCTAGAGAACCCAACACCGTTCTTTACTGAACTAACTGCATTCTATACGTATATGCCAGTCAACAAAAAAGTGGCTGAAAAGAATAAAAACTGGTACACAAATGCTGGTGAAAACTACGTATCTAATGGACCATTCGTTCTTTCTAAATGGAAACACGGCGGTTCTATCACACTTGAAAAGAACAATGAATACTGGGATAAAGACACTGTGAAATTGAAAAAGATTAACATGTCTATGATCAAAGATACAAACACTGAACTTAGCATGTTCAAAAAAGGCGAACTTGACTGGGCTGGTTCTCCAACTGGAAGCCTTCCAACTGAGTCTTTAAAAACGTTGAAAAAAGAAGGCGGTCTTGAAATTCAAACGATCGCTGGTATCTATAACTACAAATTCAATACAAAAGTAAAACCTTTAAACAATGCGAACATCCGTAAAGCCCTTGCTTACTCAATCAACCGTCAAGCAATCGTTGACAAAATTACGCAAGGTGAACAAGTTCCAGCGATGGCAATCGTTCCTCCAACAATGGAAGGATTCACGGATAACAAAACTGGTTACTTCAAAGATCATGATGTAGCGACTGCTAAAGAACTTCTTGAAAAAGGTGCGAAAGAATTAGGTTATAAGTCAGTTTCTGATCTTCCAACATTGAAATTGTCTTACAACACAGATGAAGGCCACCAAAAGATTGCACAAGCAATTCAAGAAATGTGGAAAAAAGATTTAGGTGTGAACGTTGAACTTGATAACTCTGAGTGGAACGTATACATCGATAAAATCCACAGTGGAGACTACCAAATCGGACGTATGGGCTGGTTAGGTGACTTCAACGATCCAGTGAACTTCCTTGAGCTTTACAAAGATAAAGACGGTGGAAACAATGACACTGGATGGGAAAGCAAAGAGTACAAACAATTATTGAATGATTCTGCAAAAGAAACAGACAAAACAAAGCGTGAAGAAATGCTGAAAAAAGCAGAAAAAATCATCATCGACGATATGCCTGTAGCGCCTATTTACTTCTACACTCAACTTTGGGTACAAGATCCAAAACTTAAAGGTGTGGTTGTATCTGGACTTGGTGATGTTCAATACAAATGGGCACATTTCGAAAAGTAAGAGTTATAGTGTAAGAGATCTACGGCAAGGATCTTAAGGTATATGGAGGATGTCTCTCCATATACCTTTCTTGCTGATTAGAGAAATTGTTGTAAAATCATGGAGGTGCAATTCCGTTGCTTAAATATATCGGTAAGCGATTAATATATATTTTAATCACACTGTTTGTTATTGTAACTGCAACTTTCTTTCTCATGCAGGCAGCACCTGGTGGTCCATTCTCTGGAGAGAAGAAACTTCCTGCTGAAATTGAAGCAAACCTAAACGAGCACTACGGGTTGGACAAACCCTTATTTGTTCAATACGTGAGCTACCTAGGTTCAGTTGCAAAATTAGATTTTGGTCCCTCATTTAAATATAAAGGACAAACTGTTAATGATTTAATCAGTTCTGGATTCCCCGTTTCCTTTACCCTCGGAATTGAGGCAATTCTCCTCGCATTAGCATTTGGTGTATTGTTTGGGGTCCTTGCAGCGCTCTATCATAACAAGTGGCAAGACTATACGATTGCCATTTTAACGATCTTTGGAATCTCAGTTCCAAGTTTCATCTTAGCGGCGCTATTACAATATGTATTTGCATCTGAGGCAAGCTTTTTAGCGATCTTCCCAGTTGCAGGATGGGAGTCTTGGGCAAGCACCGTACTACCTTCTATTGCACTTTCCTTCATGCCAATGGCATTTATCGCTAGACTTGCACGGTCAAGTATGCTTGAAGTATTAAATAGTGACTACATTAGAACGGCTAGAGCAAAAGGATTAACAAAATCAGCTGTGACGATCAAACACGCCATTCGAAACGCATTGTTACCTGTTATCACATACATGGGACCAATGGCAGCTTCAGTGTTGACAGGTAGTTTTGTCGTGGAGAAGATTTTTGGTATTCCTGGTCTTGGCTCTCACTTTGTTACAAGCATTACAAACCGTGATTACACCGTCATCATGGGTGTCACAGTCTTCTACAGTATTATTCTATTAGTCAGTATTCTAGTTGTTGACGTCCTCTACGGTATTATTGATCCTAGAATTAAACTGACGAAGGCGAAGAAAGGGGTCTAACACATGGAAGAGATGAGAAAAGATTTATTTGTGCCTGCGACAGCTGACGCAGCAGAATCTGAAAAAATTTCTAAACCTAGTCTATCTTTATGGAAGGATGCCATGCTTCGCTTCCGTGCAAATAAACTTGCAATGGTTGGACTTGCAATCATTTTCATTATTGTGATTCTGGCCATTTTCGTTCCAGTGTTCTCGAAATATGATTATTCAACGACAGATTTGCTTAATGCAGATCAACCGCCATCAAAAGAGCATTGGTTTGGTACAGATGATCTTGGCCGAGACATGTTTGTTCGTACATGGGTAGGGGCAAGAATTTCGATCTTCATCGGTCTTGCTGCAGCAGTTCTTGACGTGATCATCGGGATCATCTGGGGAAGTATTGCTGCATTCAAAGGCGGCCGTACAGATGAAGTCATGATGCGTATCGCAGACGTTTTATGGGCAATTCCAACACTATTAATGGTTATTTTAATGATGGTGGTTCTGCCAAAAGGATTATTAACGATTATCCTTGCTATGACAGTCGTAGGCTGGATTAACATGGCACGTATCGTTAGGGGACAAGTTTTACAATTAAAGAGCCAAGAATACGTTCTTGCAGCACAAACATTAGGTGCAAAAACATCTAGACTTTTATTTAAACACTTGATTCCAAACTCAATGGGACCCATTCTTGTCACAATGACATTAACGATTCCTTCTGCTATTTTCACAGAAGCATTCTTAAGCTATCTAGGGCTTGGTGTACCGGCTCCATTAGCTAGCTGGGGAACAATGGCTTCTGACGGAATTCCGGCCATGACGTATTATCCATGGAGATTATGGTTCCCAGCCGCATTTATCTGTATTACAATGTTTGGTTTTAACGTGGTTGGAGACGGACTAAGAGACGCTTTAGATCCGAAGTTGCGTAAATAAGGAGTGATTAGGATGGAACGTGAACGTATTCTAGAGGTGAAAGACCTTGCAATCTCATTTAAAACATATGGTGGAGAGGTTCAAGCCATTCGTGGTGTGAACTTCCACTTAAATAAAGGCGAGACACTTGCTATTGTAGGTGAATCTGGTTCTGGAAAAAGTGTAACATCACAGGCCATCATGAGATTAATCCCGATGCCGCCAGGTTATTTCAAGCGCGGAGAGATTTTATTTGATGGGCAGGATATTGTCAAGAAAACGGAAAAGCAAATGCAAACCATTCGAGGAAAAGACATTTCGATGATCTTCCAAGATCCGATGACTTCTTTGAACCCAACCATGAAGGTCGGGAAACAAATTACAGAAGTACTTTTCAAGCATGAACAAATCTCAAAAGAAGCGGCTGAAAAAAGAGCCATTGAACTTTTAGAGCTTGTTGGGATTCCAATGCCTGAAAAAAGAATCAAACAATATCCGCATGAATTTAGTGGCGGGATGAGACAAAGGGTTGTCATAGCGATGGCACTTGCAGCTGATCCAAAGCTATTGATTGCTGATGAGCCAACGACTGCACTTGATGTAACCATTCAGGCGCAAATCTTAGAATTAATGAAAGAAATTCAGCAAAAAGTCGAAACATCTATTATCTTTATTACCCATGATCTAGGTGTTGTGGCCAATGTTGCTGATCGTGTAGCCGTTATGTATGCTGGACAGATCGTGGAGACAGGGACTGTTGATGAAATTTTCTACAATCCGAAACATCCATATACATGGGGACTTTTAGCATCTATGCCAAGCCTAGACACAGATGGAGGAGCTGAAGGGAAACTAACGGCGATTCCAGGAACACCACCAGATTTAACAAACCCGCCGAAAGGAGATGCATTTGCACTCCGGAGCGATTATGCAATGAAAATTGACTTTGAACAAGAACCACCAATGTTCAAAGTATCAGATACGCATTATGTGAAATCATGGCTACTTCATCCGAATGCCCCTAAAGTTGAACCGCCTGCTTCCGTAAAGGCGAGAATGCGTGAACTAGAAGGTAGCTACGAAAAACCTGTATTAGTAAAAGAGGGTGAATAGCATGGCAGAAAAACTGTTAGAAATTAAAAATTTAAAGCAGCATTTCCATACAGCAAGAGGAACTGTAAAAGCAGTTGATGGTGTCTCATTTGATATTTATAAAGGTGAAACACTTGGACTTGTAGGTGAATCTGGATGTGGAAAGTCGACAACTGGCCGTTCGATCATAAGACTTTATGATGCGACAGATGGCGAAGTTCTCTATAAGGGAGAAAGCGTACACGGAAAGAAATCAAGACAAAAAATGCTTGAATTTAACCGCCAAATGCAGATGATTTTCCAAGACCCATATGCTTCACTTAACCCTAGAATGACAGTGCTTGATATCATTGCAGAAGGTATTGACATTCATGGCCTTGCGAAAACAAAGCAAGCACGTAAAGACCGTGTGTATCAATTGCTTGAAACGGTTGGCTTGAATAAAGAGCATGCGAATAGATACCCGCATGAATTCTCAGGCGGTCAAAGGCAGCGTATTGGGATTGCTCGTGCGTTAGCTGTTGAGCCGGATTTCATCATTGCCGATGAGCCAATCTCTGCACTAGATGTGTCGATCCAAGCGCAGGTCGTCAACTTAATGAAAGAACTGCAAGAAGAAAAGGGCTTAACGTATTTATTCATTGCCCATGACCTTTCCATGGTGAAATATATCAGCGATCGTATCGGTGTGATGTATTTTGGGAAATTGGTTGAGCTGGCACCAGCGAATGAATTATATGAAAACCCGCTTCATCCATATACAAAATCACTACTATCTGCGATTCCGCTTCCAGATCCTGATTATGAGCGTAACCGCAAACGGATTAAATACGATCCATCTGTTCATAAAGGAACAAATACGGAATTTCGTGAAGTGAAGCCAGGTCACTTTGTCAGCTGTACTGAGGAAGAATTCAAAGAGATCAAAGCAAAACAATAAGAATAGAGAAGAAGCACTGCTAGTCAGTGCTTCTTTTTATTTGGTTTCACATCTTAGAAAGTGCCACTCATCAACGAAATAAACTCACAATATTAGAAGCACTATTAATAAGGATTTTAATTCAAAATAAGGGAAAATATGATACGCTTAAGTTATGGATTTTGAGTTGTATACTATTTCGTTGGGGGAAGAGAATTGAAAAAAATCACCTTATCAAATGGAGAAACAGTTGAAGTGGAGTGTCTTAGTTGTGCATTAACGAATGGATTAGTTAAACCAGAAGGTGGCGTGGTTATTGAAACAGAGCACTTTCACGCCCATCAAGATGTTGCTTATCCAATTAGAGGATTAATTATTTTAGCTTCAAAAAGACACATCAAGTGTTTAGATGATTTAACCCAGTCCGAAAGACTAGATTACATAGACGTATTAGCAAGGATAAGAAAAGCACAAAGAACCGCTTTAGGGATTGAGCATGTGTACTATTTTTACAACGAAGATACAACCCATCATTTTCATACTTGGATGGTTCCGAGATATGAATGGATGTATAACTTCGGACGTTCAGTTGAATCAGTCCGACCAGTATTACTTCATGCTAGAAATGAAATGAATACCAAAGAAAATGTTGAAGAAGTTAAAGAAGCCATCGACATTCTGACCAAAGAATTAAATAAATAAGGCTTTTGTTGTTCTTAAATATCAACAAAAAACTTTAACAAACCTCTATATTTAATGAAAATTATGGTGATTTTTAAAGAGAGAGCCTAGGAGGAAATAAGATGTCTAAATGGAAGGCTTTTCGCTATTCATGGTTTCATTTTATGATCGTATTCATGCTTTTTTCAACGTCTTTTTTGGAGAAACCAAACGGAGGACAATGGTTTCTTTCGTTTATGGTGCTCATTTGCATCATTTCGTTTTCGGTTGAATTTGCTGTGTATCGGCGCACGAATAAACAGAAGGAAGAAGTCCGGCGTATGAAGTACCTTTATTTCATCATGTTTCAGATCGCCATGACACTTCTTTTGTTTGCTTGCTTTCAAATGCTCATGAATCGTTCGATATAAAACTTTTTTGCTTTCTCTTGAAAAAAAGTGAAACCACCAATGGCATTGCTGCGTCTTACTAGTACAGGCGTTTAAATAGCAGGAAATCGGGAATAGATAAGGAAGTGGTTCTTAACTACATCATAAGGAGCGGATCCATGAATTGGTATGAAAAGCTCAGTGAATACTTCCCGATAGAAGAAATGAAGTCAAAAGAGCATATGGAAGCTTTATTAAAGGAAAGAAGTGATATTTATCATAAAGAAGAAGGACCTCATCATGTGATGATGTACGCTGAATTTGATTCTTTCATCTTTATTGATTATTTATTTGTTTCCAAGGATGCAAGAGGTGAAGGCCTCGGCTCAAAGCTCATTCATAAGCTGAAGGAAAAAAGAAAACCGATCTTGCTTGAGGTCGAGCCTGTAGATGAAGATGATGCAGATACTGCAAAACGCCTAAAGTTTTATCAGAGAGAGCACTTCAAGCATGCTGAATCAATTGGTTATAAACGCAGGTCACTTGCAACGAATGAAGTGAACCGCATGGAAATTCTTTATTGGTCGCCTCGTACAGATAATGAGGAAGAAATGATGAAGGCCATGAGAAAGACGTACGAAAGAATTCATACGTATAAAGACGAAGAATGGTATGGACAATCGTATGAGGATGTTGATGATGTGCTGAAGCTCGTTGAAAATAGAAAACAAAAAAATATTTTCGATCATCTCGACTAAATGAGAATGTTCAGACTTCAAACATCTGCACAAAAAGAATGAAATTGTCTAGTTTTTGTCACAAAAATTGCAAGAAAATCTGTTCACACTTACTTTTTTATAGTATAATCACTATAAAGATTACTTATTTAGAACAATTTTAATTTAAGAATACAGATCAATATTCATTCTACAAATTGAGGAGTGAAGATTTATGGTAACATTATACACATCACCAAGCTGTACATCATGTAGAAAAGCAAGAGCGTGGTTAGAAGAGCACAATATTCCATACCAAGAGAGAAATATCTTTTCTGAGCCTCTTTCAATCGATGAAATCAAAGAGATTCTTCGTATGACGGAAGATGGTACAGATGAAATTATCTCAACACGTTCTAAAGTATTCCAAAAACTAAATGTAAATGTTGAGACAATGCCGCTTCAACAATTGTATAAACTAATCAATGAGCACCCTGGTCTTCTAAGACGTCCAATTATTTTGGATGAAAAAAGACTGCAAGTTGGGTACAACGAAGATGAAATTAGACGTTTCCTTCCTAGAACGGTTCGTACATTCCAACTTCGAGAAGCTCAGCGACTCGCTAACTAATAGACAACACGAAAAGCTGCCGATCATTTGGCAGCTTTTTTTATTTATTTTCAGCCGTTTGTTCGTAAAAGAGACTGGCTAAAATAACGGTTGCGACGGTTAAAAAAGGAAGCAACAATTCAAGTGTTGTATGCTGCGACATAAATTCATTCAGTTTTACATCACGGACAATCATTTCTCCGCCAGTAAAAGCTAAAAGGGCACTCCCTCCGTATAAAAGAATCGGAAACTTGGTTAGTGCTGCATGAATCAGCTTACTTCCCCAAATAATAATCGGAACTGAAATCATTAAGCCAAAGGCAGTGAGCACCATGTTCCCTTTAGCTGCCCCTGCAACAGCAATCACATTATCAAGTGACATAAAAAGATCTGCAATCACAATGGTCTGAACAGCACGCCAAAGGGAGCCGCTGCTTTTAATCCGAATGGATTCTTTCTTTTGTTCAATTAACAAATTGTATCCTATATAAAGGAGAAAGAGACCGCCGATAAATTGCAAATAGGGGATGGTCAATAAATAAACGGCAGCACCAGTCATGGTGATTCTCATCAGCACTGCCAAAAGTGTGCCGATCCATATGGCTTTGTTTCGTTTTTCATTTGATAAGCTTCGACTGGCCATCGCAATGATTAATGCATTATCTCCGCCTAATATGAGGTCTATGCCAATAATCATCAGTAAGGATACGATCCACTCTGTTTCCATCCAGTTCACCTCATTTCACTAAAATAGCTCGTACAACCAATATATGAGGACAATTCAAATATATGTTTCTGCAAGTTTTCTCTGCAAAAAATGCGTTTTTATTTCTTTTATTCATGTTTTATCATAAAATAGACAGTACACAGCAATACCTCATTTCTTTAAATGGTTAACATGTAGACGGAACGGGTAAAGTGTAGTAAAGTACTATTAATTGGGAGCTTGTATGTCCCTTCAACATCTTATATAGAAGGGAAGGTTGGCAAAATGGAAATCGAAAGAATAAAT
Source organism: Bacillus sp. FSL K6-2869 (assembly GCF_040869405.1). Classification (NCBI taxonomy): domain Bacteria; kingdom Bacillati; phylum Bacillota; class Bacilli; order Caryophanales; family Bacillaceae; genus Bacillus; species Bacillus sp. FSL K6-2869. Next base: position 1,143,581 of record NZ_CP152035.1, read on the forward strand.
GAACATACAGTCAAATTTTATATTTCCTACGGTGATATTGAAGATCGCGGTTTTGACCGTGAAGAGATTTGGTATAATCGTGAGCGCAGTGAAGAGCTGTTCTGGGAAGTGATGGACGAAGTGCACGAAGAAGAAGAATTTGCAGTAGAGGGACCACTTTGGATTCAAGTACAGGCACTTGACAAAGGTCTTGAAATTGTCGTGACAAAAGCCCAACTTTCTAAAGATGGACAAAAGCTCGAATTGCCGATTCCAGAAGATAAAAAAGATCAAACAGAAGAAGAAAGTTTAGATGCTCTGCTTGATGATTTTCATAAAGAAGAGCAAGATCAAGAAGATCATAATGAGAAGGACAAAAAACTTCAACTTCAGTTCGTATTGAAAATGGATGACTTTGAAGATTTGATTGCACTTTCTCAATTAAATATGCAGGATTTTACGACAAGTTTATATTCGTTTGAAAACCGTTATTATCTATATGTTGACTTCCACGAGGATTTGTCAGATGAGCAGGTGGAGAATAAGCTTAGTATTCTGCTTGAATATGCTCATGAATCAGTGGTCAGCATCTACAGACTGCAAGAATACGGTCAGCTGATTGTCAAAGAGAATGCGCTTGAAACGATTCAACAGCACTTCTCGTAACAACCAAAAGTCGATTTCTATAGAGGAATCGACTTTTTTATCTGAATGAAAAAGTAAATAAAGTGATCGGCAAGGAGAAAATGAAATGAGAAATGTAGTCAAAGTTCTATTTTTTCTTATCATTACGATAGGTGCTTATTTGATTATCCAAATTTTTGCCGGTGATCTAGCGGTAAGTGTATTAAGTTCCGTCAGTGTTCTATTCACTTTATCGATTATCTTCATCGGGTTTGTCATTTTCTTAGAAAACAGAAATCCCTCTCAAACGATTACGTGGCTTGTTCTGCTTGGGAGCTTTCCGCTTTTCGGGTTTTTATTTTATATTTTCTTTGGACGCAATATTAAAAAGCGCAGACTTTTTGAAAAGAAAGCGGTACTGGATGAACAACTTGTCCAGGAAGATGAACGTATCCACAGAGAAGCAATTGAAAAAATGACTCATATGGGTGACCATCAGCAGCTCTTATTTAAGCTGGCCCACAGACTTGGACATACCCCTATTACGTATCGCACATCCTCTAAAGTTCTGACCAATGGAGAAGAAACGTTCTCTCATATTTTTGAAGAGATCAAAAAAGCAACACATCACATTCACCTAGAATATTATATTCTCCGTCATGATGATCTGGGACAAGAATTAAAGGACATTTTAATCGAGAAAGCAAAAAATGGTGTGATTGTCCGCTTTTTATATGATGATGTAGGTAGCCTAAAACTCTCCCGTCAATATATTGCTGACTTAGAAAAGGCTGGCGTGCAGATCGTTCCGTTTTTACCAGTGAGACTGCCCTTATTAAATAATAAAATCAATTTCCGAAATCACCGGAAAATCGTGGTGATTGATGGAGAAGTAGGATTTGTCGGCGGACTTAACATTGGGGACGAATATATGGGCAGAAGCAGACAATATGGATTTTGGCGTGATACCCACCTGATGATTAAAGGTGAGGCCGTTCGTGATTTGCAGCAGATTTTTATGCAGGATTGGTATTACATGACCAATGAAAGATGCTCGGGTGTGGATTATTTTAAAGATTTCAGCCATATGGAGAGTCGAGCAGAAGGCGTACAAATGATTGCGGGTGGTCCTGATAAACAGTGGGAAGTCATTAAAAATCTCTTTTTCTCCATGATTATCTCCGCCAAAAAATCAATTTGGATTGCTTCACCATATTTTGTACCTGATGATGATATTTTGTCCGCACTGAAAATTGCTGCATTGAGCGGAGTCGATGTGCGAATCATTGCGCCGAAAAATCCAGATAAACGCATCGTATTTCATGCGTCCCGTTCATACTTCCCCGAACTTTTAGAAGCAGGTGCGAAGGTATACGAATATGATCAAGGCTTTATGCATAGTAAGTTTATCATTGTGGATAGTGAGCTAGCTTCAATTGGTACAGCAAATATGGATATGAGAAGTTTTCATCTGAACTTTGAAGTGAATGCTTTCCTCTATAAAACAAAAAGCACAGAGAAGCTGGTCAACGATTTCTTAGGTGATTTAGAGCAGTCACATGAAATTGTTCCAGAAGAATTTGCGAAGAGACCTTTGAGGGTGAGGCTGTTTGAATCAACAGCAAGATTATTATCACCACTTTTATAAAAATTGTATTTCCCCCTTTTCTAAAAGGGGGATTTTTGATTTTACTAAGGGAAAGCAGGTTGAAATCGTGTTTTGACACGGTAAAAGTTCATTTTCGATATTCGCTTTCTTGTGAGAGAAAAAGCTATAATACGGTCATCAAAGAGCAAGGGGCGAAATATATGAATGCAGCGATCATGGAGAATGGCAAGCTGGTTCGCATCACACAACATCTGACTAAAAGGCGGCTAGAGCATGTAAGAGCTACGTGCAAATTTTACTGTCCTGAATGTAGGCAGGAGGTTCTATTAAAGCTAGGTGAGCATCGTGTCCATCATTTTGCACATAAACAGCTCTCGGCATGTCCATTAGCGTCCACCGGTGAAACAGCTTATCATCAGGCAGGGAAAATGGCTCTTAAGGATTGGCTCACGCAGCTTGGATATGAGCCGTTACTAGAGAAATATGTTTCAAACATTCAGCAGCGCCCTGATGTGACCGTTGCTATAGAAAATAAAAGCTATGCCATCGAATTTCAATGTGCAAATATTTCGTGGAAAGAGCTACATAAACGAACGGAAGGTCTCCATGCTGCGGGGCTCTATCCTATATGGATCATAGGGGCGAATCGTTTAAAACGAATGGCTGGCCAGCTCTTTTCATTCTCCTCCATTCATTGGGGAATTTTAAGGCAGTCAAAGAATAGGAGACTCATTTTTTATTGTCCGATCCAAAATAGATTCATCCACCTGGATCAACTTCTCGTGTTTCAGCCAACGAAAATATGTGCCTCAATGACCGTTAGACCGCCTTCAGCTTATCGCCAACTACCAGCACTCTTATCTGTTTCCTCGAGCAATCATCAATTGTATAAAGAGTGGCTCAAGTGTATTCGGCAATTTAGGGAGCGGCCACCCCGCATTTTAGCAAATGAAAGCAAGCGTTTAAGAACCATTTTTTATGAGCATCATCAAACAGCATGGCCATTTCTACCGACAGAATTATTTATCCCCCTGACAGAAGCATATATCTTTTCAAGCCCTGTTTATGTGTGGCAAGGATGTCTTTATGATTGGATGGTTAGAAAGGGAAAAGAACAAGTGACCATTCATCTACTTTTAAAAGAAATTAAGCGATGTGTCCAGAATAAAGAAGTGAAGCTCCGATATACCAATGTCACAATAGAAGAAATCAAAGGGGTGATCATTTCATATGTACGGGCGCTTGTGAATCTAGGGTTTTTATACATGACGAAAGAGGGTAATTATCAAGTAACGTCGAATCAAAAGCCTATACAAACAGCAGATGAAGCGATAAAACGAGATGCTTTCTTATTTCATTAGCATGTTTCATGCCCACTTTGATCATGATAAGAAAAAGGTGGTGCTGCTATTGAATAGAAAGAAACGCTTTTTTCTCATTTTTTTAGTTTGTTTGGTATTTATTTCTGCATATGATTTGACAAATATAGTTCAAAACAAAGAAGATAAATACAACACCAATTTCTTTCACTTTCCGAAAGGTTGGTTCAACACAACTCATGCAAGGGGGATTCATATGACTTCACAAAATAACAACAATCATTTACCAGACAGAAGCGAAGTAAAAGAAGAAAACAAATGGCGCCTTGAAGATATTTTTGAAAGTGTCGATTCTTGGAATAAGGAATTCGAAGCTGTAAAAAAAGAAATTCCGAAGCTCGCCCAATTTAAAGGCAAGCTGGCCCATTCTGCTGATGTCTTGTATGAAGCCCTAACATTTCAGGATCAACTTTCTGAAAAGCTTGGTAAGCTTTATACATATGCGCACATGAAATACGATGAAGATACAACAAATTCATCATTTCAGGCTTTAAATGATAAAGCATCCAATTTATTTACACAGCTGTCTAGTACATCTGCCTATATTGTTCCGGAAATTTTATCTATTCAAGAAGATAAGCTGCAGCAATTTATTTTGGAAAAAGAAGAATTAAAACTTTATTCTCACGCTCTCGAAGAAATTAACAAAGAGCGTCCGCATATTTTAAGTGAGGAGCAAGAAGCTTTATTAGCTGAAGCCTCTGAACCTTTATCAACATCATCCACTACGTTTAGTATGTTTAATAATGCAGATATTTCGTTCCCTTCTGTTAAGGATGAAAATGGAGAAGAAAAGAAAATTACTCATGGCAACTTCATTACCTTTTTAAACAGTGATGATCGTGAAGTGAGAAAGAATGCTTTTAAAGCCGTTTATAAAACGTATGATCAATATAAGAATACTTTGGCGTCTACACTCAGCGGCTCGATTAAAAAGGATAATTTTTATGCGAAAGTACGTCATTACAAATCTGCAAGAGAAGCAGCGTTATCACGCAACAGTATTCCTGAAGAAGTGTATGACAATCTAATTGATACAGTTCATCAATATTTACCGTTATTACACCGCTACATTGAATTGCGTAAAAAGGTATTAAAGCTTGATGAAGTGCACAATTATGACTTGTATACACCATTAGTAAAAGATGCTGGCATGAAGCTGACGTATGATGAAGCAAAGGATTATATGCTGAAAGGGTTAGCGCCATTAGGAGAAGAATATGTTTCGGTATTAAAAGAGGGACTCGAAAATCGCTGGGTAGACGTTTATGAGAATAAAGGGAAACGAAGCGGCGCGTATTCTTCTGGAAGCTATGGTACGAATCCTTATATCTTAATGAACTGGCAAAATAATATTGATAATTTATTTACACTGGCTCATGAATTTGGTCACTCTGTTCATAGCTACTATACAAGAAAGCATCAGCCATATCCGTACGGAAACTACAGTATTTTTGTAGCGGAAGTAGCTTCTACAACAAATGAAGCATTACTAGGTGAATACTTACTGAATCATTTAGAGGACAAAAAGCAGCGCTTGTATGTGCTCAATCATTTGTTAGAAGGATTTAGAGGGACGGTATTCAGACAAACGATGTTTGCAGAGTTCGAGCACCTGATTCATGTGAAAGCGCAAGAAGGGGAGGCATTAACGCCAGAGTTTATGACGAACCTGTATTACGACCTGAATAAGAAGTATTTTGGCGAAGGTATGGTTGTGGATAAGGAAATCGGATTAGAATGGACGCGAATTCCGCATTTCTATTACAACTATTATGTGTATCAATATGCGACAGGCTATAGTGCGGCTCAGGCATTAAGTAAACAAATTTTAGAAGAAGGGAAACCTGCGGTGGAGCGCTATACAGACTTCCTTAAAGCAGGAAGCTCTGACTATCCAATCAACGTGCTGAAAAAAGCTGGTGTAGATATGGCATCGAAAGAGCCAATTGAGGCAGCATGTCAATTGTTTGAAGAAAAATTAAAGGAAATGGAAGAGCTCATCTCAAAGACTGGTGAGTAACGAGAAGACTTCTGTCAGGTGTGTGAGTGCAAACTCACCTTTTGGCAGGAGTTTTTTCTTGAAATAAAAAGACCAGATTGTTGACAAAGGGCTAAAATGAACTTAATTTTAGCCCTTTGACTTCTTTTTAGCGTGATAGAAAACCTTTGCAGGACTGACACCGAATGCGAGGGTTTGCCTACACGCTAGACCTCGTCTATATGAACGAGGTTTGTACATTCAATGATTACGCTTTAAATCCTTTGAAGGTTTTTCGGTGATTCATTCGATAGAGTGTAAAGAGAATAGAAGCGAATAGGAGTGGAGATGTCAGGTAAAGAGGCAGCATCTTCATTAAGCCTAATATATTTAAACAGAAACATAAGCCAATGGCAACAAGTCCGATGGTTGTGCTGCGCATGCAGATCCCCCCATTTTTTTGTTACTTTCACTATATGAAAGTGACAGTCCTCTTATGTTTTGTGACAAAAATATGAACATATAGTATATCGGTTGTCATAAGTCGACAAAATTTGATATACTACAGATGTGAAATTAATCACATACAAACATTACCCCTTTGTTTGACCGTGAAAAATTTCTCCCATCCCCTTTGTTGTCGTTAAGACATAGTGAAACCGCGCTTATCCCGGCGCGGTTTCTTCGTACTTATAAATAGAACGAGTGTTCCTTTGGGAGTGAAGAAAAAAACATGGGTCAGCACCCATGTTCATTCTCACAGCGGTAGACATCAAGATCTGAATGATTGTCTCCTTCTGTATAACGCCAAAACATTTCTTGATGTACTTGTACACGTTCTACCTTTTTAGCAAATGCGAGTTTTTTCATCTCGCGTTCAACTTCTTCAAGGGTCAGGTCATATACAACGGCAATTTCTTTTGCTGATGCAAATTGAAAGTAAGCGATAAACCATTCAATTGGCGGTCGTTCTGAAGGTGTTGGTTTTTCGCCAATCATTTCAAAGAGAATTTCCTCGTAAATATCATAAGAATATGCACCTGAAATCTTTAATCCTTCTTCACCATTTATCGTATTAAAAAAGGCGAAAGTGGGAAGCTCAGACACATCCATTTCAGCTGCGATTTTCATATCACATTGGAGCGCTTTGACAGCACTTTGAGAATGGATATCTCGCTGGAACTCTTCAATGTCCAGTCCAGCCGTTTTTGCATTTTCTAGCAAGACTTGTTCACTGGTGACGTCCTGCTGATGGCAAAAAAGCGATTCTTGAATGAGTCGTAAAAATTTCATTCCGCATTTTCTGCCCTGAAGTTCAGCTGCTTTTAATGCAAGAGAGGCGAGATAAGGTGATGTCACAATTTGTTCAGACAGCATTTGTTCTTTTTTGGTCTGAGTTTTCGTGGCAAATTTCCCCCACGCTTCGGTTAGTAAATGTTTTTTTCGTTTCCGGTTCAAAGCATTAATACTAGAACTTGTAACCGTTCGTAAAGTGAAGAAACGGCCATATTTCATTTTCAACTTTTTAATTGATGGCTCTAATAACCAGCAGTCCGGGCTGAGAGGATCAATGAATACATAGATTTCAATCGGCTTTTGAGGATGTCCGTGACAATGTGAGAAATATTGCTCATGCGGATTGCAGCTCAAGATCGTCCGTCCTTTTCAGGTATTTGGTTGACCATGTGACGAGCCGTCAAAGACAGCCGCTCAAATAAAAAGTCACGAATATCGCCGGTTAGTCCTACTTGATCCATTGCATCCTCCATGCATTCAAGCCATGCGTCCGCCCGCTCCTCAGTAATCGGAAAAGGGAGATGTCTCGCCCGTAGCATTGGGTGACCATGCTCCTCAGTATAAAGCGGCGGTCCGCCTAAATATTGAGTTAAGAACTGTTTTTGTTTTCTTGCTGTTTCTTTTAAGTCATCCGGGAAAATAGGATGAAGCAAAGGATGACACTTTACATTTTCATAAAAAGTATCAACAAGTTGCGATAGAAGTTCCTCTCCAACCGCTTCGTAAGGTGCGTTAAACGATTGTACCATGTTGACTACTCCTTTAACTCGTAGCTAATAGGATGGCTCACCCTATTGCGAATTTCATGTATTTCAAAAGTGATATTCAGTTTGTTCTATTTTGTTGTTTCTATTCTTGTATACTTATTTTAACAACCTCTACTCAATTCCACAAACAAACCGCTTTGGTGCTTTGGGAATAGTGAGGGAGACAGGGTCCGTGTTCAATTGACCATATCATAACACATTCAGTCAAAAAAGGGTGAAAAGCGACATACAAAAAACCGAAGAGGTTATTCTCTTCGGTTTAGGCGAAATATTGAGCTGTGATTTTCTTTACATAATTTTGTGTTTCTTTAAATGGAGGAATGCCTCCGTACTTATCTACATTCCCTGAGCCTGCGTTATAAGCGGCTAAGGCAAGTGAGACATTTCCATTATATTTTTGCAGCATTTGTTTTAAATACTTCGTTCCGCCTTCAATGTTTTGGGCTGCATCAAAGGCATTGTTCACGCCAAGTGATTTAGCAGTAGACGGCATAAGCTGCATCAGTCCAAGTGCACCTGCATGGCTGACAGCATTCGTGCGATAACCGGATTCTTGCTTGATCACTGCGTGGATCAGCTTTTCTGGAACTCCGTGCTTTTGAGCCATTTGTGAGACGATCTGATTAATCTCTTTTGATGAAGAGCCTGAAACAGCTTTTTGAAGCGGCGGTGTGTAGCTGTTATTTAAGACGTTTCCAATACCATTTGCGGTATTCAATTGGCTGTCATTTGCATAAAGAGACTGAGATTGAAGCTGTTCACTGCCCGCTATCGCAGATAAATATGGATTCATGCGTGCATATTGCGTGTTCGGAGACGTTGATGGGTCCGATCCCATGAAAGCAGAAATGGAAAGCGGGAGACGAGATAATTCTGATCCGCCTAAAAAATCTTGCAACAGCGACTGGAATGAAGTCTCAGCGCTTGATTCTTGTCCAGCTGTGAGTTGTGTTTGTCCATTATCAGATTGTAACGATTTGAGTGCTTGCAGCTGCATAAAGGATTGAAGTTGATTGACGTTCATCATGTTCCTCCTTCAAGGAATTCATCTATTCTTTTGTTTTCATTTTTTCTTCATAAAAACGTACGACTTTGTTTTTCGTGTGTCTTGGTGGGATCTGAAATTGCTGAAGCAATGCTGTGAAAGCGGCTTGTCCAATGTCTAAATCGCTCACTTCAAATTCAAGTTCATAGTCCTCTACTGTTAAATATCGGCTGTGATCCAAAACAATTAAGCCTTCTTTGATCATTTTTTCTGCTCTTGACGTTTCCAGTGAACCAAAATACACGATTTGATCCTTTTGAATGTGAAGGTATACTAATCTGTCTGCCACTTCACCTTCAGGCAGGTGGAAATGTTCAAGACTTGCGGGAGGATCGATCGTTTGGTGAGTTTCCAAAAGGCCGATCTCATGCGGTTCCTTTAATGTGAGGACCCACTGCCCGCCTTTTTCTCTCATTCGTAATGCAGCGAATTTGGATTTTATATCAAATTGAGGTGTATCAAAATAATAGTTGGTTTGAGTGTGGAAGTCCTCGTCCTTTAATTGAAAATAATCTTTTAGCTGTTCAAATTCTTCTTTCATTAATAATTGTTTTAGTTCTATCTCAATTTCCTGTGCCATTTTGACATCAACCTTTCATTTAGAGGAAATATGATTATTGTACATGAAAAGCTTCTTTTTTTCTTATTTATTCCTTAAAAAGAGACGTATATAGATGCTAAATGAGGCAAAATGAACAACGAAATGGAGAAATCAAATTTTCTCAAAAAGTTCGGTTTATCAATATTGAACTTGATATGATAAAATAAAGCTGTACTTTGTTGTAAAGGAGATCATGATGCAAAACAGAATTGAAATCACAGAAGCAACTTTAAAAGAAGACAGGCTGATCTTGACGGTCCAGTCAGATGAGCAAATTCAAAAAGCAAAAGCATCAGGACAAATGCTTGTTGATTCTGATCACTTTGCGTTCGTTTACATACTTGAGACTGAGGAGTCTTTTACGTATCTTATTTTAGGAGAACATACATGGGCTCCATTAAAAGAAGCAATGAATCGTGAAATCCCTGTCTATTTGGCGGCGGAAGAGCAAACACTAGAACTCATTCAACTTCATCAGGAATTAAACTATTTAATCGACAATATTAAAGACAATGCCAATTACGGAGATATGGAAGAGAAAGTGAAGAGCACATTCCTCTGAAATAATTAGGTATTTGGAATTGGGGGAAGTTTCATGGACAAAAAACAATGGGATCAATTCCTCGCACCATATAAGCAAGCAGTCGAAGAATTAAAAGTGAAACTAAAAGGCATTCGAAAACTGTATGAATTTGAGGATGACCATTCACCAGTAGAATTTGTCACTGGCCGAGTGAAACCCGTTGCCAGCATATTGGAAAAGGCAAAGCGTAAAAACATCCCGATGCATGAGATTGAAACGATGCAGGATATTGCTGGGCTTCGCATTATGTGCCAATTTGTAGAAGATATACAAGTCGTCAAGAAAATGCTCCAGTCACGAAAAGATTTCGTGGTTGTAGATAAACGCGACTATATTGCAGAACATAAAGAAAGCGGATACCGCTCGTACCACCTTGTTGTGTTATATCCGCTACAAACGATCAATGGAGAGAAGCAGCTCCTCGTCGAAATCCAAATCCGTACATTAGCCATGAATTTTTGGGCGACCATCGAGCATTCTCTGAATTATAAATATAGCGGGAATATCCCGGAGAAGGTCAAGCAGCGCCTTCAAAGAGCTTCTGAGGCAGCATCTCTTCTTGATGATGAGATGTCTGAAATAAGAGGCGAAATTCAAGAAGCACAAGTGGCTTTTTCCCGGAAAAAGAAAAACGATAGCTGAGCCTGAGCTTAAACAAATATGATGCTGCTTTCTCGTCGCAGCAAGGTGGAAAAGGAGAAGAATTCATGAAATTTGCAGTTTCTTCGAAAGGGAATTCTGTATCTGACACACTTAAAAATAAAATACAGACCTACTTATTGGATTTTGGAATGGAATTAAATGAAGAGGAACCCGATCTCGTCATTACAGTTGGCGGAGACGGAACCCTTTTATACGCTTTTCACCGGTATAGCAACCGTCTGAACGAAACCGCTTTTGTCGGCGTACATACAGGCCATCTTGGTTTTTATGCGGACTGGGTCCCGAGTGAAATTGAAAAGCTTGTGTTAGCCATTGCCAAAACGCCTTATCATATTGTGGAATATCCGATTCTTGAAGTCATCGTCAGGTACAACGATGGGGGCAGGGAAGAAAAATATTTAGCAATGAATGAATGTACGATTAAAAGTATGGAAGGTACACTTGTGGCAGATGTTGAGATTAGGGGTCAGCTTTTTGAAACATTCAGAGGAGACGGTCTTTGTTTGTCTACACCATCTGGCAGTACAGCCTATAATAAGGCACTTGGCGGGGCTATTATTCACCCATCCATTAGGGCGATCCAGCTGGCAGAAATGGCTTCAATCAACAACAGAGTGTTTAGAACGGTCGGTTCGCCGCTCATTTTGCCGGACCACCATACGTGTGTGATCAAACCGATTAATGATGTGGATTTTCAGGTGACGATAGATCATTTGTCGCTGCTGCATAAAGATGTGAAATCCATTCAATGCCGAGTGGCAGACGAGAATGTCCGGTTTGCCCGATTTAGACCATTTCCGTTTTGGAAAAGGGTGCAAGATTCCTTTATCGGCAAAGGAGAATAAGAAAGAGGTTGTTCTCGCTGGAATACTTTAAGATAAACAAAACCATATCAGCCAAAGAAGAAGGCAGGCTGCTGAAGGACTACTTAATCGATCTTGGCATTTCAAAACGAATGCTGACAGATATTAAATTTGATGGCGGTGACCTTCTGATTAATGGAGAGCATGTGACCGTGAGATATGAGCTGCGCGAGGGAGACAGGCTCACCATTTTATTTCCCGAGGAAAAAGTGAGTGAAGGGCTAAAACCTGCGGCCATTCCGCTTGATATTTTATTTGAGGACGAGCACGTGCTTGTGCTGAATAAAAAGCCGTATATCCCATCGATTCCTTCTCGAGAGCACCCTGAGTATAGTATTGCAAATGGGGTGCTTCACCATTATGCTGAACAGCCTGTTCGACTGACTGTCCATTTGGTGAACCGTCTTGATCGTGATACTTCTGGTGTCATGTTAGTCGCTAAACATCGCTTTGCACACAGCCTTTTATCAAAGGCGCAGAAAAAAGGGGAAGTCAAGCGAACGTATAGAGCCATTACACATGGCATGATCACGCAAAAGGAAGGAACAATTAGAGCAAAAATTGCTCGAAAAGGGGACAGCATTATTGAACGAATGGTGGATGAATCTGGTCAGGAAGCCGTAACACATTATACGGTGCGGGCGGTACATACTCATTTAGATATGTCTGATGTGTCCCTTACACTTGAAACGGGAAGAACTCATCAAATTCGTGTTCACATGCAATTCCTTGGTCATCCGCTTGTTGGAGATACGCTATATGGTGGAACAAGCGAGAGAATAGGCAGGCAGGCACTTCATAGTGAAACCCTTGTTTTTCCGCATCCGATAACAGGGGAGTCCATGACCTTTTCGGCTCCTTTGCCGGATGATATGACATTATTGCTTCAGTAAACAAGTAAACCCGGTCACCTGTCATGGTGGACCGGGTTTTTTATTGCGTGAAATGCTGAAATCTTGAATCATCATATGGCATAGATGAAGGAACAGATACGGTCTCAAGCTCTGGATATCTAAGGGCAGAGAGCTTGTGGCCAAAGATGCAGCCTGTATCAATGTTAACCGTTCTACCGATAAATCTTGGTTCTTTTACGGGTGTATGCCCGTACACAATCCATGGTTTTCCGTGATATTCCTTTGCCCAGTCCTTCCTGACAGGTCGACCGTCTGGCCATGTTTCTCCGGTGACTGCTCCAAATAATAGATAAGACCTCATCTGTTTGTTCGGTTTTTTGCCAATATCCTTTTCCTTCATCGCTGCGTGTGCAATGATCAGTTCATTCGGAATCAGTACATCATAAAGCGGTGCCTTTTCAAATAAATGTTTAAATTCACGTGATAAAATGGTTTGTTCATCATGCGGCAGGTTTTTGATTTCGTTCACCGTTGTTTCAATGCCATGCAGTAATTTTACGGGATTTCCTTTCAAATAGCGATACAGCTTAAAACAATGGTTGCCAGGCACATAGCGGATTGCGCCCTTAGAATAGGCGTGTATGACAAATTGCATGACGGCAACTGATCGAGGGCCGCGGTCTGTTAAATCACCAACAAGGGCCAGTGTTCTCTTATCAGGGTGGACAGGTAGTCCATGTTTGAGTTCGTATCCTAGTTTGTGTATGAGGGTAAGCAGCTCTTCGTAGCAGCCGTGGATATCGCCGATGATATCGAATTTCATAAAGGTTCCTCCTGATTTTTTCATCCATTGATCGGATATAAAGAAGTTTGAATTTTAGAAAATATAACGAATGGCTTTCATTTCATTTGCGCAATTGTTAGAATCAATGCTTTAACGTAAAACTTAAAAATTAAACATGAATGTTAGGAGGCTTTAGCCAATGGAGCATACATCTGTTTCATCACTCGTTGTCGTTATTATTGTAGCCTTTTTCACCCCCATTTTATTGCACCGATTTAAGCTGACCATCCCAGTCGTTGTCGCTGAAATCATCATGGGGCTCATCATTGGAAAAAGCGGTCTTCAACTAGTTGTTGAACACGACGCATGGCTAGATACGTTATCCATGCTAGGTTTTATTTTTCTTATGTTTTTAAGTGGACTTGAAATAGATTTTTCTTCTTTTGAATCAAAGAAGAAAGTGCGAGAACTACCAAATGGATTAAAAGAACCGAATACATTTAAAACAGCGACCATTATTTTTGTTGGCGTATTTTGTATGTCCTTTATCCTGTCTTATGCGTTTGTCCTTGCAGGATTTATTCAAAATGCCTTTTTAATGACGCTTATTATTTCCACCATCTCATTGGGTGTCGTGGTTCCTACATTAAAAGAGGAAAAGTTGATGCAGACGAATATTGGTCAAATCATTTTGCTTGTAGCCGTCATTGCTGATTTGGTGACAATGATTTTACTTGCTGTGTTTTCCTCCATTTATGGCGATGGAACAGGGAACATGTGGTTGCTCTTATTATTATTTGCGGCAGGTATTCTTCTTTATTTATTTGGCCGGGTATTTAAGACAAAGTCCATTTTTCAGTCCATGTCAAAAGGAACGGTGCAAATTGGGACAAGAGCCATCTTTACTCTCATTATAGTCTTAGTTGCCTTATCTGAATCACTCGGTGCTGAAAATATTCTTGGGGCTTTTTTAGCAGGTGTGCTTGTGTCTCTTCTTTCGCCTAATAAAGAGCTCGTACAGCAGCTGGACTCGTTTGGCTATGGATTTTTAATTCCGATCTTTTTTGTGATGGTCGGTGTGGACCTGAATATATGGTCACTCTTTAAAGATCCAACCATCATGATCATGATTCCGCTACTGTTTATCGCATTATTGCTTAGTAAACTCGTTCCGATTCTTTATTTAAAAAAATGGTATGACATGAAAAAAGTCATCGGTTCTGGTTTTTTATTAACCTCGACGTTATCCCTAGTTATTGCTGCTGCAACGATTGGTGAGCGGCTTGGTGTCATTGATCATAAAATGTCAGGAGCCCTTATTCTAGTCGCTGTGCTCACGAGTGTTTTAACACCTGTTTGGTTTAAGGCGTTATTTAAACAAGAACGTGAAACCAATCATAAAAAGCGTGTGACGTTTATTGGAGCGAATCAGCTGACGTTACCTGTGACGCTTGATTTGCATCAGGATGAATATGACATCCGTATTTTACACGTCTTTCAGGAAAATAAAGAAGCCTTGCTTGCTGACTCCATCTTTGAAGTTGAAGCGATTGAACAATATGACGATGATACGCTCAGGCAGGCTGGCATCGGGCAAGAGGATGTGCTCGTTGTGGCTACAGGCAGTGAAACGAAAAATAAGGAAATTGCTTTATTTGCAAAAGAAGAAGGGTCTAAACAAGTCATTGCAAGTGTTAACAAAGCGGAAGCCGAGCTGACTTTAAAGGAAGCAGGGATCGATACCTTTTCTAACTTCTTATCATCTAAAACGGTGCTGAGGGCATTGATTGAAGCACCTGATGCGATTCGCTTGTTAACAAATGAGGATTCTTCTTTGTATCAAATTCAAATGAACAATCATCGGTATCATAATGTCATGCTGAGGGAATTTCCTTTTACCGGCGATTTGGTGTTTGTCCGTATTTTTAGAGGAATTGACAGCTTAGTACCGCATGGGGATACGACGCTTAGAAGCGGTGACCGCGTGCTTGTGTCTGGCTCCCGGGAGTATGTGGCAGGACTTAGAGCCCAATTAGAGTTGCAATGAACCCTTGACCGATGAACAAATCCTGATTAAGATAGAGGTACAACAATATATGTTTGATCCACTAGGGGAGTCCTTTAAAAGGGCTGAGATAAAAGTGTAGACTTTTAGACCCTCATTACCTGAACAGGTTCATACCTGCGTAGGGAAGTGGTGCGGTGTTTGACTATGCTTTTTACAAATTCCAAACCACTTTCCACGCGGAAAGTGGTTTTTTTATATGGAAAAACAGGAGGAGAGGAACATGACATTTTCGAACGAATGTAAAGAAGCAGCAGCTAGATGGTGGAATGGGAGCTTTACACACCCTTTTGTGAAAGGGATTGGTGATGGCACACTTTCACTCGATCGTTTCACTTATTATGTGATGCAGGATTCGTACTATTTAACTCATTTTGCAAAAGTACAATCGTATGGAGCCGCT
Source organism: Bacillus sp. FSL K6-2869 (assembly GCF_040869405.1). Lineage (NCBI taxonomy): Bacteria > Bacillati > Bacillota > Bacilli > Caryophanales > Bacillaceae > Bacillus > Bacillus sp. FSL K6-2869. Next base: position 1,159,077 of record NZ_CP152035.1, read on the forward strand.
ATTAGTGAGGACTTACATACGACAGGCAGAATGGCATATCATGCGCAGGGTACGTATGAAGCAGAGCTATCACTGCATAGAAAGTTCACAGAACTGCTCCAGATCTCTGATGAAGCGCTGGCAAACTTTAAACCTTCTCCAACTGCTTATGCATATACCTCGCATATGTACCGATCTGTGAAAAGCGGTCGTTTTGAAGAAATTTTAGCCGCATTATTGCCGTGCTACTGGCTTTATTATGAGGTAGGAGAAAAACTGAAACAAACAACGCCTGACCATCCGATTTATCAAGAATGGATTTTGACATATGGCGGGGATTGGTTTAAAGAGCTTGTTTTTGAACAGGTGAACCGTTTTGATGAACTTGCAGAAAAAGCGCCAGAACATGTGCGGGCTAATATGAAAGAAAATTTCGTGATTTCGAGCTATTACGAATACCATTTCTGGGAGATGGCGTATGAAAAAGAAATGTGGCAGACAGCATGCTTAGATGGGGTTGGTGCAAATGGAACTCCATGCAGTGACAAATGATACGCTTCCTGTCAGGGAGCTCATCAAGCAAATAAAAGACATTGCGTCTGAAGTAGACTTTATTCATATTCGTGAACGATCGAAGGCAGCAGGTGAGCTGGTTCACCTCGTGAAACAACTCCTAGCAGAAGGTGTTCCGAAAGAAAAGCTGATTATAAATGACCGAGTTGACGTTGCGCTGCTGACCAATATTCACCGGGTTCATCTTCCAGGACACAGCTTTTCGCCAAAGGAATTAAGACAAAAATTTCCTCACCTCCATGCGGGGGTATCGGTTCATTCGATAGAAGAAGCCAAAGCAGCAGAGAAGAACGGGGCAGAGTATGTCATGTTTGGGCATGTGTATGATACCGCATGCAAACCCGGACTTCAGGCGAGAGGCATAAAGATTGTGGAAGACATGACTTCTGAGCTGTCCATTCCAGTCGTTGTCATTGGTGGAATCACACCAGAACGACTGCCAGAATTGATGCATGTTGATTTAAAGGGAATAGCCGTCATGTCGGGAATTTTTGCTCATCCTCAGCCGCGCAAAATGGCGCAAACATTTTCTAAAAAGCGAAAGGAGAATCCTTATGAACAAGCATTATGATGTTGCAATCATTGGTGGTGGAATCATAGGGATGTCGATCGCTTATCACCTTGCAAAAGCAGGAAAGCAGATTGTCTTATTTGAGGCAAATGAGATCGGGAAGCAAACGACGAGTGCGGCTGCTGGCATGCTGGGTGCACATGCTGAAGGAGAAGGTGATGAAGATATTTTCTTTCAAGTAGGTAGACAAAGTCAGGCTTTATATGAAAAATTAACGGTCGACCTTCAGCATGAATCGGGCATTGATATTCGGACATCAGTGGGCGGGATTATGAAGGTGGCTTTTACAGAACAAGAAAAACGTGCGCTTTGCCGGATGCAGCATTTGCCCACATTTGAATGGCTTGAAGCAAGCAGCGTAAAAGAACGTATGCCTCAAATTGCAGATGACATCGTAGGAGCAGGCTTGATAGCAGATGATGTACATGTCGAGCCATATGCGGTATGCAGGGCTTTTTGGCAGGCAGCTGTTCGGCACGGAGCGGATGTGAAGGAGTTTACCCCCGTTATCGATGTGAAGAGGGGAAAAGAAACATTGACAGTCAGTACAGCTAAAGGCATCTTCACATGTGATCATCTGACTGTAGCAAGTGGTGTATGGTCAGGCCGTTTTTTAGAAGAACTGGGGTTATCACATTCTCTCTATCCAGTAAAAGGAGAATGCGTGTCTGTTTGGAATAACGGTCCAGCGCTTGCACACACCATCTATCATGATCATTGTTATATCGTTCAAAGGGATAGCGGTAAGCTAGTGATTGGTGCAACGATGATACCGAATGACTGGCAGGCCGTTCCGACACTTGGCGGTATTGAAGCAGTTATTCACAAAGCATCTCAGCTCATGCCTTCTATTCGAGAGATGCCGATTGATCAATGCTGGGCAGGTCTTCGGCCAGCGACAAGCGACCGGCACCCCTATATCGGAAAACATCCAGAAGACGAGCGTATTCTTTTTGCAACGGGACATTACCGAAATGGCATTTTACTTGCGCCAATTACGGGGGAAATCATTCGCGGCTTGATAGTAGGCGAGTCTGTTCACAAGGAATGGCTTCATGCGTTTCGTATTGGGCGAAAGGAGGCATTGTTCGTATGAAAATTCAATTGAATGGAAGAATGGTTGATTTCGATAAGGAAAATGGCACGGTTTTTGATCTGCTATCAGCCTATCAACTTGAAAACCGAGTGGTGATCGTTGAAAAGAACCAAGAAATTATAGATAAAGAAGCCTTTCAACAGGTAAAAATTCAACCAAATGACACGATTGAAATCGTTCACTTTGTAGGAGGAGGATGACACCATGCTGCGCATTGGCGGAAAAACATTTACATCAAGACTATTACTAGGGACAGGAAAGTATCCATCATTTGAAGTTCAAAAAGAGGCGGTCAACGTATCAGAAGCTGAAATTTTGACCTTTGCTGTGCGAAGAATGAACATCTTTGAACCATCACAGCCCAATTTTTTAGAGCAGCTCGATTTATCAGCCTATACATTGCTACCAAATACTGCCGGGGCAAGTACAGCGGAAGAAGCAGTGCGGATTGCTCGTTTAGCGAAAGCTTCTGGACTGTGTGACATGATCAAAGTAGAAGTCATTGGCTGCTCAAGGTCTCTTCTGCCAGATCCAGTCGAAACGTTAAAAGCATCTGAAATGTTATTAGAAGAAGGTTTTATCGTGCTGCCATATACGTCAGATGATGTGGTGCTGGCAAGGAAATTAGAAGAACTTGGTGTCCATGCCATTATGCCAGGTGCTTCTCCAATCGGTTCAGGTCAAGGGCTTTTAAACCCTCTGAATCTATCGTTTATTATCGAACAGGCAAAGGTGCCAGTTATTATTGATGCGGGTGTAGGTTCTCCGAAGGATGCTGCTTATGCGATGGAATTGGGCGCTGATGCTGTATTACTGAATACAGCCGTGTCTGGCGCAAAGGACCCTGTGAAAATGGCTAAAGCGATGAAGCTGGCGATTGAATCTGGAAGACTTGGTTTCGAGGCAGGCCGTATTCCACTCAAAAACTATGGAACAGCCAGCAGTCCGCAGGAAGGAATGCCAGCATTTTGAGCACACGTTATTCACGCCAAGAGCTTTTTAGGCCGATTGGAACAGAAGGACAAAAACGGCTACATGCCTCAAAGGCCGTCATTATTGGGGCTGGGGCACTTGGAACAGCGAGTGCTGAAATGCTCGTCCGTGCCGGCGTAGGATCTGTCACCATTTTGGATAGAGATTATATTGAATGGAGCAACCTGCAGCGTCAGCAGCTATACACAGAACAAGATGTTCTTGATCGGCTGCCAAAGGCTGTGGCTGCTGAGAAAAGACTCAAGCAGGTGAACAGTGACGTTCATGTGAGAGGAATCGTCATTGACGTGACCGCTCAAAATATTGATGAGTACGTCAGCGGGGCATCCATCATCGTGGATGCAGCGGATAATTTTGAGGTGAGAATGATTGCGAACGATGCAGCCGTCAAACATCAAATTCCGTTCCTTTACGGAGCCTGTGTAGCAAGCTACGGTATTCAATTCACAGTGATTCCTGGTCAAACACCATGTTTACACTGCCTACTTGAGCATTTACCTGCACAAGGCATGACATGTGATACAGCAGGAATTATTAGTCCAGTTGTGCAGCAGGTTGCGGCCTATCAAGTGGCGGATGCACTGAAGCTTTTAACAGGACACCACATCACGCCGGTATTAAGATCGTTTGATTTATGGACAAACGAGCGATCTGATATTCGATCCGTTACGTCTTTAAAAAAGAAACAATGTCCAAGCTGCGGTCTTAAGACATACCCATTTCTCTCATATGATCAAAGAGCAAAAGCAGATGTATTATGTGGACGAAATACCGTACAAATTCGCAGTGCACTAGGGGCACCCCCGGCGCTGCATGAAGTAGCCCGTCAGCTAAAGAAAGCAGGAATGGATGTGCTGGAAAATCCTTATTTGCTTTCGTGTCAGAAGGATGAGTACAAGCTTGTTTTATTCAAAGATGGCAGAGCGCTTGTACATGGGACAAATGATATTGCGAAAGCGAGAACGATATATCATCAATGGATTGGTTAATGAGAGGGTGAGATGACATGACGATTAAAAAAGCATTAACCATCGCAGGTACTGATTCTGGTGGTGGAGCAGGTATTCAAGCAGACTTGAAAACCTTTCAGGAGCTTGGTGTGTACGGAATGTCCGCCATTACGGCCATTACAGCTCAAAACACACTTGGTGTTCACGGTATTTATCCACTGTCTATCGAGGCGCTCGAAAGTCAAATTGATGCAGTAGCAGAAGACTTGTTGCCAGATGCCGCTAAAACAGGGATGCTGTGGAGTGCCGACATGATCAGTGTCGTTGCTGAAAAGACGAAGCAATATGACTTGAAACTAATTGTCGATCCAGTCATGATTGCCAAAGGAGGCGCTTCTTTATTAAATGAAGATGCGGTCTCTGCTATGAAAACACAGTTACTACCTGTCAGTTATGCAGTCACACCGAATCTCCCTGAGGCAGAAGTGCTGACAGGCATGCGCATTCAGACAAAAGACGATCGCCATAGAGCGGCAGAACGACTTTATGAGCTTGGCACGTCCTATGTTGTGATCAAAGGAGGTCATAGCCCTTCAGACGGCCTCATTACAGATCTTTTGTACGATGGAAAAAGCTTTTTTGAACTCAGTAATGAACATATTGATACACCACATACACACGGAACAGGCTGTACATTTGCAGCGGCATTAACGGCAGAAATAGCAAAAGGTCGTTCCATGAAGGAAGCCTTTGAAACGGCAGAAACCTTTGTCCATGAGGCGATCAAATTTCCTCTGAATATTGGTGCTGGGCACGGACCGACTAACCACTTTGCTTATCAGCAAAACAGAGTCAAAGCATAAAAAGAAGACTGTCTTCACTTGTGAGGACGGTCTTTTTTCTGAAATAAAAACTTTCTTTCAGCGGAAATTGTCAATATCTCATGATTTGTGATAAGATTATGATCAGGTACTAATACTATGTCTTGAAAAAATAGGAGGCTTTAATACATATGAACTTTTCTTTAGAAGGCCGTAATATTGTGGTGATGGGTGTTGCCAATAAACGAAGCATCGCTTGGGGAATTGCTCGTTCACTTCACGAAGCAGGAGCTCGTTTGATTTTTACTTATGTTGGAGATCGTCTGGCAGAATCAGTGAAAGAGCTAGCAAGCACGCTAGAGCGTGATGATTCCATTATTCTTCCTTGTGATGTGACAAGTGATGAAGAAATCGAAAAATGTTTTGCAACGATTAAAGAAAAAGTACAAGTCATCCATGGTGTTGCACATGCGATTGCATTTGCGAACAAAGAAGAGCTTGTCGGTGAATATTTGAACACGAACCGTGAAGGTTTCCTTTTAGCGCACAACATTAGTGCCTATTCACTAACAGCTGTAGCAAAAGCAGCACGTCCGCTCATGACAGAAGGCGGAAGCATTGTCACACTTACTTACCTAGGCGGAGAGCGCGTTGTCTCTAACTATAATGTCATGGGTGTAGCAAAAGCAGCCCTTGAAGCAAGTGTGAAATACTTAGCAGCTGATCTTGGAGCGGAAGGTATCCGTGTGAACAGCATTTCTGCTGGTCCAATTCGTACGTTATCTGCAAAAGGAATCAGCGGCTTTAATACGATCCTGAAGGATATTGAAGAGCGTGCACCGCTTCGCCGTACAACGACTCCTGAAGAAGTTGGCGATACAGCACTATTCTTATTCAGTGATTTATCGCGCGGCATGACAGGTGAGAATCTTCATGTTGATTCTGGCTTCCATATCATTGCCCGCTAAACGAATAAATGATTTGCAGCATACCAATCACTGGTATGCTGTTTTTTATTTTTCTTCTGATTTGGGGTGTCCTCTCATATATATAAGGAATGAATCATTCGGGAGGGATCAGTATGTCAAATAAAGGTGATGAGAATCAAAAGCCGCTTATGTATATTGTTCAGCCGAGCTATGATGAATCAGCGCCGGCCATGCAAAATATTGTGAGAAAGCGCAAGAAGTCAGAAAAACCTTCAGAAGCCAAAAAAAGTGCCAAAGAGGATGCAATCGAAGAGAGCGTGCAAGAACCTGTATCACAGGAAGTAAAGCAGAAAAAAGAAGAGCCGCCTGCGCTACAGCAAGAGCGGGAGATCAATCAAGAAAAAGATAATTCACAAAATCGAGAGCCAGTACAAGAACAAGAAAAACAGCCAGAAGGCGTATTTCATGAAACAAAAGAAGAACCAAGAAGAAAACGAGTGAAGAAGCCGTTAAGCCAAATGAATATCGAGGAGAAAGTCGATTTTCTTACAAGTCTGCCGCATAATATGCCGAGAGCGCTTTGCCTCATTGAAGCCGATGGAAAAACATACAGAGGAATCATCATGGAGAGAAAAGACAATATGGTGGTCATCCGCACAGCAGGCGGCGGTAATCCAGTGGAATTAGCGATTGGTGATATTTCTTCTATTCATCCACTTGGTTTTTAATGAACATAAAAAAAGTCCCATAACGGGACTTTTTTTGTTAGCAGCTACGGTTGATGAGTCTTGGATTTAAGCACTCGATTGCGCAGAAGCAGTCAAGGTCTACTTCAATGCAATATTTTGATTTTTCTAAACGGAACACATCACATACGGAATCTTTATCTGTAAAATCTAAAATATGACGATCTTTGTCAAATGCAATAAGCAAGCTGAGTGTTGCGCAGTGATCAGAGATGTGTTCGACTCTGAAAAATGCAGTGCTGAAGCAAGGGCCAGCATCTACTTCTCCGACGTTTCCGAATGCGACGAATGGTTTTGATTTTGAGGTAAATAGAACAAACGGGACAGTGTCACCTAATGAATGTGATGGAGAAAGGAGATTGCTGTAACAGCTGGTCGGGCAATCCTCTTCGACGGCATTTTGTAAGTCGTTTATGTTTTCAACAGCCTCTGCTACACAGTTCCATGAATGTTTGCGGCTCATATTCAACCCTCCTATACAAGGAAATTTGTTTGAGTGTTTGAGCACTGTCATCATCATCTATAAGCTTTATTACGTGTCTCGCCGGTTGATGCATCTAATGTCAATCAATGCGGAAGCGGCCGCCTTTTGCTGACTGCTCCGCATGATTGGTTGTCACTCGTGAGGAAGGGGATGCTTTGACTTATGACAAGTTAGATGAGCGGGCGATTGGTTTAGCCGTGGTGATGATGCTTTTTATCTTTTGTTGGCATGACTCTGTCGACAAGTTCTGGATTTAAACATTGGATCGCGCAGAAACAGTTCAAATCAACTTCGATACAAAAGTCCGCTTTTTCTAAACCAAAGAAGTCAGGATCGCAAGGGTGACAAACGCTTAGCGTATGTCCGTGTACATCAACAGGTCTTAACACAGATAATGTGGCACAGCAGTCATGCAATTTTTCAACCCGGAAGAAAATGGATTCGAAGCATTGGCAATCGTCAACAAATCCTCCAATGTTTCCGAAAGTAGAGAACAATCCGCCCTTTTTATCAAAAAGTAAAAACGGAATCGTATCTTTTCCAGAAACTGTCGGGCTTAATAAATTACTGTAGCAGCTCGTAGGACATTTATCTTCTACAGCTTCCTGCTCTGCTAAAATCTTATCAACCGCATCGCATACACAGTTTTCATCATGTCGGCCATGGTGTTTTCCGCAGCTCATGGATTTCAGCTCCTTTAACAAGGTATTTGACTTTAGTCCTTAACAACATATGTATGCGCCCTCTAGTTGGTGTGGGTAAATGACTATTTATCTTTGTTGTATTTTTAGAAAAGGAAAAGCAGAGCTTTTCGCTCTGCTTTTGTACATTAGAGGATACCAATTGCAACGATCGTCGCAACAAGTGTCTGTGTAAGCGTTTGGATGGCAATAGAGATGTCTGCATCGATTGTAGAGACTGTAACGTTTCTAGAGTTTTCGATGACAAGTTTCTGGCGATTTGTTTGTTTGTGGCTAGCTGCTTGCAATAGATCTTGCGTGACGCGGTCAGCTAGGTCACCATCAGCGATTGAGATGTTTGTAATGGTGATGATCGCTGTTTGAACAGCTGCTTGGATAGATGCTGCAACCTGTGCATCAACAGAAGAGACGTTAATGTCACAAGAATCTCTAACGATAATGACTTCCTCAGATGTCTGCTTTGTTACACTCACTTGATCAAAGTCTTGTAAAACATCTTCATCATCATAATAGTGGCCGTCACAAACTGCTTTTCTTTCGTAGTTATGATGGTAATCGCCGTGGTGTGTACAGTTGCGATCTAGAGCGACCCAAGAGTATGGTTTAGAATCCATTTCTTTTCCTCCTTCCGTTTACTTTATTAAATGCTGGAATGATTGGTTTTGTCTCGGGCATTTATCCTAGCAGGCAACCCATTTTTATTTAATCGTTATTTTGCTGCGCTTGACGACGCTGCTGGATACGTTCTCGAAGTGAATTTCGTTTAGGGCGCACTTGTGGTTCAGGCTCGACCTCTTCTGCATGTTTTGCTGCCTCTGCCTGACGCTTTTTCTCCTGCTGCTGCTGTACGAAATCATCTGCTTTCTTTTGTAAATCCTGAACCAGCTTCAAAATCATCCTTCTTTGATCTTCTGAAAGGTTTGCTTTCTGATCATCTGTGACATTATTTTTGTTTAAAATATCACTTACAAGAAGGCTTGTTAATGGATCAACATCAGTGTTGATTTGAAACTCCTTTTTTTCGTTCTCTTCAGCCACGATTATTTCACCTCTTTCATACGTGATGTTAGAAAAAGAAAGGGTCAAAGAATGCCGGCTTCAACTAAAAGTACATTCAGTGTTTGAGTGAGAATTTGTACGGAGTTCATAATGGATGCATCAGATAATGTAATCGTGACGTTATAACAATTGATGATTTGAATCACTGTTTTCTTTTGAACTGTCACTTGTTGTGCAGCTAAAAGCTGTTCTGTGATGTTTGCAGCCACTTCATCATCTGGTACAAGAATTTGAATTAAAAGAGTAATGATTGTCGTTACGGTCGCTTGAAGGGAGAGTGCGGCTGTTACATCTGTTTTATGAATCGTGACATTTTCGGAATCCTTGATCTCGATGAAATCATCATAATTGCTGATTAATTCGTTTAACAGTTGTGTGTATAATAAATCAGCACTTTCTTCAATAGACAATACTTTCACTCCTTTCTTATCTATACATTATTTAATGCAGCAGAGGCTCAAGGTGGAATCGGAAAGCATGAAAAAGTACAACCCAATTTTATTTGCACCCGATTCATCATGGTGGTCTTTCTTTTTGCATATATAAAGAAAGGACGGAAAAAGAAGAATGAAGGAGGTGGAGGTTCCATGAGCGGCGCTTTGTCATTTGCTATATTTGCCCTCGCATCCTTTAGGCTGACGAGATTGATCGTGTTTGATACGATTACAGCCCCCTTTCGCCGTCTATTTCATGAAGAGCAAGAAGAGGTAAACGAACAAGGTGAAGTCGAGACCTATATCGTCATTAAGGGGAAGGGACTGCGATCTTGGATAGGAGAGCTGTTAAGCTGTTATTGGTGTACGGGTATATGGTGCACTGCTGCTTTATTACTGATATACATATTTTTTCCTGTCATCAGCATGTGGCTTAATTTACTATTAGCGATTGCCGCCGCAGCAGGCTTGATTGAAGCAGTCGTGTCGAAGCTTGTGAAATAAACAGGCATTCTGATCAGACACGCTTAAAGAAAATGCATATACTAACATGGAATAGGAAAGGAAGGGTTGCGATGAAACCAACTGAAACACCGTCACATATGCTTCAAGGGTATCCAGCGCAGTCAAATCAACAATCTGTATATACGAAGAAAATCAAGAAGACGGGATGCGGCTGCGGGAAGAAAAGGAAACCTCAATAGGGAAAAACAAAAGCCGGATTTATCCGGTTTTTTTGTTGCCCTTTTTTTGGGTGATGCATATGTAAGAGAGAAGGGGTGACCAGAATGGATGCATTCGAACAATTAATCGGTTCCTTGTTCACTAAACCCCATGATGGGAAAGAGCAAGCGCACGAAAAAGCTGAAATGGATCTAGCGAATAAAGCGAAGGATCTTGAAGAGCACTTAAAAGCATTTGGCGAGAAAATGGATACTTTTGCGAAAGAAACAGAAGCATTCATGATCCGTCATGGAGAGGCAGATTACGTCTTTAAACAGCAGAAATAAAAATTCCGCACTTTTTTATGTGATCGTCCAAACCATTTCATGTATTTTTCATATTTTGTAAGGGAGAAGAGGAGGTGCTTAAATATGAGTTGTTACGGTTACGGTGGCGGTTATTGCGGAGGTTATGGCGGCGGCTACGGCGGCGGTTATGGTTCAACTTTTGTTCTTGTCGTCGTGCTTTTCATTCTTCTAATCATCGTTGGTGCTTCTTTCTTTAACTAAACAGTAAGAAGGTGAGGGAAGCAATAGGGAAGCCTTTTGCTTTCCTTTCTCTTTGCTAACAAGGCAGCAGGATAGGCACATATCTCGCCTATTTTCATATAGTAAGGTGATTACTCCACAAAGAGGAGGCAAAGGAATGGATAATAAGTTCTTTAAAAGTGTGGAAAATAAAACAGGTGTAAATATGAATGATGTCTTTAAGCTTGCAGGTTCTTTGCAAAACGCGAACTTTAAAGATGAGAATACCGTTCGAGGTGTCATTAAAAAAGTAGCGCAGCTTGCAAACAAACGTGTACCTAAAGAAATGGAAGACAAAATCGTTCAATCGATTACAAGTGGAAAAGAAAAGCTTGATTTTAATACAATCGCTAAAATGATGAACAACAAAAAATAAACAACAGGCTCTCCGTTTAAAGGGGGGCCTGTTGTTTTTGTGTGAATAATTCTCGATTTTTCTTTAAAAGAGGGTACAAAAAGCGGGAGCGGTGAGCAGTTTTTCCTCTTCTATATGATGGAACGGATAGATAAAGGGTTTGTTCTGCTCTCGTCATGGCAACGTATAATAAGCGCCGCTCCTCTTCAATGGCTTCTTCATCACCGTTTCTCAGCTCATCAAGTGCAAAGTCATGAGGGAGCGCCCCATCAACCACGCTCGTGATGTACACTGTTTGGAATTCTAGTCCCTTCGCACGGTGGATCGTCATGAGCTGAACGCCTGGTTCATCTGATTTTTCCTTTTCAGCAGATTTCATATGTTCGGCATGAGCGAGGAAGGCTTCAATTGTTTCAAAACGTTTCGCCGCTGTTTTCACATCCCGTACATCATCTGTTCCTTTTTCAAGCACATTCGTATCATTCACGCGTTTTTTTAAATAATCACCAAGTCCCATCCTTTGTTCAATAAACGCTACAGCTTCAGATGGCTTTAACGATTTTAACGTTCGAAACAGGGGAACGATCGATTGTAGTTTTTTGCGCTGAAACGGCTGAATGTCTGTTAGCTTTCCAAGTGCCTCTACCATAGAACAATCTTCCGTAATGGTCAGCGCCTTCAGGGTATTCAGTGTTTGCTGCTTTAAAAAGAAAACGGGCAGCAGCAGCTTCATTGCGGCGACATCATCTGCATCCTGACTTAGCGAAAGAAAAGCGAGCAGCACCCGAACAATTCTTCTGCTATAAAAGGCTTTTACGCCAGCATCGGTTTGATACGGAATCGCCGATTGATGAAGACGTTCATAAATCGCACGGCCTCCTGTATTCGTTCTAAACAGCACGCAAAAGTCATTCGGTTTTGCACCGTTTTTAATTTTCTCCTGAATATCTGCTACGATCATGGTCGCTTCCTCTTCCTCGTCATATGGATAAAAAAGAGTCGGCGGAATTTTCTCCACGCGTACGGCTTTTAACGTTTTCTCGTAACGATGCTGGTTCTTCTTAATAATGGCGTCTGCACTTGCGACAATCGTATGATGAGAGCGGTAATTTGCATGTAAATGGACGATCTCGGCCGAAGGATAGTCCTGTTTGAAGTCAAGAATAAAAGCGGGATTGCTTCCTCTAAATGCATAGATGGCTTGATCATCATCGCCTACACAAAATAGCTGCTCGGATTCTCCAGCTAAAAGCTGGATTAATTGATATTGTACGGGATTAATATCTTGAAATTCATCTACTAAAATATACTTGAATCGTTCTTGATATTGTTTGAGCAATTCAGGCTGCTTATTCAGCATGTGTAAACAGGCAATCGCCATGTCATCAAAGTCAAATTGTTGATTTTCACGCTTTTGCTGTTCGTATGATTGATAGATTGTCCACATTTGCTTTTCCTTTTCATCTTTCAGCTCAGGAAGTTCGTTTGGTAAAAAAGCATTTTTCCAATAGCCGATTGATTGCAGCACTTGATCGGTTGGATAGTCTTTTTCATCAAGTCCTTCATGCATGATCGCTTTGCGAATATACTGCTCTTTTTGCCAGTCGAATTTAATCAAATGCTGTCCGTTCCATTTACCCCGATCATCGTGAAGCAGCATTTTATAAAATAGACTGTGGAATGTGCCTGTCACAACTTGGCTCGCCTGTGAAGGATGAAGCTGATACTGCATACGCAGTCTTTCTTTCATTTCACTGCTTGCTTTTGTGGTGAAGGTCACGAGCAGGATATGGTGAGCAGGGATTTGATGGTATGACATCAGATAAGCAGCTCTTGCTGTCAGTACCCTTGTTTTCCCGCTGCCGGCGCCAGCTAGCACAAGCATCGGACCGTCTTTGTGTGTGACTGCTTGAAGCTGCGGTGCGCTAAAGGTGATGTGTGGAAAGAGGTCAATGGTATGCACTTCTTCATTCTTTTCTAAATGAAAGGTTTCGCCAAATTGAATGGATCGTGGTTCCTGCCAGTCATCCGATTCTTCTGTTTGTGAGATGATCTGTTTGCCGGTTGGAAAGCGAAAGCCGCCAAGTTCTTTGTAGGATGCATGTTCCTCTTGTTCAGCCGGTTTCTTTTCCTCTTGTTGTTCTCTTTTTTCGCAAATCTCTTGCTGAGATATTTGCTTATGGATAAAGGCAGGTTCTTCATGTATATTTAATCTAAAAAAGACGGGTTGTCCGCAATATGGGCAAGATAAATGCCCTTTTTTCCCCTCATCATGGAGGAATTGATAGTGTTCTCTCGAATATGTATGTAATGAGATCGTTCGATCATGTCGTCGTGCGCATTTCAAAGCTAGTCCTCCAATAGTCAATCAATCTTAAAAAGAAACACATCTAATCATATCAAATGAGGCGTGTTTCAAACAGTCATAATTAGGGAATAGTAGAGTAGAAGAGAAGCAAAGGAGGCGTTCTTGATGGGATATATAGCCCCGATTCAGCCGGATCTGTATTTTCAATATATCAATCGTCCTGCTCCTCAGGATAAAGAAGACTATGCGAAAGTGACGAAGGTCACCCGCACCTTTCATGACAAGGTATACAGAGAGCTGGAGAAAAAAGAGGACTTAGTGACAGAAGCGGAAACGAAAGTACAGCAAAAAAAGCGGGAACGCTTTGTACGAGATATGTTTATGGAAGAAGGTAAGGGCGTTCATATCAATACTTACGTCTAAATGACTGCGCTTTCTTCCTGAGCGAACGAGATAGAATCAATAAAAAGCCAGAGCATCCATGATGCCCTGGCTTTTTATTTTCGTTAAACGGATAGTGTTTTTGTCATTTTGACATGTGTAATCCCTGCTTCTTCAAACGGTTCTGAAACGGCTTTGTAGCCTTTCTTTTCGTAGAAAGGAAGAGCTTGGACTTGTGCATGCATGACAGCTTCTTTCGCTCCGTTTGCCATCGCTTCAGACTCAAGTGCTTCTAAAAGCTGATGGCCAAGACCGAAAGAGCGCGCCTCTTTTAATACACAAATTCGTTCAAGCTTTGCCTTATGACCTTCAATTATGCGCAGTCTAGCAGCAGCTTGTGGTTTGTTGTCATCATTATAAATGACAAAGTGAATGGCTTCGTCCTCAAGTTCATCAATTTCGATCTCTAACGGGACTTCTTGTTCTTTTACGAAAACTTCTTTTCGAACATAATAAGCATCTTCTCGTTGTGTTTGTTCTTTTACGATGACTGTATTCAAATGTCTTTAACCCTCTTCTCCTAAGATAAATGTTTCATAAACGGTCCAAGAACCGTTCTCTAATTGATATAAAAGGTGGAAGCGGTCAACCGTTTCCTCGTGGTCAATTTTTCTCAGCTTCAATGTGCCTAGAACGTCTGAATGCTCATCGTCTGATAACTTTTGAGCCACTGTCACATGCGGAACAAATGCATATTCAGGTGTACCAGCAAGCGGATCAGTGTACAACTTCTCATTGAGAGTCATTAATTCTTCGTTCGGTTCTACTTTCATATAAATCACGTTGTTTACAGGAGCGAATGAACTGAATTTTTTAATACGTAACGTAATAGGAGAAGCATTTTTTGCGTACTCTCGCAAGGTGGAGACGACCTCAGCTGCTTCTAGATCCGTTAATTCAAAAGGTGTTCTTAATGTTAAATGAGGTGGTATGAGTGCATAGTTCGGATCATAACGTTTCCGATAAGAGTTCGCAATGTCTTGCAATTTTTTTGATGGAAATAAAACAACTCCGTATTTCATCATGTTCCCTCCTGATTAAGAAAGTATTTATTATTTTTTATTATAACAAAATTCAGTTGATTAACGAATATGGGAGCATTCTTTTTAACGAAGGTGAAATGAGCGGCTGCCAAAACGTCCATTTATGATCGCCTTCGAATGTCTCAAATAAATAATCCGCACCGGACTTCTCCAAAAGGACCTTTAATTCTTCGTTCGGCTGAATAAAGTCTAGCACTTGCCCATCTGTCGTTTTCACAGCTGTTTCTTCTAACCCGATTTGATGGATAATGGCATAATGAGCAAGGGATGATGACTGTTTGACTGCTTGCAGAACCGACTCATCCACGTAAGGAGACTGCAAAATCAGTCCGCCAAATAACGAAGGATAATCAATGGCTGTCATAAGTGAGATCGTAGCACCTAATGAATCACCAATAAATGTACGACCTGATCCAACTTGATACGTTGGATAGTGTTCATCAATATACGGAACTAGTTCATTTGCCAAAAAGCGTTTATACGCCTCGAACTTTGGTCCGTCTGGATGATACGTATTTCGTCTTTCAGTAACATTTTCATATGGGACACCAATGATAATCGAGCGTTCCATTTCTTTGTTTTGCATTAATTCTTCCGCTTGTCTGCCTATCTTACCTAGACGGAAATAATCATGACCATCTTGTGCAATGATGACATGATATGTATAAAGGGGGGAGTAATTGACTGGCAAATAAATCAAAATGGTCATATCTGCCCCAAGTTCTTTTGACTGTAAGGTTTCTTCTTGAATGATGCCTGTTTTCTTCACCATAATCCATTCCTCCAGCTAACCAAATTCATCATAAGTGAAACGTTTCCATTCATTGTAACACGAAAAACAGCGTTGTTCCTATATGCTAACATGCAATCAAATTAGCTAACATTCAATCTGCTACAAAATACAGAAAATTTTAATTAATCGTTACATTTCCCCTTGAAAAATGAGGTTTAATGCGTTACAGTATTAAGAATTAGAACAGACAGACAACACATTCTTATCGTGAGAGGTGGAGGGACTGGCCCTTTGAAACCTCAGCAACCGGTATGCATCACTTCATGTGATGTACCAAGGTGCTAAATCCAGCAAGCAGCTTTTTTGCTTGGAAGATAAGAGGAAGCGATTAAACCCCTTCTTCTTATGAAGAAGGGGTTTTTCTGTTTTGAAATTAGATTTTTACTTAGGATGGTGTCAAATGACAGAACATGTGGAAACGAAGTTAGCGCAAATTGGAAACCGCAGCGAAGAGGTGACTGGTACTGTCAGTCCTCCCGTTTATCTTTCAACAGCTTACAGACATAGAGGCATTGGGGAATCAACAGGATTTGATTATATTCGGACGAAGAACCCAACAAGGCAGCTTGTAGAAGATGCGATTGCTTCACTCGAAGAAGGAACGGCCGGTTTTGCCTTCAGTTCGGGAATGGCTGCCATCCAAACGATCATGGCGCTGTTTGAGAGCGGGGATGAACTCATTGTTTCATCAGATTTATATGGCGGTACATACCGTCTATTTGAAAACGAATGGAAAAAGTACAGACTGCGCTTTGTTTATGATGATTTTTCAGATGAAGACTGTTTACGCTCTAAAATGACGCCAAATACAAAAGCCGTCTTTATTGAAACGCCAACAAACCCACTCATGCAGGAAGCGGATATTCAAAAGGTTGCGAAAATCGCTAAAGAGTATGGTGCATTGGTCATTGTGGATAACACCTTTTATACGCCCGTCTTGCAAAAACCGATTACACTCGGAGCGGACATTGTCATTCATAGTGCAACCAAATATTTAGGCGGACATAACGATGTTCTTGCCGGACTTGTCGTCACAAAAGGGGAGCAGCTATCTGAAGACATGTTCCAGCATCAAAACGCCATTGGGGCGGTTTCATCTCCATTTGACTCATGGCTTTTAATGAGAGGAATGAAAACATTGGCGCTGAGAATGCGTCAGCACGAAGCAAATGCGAAGGAATTAGCTGATTTTCTAAAGCAGCAGCCGGAAATTCAAGATGTCCTTTACCCAGGAAAGGGAGGCATGCTGTCATTCCGAGTAGCCAAAGAGGACTGGGTCAATCCATTTTTGAAGCAGCTGAAAACGATTTGTTTTGCTGAAAGCCTTGGCGGAGTCGAAAGCTTCATTACGTATCCTGCAACGCAAACCCATATGGACATCCCAGAAGAGATTCGCATCGCAAACGGTGTGTGTAACAAATTGCTCCGTTTCTCAGTCGGGATTGAGCATGTGGAGGACCTAAAAGCAGACCTGAAACAGGCACTATCAAATGTGAAAGAGGAGGTACACACGAAATGACCACACACGATTGGACATTAGAAACACAACTCGTTCATAATGCGTTTAAAACAGACCGTTCAACAGGTGCAGTCAGTGTACCGATTCAACATGCATCGACGTTTCACCAAAGCAGCTTCGATGACTTTGGTCAATATGACTACTCCAGATCAGGCACCCCTACACGTCAGGCATTGGAGGATACCATTGCAGCGCTAGAAGGAGGAACGAGAGGGCTTGCCTTTGCGTCAGGTATGGCAGCCATTTCAACCGCTTTTCTTCTATTATCAAAAGGAGATCATGTCCTTGTCACAAGAGATGTGTACGGCGGGACTTTCCGAATGATCACCCAAGTTCTTTCGAGATTTGGGATTGAGCATACCTTTGTGGACATGACTGATTTGAATGAAGTGAAACAAGGCATTCAATCAAATACAAAAGTCATTTACATGGAAACACCGTCAAACCCTACACTCGGTATTACGGATATTGAAGGTGTCGTACAGATTGCGAAAGAACATGACTGTCTGACTTTCTTAGATAATACGTTTTTAACGCCTGCGCTTCAGCGTCCGCTGGACCTTGGTGTTGACGTTGTGCTGCACAGCGCAACGAAATTTTTAAGCGGCCACAGTGATGTACTGTCAGGCTTAGCCGTGGTGAAAGATGAGAAGCTAGGAGACGAACTTTATTCGCTGCAAAACTCCTTCGGGGCGGTACTTGGCGTACAGGATTGCTGGCTTGTGCTTAGAGGATTAAAGACCCTTCAAGTCAGATTAGAAAAAGCCAGTCAAACCGCATTAGAACTGGCTTCATTCCTCAAAGAACATCCTGCGGTCAAAAAAGTATATTACCCAGGATTAGATGATCACCCAGGGGCAGACATTCAGCGGAAACAGGCGAGCGGTGCAGGTGCTGTTCTTTCATTTGAACTAGAAAACCAAGCGGCTGTCAAAGAATTGGTCGATGGCGTCACATTACCTGTATTCGCCGTCAGCCTCGGAGCAGTCGAATCCATTCTTTCCTATCCGGCCAAAATGTCCCATGCCGCTATGCCAAAAGAAGAAAGAGAAAAAAGAGGCATTACGGATGGTTTACTTCGATTAAGTGTGGGCGTAGAAAACGGAGAAGATCTCAAAAGGGACTTCAAACAAGCACTAGATCAACTAAAGCCCGTCCTTGTGAACCAATCATAAAAGTCAGTAAAAAGCCGGTATGGATACCGGCTTTGTTCCTTTTTTGAACAAAACCATTGACGACTGATCATGATGGTTATATAATAGAGACTGTCAGTAACAGAAAGCCCAGAACTGATACATAACCCGATTCCGTAGCTCAGCTGGGAGAGCGCTACCTTGACAGGGTAGAGGTCGCTGGTTCGAGCCCAGTCGGAATCATATGAAAAGACGTTGATACAGAGCCATTCTTGAGATAATCGAGAGTGGTTTTTGTATTTCTAAAAACAAAAAGGTAACATTAACAAATTAAAAGCCACACTGTATTTTTCAGTGTGGTCAATTTAATATGTGATCAATTTGATCGGCTCTCTGTTGGAAAGAGGCTTCAAATGCTCTTGGTGTTGTCGTTAAGGGTAATACTACTGGACAAAAAATCGATCGTTTTAAGTATTTGAAGTGTCAGTGACTAGAATTTTACCAACAATTATTCAGTGAATATGAACGTTGATAAAATGGTTGCTAATGAAAAAGGGGGCTAATAATGCACTGCAAGCAATTTGCCAGGGATTAAAGCAAATGAAAGGTAAGGTCTAATAGGTGTATAGACCGTATTCTATATACCTGTTTTTTGTTTGTTTTTTCCAAGATTTTGAGAGATAATTGAAATTGAAAGTTTTTGTTTTCATCGAGAGTTAAAGAAGATATAGGAATTTTTATGAAATCATTCTTTTAAATAAAAAAGGTGTGGAACTTTGTGGACTGGTATACGCTTATAATAGTTATTAATTGTTTATCAGCATTTTTTACAATTGCTTTGACTTTGTTTAAATCAAAACTTACACTTGTGCCATTGTTTAATACAGGGTTGGTATAACGTTTGGACAGTTTCCATGATTAGCATAAGTTTAATTCTTTTATTTGTATTTGACTCAGTGAAAAAATATGCGGAAGTTGAATTTTATTGCGCCCAAGCATCAGCTCTGTTTGGAGGTACTCCTACTACAAAAGATATAATCAAGTTTGTTACTGAAAACCGAGAACCTAAAGCTATAAAACCATTACTTTTTGCTAAAGGAATCCGAACAATTGCAAAGAACGGAGAACAATATTTAGTTACGAACGACTTGCTTTTTGCAGCCGGAAATTTACATATAGGACTTAGCTATGATTATTTAAAATGTATTACCTTATTGATCGATGTAAAAAGGTTTTTTGATTTAAGTGAGTCATATGAAAGCATTTCTGATAAGTTAGCTGTTACTGCTATGAACGGAGTGCAACTTAACCAATTTGAAGAAGCTTTCATAATCTATAAAGAAAAAGTGATACTAAACCAGAACAATTTTTTTGATTTTTTAAGTGCTTTGATTTCTCTAATGCAGAAAGGTGAAAGACCACAAAAAGCAGGGGAAAGTTTAGCTTATATAATGAATAGCTTTGCTGAAATTACAACCGATGGAAATAACATATAATTTGTAAAATGATAAGAAACACATAAATGTTATGTATCTAAATAAAAGAAGTATTTTGAAGATAGTGGAGAGGGATTAATATGAAAGTATCTTTAAATGATGTTAGACCAGGAATGTGAGAAAAAGAACCCTATAATTTTGGGGTTCTTTTTTATTTTTAGACTTTTTTATATTTGTACATTAGATGTGAGGCGAAATCATATAACTCTTTTGTAGCCATACCCTCTTTAAAGAATTTTTCCACTTCTGGTGTTACCTGTGTAGTGATTCTATAGTTCGCGATTGCTTCTTTTCTCTTCTTTGGCTTGTTTTTTTGCTGTTCGCTCATATTCATCACCCTCATTATATTTAGATTCCATAAGTGCTTCTTTTATAATTATGTTTGCTAATTCTTGATAGAATTCTTCTTCTGTCAGTGTTCCATAAACTTGGGGGAATATTGCTATGGAGTAGGGTTTTCCTGGGAATGTTAATGTCTCTGTCATATTCTTCTTGGCATGTTCAAAAATTTCTTTCCAATTTCCTCTATTAGTTTTGGCCACAATATAACTCCTATAATTGAATTTATTAAATTAATAATAAGGAGAATGGAGGAGGGGGTCTATATTATATGTAAATGATGGTAATTAAAAAAGACCTTCAAGAGAAGGCCGTCAATTGAATTTCTTTTTTAATCCATCCATCATATCTGCATCATAAAAAGATTGTAAAAGCTCGTCCACATTGATTTTTTTATCCTTCTTGCTTAGAAATTGATTTATGATCTCTTCATATTCTTCTCTAGTATTTCCTTCAATATCTGAAAGGTTTAATTCTTCACCAAAGTGTCTAATGAACGCTGTCCTTGTTATATCATATGCCTTTTTGTTTTCTTCTTCACAGGTGCAAAATGCTCCTGAGAGAGTGATGAGGAATTGAACGTCTTCATCGTCTAAACCATTGGCTTTTTGGAACTGAATGAATTGATTTTGTGACATATATAGTCACCATCCTTTTATCTAAAGTATGAGTAAATCAGCAGTGAGAACGATGTATTCAACAACAAGTCCGATTGTATCAGCTACACCTGAGTCTATATGTTTTTTAAGCTCTGCAGAAACAACCTTTCGAGCCCTACCAGCTGCATTTTTTGGAGTATCAATAATTTTTTCTAATTCTTTAATGATCTTGTTTGCATTTTTGACAGTACCATTTACAGCTTCCTTTCCAAAACGTTGCTGTAAAACCCATTTTGCCCAGTCGTTATTCACTAAGCCTTTAATTACTTTGATTGCTGCTTTAATAGCCGCACCCTTAGGGCCATTTGTAGTAGCAAGTGGATCATTGTTAGCATTCTCAATAGCTTTAAATGCTTGAAGCAAGGCTTCTTGTTTTTCTAATGGTACATCTCTTAAAGCAAGTTGTTTTTGTAGCTCAGTAGGATTGAAAGTTACTGCCAAATCTTCTTTCTGTTCGATCTTTTCTGCTGCATATGTAGCTGTTGAGGGAATGAAAACTGCTGCTGATATGAGAACTAGCAACATCTTAACAAAAAACTTTTTCATTGGAATACTTCCTTTCTAATCATTTTTCAATAGTGAGGATATCACAGAAGAGAATTGATTTTACATAAATTAGAATAAATGGGCTTTAAATCACATGCTGTTTGTCTTTGTTTAATTCGATGTGTTACTAATTTCTTGCATCTTGAAAAGGGCATATTTACGCATGAAAAAACCATCTACACATCAATGTGAGTGGCTATTGTCTATCTAATTTATCTAATTTTTTATTTATTTGATTGAATTCATTCTTTACATCATCAATGAATTCAATAATATTGTATTCAATTTCTTTTTAGATGTAAGGTTAATAGATGAGTTACTATTTGTAACAATCATGAGCACATTAGGGTTATTCCTACTGCTCATGATCGTCATTTCTAGCTGATTAGAAAAGTGTTGGCGCACTATCTAATCTGATTGGTTGGTACGCGCCCGTGATACCAGCCCATTCTAACTTAATTTAGTTTATATTCAATAGGTCGTGCATTTTACAAGGCAAGTAAAGTTTACCTCACCTAACTAAATAGAATTAGTCTATACTCCTAGATCAAGGTGTTGTCTTTAGTGATGCCATTTTTAAGGATAAGACTGTCGTGGAATGTGCTAACACTTTAAACTTAAAAGGGTAGTGACTCAGCCGATGCGATAAATGAGGATAGGATACCACTGTGCTTCACTATTTGCACATGTATCTGAAAGGCGAAAGCTGCCATTAAGTGCTGTACGAAGGATGGGTGTATCGTTTCTGAAGATGCAGGACAAGCCACAAGTATCAAAACTCAAACTTGAGGGTTGAGAAACTGTTCGGGACACTTGACACAGTCGTGCAGTATTACAAAGGGAGTAGTTTTAACCTACAGTGGGGATCTCATAAATACCTACCGTCATTTAAAATGACATCAGCTTATGTCAAAACGCATATTTGCGTTCAGTCGTTTAAAACTATGATATTCTTTCCATTCAATCTAAATTCCCTGTATAATTAAGGAAAATTAATTAGGAGGATTAAAAGTGAAGGTTCTTAGATTTGAATATGAGAATAATAGATTTGAATTACACACAATGTTTATAGACGATATTTCAAACATGAAAGATAATGATATTCAAAGAGATATGTTGTTTAAGAGTAAAAATATAGTTAAAGCTGCTTTGGGCTTTGAAGGATATTTGAAAGTAGAAAGCTTTTCGACTTATGAAGAAACCAACTCTGTATATTGCTCATATACGTTTTGAAAGGATAACAAGATAAGAAGCGATTAGAACGTGAGTTAGATGAAGCTAAGAATATGGATCACGATGAATTGATTGAAGATTAATTATTAACTCATGTTATCATAGAAGAAAATGGATTATGGGGGATTGTCAATAAATGCTCAAATCAAAATTAATTGTTTGGACTTTTATCATTGCGACTGGATTCTATATGCTCATATGTATATGGAACATTGCTGTATTTCCAGATAAGACATGGACAGATTACGCAGGACAGATTTTGATTGTAGTTTTTGGAAGTATGGTGAATGGTTTAATCGCTGCATTCTTTATGTACGCAGCAGCTATGTTAGTGAAATATATTAATGGTGATAAAGCTTAAAACAGGTGTATAAAAAGGTAACATTTTTTTCGGTTTTTAAAAAATACTAAGGAACACCAGAGGATATTGGTGATACTCACAGTATGCCATATATCTACCTTGACAGGATAGAGGTCGCTGGTTTGAGCCCAGTCGGAATCATCGTTGAAACCCTTGCCTAGCAAGGGTTTTTTGATTGTCGGTAACAAATGTTTGTTCTGTTTCTTTTGATTGGGGACGAATTGGGAACGAATTTTATCCATTAGATTGTTTCTCAGTATTTTTAGAATCAAAAAATCCCTTTTCCATACAGATCACACACTTTTAATAGTAACAGCATATCCAGTTTAAGAGGTTACTTACAAAATATTTAGAACTTTTTAGTAAGAATCCTCAGAAATGTAATACGGTTTTAAGTATTTTCATTTATAATTCTCTATTTGTCTATACTTTTCATATCGCTGTTGTATAAGCTCTTCCGAGGATAATCGTATCAATTTTTTAAGAGATGATTCGATTGCAGATTCAATCAATTTTGCTTGTGATTTTATATCATTTTGTGCTCCACCCTTAATTTCAGGAATGATTTCATCAATAATTCCTAAATGCTTTAAATCTTTTGCTGAAATTTTCATATGTTCAGCAGCTTCTGGAGCATACTTAGCATCCTTCCATAGGATAGATGCTGCTCCTTCTGGCGAAATGACCGAGTACCATGAATACTCTAACATATGGATATGGTTACCGACACTAATACCAAGAGCTCCACCACTTGATGCCTCTCCAATTACAATACAAACAATTGGCACTTTAAGTGTAGCCATTTCCAATAGATTTCGAGCTATCGCTTCAGAAATTCCACGTTCTTCAGACCCTTTGCCTGGATAGGCGCCAATTGTATCAATAAATGTAATAATAGGGCGATTAAATTTATCAGCTTGTTTCATCAGTCTTAGCGCTTTTCTATATCCTTCTGGATGTGACATTCCAAAATTTCTTTCTATATTTTCCTTTGTACTTCTCCCTCTTTGATGACCAATAACCGTAACGGGCATCCCTTTAAATTTTGCAATACCACCTATCATTGCTTGATCATCACCATATAATCGATCACCATGAAGTTCTAGAAAGTTTGTAAACAATAAAGGTATATAGTCCAATGTCGTGGGCCGGTTACGTAGCCTTGCAATTTGAACTCGCTGAAAAGGTGTAATATTAGAATAAATTTCATCTTGCATTTTATTTAAACGTTTTTCTAATACATGGATTTCTGATGATAAATCTACATTATGTTCTTCCATCATTTTCTTTAATTCATCAAATTTCTCTTTTAATTCAATAATAGGACGTTCAAAATCCAAACTCATTTTATCCTCCAAAGGGTATGATTTACCTCACTCTAATCAAAAGACTTAGAAATAGAATCAATAAATAATTCAAAACCATCCACAACTATTTTTTGTTCTGATTCTGATAAATTATTGAGGATACGTTGATAAAATGTAAGGGATTGTTCTCTTAAGCGATTAACAGTAATGTGGCCTTTTTCTGTGAGGTGCAGAAAAAGTTCTCTTCTGTTTTTTTCATTTACTTCACGATAAACAAGTCCCTTTTTTACTAACTTATCTACCAATCTACTTACAGTTGAAGTCTCTAATCTAAGTTTATTGGATAGTTGCCAAACAGTTAATTTTTCCATCTCTATTTCCTCTAACGCCATCATTTGAGAAGTTGGTAGAGGTTTTTCAAATGGTCCATTGGGCAAATTTTGAGATTCAAAAACCCCAGTTATTATAATCATTTTCTTAATATCTGATCTTAGTTTTAAGGCATCTTCTCTTTTCAAAAAGGTCACCCTCCTAAAATTCATGTATGATACATTAATTGTATTATACATGAATATGTTTTTTTCACAAGTTTAACGTAAGCCAATATTAAAATAAGGATGAGATATTTCTACTTGTTAAAATGGTATAAAGCGATTTATTTTATTAATATAAATGAGAAGCAGTTGCCCGAGGTCTTTCAGTATTTAGAGCAGAAACAGTGTTTCGCTTATGCTGAAGCATGCTATATAGTATATGCAGATGAGTATGAGAAACAAGGTCGATTTGAAGAAACTACGGCTGCTTATCAAAAGGTATTAGAAACACATCTCAAAACGTATAGGCAAAATTAAAACAGACCATGCAGGGTCTGTTTTTTTTATGGGGACGGATTGGGGACGAACCCTTTCAGTTTTCTTCAGAAATGCACATTTTTTATCAGAAAGGCTCATCATAGAATCTTATTAAATCAGTCTTTTTAAGAGAACATCTGGTAGCTTCGGATAAGGTCATTCACATTGACGGGGAGAGATCGCTAGTTCGAACCCAGTCGGAATCATATGAAAAGATGTTGATACAGAGCCATTCTTGAGATAGTCGAGAGTGGCTTTTGTGTTTCTAAAACAAAAAAACATTAGTGAAATAAAAAACCACACTGTATTTTTCAGTGTGGTCAATTTAAGATACGACAGATGAGCCATTTAACAATACAATAGTTTCATAGTGTGATTAAGATCATAAAACCGTATTTTGGTAACCTTATCTCTGCTATTGAAGGGCTCATTATCCTGTTTTTCATAGCTACACCTTCGAAGAGTCATCAATCTTTCTTTTTTTGTAGTCTTTTATTAAGCTTGAAACAGTTAAACCAATTACACCAAAAGCTACTACATAAAATAAAATGTTTGTTACAGGTGTATCAATTTTTCCTAAAATCAATACAATAGCGATAAGAGAGGCGGGTAAAGTAATAAACAAACCTTTTGATGCCTTATTTTCCTGTGTCACTAACCAAGCACCTCCTTATTGTTTCAGCATTGTGTTTTAGTTCATTTTAAAAAACGAACAACATGATGGTTCTAGCAACCCACCATGCTGCATTTTCACTTCCATTCACTTTAAGAGCGCCTGTATAGTGTTCAAGAGTGATCTGCAGAAGGTGTGAATAAAAAAAGAAATTCCTGCAACAGTGGATAATATTAAACCTTTTGAAAGTTTTTATCATAATGAATATGTATGCATATTGGTTTCCATCTCTAATGGATGTTATCATTTGTAAAAAATGAAGTAAATAGGTTATTTGTTATAGGGGTTGAACGGTCCTTGACAGGGGAGAGGTTGCTGGATCGAGTTTAGCCGGAATCATCAAAAAAACCTTGCTTAGCAAGGGTTTTTTGACAACAGATATTTGTTTTATTTTTTTGAAAAGGGACGAATTGGGGAAGAAGTTACTAACTCAAAAACCTTTACGATGCATGTGTCATAAAAATTCTTAATGAATGTTACCATTTATTTAGCAGAAGTAACATATACGTTCTTACCAGAATTCACACCAGTAATTAAAATAATGACTGAAATGAAGATGAGCATGAACAGAGGAACAGTCCAATGATAAGTAATGTCATGTAACCAGCCGAATAAAATAGGTCCTATCGCTGCTAATAGATAGCCTAAAGACTGTGCCATACCAGATAATTCTGCTGCTTCTTGTGTATCTTTGGTGCGTAAACTAAAAAACATCATGGCTAAGCTAAAGGCCATTCCAATGCCAATCCCAATCATTATCATCCACAGAGGTATAAGGAATGACACGCCAAATAAAATGCCCATTAAACCAACAACAAGCAAGAGAAATGAAATCCATACTAATATCTGTTGTTTGCTAAAACGTCCAGCTAAAATAGGTACAATAAAAGTAACAGGAAGCATTGAAAGTTGCATCAATGACAGCATCCATCCACCTTCATTAGCATTTAACCCTTTAGTTTCAAGAATTTCAGGTATCCATGAAATGACCGTGAAAAATACGAAGGACTGAGTCCCCATAAACAATGTAACATTCCACGCTAGCTTAGAACGCCAAAGACTGATAGGTCTTTTCTTATTCTCTTTTCGAAAAAAATCCAAAGATTCTTGGTTGTTCCTTAGTTTTGGTACCCAAAATATCATGGTAAGAAGAGTTAAGATTCCCCAGCAGCCCAGGGAACCTGACCATCCGAAACCTAATGATGAAGAAATGGGGGCGCTAATCCCTGAACCAATAGCGCCAAATAAATTCATAGAAACAGCATATAGGCCTGTCATCAAACCTAATTTGGTTGCAAAATGATGTTTAATGAAGCTAGGTAATAAAACATTACAAATCGCGATTGAAGAACCGATGATAATGGTTCCTATAAATAACGTGTCCACTCTCCCAAAAGAACGTATTCCAATTCCAACTAATAATAATGTTATCGACATAAACAGTAAGAATTCCATGCTGAAACGGCGAGTGATCTTGGGGGCAAAAGGAGAAAACAATGCGAATGTGAGTAAAATGGCTGTAGGAATTGTACCAGCTAATGTGTTAGAGATACCAAGATCATCACGAATGGAAGACAATACTGGACCGACTGATGTAATTGGGGCCCTAAGATTTGCTGCAATTAGAATAACACCAACAACAGTTAATATCTTTTTATTTGTCTGCATACTCGATTTTTTCTTTTGCTCTGTTTGCGGAATACTCATGGCAGCTATAGACTCCTCCAAATCTTTTGTGACGAATTGGGACAAGCTGGATGAAAGGATTTGAACCTGCTTGCAATGAAATAATATTTATCGAATTGGAGAACGACAACTACCTACCTTTATGCCTAAAGCATTGTAATGGTTTTTAATATTTACAATCGCGTGTCCACGTGTCACCTCATCGATTAGTTGATTTATTTTTTGAAGATTCACAGGCTTATTTGCAACTAAGTCACTAAAAAATGTTTGAATCTCTTTTGGATAAACATTTCCTACCATACTAGAAAGCCCGTTACATCCGTTTAATATTTTTTCAATGAGGTTTACGTCCCCTCCAGCGAACATGATAAAGTCATCTGGTAAAGTTGTATTTTTCAGGCGCCTAACATCACTCTCTTCTTTCATCCCAACCAAATGAGAGTGTTTTTGATTCACAAGAGTGTGAAATGAGTCAGCGCTCAATTCAAACCCCGTGCGCAAAGGATTATTATAAAGAACAACATGTTTTGTGGTTTGCTCTAACAATTCATTCATATAAGATATCGCTTGTTCCTGAGTTGGTCGGATATAAGGAGGAAATTGAATGAGAATCGAGTCGAAAACTGAATCCTCGAGACTTTCAATCAACTTTATTGCATTTTTTGTCGTTGTAGCTGATACACCAAACATTAGTTCAACATGTTTAAAGTCTTGCTGATTAAAAAAATCAATAATTTGTATCCTTTCTTCAATACTCATTGAGTTTTGTTCACCTGTAGTTGCAGATACGAGTAGTGAATCAATACCATTTTCAGCTAAATATTCAACGATTGGTTTAAATCCATCCAAGTACAGACTTTCATCTTCATGAAAGGGGGTTGGAATCGCTACATTTAAATTCTTCAATTTTTTAACCTCCAACATTAAAATTTTTATCAGGTATAAAAAATGTTACTTGTTCTCGTTATATCGACTGACCTCCTTTACATGGTTTGAAGGAATTATTTGTGCATGTAAGTCTAGCCTTCATGTAATAGTCTAAGACACTTATTTTTATAGAACAATTCAATTATTTATATAATAACTATAGTTTGTACCTATGGTTTTATTTGTATAATAATGTATATTAGATGTTAATATTAAAAAAATCATATAGTTGGTTCTTGTGAAAATTTCTAATTAGGAGTCGAAGAATGGAATTAAAACAATTAGAGTATTTTTATGCAATGTGTCAAGAACTACATTTTACAAAAGCTGCAGAAAAGGTTGGAATATCTCAACCATCTTTGAGCCAGCAAATCAAACTTTTAGAGCATGAAATTGGAACACCTTTGTTTGATCGTATTGGTAAGAAAACGACTCTTACTGAATCAGGAAAACTCCTATTAAAATATACTCGCAATATTTTTCACGAAATTGAACAAGCAAAAATATCGATTAATGAATTAAATGGGCTTCAAAGAGGATCAATCTCAATTGGGACATTGCTAACAGTAGAGAACTACCTTATTCCACCGGCATTATTTAAATTTCATCAGCAATATCCAGCTGTGAAAATTTCTGTACTAGGTCTCCGTACTGGGGATATTCAAAAACACTTAATAGAAAATAGGGTGGACTTAGGGATTGTGTTTTTACCAATGAAAGAGGATGAATTTGAAACAATCTCTTTATACACGGAAGATATGGCTTTTGCAGTACCTGTTAAACACCCCCTGGCACAAAGTGAAAAGTTGGGGTTAGAAGTATTAGAAGAAACTGCTTCAATTTTGTTTCCTGAGCAATTTTACATCAGACAGTTTATCAACAAGAGTTGTAAAGAAATTGGTTTTCTACCCAATCCTATTTTTGAAGTAACAACTATGCAGTCATTAATTAATATGGTGGTAGATGGCATAGGGATAACGGTCTTACCGACTCCTTATCTTGAATACTTAAACGAACCTCAATTAAAGATTATTCCTATAAAGAACGCTAATCTGATTAGAAGTGTAGGAATAGTTTATAGGAAGGACAAACATCTAGGAGCAGCCATTCACATTTCCATTGATATATTAAAAGAGATTGCTTTTGATTTGAACTATGTTTATGAATCGAGAAAGAAGTAATAGTTTTTAAGGGAATTTCAAGAGAGTGTTGAAATTCAAGAAATCACAGAGCAAGGGTAAACTGATAACGTTCAGGCAAATACATTTTTGATAAAATATTTAGTGGAGGGGGGAAAGGTATGAAGTCATTTTTACTAATTGGACAATCAAATATGGCGGGGCGAGGCTTTAAGCATGAAGTGCCGCCAATTTATAATGAAAGAATCATGATGTTGCGAAACGGTAGATGGCAAATGATGACTGAGCCCATCCATTTTGATAGACCGGTAGCTGGCGTAGGACTAGCGGCTTCTTTTGCGGAGGCTTGGTGTAAAGAGCATGAGAGAGAGAAGATTGGTCTTATCCCATGTGCCGAAGGTGGCAGTTCCATTGATGAGTGGTCACGAGATGGGGCATTATTTCGTCATGCAATAAATGAAGCTACATTTGCAAAGGAAGATAGCGAATTGGCCGGGATATTATGGCATCAAGGAGAAAGTGACAGCCAAGATGGAAAATACAAAGAATACGATGAAAAAATACGAAGATTATTTCATGAGCTAAGAACTGAATTATCTGTACCTAACATTCCGCTTGTGATAGGTGGTTTGGGCGATTTCTTAGGAAAGACAGCATTTGGCGCAGGATGTGTGGAATATCAACTGATCAATGAGGTACTACAAAAATATGCAAATCATCATGAAAATTGTTATTATGTTACTGCGAAAGGCCTTATACCTAATCCGGACGGAATTCACATCAATGCGATGTCCCAGAGAATATTTGGGATAAGATACTATGAAGCATGTCGAAAAAAAGAACATATACATGAACCATTACCAAATGAACATGAGTTAGTGAATGAATTTCATAATAGGATGAATACCTCAGCGGAGAAAACATATATAGCACTAGAAAAATTCACGTTGGGCAAGATGACTTACGAAGAGTTGCTGCAGGCTTTAACGTAGGCAAAGCTCATGGTAGTCTTTGAATAGACAGAAACATGATATATCTTTTGAAAGGATGATAGTGGTGGTAAAAACAGATAAAGCTTCCTCCTGAATACAAGCAATTACATTCAGGAGGAGATAAAAAATGTTTAAACAAATAGATGAAAATTATCCGAGAAAAGAGCACTTTCATCATTATATGACGGTAACCCGATGCTCATATAGTCTGGTGATCGATCTAGACATCACAAAATTGTATGCAATATTAAAAGAAAAAAGGCTGAAAGTATATCCTGTGCAAATTTATTTGTTAGCAAGAGCTGTGCAGCAAATTCCTGAGTTTCGGATGGATCAAGTGAACGATGCACTTGGTTACTGGGAGATTCTCCATCCTAGTTATACGATTTTAAATAAAGAAACAAAGACATTTTCAAGTATCTGGACGCCTTATGACGAAAACTTTGCTCGGTTTTATAAAAGCTGTGTAGCGGACATGGACACTTACAGCAAAAGTAATAACCTATTTCCGAAACCTCATATGCCAGAAAACATGTTCAATATTTCAAGTCTGCCGTGGATTGATTTTACTTCTTTTAACCTTAATGTATCTACAGATATAACTTATTTACTACCAATATTTACGTTAGGTCAATTTAAGATGAAAGAAGAAAAAATCACCTTGCCAGTCGCGATTCAAGTCCATCATGCTGTTTGTGATGGCTATCATGTCGGTCAATATGTGGAATATTTGAGGTGGCTTATTGAACATTGTGAAGAGTGGTTAAATGATTCAATGCAAATTACCTGAAGACAAAAGGTGTTCTCATGAAAATCTAGAAGATGAAGGCAGACTGAAATGAGTCTGCCTTTTTGTTTTGTGATGAGAATAAAAATGTTCCAAAGGTTTACTAAGGCTATATTTGTTCTTTTTGCGGTTTCTTTTCGGTGCTTTGTAAATTCTTGTATGTGATAATAAATGTCATATAAGGGAGTTCAGTGGAAGGGGGATAAGGGATGGAGAAAGTTCTTTCTTCACATGTAGGTGTGAAAATCAATGAATGGTATAAAATGATTCGGCAATTCAGTGTACCTGATGCAGAGATTTTGAAAGCTGAGGTCGAACGAGAAATTGAACGAATGGAAGAGGATCAAGATCTGCTCATTTATTATCAATTGATGTGTTTTCGCCATCAGCTTATGCTCGATTATATTAAACCTTCAGAAAAACGATCGCCTTCTGTTTCTGAATTGGTTGATAAAATTGAGAATTCTAATCATCAACTTTCCGGTATGTTGCAATATTACAATGCTTTTTTTAGAGGAATGCATGAATTTAGTAAGAAAGAATATGTACAGGCTATTCAATATTACAAGATCGCTGAAAGGCAGCTTGCACTGGTTGTCGATGATATTGAGCAAGCGGAGTTTCACTTCAAGGTGGCTGAGGCCTACTATATTATGAAGCAAACGCATGTGTCTATGCATCACATCATAAAGGCACTAGATATTTATAAAGAACATGAGCAGTATAAAGTTCGCCAAATTCAAAGTCTAATTGTCATTGCAGGAAATTATGATGATTTCATGAGATATGAAAAATCGTTGCAACATTTAAAGACTGCTTATTCAATTGCTGTGGGCGCAAACGATCAACGTTTAGTAGCAAAAACATTATTAAATATTGGTAATACATATGATAGGCAATCAAAGTATACAGAGGCAATAAAGCATTATAAAGAAGTGTTAGATGTCATTTCTTCGGAAAAAAGTGACATAAAGCCAATCACTCTATTTAGTTTGTGTTGGTCGCTGTACAAGTCTAATCAAACTGATGAAGCGGATCTGCTCGTTGAAGATGGACTTATATATTCCTCAAAGGTAAATGATTCGCTAAGTGTCTTGTTATTTAAAGCATTAAAAGCTATTTATATGGATACTAATGAACAAGCTTTGAAAGAAGTGTTTGATATTTTTGAAGAAAAGAAACTACATGTCTATGTGGAAGCATTTGCTCAAAGTGTCGGGTTATTTTATGAAAAAAAAGGGGACTTTGAAAAAGCTGCCGAATATTACAGAAAGGCTCTTAAGGCTCAAAATGATATTCAAAAAGGAGAGTGTCTGTATGATTATTAAAAAATTACTAATCATTTTATCCATTGTATTGTTAAGTGTTTCAACAGCAGAAACTTTAAAAATCATTGAAACGAAATCAATTCGGAATACAACAATGGAGGAACAAAAATCATATCGAAACACGACTATGATTGATCGAAATACAACCTCTGAAAACGTATAGACAAGATTAAAACAGACTTTAAGAGTCTGTTTTTTTATGAAGTAGAATGAGTAAATGAACAGTTGGTCAATGTTATACTTATCTCAGATAGATACGAGGAGGCATCCACTTTGAAATCATTCTGGGAGAAAGATGATGAGAGTCCTTTTACGTTAGAAAAGATAGATGAGGAACAAATTCGTGAAGCAGAGGGAACGCTTGGTGTCACTTTACCTGATACATACAAAAAACTCATTTTAGAATGGAATGGTGGTTTTACAGTTCGTAATGCTTTTCCAACCGAACGGCCGAATTCATGGGCAGAGGATCATGTTCAATTCGACCATCTAAGAGGAATCGCCAAAGATGATGGAATTATGAATAGCGGTCAGTTAAGTGATGAATTGGAGCTGCCCGAGGGACTTATTTTCATCAGCGGGGAAGAAGATACATGGATCGCCATGGATTACCGAGAAACGAAAGAACATCCTCCTATTCACTATTTCGATTTAGAGCTGGAAGTAGATTTTAAGCTGGCAGATAGTTTCGATGAATTTGTTGAGCGGTTATATACAGCTGACGACGCCATGGTTGAAGTAATAGAGATTGAGGAGGAAGCTTCGGATTTATATATCAGTAAAGAAGAGCTTGAACACATTTTTGAGAGAGGAGACCTTCGTCAGCAGAATCTCTTCAAAATAGCGCATTATCCGATGGAAGACATTGAAGAGATCGCATGGTTTTTCATGCGCATGAAACATTGCATCAAACAGATAAAAGATCAACATGTCTTGTATGAAACAGCTACTGCTATTCACTCCAACCTTCTGTTAAACCCAGATATGCCAAGGAATGACCGTATCAATCAAGAGCTGCAAGAAATGGCTGAATTTCTAGAAAATAGTGGAGATCCGAATATCGCCTTTTTGGGAGGGGACATTCATCCAGTGAAAGAACGATAGTGAAAGATGAAAAGCCCTTTCTAGGGCTTTTCGAATGTAGTTTATGATCTCTTTTTATTTAAAATTTTCATAATGAATAATGCTATATATGAAGCAATGAATGAGCCCAAAGTGTAAATAACAGCCCAGCCAAAGAAAGAGACATTAAAAAGTGTAAATGTCAGAATGAGCAAAATGATAAAGCTCACAACTGGCATGAAATAAACCTTTTGTACAAACAATGTGACGATTAATGAAGCGATCAAAATACTTACTGGAAGCAAGCCGAATGCGAATTCTAAATGAGTCATATCCATTCTCCTTTTAAAAATGACTTAGCTACATTTGATTTGTTCTCATTGTCTCTCATACACTCAAAATTCATAGTACATCGGGTTTTTGAGTTTAATAAATTATATTAGACAGAAGAATCAATAGCCATATCATAACACAGAAAAATGAAATTATTTCATTTTATGTAATTTAAAGGATGTTTGATGATTTTAAATCCTTCTTTTTGTCATCTTATTGAAAGCCATATTTAAATAAAGTATAGTAAATTTATATGATAAAGAGGAGGATGGTTAAAGATGATGCATTCAGGAAGATTACGCCAGAAAACTTTGAACAATCAGTAATTTCATATGTTCAAAGGCTCTGTTTTCATCAAACGGAGTAAACGGGGTAGTCTGCACATTTTTAATGATCTTCAGCGGGAAAGTATGCAATTTCACTAGAAAAGAGGCAGCTAATCGATCTGTCTTTTTTTTGTATGTTTTTTATGATGCAAAGAAAGGCATATGTCTAGCTTTGTTTACTCTGACCACATAAAGTAGCCTGTTTGTGGGTTTTGTGATGATATTCTTGGTGCCTATTGATCATGACTAAATGAGCAATTGGAGGAATGGATATGAACAGACTGGAATTAAAGCAGTTAGTCAAACATCACGGATTAGAGATTTTAGAGAATACCATCAAAATAAATGAATCAGGTGTGGATTTCCGTGTCGCTCACGTCGAAGATTTACATGGTGATCAATGGATATTAAGAATGCCTCGCAGGCCTGAATCAATGAAACATACCTTACAAGAAAAAAAGACATTAGATTACATTAGTAATCAGGTTCACTTTCAGGTTCCTAAGTGGTCTATCTTTACAGAAAATCTGATTGCTTATAAACAATTAGAGGGGGTACCGGCAGCTAGTATTGATGTGGAACAGCAATCTTATGTGTGGAGTTTTGACCAAACGAATGTACCGCAAGCTTATTATGAATCATTAGGAAGAGTTTTAGCGAATGTACATTCTTTAGATCAACAGCCTTTTAAAACGATCGGTGTGGAGATGATCGGTGCACATGAATTAAGAGGATCAATGAAACAGCGAATGGAACGTGTCAAATCGCAATACACCATTAACAGCGGTTTATGGGAGCGTTGGCAAGAATGGCTAGCTAAAGATTCTTTATGGCCGCCTTTTGTGGGAGTGAAGCATGGAGATTTGCATCCTGGCCACATTCTGATTGATGAAAATCAATGTGTTACCGGTGTGATTGATTGGTCTGAAGTGGGGATTGGTGATGTATCTGCCGACTTTTTGTCGCATCAACTTCTCTTTGGGAAAGAAGGATTAACGAAACTTATCCATGCGTATGAAAAAGCAGGCGGGAGAACTTGGTCAGGAATGGATGAACATATAATAGAACTTCTGACGACAAGTGCGATCACTGTGGCCGAGTACGCACAGAGATCAGGATTGAAAGATATGCATGAATCTGCCGAATACATGTTGGCAAACGAAAGCTGATCAATCAGAACGAATCCAAAAAAGCCCCAAAAAGGGCTTTTTTTAATCTAATTCATGAAAAAACTGTTTGAGCTGATCAATGAAAACGGATTTGGATTTTCCTTTTTTATAAATGAACTCGATATTGATGTTGAAATCGATGGATGGATCGATTGAAATTTGTTTTAATGTTCCTTGTTTTACTTCATTTCTAACACAATGATGAGGAAGAAACGATAGTCCCATTCCTTGCATCACCAAATTTTTTGCAGTTTCCATATGATCAACCTCAATGGAAATGTTCGGTGTGATGTTGTTTTTTTGAAATAATCGGTGGAGCATCAACCAATCAAATGACCCATAGTCAAAGAAAATAAAAGGTTGTTCTTCTAGTTCATTCATATTGATGTTGTCATGGCTGGCAAGAGGGTGATGAGTTGGGACGAACAGCCCGATTGGATCGCTGAAAATCGGGATTGATTCAATTTGAGGATGTGTTTCAGTCCTGACAATGCCAAAGTCTACTTGGTTGTTAATCACTTTTTGGACAACATCCTTTGAATGTCCTGTTACAATTTTCACTTTCAGGTTTTCGTATTTTTCTTTTAGGGCGGGCAATATGTTAGGCAATAGATTATTGGAAATAGAGGATGCGCATCCAATCGTCAATTCATAAGGGATCATCGTTTGTTTAAGACTATGCTTTGCTTCTTGATAAGAATGGAGAATCTTTTTGGCATGAGGGTAAAACTGTTCACCTTTTTCCGTCAGAGATAATTTATTTCTCTGTCTATCAAATAATTTCAGATCTAATTCTTTTTCTAACGATTGAATACGTGCCGATACAGAAGGCTGGGTTAAATACAGTGCTTCTGCAGCTTTATTGATACTGCCTAGCTGGCATACATAAATAAACGCTTCTATATTCTCAATATTCATGTTATCCCCTTATATGACGTTCTTTAAATGTTTAGCTTTTCAAGCTCATACACTAATTTTACAGCT
Source organism: Bacillus sp. FSL K6-2869 (assembly GCF_040869405.1). NCBI lineage: Bacteria > Bacillati > Bacillota > Bacilli > Caryophanales > Bacillaceae > Bacillus > Bacillus sp. FSL K6-2869. The sequence goes on from NZ_CP152035.1 coordinate 1,195,453, forward strand.
TCTTTCGCCAAAATGACAGTAGGGTCAATCACTTTCACAGCTTTGGTTGACCTTAGAACTAAAGGAATTTCTGTACAGCCGGCAATGATGGCTTCTGCTCCTTGATTGATTAAAATTTCTGCAGCTAACACCAGTTCACTTTCGCCTTTACTCAATTTCCCTGCTTTCACGGCATAAATCCCATTCATCACGTTTTTCTGAAGATTTTCACTAGGAGTCATGACATCAATCTTGTGATGGGCACAAGCCTTTTGATAGAGCTGGGTTTTTAATGTGCCATCAGTACATAGTAAGCCCACAGACGTATAGTGATGTTTGTTCAGGTGCTTTGCGGTTTCTAATGGCATATTCATGATAGGGATATGAATGGATTGTTGTACGTTTTCTAAAAAGAAGTGAGCGGTATTGCATGCAATCAGAATAAAGTCCGCTCCTGCGCGTTCTAATCTTTTAGCTGATGCAATCATATATTCTGTAGGATCTTCGCCTTTCCCAAATATGGCATTGGTTCTATCAGGGATTTGCGGATAATTATCAGCAATCACATGGAGATGATCCTGATCTTTAATAGCTGGTGTATGAGAGATAATTTTTTTCATCAGATCAATCGTCGCTAAAGGGCCCATACCACCCATAATCCCAATCGTTGTAGACATCACTATCACCACATTTCATTTTTTTCTATTATAAAAAAAGAAAGGATGGTGAGTGTTATAGAAAAGTTCTATTTGTATATAGAAAGTTGATCAAAAGCGCCTTTTATTTTCTTCTTTATCTGTTTTGCGGTATGAGTTGCAATCTAATTAAAAAACATTAGAATAAAGAAAAATTGATAAAGGAGCAGCCATATGAATTTCAATTTGAATGAAGCTTTAGATATGTTGAGTCGAACTCCTCGTACATTAGAAAGTCTTTTGTCAGGTTTATCGAAGGATTGGCTGCACAGTCGTGAAGGGGAGGGAACGTGGAATCCCGTTGAAGTCATTGAACATTTGATTGAAGCAGAGAAATTCAACTGGATTCCCCGATTAAATGTCATTCTTGCTGATGGAGAGAATACCCCATTTCCTGCATTTGACCGCTACTCCCATTTGAATCAAACTGAAAGACAGATAGAACAAGCACTAGCGGAGCTTCATCATGTGCGGATGGAGAATGTGGCATACATTCAGCGTATGACACATTCAAGTCTTGATCTAGAGAAAAAGGGCGTCCATCCAGAATTCGGCGTCGTGCAAGTGCGCGAATTACTTTCTGCGTGGGTTGTCCATGATTTCACCCATATTTCCCAAATTGTTCGGGTCATGGCGGAACGATATCGAACCGATGTAGGACCGTGGAGCGCTTATTTAGGGATTTTGAATAGGAAATAAATGATTAATGACGCTTCGCGGCCCACTCGGATTGAAGAATCGCATATTGATACTCATCGACCCAATGTCCTTTTGACATATAATTTTGTAGCAAATGTCCTTCGCGTCTCATGTCTAAACGTTCCAGCACTCGAATAGATTTTTCGTTTCGTACATCTGTAAAGGCAATGATTTTATGCTTGTTCAGTGTAGTGAAAATATATTCGATCATTGAATTCAAGGCTTCATGAATATAGCCCTTTCCTTGAAATTCAGGCGCGAGTGTAAATCCTATTTCAACGATTCTAGGCTCGCTGCCGAGTGTATGAATGGCGCAATCTCCTATCAGCTGATTGGATTCAGATAAGGCAATCGCATATTGAAACCACGTCCCTGGTTGATTAGGTTGTTGCGTCATTTGGTGTTGTACAAATGATTCAGCGTCTTCGTGCGTGTAGTTTTCCCAGGATTGAAATGTGGCAATAGAGGGATTTGATCGGTATTGATAAAATGCTTCAATATCCTGCTGATCAAACTGACGAATCACAACCCGGTTTGTTCTTGTAAATATGCTGTTTGCATTCTTCATGTGTTACCCTCACTTTTTAGTTTGTTCTTGATTTAAAAAAGTCTATTAGCCATTCAGATAGCTGTTTTTGCGCTTTGGTCACAAATCGATCGGCATAATACGTTAATTCAAGATGCCGAACAGGAGCAGGAGCAGAAATAGGGATAGAGACAATATTAGGCCATGCTGAATGTTGCTTTAACAGCCCTCTTGGCTGGATGGTGGCGCCGATACCGGCTTCAACCAGCTGCAATAATGAAGTGGCAGACCCAACATCCATGACCGTGTCCAATTCAAAACCGTGTTCTTTACATACGTCATCGACCAAATCTCTTCCTAGATAGCCTTTTGGATACATGACCAGTGCATGTTTTGTCAGCTCTTTTAGCGTCACTTCACGCCTTTTTGCCAGTTCACTGTCTGAATGAACAAACAATTCGTAGGGCTCATCGCCAAGTGGAATTTGAATCAGGCGTTTATCCGCAGGCCCGCGCAGCCCAATTCCGATATCGACTTTATGTGAGAGCACCTCGTCACGAACAAAGATGGTCGAAAAAGCCTTTAGGTTGATCTCTGGATACAGCGTTTTAAATTCTACAAAAAGCGGAACAAGCTGAAAGTCAAGATCAGAGGGGAGGACGGCAAGCCGAACAGTGCCCCGCTGTTCAGATAACAGTTCTTTCATAGCATTTTTGGCATCTCGTTCAGCCTGAAGCATTTTCATGCCATATTGATAAAGAAGCGTACCAGCTTCAGTTGCAACTACTTTTTTACCGATTCGGTCAAAAAGCGGCATCCCAACTTCAGCTTCAAGCAGCTGAATCTGTTGGCTTAATGTAGGCTGTGATATACCTAGTTGCTCTGCAGCCTTTGTGAAATGTAAATGATCGAATACAGCCATAAAATAGGTAATGTGACGAGTATCCATATGCCATCCTTTCATTAATGATAGTATTTTCCTATCATCATAATACGAATTATTGTATTGATCAATGAATGAAGCGGATTTATACTCATAGTAACCTCAACAAGATGAGAGAGGAAGAAGAGTATTGATAAAAAAAATATTTTATTTAGCTGCTTTATTTTTAGCTGCCTTAAACTTGCGCCCAATCATTACATCCGTAGCTTCTATGATGAGCATGATTCAATCAGACCTTGGCGTTAGTGCACTCACGGCAAGTCTTTTAACCACTTTGCCGGTCTTGTGCATGGGAGTGTTTGCCCCTGTAGCAACGAAACTAAGCCGCCGGTTTGGATTAGAGAGAACTCTTTTTTTCTCGATTTTTCTTATCACAATTGCGACTGGACTGCGTGGTACAAGTCAAACGGTTACCATCCTTCTTACGACTGCTTTTGCAGGAGGAGTTGGAATTAGTTTTGCCGGACCATTGTTGTCTAGTTTTATTAAAAAGTATTTCCCGAAAAGTCCTGGGATTGTCAGTGTGTACTCTATATCGATGACAGTTGGAGCTGCACTTGCTTCGGGCTTGACCATTCCGATTTACCTTCGCAGTGAGCATAACCTTCCACTTGCGTTATCCTGCTGGGCGGTTTTAGGCGTTATTGCACTGATTTTATGGCTCGGTCTAGCTCGTCAAAACCAACAAGCGGATCATGCAGATGTGCCGCTGAGATTACCGCTGCGAAACAAAAAAGCCATTCAATTCACCTTGTTCTTTGGCTTTATGTCTAGCATGTTCTATTCGTTAACAGCGTGGATTTCACCCATTGCGCTTGATTTTGGGAATAGTCCGCAGTATGCCGCCATGCTGCTTACGATATTTACACTCATTCAGATTCCGGTGGCATTACTCGTTCCAAACATCGTCAATCGTCTAGGAAAGCCGAAATTATTTCTGATCTTATGCAGTTTGTCAGAGCTGATTGGCCTCATATTCCTTCTACTGCCAATGCCGATCCTGCCAGCTGTTATTTTTCTAGGGATTGGAGCAGGTGGATTATTTCCTTTGGCGCTTATGTTGCCTATTATTGAAACGCGTACGCCAGAAGAAGCCGGTACATGGTCAGCGATGTCACAGATGGGCGGGTACATCATGGGAGGATTTGGTCCATTTTTAATCGGTTTGATTTTCGATATCAGCGGACATTTTCAAGCTGCTATTTTCGCAATGCTCGCCATCGTGATGCTGATGATTGGTGTTCAGTTATCTATGAAGTTAGGGGGAAAACGTGAAGAAGGATCCAGCTCATAATTTTACTCGCTGGAAGCATTTCGGTCATTATGTCTAGAGGCTGCCCTATTTAATTGGAAATTGGAGGGATTCACATGCTTATACGAGAAGCAAAAACGATCGACTATCCACAATTAAGAGACATTTATTTCGAATCCCGCCGGCAAAGTTTTCACTGGCTCCATACGGAAGAAATAAATCTGCATGATTTTGATCAGGATACCCAGGAGGAACAAATTTTTTTAGTCGAGAAGAACAATAAAATCCTTGGTTTCATTTCTCTCTATGTACCAGATCGTTTTATTCATCTCTTGTTTGTCCATCCAAATGCGGCTGGTCAAGGGGCTGGAGATCTATTGCTTCAACATGCTATAGAAGTTCTAGGAACACCGGTCACCCTCAAATGCGTCTCCGAAAATCACAAGGCTTTATCTTTCTATCACAAAAGAGGTTGGAAAGCAGTGGTAGAAGAAGGAGAACCGGGGGCGGAATACTGGGTTCTTGTTTATGAAGAAAGATCATTTATGTTTTAGCTCCTTTACAAGGGGCTTTTTTGCGGTTTATTTTCGGTGTCGAAAGGTTTATGAAATGATAATATATGTCATTATAGGGAAAATAGAGGGAGGAGTAGGGGTGGATGAAAAAAGTACTTTCTTCTCACGTCGGCTTGAAAATCAATGAATGGTATTATCATATTCAAAGATTTAATGTTCCTGATGCCGAGGCGTATAAAGAAGAAATCAAATCGATGCTTGATGATATGGAAGAAAATCAGGATTTATTATTATATTTCTCACTCATGGAGTTCAGACATAAATTAATGCTAGATTACTTGGATCCTTTAGAAAATGGGAAAGAACGAGCGAACTTCAGGGAACTTGCAGTGAAGATAAAAAAAGATCAAGAGAAATTAACAGGATTGCTAGAATATTACTTCAATTTTTTCTACGGCATGTATGAATTTGAGAAATACGAATACTTAAATGCGATTACCTTCTATAAGCGGGCAGAAAAAAAGTTAACCCTTGTAAGTGACGATATTGAACGTGCCGAGTTCAATTACAAAATGGCTGAAATCTATTACCACATGAAACAAACCCACATGTCCATGCACCATATCGCACAGGCGATAGAATGTTACCGAGAAAAAGATACATACACAGTTAGAGAAATTCAATGTTCTTTTGTCATTGGCTTAAACTATATCGATATGGGCTGTCCCGAAAAAGCCATTCCACATTTTGAACGCGCACTAGAACAAGTTGCCGATCACTCAACAAAAAGATTAGAAGGGTCAGCGCTCTATAATTTAGGGTTGAGCTATTTTCATCATGGTGACCTAGCACAAGCAATTATTCACTTTAATGACTCGATTCGAGCATTTAAAGAGCGGGGCTACGAGCATTTAAATCGGATTTTAGACCCTCTCGTGATGTTGTCAAAAGCCTATTTTAAAAAGAACGAACAGGATTTAGGTACGTATGCTTTGCATAGCGGAATAGAACTATCTGAAAAACTGAAAGATCATGTGCTGTTACGTATCTTTACGTTTTTAAAATCACTATACGTTGACAACAATTTTGAACAACTAGAACAAATTTCAGAATGGTTAGAGATGAAGTCCATGTATCCTGACCTTGAAGACTTAGCAAAAGATGCCGCAAAATATTATAATGAATTGGGAGATAAAGACAAGGCAATGCTGTTTTATGAAAAAATTCTTTATTTCCAAGTTCAAGTAAAGCGGGGTGACTGTCTATATGAAATTTAAAACTGTATCCATTGTATTCGTGGTGATGAGTGTGATAAGTGTTGTGAGTTATTTCACATCTGAAGTTACAGCAAGTCATGATGAAGCTAGGAGAGGTCATACAGCAAGTATCGGTTATTCTGCTTAGTAAAAGGCCCTTAAAGGGCTTTTTACTTTAAAATGGAATTTATGCAATGGATAAAGTATATTTTTCACATAAAATATACTGAGGAAGAAGTAAAATGACAATGTTAAAACCCAAATGATTTCGAAGGATTTTCATTATATTCTTTGCTTTAACCTTTATGATTAGCCTGTTAAATATGGCTGTATTTCCAGGGACGCCAGTGTCTTATTATGTTGGTCTGATTTGTAAGATGTTGTTAATCAGTTTGTTAAATGGTATGTTTTTCGGCACAATCTTCTATTTGATTGTCACCTTTCTTATCGCTAAAGATTTTAATCAAAATCAATAGTTAGCAAAGCATTCATGAATCTAACATTCTGATTGGAAGGCAGGCAGTATAAGCCGATACTAGAACAACAAAGATTCAAAAGTTCTCAAGTCTCATTTTTCATTCGCAAAACTCCACTATAAACTCATTCAAAATTTGAATTGCCAATGTTAAATTTCTCTTTCACCTTTATATCGATTCAATGTTGTTAATAATATGAGAATAGCTAGAAAAGTGTACTACATGAAAAATAATTACTAGGGGGAATCACCATTTCATGTGAGGCCTCTAAGTAAGTGAAGTGAAAAAATCTGCCCTAATAAAGGGGCAGATTTTTTTGCATTTTTACATTATTCGTAAACATAACAAGTGCCGCTTATAACAGTGACACATTCATAAGTATTAGAGTAAGACTTACCATTCGAATCTCTAAAGAAAACGGTAACGGTTGCTACTCCACTGCTATTGTAGCCATTCCATTGATATTGATAGCCATCATACTTGTCCCTAATAGGGATTAAATTCGAAGCGGCATCAGCAGGAATTGCAGAGAACATTAAAGCACCAGTGAAGAGAGTAGCTCCCACTATTTTTTTCATTTTTCCCTTAAACATTAAAACATCTCCCTTTTCCTTATTTTTCTATTAAACCAATGTTTAACAGATGCTTATAAGAATAGCACGTCTAGCAGGAGAAAAATGTCAAAAAATGTCTAAATAAATAAAAATTCAAAAAATATACATATTTAGGAATTATTTGTTTTTGGCGTGATTGAATGTTTTTTCCTAAAAATGAATAAAGATAGACTACGCATAAAAGCGAACATGGATAAAGGGATGATTAAATTGATTAGGAGGAGAAATACATGCAAAAGCTTTGCAGGGAAGTCTGGATAGAAGTCAATCTTGATGCGATAAAAAGAAATATCGAAGCGATTCAAGCGCATATTCCAAGAAAAAGTAAGATCATGGCTGTCGTGAAGGCGAATGCTTATGGACACGGTTCAGTGGAGGTAGCACGGCAGGCACTGGAAAGCGGTGTGACGGAGCTCGCAGTTGCTAGCTTAGAGGAAGGCATTGTGCTGCGAAGAGCAAAAATTGAAGCGCCGATTTTGGTTCTTGGATTTACACCGCTCGATTGTGTGAAAAGGGCCGCAGCCTGGAGAATTGATCTCTCCGGCCTTCGAGAAGACTGGATTGCTCAAGCAAATGAGATCTTAGCGGAAGAAGAAAGCCAGCGCCGGCTTGGGATTCATGTCAATGTTGACACAGGGATGGGGCGATTAGGTGTACGGACAAAGGAAGAGCTGTTAGCGGTGGTGAAGGCGCTTGAAAAGAGTGAAAACCTGAGGTGGGATGGAATATTTACGCATTTCTCTACTGCGGATGAGCCTGATCCTGATTTCACGTTGCTGCAGCACAGCATCTTCATTGATTTTCTTCGGTTTTTGAAAGAAGAAGGGATCAAACTGCCGACCGTACATATGAACAATACAGCTGCTTCGATTGCGTTTCCTGAATTTAGCGCCGATATGATCCGGCTTGGTATCGGACTTTATGGACTGTATCCCTCGCAATACATTAAAAGCTTAGACGCTGTTCAGCTAGAGCCCGCTCTCAGTTTAAAAGCAAGAATTGCGTTCGTGAAGAAAATGGTGACAAAGCCAAGAACGGTCAGCTATGGGGCAACCTATGTGGCAAAGCCTGACGAAGTCATTGCAACCATACCGATTGGTTATGCAGATGGGTACTCACGTGCTTTATCCAATCGAGGGTTTATGCTTTTCCGCGGAGAAAGAATGCCGATTGCTGGCAGAGTCACAATGGATATGACGATGATCAGCTTAGGAGAGATGAAAGCAAAGCAAGGCGAGGAAGTCGTCATTTATGGCCGTCAAAAGGGCGGAGAAATTTCTGTTGATGAAATTGCTGAAATGCTCAATACGATTAACTATGAAGTCATTGCAACATTAAGCCGCCGTGTTCCAAGGTTTTATCGTCGAGGCGGGAAGATTATTAAAATATCGACGCCGGTGATGTATGTGTGAAGGTAAGGACTGCATGAAAGTCCAAAAATCCCCCTTTATATGGAAAGGGGGATTTTGAGTTTCATGTCTTATTACGGCTTAAGCTCGATACTCTTTATCTAAAATAAGAATTGGTTTAATCGTAGATCCATTTTTAGAATCTTCAAAAGCTTGTTCAATCTCTTCTAATTCGTAGAATTTTGCTAGTTTCTCAACTGGGAATTGTCCATTTTTAAAGAACTTGACTAGTTTAGGAATGAATAGTTGAGGAACGGCATCGCCTTCTATCACACCTTTTAACGTGAGCGCATTGAGCATGAGATCATTTGTGACATTAAACGTTAAATCACGTTTTCCTACTGCTACTGTTGCACAAGTTCCTTTGACACGCAGGCAGTGAAGGGCAGCTAGCGTGACTTCTGGTACTCCAGTTGTTTCAAATGAGTAATGTGCCCCTTTTCCTTCTGTGATTTCCTTCACTTTTTCAGCTGGGTTCTCATGTTTACTGTTGATGACATGTGTTGCACCTAATTCTTTTGCTAGCTCAAGGCGGCTATCATGGATATCAACGGCAATAATCGGATCACAGCCTGCAATTTTTGCTGCCATTAACCCACTTAAACCAACAGCGCCTGTACCGAACACAACAAGGCTTGTACCTGGAGCTGGAGCAAGTGAATTTAAGACAGTACCGCTCCCAGTCATTAAGCCGCAGCCGAATGGTCCTAAATAACGTAAATCAGTTTCTTTGTCTACTTTCACCACATTTTTCTCATCAACCGTTGCATATGTACCAAATGACGATTGACCAAAAAATTGTGATACATCTTGATGATCATGTGTATGGATAGGCGTTTCATTATGTTTATTACGACCAGAAAAATTCAGTGGAATCATGTTTTCACATCCACCAGCGTTCCCGTCAAGACAATTATGGCAATGACCGCAATAAGCGAAACCAAGTACAACGTGGTCTCCTTCTTGAACGGTTGTGACATTAGAACCTGCTTTTACGACAATGCCAGAGCCTTCATGTCCTAATAAAGCAGGACGTGGGACAGGAAGCGTACCATCTAATACTGTGGCATCCGTATGACAAACGCCAGATGCAACGATTTTGACAAGCACTTCATCTGCTTTTGGATCATCTAGTAATAATGTTTGTTTCTCGAAATCTTTTTCATTTGTTGTGACCATCGCTTGAATTTCCATATCATGTGCCCTCACTTTTTGTATAGTATGATATTCTGAAGAAGTTAGATCAAATGTCACAAAAAATTCATTTCTTTATGACTAAGTTGATTGTAGGACGAAAGATTTTCCGTTTCAATCAGCAAAAAATCTTTTTTGTATAGGTTTTCAACACAAATAAATTTATGTATATCTAATCAACATTTATTAAAAAGTTTCTAAAGGAGGGGCCCATGATCAAAAAAGAGGATCGTCGTGTTGAGCGAACAAAAGAAACACTTCGTCAAACATTCAAAATACTAGTAAAAGAAAAAGGATATTCGCACGTAAAAGTGAAGGATATTGTGGAAAAGGCAAACTATAATCGGACGACGTTTTATGTGCATTATGAAAGTAAAGATGAATTAGCAGCAGATGTTATTCACCGGGAAATGGTCAATTTCGAATATGAATTTTGTAAGCCGACTCGTGAAAATCCACTGTTGGATTTAACTCGCATGAAACCAGAAGGCACTGATGTATTTCAATATATCGTTGAAAATCGCGACTATTATGATTTATTAGTGATGGAAGACCGAATTCCCCACATACAAGAAAAATTGCTTAAAAAAATACAATATATTTTCCAAAATAGAATGTCGTTTGTGAGTGATCAGTATGCAGAAATCAACGACAGTTATTTTGTCCAGTATCGTTCATACGGCATCTTTGGTTTTATCATTGAATGGATCAGAAATGACTACAATGCATCTCCCTCAGAAATGGCACGACGTATTATCAATTTATTATATATTCAATCCTCACTCATGATTCAGTTGAAAAATGAAGAAGCGATTATGAAAAGGTAATGCTTAGGCCGCATCTCTAGCCCACAACATTTTGAATGTATATAAAGTTTTATTTAAAACTTCTTTAAATTGTAAACTTTGTAAAAAATAGAACGATAAAAGGAGGGAACATAACGAGTTGGAGGAATAGAAAATGAAAAAAAGGTTTTTATTATTTATCACGGTACTCCTATTAATGAGTATTCTTAGTCCATTTAAAGCAAATGCAGAAAATTCAATTGGATGGACGAAACGAGCTGATTTACCAGAAGAACGTATTAATGCTGGTGTGGGAGTCGTTGATGGGAAGATTTATGTATTTGGTGGAGCAAATGAAAAAAATAAGTTGAATAACCAAACATTTATGTATGATCCAAAAAAAGATGTTTGGGAAGAGAAAGCCAGTATGCCAAGAAATAGAACAGGCGGTACTTACGCTACTGTAGGTAAAAAAATCTATCTAATAGGTGGAATTAATGAAGAGACAGAAGTAGCTTATAACACTATAGATATTTATGATGCAGAACTTGATCAGTGGGCTGAAGAGCCGATTCGAATTCCAAGAGAGCCGGTTTTTTCAGCTTATAGTAAAGGAACTTTACAAGCAGTTGCAGTGAAAGAGAAGATATATATTGTATCTTCAAAAAACTCATATAAGAATAATGTCTATGAATACAATACAGTCTCTGGTGAATGGAAGAGCTTGAACTCATCGGGTTTGCCATCTCGGAATGGGAGAGCCATTTCTGCAATTGACGGAAAAATATATGTTGCAGGTGGCGAAAATTCGATAGGGCATAGTAGAGAAAAGTATTTGTTTCAGTATGATATTTCAACAGATACTTGGAAGAGATTAATTGATGTTCAGTTAACATCTTATACATATGAACCCTCCTATGAAACTTACAACGGCAAGTTCTTTATTATTGGTGGGCAATTATATGGTGATAGTTCGAAAAATATGGTAAATAAAGTTCAGATTTTCAATCCAAAAGATGGCCAATTTAAAAATTCAGCATATGATTTACCAGAAGGTAGAGTATCAGCTGTCGCAGCAATTGTTGATGACCAATTGTATGTCATTGGCGGACGTAACTATTCGGAATCTATGAGACATCTTTCTGTGAAAAGTGATTACAGATCCGTGATTTCTATTTCATTAAAAGACTTACAAGTGACTGAGGATGAAACAAAGCCGGATGATGGGATAGCAGAAGACCCAAAGGATCAAGACGGAACAAAGCCTGGTGATGGAACAACAGAAGACCCAAAGGATCAAGACGGAACAAAGCCTGGTGATGGAACAACAGAAGACCCAAAGGATCAAGACGGAACAAAGCCTGGTGATGATACAACAGAAGACCCAAAGGATCAAGACGGAACAAAGCCAGGTGACGGCACAACAGAAGAGCCAAAAGACCAAGATGGAACAAAACCAGGCGAAGAAACTGCGAAAGGTATACTTTCCATTACCATGATCAATGGGTTACAAAAGGATTATCTGCTCTCAATGAAAGAAATCAACGATTTTCTTAATTGGTATAAAGAAAGAAGCTTTGGAATCGGAATGAACTTTTATGAGATCAATGATGAACACAATAAAGGACCTTTCACAAGTAAGAAAGATTACGTGGTGTACCAAAATATCTTAATGTTTGATATCAAGCAATATTGATAAAATGAAAGCTGCTGATAATAGATTAGCAGCTTTTTATATTTTACATTATTGTTAAAATTAGGATGAACATCATAAAAAAATAAGATATTTTTTTAAAAATCTGCTAAACATCCCATAACCACGTCCGATAATAGAATTGTCAGGGTTGATAAGCCCTAGAATAAAGGACTTTTTTCAGACAAGGACGTCTGTCAGGTCCCACATACATGGAGGTAATAGGAAATGAGAATTAACCACAATATCGCAGCACTTAACACATTAAACCGTTTATCTGCAAACAACGGTGCGAGCCAAAAGAACATGGAGAAACTTTCTTCTGGTCTTAAAATCAACCGTGCAGGAGATGACGCAGCAGGTCTTGCAATCTCTGAAAAAATGCGTGGACAAATCCGCGGATTAGAAATGGCTTCTAAAAACGCACAAGACGGTATCTCTCTTATTCAAACAGCTGAAGGTGCATTGACTGAAACTCATGCAATCCTTCAACGTATGCGTGAACTAACTGTTCAAGCAGGTAACACTGGTACTCAACAAACTGAAGATTTAACTGCTATTAAAGAGGAAATGGATGCATTAATCGAAGAGATTGATGGTATCTCTAACCGTACAGAATTTAACGGTAAGAAATTACTTACTGGTGACTTCAAAGCTGGTGCTACTCCTGCAACAGATCTAATTTTCCAAATTGGTGCAAATGCTACGCAACAAATTAAAGTAAACATTGAAGAAATGTCAGCTGATGCACTTGGAACAGACGCTACTTTAAATGTTTCTTCTTTAGATGTAACTAAATTTGCTACTAATGCACCTGATGTTGCAGCTGATGGCTATGATGCCCAATTAAAGATTGTTGACGATGCAATCAATCAAGTATCATCTCAACGTGCTAAACTTGGAGCAGTTCAAAACCGTCTAGAGCACACAATCAACAACCTTGGTGCTTCTGGTGAAAACTTAACAGCTGCTGAGTCTCGTATCCGTGACGTTGACATGGCGAAAGAAATGAGTGAGTTCACAAAGAACAACATTCTTTCTCAAGCTTCTCAAGCAATGCTTGCACAAGCGAACCAACAGCCACAAAACGTACTTCAATTACTACGTTAATGAAAGGCCCCTTGATGGGGCTTTTTTTTATGCTCTTTTTTCTTCGCTTTTTCTCCTTCTCTTCACTTGTGATTCTTTAATCCCTCTGTTAAATCATGAAAAATGACCTTTAAATTTGGCATACTCTAGCGAAACGATCATATTGAATGAGACTTTTCCCTTATTTATTCCTTTTTTGTTAAACATATTCCATTAAAGTTCGATAAATGGATTGTAAGGCTTACAGAAAAATTCTAATTTAGAACTTTTAGACATGGATGTCTAATTGGTTCAAACACATGGAGGTCATTTAATATGAGAATTAACCACAATATCGCAGCACTTAACACATTGAATCGTCTTTCTACTAACAACGGTTCAAGCCAAAAGAACATGGAGAAACTTTCTTCTGGTCTTCGCATTAATCGCGCAGGGGATGACGCAGCAGGTCTTGCGATCTCTGAAAAAATGAGAAGTCAAATCCGTGGTCTAGAAATGGCTACTAAAAACTCTCAAGATGGTATCTCTCTTATTCAAACGGCTGAAGGCGCATTGACTGAATCTCATGCGATACTTCAACGTATTCGTGAGCTAGTTGTTCAAGCTGGGAACACAGGTACACAGCAGGAAGAGGATTTAGCATCCATTCAAGATGAAATTTCAAACTTGCAAGATGAGATTACAAGTATTTCTACTCGTACAGAGTTTAACGGGAAGAAATTATTAGACGGAACTTATTCGTCTAAGGGTGCTGATGACGGTGGTGAGGCACAAAGCCTTGTATTCCAAATCGGTGCAAACGCAACACAACAAATTACACTTAACATTGAAAACATGGGTGCTTCAGTTTTAGGTACAGATGGGACGGCTGAAGGTGAAGATGGAGCCGGTTCTGTTGCTGGAATCGATGTGACAAAATTTATTAGTGCAAGTGGTGAAGATGGCGAGGAAGCTGCTGGATTTGATGCACAACTTGGTATTATTGAAACAGCAATTAAGCAAGTGTCTGCTCAGCGATCTAAGCTTGGTGCAGTCCAAAACCGTCTAGAGCACACAATCAACAACCTTAGCGCTTCTGCTGAAAACTTAACAGCTGCTGAGTCTCGTATCCGTGACGTTGATATGGCGAAAGAAATGAGTGAGTTCACAAAGAACAACATTCTTTCTCAAGCTTCTCAAGCAATGCTTGCACAAGCGAACCAACAGCCACAAAACGTACTTCAATTATTACGTTAATTAAAAGCCCCCTTTGAGGGGCTTTTTTTATGTTAGTTTGATTTTAGCAATTGATGTAATTGAAAGTCTGGAACAGCTTCATAGAAGAAAGCTCGATTTAATTCATCATTCTTTTGATCCCACCTATGCCACCAGTGGCCGACCTCACCAGTGGAGTCAGCTTGAATCATGTCTTGCAGCTGCTCTAGGTTGATGATTTTTCTCGGTTCTATTAAGAACGAATGCATACGATGATACGCCTCAAGGCATTTAGGTTGTTTTGTTTGAACGGCATATTGTACATAATAATTGAAAAATTCTTGTGCAAATGTCAGATGGGGAATGGGGGTTCCTTTTAATTCGACGCCTTCCCAAGCCATATCCGCAATTGCACAAAGCCACCAGCCAAGCTCATTGGCGTGCTGCATTTGTTGTAAGGTATGCCGTTCAAAAGAAATTAGCCCATCTTCTTGTGCTTGTTTGAGCATACGCTCAAGTGTCTGTGCCTCAAGAGCGGCCTTTGTCATTCCCTGACCATGTATTGGATCTAATGTGCATAAGGCATCACCCATGACCAATAAGCCGCTTGGCCAATCTTCCATTTGTTCATAGTGGTTTCTGACACAAGCCGGAACTCTAAATCCTTTTGGTTTCGTATAGGGAATTAAATGAGTGATGGCTTCTGCTATAGAGGGATTGGTCAGCCTAGCGGTCTCTACATCAAACTGATCAGCGTCCGTTGTTGGATAATGAGAACCGCCAGCTGCAGAGAGAAGAACCGCTGCTAAATCATGATCTACTCGTTCAAACAGTCCTGTTGGAATTTTTTTATTTGGCTGTCCAACGATGACCATTGGTTCTAGGTTCGGTGCCTCAGATGGTATTTGGTAGTATCTCGTGCTATAGCCAAGAGACACGATTAGCTCATCTGTCTGCGGCAAGGTTCGTCCTGCGCTTTTCAGCCATTTTGGCAATTTTGACATTCTTCCAGACGTATCAATGACTAAGTCCGCGCTCATTTTGTTGATGATTCCAGGCTTTATCCTCCGATCTTTGACCTGTAATCCACTCACTTTAGTCGTTTCTTCTTCAAAAAGAAGAGCGTTCGCTTCATGTTTTTCTAAAAATTGAACACGATCCTCACGTAACATTCTTTGCATCAGCACCCACTCTAGCATGGCACGTCGTGTGACAGCTGTTTCTTCAGTATCGGTGAGTACTAACTCGCCATCTTTTGTCATAAATCGAGATGTCTGATGCCATGTGTTGTACCCGCCCATTTCGAGTAATTCTTTTGTATAACCAGGAAATAGACGTTCCACGATTTGTTTGCCTAGTGGCAGCATTCTATGTGGATGAAAAGCTTGAGGCGTGCCAAGACGATTCTCAGGAGCGTCTGGCAATTCGTCCTTTTCAATAATCAATACTTCAAGGTAAAAACTTGATAAAACCTTTGCAGCGAGCATTCCCGTTATTCCGCCTCCGATGACGATCGCCCGCTCATACTTCATGGGTTGTGTCACAACATGCGCCTCCAGTGAATATATAAAATGGTTACATGACCATTTCGTCATATGTTGATTTTCTAAGTATAGCAAATTCTCGTTTTTTTGAATATAGAAAGGAATTGGCATACTTTTTACTCGTAAATATGAAAAAAACTTCAATCTTGATCATTATTTTTAAAAAATAATAATCAAATTTAAGAGGAATGACCGGTAAATACATTAAGGGGGTAGAGAAAATGGATATACTACAGAGTGTTGTAACCGCAGCACCTTATATGATGAAGATTTTAAAAGATGAAGTGACGATGGGTGTCATTGATCGAGAAAAATTCTTGCTGTATTTGCCATCAAAATCGGTGTATGGGACGCCTTTAAATGCAATGGGATTGCCGATTTTCGATGAAAATCAACAAGTCATTGGTGCAATCGCTTTAGGTTTTCCGCTAAAAAATCAAATAGAACTTGAGGCGTATATGGAGTCATTGAACGACATCATTCAAAGTATTCAAGAAAAAGTACATGTGGTGGCGGCTCATTCAGAAGAGCTCTCTGCGACAAGTGAGGAAATGACATTCCAAACACAGCAAACACTAGAAAGCTCGAAAAAAACTTCAGATATTACAAAAATGATCAAAGGTATCTCTAAACAAACGAGTTTGCTAGGATTGAATGCTTCAATTGAAGCAGCCAGGGCAGGGAAAGAGGGGGCGGGTTTTAGTGTGGTAGCGAGCGAGGTTCAAAAGCTCTCAAGCGAAACCTCACGTGCAACAGAAAACATAGAAAGCTCATTGCAAGGGATTTCCTCTAATATACATACATTACTTGAGAGTATGGGCCATATGAAAGGGTCATCTTCAGAACAGGCTTTATTAGTGACGGAGTTTAGTGAAATTGTAGATAGGTTGACGACGGTTAGCAAAGAAATGAAAGAATTTATGCAAAAGGTGATGTCAACGTAAAAAACGAATCCAAAAAGGGTTCGTTTTTTTGTTGGCTCGTTATTTTCTGTTTTTCTGATCAAAGCGATAATCGTATGTTTCACCTTTGACCACATTTAAAAACTCATGTCCAATTTGAACGAGCTGTGCATTTTCCCATTTGATCAGAGGATCTTTATCAGGGTACTTCCAGTAGATTGTTTTTTTGTGATGGGTGAGTTTGTTTTCAATTTCTGCTCTGACCGCATTCTCTTTTAGTTTTCCTCCGCTATGTCGATATGTGTTAATGGTATAGGTTCCATCAGGTGATGATATCGAGCGGATGAATGTTCCGTGAGACACGCCTTGAAGAGAGAAGCATTTCCAGTAAATAATTCCGGCGAAGCTAAGACATAAGATGGCAAGGATGATGGTGGTTTTCTTTTTAAACATGAATTCCTCCAGGTGTAGATCGCAATATTCTAATATATGAGAGAGATTACAAAAAGATTCATATAGTCCAAAAGTTCTATTCATTTCAATTATCGGTCATTTTTTCTCAACATTCAACAGTTAGCCCGTAAAGATAAGGAAAATTTAAGGATGCATTCAGATCACACTGGTTATTCGAAAACACTTTACAAAAGAATTTGCGATTAGTAGACTTATGCTCATATAGAGAAATGGGGCAGATGGAATGAATCAAATCATAGATACGTATCAAAATTATGAAGAGCTTTCCGCTCATGAAAGAAAAGGGATCGACTATCAGATTCTTCATCAGCGGAAAGGGGATCAGCTTCTCGTCCTGTCACCTCATGCGGGAGGGATTGAATCTGGCGTGAGCGAGCTGGTCCATGAAGTAGCAACCGATTATTCTATGTATTTATTCGAGGGCCTTAAAGTGAAAGGCAATCATGTTCTTCATATTACGAGCACACGTTTTGATGAGCCGATTTGTCTTTCTCAAGTGCATACACATCATTATACGTTTGCACTCCACGGCTATGGAGAAACAGACGTCCTACAAACTTTAGTTGGCGGTACCGACAGGGAAAAAGCTGCTGAAACAGTGAAGTATCTCACACAAAATGGCTTCCATGCCTTACTTTTATCTGAATCGGATCAATTTGCTGGAACACATCCTCAAAATATTAATAATCAATGCCTCACAGGAAAAAGTGTTCAAATTGAAATTAGCCAAGCTCAGAGAAGAGCTTTCTTTCAAGACTTTAGGCGGAGCCGTAGGCGTGATACACAAACCGAACAATTTTATCAATACACAAATGTACTGAAACAAGTGTTAAGCCTTTATGAATAAACTTCTGACGTCACGTGTGCAGACGCTTTTGTTTGATACGCAGCTTCATTTTCTGCGACCTTGCCTGCTCTCATTAAATAAGAAGTGAATTCTTTTTGAAATTGAATGCCGGCTCTTCGCTGTTCAAATAGAGCAAGCCGTTTTTCAGCAAAATCCCGAGTGACATGAAATGTTTGAGCAATATGCAAAATGGCTTGCTGCCTAAGGTTTGGGAGCGTCATTTGCAGCAGCATAAAAGTCGGAACACAAAAGTGATACATGAATTGTTTTGCTTGAAACTCTTGCAGTTCTCGAAAGAGCTTGTGCATGTTAAAGTGGTTGCCTGTATGCTTCAGCACATGACAAAGCTCGTGGGCGAAATCCTGCCACTGTTCTTCTGACGATAAGGCTCTGTTTAAAATAATACTGTAAAGACCTTGATGTTTGATCATCATGCTGCCAGTATCCTCGTAGTGTACCCATACATGAAATTCAGCGGCGATCCTATGCATGTCTACATAGGCAGGACCGCTTATTTGCAGTTGAGTGTATAACCGTTTAATATCTTCTTCTAAATGGGTTAAAAAATAAGTCATGTCAAAACCTCCATACAAACGTATGTTCTATTTTTGCCGTAAAAGAAAAGTCCATATAGGACTAAATGGCTAATAAAGCTATCGCTTACTTTTTATATCGGCTTGTTTTTAACAATTTTAACATAAAATCAAAGAAAATTGGAAGTTTTTCCTGTTTTTTATTCTATTTTTTTATATTTTACAAAGATAAAACGGCGATTGAATTCAAATTTTACCATAGTCTTATGACGAAAACAAACAAATTTGTCTTACGTTTGCCACCGATTGATGAGCAAGATCAAACATCAATTTAACAAAAAGGAGTGCAAAACATGGTACAAATTTATCAAGATTTTATTCCAGTTGGAAACGGAAATCGGCCAGGATATGCTATGACGCCGCTTTATGTAACTGTGCATAACACAGCCAATACATCTAAGGGAGCTGACGCAAAAAGTCACGCGGCATATGTCAAACGCTCAACAACAGAGGTAAGCTGGCACTTTACAGTGGATGACAAGGAAATTTTTCAGCATCTCCCTTTAAATGAAAATGGATGGCATGCTGGGGATGGACATGGAGATGGCAACCGAAAATCGATTGGCATTGAAATTTGTGAAAATGAGGATGGAAACTTTCAACAAGCTGTCAAACATGCCCAGTGGCTTATTCAAAAGCTTTTAAAAGAACATGGCATTCCATTAGCAAATGTGGTGACGCATCAGCATTGGTCAGGAAAAACATGTCCACGTCTGCTGCTAGCTACATGGGATGAATTTAAAAGAGGAATTGAGACTGCAGGTGATCCGGAAACGGTTATCACATATGTGGTGAAAAGCGGGGATACGCTAACGAGTATTGCCAAAGCCCATGGTGTCACAGTGAGTGATTTACAGACATGGAATCAGATTAGTGACCCGAACATGATTCGAGTTGGACAAGTTCTCAAGATTTATCATGCAGAAGAAAAGCTCAGTTATGAACTGCCGGATGGGGTGTTAAAGGTGACATCACCTCTGACAAAGGGGGAGCATGTACGTCTCGTCCAAAAAGCGCTTGCTGCTGTGTATTTTTATCCTGACAAAACAGCTGTAGATAAGGGCATTGATGGCGTTTATGGGGAAAAAACAGCCAATGCCGTCGCTCGATTTCAACTGATGAATGGTCTAACAAGTGATGGAGTATACGGTCCTAAAACAAAAGTGAAGTTGCTTCAACTATTAAATCAGTGAGTCTTTCTTTTTGGCCGCTTGAATGGCGGCTTCACTTTTTTCGTGTAATCGGCAGACATAAGGGGATGGCTTAAATTCAGCAAACTGAACATACCTCAATTGTTTAAGTTTCTTTTTCATATTGGCACCTCAATCGTTGCAGCAGTTGGTTTTATTGTATGCAAGTAGATGTGAAAACGGAAGTAGGACGCGGATGAAGTTCCGCGTCCTTTAGTGTAATCAAGCTTTTTTATTTTTATACTCATCTAGGAGCTGTTCATTCTTTTTGAAAATACGCTCCGTATGGGGACTTACTTTGTAATCAGCCATACTAATATGGCGCTTTTTCTTTAAAATCTTAAATGGGTTTTTCTTGCGATTGTTATTATCCCCTTGAAGTGCGTGTTCCATCTTCATCACCTTCCTCTTCGTCAGGCAAGATTAGGTCATAAATCGTTGTAAGTGAAGTCATTAATAAATAGTCGAATTCAGTGACAATATCCTCAGAGGTCAGCTTAATCACAAAGTGTGCATCCGCTACTGAAAACGGGATGAGAACCAATTTGCCGAAATCATCGTAATACACTTCCTGCCTGTCAAGCTTTGCTTGAATGAGCGCTCTCTGATCAAGTGTCCGCAGCAGGTCATCTTTTTGCTCCTGCGTATCATAAGGACAAAGAACTGCTTGAATATTCATTTTTTCTGCAAAAGAATAGATCAGTCGTTCAATTCCCTCTATATATGCTTCTATACTTCCATAATATACATGGATCGGTTCGTTTTTCAATAGGTATTGGTACGTTTTTAGTTTATTGAGGTAAGAATGAAGCAGGTCGTTATTTTGTTCTAGGAGTTGATGGGTGTCGGTTTCAAGTTCATGATTTCCGAGTTTTTTAATATAGGAGCTGAGGAAAATAAAGGCATCAGTTAATGCGAAAAAAACAGCAATAATCAGGTAGTGCATCCAATCGGTGAAGATTGAAGCAGGGTCATTTGTCCAGTACACAACAGCACCCGCTACATAAATCCAATACCACGTTTTACGAATCGCAAACATCTTTTCTTTTACTTTTTGTTCAAAGCGCCATACCGCAAATACATATACAGCAAGAGCACCTAGCAATAACCAAACAGTCAATTGAAAAAATAATAGCATGTTCTTCTCTCCCATAGACAGATGGATACTTATTTATTTCTATGGATATGTTTGGAAACCCTGCTTCATGAAAAAATGGCTTGCAGAAAAAGAGCATTTGAGGATGCAAACAAATAAAAAAGACCTGTTAGACAGGTCTTTTAAATTAAAGAATCGCATTTAACACAAAGTATATAAGTGCCCCTAGAGTTCCCGAAATCGGTAATGTGATCACCCAAGTGACAAGCATACGTTTTGCCGTACCCCAGTTAACTCCTTTTACTCTATGTGCAGAACCTACACCTAGAATAGAAGATGAGATCACGTGAGTGGTACTAACCGGTAAGTGAATAAATGTTGCACCGAAGATAATAGCTGCACCTGTTAAGTCTGCAGATACTCCGTTTACTGGACGAATCTTCATGATTTTACCGCCGACTGTTTTAATAATCTTCCAGCCGCCAATAGACGTACCTAGTCCCATTGCAAGAGCACAAGAGAATTGTACCCAGAAAGGAATGTCGTCTGTTGTATGCAAATTACCTGCAATTAAAGCCATCGTAATAATTCCCATCGCTTTTTGCGCATCGTTTGTTCCGTGGGTATACGATTGCAGTGCAGCCGTTAAAATTTGAACACGTCGGAATTGTTTATTTGTTTTTGCGAGATTGTTGTTTCGGAATATAATTTTGATAATGGTATACACGATATATCCCAAAACAAAAGCCAGGATAGGTGAAAGCAATAGTGCTTGAATGATTTTAATGAATCCCGAATAGTTTAAAGCGCCAAAACCAGCGGAGGCAATAACAGCTCCTGCAATTGACCCGATCAGTGCGTGTGAAGAACTACTCGGAATCCCGTAATACCAAGTAAGCAAGTTCCAAGTAATGGCTGCAATTAAAGCAGCCAAAATGACGACAGATCCGTTTTGAAGTGTAAAAGGATCTGCGATGTCTTTTGTAATGGACTTTGCCACACCTGTAAATGTCATTGCTCCTAAGAAGTTCATAAACGCTGCCATAATAATAGCATGTCTTGGCTTTAACGCCTTTGTTGAAACTGAAGTAGCAATGGCATTTGCTGTATCGTGGAATCCGTTAATGAAATCAAAAGCAAGTGCACAAATGACAATAAGTATGGTAAGGATGAGTAAAGTATCCATGTTTAACTAACCCCGTTACGCATTCTTCATAATGATTGTTTCTAGATTGTTGGCAACACTTTGACAGGAATCTGCGATTTCTTCAAGTGTTTCGTAAATTTCTTTGTATTGAATGACCTTAATTGGATCTGTTTCTTTTCCAAACAAGTTCTTTAGTGATTTGCGGTGAAGATTGTCACAATTATGCTCAATCTCTTTAATTTTGATTGCGTGCGGATGAATATCTTTCAAGCGATTATCAGCCAGTAATTCAATAGTCGTTAAAATTTCTTTCGCACATTCTCTGATGTAGTGGCTGAATTTGTCGATATGTTCGTCAGAGCTTGTAATTGAATAAATTTCTAAAGTTGCTGAAAAATGCTCAATGCCGTCTAAAACATCGTCGAGGCTATTCGTCAATTGAAGAATGTCTTCACGTTCAATCGGTGTAATAAAGGCTTTGTTCAGCTCTTTAATCATGGTATGAACATGATTATCACCTTTTGTCTCATATTCCTTCAATGTGTCAGAAAATTCTTTCAGAGTGGTTTGATTTGTTACTTTATAGCTAACAAAATACTCAGCAGTTTCATCTAAATTTTTAGCAATTTCCGTTAACAAGACGGAAAACTTGTCTTTTTTCCTTTTTAACATGTAAAAACCCTCCATTGTATAAATGAGACAATGCACACATCAAATAATTATATATTCTTTTGTCGAAAAAAAACAGGTGTAGTCGAAAATTTCTTCACTTTTTCTATTTGATCTTATTCTGACCTAAAGATGTGATCTCAACTCACCTTTTTCAGAAAGGGGAGAAGAAAGCAAAAAAGCGGACCATTTTTGGCACCGCTTAAAAGTTAAGAAGCTGAATAAACAAGCTTAAATCGCTCACAAACAAGAAGCATATCTTCCTTAAATGTTAATCCGTACGGCTTAAGGGCTTCTGTGAAAAATTCTTCATGTTCTTTGTACCAATAGTCATATGAAAGATCGCCTTCACCTTCTGCTTTTGCAAATGATTCAGGAACCTCATTCATTGGCATGATATCTACTTGCGTGATCTCTATGATGGCTTTTGGTTCCTCCTGACTGTCCAAAATGACCGCATATTGACCGGGTTTTGGAAGAGGCTCTTGTTCTTTTTCGTAAAAAAGGTATCCAGAACAAGTGGCTGTTTTTTTTCCTTGTTGTACAAGGTCAAGCAAGTGATCTGGATTTGCGCCAAATGCCCAAGCAGAAACAGAGGCGTGATCAGGAGTTTTTTCTGATTTTTCTTCCCAATAAGATTCCCAAAATAAAGTGCTTTTGTGGTTCATTCTTTTTCCCCCTTTGTTATGAGTTTATTATATCGTGAAGTTTCAAACTTGGAAAACGTATGTCTTTATTACTACTAGATGTGCATGTCATATGTTTTGAAAACATGTGTTTTGTTTGGCAGATATAGGATGATAGAATGAAAAATTTTGAAATTTTAGAATAATCTATTGTATTCTGGTCAAGAAGTCGGTAAGGTCAAAGTAAGAATATGGAAGGGGTGTTGTTCATGAAACGCATTTCTCTAACTGTTTTGTCCATATGTCTGTTTGTTTTCTCGTTTTTCCTGCCGGTCAGCCAAGTCACTGCAAACGAAACTCATGGGAATAAAGTAGCTGTTGGCAAAGATGGTATGGTGGCTACTGCACATCCGCTTGCATCGGAGATTGGTGCTGACGTATTGAAAAAAGGTGGGAACGCAGTGGATGCTGCTGTTGCCATTCAGTACGCACTTAACGTAACAGAGCCAATGATGTCTGGAATTGGCGGCGGCGGATTTATGATGGTTTATGATGGGAAGACAAAGGAAACATCCATCATCAATAGCAGAGAGCGAGCACCACAGGGCGCAACACCTGACATGTTTTTAACAGATGATGGAAAAGTGATTCCGTTTGCTGAGCGCTCTACACATGGAAATGCGGTAGGTGTTCCAGGGACTGTAAAAGGTCTTGAAGCTGCATTAGATAAGTGGGGTACTCGTTCTATGAAGGAATTGATTGAGCCCTCCATTCAACTTGCAGAAGATGGTTTTGAAATTGATTCTGTCTTGGCAAATGCGATTGATGATCACCAAGGGAAATTGAAAAAAACGGCCGCAGCGCCAATTTTTCTTCCAAATGATCAGCCGCTCGAAGAAGGAGATCTGCTTGTCCAGCCAGGTCTTGCAAAAACATTTAAACTCATTGCGAAAAAAGGAAGCAAAGCGTTTTATGAAGGAAAAGTAGCAAAGGCACTTGCAAATACAGTTCAAGATTTTGGCGGGACGATGACTTCAAAAGATATCAAACGTTATGAAGTCAAGACTGACAAGCCAATCTGGGGAGACTATAAAGGATATCAGCTTGCAAGCATGCCTCCACCAAGCTCAGGCGGGGTGTTTATGCTACAAATTCTCAAAATACTTGACCATTTTAACCTGTCTCAGTATGACCCCAAATCATTCGAAAAATATCAGCTGCTTGCTGAAACAATGCACCTCTCCTATGCTGACAGAGCCGCATATGCCGGCGACCCCGAATTCGTAGATGTTCCACTAAAAGGACTACTAGACGATGATTACATTTCAGAAAGAGCCTCTCTCATTCAATTAGATCAAATGAATCGCAGCCCGAAAGAAGGAGATCCTTGGGCATATGAGGATGAAAAAAATCCATCCCCAATTGTTCCTCAGCCAGAAGATAAAACCATTGGTGAGACGACCCATTTTACTGTTGCAGATCAGTGGGGAAATGTTGTGTCATTTACAACAACCATTGAACAATTATTTGGTACAGGGATTCTTGTTCCAGAGTATGGATTTTTCTTAAATAATGAACTGACTGATTTTGATGCAAGACCTGGTGGGGCAAATGAAGTCCAGCCCAATAAACGTCCATTATCAAGTATGACCCCGACGATCATTTTTAAAGATGGAGAGCCTGTCATGACTGTTGGGTCTCCTGGTGGAACGACGATCATTGCTTCTGTTTCACAGACGATTCTCAATTTACTTGAATATGACATGGAGCTACAGGATGCGGTAGAAGAGCCAAGAATCTACACAAACAGCTTAACTTCGTATCGTTATGAAGTAGGTGTCCCTCTAGATGTAAGAACAAAGTTAAATGATATGGGTCACCAGTTTGGCAGTTCCCCTATTGATATAGGGAATGTGCAAGCTTTACTGATTGATCGAAAAGCAGGGACATTCACTGGAGTAGCTGATTCAACGAGAAATGGAACTGCTGTTGGTGTCAATCTAAAGGTAGCTGCAGATCAATAGCATTTCCCGGGAAAAGAAGCGCCTCATCAAGAAGGCGTTTCTTTTTAGTTTTCATTAAAATAAAAACACAGTTGACACCTGTGAATAGTTTGAATAATATATAGACTAACATCAATCATACATAGCTGATCGGACAACCGAAGGCTCTTGGCATTGACGTACAGGACTTTTTTGTACTTCAATCGCTGAGGGCCTTTTTTGCGTATAGAACTGAAAACGGCAAGGTTGGTGTCACTATTCAATGTGAAAGGGAGCGGATAACATGAAAAAATGGATATGGATTTCTATTGCGATGACACTTTTCATCATCACAAGTGCTGCATGCTCAAATGCGAATGAAGCCTCAAATCAAAAGGGAAAGGTTGAGCTGTTGAATGTGTCATACGATCCTACACGTGAATTGTATCAGGAATACAATCAAGCCTTTCAGACTTATTGGAAAGACAAAACCGGTGAAGATGTGACAATACAGCAGTCTCATGGAGGGTCAGGTAAGCAGGGGAGATCGATTATTGATGGACTCGAAGCAGACGTGGCTACACTTGCTCTTGGGTACGACATTGATGCCATTGCAGATCGAGGGCTACTTTCAAAGGATTGGCAAAAAGAATTTCCGAATCAGTCCACACCTTATACGTCTACTATTGTGTTTCTTGTGAAGAAAGGAAACCCCAAAAAAATTAAAGACTGGGATGACTTGATTCAGCCAGGTGTATCCATCATCACACCTAATCCAAAAACGTCAGGCGGTGCAAGATGGAATTATTTAGCCGCATGGGCATATGCCGATAAAACCTTTCATGGGGATGAAGAAAAAACGAAGGATTTTGTGAAAAAGTTATATGAGCATGTCGAGGTGCTCGATTCAGGTGCTCGTGGCGCCACAACAACTTTTGTCGAGCGCGGTCTTGGTGACGTGTTAATTGCTTGGGAAAATGAAGCCTATTTGACACTGCATGAATTAGGCAAAGACAAATTTGAGATTGTCAGTCCCTCCATTAGTATTCTAGCAGAGCCGCCCGTTGCCGTTGTCGACCAAAATGTGAAACGAAAAGGAACAGAGAAAGTGGCAAAGGCTTATTTAGATTATTTGTATTCTAAAAAAGGACAGGAAATTGCGGCGAAAAACTATTATCGACCAAGAAATCAAGAAGTGCTAAACAAATATAAAGATCAATTTAAAGAGATTGATATGGTGACCATTGATCAGGCATTTGGCGGATGGCGAAAGGCGCAGAAAAGATTTTTTGATGATGGCGGATTATTTGATCAAATATATAGCGGACAAAAATAGGGGGCGACGTGATGAAGAAAGGCTATGCTGCCGCCAATAAAAGAAAACGTGTATTGCCTGGATTCGGGCTGAGTCTCGGAGTGACACTTGTTTATGTCAGTGCGATTGTCGTGATTCCTTTATCTATGGTATTTATTTGGACGGCTTCATTAGGAGCAGAAGGAATTTGGAATGTCTTTAGTGATGCGCGGGTGCTAAAGTCGCTGCAGCTTACGGTTACGACTTCTTTTGCAGCTGCACTCATCAATGCAGGTTTCGGTGTACTGATCGCATGGGTTCTCACGCGGTACTCGTTTCCAGGAAAGAACATCCTGGATGCCCTCATCGATTTGCCGTTTGCTCTTCCAACGGCAGTGGCTGGCATCGCTTTGACGACTCTTTATTCTCCGAATGGGTGGATTGGGCAATTTTTGCATGTGAAGGTGGCATACACCCCGCTCGGTATTATTTTGGCACTGATTTTTATTGGCGTTCCATTTGTCATAAGAACGGTTCAACCGGTCATTGAGGGGCTTGAGCAGGAAGTGGAAGAGGCCGCAGCTATACTTGGTGCTACAAGAAAACAGACCTTTTTTCATGTACTGTTGCCTGCCTTGTTTCCAGCGGTGCTGACTGGATTTTCTCTTGCATTTGCAAGAGCACTCGGTGAATATGGCTCCGTTGTGTTTATAGCGGGAAATATTCCGTTTAAAACAGAGATTACACCACTGATGATCATGTCTAAGCTTGAGCAGTATGATTATCAAGGTGCCGCAGCCATTGCCTGTTTCATGCTGCTCTTATCATTTGTCATTTTGTTATTGATTCACGGATTGCAGTGGTTTGTCGAGCGGAAAAAACAAGTGGAAGTGAGGTGAGACGATTGGAAAGGGAGCTTCTTAAAGAGCACCGCATCAAGTACAGGAGTCCTGTGACGGAATCAAAAGCGGTGAAGAGTATGTTGATTGGTGTGGTGTATGCTTTTTTGATTTTGTTTTTACTCATGCCGTTGATTGCTGTGTTTTCAAAGGCTTTTGAGAAAGGATGGAGTTCTTATCTTCTTGCCATCTCACATCCAGACACGCTTGCTGCAATTAAATTGACTGTTTTCATTGTGATGATCACATTGCCGCTTCAAATGATTTTTGGGGTCAGTGCTGCTTGGCTCATCACAAAATTTCATTTCCCGGGAAAACGTTTGTTAACGACTGTCATTGATCTTCCGTTTGCGGTGTCACCTGTCATTGCAGGACTTGTATTTGTACTTTTATTTGGTTCAAATGGACTTTTAGGACCGTGGCTTTTAGCAAATGGATGGAAAGTGATTTACTCTGTACCGGGGATGATTCTTGCGACTATCTTTGTGACATTTCCTTTTGTTGCGAGAGAGTTAATTCCGTTTATGCAAAATGAAGGCATTCATGAGGAAGAAGCATCGCTTACGCTTGGTGCCAGTGGGTGGAAGACCTTTTTCCTTGTGACACTTCCAAATATAAAATGGGCCCTTTTTTACGGCGCCATTTTAGCAGGGGCTAGGGCAATTGGTGAATTTGGTGCAGTGTCGGTTGTATCCGGTCATATCCGCGGAATGACGAATACGATGCCGCTTCATATAGAAATTCTATACAACGAGTATCAATTCCAAGCGGCTTTTGCCGTGGCCTCTCTCATGGCATTTGTAGCGGTCATTACATTAATCATCAAGCAGATCATTCAGCAGATGGATCATAGGCTTGGCAAGCGTTCAAAATAAGTGGAGGGATCAGCCTTGGGGATTACAGTGAAACAAATATCAAAGCAATTTGGGCAGACGAAGGTTTTGCAAAACGTGGATTTGATGATCAGAAATGGGGAATTGATTTCCTTACTTGGACCGTCTGGGTCAGGTAAGACGACTTTATTAAGAATTATTGCAGGGCTTGATGATGCGAATACAGGGCAGATCTTATTTGGAGAACAGGATTATACTCACATCCCAGTGCGAAAACGGCAAATTGGTTTTGTCTTTCAGCAATATGCGCTTTTTCGAAATATGACGGTATTTGATAATGTGGCTTATGGATTGAAGATGAAACCTAGAGGAGAAAGGTTGCCTAAAAAAGACATCAAAGAGCGGGTGCATGAGTTGCTGAAAGTCGTTCAATTAACGCAGTATGAACATCGTTATCCAGAGCAGCTGTCAGGTGGACAAAAGCAGCGTGTAGCACTTGCACGTGCACTTGCCGTCAAACCGAAAGCTCTTCTCTTAGATGAACCTTTTGGTGCACTAGATTCAAAGGTGAGAAAAGACTTAAGACATTGGCTGAAAAAAGTTCATCAAGAATTTCAAATGACGACCATCTTTGTGACGCATGATCAAGAAGAAGCGTTTGATATCGCTGATCGTGTTGTGGTGATGAATGAGGGCAGAATCGAAAAAATCGGCACAAAAAAAGAAATGACAGAGCAGACAGACAACCTTTTTGTATCTGAGTTTTTAGATATAGGAAGCCATATTTAACAAGAAATTGATGTGATGTAATGAAAGAGATGCGGCAAAAAGCTGCATCTTTTTTTATAAAAATTTTCCTAGGAACATTGACTTATAATTTCGAATATTATAATATCTTTACAAAGGTAACAGTATTGAACATTTTATAACACATCTGTTTGTAAGCGCTTTACAAAAGGTTCTATTTTAAAATGTTCATTCTATTTGTTACATGTGTTCATATTTATACCAAATGAAAGGGGTGGTTGTTTGAACAGCTTGTTTGAGTTAGATCAACAGCTGATTGAGCTGCAGTACGAAGCATCTTCAAGTGAGGAGGTGACTGCCTATTTAGCAGAAAGGTTAGAAACTGGAGGGTATATTAAATCGAGCTTTTTACCAGCAGTGCTTGAAAGAGAAAAAACATATCCGACCGGTCTTCCTCTTGCGACCTTTGGGGTAGCCATTCCCCATACAGATCCTGAACATGTAAACAAACCGGCGATCAGTGTAGCGACATTAAAGGAACCTGTTATTTTTCATAAGATGGGAAGCCCTCATGAGACAGTTCAAGCCAAAATTGTGTTCGTTCTGGCAATCTCTGAACCTAGTAAGCAGCTCGTGATGTTAGAGAAACTGATGACGCTTTTCAGAAAAGAAGAAGTAATGACAAGATTATCTCACATGACATCGTATGAAGAAGCCGTTGATGTACTTCAAAAAGAATTAAACCAATAGTTATTCAAGACATAATGTAAGCGCTTTATTTAAAATCAGGAGGTGGATGTATGATCAAGCAAGCCGTCGATTTCATCTTAGACTTAGGGCCAACAATTATGCTCCCAATTATTATGACGTTATTCGGTATGATTTTAAGGCAAGGATTTAAAAAATCCTTCCGTGCAGGTATTACCATCGGAATTGGATTTGTCGGGGTCAATCTTGTCATTAATTTACTTGTAAGCGGTCTTGGACCAGCAGCCAAAGCCATGGTCAATTCCCTTGGATTAAAGCTTGATATTTTAGATGTCGGTTGGCCGATTGGAGCCGCCATTTCTTTTGGTACACCTGTTGCCCCTTTGATGATTCCTCTTGTGCTCTTGTTAAATGTCATTTTGCTGTCTGTTAACTTTACGAAAACATTGAATGTGGATATTTGGAATTTCTGGCATTTGATTTTCGCTGCTTCTGTTACTTACTACGCTTATCATAATATGTTCTTAGCTCTTGCCGTTGGTTTAATCGTTTCTGCGATTACACTAAAACTCGCCGATTGGACGGCACCGACGATTGAACACCATTTCGGATTAAAAGGCGTATCGATGGCTCATGCTGAAACGGTCAACTTCGCTCCGCTCATGTATGCGTCAAACCGCGTGATTGATAAAATCCCTGGTTTAAACAAAATTCATGCGGATCCAGAAACTTTGAAAAAACGTTTTGGCATCTTTGGTGAACCGCTTGTGATGGGTCTTATACTTGGTATCATTATTGGTCTTCTTGGCGGCTATGATGCAAAAGGTGTCATGACCCTTGGAATTCAAATGGCTGCAGTGCTTGTGTTAATGCCAAGAATGGTTGCTTTATTAATGGAAGGACTTATTCCAATCTCTGAGGGTGCTCGTTCTTATATTCAAAAGCGTTTCCCTGGAAAAAATGTCTATATTGGTTTGGATACAGCGATTGTCATTGGTCATCCAGCGAATATGGCTGTAGCCCTTTTGATGGTGCCAATCACCATTTTGCTCGCTGTTGTCCTTCCTTACAATGGTATGCTGCCGTTTGCAGACTTATCGGTTCTGCCATTTACAGTGGTATGGGCAGTAGCAGCCGCTCGTGGAAATATTATTCGCGGCCTCATTAACAGTATTTTTACTTTAATGATTGTCTTCTTCATTGCAACGAACCTTGCACCACTCGCCACAACAATGGGGAAAGCAGTTGGTTTCGATTTCCCAGAAGGGGCAAATATGATTTCTGGTATTGATCTCGGTTCTCACGTCATTCCTTGGATCATGGTGAGACTTCTTGATCCGAGCAATCCTTACTTCATTGCAGCGATTGTCTGTGCACTGGCATATGCGCTTCTTTGGTACTGGGTGCGAAATGATATTAAAAAGCAGTATGCAAAAGAAATGGGCTTAGATCAGAAAGATCAATAAATGAGCTGGAGGGATTCTCATGGCAAAAAAAATATTAGTATCTTGCGGAACGGCAGTTGCTACGTCAACGGTTGTGGCAAAAAAGGTAGAAGAGACATTAAAGGAAAAAGGATACGATGTCATCGTTGAACAGTGTAAGGCATCTGAGGTTCCGCAGAAAGCGGAGGGTGCTGATTTAATTGTGACGACAACGCCTGTTAGTGATACAAAAGGAACGCCTGTGATTCAAACGTTATCTTTTTTAACGGGATTTGGCATTGAAGAGGATATTGAAAAAATTATCGATCATATTAAGTGAACGATGGTTGCGTGGAGGAGCTGCGAAAGCTCCTTCCATGTCATTTGAAAGGAGGAGCTCTTATGCAGCAGCATGCTTATAGCCGAACGTCTGCCATGTTTTCTATTTTCCTTCCGGCCTTGTTAATATGTGTGTTTTTTCTCTGGTCTCTTTATACGTTGATGTCGGCAGGACCTGAGCCATTAGCTGTGTTAGGTGTCTATACGCTGCCTATCCTTATGCTTTCTAGCATCACAGGCCTGAATCAGCCAACGAATATCATGATTAGTGAAGATGAACTGAAAATAGGTGCTTTTGGTAGGTGGCACACATATGCCGTGTCCGATATTAAAGGAACATTGTTTTTAAAACCATATCCTCATATCGGGAAAGTATATGTCAGAGTGGGACCTGCGCGAATATTTGGCGGACGCTACTGGATTTCAAGTGAGATGAGTGAGTACAAGCAGCTCGTTCAATCCTTGCAGAGTCTTGCGACATGTGATGAAAAGGAGGATGCGGCTAAATGAAATCAGCTGTCTTTTATTCTTCAGAGGACATTCGTTACGAGGAGCGGAAGCGGCCAGCCATTGGTGATGATGAAGTATTATTAAAAATGCGTGCCTGCGGTTTATGCGGGACGGATATTTATAAAGCGACACATGAGACGGTACCTCCTGGCACAGTGCTAGGGCATGAAATCGCTGGTGACATTATCGAAACAGGCCGTCACGTCACACATGTTCAAACGGGAGACAGGGTGTATGTAGCGCATCATGTCCCTTGTTTTACTTGTGACTTTTGTCAAAGGGGATTTTATACAATGTGTCCGCAATTTGCAGCCACAAATGTAGAGCCGGGCGGTTTTTCGGAATATATTCGTGTTCCTGCTTTACATGTGAAGCATACAATGGGCAAGCTCCCACATGGCGTCTCATATGAACAAGGAGCGATGGTTGAACCGGTTGCCT
Source organism: Bacillus sp. FSL K6-2869 (assembly GCF_040869405.1). Lineage (NCBI taxonomy): Bacteria > Bacillati > Bacillota > Bacilli > Caryophanales > Bacillaceae > Bacillus > Bacillus sp. FSL K6-2869. The sequence goes on from NZ_CP152035.1 coordinate 1,228,037, forward strand.
GCTGTCTTCACGGCTTTGAAAGGGCGCCCGTTCATCCTGGAGATTCTGTCTTGATTCTTGGAGCGGGGCAAATTGGCTGCATTCAATTACAGCTTGCCAAATATTATTTGGCTGGAAAAGTGTTGATCACAGACGTAAATGAGAACAGGCTCCTTCAAGCAAGAAATCTTGGGGCGGACGTCGCCTTTCATCCAGCATCTGAGCCAGTAGAAAACCGCGTCATGAAAGAAACAGATGGAAAGGGAGCGGACCTTGTTATTATTTCTGTGGGGAGCAGTGCGCTTTTAAAAGAAGCATTTCAAGCTGTTGCAAGAGGCGGAACGATTTTGGTCTTTGCTCACTTTCCGAAAGGGGATGTCTCCATTCCAGCAGAACGTTTTTTCCATGATGAAGTGAAAGTAGTCGGAGCTTATTCCTCGCATCCATATCATTATCGTGAAGCGCTGGAGCTCTTAAAAGCGAAGGTCGTTCATACAGAAAAAATGGTGACGCATCGATATCCATTAAGTCAGCTTCGTCAGGCGATAGAATGCGCTAGGCATCCAGAAGGTGAAAGCGTCAAAATCATGATGTATCCAGATGAATGAGAATGTACGAGATGGAGAGAAAGAGAAGGTCTTTGGAAAAGGGCTTTGCCTTTCTCTTTTTTTCTGAAAAAAGATGAAAACGCTTAAAAAATAAACGGAAATGCTTGACTTCAATGAGAGTTAAACGTATGATAATTACAAATGTAACACATAAGAACAAATGTAAAGGGGAGAGAAAAAATGCAAAAACAAATCACTTTGCCTGAACAGATTAGTCATGAGAAATTAGCAGATTTATATAAACAAATGTGGTTAGTAAGATATTTTGATGAAAAGGTCGATCAATTCTTTGCTAAAGGATTAATCCATGGAACGACCCATTTATGTGTTGGACAGGAAGCATCGGCTGTTGGATCTATTGCTGTATTAAAGGATGAAGATAAGATTGTCAGTACACACCGCGGACATGGTCACTGTATTGCAAAAGGTGCAGAGGTCAATAAAATGATGGCTGAACTGTTCGGACGTGAAACAGGTTACTGCAAAGGAAAAGGGGGTTCCATGCATATTGCCGACTTAGAAAAAGGAAACCTTGGGGCAAATGGAATTGTTGGCGGCGGTATTCCGCTTGCAACAGGTGCGGCGCTCACGTCCAAGATGAAAAAGGAAGGCTTTGTGGTCCTTTGTTTCTTCGGAGACGGCGCTACAAATGAAGGCAGCTTCCATGAAGCGCTGAACCTTGCTTCCATTTGGGATTTACCTGTTGTGTTTATTTGTGAAAACAACCAATACGGCATGTCTGGTCCTGTAAAAGAAATGATCAACATTGAAGACATCTCAACAAGAGCAGAAAGCTACGGAATGCCAGGGAAAACAGTTGATGGAAATGACATGGTTGAGATCATGAATACAGTAGATGAAGCGGTCAGCCGTGCAAGAGCTGGAGAAGGGCCATCACTCATTGAAATGAAAACGTATCGCTGGAAGGGTCACTCAAAGAGTGATGCGAAAAAATACCGTACACGTGAAGAAGAGACAGAATGGAGACAAAAAGACGGAATTAAACGCTTTAAGTCACTCTTAATGGAGCTAGATGTTCTGACAGAAGAGCAGGCTGCTCGTTTACAAGAAGAAGCGAAGCAAGAGATCGAGGCATCTGTTGAATTTGCGAAAAATAGTAAAGAACCATCAATTGACACACTATTAGAGGATGTATACGCCTAATTAGGAGGGGAATCACGTGACAAACACGACAGTGAGAGAGATTTCATATTTAGAAGCCGTTCGAGAAGCAATGAGTCAGGAAATGAGAAAAAATCATGATGTCTTCATTTTAGGTGAAGATATCGGCGTATACGGTGGCGCATTTGGTGTCACGCGCGGGATGATCGAGGAATTCGGTCCAGAACGCGTCCGCAATACGCCGATTTCAGAGGCTGCCATCGCAGGAGGCGCAGTCGGAGCGGCTTTGACAGGGATGCGTCCGATTTTAGAACTGCAATTCTCTGACTTTATTACAATTGCAATGGATCAGCTTGTAAACCAAGCAGCGAAAACACGTTACATGTTTGGCGGAAAAGGGAAGGTGCCGCTTGTTGTCAGAACACCAGCAGGTTCCGGGACAGGTGCCGCAGCGCAGCACTCCCAAAGCTTAGAAGCGTGGATGGCTCATATTCCTGGACTAAAGGTGGTTCAGCCTTCAACAGCTTATGATGCAAAAGGACTTTTAAAAGCAGCAATGGATGATGACAACCCTGTCATTTTCTATGAACACAAGCTTTTATATAAAACAATCGGTGAAGTACCAGAAGAGCAGTATTCGATTCCTTTAGGGAAAGCGGATGTGAAGAGAAGCGGAAAGGACGTCACAATTGTCGCAACAGCCATTATGGTGCACAAAGCGCTCGAAGCAGCGAAGGAACTAGAAGCGGAAGGAATCGATGTCGAGATCATTGATCCGAGAACGCTCGTCCCATTAGATGAAGAAACCATTATTGAATCTGTGAAAAAAACAGGCAAATGTATCGTTGTGCATGAGGCAGTGAAACGAGGCGGCTACGGCGGAGAGATTGCCAGTATGATAGCGGAAAGTGAAGCCTTCGACTATTTAGATGCACCTATTAAACGACTTGGCGGTCTTGCCGTCCCAATACCGTACAACCCAACGCTGGAAAAAGCAGTCATTCCACAAGTGCCAGATATTATTGAAGCAGCAAAAGAGCTCGTGCGCTCTTAAGTAAAGGGGAGAAGATCATGCCAAAAGAGATATTTATGCCGAAGCTAAGCAGTACGATGGAGATCGGTACCTTGCTTCAATGGTTTAAAGAAGAAGGAGATTCGGTTGAAATCGGTGAGCCTCTATTTGAGATTATGACAGACAAAATCAATATCGAGGTTGAAGCCTATGATGATGGCGTTTTTCTAAAGAAATATTACGAAGCAGATGATCAGATTCCAGTTAATGCTGTCATTGGATATATCGGAGAGGCTAATGAGCAGGTACCGAGCGAGCCGCCAGCGCAGTCAGAAGAAGCATCTTCTGAAGACAGCGGAACGTCATCACCATCTGAACCATCTGTTTCGACTGAAGTTGAACCAGCGGTGGGTGAGAAAGTACGCGCAACACCTGCAGCGAGAAAAACGGCAAAAGATCACCAAGTAGCCATTCAAGAAGTATCTGGTACAGGTCCAAAAGGCAGAATTCAAAAACGGGATGTCGAAGCGGCCCTTCAGACGAACGAGGAAGGCCAACGCGTATCACCACTTGCAGGAAAAGTGGCTGCTCGTGAAGGAATCGACTTAGCGAATGTTGCTGGTTCTGGCGCTCACGGAAAAATCATGAAGAGTGATGTGACAGCAGCAGGCGCACAAAAGGCAGAGGCTGCTCCAGTGAGAACACAAAAGCTAGCCGGGATGAGAAAAGTGATCGCAGATCGCATGTCACAAAGTGCCTTTACAGCGCCGCACGTCACATTAACAAGTGAAATTGATATGACAAAAGCAAAAGAAGTGCGCAAACAGCTGCTCCCAGCGATTGAAAAAGAGACAGGCTACAGATTGTCGTTTACAGAAATCATCATCCATGCGGTCAGCAGTGTCCTCACGCGCCATCCGCAAATCAATATGACGTTTGAACAAAATGAGCTCCATTTCCATGAGGATGTGCACATTGGTCTTGCGGTTGCTGTGAAAGACGGCCTAATGGTTCCGGTCATCTCTCATGCAAATCAAAAAGGGCTGAAACAGCTCACAAAAGAAGCAAAAGAAATTGGTCGAAATGCACGCGATCAAAAGCTACTGCCAGACCAGTTGAAGGGGTCTACATTTACCATTAGTAACTTAGGGATGTATGCCATTGACACGTTTACCCCAATTATTAATCAGCCGGAAGTGGCGATTTTAGGTGTTGGACGCATTCAAGAAAAACCTGTAGTGATCGATGGAGAAATTCAGGTGCGGCCAATGATGGGCGTCAGTTTATCATTTGATCATCGAGTGGTAGATGGTGCACCAGCAGCAGCCTTTTTAACAGACCTTAAAAAAGTGCTTGAACAACCATTTGAATTGCTAATGTAGGAGATGAATCGGATGACAAAAACGTATGATCTGACAGTCATTGGCGGAGGGCCTGGCGGATACACTGCCGCCCTTCAAGCCGCTGAACGTGGACACAAAGTTGCATTGATTGAAGAGGATTTTCTAGGGGGGACTTGTTTAAATCGAGGCTGTATCCCTTCAAAGACACTGCTCAAACATGCAGAAGTCATTGAATCCATTGAGAAAGCAAAAAGTTGGGGAATCGAAACAGGTGAGATGGTTCTTTCCTTCGATAAAATGAGAAAACGTAAAGATGATGTCATCGAAAAACTCAGGGGCGGAATCGCCTTTTTATTGAAGCAAGGAAAGATTGATGTATATAACGGCAGAGGCACAGCTGTGACAAAAAATCGCATTGACATTGAAAAACAAGATGGGTCAGAAACGATTGAAACAAAAGAGCTGATCATTGCCACTGGCTCATCACCTGCTATTCCGCCTATTCCAGGGCTCAAAGAGATTCAATTTGACACAAGTGATACGATCTTTGACATCCCAGATATTCCTGCATCTGTCGTCATTATTGGCGGGGGTGTAATTGGTCTTGAGCTGGCATGCATCTTCCAGAGTCTCCAATCAAAAGTCACCATTATAGAAGCCGCTCCGTCGATTATTCCGCAGGAAGATGAAGAAGCGTCGAAATTACTAGAAAAAGAATTGAAGAAAAAAGGCATCCATATTGCAAAGAAAACGACGGTGACAGAGGTAACAGAAAGTGAAGGAGTCAAAGCGATTCATGCGACAGACGATAAAGGAGAAACGCACATCTTTACGGCTGAAAGACTGCTGGTTTGCGTCGGAAGAAGACCAAATGTCTCTGCTGTCAGTCAGCTGGACCTTCAGCTGGATGGTCCTTTTATTAAAGTAAACGACGAGATGAAGACAAGTGCTGAAGGTGTATATGCAATTGGAGATGTAGCCGGCGGCTATCAGCTCGCTCATGCGGCGATGGCAGAGGCAGCTGTTGCGGTTAGCAATATATGCGGCGAGCCTGAAAAAATGAATCACGACATCGTTCCTAGATGTATTTATACATTGCCAGAAGTAGCGAGTGTGGGACTGACAGAGAAAGAGGCAAAAGCCAAAGGGCTGAACGTACGGGCAGAGCGATTTGATTTAGCTGCAAGCGGAAAAGCGTTGGCAGCAGGTGTTCAAACCGGTTTTATTAAACTCGTGTACGATACCGTATATGGTGAAGTCATTGGCGCTACAATGGTTGGTCCGCATGTAACGGAGATGATATCAGAGGCTTCCTCATTTATGTATTTAGAAGGAACAGCGGAAGAGATGGCCAAAATGATTCACCCGCATCCAACCATCTCAGAAGGCTTTTATGAAGCAGCTCTTGATATTGTGAGTAAGCTGAGAAAATAAATGCCAAACAAGGGAGAGGGAGGAGATCCGTGTGCACGTCCAGCTTCATCAGAAAGTGGCACTTGTGACAGATAGCACAGATGGATTTGGAGAAGCCATCTGCCTAGCTTTGGCCCAGGCAGGTGCACATGTTTTCATACACGCTTTTCGTGATGAATCAAAAGCAAAGTCGATAAGCGAAGACATTGAAAAATTAGGCGGCCAATCGACTGTTGTCATCAATCCGCTTGAGACACCGCGTGATGCTACGCTTATGCTAAGACAAGTCATCGATACATGCGGCAAGCTTGATATTTTAGTCAATCAAGCCGAGCAAAAAGCAGATGGGGGGATTGATGACGTAAGTCCTAAGCTATGGGTCGATGAAGTGGAAAGATCCGTAAATACAGTCTTTCTTTCCAGTCAAGCCGCTGTGTGGCATATGGTGGATCAGAAGCAGGGCTGCATCATTAATATTTCCTCATCAGGCAGCATAACAGGTGATGGCGGGATCTCACATGCTACATCAAATAGTATGTTGAATGCCATGACAAAAGGATTAGCGCGCGAATTTAAAGACAAAGGCATCCGGGTATTGGCACTACTTCCGCCGCCTCTCCATTTGCTTCCTGACAAAGAGCAAATCAAGGAGACGGTGGCTCATATGACGGTTTTCTTAAGTACGTCGTACGGTGCATTTACAGATGGAGCAGCGATTATGCTCGATGGGGGTGAGAGCGCTGGCTAATCAACAAAAACCAGTTCTCATCGTAGGTGGCGCCCAAGGAATCGGCAAAGAAATTGCTCAGCGTTTTTTAAAAGAAGGGCATCGTGTAGCTGTGTCAGATATAGATGAACAGGGACTTTCGCTTTTAAAACAACAGCATCCTCAGCTGCTGACGTTCCAAGCTGACGTTTCATCGTGGGAAAGTGTTCAGCAAATGGCGTCAGCAGCTGAAAGGGAGTTGGGTGGCATTGGGCATCTTGTCTATTCAGCAGGAATGACGAAATCCCTTCCTTTTTTAGAGGTTGATTTTTCACTTTGGAAAAAGACACTGGCTGTGAATCTATATGGTCTTTTCTACTGCATTAAAGCATTAGCACCCTATCTATGTGAGCGGAAAGAAGGCAGCGTCGTCATTATTGGATCAGGATCTGCGATAACAGGCTCTGGCGGCGGCATCCAGTATTACGCGTCAAAAGCCGGGGCATTTGGTCTCATGCGTTCGCTTGTAAAGGAATTGGGTTCCCATCATGTCCGCATCAATGTCATTGCACCGCGCGTCATTGAATCTCAGATGCTTGATACGCTCTATCCGACTGAGCTTGAGAAAAGTCAGCTTCGATCCCTTATTCCTATCGGGAGATTAGGAAAACCAGAAGATATTGCTGGAGTCACTTTATTTCTCGCAAGTGACGAGGGAAGCTATTTGCACGGACAGATACTCTTATTAGATGGCGGGAGAACGTATCAGCCTAAATATAGCGAGGGAAAAAGAGCGGAGAGTTAATCGCTCTTTTTTTATTTTCATAACAATTGTTCCAATTAGAAACGAATGTTTGGTATACTGGTAATCATAGTATATTAAAAGGATGATGTCACATGCTGAATTGGGAAGAAAGACGACAGCTCGTCAAGGTTGCTCATCTTTATTATACAGACGGGTGGACGCAGCAGGAGATTGCAAAAAAGCTCAATGTCTCAAGACCAGTCATTTCAAAGCTCTTACAAAAAGCAAAAGATGTGGGAATCGTTGAAGTGTACATTAAAGACGAAAGTATTCATACAGTGGAACTTGAAAAGCAGCTGGAAACGACCTTTCAATTAACGGATGCTGTCGTTGTCCCAAGTGTCGGGACAATGTCTGAGATGGTCAAACGGGCAGTCGGTCAAGCGGGCGCCTATTATCTGTCTAAAAACATGAAAGGCGCTGAGAAAATCGGTATTTCATGGGGAACCACACTTGCCGAGCTCGTCAAGGAATATCCATTTGAGCGAAGAAACGATGTCAAAGTCATTCCTTTAGAGGGCGGAATGGGCAGGCAGGCAGTCGACATTCACGCGAATCAGCTGGCATATGAGCTGGCAAAGAAGATGAATGGTACGTGCTCCTATTTATATGCACCTGCGATTTTAGAAACAGAAGAATTAAAAGAGCGGCTGATGGCGATGCAGGACATAGAAGCTGTGCTTGAAGAAGGCAGAAATGTTGATATTGCCCTGATCGGTATTGGGAATCCGCATAAAGGCTCTACATTGAAAACAGTCGGTTATTTAAAAGAAGAAGATTTGTCTGGTTTAAGGCAATCAGGAGCTGTTGGTGATATTGGTTTTCGTTTCTTTGACGGGGAAGGGAAACCAGTCCAAGATGAGCTGAACCAAAAGGTGATTGGATTATCGTTAGAACAATTAAAGAGCGTGAAAAAAGTCATCGCCGTTGTGGAAGGAACCCATAAGGCTGAAAGTATTTTAGGAGCCTTAAACGGCGGCTTTATTCAGGTGCTCGTCACCGATGAATTGACTGCGGCAGCTATTTTAAAGGAAGCATCTGTCCAATAAACAGCTGACAGCCATCGTATTGTATAAAAAGAGCAACATCAAACGAGAAAGGAGCTGTGTATCTTGAAGCAAACCGAAATGGAAGCAAACCTACACTGTACTCGGTGCCAAGAAGAGACCCTCCACAGCATCGTTTATGTGAATGATCAGATGAAAAGCGTTGAGTGTACAGAGTGTCATCAGAAGATCAGTGTGCAAGTCGACATCATGAAGGAATTTTACAAAGAAGTGTATGAAAAAATTGCCACAAAGCCGAAGCGGATGACGCAGGAGTATAAGGCGAATCTGAATGGATTTATTTCAAGACTCCCCATCCGGGTTTTAAGTAAGCCATACCGGCTGATGAGATATTTAAACGAATCTTATAAGGTCATTAAGCAATATAAAAAATAAAGCAGAGGCTGTCTTAGCGCTCTGCTTTATTTTGTGTTTTTTTCATGTAGTAATAAATCGGCAGTCCAGCAATGCCGATCAGCATGGAGATCAGGCAGCTTTGCCAATCGGTGATCATGGTGCTGATTAAGACAAAGAAAGAGCCGATAATCGCAATGATCGGTGTGAGCGGGTAAAGTGGTACGCTATAAGCGCGCTTCATTCCCTTGTTTTGTTTTCTTAACTTAAAGACAGCGAAAAAGGCCATCACATAAAAGATGTAAATCATGAAAATCGAAACCTCTGACAGCTTCTCGGGATTACTGACGATCATAAACACAATGGCAATCAAAATCTGAACAAATACAGCGATCCAAGGTGTTTGAAAAGTAGGATGAATGCGTGAAATGGCTTTGGCAAATGGAATTTGTTTTCGTTCTGCCATCGCAAAAATGACACGCGGGAACGAAAGAACCTTTCCATTCAAACAGCCAAAGATACTAATGATGATTCCGATACTAATAATTTTACCGCCAATTGGACCAAAGAGCATTGTAGCAGCTGTGCTTGTTGCATTTTCACCTAGTTGAACGATTTGATCAGCTGGTAACACATGCAAAAGGGCGATGTTAATAAAGAGATAACATGCTGTGACAATTAAAATACCGCCTGCCATCGCGCGAGGAAGCAGTTTCTCTGGATTTTTCATTTCACCGCCAAGCGCTGCAAGCAAAATCCAGCCATCATAGGCGAATAATGTTGCCAAAATTGCTGCACCGAAGTTCATTTGTGCGATACTCTCATTGACGGCTGTGAAAATATGTTCATTTCCTTTCCATAAGCCAAACACAATAATTGCTGCAATTGGAACAAGCTTTCCGATCGTGGTCAGTCCTTGGACAAAACCACCGTATTTCGTTCCCATGATGTTGATCACACATAAAAAAAGAACGGTGATAATGCCAATCGTTGTAGCCCATAAAGAAGAAAGAGAAAATAAATTAGCTAATAATGAACCAAAATAAAGACCAAGAGCACCAATAATCGCTGGTCCGTAAATAATAATTTGCACCCAGCCACATAAGTAGCCCCAAAATTCACCGTACACTTCTTCAAGATAGGCATATAAACCGCCAGTACGCGGGATTTGTGTACCGATTTCAGCGACTGTTAGTCCGCCTGCAAGGGTTAAGATCCCGCCTAACAGCCATGCGAATAAGGCGATGTCTGAGCTTCCTGAATAAGAAAGGACGTTGCCAGGCTTCATAAAAACGCCAGATCCAATAATTGTTCCGATGACAAGAGATAGGGCAAAAAATAAGCCGATGTCTTGTTTTAACGCTGGTTGTTCTTTGTTCATTACACACGACCTCCTGCATTACTTTCGTACGTTACTGTGACATGTATTTTGTTCATTGTAATACGATTTTAGGAAAACAAGAATTAAAAAAATTTTCTGATTTTCGTATTTGTATTTAAAAGTGTTCATTTATTGGAGATATTAGGATGAATGTTATCTTAAAAGCGAACAATAGAAGATTATTTTTGATGTAATGTTAATTTAATGGACAAAAACCGAACATCCAATAAAGATGCAGTCGAATGGTTGACTTTTCTTCTAAAATGACCTATTTTATTCATAAGGATATTATCTTGAATTCGAGATATTTTATAATAGGAGTGAACACAATGAAAATAAATGGGATTCACCACGTATCAGCACTAACAGCAAATGCTCAGAAAAACGTTGATTTCTACCGCCAAATCCTTGGCTTAAAACTGGTGAAAAAAACAGTCAATCAAGATGATCCATCGATGTATCATCTATTTTATGGAGATGAGGTCGCCTCACCTGGTACAGAGCTGACGTTTTTTGAAATACCGATGCTCGCCCGCCGGCTGGACGGAACAAATGCGATCTCACGCACAGGTCTGATTGTCACTTCAGAAGAGGCACTCACCTTTTGGGAAAAGCGCTTTGAAGAAAAAGGTGTAAAGAAAGAAATAGCTTCTTTAAGAGGCGGCAGACCTGCCTTGAAATTTACAGATCCAGAAGGACAGCAGCTGTTTTTGACTGTAGAACCAAGCGTGCAAGATGGAGCGAAGCCGCCAGTGCATGATGAGATTCCTGCTGATTTTGCGATCAGAGGTTTGGGACCAGTAGAATTAACAGTCGCAGAAGCAGATAAAACGATCAGTGTGTTAACGAGCATCCTTGGTTTCACAGAAAAAGCACGTGAACAATCAAATGATGGGGAAATCGTGACGATTTTTGAATCAGGACAAGGCGGAGCTGGAACAGAGATTCATGTCATTGAAAAAGCAGAAGGACCTGCTGAGCGATCTGGCAGAGGGAGTGTTCATCACGTAGCTTTTCGTGTAGCGGACGCAGAAGAGCTTGAAAAATGGCATGATAAAATAGCCAAAGCCGGTTTCACCAACTCTGGTGTTGTAGAACGTTTTTATTTTAAAGCCCTATATTTTAGAGAGCCAAACGGCATTTTGTTTGAAATCTCAACAGACGGTCCGGGATTTACAGTGGATGAAAGCGTGGATGAGCTTGGTGATCAATTAGCACTTCCACCATTTTTAGAGCACAAACGAGCAGAAATTGAACAAAGATTAGTCCCAATCAAGTGAACATGAAAAAAGCAGCTCAATTTTATGAGCTGCTTTTTTCGTTAAGAACTGACTTGCTTTGATTCAGATTGTGTTAATGTCACTTGTTTTGTTTCTTCTTTTCCATTACGAACGAGTGTGATGCTGATGGTATCTCCTACTTTTGCATTCGTGTAAAGCTCGTGGCGTAATTCACTGCCGGTTGTCACTTTTTTGCCATTGATGGCGGTGATAACATCCTCTGCCTTTAATCCAGCTTTTGCAGCAGGTGAGCCAGCAGCGATTTCTTTTACGTACACGCCTTTATCCAGCTGACTGCTTGTCAGTCCAAGCGTTTCCTTCTGATAAGCTTCTGGTACTTGTTCGAGATCCAGCATGCTGATACCGATATAAGGTCGTTCGATTTTTCCTTTTGTGAGAAGCTGCTCTGCAATTGGTTTGACATCATTGATTGGGAGCGCAAACCCGATACCTTCCACACCTGTTTCAGAAATTTTCATACTGGTGATCCCCACAACCTTTCCGTCTGTTGTTAAAAGCGGTCCGCCGCTGTTACCGGGGTTAATGGCGGCATCTGTTTGAATGACATTAATACTGCTTTCGCCAGCTGATGTATCCATAGAAACTGTTCGATCGACACCGCTGACAATTCCTTGTGTCACTGTTCTTGATAAATCTTCACCAAGCGGGTTTCCGATTGCGATGACGGTTTCTCCTGCACGAAGGGATGAGGAGTCTCCAAGTTCAGCGACTTTTGTAACGCCGCTGCTGCTAATTTCCACGACAGCAAGATCAGTCAGCGGGTCAGAACCAACCACTTTTCCTGCTACCGTCTTGCCATTATGCAAGGAGACTGTTAATTTATTTGCTCCTTCAATCACATGGTTGTTTGTTAATACATAGGCTTTACTGCCGGATTTTTTGAAAATAACCCCTGATCCGGTACCGCTTTCTTGTTCTTGACTGCTGCTGTTTTGATTTTGCTGTGATCCATCAAAAGGTGTGTTCATATCGCCAAAATCTGTGGTTGTTTGACTTTGTGTTTGATAGTTTGTAATGCCGACGATGGCTGGTGATACGTTTTCGACCATACTTGAAATACTGCTGGTCGAATTCGATGTTTGTGACGCTGTTGTTTTTGACGAATTTGTACTTGTATCATTTGTCGATACAGCGGCTGTTTTCGTTGACGAATCAGTTGAACTATTTTCTGAATGCTGAGCATATGGAGTTAGAACGTAAACACCTAACGCTAACGTACCTCCTACAATCCCGCTGACAAATGGCTTCAGCCAGCCACTTGGCTTCTTCTGCTTTTTTTTCGGCTGTTCAATGGTTTGTAATTCATAAGAAGTGTGTTTTTCATCTTTGTGATGTGTCATCAAGATCACTCTCTTTCATCGATTTTTACATGTATGTGTGTAAGGTGATTGACCGTATGTGGTGGATACTGACTTTATCGTAAGAAAAAAGTGTGGGATAAAAATGAAAACATTGTGGGAAATTGTTAAAATAAGTAGTGAATCTAAGCAAAATAGAGGAGATTAAACTGTGGAGACTATTGGAATCATTGGATATGGAAGCATGGCAGATATGATGGTACAAAAATGGCTGGACAAAGGAGTACTTCATGCCAGTCAGTTTATGATCCATACAAGAAGTGAAACGGAGCGGCTGCAACAGCTGAAAGAGAAGAACCAGCATGTCAACATTTGCTCTTTAGATGACATCTCTGCATCATGTGATGTCGTGTTTGTTTGTGTACCACCGCTTGCTGTACTTGATGTCTTAGATCAGCTGAGCCCCGCAAAGACATCTCTTCATATCGTATCAGTGGCAGCGGCTGTCACGTTAGACAAATTAATGCAACATACGAATCAGCCGGTTTCTAGATACATTCCCACTTTGACATCAGCCGTAGGGACGGGTGTATCCCTTGTGGCGCATGGTGAAACCACTGGACAGGAGGCACAAGAACGACTCCACCGCCTGCTTTCAGCTTTTAGTATCGTCAGGGAAGTGGAAGAGGACCGGTTTGATGCGGCGAGTAATTTGACAAGCTCTTCTCCGGGCTTTATTGCAGCAATCTTTGAAGAAATGGCGAGAGCCGCTGTTCGGAATAGTGAGCTGTCTTTAGAAGAAGCCTATGAATTTTTAACATATGCGCTGCTCGGTACAGGACAAGTTCTTGTTGAACACGGACTGACATTTGCTGAAACGGTGAACAGGGTCGCAACAAAAGGCGGGATTACAGGAGAAGGCGCTGCAGTCATCCAGCAGCAGGCACCGCAAATGTTCGATGACTTGTTTACACAAACGATGAAAAAATATGCGCAGCTAAAATCGCAAATCGATGAAGCAGACAAACACCACTAAAGACATAGCTAGTGGTGTTTTTTCTGTCAAATAAATCCTTTCGCATCAATGCTTTTGACCTGTATTACCTGAGTCTAAATTCCTTATTTTCAGACATTGTATTGAAAAATCAATCAAGTTCTCATATAATTTTTTAGAAAATTTAGAAAAATATACACAAATTTTAAGTTTAATTAAAGGGGGATGGGGATGAAGCTCTATGTATCAGTCGATATGGAGGGAATTACTGGTCTAGCTGATCATACATTTGTTGATAGCCGCCAGCACAATTATGAGCGCGGGAGAAAAATCATGACAGGTGAAGTGAACGCCTGTGTAGAAGCTCTTCTTACACATGGGGCGACCGAGATTTTAGTGAATGATAGCCATTCTAAAATGAATAATCTGTTGATTGAAGATTTGCATGAGGAAGCATCTCTCATATCAGGCGATGTAAAGCCTTATTCAATGGTCCAAGGATTAGATCAAACGTATGATGCCGCTGTTTTTTTAGGCTATCATGCGAGGGCATCAATGAAAGGTGTGATGTCTCACAGTATGATTTTTGGTGTCAGACATTTTTACATAAATGATCATCCAGTTGGTGAAATGGGCTTTAATGCGTATGTCGCAGGCTATTATGGTGTTCCGGTCATTCTTGTATGCGGAGACGATCAAGCGGCACTTGAAGCCGAAAAGTTAATGCCTGGCGTGAAAACAGTGGCGGTGAAAGAAACCATTTCAAGATCTGCTGTGAAATGTCTTACTCCTGCCAAAGTCAACCAACTAATCTCTCAGCAAGTGGAAGTCGCAATGAAAGAGATTCATCACATCAAGCCGCTCACGCCTCCTGAGCAGCCAGTGCTGAAAATCGAGTTTGCCAATTATGGACAAGCCGAATGGGCGAATTTAATGCCAGGTACGGCCATCATCGAAGGGACAACAACGGTGACGTACCAAGCAGAGAATATATTAGAAGCCTACCAAGCGATGCTTGTCATGACAGAGCTTGCCGCACGTACAACATTTTGTTAAGCGAGGGGGAGACAGCAGATGGCCAGCTTTTTGCTCAAGCGTTTGATTGCCATGATTGCCACGATTTTAACCATCACAACTTTAACGTTTATTTTAATGAAGGTCATCCCAGGATCGCCCTTCAATGAAGAACGAAATACAAACGAAACTGTCCAGCGAAACCTCGAAAGCTACTATCACTTAGACGAACCACTCTATGTTCAATATATGATCTATTTAAAATCCATCGTTACTTTTGATTTTGGTCCTTCCATTAAAAAGCCTTCTGAAAGTGTCAATGATTTATTGGCGAGAGGTTTTCCAGTCTCATTAGAACTTGGTCTTATCTCTATTTTGATTGCTGTCATCTCCGGTATCTTGCTCGGAATCATGGCTGCCCTCCGGCATAATGGCTTGATTGATTATATCGCCATGACGATTGCTGTTTTCGGTATATCCATACCAAACTTTATCTTTGCTACCTTATTAATTCAGCAGCTTGCTGTGAATGTAAAGCTCTTTCCTACAGCGATGTGGACAAGTCCAATGCATATGGTGCTTCCTACCATTGCACTGGCGGTAGGTCCAATGGCTATCATTGCCCGGTTAACGAGATCGAGCATGATTGAAGTTCTGTCGCAGGACTATATTCGAACTGCAAAAGCGAAAGGACTTTCCCCTTATAAAATTGTGTTTAAACATGCCCTGCGGAATGCGCTTTTACCTGTTGTCACGATCCTTGGCACGCTTGTCGCAAGTATTTTAACAGGCAGTTTTGTGATTGAAAAAATATTTGCGATCCCAGGAATGGGAAAATATTTTGTCGAGAGTATTAACAACCGTGACTATCCTGTCATCATGGGAACCACTGTTTTTTACAGCATCATCTTAATTACCCTTCTTTTCATTGTAGATGTGACATATCGTCTGCTTGATCCAAGGATCCAGCTGCATCAGAAAGGAGGAAAGGCATGAGTATACACCTTCAGCATGATCAAACGAATCAAGCGCATGAAGTGCCAGATGAATGGTTTGCTCCTAAAGAACAAAAGACATCTGAAGTCCATGCCATTAAAAGACCCTCACTTTCGTATTGGGCAGATACTTGGCGACGGTTAAAACAAAATAAACTCGCTATGTTTAGTTTATCGGTGCTGATTTTTCTTTTCGTCATGGCTGTATTAGGCCCACTCCTTGCACCGAATAGTGTGACAGAACAGCGGCTTTCCATGCAAAACTTGCCACCGTCAGCTGCTCACTGGTTTGGAACAGATGAACTTGGACGTGATGTGTTTACACGTACTTGGTACGGCGCACGCATTTCATTATTTGTGGGCGTGATGGCCGCTCTCATTGATTTTGCAATCGGTGTCATCTATGGCGGTATTGCAGGCTATAAAGGCGGGAAGTATGACCATGTCATGATGCGGATTGTCGAGGTGCTTTACGGTCTGCCGTATTTACTCGTCGTCATTTTATTGATGGTTCTGATGGGGCCTGGGCTTGTCACTATTATTGTGGCGCTCACTGTCACAGGATGGATCGGGATGGCAAGAATCGTGAGAGGTCAAGTCCTTCAGCTGAAAAGCCAAGAATATGTCCTTGCCTCGAAAACCTTTGGCGCAAAAAGTTTGCGCATCATCCGCAGAAATTTACTGCCGAATACGATGGGACCGATTATTGTCCAGATGACGCTGACTGTACCGACAGCGATATTTGCTGAAGCGTTCTTAAGTTTTCTTGGTTTAGGGATTCAAGCGCCGTTTGCAAGCTGGGGTGTGATGGCCAATGATGCCTTGCCGACAGTGCTGTCAGATAATGGTCACTGGTGGCGTTTATTCTTTCCGGCATTTTTTATTTCGCTGACGATGTTTTGCTTTAATAATTTAGGTGATGGCTTGCAAGATGCGCTTGATCCGAAGATGAAGAGGTGATGGCGTGATGAAAAAAATGCTTCGGATTATCGATCTGCATGTTAGCTTTCGGACATATGGCGGTTCTGTTCAAGCGGTACGCGGGGTGAATGTGGATGTGTATGAAAAAGAAACCCTCGCCATTGTCGGAGAATCAGGCTGCGGAAAAAGTGTGACGTCTCAAAGTATCATGCGGCTTCTCCCTGCATACAGCGCACAAGTCGATCAAGGGGAAATTTGGTTTCGTGATCGCAACTTGCTGTCATTATCTGAAAAAGACATGCGCAGCATACGTGGTGTCGATATCTCCATGATTTTTCAAGATCCTATGACGGCACTCAACCCGACGCTGACAATTGGAGATCAGCTGATGGAGGCTGCAAAAGTGCATCAGAAGCTGACAAAAAAAGAAGTGAAAGAAGAGGCGCTTCGTATGCTTGATTTGGTGGGGATTCCGCAGCCGAAAGAGAGGCTGAAGCAATATCCGCATCAATTCAGCGGTGGCATGAGGCAGCGGCTCATGATTGCAATGGCTCTTATTTGTGAGCCGAAGGTGCTGATTGCAGATGAACCGACAACTGCACTTGATGTCACCATACAGGCGCAGATTTTAGAACTATTTAAAGAGATTCAGAAAAAAACAGGCGTGACGATTATTTTAATCACACATGACCTAGGGGTCGTAGCACAAGTTGCTGATCGAGTGGCTGTCATGTACGGGGGGAAAATCGTTGAAGTTGGGACAAGGCGAGATATCTTTTACAGTCCACAGCATCCCTATACAAAAGGGCTACTGCAATCCGTTCCAAGGCTGGATATGAAAGATGAACTCATTCCTATTGAAGGAAGCCCGCCAGATTTATTTGCTCCGCCAAAAGGTTGTCCATATACCGATCGATGTCCGTCTGCGATGAAAGTGTGTGATCATATTATGCCGCATGAAACGCAGCGTTCACCTACACATGCAGTACATTGCTGGCTCCAAGATGAACGAGCGAAGCAAACGGTTTTATCTTCAACACAAAGGGGGAGTTTTTCATGAGAAAAACAGGTTGGATTCTCAGTATGTGCTTTATCACAGTGATGCTGCTTGCAGGATGTACAGCCAATGAGCAAGCAGGCAAAGGATCTTCAAGCAAGGGTGAAGAGAAAGTTTTAACATTAAATAACGAAAACGAACCGACATCATTTGATCCGCCTATTGGTTTTAATAATGTGTCCTGGCAAGGGCTCAATAACTTAATGGAAGGATTAACGAGACTGAATGAGAAGCACGAACCATCTGCTGCCATGGCGGAAAAATGGGACATCTCAAAGGACGGAAAAACGTACACGTTCCATTTAAGGGATGGGATTAAGTGGTCAAATGGTGATCCAGTCAAAGCAAGTGACTTTGAATATGCGTGGAAGCGGCTGCTAGATCCAAAGACGGGCTCTTCTGCGGCATTCTTAGCTTATATGATTGAAGGGGGCGAAGCGTTTAACAGCGGAAAAGGGAAGAAAGAAGATGTAAAAGTCAAGGCTGTTAATGATCAAACGCTAGAGGTCAAGCTAGCATACCCGCAGAAATCTTTCTTAAATATGACGGCAAACCCTGCCTTTTTCCCAGTGAATGAGAAGGTAGCGGAAAAGGACCCGAACTGGGCCAAGGATGCGAAAACCTTTGTCGGCAATGGACCGTTTAAGCTGACAGAGTGGAAGCATGATGAAAGCTTTACAATGGAAAAAAGTGACACGTATTGGGACAAACAAACGGTCAAGCTAGACCAAGTGAAATGGCTCATGATCAGTGATCGAAACACAGATTATCAAATGTATCAATCGGGAGATTTAGATACGGCCTTCGTTCCGGCAGAACAAAGTGAAGACTTGTTAAAAAGCAAAGATGTGCAAATTGAGGATCAAGCAGGGCTGTTTTTTTATCGTCTAAATGTCAACATGGAGCCTTTTCAAAATAAGAACATTCGCAAAGCCTTTCAAATGGCGATCAATCCACAGGATATTGTAGAGTATGTGACGAAAAATGAAGAGAAGCCAGCACGTGCCTTCGTTTCACCAGGAATTTTAGATTCAAAGGGTGAAGATTTCAGAGAAGCTGGTGGCGACCTTGTCAAACATGATACGAGTGAAGCTGTAAAACTATTAGAAAAAGGGTTGAAAGAAGAGAACTATTCAAAGCTGCCGCCCGTCACATTAACATATAGTACAAAGCCTGAAAATAAGAAAAAAGCAGAAGCCATTCAGCAGCAATTAAAAGAAGCGCTAGGGGTAGATGTGAAGCTTGCCAACATGGAAGCAAATGTGTTTGCAGAAGATCAAAAGGCACTCAAATTCCAATTCTCGCAAAGTTCATTTCTAGCTGACTATGCAGACCCAATCAATTTCTTAGAGAGCTTCCAAACAGGAAATGCGATGAACCGGACAGGTTGGTCAAATGATACGTATGATCAGCTGATCAAAAAGGCGAGTCAAGAAGCAGATGAACAAAAGAGAAATCGTATGCTGCATGATGCCGAGGCACTTCTGATGGAAGAAGTACCGATGATTCCTATTCATTTTTATAACCAAGTCTATTTACAAAAAGAAGGCGTAAAGGGCATTGTCCGTCATCCTGTTGGTTACATTGATTTGAAATGGGCACAGGTAGATGGAGAGTAAATGAAAAAATGAGAGAATGGGGCGCTTTGAAAAAAGCGTCTGTTCCTTTATTTGTTCATGTTATGAAGAAGATGCCCATAGATTGAAAGAAACGAAGAGAAAGAGGGGATTGGCATGAACCATCTGCCAGTGGCACTTCAAACAGGAGATACAGTGGGAATCATTGCACCAGCAAGCCCGCCTGATGAGCTGAAATTAGCAAGAGGTATTTCTTTTTTAGAAAGCTTAGGGCTAAAGGTGAAAAAGGGGAAGTATATCAACTCCCGGTATGGTTATTTAGCAGCTCATGATCATGAACGAGTGGAAGATATTCATCACATGTTTCAAGATCCAGACGTGAAGGCAGTGATTTGTGCTTGCGGAGGATACGGAACAGGAAGAATTGCAGAAGCCATTGATTATGACTTGATTCGCCGGAACCCAAAAATCTTTTGGGGATACAGTGATATTACGTTTTTACATACAGCCATTCAGCAGCAGACGGGTCTTGTGACCTTTCATGGTCCAATGCTCTCCTCTGATGTGGGACTTGAAGAGGTTCATCCGTATACAAAGGATACCTTTTTACAGCTATTCACTCCAAAAGCCTTTTCGTATACGAACCACCTGTCACCTCTTCACACTTTTTATCATGGCACGGCTTCAGGCGAAATCACCGGAGGAAATCTTGCACTTATTGTCACGACACTTGGTACACCTTTTGAAATTGATACAAAGGGGAAGCTTTTATTGATAGAAGATATTGACGAAGAACCATATAAAATCGATCGAATGATGCAGCACCTAGCCTCTGCAGGAAAATTACATGATGCGGCGGGATTTATCATTGGTGATTTTCATCAATGTGAGCCGAAAAAGAAAGAGCAGTCGTTGACGCTCGATCAGTTATGGGAGACGTATATTGTCCCGCAACAGAAACCTGCACTTGGCGGCTTTCGGATCGGTCATTCCTCTCCAAACTTCGCCATTCCAATCGGCGTGCAGGCTACATTAGATGCTACAGAGAAAAAACTGCATATTTCCCCAGGTGTTGCAGCGAAAGAGGCGATCAAATGAAAATCGTAGATGTTCGCACATGCAGAACGAATGTACCGCTAAAGAAGCCTTTCAAAACAGCATTAAGAACGGTGTATGACGCCGCATCTCTTATTGTGATCATCACCTATGATCAAGGTGATGTCAGCTATGGAGAGGCAGTGCCGACATCGGTCATAACAGGTGAAACACTGGAAAGTATCGACTATGCTATTTGCGCTGTGATGAGGCCGCTCTTGATTGGGGCCTCATTGTCACAATATGAACAAATCTTTTCAGCGATCAACCGTGTACTTGTAGGAAACACGAGTGCAAAGGCTGCAATAGATATGGCGATTTACGATGGTTTAGCGAAGCAGGCTGGCCTGCCGCTTTATCAATATCTTGGCGGTTATCGTGATCAGCTGGAAACGGATTACACGGTTAGTGTCAACCGTCCGCTAGAAATGGCAGAGGATGCGAAGCAATATGCAGCTGAAGGCTTTCGTACCTTAAAGATCAAAGTGGGAAAAGATGATATAGATACGGATATTCAGCGGATCAAACGGATTCGAGAAAAAGTCGGGCCGGATATTCAAATCAGGCTTGACGCCAACCAAGGCTGGACATGGAAGGAAGCGGTTGTGGCCATTCGAAAAATGGAGGCACTCGATATTGAACTAGTCGAGCAGCCAGTGCCTAAAGAAGACATCGAGGGTCTGCGCCGGGTGACGGAAGCAACAGACACATTGATTATGGCGGATGAAAGTATTTTTAGCCTCCATGATGCCATCAAGGTGTTAGAAACGAGAAGCTGTGATCTCATCAACTTAAAATTAATGAAAACAGGCGGTATCAAAAAAGCGCTGAAAATCAATAGTTTAGCAGAAGCATATGGCGTCGAGTGCATGGTTGGCAGTATGATCGAGTCAAAACTAGGGATTACCGCAGCCGCTCATTTTGCTGCAAGCCAGCCGAATATTACCCGTTATGATTTTGATGCGCCGCTTATGCTCAAAGAGGACTTAATAGACGGAGGAATTATCTATCAAGGAAAAGATATTCTCTTTCCGCCGCATCATGGGTTAGGCATTCAAAGAGTGAAAGGGGTCTTATGATGTTATATGAATCAAAGGTTCCAGTCGCAAATATATGGACAGCACCGCAGTCGCCGAGAGAAATAGATCGACACGTTCTTCAAAGTTCCGTCCAGATCAAAGAATGGATTGATGAGCAAACATATGAACAGAAATTGGCCTTATGTGAAGAAAACCTTATTCAAACCCAAGTACTGCTTGGCGAACGAGTCATTGGGCTGGAGGAAACAGATGGCTGGATGAAAGTTGTCATCCCGCAGCAGGCAAGCCGGAAACACCCGCAAGGCTACCCAGGTTATATCCCTGTAGAGCAATTAAATGAAGTATCAGAGAGTGAACCACCTGCTAGTCCCTTGATTGTTTGTCAGAAAAAAGCGGTTTTATATCAAAACGGAACACCGGATATGGAGGTTAGTTTTTTAACAGAACTAGCACCTGTTGAAGAAACGAGCGATTCCTTTGATGTTCTAACTCCAGTAGGAAGAAGAGAAATCAAAAAAGAAGATGTGCGCCGTGCTTCATCACCTTCTTCTATGAGCGGTAAGGATGCCTTAGCTATAGGAAAACAATTTATTGGACTGTCATATTTGTGGGGCGGCATGAGCAGCTATGGCTACGACTGTTCGGGTTTTGTTTACAGCATGTACAAAGCGTGTGGATGTTTATTACCGAGAGACGCAAGTGACCAAGCAGTTCAAGGAACTCCAGTCGCATCAAACCATTTGGCGCCAGGTGATCTCATGTTTTTTGCCAATGACAATGGGAAGGGAGCAGTTCGCCATGTAGGGATGTATGCTGGAGATGGCATGATGCTTCACTCGCCTAAAACGGGCAGACAGATTGAACTTCTTTCTCTTTCTGGTACTTCATATGAACAGGAATGGGCAGGAACAAGGCGGTATTTGAAAGCTGAGAGGGGGAGATGTGATGGGAAGTGAACCACTTCTGCAAGTCAACAACTTAAAAAAGCATTTTCATCTATCGAAAGGAAGAACGTTAAAAGCATTAGATGGTGTCACCTTTCAGCTGAAACAAGGCGAAACCTTTGGTCTTGTTGGTGAGTCAGGCTGCGGTAAATCTACACTTGGAAAAGTGCTCATGCGGCTTTATGACCCGACAGAAGGTGAAGCTTTGTATGAAGGGAAAAGTCTCCATCACTTATCGAACCGAGAATCATTTGATTTCAATAGACAAATTCAAATGGTGTTTCAAGATCCGTATTCTTCTTTAAATCCTAGGCTCTCTGTAAAAGATATTATGCTAGAACCGATGGAGATCCACCAATTGTATGGCAGTCAAAAGAAAAGGCTCGAGCGCGTGAAGGAACTGCTTGAAGCGGTGGGGCTAAGTCATGATTTTGCTACACGCTATCCTCACGAATTCAGCGGAGGTCAGAGGCAAAGAATAGGGATTGCTAGAGCACTCGCCTTATCGCCAAAGTTTATCGTGGCAGATGAGCCGATTTCTGCACTAGATGTATCCGTTCAAGCTCAGGTCGTGAATTTGCTGAAAAAACTGCAAAAAGAAGAAGGATTGACGTTTTTATTTATTGCCCATGATTTATCGATGGTTAAATATATTAGCGATCGAATCGGTGTCATGTACTTAGGACATCTCGTGGAGATGACTAGCAGTGATGCTTTATATAAAACACCGCTTCATCCATATACACAAGCATTGCTGTCTGCTATCCCGATTCCAGATCCTGATGTGGAAGATAAACGCAAGCGGTTTATTTTAAAAGGAGAAATTCCAAGTCCAGTGAATCCGCCAAGCGGCTGCGTATTTCGGACAAGATGTCCTGCTGCAATGGATGTATGTGCGGACAAAAAGCCAGTATTACAAGCAGTCGAAGAAGGGCATGAAGTGGCTTGTCATTTATATGATAGGAAATAGATAGAGGGAAGAAGGTAAGCATTTAAAAAGCCAGCGAGTAGACAAGCTGGCTTTTTGGCTTTTATGAACGCCTAATAGGTAATGTACAGCATCTAAAAGAGCCGCCGGATTTAATGATTTCTGAAAAATCTACTTCAATGACGGTGTAGCCGCGCGCTGTTAATGCAGCATTTGTTTCTTGGTTGATTGGTAAGCTGATGACTTTTTTCTGTCCAATGGACAACACATTTGGTCCAAGTGTGAACTGCTCTTGCTCACTTATTTCAATGAGATCATAATGCTTTGTGAGCATATGAAGATCCTTTTCCGTAAAAGCTTCAGGGTAAATCAAGATCTCATGATGAGAAAGAATATTCATCACACAATCAAGATGCAAAATGTGAGAAGGAAGATGAATAGGAATGATGTCGTGATTCGGCAGTTCTTTTTTGAGCTGCTGGATGGCGGCTAGATTTGTTCTTTTGCTGATCCCCACAAATACCCGGGTTTGGTCTACAAGCACATCGCCGCCTTCAATCGTTCCATCATCCAGCGTGATGGTTGTCCATCCTTTTGTCTGTGCCCATTCTTTTAAGGAATGTTCTTCTCCTTGTCTGACAGGGGCTGCCATGTTTGAAACAAATAAAGTCTGTCCAATTGTAAATCCAATATCCCGAGTGAAGACTTGTTCAGGGAAACGTTCATTTGCAGGAAGAAGGACAGGCCGGACATGATGGTTTTTCAGCGTTTGGATGAATTGCTTATGCTGCGTGAGGGCTTTGATTTGAGAAATATTTTCTCTTGCAAAATGCTTTTGGGTTTCATTGATGATCTGTTTAATTTCCATATAAATTGGACTGCATAAGAGGACTTCTTGTAAATCATCATATTCACTCATACATTGCGGCGTTTTATACACTTTCTCTGATTTCATAGAATCCATCAAAGGGCCTCCTTGTTTATCGATAATTATATTATTCCTCCTTCTAGTAAATGTTGAAACATTTCCGAAAGAAAATCTCTCATGAGAGACTAAAGCAAAAAGTTTAGACAAACCTAATAGAATAGTGTTTAATAAAAGTCGTTCCGCATCAACGAAAACAGCAAGAAGGAGCTATGACGATGAGTGAAGAAAATTTCAAATACTGCAAGGAATCGAAAGTTGTGAAAACCAGC
The DNA here is from genome assembly GCF_040869405.1 of Bacillus sp. FSL K6-2869. Taxonomy (NCBI): domain Bacteria; kingdom Bacillati; phylum Bacillota; class Bacilli; order Caryophanales; family Bacillaceae; genus Bacillus; species Bacillus sp. FSL K6-2869. Next base: position 1,252,167 of record NZ_CP152035.1, read on the forward strand.
AGGGTATTCCCCCTCGATACGAATAACCACCAAACGTTATTTGGCGGGAAATTAATGAGTTATATAGATGACATTGCTTCCATCTCGGCAGCAAGACACAGCCGCAGTGAAACAGTCACCGCATCAATGGATTCAGTTGATTTTTTAGAGCCGATTGGACAGAAAGAGTCCGTCTGCTTAGAATCTTATGTGACATGGGTCGGCACATCTTCTATGGAAGTATTCGTCAAAGTCATTAAGGAAAACTTGATGTCTGGAGAGCGCAGACTCGCAGCAACTTCATTTCTTACCTTTGTCTCGCTTGATGAAAACGGGAAGCCAAAACGAGTTCCACAAGTCATGCCGGAAACAGAGGAAGAAATCATGCTTCATCAAACAGCGAAGCAGCGGGCAGAGGAAAGAAAAAGCCGCCGGAAGCATAGTAAAGCTTTGGCAGACGCACTTGGGACGGATAAGCCTTGGGCGTAAAAATCACCCTTTAAGCGGTGATTTTTTTCTGAGTCGGTATCTTGCATGGCAAGATAGTGTGTGGTAAGATCAAACTATCTTGTCATGCAAGGTACTGAAAGCGGAGGATCGATGATGACACAATCAACACAAATGCTAAAAGGAATTTTAGAGGGATGCCTGCTGTCGATTATTTCTGAAGGTGAAATTTATGGCTATGAAATGACAAAGAAGCTTGCTCACTATGGGTTTGATCAAATTAGTGAAGGTAGTATTTATCCGATCTTGCTGCGCATGCAAAAAGAACAGCTGGTTCATACGTCCACAAAAGTATCGGCGAGTGGGCCGAAAAGGAAATACTATACGCTCACACAAAGAGGCGAAGAAGCGCTGACGGATTTTACCATGCGATGGAATGAGCTGTCAGGGAATGTAGAGCGATTATTACATAAAGGGAAGTGAGAAGATGGTAACAAAAGAAACGAGACACATCTTATTAGAGCTCCAACTCTATCTCATATCAAAAGGGAAAAATCAGGACGAGATCGACGAAGTGATGGATGAATTAACGACACACGCTGTCGAAGCTGAGAAAGATGGGAAAACAGGGGAAGATGTATTTGGCGGAGATCCACGGGGCTTTGCTGACGAGCTAGCGAAAGAGCTTTCTAGAAATCATAAAGACTGGGTTCCGTTTGTCAGTGCTTTTTTAATTGGATCTCTTTTTTACATGATGTTAGCAGATGCCATCAGTCAAAGTTTATCGTATTCTTGGTATGCACTCATTGGTTATCCGCTAATCATAGTGGCCAATGTGATCATGACCATTGTGATGTTTAGAGCTTCTGCCTTTCAAACAAGCAGGAGGGCATTCTTTTACTTTTGGATATTAGGTGTTTTTCAGATGACAGCCTTGATCACAGTGAAATTATTGGACCAAAAACTTGGTACTCCTTTACTTGTGCTGACCTCGAGCCAAAGATGGGGCGTCATTGTTCTGTTACTGCTGTGTATTGTCTTATTGAATGCTATATTAAAGGCGAATATGATGTCGCTCATTCCGTTGATCTTCTTTGGACCGCAACTCCTATTCGAATGGCTTGGATGGACATCACCTCTCATGCTTCTTTTCACAAGTCTGGTATCCATTGTGATTTTAGTCTTGCTCACAATCGCTTTTTTACAGAAAACAAACAAGAAAAATGAACATTTAATGTAAATAGAGCACATCACTTGCGATGTGCTTCAGCGTGTAGACAAACCCTCGCATTCTTTGTCAGTCCTGCGTGCTGGTGCTCACGAATGTCAAATTCGCTCCGCGCCAGTACTCGTCCTTCCTAGACTGCAAAGGTTTTCTATCACGCTGAAAAGAAGACAAAGGGCTAAAATAAAGTTCATTTTAGCCCTTTGTCAACAATCTGGAGCACATCACTTGCGATGTGCTTTTCTTTTTCTAAAAAAATGTAGATATGGGATCACATTTTTCTTTACAATGAGAAGAGGACAAAAATGAAAAGGGGTTCTGTGATTGGATATTGTATGGGGGTATGTACTCGTTTTTATATTGGCTGCTTTACCTTTCTTTGAAGTGGTTGGTGTCGTTCCGCTAGGGATTTTAAGTGGTCTGCATCCTGTGACAACGGCAGTTATTGGATTCGTCGGCAACTTTCTTACCGTCTTGCTACTCATCGTCTTCGTGGACCGATTTAAAGCGTGGTGGCTGAAGAGGAAAGAGGAGAAACATGATGAAAAAGGAGAGAAAAAACAGCTGAAAGCCAGAAAGGTTTGGGAACGGTATGGTCTCCCTGGTTTGGCACTTATCGGTCCTTTTATCATTGGCAGTCATTTAGCAGCTTTTATGTGTATGAGCTTCGGTACGAAAAGAAAACAAGTCACTGTGTGGATGACGGTCAGTTTAATCATGTGGACCGCATTAGCTGCTAGTTTAACGGGTGCGGGGTTCCATTACTTTGCCCCAGATTCAAACGGGTTGTTCGGAGATATTTTTAGCAAGTAAGCAGGGGAGAGAGGATAACAAATGGCACATCAAACACGGATCGTGCTCGAAACAGAGCGCCTCAGACTGAGAACAATGGATAAACACGATGCATCTTTTTTATATGAAAAGCTATTTCAAGATGAAGAGGTCATGAAGTATTATCCTTCACTAAAGGATGAAAAGCAGACAAAAGAGTGGATTGCTTGGAATCAAAAGAATGACCGCACGTACCATACATCCCTGTGGATCATTGAAGAAAAAGAAACGAAGGAACCACTTGGTCAAAGTGGAATTGTTCTCCAAAACGTCGAAGGACAAACAGAGCTTGAAATTGGCTATATGCTAAAGAGATCGGCATGGGGAAAAGGATATGCTGTTGAGGCTGCAAAAGGCTGTCTTGCGTATGGTTTTGACGAAATGAAGGTGAGGCGAATGGTCAGCTTAATTCGCCCTGACAATGAAGCGTCAGTCAAGGTCGCAATGAAAATGGGGATGAAAAAAGAAAAAACCATTTCAAAATGGGATCAAATGATTGATGTTTACAGTGTTACTCGTGACGGAAAAAGCGGCTCGCTTGAATCATAAGGAGAGCCGCTTTTTCTTTTATAGACGCTGTTCTAACTGAAGTAAATATTTCTTTCGTTCGATTCCCCCGCCATATCCGCCAAGTTCACCGCTTGTTTGAATGACTCGGTGACAAGGAATGATGATGGCCAACTGATTGGCACCATTTGCATTTCCAACTGCCCGAACCAAATGGGGATCGCCAAGCATGATGGCAAGATCTCGATACGATCTCGTTTCGCCTGGCGGAATCTGTAATAGAAGATCCCATACCCTTTTCTGAAAAGGGGTGCCATGTATAGCAAGTGGCACAGTAAACTGCGTGAGTTTCTTTTCAAAATATAAGGCCAATTCCTTTGCTAATTGCTGATGGACGTTTGTTTCTCCAACTAGAATACGGGCATGATGTTTTTTTCTGATGTTCTCAATTTCTCTTTCTAATCCTCGCCTGTCCATAAATTCAAGCAAATACACATGGGTTGCATCTGAAATGCTCATCATCCGCCCAATCGGGGTAGAAATAAAATTCGCATGCAAAATATTGACTTGCGCCTTTTTGGGTGGATTTCCCATGATTTTCGTAAAGGCATCATTGAAGGCACTGGAAGACTCATAACCGAAGGTGACTTGCTGATCAATGACTTTTTTTCCGTTCAGAATCTCTTTAAACGCTAGCCCCATTCGGCGTGATCTAGCATATTGAACAAAGGTCATTCCATAGATTTCTTTGAATTTTCTCCGAGCTGTTGCAGAGTGAATCCCTAATTGGCGAAAATCTTCTTCTTTCCACCGTTTCTCAGGACTCTCTTCAACTGCTGATACAAGTGTTTTGACTTCTTCTGGAATGCTGTTAGGATATGTTAAAGGCGTGCATCGCTTACACGGCCGATACCCTGCAAGCAGTGCCTCCTCTGCTGTAAAGAAAAACTCGCAGTTCTCATATTTTGGTTTTCTAGCAGTGCACGTGGCATGGCAGAAGATGCCGGTTGTTTTAATACCAGCAAAAAACGTGCCATCATATTGCGGATTCTTATCAACAAGTGCTTGATAAAATTCGTGTTTTTGTTCGTCGGTCATCATCATTTGATCCACCTCTTGTTTTATTATATCAGTGATGTGGTCGTTCCTCTTTCTAACATTTAGTATACTTCGCTTTCATCCACTTTCTTTCGAAAAATGAACAAGTATATTTGAAGGGAAAAAGCAAAGTGGTAGACCGGCATATCAGGGTGTGATACACTTTTTCATACAGAATCGGCTGTATGCTAGATCTGATTATCATGAATTGGTTTTCTAGGGTTCCGTGCGGGCAGCGCAGTCTGGACCGAGAGAAAACACATAGGGTCTAGACAATAGACCGTATGGACACGGAGGGATAAAAGCCCGGGAGATTTGATCAAACGATCGATTTCCGGGCTTTTTTTATTGCTTGGAATCGGTAAGAAAGGAAGAGATCGAATGAAATGGGGAAATGTTTTGATTGCAGCCGTATTTGAAGTCGGCTGGGTAATGGGGTTGAAATATGCCGGCTCTATATTGGAATGGAGCGCAACCATCGTTTGTATTGTCGTCAGCTTTTATTTACTCCTGAAAGCCACGACGGTACTTCCAGTTGGCACACTTTACGCCGTTTTCACCGGACTTGGAACAGCCGGTACGGTCATAGTAGGGATGGTCATGGGTGAGCCAGTACAGCTAGTAAAATTACTTTTGATCATGGTACTTTTAAGCGGTGTATTAGGTCTCAAATTGACCACAGGTGAAAAGAAAGGGGAGGCTGAATCGTGAGCTGGCTTTTACTCATTGGGGCAGGCATCTTAGAAATGCTTTGTGTCACCATGATGAATCAATTCCAGAAAGATCGCCATGTCAAATGGATTTTCTTCATAGCAGCTGGATTTTCGCTTTCCTTTCTGATGCTGTCTCTTGCGATGAATACAATTCCGATGGGAACGGCGTATGCGATTTGGACAGGAATCGGAGCAGCTGGAGGAGCGATTGTTGGGATGCTGTTTTATGGTGAGTCGAAAGACGCAAAACGTATTTTCTTTATCGCACTCATTTTATCAGCAGCGGTCGGGTTAAAAATCATTGAATAAGAAAAGGCTGGCAAACATGAGCCAGCCTTTTTGCTACATCGAATGATGATTGGAATCGTTTTCATTTTTGCGGTAAAGCTGACTCACAAGAAGAAAACATACACCAAATGTAAGTAAAGGAATGAGTCTTTCTCCGGTCATAAATAGATAAATGCCCGTGATTAGACATACGATGCCGAGCCAAAAACTCACTTTACCAAACAAAGTCATGCTTTTCATCTCCATCACTCCTTTTGTGATAAAAGGTCTATCCATATTATATCACGCCAGGTGCAGAATTGAATGAATATTCAATAAAAAATACGCCGCTTAATTGCTTTTTCTCTTTCCAGTCCAGTATAATATTTCATTAGAATGAAAAACGTAAATGAGGTCATAAGACATGAGAACATTGATTACAGAGAAACTTGAATTACACAGACAAAAGCATGAGCAAAAAGGAAGGCTTTTAGTCAGCTGCCCGGATCAGCCTGGTATTGTGTCAGCTGTTTCTACTTTTTTATTTGAACATGGAGCAAACATCATTGAATCTAGTCAATACACAACAGATCATGAGAGCGGCCGGTTCTTTTTAAGAATTGAATTTGATTGGAAAGACATTTCTGCCAACTTAGATCAATTGAAAAGCAGTTTTGAGCCAATTGCACAATCATTTCACATGACGTGGAGCATGTCGCGTGCAAGTGATCTGAAAAAGCTGGCGATCTTTGTGTCCAAAGAGCTTCATTGTTTACATGAACTTTTATGGGAATGGCAAAGCGGTAATTTAATGGCTGAAATAGCGGTTGTCATCAGCAATCATGAAACGGCAAAAGATACAGTCGAAGCACTCGGCATTCCATTCCACTTCGTGAAAGCAAATAAAGACATTCGCCAAGATGCAGAAAAACAACAGCTTGCATTATTAGAAGAATATGATATTGATGCGGTTGTGCTTGCTAGATACATGCAAATTTTGACGCCAGCCTTTATTGAACAGCACCCGAACAAAATCATTAATATTCATCATTCCTTCCTGCCGGCTTTTATAGGGGCTAACCCTTACAAGCGTGCATATGAGCGAGGGGTTAAACTGATTGGGGCGACTTCTCATTACGTGACAAATGATTTAGACGAAGGGCCAATCATTGAACAGGATATTGAGCGGGTAGATCATAGAGATGATGCAGAGGCATTAAAAAATATTGGCCGCACGATTGAGCGCAGCGTGCTTGCCCGAGCTGTCAAATGGCATCTGGAAGATCGAATCATTGTTCATGAGAATAAAACGATTGTGTTTAATTGACCGCTTGACTTTTCTGAAGCAATTGGTGATAATATAAAAAAATTAACGAGCGTTGAGAAGGAATAGTAAGCAGGACCTGCTGTGTAAAGAGAGCAAATGATACGCTGAAACATTTGCCGCAGACAGCTGCTGAACCTACCCTTTGAGCCTTAGAGGAAAAATCTAAGCGCATGCCTGGCGTTACAGGAGTTGAGTGGAATAAGCAGACGTATGCTTATTCAATGAAGGTGGTACCACGGAAAATCCCTTTTTCGTCCTTTACATAAGGAGAAAAAGGGATTTTTTATGTGGTGAAAGGTATAGCGGAGGGAATCAATGATGAAAAAGCAAAGGATCGTCATAAAAATTGGTAGCAGTTCATTAACAGAGCAAAAGGGAGCCATTGATGAACAAAAAATGCGGGATCATGTCAAAGCCATTGCAAAGCTAAAAGAGGCAGGACATGAAATCATTCTCATTTCGTCAGGAGCCGTTGCGGCGGGATTTGGCAGTTTAGGATATCCGTCAAGACCTGTGACCTTAAAAGGAAAGCAGGCTGCTGCTGCTGTTGGTCAAGGCTTGTTAATGCAGAAATATACAGAACTATTTTCACAGTTTCAGATGACGCCTGCACAAATGCTTTTAACACGTAATGACTTTTCAGATCGTACAAGATATCGAAATGCTTACGCAACGATGATGGAACTGCTCGAAAGAAAAATTTTACCGATCATTAATGAAAATGATTCTGTGTCCATCGAGGAGCTTACCTTTGGTGATAATGACATGTTATCAGCACTGGTCAGTGGCTTAATTCATGCAGACCAATTGATCATTTTAACAGATATCAACGGAATTTATGATGCCAATCCAAGTGAGAAGTCTGATGCGAAGCGGTTTGATGTGCTGACTCACATTTCAGATGAATTGTTCTCATATGCGAAGAGTACGGGTTCAAAGGTTGGAACAGGCGGGATGAAATCTAAGCTTTCAGCTGCACAAACAGCTCTCTCCCTTGGCGTTAAAGTCTTCATTGGCACAGGTGCAGGGGAAGACAAGCTTCTTCACATTCTCGCTGGTCAAGGGGACGGCACATATATTGGTGAACAAGATTTATCATCAGTCAATAACCGTCGCCAATGGATTCAATTCCACTCACCAGTCTCTGGGAAGATCATGATTGATGCGGGGGCAGAGGCGGCGATTTTGCATAATGGAAGAAGTCTTCTTCCAGCTGGTGTCATTGATGTAGCTGGTGAATTTTCTAAAGGAGAGGTCGTCGAAGTCGTTGGTCCAAACGGGTTAGTCGGTAAAGGACAAACATTGTATGATTCTGATGAGCTTCTTGGCATTAAAGGGATGCGAAGTCATGAGCTTTCTCATGAAAAACCTGAAGTCATTCACCGAGATCACTGGGTTCAGCACGTACAAAACTGAGGAGGGAAAACGATGAATGAAGTTCTAGAAAAAGCAAAAAAGGCAAGCGCAGCCAAAGATCAGCTGCTATTAAAAACAACTGAACAAAAGAATGCTGCATTAGACGCTATTGCAAAAGCATTAAAAGCATCTTCAGCGTATTTAATTGCCGAGAACCAAAAAGATGTTCAGGCGGCTATAGACAAAGAGTTCACGCCATCTGTGATCGACAGAATTACATTAACAGAAGAGAGAATTGAAGCGATTGCAGACGCTACGCATCAACTCATTCAGCTCAAAGACCCAATTGGTGAAACATTAGAGACCATTCAAAAAGAAAACGGGCTTTTCATTGAAAAAGTACGTGTGCCTCTTGGAACGGTTGGGATGATTTACGAAGCAAGACCAAACGTGACAGTCGATGCGGCCACTCTTTGCTTGAAAACTGGAAATGCTGTGATTCTTCGAGGAAGTTCATCGGCCATTCATAGTAATAAAGCGATTGTGAAAGTCATTCACGAAGCGCTGCAACCAACGGATATTCCCGTAGACAGTGTACAATTGATTGAAGATACAGGCCGTGAGACGGCTAAAACCCTGTTCACTTTAAATGACTATCTAGATGTCCTTATTCCACGCGGCGGGAAACATTTAATTGATCTTGTTGTGAGAGAGTCTACTGTTCCAGTACTTGAGACGGGTGCAGGGAATTGTCATATTTACATTGATGAAACAGCCCAAAAAGAAATGGCTGAACAAATTGTTCTGAATGCGAAAACACAAAGACCATCTGTTTGTAATGCCATTGAGAGCATTGTCATTCATGAAACATGGGCAAAAGAACATGGCGCTTCGCTTTTTGAAGCACTTCAGACACATGGTGTAGAAATACGGGGCGATGAAGCAGTATGTGCACTTGCACCTAGTGCCACATTAGCGACGACCACTGATTTTGAAACGGAATTTTTAGCGCCGATTGTCAGTATTAAAACCGTCAAGACCATGGAAGAGGCGATACAGCATATTCAAATGTATAGCTCTAAGCATTCTGAAGCGATCATTACGGAAAACGACCAGCATGCGGCACTTTTCTTAACAGCCGTTGACGCTGCCGCTGTGTATCATAATGCATCTACCCGGTTTACAGATGGCTTTGAATTTGGCTATGGAGCGGAAATCGGCATTAGCACACAAAAATTGCATGCTAGAGGACCAATGGGTCTGCCAGCCCTAACCTCTGAAAAATTTGTGATTCGTGGTCAAGGACAAATAAGAGAATAACCCATCCAAAAGAGAGTCTTATCGCACAAGGCTCTCTTTTTCCTTTCATTTTTGTATTTCTTCGGTCAAGTATGATAAAATATGGTAATGTTTTATATTTTGAGAAGATTGGAGAAGGCAACGTATGGCGAAAATCATTCCCTCTTCGGATATTGGAGTGAAAATCAACAAGTGGTATGAATTAATCCGCAGATTTGATTCAGAACAAGCAGAACAGTTAAAGCAGGAAATTCGCACCTCTCTTGATTCAATGGAAGAAGATCAGAATTTGCTTCTCTATTTTTCTTTAATGGAATTCAGACATGAGGTCATGCTTGATTATTTAAAGCCATTAAAGGAAGGAAAGCTTCGCGCCAACTTTTCCGAGCTTTCGAAAGAAATAGATGAGCATCAAACGCATGTCACAGGCATGCTTGAATATTACTATCATTTCTTCAGAGGCATGTATGAGTTCGGCCGGAGAGAGTACATTGCTGCCATATCGTCCTATCAAAAGGCAGAGCACAAGCTTTCTTTTGTATCCGACGATATTGAACGTGCAGAATTTCATTTTAAAATGTCAGAAATATATTATCACATGAAACAAACACACATTTCGATGCACCATGCCAAACTAGCGCTGGATGTCTATATTCAGCACGAACTATATGCGCTTCGTACCATTCAGTGTGAATTTATTGTAGCCGGTAATTATGATGATATGAGAAGGCATGAAAAGGCATTGCCACATCTCGAAAGAGCACTTGCAAGATCAAGAGACTTTCAGAATGTGCGTTTTATTGCTTCTTCTTTGTTTAATATGGGCAACAGCTATTACAGAATGGGAGACTTGAACCGCGCACTCGACTTAATGAAAGAATCCATCTCATTATTTGATCAAAACCAATCTGATCATCTTCGTCGATCGATAGACCCTCTTTATACAGCCGCTCAGATCTTATACAAACAAGGTAAAAACGATGAAGCATTATATTACAGAGAAGAATGTATGAAACGAGCAGAAGCTCTGCAGGATGACATTCATATTCAGAAGACCATTTTTTTAGAAGCATTGTACTTACGACAAGATGCAGAGCATATTAAACGGATTTTCCATTTTTTAGAATCTTCCTATGCATATCCAGATATAGAAGAGCTGGCTTTAGACACCGCAAAGTATTATAATGAAATGGAGGATTATGAAAAATCTTCCATGTTCTATGGGGAAGCGGAACATGCTCGTATCTATATTCAGAGAGGGGATTGTTTATATGAATTTTAAAAAATGGGCAGTCGTCTGTACAAGCATCACGATCTTGGCATTATGGATCACATCACCTAATGCCGACCCCGATAACAGAAACCATACGCTAGAAAAACCGAATCCGCAGCATATCACGATCTAAAAAGCCCTTTTTAAAGGGCTTTTTTTATTGACCGCTTCAATCATCGTAGGTTGCACATTCATAAAAATAAAAAATGGAGGAAAGATGAAAGTGAGTGTTTTTCATTGACTCTTGAATTTAGATTGTGTACAATTCAATTGTAGAAAATATTAATAGAGCGAAAGAGGGTTATATTCATGTCAGAAGTTTTATTTACTGCAACGGTATCAGCTGTAGGAGGAAGAGAAGGTAAGGTTGTGTCAACAGATGGTGTACTAGAGCATGATGTAGCAATGCCAGGAACGCCAAGAGCGAAAAAGCTTGAGAAAGCAACGAATCCAGAGCAATTATTCGCAGCGGGCTATTCTGCATGTTTTGATTCAGCCCTTCAAATGGTCGCAAGACAAGAGCGTATCCGTTTTGAAAGTGAAGTAACGGCACATGTAAGCTTAATCAAAGACAGTTCAGACGGCGGTTTCAAACTAGGTGTTAAATTAGAAGTAAAAGGAACTGGAATTGAGCAATCTGCACTTGATGAACTTGTTCATAAAGCACACGGCGTTTGCCCATACTCAAAAGCAACGCAAGGAAACATTGAAGTAGAATTAGTAGCTGTCGCTCAATAATAGACATCAAAAAAAGGCTGAGGGAATATTCCCTCAGCCTTTTGATTGTGTTAATTTTTGCAGAAGCTCATGTAAAGAAGCGCGAAGTGTTTTCAGCTCTTCTTCTGATCTGCCTGTTCCAGACAGCATTTGAAATGGAATCGAAGTGGCCTTCTCTTGTAAAGCTTCTCCGTATTCTGTTAAACGAATTTGGACCGAACGCTCATCCTCTTTTGAACGTTCACGGATGATGAGTCCATTTTGTTCCATTCGTTTTAGCATAGGTGTGAGTGTACCGGAGTCTAAATATAAAAGCTCTCCCATTGTTTTCACATTTAATGTCCCATGCTCCCATAACAAAAGCAGTGCCAAATATTGCGGGTATGTGATATTTAACTCTTCTAATAATGGTTTATATTGCTTCGTCATTTCTCTTGAACTTGCATATAACAAGAAACAAAGCTGATTTTCCAGCTTCATATGTTCAAATTCATTTGTCATATCTGTCACCAACTATTTTTTGTCATACTTATCATTGTATAAGATTTTCTTCCTTTTTAAAATAAATACAGACTAAAAATGAAAAATTCTTCAATGTGCCATAAATGTTTGAGCAACGAATAGAACGTGAAAGGTATAAGTAGTAGAAGGAGGAGATCAAGATGAAACCATTATTTACTGCAAAAGTAAAAGCACAGCACGGAAGAGCAGGACATGTTCGTTCTGATGATGGTGTGCTTGACCACAACATTGTGATGCCAAACGCAAAGAAAGATGGAGAAACTGGTACGAATCCTGAACAATTATTTGCAGCGGGTTATGCGGCCTGCTTCGGAGGGGCGCTTGAACAAGTCGCCAAGAAGCAAGGTGTCGAAATTGAATCAGAAGTAGAAGGACATGTCAGTCTATTAAAAGATGAAAGTGATGGCGGTTTTAAACTTGGCGTGAAGCTGATTGTTTCCGCTAAAGGGCTCGACCACGACAAAGCGAAAGAGCTTGTTGAGGCTGCACATGAATTCTGTCCATATTCAAAAGCAACAAGAGGAAACATCGAAGTAGAGCTCGAAGTGGCGGAATCACGAAAAGAAAAAAGGGCTAAAATTTAGCCCTTTCTCAAGCATCTACTGACACCTGCTGTGGAGCAGGTGTCTTTTTTAATATTCTTTCTTTTTGTCGTATGTGTCCCATGCTTCAAATGGAGCAAGGGTTTTTTGAAGAGTCATCTGGTAAAATGGGATATTTCTTGATTCGTATTCTTTATTGATTTCTTCATAAATAAAGGAGTCATCAAAACCAGAAGTCGCTGCATCCTTGTGTCCAGCGGCAAAATATACGGCCTTTGGTCTAGCCCAATAGATAGCACCAAGACACATTGGACAAGGCTCACAGCTTGTATACAAAATACAGTCTTCTAATTGGTATGTATGTAGTGTTTGGCACGCCTTTCGAATAGCTGTCACTTCTGCATGTGCAGTTGGATCATTACTTGTTGTGACATTGTTGCTTCCCTCTGCAATAATTTGACCGTCTTTGACAATGACCGCTCCAAAAGGGCCGCCAGTGCCACTATTTACTCCTTCTACTGCAAGATCAATTGCGCGTTGTAAAAAAGCTTCGTGATTCATTGTCTTCCTCCCTTTGTTCGACTGACTTCTCTAGTATAAACGAATCATGATAGAAAAGGAATCATTGTAGGAGGAGATCGAACAGGACAATTTACGGGTAAAAAACCCCTGCCAAATGTTCAGCAGGGGAAGAGTAAGTCCATTATGCGTGCTGCGCTAGCTTTTTACGAGCGACTTCAGCAGCTGTCACCATGTTTTTCAAAGCAGCAATGGTTTCAGGTTCTTGTCTTGTTTTCAGTCCACAGTCAGGGTTGACCCAGAAGCGATCTGTCGGACATACGTTCAGTGCATCATCAATGATTTTACTCATTTCTTCAACAGATGGAACGCGCGGGCTGTGGATGTCATATACCCCTAGTCCAAGACCTTTCAAATACGGGTGTTTTTCTAAATAATCGAGGAACCCGCCATGACTACGTGAATGCTCAATCGTAATCACGTCTGCATCAAGGTCTTCAATCGTATCAACAATATCCTCGAAGTTGCTGTAGCACATATGTGTATGAATTTGCGTTTCATTTTGAACAGACGATGTCGATAGACGGAATGACTCTGCTGCCCAGTTTAAGTATGCTGCCCAATCACTCTCTTTTAAAGGAAGACCTTCTCTTAGCGCAGGTTCATCCACTTGAATCACTTGAATACCCGCTGCTTCTAACGCTTCTACCTCTTTACGTAAAGCAAAAGCGATTTGGAAGGCAATGTCTTTACGAGAGATATCTGTTCTTGGGAAAGACCAGTTTAAGATCGTGACAGGCCCTGTCAGCATTCCTTTGACTTTTTTCTCCGTTAAGCTTTGAGCGTAAACCGTTTCTTTCACTGTCATTGGTTCTGTAAATTCTACATCTCCATAAATGATCGGCGGCTTCACGCAGCGTGATCCATAAGATTGAACCCAAGCGAATTTTGTAAAGGCAAATCCAGCGAGTTTTTCACCGAAGTATTCAACCATGTCTGTACGTTCAAATTCTCCATGAACGAGTACATCTAGGCCAATCTCTTCTTGAATATCAATCCATCTTTTTGTTTCTTTTTTAATAAATTCATCATACTCTGCATCTGTCCACTCATTTTTGCGCCATTTTTGACGAGCACTGCGCACCTCAGCTGACTGAGGGAAGCTTCCGATTGTTGTGGTTGGAAGAAGCGGCAGTTCAAGAGATTCATTTTGAATGCGTAGTCGTTCTTCAAAAGCAACTGGACGTTTAAAATCTTTTGATGAAAGACTGTTGCGCTCTGCTGTCAGGTCCGCATTCGTTCCTTTCGCGAATTCTTTTAACGTCAGAAGTGCTTCATTTGCTGCATGGATGTCTGCATCAATGGCAGCCGCTCCTTTTGATAAGCCTTCTTTTAATAGCGTTAATTCAGCCAGCTTTTCAGTGGCATAAGAAAGTCCGTTTAATAGTTTTTCTTCAAGCTGTTCGCTCGGATGTTTTGCAACTGGGACATGTAGCAGGCTGCTTGAAGGCTGCAGCCATACTTCTTTCGGCTGCACGTCAGCAATCACTTCAGAAATAAACGATAATCTTTCTCCTAGATCTGATCTCCAAATATTTCTGCCGTCGATGATACCGGCTGCTAAAATTTTATCTTTTGGGAAGCCGTGTTTTTTCAATTGTTCAAGGTTTCGTCCTTGATCATGGACAAAATCAAGACCGATGGCTTCAACAGGATACGTCACAAGCTCTTCATAGGCATCTACTGAGTCAAAGTATGTTTGAAGGAGAACGTTTAAGGCAGGTACAGCTTCTTTAATCGTTTGATAGATGGCTTTTACTGCTTTCACGTCTTCACTTGAAGCTGTGACTAAAGCAGGCTCATCAATTTGAACCCATTTTACACCGGCTTCTTCAAGCTCTTTTAACAACTGAGTATAAAGCGGCACTAGGCGCTGCTGAATCTCTTTTACTTCATTTGGTTCATAGCCTTTAGAAAGAGAAACAAATGTATAAAGACCAAGAACGACAGGTTTTGTTTCAACACCAAACGCTTTTTTCACCTTTTCGTATGCTTCAAGCGGTTTGTTATGTGTGAGTTTGAATTCTGTGCTTTTTTCGTATTCTGGAACGATGTAGTGATAGTTTGTATTAAACCATTTTGTCATTTCACTTGAGACAGCATCTTTTGTTCCTCTTGCCATCGCAAAGTATGTATCTAGCGGGTCTTTCAAGCTGCGGAAGCGCTCTGGAATCCAATTGAACATAACGGCAGTATCCAGCACGTGATCATAGAAGGTGAAGTCGCCAGAAGGAACAACGTCAATTTGTTGATCAATTTGAGTTTTAATAGCGGCTAAAAATTGTTCATCGAGTGTGCTTAAGAGGGTTTCTCGGTCAGTTTGACCTTTCCAATAAGACTCAAGTGCTTTTTTCCATTCTCTGTTTAAACCAATTCGCGGAAAACCTAGATTACTTGTTTTAACAATTGTCAATTCCAATTCCTCCTCTAAATATAAAAAGACACTCACACTCATGGTCAAGATTGATGAGGGCAAATGTCTGGTTTAAAAAGACAAAATGTGTGTGCGAAAGAAGGCGTAAGTATCAATGACGAACGCTTTTCCGACATCTCCTATCAACCGTAGGGGGTTTGATGTGATAGAGCGGCTGGTATCCTGGCTAGTGAATCTGCAAGCTTTTCATCCTTCCCATCTTCACGACAGTGGATGATTAACGAAAAGCTCTCCTCACTTACAGTGGCGGGACCGCGCCGGATTTTCACCGGTCTTCCCAATTAAAATTCGACGTGTGATCGAATTACCGACTCTCAAACTATGAATTTATTGTGTTCGATTATATAACGTTCACTTCATTTCGTCAAAGTAAATTTTGAATAATTGTAATTAAAAAAATCCTGAGAAAATTCTATCTTTTCTCAGGACCTAACATGTACCTATAGAGACAAAAGTTCTGCTTCCAATGTTTTCTCAAGAAGTACATCTGGTGCAGTTAAATATAAAAACCCGTTTCCTACAAGGGTTTTCGATTGTTTTAGCGGAAGAGTTCTTCGTACAAGCTGAGCATATACCTCAGGTTCTGTCAGCTTACGCTGGAACGCTTCTTCTTCGGCATTTTTAATAATGGCGAGTGCACCGCTCACATGAGGGGCAGCCATGGAAGTGCCTGTTAGTCTTCCGTATTTATGGTTAGGGAGAGTGGATAAAATGTCTTCACCTGGAGCGACGAGGTCGATTTCTTTATTCGCATTGGAGAATTCAGAGGATTCTCTTGCAAGAGAGACAGAGCCGACGGCAATGACCTCGTTGTATGCAGCTGGATAGGAGAACTCTTCAGTACGCTCGTCTCCGTCACCTTCATTTCCTGCTGCGCAGACAACAAGCACACCGCTGCTTACCGCATGTTGGATGGCCTTTTGCAGTTCTGGTTCATTGCTTGGCCCACCGAGAGACATGGAAATAATATCAACCTTCTGTTCAACCGCATAGTTAATGCCATTGATAATCCATTCGTATTTCCCGCTGCCATTTTTCCCTCCAAGAACTTTCACGATCAACAGTTTGGCTTCAGGGGCAACACCTAAAATACCGCCATTTTGATCCGTTGCTGCAATCGTTCCTGATACATGGGTACCATGCCCGTTGTAGTCTTTTACATTCTCAGCATCTCCATTGTCATCATCGGTAAAGTTTTTTCCTCCGATAATCTGATCTTTTAAATCGGGATGCTCCGTGTCGCAACCTGTATCAAGGACAGCAATGGTTATGCCTTTTCCTTTGAAGCCACTTGACCAAAGTTCGGGTGCTTTAATCTCCTGAATACTTTCCGGCGTCTCTTTCGCTTCCATCACATTGGCTTTTACTTCATACGGAATTAAGCGAATTTCACCTTTCATAAGAAAGCCCTCCTTATTTTGTTTTCAAAGTAGATTCAGGTTGCGTAATGTTATTGTATAAAACAAATGTTTGATTGGAAAGGGTCAATTGTAATAATTTTTCAAATAATCAAATAATTATTTATTGTGCAGTTCTCCTCATATCTTGCCGAAAGAAGTCACCTTTTGAGGAAAACTCTTAGTATCATATGAAAAAGAATGAAATGTTGCATAGTGAGCTTGCACCTGTACAGATGAAAATGGGTGAAAAGAACTAAAAAAGGCAGATCGAAAAAACAATCATATAAAGAGATAGAGGATGACAGAAAAGAAAAAGGTACATGGCATGTGCAGATAATTGTTTTTTCATTATAATGATCGAAAGAATATAGAATGTAAAAAGTATTTGACATTTTTTAAGCGGATGATATGATTGAAATGTAAAAAGTATTTGACATTTTGATTGGGAGGGGACTAACCGTTGGATGTTGTCAAAGTTGTGTATTCAGTCATCTTATTAGTGGTCGGACTGTTCATTTTTATCGCGCCCATGATTCAAAAGGGTGATGAAAGAAAGAGATTTATCTACTCAAAAGCTCAATCGTATGCATTTATGGTGGTCATTGGTATGCTTTTATTAGAAGTCGCAGAGTCTATATTTTTAACGACCCAAGGGAACAATTCTGATAAGGGGTTTGGGATTTCTCCCATCATGTTCCTAACTGTGATTTCGGTCATATATTTAGTTACATTACTCATATACAGAAAAAAATATGGTGATTAAATTGCAAAATCATATAAGAGAACTAAGGAAATCCATTAAATTATCCCAAGAAGAACTTGCTAAACGGTGTAAGGTCTCGAGACAAACCATCAATGCCATTGAAAACGATAAGTACGACCCTACTTTACAATTAGCCTTTGACATCGCCTCTGTTTTGAATACGACTGTAGATGAGCTTTTTGTCAGTCAACCTAAAAAGAAGTAAGGGACCAGCCTCAGAAAAGAGGCTTTTTTTGTTGATTTGTGTAATGTGAAAGGTTCAGCTGAAAATAAAAATCAACCATATTACATAACAATTCCTCATTCATGAAAAATAGAATATGAAGATTGTGACTGTTCCAATGGAGAAAGGCAACATATAATAATGGAAAGACAAGCTTGCCTTTCAGATAGGAGAGATAGAGATGAACAAAGGGAAGATACTCGTGGTAGAAGATGAAAAGAAAATTGCAAGAGTGCTGTCATTAGAACTTGAATATGAAGGATATGAGGTCACAGTCCAAGATACAGGGATGAAAGGACTCCAGGCGCTCGAGGAGGAGAGTTTTGATTTAGTGCTTCTAGATGTCATGCTTCCAGAATTAAGCGGACTTGAAGTGCTTAGAAGGGTTCGAAAGACAAATACGGCAACACCGATCATTTTGATTACCGCAAGAGGAAGTGTTCCCGATAAGGTCAGCGGTCTTGATCTTGGGGCAAACGATTATATTACAAAACCCTTTGACATAGAAGAATTATTAGCGAGAATTCGTGCACAGCTAAGGTTCAATCACAATGCGCAAGAGGAAAAGGAAATTGAGCTAAGTATTGCAGATTTAACGGTGAATGAGAAAACAAGAGAAATTCAAAGAGGCGGTCAGACGCTTGAGCTGACACCAAGAGAATATGACCTGCTTGTTCATTTATTGAAACATCAGCAGCAAGTGCTCACAAGAGATCAGCTTTTAACAGCTGTTTGGGGTTTTGATTATTTTGGTGACACGAACGTGGTTGATGTCTATATTCGCTATTTAAGGAAAAAAATCGATTACCCGTTTGAAAAACAATTGATTCACACAGTGAGAGGTGTGGGTTATGTGATGAAAGGTTAAAGCATGAGATTAAAAAATAAGATCCAGCTTTATACATCGTTGTCCTTGTTTTTAATGGTGCTGCTGTTTCATACAGCGATTTATTTTATTTTTTCAATGACTTTGACGCAAAAAGATATGTCCAGACTGTCGGAAGTAGCTGAAAATATTGCGATTGCACTAAAGAAGTCAGAAGAAGAGGGCCTTCCATCTTCAGAGCTTCTGAAAGCGTATCTGCCTCAAAATGGTATGATCCGTGTCGTCACAGAGAAAGGTGAATCAAAGCTGACCGTCACGAAGGAATCTACGTTCAGCTCACTTCCTTTTACATACGAATCTGGTCAGACAGCAGAAATTCAAGAATACAATAAGCATATGATTGCGTTCGCGGCTATCCCTGTCATTTGGACGAATGGGGACATTGTGTCGCTGCAAGTATATGAAGAAATTGAAAATACAGAAGAGAACTTGGCGTTATTAAAAATGATTTTAATCACTACTGGCGTTTTGTTTATTGTGCTTTCTTATTTTGCAGGCCACATTTTAACAAAACAAATTGTCCGCCCAATTAGTCGAATGACCAATACGATGAAAGCAAGTATGAGAGAAAAGGCATTTAAACGAATTGAATTAACAGGCGATTCAAAGGATGAACTGTATCAAATGGGTCAAACCTTTAATGAAATGGCCGAAATTCTCGAGAAACATTATGAGAAAGAGCAGCAATTTTTGCACGATGCTTCTCATGAATTGAAAACACCCATTACCGTCATCATGAGCTACAGCAATTTACTAAAACGCTGGGGGCAAAGCCGGCCAGAGGTCGTAGAAGAATCCTCTCAAGCCATTCATGATGAGGCAAAAAAAATGAAAAGGCTGACAGATCAACTACTCACACTGGCGAAAAATGGGCAGCCGCTTTACTTGGACATGAAGCCGGTTGATCTTGGTCATTTGTGCAGCCAAGTTGGTCATACACTTGAAGTGGCAACCAATCGAACCATCCTTACTCATGTACAAACAGATCAGCCTGTGATTGCTGAAGGAGACGAAGAGAAGATCAAACAGCTTTTGACCATCTTGATTGATAATGCGGTTAAATATAGTGCAGAGCCAGTTGATGTGAACTGCGGACGAGCAGGAGAGAAACCGTTTATTTCGGTTGTTGACAAAGGAATTGGCATAAAAGAAGCGGATCTGCCGAAAATCTTTGACCGCTTTTTCCGTGTGGATGAAGCGAGAAACAGTGAGACGGGCGGGACTGGACTTGGCCTGTCAATTGCGAAGCAAATTGCTGAAGAGCATGGGGCTGAGCTAAAGGTAGACAGCCGTATCGGTGAAGGAACCGTGATGACCATTCTTTTTCAGAAATAAGTAGGTCTTTTCTCATCAATTTCTCATTTCCTCCTTATAAAATAGGAAATAGGAAGGAGGCGCTGCATGTCTAGAAAAATGAAAATGCTGCTTACGCTCGCAGGATGTCTTTTCATTCTTGTGGCTTTTGCAATGCTCATGATTCAAACCATTGACAAAAAAATATTAAGCGAAGCAGACATTAAAAAAATCATCGCAAAAGACTACAATGGAAACATCACAAATATTGATCTGATCAATCATAAACAGGACTATACATTGACGCTTGAAAATTCAAATGGCATCTATCAAATCATTGCATCTTCCTCAAGCGGTCAAATGAAAGAGATGAAACAGTTAAAGAGCTATCAAAAACCAAATGAGAAAAATGCCGAACTCCAAGCAGAAGAAGTGGCAGTGAAAAAAGTGAAGGGTACCGTGATTCAAAAGAAAGAAAAATCGGATCGCTTTATCTTTACGATTCAATCAAAAAAAGAACTGTATCAAGTGGATGTTGAGAAAGACACGTTCAAGGTGATTGAAGCAGAAAAGAAAAAGCCAACCTCTAAAGAAAAGAAGCTGACAAAAATAACGGTAGAAGAGGCCATTCAGATTGCCGTAAAAGAAGTGGGCGGCACAGTGGATGATGCAGATCTTGAAACTTTTAGCGGAATGCTCGTGTTTGAGGTAGAGCTTGATTTGCCGGATGGAAGAGAGGCAGAGGTATTAGTGAATGCCTATACAGGAGATATTGAAGGCATTACGTACGAAAACTAATCATTTTCTCATGATTTTCTCATCTTCCTTTCCTTCCTTTATCATCTTGTTTTTTTAAGATAAAGGAGAAATCAAACAGAGGAGGAATGAAATATGATAAAAAAAGTACTAGTAGCTACAGCATTCACAGGAGCCCTTGTCGCTGGTGGTTTCACCCTTCAAGCGCAAAATACAAATCAAACGGCAAATGCCGAACAAGTGGTGCAAAAGAAATCTTCATTTGTCTCAAAGAAACAGGCTGAAAAAGCAGCATTAAAAGTTGTGAAAGGCTATGTAGATGATGTAGATCTTGAGCGTAAAAAAGGAAAATGGGTATATGAGGTCGAGATTAAAAAAGGCGGCTTTGAATATAAAGTATATGTCGATGCCAAAACAGGCAAAGCGCTCAATGATCCAGTCAAAGAAAAGAAACAAAATGTAAAAATCACCAAAAAACAGGCTGAACAAATTGCCCTTGCAAAAGTAAAAGGAACAGTCACAGATTCAGAATTAGATAAAGAAAATGGTGTGTACTTATATGAAATTGAAATTACGACACCAAGCGGCGAAGAAGTTGATTTTGAGATTTCCGCTAAAACAGGCAAAATCCTCAAGCAAGAATGGGACGATTAAGCTATAAATGAACCTTTGAGCGTGATAGAAAACCTTTGCAGCCCTAGGAAGGACGAGTACTGGTGCGGGGCGAATTTGACATTCGTGAGCACCAGCACGCACACGCTGAACCTTACACTTTTATGTGTAAGGTTTTTTCATTGGGACAAACTACTGAAAAGGAGGCGAGAGAATATGATGAAGAAAAAAGAAGAAGAACAGACGATGGATCGTGCGGAATATGTTCCCCATCCTGATGGAGAAGGATATGCTTTGTTTTTGCATGATTCTTTTCATCTCCTCTCCCAAGAGGATATGAATCAGCCAGAAGAGGAATAGAAGACATGAAAGGGCGATGGTCAACTTGTCTATCGCTCTTTTTTTGAAAAGTAAGCGAATACATCAGGAAACTTGGCATCTTGCTTATTGACATCATTGCGCTTTTTCTGTAATCTCAGTGTGTCAACAATATGAGACTTCGTTAGGTGAGGCTCCTGTATGGAGATACGCTGCTGCCCAAAAATGTCCAAAGACGCCAATGGGTCAACAGGAATCATCGACATAAGGTGATTTTTAATGCAGCTGGATTTAATCCTATGCCATACAGTGCTAAAGCTCTACGATTGAAGGAGCAAGTGTTTATTTGTCATGCTTACAAAGCGCCTTCATTCGGTTGAAGGTGCTTTTTTATGAGAAAAGGAGGTGTGGGGATGGATCATCCCGATTCGAGACACATAGAGAGTATGTCAAAAGATCAGATTGACGCATCAGATAGCGGAGATCCTGACCCCCCGCACAATCTAAGGGATTCGGGTATCTCCTGATTTTGGGGAGGTAACAGCGATGATACAGAACATTACGTACGATGAACTCATTTTACGCATCATTATTTTACTAAGAGATGGAAAACGTAAAGAATTTAAAAACATTATGGAAGAACTTCAGCCTTATGATATGGCCTACTTATTCAAGGAGCTTCCAGAAAAACACCGCGGCCGCTTTCTCAGCTTTTTAACAGTCGATGACGTGACGGAAATGATGGGTGAACTGGAGCGGGAATATCAAGAGATTGTTCTCGAAAAAGTAGGGAAAGACAAAGCCACCTTCGTCACAAACAAAATGGATAACGATGATCTAGCCAACTTGTTTGATGAGATGGAGGATGAGCTGAAGGATCAGCTTTTATCTAACATGGAAGCAGAGGAATCCAAGGCCGTCCAGCTTCTCATGAATTACCCTGCTGAGACAGCAGGCCGGATCATGACCAATCGGTACGTTTGGATTCCGCAGCATTATACGGTTCAGGATGCCGTGGTGAAGCTGAAAAGCTTTGCTGAAATTGCCGAATCGATCAACTACTTATATGTCATAAATGATCAAAAACAGCTTGTAGGGGTACTCTCATACAGGGATCTTATTTTAGGTGAACCGGATGAAAAAGTGCAGGATCTTATGTTTACAAGAGTCATTGCCGTTGGTGCCTTTCAAGACCAGGAAGAAATCGCAAAGCTCATTGAGCGATATGATTTCCTTGCCATCCCTGTTGTAGAAGAGAACAATGTCTTAGTCGGAATTGTGACAGTCGATGATATCATTGATGTTGTGATTCAAGAGGCAGGAGAAGACTATGAAAAGTTTGCTGCCTCTGGTAAAGATATCACGTTCGACACACCGGCATTTGTGGCGGCATACCGCCGTCTTCCATGGCTCATTTTGCTCCTATTCATTGGGCTGATTTCAGGCAGTATCTTGAATTATTTTGAAGATACCTTGCAGCAAGTCGTTGCTTTAGCATTCTTCATGCCGATGATTGCAGGTATGACAGGGAATACAGGGACACAGTCTCTAGCGGTTGTCATTAGAGGATTGTCAAAAGAAGAATTAACGAAAAAAACCATTATGCGCTTGATTTTCAGAGAGCTGAGAACAAGTATTTATATTGGGATTGTTTGTTCAATCATTATTACGGTCGTTGCCATGGTATGGCAGGGCAATATGATTTTAGGTTTTGTTGTTGGTTCCTCGCTTCTTGCAACACTGATTATTGGAACGATGGCAGGAACGGTCGTGCCGATTATTTTACACAGATTAAACGTCGACCCAGCCATTGCATCTGGACCGCTGATCACAACATTGAATGATATTTTATCCTTACTCATCTATTTTGGAATTGCAACAGCATTTCTTCATACACTGATGTAGTCAAAAGACTGTAAAATGTAACGTTTTACAGTCTTTTTTGAATAAAGATTGCATATAGCGCTTCCATCCTTTACATTTTAAGGAGAAGGTGGGAGAGAAAAATGAAGAAGTTTTTATTCATTTTCATGTGTATTGTTTTGCTAAGTGCATGTTCAAGAGAAGACGAGGGGAAAGACAGAAGACTGGTAGCATCAGAGCATATGCTTGAAGCGATAACTGAAGGAAATAAACGAAAAATGGAAAATGTCTATGTCGAAGGCGCAGTCCCAAGCCCAAATGACATTCTTAAATCGAAAAAGGAATGGGGAATTGAGACGCTTTCTTATGAAGATTTTCAATTGGAAGAAGCCAGCATCCACGTCTTTCATGCAAATTATAAAGATGCAAACACTGGAGAAAAAAAGGCGCTTGCCTTTCGGGTGAAAGAAGATCCTGAAAAAGGCGGCGTACGAATTGACTTTGTAGGGGTTGTTGAAGGAACTGACGCTTCATCTAAATAAAAAGAATCGTTCATATGCTTGGCATAAGTTGAGATAATGTAAAAGGATAGAAGAGCTGAAAGAATGACGCTCTATCTATCCTCTTTTTTTAACACACATGATCTTATTAATGAAAACAATGATTTGTCTCAGATCACATATTCGTAATGCCTATTAACTCCATAAATTGTGACAGAGCACTGGTCATGTACGAATCACGTCGCCTGATCAACACAGTGGGCACGATCCGATGTGGTTCCGGTAATGGATGACAGGTAAATTTGCCTTCCCCCCGAGATTCAACCATAGATTTTGGTAATATAGTCACTCCCAGCCCGCTTTCAACACATTTAAGGACGCCCTCTAACGTACCATATTCCATGACCTTCATAGGAGGATAGCCGTTGTTCTCTAGCCACTTTTGCCATCGTCCTAAATAAATACAATGGGCGAATGACGAGAGCAACGGCTCATGTAAAATAGATTCTACCTGGAATTGCTCCGTGGAGTAGCTTGTAATGAGAACGAGGGATTCTTCCAATACAGGATACTCGATGATTTCTGGATGAAGAATTGGCCCATCTACTAACGCGCTGTCTACTTTGTAGTTGAGGATAGCGCTAACTTGGTCGACTGTAGGTGCCATATACAAGCTCAATTCTACTTGTGGAAATTTTTTGTGATATTCTGTGAAAATGCTGGGCAATCTTGTAGATGCGGTGGACTCTATAGATCCAATGTGTAAAGAACCCCGCGGAGTAGAGGAAAGCTTTACTGCTTCTATCGCTTCTTCGTAATCGTATAGTAATTTATTTACATAGGGCAGCAGTTCACGTCCTGCAGGCGTTAAAGATATTTTCTTATGATATCGATAGAGAAGAGGTACACCTAACTCTTGTTCAAGACGTTGGATTCTTGCGGTGACATTGGACTGCACATAATTTAATTTTTGAGCAGCTTTTGTGATGCTTTGTTCAATGGCAACGGCTTTAAATACTTCCAAAGATTTAATATCCAAACTAACTCTCCTTTTTTGCATCACAAATTGTGATGATCTATATGCTATTTTTTGATTTTACGTGATCCAAAGAAGTATGTAAACTAAATGATAGAAGAGGTTGATGCTCATTGCGGCGTCCCTTTTATCTGATCGAGAGGAGAAAATGAGAATTTTTTAGCTGTGGCAACTAAAACAGACGTTTCCATTTAATAAGGAGGGGAATCGATTGATTTCAAAGGTAAATATCGAAGAAAAATTTTCGCAAATAAATGATTATTGGAATCCTAGAATAGGTGGAGAGTTGAACGACTCATACATGAAAATGGTAAAAATGAAGGGTGAATTCATTTGGCATCACCATGATGATGAGGATGAAATGTTCTTTGTGTGGAAAGGCAATCTAGTCATCCGTTTTAGGGATAGGGAAATAACGCTTCATGAAGGAGAATTTCTTGTGATTCCAAAAGGAGTTGAACATCAGCCAATTGCTGAAGAAGAAGTTCACTTGCTCTTAATAGAACCCAAAACGACGCTAAACACGGGGAATGTGCTCAATGAACGAACTGTTTCGATTCCTGAACAAATTTGAAAAACTAAAACGTTAAAGATCAAGTACCTTAGGGGATAAATAGTTGAATGGTTGTTTTAGCTAATAACGAGGCTGCAATTGCTGCCTCGTTTTGTTGCTTCAATGATTCAAGATGAGCTGTAATGCATTTCCTTTCGCTACCTGAAATAGACTCTTCAGCAAGAATCGGTCTTTGGGTCAGTTCGTGCTTTCATCGATTCATATTCAGGACGATCAGATGCTAAGTCTATTTTGCCGAGTAAGCAATTGTTATTTAGTTCATCGATTCTTGTACCGGAAGTGCGCGTTGATCTGTCCTTCCAGCATTTTTTTCTTATATTGTCCGCTTTTTAATGCCTGTTCTTTTTTCTTCATGTCTTTTAAAATTTCCGCTGTCTGCACACCATCTTCCCGTTTATTGGCGATATCCATTAAACGTTCTACATCAGAAAAAGAATATTTCCGTGTGCCTCTTGTTGAGCGCTGGGGGTAGATGAGTTTACGTTCCTCATAATATCGGATTTGCCTGACGGAAAGTCCTGTTAATTCACTGACAATCCCAATTGAAATGACTTTTTTATCTTTATAAGATACATCTTCCTGCGTCATATCCTCACCCCTGCAAGTCTTTTCTTCATATTATATCCAACAGTCAGTAAAAAAACCTAACGTTTGTTAGATAATATAACACAAAAATGAAAAAATCGAAAAACAATGGAAGGAAAATTAACATATAAAGTGCAAATCATATCACGTGAACATATGATAAGAAAAAGAAAAAATAAGGAGGAGGCGCACTTGATGGAGAAAACACAGATCATCCGTATGGCAAAAGAAATCATCGCATTAGATGTGAAGAGGGATGAACTGCTGGAGCAGTTCATGCAGGCTGCAGGTCAGAATGCACATGCTCTTCTTAGAGCCGTACAAAATGATTTGTATAAAAAGTCCTCATAAGCACCCGATCCATATCCATTGATAGGAGGGGAGAAGTCATGCGGAGTATATTAAAAGAAGCTTTAGCGAAAGAAAGACATTATTATACGAAGCAGCTTTGCTCACTTGGGGTGTATAGCCCTGATATGACCAAGAACATGACAATTAGTGACTTAAAAAAAGAGTATCATTTCTTTTTCAACAAAACAGATCGCTATCTTTAACATCCCTTATCATGTGCGTTGTCACATGAAGGGTTCTTTTTTTGTGTGTTTAATATTATAGCAATATTGGATTTTGTAGAAATTTGACGAATCAAATGTAAGAAAATATAGAGCCTTTACAGATTATGTTAAAATTTGTCGTAACATGATGGTTTGCTGGAAAAGCTTTTTTTCGAGATGATTGTGAAAAATAAGAAGGATTTTAAAAGTTTATATCGAAATCTTATACATAACACGAATGGAGTCACTTATGTGGTTGAAAGGGTTTTCAAAAACGTACTTCTATTTTTTACGAAAGGCTCCAACTGCACCGCAAGAAAGCCTTGAAGTTAAAAAAATATTATAAGAGGTAGATATGTGATGAGACTATCGTTTAATGAAGAAGAAGTAGAACGTTCAATGACGCTTTACAAAGTTTTTGCAAGGGCATTTAAAAGCGTTTCCGAACACAGTATTAGAGACAGCAAGGAGCATGGATTCAATCCAACTGAATTTGCCGTTCTCGAATTACTGTATACGAGAGGTGCTCAAAAACTTCAGCAAATCGGCTCAAGACTCCTGCTTGTCAGCGGGAATGTTACGTACGTAATTGACAAGTTAGAACGAAATGGTTTCATTGAAAGAGAACAGGACCCAAAGGATAAGCGGTCAGTTTATGCCCATTTAACAGATAAAGGGCGCAGTTATTTGGATAAAATTTATCCAATCCATTCTCTTCGAATTGCGCGGGCGTTTTCTGGTCTTTCGCGTGAAGAACAGGAGCAATTAATTAGTCTGCTGAAAAAAGCAGGTATTCACAGTCAGCATTTGTTATTTAGATAAAACGAAAAGGTGCCATGGTTGGCACCTTTTAGATTGTTGACAAAGGGCTAAAATGAACTTGATTTTAGCCCTTTGTCTTCTTTTCAGCCCAGCGTGATAGAAAACCTTTGCAGTCTAGGAAGGACGAGTACTGGCGCGGAGCGAATTTGTCATTCGTGAGCACCAGCACGCAGGACTGACAAAGAATGCGAGGGTTTGTCTACACGCTGAAAGGTGCCATTGGTTGGCACCTTTTTCATGTATCCAGCTGATGAGCAGGATAGGCGATAAATTTTTCAATATCACTAGCTGGAAGTGGCTTGGCATAATAAAAGCCTTGTAGATCGTCACAGCCCTGCGCAGATAAAAGTTGCGCTTGTGCAAAAGTTTCAACACCTTCAGCAATGACTTCTAGAGATAGCTGGTGCCCCATTGCAATAATAGCCCCTGTGATTTGCTCAGACTTTGAATCGCTCAAAATATCCTCGATAAATGATTTATCAATTTTCAGGCGGTGAATCGGCAAATCCTTCAAATAGCTTAAAGAGCTGTGGCCTGTACCAAAATCATCAATACTAATACGGACGCCAAGTTGTTTTAGAGATGTCAGTACTTGTTTTGACTGCTTGATGTTGTCCATTGTCATGCTTTCTGTCACTTCAAGCTCAAGAAGTGATGGTTGAAGGTCGTATTTTTTTAGCGTTAGTTTGATCAAATCAATTAAGTCTTCAGAGTTAAACTGCTTAGCAGATAAATTGACCGCAACAGGGATTTTCAATTGCTTGTCATACCACAATTTTGCCTGCTTACATGCCGTGTCAATGACCCATCTTCCAATATCGATAATCAGGCCCGATTCTTCAGCAAGCTCAATGAAAGCCTCTGGTGATTTTAGAGAACCGTCTGGTGCTTTCATTCTTAAAAGGGCTTCAACACCTGTCATCTGTCTTGTTTTGGCGCTGATTTGCGGCTGATAATGAAGCACAAACTGCTTTCTTTGAATGGCATCTCGTAGCTCCAGTTCGCGATTGAGTCTGTCCTCACTCAATCTCTCCATAGATTCAGTAAAGAATTCATAGCGGCTTTGTTTATGTTTCTTTGATAAATACATGGCCATATCTGCTTTTCTCATCAATTCCATACCATTCTTTCCGTTTTGCGGAGAGATGGCGATTCCAATACTAATGGATGTAATGAGCTGATGGTTTTGAATGAAAAAAGGACGTTCAAATTGGCGAATGATGTTTTCCAAAAGCTGTTCAATTTTATGTGTGTTATGCTCCATGTGAGGAAAGATCATTAAAAATTCATCCCCGCCAATTCTTGCAATAAAGCCATTGTCAGGCAAACATTTGGTTAGTCTGTTTGCGGCGGCTTTCAACAGCAGATCGCCTATGTTATGACCAAGGGCATCATTAATAATTTTAAACCGATTTAAATCAAGAAAAAGAACTGCCGTTGACGTTTTTGTCTCTTCTTGAGCGGATAAAACATCATTTAAATGATTAATTCCGTGACGACGGTTCGGAAGTTCAGTTAATGCATCATAATGTGCCATCACATGAATTTCTTTTTCAGCAATCTTCTGCTGGGTTAAATCTTTTAAAACGAGATAAATGCTGTCAAGTGTATGGTTGACGTGTACGGGTATGTATGTAACATGATAATAATAAAACCGATCTGCTGCTTTCAGTTCTGCTTCACGCGTAATTGCTTTTTTTGATTGATAAATAAAGTCTTCCCACATCTCAGTTGGCATGACGTATTGACTCACATCATCACCAATCCAGGAATTGCACATTTTCAAAATGTGTTTGCCTGGGTCATTCGCAGATATCACTTTTCGATCAACAGATAACACGATAATCCCATCTATATTATGTTTGATCAGTGATTGGAACCGCTGTTCATTTTCTTTTAGCTGATCTGATTGTGACATAATTCGGTGATCAATATAGGCGCCGAAAATCATGAGTGATTGGACGATAAGCGTCATCAGACCGATGAAAATGGACAGGCTAAATGGTGACATTTCAAGAGAACCACCCGCAGCGACCTGACCATCTGAATGAAAAAACATCGTCGAAGACGCCATGCCAGTGTAATGCATGCCCGCAACAGCACCGCCCATCATCAGTGCACCCGCTATTTTTAACAGCTGATCCTCCCGCCTTTTCTCAGAGTGATGAAGCCGGAAAAAAAGGTGTAATGAAAAGAATGAAGCGAGCGCACCAATAAAAAAAGAAAGAAAAAAGAGAACAGGGTCATAGCTGATGGTGACATTCGCCATTGATTCCAATCCGAGGTAGTGCATGCTGCAAATAGCTGAGCCCATCGTGATCGAACTAATCAAAAGTCGCCTTGTGGAAAGTTGCTGCTGAATACATATTGAAAAAGCAATGAAAGAACCGATAAAAGAGGTCAAAATCGATAAAATGAGTAAGGGTGTTTCATATGTGATACCAGAGCGTAGATGAAACGCCATCATGCCAATAAAATGCATTGACCATATTCCCATCCCCATGATCATCGCACCAATGATCAACCATACTCTTTTCTTTGCGCCGCTCGACTGGATCACCCGGCTGGCTAATTGAAGAGCTGAGTAGGAGGCGACAGCGGCGACAGCGACTGACAGAAAGACAAGCCATCCGTTGTAGCTTCCTGTTAAATGTGTCATGTAAGAAAACCTCCTGTATCTAAAAACAGACATATACTTAATATATCGGATCAAGTGGCGCCTGTGTTCACTTTTCCTTTACTTAAAAAGGGCATTCAGCATTTTTTTTGAACATTTTTTATAGTAAAATCAAATTTAATGTAAAAAAACGAAGAAAAGTGAATCATTTTTGGTTTTTTATTCGTTTAATAGGTGGCACGGTACGATTTGCAAGCATAGCCTGTCAAACTGATTATGTGTGAAAGGGATTGATAAACATCGAAGATTTTATTATTTCATTAGCTGATGCCTTTAAGAATTTGTCGTACTTCGGCATCTTTCTTGCATTATGCATTGAATTTGTTCCTGCTGAAGTGGTGTTGCCTCTTGCAGGTTACTGGGTTTCAAAAGGGGACATGGCCTTCATTGGTGTTGTGGCTGCCGGTTCTATTGGCGGTGTGGCAGGCCCCTTGACCTTGTACTGGTTAGGGCGTTATGGAGGGAGACCCTTTTTAAATAAATATGGGAAGTATTTCTTTGTTAAACCTGAGTCACTTGATAAATCGGATGCCTTTTTTGAAAAGCATGGCGGATTTGTTGCGTTTAGCGGCCGGTTTATTCCAGGGGTCAGAACCCTTATTTCCATTCCGTGCGGGATTGCGAAGATGAATGTGTGGGTTTTTTGCCTGTATACGTTTTTGGCGATTACGCCGATTACATTTGTGTACGTGTATTTAGGATTTGTCCTTGGAGAGAACTGGCAAGAGGTTGGAACCATTTTAGAACCATATGTATTGCCGATTGGGATTGGTATGCTCTTGTTGTTTGTTTTCTACGTGTGGCTCAAACGAAGAAAAAGAAAAACAGAAACACCAACGGCTTAATCAGCGGGTGAAGATGAAAAGTCACCTGTTGACAATCCGGGGTCTGTTGATTATGATATAAGTAATCTAAATATTCTTAATCCCACCAAAGGGGAGTAGCGTCCGGTTATCACCGGAAACAAAGTCGTCATTACATGGAATCTCATTCCATCGGCTTTGTTGGCATGATTTACATATCACATGTCTAGCAAGACCTTTGCCATTACAGGCAAAGGTCTTTTTTGCATTCATAAGCCTTTGTCTGTTGTGGGACAATAGATAAAAAATAAGGAGGAATGATGATGGATGCAGCAATTATTTTAGAGTACGGGTGGGTTCTTCTCGTATTGATTGGATTAGAAGGGATTTTAGCAGCTGATAATGCGCTGGTTATGGCTGTGATGGTCAAACACCTTCCTGAAAAACAAAGAAAAAAGGCATTGTTTTACGGACTTGCGGGAGCATTTGTCATGCGATTCGGTTCTCTTTTTCTTATTTCGTTTTTAGTAGATGTGTGGCAAGTTCAAGCCATTGGCGCAATTTATCTTCTCTATATTTCGATTCACCATATTTTAAAATCGCACGTATTTAAGAAAAAGGAAGCAGACACAAACATGAAACAAAGCGGCTTTTGGGCAACCGTCGTAAAAGTTGAGCTTGCTGACATTGCATTTGCAGTAGATTCTATTTTAGCAGCCGTTGCATTAGCTGTGACTTTGCCAGCAACAAACCTTCCACAAATTGGCGGGCTTGATGGCGGTCAATTTATTGTCATTCTATTAGGCGGTATCATTGGTCTAGTGATCATGAGGTTTGCGGCGACTGTATTTGTGAAACTGCTTAAAACGAGACCAAGCCTAGAAACAGCAGCATTTGTCATTGTCGGATGGGTTGGCGTGAAGCTGACGCTCTATACACTTTCTCATCCAGCTATTGGGGTCGTGTCCTCTCATTTCATTCATTCAACATTATGGAAAATCATTTTCTGGACGGTCCTTCTCGCGATTGCAGCATTTGGCTGGTTTTTATCAAGTCCATCAAGAAAAGGCGGCCAACAAAACGAGGAAAAACAAGAGAAGCGGCTGGAAGAGTAGGTTTTTTGAAAGAAATATCATTTCATTTTCATAACACGTATATTACAAAAAAGGGGGGGATACCCCCTTATTTCTTTGCTTTTAAACGAAACGTTGTAAAGTAGATAAAGAAATACATGTCACAATTGAGTAACAGGAAATGAATTCCTCATTTCTTCCTTTGCGCTTCCCTCATAAATTAGCTATCATAAATGAGTAATATAGGGAGAACTGAGGTGAAACCATTGCTTAGCCTTTTGTTTAAAAAGGGAAAGAAAAAGCAAACATTAGAGCAGTCGGCAATCAACATCCAACAGGGTGATACCGAGCTGCAAAATGCATTAATAGAGCAATACAAACCATTTGTCGCTAAGAC
Source organism: Bacillus sp. FSL K6-2869 (assembly GCF_040869405.1). Lineage (NCBI taxonomy): Bacteria > Bacillati > Bacillota > Bacilli > Caryophanales > Bacillaceae > Bacillus > Bacillus sp. FSL K6-2869. The sequence goes on from NZ_CP152035.1 coordinate 1,284,418, forward strand.
GGTTTCATCCGTTTGTAAACGATATATAGATGAAAAAGATGATGAATTTAGCGTAGGCTTAATTGCCTTTAATGAAGCGATAGAAAAATACTCTGCCGAAAAAGGCAACTCACTCCTTGCATTTGCGGAGTTAATTATTAAAAGAAAAGTAATCGACTATATTCGAAAAGAAGCAAGAAACGCGCCAACGGTTCAAATGGACCTTCAAGAAAGTGAGAATGGCGAATACTCGCAAAGCATGATTGAAGCAGAGCTTTCTGCAAATGAATATAGGCGTTTAATTGAACAAGAACATAGAAGAGAAGAGATTGAACATTTTAAAGAACGATTGAAAGTATATGGTCTTACGTTTCAAGAACTGCTTGAGCATTCACCAAAGCATGCGGATGCGAGACAAAATGCCATTAAAGTGGCCCATACACTCGTTAAGCACGATGAACTGAGAACCATTTTATTTCAGAAAAAACAATTGCCAGTCAAACAGCTGGAAAAGCTAGTGGAAGTCAGCCGCAAAACGATTGAGAGAAATAGAAAATATATTATTGCGATGGCGATCATTATGACAGGTGATTATGTGTATTTGAAAGATTACCTTAAAGGGGTGCTTAATTCATGAGAAGAGGCATTATAGTCGAGAAAAACAAAAAATATGTCACACTGCTGACCCCTGATGGACAATTTCTGCGGACAAAGTATGAACAGCAAGACTATGAAATCGGTCAAGAAGTGACGTTTCCGAATGAATCACGTCTCGAAAGAAAAAGAGCCGGTTTTTTTGACCTGCTTCGTTTACGTCCGTTAAATGCAGGAATTCTATCAATTGCAGCAATTATTGTCGTGATTTTCACTATGATGCCATCTTTCTCAAGTCAAAAAGCATATGCATATATGACGATTGACATTAACCCAAGCTTTGAGCTGAAACTCGATCACAATTATCAAGTGATCGGTGTCACTCCGCTGAATAAAGATGCGAAGCAAGTACTGGCCAGTATGAAAGATTTAGAAAAAAACGACATGACCAAAGTCGTGCAGGAAATCATCGATGATTGTGATAAAAAAGGATACGTGAACCACTCTAAAAGCATTTATATTTCAACTGTTTATGAAAACAAGCAGGATCATACATACAAAACAAACGTAAAAAGTAAAATCAGCACCATCTCGGGGGAATATCAAAAGCGCAATTATAAGCTGGAAACTGTGGAAGGTGACCTGGAAACAAGAGAAAAGGCACAAAAAGCAGGCATTTCAACAGGAACTTATATTAGAAATCAAGAAATGCAAGACAACGAACAAGAGGACTTTAAAAAAGATGATGAAGATCCAGCAGATGACGAGGCTGTCAAAGAAGAAGAGCCGAAAAATGCTGATGAAGATCAAAAAGACGAAGACAAAAAAGAAGACATAAAGACAGACGATAGCGATGAGATGCAGCCTGATAAAGAAGCTCCTGAAGGCGAAGACAAAGAGCAGAAGGAAGTTGAGAGGGAAGAGCAAGGAGCTGTTCAAAAGCCTCACCAAACAAGCCCTCATCTTGACAACAAAGAGAAAAAGGGAAAAGAAGAAAAGGATCGCTCTTTTGAAAAAGACAAAGAGCAAAAAAAAAATCACACGACTGATCCAGATGAAAAAAAACATCCAAATGGCACATCACGTGGTGATACTGAAAAGCATGTAAAAAAAAACGACAGTGGTCAGAATCGTCCGTACGGCGAACGTAACAGAGATGGCGTCAAACAAAAAGGAAAAAACACATCGCCCTCATACCGTGAAAACCGGGATGAGCCTACATATGAACAGTAAAAAAACGCCAGAATAGATCCGGCGTATTTCACCATGTCTTTATTTAGTTGAATGGCCCATTTGAGATTGCGCCTGCTGTACGAGTCTTTTTGTCATCTCGCCGCCAACAGAACCGTTTGAACGTGCGACTGTATCTGAACCGAGATTCACGCCAAATTCTTGAGCGATCTCGTATTTAAATTGATCTAAAGCTTGTTCTACTCCAGGAACAAGAAGTTGATTTCGATTTGCCATCACATATTCCTCCTTTCACCTCATGTTTGTTGCGCCTTCTTATTTTGAAAAAAACAGCCTGCAATTATGCTGGCAATTGCTGCACAAAAAAGCCGAGGTGATGAAGGTCACCTCGGGCTCAGTTTTAAGCCTTTTTCAGCTGAAGCGTATTCAACATCATTTCTTGCGCTGTGCTTTGCAAGTGAGAAGTGAAAACGGAGAAAACGGTAGAACTGATAATGCCTTTAATCAAATGCCATTGCGGCTTCGTCAATTCTGTAAACTCTTCGTGGAGTTTGTCCGTTTGCTCTTCTGTCATTTCTCGTAAATTCGTTTCCTTTAATGGGAAATGTGTATGGTGATAAATAAAATCAAGGACGTGCGCATATGCTTCATAAAAACGGATGGGGCTGATAATATCATCCGTTCGATCTGTGATCGTATTAAATAAGGCAGATAAGATCGTACGAATAGAATCAAAATCAAATACTGATTTTAAATCCCGGACAATTAATAAAATAACGACTTGATCAATGGAGTACTTCTTGCCAAGCTCTGGATGGCCGATCATATCTTTAATATCGCGCTTGATCCAGTTTTGAATGGCTGTCGATTTAAGTGAAGTCAGTTCACACAAGTTGCCAAGCTCAACGATTTCGTTCGTTGAAAGCCCGTGCTCTGATTTTTGCTTCCGCCGTTCGAGTTTTTCAAAAAACGAAGGGATTTTTAATTCATCATATTCATGTTCCTTATCGCTTTTTACAGATAAATTCAAAAGCTGAAGCGGAGTCAGATCTCCCTCGCCTTTTAGAGAATACAGAAGTCTCGTCATGTCAATTCTCGTTAATTTAAAAGTCACCATGTTCCACCTCATTTTGTACGTCAAAAACGTGATTATTGATCTAATTCAACATCATAATCTCTTTTTAATGAAAATGCAAAATAAACTAAAATAGGACCGCTGCGTCACAATTTGTTCACTTGTTTGCGGATGCAAGTAGCGTAATCATTGAAATGACGAGGTTTTAGCCAGTATGATAAACATAGAAAACGATTCCTTTTTCCTTGCAATTTGAGACGTTTATTTTTATAATTTTATTAATAAGTTCAAATGAACTTAATATGACAGCGGAGGTTATGTATGGGTAAAAGAATATTTCTGTTTATATTAACGAACATTCTTGTTATCACTACGATTGGTATTGTCCTATCGGTTATTAGTGCAGCAACTGGTGTTGGTTCTTATATAGGAGCAGACGGAAGACTTAATATCCTTTATCTTCTTGTATTCAGTGCAGTTGTTGGTTTTGTAGGCTCGTTTATGTCACTAGCGATGTCTCGCTGGATGGCAAAAATGATGATGGGTGTGCGTGTGTTAAATCCAGAAAAGGATTCATTAACATATGATGAGCAGCAGCTTGTTGACCGCGTTCACAGACTATCAAGAGCAGCAGGCCTTTCTAAAATGCCTGAGGTCGGTATTTACCAATCATCTGAAGTAAATGCATTTGCGACAGGTCCTTCTAAAAGAAGATCGCTTGTTGCCGTATCAACTGGATTGCTTCATGAAATGGATGATGCAGCAGTTGAAGGGGTTATCGCTCACGAAGTCGCTCACGTAGCGAACGGTGACATGGTTACAATGACGTTACTCCAAGGGATCGTCAACACGTTTGTTGTCTTCCTTTCAAGAATTGCGGCATGGATCGCAAGCCGTTTCGTTCCACGTGAAGAGCTTGTGCCGATTGTTCACTTTATCGCTGTGATCGTCTTCCAAATAATTTTCTCTATCTTAGGAAGCCTTGTCGTTTTTGCTTACTCTAGACATCGCGAATTCCATGCAGACCGCGGCGGTGCGGACCTTGCAGGAAAAGATAAAATGATTCATGCGCTTCGTTCACTAGAGGCGTATACATCAAGAATCAAAGATGACGATCAAGCAGCTGTTGCTACACTGAAAATCAGTGGTAAAAGAAAAGCTTCTCTTTTCTCAACACACCCTGATTTAAACGAAAGAATTAGAAGACTAGAAGCAAAATAAGAAAGATCAAAAGACATTCTGCGTAAGGATGTCTTTTTCTTTTTGATGAAAAAGTAAATAAAGCACAAAATACCTTTAAAATCTTCTTTCTTTTCATTAAAATGATATAGTATTCGAAAAGAAAGATAAAAGAAGGAATAACCATGAATCCAATGAAAAAACTAATCGACCGGCTGTCGGCTTTTCAGTTGATTGCCCTTTATTATTTTCTTGCTGTGACCGTGTCGTTCATACTACTCAGTCTACCAGTGGCTCATCAAGAAGGAGTCAAATGGACATTTATTGATGCGCTGTTTACAGCTGTGAGTGCTGTCAGTGTCACGGGTCTGACTGTTGTCGATACGTCACAAACATTTAGTGTGACCGGGATGTGGATCCTTGCATTTGTTTTGCAAATCGGGGGTATCGGCATTATGACCCTTGGTACATTCGTCTGGCTGGTTATGCGAAAAAGGATCGGCATTAAAGAAAGAAAATTAATTATGGCAGACCAAAACCAGAGCAACTTATCAGGTATCGTAAAACTCATGAAGCAGGTCTTATATTTAATCTTGCTGATTGAGTTTGTAGGCGGTCTGATTTTAAGTATGTATTTTCTAAAGTATTACGATGTGCAAGGCGCTTTTTTACACGGATTTTTCTCTAGTATCAGTGCCACAACCAATGGAGGCTTTGATATTACAGGGAATTCGTTAATTCCTTATAAAGATGACTATTTCGTCCAATTTATCACGATGCTGCTCATCATTTTTGGCGCTATTGGCTTTCCGGTACTTGTCGAAGTAAAGGATTATTTATTCAATCAAGACCGAAAACATGCATCGTTTTCATTGTTTACGAAAATTACAACGATCACGTTTGGCCTCCTTGTTGTCGTTGGGGCAATTGGGATTTATGCACTTGAAGCCCGGTTTACTTTTCTAGGGAAGAGCTGGCATGAAATCTTGTTTTATTCTTTGTTTCAATCAACAGCTACTAGAAGTGGCGGGCTTTCGACATTAGATATTACGCAATTGACAGAGCCGACACTGTTATTTTTATGTTTGTTGATGTTTATCGGGGCATCTCCAAGCTCGGTAGGGGGCGGAATTCGGACAACCACGTTTGCCCTTAACTTACTTGCTTTGTTTCATTTTGCGAGAGGAAATAAGTCCATTAAAATCTTTAAAAGAGAGCTTCATCAAGCGGATATTAATAAATCCCTCATGGTGACGATGATGGCCTTTATTTTAGTGTTTGGTGCTACGTTTCTGTTAACTTTATCAGACCATCATACGCTTCTTGAAACTTTATTTGAAGTTTGTTCTGCCTTCGGAACAACGGGACTGTCGCTCGGAATTACGTCTGACTTGTCCGTATTTGGTAAGTGTATTATTATGGTCGTCATGTTTATAGGACGGATTGGAATTCCAAGCTTCTTGTATTTAATTGGCCGCCGGGAAAGTGAAGCGAATTATCATTATCCGAAAGAGCGTGTGATCATCGGCTAACCAGTATTCCTACTGAATGCTGGTTTCAGCGTGTAGACAAACCCTCGCATTCGTTGTCAAATCTGTGCTCCGGTGCTCACGAATGTCGAATTCGCTCCGCTCCGGTGCTCGACTTTCCTAGACTGCAAAGGTTTTCTATCACGCTGAAAAGAAGAAGAGCTAAAATAAAGATCATTTTAACTCTTTATCAACAATCAGACCAGCATTCCTACTGAATGCTGGTTTTTTTATTTCCATTATATAACTGGCTAAATCACAAAGGATGTTCGCAATCTATAGGTAAGAGGTGAAAGAGACGTGCTGGATGTGTTATGGAAAGCAATTGTAATGCTACTCGTTGGTACCTTGCTGCTGAGAATAGCAGGACCTAAATCCATTAGTCAATTAACGGTTCAACAGACAGTCATCATGATTTCAATTGGATCGATTATTATCCAACCCTTCATTGAGCATAATTTACTTGAAACCATTTATGCAGCGACCATCTTTATTGTGGCACTTGTGGTGATGGAAAAGCTGTCAATTCGGTTTGATTTCTTTGAAAAATTGGTTTCAGGGAAGTCTGTGGTGATTTTAGAGGATGGAGAAATGCTTGATCACAAGCTGAAAAAAACGCGTCTGACAAGGGACGAATTCAAAATGCGCTTAAAGCAGCAGGGCATCACAGACATCAGCAGTCTCAAAAAAGCAACGCTAGAAGCGAATGGGCAAATTGGATATGAGTTAAAGCCTGAGGAAAAACCAGTGACAGTCAAACAAATGAAAGAGCTGTTTGATCAATTGAGCGAAGAACTAAACATGTTAAAAAGGAATGATGACAAATGAAAAGAAAAGCAGCAAAAAATGAAGCACTCACGAATAATATGACGCCTACAGAAAGCATGGCACACGATCAAGGACAAACACAATTTGACGAGCAATCAGAAGACCGCCAGGCGAACCGAAATTCTCATCAAGGTAAACAGGGGGGAGCATCTCGTGACTAAAAAACATGTGAAAAGTAAAGATATGAAAGACCATAAAAAACCGATGAACCCCGATATCTTGGAAGAGGAATTTGGCAGCGAGCTGGGAGATATAAACAGCAGTAAATGGATTGATACCTTAATGAAGCCTAAAAAAAACGATGAATGTCATACTGAACAGAAAAACAAAAAATAAATAGAAAAAACGATCCAAAGAGATCGTTTTTTCTATTTAATATAACTGTTTTGTCTGCCAGTAATGGTTCTCATCAGACTGGTCATTTTGAGCTCGATGACTGGTTGTGCAACAGTTTTAACAAATGTGCTAGATAGTGTAAAGGTTAAGAGAACCGTAAGCAGCAATAGAATCAATACACTTGCCGTATTTAGAGCCCAATCATCAAACCAAGTCGTTCTTAAAAGCTTAATCACAAAGCCATGAAGTAAATAGACATAAAGCGTTCTTGTGCCCCATTTGGTAAAGAAGAACCGGCGTGTTGGGACTAATGCAAAGAAACTAAAGGTAGCAGCAAATGCAAGTAAATACCATACCATTCGTTTCATAGCTGCAATGAGTCCTTCATCTCCAAGAGAAGCGTAAGACTGTGACCCAAATAAAAAGGAATAATCGAATTCATAAAAATAGCAAAACATGAACACGGCCATCAGTACAAGAAGTGCAGTCAGTTTCCCTTTGCTTGTTCGGATAAATTCAAAGTGCTGCTTTTTTAAATAAAAGCCAGCTAAAAACATCGGCAAAAAGACAAACGTACGAGATAGGCTGAGCGTATCGCTAATGCTGTCCACGTAACCGACAAGTAACGCCATCGATAAACTAACAATCATTGCCCAGTGGAATGGCAGTTTTGAAAAAGGAATGAGTAGTAAGTTCCAAAAGAATAAACTGATTAAAAACCATAAAGACCATTGTGGATCAATCGGATTTAAGTTAGAGATGCTTTGATCCTGTAAGAAATAATAATACACAGAATAGATGACCTGAAAAATCAAATATGGGATGATCAGCTTAACTGCGACTTTTTTCATAAAACCTGGTTTTCTAAAACCTTTGGCAAAGAAGCCAGACACTAATATAAAAGCGGGCATATGGAATGTATAAATAAATTTATATAAGTAGAGTATCCAGTCATTATCATGTATGAATGACCGTAACAAATGACCAAAAACAACTAGAAAAATCAGAAGAAATTTTGCATTATCAAAATAACTGTCTCTCGTTGACGTCATAACATCACCTTTCCTGCTTCATTTCGAACATAAACGTTCTAAGTGCACTGTTCCCTCATTTGCCCCATTTTAAAATACAAATTGGCTCATTTCGCTATTTGATGTGAAATTGTAGAACGGTTGTAAAAGAAGCGTAAGAAAAGAGAATCGTTATACAATCGTGTCATCCAAATGAAACAAATGAAGCAAGCCTCGTGTAAAAAGTTCTCTTTTTTTATGAGTCGAATGAAGGAACAATGAAAATCTTGTAGAAATATTGTAGAGGAATGAGGCTGGAAAAGGAGTGTAAGAGAATGACTGAAACGCTCGATGGTGCGAAAAATATCAGAAAATTAGAAAAAGAGAACGAATATTTGCGAAATGAATTGGTACAGCACAAAATGCTGTTAAATAAGACGTTAGATGCCATCTTTATATTTGATCAGCACCTCAACATTATCCAAGCCAATGAAGCGACATGCAGGCTTGTGCAAACACCGAAAGAAGACCTCCTCAATAAATCCGTTCTAGATTTCCTATACGGCATCCCGAAAAACAAAATTGACTGCTCACTTGAGATTTTTTTTCGAAAAGGAACGTTAAAAAGAGAGATCTCCATTCAACTTGAAAATGGAGAGACAAAATATATTGAATTTGTAGCAGAGCACGACGTGGTGAATCAACAATATATTGTCGTCATGCGTGATATTTCTTCAAAGAAAATATTAGAGCGAGAACGTTCGATGAATGAGCAGCTGTTTAAAGATTTATTTGATCGAGCGATTGACGGTATGGTCATTTTTGATCAGGATGGTTGTATGATTGACGCCAATCACTCTTTTTGCCAGAGCTTTGAACTTCAAAAAACAGATTTAACAGACCGCTACTTAAATGAATTTGTTGAAGAAGAAAACCTTCCAGCGCTCCAGCAGCTCTTAACTTCATTGAAAGAAACAGGGAAAGCAAAGGGAGAACTTCCTGTTACCCTACAATCTGGGCAGCACAAATTATTCGAACTGACCATCACATCCAATGTGATGAGTGGTTTTTACATGTCCATCATGCGTGATATTACAGAAAAAAGATTAATGGAAGAAAAGCTGCTAAAAAGTGAAGAACGTTTTAGAGAAATATTCGAAAATGCGATGGATGCCATCATCATTTGGGCGGATGATGGAGAAATTGTCAGGGCAAATGAATCAGCCTGCCGAATTTTTGAATTACCGATGCATCAGCTGATTGGCAAGAAACTCATGGATTTTCTAGTCAAATCTGATCGCAGATACCGGCCGACAAGAAGACGGTATATAAGGAATCTTGAAATCAGAGAAGAACTCCTCTTTAGAATGGCGAATGGCCAATTCAAAGAGCTTGAGTTCACCTCTAAGCATGCGGTATTAGAAGGACAGCACTTAACCATTTTACGGAATGTCAGTGACAGAAAGCGAATGGAAGAGGAGCTGCGAGAAAGTGAGCTCAAATTCCGTAAAGTATTTAATGGCTCTATGGATGGCATTGTTCTTTTCGATAATCAATACCGGATTATTGATGTGAATCCTTCCGCAAGTGAACTACTTGGCCTCAAAGATGATCACTTAACGGAAATGAACCTTTTTCATATCCTTGCGCCATATCAAATTGAAAATTTGGCGCAGCCAGCTCAGGCGATGTCATTAGATGAGATGGACAATGAAGTTCCATTTGTGCTGAACCATCCAGATCAACGTATTTTGGAGTTTTCTTTTAAACGAAATATTATTCATAACATGAATTTGGCCATCTTTAGAGATGTGACTGAGCGCAAGGAATTAGAGGAGCGGGTAAGAAAATCGGATACGCTTCATGTTGTCGGAGAGCTTGCCGCTGGAATTGCCCATGAAATTAGAAATCCAATGACGGCTTTAAAAGGCTTCATTCAGCTGCTCAAAGGAAACATTGAAGGGGAGTATTCGCTCTATTTTAATGTCATCACATCAGAGCTAAAAAGAATCGAATCCATTATTACAGAATTTCTGATTTTAGCAAAACCGCAGGCCATCATCTATGAAGAAAAAAATGTCGTGCAAATTGTCAAAGACACAATGGATCTTCTTCACGCACAGGCCAATCTTGGCAATGTGCAAATGCACTTAAATGTGCTGGATGATATTCCGCTCATCTACTGTGAACAAAATCAATTGAAGCAAGTCTTTATTAACATTTTAAAAAATGCGATTGAAGTAATGCCTCAGAAAGGAAATGTATACGTGAGCATTCAAAGGAAGGGCGAGGAGCACATTGTCATTTCTCTTCGTGATGAAGGCTGCGGCATGACAGAGGATAAACTAAAGCGTCTCGGAGAACCATTTTATACAACAAAAGAAAGAGGAACTGGACTTGGGTTAATGGTTAGTTATAAAATTATTGAAGAGCATCAAGGAACCATTGAAGTTGAGAGTGAAGAAGGGGTCGGAACAGTGTTCCATCTCACGCTTCCACTCCGTCAGCAGAAACAAGAAGGGGAGCTTTAATGTGTATTATACAGTCTATACCGCACCAATCGGGGCATTATACATACTAGAGAAAGATGGTGCCATCATTGAAGTGAAGTTTGATGATGAATCGTTTTTGGTCAAAAAGCAGAGAGACCGTTTTAAACAAGAAGACACGCCTGTATTAAAAGAAGCGAAAAAACAGCTGGATGAATATTTTAAGGGCGATCGGAAAGTGTTCGATCTCCCGCTCAAGCAAGCAGGCTCTCCGTTTCAAGAGCAAGTGTGGGAGGAACTTTCTGCTATTCCGTATGGTGAATCAAAAAGCTATGCTGATATTGCAGAAGCGATCGGCAATCCAAAGGCTGTCAGAGCCATTGGACAAGCTAATAGACGCAATGCGTTGCCTATTTTTATCCCGTGTCACCGGGTCATTGGAAAAGACAGGACTTTGACGGGTTATGCAGGGACGAAGACAGGGATGAAAGCGATCCTGTTAGAATTAGAAGGCATCCCATTTGTTCAAAAATAAATAAATTGACCTGTTCCAAATGTTTAGCGAGCGACATATCCTTTTATTAAGCTAAAAAAGTTGGTCTAGGGAAAAAGGAGGCTGCTAACATGTTATGGGGCAAAAAAGATAAAATGTACGCCGTCACATCACTATGTGTCAAAATGAACGTGTTGACAGAAGAACAGAAAAAAGAAATATTAGCAAAAACGAACGAAACAAAAAAGCGCGGTGCTCTTAAATGATAAGAACCCCGCGCTTTTGTTTGATTAAAGTGACACGCTTTCAGTGAATAGTGCATCAATCTCTTCTGTATAGTTGGAAGTGATGATGCCTTTTTCTGTAATGATTCCGGAAATGAGATGATGAGGAGTAACATCAAAGGCAGGGTTAAATACCTGCACGTCAGGAGGCGCAATTTGGATGCCGTTTAATTCCTTTACTTCCTGTGGGTCGCGTTCTTCAATCGGAATATCTGACCCATCCTGAGTTGACACATCAAAGGTCGAAAGAGGCGCAGCCACAAAAAATGGAATTTGAAAGTGTTTAGCTAAAATAGCCAGACTTAACGTTCCAATTTTATTTGCTGTATCACCGTTTCTAGCGATTCGATCTGCACCAACAATAACGGCAGAAATTTGTTTTTCTTTCATCGTATGGGCTGCCATATTATCCGTGATAAGCGTCACATCTACGCCGCCCTGCATCAATTCCCATGTCGTCAGACGAGCGCCTTGAAGGACAGGACGTGTTTCACATGCGTAAATGTGAAGATCGAGGTTTTTCTTTTTCGCTAAATAAAAGGGTGCAAGCGCTGTTCCGTAACGGCTTGTGGCAATGGAGCCTGCGTTACAAATGGTCATAATTCGATCACCAGATTTAAAGAGCTGAAGAGCATTTTGACCGATTTGCCGACATGTTTCTTCATCTTCGATTTGAATTTGAATGGCTTCATGGACAAGATCAGTTTTGGCTGCATTCACCGAAGCAGCACGCTCAATGCGCTGATAAAGCCGGTCTAATGCCCAGGCAAGATTCACAGCGGTTGGACGAGCACTGTTTAAATATTCTTTCAGGCGAGCGACTTCTCGCTTAAAGAGATCAATGTCTTCTGTATCAATCTCTTGTGCACTGAGTGCGAGCCCAAAAGCCGCTGTAATGCCAATAGCAGGTGCTCCGCGCACTTTTAGCGTCACAATGGCATCATACACATCTTCTTTTGTATATAAATGCTCAAACACGGTTTCAGCGGGTAATTTTTGCTGATTCAAAATGTTGATACGGTTTTCTTCCCATTCGACGGAACGGGGAACTTCAAATTCTTTAGACAAAACTCGTCACTCCTTTACAGTTTGCTGGAATAATGCGACGAGGTCAGACGCTGTTTCCACTGCTTGATATTGTTTGATCAATGTTTTTCCTAGTGTAAGTGCTGCTTTTTTCTGCTGAAGCCTTCTAGAATGTGATGGAATCGCATCGAGATCAGCCGCATGCGCAAGACCGATGGTTCGGCGAACAAGCTCACAGCCAGCAAAGCCGGTGGCTTCTTTTAAAATACGGTCAAACGTTGTTTCTAAAAAGCTGTCCGATACACTAAACGCTTCAATACTGTCTTCTTTCCATGCTTTTGTGAACACTTCTTTGAATGTTGCCCACACATTGACGACATGATCAAAAAGGTGCTGCTGATCCTGTTCATTCTCATGAGATAAAGCATTTATGAACAGATTGGCAATAAAGTGACCGATATCGAATCCGAAAGGACCGTAAAAAGCGAACTCTGGATCAATGATTTTCGTTTCTGTTTCGTTTGCAAAAATACTGCCTGTATGAAGATCTCCATGTACCAGTGTTTCAGCAGAGGTTAAGAAGATCCGTTTCAATTCGGCAGCTTTTGCTTGCAGTTCAAGATCAGCCCATAGTGCTTGTGCCTCTTCTCTTAATTCCTCTTCGAAGTCATTCGTCTCGCTGTCAAAGAAAGGATCTGTGAAAACGAGTTTTTCTGTAATGTCACAAAGATCAGGATTCGTAAACTGCTTCACGAATTGTTTTTTGATTTTAGGATTTGTGGCAAAGTCAGACGTGTAAAATAGTGTTTTGCCTAAAAATTCTCCGACATGATCTGATAAATACGGATAGTGTTTTCCGGCAATTAGCCCTTTTCTGACGATTTCAAGGTGTGATAGATCCTCCATTGCCGTCACTGCAAGAGCTGTATCCGAATAATAGACGGCTGGTACGAGATGAGGTGCATACTCTGATTGCTTGATGAGTGCTGCACTTTCAATTCTTGCACGATCTAATGTCAGCGGCCAGCTTTCTCCAACGACTTTTGCGTAAGGAAGGGCCTGCTTGATAATCAGTCCTTTTGCTTGTTTGTGATCATAAATATGAAAGACGTAATTTAAATTTCCGTCACCGATTTCAGTGCATGTTAAATGACTGCTCTCCTGAATCAATCCAAGTCTAATGGCAAGTGCAACTGCTGAACTTTCTGTTAATTCTTCATATGATGCCGTAAGTGTAACCAATTGCTTCCCCTCCAAATCATATAAAAAAGCCTCTTTCTCCTGAGAGAAAGAGGCTTGATGGCGTGTATGCTCGAAGCCTCTCTTATCTCTCAGCACATACGTCTGATGGAATTAGCACCGTGCCCTATAAGACAATGAATTGTCTTGGCGCTGTTCTTGCTGCGCCCCACTTCACAGTGGTATTAACGGTCGGTTGCTGTTGGGGTCAAAAGGCCAAATCCCTCGCCCAACTCTCGATAAGAGAAATCAATATGTAATTGTTTCGTGTCTGCTTGCATTTCTTAATTCTAGATATTATCAGAGCTGCAGTTCACATGTCAATCTTTTTTCAAAATTGCTTTACAATTCATAAAACAATCCATTACAGTGATTGTATTGTCATGTAACTTGAATAGAAGGTGAAAAAATGGAATTCCAGCAATCGGATGTATTGAAACATTTACCGAAACAATTTTTTGTGTCGCTTGTACAAAAAGTACAGAAAAAAGTGCAGGAAGGGGCAGATGTGATTAATTTAGGTCAAGGAAATCCTGATCAGCCCACTCCTCCACATATTGTGAAAGCGATGCAGGAAGCGGTAGCAAAACCTGAAAATCATCAATACTCTTCATTCCGCGGGACAGCGAAACTAAAAAAAGCTGCAGCTACTTTTTATGAAAGAGAATATGGCGTCACGCTTGACCCAAAGACAGAGATTGCCATCTTATTTGGAGGGAAAGCGGGACTAGTCGAATTGCCGCAATGTTTACTGAATCCAGGTGATACGCTGCTTGTTCCAGATCCGGGCTATCCTGATTACTGGTCAGGCGCTGTGCTTGCTGGAGCTCGCATGGTCACAATGCCTCTTCTTGAACAAAATGATTTTTTACCTGACTACCACCAATTGTCAGAGCAGGATAAGAATCAAGCAAAATTGATGTACTTAAATTACCCAAATAATCCGACTGGTGCGACTGCAACCCGGACATTTTTTGAAGATACTGTTGCGTTTGCGAGTGAAAATAAGATGTGTGTTGTCCATGATTTTGCATATGGCGGGATAGGATTTGACGGCGAAAAGCCCCTTAGTTTCCTGCAAATAGACGGAGCAAAAGAGACCGGTATTGAAATCTATACATTGTCCAAAACGTATAATATGGCTGGTTGGAGAGTCGGTTTTGCAGCAGGGAATGCCTCTGTTATCGAAGCCATTGAGCTTTATCAGGATCACCTGTTTGTGTCACTGTTTAAAGCAACTCAAGATGCAGCAGCAGAAGCACTTTTAAGCGATCAAACGTGCGTACAAGTACAAAATGATCGGTACGAAAAAAGACGAAACACTTGGATTGCTGCATGCAAAGAGATTGGCTGGGACGTCAGTGCGCCAAAGGGCTCGTTTTTTGCTTGGTTAAAGGTGCCTGAAGGGTATACATCGGAAACTTTTTCTGATGTATTATTAGAAAAAGCACATGTTGTTGTTGCACCGGGGAATGGCTTTGGTGCTCACGGTGAAGGCTACGTCAGAGTCGGACTTTTAACAAGTGAGGAGCGGCTAAAGGAAGCCGCTGATCGTATTGCTGCCTTGCAGTTATTTGAAAAAAAGCCATTGACAACGTAAAAAAATGGTGCGATAATTCAGGCAATATTTAAGAAAATTGAATATTCTTATCAAGAGTAGGCAGAGGGACTAGCCCAATGAAGCCCGGCAACCGACTTCCATGAAGCACGGTGCTAATTCTTGCAGCAAGCGCTGAGAGATAAGATTCGGATGAATGAGACGAAACCTCTTTAACGCGCTGATCAAGCACTTAAAGAGGTTTTTTTATTGACCATATACAGGACGCAATCGAAAGGGGATTCCTAGTGAGTGAACTACTGGCAACATACGTACTAACACATCGAGAGGATGAACAAATAGACCGAAAAGCAGAGCAGATCGCACTTGGGTTAACGGTCGGGTCATGGACGGACTTGCCGCAGCTCAAAAAGGAGCAGCTGAAAAAACATAAAGGCCGTGTGGTGAGCGTAAAAGAACAGTCTCCCGCAAATGGTGGTCTGTATCAAACAGAGGTGACCATTGCTTATCCTGAGGCGAACTTTTCAGCTGATATACCAGCGGTGTTGACGACGATTTTTGGAAAGCTTTCACTGGATGGGAAAGTAAAGCTCGTCGATATCGAATTTTCGGAAAGGTTTAAAAGCTGTCTGCCAGGACCGGTATTTGGCATTGAGGGGATACGAAAGAAAGTAGGCGTGTTTGATCGGCCGCTATTGATGAGTATATTTAAAGGCGTGATCGGCCGTGATATGGAGGATTTAAAAAAGCAGCTCCGCTTACAGGCTTTAGGTGGAGTAGACTTCATCAAAGATGATGAGATTTTATTTGAAAGCCCATTAGCCCCTTTTGAAGATCGAATCAAGGAAGGAAAAAAGATATTAAAAGAAACATATGAAGAGACAGGACATCGCACGCTTTATGCTGTTAATTTAACTGGTAGAACTTTTGATTTGAAAGATCGAGCAAGAAAGGCAGCCGAACTCGGGGCTGATGCGCTTTTATTCAACGTTTTTGCCTATGGACTTGATGTCATGCAAAGCTTGGCTGAAGATCCAGAGATCCCATTGCCGATCATGGCACATCCGGCAGTGAGCGGTGCAATGACATCATCTCCAGACTATGGATTCTCGCATTCTCTTCTTTTAGGCAAATTAAATCGATATGCTGGCGCTGATTTAAGTCTTTTTCCCTCTCCTTATGGATCAGTCGCCCTTCCGAAAAAAGATGCCATTGGCATTTTCGAAGCATGTGTGAAAGAGGATACAGTTCAACAAACATTTCCTGTCCCTTCAGCAGGCATTCACCCGGGAATGGTGCCGATCTTAATCAAAGATTTTGGACTTGATCATGTCATTAATGCAGGCGGGGGAATTCACGGACATCCGCGGGGAGCAATTGGAGGAGGGAAAGCCTTTCGTTCGATCATTGATGCGGTGGTCAAAAAAGAGTCTATCGAAGAAAAAGCATCAACTTGTCAAGACTTACAAGCAGCACTTGATCTTTGGGGAAGGGTAGCAGAATAAATGAAAAAACCAATTGTATGTTGTGATTTTGATGGCACGATTACGAAAAATGATAATATCATTCGCATCATGAAGCAGTTTGCTCCAAAAGAATGGACGAAATGGAAGGATGGTGTTCTAGCAAAAGAGATCACGATCCAAGAAGGCGTCGGGCAGATGTTTCAGTTACTGACGAGTGATCAGAAAGAAGCCATTCGGTCATTTATTTTAGAGGATACAGAGATTCGTGAAGGATTTGAACAGTTTGTCGATGATGTCAAAAAAGCAGACATTCCTTTCTATGTACTCAGCGGCGGTATGGACTTTTTTGTCTATCCTATCCTTGAAGGGATTGTCGAACAAGAGAATATTTATTGTAACCATGCATCATTTAAAGATGACCATATTCAAATTGAATGGCCGCATGCCTGTGATTCAGAATGCCAAAATGGCTGTGGCTGCTGCAAGCCTTCCATTATTCGAGAGCTGACGCAGGAAGATGATTTTATTATCATGATTGGTGATTCAGTGACTGATATTGAGGCAGCGAAACATGCGGATCTCACGTTTGCGCGTGATTATTTACTGAACGAATGTAAAGAGCTAGGGCTCGTACATAAAGAGTATGAAACATTTGTTGATCTAAAAGCGCAATTTGATCAAATAAAGGAAGTGAAGGAATGGCAGACGAGAAGAGTAAACGCTGGAAGGAACTAGCAGACGTCAAACGTGAATTGGCACAAAGAGACTGGTTTTACGGAACGAGCGGCAATTTATCGATAAAAGTGTCGGATGATCCCATCACGTTTTTGGTGACGGCAAGCGGCAAAGATAAACGAAAAGAAACCGATGAAGATTTTGTTCTTGTTGATGCAGCAGGTCAGCCAGTTCATCCGAATGAGCCGCTCAGGCCATCAGCTGAAACACTGCTTCACACATACGTTTATGAGCGGACGAAAGCAGGATGTTGTCTTCACGTCCACACGATCGATAACAATGTCATTTCTGAGCTGTATGGTGATAAAGGAGAAGTTCGTTTTAAAGGCAACGAAATCATTAAAGCGCTTGGTTATTGGGAAGAGGATGCAGAAGTTGCTGTTCCTATTATTGAAAACCCAGCTCATATTCCGCACCTTGCAGAGCAATTTGCAGTGCACCTGACGGACGATGCTGGTGCTGTACTCATTCGTAATCATGGCATCACCGTTTGGGGGAAAACCGCATTTGAAGCCAAACGAGTCTTAGAGGCTTATGAATTTTTATTTACCTATCATTTGAAAGTAGCGCTTTATCAAAAGCAGCTTGTTAAATAAAAAGGAGGAAAAACACATGGCGACCATTTACATTCATAATGAAGAGAACACGTTACTTGAGAACGAACAAGAGGTCCAGGCGTATTTAGAACAGCAAGGGGTCATTTATGAACATTGGGATATTGAAAAACTACCAAAACAGTTATCAGAAAAGTACGATTTAACAGATGATGAAAAGGAAGAAATTTTAACTGTGTTTCAAGAGGAAATAAAGAGTATTTCCGAGCGAAGAGGATACAAAGCGCAGGATGTGATTTCATTATCAGATGCGACCCCTAACCTGGATGAACTGCTTCAAAACTTTAAACGTGAGCATCATCATACGGATGATGAAGTCAGATTTATCGTGAGCGGTCATGGAATCTTTGCCATTCAAGGCAAAGACGGCGTCTTTTTTGATGTGAGACTGAATCCAGGTGATTTAATTTCTGTGCCTCCGAATATTCGTCACTACTTTACACTTCAAGAAGATCGTCAAGTCGTCGCAGTTCGCATATTTGTCACAACTGAGGGCTGGGTGCCAATTTACGAAGAAGAAACGGTTTAATAGTGGGAGCTGATCATTTCGCATGAGGCGGAAGATCAGTTTTTTTTTAGGAAAATAGACATAAAATGAGAGAGAAAATAGTTGATTTTGGTCTTCTGCATAGGATAAAATTCTGTTTAATCAATGTGTCAATCCTGTCCAATTTTGAAGTTTACCCCCAGAATTCATTGGGTAAAAGGTCTTTAGGCTGTAAAAAATTAAATAAAATAAGCATATTTAATTTAATTTACAAATAAAGTATAATTTTGGTGTCGGATCATTTAGAGCGTAGACAGACGAATTCATAGCGGGAGCTGAGATCATGAATATTTATGTACGGAAAGAACAGCTATTAATGTCAATTGATGAAAAGAGAAGACAAATGGTAGAAGCTGCTCAAGTAGAAGGCTATACAGGTGAGACGACAATTAAATATAGTCAAGAACTGGACAACCTGATGAATGAGTATCAGTATCTTCTTTTTCATGAACAACAATCTGTTGCTTCCTTTCATGATCTTGTATCACAAATGAGTCTCCTTTCTGTCAATCGTCCTTCTTATTGACATCAAAAAACCGGTCTTGCCATTAGCAAAACCGGATGAATGCTTCAGCTATTAGTGTGCAGCAGGGAGCATGATGATCACGGTTGTTCCTTTATTCACTTCGCTCTCGATATCGATTGTCCCCCCATACATCGAAATGATTCGTTTACACACAACAAGCCCAAGACCTGTTCCTTTTTCCTTCGACGTAATAAAAGGGAGGAAGATATGTTTCAGCATCTCTTCTGGTATACCTTCACCTGTATCTTTCACTTTTATGATGACCTGTTCTTTTTCAGCCTCAATGACAATCTTCAAATGACCGCCATTTGGCATCGCTTCTAACGAGTTTTTCGCTACATTCAATACCACTTGTTTAATGTGATCCTTCGTGCAATACACGCCAACATCTTGAATGGTATTGATTTGCAAATCAACCTCGACATTATAAAGGTTCGCCTCAGAAAATACAATGGGCATGATCTCACTCACAATTTCTTTCACAGAATTATTTTGCCACTTTTCAGCCGTTGGTTTTCCTAGCACAAGAAACTCACTGACGATTTGGTTAATCCGTTTAATTTCTTCCTCGATGACAGAAAAATAAAGCTGATCCTCTTCTGAACGATACTTCTTTTGCAAAAGCTGAATAAACCCGCTAATGCCTGTTAATGGATTGCGAATTTCATGAGCCGTACTTGCCGCAAGTGTTCCAATGAGTTCAAGTTTTTGTGCTTCATTTTGGTGGCGTTCCTGCTGGGTTTGTCGTCTTAAAATGATATATTGGACGAGTGTAAATAAGATATTTAAGAGAATAAATGCACTGGATAATGGAAATAGCATCACAGACAGGACTTCACTTGTTGTCGCACGCTGCGGAAAAACCTCTAGCTTCCAGCTGTTTTCATCTAAATATGTAGACACGGTGCTATCACTTTCAGATGCTGGCTGTGGACCACTTGTAAACACAACGTCTCCATTTTGATTCAGCATCTTAAAATGAAGCTCTGGGTTTAATACATTCATAATATTTCTTAAATAATCAATTTGAATCGCAGCGACTAGCACATCCGTGACTTCGTCGTTCTCATTCAAAACAGGGACACAAATGGAGAGAATCCGCTGCTTTGTAATGCGGCTTACATAGTTATCTGTGATGACGGTCTGTTTTGTGACTTGAATACGTTTAAAGTAATCTCTAAATGACAGGTTGATTTTTTCCTTTAATGGTGTGGTGCTGGCTGTGACATTTCCTTTTTGGTCTAGGAGATACAGGCCTGAAAAACGAGGTTCTTGTTTATAGATTTTCTCTAGGATGTTTTGTACTCTTTTCGTTTCAAGCGGCTGGTCAAATCCCATGGCAAGGGAAGTTAATCTTGCTTCTGTTTCACTGATTAAATAATTCATTTGGTTTTTGTGAATATTTAACATAAGTGTAGCGGTTTGTTTGTTTTTTACATCAATTTTCTCAGTTTCTTTTTCGTAGATAAAATAACTAATGATGAGGGTTGGAATCACGACCAAAATAAGGTAAAGCTTGATCTTCTTCCAAAACCCTTTCAGTATACTCATGATTCATCGCTCCAACGTATTACCTAATAGACTTATTATAGCATTGAACCTATCTTTATTACGATGACTTGTGAGATTTTTAAAAAATTAGGTGATTCGTTCTGGTCTCTTTTTCATGCTAAAAATGGTTCAACATGTTGACATTTTACTTATTGTTTATTAATGTCACATTAGTGGGTTGCATTTCATAAAGGATGATAAAAAATGGAAAATCATAATGTTGAGAAATCTTTGAAATTATTTATTGTACTATCACGTGCCTATCGCTCCATTAATCACCACATGAACAAACATATTGTGAAGCACGGTCTGAATCCGACTGAATTTGCTGTATTAGAATTGCTGTATCATAAAGGTGATCAGCCGCTTCAGCAAATAGGTGATAAGATCTTACTCGCAAGCGGAAGCATCACGTATGTGGTTGATAAATTGGAGAAAAAAGAACTCCTTAGCCGGAAAGCTTGTGCAGAAGACCGCAGGGTGACATTTGCACATATTACGGAGCAGGGAAGAGCTTTGCTTGATGACATCTTCCCAGATCATGCAAAAGAGATTCACGAGATGATCAGTGTGCTTAGTGAAGAGGAGAAGGATGCCTGCATCGATATGCTCAAACATGTAGGACTGCGTGCCAAGCATTTATATGATCATAAAGAATAAACACATAAAAAAGGAAGCCGTTGGCTTCCTTTTTAGTATGTAGACTAATCCTCGTATATGGTGTCAGTCCTGCGCACCGATAAACGACAAGCACTTTCAATCGCGCTCATAAGAAAGACAAAGGGCTAAAATAAACATCATTTTAGCCCTTTGTCATGATCTGAAAGGAAGCTGCTGGCTTCCTATTTATTTTGCTTTTTTCTCAATTGGTAAAATAAGAACTTCGACGCGTCTGTTTTTACTTCTGCCTTCTGCGGTATCGTTAGAGGCAATCGGTTTAAATTCACCGTAACCTTTTGTGCTAAAGTTCTCTTGGTCTAGGTTGCTGTTTTCAAGGAGAATATTTAAAAAGTTGACCGCACGAATGGCGCTTAAATACCAGTTGGATTCAAATTCAGAATTCCGAATCGGAACGTTATCTGTATGTCCGCTAATGACGATGTCACGAGCAGGGTTAATGACGAGCAGCTTGGATATTTCTTTGGCTAACGGAACATCCTGCGAGCGGATCACCGCTCGCCCAGAATCAAAGAAGATGCTGTCTTCAATTGTAATAAGCAGACCTTCATCCGTCAGCTTTGTTTCAAGCTTCGAACCAAGTTTTTTATCCGCAATGAATGAATCTACTTGTTTTTTAACCTTTGTTAATACCGCTTGGTCACGAGCTTTCGCTTTTGCTTCTTCTTCTTCATCTTCTGCTGATTTTTTGGTTTGATTGCTGTTTTCTGTTTCTTCGGTGCTCTGCATGCTTGATTGGTCCATTACGCCAGTGCCGCCAGTAAAGACAACATTAAACGATTTAGCCATCTGTTCATATTTTGCCGCATCAATGGAGCTAGATGCAAACAGCACAATGAAGAGGGCGAGAAGAAGCGTAAGAAGATCGGCGTAAGGGATCAGCCAAGACTCATCTACATGGTCTTCATGATCATGTTTTTTACGTTTCCTAGCCATTCTGTTTTTCTCCTTCTTCAATGACAAGATTTGCACGTTCTTTTGCTGGTAAGTACATCAGAAGTTTTTGCTCAATAACCTTTGGAGACTGGCCTTCAAGGACAGAAAGAATCCCTTCAATCATAATGAGACGAAGCTTTACTTCTTCCTTTGATTTACGCTTCAGCTTGTTGGCAAATGGATGCCACAACACATACCCTGTAAAAATCCCAAGCAGTGTGGCGACGAAGGCAGCACTAATCGCATGTCCAAGTGCTTCAATGTCTCCCATGTTTGCAAGTGCGGCAATAAGTCCGACAACGGCACCAAGTACCCCTAGAGTCGGAGCGTATGTACCAGCTTGTGTAAAGATTAATGCGCCTGACTGATGTCTCTCCGACATAGCATCGACTTCTTCAGTTAAGACGTCGCGAATAAATTCAGCACTTTGACCGTCAACTGCCATGCTTAAGCCGTTCTTTAGAAAATCGTCATCGACTTCCTCAAGATTTGCCTCTAATGCCAAAAGACCTTCACGACGAGCAATTTGTGCCCAGTTTGAAAATAGAGGAATCATTTCTTGTATCGTTGGAAGCTTGCTATCTTTGAAAATTTTGCCGAATAATTTTGGTGTTTTCTTAATTTCACTAGATGGGAAGGCAATGACAACAGCTGAAATTGTCCCAACCACAATGATCAATATAGCCGCCGGGTTGATAAGAGCGGTTAGACTCACACCTTTCAAAACCATACCGACACTTAGTGCAATAAATGCTAAAATAATACCAATTAACGATGTTTTGTCCATTATCTCACCAAATCCTTTAACTATCTTTTTCTATAGTTAATATCGGTGTCTTCTAGAAGGGTTTTAGTCAGAATATAAAATTAAGACAGTTTATGTGAAGAAATTTTGACGAAAGCGCTTTCTGAAAGCCGTAAAAAAAGAAACTCCCTCATATAAAAGGGAGTTTTCAGCGTGTAGACAAACCCTCGCATTCTTTGTCAGTCCTGCGCTCTGGTGCTCACGAATGCCAAATTCGCTCCGCGCAAGTAGCTGTCCTTCCTAGACTGCAAAGGTTTTCTATCACGCTGAAAAGAAGACAAAGGGCTAAAATCAAGTTCATTTTAGCCCTTTGTCAACAATCTGGAAACTTCATCTTTTTTGAGCTGTTTCATCTAAGAGCAATTCTTTTAATTTTTCTTCATGTATGATTTTGATCAAATCGTAGTTCCAATTGGTCATGTGATCCATGTGATCCACCTCTTTTTCTTTTATCGTAAAGGAAAAGAGGCGGGGGAGCGTCGGCGCTCAGATGGAATTTAGACACTGCAACATGATGGAGCTGAAGATCCTCCTTAGGATGTACTTAGCTCTTTTTCACAACAATTTCGTCATGTTCAACATCGACTGTAAATCCAGTAAGTTGTTCTTCTTCAAGCAAGATGTCCGTCATTTGATCCTCAACATGCTCTTGAATCGTTCTTCGTAACGGACGAGCCCCAAATGCTGGATGATAACCAAGTTCAGCGATTTTTTCTTTCGCTTCGTTTGTGACGTGAACAGTTAGATTTTGTTCTTTTAACTGCTCTGACAAATCTTTGAGCAGAAGATCCACAATTTTGACTAAATCGTCTTTATCTAATGAATCAAACTGAATGATGCTGTCAAAACGGTTCAAGAATTCCGGTTTGAAATAAGCGCTCAGTGAATCAATCAATGATTGTTCTTCGATGGCTTCTTCTTGTTCAGACTGGAATCCGACTTTGACCGCTTTTTTATCTGTGCTGCCAGCGTTACTTGTCATAATGATGACTGTGTCTTTAAAGCTGACGGTTCTGCCTTGGCTGTCTGTTAGACGGCCATCTTCCATGATTTGAAGGAACATATGCTGGACATCAGGGTGCGCTTTTTCGATTTCATCGAGCAAAATGATGCTGTATGGTTTTCTGCGAACCTTTTCCGTGAGCTGTCCGGCTTCATCATGTCCAACGTAACCAGGAGGAGAACCGATGATTTTGGACACGGAGTGTTTCTCCATGTACTCACTCATATCTAAACGAATGATCGCTTCTTTTGAGCCAAATAATTCTTCCGCTAATGTTTTAGACAATTCGGTTTTCCCGACGCCTGTTGGCCCAACGAAAAGGAAGGAGCCAGTTGGTCTATGTTTTGATTTTAAGCCTGCTCTGCTTCTTTTTACGGCTTTCGCCACTTTTTCAACCGCATGTTCCTGACCAATGACGCGGGCTTTTAAGCGGACATCAATTTCTTTCATTTTTGTTTGTTCGTCTGCTTGTAGTTTGCCGACAGGGATACCTGTTTTTTGTTCTACAATCGACTGAATGTCCTCAGCTGTGACGACATGTTCTTTGTCATTTGTTTTGTTTTGCAATCTCGCTTCAATCGCTTCTTCTTCGTCTCGAAGTTTTGCTGCTTTTTCATAGCGTTCTTCATTTAAAGCGGCTTGTTTTTCAGCGGCAATTTGCGCAAGACGGTTTGTTAATTCATCTTCACTTGCTGCATCAATGGAGAGATTCGCTTTTGAACCTGCTTCATCCATTAAATCAATGGCTTTATCTGGCAAGTGGCGGTCTTGAATATACCGCGAAGATAATTGAACACACGCTTTAATGGCTTCGTCAGAATAGGTGACGCCATGATAGGCTTCATACTTATCTTGAATGCCTTTTAAGATCTCGAATGCTTCATCCTGTGTTGGCTCATCAACGATGACAGGCTGGAACCTGCGTTCAAGGGCAGCATCTTTTTCAATCTGACGATACTCTTTTAATGTTGTCGCACCTACTAGCTGCAGTTCCCCTCGAGCTAGAGCTGGTTTCAAAATGTTTCCGGCATCCATTGACCCTTCGGCAGAGCCTGCGCCTACAAGAAGATGAATTTCATCAACGAATAAGATGATATTTTTACGGCTTTGCAATTCTTTGATTAATTGCTTCATCCGTTCCTCAAATTGACCACGTATACCTGTGTTTGCCACAAGTGAAGAGACATCTAATAAATAAACTTGTTTGTTCTTTAATTTATTTGGTACATCTCCATTTGCAATTTTTAGTGCTAGTCCTTCGGCTATGGCCGTTTTACCAACACCAGGTTCACCAATGAGGACAGGATTGTTTTTATTTCTTCTATTTAAAATCTCAATGACTCTTGTGACTTCTTCATCACGGCCAATGACAGGATCGATTAAACCAGCATGTGCGCCATCCGTTAAGTTCCGGCCAAGCTCATCGAGTAAGCCTTTTTGTTTAGGCCGCTCTTGGCTCGTCGCATGTCCTGCTTGCTCAGAGAAGAATGAGCTGCCTCCGAAAAGGTTAGGACCCATTTTCATTTTTGACTGTTCCATCAAAGAGGTATAGCAGTCTTCACATAAAACCATTTGGCTACGGGACGAATTTACTTGCATATTCAGGCGAATAGTTGCTTCATTTACTTGACAATGTTGACAACGCATGAGCCATGACCTCCTTAAAATAAAGTTTGACTTTATTTGACCAATGAATGTTAAATAAAATGGTCTGTTGTTTGACCATCTTTGACTATAGTATACTCTGACCTATTTTGACTTTCAACTGTTTTGCTCATAGCTGAATGAAAAATCCTTTTTTGCATTTAATCATGGTTTGTCCTTCTTTTCAAGGAACTTGTCTCATAGGATAAAAAAGAGACAATCGAAAGTGATGGGTGCGGAGGGGTCATATGAAACGTTCAAATGAATCCGCTTTTCAGCTTGCCTTTGTATATGTAGGAACAGTGGTTGGAGCTGGGTTTGCGACAGGAAAAGAAATCGTAGAATTTTTTGTTCGTTTTGGCTGGATTGGATTGATCGGGATTTTGATTAGCGGTGTTATTTTTACCGGCCTTGGCGCAAAAATGATGCTGATTTCCAAACGAATTGAAGCGGAGTCTTATCAAGATATGAATCGGTTTTTATTTGGAGCTGCTGCGAGTCGATATATTAACATCGTCATGTTTTTTATCTTACTAGGTGTGACGTCAGTGATGATTTCTGGCGCAGGCGCTATTTTTGAAGAACAACTTGGCATCTCAAAAGAATATGGTATTTTTTTAACGATTATTTTAAGTGTCATTGTCCTTTTTAAAGGTTCAAAAGGGTTATTTGGTGTCAATGTACTTGTCGTTCCCATGCTGATTTTCTTTTCGCTGATTGTGTTTCTAGACTCATTTGTGTTTAGTAGCGGTGAAAGCCACGTTCTGGGGCTGCAAATGGGAGAGGGCGAATGGATGTTGTCTGCGATTTCATATGGTGCATTTAATTTAGCGCTGTCTCAAGCCGTATTAGTGCCGGTTGCAAACGAAATGACATCCGAAGCCGTGATAAAAAAAGGAGCGGTGCTTGGGGGTCTGATGTTGACACTCATTCTGCTCGCCTGTTTTTTATCCCTTTCTTCATTAGACATGCTGGAAGCGTATGATATTCCGATGGCCCAAGTGGTGTATCAAGTCGCAAACTCCATTCATCTCATCTATTTATTCGTGATCTTTGGTGAAGTCTTTACATCCGTTATAGGGAATTTATACGGTCTCGAAAGACAGGTGAGGGCGTATATTCGATTGAACAGTATGTATACGATATCCTTTATTCTGCTTTGCTGTTATGTCATCAGTAAAATTGGATACGGTACACTCATTTCAACGGTTTACCCTGTTTTTGGCTATGTCAGTATCTTTTTTATCCTCTTTCTTTGTCTGAAAAAAGTGCCTGCATCACGTGATAAGTAAAGAAGGGATAGCTTGTACACCAATTATGTGGTACACTATCCTCTGTGAAAATTGAACAAAAATCCGTGAAAACGGGAGAGGTTCTAGCAAAACCCTCTATAAAAAACTAAGGACTTGCCGTATCCTTGGATGTGGCATTTTTTATTTTTTATGGCTGGGACACCTCATACACATGTAAAGGTGTCTTTTCTTTTGAGAAAAATAGGGGTTTTCATGAACCTTTCAGATGCAGCTTTGTGCGGAGGTACGGGTCTGCAAAAGGAGGAAAAGGAAAAATGAAAAATGAAAAAGCGGTCGTTGTCTTTAGCGGGGGACAGGACAGTACGACATGTTTACTATGGGCACTTCAACAATTTAAAGAGGTTGAAACGGTAACCTTTCATTATAATCAGCGTCATCAAGAAGAAATTGATGTCGCCAAAAGAATTGCTGACAAGCTAGGTGTGAAAAATCATCTATTAGATATGTCTCTTTTAAATCAGCTTGCACCCAATGCCTTAACAAGAGATGACATTGATATTGAAGAAAAAGAAGGAGAACTGCCTTCCACATTTGTTCCGGGGAGAAACTTAGTTTTCTTATCCTTTGCATCCATTCTTGCGTATCAAATTGGAGCACGTCATATTATTACGGGTGTGTGCGAGACAGACTTTAGCGGCTACCCAGATTGTCGAGATGAGTTTGTGAAATCTTGTAACGTCACCGTGAATTTGGCAATGGAAAAACCATTTGTCATCCATACGCCGCTCATGTGGCTGAATAAAGCTGAAACGTGGAAGCTGGCTGATGAACTGAATGCGCTAGATTTTGTGAAAAATGAAACACTCACTTGCTATAATGGCATCATTTCTGATGGCTGCGGGGAATGTCCTGCATGTAAGCTTCGGAAAAATGGCTATGACACTTATATGGACATGAAGGAGGCGAACTAAATGCTTTCTCAAATCTATCCACAGACGAATCATCCATTTTCGTTTGAATTAAATAAAGATATGCATGTATCGGCAGCCCATTTTATCCCGAGAGAAGATGCTGGCGCTTGTAGCCGCGTACATGGTCATACGTATACGATTAACATTACGATTGCAGGAGATCATCTAGATGATTCAGGTTTCCTTGTGAATTTTAGCACGCTAAAAAAACTCATTCATGGACAGTACGACCATACACTGCTCAATGACCATGAAGAATTCTCATCAAATGATCCATACGCGATGCCAACCACTGAGGTTGTCGCAAAGACTGTGTATGATAAAGTCGCAGCATATTTATCGACTTTAGCGAACAAACCAGTATGTGTTCAAGTTTTTGTCAGAGAGACACCAACAAGCTACTGCATTTACCGTCCGAAACGAGTTGAGCTCAATGACTAAAGCGATTCCTGTCTTAGAAATCTTTGGTCCAACCATTCAAGGAGAAGGAATGGTCATTGGCCAAAAAACCATGTTTGTCAGAACGGCTGGCTGTGACTACTCTTGCAGCTGGTGTGATTCATCTTTTACATGGGATGGATCAGCTAAGCATGATATTCAGTGGCTTCAGGCAGAGGACATTGTAAAAGAGCTGAAGAGAATAGGTGGAAAGGCTTTTTCTCATGTCACCATTTCAGGTGGGAATCCTGCGCTTTTAAAACAAATGGAATCACTTATTGATTTATTGCATGAAGAAGGAATTGATACGGCGCTTGAAACGCAGGGAACGATGTATCAAGATTGGTTTTTGAAGATAGATGATTTAACCATTTCTCCAAAACCACCAAGTTCAAATATGAAAACAGATTTTACGAAACTTACACGTATGATAGATGAATTGAAAAATGGAAACAGATTGCAACATGCAAGCCTGAAGGTCGTGATCTTTGATGATCTTGATCTAGCCTATGCAAAGGATGTTCATGCGAAATACCCAGAACTCCCCTTTTATTTGCAGGTGGGAAATGATGATACAACAACAGCTGATGATGCGTACCTATTGACGCACTTATTAAAGAAATACGAAATGCTTGTAGATCAAGTAGCGCAAGACCCTGATTTGAATCGTGTGAGAGTCTTACCACAACTGCACACGCTATTGTGGGGAAATAAACGAGGCGTATAGAAAGGAAGAAACAAAATGACGACAAGAAAACCAGAAGAATTAGAAGGTGTCACTTTACTAGGAAACCAGGGGACCAATTACTTGTTTGACTATGCACCACAAGTGCTTGAAACGTTCCCGAATAAACATACGAATAGAGATTATTTTGTGAAATTCAACTGCCCAGAATTCACATCACTTTGCCCGCAAACAGGGCAGCCAGATTTTGCGACTGTGTATATCAGCTACATCCCAAATGAAATCATGGTCGAAAGTAAATCATTAAAATTATATTTGTTCAGCTTCCGTAACCACGGTGACTTCCATGAGGATTGTATGAATATTATCATGAACGACCTCATTGAATTAATGGACCCAAGATATATCGAAGTATGGGGCAAATTTACACCAAGAGGCGGTATTTCAATTGATCCGTATACGAACTACGGAAAACCTGGGACAAAGTATGAAGAGATGGCATCGTATCGTATGATGAATCACGATATGTATCCAGAAACGATTGATAATCGCTAATAAATAAGAAAAGACATGTGGATGACATGTCTTTTTTTATGGAATAGATTATGATGTCACATAAAAAAAGAGAAGAGTCATGTCACTCTTCTCATACCAATAGGAATAGAACTTGCTAGGACGGCTGGGGGCTACCAGCTCGTATGTATAGTATACACGACAGAACGTATGTTTGTAAAGGTGTATCATGCTTTTATTCTTCATATATTTACTTTAAGATAAAATTGAAACGAGCGAATGAAAATGGAGGCGTTTGTGTTGGCAAACAAAGAAGACAAAACAGAGAAGCTGCTAATGGAATTAAGGGAAGAGCTTCAGATGCTTGAACATCAAAACAAAGAACGATATAAATGGAGTGCCTCCACATTACTTGGAGTGATCGCCCTTTTAATTGATAAAGGCGTGATAACACCTGAAGAAGTTGATATGTACAAAACAAAAGCGGAAATGCAAACCTTTCACGCGCAAAAAGACTGACGCCACTTTAAATGGTTGTCAGCCTTTTTCATATGTGATGGTCAAAAGAGAACAGAGCTGTCACACGAGTCAGCTTTGCTGTGTATATCTTTATGTAACGGTAGTCTGAATTGAGGATTGCAAATTAATGTACGGAGTCTTTGATGATTTTATAGTTTTTATGATTAACGACTGTTAGTGAATCCAGTTCTAAATCTCTATAGTTGTCCATAATGGTGACATCCACAATAACAGAGTTTTCATTCACTTTTTCAACTACACCTGTTAAACCATTTCTAAATTCGATCACATTCCCAATTTTTGCAATCTTCAACCGATCCCTCTCCTTTAAAAACAGATTTCATTCCCTATTAAAAAGTATTTTGCAATATTTTCATACCAATGTAAAGGATAAAGACGTTTTTCTTTCGTTTTCGTTGTACGCTTTGAAAACGAATGGTATATTTAATATTTGATCAAGGCTGAAAAGGAGCGATTTTTTTGACTGAAGAACACATCAACACAATACTAGAATCATTACGGAATGGTATTGAAAAACAAGTGACCATTCAAAAGGATGATTTTTTAACATTTCGTTCTGTATTGGTCAATCAAGATGATTTTAAACATTTTCGCGGAATCGCCAAGCATGGTGGAGATGTTATTTTTGAATATCTTAAAGAAGCAAGAAGCTAAAGCTTTTTCTCATTCATGAGAAAAAGCTTTTTATTTTGGTTCTTTTGTCACACTTCAAACCAGCTTGATACATATGAAAAGAAAATGTAATAACCCATAATCAGGAGCATAAGGATGATTATAGGCTAAAAAGAGACTATATTAAACGCTTACATTACCAGTTCGTGCGTATTTCAACTAGGACATGCCATTTAATGACGGAATTTGGACAGGCATGAAAATCTTTGTGCGTGAAAATAGAAGAAGCTCTTGTTAGAGTGGACAAGTATCTTACGGCCTACATTAATTAAGGGAGGAATGAGGCGAATGATCAAAATTCATACAGCTCTTTTTGCCATCCTTATGCTCATCTCAGCGATCAAGATGGACAATATACAAGAGCAAGAGGGCACATTAAGTCAGAAACTTGAACAAGCACCTGAAAAGCATCAGCTTTCATATATAGATCAAGATAATAAGCATACCGTGATTCCAGCGTTTTCAGAGGAGAAACATCAGCCGAAAGTGAAAATGCTAAGCACGTCAACAGAGGAGAAGGCATCAAAACCGAAGCCGAAGAAAAAGGAAACGGCAAAGCCAGCAAGCTCAAGAAATCAATCACACTATTCTAATGAAGAAATGGACTTGCTTTCTCGGTTGGTACATGCCGAAGCAAAAGGTGAATCTTACGCAGGGAAAAAAGCTGTAGCAAGCGTCGTCTTAAACCGCGTGGAACACCGCTCTTTTCCTGACAGTGTCAGAGGCGTGATTTATCAGCGAAATGCCTTCCAGCCCGTATCAAATGGAAGTATCAATGATAAGGCAGACCAGGATTCCGTAAAAGCTGTGAAGCAGGTTGTCAAAGAAGATGACAGAACAACAAAGGCGATTTATTTTTATAATCCAAAAACGGCGACAGATAACTGGATTCGTTCTCGTAAAATTGTAGAACGCATTGGCCGTCACGTGTTTGCAGTGTAAAGAAAAGCAGCGATCAATCAGTCGCTGTTTTTTTGTCTTCAATTATTAAAATATTTTCAGGACTTGTCTCATAGAATGTGAAAAGAATTTGCTTTTAGACAAGGGGAGGCTACATGAATCGATTTGTAAAAGGGGTCATTCTGCTATCTGTCGCAGCTTTCATTGCTGA
The DNA here is from genome assembly GCF_040869405.1 of Bacillus sp. FSL K6-2869. Taxonomy (NCBI): domain Bacteria; kingdom Bacillati; phylum Bacillota; class Bacilli; order Caryophanales; family Bacillaceae; genus Bacillus; species Bacillus sp. FSL K6-2869. The sequence continues at coordinate 1,315,916 of NZ_CP152035.1, forward strand.
GTGTATCGAGTTTTTAGTCAATATGATTTTAGCGAGAGAGCTTGGAGAACATGGAATGGGTTTATATATGAGCATCCTTCCCATCATCATGCTTGTGCTTGTGATCGCCAGCTTAGAGCTGCCAGTCTCTATTTCTAAATTCATTGCAGAATCGCATGAGCGGCTTCATAAAAGTATGCTTCGCCATGCATTTAAAATGACGCTTGTGGTGACATGCACAACAACGACAATAGCAGCCATTGTACTGCCTTTCATTCCTGTATTTCAATCGTATCATCCGCTGATGAAGGGCTTGGTTCTGTCACTTATTCCAATCATCGCATTTACGTCCATTGCACGCGGCTATTTTATGGGCAAGCAGCAAATGGGTAGAATTGCTCTAGCCAATATGCTGAAAAAAACGATCCAGCTTATCTGTTTGTTTTTGTTTTTTCATTGGTATTCGTTTGATATTGAAACAGCGGTGCTTATCGCGATTGGTGTGATTGTTGCAAGTGATCTCGTCGTCTTTATCTATTTATATTCCCAATACGTCATGGCGAAAAATGCTGTGAATGTCAGATCGGTTGAGTTAAGAGGAATTGACGTCAGAAAACGTTTGTTAGCAGTCTCCATTCCGACAACAGGTATGCGTATCTTTCATGCCATTGCCAATGCGATTGAACCGTTTTTGATCAAAGGAGCCCTCGTTGCAGCGGGCATTTCTGGTACGCTTGCTGTTGATCATTACGGAATGCTTGCTGGCGTAGCGATGTCGATCGGTTTTTTTCCGGCGTTTATCGCTCATTCCATTATGATTGTGATGATTCCGAATGTATCAGAAGCCTATGCCTTGGGGCATTATAATCTCGTGAAAAAACGTGTCAGACAAGCGATTCTCATTACGTTTGGCTATGGGGTGCCAGCCGTGATGATCATGTATTATTTCGCTTATCCGCTCACGCAGCTCTTTTTTGACTCACCTCAAGCAGCCGTCTACTTGCAGCTGCTATGGCCTTATTTCTTATGCCACCTGTTCGTCATGCCGTTTCAAGCGTGCTTAATTGGTATGGGTCTCATTAAAGATGTGTTCCTACATAATATATGGGTGCACGTGGTGTCGTTCTCTATGGTGTATTTTCTAGGATCCATCGAATCCTTAAATATGATGGGCGTTATCTTAGGAATGAACACGGGGATGCTGCTTTTAACGGCTCTGCATTATGCAACGATTTGCAAGGAACTCGGCGTCTCCATGTTTCTTACATTGAAAAAAGCTTGAATGTCATGTGCGGCTAGCGGGCAAGCTATAGGAAAATCAAGAAGGAAGATGCTGATGAATCGTAAATATCTACCCGCCAGTCTTCTCGTGATGACCCTTCTTTTATTTCTGATGAACATAGAGGCTGAAGCAAAAGAGCCTGTCATGGCGCCGAGGATAGAAGCTCCTACATTAACAGGTGAAACGCAGGTGATCCCGGTGAAAGGGAAGCGGACCATTCTGCATTTTTGGACAACGTGGTGCCCGTCCTGCAAAATGGAGCTGCCAGCCTTTGAACAGATCGTAAAAGAAAATCAAAGTGATGTAGACATACTGACTGTGAATTTACTTGGTGCTGAGCAAAGCAAGCATGCAGTTGCCCAATTTGTGAAAGACAGAAAGTTTACATTTCCGATCGTTCTCGATGAACACGGAGAAATGATGAAGAAATACCAAATTATTACGATCCCAACGACTTTTTTCATCAATGAAAAGGGTGAAGTGGTCAAAAACCATGTAGGTCCGCTGACGAAAAAACAAATCAAAGAGTGGACAAATTCGTAGAACACAAGCTTTCTGTAAGAACCAATGGGCGATCCGTTGGTTCTTTTTTGTGTTCAATTACCTTTCAGATGAATAAAATGTGCTCAGAAAGAGGAAGAAATGTCGGACACTAATAATGATAATTATTATCAAAAAGAAATTATAATAATTATTAATTGAAAATTGATCAGAACCTGTTATAATGAGTTACAGACCTATAAAAAGCTTGAAATAGCAGAAAATATAGATGATAAACGGAACGGGCAACGATTGATAATGTGAAAATCATTATCAATTAGAGAGGAGAAAGTAATCATGAATGAGAATACAGCACTTTATCAAACGACAGATCAAAAGGGATCCAACTCGCTCTTTCAAAAATGGGCACAGCACGGAGAATTAATCGCAGCAGGTATTTCGGGGATTCTCATCTTGATTGGATGGTTTCTAAAGGATGAAACGATGTGGAGTATTCCTCTTTTCATTCTTGCTTTTGTTATTGGTGGTTTTGCAAAGGCAAAGGAAGGAATTGAAGAAACCATTTCATCCAAGACATTAAATGTAGAACTTTTAATGATATTTGCTGCGATAGGCTCAGCGATCATTGGCTACTGGGCAGAGGGCGCCATTTTAATTTTTATTTTTTCGCTTAGCGGTGCGCTAGAAACGTATACGTCAAATAAAAGTAAAAAAGACTTAACGGCCTTAATGAGTATCGCTCCAGATGAAGCCACTTTAATTGAAGAAGATGGCACCACCATCCAAATCGCTGCTTCTTCACTTACACCAGGCGACCGTATTTTAATCAAAGCGGGCGAACGAATTGCAGCAGATGGTGTGATCATGAGCGGAAGAACAAGTGTAGACGAATCTGCCTTAACGGGTGAATCGGTGCCTCAGGAAAAAGGGCAAGGGGAAGATGTGTTTGCAGGAACAGTGAATTTAAATGGTTCATTAACAGTAGAAGTAACAAAACATAATGAAGAAACACTTTTTCATAAAATCATTAAGCTGGTGGAATCTGCACAAGAAAGTGTATCGCCAAGCCAAGCGTTTATTGAAAAATTTGAAGGTGCATATGTAAAAGGTGTGCTCATCACTGTAGCGATTTTAATGTTCCTGCCTCATTTTGTACTTGGCTGGAGCATGAGTGAAACGTTTTACCGTGCGATGGTGTTTATGGTGGTTGCCTCGCCTTGTGCACTTGTTGCCTCAATTATGCCAGCAGCTCTTTCACTCATCTCAAACGGTGCAAGAAACGGTATGCTTGTAAAAGGAAGTGTCTTTTTAGAAAAACTGGGCACAAGTACGATGATTGCATTTGATAAAACGGGTACGATTACAAGTGGAAAACCAGCTGTTGAAAAAGTGGTCTTGACAAAAGGGCAAGATGAATCGACCTTTTATCAAGCGCTCTATCAAATTGAAAGTCAGTCAAACCATCCATTAGCTAAAGCCATTTCTGATATGGCAAAAGAGCATCATACAGAGCGGGCAGCCCACGTAACCATTGAAGAAACATCAGGTTTTGGTGTGGAAGCACAATTAAATGAGGACACATGGCGGATTGGGAAGAAAGATTTTGCCGGAAAAGCTTCAATGGATCGTGACATTGAAGAGAATGGTGATGTTCTTTCATCCAAAGGATATACAGTTGTCTATGTTCAAAAAAATCAAGAAGTCGTCGGCTGTCTCGGTTTGAAAGATCAAATCAGACCTGAAGCTAAAAAAATGATTCAGGAGCTGAATGATTTAGGCATCCAAACCGTTATGCTCACAGGGGATCAGCAAAAAACAGCTGAAGCGATTGCAGAGGAAGCAGGCATCCAAACCGTTGTCGCTGAATGTCTTCCAGATGAAAAGGTACACGAAGTCAATCAACTGAAAAAACAAGGTGATTCGATCATTATGGTCGGAGATGGAATCAATGATGCACCTGCACTCGCCACAGCGGATGTTGGCGTCGCAATGGGCGGAGGCACCGATGTTGCTTTAGAAACAGCAGACCTCATTTTAATGAAAAATAACTTAAACAATCTGACAAAGATGATCCGTCTTTCAAGAAAAATGAACCGAATCATTAAACAAAACATCATCTTTTCATTAACAGTTATTTGTTTGTTAATCTGTGCGAATTTCTTACAAGTACTTGATTTACCTTTTGGTGTCATTGGACATGAAGGCAGTACGATTTTGGTTATTTTAAACGGACTTCGTTTGCTTCGTGCTTCTTAAGCAAATCATAAAAGCGCACTGGCTTTAGGTCAGTGCGCTTTTGTGCGAAATACAGTGAAAACTGATACAATAGATCAGTAGTCAAACGTGTGAGGAGGATCACGATGAATCGAATGAAAAACTTGTCTTCTTGGCTTAAGAAAAAAGACATTCAAGGTGCATTTATACATACAAAGGAGAATGTATTCTATCTATCTGGATACTTCACAGAGCCGCATGAAAGAGTGATGGGGCTGTTTGTTTTTGAGGAAGCAGATCCATTTTTCATTTTGCCTAAGATGGAAGTTGAGCAAGCAAAAAATGCGGGATGGGCTGGAGATCTCATTGGATATGAAGACCATGAAAACCCCTTTGATTTCATACAAAAGGCACTAGAAAAACGAGGAGTAAAAGCGACTCGCCTAGCGATTGAAAAAGAATCCATTCCTTTGCAAAGAGCAGAGCAGCTCCAAGCTGTCACTGGGGCAGAAACATTTGTCCGGGCAGAAGATGTGCTCAATCAGCTAAGACTAATTAAAGACGAAGCTGAAATTGAAACATTGAAAAAAGCTGCTCAATTGGCAGACGAAGGCGTCAAAATTGGGGTTCATGCCCTAAAAGAAGGGGTGACGGAAACCGAGGTTCTTGCTGTCATCGAATATGAACTGAAGAAAAAAGGCGTTCAGGGCATGTCCTTTTCAACCATGGTACTATTCGGAGAAAAATCAGGAGAACCTCATGGAAATCCGGGGCAGGCAGCCTTGAAAAAAGGTGATTTTGTTTTATTTGACCTCGGCGTGATTGTGGATGGCTATTGTTCAGATATTACAAGAACCTTCATTTATCAAGAAGCGTCTGAACAACAAAAAGATATTTACAACACCGTCTTGAAAGCCGAATTGGCAGCACTTGATATGAGCCAGCCGGGTGTGAGAATTGGTGACCTTGACTTAAAAGCAAGAGGGCTGATCGCAGAAGCAGGATATGGCGAATACTTCCCGCATCGTCTAGGGCATGGACTCGGGGTTTCTGTACATGAGTTCCCTTCTATGAGTCAAGCAAATGATGACCTTCTAAAAGAAGGGATGGTCTATACGATCGAGCCGGGTATTTATGTACCAGGAGTCGGCGGGGTTAGAATTGAAGACGATGTTCTCATTACAAAAGATGGCCCAGTCACCTTAACCAATTATCCAAAAGAGTTGACGATCATCAAGTAATGAAAAAAATCACGATGAACGTCCAAGTATTGGGAGCGTCATCGTGATTTTTTTGTCACTCTTTGCGATCCTTATCAACAAAAAAATCATCAATTGATTGAAACGGCTTGATTTTATGTTCTTTTCCTGAAGGATGTAGTGCGAATCGAGCAGAAAACAAAATAGTCAAACATAATATGATCCATATGATAATACCCATCTTGAATTCCCCTTTCCACCCAGTGATTTGTTCAGCTCACATACATCTTAAAGTATGAAACGCTTACCATATCAAGAGAAAGTAGGAGAAAAAATGCCTAACATAAGGGATATTGCGAAAAGAGCGGGTGTATCTGTTACCACCGTATCACGAGTGATGAATGATCATCCTTATGTCAAAGAAGAAAAGCGAGAGCGCGTACTTAGTGCGATGAAAGAGCTCAAATATACACGGAATATTCAGGCAGTGCATTTAGCAAAGGGCTATTCCAATATGCTTGGAATTGTACTTCCGACAATTGATCACTCCTATTTCAGCGGAATTGTCACAGGGATTGCAGAGAAAGCACAGGAGTGCGAAATGCATTTTGCATTGTTTCAAACAGGATATGACCCATTAAAGGAAAAAGAAGCATTAATGAGCTTAAAAGAGCAGCGTGTGGATGGTTTAATCTTTTGCTCAAATGCGTTAAGTGATCGAGACATTTTAAAGTGGCAGGAATCTGGTCCTATTATCTTTTGTCATCCTACTCCGCATGATACATGTTCATCGGTATCGATTGCGCATGATCAGGCTTTTAAGGAAGGGCTTGAACACTTAGCGGCATGCGGTCATGAGCGAATCGCAATCGTTCTTGCTAGAACAGAAGGGGAAAATAGCCAAGTTCGAATTCAGACTTATCAAGAAATGATGCGGTCGCTTGGGCAGGACATTGATGAGGACTGGGTCATTGAAGGAAAACTAACCATTTTTGATGGCAAGCAATTATTTACAGAATGGAAAGAGATGAAAAATCGTCCGACAGCCTTACTGATTACAAACGATGATGTCTCAGCAGGTTTTTTACTAGAGGCACAGCGTCACCAAATAAACGTTGGAGAATCACCAGCTATACTTGGCTTTCAAAACGATCAATTGAGTGAAGCATTGGGGATTTCTAGTATAGACATTCCCCTCAAACAAATGGGGCAGGAAGCATTTGACTTGTTTAATCGAGTGTTACAAGGTGAGGCACCAGAAAAAAGGGTGCTTTCATATCGACTCGTTGAGCGCACAACGACTATTTTGAAAAACAATCGTTGACGCACGTTTCATCTGTTTTGTACGATAAGAAGGATTGAATAAGAAGGAGGTGGGGATGTTCATGGAATCCTTCACCGTTGATAAAGCGTTAAATAATAATGTCATCATCGCAAAACACCCTTCTTTAGGCGAAGTGGTCCTGATTGATAAAGGGATCGGCTTTGGGAAAAAATCGGGTGACGTTCTCGATCAAGCGGCATTTGAGAAAATGTTTGTGTTAAAGAATACAAAAGAGCAAACAGAATACAAACAATTGCTGCACCACATTAATGAGGACATGATTGAGCTTGCCAATGACGTCATTTATCATATACGAGAAAAAATGGGGCATCGTTTAAATGAGCATATTCATATTGCGCTGACAGATCATATTGCCTTTAGTTTTAAGCGAGTTAAGCAAGGCTATGATATCACCAATCCTTTTATGCTTGAAACGAAATCCTTATACCCGAAAGAATACGAGGTCGCAAAGGAAGTCGTGGAACTGATAAATGCGAGGCCAGATGTTGAAACAAAGCTGCCCGAAGGAGAGATTGGGTTTATTGCGCTCCACATTCACTCTGCTTTAACGAACCGGCCTTTATCCGAGGTCAACCGTCATTCGCAGCTCATGACACAAATGGTCCAAGTCATAGAAGATGCATTTCATATGAAAGTAGATAGAGAAAGTATTCATTATTTACGCTTACTGCGCCATATTACGTTTTCGATTGAGCGTATTAAACGGGAAGAATCATTAGAGGAGCCAGAAAAGTTGCTTCATCTATTGAAAAATGAATATCCTTTATGCTACAATACTGCTTGGAAAATGATCAAAATTTTGCAACATGCATTGAAAAAGCCTGTACAAGATGCCGAAGCTGTCTATTTGACACTTCACCTGTACAGATTGACGAATAAAATTTCATAGTTTCCTTGAAACGTGTAACTGATTCGATCAGGCATGAGTGACTTAAGGTAAATACAGGATAAGATCCTGTTATTTGCGCAACCTTATATCACCATGCCTTTTTTGTGTTCCGAAAGTGAAATGTAAACGGTTAATTATGAAATGTACGTCAGTGTGTAATTGAAATGCATGTTGTAAGCGAAAACAAAAGGAGGTTCAACCAGTGTTTAAATCACTTTTTGGTGTGTTGCAAAAAATTGGACGAGCACTTATGCTTCCAGTTGCGATCCTTCCTGCTGCTGGTATTCTACTAGCACTCGGAAATGCGATGCAAAATCCGCAGCTGATTGATGTCGCTCAATTTTTAAGCAATGATACAATTCAGCTTGTTGCTAGTGTTATGGAGAATGCGGGGAATATTGTCTTCTCGAATCTTCCACTCCTATTTGCTGTAGGGGTTGCCATCGGTCTTGCCAATGGAGACGGTGTGGCAGGGATTGCCGCGATTATCGGTTACCTTGTCATGAACGTAACGATGAGTGCCGTATTAATGGCCAACGGTTCCATTCCATCCGATTCAATCAAATTGGCTAAGTTCTTTAAGGAAAGTCATCCAGCGTATGTGAATATGCTCGGCATACCGACCTTGTCTACCGGCGTTTTTGGCGGGATTATTGTCGGGGTATTAGCCGCTTATATGTTTAATAAATTTTACAAAATTGAGCTCCCGCAATATCTTGGCTTCTTTGCTGGTAAGCGTTTTGTTCCAATCGTTACGTCGATTTCAGCACTTATTTTAGGGCTTTTGATGCTCGTCATTTGGCCGCCAATCCAAGGTGCATTGAACTCATTTTCAACTGGACTGCTTGCAGCGAATGAGCCGCTAGCTGCCTTTGTATTCGGTGTCATTGAACGCTCATTAATTCCGTTTGGTCTGCACCACATATTCTACGCACCATTCTGGTATGAATTTTTTAGCTATAAGAGCTTATCAGGAGATATTATCCGTGGTGACCAGCGTATTTTCATGGCGCAAATCAAAGATGGTGTTCAGCTGACAGCCGGGACATTCATGACAGGGAAATATCCGTTCATGATGTTTGGACTTCCAGCAGCAGCACTTGCGATTTACCATGAAGCAAAACCTAAGAATAAAAAACTTGTAGCAGGAATTATGGGGTCAGCGGCCCTTACTTCTTTCCTAACAGGGATCACTGAACCGCTTGAATTCTCATTCTTGTTTGTTGCACCGATATTATTTGCGATTCACTGTGTATTTGCTGGATTATCCTTTATGATAATGGATATTCTAAACGTGAAAATCGGGATGACCTTCTCAGGAGGGTTAATCGACTTCTTCCTATTTGGTATCCTGCCGAATAGAACCGCTTGGTGGCTTGTTATTCCAGTCGGTCTCGTACTGGCTGTCATTTACTACTTCGGATTCAGATTTGCGATTCGCAAGTTTAATCTGAAAACGCCAGGACGAGAAGATGAAGCAGCTGACGGTGCAAGCAGCGCTCAATCTGGAAAAGGCGATGACTTACCTTATGAAATTCTTGAAGCAATGGGTGACCAAGAAAACATTAAACACCTAGATGCTTGTATTACGCGTTTACGTGTCACTGTAAATGATCAGAAAAAAGTGGATAAAGACCGCTTGAAAAAGCTTGGCGCTTCAGGTGTCCTTGAAGTAGGGAATAACATCCAGGCCATCTTTGGACCACGCTCTGATAATTTAAAAACACAAATGCAAGACATTATTGCAGGGCGCACACCTCGACCAGCGAAAGACCCTTCTGCAAAAGAAGAAGTCAGTCAGCAGGTTGAAGAAGTCATTGCAAAACCGCTTCAAAACGAACAAGGGGAAGAAACGTTTGCTTCACCAATTACAGGGGAGCTGCATCCAATTACAGATGTGCCAGATCAAGTATTCTCAGGGAAAATGATGGGTGACGGTTTTGCTATCTTGCCAAAAGAGGGAACAGTGGTTTCACCAGTAAGAGGAAAAATCTTAAATGTGTTCCCAACAAAACACGCCATCGGCCTCCAGTCTGATGGTGGACTTGAAATCTTGATTCACTTCGGGATTGATACAGTCAGCCTCAAAGGAGAAGGATTTGAAGCATTTGTACAAGAGGGAGACCAAGTAGAAATCGGTCAAAAACTTTTAGAGGTTGATATTGATAAAATTAAGTCAGAAGTACCATCTTTAATGACACCAATTGTATTTACAAACTTAAGTGAAGGACAATTTATTGACCTTCAAGAATCCGGTGAAATCAAAGCTGGCCAAGAAAACATCATGAAAATTTCAAAATAATTTTCATAACTGCCGTTCTTGTTAGATGACAAGCTCGGCAGTATGATATAATATTGTGGATGTATGAAATGTATAAAAAGGAGATTGATAAAAATGGCTCAACAAACATTCAAAGTAACTGCAGATTCTGGAATTCACGCACGTCCTGCAACAGTTCTTGTACAAACTGCTAGTAAATATGATGCTGATATCAACTTAGAATATAATGGTAAAACAGTGAACCTGAAATCTATTATGGGTGTAATGTCTCTAGGAATTGCGAAAGGTGCTACAATCACAATCTCTGCTTCTGGTTCTGATGAAAATGATGCACTTGCTGCGCTAAAAGACACAATGAAAAATGAAGGCCTAGGCGAGTAATGCAACAACTGAAAGGAATCGGTGCTTCAGCAGGCGTTGCGATTGCAAAAGCATATCGTCTAGAAGAACCAGATTTAACAGTTCACCAAAAAGACATCAATGATCCAGAGACAGAAGTGAAACGCTTTGAAGAAGCAATTCATGTTTCAAAGCAAGAACTTGAAGCAATTAAAGAGCATGCGCTAAAAGAACTTGGCCAAGATAAAGCGGATATTTTTTCTGCACACCTTCTTGTGTTAAGTGATCCAGAGCTGCTCAACCCAGTGAAGGATAAAATCACATCGGATAAAGTAAATGCTGAATTTGCTTTAAAAGAAACAGCGACAATGTTTGTTACAATGTTTGAAGCAATGGACAATGAATATATGAAAGAACGTGCAGCGGATATTCGCGACGTTACCAAACGTGTCACTGGTCATTTGCTAGGCGTTGACATTCCAAACCCAAGTATGATTTCTGAAGAAGTCATTATCATTGCTGAAGATTTAACACCTTCTGATACAGCTCAGCTGAACAGACAATTCGTCAAAGGTTTTGCGACAGATATCGGTGGTCGTACTTCTCACTCAGCGATTATGGCTAGATCAATGGAAATTCCAGCAGTTGTTGGGACAAAAGAAGCAACAAAAACGGTGAAAAACAATGATCTGATCATTGTTGATGGTATTAGTGGAGACGTCATCATTCAGCCTTCTGAAGATGAAGTGAAAGCGTATCAAAAAAAGCATGAAGACTACTTAGCTCAAAAAGCGGAATGGGCGAAACTTGTTGACCAGCCAACGGTCACAAAAGACGGCGTTCACGTAGAGTTAGCTGCGAATATTGGAACACCTGAAGATGTGAAAGGTGTACTTGAAAATGGCGGCGAAGCAGTTGGATTGTACCGTACAGAATTTTTATACATGGGCAGAGATCAGCTCCCAACAGAAGAAGAGCAGTTCGATGCGTATAAAACCGTTTTAGAGAAGATGGAAGGCAAAGCAGTGGTTGTCCGCACACTAGATATTGGTGGCGATAAAGAACTTCCTTACTTGCAGCTTCCAAAAGAAATGAACCCGTTCCTTGGCTATAGAGCGATCCGCCTTTGCCTTGAAGAGCAGGAGATTTTCAGAACACAGCTACGCGCGTTACTTCGTGCAAGTACATATGGAAACTTGAAAATCATGTTCCCTATGATCGCGACGTTATCAGAATTTAGAGAAGCAAAAGCTATTTTACTTGAAGAAAAAGAAGCATTGGTTGCTGCTGGTACAGAAGTATCTGATTCCATTGAAATCGGAATGATGGTAGAAATTCCATCAACAGCTGTTATCGCAGATCAATTTGCAAAAGAAGTAGATTTCTTCAGTATTGGAACAAATGATTTGATTCAATACACAATGGCTGCTGATCGAATGAACGAACGAGTGTCTTATCTTTACCAGCCATACAATCCAGCTATTTTACGCCTCATAACGCTTGTGATTGAAGCAGCGCATAAAGAAGGTAAATGGGTTGGCATGTGCGGTGAGATGGCAGGAGATGAAATCGCAATCCCGCTCTTACTTGGATTAGGATTAGATGAATTTTCAATGAGCGCAACATCGATTCTTCCAGCAAGAACGCAGTTAAGCAAGCTTTCTAAGGAAGAAGCTGCATCATTTAAAGAGCATATCTTATCACTGAGCACAACTGAAGAAGTGGTTGATTTCGTGAAAAAAACGTTTCAACATAACTAGGTGATGTAAACCAGACAGGTCAAACTGTCTGGTTTTTTTGTCGAATTTTATCATAATCAGTCATATCGCATGAAGAGAAGGGCATCCTAAAATAAAAAATGGAGGTGACCAGTTTGTCTTTCTCTAACTATAAGCCAGGTGATCAAGTATATGTCATTTATCGAAATCCACATGCAGCCAATGTCGCACAAATTAAAGAAGCGGAAATCGTTTCACACCCTTACAATGAACAAGAGCTTGCGCTATTTCTACTTGAAACATATCACCCATTAGCCCCTGATGATGCCGTATTTCCAACATACGAAGAAGCAGAAGCCCTTTATCAAGATCTGTTTGAATAAGGGAGATTTTAGAAAGGATAGAAGCCATCCTGAGAGGTTAAAGTAACGGTATGAACCTATAAGGTAAGGATGTGCTAAATATGATCAAACCGTTCGTTCCCCAGCTTGTGTATATTGAACCTCGGGCGCTAGAGTACCCATTAGGACAAGAGCTGAAAGAAAAGTTTGAAGGCATGGGAATTGAAATTAGAGAAACAACCTCACACAACCAAGTGAGAAATATTCCGGGGAAAAATGATTTGCAAAAGTACCGTAATGCAAAGTCGACGCTCGTTATCGGTGTGAGAAAAACCTTAAAATTTGATACATCTAAACCATCTGCAGAGTATGCCATTCCTTTTGCGACAGGATGCATGGGGCATTGCCATTATTGCTACCTGCAAACGACTATGGGGAGTAAGCCGTACATTCGCACATATGTCAATGTAGAAGAGATCTTAGATCAGGCTGAACAGTACATGAACGAGCGTGCGCCTGATATCACACGATTTGAAGCCTCGTGTACATCTGATATCGTCGGAATTGACCATTTGACTCACACACTCAAACGAGCGATTGAATACTTTGGTCAAACCGATCTTGGCAAACTACGCTTTGTTACGAAATTTCATCATGTAGACCATTTGTTAGATGCAAAACACAATGGACGAACAAGATTCCGCTTTAGTATCAATGCCGATTATGTCATTAAATATTTCGAACCTGGAACATCACCACTCGATCAGCGGATTGAAGCGGCTGTAAAGGTAGCAAAAGCAGGCTATCCACTTGGCTTTATTATTGCCCCTATTTACATTCATGAAGGGTGGCAAGAGGGCTATAAAGTCCTATTTGAAAAACTCGATGCAGCTCTCCCTGAAGAAGTGAGACAAGATATCACCTTTGAAATGATTCAGCACCGTTTTACAAAACCGGCGAAGCGTGTCATCCAAAAAAACTATCCAAAAACAAAACTAGAACTAGATGAAGAAAAGAGAAGATATAAGTGGGGTAGATACGGAATTGGAAAATATATCTATCAAAAAGACGAAGAACAAGAACTTAGACAGACATTAGAATCATATATCGAACAGTACTTTCCGTCTGCAAAAATTGAATATTTTACTTAAAACAAGTCATTATGGCTTGTTTTTTCTATTTAAATTTTCTTACAACTATTGAATGCGGTACCAATTTTGCCGATATACACATTAAGATGCGAAAGTAGGATGTAGGGGTGATGAGATGTTTAAGAAACTTCAAGTGAGAATAGCTGTTTTCATTTCAGTTATTTTAATTTTAACCGTTGTCGCAGTTCAAGTGGGTTCCAATTTAGTATTAAGACCATTGATTGAACGAGATGCGAAAACAACGACAGCAGCAACGGCAGAAAGCATGAGAGACATCATAGCACTAAAGCTTGAGAATTACGGTGATACGATTAACAAATTGGCAACAAGTACACTTACTGAAGATTTTGCACAGAAACAAACAAAGCAGACATTGGCATTTGAAAACGATGAATTAAAAGGATTGCAGGAGCAGGATGAACTCATCTCGCTTGCCTATATAGGAACAAGTGATGGTAAAATGTTCGCTTTCCCGGAGTCCGATTTTGGTGAAGGGTATGATCCGTCTAAACGAGACTGGTATATTCAAGCAGCTGAAAAGCCTGACGAAGTCCTATGGACAGATCCGTACATTGATAAAGCAACAAATGAAATGGTCGTTTCAGCCACGAAGGCGATCGTACGAAACGGGAAAGTAGTCGGTGTCGCTGGACTTGACTTGAAACTGGCTTCCATTCAGTCTTATATAAAAGAACAAAAGATTCCTTATATGGGAACGGCTTTCTTAGTTGACGGCACAGGGACCATTTTGGCACATCCAACAGAGCAAGGAAAAAATATCTCAAAAGTCGCTTCTGTGAAAAAAGCGATCGACAACTCGGGTATTGATGATGACAAACAGCTGACCGTCATCTCAAAAATTAAAGAGGCAAACTGGACGATCGGTGTGAGCTTCGAGAAAAAGAAACTTCTTTGGATCACTGAACAAATGAATCAGACAAGTATCATTATTTCTGTCATTGCCATTATACTTGCCATGATTCTAAGCTACTTATTGGCTAGAAGCATTACAACACCAATTAAACGCCTCATCGAGCATGTTCGTAAAGTGTCTGAAGGCGATTTAACCAGCTCGCTTGAGTCGAAGTCTCAGGATGAGATAGGTTTCCTCACGAAAAGCTTTAATCAAATGACTGAAGGCATCAGGGATTTAATTGAAAAAGTGAAAGAGTCTTCAGATCAGGTTGTGAAATCAACGGATGAAGTGACACAAATTTCAAACGAGACCTTGCTATCTAGTGAACAGATTGCAACGGCTATTCAAGAGGTCGCTGTAGGAGCGACGAAACAAGCATCAGAAGCGGAAACCATTAATGAAAAATCAGAGCATTTGTATGAAAAAGTTCGTCATATGGGTGAGCTTGCCACGCAAATGCAAACCAACTCAAAATCATCGGAAGATGCAAGCTATAGAGGACTTGATGCTCTTGGTCTGCTCGTCCAAAAATCAACACAAGCGAATGAAGAATCGAAGAAGGTAGAGCAAATGCTGCTTGACCTTGAGCATAAAACAAAAAATATTGAAAACGTCGTAACAGCGATCTCTGAAATCTCAGATCAAACGAATTTACTCGCACTGAATGCAAGTATTGAAGCAGCGAGAGCAGGAGAAAGCGGAAGAGGATTTGCTGTTGTTGCAGAAGAAGTCAGAAAGCTGGCTGAACAATCTGCAGAATCAACGAAACATATTAGTGAAACCGTAAAACTCATTCAAGATGAATCGAAAAAGGCAGCTGAAGCGATGACAGCAGCAAGCAAAATGAATGAAGAACAAGGTGATGCCATCAATTCAACAGGTGAGGCACTCAGCAGTATCACAATGGAAATGCAGGCACTTGTCGGCTCCATTGACAGCATTCATACACAAATCAATGAAATGACTGAAGAACAGCAGAAAATGAATGATTCCATTCAAAGTATTGCGGCCATTTCACAAGAATCCGCCGCTTCAGCTGAGGAAGTACATGCTTCCACAGACGAACAAGTACAAGCTTTAGAAAGAACGAAAACATCAACAGAAATGTTGAACGAATCAAGTCAGGCACTGCGTCAGGCAGTCAATCGGTTTAAACTATAATCTTGCAGAAAAGAACCTTGCCATGTGAGCAAGGTTCTTTTTGTATGATAAAATATGAACAGAGGAGGGTGTCAACATGCATGTTAATCTATCTGGAAAAAAAGCATTGGTCGCTGCAAGCAGTCAAGGTATCGGTAAAGCCATTGCCTTTCATCTTGCAAAAGAGGGAGCAGATGTGATGCTCTCGGGAAGACATGAGCACACGCTGCAAGAAGCGGTCAAAGAATTATCCCCGCTTGTAAAAGGGAAGCTGACGTATCAAGTATGTGATGTATCTGATGCCGTGCAAATTAAAGCGCTTGTCGTCGCAGCAGCAGGTGATGAAAAACGTCTTGATATACTCGTGAACAATACAGGCGGTCCTCAAACAGGAACACTTGAAACCTTAACAGATGAAGATTGGATGGAATCATTTCAGCTTCATTTACTCAGCTATATTCGGTTATTAAAAGAAGGCTTGCCGTATTTAAAAAAACAAGGTGCACGAGTGTTAAATATTGCATCTATGTCGGTCAAAGAACCGATCCCAGGCTTGATGCTGTCGAATACATTTAGACCGGCCATTACCGGCTGGACAAAAACAGCTGCCCAGGAGCTTGCCAAAGATGGCATTTTGATCAATACCTTAGCCCCCGGGAAAATTGAAACAGAGCGCGTGAAACAGTTGGACAAACACCGTGCACAAGAGGAGCAACAATCGGTTGAAGAGATCAAAGCACAAGCTGAACGTATGATTCCGCTGGGCCGTTACGGACAGCCAGAGGAATTTGCAGCATATGCAGCTTTTCTTTTATCTGAAGCCAATACATATATGACAGGTCAAACCCTCATCATTGATGGTGGATTGACAAAGTCTCTATAAGGAGGAGTTCTTGATGGCACAAATCAAAACAGTTGGTTTTATTGGAATCGGTGTAATGGGACGTAGTATGGCAGGGCATTTAATGGATGCTGGCTACGAAGTTCTCGTTTATACAAGAACAAAAGCAAAGGCAGACACATTGGTTCAAAAAGGTGCTCTTTGGAAATCGACCGTGAAGGAGATCGCAAAGGAGGCAGATGCCGTCATCACAATGGTCGGGTATCCATCAGATGTAGAAGAAGTCTATTTAGGAGAAGATGGACTCGTGGAACATGCTGCGCCTGGTACATACCTCATTGATATGACCACATCGAAACCTCAGCTGGCAAAAGAAATTGAAGCGAAAGCGAAGGAAAAAGGACTATTTGCATTAGATGCGCCGGTCTCTGGCGGAGACGTTGGAGCCCAAAACGGCACGCTTGCAATTATGATTGGCGGAGAAAAAGCAGCCTATGAAGCATGCCTGCCGCTATTTCAGCAAATGGGCGAAAACATTCAATATCAAGGACCTGCAGGAAGTGGTCAGCATACAAAAATGTGTAACCAAATTGCTATCGCAGCAGGGATGGTAGGTGTCGCTGAGGCAATGGCCTATGCGGAAAAATCAGGACTTGATCCAGAGCAGGTACTTAAAAGCATCACAACAGGAGCAGCCGGCAGCTGGTCTTTGTCAAACCTTGCACCAAGAATGCTGAAAGGTGATTTCGAGCCAGGATTTTATGTGAAGCATTTTATTAAGGATATGGGCATTGCACTTGAAGAAGCAGAGCTGATGAGAGAAGAGATGCCAGGCCTGTCACTAGCGAAGTCATTATATGAAAAGCTCAGCGAACAGGGCGAAGAAAACAGCGGAACACAAAGCATCTATAAATTATGGGTGAAATAAAAAAAACTGCTCCGCCTAGGTGGAACAGTTTGTAGCGTGTAAACAAGCCCTCACATTGCTGAAAAAAGAAGACAAACTAAAAACCTGTCCCGAAAAGAGACAGGTTTTTTTGATCTTATTTTCCGATGAATTGCTGCGTCCAGTAGTTACCAGATTTCACATAACCTACACCAATATGTGTATAGTTTTTGTTTAAAATGTTCGCTCTGTGACCTTCACTGTTCATCCAAGCTGTTACTACTTCTTGAGGTGATCTTTGACCTTGCGCAATGTTTTCACCTGCTGTTTTGTACGTGATACCAAATTGCTTCATTTGATCAAATGGAGATCCGTAAGTTGGGCTTGTATGAGAGAAATAGTTTTTATCTTTCATATCTTGTGATTTAGCGCGAGCAGATTTGCTTAATTTAGAATCAACAGAAAGAGCTTTTAAGCCTTGTTTTGCACGCTCTTTATTTGTCAGCTCAACCACTTCTTGTTCAAATGCATTTAAGCTGCTGTCTGCTTTTGTTGCAGTTGTGTCTTTTTGATCAGATTTTGAGCTGTTGTTCGTTGTGTTTTCTTTTGCTGGTGTGCTTGGTTTAGAAGCAGCTGGTTTTTTCACTGATTCTTGTTTTTGCTCATTTTTTGCTTTGTTTACTTCTTTCACCACTTTTGTTCCAGTAACAGGTTGACCACTTTTGATCAGCTTGTTTAATAGAGCTTCGATCTCTTTTTGATTTGAAGTGCTTAGCTTGTTTACATCTGAAGAGATATGTAATTTTGCAGCTAATGTATGAAGATCAATGGCTTGATGCTGTACGTTTATGACTTGTTTCAGGTTAAGCTCTTTCGCATCAGCTGAATGCCCTCCAGTGAACGTGATCAATGCAGCAGCTGTCAGCGCTGAAAAAATGAATGATTTCTTTTTCATTTTGTAACTCCTCCTAAAATCTTTGTTTTGTTTTCTCACAGAAAATCATAACATGGACTTTTTGTTATAAACGTACCAGCATCCTCCATTGACAACGCCCATTTGTCATTTTTGTTAAAGTCATAGAAAGAATCTCCTCATATCAATGAATGGAGAATCTTTCTATTTAAAGAAAACGACATAAACATACCAATATTTTAAAGTGTTAGTATATTTTTTTGCAGAATAGGGATTGACAGCTTTTTTTCACTTGTTTCGCTGTAACAACTATTACAAAAGTGTTACAATAATGAGTGGTAATTGTAAAAGATTGAAAGGATGAGAGGAGCTACATAAGTGGGAGAGAAACAGCATCAAGGTGCTGCCGAGCAGAAAAAAATGAAGCGCCGGAACGCCTGGAGAATTAATCTCTTTTTCTTCGCTGTATTTAGTTTATTTGCTGGACTTGTCATCAAGCTCGGTGTGCTGCAAATCGTCAATGGTGAGGATTATAAAAAGCAAGCCAACCGAACTGAGGTCAAAACAGCATCATACCCGTCTCCAAGAGGAAAAATGTATGACGCGAGAGGAAGAGTCGTTGTTGATAACGAAAGTGTACCTGCCATCGTTTATACATCAGAAAGCGGTGTGAAAGCGGAGGATAAGATTAAAGTAGCAAGAAAACTTGCGACTTATATAAAAATGGATACAGATTTTTTGAGAGAGCGTGACATTCGAGATTTTTGGCTGGCAAGCCATCCGAAAGAAGCGGATAAGCTCATTTCAAAAGCAGAGCAAAAGAATCTTAAAGCAAAAGATGTCTATCCTCTTCAAGTAGAGCGTGTGCCTAAGAAAGAAATCAAGGCGATCGAAAAAGATGCAGAGGAAAAAGCAGTTGCAGCGATCTATCGCAGGTTTACAGGCGGATATGCCTTTGAACCTCAAATCGTGAAAGCAATGGACCCGAACGAAGAGAAAAAAGGGGACGAAAAAGTTGCGTTGCTTGATGAAACAAAAGAATCAAAACAGACATCATCCGTAAGTTTGACATACGAAGAGATCTCACTAGTATCAGAGCATCTTGATGAACTGCCTGGTGTAAATGTCATCAATGACTGGACAAGGAAATATCCGTATGAAAAAACCCTCTATAATGTCCTTGGCGGTGTCACCACCCCAGAGCAAGGCATTATAAAAGAGCGTGAAGATTACTATATGGCAAGAGGTTACTCGAGAAATGACCGAGTAGGAAAAAGTTATTTAGAATATCAATATGAAGATTTTCTCAATCCAGAAAAAGCAACTGTTCAATATACACAGGTCG
Organism: Bacillus sp. FSL K6-2869; assembly: GCF_040869405.1. Classification (NCBI taxonomy): domain Bacteria; kingdom Bacillati; phylum Bacillota; class Bacilli; order Caryophanales; family Bacillaceae; genus Bacillus; species Bacillus sp. FSL K6-2869. Next base: position 1,335,196 of record NZ_CP152035.1, read on the forward strand.
GCGGAAAACTGCTTGATGAAATCAAGCGGACAGAAGGACGAAGAGGACTTGACCTTGCACTCACATTTGATATGGAGCTGCAAAAGGAAGTCGACAAAATCGTTGAGTCAGAGCTAAGATCTGCTAGTGCAAGAAACTATATGATGGACCGTGCCTTTGTTGTGATGATGGACCCTAACACAGGTGATGTTCTCGCGATGTCAGGGAAGAAAATGGACGGAAGAGACGTCACAGATTATGCGATCGGAACATTTACGACACAGTATGAAATGGGCTCTGTTGTCAAAGGAGCTACTGTCCTCTCTGGTTATCAAGATGGCATGTCACACAACCAATCCTATATGGATACACCGCTGTATTTTGCGGGAAGTGGAGGAAAGCCGAAACAGTCTTACAAAGTTCTTGGATGGGTTAACGACCTTCAGGCACTCCAAAAGAGTTCCAACGTTTACATGTTCCAAGTAGCGATGAGAATGGCAGGGATCACCTATCAAAAGGATGGCCCGTTACCAGCAAGACCTGAACACTTACAAAAAATGAGAAACTACTATGCTCAATTCGGTCTTGGCGTAAAAACAGGCATCGATTTGCCGCAGGAATCAAGCGGAATGCAGACGCATCCTAAGACAGTCGGCGGACTCTTACTTGATGAAGCGATTGGCCAGTATGACACGTATACACCGCTTCAAGTCGCACAATACATGTCGACCATCGCAAATGGAGGTAACCGTATTCAGCCAAGAGTGGTGAAAAGTGTTCACTTCCCAACGAATAAGGAAGAAGTAGGTCCTGTTGTGAAGAAATATGAGCCGAAGGTGCTGAACACCATTAACAACTCGAAAGCAGATATCGACCGCGTCAAAATGGGACTAAAAATGGTCACATCAACAGGCGGGACTGCCGCTGGCCGGTTCGGTCAGCATGATGTCGCAGGGAAAACGGGTACAGCCCAAACCTTCTACTATGGTGCCAACCGGAGCTGGTGGGGGAATGCCACGTACAATTTAACCTTTGGAGGATATTATCCTTCTTCCAATCCGAAAGTGGCATTTAGTGTCGTCACACCGTATGTATCAGATAAAGATCCTGTCATTAAAACCATTCCAAGTAAAATTGTTGATAAGTACGTTGAATTACAAAAGAAATATGAAAAGCAATAAACAGCAGGGAGCACAGCAAGAGAAAGTGCTCCCTTTTTGCTGAAAATATGGACGTTTCACACGAGATTGGGAGGAAAATACGGTTTTTCTAGCGAATCCTTTTTATACATCAAACTAAGGACAACCCTAAAAAAATTAAAGGAGGGTCGGACGACGATGGAACAAAAAATGAAAGATTCGAATCAGCTGTACTCGAATATTGATTTACATGCCGTTCTTTCTTCTAATGGCCGCTTTCTCTACATTTCTTCCAATTGTAAGCAGCTTTTGCTCTATGAACAAAAGGATTTACTAGGGTGTTTTTTGAAAGACTTTGTTCATACCGAAGATCAATTTCTCGTCGAAAGTTATTTCTATAATCAGCACATGCTAGAGATTTGCCACTTTAGACTGCTTAGAAGTGATCTTACAGCTGTATGGGTAGAAGCAAGCATTGATTTTGTTGCTTGTGATGGGTTAGACAACGAATTAAGTAGAGAAATGATCCTGAAAATGAGGGTAATGAATACAGAGCCTCAAAAAGCAGCATTTCAACCAACAGAAGTGTCAGAACAGTCGTTAGGCAGTCTACCGGCTTTCCAAGATGTCAGTGAAGCTGAAAATCTGATTGCCATGCTGCCAAATCCGTTATGTATTACGGCGCTTGGGAAAATTGTGTATGCCAACGATGCGATGCTGCAATTAATGGGTGTATGTACAAAAGATGAAATGATCGGCAAGTCTGCGTTTGATTTTATTGCCGAGGAGTATCATGACATTGTGAGAAGCCGAATCAAAAGACTGCAGCAAGGCCTTCCAGTCGGAATGATTGAACAAATATGGAAAAGGAAAGACGGGAGCATGATTCATATTGAAGTGAAGTCATCTCCGGCAATTTATCAAAATCAACGGGCAGAACTTTTACTATTAGTGGACATCTCTTCCCGTAAGAAATTTCAAACCGTTCTTCAGAAAAGCAGAGAGCGGTATCAGCTGCTTATCCAAAATTCTATTGATACCATTGCCGTCATCCACGATCATAAATGGGTATTTATGAATGAATCAGGTATTAAATTATTTGAAGCCGAACATTACGATAAATTAATCGGAAAAGATATCTTTCATCAAATCCATTCATGTGATCAGCAAAAAGTCAAAAAGAGCTTATCACGTATAATCGAAAGAGCATCAGATTCTGAGATTGTGACGATGAGCTGCCATACGTTTAAACACCGGTTGATTTATACAGAAATGGTTTGTATCCCTACCACATTTTTTGGTGAAACAGCCGTTCAAATTATTTTAAGAGATATATCTGAACGAAAACAGACAGAAGAACTCATGCTGCGCTCTGAAAAATTATCAATCGCAGGTCAATTGGCAGCAGGTATTGCACATGAAATAAGGAATCCACTGACGGCGATTAAGGGCTTTTTACAGCTCATTAAACCAAAAACAAAAGACCGTGATCAATATTTTGAAATTGTCTTCTCTGAGCTGAGCCGGATTGAAATCATCTTAAGTGAGCTACTAATGCTTGCGAAGCCGCAGCAAACGGCATCCATGCAGACGCTTGATTTGAAAAAAATCATTAGCGAAGTCACCGCTCTGTTAGAGACACAGGCCAACTTAAATGGAATTTTGATGAACACAAGTGATATCGAGGAGGATCTTCTGATGAATGGGGATCAAAACCAGCTGAAGCAGGTGTTTATCAATTTAATCAAAAATGCCGTCGAATCCATGCCGGACGGAGGGAAGGTAGACATTACCGCCAAAGCCGAAAAAGAAGGAATACTTGTCACGATTAGAGATGAAGGAATTGGTATTCCTGAATCGGTCATGAAGCGGATCGGTGAACCTTTTTTAACAACAAAAGAAAAGGGAACAGGACTTGGGCTCATGGTGACATTTAATATTTTAGAAAATCACAACGGAACCATCCGGGTAGATAGCGACCCAGAGAAAGGGACTGTGTTTCACATCATGTTTCCCGCAAAATAAAAACAACGGCAAGAGAGCCGTTGTTTCATCCGTCTATTGATTGTATGGAACGCTTTTCAAGAACAAATTGTTCGAGACGGTCAAGTCCTTCTTTTAACGTTTCAAGTGAATATGCATAGGAAAGGCGCACATATCCTTCTCCGAGTGAAGAGAAAGCAGAACCAGGTACGACCGCAAGTCTTGTACTTTCTAACAACTCCATGCAAAAATCAAATGAACTCATCCCAAACGATTCAATGGAAGGGAAAATATAAAAAGCGCCGGAAGGCTTAATGACCGGAAGCCCCATAGAAATGAGTCGATCATATACATAGTCGAGTCTTTTCTTATATTGCTCTCTCATGATCAGTGCATCATCCACACCATTTGTCACTGCTTCAAGTGCCGCCTTTTGTGAGATAGCCGAGGCACAAGACACGTTATATTGATGTACTTTTAATACATGTTTAGCAATAGGGGCGGAAGCAAATAAAAAGCCGATTCTCCATCCGGTCATGCTATGAGATTTTGACAGTCCATTGATGACAATCGTCTGTTCCTTTAAGAAAGAAGCAATGGAATGATGCGGACGATCAAATGTCAGCTCACTATAAATTTCATCAGATAGAATAAAAATATCCTTTCCTTCAAGAAGCTGTGCAATTTCTTTCAATTCTTCTTCTAATAGCGTGACCCCAGTTGGATTTGAAGGGTATGGAAGGACAACACACTTTGTCTTTTCCGTTAATGCATCTTCAATCAGCTTGGCGTTTAATTTAAAACCGGCATTTGTTGTGTCGATATGCACAGGCACCGCACCGCACATCCGAATGATCGGTTCATAGCCAGGGTACACAGGGCCGGGCAGGATGACCTCATCGCCTTCAGTCAAAATGGTTCGAAACGCAGCATCAATTGCTTGACTCGCACCTGTTGTCACAATGATTTCTGTCTCTGCATCATAATCAAGATGGACTTTCTTTTTGATGTACTGCTGGATCGCTTGTCTTAGCTCTAAAAATCCAGCATTATGAGTATACGAGGTGAAATTCTCGTCAATGGCTGTTTTGGCAGCTGTTTTGACATGATGCGGCGTATAAAAATCGGGCTGACCTATGGTCAATGAAACGACATCCTCATATGAAGATACGAGATTTGAAAATGTTCGAATGCCTGAAATTTCAATATCCTTTACTCTTGGATTCAGCAAATGCTCCATTTCTCATCACCTTAAAAATTTATGTTTTTATCCTATTTTACCATTCACTGCATAAATGTCACCTGCGGAAAGGCTTCGGATATCGTTATATGTAGTCTATTCTCCCATCCATCACAGCATGAGTGATATATGAAGAAAGAGCAACATTTATTATAGCGTAACCTGCTCGGAAAATACAGCTCTGCTTAAGATGATTAGAATAAGGCAAAACGGTATAAACTGAAAGAACGAGAGAATCAAGTCATGGGAATTGCTTTCACAGGCATACGATCTCCTGAAGGAGGACGATAATAGATGGATCAATCAGCAAAGACATCGAAAATAGCCTTTTTATCCGTCATGAGTAATACGTTTGTTGTGGTCCTTAAAATCATTGTAGGGGTGTTAACTGGATCTGTTGCGGTTTTATCAGAAGCCATTCACTCTTTTCTCGATTTAATGGCCTCTTTTATTGCATTTATCTCTGTTCGTATTTCAAGAAAGCCGGCAGATTCAAAACATCCTTATGGACATGGGAAAGTTGAGAATATTTCTGGAACGATTGAAACTTTGTTGATTTTTGTAGCTGGGATTTGGATCATTTATGAGTGTGTTCATAAATTAATGCATCCTGAGCCTGTTAAACTGCCGGTACTTGGTATTGTGGTCATGCTGATCGGGGCACTTATCAATTTTGTTGTGTCGAGAGTTGTGAACAAAGAGGCAGAGCGAGTACATTCTGTTGCCATGAAATCGAATGCACTGCATCTTTTAACAGATGTGTTTACGTCACTAGGGGTTGCCTTTAGTTTATTGCTTGTTGCATTAACGGACTGGTATTTCCTCGATCCGATAATTGGAATGGTGCTAGCGCTCTATATTATGCGTGAAGCGTTTAAACTCATGAAGGAAGCCTTCCCGCCGCTTGTCGACGCCCGGTTAACCCCGGAAGAAGAACAAGTGATAGAGGGCATCATTCAAACATTTAGTCAAGAATTCATTGAATATCATGACTTTCGAACAAGACGATCCGGTGCTGAAGAATATATTGACTTCCATTTGATTGTTCATGGAAAAACAACCATTGAAGATGTCCACCAATTATGTGATCGAATTGAAGAGAACATTCAGCAGGCGTTTCCGCATGCACAAATCTTTATTCATGTAGAACCTGAAAGTGAAAGAAGCACACAAACGTAAAAAGGCGATACCACCTCTTTGAAGGTTGTATCGCCTTTTTTTACGCTTCATCTATGAAATGAAATCAATATCCATAAGCAGTATCGTAATCTTCATACCAAGAGATATAAGCAGCATCTTCATTAGATAAACCATGTTTCATATCTAAAAAATCAGCTTCGCAAATATCTTCAATCACAGTCATTTCGTTGTTCTTTAATAGTACGACAGTTCCCATCATGAACACCTTTCTTTAAAAAATCCTTGACTATTGTACCATGTGAAACGTGATTGTCAACAGAAGAATCGAAATGAGACAAAAATATCACAAAATGTTAAAAAATCAGGCGTTGAAAGAACTAGATGTGCCATAATTTTCGTGAATTTTCAGTATTTATTCACATAAATCATCATTGCAAAATGATCTAAAATTCATGTAAAAATGAAAAGCTCCATTGATCTTGCGATATTCATAAGATATAATAACGAATGATTATAAGAAATTTATAGAAAACATACATAATAAAGGAGAAATAGGATGGAAACAAACATGTCAGAAGCACCTATTCAAGAAGAAAAACATCCTGAACTAGCTGGTGTAGGTTATCGTTTTCTTGCTCATCTTTTAGACGGTGTCATTATTAGTGTACCATTTTCATTCATTGTATTTATTCTCGCAACACTCTTTTTTGTCTCAAGCCCTGAGGCGGCATTTTTAATGTATGATGATAGCTATTACTATTCTTCAACGGTGATCACGGATGAAGAATGGGCAGTCATAATGGGCTTTATCTTTTTCTATGGCGTAACGATTTTAGTCGGTATCGCGGTGACTTGGCTGTATTATGCGATCATGGAATCATCAAAGCTTCAAGGAACTCTTGGCAAAATGGCTCTTGGAATCAAAGTGACAAAAGTAACGGGTGGAAAAATAACATTCGGGCGCGCGACAGGCCGCTTTTTTGCAAAAGGCTTTTTGTCTCCAATCTTATGTATTGGCTACATCATTGCGTTTTTCACAGAAAAAAAACAAGCACTTCACGATTTGATTGCAAGTACCATTGTCGTAAAGAAATAATGAAAAGAAGCACCTCTGCTAAATAGTAAGGGGTGCTTTTTGTATAGATTGCTTGTATGGAAGAGGGAAACGTCACATAAAGTAGAATGATAGTGAAAATAAAAGCAGAGAAGGGAGTCAATCTATTGAAAAGAGGGAAAATGACCGTTCAGAAAAAAGGGGCAAGCTTCGGGCTCTTTTTCACAGCACCTGTTTTGGCCTGGGCATTGTATGATTTTGCAAATACGATATTTTCATCGAATATGATCACCATTTTCTTCCCATTTTACTTGCAGGAGACGATAGGCGACAGTGCGAGGATGGATCAAATCGCCAGTACATTTATTTCTTATGCGAACGCACTTGCAAGCTTTTTCCTCGTCATTTTTACGCCTTTATACGGTGTGCTGATTGATCGTACAGGGAAAAAGAAGCGGTATATCACGGTGTTTACCCTGATTTGTATTGCCTGTACCTTTATGATGGGGATCTTTGCAGGGATTGATTTCTCAAACGAATGGTTTGGTCTTCCTGTCTCCTTATTGGTGGTGGTTACCTTGTTCGTCATTGCTAAATTTTTCTATCACTCTAGTCTTGTTTTTTATGACACCATTTTGCCCGATCTTGGGACAAAGGATGAAATCCCCCTCATTTCTGGATTCGGTATTGCTGTCGGCTATTTAGGTACACTTGTCGGCCTTTCTGTTTATTTACTTGTAGGAAATGACCAGTTTCATGAAGCATTTATTCCGACAGCCCTTTTATTCTTTCTCTTTTTTCTTCCCTTTCTCTTTATTATAAAAGATCCTCAACCTCTCCCGCAGCAAGAGAAAAAGGCGTCTTTTTTCAGCGGATATAAAGAGATTATTCGTACATTTAAAGAGATGAAGCAGTACAAACCGGCCTTTATTTTTATGATCGCTTTCTTTTTTATGAATGATGCGTTGCAGACAGCGATTGCGATGATGGCGGTTTATGCAAAAATTATCATTGGCTTTACGGCAGGTCAATTTATTTTGCTGTATCTTGTGTCCACGATTTCAAGTATCATTGGCTCGTTTCTATTCGGGTATGTCACAAAGGCCATCGGGGCAAAGCGCTCGATTACAGTCGTGTATGTCATTTTAATTGTGGCGCTCATTCTAGCTGTGACAGCGACAACTGAATGGGTCTTCTGGGTAGCAGGCAGTCTATTCGGAATTTCACTTGGCGCAAGCTGGGGATCATCACGAATCCTCATTATTGAGCTGACGCCTAAAGAAAAACGAGGACAATTTTTTGGTCTCTTTGCGTTTTCGGGAAAGGTGTCTTCAATTGTCGGTCCCATCATTTATGGCTCCGTCACACTGCTATTTGCAATACATGGGAATCTCGCAAGCCGTCTTGCATTAGGGTCTTTGCTCATCCTTGCAGCCATAGGACTTGTGATTCATCAATTCGTGCGAGAGAAAGCGTAAAGAAACGTCAACTTTTTACCCATGCTGCCGATATAAAAAGTACAATCTTATATTGAAGAATAGAGGGATTTCCGTGGCTTTAAACAAACAAGAAATTTTACTTGACTCTGGTACTAATGAATTGGAAATTGTGAAGTTTGAAATTGGTTCAAATCAATTCGGCATTAACGTCATGAAAGTAAGAGAAATTATTCAGCCAGTTGAGGTGACAGTTATACCGCACTCTCACCAAGATGTAGAAGGGATGATTAGTTTACGAGGCGAGATTTTACCAGTCATCAATCTATTTTCCTTTTTTAATGTCGAGTCAGATCAGTCAGAACAAGAGAAATACATTGTGACTGAATTCAACCAACGGAAATTTGTGTTCCATACAGGAACGGTATCGCAAATTCACCGCGTCAGCTGGGAAGAGATTGAAAAACCAACTGCACTCAATCAAGGAATGGACCGTCATTTAACAGGGATCATCAAGCTTGACGAGAAAATGATTTTCCTTCCAGATTACGAAAAAATCATTTATGATATTGAATCCGCATCTGGCGTAGACACATATCATATGTTTGACGGTGAGAAAGACGAGAGAAGAACAGGGAAGAAGCTGTATGTTGTTGAAGATTCTCCGCTTCTCATGCGCTTATTAACAAATGAATTAACCGAGGCAGGCTATAAAAACATTGTAACCTTTGAAGATGGGAAACAAGCATATGACCATGTCATGGATCTTGTCAGTAAAGGCATCAGTGTGACAGAAGAAATTGATATGATTATTACAGATATAGAAATGCCAAAAATGGATGGACATCGATTAACAAAGCTGCTGAAGGACAATCCTTTAACACAGTCCATTCCAATTCTCATTTTCTCTTCATTAATTACGGACGATCTGCGTCATAAAGGGGAAACCATCGGTGCAGATGATCAAATTAGTAAACCAGAAATTCATCAGCTGATTGAAAAAGTAGATCATTTTATTATCTAAAGAAAAAAACCACTCGCTTTGAGTGGTTTTTCAGCGTGTAGACAAACCCTCGCATTCTTTGTCAGTCCTGCGCTCTGGTGCTCACGAATGCCAAATTCGCTCCGCACAAGTAGCTGTCCTTCCTAGACTGCAAAGGTTTTCTATCACGCTGAAAAGAAGACAAAGAGCTAAAATAAACAACATTTTAGCCCTTTGTCCATAATATGAAAAACCACTCGCTTTGAGTGGTTTTTTCTGTTTAAAAATAACTTTCCCCGAGCCGTTTGAAGACAGGTTTTGTATAATGTGATTTTTGTTTTGTGGCGGCAGGTTTTTCTTTTAAACCGACATACGTTTGAAGTATTTGTTTCGCTCGATTTAATGACATATTCGCTTTCGGATTGCGATATGATTGATTTAAATTTCCTAAGTGTGGCAAAAATTCGAAGTCTTCTTTAGTTGGTGGCAGATGAAAATAATAATCTCCAATTTCAATCAGCACGTCGGACTGTTGTTGACTATATTTGGGATTGTTAGAGAAATGTAGGCCCACTTTTCTTCCTTTACCTTCTTGCAATAGTTTTTGCAGCGCACGTTTTTTCAAAAGATAAAGAAACTTGGGATTTGGTGCGGTTTTAGCATGGCGGTTAACAGTATAAATGGCTTTTGCGATGTTTTCTGCTGTAGGTTCTATGTCTTTAGTATGAGCATAATCGTCCATTTTTTCTCTCCTTTGTCTTTCGTCTTCCTGTGCTTAGTATAAATTATACGTTTTTATTAGTAAATTGCAAATAGACTTATTGTAAAAAGAAAACCTTTGGTATAAAGGGATTAGAGGGGATTAAAAATTTATTGTTTTAGAATCCCCCCCAAAACATCCCCCAAATTATAAATTCATAGCCTCTTCAAAAACTTCAACTGATTCTATTTCTAATTCTTCAAAAGTATGGCTATAGATATCATTAATCATTTGAGGGCTGTTCCCAAGACGATCAGCTATTACTTTGACTGGAATTCTTTTGCTTATAAGTATAGTCGCATGAGTATGCCTTAAACCATGAACAGTTATTTTTTTTAGTTTTTGATTATCAGCGACAGTATTTACAGCATAATTAAGTGAGTTAGGTGATATAGGTTTTCCGCTTGTCCGACTGATTAATATGAAATCTTCTTCTTTTAGAGGTTGACCAAAGGAAAGCTTTAATTCTTTACACCATTTTTGATATAATTTTAATTGGTTTATTACTTTCCCCCCGACTTTTATAGTGCGGTAACTATTATTAGTTTTTGGGGGGCGTAAACCATCATAATCACGGGTTTTGTTTATTGTGATTCTGAATTTGTTAAAATCAATGTCTTTCCATGTTAGACCTAACGCTTCACCCTTACGCATACCTGTACTTGCAAGTATGAGAAGTGCAGTATAATGTGAAATACTTTTAAGCGCTTGAGCGCCTTCCAGAAAAATGCTTAATTGTTCAGCAGTATAAAAATTATCGACAATCAGAGTGCTTGGATTGTCTTTTCTTATTTTCACCTTTTTAAAGCGGTTTTTCTTTATTATTTCGTTTTCGACAGCAGCATTAATTCCGATTTTGAAGATTGTATGGTACGCATGAACCGTACTGGGAGTTAATTTGTCTAATAACTTATTTATAAACTTCTTCTTATATGTTGCTGCGTCTAGGTTATTGATCTTTATATTTCCCAACAAAGGTTTTATGTGGTTCTCTATCGTGAAAACCCTCGCTTTGATAGTAGGAGTTTTCCATTGATCTCGGTTTGTCTCCATCCAAATATCAAACCACTTAGAAATAGTTAAATTTGTACTTTCTATTTCTTTAATTTCTCCATCTAATATAGAAGATTTAACCTTTAAAAGCATTCTATAGGCTTCGCTTTCACTTTTGAAACCTTGTTTTGAAGCTTCACGACGCTTACCAAATTCATCATAATAACGGTATCGATAACACCACCGTTTTTCATTTTTAGCATTAAAATAATAAAACAAATGATCATCTTTATTGCTTTTTTCCATCTTCATTGTATCAGCCCTTTCCACGTGGACAGACGCATTAAAAGGGGCGTTTATTTAGGCATCACCTCCTCAAAATTTTCAATGACTCCTAAAGGCTCGAAACAAATAGTATGCTTTCCCACTTGTTTATATAAGCCATATTTCTCCTTATATCTTTTTAGAGCATCTTCAAGGAATTGTTCAGTTACATTCAAGTATTCAGCTAATTCAAAACGATTTCTTATCCCTTCTTTTTGTGCATCAATTAATCTTTCCAGGGGGAACAACAACTTATATCCCCATTCACGTGCGCGCAATTCTTGCTTCCTGTTTTTAAGTTTAGTTTGATCGAGTATGTTTCCGTAAGTAGTAAAGTGATGACCAAGTTCTTCAGCAAGGGTACATGTTTTCTCAACACTAGATAATGTTCGATTGATCCATATCACATTATCACCGTATAAGCCTTTAGTTTTGAGTGATAATACTTTTTCGTAAACGTCGATTCCGCTTGCTGTCGCACTTTGTAATAAAGAATGGTAGTCCAATGATGCTGCACCTCAATTTTGTTCTCTCTTAGATTTAATAAATTGGAGAAATTTTTCTATTTCTTCTAATTCTTCGGTTGTCCATTCTTCGCCATCATGGTGCGCTGCGACGGTTTCAATAGGAGACTCAACCCTTCCTAAAAGATAGTCAATTGAGACATCAAAATAATCAGCGACTTTTTTCACCTTATCAACGCCGGGTGTTTTATCATCCCATCTTCTAATTGTTCCGTTTGATAAATTAGTTCTTCTTTCTAATTCTGCTAAAGTTATTTTACGTTCATTAGCTAACTTTTTTATTTTCTCAACTATTGTCATATCAACCATCCTTAGGTTAGCTTATGACTGAAATAAACTTTATGCTAATTTGTGTTTGACAAATAGCATATAGTCTATTAAACTGTGTTCATAAGCTATTTATTCAGCTATCGAGACACGACAAACTATAGCCTAAAACCACGTTCCCCAACGCAAAAGGCTAAATTTGTATGCTTATTTCGCTATGCCTAGATATTAGCATATATCCTAATTCCGGTCAACGAAAAGCTGAATAATTAGCACAAAAAACATTGAAAGAAGGTTTTAATGATGCAAGCCGACTTCGGAAAGAAAATTAAAACGTGGCTAATCATGAACGACATGCAGCAAAAAGAATTAGCCAAACAATTAAATATCTCAAACGCATACCTATCTGACATTTTATTAGGAAAGCGTCAAGGCAAGAAAGTGAGAGAAAAAATCGTTCAAATTGTAGAGAAGAAAGGAGCGTCTTGGCTTGGCGATAGTTAATTTTGATGTGGATGTTAATCAAGATGAAATTCGCAATTATATTTATCAGCAACTAGAAGCAGCACTTGAAGAAGTTTTGTTCACTTGGGACATAGAACAAATGGCAAAAAGAACTTGCATGAGTAAAAGCTTTTTAGAGAATGAATTTTTACATGATCCAAGAATGAAACTTCTTGAGAGACGCAAGGAAAGAGGGAAGCGGTTTTGGTTCTATGAAGAATCAAAAGAAGTCATGAAACAAATTATGGATGAATGGTAAATAAAAGCGTGGACAGACGCAATTTAAGGAATTTTTAAATCCGCTGCAACTCGTATTAGTGAAATGTCACTCTTTCTTATAGAGGGGTGAACTTTGAATAAATTGATCAATAACATTATTCGATAGGAGGAAATGAAAATGGACAAAAATACAAAAAATCCATATGCGCATGGTCCGGTGAAGGTATGGAAAATGACTAAAGAAGAACTCGAAGCGTATATAGAGAAGCATCCTATTATCTATCGGGAGGAATTAAAACCGTCACCAACCTTTCGTACGGGTAATTGGGGGGCTGAAAAACTATGAGTCTACCAAAACATATCGAGTTATTGCATACCGTCAAAGCCTGTAAAAACCAAACCATGCAAATTGAGGATGCAGCGACTCATCTAAAAGTACCCGGTTTTGTCATTCCTATGTTAGTCAAAAAAAATGATGACTTGAGCATTCAAGGGAATCTGATTCTAGCAAAAAAGGAGTCAACGGGACAAGCTGTTTTCATGATTTTAACATTCATTAGCATCATCATTATTGCCGGTTTTTTCGGGGAATAAGGAGTCATGCCGCTCATGATTTTCATCACATTAAATAGATTTATAGGAGGTACAAGCATGACTAATAAAATCGTTTGTCCAAGCTGCAAGAGTGAAACGGGCTTTTTTACTAAAGAAAGGGTCACGGGTTCAGCTACCGTCTATTACAATTCCAATGGAGATTTGGAAGAAGATCAGCACGCAATGTATGATTCGTTATTACATTATGGAGGTTCAAAAGCGTATTGCAGAGCTTGCGAACATTTCATAGGGCGTACTGATGCATTGTGGAGCGGCGATAGAGTGGGAAAATAAAAAACTGATCCGCTCGGGATCAGTCAATTTTCTTACTTGTACATTATAGGGTCATGCAAGTAAGGAAGGTACGGGAAGTTTAGGAGCTTCCCCATATTGATTCGACTTTAACATGATTAACAAAAAAATACAATAATCAAATTTGAGATAAAAAGGGGATTTTTCAAATGAAATTAATGGGTACACCTGCAACCGTTTCTAAAGTTAGAGCGAAGTTACAGCATATCGGACGTCAAGAAGATAAAGAGGCTCAATTCTATGATGCGGGTATGGTATCAATCTTAAAATTTGTTGCCGCTAAAACCCTTTACGATCCACAAGGGGCGCTTAATGCTGACATTGAATGGTCTGAATCTACAGTACAGGCGCAAGAAAACGTAGATGACTTGTACGAGAAACTAGAAGGGCTTTTATCACATTCTAAAAATATATTAAAAGATTTTGATTCAGCGCACGCAGCAAAGGCAGGTCTTGAAGTTGAGGATGCTTTTGTGACTGGATTCGTGGCAGGTTTCCGCTATTTGATGAATGAAGCAGCGTACAACAAGAACGTCAATTTTCTAAAGTAAGGTGATTGTAATGATTGGTTGGATTAAGCTTCATCGGAGCATACAAGATCATTGGATATATCAAGAAAAAAGGAAGTTTTCTAAATATGAAGCTTGGCTCGATTTACTTATGAAAGCCAGTCATAAAGATAATAAATTCGTGTTAGGAAATGACCTTCATGAATTGAAGAAGGGCGAGCTAGTGACTTCAATTCGTAAACTTGGCGATCATTGGTCTTGGTCAAATACGAAGGTTTCCCAGTTTCTCGACCTGTTAAAAAGCGACGGGATGATTGACTATAAAAAAGACACAAAAAAGACGCTTATAACCATTGTTAATTATGGGGTTTACCATGATTCAGAAAATGAAAAAAAGACACAAAAAGAACACGAAAAAGACACGAACCGAACACAAAAACACACAATCAAGAATGATAAGAATGTAAAGAATGAAAAGAATATAAATAATTCTCGTCACAAGTACGAACCTTGTGACATGGAGAATGCCAATTTGCTTTATCAAAGAATCCTTGAAAATAATTCGCAAGCTAAAAAACCGAACCTGGAAAAATGGGCGAGTGATTTTAGGTTAATTAGGCAGATCGACAAGCGGTCAGATGCACAGGTGAAATATTTGATTAACTGGACGCAAAAAGATAGTTTTTGGAAATCAAATATATTGAGTCCTGCAAGCCTTAGAAAGCAATTCGATAAATTGACCGTAAGAATTAAAAGTGAAAGAGAAGCAGCAAAGAGAAAAGCGGCTGTGAATGAAAAGGAGTTTGATTTGACAGATGACTAAAGCAGAAACACTAGAGTTACTTAAACTAATCAAAACATATTATGAGCATTTCGAGTTTGATCAAACAAAGCTAGACGCATGGGCGAGAATCCTAAAGCCCGAGAATTACGAGAAGATCGAGGCGAATTTGATCGTTTATGTGAAATACAATCAGTTTCCGCCTAAAGTTGCTGATCTAATCAAAGCGAAAGAATCAAGAACAGACCGATCCGCTGCCATACCTAACGTCGAAGAAACTCAAAACTATCTTTCTGAATTGAACAAATCTGAACCAACCCAGGAAGAATTAAAAAAGATTGAACGGCATAAAGCAGAGATACGAAAGTTGCTTGGAATAGGTGAACCGTCATGACAGGAAACATATTTTATTTCAACGACGAAGCGGAACAACAATATTTAGGTGCAATTTTACAAGAGCCGGATTTGATTAAATATTCGCAGCTCAAGCCAATTCATTTCTATCGACAGCAAAACCAATCCATTTACAAAGCCTTTCAAGAGCTTGATAAAAAAGGCGACCCTATTGACATAGTGTCAGTTATTGAGCATGTGGGACGAGAAAATCTAAAGGGGATCGGTGGAAGAAAATACTTAACTGAATTGATGAACGCCTCAATCACTACAGCAAAACAAGCATTCTATGAAAATCTAATTATTGATTATTGGAAAAAGCGAGAGATTGCGAAAGTTGGTGTCAAACTTAAAGAATCTTCCAACAGTGACGATACGAGCCAAACCATACAAGAGGGTATAAGCTCTCTCATGAGTTTAGAGGATGCGACAGGCACGGACGACGACGGGTCTATCAATAATGACTTAGTTGAAATCTATCAAGAGTTAGAAACGCCTAAAGGTGATGTAACTGGAATGCCTAGCGGCTTTACTGAATTGGACCGAATGACGTCGGGTTTTCAGCGGCAGGAATTTATAATCGTCGCCGCTCGTCCATCCGTAGGAAAAACCGCCTTTTGTTTGAATGTAGCAAGCAATTTCATGGAAAACCCGCTGAATTTAGGTAAAGCCGGAGCGGTTGGTATCTTTTCGCTTGAAATGTCACGTAAGCAATTAATAAAACGGATGCAATCAAGTATCGGTAACATTAACGCTCAATCCATCCGCACGAGTAATTTAAACGCAGATGAGTGGGGCAGATTAAGCAAAGTGAACGGGGTTTTAGATTGTGCCGCTCTTAGAATATTTGATCAACCAGGCATGACGATAAATGACATTTGGGCAAAGGCTCGCAAGATGAAACGGGAATTTGAAGGCAAGGACATGATGATCATTATTGACTATCTGCAATTGATCGTCGGCAATCCAGTCCATAGAGGAAACAGACAAGCAGAAATCGGAGAAATAAGCCGTATGCTCAAGCAAATGGCAAGGGAATTAGACATTGCTGTCATTGCATTGAGTCAGCTTTCACGTGGAGTCGAACAACGCCAGGAGAAGCGCCCTATGATGTCAGACATTAGAGAATCGGGGCAGATCGAGCAAGACGCTGATGTTATCGCATTTCTCTATCGTGATGACTATTACGACAAAGAAACAGAGAATAAGAACATTATTGAAATTATTATTGCTAAACAGCGTAATGGTCCAGTCGGTACGGTTTCACTAGCTTTCGTCAAAGAATATAACAAATTCGTTAACTTGGAATATAGGGAATCGGCATGACGGTCAAAGATTGGTATAAAGAGGCGATAAAGCTCAATCAGTACGCCTTGATATTGCTGATCGAATTTCTTGTTTACGAAAAGGCAGTGATAAAAATGACGGATCAAGAAGAAAAACTTTTCTTTTACTTACAACCGAAATTTCATTCGAGAATGAATGATCATTTGAAGCACTATCATACAAAAATTCAATTGGAGGAATCGGGCATATGAGCAACGGAAAAGAGCGGTTAACAGAAGATCAAAGACAATTTTTAATTGAATGGTTAACAGTTATCGGGCGAGGGTATTCACGGGAGTTTTACGAGAAAATGAATGACCAGGAACTAGAAAAGCAATATTTGCTTAACGTTCCCCAAGAAATTTGAATAAACAAGAGCCTAACCGCTTAGGAGGAAACAACAATGCACCCTTTAAGAATGTTAAAAATGTTTAAAATGCAAGCAGAGTTAGACAGGAAAATCATTGAAGAAAAAGGTTTAGAAGGTCTTGACCTTCTGCCCGGACTTATCTTGGCTTTATAAGTGGAGCTAGGGGAATGCGCTAACGAATGGCGAGGCTTTAAATTTTGGAGTAAAGACCAACAGCCATGCACAGAAAAGTTGATAGAGTGTTCCCTTTGCATGGGAACAGGCGATATAAATTACGAAAGGGTCGCAGAGGATGCACAAGGTAGCGGAGGACACGAATACATCAAATGTGAAGAATGCAACGGAGAAGGAACGATAGGTACGAAAAACCCACTCTTAGAAGAATACGTGGACTGTTTACATTTCGTCTTGAGTATTGGAAATAGTATTGGTTATTCATCACGTATTTGTAATGTGAACTTATTGAGTAGAATCATCAAAGAAGTGAGCGTAGAAAAAGCGTTTCTAGGTGTCTTCAAAAGCGTTGCATTCCTACTTACGGAAATTGATGATCTTGGTATGGCTTATCACCACTATAGAAAAATCTTTAATGGATTTAACGAGCTAGGAATAGCACTTGGTTTTACCCCTAAAGAAATTGAAGATGCGTACATGAAAAAGAACGCCGTCAATCATTTGCGGCAGCAGGAGGGGTATTGATGGATTTTGCTATCGTTAAACGACTACTAATCTTTTATATTGTGTTCGGATCGCTGTCCGCTTTAGCCATCATGCATATAAATTAAGGAGGCAATGAAAACTTGAGATTACAAGACATTCCAAGTAAAATTATAGATATTGAGACTTTTGACGCAGGAAAAGAGCCTTTAGTTTTTGTTTTATCTAACGGCATATTGAAATATGCACCGCTGCCGACACATGGTGAAACAAAAATTGTCACTCACAATAATAAAGTGACTCGATTGCTTTATAACGAAGGCGAATTATTTGAATAAAAACGTTCTACCGGAAAGCCGGGGGACACTGATCATAACAGCAAAGCGCTGTGTGATTGGTGTCCCTTTTTTTATTTTCAGAAAAGGAGAAACCAAAATGAAAACGTTGAGAGCTGCTTTTATAAAAGCGGGTTATAAATCTATGTCAACAAAAAGAACTGACGTTCCCGAGAACAAATGTACTCAAAATCGCACGCAGGAGCTTTCAGAAAAAGAAATAAGAGAGCTTATGGGTGTTTACCGCCAAACATATAAAAGAGGGCGTGGCGGGGCATTTAAAAGCAAATAAAAGGGGGTGGTATTTTGAAAGATTTAATCAAGGAATATAAAGCAACGTTAAAAGAAACTAAAAGAAGTTTGGCAGCATCTAAAGACGAAGGAGAAAAGAAAATTTACCGCTCAATGATCTATGACTTAGAATATGCGGTCGAGTGGATGGAAACAGAAAGAGAACCAGGGGCAAGGCGTGATGTGGATCGCCGTTCCTATTATCAACGTACAATACTTGCTGAAAATGGGTTGCTTGATGCCTTATCTTCAAAATATCATGTTCCCGAACCCGACCCACTTGCAGTAAACAAAAATGAACTAGATTCACTTGATTATGTCTTGTCTACGCTGACGGATAAGGAGAAAGAGATATTCATAACCGTTGTTGGTCATAATGTATCTTTCAGCAAATGCGCCGCTCTTCATGGAGTAGCAAAAGGCACGATTCAAACCCATATAGTAAGAGCGAGAAAAAAGATCGCTCAAAGGGTAGAGGAATTGAGAGCAGGAGAAAGGGGTTTTGCTGATGTTGGGTGAACCGCCTGTAATTGATAAAAAGGAAACGAGAAAAAGAGTTGAAAGGATTCTCGACAACTACCGTTTATATCTTCTTCAAGTCCCGGACGATATGCTGCCGAAGATAACAGGAGGATTCAGCATAGTGCCGCCCGCCACAACCAACGCTTTCCGCTCATCTACTGAAAGCACAGCTATTAAACGGATTGAATGGGAGCAGAAACGAAATGCCTTTCTTGAGAAGGTGCAAAGAGCGGTCAATCGTCTTCCGTATAACGAGAGACAGATCATTATAAAACGTTACATGCAGCAAGAACCTGTTTTCGATTACCAGGTATACAATGAAATCGGCATGAGTGAAAGATCATATACACGCCTGAAAGGAAAGACGTTCTTAGACTTGGCGTATGCGCTCAATGAAGTTGTATTTAAAGCACCCGTTTAGAGGTGTTTTTTTCGTTCGACAAAATCCGCAAATAGTTCCATATTCTTAATCCTTGTCGATAATAAGTAGGAGGTGAGGAAATGGAGAAAAAAGCATTTAAAAAACATATTGCTAAATTCAAAGAGGAATATAATGAATCTTATTATCAAGAACTGGAAAACAAGATAGTTAACGAGTTTGTAAATGAAGATGAGATTAAATTTATTTATACTAAAAAACCATATGACATCAAAAATGCTGAACACTATTTCTTTTTAGATTCGGGGTTACTCGTTGTCAAAAGTTCTGTTATTGAAGAAAATAACGAGCACTACTTCTATGTCGAACATCTATATAGCGAAATTGTCAGAAAGCAGATTGATTTTAGTAAGGATAGTAAAAGTATTTATGCTAGTTCCAATCTATCACTTATTTATGAAAACGGAGAAAATGTAAACTTTAATTCATCTGATATTGGAATACCGAGTCGTGAAGATGAATATTTTGACTTAATCAAAACGTTGTTCAAGCTCATCTAACACCCTTAGGGGTGTTTTTTTATTGGCGGAAAACTGGCGTGTTTTTGGCGTAATGTTGGCGCAGCATGACAGAAAAAAGGTTGTAATATTGTATTATGCGATAGATTGAGAACGGCTTCCGAAAGAGGTCGTTTTTTTCATTCACTAAAATTTAAAAGGAGTTGAATTACATGGCGTCATTAAAAGGAGTGTCGGCTAATCCGACAAAAGTCAATCATATTCTAGGAGAGGACAAGGTCGTGCGTGTAGCTGTCAAGAATGACAATGACTATATCGCAGGTCCAAACCTTATTCCGCAGCGCAAGGTCAATGGTAAGTGGGAAACGATTAAAACCAATTCCCCGAATCCACTCAACCCAGGAGAAAAGTTGTTTGATGAATTCAGTATCAAGGAATCATTTGGAAACAAAAAAGGGACATACCGATTTAAGGTGGATGCTGAACGATATGACAAGCAGGGCAACCACGTTGAAACGATTGGTACGTTCTACACTAGCGAATTTTATATTAAATAATAATCAAAGCACCGTCTTTTGTGGCGGTGTTTTTCTATTTGCTGTAAAACGTCCCTGTCTGTTTACAAAATAAATGGCGGCTAACAAACAGGGGCGGCTTAGATCAAATAAAAAAGGAGAGTGTAACCATGCGTATTTTAATTATCAAAAGCCGCTCCGCTTTAAGTGATAAGGCGAAGACAGCTTTAAAAGCAGAAGTAGAAGAAGCAAAGCAAACGGGTCTTTTAGTCCTGGATCAAAACTATACATTTGATCTTATAAAGATTGATGACATTGACACAGAGGGATAACAAATGCCGCTAAAACGTTGTAACGTTCCCGCCTGCCGGGAATATATAGACTGGACCGAACGCTATTGTATGAAGCACCAGGGCTATGCTGATAAGCAATACAACAAAGATGTGAGATATAACAGGGAGAACGAAGCACATTACAAATACTATCAAAGCAGAGAATGGAAATCACTACGAGAAGCAAAGAAGCGTGAGAGTCATTACAGATGTGCTGTGTGTGCCGCAGAAGGACGTGTAAACATGTCCAAAAGGTTAGTGGTCCATCATAAGCATAAAGAGCTTAGAGAGGTATTTCATGACGATATAGAGCGCAATGATTTAAACAATCTTGAAGTGCTTTGTCAGTTTCATCATAATCAAATTACATTTTCCAAAAAATGAATTATAATTAGCTTAATTTCATTTGAGAGGAAGAGACTATTGCGTAACAATTGGTTTGACTTTTTTAGACACTATGGTTTAGAAAAACTTAACGATTATGCGGAGCATATAGAAAATACATTTAATCATGAACTTGTGGAAATTGATAAATATATTGATAAATTTGAGACAGAAGAGGAAAAAGAATTTCATGTTGATCGAATTTATGATGATATAGCAACTTATAGAGATGAATTTCCAAAAATTATGAGGTATTCATTGTTGATTAGTATCTATTCTCACTTAGAACATGAATTAAATAAGCTATGTCGATATTATAATAAAGAAGGATTTAAGAAATATAAAACCCAAGAAAATGGCATAAAACGATCGCAAGAATTCATAAAAAATGAACTTAATATGAATTTTCCTGACCGATCAAAAGAATGGACTTTTATTTGTAACGTAAAAGAAATAAGAAATTGTCTTGTACACGCACAAGGCTATATAGACGAAATGAAGGATAAAAATGATAAATCAGAAACAAATGATCATCTAAAGAAAAAAAGTGGCAAATCAGAAACAAAAGTTGGAAAAGCAATTAATGCATTAGGCAAAGATTTAGTTTCTGTAATAAAGGGTACAAATCAAATTGAATTACATGAGAACTTTAATAAGGAATTTATTAAACATGTAAAGACATTCCTAGATAATTTAGATGAAATTAATCAAAGTCCCCCCGACAATTAACGGGGTGGGCTTTTTTGATTCCTGGAAATCGGCGTCCCCTCAACTTTAAAAAAAGTGTTGAAATGGAATTTTGATTTTTCCCGTTTTTTGCGGTTTTTCACTCATTCATAAAATGGCTTGGTCCTTTACAGGCGTTGAGATAGAGCGGTATTTCTCATTTGTTTATTTGCCTAAAATTAATAGGTTGGATTTTGCTGAAAGGTGGTGGTTTTTATTGGCGAGACGAAAACAAATGACGGACACATTAAAAGGGCAAATATCAAACGAAGAACGAGAGCAGCGGCAGCAGCATGAAGAAAAATTGAAAGGCATTTCGCCATTGAAAGAGAACCCGCCTTATTGGCTGTCAACAATGGCAAAAAACGAATGGATCAGAATTTACCCTCATATTATCGAGCTGCCTATTTCGGAACTGGATCGCACTTTGTTGGCTATGTACTGTAATAGTTACGCACAGTATCGACAGGCACTAGAAGATGTGGCAAAAGAGGGACAAGTCGTTTTTGAAGTAAATAGTAAGGGATTTGAAGTGAAAAAGAAAAACCCGTCTATTGAAATCATGATGCAAATGTCGAAAGAGATTCGAGCCATTGCGGGACAACTTGGTCTTGCGCTTGATGCCCGATTACGTCTAATCGGTTTAGGTGATGACAGCGAAGAAGACGATATTTTTGAGGCAATGAGGCAGGATGACGACGATTAAAAAAGACCCCGGTACTCTTTACGCTAAAAAAGTAGTAAACGGGGAAATTGTAGCAAGTAAAAAAGTCATCCAGGCATGTGAACGACATTTGCGGGATCTTGAAAAATCAAAAGACCCTAACTATCCATACGAGTACAAGCCCAAAAAAGGGGCGAAAGTTGTAAAGTTTCTTGAAATGCTGCCGGATATTTCAACGGGGAAACCTACGTCATTAGCACTTTTTCAAAAATTCATTGTCTATATGATATTTGCTTGGCGAGTCAAAGAAACAGGATATAGACGATTTACAAAAGCATATATCAGCATGGCACGTAAAGGCGGTAAATCCGTTCTTGTTGCCGGGATCGCTTTATATGAATTGCTTTTCGGTGATGCGCCTAGATATGATAGACAGATTTACACGACGGCAAACTCTCGTAAACAAGCAAAAGCGGTTTTTAATATGATTGTCATGCAACTTAAAAAGTTGCGGAATAAATCAAAACAAATTAAGAAAATGACCAAGATCATTCAAAATGAAATCCGTTTCTTGTTAGAGGATAGCATCATCATGCCGTTATCTCGTGATACAGATAACCTTGACGGCTTAAACGTATTACTTGGCATTCTTGACGAATTTCACACGGCTACAAATACTAAAATGTTAGAAGTTTTAGAGTCCTCACAAATGCAACAAGATCAAAGCCTCATTTTGATCATTAGTACAGCCGGTTTCAAATTGAATGGTCCTATGTATGCTCAAGAATATCCGTATGTGACGGATATATTGAGCGGAAAGAAAGAGAACGAAAGTTATTTTGCCGTTGTCTATGAACAAGATGACGAAAAAGAGATAAGCGACGAAAGCACTTGGATAAAAAGTAACCCGTTGCTTGAAGTTGAAAGCATGAAAAAGAAATTGCTCAAGAACTTACGCAAAAAATTGAAAGAAGCCCAGGAAAAAGACGATCTGAACGGAACGCTTGTTAAGAACTTCAATTTGTGGCGTTCTGCTTCTTCGGATAGTTTGCTTAATGGCGACGATTGGAAAGATTGTGCCATTGAGGAAAAGCCGGATATTTACGGGAAGCCTGTTTATATCGGTGTGGATTTGTCCAGGTCGGAAGATTTATCTTCACTCGGTTTTATTTATCCTTTAGAGGATGCCGAAGAAAACTTTTATGTTGATAGTCATTCGTTTGTCGGGCGTAAAGGCGGTTTAGAAAACAAGATACAGCGTGACAAAATTGACTACAAGCGGCTTGAGCAAGAAGGGTATTGCACAATAACAGACAAAGAGTCCGGCATCATTAATTTACAACAAGTGATTGATTACATGGTCGATCACATAACGAAAAATGATTTGCAAGTGAAGGGCATCTTTTATGATCCATATAACATTTCATTGTTTTTAAATGAAATTGAACAATATGGCTATCCTGCTATTGAAGTAAGGCAAGGGGTACGGACATTATCAGAACCGACGAAAAACTTTAGACTCAACGTCATGGATCAACGCCTTCTTCATACAAACAACCCATTGCTAAACCTTGCAATTAATAACGCCATTTTGAAAAAGGTCAATGATACGGTGCAGATCGACAAGGACTTGAACCGTGAAAAAATTGACCCGATCGCTGCCTTAATGAATGCATATACAGAAGCAATGTACCATTACGAGCAAAACGAAACAGATTGGGACGCCTACTATCAAAGTGAAGACTTTGGAATATAGAAGGAGGGGAAAGAGTGCCAAAACAATTCAATCATCTAATTTTAGGAGTATGGCGGTTCTTCATATCGAACCTTCATACTCTTTTATTTTTGTTAGGGCTAATCCTCATCAATACCGCCGTTTATATGGTCGGAATGATTTTGGGGATTGCGGCTAGTGGTGTTTTGCTAGTCTTTGTAGCCATTCTTCTCAACCATGAAACAGAAAGGGGGTAGAGGAAATTGGCGTTCTTTAGATCAATAAATCAACAAAGCACAGGACAAAGGGAATTTAATGAAATTTTGGTGGGCTTAGATGGTTTAAGTTATGTCCCGGCAACAGCCATTAAAAATAGTGATGTGTTCACAGCGGTTCACGTCTTAGCGTCAGACATAGCAGCAAGTCCGATCATGATTAGAAACGAAGGAATAGAAGAAAAGGATAGTGACTTGTTTCAGCTTATCAACGAGCGCCCTAACGAATATTACTCGGGGTACTCATTCAAATATATTCTTGTCGCCAATGCGCTTTTAAACGGTCAATCGTTTGCTTATATCAAACGGGATAAAGACGGCACGCCCTGGGAGCTTATTCACATGTTAAATAGCGAAGTCTCGGTTGATCAAATAAAGGGACGGAACGATATTGTTTACCGTTATTACCCTTCTGACGGAAAAGAAGCTATTTTGAAACCGTCTGACGTGCTGCATATCAAGTTTTCCTCACTGGATGGGGTAAACGGAAAGAGCCTCTTATCATGTCTCAAGCACGAACTTGAAAGCCAGGAAGCGGGCAAAAGGCTTGTCACGGACTTTTTTAGACGTGGCACAAATTTAAGCGGCATTGTAACGCTTAAAAAAGGCGTACCGTCGCCCGAAGCAAGGGAAAACTTGCGTAATGAATTTGAAAAGGTCAATTCGGGTGTTAGGAATCAACAAAGAATAGCTGTCTTGAGTGAAAACGAAGAATTTAAGCAGCTTGAAATCAGTACAAAGGTTCTTGAGATCGTCAATAACTACACGCATTCAACCAAACAAATTGCGAAAGTGTTCGGGTTACCGCCTCATAAGTTGGGGATCGAGCAAGTGAACACTTCACTAGAACAAGCGAACCTGGATTATTTGACAAACACCCTTTCAAATTACTTTGCTGCCATTACAGCGGAGTTAAATTTCAAAATGCTTTTTTACCCGGAAAGCAGGACCAAACGTTTTCAGTTTGATGCAAGACGATTTAAGGAAACAGACGCTAAAACAAAGCGAGAAAACGTCATTGCATTACTTCAAAACGGCATTTATTCGCAAAACGACGCATTAGCAGAATACGGGATTGCGCCTATTGAAAATGGAGATAGGCGCTTTATGAGTTTGAACTATGTGGATGTTGACATTATGGACGAAATCCAAAAAGCAAAGGCGAAGGGGCTTCCTATTCCTTCACTTGATAAAGGGGGTGATGATATTGGAAAAGGAGATTAGAGCCATTCAAGAGGGTTCACTAAAGGCTACAGAAGAAACCGATAAAGGCAGGATGATCACAGGTTATGCATTGAAATTTGGTACACGCAGCCGAAACCTGGGCGGCTTCATTGAAACCATTGAAAAACGAGCGCTGCAAAATGCTGATATGTCAGATGTAAGGGCGCTTATTGATCATGATCCGTCAAAGATTCTAGGAAGAACCAAAGCCGGAACACTGAAACTATCTGTGGATGATATTGGTTTGCGTTTTGAATTGTCTTTACCCAACACGCAATATGCAAACGATCTATACGAAAATTTGAGACTTGGCAACGTTTCAAATTGTTCATTCGGTTTTCATCTTGCGAAGAACGGCGACAGTTTTAAACGGGATGATAAGACAGGGCTTCCATTGCGGAGCCTAAACAATATTTCACGAATTACTGATGTTTCTATCGTCACTTATCCGGCTTATGAAGATACAGACGTATCAATCGCACAGCGGCATTTATTGCAGCATCAAAGCAGCCATTTAGAAAAAGAGAAAATCAAGTTAGAGCTTGAGCTAATTAAATTAAGTCTATAGAAAGCACTCGTACATTGCGGGTGCTTATTTTATTTGGAAAAGGAGCATGTACACATGTTAAAAGAGAAAATCCAGGAATTACGTTCAGAGATCACAAAGAGACAAACGGCTATTAATACAAAAATCAAAGAAGCTCATCAAAGAGCGGAAGAAGACAAGCTAGAAGAAGCAAAAACGATTAAAGATGAAATCACTTCTTTAAAAGCAGAGATTGAGACAATGACAGAAAAGCTAAAAGAATTAGAAGAATTGGCAGGAATGGAAGCGGAGGAAATCACAGAGGGAGCACGTGGAGGAAAAACAGGCGAAGAAAGATCATTTCCATTAGGTACGCCTCAAGTGCGCCTGGATAAAGGAATCGAAGAACAACGCCGCAGCTTTGAAACGTTTTTGCGTACTAGAGGTGAAGTCCGGGACGGTTTGACAACAGAAGGAGCGGCGGCAATTATCCCGATTGAGGTTATTACGACACCGCAGAAAACGCCGGAAGATATTGTTGACTTAGTTGAATTTGTGAATAAAGTCAACGTGTCAGCACCATCCGGCTCATATCCAGTTTTAGAAAACACAGAAACCGAACTTGTGTCGGTTGCGGAACTTGAGAAAAATCCAGAGTTAGCAAACCCAAAATTCAATAAAATTGATTGGAAAGTTGAAACGTATCGTGGTCAATTGGCTATCTCTCAAGAATCAATTGATGATTCCGGCGTTGATTTAACGGCACTTGTAGCGGATCATTTGCAACAGGTCAAACGAAACACAAGAAATACAAAAATTGCGGGTGTCTTAAAAACGTTTACAGCTAAAACAGTTACAGGAACGGACGACATTAAAAAGATTTTAAATGTTGATTTAAAGCAAGCCTATGCCCGTAATGTTCTTTCGACGTCATCCGCATTTCAATTCCTAGACACGCTAAAAGACAAAAACGGTCAATACATCTTGCAAAGTAACATTTCTTCACCATCCGGCAAAACGCTTTTCGGAAGCCCGATCAAAGTTGTTGATGATACATTACTCGGCAAAAAAGCCGGTGATATGAACATGTTTATCGGTGACTTAAAACGAGCTGCCTTCTTTGCTAATCGTGTGGACGTTGTTGCGAAGTGGGTTGAAAATGCGGTCTATGGTCAAGTCCTTTCCCTTGCTATTCGTTTCGACGTAAAGCAAGCAGACAAAAACGCAGGCTTTTATGTAACAATCAAGCCGCCAGTTGAAACAGGCGCTACAGAATAGGAGTGAAGAAATATGACCCTTGAAGAACTAAAACACGCTTTAAGAATCACTCATGACCTGGATGACAAAATGCTAGAAACCATAAAAGCGGCTTCTGAAAAGTTTATTAAAGATAGCGTCACCTTATCGAAAGAGAGGGACGCTTTTTTTA
This sequence comes from Bacillus sp. FSL K6-2869, assembly GCF_040869405.1. Classification (NCBI taxonomy): domain Bacteria; kingdom Bacillati; phylum Bacillota; class Bacilli; order Caryophanales; family Bacillaceae; genus Bacillus; species Bacillus sp. FSL K6-2869. Next base: position 1,362,516 of record NZ_CP152035.1, read on the forward strand.
TTGATAACCCTTGTTTTGATGATGCGGTCATGATGCTTTGCGGTCATAGGTACGAAAACCGATCAGCGGTATCAAACAAGAATTTACAAGAAGTGCCGTTCGGCGTTATGTCGTACATTCAACAATTTAAAGGGGAGTATCCTTCATGGACTACGGACGATTAAATACGCCGATCTCTTTTGTAAAAAAGGAAAATACAAAAGACCCTATATCCAGGGAGAACACGACCACACTAGAAAGACTTTTCACCACCTGGGCGGAACGGCGAGACCAAAAATTAAGAGAAAAGCTATCAACAGCCGGAACGGTTTTAGAGGATAGTTTGACGTTTGTTATTCGCTATCAACAAGTATCAACCATTTCCAACGCTATGCACGTACAGGACCACTTGACCAACGAGCTTTATCAAGTCATTGATATTCTGCCGAACGAGCAGGACAAAGACTTGATCAATGTCTTTGTAAAGAAGGTGAGTTGATGGCGCTTGAAGCTACTGGTTTAGAAGAAACATATAAAGCCATTGAAAAGATGGCTCGTCAAAATGTAAAAGCGGAAAAGGCTGCCGTTCTTGCAGGAGCAAAGATGATGGCGGATGGCTTGGAAAAGAACACGCCATTTGATAGCAATAGCGGCAACAAAAAACATTTAAAGTCAGATGTTTTCTATTCCAAACCAAGAGAGGACGGGGAAATATTTTCAACCGTTGGCTATGGTAAGGAAACGGCTTATAGGCTGCATTTTACAAACTTCGGAACGATCAAGCAGCGCCCGCAAAGTTTTATCGAGCGAACGATCAATGAATATGAACAACTCGTTTTATCAAAAATGCAAAGTGTTTATAGGGGGTTGCTCGGTCTATGACGCTAATGCTACCAATTCAAGAAGTAGAAATGATTTTGACAGGATCATCCGATCTGACAAGCTACGTGCCGGATGAAAAAGTCTTTCTTGTGGACGTGCCGGAGTTAGATCAAAAGGTAGATCAAGCCCCAATGATCCGCATTAATGAGCTTGAAAGCTATCGTAATGCGTATGAGGATGATCAAGCCACAGGCATAAGCGTTGATATACAAATAGATTTATGGACCGGGACAATTAAGGAAGCACAAGAAATACAACCGATTATTGATCGTTTGATGGCTTCGGCTGACTATCAGCAATACGCTTCCGCATTTGATAAAGACCCGGATATAAATTTGTATCGCTATGCCAGGCGGTTCAGAGCAAACAAAGAAATAGAAATCAATTTTTCATAGAGAGGATGAAATAAATGGCTACAACAGGATTGAGAGATATTCAAGTCGGCGTTTTTGAGGATGACGCCGCCAAAGAAGCAATCGAAGTAATAAAAGTACCTGGGGCAATTGAATCAAAATTAGAACCAAGCTCGGAAATTGCCGTTCTTTATGGGGATGATGGGGTATTTGATCAAGAAGGCTCGGGAGTTGGTGAAGCAAAGCTAGAAATCGGCGTGGCTGATCTTACAACCGAAATGAAAAACAAATTGTTAGGTGCTGAAACAATCGGCGGCTGGCTTGAGACATATGGAAAAGATACTGATCCGCCTTTCGTTGCTGTCACATTCCGGCAGAAAACAAAGGGCGGTTTTTGGTATGTTGCGCTTTTGAGGGGGAAATTCGGTATTCCATCCACAGAAGGTAAAACAAAAGAGGATAAAGTTGAATTTATCACGCCAACTATTGAGGGACAATTCATGCCCCGTAAATCTGATGGCTTAACCTATGTCATGGCGCATAGTGCAAGCCCTGGATTCACCGAAAAGGGATTCTATGATTTTGTCTTTAAAGGGATCGCCCCTAGCACTGATGGTGACAACGGAACAGCAGAAGCGCCATCAAGCACCACAACAAAAAAATAGTGTTTTCTGATAGCCAGGTAATTTATTTTACCTGGTTAAACTGGATTCATTAAAAAATATACGAGGTGTTTAATATGTTGAAATTAACAATGATTGATGCACAAACAAAAGAAGAAAAAACGTACACAAAGGATATGCCGTCAGCTCGTCAATTAAGACGTGCGCTTGAATTGCAAGCTCAAGGTGAACAAGAAAATTTAGACGCAACAACAATGCTAGATGAAATGATTGCCTATGTTGTGGACGTATTCGGGCAACAGTTTTCATATGATGATTTTTTAGACAACATCCCGTCTGACGAAACATTTCAAACCATTGCTGATGTCATTCTGCAAGTGACAGGACAAAAAAAGGGAAACGACGGCTTGAAAAAGAAAGCGGTGAAAGCACAGAAATAGAGTATTTAGAAACGTGGCAAGATTACCTAGATTCATTAGATGATATTTACGAAGATTTGATGAAAGAAGGGTACAAATATCATGAGATAGACAACATGGACTTGAACGGATTTTTACGTCTTGCGAATCGAAAAGGACAAAGCACGGGCAGCGTTCCAATAGATCAGATTTTAAAACCAGGAGGCTTTTGAGCCTTCTTTTATTTTTGAATTTTTAAGGAAAGGAGGTAAACCATATGGCTACGGAAGGGCGTCCGATAGGTTCATTAGTCGTTAACACGACGTTAGATAGCACGGGGTTTGACAAAGGCGTCACAGCCTTGAGGCAGCAGCTTAAAACGGCACAGTCCGCAACCAAAGCAACCGCAGCCGAATTTAAAGCATTGGATGACAAGCTCGGCGAAAGTAAAAGTAAGGTGTCGGGTTTGTCGGATCAATTGAAGATTCAAGAAAGAATTGTAGATTCCTATAGACAAGCATATGAAAAGCAAGTGGAGCAATACGGCGAGGGATCAACCCAGGCGCAGAAATACGCACAACGCTTAAACTCTCAAATAACAAGTTATCGCAATATGCAAAACGCTTTAAGGCTTGCACAAAGCCAGGTTGAACGGCTTGAACGTGCCGAATCAGAAGCAGCAAACAGTGCCGACGATTTAGCAAGCAGTCATCAAAATGTATCTAATGATGTAACGGCAGCGGGGAAAGAGGTTTCCAAACTCTCAAGCATCTTAAAGGGCGGATTTGCTACGGCAGCGGTGGCGGGTACGGCAGCCATTGGAGCATTAACGGCAGCCGTTGGCACGCTTGGTGCAAAAATGACGGCTGATATACAAGCGTCACAAGGGCGTTTAAGAGCGCAGCTAGGTTTGACGGGTGATGAAGCCAAAAAGCTCACAGGAATAGCAAAAGACGTGTGGTCACAAGGATTCGGAGAGAATTTGGATGATGCCAGGAATGGTCTGTTTCAAATTAAACAAAATATCCGAACTATTGCAGACAAGGACCTTACTGACGTAACCAAAAAAGCCCTGGTTCTTGCTGATGCTTTTGATTCCGAGGTAAACGAAGTTGCGAGAGCAGGAAACAACATTATGAAAGGTTTTGGAGTGTCTGTGAGTGATGCGTTCGATCTCATGACATATGGAGCGCAAAACGGATTGAATTTTTCAAACGAAATGTTCGATAACCTGTCCGAGTATTCAACGTTATTCGGGAAAATGGGTTATTCAGCACAAGAATATTTTCAATTACTGGTCAATGGAACAAAAGCGGGCGTATACAACCTGGATTACGTCAACGACGTTATGAAAGAGTTTCAAATTCGAGTCAAAGACGGTTCAAAATCTACCAATGCCGCCATGATGGATTTGTCCAAACCAACTCAAAAGATATGGGAAAATTTCTTGAAAGGTAAAGGAACTGTTAAAGATGTTTCAAATGCCGTTTTAAAAGAGTTGAAAGGCATGAAAGACCAGGTGGACGCTAACAATATCGGCGTGGCTCTTTTCGGGACAAAATGGGAGGACTTAGAGGCTGACGCCATGTATGCCTTGGGCGGCATTGATGGGAAAATCGGTGACGTAAAGGGCAAAGCTGACGAAGCAGGGGCGGCATTGCAAGATAATCTAGGCACACGCTTTAAAAAGATTGGGCGTCAAGCGCTATCAGCACTAGAGCCAATAGGAGGCGCAGCAGCTACATTTCTTGAGAAGGCATTTAATATTGCTGATCCGATCATGAAACAAATGTCCAGCGCTGGCAATACAGTAAAACAGGCAATGGCGGGTATTTGGGGCATATTGCAAGGTGAGGGAAGCGCTGAACGCTTAGAAGGGTACGGCATATTATCGCAGCTTTTCCCGCCTGGCGTGGTTGATATGATTGTCAGCACCACTGATACAGTGAAAGGCGTAATAGATACTATTAAAAATTCATTTAAGAGTATGCAGCCGACTTTCCAGGCAATAGGCGGCATTTTGATGAATGTATTTGTTACAATGGCGCCAATTGTAAAACAAGCCCTGGGCGGCATCTTGTCATTTATCGGACAGCTTGCCGCAGTGTGGGGAACATTTTGGAAAGAAAACGGCGGTGTCATTACACAAGCCTTACAAAATATATGGTCCGTTGTTCAATTTGTCATGCCCGCAATTATTGCCATTATCAAAAGCGTTTGGGGCAACATTAAAGGGGTTGTCATGGGCGCAATGCAAGTGATACAAGGCGTCATAAAATTCTTCTCGGGTTTGCTAACGGGAGACTTTGGCAAGATGTGGGAAGGCATTAAAGATGTGTTTTTCGGCTCGATTAAAGCGATATGGAATTTTGTTCAGTTGTCCTTTTTCGGAAAGATTCTCGGGATTGCGAAATCACTAGGGAAAGGGCTATTAGGCATCTTCCCGAAAATGTGGTCTAGCATTGTCGGCTTCTTTAAAAATGGTGCTGCAAACACCGGGAAAATGGTCACTTGGCTTAAAGACAAAGCCGTTTCAATTGCAACAAGCATGAAAGATGGCATGGTCAAACGTTTTTGGGACATTGTAGACGCAGCCAAAAAATTGCCGGGTAAAATCGGTAATGGAATTAAAAACATGGCATGGGAGGCGCTAAAAGGCGTCAAGGCATTAGCAAATAAAATGAATGACAAACTTTCCTTTGTTGTGAATGGTGTTATCGGTGGCGTTAACTGGGTTCTTGGTAAAGTGGGCGTGCCTAAAGAAAATCAAATACCGGAATGGACACCGCCGAAATATGCAAAAGGGACAGGCGGTCATCCAGGAGGACCCGCCATTCTAGGCGACGGAGGAATGCAAGAACTGTTTATCACGCCTGGCGGTCAAATGGGGCTGTCTCCTTCAACTGACACAATGATGAACCTTCCAAAAGGAACCGAGGTATTATCGGGACCTAAAACGAAAGCATTGTTTGATGACGTGCCATTTTACAAAGATGGTACAGGCAATGGCGGTAATTTCATTTCTAGTCTTTTCGGTAAAGTGAAAGACCTGGTACTTGATGTGTCTGACTTCATTACAAAGCCTAGCAAGCTACTGAATACATTACTTCAAAAAATGGGGATCACGACCCCGAGCATGGCAGGGGGCTTTGGTCAGATCGTCAAAGGCAGCTTTTCTTTTATCAAGGACAAAGCGGTTTCCTTTATTAAAAACAAGATTAAAGACTTTGGTTTTGTTCCTGGTGAGGGAGGCAGCGCAGCAGTAAAAAAGTGGGTTGCTCAAGCTATTGCAATTAAAGGAATTTCCCCATCTTTTTCAAAAGCGCTTGAAACAATCGCTATGAAAGAGTCGGGCGGAAACCCTACAGTCGTAAACAATTGGGACAGCAACGCAAAAGCGGGGCATCCGTCCCAGGGGCTTATGCAATTCATTCCGTCTACCTTTGCAGCAAACAAAGAACCAGGTTACGGAAATATTAAAAACCCTGTTCACCAGGTTCTCGCGGCTATCAACTATTTGAATAGTCGGTATGGCGGAATCAACAAGCATCCTGGTTTAGTCAACATGAGAAAAGGCGGCAAGTACATTGGCTATGATAAAGGCGGTATCATTACCCGAAATCATACGGCAGAGGTCCACAAAGGGGAAATGATTTTACCTTTAAGGCAATTCAGAAGAAACAGAGCTATGCAGGTGCTTGCTCAAGCTAATCGAATGGTTGGCTATCAGCCCGAGCAGCCAGGGCAAGGATCAACAAATGTTATTGTTCAAAATGATAGTGCCGAGGCTATTAAGCAGCTAGAAAACAAGTTTGATCAAATGATCGGCTTGTTGACACAGATCGCCATGAAAGACACCACGATTAATGTTGAGGGACTAAACAAGTACAATATGGATTTACTCAAAAATAGGCAGCGTAGGGGAGGGTTTGCGACTTGAGCTATGAATTTTATACGGATTACGGGGAAGGGCTTCAATTGATCAGCAAGCGCCTTCCCTTTTTACGTTGCGTAAAATTTACGCCTGTGTCGGCTTCTATCGAACGTCAAACGGCAGTAGTGGCAAATAGACCAGGATTAAAACAAACGTCGAAAAAAGTCCGTTTCAAAGAAAGAAAAATCAAAGCACGATTTTATATTAAAGCAAAAAGCACGGATCAGTTTAATAGATACAGGGCGGCGCTCACAAGGGAGCTAGTAAGAGAAGAACCCTATTACATTAGTTGTTCTTTTTCTCCTGGCATACGCTACCTGGTGACGTGTGATGATGAAATCGAAATCGAAAAAGATGACGGGAAAAATTATAAAGAAGTTGATGTGGAATTTACCGCAGGGCTAGGGCTTGGAGAAACCGTCTTTAATACTGAAAAGCCCTTGAATTTGAACGGAGAGTATTTTTATCTCGGGATGAATTTGCCGAGTCAAGATGATCTGAAATACCGTTTCACGTCCAAGACGTTCAAAGTCTACAACGCTTCTGATGTGACAATTGATCCTATTGACTTTGATTATAGCGTCACAATGTATTTAACAGGTAAGGACGTGAAGATACGCAATGATGCCACGAAAGAGGCGTTAACGATAAGGGGATCAGTTTCCAAAAAGCAAAAAATCATTATCACAAGACAATATGTCATGATTGATGGGAAAATGGCGGACACGACCGGGCGCTTTCCGAGCTTGCGCCCTGGCTTTAATCCATTTGAGATCGAAGGCGCATCCAGTATTGATATACGATTTGTCTTGCGCTTTTACTATAAGTAGGTGACATGTGATGAATCAATTATTTGTACAGTCAAAGCACGATCCAACAAATAAAGTACCTTTGGAACACGTAGAACCCGAAGTCTCGGATAAATTAGACGGCACAAAGCAATTGTCATTTCAATGTTTGCAAATACCCGAGACTGAACTTGCTTTCGATATGCTTGTAAATGACAACATTTTGCTTATAGATGAGATCGAGCATAAAGCGCAGCGGTACATTATTGTCGAGGATGAAAAGCGTACAGAAAACGGTGTGTCATTCCGAAATGTGGCGGCTGATCATATGTATATTGTTCGTCTGACATTTAATCAAGTTGACGAAGAAATAAACGGAGAAATAGACATAGACACAGCGCTTAAACACGCTTTAAAAGGGAGCGGCTTTTCATATACCATCATGCCGGATGCTAAAGGCTTGAAAGCCAAACTAGAAGGATTCGGCAAGAAGAAGTCGTTAGAGCTGATGAACGATCTTATATCGGCTTTTGTTGTTGAACTTGATGTAAACAACGATCATATTTACGTGTATAAAGAAATTAAAAAGCGGATCAATTACAAATTAGATACCAGGGCGAATATGAATACGATTAGTGTTAAAAGCAGCTTGTCGGAATCTTTCACCCGGATAAAGGGTTATGGCAAGGTAAAAGAAGAAAAGGACACAGCAAGTGAGGAAACTAAAGGCTATGATAGTAAATCGGGGAAATGGAAAACAAACAGTGATTTAAACGCCATGTATGCGGAGGATGTTGGACAAACGTTCTCTTTTAAATTCAAAGGAACAGGCTTCAGCGTGAAGCTGATCAAAGAGAAATTAGGCGGGAAAATCACATTCAACATAGATAAAAAGACAAACAAAACATTCAGCACGTATAAAGACACAGGCAAAGAAAGTCATGTGGTTGAAACGGTTGACGTGATCCGAGGTCTTGAGGATAAAGAGCATACAGTCGTTGCTACATTCAAAGGAAAAGATAGCAAAAACCCGAACACGAAAAAAATGAAAACGGGTTTCCGGGTGAGCGTGCCTAACGGGAATTTTATTGGTCTTTATCGGACCTTTAAAAATGATGAAAAGTACATGTTCCCACCTGTGACATATATTCACCCCGACGAAAAACTATTTCTTGTAGACGGTCGCCCGAGAGTAGCAGAAACAATTTACGAGGATTCCATTTCAAAAAAAGAAGACATGGAAAAACTTCTGAAAGGGAAAATTGATCCTTATCCAAAATTAACAATAGAATTGGATTTTGAAAAAGTGTATGATCCGAAGCTCGAAGCGATTGAGGACAATATTTCCAAAGGAGCTATTATTCCAGTCATTGCCGATACAGCTTACGGCATCCTGTTTGAAGGAGAGGTAAGGGTACAGGAGATCAAATACAACCCTCTTAATTTGGACTTAAAGCCGTCTGTCACGCTGACGAATTATCGTAAAGACATTATTGACTATCAACTAGAGCAGACCGTCGCAATGAAAAAGCAGCGGGATTTAATCAAGAAAGAGATAGCCGAAATGCTTGAGGCTCAAAAGAGCATAGCAAGCAGCACGCAAAGCCAATTGAATAATATCAATATGAAGGTTTCCCAGGATTTGAGTTTGTCATATTCAAGTGTTACGAAAACCTGGTCAATTGATGATAGCAGCGTTGACGGTGCGGAAATTGACGAGATAGGGAATACCATTGATATTGATATAGGAATTGACATAAAACCGAAAAGTCCCAGGGCGGGAGTTGATTTTGATTTAAGTTTAAAAGGGATTACGGCAGGCGCAACCGTTGATACGACCAACCCAAGCGGCATGAATATTATGCTTGCTAAAGGTGGGCAAAGGATCAGCCCAACGGCTGCCGATTTACCAAACGGCGCACAAATTAACATTTCATTTTACTTAGATAGCTGACGGGAAACCGTTGGCTATTTTTTATGGAAGGAGCTGATAGAATGGGAAGGTTTAATTTATTGAAAGTCTTTAAAATTGGCAAGAATGCAGAGTTTGAAGATAACCTATCGCAAAACGCAAGGTCCACGGAAAACGCTTTGAATCAACTGGACATAGAAATCAAAGAACATAAAGCAAGCGATAAAGCCCACGAAGCGGCAAGCATCATCCACAGAGGGAAAAGCGTCGCACATTGGCTCAATAGTTATTGGTCACGACTTGTTAATCTAATTGTCAATCATGACGGCAACGATATAAAAGAGGTTGTGGACGGAAGGGTTTCACTTGATGCGACCATTCACCCGACTTTGAATGATCGGCTTGAATATGACTTTGATCAAGTGTATAAACGCTTTGATTTTTTGCCGGATATAAATGTTATTTTACTTGGAGCTGATCCGACAGGGAAAAAGGATTCTGCCCCAAGTATACAAGCTGCACTTGATCGTGCGAAAGGCGGTAAAAGCGTAAGGGTATATATTCCCCCAGGCACTTATAAATTAGGTGCGCCATTGATCAATTGGGGAAATACGTTAGTAAGTGCAAGAGGTGCGACCCTTTTAAATTATTATGGTAGATATATGATGACAAATGGTGATGGATCGACTGAATACTATGCTTACAACGGAAACGGAAATATTGTAATTGAAGGCGGCTTATGGGATTGCCGAGGAACAAAAATTTCAATGCGAAGTAACTGTTTTTCATTCGGACACGCCAGTAATATTTTGATTAAAGAAGCGACGTTTAAAGACGTGCAAAGTTATCACGCTGTAGAATTTAACGCATGTCGTCATTTCAAAATTGTTGATTCAAAATTTATCGGGTTTGTTGATCCTGATGGAACAAGGTACTTCTCCGAGGCAATTCAAATAGATTTAGCACAAAGAAAAGAAGTATTCGGCGCTTTTGGTGCTTATGATTTTACTGTCTGTAAAGATGGTTTAATTGATAATTGTTATTTTGGGGCATCCGGCACAGCTGGTACGCAAGCATGGACAAGAGGCGTCGGTTCTCATTCGTCCACAATTGATTATTGGCACGAAAATATTACGGTTCGCAATTGTACGTTTGATGATATTGATGGATGGGCAGTGCGTGGATATAACTGGTTGAATACAACTATCACCGAGAATACGCTTCGTAATTGTCGTTTTGGCATTACTGTAAGCGCCATTGATCCAACCAACCCCGCACATACAAAGAACGATAAATTTGAACAGCTTTCAAAATCACAAAAGTTATATCATGTGGTTATTTCCAATAACACCATTTTGAAAACACGTGCCAATGAAGGGATTTATGTACGTGGGATCGGTGAAGATGGTTTTGTAAGAAACGTGAATATTGTTGGAAATATTATCGACGGAGTAGATGGACCGAATCAAGCGGCAATTAGATTAGATTCTGTTAGAAATGGCGTTGTTGTTGCCAATCAATTATCTAATACTTCCGGTGACGGGGTGAGAATGAATGATTGTGTAGGTGTCAACGTAGGAGATAATCAGATCAGCTTTATCGGTCGGGACGGAATTGCAGCGTTTGGAGAGTCTACCCTTCTAGTGATTAACGGAAATAATATCCGACGTCCTGGACGCTATGGTATTGAACAGTCGGGCGTTTTAATTGCATCCATAACAGGCAATTTAGTCACTGGTGCAGGCTACAACAAGCATGGTGAATACGAAGCGATACGGATCGCAAATGGCGCACGTGACATTTTACTTGCAGGAAACACATGTAGGTCGTTATCTTCCCTTAGTAACCTAGCAAGGGCGGGTATTTATATTACTGATTCAGCGAAAAGAGTTGTTAGATACGGAAATGTTTGCCGGGGAGATTGGACCATAGGCGGCATTGTTGATAATGCGCCGGACACAATCACAGACGCAAAGGATGTGGCATGATGTTTTTAGTTATGGGAAATGAAAAAATAGAGGTTGATTCTGTCATTCTATCAAAAAATGAGTCGATCACGGGCTACAACAGCGAAGGGGAAAAAATAATTCGTCTTGAGGGTGTAAACTTTGAAAATGTTTACTTGGAAGATTCAGAAGGTCAAAAGGTTGATTTTCCTGTAGAGCAAACAACAAACCCTAGCGATATTGAAGAAATGAAAAATACTATCAAGGAACTTAATGAAAAAGTACAGCAGCTAGAGGAAAAAGAAAAGGTGGAAAAACATGACCAATCAGTTATTTAAAAATGGCGTGCTGCCTTTCGTGGTTGACGCCTATGATCAAAGCGTGTACGATTCAAAAATTGTTTTTTCGACCCAGGACATAGGCACAGCAAAGTTAGTCTTTCAAATGCGTAAAGATGGTGTGCCACTTCCGTTGTCAGCGGTTGACGGAAAACTCGTACTAAAATTTGCAAATGGATCGAAAAACATTCGGAATATCACTCTTATAGACAAGGTTGAGGGAATAGCTGAATACGTCTTAGATAATGACGAAATCAAGCTATACGGCAAGGTCCAAGCGTCATTAAACTTGTATTATCGGAACGGGCAAGCCTTGTCCATTCACGAATTTACTTTCGATATACAACGAAATTTAATTGACCAGGACATTGCCCCGGCAGCGGAGTTTTATATTGATGATTTTCAATCGTTGAAAAAACAAATTGAACGTATGGCAGCGGAGCTTGAAGCCGACATACAAAAGCGAACTGACGATATGCAAGGAAACATTGACGAGATCACGAAAGAGCTTCAAGAGCAGCTCGACAAAATGAAAGAGAAACTTGACGATCTCGAAGCGCTTGAAACCAAACAAGGCGCACAAGATAAAGTAGACAAAGCCCTTGCAGCAGCTAAAAAATATACGGACGATCATGCAACAGATCAAAAAATACATGTGACCGAAGATAAACAAAAAGCGTGGGACGCAAAAGAAACAACTTCCGGCGCTCAAACTAAAGCTAATAAAGCTTTGAGTGACGCAAAATCATACACAGACGAGTTATCCAAAAAAGCACAGATGTATAAATTGACTACTGATGCGGGTTTTAGGCAAGCAGTGCCAACCACAATCGGAGGTACTAATTTGTTCGAGTTACCTCCCGGTTTCTATTATGGCGCAGGTCAATATTTTACGAATCTTCCAACCACAAATGATACATCTTGGTTTAACGTTGATGTATTTACAACAGGTATTAGGAAAAACTTTCATGTCATCCGTAGCGCTGATAATACACATTGGTTTGGGACAATTCATACTGATGGTTCTTTCAAAGGTTGGAAACGAATGCTAACAGATACTGACGCAAACAGTAAATGGGAATATCCGACCATTGTGAACGGTTGGAAAACCTATAAAAGTGAAGTCAATAATGATTATCGGGTTCGTTACACAAAGGATGCATTTGGCTGGGTACACATTACCGGAGCAATAGCAGGGGGAACGCTAGGCGACGTGGCGGCATTTGTGTTAGATGAAGGGTATAGACCATCAACACCTTTATATAACGTTGGTTTAGCCTCTAGCACAGGCGGAGCAAGCGGTCCACAAATATGCCGCCAGTACATTGCAACTGATGGGCGCTTTTGTATTCAGACAACTTCAAGTAACACCGAGTTTATCGTGGTTAACTTTTCATTTAAGGTTTAAGGAGGCGTTTTATATGATACCTATTTTTCAATATGATGAGAATTTTATCTATGTTATTGGGGGAGATTTGAAAATAACAGAAGATGAAGAAATTCCGAGTGGTTATACTGACGTGCCGCCGGAAGAAGGGCTATATAAAGCGAAATTTGATCCAAAGAAAAAGATGTGGTTTGAATCAGCTTCTAAAGAGTATATAGAGAGCTTGCAGCCAAAGCCGCAGCCGTCAGAAATGGAGATCATGCAAAAAGAAATAGCCGAACTTTATTACTTGCTTGCGGTAGGTGAAGCATCATGAATATTTGGTTTGAAAGAATCAAAGGTTTTTATGATCGTGAATTATGGTCAAAAGAAATGGTATATAACACAGTAGCAGCGGGGAGAATCACCCCCGAACAATATGAGCAGATCACAGGTGAGCCGTACGAGGTATAGGCTTATTTTTTATGGCGGGAGTAGGTGAGTATGGTGGAAATGGATTTGGCGCAGTATTTGATGACACAAGGACCGTTTGCGGTTCTTTTTTGTTGGGTGTTGTTTTATGTCCTCAATACAACTAAAGAGCGTGAGAACAAGCTAAACGAACAAATTGACGCACAAAATGACGTACTAGCAAAATTCAGTGAGAAATATGACGTGGTAATCGAGAAATTGGATCGTATCGAAAGAAACCAAAAATAAAACGAAAAGAGGAAATTAATATGAAAAACTTTGACAAAGGCACGGTCGTTCGCACAGTGCTTCTTTTTATTGCACTAATCAACCAGGCGTTAATTATGTTTGGCAAACCTGTTTTGCCGATCAGTGAGGACCAGGTAAACACATTAACAGAAACTTTATATCTTGCCTTCTCAATGGTCTTTACGTTAGTAACAACCCTTGTCGCATGGTACAAAAACAACTATGTGACAAGTCGAGGGAAAGCCCAAAAAGAAGCGCTGCAACAAAAAGGATTAACAAAATAAAGAGCTGCCCCAGGCGGCTTTTTTAAATACTAAAAAACAATTTTAAGGAGTAGATGAACAATGGTAAAAATCATTCAAGACTTCATTTCAAAAGGGAATAAAAATCGACCAGGCAACTATATGAAGCCTTTATATATTACAGTTCATAACACAGCCAATACGTCAAAGGGCGCAGACGCAGCAAGTCACGCTAATTTTGTGAAACGCTCATCCACGGCGGTGAGCTGGCACTACACTGTAGACGAAAATGTGATCTATCAGCATTTACCGTTAAACGAAAACGGTTGGCACGCAGGAGACGGCAGAGGAACGGGCAATATGAAGTCGATCGGCATTGAAATTTGTGAAAATGCAGACGGCAATTTTGAGAAGGCGGTCGAAAATGCTCAATGGTTAATTCGCCAGTTAATGCAGGATCAAGGGATTCCATTAGCAAACGTTGTGCCGCATAAGCATTGGAGCGGGAAAGAATGTCCCCGCAAGCTGCTTAATCGTTGGGACAGCTTCAAAGCCGGGATCGCCGTTGCTCACACAAATAAAAAGCCGACTGTTAAACCAACAACAGCAGCACCATCCAAAACAGCAGCTTCCAAGCCTGCTAAAAAGTCATACAACCTGCCTACTGGCATTTTAAAAGTTACAAACCCTCTTACAAAGGGATCAGCAGTAAAAGCCGTACAAGAAGCCCTAGCGGCGGTTTACTACTACCCGGATAAAAAGGCAAAAAACAACGGGATTGACGGATATTATGGACCGAAAACAGCGGATGCGGTCAAGCGATTCCAATTGATGCACGGTCTTGCCGCCGACGGCATCTATGGTCCGAAGACTAAAGCAAAGCTCGAAAAAGCATTAAAATGAGTAAAACCCCTGTCCTTTTTAGGATGGGGGATTTTTTTGTATGTTGATTAGTAACATCGAATAAGTAAACTTTCTGAAGTATAGTTAAATATCCTAAAGCATTTGCACCTATAAAAAAACATACATATTCCCATATATATTTTATGTATTTGTTTAAATCCCTTTTGGTTAATTCGATCTAAGTAATATATTGTATTCAATACCATAATATTCTATAATTAACACTTGAAAGATCGTTAAAGTGTTGATTATCAAATTACGAGTCTAGGTCGTAATTTTTTAATAATACAATTCAAAGGGGAAACAAAATGAAGAGATTTATAACAAGTTTGAAAATCTTTGTTGCTGTCCTATTATTGTTTGCGATCACACCCATTGTAGCAACCGCAGAAGAAACTAACGATCAGTATTTAACGTTTGAAAAAGCAACGGATATTGTAACAAATGAAGACATAGAAAATTACAAGGCTCTAAGTGAAGAAGATATTATTGATCAAAAGACAGCAATTAGTGAGGGTTATGATGAAGGTGATGTTTTATCAAAAGAAGATACCTTATTTTTATTAACTCAAGCAGTTGTTGAACGTCAGGAACAAAACGAAGAAATTTCCACTAAAGGGATTAAATCATCAAAAAGTTTCACTGTTTCTAAAAAGAAATATGGAACAAAAGTGACTGTAAAAGGTACAATGTATCAAAATATTGCATTCCTTGCAGGTACATCATCGTATCGCGGGAATATAATAGCGACTCGAAACAGTGGAAAACTAAAACAAGTCTCCCTTAAAACGTATCATGATTCATTCGGTATTATAGGGTGGGGTGGAGGCTTTCCATCTATCGGTAAAGTATATGGTGGAAAAGTGAGTCATAAAAAGGTTGCTAATGCCAAAAGATATGCAATGGATAAAACACACCGTTACAATTCTATTATTCCAGCATATACAACTATGTGGACAAAAGCATCTGTGGTGACGAAGTCAAACAATGCGTATGATGTAGCTTCTAAAACATGGTCTAAATGGCATTAAATCTTTATGAAAGGAGATAGTAAATATGCCTTGGAATACGATTATTGGGGTTAGTCTATTTGTGGTTATACCTGTAGTCATAATCGCAGCAGTAATTTATTTTATTAAAAGAAAGAACACGAAAACATCTAATAGCTGATGACTTAAAAAAGAGCCGTTTATTTTAATTAGGCTCTTTTTTTATATTAGTTAGTCAAAATTGCTCCGAATAAGGCTTTACCATATCAAACATCCTAACTTTTGCGGTTTCTTTTCGGTGTGGAATTATTCAGAAAATGATAATATATGTCATTATAGGGAATAGCAAGGAAGGGGTAGGGTCTTATGGAGAAAGTTCTTTCTTCTCATGTCGGTATGAAAATCAATGAATGGTATTACCATATTCAAAGATTTAACGTACCGGACGCCGAAGCATATAAAGAAGAAATAAAATCTTTGCTCGATGATATGGAAGAAAACCAGGATTTATTATTATATTTCTCACTCATGGAGTTCCGACATAAATTAATGTTGGATTATTTGAATCCATTGGAAAATGGGAAAGAGCGTGCCAACTTTAGAGAACTAGCAATGAAAATAAAAAAGGATCAAGAGAAATTAACAGGCTTGCTAGATTATTATTTTAACTTTTTCTACGGCATGTACGAATTTGAAAACTATGAATACCTCAACGCAATTACCTTCTACAAACGAGCAGAAAAAAAGCTATCTCTTGTAAGTGATGATATTGAACGTGCCGAGTTTAATTACAAGATGGCTGAAATCTATTACCACATGAAACAAAACCACATGTCCATGCACCATATAGCCCAAGCAATAGAATGTTATCGAGAAAAAGAAACTTATACTGTTAGACAGATACAATGTTCCTTTGTCATTGGATTAAACTATATTGATATGGGTTGCCCCGAAAAAGCAAAGCCTCATTTTGAACACGCACTAGAAAAAGCAACGGAAAGCGACACTAAAAGATTAGTAGGATCAGCGCTTTATAATTTGGCGTTAAGCTATTTCCACAATGATGAAATTGTTGCTTCAATAAAATACTTAAATGATTCAATC
This sequence comes from Bacillus sp. FSL K6-2869, assembly GCF_040869405.1. Taxonomy (NCBI): domain Bacteria; kingdom Bacillati; phylum Bacillota; class Bacilli; order Caryophanales; family Bacillaceae; genus Bacillus; species Bacillus sp. FSL K6-2869. The sequence goes on from NZ_CP152035.1 coordinate 1,378,993, forward strand.
AACGCTTTTAAAGAGCGAGGATATGAGCATTTTAACAGAATACTTGATCCATTAAGCGTGCTTGTAAGGTCGTATTTTCATGAGAAGGAAAACGATTTAGGGTTATATGCCCTTAACCAGGGAATAGAACTGGCTGAAAAATTAAATGATGACGTGATGCTTAAAGTGTTCACTTTTTATAAGGCCCTTTATGTCAAAGATGATTATGATAAAGTGTTGAGTGATACCGAATATTTAACCGATCGGGGAATGTATGCAATTCTTGAAGAATTATCGAAAGATGCAGCAAGGAAATATAAATCGGTAGGAGATAAAGACAAGGCGTCGAACTTCTATGAGAAGGTTCTTTACTTCCAACAATTAATTAAAAGGAGCGATTGCCTTTATGAAATTTAAGTCAGTAGTAGCAACCCTCATCATTATTGGCACTTTGAGCACGCTTGGTTATTTCGCCTTTTCACAAAACCATGAAGAAGCTATCAGAGGACACACATCAAGTATCGGTTATGATAAATTTCATTAAAAAAAGCCCTTTTCGGGGGCTTCTTTTTTATTTGAATATCTTTTTCATTAGCTTGCCGGATGCTTTACCCGCAGCACGTCGCATGATACGCTTACCTATAGTGCCTTTTTGAACGGCATTGACATCACCCAAGTATTTTGATGTTTTATAAAGGAATGATCTTATTTTGTTTATGTTCATTTTAAGCTCCTTTTACGTCTGTCCATTATAAAAAAACTCCCCAAACTTCCCCCAAACTTCCCCCAAACTTCCCCCAAACTTCCCCCAAACTTCCCCCAAAAGAATACTATCATATAGTTGACTTTAAGAAGGTGGAATTTTTGTGAATTAGGAGAAAGTCAGTCATATCAATACTTTAATTTACTTAGAACGTACGTTTGGTAATGTGTTGGATTATTATTAGTAAATTGCAAATAGACTTATTGTAAAAAGCAATAAGATTACATGGTTATTATTTAAAATAGCCAAAAATCATGATGTTGAAACTTTGCTGAAATTTGAAGAGGTCGACACATCTTTCTATCACTTTTATGATGAATGTCTCGCTGTTTTAGATGAAAAGCATACCATTATGTTAAATATTCAAGTGGTAGAAATTGGATGATCATTGGTAAAAGATGCAGTAGGGGTGTATAAGTTAAAGGATCGTTTGTTTTCGATCGTTAGAGGATGTAGTGAAATGTATACAAAGTGAACTATCATAACAAGATAACTACCTATTTGAATCAATGGGTAGTTTATCAATGTATAGATGGTTCATCGTGTAAAATCTACCATATGCAAGACAATCAAAGTCGAACATATGGTTTAAAAACATGGACTATTTCGTATGGCTAGAATAAGCACAGTAAAAACAGCCGTTAAAATCAGTTTCACTCGTCATTTTTTTGGCTTCATCCATGGCGCTTTCACTGTTCATGTGTAGACCAATCAACGTACGGCTTGCTGCATCACCTAAAAATGCGCAGTCTTCTGTATGTACAACGTATTGTCCTTGATCATTTTTTGTATGAATAAAATAATAGCTTTTTAGCATACCCCTCACCTCCAACCTGACTATCCTACTATAAAACTTCCAATAATGTAAAGGTTTTTTATTAAAATTATTGCAATTTTATGCACATTCCTTTTATTTCATAAAAAGGGAAATGTGTTATAAAATATGAAGATCAAAGTCAATGAGAACAGAAAGGACGGTTTAGATTGAAAGATATTTTAACGCCTTTATTGGTCGCTTTTGTCGTTGGATGCATTGTGTACGTGATAGATGATCGGCCGATTCATCCTCTTCTTCTTTTTCTCATCTTATTTATTAGCATTTATACAGTCGATAGAATCGTTCATTTTGCTTCAAATCATTTCGATGAGCAGAAAAAATAATCGTCGTTTATCTTGATACTTACATGAAAAAAGGACTTTCTATAGAAGAAAGTCCTCAACGTGTAGACAAACCCTCGCATTCTTTGTCAGTCCTGTGTGCTGATGCTCACGAATGACAAATTCGCTCCGCGCCAGTACTCGTCCTTCCTAGACTTCAAAGGTTTTCTATCACGCTGAAAAGAAGAAAAAGGGCTAAAATAAACATTATTTTAGCCCTTTTTGCTTCATCTATTGTACTCCCTGACCTTTTAATTCACGCTGTACATCTAAGTCAGCAGCTTCTCTGCTGAACTTTGGCAGTGTAATGAAGTAAAAAAGGAAGACGAGTAAAATAATAATACCCATTCCGTAATAAATGTAAGAAACATTGGTGATGAGCTTTGGAAATAACACGGCAATTAAACCTAGCGTCATTGATTGGGCAAACATGGTGAGCGGATCAACCCACCCTGATACGCGTCCCATCAGACGAGGGTGAACAATTCTTGGGAGCCAGCCTCCAATGACAATGTTGACTGGACCAATACATGTACCAATGACAAATGATGTGACATAAAATAACCATAATGTATGGGTAGAACCAAGGACAAAAATTAAAATACCTGCAACTAGAATTGGAATCGACATGAGATATTGCATCTTAACCTTTTTCGCAAGAATAGAGCCAAGTAAGCTTCCAACTAGAAGTCCGGCACCGATTGCGATCGTAAAAAAGGATGTATGCAGTTCAAAATGGTCCGGTGAAAGACCGTATTTCATTGTAAACATCGGAAGAACGGCAAATGCGCCATTCACAAGACCAAAAACAAAAAAGCCAAAAATTAAAGAAGCCAATAATTTATTTTTTAAAATATAGAGAATGCCTTCTTTAAAATCTTTTAGAGACGTTTTAACGGTCATGCCTTTCCAGCCTGCTTGTCCATTAGGCTGTCGTGCTTCAATTGGAATATTGCATGATCGAATGAGAATACCGGAAATAATAAAACTGACCAAATCAATGGTAATGGCACCGTGAAGTCCAATCGTTTTATACATAATGGCACCAATACCAACACCAAATACCATAAACAAACTAAACAGCATCTGATTTAAACCTGCAGCTTTTGCATATTGATCTTTATTTAAAATGGCCTGAACGAGAGAGGCTTCAGCTGGATAGAAGAACTTCGTAATGGCACTTCGTATAAACAAGATCAAGAAAATAAGCGGCAGTGAATTAAAATAAATGACGATAAATAAAACGATCGTCAGCCCAGCTCGTATCCAATCACAATTCTCTGCGACTTTTTTACGATCAAAACGGTCTGCGACCACACCGACCATAAAAAAGACAAAGATCGTAGGCAGTGAATACATTAGCTCTGCTAAAGTGGCGTAAGCGGGCTGATGACTAAAATGGTCGAGCAAATAAAAGGCAAACGCCATATTGCCTACTGTTGTCCCCATTTGCGAGGCAAGTGCTGCAAAAAAGAGACGAACAAAATTTCTGTTTTTAAAAATATCCATAAATACGCTCCTTAACCTGAAGATCCCACTTTCTATCATATAAAATTTTAACCATTCGTACAATTGATTTCTCCTACTGGCTAATGGTCACAGGTGTTCCATTTGGAACAATTGAAGCAAGTTCGATAACATTCTGATTATACATGCGAATGCACCCTCTAGACACAGCTTTACCAATTGAAGACGGGTTATTCGTTCCATGGATGCCGTAATGAACTTTTGAAAGGCTCAGCCAATAGGCGCCAAAGGGACCTCCTGGGTTTGGCTGTCTGTTGACAATATAATAAGAACCTGTTGGTGTCATGTTTAATATTCTGCCGGTTGCAATCGGGTATGAGCGCAAGAGCTGTGATCCAGAAAACAGCACGAGACGTTTCGCTGAAATTGACACAGATATGCGGTAAGGGATCGTGTTAGGATCCGGTAACCCAGGGATGATGATGACTTCATTTTGTTCTGGCTCGCGGGCTTGAAGTGACGGATTTGCAGCCTTTAAAGCATCTGTCGTTGTTCGAAAATCAAGTGCTATAGAAGCAAGTGTTTCTCCACTTTTTACCGTGTATCGCAGCACGTAAGGACACTCCTTTTACTCAAATAAAAGAAGCCGTGATCCCCGCCTCACATATACTATATGGACGGGATCAGGCCCAGTAAGGTTTCTCCTAACATTTGTCATGAGAATGATCTTTGTTTATACATATGCAGGAAAAGGTGATTTGGCTTCTCTTTACACGTGAGATGTTAAGGTGAAAAAAGTGATTTCAGGTTTGGCTAAAAACCGAAGCGGCAGTCTAGTTGTCCCAAGCCCGCGGTTGACATAGATACGGTGCTGATAGCTACCGTATAAGCCTTCGACATATGTACGCCCAAAAGGTGCTGTGAGAATCGGTCCATAGAAAGGAAGCTGTATTTGACCGCCATGCGTATGCCCAGAAAGCTGCAAGTTAATAGGTGTTGTTTCAAGTTCTAGTGCGGCATCAGGCTCATGCACAAGCAATAACGTAAAGAGATCAGAAGAGACTTCTCGTTTGATGAAATGGTAATCAGGCATACTCATCATGAGATCATCTAGTGTAGCAATCTGTATCCGTCCGCCTTCTTTTTCTAAGTGAAACACTTCATTTTTACATAATGTAAAACCGCAAGCTTTCATCGTTTCTTCATATACATCAATGCCAAATGGTCCGTAGTCATGATTTCCGCATATGGCAAACTTTCCAAACGGAGCATCAAGCTTAGACAAAGAGGCTTTGGCTTTTTCATGTTCTTTAATCGATGATTCAAAATCAACAAGATCACCTGTAAACACAATGAGATCGGGAGATGCGGCGTTGATCTTTTGGACAACAGTCTCTAAATCTTTTTCCGAAAATGTATCACTTAAATGAACGTCACTAAATTGCGCAATTTTAAACTGGTCAAAAGAAGCCGGTAGCTGAGCATCATGAATGGTGAGTGATACGGTGTCGATCATGCGCGGCTCAATGTACCGAGCATAGCCATAACCGGATGTGGTCGCCAAAAGTCCGAGAATACTCGCACCAGCTGCTCCTTTTAAAAACTGCCTACGGGAAAGTTGCTTCATATAAGACTCCTTTAAAAATAAAATTAAGTATAGCATGATTTTTGATGAATCTCCCATATGGTGTATGGAGGGGAAATCATGATATGATAGATGGATAATGAATGAATAGTCATTCAAAACACACAAAGGGGGAGAACAAATGACGAAGCAAACAGTGATTGTCACAGGAGGATCAAGCGGAATGGGAAAGGCGATGGCGACTCATTTGGCACTCGGGGGCTGGAATGTTGTGATTACTGGAAGAACAGAAGAGACCCTTGAAACAACGGCAAATGAAATCAAACAGCAAGGTGGTTCGATCGCTTATTTTCCAATGGACGTGCGACATCCAGAAGATGCTGATCAAATGGTGAAGTTTGCGGTAGATACATTTGGTGATGTGGATGCACTTATTAATAACGCGGCAGGCAACTTTTTAGTTCCAGCAGAAAAACTGTCTCCTAACGGCTGGAAAGCGGTCATTGATATTGTGCTAAATGGCACCTTTTTTTGCAGCCATGCAGTGGGCAACTATTGGATTCGTCAAAAGAAAAGCGGAAGTATGATCAACATGGTCGCCACATATGCATGGGGGGCTGGTGTTGGTGTAGCGCATTCAGCAGCCGCAAAAGCAGGCGTACTATCACTTACCCGAACGCTTGCAGTCGAATGGGGAAAGCAATATCGGATTCGCGTAAATGCCATTGCGCCGGGGCCCATTGAAAGAACAGGTGGTGCAGATAAACTGTGGGAATCAGAAGAGGCTGCCCAAAGAACATTAGATAGTGTTCCGCTCGGTAGACTTGGCACACCAGAAGAAATTGCAGAACTTGCGAGTTTCTTATTATCTGAGCATGCATCTTATATGAATGGAGATTGTATCACGATGGATGGGGGGCAATGGCTCAACCAATCACCATTTTGAATGACCGTGTAAGACCTGCTTTTGATATGGTATAATCACACAAAGAGAGAAGCAGGTGATGAAAATGGTCGATCCATTGGATATTTTAACGAATATTGAAGATGTTTTCCCGCACTATCAAGCGATCTTCAGTGCGGAGGAACAAAAAGTGATAGGCTATGAGATTCTTGGAAGAATGAAGCTTGAGTCGGGAACAGTTAGTCTAGGCTCCTTCTTTACGGATTCATCTATTCCTGACGAATATAAATTGGAAGTAGATCACAAAGTATTAAGTCAAGCGCTTGATCTCTTCACGACCGCAGATGAAGATTTGCTCATCTTTATTAATCATGATGCGAATGTCCTCATGCTTGATCATGGCGAAAGTTTTTTAGAACTTTTAAAAGAATATGAAGCAAGGGGTATTCAGCTTAACCGGTTTGTCATTGAAATTACTGAACATACGTTTAGCGGCGACATTGAACAGCTTTACCATACGTTAACGTATTATCGTACATATGGGATCAAAATCGCCGTATCTAATATAGGAAAAGAAAGCAGCAATCTTGACCGGATTGCTCTGCTTTCACCTGATCTATTAAAAATAGATCTTCAGGCTTTAAGAGCTTCGTCTCCATCTCCTTCCTATGAATATGTGTTATACAGCATTTCACTTCTTGCAAGAAAAATAGGAGCGGCTTTAATCTATGAAGACATTGAAGCGAATTTTCAGCTGCAGTATGCATGGAGAAATGGCGGAAGATATTTTCAAGGCTTCTACCTTCACGAGCCTGCGGCAGAATTAATTGACCGTAACAAACGAAAAGAGCAGCTTAAAGAAGAATTTCAACAATTCATTGCCCATGAGAAAAAGAAACTCCAAGCTGTCTATGAACATTCTGAAACCTTTTATAAGCGAATTCATCAAGCCGTCAGTACGTTAAAAAAATCATGCAGCACAAATGATGAACTTATACAAAAGCTGGCACTTGAACTAACCGATTGCAGCTTTCGCATTTATATGTGTAATGAAGAAGGGTTTCAAATCACTGGAAACGTATTTAAGAAAGAGAAAGAATGGCTGTTTCAGCCAGAGTATATAGAGAAAAACTGGAGCTGGCGCCCTTATTTTCTAGCAAATATTCTTCAAATGAGAATTAGCGGAAAAGGATTTTTCAGCGATATCTACAGTGATTTAGAAACTGGAGAACGAATACGTACGTTTTCTTATCCGTTAGAGGGAGACGTGTATTTGTTTGTAGATCTTCCGTATGCTTATCTGTATGAGCAGGAAGGATTAATTTAAAAGCAGCCGTCATGGCTGTTTTTTTATTAGAAAAAAGGTAGAAAAAATGGTTGACAATGAAACTGATAATCATTATCATTTAGTTATAGAGAGAAGCTACTCTCTGTTCCCCAACCCCTCTATCAGATCAAGATCCAAAAAACTTGGCGCTACCCCCGCCAAGTTTTTTTTGTGCGCCAATCATTCCCTTCATGCATAGGACATCCCAATTCATCCATACACCTTAAATGATGATAGTTAGACAGTAGGAGGGAAAAGTCATGATCAAACGTGACAAGCGGCTGCTGATTGATTTACCAATGCCAGATCACCCAGATGCAAATGGTGCAGCGGCTGTGCAAGAATTACTCGGCGGAAAATTTGGTGAAATGTCCACATTAAATAACTACATGTTTCAATCGTTTAACTTTAGAGGGAAACGAAAGCTCAAACCATTTTATGATCTTGTATCAAGTATTACAGCTGAAGAATTCGGTCATGTAGAGCTTGTGACAACTGCAGTCAATCTCATGATTACGGGAACCACCCATGGGGGCGATCCAGATACGACCCCAATGAAAGCGGCTGTTGATAAACGAAATACGCAGCATTTTATCCAAACGGCACAAACAGGCTATCCGTTTGACTCCATGGCAAAGCCGTGGACAGGTGAGAATGTGTTCTCAAGTGGTAATCTGATTCTGGATCTTCTTCATAACTTCTTCCTAGAGTGCGGAGCTCGTACGCATAAAATGCGCGTATATGAAATGACGGATCACCCTACGGCAAGAGAAATGATCGGTTATTTACTTGTCAGAGGCGGCGTTCATGTTGTGGCGTATGCAAAAGCCCTTGAGGTAGCGACAGGGGTAGATGTTGGGAAGATGCTGCCAATTCCAAATCTCGACAATAAATACTTTGACTCTGCAAGAAAGTTTGAAGATCAGAATATTCATACAAAACTGTATACATTTAGTGATACGGATTATAAGGATATCAATCAAATTTGGAAAGGAAACCATCCGATTGATGGAAAGCCGCTGACAGTTATTGAGGGCACGCCAAAAGGTGCACCCGTGCCAGATTATAGAGATTTGCCGGAAGAGTTTGCTCCAGGTATTTCAAAAGAAGATTTTGACGAAATTGCGAAACGCCTGATGAGATCGGCCGGTTTATAAAAAACAAGATGCATGAGAAAAGAAAAAAGACTCAAAATAAAAAAACAGATTCTTTTTCTTTTTTTGAATTCAAGAGGAAAAATATCATCTGAGAACACTTTATGGTATGATGCTTTGTAGGACTTGTGTATAATCAATACGGGTTCATCTTGAGTTGTTTTTTTGAAAGGAGTCTTTTTTTAGAATGTCACAATTAATGGGTATCATTACAAGGCTGCAAAGTCTTCAAGAGACAGCAGAAGCTGCAAACGAGCCGGCACAGCGTTATTTCGAAGTGAACGGTGAGAAAATCTGTAGTGTTAAGTATTTCGAAAAGAATCAAACGTTTGAATTGACTGTTTTTCAACAAGGGGATAAGCCAAACACTTTCCCATTTGACAACATTGATATGATTTCGATTGAGATTTTTGAGCTTCTACAATCCTAAGCTGAATCGTATGAAATGTTTTTTCTAAGAATTCCTTCGTTGATTGCGGAAGCATACAATTCATAAGTGATGAACTAATGGAAGATGATCATTCAGTGCAATATTCGGATAAGAGACCATTAAAAAGGAGTTCCTTTCTGTGAGTGATTCTTTTTTCTTTAATCTTTCTGAAGAGCATTTAGCGTTTTCTGATGTTGTCATGAGAATGAAAGACTTTATTCAAAAAGACCCGAGATCTGTTTATGTACTATCAATTGGTACGGACTCTCAGGTCAATCAGAATGTCACAAGATTTATGACTGCAATTCATCTTCACCGGATCGGCAAAGGAGCTTGGGGCTGTCTCACGCAGCAAGTGTTGAATCGGCCTGTACAAAGTCTTAGAGAAAAAATTTCATTAGAGACAGCGTTTAGCCAAAAGGTATGTGCAGACATCCTTGAGGGACCTTTAACAGAACTGATGGATTTGCTTCTTCCGTTTGCTGAGGAAGGGGCAGACCTTCGTTTTGAAGTCCATCTAGATATTGGCAAAAAAGGAAGTACAAAAGAGCTGATCCAGGAAATGACCGGAATGATCACAGCCATGGGAATTGAAGCAAAAATAAAACCCGACTCATACGCAGCATTTTGCTACGCCAATCGATACACAAAATAAATTCCGTCATTTTTCTCCAAACGTTGTCGAAACGTGCGGTTGACGATTCGATTCTAGTTCCTTATTCTAGCTGTATAGAGAGGAAGCAGACATTCAAACGCCTGCTAATCAATATAAAAGCATATATGAAACAGGGGGCCTGATGTTGAATGAGCGTCATCGAAAATCGTTTTAATGAAGAAGAGAAAAAGCTATTATTAAACGTATTACTGAATCAGGAATATGCTGTCGAATTACTAAGCAGTGAGATCAATGATATAGAATGTGGAACAAAAAATGTCGACGACAATACGTATAAGAAATTGATCACATTGTATGACAGAGTGAGGTTTGAGAATTAATATCGATTGAACATTCTATTAGATACTCTACGCTGAGTATCTTTTTTATGCAGAAAAAAATCTTTCGACAAAATTCGTTTTAGTTTATGCTTAATATTAAAGGGGAATGTATGATTGATGATTGAGAGAAAAGGGGTCGAAGAAACATGATAGAGATAGAACCGGCTCAATTACTTGAGTCAACAGTAGCTGAGCATATGATTGATGCAGATAAAGTGGCACACGTTCAAATTGGAAATAATCTTGAGCACGCCCTATTGGTCCTGACAAAAACAGGATATACAGCCATACCTGTTCTGGATGCTTCTTATCACCTTCATGGGTTAATTGGAACAAATATGATCATGGATAAAATCTTTGGCTTAGAACGAATTGAATTTGAAAAGCTCGACCAATTGAAGGTAGAAGAGGTCATGCTATCAGATATTCCAAGACTGAAAACGACGGATCCTGTTTTAAAAGGCGTTCACGCTGTGACGAATAATGGATTTGTTTGTGTGGAAAATGAAGAGCAAGTATTCGAAGGAATTTTCACTCGGCGTGTTGTATTAAAGCGCTTAAATGAAGTCATTCATTCCGCAAAAAAATGAGCTGTAGCCCAGCTTATTTTTTTTGCCTTCATAAGCTATTATTTATATAATGACTATATAAAATAAGAAAAACTTATCAAGAGAAGGAGGGCGCCCATGCAGCTTCAAGAGTTACATATGCTTGTTGTACTTAGTGAGGAATTGAATATGAGAAAGGCTTCAGAGCGGCTCTTTGTCTCTCAGCCTGCCTTATCTCAAAGACTGCAAACGATTGAAAAAGAGTGGGGAACCAAAATCTTTTTTCGTTCACAAAAAGGCTTGACAGTCACTTCAGCTGGCGAACAGATTATTCAATTCGCCAAAGAGGTCACGACTGAGCAGGATCGAGTGCGAGAGAGAATTGATGAGCTTGAAGGAGAAATTCACGGTACACTCAAGCTTGCAGTTGCGTCCATTATTGGTCAGCACTGGCTGCCAAAGGTGCTGAAGCGGTATGTCGAGAAATACCCAAATGCCAAAGTATCTCTTGTGACAGGCTGGAGCAGTGAGATGCTTAAAAGTCTGTATGAAGACCATGTCCATATTGGCATCATTCGCGGGAATCCTGATTGGAAGGGCACAAAGGAATACTTAATGACCGATCATTTATATTTAGTCGATTCTGTCATCAAGGACGTGGATGAGTTAATTGAGACAGAACGCCCGTTTATTCAATTTAAAAGTGATAGCACCTATTATCAAGAAATTCAGCACTGGTGGCATCAAAAGTTTAAAGTGTCGCCAAAACAGACGATTCTTGTGGACCAGATTGAGACATGTAAACAAATGGCCTATCACGGTATCGGCTACGCCATTTTGCCTTCGGTCACCTTATATGATCATGAGAAAAGTGTACACAAAACCCCGCTCGTAGACGCAAATGGAGAGCAAATCGGACGTGACACGTGGCTGTTAGGATATGAAGCCTCTTTTCAGTTAAAACAAGTTCAAGCATTTGTTGGTGTGGTGAAAGAAATGCTTGAAAGTGAGGCAGTGTAAGTACTTATGGAAGAGGAGGTGCTTTTTAGGATAAGTGGTTTGATTAGGTTTCTAATAGATTTACCTGTTTCATACTGAAAAAGCAGAAAGCTGGAAGAAATGATGAGAAATCAACAAAAAAAGAAGATGGATATACCGAAGTGGGGAACTTATTTACGCGAGAGATGGCGTGGACGTTTTGCAAGTCATCTTTCTTTAGAAGAACAAAAAGAGATTGGGATGGATGGTTTCCTATGGCACTTATGCAGCTGGGGAAAAGTTGAATGCCTTGAAAAAGAGGCAGCGATAAACGCCTTTCATCAGCAATCAAAGCATACATGTACTATTTTTTATCAATTTACTCAAGAAGCGTATCTGTTTGAAAACGCCGATGACCTGTCAGTGAAGGAACTGCCGTATACAGACGGACACATGGACTATAGCGATCTGTATGTCATGGATTGGGAAGAAAATTGGACATTTGTGATGACGCACGAATCCGATTGCGGTCCATATTTTATTCAGAAATAAAAAAACGAGTGACATAGGGTCACGATCAATTAGAGCCGCCTTCCAATTGGAATGAGCGGTTTTTTGATGTACGTCATGTTTATTTTGAACAGCACCTTTTCATAAAACATTTGACAATGAAAATCATTATCATTTAAAGTGTACATATAATAATTGAAAATGATTATCATTTAGATGAGGTGACCAATAGATGAAAGCACTAATTGCATTTGCGAGTATGTCTGGCAATACGGAAGACATGGCAGCGATCTTAAAACAAACGCTTGAAGGAAAAGGGATAGAGACAGAGATGATGGAATTTGACGACACAAGTGCAGAAGATCTTTCTTCATACGATTATGTCATGATCGGCTCTTATACATGGGGTGACGGTGATTTACCTTATGAAGCTGAAGATTTTTATGAAGAGGTCTCAGCACTTGAACTTAGTCACATCAAAGCGGCGGTATTTGGATCAGGCGATTACAGTTATCCGAAGTTTTGCGAGGCTGTTCATACCTTTCATGACATGCTGAAATCGACAGGTGCATCCGTATTTCCTGAAACATTGAAAATGGAACTTGCGCCAGATACAGATGAAGATGTGGCGTGCTGTGAGGAGTTTGCAACAAGCTTTTTAACGTGGGCATCATTGTCTGAGAAAAGAGTTGAAAATCATGTTTCATAAAGGTGCGACAGCTGTTGCTGCGTCTAAAAGTGGCGGCTACTTTGTTGCTGTCAAACGAGAAGGTATTTTTCATTACAGTGTGGAGGGCGGATGGCAGCAGCTTTTTAAGCTCAAGCATAAAATCCACGCTATCAGTTATATTGGTCCGTATTTGTTCGGAGTTGGTGAAAATGGAACTGTCATACGATCAGGAGATGAGGGCCACACATGGGCGCTATCATCTTTTCCAACAAATGCAGTTGTTTGGTCTATTACAGGACGCAAAGATGGGTTTGTATGCGCACATGGAAAGCATAGTATTTATGTGTCAACCGATTTCGGAATTTCCTGGGAAATTATGAAGCCGTTTGCTCATGTGAATCAGCCCCCTGTGATTCGTTCATTATGTGTAGCCGGTGATTATCTTTATATTGGAACGCAGATTCATGAGGTGCATGGAGGAATATGGGTGTATGACTTGCAAAGTGAACAGATTTTTCTCCTAAACAGAGAAGAGCACCGAATGACTGCTTCTATGCTGCTTTGCAGGGAACACCTCCTTGTCTGTGCGTTGGGCTCTAAAAAAGGGAAAAGAGGGTCTGTTCAAATTTTAGACTTACATACAAATATGCTGCATGATATTCAATCACAAGCTTTTGCGCGAGAGGAATCATTTTTGGATGTGTCAGAGGATAACGGCATTGTGTACGTGACCACCTCACAGGACGAGCATGGATTTTCTAAGGTGTATCAGCTTGATATAGAGCAAAAAGAGCTCAAGTGGTTTGATACGATCAAAGGGCACGGTTTTCGTGTCGCCAATCAAAAGGAGAATTTTTTCTGTGCGGGTTTATATGAAAGTAAGTTTGTCAGGCCTTATGAGGAACCTGCACTGATTCATTAATAAGGAGGAAGAAAAAGTGACGAAAAAAGTTTTATTGGTGTATGCCACAATGTCAGGAAATACAGAAGCAATGGCTGATTTAATCGAAAAAGGATTAAAGGAAGCTGGGGCTAGCGTGGACCGGCATGAAGCGATGGATATTGATGCTGAACTTCTTCATGATTACTCGCACATTCTGTTAGGTGCATATACTTGGGGAGATGGTGATCTTCCAGATGATTTTATTGATCTATATGAAGAAATGGAAGAGCTTGATTTGACGGGTAAAGCATTTGCTGTATTCGGTTCTGGAGATACATCTTATGAACATTTTTGTGGAGCTGTGGATTTAATTGAAGAAAAAGTGAAGGAGCTGGGCGGTGATATCGTCCTACCATCCATCAAAATAGAGCTGAATCCAGAAGGAAACGAGGAAGAGGAATTGATTTCTTTTGGGAGACAATTTGTTCATCTTCACCAGCAAGAAGCGGGATAAAGAGGCCCGCTTGTTTTATTTGCCAAGGCGCAGACAATTCTTTCACTTGTCATTAAAACTCTCCTTTGGTACAGTAATGAAGTATAAATTAAGAGGAGGACATACATACATGAAACAAATGGACGCTAATGAAATTATTTCATTTATTCAAAATAGTACAAAATCAACACCTGTTAAAGTCTACATTAAAGGGGACTTAGAAGGTATTGAATTTGGTGAACATGCAAAAACATTTATCACAGGTAACACTGGTGTTGTCTTCGGTGAGTGGAGCGAAATTCAAGAAGCTCTAGCATCAAACAAAGACAAAATTGAAGATGTTGTCGTGGAAAATGACCGTCGTAACTCTGCGATTCCTATGTTGGATTTGAAAAACATCAAAGCACGTATTGAGCCAGGTGCAATCATTCGTGATCAAGTGGAAATTGGCGATAATGCAGTCATCATGATGGGTGCTTCTATTAATATCGGTTCAGTCATCGGTGAAGGTACGATGATTGATATGAACGTTGTTCTTGGCGGCCGTGCGACAGTAGGTAAGAACTGTCATATCGGTGCGGGATCTGTTCTTGCAGGTGTTATTGAGCCGCCTTCTGCTAAGCCAGTTGTAGTAGAAGATGATGTTGTCATCGGTGCAAACGCTGTTGTTTTAGAAGGTGTAACAATTGGAAAAGGTGCAGTTGTAGCAGCTGGAGCGATCGTTGTGAACGATGTCGAGCCTTACACGGTTGTAGCAGGTACACCTGCAAAGAAAATCAAAGACATTGATGAAAAAACAAAAGGTAAAACTGAAATCAAACAAGAACTGCGTCAGCTTTAATTGACACAATTCGCAGCTGAAGACATAGACGTGGATGATATATCCACGTCTTATTCGTATAGAGGAAAGGAAGCGAGTTCACTTGTTAAATCGTGAGCAATTAATATCCATTCGAAGAGATTTGCACCAAATTCCTGAGCTTGGTTTTAAGGAATTTAAAACACAAGCTTACCTCATCAAGCATCTCGAATCGTACCCAACAGATCGAATCGAGATGGAAACATGGCGGACTGGACTTTTTGTGAAAGTAAAAGGGACAAATCCTACGCGCGTCTTTGCGTATCGTGCAGATATGGACGGATTATCTATCCCTGAAGAAACGGGCTACCCATTTCAATCGGTACATGAAGGCCACATGCATGCATGTGGACATGATCTTCATATGACCATTGCTCTTGGTATCATTGATCATTTCGTGCATCAGCCAATCAAAGAAGATCTGCTATTTATTTTCCAACCGGCAGAAGAAGGGCCAGGCGGAGCTGAACCAATGCTTGCAAGTGATGTTCTAAAAAAGTGGACGCCAGACTTTATTACAGCGCTGCATATTGCACCTGAATATCCAGTCGGCACGATTGCAACAAAGCCGGGCCTATTATTTGCTAATACGAGTGAGCTTGTGATCGATCTTGAAGGAAAAGGCGGGCATGCCGCATACCCTCATTTAGCAAATGATATGGTGGTGGCTGCAAGTGCACTAGTAGGGCAGCTGCAATCGGTGATTTCACGAAATGTGGACCCTCTTGATAGTGCCGTCATTACAGTTGGCACGATTACAGGTGGCACTGCTCAAAATATCATTGCGCAGCACGCAAAGCTGGATGGAACCATTCGCACGCTCTCGCCAGAGTCTATGGAAAAGGTGAGAAAACGAATTGAAGCACTGGCAAAGGGAATTGAAATTGGCTACGAATGCAAGGCGACAGTTCGATACCCTTCAGCTTATTACGAAGTGGACAATTCAAAGGATTTGACAGAGGAATTTATGTCATATGTAGCCGAAGAAGGGCTTGCGAATGTCATTGAATGCAGAGAAGCGATGACAGGAGAAGATTTCGGCTACATGCTGAAAAAATACCCTGGGTTCATGTTTTGGTTAGGGGTAGATTCAGAATATGGACTGCACCATGCCAAGCTGACTCCTGACGAAAATGCGATTGAAACAGCTGTGAACGTCATGACGGCTTATTTTAAAAAGCAAGCAGGTGAATGAATAATCAAATGACCTCCTGTACACCTTATGTACAGGAGGTGTTCTTGATTATGACAAGAATTGGTGTAGAACCATCTTTATCCGATGTAGAAGAGCTTTTGAAGCAAAAAGGGTATGATGTCGTACGTATTCAAAATGAACAGCAAATGGATCAGTGTGACTGCTATGTGGTCACAGGACTAGATTCAAATGTTCTTGGCATTTCAGACACAACGACAAAGGCATCTGTCATTACAGCGTCAGGTATGACGGCTGATGAAATTTGTCAAGAAGTAGAACAGCGTGTTCAATAAAACAAACAAAAGAACCAGGATATTATGATCCTGGTTCTTTTTGCTCTTTGGCTAGATCGAGTGCTGCTTTCATTTTTTTGCGCAGAATTCGTTCGACACGCCACTGCTCCATCGTTTCAGTTTTTGCAATGATACGAAGGACGAGGGATGAGGAGTCAAATGATTCCACTCCAACGACTTGAGGACCTTCGATGATTTGCGGCATGCTCTCACGAACTTCATCACAGGCTGCTTGCAAAGTGGTGATCATCTGATCCACATTTTCATCTGGGGATAATTCGATATCAACGAGTGCCTGCATCGTCCCTCGTGAATGATTGCTTACATTAAGTATACTTCGGTTTGGAATGAAATGAAGAGTGCCATCAAAGCTTCTAAGCTGTGTTGTTCTCAGTCCAATTTGTTCAACGATCCCATCGAAACCAGCAACCGTTATATACTCGCCGACATCAAATTGTTTTTCCAGCAGTATGAAGAAGCCTGTCACAATATCACTCACTAATCCCTGAGCGCCAAATCCAATGGCAAGTCCTACAACACCTGCCCCAGCCAGCAAGGCGGTTGGGTTATAATGAAATAAGTCGAGGATCATCACAACTAGAATAAAAATCAGCAAGTAGGCGAAAATATTTAAGGTAAGACTTTGCAGCGTTTGAGCTCGTGATAAAGAGACATCATGCTTTTCAGAGAATGCTGAATAGGCACGCTTAATCATCTTATTTCCAATCGCTCTGATGATAAAATAAATCACAAAAATAGCAATGAGTTTTAGCAAAATCATACTGATATTCATGATGATGGAAACCCAATCTACTTGTTCAAGTGCTTTCATGATCTTCAAAACCTTTCTATGTATGTGCGAAATGAGAAGCTAATCATTTGTTCCCTTATGCAAGTCATGTTAAACTTTTAATAGTTGGAGCGAGAGATTGTGACAAATCGTTAATTAAATTTATTATTAATTAATATTGACTAAAAATCGCTTAAGTATTATAATTATATTTGTGAAGTTATTAACTAAATGAGAATTTAACCTATTGATTCTCATTTTATATACAGCTAAGAAGTCTGTATAAAGATATTATTTTTGGAGGGATTTACATATGGCAGAGCGTTTTGTAGGAAAACAAGCTCCACGTTTTGAAATGGAAGCAGTACTTGCTAATAAGGAATTTGGTAAAGTGAGTTTAGAGGAAAACATCAAAAATGACAAATGGACAGTTCTTTTCTTCTATCCAATGGATTTCACTTTTGTTTGTCCAACTGAAATTACAGCAATGAGCGATCGTTATGATGAGTTTGAAGATTTAGATGCAGAAATCATTGGTGTATCTACTGATACAATCCATACGCATCTTGCTTGGATCAACACAGATCGTAAAGACAATGGTCTTGGAGAATTAAAATACCCACTAGCTGCTGACACAAACCACACAGTATCTAGAGAATACGGTGTTTTAATTGAAGAAGAAGGAATTGCACTTCGTGGTCTATTCATCATTAACCCAGAAGGCGAACTTCAATATCAAACAGTATTCCACAACAATATCGGTCGTGATGTAGATGAGACACTACGTGTTCTTCAAGCATTACAAACTGGTGGACTTTGCCCAGCGAACTGGAAGCCTGGTCAAAAAACACTTTAATTGATAGTTGAAGAAACAGTCTAACTGATGTTAGACCTTCAGATTGTTGACAAAGGGCTAAAATGTTGTTTATTTTAGCCCTTTGTCTTCTTTTCAGCGTGATAGAAAACCTTTGCAGCCCTAGGAAGGACGAGAACTGGCGCGAAGCGAATGTGACATTCGTGAGCACCAGCACGCAGGACTGACAAAGAATGCGAGGGTTTGTCTACATGCTGGGGTCTAACTGATGTTAGACCTTTTTGTTTCGAGACATACAATGGATGGAGGCGCTTCAAAATGAAATTACGTCAACCAATGCCAGAACTAACTGGTGCAAAAGAATGGTTAAATGGAGAAGTAACAAGAGAAGAATTAATTGGTGATAAACCAACATTGATCCACTTCTGGTCAGTTAGCTGTCACCTTTGTAAAGAGGCGATGCCGCAAGTGAACCAATTCCGTGATGAATACAAGGATCAACTAAACGTGATCGCAGTTCACATGCCACGTTCAGAGGATGACCTAGATCTAGAAAAAATCAAAGAGGTTGCAAATGAGCATGAAATCACACAGCCAATCTTTGTAGACAGCGACCATAAATTAACAGAAGCCTTTGAGAACGAATATGTACCAGCTTACTATGTATTCGATAAAACAGGTGCTTTACGCCACTTCCAAGCTGGCGGAAGCGGTATGAAAATGCTTGAAAAACGTGTCAATCGAGTTCTTTCTGAGTCTGAAAAGGCTGCAGAATAGGCTTTACCCCCATGAATGGGGGTTTTTTCATGGGGAAAAATAGGAGACATATTGCACTGGATGAATATGATTGTAGGTGGAATGCCTAAGAAAAGAGAAAATGAGGGATTTCATTAAAAAAATTTCCTGAAACAAAAAGGTATTATGACCTATTTACATTTTTATTTTGAAATGAAAATGTAAAGATTTTAACTTTTTACTATTCAGAACGTTTTTGCACAAAAGAAATTTCAGTTTGGTAAATAACTATATAAATCAAGTAGTATAAGCATTTATTCAAAATTTTTACAATATTTTAAAGGTGGTCAAAAGCCTATAGTGGCAATGAAATGGGTGCCGATTTTTCTTCTTTGGCAAAATTTTAGTTGGAAATACCTATCTGATAGCAAACTGTAAAATGATAAAAAAATAGTTGATAAAATTAGTTTTCTAATCTAATATTTACTATAGAATATTTTTTATATGATGAGGGGGAAATCCATTGTTTAATGAGAGGGAAGCGTTACGTTTACGATTGGAACAATTAAACGAAGCAGAAGTAAAGGTCATCCGTGAATATCAAATTGAACGAGATGCGATTTACGCAAAACTAAGAGAATTAGACCGTCAAGGTACAGGTCTCGTCACAGATACAAAAAAAGAAGTGCGTACAGAGAGAAAAACAGATTCACTGCCTGTATTAGCTGAACTGGCTGCACAAGAAATGAGAAGCTACAATCAGCCTGCGCAAACGCAGTCAAACGTTACATCATCTTTAGGAACAGGTCAGCTAAATGGTGCACCTGTAGGTATTCCTGAAGGATCTACAAGACGCAGAAGAGGCACAGCTAGACCTGGATCAAAGGCAGCTAAGCTTCGTGAAGCTGCAATCAAAACATTAAAGCGTCATAATGCGGCGATTAAAAGCTCTGAACTTCAAAAAGAGATTGAAAAAGAGAGCGGTCTTGAAATTCCAAATATGACAACGTTTATGCAAAGCTTAATTAAAATGTACCCAGAAGTGAAGAAACCTTATCGCGGACAGTATATTTTAGAAGGCGACATTCAAACAGAAGACGAATAAATAAAAAAGAAACTGCTGGGCGTAAATGCCAGCAGTTTTTTCTTGCGTACGTGATGAACTGATCACTTTTTTTGATCAACTGTATAGACAATCTTTCGTTCTTTGGGCATGTTGTCGCGCTGTTTTTTAAATCCATCGATCTTCACTGTCATGACCTCTCCACTCCGCTGCACCGCATCAACTTTTGCCTGGAGCGCTTCTACTTGTTCGTTTAGTTTCTTCAAAATCGGTCCTATTTCTTCGGTTGTTTGCAAAATAGGGTCTTGTGAGAACGGCTCGGCATTTGTTTGGGCTGACTGGTCGATATCAGCAAAATGAGAAGCGATCCATTCCTCGCTTTCGGCTAACTGTTTTTGGTAGCTCGTGAGCATTTCATAAAAAATGGCTTCTTTTGCTTTTTCGATTTGCAGTAATTTTTCTTGTGTTTCATAAAAACGCTCCTGTAGATGCCGCACGCCTTCTTGTAATAAATGAAGCTCTGCGTTTTTATCACCTAGAGTTTGCTGCAGTTTTTCAATCACAGCGGATAAAGTATTTCCTTTTTTCTCCTCTTTTGCAAGCTGTTTATCTTGGTCTAGTAATCGCTCCTGTAGTTGCTGAGACATTTCCTTATATTTTACAACCTTCAAATGCAATCGGTGCTTTTCCTCTGTTTCTTTTCGTCTATGATAGGTTTCCTTTTGCAGCATTTCATGAAGAAGGACGATTTTATGTAATAATTCCGATTTGCTATAAGAGAGCTCCTGTATTTTAGATGATGCTTCGTCTTGATCAATGGTCATTTCATCCAATTGTTGTTTTAATTGCGTGAAATCCTTTTTCATCTCATGATATTCTTGAGACAGCTTCTTGTTTTTAGCATACGTATACGTGGACTGTAAATCTGAAATCATCTGTTGATATTTGGCCGTTTCAGCTTTTAAAAATAGATTCTCTTGAGACAGATCATGGAATAGGGGAGAAGCATGGCGCCGGTTCATAGGTAGACCCTCCTTATTCATGTTATCAATAAAGTATGCGAAATGAGTGCGATTAGAACAACCATATCAAAGGGGATGAGATTTATGAGAATAGTGAATGTGATACTAGCCGGAGGTGCTTCTAGGCGTTTTGGAGAGCCAAAGGCAAGTCATGTCTATCAGGGGAAACCACTATATGAACATGTGAAAGAGCAACTTTTGAAAGGGGAAACCATCATCATCAGTCACCCGAAGCTTCTGCCTTTTTTCAAAGCAAGAGGGGAACAAGCTGTTTGGTTAGATGATGAACAGGTGCGTGGGTATGGCCCGCTTGCAGGCATATATACCGCTATGCAAAAGCAAGAAGCAGAGTGGTACTTAGTGACGGCATGTGATATGCCATTCATACGAAAAGAGACAGCCGTCGCTTTATCTTCTTATTGCCATGAGCATGTAGATGCTGTGGTCCCGATGGTGCAGGAAAGATTACAGCCGTTATTTGCGCTTTATCACCGCCGCAGTCTTCCGTTTATTTCTGCGTGCTTAAAAGAGAATCAATTAGCTATTAAAGACTTATTACAAAAACTTCACGTCCAGGTTGTTCCAGCCGACGAACTGAACGTGGCACCAAATGAATTTCACAATATCAATAAAAGAAGCGATTTACCTGAAAACGGTATGATATGATACATAAAAACGAGGAGGAGAGAACAATATTGAACGAGCGATATTCAAGGCAAATCTTGTTCCCTCCGGTAGGGGAAAAAGGGCAGTCTGCGCTTGCCGAAAGTCATGTCCTTATTGTTGGAGCTGGTGCACTTGGAACAGCGTCTGCTGAAGGGCTTGTCCGTTCAGGAATTGGTACTTTGACGATTGTAGATCGTGATTATGTGGAATTCTCAAATTTACAGCGGCAGCAGCTGTACACTGAACACGATGCAAAGATGCATGTGCCAAAAGCGGCAGCAGCTAAAAAACGTCTCCAAGAGATCAATCATGAAGTGACCATTCACGCTCTTATTGAAGATGCAGGAGTAGAGCTGTTAAGACCTTTATTCCGAAAGGCAGATATCGTCATTGATGCGACTGATAATTTTGAGACAAGAATGGTGATGAATGACTTATCCTTAGAAACAAATACGCCTTGGATTTACGGTGCCTGTGTGAGCAGTCAGGGAATGTATATGACCATTTTGCCGGGCAAAACACCTTGCTTATCATGTGTATTTACCTCAGTGCCTGTTGGGGGTTTGACATGTGATACAGCTGGTATTATTTCTCCTGCTGTCCAAATGGTGTCGGCTTATCAGCAAACAGAGGCATTAAAATATTTAACAGGGCATGAAGAGCAAATGGAGCGAAAGTTTGTCACGTTTGATTTGTGGCAGTCGTCTTCGTTTAAAATGGATGTATCTCGTACGAAGCAGGAGAGCTGTCCTTCTTGCGGCACAAATAGAACGTATCCATATTTACAGGAACAGCGCAAAAAAACAGCGGTTCTTTGCGGACGTGACACCGTTCAAATCATATCGAAGGATTTAGAAAACCTTTCATTTCAGCATGTAAAAGAGCGTCTGTCCTCTATTTGTGAGGTGGAAGTGAACGATTTTTTAATTCATATACGCTATGAAAGACACCGTATCGTTTGTTTTAAAGGAGGACGTGTATTAATCCATGGGACAAATGATGAAAAAGTAGCCAATTCATTACTAGCAAGACTGCTAGGCATATAGGAGTGAGAAGTGATGGAAAGACGACAGCCAATTCCAGTAGAAGAGGCAGTAAAGAAAGTCCACCAATTTCAAAAACATGGACAAGTCGAATGGGTTCCTTTAAAGAATAGCCTTGGAAGATATATTGCAGAGGATATTTTAGCAGACCACGATGTTCCTGCCTTTGATCGTTCTCCGTATGATGGTTTTGCACTTCGGGCAGAAGATACAAAAGATGCATCGAGCGAGCATCCGGTTGAATTTGAGGTCATTGATCATATAGGGGCAGGTATTGTTTCTGCAAAAACGATCGGCCCTTTTCAAGCGATTCGCATCATGACAGGAGCGAAGATTCCAAAAGGAGCAAATGTTGTGATCATGCTCGAATTGACGAAAACGTTTGAAAAAGACGGTAAATCAATGATGTCACTTAAAAGACCTCTGAAAAAGGGTGACAATATTTCTCGGCAAGGAGAAGAGACCCTCAAAGGGAACGTCATGATCAAAAAAGGCTCAAAAGTTACCCCAGGCGTGACGGCGATATTGGCAACGTTCGGATATGCGGTTGTGCCAGTCGCCAAAAAACCGGTGATCGGTATCATCTCAACAGGTACCGAGCTCCTACAAGTAAGTGATGCCATGGTGGACGGTAAAATTAGAAATAGTAACCTAAGTATGGTGTACGCCCAGGTTCTTGAAGCTGGAGGAGAACCGCTTGATTTAGGCGGTGTATCCGATGATTTTGATCAAAGCTATGCAGCCGTAAAAGCAGCCTTAAGCAAAGTTGATATGCTCATCACAACAGGCGGTGTATCGGTAGGTGATTTTGACTTTTTACCTGCTATTTATGAAAAACTAGGTGCAGAGGTGTTGTTTAATAAAGTGGCCATGAGACCTGGAAGTGTGACGACCGTTGCTGCGTTGCCAAATGGTCAATTGCTTTATGGGCTGTCAGGAAATCCGGCTGCCTGTTTTGTTGGCTTTGAACTATTTGTCAAACCGATCATTTATAAATGGTGTTTGAAAGAAAATCCATTTCCCGTTTTTGCTGAGGCGAAGCTGACACATGATTTTCCAAAAGCCAATCCGTTCACACGATTTGTTAGAGCATCACTTGATTTCGCTGGCAGCCAGCTGAGTGTGACGCCAACAGGTCTTGATAAATCTAGTGCGGTGACATCTATTGCTCATGCTGATTGTTTCATTGTTTTGCCCGGAGGAACAAGAGGGTTTAGTACAGGTGACCAGGTCAGCGTTCTGCTATTTCACCACGAAGGCGGTGCTCCATGTTGGATGACAAATTAAACATTCTACAAGTCGTGGGCTATCAAAATAGTGGTAAAACGACGCTGATCGAAAAATTATGTCAGCTGTCGGATAAAGAAGAACTGAAGCTATGCTGCTTTAAACATCATGGACATGGCGGAAAACCAGACCGTCTGTTCAAACAAAAAGATACGGATCGATATGTTCAAGCGGGTGCATTTGCCGCAGGTGTGGAGGGAGAAGGTGAATGTCACTTTTTCATACGGCACATGACATTCGCACAACTACTCAATATGTGTCAGCATCTTCCTTTAGATGCCGTCTTGATCGAAGGATACAAACAGGCGCCTTACCGCAAAATCCTGTGTGTCAAAGACGAACAGGAACTCATTGATCTTTCAACACTTTCTCATATACAAGCAGCCATTTATTTCAATAAAGAAATACAATTCACTGAGAAATACCCGTTTCCTGTGTTTTCAGCATTTGACAAGCGCGGGATCACATTTGCTTTTAATTTATTGAAGGGGGAAGCCTCGTATGAATGAACTTTTTAACATCACAAAAGAGCCAATTGATGTGAATGAATTGATTCAGCATGTCACAAGACGCAAAGCGGGAGCCATTACGACATTCATAGGCACGGTAAGAGAATGGACAAATGGCAAAAAAACGCTGCGTTTAACATATGAAGCATACATACCAATGGCGGAAAAAATGTTGAGTCAAATTGGACAAGAAATTAAAAAACGCTGGCCCGATACAGAAGCTGCTATTGTGCATCGTATTGGCACTCTTGAGATATGTGACATTGCAGTGGCAATAGCTGTTTCATCACCTCATCGGAAAGCTGCATACGAAGCGAATGAATATGCGATTGAACGAATAAAGGAAATAGTTCCTATTTGGAAAAAGGAATACTGGGAAGATGGAGAGGCTTGGATAGGTGATCAGCTTGAAACCGTTTCATACCCGGAAGGAAAACCTAGTACTCTCCAACTTAACGAGAAAGAAGGGAAGCGGCATGATTAGCGTATTATTGTTCGCCGGCCTTGCTGAGAAGGCCGGTAAACAACAAATCATCATTCAAAAAGATCAAACAACGGTTGATGAGATTAAAATAGAATTACAGGAGGTATATGGTGTTGATACTGCACAAAACGTGATGGTTGCAGTCAACGAAATATATACGAGGGGAAATGCTGAAGTGCGTAGCGGGGACACTGTTGCACTCATTCCTCCTGTAAGTGGTGGATAATAGATATTAGAGGATTTGGTTATGGCCAGCGGCTGTAACCAATTTTTTTATGTGTGAAAAGATTGTAGAGGTACTTGGGTATGATCTTCGTAAATAAAACATCCCCGGCGTGCTTTAGAAATGTGAGGATCGAGCTGTTGAATGAGATCATACAATTCGCTGATTCGTCTCACATTGAAATCTGTTCGTGCTTGAAGCTGTTCTTTTAGTTCTTTTGTGCTCACGATGCTTCCCTTTTTTTCTTTAATAATATCTACACACCTTGCTGCGTAGTATATTTTGTCATTAGAAGGTCTGCTCTCTTTCATATCAAGTAATTTAAGCTCATGATAAATCAGTTCTCTTTCCTTTCGAAAGTATTGCCATGCTTCTTGTTCCTTTTCATAAAGTAAAATCAATTGCAGTTTCAATTTTTCTCTTAACATTCACTTGACTCCATTTCCACTATCATTTAACCTACCTCTATTTTACATTATATGAAAAAATAACATTTGATCAAGTAAAATCCTTTTATTTTTATTTTTTTAATATGAAAGTATTGTTACTAAAGGCTCATCTGTTCTATAAAAGGCGCTAAACATAGTCCTATAAAGCCGGGATTCATTGAAATTACTAGGAATATTTTAACAAAAAATTGTTGTGTCTAACTGAGACCATCTGAATCCAAAGGAAAAGGATATTTATTCCGAAAGACATGTTGTTTACTTCATAAAATGTTTTTCAGTCAGTAAAATCATGATTTTTTCATATGAATATGGTCGGATCAAGGTATCATTTGAAGGATGTCGTTCATGAAAATAGAATAATAGATTCAATCCTATCACTATGAAAATAAGAAAATCAAATGATCTATCACTTATTGGCAATCTTTTGATAAAATAGAAACAACAAGAGTATGAAAAAACGTTTCCATACTTACAGCACATGGAGAGGATGACATTTGATGAAAGAAACAACGCCAAAACCGACAATGATAGGAGTAAGCATAAGACCATCAAAGCATTTGAAAAGAGTGTGGGAACATCCATTCGTTTGGTGGCCTTTATCATGTGTGCTTGTATTAACAGTTGTTGTCACTTATTTGTCTCAGCTAGTGAATGAAGGAATGTGGGCAGATTTAATTTTACCAATCCCTTTCGTTTATGTGATCACGCTCATTGGTTTGGTCATTGGGATTGTCATTAATACTGCCGTATACAAGTTCATCGTCTTTTTAGCAAAAGGTGATGCAACGTTTCAGCAGCTATTTTCAGGTGTGCTTTATATCACACCTATTACGATCATTGGTACGATCATTTCTCATTTAGCGATCATCATGTTTCATGTGCCAAAAGATATCACTATTACCTCATTAAACGCATTCATCCGAATGTCTGGTTCATGGCATGCTGTGTTAGGAAATATTGACCTTTTTGTGATCTGGAATCTTGTTTTAACAGGCTTTTTATTGATCAAAGTCGGCCGCATTTCGCCAAGAATATCTTGGATTATTGTGAGTGTCTTTTATGTATTATCTTTAATTTTTCAATATGTAGGAACTACGATCACCATCAACATGCAGTAAGCTGGAGGTAGAATGTTTTTATGAGAAAGAAAATCATCATCGGATCCATTATCATTATTGTGATTGGTCTATTTATTGGATTTAATATTGCAAAAAACCAATCAAAACCTGTGTCTACGGCAGCATTTAAAACAGTTAAACTCACACCAAAAGAAATAACCTCTAAGGTGATGACGCCTGGAACACTTTCATTCTCGGAGGAGCAATTTATTTATACAGAAGAGGAGAAGGGAAGCCTGAATCATATCGCTGTGAAAGAAGGAGAAAAGGTGAAAGCTGGGACACCGCTCCTTACATATGAAAATAAGGAACTGGAGCTTGAAGAACAGCAGCAAGCACTTGCGGCTGAATCAAGTACACTAAAGCTTGAACAATTACAAAATAGACTCAATTCATTAGATGAAAATCAGGGAAAAAAGGCGGGCTCTGATTCGAAAAACGAGCGAGATCAGCTTGAACTCGAACTCAAAGCTGCTGAATTAGAGCAAAAACAAGCGGAGCTTAACCAAGAAAAAGTAAAGGCACAAATAGAAGATTTAACGATACATAGCAAAATTGAAGGAACAGTCATCTCCATCGAGCAAGATGCTGGCGCAGGGAAGCTAGAAGAGAGACAGCCGGTAATCCATATTGCCAATGAGAAAAAAATGATTGTACGAGGCTTAATCAGTGAGTATGATGCTATGAAAGTCAAAAAGAAACAAAAAGTAAAGGTAACGTCTGATGTCATTCGCGGAAAGAGTTGGCAAGGAGTGGTGAAAAAAGTGGGCGCTGTGCCTGCCCAGTCAACAGCAGAAACAGCTGCTAGTGATCAAACCGTACAATATCCAGTCGAAATTGAAATAAAAGGGAAAAAGCCGGATGCAAAACCAGGCTTTAAAATGATCATGGAAATTGAAACGGACAAGCGTCAAGTGCACACAATTCCTGAAACAGCTGTGAAAAAAGAGAAAGATGGTTCATACGTTTATGTTGTTGAAAAGAATGCACTGAAGAAAGTAAAAGTGACATTAGGTGAAACGTCAGGTCAAGATCTTGAAGTGACGAAAGGTTTAACAAAAGAAGATCAAATCATTGCAGAGCCATCAGATGATATGTATGACGGAATGGAAGTGAATGCTGAATGATTCAGCTTTCAAACGTGACAAAAAGCTACGAAGTCGCTGAGGAGACATTTGATGTATTAAGTGAAGTGGACCTCGTCATTGGTAAAGGCGAGTATATGTCCATTATGGGCCCGTCCGGCTCTGGGAAATCAACGTTAATGAATATCATTGGCTGTCTGGACCACCCGACCTCCGGACAGTACCATTTTCAAGGTATGGAGCTGTCGGCAGCAAAGGATCAAGAACTGGCAGTGATTCGAAATCGATCCATTGGTTTTGTTTTTCAACAATTTTATTTACTGCCTAGATTAAATGCGAGGCGAAATGTTGAACTTCCGATGATTTACGCTGGTATCAGTCAAAAGGAAAGAAAAGAACGTGCGGAAATGGCACTTGAAAAGGTTGGTTTGGCAGATCGAATGAAGCATATGCCAAACGAGTTGTCAGGGGGTCAAAAGCAAAGAGTAGCCATCGCACGTGCGATTGTCAATGAGCCGGAGCTTATCTTGGCAGATGAACCAACAGGCGCTCTTGATTCAAAAACGAGCGGCTCGATTATGGAACAGTTTACAAAGCTCAATGAGGAAGGAACAACGGTTGTGCTCGTTACTCATGAAGAAGAAATAGCTGCGTATACAAACCGGATAGTCGTTGTGAGAGATGGACGCCTCGCTCAAGATAGATTGATACAAGGAGACGAATGAATGAAACTCTTTGAAAATATCAAAATAGCGCTGAATTCTGTCCTTGCTCATAAATTGCGGTCTATTTTAACGATGCTTGGCATTATTATTGGGGTTGGCTCGGTGATTGCAGTCGTTGCCATCGGTCAAGGCGGCGAGCAAATGCTGAAAGAATCAATTTCCGGGCCAAACAATACCATTGATATGACCTATACACCCTCTGATGAGGAGTTAAATGCGAATCCGAATGCGTTATTTGAAGCCACATTTACTGAAGAAGACATTCAAAGTGTTCAAGCATTGAATGGGGTTAAACAGGTTGCCTCCTCCACGGCACAAGGCATGCAATTAAGATTCCAAGATACAACAATAGATGCAACGGTCAATGGGATTAATGAAGGCTACACGAATGTACATTCATTACATATAGCAGAAGGACAGGACTTACGTGAAATCGATTTTAGGAGCGGAAGAAGGGCAGCTGTTATTTCAGAAGGGATACAAAAAGAATTGTTTAATGGAGAGAAGGCAGTAGGCGAGTTGATTTGGATGAATGGACAGCCGGTTGAGGTGATCGGGGTTTTAGCAAAACAGGAAGGGCTGTTTTCATTTGATATGAATGAAATATATGTCCCTTTTGCGATGCTGACAACTGCATTTGGTGTGAAAGAATATGATAAGTTGTCTATTCAAGTCGCACATGCTGATCAAATGAAAGAAGTAGGAAAGAGTGCGGCTGCACGATTAAATGAAAATCACCATACAGACGATGCTTACGAAATGATCAATCTGGAAGAGATTGCAGCAGGCATTGGTCAGATTACGTCTGTCATGACAACAATCATTGGCTCAATTGCTGGTATCTCATTACTTGTCGGCGGCATTGGTGTCATGAATATTATGCTCGTATCAGTCACAGAAAGAACAAGAGAAATCGGAATTCGAAAGGCACTTGGGGCAACTAGGACTCAAATACTCGTTCAGTTTTTAATTGAGTCTGTCGTCCTTACACTGATCGGTGGGTTACTTGGAATCGCGCTTGGCTTAGGAGGTGCTTCACTTGTGTCACTGTTTGCAGGGTGGCCTTCTCTTGTATCGTGGCAAATCGTATGTGGAGGCGTCCTATTTAGTATGCTCATTGGTATTATTTTTGGACTGATTCCTGCCAATAAAGCAGCGAGGCTCGATCCTATTGAATCACTTAGGTATGAATAATCCTAAAGTTAACGTACGAGGTGCTGACAAGAAGGTAGAACGAGATATGTTGCCTGCTGTTCCGCACCTGAAGCCTTTATGCAAAACGCATAAAGGCTTTTTTTCGTTCAATTGAATGAAATGAAAAATGATAGAAATGCTAATATCATGACTTTCTTCTCAATGTCACATATTTTTCAGTTTACAAATGGTACATATAAAGGTAAGATGACCATTGTGAAAGATTTTGATAGTTATTGAATGTATTTGATTGTTTTGTATTGATAATGTTGAAAAAAGCGATTACAATAAAGGTGCGCGCAAAATGAATACGTTTTCAAAAGGGGGTGTTTTCAATGCTAACACCAGAAAGACATCAACTCATTATCGACTATTTAGAAGAAAACGATGTCATCAAAATACAGGACTTAACGATTATGACGGATGCGTCTGAATCTACAATTAGAAGAGATTTGTCAGCCCTCGAAGAAAAAGGCTTTCTTAAAAGAGTTCACGGAGGAGCTGCTAAAATATCTAGTATTCGTCTTGAACCAGATGTGTTTGAGAAATCTGCCAAAAACCTTCATGAAAAGTCATTGATTGCAGAGGTAGCTGCATCACTTTTAAAACAAGGCGATTGTATTTACTTAGATGCTGGTACGACAACACAGCAAATGATTGACTTTATCGATCCAGATCAAGATATCGTGGTGGTGACAAATGGTGTCATGCACATTGAAGCACTCATGAGAAAAGGCATTTCTTTTTACCTGATAGGCGGATCAGTGAAACATCGAACAGGAGCCATGGTGGGAGCCGCAGCTTTGACAGCTATGGAAAATTACCGTTTTGACAAAAGCTTTGTTGGGACGAACGGCATTCATCCCGAGGCAGGGTTTACAACACCTGATCCAGAAGAAGCGCTCATTAAAAAAAGAGCTATAAAGCAGGCGAAAAAAACCTACATCTTAACAGATGCCTCAAAGTTTGGCGAAATATCGTTTTCAACCTTTGCTAGTTTACAGGAAGCCACCATTATCACAAACGACGCAAAAGAGGATTCATTCGATAATTACCATGAAAAAACGGTTATAAAGGTAGTGAAAACATGATTTATACAGTTACTTTAAACCCATCAGTTGATTACATCGTACACGTGGAGGATTTTGCGGTCGGCGGTTTAAATCGTTCAACCTATGACAAAAAATATCCAGGTGGTAAAGGAATCAATGTCTCAAGGCTTTTAAAACGGCACGGTGTTGAATCAAAAGCACTTGGATTCATTGGCGGTTTTACAGGCAAATATATTCAAGACTTTTTACAAAACGAACAATTACAAACAGCCTTTCATGAGGTGTCAGAAGATACACGTATCAATGTGAAACTAAAAACAGGCGAAGAAACAGAAATCAACGGGCTCGGTCCAAGTATTACTGAAGCACAGTTCGATTCGTTTTTATCCCAATTCACGTCATTAACAGAAGGCGATGTCGTTGTATTAGCAGGAAGCATTCCTTCTTCACTGCCTCATAACACATATGAGCGCATTGCTGAAGTATGTGCGAAGCAAGGGGTAAGAGTAGTACTTGATATTTCTGGAGAAGCCTTAAAAAAAGCAGCAGATCTGAAACCATTCTTAATGAAACCAAACCATCATGAGTTAGGTGAAATGTTTGAAACCAGTATTTCATCTGCAGAAGAAGCCATTCCTTATGGGAAAAAGCTGTTGGAACAAGGTGCTGAACATGTCATTGTATCTATGGCTGGAGACGGCGCTCTCTTATTCAGTAAGGAAGGGATCTTTCAATCTAATGTTCCAAAAGGCAAGCTGATCAACTCAGTTGGTGCAGGGGATTCAGTCGTTGCAGGATTCTTAGCTGGCGTTTCTAAAGGCCTTTCCATAGAAGAATCATTTAAGCTTGGCGTCACATCAGGAAGTGCTACAGCATTTTCTGAGGAACTTGGAACAAAAGAGCTTGTCGATACATTATTGCCACAAGTAAAAGTCACACGCATTTAAAGGAGGAGTCATCATGAAAATTACAGAACTACTCACGAAGCATACGATTAAGCTTCAATTAGACAGCCAGCAAAAAGAAGCCGTTATTGAAGAACTGGTCACTGTATTAGATACAGCTGGTAAATTAAATGATAAAGAAGGCTACAAAGCAGCTGTTGTTAATCGTGAAAAACAAAGCTCTACGGGAATCGGAGAAGGAATTGCGATTCCTCATGCGAAAACAGCAAGTGTGAAAGAACCTGCCATTGCATTTGGCCGTTCAACAGCTGGTGTAGATTATGAATCATTAGACGGACAGCCAAGTCATCTTGTCTTTATGATTGCAGCAACTGAAGGCGCAAACAACACGCATTTAGAAGCACTTTCTCGTTTATCCACACTTCTCATGCGTGAAGAGATCCGAAAGCAGCTTCTTGAAGCGGCTACTGAAGATGAAATCATTGAAATTATCAATACACATGATAAAGACGATGAAGAAGAAGAGGAAGTCAAAGAGGAACCGGCTGCACCGGGAAAACCTGCTAAAATTTTAGCGGTGACAGCTTGTCCAACAGGCATCGCGCATACATTTATGGCCGCAGATGCTTTGAAAGAAAAAGCAAAAGAAATGGGCGTTGACATTAAAGTTGAGACAAATGGCTCTAGTGGAATTAAACATGCCCTGACAGCAAAAGAAATTGAAGAAGCGCCAGCTATTATTGTGGCAGCTGATAAACAAGTGGAAATGGAACGCTTTAAAGGCAAACATGTCATTGAAGTACCTGTGACAGCTGGAATTCGCCGTCCACAAGAATTGATCGAAAAAGCCATCAATCAAGATGCGCCGATTTATAAAGGTTCAGGCGGCAGTTCTTCAAAAGATGAAAATGAATCGTCAGGTAAGGGAAGAAGTGGATTCTATAAGCACTTAATGAGCGGTGTAAGCAACATGCTTCCGTTTGTTGTTGGGGGCGGTATCCTCGTTGCGATTTCATTCTTCTGGGGAATTAACTCAGCTGACCCTAAAGATCCTTCTTTCAATTCATTTGCAGCTGTATTAAAAGGAATTGGCGGAGATAATGCGCTTGCCTTAATCGTTGCTGTATTAGCTGGATTTATCGCAATGAGTATTGCAGACCGTCCAGGTTTCGCACCAGGTATGGTTGGCGGATTCATGGCCTCTGCAGCAGGTGCTGGATTCTTAGGCGGATTGATTGCTGGTTTCCTTGCTGGTTACATTGTGGTGCTACTCAAAAAAGTATTCACTTTTGTACCACAGTCGCTCGATGGTATTAAACCAGTTCTGCTCTATCCATTGTTCGGTATTTTCTTTACAGGGATTATCATGCATTACATCGTCAACACACCTGTTAAAATGGTCATGGACGGATTAACACACTGGCTTGAATCACTTGGTACTGGAAACCTTGTATTAATGGGGATTATTTTAGCTGGTATGATGGCCATTGATATGGGTGGTCCGATTAACAAAGCGGCCTACACATTTGGTCTTGCGATGATTGCTGCTGGCAACTATGCACCGCATGCTGCGATTATGGCAGGTGGAATGGTGCCGCCTCTAGGAATTGCCCTAGCGACAACGATCTTTAGAAACAAATTCTCTAAACGTGACCGCGAAGCAGGTATTACATGCTACTTCATGGGAGCTGCGTTCATTACGGAAGGGGCGATCCCGTTTGCAGCGGCAGATCCTCTGCGCGTCATTCCTTCGGCTGTGATTGGTGCAGCAGTTGCAGGTGGATTAACAGAATTCTTTAGAGTGACGCTTCCTGCACCGCACGGCGGACTATTCGTTTTCTGGGTAACAAATCATCCAGTTCTTTACATCATCAGCATCTTAATCGGTGCCATTGTTACAGCGCTACTTCTCGGAATTCTAAAAAAACCAGTCCGACAAGAAGCTTAATTTGAAAAGAAGCATCGTGAAGAGCGGTGCTTCTTTTTGTTTAATCATCAGCAAATTAGGAAAAAATATCTAATTGAATGGTTGTCTTGTGAATTTTTAAATAACATGTGATAAAGTAAAGTTATTCAATTCGCGTTTCAAGTCTTTTAGCAGAAAGTCTTAGGAGGAAGCAGTATTTTGAACGAAGAAAACAAACAAAACGAAAATGACATTCAATCTGATGGGAAACAAGCCAAAAAAGAGAAGAAAAGTTCTCTGTTTGAATGGATCAAAGCCATTTTAATTGCACTTGCCCTCGTCCTCATCATCCGTACGTTTATATTTGAGCCGTATGTGGTGGAAGGAGAGTCAATGGAACCAACCCTTCATGATGGAGAAAAGCTGTTTGTTAACAAAACCATCAACTATCTCGGTGGAGTCAAACGTGGTGACATCGTGATTATTAATGGAAAAGACGGTCAGAAAATTCATTATGTCAAACGATTGATCGGCCTTCCAGGCGACACGATTGAAATGAAGGATGATACGCTTTACATTAATGATAAAAAAGTAGATGAGCCTTATTTAAAAGAGAACAAGGCGCATGCCAAAGAGTATGAGGTACATTTAACAGGAGATTTTGGTCCAGTGAAAGTACCGAAAAACGATTACTTTGTTATGGGTGACAACAGACTGAATTCTATGGACAGTCGAAATGGACTCGGACTCATTGAAAAGGATCGGATTGTCGGCACATCAGAATTTGTTTTCTTCCCATTTGGCGATATTCGACAAACACAATAAATACACCTTTCTCAATGCGTAAGAAAGGTGCTTGAATGGACGACCCTTCATGTAGGGTCGTTTTTAATTTGGTGTGAGCATCGTGACAATGATGACAATGGCCAAAACAGAAGCGAAAACGGACCCAGTAATCGCCACAACAGAACGGAATAATCCAATTTTCACATTGTCTTTTCCGCGCTTTTGTAAAAACCGTTTTGAAAAGATATGGACCAGTGTGTAAATGAGGACAAGTCCAATATAAAGGCCAAAGTCTCTTGCATTAAAGCCAGTCGCCGATAAATAAATGCCCATAAAGAAAATCAATAAACAGTATTCCATGAGTGTGAGTAATCTCAAATCGCCCGAACTCCTTCAACAAAAACATTCCCACTTATTATACCATATTGGACAAAAAGCCTTTGTTCTTAGCGAGAGACGTTTCTATCAATCGTTATTCATGTTATACTTCATATTGATGAATGAGTGATGGAGGATTAATAAATGATTGCAGTGAATAATGTTAGTTTGCGATTTGCTGATCGTAAATTATTTGAAGAAGTAAATATTAAGTTCACTCCTGGCAACTGCTACGGACTAATTGGTGCCAATGGAGCTGGTAAATCAACGTTCTTAAAGATTCTTTCTGGAGAAATTGAAGCTCAAACGGGCGATGTTCATATGAGTCCTGGTGAACGTTTAGCGATTTTAAAACAGAACCACTTTGAATACGAAGAGTTTGAAGTGTTAAAAGTCGTCATCATGGGTCACAAACGTCTATATGATGTGATGCAGGAAAAAGATGCGATTTATATGAAACCTGATTTCTCAGATGAAGACGGAATTCGTGCAGCAGAGCTTGAAGGTGAATTTGCTGAGTTAAACGGATGGGAAGCGGAAAGTGAAGCTGCGATCCTATTAAAAGGTCTTGGCATTCCAGAGAGCTTGCAATCGAAGAAAATGTCTGAGCTTGGCGGATCTGAAAAGGTTAAAGTATTGTTAGCACAAGCTCTATTCGGTAAACCTGACGTTCTCCTTCTCGATGAGCCAACGAACCATTTGGACTTACAAGCCATTCAGTGGTTAGAAGAGTTCCTCATTAACTTTGAGAATACCGTCATCGTCGTATCGCATGACCGTCATTTCTTAAACAAAGTATGTACGCATATTGCAGACCTTGACTTTGGAAAAATTCAAGTGTATGTCGGAAACTATGATTTCTGGTATGAATCAAGCCAGCTGGCATTAAAACTCAGCCAGGATGCCAACAAGAAAAAAGAAGAACAAATTAAGCAGCTTCAAGAATTCGTTGCTCGGTTCAGTGCGAACGCATCTAAATCGAAGCAAGCGACATCAAGAAAGAAATTGCTTGATAAGATTTCGCTAGATGACATTAAACCATCTTCTCGTAAATATCCTTATGTTCATTTTGCGCCAGAGCGTGAAATCGGAAATGATGTCCTTCAAGTAGAAGGTCTATCAAAAACGATTGACGGTGTAAAAGTACTGGATAACGTCAGCTTTATTATGAATCGCGAGGATAAAATTGCGTTCTTAAGCCGTAATGAGCTTGCTGTCTCTACTTTATTTAAAATCCTTGCTGGTGAAATGGAGCCAGACAGCGGGACGTTTAAATGGGGCGTGACAACATCTCAAGCCTTTTTCCCTAAAGACAACAGCGAATATTTTGAAGGAAGCGATTTAGATCTTGTTGATTGGCTTCGTCAATATTCTCCTAATGATCAAAGTGAAAGCTTCCTGCGTGGTTTCTTAGGCCGTATGCTTTTCTCTGGGGAAGAAGTGAAGAAAAAAGCAAGCGTCTTATCAGGTGGAGAAAAGGTTCGTTGTATGTTATCAAAAATGATGCTATCTGGAGCGAATATTTTGCTGTTAGACGAGCCGACGAACCATTTAGACCTAGAGTCCATCACAGCGCTGAATAACGGTCTAATGAGCTTTAAAGGGGCTATGCTCTTCTCATCTCATGACCATCAGTTTGTTGAAACAGTTGCAAACCGTATTATCGAAGTGACGCCAAATGGCATCGTTGATAAACAAACAACTTATGATGAGTTCTTATCAGATCAAGAGATTCAAAAAAGACTACAAGAGCTGTATGCATAAACATAAAGAAAAGCCACCGATAAGGGTGGCTTTTTCATTCTTCAAATAAATTTTCATAAACATCATTAAATAAATGAACTTGAGCTGTCCGATTAATCCAAATCGTAATATTATGAAATTTTGCAGTGTTATCTGATGAAGGATTCACCTTTACATAAGGATTATGACCATAAGCAACTATTTGTTTATTATGTTTTTTATAATTATCTTTCATGTATTCTATTAACTTTCCATATCCTTCATAGACATTGACACTGACACATGGAATATGCCGAAATCCTCCTGCATCAATATCCTTAACAGTAGTTTTTTCTAAAATAAAAGAATAATAAGTTTTTCCTCTTTTGTCTTTCTTTTCTATATATTTCTTTATTATTCCTTCTATACAAATAGGATGCTCCGGTTCTGTGTTATTTCTAAAATACTTAGATAAATCTAGAAGGCTCATATTATCAGGACCAAAATAAAATTTATCCCAATTAACCGTCCTGCCTTTATATTCTAGCTTTAAGTATTTCCTAATATCATCATTTTTTTCCATTTTAGAACGCAAGATCATGATATCTTTCATCCTGCTAAGATAAGGTGCCATTGTTCCACTATTTTTATAATTCTTACTCGCAGTAACACCTTTTCCCTTTGAATCAGCTGTTCTCACATCTTCCTCTTCTTCGGGAGGCTCTTCCATTGCTTGCTTAACAACTTGCATCCTTATAGCATATTGATCAGGTTTCTTTTTTTCCATAAAATCTTTCAAATTCATTGCTTTGCGTGCTAGAATTTCAATCTTTCCAAATGTATTGTATTCGCAATTCCTACCATGTTCGTTTCCTTGTTTCAAATAAAAATAAGGCAATATTGGAATTAACCGATTTTCTAACTGTCTCTTTCCAGATCTTCTGAATGTTAGTTCTGTCTTACAATAAGGACAGATGAACTTTTCCCCATTCAATTCATGTTTATCAGCTTCGATATTCGTCATCATTTTTTTTGTTTTAATGTAAAGAGCTTTTTCTATTTTTACCCCCATATACTACTCCTTTTCTTTTTTAGTCTTATTATAACTTAAAAATCGTCAATATACATAAAAATTACCAGTAGACATGCTGGTAGCTTCCATTGATTGAATTAGTGGTAGTAGTGAAAAACTTAAGGAATGTAGGAATTGAAAGGCGGTTATAAAGTAGATTTCCTATAAGTTTTAATTGTGGTGCTTTAAAATTTGTTTAGGTTTAGGTGAAGTAGACCTAGGGGGAATAATAATGACTATTAGGTAATTTAAGAGGGCTGTACAGTGTGAAATCTAGTATCAAGAAAGATAAGAAAACAGGAAGGGATTTTTATATACTCGAAATGGGTGTAGACCTATCAACAGGGAAGAACGTAAAAAAGAAAAAGAGAATTTTAATCCTAAGAAGGAAGCTGATCCCGGAGTGGATTGGACACTCCCTTAATCCAAATTACATTAGATAAATATAGCCACGTGCTTCCAAGTATGCAGAAACACGTGGCTGATGAACTTGATAATTTGTTCAAAGCTAAAGAAATGTGACAACTCAGGGTTTAAAGGCTTCAAAACGTCTCTATATCAAGTTACTGCTTAAAAAGCCCAATTTCCATTTCGGAAAATCGGTTCACGTTTACCATCTTTTGTGATTCCATCAATATTCATTTCCTTTGAACCAATCATGAAATCGACGTGTGTAATACTGCTGTTCACACCAGCTGCGTCTAGTTCCTCACGTTTCATCTCTTTACCGCCTTCGATATTAAATGCATAACCGCTGCCGATGGCAAGGTGATTGGATGCATTTTCATCGTAAAGTGTATTGTAATAGAGGATATTTGAGTTAGAAATTGGTGAATCATCTGGTACAAGGGCAACCTCACCTAGATAATGTGAGCCTTCATCTGTTTCAACGAGAGAGGTTAAAATGTCTTCGCCCTCTTTGGCTTTCACATCTACAATACGCCCATTTTCAAAGGTTAACGTAAATTCATCGATAATGTTTCCTGCATAACTAAGTGGCTTAGTGCTAGAGACAGTCCCGTTTACACCATCTTTTTTAGGTACGGTAAAGACCTCTTCTGTCGGCATATTGGCCATGAATGATACGCCGCGTTCACTCACGCTGCCAGCACCTACCCAAATATGCTGCTCTGGAAGTTCAATCGTTAAATCTGTACCTGGTGCTTCATAGTGCAACTTGTGGTAGTGACGTTCATTTAATACTTTTACTTTTTCATTTAGTGATTCATCATGCTTTTTCCACGCTTCAACAGGATCTGGCTGATCAGCGCGGGCGACTTTAAAGATTTGTTCCCATAATAATGCAACAGCTTCTTCATCTGCATGCTCAGGGAAAATCTTTTTCGCCCAATCTTTTGATGCAGCCCCGACGACTGTCCATGCAACTTTGTCAGATTGAACGTATTGACGATATGTATGAAGTGCTGAACCTGCAGCTTTTTGCTGTGAAGCAATTTTTTTCGAGTCAATGCCACTTAGAAGATCAGGACTTTCGGACAAGATCGTAATAAAAGCACCGCCACGTTTTGCGATGGTTTCCATCATCTGTGCTTCCCATTCTGGAAATTGCTCAAACACATCTTGTGGGGCATGTTCATATTTTAAACGGGTCAGAACACCATCACTCCAGCGGATATGTACGTTTTTTGCTCCGCACTCATATGCGTGTTTTGCCACAAGGCGGACAAGGTCTACAGATTCAGTGAACGCAGATACGACCACTTCTTGACCGCTTTGAACATTTACACCTACTTCAACGATGGTTTTTGCATATTGATCTAGTTGTTTTTCAAATGAACTCATAAAAAACCCTCCTTTAGTCATGTTCATCATATCAGATTTAAGACCGAAAAGGAAAATGGGGAGCCGTCC
Source organism: Bacillus sp. FSL K6-2869 (assembly GCF_040869405.1). NCBI lineage: Bacteria > Bacillati > Bacillota > Bacilli > Caryophanales > Bacillaceae > Bacillus > Bacillus sp. FSL K6-2869. The sequence continues at coordinate 1,418,085 of NZ_CP152035.1, forward strand.
CGAAGCAAAATAAAAAAGCCGCTTTCGTGCGGCTTTTTTAGCGGTTCAGTTGTTTCACAGGCTGTGCATTAGAAGGGGGCATATGTGAAAACGACAGGCTCATTCCTCCTAAAATAATACCGGTTAAAATGACTGTGACAACGACCCGTTTACCTAAATCAAGCAACATGTTCTTCCTCCTTCACGTTTATCCATTCATCACGATATGATCGAAATGATGAAAAAAGAAGTAGAACATGAAGATTATTTTAATGTTTTTTGCAATTTGTCGATTACTTCTAATGAACGACCTGTTCCAATTGCGACAGATTCAAGAGGATTTGCTGCGATATGAACTGGGACGACAATTTCTTGAGAGAGCCATTCTTGAATGCCGTTTAATAGTGCACCACCGCCAGTTAGAATGACGCCACGATCTACGATATCACCACTCAGTTCTGGAGGGCTGTCTTCTAATGTAGCCCGAATCGCCTCTAAAATATGAAGAAGTGATTCTCGCATAGCACCTTGAATTTCTGTTGATTCAAGTGTAATTGTTTTTGGAAGACCTGTGACAAGGTCGCGTCCACGAACTTCTAATGATTCAGGTTCGTGTTCAATGAGTCCATAACCAATTTCCATTTTTACCTGTTCAGCTGTCCGTTCACCGATCAGTAAATTGTATTTCTTTCTCACAAAAGTAATGATATCTTCATCCAGTTGATCTCCGCCAATTCGGATCGAGTGGCAAGAGACAACTCCGCCAAATGAAATGATCGCTACCTCTGTCGTTCCTCCGCCAATATCTACAACGACGTTGGCAACAGGCTCGTCCACCGGGAGATCAGCACCGATTGCAGCTGCGACGGGTTCTTCAATTAAATGCACATGCTTTGCTCCGCAATTTTTGACAGCATCGCTGATCGCGCGGCGTTCGACAGCTGTTGAACCTGAAGGTGTACAAACAACCACAGTCGGCTTTCTAAAGGTAAACCCAATATTTTTTCCTGCTTTTTTCATAATTTGTTTAAGTAAATCGGTTGTCATATCATAATCAGCGATGACACCATCTTTCATCGGACGGATCGCTACAATTTTTCCAGGTGTTTTCCCAATCATCTCTTTTGCTTCTGACCCCACTGCAAGGACAGTTTTTGTTTCCGTATCTACTGCCACAACGGATGGTTCATTGAGAATAATTCCTTTATTTTTACTGTAAACCAATATGTTAGCTGTTCCTAAATCAATTCCAATTTCGGCATTTTGAAACATGTTTTCACCCAATCTCTATTTTTGCTGTTTTAAACAATTTTACATTTAAAAGTTCAGAGGGTTGAGGTCATTTGTGGGGGTTTGTGATCACCTTGAAATGAATCTGTAAAATTCAAGTCTCATTTTGACAATCACAATAAATTTTCCCTTTGGTTTTTCGATTTTGAAAAAAATTTTTATGCAGGAGAAACCTTTTAAGAATCTCTTACGTCTACGATATATCAATTGGTGAAAAACAGATTGATCTTGAGCTAATGAAAGAAAGAGGGAACGAAATTGAAATCTATCGGAGTTGTAAGAAAAGTAGATGAACTAGGGCGTATTGTGATGCCAATCGAATTGAGAAGAGCACTTGATATCGCTATTAAAGACAGTATGGAATTTTTTATAGATGGAGATAAAATCGTCTTGAAAAAATATCAGCCAGAGGGCGTCTGCCTGATGACTGGTGAGATTACTTCTGAGAACCACGAGTATGGAAATGGTCAAATTACATTAAGCGCTGAAGGCGCAGAACTACTGCTAAAAGAGCTTCAAGAAGCCCTTCAGCAGTAAATAAAAATAGCCTGTTCTCTCCCATTGTGCTGAGAGCAGGCTATTTTTTCTAAAAAAGTTCCTTAAAAATGCCGCATCTCCCTCAAAAAATAAGTGGAAAATGGTACAATTGACAAAGAATCTCAGGGCGGCAGGTGGAATTATTTGAACAAAACATATCAAGTACGGATCCTGTTATCCGTTCTTGCATTTATATTAATTTTGAGCTGGGATTTCTTTTATTATCTTAGCGGCTATCACATTAATTGGCCGCTCGACCTAGCCTTTACAGTCGTTGTTTTGGCCGGTATTTGGAGCATCTCAGGCTATGTGGACCGGTTGAATTTGCTTGTATCAGATTTAAATAAACGAGAAAAAGAAGCACACGAACTAACAGAGCGGCTGAATCGAATAACAGATAACTTGCAAGAAATCGTCTTTGAAACCAATGAAAAAGGTGAAATCATTTTTTTAAATCAAGCATGGAAACAAATGACGGGTTACGACATAGAGGAGTGTCTAGGTACGATGTATAATCAGTACTTTGATCAAGAAGAGCATGTCGTTCAGCATTTGTTGTCTGTGATCAAAGAGCATAAGGATGAGGGGCGGGTGGAGCTGCAGCTTCTCCATAAAGAAGGAAAAAAGGTATGGGGAGATGTGCATTATAAGCTTTATTTCGATGAACAGCACCAGTTTACTGGAGGTATTGGAACGGTTGCGGATATCACGAAACAAAAGCAGGCAAAGCTTGAACTTGAAAGATCAAATCAGCAATTGCAAATGCAGGCACAAAAGCTGGCTGTTGCAGGACAAATAGCCGCTGGCATTGCCCATGAAGTCAGAAATCCGCTCACCTCAGTCAATGGATTTTTGCAGCTGATGAAAACGCAATATCCTGAAAGAACCGATTATTTTGATATCATCTTTTCTGAAATTAAACGCATTGATTTTGTTTTAAGTGAGCTGCTTGTCTTAGCAAAACCTCAATCGGTTCAATTTCAAGAAGTACAGCTCCATGATTTGCTAGAGCAGGTGATTACGTTATTAAAGACCAATGCCGTTCTTTCAAATATTGATCTCAAACAGCCATTTAAAAAGCAGGATGCTGGCACGATATTAGCAGACGCCAATCAAATGAAGCAGCTGTTCATTAACTTAATCAAAAATGCGATCGAGGCGATGCCTGAAGGCGGCAGTATATACATATCAACAGAAAAAGTGATGAATGAATGGAAAATCACGATTCAAGATGAAGGAAAAGGAATGTCCGAAGAGGACATTCTGAAAATATATGATCCTTTCTTTTCGACTAAAAAAGAAGGTACAGGACTTGGTTTAACGATCTGTGCGACGATCTTAAAAGATCACCATGGAAGAATGGATGTAAAGAGCGAGCTCAGCAAAGGGACGGCTTTTGATATTTACTTACCTGTGTATCAAAAAAGCAGATAGTAGCAAGGTGAGAGGATGTGATGTGTGATGACGAAGGAGACAAAGACGTTATTTGTGTATGGGACACTTTTAAAGCACGAAAAGTATCACGAGACATTGATGAAAGAAAGCAGTCCATTAGCAGCATCTGCTTGGATAAAAGGGAGACTGTACGATACAGGTGAGGGTTACCCTGTGTGTGTTGTCTCGGAACAAAACACATTATATGGAGAATTGTATGAGGTCAGTGGTGAAACGCTGCATAAGATAGATGAGCTAGAGGAAGGGTATGACCAGCAGGAAATAGAGGTTATGACAGACCAGGGGCCAAGGTCAGCCGTTGCTTATACAATATGTAAGCAGAAGGCATCGAGCCTGAAGGAGATTGAAAGCGGCTGCTGGAAGTCATATCAACTATGGGAGCGCAAACCGTCTTCCTTCTATTATTTTGCCTATGGGTCCTGTATGGATGATGCAAGGTTTAAGCTTGCGAAAGTGGAACATTATTTCAAACAAATCATCGGTGGCGGCACACTTGATCGTTTTACCACAAGGTTTACATTGGTGCGCCCTGATGGATCAAGAGCAGATATGGTAGAAGACGGCGGAGAAACAGAGGGTGTTCTATATGAAGTACCTTTTGATGCCATTCGTTATTTGTACAAACGAGAAGGTGTAAATGAAGGGACTTATCGCCCAGCATTTGTCGATGTCACAGTAGGTGATCAAGTGTATGAGGACTGCTTAACGTTTCTCGTTTTAAAAAAGAGCGAAGAAATTGCGCCTCCTGGTCATTATCGCAGTGAAATCGAAAAAGGAGCAGACCTTTACTTAAGTGAAGCGTTCCGTAAAAAAATACGGTCGCATATGGATTCATTAATGAAACCGTAGTAAAATGCATGGTAAGTGATATAAAAGGAGTCTGAACATGAAAAAGGAATATGCAGTCATTGGTCTTGGACGCTTCGGCGGAAGTATCTGCAAGGCGCTAAGCGAAGAAGGACTTGAAGTCATGGCCATGGATATGAATGAAGATCGTGTGAACGAATATGCTAAAATTGCATCACATGCCGTGATTGGTGATTCGACGGACGAATCTGTCCTAAAGAACCTAGGCATCCGCAATTTTGATCATGTGATCGTGGCGATAGGTGAAAACATTCAGGCGAGTATTTTAACAACGATTATGCTGAAAGAACTTGGTGTCAAAATGGTCACAGTGAAAGCTCAAAATGACTACCATGAAAAGGTTTTGAATAAAATTGGTGCGGACCGTATTGTCCATCCTGAACGAGACATGGGCAGACGGATTGCACATAAAATTATTTCTAACAACGTGCTTGATTATTTAGAGCTGTCAGATGAGTACAGCCTCATTGAAATCGTCGCCAACAGCAGACTTGCTGGGCACTCTTTGTTAGATCTCGACATTCGTGCAAGGTACGGGATCAATATCGTGGCAATTAAACGCGGGAAAGAAGTGATCGTTTCACCGCTCGCAGATGAAATGATTCAAAAAGAAGATATCCTCATTGTCATTGGGGCAGTGGCAGATATCGGGCGCTTTGAAAAACGGGAAATGCAGAACGACTATTAAACACTCCGAGAAGGGGTGTTTTTTTGCTTTAGAAGTGTACATATGGGGCGGACATTGCGGGAGAGAACAAAGTGGAAAAGAGCCGTTTACTTTCTAAAAGAACAGCAAAATAGAACATGGTTATTTTTCAGCCAATTATCACTATTCAGAAATAAAAATCAATCTTTTGATATGGTTGATTTTCTCTAAATGTCATTGACTGGGCAAACAGATTCGTTTACGATAAGAAACATTATATTGTTTACTCGGAGGAGGCAGTGTCGTTGGATAAGGAGCTTTTCAGACATCAAATTGAGGTAGCTGCAAAGAGAAAAAAAGCAGCCCTAGTGATTAAACATGCGAAGGTTATGGACGTGTTTAACCAGGAATGGATAGACGCTGATGTCGCTGTTGAAAATGGAAAAATAGTAGGAATTGGGGAGTATGAGGGAGAACAGGAGCTGGATGCAACAGGTCAAATGCTTGTTCCTGGTTTCATTGACGGCCACGTTCATATCGAATCCTCGATGGTGACTCCTGCTGAATTTTCCAAAGCTGTCGTTCCTCACGGTGTGACAACTGTTGTAACAGACCCGCATGAAATTGCCAATGTATCCGGTGTTGCAGGTATCCGTTTTATGCTCGAAGAAGCGAGAAAAGCTGCTCTAAATATATATTTCATGCTGCCATCCTGTGTACCGGCAGTCAGCTTTGAACGATCAGGTGCTACACTAAAAGCAAAAGATTTAAAGCCTCTTTATCAGGAGAAAGAAGTGCTTGGTCTTGCCGAAGTGATGGATTATGTCGCGGTGGAACAAGCGGAAGAAGATATGCTTCAAAAACTGCTTGATGCTCAACATGAACATAAACTCATTGATGGCCATCTAGCAGGATTAACGGACCGATTAATTAATGTGTACCGAACAGCTAATGTCCAAACGGATCATGAGGTGACAACAGCTCAAGAGGCCCTTGAACGTGTCAAAAGAGGCATGTATGTCATGCTGAGAGAAGGCTCTGTTGCTAAAAACGTGAAAAACGTATTGCCTGCTGTCAATGAGAAGAATGCGAGACGCTTTTTCTTTTGTACGGATGATAAACATTTAGATGATTTAATGGCTCAAGGAAGTATTGATGAACAAGTACGGATGTCGATACAAGAAGGATTGGACCCCTTTTTAGCATATCAAATGGGAAGTTTAAACGCAGCGGAGTGCTTCGGTCTCAAAACAAAGGGAGCAATTGCACCAGGCTTTGACGCGGACTTTATGCTCATTTCTGACTTACATGAGGTAGGAATTACAAGCGTCTTTATCGCAGGAGAATTGGTCTCTGAACATGGAGAATATTTGCCAAGTGTCGACAAGATCACGCCAAGTTCTTCGCTCATGCAATCGGTACATGCAGTGGACGTCCGAGAGAAAGATCTAACGCTGCCTATAACAGATCATCAAAAGATGAATGTCATTCGCATTATACCGAATCAGCTTGAAACGAAATTAGAACAAATATCTCCTTCTGGAAGCGATGGACAATTTACGAGTGATATTGATCGAGATGTATTAAAAATAGTACTTGTCGAACGCCACAAAGGTCTATCTGAAATTGGGATAGGGGTTGTCAGCGGTTTCGGCTTAAAAGAGGGGGCGATTGCAACAACAGTTGCCCATGACTCGCATAACTTAATTGCCGTTGGAACAAATGATGCTGATATGATCAAAGCCATTGAGACGTTAAAAGAAGCAGGGGGCGGTTTGACCGTTGTAAAAGAGGGAGAAGTTCTTCATACGCTTCCATTACCGATTTCCGGTTTATTATCAGATCAACCTGCACATACGGTCAATGAAAGCCTTCATGCACTTCATGAAGCGTTAAACGAAACAGGCTTTGCCTTAGACTTTAATCCGTTTTTGACATTATCCTTCTTGGCACTGCCAGTCATTCCTGATGTGAAAATGACAACACAAGGATTGTTTGATGTGAGAAGTTTTCAGCATCTCCCGATTCAATCGTAAAACAATGACTGAACCCGCACGTATCGTACAGATATGCGGGTTTTTTAATGCGCATAAAAAAGAGACACAGCCAATTGGCTGTGTCTCCTTGTACGTCATTACACTTCCATAATAATCGGTAAGATCATTGGGCGGCGTCTTGTTTTTTCATAAAGGAAAGGAGCAAGAGTGTCAGTAATCTCGTTCTTAATTTCTGACCATTGAGTCGTCTTACGTTCCATTACTTTTTCAAGATGCTTTGAAATGAGATCTTGCGCGTCATTAATGAGGTCTCCAGATTCTCTCATGTAGACAAAACCTCTTGAGATTAAATCAGGACCTGCAGAAATTTTGAATTCTTTCATATCCATGCTGACAACAACAATGACAAGACCTTCTTCTGAAAGAATGCGGCGGTCTCTTAACACGATGTTGCCGATATCACCAATACCGCTACCGTCGATATACACGTTGCCTGATGGAATTTTGCCAGCGACACTTGCTTCGTCACCTTTCAGTGCAAGAACTTCACCGTTATCCATGATAAAGCAGTTTTCCTCAGGGATTCCGCAATCATTCGCAAGTTTAATATGCGTTTTTTGCATGCGGTACTCACCGTGAATTGGCATAAAGAATTTTGGTTTAATTAAACGGAGCATCAGCTTTTGTTCTTCCTGCCCGCCGTGTCCAGAGGTATGAATATTATTGAGTGAGCCATGAATGACTTCAGCACCAGCACGATAAAGCTGGTTAATGGTACGGCTTACGCTAATATTGTTACCTGGGATCGGTGAAGACGAGAAGACAACAGTGTCTCCAGGGTTAATTGAAATCTGGCGGTGCGTACCGTTGGCAATACGAGAAAGAGCGGCCATCGGTTCGCCCTGACTACCAGTACAAAGAATGGTTACTTTGTTTGCTGGAAGGCGGTTGATTTCATTGTGTTCAATGAATGTGTTTTTTGGACATTTAATGTAGCCAAGATCTTGTCCAATATCAATAGCAGACTCCATGCTACGCCCAAACACCGCAACTTTTCGACCGTTGGCAACAGCGGACTCGATCACTTGCTGAAGTCTGTGAATGTTAGATGCAAATGTAGCAAAGATAATACGTCCATCTACTTTTCTAAAGATGTCATCAATGCTTTCACCTACACGTCTCTCGGACATCGTAAATTCTGGAATTTCACTATTTGTACTGTCAGATAGAAGACAAAGAACGCCTTCTTTCCCGATCTCAGCCATTTTCGTTAAATTGGCAGGCTCGCCAACAGGAGTAAAGTCAAACTTGAAATCGCCTGTATGTACGATGTTACCAGGAGGTGTCTTCACGACAATTCCATAAGAATCTGGGATACTGTGTGTCGTTCTAAAGAAAGATACAGCTGTTTTTCTAAATTTGATCGTATCTTCTTCTTCAAAGATGTGAAGTTTGGTCTGTCTTAATAGACCATGCTCTTCCAATTTGTTACGAAGGAGGCCGATTGCGAGTTTGCCTCCGTAAACTGGAATATTCACTTGCTTGAGAAGGTAAGGGATACCGCCGATGTGGTCTTCATGTCCGTGAGTAATAAAAAGACCTTTGATTTTATCTTCGTTTTTAACTAAATACGTATAGTCAGGGATGACGTAATCAATTCCAAGAAGTTCATCTTCAGGGAACTTAATACCAGCATCAATCAAAATGATTTCATCTTGAAATTGAACGCCATACGTGTTTTTACCGATCTCGCCTAATCCGCCGAGCGCAAAAACTGCCGCCTGATCGTTTTTTACAAATTTCATTCCTCTCATAGCTCCAATACTTTAAAATTTTCACTTTCTCGTTCATAGTCTAAAAAAGCACCGTCTACAGGCTGAATGAATTCAATATTGTAGTTATGTTTTTTCAACTTATCGCGTACGTCTCTTTCAGAAACCGCTTCAACGTATAGTGAATCTGTGTGTTCTCTTACAGGTACCTCAGTCGTACTTGCCTGAAAAAATACCTTATATATCATCCAAATCTCTCCTTAAATACCGTATGTTACACTCGCTTATTCTATTATATTAAAAAAACGCGCATAAGAAAAGTCTCAGAGAAAAAAGGACCTTCAGCAAATGTGCGGAAGATCCTTTTAAGCAATCGATTTTTTACGAAGCATGTCCTTCCATTGTCTTCGAATTTTCTTGCGCAGACGACGAAGCATCGCGGATCGCCTCCTTTCGGTATGAGTCTCATTCAGCCATTTGTTCCGTTCTCTCTATATACTTGTATTATATGATGTTTCCACTTAATGTTACATGGTTATATGTGGGAAATGGGCGTTTTAAGAGGAAGTGGTTTCGTCAGTGAAGATCTTTCTGTATGATGAAGGGGAGAGGGTATACATAACAAGAGACAGGAGACGAGATATGAATAAAAAAGTCATCTTCTTTGATATCGACGGTACTTTATATGACCATGATAAAAAAATACCTGAATCAACGAAGCGAGCTGTTCGTTTATTAAAAGAAAAAGGGCATCATCTCTTCATTGCATCTGGCCGATCGCCTTTTCTCATCCAGCCTATTTTAGAAGAAATAGGGCTTGACTCATTTATTGCTTATAACGGTCAGTATGTCATGTACGAAGGAGAAGTCATTTACGGCAATCCACTTAAGCAAGAGCTGATGGATAAAATTTATGAAACAGCGGATCAACATGATCATCCGCTTGTTTTCATGGGAGAGAAGACGATGAAGGCGTCTGTGCCGAACCATCCATTTATCCATGAAGGGATTGGCACTTTAAAAACAGAGCATCCCGAGCATGATTTGTCATTCTTTAAAGAAAACGTCATTTATCAAATGCTGCTATTTTGTAAAGCAGAAGAGGAACATCTATATGAAGCGTTCCGTGAAGAAATTGATCTCGTCAGGTGGCATGAGCTGTCTACTGATGTCCTGCCGAAAGGTGGATCAAAGGCTGAAGGAATTAAACGAGTCATTGAAAGACTTCCGTACGATCAAAAGGACACAATTGCCTTCGGTGACGGGCTGAACGATCGAGAAATGATTTCGTTTGTTGGAACAGGCATTGCGATGGGGAATGCAGTCAATGAATTAAAAACATTAGCTGACTTTGTCACCAAACCTGTAGATGAGGATGGCATATTCCACGCTGTGACTGAATTAGGCCTTATTGATGAATAAAAAACAAGACCCGCTGATGGACGGGTCTTGTTTTTATATTATGATCTGCCGATCGCAACCGCGTTGTCTGGCTCGGCGAATGGATGATCTTTTTGGATATGATCATAAAACATAATGCCATTTAAGTGGTCAATTTCATGCTGAAAAACGATGGCCGGAAACCCTTTTAGGCGAATGTCAATGTCTTCACCTTCAAGCGTTGTACCTTTCACTCTGATTTTTTCATAGCGCGGGACGAATCCAGGGATGGCTTCATCAACAGATAAACAGCCTTCTCCAGTAGCTAAATAAGCTCTTTTGACTGAATGGCTAACAATGCGAGGATTGAATAATGCATAGCTGTAAAGTTCTCCGCCCTCGTCTTCACAGTGAACAGCGATCATTCGTTTACTGATATTGATTTGCGGAGCTGCTAGGCCAACACCGGGTCTAAGTTCATATTTTTCAGCAATGTCTGCATCCTGACTGTTTTTGACAAAATCAATCATGTCAGCTAATTGCTGTTTTTCTTCTTCTGTTGGCGGGAGTTCGACCGCTTCAGCTGTTTGTCTTAAGACGGGATGCCCGTCTCGTACGATATCATCCATGGTAATCACAAAACTTCACTCCTATTTCCTTTGTATGTAAAGTATATAAAATGATACACAACATATGCAATGAAATAAAGAAGACCGGTCGTATGAGACCGGTCAGAGGCTTATTCAGCCATTAGCAGCAGCCACCGCCGCCTAAGAATGCTGCGCCAACAATGATCAATAGAATGAATAGGACGACGATTAAAGCGAATGTACGTCCACCACCGTAACCGCAACCGTATCCACCACCATAACTTGGATAGCAACAACCGCCGCCGTATCCATAACCGTAACCGCCGTATCCACCATACATACTTCCATGACTATAATTAGACATACTTTTGACCTCCTTTGGAAATACACTCGGCCTCTCATAAGTGAAGGCGAAGCGTGTAATATAAACTATGTATGAATGCACTATTTGTATAGTCATGAGCCTAGAGCATGAAAAAAATCTTCTTTCCCCTCAAAAAACCATCCTCTTTCCTTGTCACAACCGCCCTGAAAAATTATAGTGGTATGTGGAGATGTAAAGGGGGACCTTGTAATTGAAACAGATGAAAAGAAGAATAAAAGCAGGTGCAACTTTAGCGGGGATATGCACCCTCTTGCTTGCGGGCTGCGGAGGTCAAAATCCGCTTTATGAGATGCAAGATGCCATGACAAAAATGAGCGAAAAAGAAGCATCCTTTGAAAAAGAACAAGGCGCACTGCAAAGCTATGAGAAAAAAGAGCAGCAGTTGTATAAAAAAATGATTCAAACAACAAAAGACCACACAAAAACCGTCTCAAACTTGTCTGATCAAGCATTAGCATCGGCAGAAAAGCGTGAAGAACATTTAAAAACAGAAAAAGACAGCATGGATCAATCGAAAAAAGAATTTCAATCTGTAAAGGAATTCGCTGGACAGATAAAAGATGCAGAAGTAAAAGACAAAGCAGAACAAACAGTCAAATCAATTGAAAAAAGATACGCATCGTATGATCAGCTTTACCGTGAGTATCAAAAGGCGCTGAAACAAGACAAGCACTTGTATGAATCCTTAAAAAGAAAAGACTTAGGATACGCTGAGCTGAAATCCAAATTAAAGACAGTGAATCGTTCCTATAGTAAAGTTAGAAAAGAAAGCAAGAAGTTCAATCAATATACAGATCAATTGAACGAATATAAACAAGCTTTATACAAAACAGCTCAGAAAGAATCACAAAACAGCTAAAAACAGTACTTGCATATTTGCTAGCTCTGTTTATCGCTGCTACTCCCAAAGTGCCTGCGTGTCGTTACTCGTTTTTCCAAGATGTCAAACTGAAAAGAAGAGAAAGGGTTAAAATGAAGTTCATTTTAGCCCTTTGTCCATCACGATCAAAAGAGCTGAAAATAGCTCTTTTTTTATTTTTCGACAAAAACAAACATGTGCTATTGTAGTACAGTGATCCACTCTATACTAGTACAGTTTGTGCTGTTGATTAAACAGATTGATACAGGTCACCATAAAAAGTAAAGCGAATACATTTATTTAAATAAAGCCGTTAAATCAATTGACGGACTATTTTTCTTGTTGTAAACTATTCCTTGTTAACAGAAGTTGTATTAGTTTTTTGTGAACTATCGTTAATACAGTTAGAAAAACTCAAAAGCAAGCGATCATCCAATGTTTCGACAATGATCTTTGTGGCTATTATATACAGGAGTCATATGAGCATTTTGGGTTATCCTATATCTGTATGTATAAATGGATTCACGACAAATTGACTGTTAAAAGAAAGGAAGAGGTGACTTTAGAATGGCTGCAAAAACAAAAAAAGCAATTGTTGATAGCAAAAAGCAATTCGATGCCATCAAAAAGCAGTTTGAAACGTTCCAAATTTTAAACGAAAAAGGCGAAGTCGTAAACGAAGCGGCAATGCCAGATCTTTCAGATGACCAATTAAAAGAATTAATGCGCCGTATGGTGTTTACACGTGTATTAGATCAACGTTCAATTTCATTGAACCGTCAAGGACGTCTTGGCTTCTATGCGCCAACAGCTGGACAAGAAGCTTCTCAGCTTGCAACTCACTTTGCACTTGAGAAAGAAGATTTCATTCTTCCAGGATATCGTGATGTACCACAATTAATCTGGCATGGTCTTCCACTAACAAAAGCATTCTTGTTCTCTCGTGGACACTTTGTTGGAAACCAAATGCCTGAAGATGTGAATGCACTTTCTCCGCAAATCATTATCGGTGCACAAATCATTCAAGCTGCTGGTGTAGCTCTTGGTTTGAAAAAGCGCGGTAAAAATGCTGTTGCAATCACTTACACTGGTGATGGTGGAGCTTCACAAGGTGATTTCTACGAAGGTATTAACTTTGCAGGGGCTTACAAAGCGCCAGCGATTTTTGTTGTCCAAAACAATAGATATGCGATCTCTACACCTGTTGAAAAGCAATCTGCTGCACAAACAATTGCACAAAAAGCAGCTGCAGCTGGTATCGTAGGCGTACAAGTTGACGGTATGGATGCATTAGCTGTATACGCAGCGACTGCTGAAGCTCGTGAGCGTGCTGTAAATGGTGAAGGTCCAACATTAATTGAAACTCTTACATTCCGTTACGGCCCACATACAATGGCTGGTGACGATCCAACAAGATATCGTACAAAAGAAGATGAAAATGAGTGGGAGCAAAAAGATCCATTGGTACGCTACCGCAAATTCTTGGAAAACAAAGGCCTTTGGTCTGAAGAAGAAGAGAATAAAGTCATCGAAGATGCAAAAGAACAAATCAAACAAGCAATCAAAGAAGCTGACGAACAGCCTAAGCAGAAAGTCACTGATTTGATTGAAAACATGTACGATGTGAAACCATTTAACTTGGTTGAACAGCTTGAAATCTACAAACAGAAGGAGTCGAAGTAAGCCATGGCGCAAATGACATTGATTCAAGCGATCACTGATGCGTTACGCACAGAACTGAAAAATGACGAAAACGTTCTTGTTTTCGGAGAAGACGTTGGTAAAAACGGCGGCGTATTCCGTGCGACTGAAGGATTGCAAAAAGAGTTTGGTGAGGATCGTGTATTCGATACTCCACTTGCTGAATCTGGTATTGGCGGTCTTGCAATTGGCCTTGGACTACAAGAATTCCGCCCAGTAATGGAAATTCAATTCTTCGGATTCGTTTACGAAGTATTAGATTCTGTTTCTGGACAAATGGCTCGTATGCGTTACCGTTCTGGTGGACGCTGGCATTCTCCAGTGACAATCCGTTCTCCATTTGGCGGAGGAGTTCACACACCTGAGCTTCACGCTGATAGCTTAGAAGGTCTTATTGCACAACAGCCTGGTATCAAGGTTGTTATTCCTTCAACACCTTACGATGCAAAAGGACTATTAATTTCTGCAATCCGTGACAACGATCCGGTTGTATTCCTTGAGCATATGAAACTTTATCGTTCTTTCCGTCAGGAAGTTCCTGAAGAAGAGTACACAATTGAAATCGGTAAAGCTGACGTGAAACGTGAAGGTTCTGACCTTTCAATCATCACTTACGGTGCAATGGTTCACGAATCACTTAAAGCTGCTGAAGAACTTGAAAAAGAAGGCGTTTCTGCTGAGGTCGTTGACCTTCGTACAGTGAGCCCGCTTGATATTGAAACAATCATCGCTTCTGTTGAAAAAACAGGCCGTGCGATCGTTGTTCAAGAAGCACAAAAACAAGCTGGTATTGCAGCAAACGTAGTAGCTGAAATCAATGATAGAGCAATTCTTAGCCTAGAAGCACCAGTACTTCGTGTAGCTGCACCTGATACTGTATTTGCTTTCTCTCAAGCTGAGAGCGTATGGCTTCCAAACCATAAAGACGTGCTTGAAACAGCTAAGAAAGTTCTTGAATTTTAATTAAATGACAGAGGGGAAAAGAATTTATTTCTCTTCCCCTTTATCAATTACATGACCGTGTAATGTTGACAGAACAAGGGTTTAACATAATCTAGGAGGCGAAAAACAGTGGCATTTGAATTTAAACTTCCGGACATCGGAGAAGGTATCCACGAAGGTGAGATCGTTAAGTGGTTTGTAAAACCAAACGACGAAATCAATGAAGATGACGTTTTAGCAGAGGTACAAAATGATAAAGCAGTTGTAGAAATTCCTTCACCTGTTAAAGGAAAAGTATTAGAATTAAAAGTTGAAGAGGGAACAGTTGCAACTGTAGGACAAACAATCATTACGTTTGATGCACCTGGTTACGAAAATCTTCAATTTAAAGGCAGTGAAGAAGAAGGCGAAGCGAAAACTGAAGCTCAAGTACAAGGTACTGCTGAAGCTGGTAACGAGCCTGAAAAGAAAGAAGTTGCTCAAGAAGAAGCGGCAGCAGCAACTGGTGCTGGCGCACAAGAGCAAGTAGATGCTGATCCTAACAAACGCGTTATTGCTATGCCATCTGTACGTAAATATGCGCGTGAAAAAGGCGTTGAAATTTACAAAGTTGCAGGTACTGGTAAAAATGGCCGCGTGCTAAAAGAAGATATCGACAGCTTCCTTAATGGCGGTTCTGCAGCAACTCAAGAAGCAGCACCTCAAGCAGCTGAAAGTGCGAAAGAAGAAGCGGCTCCAAAAGCGGCAGCAGCTCCAGTTCTAGAAGGAGAATTCCCAGAAACTCGCGAGAAAATGAGCGGAATCCGCAAAGCGATTGCGAAAGCAATGGTGAACTCTAAGCACACAGCTCCTCACGTAACATTAATGGATGAAGTTGATGTAACAAACCTTGTTGCACATCGTAAACAATTCAAACAAGTTGCAGCTGATCAAGGAATCAAGTTAACTTACTTGCCTTACGTTGTAAAAGCTCTAACTTCTGCTTTGAAAAAGTACCCAGTACTTAACACTTCTATCGATGATAAAACAGATGAAGTTGTTCAAAAGCATTACTACAACATCGGAATTGCAGCTGATACTGAAAAAGGCTTGCTTGTTCCAGTTGTGAAAAATGCAGATCGCAAAGCGATTTTCGAAGTATCTAACGAAATCAACGAGCTTGCAACAAAAGCACGTGATGGTAAATTGGCTCCAGCTGAAATGAAGGGTGCATCTTGCACAATCACAAACATCGGTTCTGCTGGTGGACAATGGTTTACTCCAGTCATCAACCACCCAGAAGTAGCGATCCTTGGTATTGGCCGTATCGCTGAAAAAGCGGTTGTTCGTGATGGCGAAATCGTTGCAGCTCCAGTCTTAGCTCTTTCCCTAAGCTTTGACCACCGTATGATTGATGGAGCTACTGCGCAAAATGCCCTTAACCACATCAAGCGTTTATTGAATGATCCACAATTAATTTTAATGGAGGCGTAAATTCATGGTAGTAGGAGATTTCCCAATCGAAACAGATACTCTTGTCATCGGTGCAGGTCCTGGTGGATATGTAGCTGCTATTCGTGCTGCACAGCTAGGACAAAAAGTAACAATCGTTGAAAAAGGAACACTTGGCGGCGTATGTCTAAACGTCGGCTGTATCCCTTCAAAAGCATTGATCAATGCTGGACATCGTTTCGAGAATGCAAAGCATTCTGAAGACATGGGTATCAAAGCTGAAAACGTAACAGTTGATTTCACAAAAGTTCAAGAGTGGAAAGCTTCTGTTGTAAACAAATTAACAGGCGGAGTTCAAGGTCTTCTAAAAGGAAATAAAGTAGACATCGTCAAAGGTGAAGCTTATTTCGTAGACAGCAACTCTGTACGTGTCATGGATGAAAATTCAGCGCAGACTTATACATTTAAAAATGCAATTCTTGCAACTGGATCTCGTCCAATCGAATTGCCTACATTTAAATACACAGACCGCGTGATTAACTCAACTGGTGCTTTAGCGCTTAAAGAAGTACCTAAAAAGTTAGTTGTCATCGGTGGTGGATACATCGGTACTGAGCTTGGTACTGCTTATGCGAACTTTGGAACAGAAGTTGTCATCCTTGAAGGTGGAGACGAAATCCTTCCAGGTTTTGAAAAGCAAATGAGCTCATTAGTGAAACGTAACCTGAAGAAAAAAGGAAACGTTGAAATTCACACAAACGCTCTTGCAAAAGGCGTTGAAGAAAAATCTGACGGTGTCACTGTTACTTTCGAAGTAAAAGGTGAAGAAAAAACTGTCGATGCTGACTACGTACTTGTGACTGTTGGTCGTCGTCCAAACACAGATGAGCTTGGTCTTGAGCAAGTTGGTGTTGAATTGACAGACCGCGGAGTTGTCAAAACTGACAAACAATGCCGTACAAGCGTTTCAAACATCTATGCAATTGGTGACATCGTTGATGGACCACCACTTGCACACAAAGCTTCTTACGAAGGTAAAATTGCTGCTGAAGCAATCGCTGGAGAGCCAGCTGAAATTGATTACCTTGGTATTCCTGCTGTTGTATTCTCTGAGCCAGAACTTGCAACTGTTGGATACACTGAAGCAGAAGCAAAAGAAGAAGGAATCGACATCGTTGCAGCGAAATTCCCATTCGCAGCGAACGGACGTGCACTTTCTCTTGATGCAACTGATGGCTTCATGAAAATGATCACTCGTAAAGAGGATGGTCTTGTGATCGGTGCACAAATCGCAGGTGTTGGTGCTTCTGATATGATTTCAGAGCTTAGCCTTGCAATTGAAGCTGGTGTGACAGCTGAAGATATCGCAATGACAATTCACGCTCACCCAACTTTAGGTGAAATCACAATGGAAACGGCTGAAGTAGCAATCGGAAGCCCAATCCATATCGTAAAATAATGAACGTTGAAACCCTCTCCACACGGAGAGGGTTTTTTTATGTATGTGAAACCTCGCTGAAAACGAAAAACCCTCATGAGCTGAGGGCTTTTTTCATATGGATATATAAGTGCAAAGTCGAACCGTTAATTTGTATTCACTCGATCTAATGCTTGGCATATGGGTGATAAGATATCCTCTTTACTTCGGACATTACCTTCCACCTTCACAATGACCTTTTCATTATTGACAAGTAAAATAGCCGGCAGTTCGTCTACTTCATTTTTCCAGCCTTTACGATCTTCTTTGACAATCATCTTGGACATTTCCTTCGGATATTCATTTTTTAAATCGAGCACTGCGTCATAATAAGGACTTTCTTTATCAAGATTTTCTGCATCAGTAAAAAAGAGAATTCTCGGCTTTTGAATATGACTGACCTGGTCTGTCTGATTCGGTATGATATACGCAAATGAGCATGAACTAAGTACAAAGAGCATAGGGAATATAATGAGAAGGGTCCTCATAAAATTCAATCTATTCACCTCAAAATCCTTTGGGGTTGTACCAACATTTTTAGGAGCCAGTTCCCTGTTAGTCACTCTAGTGTATCACGTCCTTTTTGACAATTTTCGATTGTTACTCAATTGTTACAGAATTGATATGAAGCAAAATACATTTGAAACGTTTCCTCAATATGATGAGAAAAAAGCATATTTTTATAAAAAATGATTAAATGTGTCATACAATTAACCGTTGACAACTTAAATGTGACATCATATTATAGAGATATGAAATAGATTAAACGCTTTCAAACTTTGAGTAAAGAAAAGGGGAATGTACAAGTGGGTACAATTATTTGTCAAGATTGCAATGAAACCATTGATCAATTTGAAAATGAAAAAGTGACAACACTTTATGGAACATGTGGTCACTGTCATTGCTGTGATGAAGCCTCTGAATAAATAAAAAAGCATGCAGTCCCAATTGGGGCTGCATGTTTCTTTTTTATAAAATGGCTTTTTGTTCTTTAATGACACGAATCATATCTAGTGTGGAATCTTCAGGTCCTTGAACAGGAAGACCGATTTCGATATTTTTAAAGATATAGGAGATATTTTCTTCTGTGATGATTTCTCCTGGTATAAAAATAGGAATACCAGGCGGATAAACCATGACAAATTCTGCAATGATCCGGCCAGCCGCTTCTTTAAATGGAATGACTTCCGTTGTTGCGTAAAAAGCGTCACGCGGCGTCATCGCAAGCGAAGGGATCTCAGGCAATAACACTTCTGTCACGGCTTGTTTGCCGCCTTGACGTGCAGAGGTGGCCGCAATTTCCTCCATAGCCGTTACAAGCGTATCGATCGTCTCATCACAATCGCCAGGCGTTACGATACATAAAATGTTGTATAGGTCAGAGAGCTCTACTTCAATTCGGTAGCTTTCTCTTAGCCATTTCTCCACATCATGGCCATTGAGTCCAAGGTCTTTAATGGAGATGATTAGTTTTGTTGGGTCATAATCGTAAGTAGAAGGTGAACCGAGAATTTCTTGACCAATACAAGTAATGCCTTCAATTTCGTTTAAACGAGTTCTTGCTGATTCAGCTAATCGAATGGCTTCATCTGCAAGTGCCTTTCCTTCAGTCGCTAATCGCTTTCTAGCGACATCCAGGGAGGCTAAAAGCAAATAAGAAGTAGACGTAGTTGTCAGCATGCTTAAAATAGATTGTACTCGATCCTTTGAAACAAGCCCTTCTTTTATATTTAAAATCGAGCTTTGGGTGAGAGAGCCGCCAAGTTTATGCACACTTGTTGCTGCCATATCAGCTCCCGCCTGCATCGCAGACAATGGAAGCTCATCGTGAAAATGAATATGCACACCATGTGCCTCATCTACTAGAACAGGTACGTCATATGAATGAGCAATCTCTACAATGGTTTTTAAATCAGCTGAAATGCCAAAATACGTTGGGTTAATTACAAGCAGCCCTTTCGCATCTGGATGTTTAGTCAGCGCTCTTTTAGCTGACTCTGGCGTGATGCCATGAGAGATGCCAAGCTCTTTGTCAATTTCCGGGTGAATAAAAACAGGTACTGCACCAGAAAATACAATAGCAGACATAATCGACTTATGGACATTACGAGGAACAATAATTTTGTCTCCAGGGCCACAGACGGTCATCACCATTGTCATGATCGCACCGCTTGTTCCTTGTATAGAGAAAAACGTATGGTCGGCACCAAATGCTTCTGCTGCAAGCTCCTGTGCTTCTTTGATCATTCCTCGAGGCGAATGTAAATCATCAAGAGGTTCTATATTAATAAGGTCAATGCTTAATGCATTGTCTCCAATGAATGCTCTAAATTCAGGATCCATTCCGGCTCCTTTTTTATGGCCTGGAATGTGAAATTGGACTGGATTGGTTGAAGCGTGTTTTTTTAGTCCAGTGTATAAGGGTGTATCATGTTGTGACAATTGCTTTCCCACCTTCATCGAAATACCTGCTATTATTATCCCAATAACAGCAGATTTCATTGCATAAAACAAAAGAATTATATTATGAACTGATCGGAATGTAAAGCATAAAATCAATCGGATTCTGATCAAACAGATGCTATAATAAAAGTTCAAATAAGAAATGTGGATTAAAGTGAGGGACAAGTAAATGGAATATCAATATCCAATGGACGTCGACTGGACAACTGAAGAAAAGATGGCGGTCATTTCATTTTTTCAAGCCGTTGAAAAAGCCTATGAAACAGGAATTGCGAAACAAGCGTTACTAGAGGCTTATAAACGATTTAAAGAAGTTGTACCATCAAAAGCAGAAGAAAAGACGCATTGTGCGGCGTTTGAAAAGGGAAGTGGGTATTCCCCTTATCGCACAGTAAAAAGTGCAAGAGAGGCTGAAGAAACAGCTATGATACGGATGTGAAAAACGAGCCAATATAGGCTCGTTTCAGCGTGTAGACAAACCCTCGCATTCGTTGTCAGTCCTGCGCGCTGGTGCTCACGAATGACAAATTCGCTCCGCGCAAGTAGCTGTCCTTCCTAGACTGCAAAGGTTTTCTATCACGCTGAAAAGAAGACAAAGGGCTAAAATAAAGTTCATTTTAGCCCTTTGTCAACAATCTGAAACGAGCCAACATAGGCTCGTTTTTTTATACAGATTCTTTTTGTGTAAAGCGGTATAGATAAGTTACTGTGCGGAAGGCATCTTCAATTTTTGATAAGAATTCTTCATTATTCATTTGAATAACTTCTTCTCTAGGAAGCTGGATGCCGCAAAGGAGTTCGGCCTTTTTGACTGTTTGAACACGTTCAAATAGTGTTCTCAGCTGTTCAGCATCAAGTTCGCTGTGGCGGAGGACGTCCGGTTTCATATGATCCTTAGACCAAACAAAGTCTTGCGGTATTTTCTTTTGGATCGTGTCCAGCTCTTTTTCGAATAGTTGCCCATATTCACCTTTCACTGGAGATTCATAAATGAGCGCAAACCATACAAATACATGAGTTTTCCAAAGCCCAATTTGAAAATGAGGGAGCTTTTTATACCCACGCTTACTGTTAGCGAAAGCCACCCAAGTGTCATTTGGCGGGTTGACTGATCTTCTTGCATGTTTTGCCACGTGGACAAACATTTCGTCACCTGTAATAGAAGAAAGAAGCGGTGCAAAATGTTCACCAAGTGCTTCAAGCTTTGGACGGACTCTCTCTTTTAATACGGTCATACGTTCATCTAAACCGTCTACTGTGAATGTTTCAAAATCTTCATCTCTAAAACGCATTTCACTCATGTTATGCCTCCTGTATCTTTTCGCTGATCATATTTTATCATAGCTTGGGTCAAGCTCAAAAAAAGATGCACTTTAAAGAGAAAGATAGCAGGGATCTTGGTTCGGCGTTTAAAAACTTCGATTTTGTGGTACATAACAAATAGGTAAAAACACAATTTTCAGAATGTCGTTGCGGTTATGCGATCGCTTCATACGATATAAGCAAGAACCATTTCTCTTATCGATTGTATTTTTTATCAATGAAAACTGACAAGGAATGAATCATTCTCTGGAAGGGGCGTTGACCAGTGAAGCAAATCGTGAAGCATGGGTATAGACAAGAGAAGAAGAATCGCATCGCTGTGTGGAGATTAGAGGTTGATTATGAGCTTTCTACGCTTCATGAAGCCATCGAGCAAAAAGATGATATCCAGGTAGAACGCAGCAAACGAAAGCTTGAGCGCCTAAGAAAAGAGTGGGAGCAGCTTCAAGGGTAAAACAAGGTGAGGTAAAAACGAACCAATTCATCGGTTCGTTTTTGTATGAAGCTGCTTTTTTCTTGCTTTTACGTACATAATATCAGTATGCTAATACAAATAGGTACTACATAGAAAAGAGGTTTACAGTCCGATGACAAACTGGGTGGAAATTGACCGACTTGCAAAGCTTTGGGTAAAAGAAGCGGGTAGCCGCATTAAAGCATCCATGCAGGAAGGTCTATCAATTGAAACAAAATCAAATCCAAATGATCTTGTCACAAACATCGATAAAGAAACAGAACGTTTCTTCATTGAAAAGATACAGTCGACATTTTCAGATCATCATATTTTAGGAGAAGAGGGTCAAGGGGAAGAAGTGACATCTCTTGACGGGATAGTATGGATCATTGATCCAATTGATGGCACCATGAACTTTGTCCATCAGAAACGAAATTTTGCCATTTCAATTGGGATATTTGAAAATGGTGTGGGGAAAATCGGCCTTATTTATGACGTCATCCATGACGAGCTCTATCATGCAGTCAAAGGAGAAGGGGCGTATATGAACGATACCTTACTCCCGCCTTTAAAAGATGTCGCCATTGAAAAAGCCATTGTCGGCATTAACCCAACATGGGCGATTGAAAGCCCTCATTTTGACGCTAAACCGTTTGCTCGTCTCGTACGCGATGTGAGAGGAACACGAACGATTGGGTCAGCTGCACTTGAACTAGCTTATATTGCAAGCGGAAGAAGCGACGCATATGTCACGTTAAGGCTAGCGCCTTGGGATTATGCGGCTGGATGTGTGTTACTTGATGAAGTAGGCGCTGTTTACTCGAATATTCACGGAGAACGCTTGACGTTTCTAGAGAAAAATAGCATTGTTGCTGGAAATCGATCCGTCTGTGAAAAAATCTTGCATGATTACATAAAGGGAAGCGGAAATAAAAAATAAACAACATCACTTCATGAGAATGAAGTGATTTTTTGTATTTGATGAAACTTTTTGACAAGTCAAATGTCTATACGAACGAGGCCTTAATTTGAAGTAAAGGATTGTGTAGCGATGTTTGATTTGTTTAGTGATTTATCCCTCCATTTTGAAAGGTTTTTTATTTTAAATGAGTACAGTATCCACATGATTCAATGGTGTGTGCTTGGACTATTTGTCCTTTTCATTACACTTCCCATATGGAAAGAAAAGAAGAGTAGTTATGTATTTTATGCTGGAATCGTATTAAGAGTAGTTCTGCTAGGGAGTATGACACTTGAGATGATTCACCAAGTGCTAGCTAGACAGTATACGATCGAAACATTTGAAGTGCTGACAGAGTTCATGCAATTTCTCATCTATGGTTATGTCTTGCTTGCATCACTTTTCTATGTGATTTCTCTTCCTTATTTAAAAAATAGGGGCATGTTTTTTGCGTTTGATTTATCTGTGTTACTTCTGCCTTTATGTCAAACGGTATTTATTGTGTTAGTTGAAAGCAAAAAGTTCTTTCTCAGCGGTGATACGGAGCTGGTATGGAGAAATTTGATGACCATTGTGCTTATGATTGGCTTTGCCGCTTTGGTACTTTACCTATTCTTTCGTTTGTTTTGGCATCAGAAGTGGAAAGAATTGCTGTTTTTCTATGGCCTGATTTTCGCTGCGCTGCTGTATATTTTTTATCCTTCTATCTCGAAGTATGAGCTGCAATCTTCGTTTAAATCCATTGTGATTTTAGTAGCGGCCGCAGGAAGCTTTATGACATTACATTTGTTATGTGCGTTACTACAAAACAAGGTGAAGTTGAGAAAGTGGGGTGCTTGGGGAATTGTCGTCTTTTTTATGCTAATGCTAAACCCGGTCCTAAATCTCCCACATATCATGTTTCAATTCACCAAAACGGAACTGACAGATACTTTTTCAGAAGAATATCGCCCTTTATCTGAAGCAAGTGCAAAAGCATTCGCTTCAAAGTTTGTACCGGCGGACACTTCATTATATTCAACGACTATTAAACAGCCGATCTCTGATAACTACGTGTTTGCAGCCGATCAATATGAAGTGAATGTTTCTGCGTTTACAGGTGAATTAAACAGCTATTTTTATCATGGTCGCGCAAAGGGTCAGCATTTGACCGATAAAGAATATAGGGAAAAAACCATTGAATTTTTTGAAAGAAGCGGCCGATCCGTTGATCTAGACCGCATTCATGTAGTGGTTGAAAAAGAAGACGGGGAGACAAGCGTTCTTCTTTTGCCAAAAATGTCTCAGAATAAAGATGAGAGCTTAGCGTTTGCCACCTGGAAAAAAGAGACGCTTCGACAAGCGCAATATGGGAACGCCATCTTTCAATTGAAGGATGTAGACGGGATCAATTTAACAAACAAAGAAATGAAAACGAAAATTAATCGTATTTATAAAAAGTTAAATTTACAGCCCCCAGCTTACCAGATCACAGACGTTGATGCTTTTTATTTTGAATGGCAGCATGAAGTGGCGGTAAAGACAGCCGATCAATCTGAATTTCTGTTTAATGGTTCAACGAAAGAATTGCTGAAAATACAGCTATCAAAAGCGATTCTTCAACAGAAAAAAGGAAATATCAGTGACGAAGATTTGTTGGAATTGATAGGGGAACAGTCAAAAGACGTGAAGATAGAAACAGGAACTCGTGAACACAAACAATATACTTTTCACGGATCATCAAATTTACTTCATGTGACGAGAGATGCCGATGGAATTGCGTTGAATTGGCAATCAAACTCTTCTTTACCGCATACGGTATCGAATCAAGAACGTGATGAAGTCTATCAGCAAGTTCTCAAAAAGTATGAACCTTATGCCATCTATAAAAAACAAATCAAGCCGGTGAGAATGATCGACAAAGAGGGGAAAATGCGCATTTCGTGGTTTGTGATCATTCAAACCTTCGGATCGAATGAGCGGAAAATATATGAAGTAAATGGACGAACAAAAGAGGTGCAACGTTTTGACAGATAAAGAAAAACAAGCCATCTTTCAAGACTTATATGAATTGTATCAGGAAGGGGAGCTTGGAGAAGAGGCTTCTAACTGGATGAAGACGCATGAAAAGCAGTTTCAGCATTCTGTTAAGGGAAACGAGTTTGCTCCTGTCCACACTGAGGATCAGAGCAATTATCACGAATTAAAACGCATGAAGTGGTTTATTTCTTCGTTATACTTCTTTTTTATCGTTTTATCAATTTGGATGACTGTGTGGTTTTATTTTTGATGTCTAGACCGACCAATCAAATTGAAAAAATATATGAAGAATATTTTCAGGAAATCACCAAATATTTATATCGCAGAACGGGAAATGTCGAAACAGCCAAGGATCTTGCGCAGGATGTATTTATCAAGGCACTGCATGGATTATCCTCTTTTAAAGGACATTCAAGCATTAAAACATGGCTTTACACCATTGCTTATCATACATTTGTCAACGACTATCGCCGAAAAGTAAAACGAACTTTTACGGATGTAGAAAAAGCTGACTTTTTAGAGCAGCAGATATTCATGACACCTGAAGAGCATTTAGAAACTCAAGCGGATATTCAAAGGCTGTGGAGCCATATCAATCAATTGAAGGATTCTTACCGAGAAGTCCTCATTTTAAGAGATATTCAGGAATTATCGTATGAAGAAGTAGCGGAAATTTTGAATTGGACTTTATCTAAAGTAAAGACAACCCTTCATCGGGCAAGATTAGAGCTGAAACGAAAGCTACATTGTGAGGAGTTCAACAAATGAACTGTTATTTGATTGAAGAACTATTACCACTTTATATAGAAGGGGACACGAGTGAAGAAACAAATCAATTAGTGAATGAGCACTTACGTTCATGCAAAAAATGCCTTCATCTATATGAAGAAATGAAAGAACCAGTCTCTATTGCAAAGTCAACAGATTTCATACCGTTCATAGATGAAAAAGAAGAAAAAAGAAAGTTTGAAAAGCGCTACTATGGAAAACTGTTATTACGGGCAAGTATTGTTTTTAGTATCGTCTATCTCATCATGCTCTTGATCTATTGGATATAAGAAAGAACCCCCATCTGGATGAACCAGATGGGGGTTTTTGAGCTTAGTTCAATTTTTCTTTAGCAATTTGAACTGCATCATAGAATGTTTTTAATTGCTCTTGAGGAATTTTCTTAAGCAATTGGTTGAAAACAAGTAATTCAGTAGAGCTGAATCCAAGACCTTTAGCGATTTTAGAATCAATTACAACGTTTCCTTTTTTGTCTAGAACAAGTGCATCACCAGCAAGATCAGCAATTCTGATCACTGATTTGAAAAGCTTTTCGAATTTAGTTGCTTCTTCTTTAGTAAGACCAAGTTCAACAGCTTTTTCTGCATCAAAAACCAATTTCCCTTTTTCGTTTTTAGAGATGCTTTCACTGAAAACGATTGTAAGAACAGCTGCGCGATCTAAGAATTTCTCAGCAGTCGCCGCTTCTTCTTCAGTCAAACCGAGCTCAACAGCTTTTTTCACATCAAATGTGTAGTTGTTGTCTTCCTCAACAAATGAATTGATGAGAATGTTGATGACACGCTCGTTTTTCTCCAATAATTCTTTAATAATTTGTTGCTGCTCAAAAGGAATCCCTTTGAAAGTTGCAGCACTTGCTTGCCCAGGAGCTACTGTTGTGAAAGTAAAAATGATAGCTAAAGCGAAAAATACAACAGAGCTGAGCGATTTGCTCAAAAACTTCTTCATGCTTCTTTTCTCTCCCTTTTCTGTTAAATTTTGTTGCAAGAACAGCATACCATGAGAAACTTTGTGGAAGAATAGGAAAAATGTAACTTTGTGTTTGATTTTGGAGAACTATAAAAGTTCTTGTCGAAAAATGGAGGAGTTCAGATTGCTTAGATTTGCCAACACTATATGAAATTTTTAGTTGAATCATTAGTGTTACATAGGTGGTTGGTCTTGTTTTTACCCAAAATAAAAGCCTTCTACATGTAAAATGTAAAAGGCTTTTCATAAATTTTATGATTGTACGTTTAATTTTCGTTTTAATGTAAATCCTGTACCCATGAAAATCATGGCGAACACAATACTTAGACAAATACCCAGCACGTTTTTTTCTGCAAGAGTTACCCCAATAAACGCCATACTGACAACCGCAAGTAATGCACATAATAATAGAAGCCATTTGATTTGTTTCATTTGTCTCCATCCCTTTTTTTAGAGTTAATATAAGTTTACAGAAAAACGATCGGCATTTAAAGGGGATTGTGATATAATATGAAAGTTATCTAATTATTTTAGGAGATGAAAATGTGAAACTTCGAAAAGACCTTCGCAACATCGCAATTATTGCCCACGTTGACCATGGTAAAACGACGCTTGTTGACCAATTGCTCCATCAAGCTGGTACTTTCCGTGCGAATGAAAATATCGCTGAGAGAGCCATGGATTCAAATGATTTAGAGCGAGAGCGCGGTATTACGATCTTAGCTAAAAATACTGCGATCCATTATAAAGATACACGCATTAATATTTTAGATACACCAGGACACGCCGATTTCGGTGGTGAAGTTGAGCGTATCATGAAAATGGTAGATGGTGTACTTCTCGTTGTGGATGCATATGAAGGTTGTATGCCTCAAACACGATTCGTGCTAAAAAAAGCACTTGAGCAAAACTTAACACCAATTGTTGTTGTCAATAAAATTGACCGTGACTTTGCTCGTCCAGCTGAAGTAGTCGATGAAGTCATTGACTTGTTCATTGAATTGGATGCAACAGAAGAACAGCTTGAATTCCCAGTTGTATATGCATCAGCAATCAATGGTACAGCAAGTAACGATGCTAGTAAGCAAGATGAAAACATGGAATCGTTGTTTGAAGCGATTGTCAACCATATCCCATGCCCAGTCGACAACCATGAAGAGCCGCTTCAATTCCAAGTGGCGCTACTTGATTACAATGATTATGTTGGAAGAATTGGAATTGGCCGTGTATTTAGAGGAACGATGCAAGTAGGACAGCAAGTTGCTCTAATGAAAGTGGATGGCAGTGTAAAACAATTCCGCGTGACAAAGATTTTTGGTTTCCAAGGGTTAAAACGAGTGGAAATCAATGAAGCGAAAGCTGGAGATCTTGTCGCAGTATCTGGTATGGAAGACATCAACGTAGGAGAAACAGTCTGCCCGGTAGAACACCAAGAGGCTTTGCCGATCCTTCGTATTGATGAGCCGACACTTCAAATGACATTTGTTGTGAATAACAGCCCATTTGCAGGCCGTGAAGGAAAGTACGTGACATCACGTAAAATTGAAGAGCGTTTAGAACAGCAGCTTCAAACAGACGTAAGTCTTCGTGTAGATCCAACGGATTCACCTGATGCTTGGGTCGTATCAGGACGCGGTGAGCTTCACTTATCCATTCTGATTGAGAATATGAGACGTGAAGGATTTGAACTGCAAGTATCGAAGCCAGAAGTTATTGTAAAAGAAGTTGACGGTGTTCGATGTGAGCCTGTTGAGCGCGTTCAAATTGATGTACCTGAAGAGCACACTGGCTCTATCATGGAATCAATGGGCGCAAGAAAAGGTGAAATGATTGACATGATCAATAATGGTAACGGTCAAGTTCGCCTGATCTTTACAGTGCCATCACGTGGTTTAATCGGATATACAACTGAATTTCTTTCATTAACTCGTGGTTTTGGTATTTTGAACCATACGTTTGACAGCTACCAGCCGATGCAGTCTGGTCAAGTTGGCGGACGCCGTCAAGGTGTACTTGTTTCAATGGAAACAGGTAAAGCAACTGCTTACGGAATCCAAGGCGTTGAAGAGCGCGGTGTGATTTTCGTTGAGCCGGGTGTTGAAGTATACCAAGGAATGATTGTTGGTGAGCATAACCGTGAAAACGATCTTGTTGTCAACGTGAGCCGTATGAAACAACAAACAAACGTACGTTCTGCGACAAAAGATCAAACAGTTAGTATGAAAAAACCACGTATTATGTCACTTGAGGAATCTCTTGAGTACTTAAATGAAGACGAATACTGTGAGGTTACACCGGAATCTATCCGTTTAAGAAAGAAAATTTTAGATAAAAACGAACGTGAGAAAGCAGCGAAGAAGAAAAAGCTAGCAGGATTATCTTAATTCCATGAAGAATTAAAAAGATAGAACCCTGAAAGATAAGGGGAGGGAATCTTTTTGAATGATCAGGAAGTAAGTGAGAATCTATCCTTTTTCGCGATGCTGTTTCGTGTCGATGAAAATCCGCAGACAGGGATGTGGCTCCTATATGGCACCATCCTTGTTTTAGCGATTATTGTTTTTAAACTCGGATTTGCTAGACGTTTACCGATTTTAAAAGCACTTGTCATTTATTTGTTTTTGATTTTTGGCTGCACGTTTCTCACATTTCTAGGTATCTTCTTGCCAGTCGCAGAAGGCCTGGTTGTGGCAGCTGTCATTTTGATTATTTATAAAATACGGCTGCATCGTGCGAAAAAAGAAGGAACAGTAAGTACGTAAAAAAGACCTGAACTTGTGTCAGGTCTTTTTTATGTCTTCTGTTCTTTTTTTCCTTTTTTCTTCTTTTTCTCTTTCGTCGCAGGATCTTGATAAAGAGAGAATCTGCCAGTTTTGATGCGTGCCTCTGTCTTTACTTTAATTCTTTCTTGGCAGTCATCGCACATATATGTATGAATCGGTCGATTTCTTAACCGTTTAGCAACAAGTGTATCATCATTAATGGTTTCAAGCTTTTCACATAATGAGCACTTCACTCTCATCATTTTCACCTCACTTTGGTCATGCCTTCATTATAGCATGTTTTTTGAGCCACTTAAAATCAGCATAAAAAAGGCTTATATCACAAGAGATATAAGCCGCAGCGTGTAGACAAACCCTCGCATTCGATGTCAGTCCTGCGCTTCGGTGCTCGTCCTTCCTAGACTGCAAAGGTTTTCTATCACGCTGAAAAGAAGACAAAGAGCCAAAATAAAGTTCATTTGAGCCCTTTGTCAACAATCTGATGCTTATATCACAAGAGATATAAGCCGTTCTCATTATTTCTTCTGATTCATATGATGGTTTGATTGATCATTTTGGTTTTTTTCTAATTGCTTTTGATCTTGTTGTTTGAGCTGATGATTCGGATCATTTGTCGGATCTATTTCGTTACGGTCGATTTCATTTCGAGGCATTTCTGGCATAACACGGCCCACAATAGCTGCTAATTCGTCCATAATTCCACTTACTGGCCTGCCAGCTTGTATTTCTTTGCCCATTTCCTTTAAACGGCTCACTGTATCAGGGTCAGCGACGACAACAGCATTCGCACCTTCTGGGTCATTTTTCAGTGCTTTGGCGACTGAATATTTAATGGTTTCAACTTTGCTTCTATCTAAATCATCTTTTACATCAATGCCGACGACAGCATACTTGCCGATGACGATCGCTGTTGCGTCATTTACATCTGCTACATGCTCAGTCACATTCACTAGGTGCTTTGCCACATCTGTTGATGGGCGGGCTTTGTCAGTGTTTTTCTTGGATGAGTCTGATACTCTTACTAAATGCTTGTTTCCGTCTTGATGTTCTTGTGCCAAAGGCTTCTCTTGATGCTGGCAAGCGCCTAATAAAAGAATGGTTTGAACCATGAATATCGTCAAAAATAGTCGCATGTGTATTCCCTCCTTCACAAACTACATGATTTATTTTATTGTTGAATTAACCTTCTAACTTTATTCATGAAAACATATATTTTAACAATCGTTTTTGGAAAGACAAGGATGAATGAAACCCCGATCAGGAGGCGAAGGACCTGAGTAAAATTTATGTATTAGACACAAATGTGTTATTACAGGATCCGAATTCAATCTTTTCATTTGAAGACAACGAGGTCGTGATTCCGGCCGTAGTGTTAGAAGAAGTAGACTCGAAAAAAAGATATATGGACGAGGTTGGGCAAAATGCACGACGTGTCTCACGTTTAATCGACGGATTGAGATCGAAAGGGAAACTGCATGAAAAAATTACGCTGGAGTCAAAAGGAACGCTGCGTATTGAGCTGAATCATCGCTCTTTCCATGAACTTCAAGAAATTTTCATCGAAAAAACAAACGATAACCGGATTTTGGCTGTTGCGAAGAATTTGAGCTTAGAGGAAGAAACAAAACCGGATGGCCGGCCTGTCATTTTGGTCAGCAAAGATGTCCTAGTGCGAGTAAAGGCGGATGCCATTGGTCTGCAAGCAGAGGATTTCTTAAGCGATCGAGTGCTACAAAATGAAGACATTGATAACGGCTATCACGAGCTCTATATTCCGACTGAGCAGCTGAATACATTTTATAAGCAAAATCAGTTACCGATAAAAGACGTCACCCAAACGCCATTAAACCCTCATCAATTTGTTATTATGAAGGGAAATGAGGGTGGTTCTGCTTTGGGGATGCTTGATCAAAAAGCAGAGCATGTGAAACGGCTTATTTATGACCAAGAACATATTTGGGGAATTCGCCCAAAAAATGTCCAGCAAACGATGGCGCTTGAGTTACTTTTACGCCGCGATATTCCGCTTGTGACACTTATCGGAAAAGCGGGAACAGGAAAGACACTGCTTGCACTTGCTGCTGGATTAATGCAGACAGAGGACCTCGGCATGTTTAAAAAGCTCATCGTGGCCCGCTCCATTGTTCCTGTTGGTAAGGACTTAGGGTATTTGCCAGGCGAAAAAGAAGAGAAGCTCAGACCGTGGATGCAGCCGATCTATGACAACCTAGAATTTTTATTTAACACAAAAAAACCTGGTGAACTCGATGCGATACTAGCGGGCATCGGTTCAATTCAAGTGGAAGCTTTAACGTATATTCGCGGGAGAAGTATCCCTGATCAATTTATCATTATCGATGAGGCGCAAAATTTAACAAAACACGAAGTAAAAACATTATTAACGCGGGTTGGTGAGGGAAGTAAAATTGTGCTGATGGGAGACCCAGAGCAGATTGATCACCCTTATTTAGACAGCTTAAATAATGGGCTCACATATGTCATTGAGCGTTTCAAAGGGCAGCAAATATCTGGACATGTCAAGCTTGTCAAAGGAGAAAGGTCTGGACTTGCACAGCTTGCAGCTGATTTATTATAGTCCAGACCCGTCATCTTATGTAATGATTAACTCTTTGACGCCTTTAATCGGCTGAGTGATGTTGGACTGATCCTCGAAATAAACGTGGATTGGTCCTTCTTCTGTTATAGGCTTTCCATTTTGGCTGAAATGGGCAATGCTATCCATCGCCTTAGAGAGCGGAACAGCAATTGTTTCTGTTTCTGTGACAAATTCACACGTCTCCGCTTGTTCGAGCGGTTCTGCATTTTTTATCATGTCGCCAAGTTTCATCCCGAAGCTGCCTGTGACAAGCCTTTCTTTTTCGTACTTTTTCTCTGTTTTTAATGTGGGTGGAAGTGTTTGACCTTCTCTTATGACCCGCTCTTGATCGAGTTCCTGATCTAGCTGCTGCTCTTCGTTTGCTGCACTTTTCTCAAAAAATGAATCCATTAAAAATTTACGGTCATCAAAAATCCATACACTCGGATCAATGGTGATCTTGTATTGTACGTTCCCCTTGATTTGAATAATGCTCATGTTCAAGACAACCCCTTTCCAACATAAATTATAGAAGTTTTCGCCCGCTTTGTCACTTTCATAAACATGCACTTCCTTGTACACACTACGATTAGACGAAAAATAGGGAGGATTTTGGGCATGGCATGTCGTGACAATGAAGAGCTTCAGCGATTTGTAGAAGAGGCAAAAAAGGTGGCCAAAAATGGAAAGGTAGCATCCTATATTCCGGCACTCGGTAAAGCGGATCAATCGGATTTATCTGTCGCTGTTTATCATGTGAGTAATACGTGCCACTCAGCGGGAGATGTTGATAAACGATTCACCCTGCAAAGTATTTCAAAAGTATTAGCACTGGCGCTTGTGCTCTCAGAAGAAGGACCGAAAAAAGTGTTTCAATATGTTGGACAAGAACCGACTGGCGACCCGTTTAATTCGATGATTAAACTAGAGACAGCAAGCCCCAATAAGCCGCTTAACCCAATGATTAATGCAGGAGCGCTTGCCGTTACAAGTTTAATAAGAGGGGCATCGCCGCAAGATCAGCTGAACCGGCTGCTTGGTTTTATTAGAGAGCTTGCCAATGACACCACCATTACATATTGCAAAGAAACCGCTGCATCCGAATTTGAAACATCAATGATTAACCGCGCAATGTGCTATTATATGAAGCAATATCATATCATTAAAGGGAATGTAGAAGAGGTGATGGATGTCTATACGAAGCAGTGCGCCGTCATGATGAATAGCCTGGATTTGGCTAAGATCGCGTGTGTTTTTTCATTAGATGGCAGGCATCCAGAGACAGGAAAGCAAATCCTTTCGAAAGATGTTGCTAGAATTTGTAAAACGTTTATGGTCACATGTGGTATGTACAATGCGAGCGGGGAATTTGCGATCAATATCGGAATCCCTGCTAAAAGTGGTGTTTCAGGCGGAATTATGGGGGCGGCGCCATATGACTTTGGGATAGGTATATTCGGGCCTGCTTTGGATGAAAAAGGGAATAGTATTGCGGGTATTAAGCTGCTTGAGCTCATGAGTGAAAAATATGAGATGAGTATCTTTTAATGACGAATGGCTTCTTTTTATTTTTACAGAGCGAACTGTACAAATCTGCTTGCAATTTTGGGCGTTTCGCTTTATGATAAATAGAAGAATTAGGTACTCGCCTGGGGAACGGAGGGATACTTTTGGCGTCAGAAATTTTAGTCGATCATCGGCAAAAAGCACTGGCTTTATTAAAATTGGATGCAGATAAAATTTTAAAATTGATCCAAGTGCAAATGGACAACTTAACGATGCCGCAATGTCCTCTTTATGAAGAGGTTTTAGATACTCAAATGTTCGGATTATCGAGAGAAATTGATTTCGCTGTCCGGCTTGGATTAGTTGATCAACATGAAGGCAAAAAACTACTCGATAAACTTGAGAGAGAACTATCCGCACTTCATGATGCGTTCACAAAAAAATAATGATTGAAAACTCAAACTTCCACAACATAAGTTTGAGTTTTTTTGTCCGCCTTTTTATTTTGATTGATGCCAAACGGACTTGATTGTCTCATGAAAGACGAACAATATAAAGAGGTAAAACGGGATCAAACGGAGAAAATGTAGTAGAATAAGAACAGCTAAGAGAAGAGAATATCAAGCAGTAGAAATAGACGTTAGGAAGAGGATTATATGTTAAAGAGAATGCTAAAATCGTATGACTACTCATTATTGTTCGCCATTATATTAATTAGCGCATTCGGCTTGGTGATGGTGTATAGCTCAAGTATGATTACATCTGTGATCAGATATGATGCTGCGCCAGATAATTTTTTCAAGAAACAGCTTTTATTTATGATTGTCGGGGCGGTCATCTTGATTTTTACAGCCCTCATTCCGTATCAGCTGCTCTTAAATAAAAGATTCCAAATTGTGATGCTTTTGCTATCTGTGTTTTCTCTCATTTATGTGTACTTTGGCGGTCACATTGCAGGGAATGCTAGAAGTTGGATCAAATTTGGACCTTTTAGTCTTCAGCCAGCGGAATTCGTGAAGATCGTTGTCATCATTTATCTTGCTGCTGTCTATGCAAAGAAGCAGCATTATATTGACCATATTTTAAGAGGGGTTACACCTCCAATTGTGGTTGTCTCCATCCTATGCGGATTTATTATTTTGCAGCCAGACTATGGGACAGCTTTTATCATTGGTATGATTGCCCTTGCGATGATTTTATGCTCAGGGTTTAGCGGTAAAACGCTGGCCAAGCTGCTCGCTTTATTTAGTGCGGTGATGGTTGTTGTGACACCGTTTATTATTCTTTTTTGGGATAAAATTTTCACGCAGAATCGTCTTGGACGTTTTGAGAGTTTCCAAGATCCATTTAAAGACGCAGGCGCTTCTGGGCATCAATTGATTAATTCATATTATGCGATTGGGTCAGGCGGCTTTTTTGGGCTTGGTCTTGGTGAGAGTGTACAAAAGTATGGATACCTTCCAGAACCACATACAGATTTTATCATGGCAATTATCTCGGAAGAGCTTGGTTTTTTCGGTGTATTTTTTGTCCTTGCTCTCCTTGGCTTTATTGTTGTGAAAGGTTTTTACATTGCGAGAAAGTGTGAAGATCCGTTTGGAAGTTTGCTTGCAATAGGAATTTCTTCAATGATTGCCATCCAAACGTGTATTAATTTGGGCGGTGTTTCAGGCCTCATTCCGATCACTGGGGTCACACTTCCGTTTATCAGCTACGGGGGATCCTCTATCATTTTACTGAGTGGATGTATGGGAATATTGCTGAATATCAGCATGTTTACTGAATATAAAGAGCGTTATAAAAAGAAAAAATCAATCAGCAAACCATCGATTCAAAAAAATGGATTGCAGAAAACTTTGAATCTTTAGAAAACAAAAGTGTACAGTTTTCATTTCTTCCTTTATTATAGAGTACATATAAAATTTTAAGGGATATGGAGGAGTGAGAATGTCACAGAGAACAATTCAAAAGGTTCTAGTTGCAAACAGAGGGGAAATCGCTATCAGAGTCTTTAGGGCCTGTACGGAGCTCAACTTACGTACAGTGGCCATTTACTCCAAAGAAGACTCGGGCTCTTATCATCGCTATAAAGCCGATGAAGCATATCTAGTTGGAGAAGGGAAAAAGCCGATTGATGCCTACCTTGATATCGAGGGGATCATCGAAATTGCAAAACGAAATGACGTGGATGCGATTCATCCAGGATACGGATTTTTATCTGAAAACATTCATTTTGCAAGACGATGCGAAGAGGAAGGCATCCAATTCATCGGCCCAACTTCTCAACATTTAGATATGTTTGGAGATAAAGTAAAAGCGAGAGATGAAGCGAAAAAAGCTGGAATTCCAGTCATTCCAGGAAGTGACGGGCCAGTTGATTCGGTCAAAGAAGTCGAAAAATTCGGTGAAGAATACGGTTACCCGTTTATTATTAAAGCTTCACTTGGAGGCGGCGGCCGAGGTATGCGGATTGTCAGATCAAAAGAGGAGCTGAACGAAGCCTATGACCGTGCAAAGTCAGAGGCGAAAGCGGCTTTTGGAAATGACGAAGTATATGTTGAAAAGCTGATTGAAAATCCGAAACATATTGAAGTGCAGGTGATTGGAGACAATCACGGCAATATCATTCATTTATACGAGCGTGACTGCTCTGTTCAAAGGCGTCATCAAAAAGTCATTGAGGTTGCACCAAGTGTGTCTCTTTCTAATCAATTACGTGAAGACATCTGTGAAGCGGCTGTTCAGCTGGCCCAGAATGTATCGTATATCAATGCAGGGACTGTAGAATTCCTAGTGGCAAATGGCGAGTTTTATTTTATTGAAGTCAATCCTAGGGTCCAGGTGGAACACACGATCACAGAAATGATCACAGGGGTCGATATCGTCCAAACCCAAATTCTTGTCGCAAAAGGACATGACCTTCACAGCAAAGAAGTCGGGATACCAAAACAAGAAGATATCTTTACACATGGATTTGCCATTCAATCAAGGGTCACAACAGAAGATCCTTTGAATGATTTTATGCCAGATACAGGAAAAATCATGGCTTACCGTTCAGGCGGTGGTTTTGGTGTACGTCTTGATACAGGGAACAGCTTCCAAGGTGCGGTGATTACACCTTATTACGATTCACTGTTGGTCAAGCTGTCTACTTGGGCACTTACATTTGATCAAGCTGCGGCTAAAATGGTCCGAAATTTACAAGAATTCAGGATTCGCGGCATTAAAACAAATATCCCGTTTCTTGAAAACGTTGCAAAGCACGAGAAGTTTCTAAGAGGGGAATATGATACATCGTTTATTGATTCGACACCAGAGCTATTTAACTTTCCTAAGCAAAAAGACCGCGGAACGAAAATGCTTACTTATATTGGTAACGTTACCATTAATGGGTTCCCTGGTATTTCTGAAAATAAGAAGCCTCATTTTGATCAACCAAATGTGCCGAAACTTGCTGTCCATGAAACGATTCCTTCTGGAACGAAACAATTGTTAGACAAGCATGGACCTGAGGGGCTCGCCAATTGGGTGAAAGAGCAAAGCGGTGTACTCTTAACGGATACAACCTTTAGAGACGCACATCAATCCCTGCTTGCAACACGCTTTAGAACACACGACTTAAAGAAAGTTGCTCAGCCAACAGCAGGCTTATGGCCAGAGTTATTCAGTATGGAAATGTGGGGCGGTGCTACATTTGATGTGGCATATCGTTTCTTGAAAGAAGATCCTTGGGAAAGATTGAAAGAGCTTCGTCAAGAAGTGCCAAACACTTTGTTCCAAATGCTATTAAGATCATCAAACGCTGTTGGATATACAAACTATGCGGATAATGTGATTAAAGCATTTGTAAAGGAATCGGCAGAGGCAGGCATTGACGTCTTCCGTATTTTCGACAGTCTAAACTGGGTCAAAGGTATGACGCTTGCCATTGATTCTGTTCGTGAATCCGGCAAAGTGGCAGAGGCAGCGATTTGTTATACAGGTGATATTCTTGATCCATCACGTCCGAAATATGATTTGAAATATTATGTCTCTCTTGCGAAGGAGCTTGAATCCGCAGGCGCTCATATTTTAGGTATTAAAGATATGGCGGGATTATTAAAACCGCAGGCGGCTTATGAACTTGTATCGGCTCTAAAAGACGAGCTCACGATTCCAATCCATCTTCATACACACGATACGAGTGGAAATGGACTCTTCACCTATGCAAGAGCGATTGATGCAGGTGTTGATATTGTTGATGTTGCAGTCAGCTCTATGGCGGGGCTCACATCACAACCAAGTGCGAGCTCATTATATTATGCTTTAGACGGACATGAAAGAAAGCCAGAAATGAATGTTCAAGCGGTTGAACGTCTTTCTCAATATTGGGATTCCGTCAGAAAATATTATCATGAGTTTGAAAGCGGAATGAATTCACCGCATACAGAAATTTATGAGCATGAAATGCCTGGCGGTCAGTATAGTAACCTGCAGCAGCAGGCGAAAGGTGTCGGCCTTGGCGAACGCTGGAATGAAGTAAAAGAAATGTACAGACGTGTAAATGACATGTTTGGTGACATTGTGAAAGTGACACCGTCTTCTAAAGTGGTCGGAGATATGGCACTTTATATGGTGCAAAACGATCTGACAGAAGAGGATGTTTATGAAAAAGGAGCAACACTGGATTTCCCAGATTCGGTTGTTGAATTGTTTAAAGGCTATTTAGGACAGCCTCATGGCGGATTCCCAGAAAAATTGCAAAAGCTGATTTTAAAAGGAGAAGAGCCTCTTACTGTCAGACCGGGTGAGAAACTGAAGCCTGTGGACTTTGAAGAGATCAAAAAGCAGTTCAAAGAATCACATGATCTGACGTTGACAGAACAAGATGCCATTGCATATGCTTTATACCCGAAAGTCTTTTCTGAATTTGTTCAAACAGCAGAAAGCTATGGAGATATCTCTGTTCTTGACACACCAACCTTCTTCTACGGCATGAGACTTGGTGAAGAAATTGAGGTAGAAATTGAAAAAGGGAAAACCCTCATTGTCAAACTCGTGTCCATTGGAGAACCGAATCCGGACGCTACAAGAGTGCTTTACTTTGAACTGAATGGACAGCCGCGTGAAGTGGTCATTAAGGATGAAAGCATCAAATCCTCCGTTCAAGAAAAAATGAAGGCAGATCGCTCAAATCCAAATCACATTGCGGCATCGATGCCAGGCACTGTGATCAAAGTACTTGTTGAAAAAGGACAGAAAATTTCTCAAGGTGAGCATTTGATGATCAATGAAGCGATGAAAATGGAAACGA
Organism: Bacillus sp. FSL K6-2869; assembly: GCF_040869405.1. Taxonomy (NCBI): domain Bacteria; kingdom Bacillati; phylum Bacillota; class Bacilli; order Caryophanales; family Bacillaceae; genus Bacillus; species Bacillus sp. FSL K6-2869. Next base: position 1,456,549 of record NZ_CP152035.1, read on the forward strand.
CGGTACAAGCACCGTTCTCAGCAGTCGTGGATGAAATTCATGTCACGAATGGAGAAGGGATTCAAACTGGAGATCTGTTGATTGTCTTAAAGCCTGAATAATGAGTGAGACACATCCACTGCGATGTGTCTCAGCGTATAGACGAACCCTTGCATTCTTTGTCAGTCCTGCGTGCTGGTGCTCACGAATGTCACATTCGCTCCGCTCCAGTACTCGTTCTTCCTAGACTTCAAGGGCTTTCTATCACGCTGAAAAGAAGACAAAGGGCTAAAATAAAGAGCATTTTAGCCCTTTGTCAACAATCCAAGACACATCCACTGCGATGTGTCTTTTTTTGAGCGCATTAAAATGTGCAGCCGCCCGCTAGAGTGATTACACTATAGAATGAGGTGAAGAAAGAGTGGAAATTGTCGTGATTTGGTTTCGCCGAGATATGCGATTGGATGATCATATCGCCTTATCAAAAGCGATCACATATGCAAAAAAACATCAGTACCGATTATGTGCTTTTTATCATCTAGATCCATTTTTTACAGAAATGGAACTGGATTTGAACAACGAACATTTCTTTCAAAATTTAGCCAATTTCGTCAAGGAAGCGAGAGAATCTCACATGTATGTTCATCTCATTCATGATGATATTTTGTCCGCTTTTCAAAAGCTCATGGATGCTTATGACATCAATGCGGTCTTTTTTAATGAGGACGAAGTAGGAAATGGTCAAACACGTGATGAGCAAGTGACCCGTTTCTTAGAAGAAAAGGGCATTCATGTGTCAAAGTGGCAAGATACGCATCTGCATGGGGCGAGAGATATTTTAAAAGCGGATGGTTCTCATTATCAGGTGTTTACTCCATACTACCAAGCGTGGCGGAAGCAGGAGAAGCAGTCTGTGATAAAAGTTGACAAATCATTTCTGAGCAGTGAGCATACGATTTGTGATGAGTCACTTTCTGAAAAGGGAGATGCGAAACTAAGGGACATCATCAAGAAATGTACAAGGAAATTCGATCAGATTGGATCAGACAAAGCGATGAGCACGCTAGGCGGCTTTATTCAAGAAAGATTGACGCATTATCATGAGAAACGAGATATTCCGTCTGTTTTTGGGACGAGCAAGCTGTCTCGGTTCTTAAAAACCGGGACCATTTCTATTCGCACAATCTTTCATGCGGTCAATGAGGAAGAACTTTTTGAAGATGAGGGCAAGGAAACATTTATGAAAGAGCTAGCGTGGCGCGATTTTTATCATATGATCTTTGCGCATTATCCAGAGATGAAAGAAAAAGAAATCAACGCCTCCTTTCAACATATAAAATGGAATGATGATGAGACACTTTTTGAAGCTTGGTGTAAAGGACAAACAGGCTTCCCGCTCGTTGACGCTGGGATGAGACAGTTAAATGAAGAAGGCTGGATGCATAACCGTTTGAGAATGGTGACGGCTTCATTCCTGACAAAAGATTATCTCATCGATTGGAGAATGGGCGAAGCGTATTTTGCGAGAAAACTTGTCGACTATGATGAGGCTTCGAATATTGGAGGATTTCAGTGGGCAGCCTCTGTCGGAACGGATGCTGTTCCTTACTTCCGTATTTTTAACCCAACGACCCAGTCGAAACGATTTGACCCAAGCGGAGAATATATTAGAAGGTATGTACCAGAACTAAAGCATGTGAATGAAAAATGGATTCATGAACCGAGTAAAATGCCGATAGATGAGCAAATGAAATCGGGATGCATGCTGGGGGATACATATCCTCTGCCTACAGTCGATCATCAAGAAAGACGAAAAAAGGCCATTTCGCTATTCGAAGAAGCGAAACAAACATAAAAGAAATCCCCCTTTTCGGATGAAAGGGGGATTGTATGTTTATCTGAAAGGCTCTCTATTTTCATATTTAAACCGGGCAATGAGTAAGCAGAAGTAGCATAGTACCCCAAACAAACAAGAAATAAAGAATGAATGAGCAAGCGCATAACCGAGTGCGAGATGAGAATAAACAGACATCACACCTGAGATCGCTTGAAGTGTAATCAGAATGGCTGAAATGATCCATCCATAATACAGCTGCTTTTGTTCTTTATAATGTTTAAGGGCATGGAACATCGCAACAAATATCCAAACGAATAAAAGAAGGGCTGCTGCTCGGTGAGACATTTGAACCCATTGATTAAAATACGCTGGAAGTGCGCCGTCTTTTGAACAAAATGGGAAGACAGAGCATGCAAGACTTGATTTTGTATGTCTCACATAGGCGCCCGTATACACCACAATATACGTATATGTGATCAACCCATAAATATGGAACTGCATTCTTTTGCCGATATGAAGCGGCTTCACAAGCTTTGTTTCAGATCTGGTGGCTTCAAACACAAGCAGTGCCAGCAGTAAAACGGAAGCAAAAGAAATCAGTGAAATACCGAAGTGCAGTGCCATGACAAGTGCGTTAGAACCAAACACAACGGCGAGTGCCCCTAACAGCGCTTGAAGCAGTAAGAATATAATGGACATGATGACCAAAAATTTGGTTTCACGGAATACTGGACTGATTTTTTTCCAGCATAAGACCGCCAGTGCCAGTACAAGAATGGTGGAAACTCCTGTTGACATGCGGTGGCTCCATTCGATAATGGAAGCAGGGTTCATTTCTGGAAAGAAACGACCGTGGCAAAGGGGCCATTGTCTGCCGCAGCCAAGACCGGAGCCAGTTTTCGTCACAAGCGCACCGCCAATCAGAACGATCAGCATCACAAATGTTGTGACAACGCTCAATAACCTTAAAGCAAATTTCATCAAATGATTTCACCTTCTCTAAATAACTTCTGATCTAAATGAAAACCTCACATGCTCTCAAGTTTAAGCCAAATGCGTGTTCTGTTGCAATTCATAATGACCAAAGTTCACAAAAAAATGATATGTTAGTTCACAAAGTTTACAGATTTAGAGTGCTTGATCTTTCTTTGACAGTCTGATAGAAATAGAGGAGAGAATATTTCATTTTGCACCGCCTTCTGAAACGCACATCCTAATAAATTCACGAAAAGTTCACAAATAACTTCAAGTTTGTCGTTTATTATTTAATAGGATGTTTTTTTACAGCTCTTTATCTTGTATGATAGAGTTGTAACGATTTTACGTTTTATTCGTTCGTTTGAAGGTTTGGGCAAGGGAGGTTATACACATTGGCAAATTCCAAAACAGCCGCGGAAGCAGCTATTCATGGACAAATAGAAGAAACAACCGCTTTAAAAGATTTTCTTGCTCTTATTAAAATGGGCATCGTCAATTCCAATTTCATTACAACTTTTACTGGAATGTGGCTTGCTTTTTATTTTACAGGTATGAGTTTCCTTGGGAATCTTGATATTGTGCTGTTAACAATGATTGGTTCTTCTCTTATTATTGCCGGTTCATGCGCCATTAATAATGCGTTTGACCGTGATATTGATATACTAATGGAAAGAACAAAAACAAGACCGACGGTGACAGGTAAAGTTCAGCCAGGTCAAGCGTATGCATTTGGTATTCTGCTTGTTGTACTTGGACTGATTATGCTTCTGATGACAACTGTTACATCAGCAGTGATTGGATTTATCGGTGTCTTTACTTATGCAGTTCTATACACGATGTGGTCTAAACGTCATTACACCATTAATACAGTCATTGGGAGTGTATCTGGTGCGGTTCCGCCATTAATTGGCTGGACAGCTGTTACAGGCACCATCGACACAACGGCTTGGGTCCTGTTTATGATTATGTTCATCTGGCAAATTCCGCATTTCTTATCACTTGCGATTAAGAAAACGGAAGATTACCGCAAAGCAGGTATTCCAATGCTGCCAGTTGTTTACGGCTTTGAAGTCACAAAACGCCAAATCATCATTTGGACAGCATGTCTTCTCCCGCTTCCATTTTTCTTAGGTGGATTAGGATGGCCGATTGTCGCACTTGGCACATTGCTGAACATTGGATGGCTCGTCATTGGTCTTATGGGCTTTAAAATGAAAGATATCATGAAGTGGTCAACACTCATGTTCGTTTATTCATTAAACTACTTAACGATCTTTTTCGTTGCGATGATTATTATTACACTATTCTAGAGTGAAATACACTTTGATCACATCAAAACAATGGCTATATCTTATAACACAACATTTTCTTACAACTATGAAAGCCGCCTGATATTCAGTTCTATTTAGGCGGCTTTCTGTTTATACATAGATGGTATTTTGAGTAAAAACATCATTTTTTTATGAAAAGAGGAAATGTAAGTGCTTTTATAAGAGGCGGGGGTTATGGATGGGTGAAAGGTGATTTTATAAATAAGAGGTAAAAGCGAAAGGCAAAGGAGATCAAGCAAAAGGGGTTGGGACAAATTATGATAAGAAAATGGCGTGTTTATTCACTGTTTCTCTTACTGACGCTCGTTTTGGCGGGCTGCGGTGAACCATACTTATCAACACTCAAGCCAGTTGGGGAAGTAGCAGATAAACAGTTTTTCCTAACGGTACTGAGTACACTTATTATGGTTCTTGTCGTTATTGTTGTATCGATCATTTTCTTTTACGTCATCATTAAATTCAAACGTTCTAAAGTGGGAGAAGATACGATTCCTAAACAGGTAGAAGGGAACCGTAACCTCGAAATTACGTGGACAGCGATTCCGATACTTCTACTCATTATTCTCGTTGTACCTGTTGTGGCATACACGCTTGAGCTAGGGGATACAAGCGCCATGGATAAGAAAAAACGAGATCCTGAAAAGACACTTGTAGTGAATGTAAGAGCCAGCTTATATTGGTGGGAATTTGAATACCCTGATTATGGGATTGTGACAAGTCAGGAATTGATTGTTCCAACTGATCAAAAGGTTTATTTTAAGCTGAAAGCATCTGATGTGAAACACTCATTTTGGATTCCATCAGCTGGGGGTAAAATTGATACAAATACAGACAACGAGAACAAGTTTTATTTAACATTTGACTCAAAACGAACGAAAGATGCTGGAGAATATTTCTATGGGAAATGTGCAGAGCTTTGCGGTCCATCACATGCTTTAATGGACTTTAAAGTTAAAACGCTTTCTCAAGATGAGTTTTTAGGCTGGACGAAAAAGATGGCAGATTATAAGAAGCCTGCGTCTACGTCAGATCTAGCCCTTGAGGGTGAAAAACTCTTTAAAGAGAAAAACTGTTTAAGCTGTCATGCGGTAGAGCCTGGAGATGAACGACCAGAGGCGGCAAGGACTGCACCAAACCTTGCAACCTTCGGAGAGCGGACAAAAGTAGCTGGAATTAAAGACATGAACAAAGAAAATGTCAAAGCATGGCTGAAAGATCCAGAGAGCTTTAAACCAGGTAATAAGATGACAGGGACGTACCCTAAACTAAATGACTCAGAAGCAGATGCACTCTACGAGTATTTAAAAGGTCTTAAAATACAGTAAATGCCTTGAGCAGCTTGAAGTTGCGCACATTCAAAAGGGTATACGATCTATGTGAAGTTTTTGTTAAGAGCTCCCGAATAAGTCTCTACATCCAAGAATAAGTCATCTGTCAGATATAGTCTGTTTTTAGAACGTGAAGATAGACATTGATATGAAAAGGGGCAAATGGGAGATAAGAGGGGGATTTCATGGTGAGTACAATAGCTAAAAAGCGGGGGTTTGGCGCTGTCTTATGGGATTACTTAACGACGGTTGACCACAAAAAAATTGCCATACTATATTTAGTGGCAGGGGGATTTTTCTTTTTAATTGGTGGCCTGGAAGCGATGATTATCCGTATTCAGCTAGCCATCCCTGAAAATGATTTTGTGAGTGCAGGGTTTTACAATGAAGTCATGACGATGCATGGAACAACGATGATTTTCCTTGCAGCAATGCCGCTTTTATTTGCATTAATGAATGCGGTTGTACCCATTCAAATTGGTGCACGTGACGTAGCGTTTCCATTTGTGAATTCACTTGGTTTTTGGCTGTTCTTTTTCGGAGGTATTTTCTTAAACCTTGGATGGTTTATGGGCGGAGCACCTGATGCAGGCTGGACTGCCTATGCGTCGCTCACGCTGAATTCAGAAGGGCACGGCATGGATTTCTATATTTTAGGGTTGCAGATAGCGGGTATTGGTACGCTAATTGCCGGAATCAACTTTCTTGCAACGATTATTAATATGAGAGCGCCAGGTATGACGTATATGAGAATGCCGCTCTTTACCTGGACGACGTTTGTGGCATCTGCACTAATTTTATTCGCATTCCCGCCGCTGACAGCAGGGCTTGCGATGCTGATGCTTGATCGAATGTTTGATACGAGCTTTTTTAATCCAGAGCTCGGAGGAAATACAATCATCTGGGAGCATTTGTTCTGGATTTTTGGACACCCAGAAGTGTATATCTTGATTTTGCCGGCATTTGGGATTTTCTCTGAGATCATTCCGGTGTTTGCAAGAAAAAGATTGTTTGGTTATTCGTCCATGGTGTTTGCGACTGTATTAATTGGTTTCCTTGGATTCATGGTATGGGCGCATCACATGTTCACAACAGGACTTGGTCCAATTGCCAATGCGATCTTTGCCGTAGCCACAATGGCGATTGCGGTGCCAACTGGAATTAAAGTATTTAACTGGTTGCTCACCATATGGGGCGGTAATGTGAAGTTTACAACGCCAATGCTATATTCAGTTGCGTTCATTCCGTCATTCTTACTTGGCGGTGTAACCGGCGTCATGCTTGCAGCAGCAGCAGCGGATTATCAGTTCCATGACACGTACTTCGTTGTGGCGCATTTCCACTATGTCATTATCGGTGGTGTGGTCTTCGGTATTTTAGCAGGTGTGCATTATTGGTGGCCGAAGATGTTTGGGAAAATACTGAATGAGAAGCTTGGGAAAATTGGCTTTGTGCTGTTTTTCGTCGGTTTCCATTTAACGTTCTTTATCCAGCATTTTCTCGGTCTTTGGGGCATGCCACGCCGAGTCTTTACATTCTTGCCAGGTCAGGGTCTAGACCTTGGGAACTTGGTCAGTACAATTGGGGCACTGTTCATGTTTGTAGCAGTTGTCATCATGCTGATTAATATCATCTGGACGACAGCAAAAGGGGAGCGTGTATCGGGCGATCCTTGGGGAGATGGAAGAACGCTTGAATGGGCAGTATCTTCACCTCCGCCAGAATATAACTTTAAGCAGCTGCCTCTTGTACGGGGACTTGATCCATTATGGATTGAGAAAATGGATGGCAAAAAAGGAATGACAGCATCTGAACCGCTCGATGATATTCACATGCCGAATAATTCCATCTTGCCTATCATTATCTCATTCGGTCTATTTGTGTCAGCGTTTGGTTTTATGTATCGTCAAGAACACAGCTGGGGTCTACCGGTGATCTTCATTGGTCTTGGCATCACGTTTGCGACCATGCTCGTTCGCTCTCTTAAAGATGATCATGGATACCATATTCACAAAGAAGATTTGACGGATGACGATGACAAAGGGGTGAAAGCATAATGGAACCACAAAAAATGACAGCGGAAACCTTTCCAGCTTCTCCTGAGAAAGCCACGTTAGAAGGAAAGAATAAGTTCGTCGGGTTCTGGTTGTTTCTTGGGGGAGAAACGGTCCTGTTTGCATCTTTGTTTGCCACTTATTTGGCGCTGAAAAATTCAAATGCAGGCGGCGCAACAACAACTGAAATGTTTGACCTCACACTTGTCTTTATTGCCACAATGCTTCTGTTAACGAGCAGTTTAACGAGTGTGTATGCTATGTATCATATGAAAAACTTTGCCTTTAAAAAAATGCAGCTTTGGCTAGGTGTAACCGTTCTTTTAGGTGCTGGATTTTTAGGGGTAGAAATTTATGAGTTTTATCATTATGTGCATGCGTATGAATTTACCATTACGAGCTCTGCACTTGGTTCTTCCTTCTATACGCTTGTTGGAACACACGGGGCTCACGTCGCATTTGGACTTTGCTGGATCACCGCTCTGATGATTCGGAATATGAGACGCGGACTCGATTTATACAATGCACCAAAATATTATGTGGCAAGCCTTTATTGGCACTTCATTGATGTTGTGTGGGTCTTCATCTTTACCGTTGTATATTTAATGGGAATGGTGGGATAAGAATGGGAAATAAAAACACAAATCAGTCCAAAGTCGATCTTGTCTATCGGAAAAAGAAAAATGCCGAAGAAATGAAGCATCAGCTCATTTCTTTCGGCTTGATGATTGGTTTAACGTTTGTTGCCTTTTTAACAATCGCCTCTGAAGACGTCGGAAATTGGTTCGCTGTCCCTTTTATTTTACTGCTTGCAGTGATTCAGGTCGCTTTTCAGCTTTATTATTTTATGCACATGAACCAAAAAGGGCATGAAACACCCGCGTTGTTTCTTTACTCAGGTGTGTTTGTCGCGTTTATTACCGTTTTAGCCTTTTTGACCATTATTTGGTGGTAAGCTCGCTTTGCCCTTAAAGGAGGCGCAGCAATGGAAAACTTAGAGATATTTGGATTTCGTGCATTATGGAGTCCTTACTATTTGACATGTATTGTAGCAGCAGCCGCTTTTTATCTGCTTCTCGTGACGAAGGGGAAGCACCGTGCGACGGTGAAAGAGAAAACGCTGTTTCTCACGGGGCTTGTGTTGCTTTATGCAGTGAAGGGGAGCCCGATTGATTTAATGGGGCATATTATGTTCAGTGCGCATATGGCGCAAATGGCAGTGCTCTATTTGGTCATCCCGCCCCTTCTTATTACAGGTTTACCTGCGGCGATTTGGGAGCGGATCATTCAAACACGGGGTATTCAGTCGATTTTCCGCTTGTTTTCTAAGCCGTTGATTGCCTTACTCGGTTTTAACGGGTTGTTTTCGCTGTATCATATTCCGCTTGTGTTCGATTTTGTCAAAACAGATCCGTTTTATCACGCATTGATGACGGTTGTCATTTTTATCGCTGCCTTTTTCATGTGGTGGCCGCTTGTCCATAAAGTGCAAAGTCAGCCGCAGATTACAGGCATTTTAAAGCTTGGATATATTATGGCAGATGGGATTTTAATGACACCTGCCTGCGCACTCATTATGTTTAGTGAAGCGCCTATCTATGCCACTTATTCAGATGCCGGCGCATGGATACAAGCACTGCACCTATGCGTACCGAGTGATATGCTTGCTGGTCTTGCGCTTACGGGACCTGACATGTTTCATACATTGCCGCTGCTAGAAGATCAGCAGCTAGGTGCTATTTTGATGAAAATCATTCAGGAGATTGTATACGGATCTATTCTTGCTGTTGTCTTCTTTGACTGGGCGAGAAAAGAAAGAGCGAAAGATGCCGTACCAGATGCGCTCATTCCGAAATATGAATAAATGAAAAGCACAGCCGCAGGGGCTGTGCTTTTTATGCTTCAGCAGTGATCGCTTCTAGTTTTTCTTTCAATTGGTTCAGCGTTTTTTTGCTGGATTGAATAAGAGATTTAGGGAAATCTTCGCCTTCTCCATATTCAACACCATGCGGATAATAGTGTTTTCCAAGTAAAGGTGTCAGCAGCTGGATGTGGGCTTTTTTGGAGCCGACATCTCCCTCAGTGGCATAGCCAGAGATCCGTAAGTAAAACGTCCCCTCTACCATGTTATACTTCCTGTCGTACGTCACACGCTCATAATCCCATTGATCGGCTCGTACAAATCCTTCACTTTCCATAATGAAATCCAATTTATTTAAGTCAGCTGATACCTTTTCAATCCCCGTACCTTCAAACTTCACCCAAAACCCCTCCTTATAAAAATTCCCTTTACTGACAATCATAGTATGAAAGCGTTAAACTTTCAACTGTGAAAGGTATGTTCTTTTATAAGCTGGTTACAGTAATAAAGAAAATAACGGATGGAGGAATCAACGTGAAAACGAAAAAAATCAAAGATATCATGACGAAAAAAGTAGTGACGTTGCAAAAGGACGACAATGCATATGAAGCGGCAGTCAAAATGAAAGATGCTGACATTGGTGCCATTCCAGTAGTCGACGGAGATCAGCTTGTTGGTATTGTCACAGACCGCGACCTTGTACTTAGAGGTATTGCTGAGAAAAAGCCGAACTCACAAGAGGTTGGTGCCCTCATGACGAAGGAAGTTTTGACAGCTGAAGAAGATGCAACCCTAGAAGAAATTGTCCGGTTGATGTCAGAACATCAGCTCCGCCGTATCCCAGTTGTCAAAAACGGGGCACTCACAGGAATCGTAGCCCTTGGGGATTTATCAGTTGAAGATTTATCAAACGATCGTGCAGGTGATGCTCTGACGGAAATCTCTCAACAAGACCAGGATCATGGCCAAGGATTTCTTCATTAGGAGGGGCATATTTTAAATTCGTGTTAAATAGGCTGTATTGTCGTTGATAAATGGAGCAAGTTTTGTTTAAATGACAGTAGAAGGTACTTTTTGTACCTTGCCAATTTAACGGAGGTGTTTATTTGAAAACTGTGCTGAAAACACTCTTCATCCTCCTGATTATATCTGGAACGTACGTTCTGTTTATTCAATATGGATCTTCACCAGAAAAAGAAAACAGCAATGAGCCGAAGGTGTCTAATGAAGAAACATCTAGCGATAAGCCGATCAACATTCCGAAAAAAGGTCTCATGTCCTTTATGGGGAAGTCTTCAAACGAAGTGCTTAAACAGCTAGGGGAACCAGATCGCATTGATCCTTCCGCATATGATTATGACTGGTGGATATACAATCAATCGAAGAAACACTATATTCAAGTAGGGGTAAAGGACAGTAAAGTGGTGACCTTGTTTGCGACAGGGGATGGGCTGAATGTTGAGCCGTTTAAAATCGGTCAAGCCACAAGTGAAGTGTTTAAAAAAACACAAATCGCTCCTTACATTCATGTAGAGGACGAGGGAAATTCATATCGCTTTGAATTCTCAGAAGATGATATGAATACCAGGCCGACGGTGAAAGTGGGAGATGATGTGTATGTCCAGCTCTACATGGATAAGTTTGAAAGCACTCTTTCGAGCATTCGAGCCTTTAATGCAGATACATTTGTCAAACAAAAGCCGTATGAAGTCGTTTATCGAGGTCAATTAATTGAACCTGAGGCGATATCAGGTGAAAAGTGGAAGGATATTGAAGCGTCGAGTCAAAAACAAATTTTTGATATGACCAATATTATCCGCCATAAGTACAAACTGCCGACCTTAAAGTGGGACGATGAAACATCTGAAGTGGCATTCATGCATAGTGAGGACATGAAAGATCATCATTATTTCTCCCATGAATCTAAAAAATACGGCACGCTGAAAGATCGGTTAGAAAGAGGCGAGGTCGCATTTCAGCTTGCGGGAGAAAACATTGCGTATAATTATGTTGATGGCCCTGCAGCTGTAGAAGGCTGGCTGAATAGCGAAGGTCACCGGAAGGCATTGTTAAATCAAGATTACACGCACCTTGGCGTTGGTGTGAAAGAAAAGTATTATACACAAAACTTCATTAAGAAAACGTCTTAATCCTCTAAACAGCTGCGCACAGATGGCGGCTGTTTTTTTATGAAAAGGGCTCACCAAAATAGACCCAGATGTATATAGTATAGTAGGCATTTGTATGGGGGGTGAGGATATGACAAATAAGCAAAAGCAAACATCCATTGATGAATTTAAACAGTTCGTCAGACGCCATCCGAAATTAATTCAAGAAGTGCAGACGCAAGAAAAAAGCTGGCAAAGTTTATACGAGAATTGGGTCATGTTTGGTGAGGAAGATGACATGTGGTCTCCTTACCGGCAAACACAAACGGAAGAAGCAAAAGAAGAAAAAGCCGCTAAGCAAAGTGAACCGGGAAAAGCAGATTTTATGTCTAAAATGGTTTCTGCAGTGAAAAAAATGGACGCTGATCAAATGAATGAACAAATTAATAAAATGAGCCAGTCTATTTCCTCTTTACAAAGCTTACTCGGTCAATTTTCATCAAATGGCTCAAAGAAGGGTTCATCTGGAGGCAGCCAGCACCCATTCTCCTTCAGGAAAGATTAATTGAAAGGGGATGCTTTTGGTGCGGAGAGAAGTACAAGAGTTTGTCATGGCCGAAGAGGATCGAATCAAATTCATCAGGCAGCGCCCACTCTGGTATAGACAGTTAACGCGGCATCCTGAAAATGTCACTTCGTTTGAATTAGATAAAATGAACTTTTACGAAAAAACCATTCCTCATCGTGTGAGCCAGTTGAGCAATAGTGTCCAAATGGCTGAAATGATGATCCAGATGTTCCAAGCAATGCGCAATCAAAATGGAGCCGGGTGAGGCTTTTTTTGAGTTGATTAAGATGTCTATTTCATGAGCATCCTATGAAAGTAGACGAAAGGAGAATCAGAACATGAAATGGATGCTGTCAATATGCGCATTGCTTTTTCTTCTCACCGGATGTCAAAGTCAACATGATCAAGAGCAAGTAACTAGGCAAGAACCAGCAGTACCAGTCATGCAGCAGACGCAAAGTGAAATGAAGCAGCAAGGCTTTTTAAAATACAAAGTGCAGGGATCTGTTGTGTATATAGAAAGTACACTTCAAGATTTTCACCTTGAACCTTCACCCCTAAAAAAGGATAAGAAGGCTGGGTATTTTACTGTGTATGTAGACGGGAAACGGGCAGGCAATGAGTATACTGCGGCGTTTGTGGTCAAGCACCTTTCAAAAGGAAAGCATAAAATGACCGTTGTGCTAAATTCTCGTCACCCTGAATATAAGCAGAAAAGAGAGACGTGGGATGTATTTGTGACGTAAAAGCATTTTCTGATCCATAGGTTTCGTGGTAAACTATGAATTGGAGGTGCAACATTTATGTATGCGACAATCGAATCTGTGGAGCTCCAAGAGGAAGCAAATCAATTGGCTGCCATGATTCTTCAGTCGGAGGAGGCTGAACATTACCGCAACTGCTTTAAGCGTCTCCAGCAAGACGAAGAAGCCCAACAAATTATTGCCCATTTTACAAAAGTAAAAGAGCAATATGAAGATGTGCAGCGGTTCGGCAAATACCATCCGGACTATAGAACGATCTCAAAAGAAATGCGTGAGGTCAAAAGAAAGCTAGATCTTCACGATACAGTGGTTGATTTCAAAAAAGCAGAAACAGCGATTCAATCCATCTTAGATGAGATTAGTATTGAAATCGGTCAAGCTGTATCAGCATATATTAAAGTTCCAACAGGGAACCCATATTTTGATGGTCTATCATCATGCGGCGGTGGCTGTGGATCAGGAGGCAGCTGTGGCTGTAAAGTATCTTGACGAGACTTGAACGTCTCGTCTTTTACATAATGAACGGAAAGAATTGAAAAGCGGAAGGTGAAAAGATGGATACCAAACGTCAAGGGATGGTCGTTTGGCTGCATTCGTTAAAGCAGTCAAAAGCGCTAAGGAAATTTGGGAATGTTCACTATATTTCAAGGAAAATGAAATATGCAGTGATTTATTGTGATATGAATGATCTTGAGCGCCACATGGCAAAGCTCAGTTCATTGCCATTTGTAAAACGTGTTGAGCCTTCCTATAAACCTTTTATTAAATTAGAGTACGAATCGAAATTGGACAAAGCAAAAGAGTATGATTATAAGGTGGGCTTTTAAAGACACAAAAAAACCCCCGCGGCATCACCCGCGGGGTCCTTCTATTCTTAATGATTCATTAAGGAGAAGGCAAAGGGAGAGGAGAAACCGGAGGAAGAACTTATGGGGAAACGTAAGTCTTCTCCGCGGTTGGCAACAGCACCACATCAGATGCTGTTAACAGTAGTATGACCCTCTCTTTTGTGATCTATACATAGAAAATGAATGGAATTCAGTGCATTGTCCCATGTGGAGTGGATATGGTAAGATAATGTTGAATTTTTTGTCATCAAACAATATTCAATAGATGCAAGCAGAAAAAGTGGTGGAAAAATGAGAGTGATTTCTGGAACAAAAAAAGGCCGCACGCTGAAAGCCGTACCCGGCCAATCAACAAGACCAACAACAGATAAAGTAAAAGAATCCATTTTTAATATGATTGGACCGTATTTTGATGGGGGATGGGCCCTTGATTTATTTGCTGGAAGTGGTGGTTTAGGAATTGAAGCGCTTTCTAGAGGATTCGATCATTGTATATTTGTGGATCGAGATATGAAGGCGATTCAGACGATTAAAGGCAACTTGAATCAATTGTCGCTGATGGATCAAAGTGAAGTGTTTCGAAATGATGCAAACCGTGCACTCGCCGCTGTAGTGAAGCGAGAAGAATCTTTTCAAGCCATCTTCCTGGATCCGCCGTATAAAGATCAAAAGTTGAAAGCACTTCTTGATACGATTGATGAGCATTCCTTATTAGCAGATGATGGCGTCATTGTGTGTGAGCATGATAAAGATGTGACACTGCCAGAGGAAGCAGGACAGCTGCATATCTCAAGGCAGGAAATGTACGGAATGACTGGCATTACGATCTATAGAAAGCGGGGAAATTAAAGCATGGGGAATATAGCCGTTTGTCCGGGTAGCTTCGATCCAGTCACATTGGGCCATTTGGATATTATCAAAAGAGGGGCAAAGATTTTTGATGAAGTATATGTGTGCGTCCTCAATAACTCGTCAAAAAAGCCGTTGTTTACTGTTGAAGAGCGATGTGAACTCATTCGTCAAGCAACAAAGGAGCTACCAAATATCAAAGTGGAATCCTTTCATGGACTGCTCGTTGATTATGCGAAACAAAAAGAGGCGAAAGTCATTTTGCGCGGACTTAGAGCGGTGACGGACTTTGAATACGAGATGCAAGGGACATCAATGAACAAAGTGTTGAATGATGACATTGAAACGTTCTTTATGATGACGAATAATCAATACTCCTTCTTAAGTTCAAGCATTGTTAAAGAAGTAGCGAAATATCATGGATCAGTCAAAGAGCTTGTACCGCAAGAGGTCGAAGCTGCGCTGAAAGAAAAATTTAATGGATGAGTGCATTGTGCACTCATCCATTTTTTAATTTCTGATAATAGAGCGCAATATACACGATCAGACTGAACAAGGTGATGAGAGGACCAGCAGATACAAGCTGATTCCATAACATGCTGCTAAACATCACGACTTGCTCGCTTGTTTCAAATGCCCCTGCTGGAAGCGCCATGTCTGCTTTAGAGACATAAAGGGGTTTGAATAACAAAAAAGTAAAGACGGCTGCGTAAATACCGTGAAGCAAACGGGCGAAGAAAAACGGTTTAAAGCGTATATCGGTGGCTGCCAAAATCCCGGCTACCTGAGCTTGAACGGAGAATCCGCTAAATCCTAAAATAAAGCTGACCACAATTGTTTTAGCGAGCATGGAAACCTCTTGTGATCCTGTGAGCTGACTTCCTAATGTGATTTCAAATAGACCCGCAATCATGGCTAGATCTAATTCCGGCGGAAGGTGCATCGTTTTCAGTATAGAGCCGATCCCGATAGAGAGAAGATCTGTCACATGAACGACAGCGAGCATTTGACTAAAGACAGAAAATAAAATGATAAAGCCGCCAATCATAAAGAGCGTTTGAACAGATGACATGACAGCGTCACTTAATATTTGGCCAAGTGGTCTTTTTTCTGCAAGTCTTGCCGTATGAAGAGCGCTGAATGCTTCTCGAATTGGAGGCAATAAAAATCCTTTTCGGCTTCTGAGGTGCGCATCATGACGTGCTTTATATCCGCGCATCGTCACCCCAACCGCGAGATTTCCTAAATAATGTGCACAGGCTAACACAATGCCTATAGCTGGGTGATGAAAAAATCCTACAGCCACTGCTCCAAAAATGAACAAAGGGTTTGAAGAATTGGTAAATGACACAAGGCGTTCTGCTTCAATTCTTGTCAGCTGTCCTTCCTGCCGAAGTCTTGTCGTCAATTTAGCGCCAGAAGGAAAACCAGAGGCCATTCCCATCGCCAGTACAAATCCGCCGACACCAGGCACCCGAAAGATAGGCCGCATAAATGGCTCTAATAATACGCCGACAAATCTGACAATCCCGAAACTGATTAATAGCTCGGACAAAATAAAAAAAGGTAGCAGCGATGGAAAAACCACTTCCCACCACATTGCAAGTCCATTTTTCGATGCTTGCAAAGAGGCTTGTGGATGTGTAATCACAGTGGCTGTTAAAAAGATAAAAAAAGCAGCGATGAACAGAGTGTTCCATTTTTTCATGGAGATGTCGCTCCTTGCCGTTATAATCTATTGGCGAGCTCGTGATTAAAGAAAAAGAGATGCTAGCCGAGCCTGTCTTCTATTACTATACGATGAGAAGGGGCATGTTTAGACCTATAGATTCGTATATATGCATAGAAAGAGGAGGGTGGATTCATGAAACGACCGATTATCGGGCTTGCGCTGGGCTCCGGGGGTGCCAGAGGGATGGCGCATATCGGGGTTTTATCTAGTCTTGAGAAACAAGGAATTCAGGTGGATATGATCGCAGGAAGCAGTATTGGTGCTCTTGTGGGGAGCTTTTATGCAGCAGGACAAGACGTAGAAAAAATGAAAAAACTTGCACTTGTCTTCAGAAGAAAGTATTATGCTGACTATACACTGCCAAAAATCGGTCTGTTAAAAGGAAATCGAATTTTGCAACTGATTCACACGTTTACATATGGGAAGAATATTGAAGAAATGCGCGTGCCTCTTGCGATTGTCGCCTGTGACCTTCAGACAGGGGAGAAGGTTGTGTTCAAAGAAGGGTCTGTCTCACAAGCAGTCAGGGCAAGCATTAGCATTCCGGGTGTGTTTGTTCCGCATGAAATAGGCGGCAGGCAATTGGTGGATGGAGCGGTAGTGGACCGCATTCCTGTTTCTGTTCTCAAAGAAATGGGGGCAGATCTCATTATCGCCTCTGATGTATCAAGGGTGAAAAAAACAGAAAAGGCAACGAGATTATCGGATGTCATTATGCAAAGTTTGGACATCCTTCAAAATGAATTGGTTCGTCACCAAACCATTCATGCAGATCTCATGATTCGGCCGAAGCTCGAGACCTTTAGCTCTAGTGCGTTTACACAGGTTCAAGAAATGATTGAAGCAGGTGAACTCGCCGCCGACCAACTAAAAGGAAAACTGAAAGATGTCATTGATAAATGGGAGTGTTAATCGAATGAAAAAATTAAATATTCGCTGGCTCAGCTTTTTTGCTGTTGTTCTAGTCTTATTTGGCTTAACTTTTGTGAAACTGCCCTATTACGTCACAAAGCCAGGTGATGCAACAGAAATTGCGCCACACATTCAAGTAGACGGAGGATATGGCGAGAAGGGCAGCTTTTCTCTTATGACCATTAAAGTAGGTCCAGCCAATCCATATACGTATTTGCTTGCAAAAATGAACAAGTATGACGAAATCGTTCCAGAAGAAAATATTAAAGCGGACGGAGAGTCTGATGAGGATTATATGAAACGGCAGCTGCAGCTCATGAAAAGTTCTCAAGAAAATGCGATGATTGCCGCTTATACAAAAGCAGGGAAAAAAGTAGATTATACGTTTAATGGGGTATATGCGAGCTATGTGATGAAAGGAATGCCTGCATATGGGAAGATTGAAGTTGGTGATAAGATCAAAAGCGTCGACGGCCATACATACGAGTCAGCAGATAAAATGGTTTCGTATATCAGCAGTAAAAAAGCAGGCACGACTGTCCGTTTTGTACTTGAACGTAATGGCAAAGAAATCACGCAGAACGTGACGTTAAAACCATTTAAAGAAGAGCCAAAACGAGTGGGAATTGGCGTATCACTATTTACAGACCGTCATGTGAAAGTGTCTCCTTCTGTGAAAGTGGATATTGAAAACATCGGCGGTCCATCGGCTGGTTTAATGATGTCACTTGAAATTTACAATCAGCTGACAAAAGAAGATGAAACACATGGCTATGCGATCGCAGGAACTGGAACGATTGATGCAGATGGTACAGTCGGACCGATTGGCGGAATTGATCAAAAGGTTGTTGCAGCAGACAAAGCAGGGAAAGACATCTTCTTTGCACCGAATGATAAAGGTGACCCAAACTCTGACTACAAAAATGCAGTCAAAACAGCAAAAGATATTAAAAGTGATATGAAAATCGTTCCTGTGGATACCATGCAGGACGCACTAAACTATTTAAACAAATTAAAAGAGAAAGCATCATAAAAAAGAGCAGCCTGCAAATCAGGCTGCTTTTTTCTATCAAGATGAAAAGAGTCCGCTCTCTTCATCATATCGAATCGGTGATGTTTTAAACTCTGCTTTTGTTAATTCTGTTTGCATGGGTTCAGAGATGGGAAGGCTAAACACCCTTGAAGCACGAATATCAAGATCAAGGGCGGGATGTGAAAAGGAAGACAGTTTACTCACAAGTGGTACATCCAACTCTTTTTTTACAAGAGACAAGTACTGTTGTCCTTTCCTTGTCATTCCAAGTAAACGAATATAGGGCGCTTTTTTCTCTTCAAGCAGCTCGTGCATCGTCTTTTTCTTCACGTTCATTAATAGATGCGTATTCATCCGCTGTAACCTTGTCCACGTATATCGTTTTGTTTTGACAAGTGATAGATACTCCTCGTAGGAAGATGCATGTGTCATGGCTTTTTGCATGCGGTGTTCAATGCCTTCTTCAATTTCATAGATGCTCTCTAATTCACTCGTATCCATTGTATGAAAAACATGTTTCAGAAAGCGAAAATAGGCTTCTTGCGTATGTAAAAGACCATATGAAGAATGATAGTCGTGTAATTGCTTTAAAGTAGCGTCCGGGAGGTAGGGCGTGACTGCTTGAAATGAGCTCTGTTCTTTTAAAGCTTTTCGGATACTTGTGGCGCTTGCGATTTTTTGGTTGTCAGGCAGTTCTTCATCATGATAATCAGATGCAATTCTTTGAGACGTAAAAGGCTGCATGTGAGGAGCTCTCTCTAAGATGGCTTTAACATAATGAAAGCCTAAAATGTTATTTGGTTTGGACAAATCCAGTAAGTGTTCAGTATGAATGGCCTCTTGAAACGCACCTGCTGCTGCTGCGGGATAACTAAGACCTTCTTTCACCTTTTCTTTTGTTAAAAGATCAATCTCTGCCTTTTTTTCATGCCAAGCGTGTGCTGTGCGCTCAAATGCGTTGATTTTTCCATCCTCACTGCCGAAAAAAAGAGAATGGCATTTTAATGCATCGAGGATGGACACAGCGCCATTGGCGAAGGTTTCTGCCTTTTGTACGGCATATATGTATGGAAGCTCACACACAATGTCTACACCGTTTTGCAGTGCCATTTTTGTACGTGCCCATTTTGAGACGATGGCAGGCTCCCCGCGCTGGAGGAAAGAACCGCTCATAACGGCAATGGCAACATCTGAGGAGGTTTGTTTTTTCGCCTGATTCACATGATAGGCATGCCCATAATGAAATGGATTGTACTCGACAACGACTCCCACTGCTTTCAATAGATGTTCCGCCTTTCTTGCTATGGTTAAATGGTCTGTGCTACAGTAGCATAAGGGAAAAATGAAGACCATTTTTTTCAGTGTAGGCATTCCGAGAACTGATGTCAAACAGCCCTTTGACATCATGAAGGACTGTAAAGAAAAAATATTGACAAATAGCATGATGAAAGCTATAATCATGTTTGTTGCTCTTAGAGGTGATACAATTGAAATGGACAGTTTATCAGTTACATCAAAAAGCTAAAAACAGCTTCGATTTTCATGAGACGGTTGACTTAAATGAACTTACTAGCCTTCATTCAGATATACGTCGTATTTCACCAGTAGAGGTGAAAGGGACTGGAGTGATCGAATCAAAGCAAGTCGCATTTGATTTAACCATCACAGGTGAAATGACATTGCCTTGTTCAAGAACGCTTGTTGATGTAAATTATCCATTTGCGATTTCAACAAAAGAACTATTTGTACTTCATAAGACAGACGACATAGAAGATGAAGACGTTTCTATTGTAGAAGACGATATCATCGACTTAACGCCTATAGTCAAGGAAGAAATTCTTCTTGAAGTGCCCATGCAAATCTTTTGCGACCAAGCTGACGTAAAAGGTGCTGCACCACAGGAAGGGAATGACTGGGCGGTCATTTCGGAAGATGCACATCAAAACCGAATTGATCCTCGTCTGGAAGGCTTGAAGAAGCTCTTAGAAGAAAATAATGAATCTTAACTCTTTAAGGAGGTGGGAATAATGGCTGTACCTTTTAGAAGAACTTCTAAAATGAAAAAAAGATTGCGTCGTACGCATTTCAAACTACAAGTACCTGGTATGGTAGCTTGCCCAGAATGCGGTGAAATGAAAATTTCTCATCGTGTCTGCAAATCTTGCGGAACATACAAAGGCAAAGACGTAAAAAGCAACTAATGCTTGATAAAAAAACGTGAGGGAATCTTCCCTTGCGTTTTTTTATTGATCTATTTTTTAGGTTTCTCTCCTGCAAATAGTCTATCTACTCTAGTAAGCGCATATGATGTGGTATTCAGATTCAGGGGGGATGATGAGTTGACGATTACACGGCAGGACGCATGGACACAAGATGAAGATTTACTTTTAGCAGAAGTTGTCTTAAGGCATATCCGAGATGGCGGTACCCAGCTTTCAGCATTTGAAGAGGTTGGAAAAGCATTGTCAAGAACAGCAGCAGCATGTGGATTCAGGTGGAATTCTTACGTCAGAAAGCAGTACCAGGCAGGCATTGAGCTTGCCAAAAAACAGCGAAAAGAACTGCGTAAAAAAATTGGTATCCATTCTTCGGGTTTACCGCAGCATGCGTTCACCATAGAGGAGAAGGCATCTTCTGATCAGACTGAACTGACGCTTCGAGAAGTAATTCGGTTTCTAGAGCAGCTTGAGAAAGAACCATCTGGTCCAGCATATTTACGGGAGGAGCTTAAAGATGCACAGCATCAATTAAAATCACTCACCGAAGAAAATGAACAGCTGAAACGTCAATTAAAAATGACAGAAGAAGATTACCGGGCACTTATTGGTATTGTTGAAAGAGTCAAACAGAATATCAGCTTAAAAGATTACGCAAAATAAGAAAACGCCCCTCACAGATGGAAAGAGGGGCGTTTTCTTAATGATTAAAATGATTAAGCGGACTCACCTGTGTTCTTTTGAATATGTGCCGGCTCCCAAATGAGTGGGTTTTCTCCTTTATCGCGTTCCATATCATATTTCACCGCTTCAAAGCCCATTTTATCCCAAAAACCGGCAGATTTGACGCGTGGATTCGTTCGAATTGGAAGGCCAAAAGATTTTGCGAAATCAACAAGTGCTTCGCCGTAACCTTTACGCTGATATCCTGGCAACACTTCTAGCTTCCACAGCTCTAGATAATCATGATTATGGTCAAAATACGTCGTCGTCGAGCCATCTACTTGATAGAGGCTCATACGTGCCACAAGCTTATCTCCAAAGTAAATCCCATAAAATGGAGAGTTGCTGTCATTTTCAATCATATTACTTTCTAGGTCTTCAAGCATGGAAAGTTCTTGTATGCCATATTCCTTAAATTGTTTAAATTCCTCTAATGTTTTGTAGTTAATCAGAAGACGTTTTACTTGTGTCATGTGATCTTCCCCCTTACACACATAATGTCGACAGTGATGTCATTGAAGGCGTTTTCATCCCATCCGCCTAAAAAAGTTTTTACACTTATTATTATAGTTTTTTAATTAAAAAAATTCAATCATAGCGCGTTATCTGCTTTTTGCATCGTAGCACGAAACTGGTAAAATAGTTGATAACATGAAGTAAACAGAAAAAGGGAAGTGCGGCAATTGAAAATTGGAATCATTGGCGGTGGTGCGATTGGTCTGCTTTGTGCAAGTTATTTATCAGAGCATCATGACATCACCGTCTTTACAAGAAGGAAACAGCAGGCAGAAGAAATTCGAGCATTAGGCATTGAACGAATGGAAAGAGGGGAAACCATTCAATCAGCTGTTGAGGCCGATACGGGGGTCAAAGGAATATTTGATTTGCTGATTGTGACAGTGAAGTATCATCATCTGCAAGATGTTCTAGGGGAATTATCGGGACTGCCTCACCAGCGGATCTTATTTTTGCAGAACGGAATGGCCCACCTCGTCGATTTAAAGAACTGGAAAACGGCACATCAGTTATATATTGGTGTAGTAGAGCATGGCGCAATGAAGGTGTCTGATCGCGCAGTAAACCATACAGGAATTGGTGTCATCAAGTGGGGAGCATTTCTGCATGAGGAAAAAGGACCTATGAGTAGTGAACTGTCAACGGGCGATTTTCAAATGGTTTATACAGATGAATGGAAGAAAGTACTGGAGGAAAAACTGCTCGTCAATGTGTGTATTAATCCGTTGACGGCTTTATTACATGTGAATAATGGGGAATTGGTATCGAACCCGTCATATGAACATATGATGACATGTGCATTTGAAGAAGCGGTTTCCATTCTAGGGTTGCTTGAGAAAGATCGTCTATGGGCTCATGTGAAATCAATTTGCCATCAAACGGCTGCCAATCAATCGTCAATGCTGCAAGATATCGTCAAAGGCCGCCAAACTGAAAGAAAAGCAATCATTGGCTACCTTTTAAAAAAAGCTCAAGGTCAAGGGATGACGCCGCCATTCCTCACTTTCTTGAATAGGAGCTTGGAAGTATTGGAAAAAAAGCAAACAAAATCTTTTGAGTGAGCTCATTTACATGCTATACTTTTTTCGGGAAACTAACTATTTATTGAAGAAAGGAAGTTCTAAACATGCAATTGACTGAACTTTCCATCCGAAGTCAGAATTTATTCATACGTGATTATATAGAAGAAAAAAAAGAGATGACTGCTTTTTTTGATTATGATATACATTCTGAGCACATATGGAAAAAGAGATACGACGATCTCATGGAAAGGAGCTTCCCGCGCGAGGCTTTAGCGGATTATATGAGCGCATACCATGCAAAATTTGATTCGGCTGCGATGCGTGAGAATATTGAGAAGATACGTGATGAACGGAGCGTCATGGTGGTTGGAGGACAGCAGGCAGGCCTACTGACAGGTCCGCTTTATACCATACATAAAATCATTTCCATTATTCAGTTTGCCAAAGAAAAAGAATCAGAGCTTGGCGTTCCTGTTATTCCGGTCTTTTGGGTAGCGGGTGAAGATCACGACGTAGACGAAATTAACTTTGTGTACACGTCTGGCGAAAAAGGCCCAGTCAAACAAAAGCTTCCATTACATCATGTGAAAAAAACAGCTGCGAAAAGAACACCTCTACACCAAGAGAAAACAGAGAGATGGCTTCGTGATGTATTTTCAACCTATGAGGAATCTGCTTACACAAATGACTTGTTTGATCAGCTTCTTCGATGTTTACGCAAATCAGAAACGTTTACTGATTTCTTTGAGTGGATTGTTTGCGATCTATTTGAAGAAGATGGACTGCTGTTATTGAATTCAGGAGACTTTGGCGTGAAGCCACTTGAACGTACGTTATTCAAGCAAATTGTGGAGTCGAGTGATGCGATCGTGGCTCACTTAAATAACACGCAGGCTGCCATGGAACAAGCGGGGTATCAGCCGATTATTGAAGCTGGTGACCATCAAGCCAACTTGTTTTACGAATATGATGATGAGCGTTTCCTCATTGAACAAGAGAATGGCCAATTTTCTATATCTGAAGTGGGGCTTACTTGGACAAAAGATGAGCTTTTGCAGGAAGTCGAGGAGCACCCAGAGCGGTTTAGCAATAATGTGGTGACCCGTCCATTGATGCAGGAAACCCTTCTTCCAACGCTTGCTTTTATGGCTGGACACGGTGAAGTGAACTATTGGGGTGAGCTGAAAGGCATCTTCGAGTACTTCGATGTCAAAATGGCACCCGTTCTTCCAAGACTGCATGTCACCATTCTTGAACGGCACATTGATAAGAAGCTGCCGATAAGAGAATTGTCGGTTGAAGAAGTGCTGACAAAAGGCGTGAAAGAAAAAAAGGATGCGCACTTTCAGCAAAGTCTTCCAGACAGCTTCGTTCAATCGGTTCAACATGCCAAACGTGAATTAGCGAATGTTCATGAGGCCATGAGACAAGAAGCGCTAGAGATCGAACCAAGCTTTGAACAGCTATTAGATAAAAATGCCAAATTTATAGAAGACCAGCTTCAATTTGTTTATCAAAAGGTTGCAAAGCGTGTGGAAGAGAAGGAAGGATATATCCTTCGAGATTTTGAACGGATTGAAAATAGTTTAAAACCACTCGAAGCACCACAAGAAAGAATTTGGAATATCATGTACTTTTTAAACAAATATGGTCCAGAATTCTTCAAAACGTTCAAAAATCTGCCATTTTCATTTCAAAACAAGCAACAAATTGTCAAACTTTGAAATAAAGTTTTAATGAACCCTGACTAGTTCAGGGTTTTTTTTTATGTAGAAACAGTGTAAAATAAGTTTTGTGGAGAGAAGTGGTGGATAGTGGAGAGTATAGGTGAGAAAGTGGGGCTCTGATGATCATGTTCATGGGTGAATACCAACATACGATTGATACAAAAGGGCGCATGATCATCCCTGCTAAATTTAGAGACGGTCTCGGAGAACAGTTTGTGCTGACGAGAGGGCTTGATCAATGTTTATTTGGCTACCCTATGAGTGAGTGGAAACTAATTGAAGAGAAACTCAAAGCACTGCCGCTAACGAAAAAAGATGCACGTGCGTTTACCCGGTTCTTCTTCTCCGGCGCAGTTGAATGTGATCTGGACAAGCAGGGGCGCATTAACATCGCATCCAACCTACTCCAATATGCAAAACTCGAAAAAGAATGTGTGGTCATCGGCGTTTCAAATCGAATTGAGTTGTGGAGTAAGTCGATCTGGGAACAATATACAGAAGAGCAAGAAGATTCTTTTGCTGAAATTGCTGAAAACATGATTGGATTTGATATATAATAATCCCTTGTGCAGCAAGCTTTCTACACATTCATTTCTATTTGAAAAAGGTGGGACCATATCATCATGTTTCAACATGAGACAGTATTATTAAAAGAAACAGTTGACGGTTTAAACGTCAAAGAAGACGGTACATATGTGGACTGCACGCTAGGCGGCGCAGGTCATAGCTCATATTTACTATCTCAATTATCAGAAAAAGGTACATTGATTGGGTTTGACCAAGACGATGCTGCACTGGATCATGCACGAGAGAAGCTCGCACATGTTAAAGCGAACATTCTTTTCATAAAAAGCAACTTCCGATATTTAAAAGAACGTCTGAATGAACAAGGAATTACAAGCGTAGACGGTGTGATTTTTGATCTTGGGGTTTCATCACCTCAGCTTGACACACCAGAGAGAGGCTTTAGTTATCACCATGATGCACCTCTTGACATGCGAATGGATCAAACCGCTGCTTTGTCGGCAAAACAAGTGGTGAATGAATGGCCATTTGAAGATCTAGTTCGGATTTTCTACAAATATGGGGAAGAAAAGTTCAGCAAGCAAATCGCACGCAAAATTGAAGAAGCCAGAAAAAAAGCGCCAATTGAAACAACAGGAGAGCTTGTCGACATTATTAAAGAAGGAATTCCCGCACCTGCAAGACGAAAAGGCGGACATCCAGCGAAAAGAGTATTTCAAGCGATCCGAATTGCCGTAAATGATGAATTGAAAGTATTTGAAGAAGCACTAGAACAAGCAATAGAGTTACTCAATCCGAAGGGGAGAATTTCTGTCATTACATTCCATTCACTTGAAGATCGGATTTGTAAAAGTACATTTAAAGAAATGTCTTCTCTTCCAGAACTTCCGCACGGACTGCCAGTAATTCCAGAAGGACTTGAACCAAAACTGAAGCTGATCACGAGAAAACCAATCGTTGCATCAGAACAAGAGCTGGAATTTAACAACCGTGCCCGTTCAGCGAAGCTCCGAATTGCAGAAAAAAAGTAAACGACACCATAGATGATGATAAAAAGGAGGTTTCTTATGAGTAATTTGGCTTACCAAAGAGAAGTAAAGCAACATCAAACCGAGCAGCAAGGTCAATCGGTTGTGATTAGAAGAAGAGGTTCTATTACACTTGGTGAAAAAATCTTACTTGTCATGTTTGTCATGGCTCTCATGTGCAGCTCGATCCTCATCATTTCGAAAGCCTTTGCTGTTTATCACGCAAATATCGAAGTGCAGAAGCTAGAACAGCAAGTGTCTTTAGAATCGAAAAAGATCACTGAACTGCAAAAGCAAAAAGATTTACTAAGTGAACCAGAGAGAATCATTGAAGCCGCTAAAAAAGCAGGCTTAAGCATGTCGAAAGATGTTAAGAAGGTCGATTAACATGGCGATGCCTAAAAAGAATAAAATGATGAACAGAGGCGCGGCAATTGCGAGTATTTGCTTCGCCCTGTTTTTCTTTATCATCCTTGCACGTTTTATTTATATTCAGATTACGGGAACCGTCGATGGACAAGTGTTAGCTGCAAAAGCCAATGAACAATATCAATCGAAAAAAACACTGGAAGCCAAAAGAGGGTCCATTTTAGACAGAAATGGAAATGTGATTGCGGAAGATACATCTGTGTATAAACTGATTGCGATCATGAGCAAGAAAATGACGGTCGATCCAAAGCATCCGATGCATGTCGTTGACAAAGAAAAGACAGCAAAAGAGTTGTCAAAGGTCATTGATATGAGTGAGAGTGAAATTTTAAAGCGTCTGAATACAAAGGATGCGTTCCAAGTCGAGTTTGGTAAAGCCGGAAAGGATATTAGTTTTTCAACTAAGGAAAAAATTGAAAAGCTAAAACTTCCTGGGATCGCCTTTGAAAAAGATACAAAGAGGTATTATCCAAACGGCATGTTTGCTTCGAACTTAATCGGTTATGCTAGATTAGATGAAGCCACCAAGGACATGTCAGGCGCAATGGGTCTAGAAAAGGCTCTGAATAAATATTTAAAAGAAAAAGATGGCTATGTAACGTATAACAGCGATAGAAGCGGATGGGCACTTCCGAATAGTAAAGAAGACATCGTTGCCCCGAAAGACGGGAAAAACGTCACACTGACCATCGACCAAAAAATTCAAGCATTTCTTGAAGAAAGTATGACGCAGGTCGCTAAAAAATATAAGCCGAAGAAAATCATTGCGACAGTCGTTGATCCGAAAACTGGAAGAGTTCTTGCAATGGGACAGCGGCCAAGCTTTAATTTAAATGAACTCGACATTACGAATTATAACAACGATGTCATTTCTTACGCATTTGAACCAGGTTCAACGATGAAAATTTTCACACTTGCTGCTGCTATCCAAGAAGGAGTGTACCAAGGCAGTGACAAGTATCAGTCTGGTACTTATAAAGTAGGCGGCGGTCTTGTAAGAGACCATAACAACGGAAATGGCTGGGGAAAAATTGATTTTCATGAAGGTGTTCTACGTTCTTCAAACGTAGCTTTTGCGAAATTGGCAAAAGAAAAATTAGGTTTCACACGCTACGAACAATACTTGCAAAAATTCCATTTCTATGACAAAACAGGCATAGACTTGCCAAACGAAGCGTCTAGTAAAATCAATTTCAGATACGAATATGACAAAGCATCGACTGCTTATGGTCAGGCGTCCGCGATTACCCCAATTCAGCAAATTGAAGCGGCGACAGCCATTGCAAACGGTGGAACGATGATGAAGCCATATGTAATCGATCATATTACAGACCCGAACACAAACAAAACAATTTTACAGCACGAACCAACAGTAGCAGGAAAACCAATTTCTTCTGATACAGCGAAGCAAGTCCGTGACATTTTAGGTGAGGTCGTTTCCTCAAAAATTGGCACAGGACAGCCATACCAAATCAAAGGTTTTGATGTCGCTGGGAAAACGGGTACAGGACAAATTGGCGGTGCTGGCGGCTACCTTCAAGGGAGAAACGATTACGTCTTTTCATTTATGGGAATGGCACCAAAAGATGATCCGAAGCTGCTCGTTTATGTGGCTGTCCAACAGCCTCAGCTATCTGAAACACAAACAGGCTCTGCCCCTGTTTCAGAAATCTTTAACCCTGTGATGAAAAATAGTTTGCTCTATTTAAATATCGCACCAACAAAAACAGACGATAAAAAATCTGGCAAACAGAAAATAAAACAAGAAACAATGCCGTCATTCCTAGATTTAGAAGTGAAACAGGCAGAAACAGAAGCAAAAAACAAAAAGTTATCACCTGTTGTTATTGGTGACGGTTTATCCATTAAACGCCAATGGCCGAGTGCGGGCTCTGAATTCTCTGAAAGCCAGAAAGTCTTTTTGAAAACAGCAGGGAAAACCATTAAAATGCCTGATATGACAGGCTGGTCCAGAAGGGAAGTTCTTCAATATGCGTCTATTTCAGGTGTGCATATTGAAACAAATGGACAGGGATATGCTGTCAAACAAAGCGTGAAAAGTGGAGCGGAGATTTCAGATAAAGTCGTCACAGTGACCTTCAAAAGTCCAAATTAACTTGAAAACCTAGCAAATCATTTGCTAGGTTTTTTTCTTTTGCTTGAGCGATGGACGAGATCGTTCTATAAAAAGACGAGCCTGCATATGATGAAAACAAGCCATATGTAAGGAGTGAACCGGGCGTGCGAGTGTCAAGTGTAACAGTGAGAAAACGATTGCTTTTCGTGCTGCTGTTTGGGGTGATCATTTTTTTCATCATAGATACTAGATTAGGATATGTGCAGTTTATTATGGGCGAGAAGCTGACAAGTTTAGCGAAAGATTCATGGAGCCGTAACCTCCCATTTGAACCAGAACGAGGAGATATTTTGGATCGAAATGGGGTGGAGCTTGCGACGAACAAAAGTGCTCCCTCTATTTTAGTCGTGCCGCGGCAAGTGAAAGACCCAGCAGAAACAAGCAAAAAATTAGCTGCAGTACTGAATATGTCTGAGGAGAAAGCGTACAAGCATGTCACCAAGAAAACGTCTATAGAGCGAATTTCTCCAGAGGGGAGAAAAGTATCTCATGAAAAAGCAAAAGAAGTCAGAGAGCTTGATTTAGATGGAGTCTATGTAGCAGAAGACAGCATCAGACATTACCCGTTTGGAAGTTTCTTATCTCATGTATTAGGATTTGCTGGAATTGATAATCAAGGCTTACTTGGGCTAGAAGCGTACTATGATGATGACCTAAAAGGTGAAAAAGGCTCTGTGAAATTTTATTCTGATGCAAAAGGGCAGAAAATGCCAGATGAAGCAGATGATTATACACCGCCTAAAGATGGGCTTGATATGAAATTAACAGTTGATTCAAAAGTGCAAACCATCATCGAACGAGAACTAGACAATGCCCAGGCAAAATATAACCCAGATGGCATGATTGCCATTGCCATGAATCCGAAAAATGGTGAGGTGCTGGGAATGTCGAGCAGACCTGACTTTGATCCGGCTGACTATCAATCAGTTGATCCAAAAGTATTTAACCGAAACTTACCAGTGTGGAGCACATATGAGCCGGGATCGACGTTTAAAATCATTACACTGGCAGCTGCCCTAGAAGAAAATAAAGTAAATTTAAAACGTGATCATTTTTTTGACAGCGGATCTGTGACAGTGGATGGCGCAAGGCTCAGATGCTGGAAAAAGGGAGGACATGGATCACAGTCGTTTCTAGAAGTGGTACAAAACTCTTGTAACCCAGGTTTCGTCGAGCTAGGCGACCGTCTTGGAAAAGATAAACTATTTTCTTATATTAAAAATTTCGGCTTTGGTCAAAAGACAGGAATCGACCTTCAAGGAGAAGGTAGAGGAATTTTGTTCCCGCTTGATCGTGTTGGTCCTGTAGAACAGGCAACAACAGCCTTTGGTCAAGGTGTATCTGTTACGCCGATTCAACAAGTGGCTGCAGTGGCAGCCGCAGTAAATGGAGGAACGCTTTACACGCCGTATATTGCAAAAGAATGGATCGATCCAATTACAAAAGAGGTAGTGAAAAAGCAATCACCAATTGCCAAGAAGAAAGTCATTTCAGCGGAGACGTCTAAAGAAATCAGGTATGCCCTTGAAAGTGTAGTCGCTCAAGGAACTGGCCGGAATGCTTTCGTTGAAGGATATCGGGTGGGCGGAAAAACAGGAACAGCACAGAAAGTAAAAGACGGAAAGTACATGGAAAATAACCACATTGTGTCATTTATCGGGTTTGCACCTGCGGATGATCCAAGCATTGTTGTATATGTAGCAGTAGATAACCCAAAAGGCACGATTCAATTTGGTGGGACAGTAGCCGCACCTATTGTGGGCCATATTATGCGAGACAGTCTGCCTGAAATGGGCGTGAAAAAAAGAAAAGGACAAATTGAAAAGAAGTATCAATGGCTGGACACAAAAACCATTGAGGTACCGAATCTTGTAGGAGGATCTGTTTCTGACCTTGAATCACTCCTGATTAATTTAAAGATTGATGCTTCAGGAACTGGCACCAAAGTGGTGAAGCAATCGCCTGCTGCCGGCACAAAGGTCAAAGAAGGTTCCACGATCCGATTATACTTAAATGATGAATAATAAAGAATGAACAGAGGGTAGCCGCACTCATTCGGCTGCCTCTTTTTGTTGAAAGAGAAGGGTCGCTTAAAAAAAAGAGCATAAAGTGTGCTTTTTCCAAGAGAAACTTAAGGAATACGCTGGATGTATCCTTTTTTTTACGATAAAATATAGACTGTGTGTTTTTTTCACAAGACATGCACGTGAACGAATTTGAGAGGTTTGATATGAAATGAAATTACAAGAACTCCTTACATACTTTAAAAGTGAAAACAGTGAACTGATAAACGAAAATCCGGAGATTACTTCCATTGAAATGGATTCAAGAGAAGTGAAAAAAGGGAGTCTTTTTGTCTGTATAAAAGGCTATACAGTAGATGGACATGATTACGCTGAAAAAGCAGTGAAAAGCGGGGCTGCAGCGATTGTAGCAGAACACCCACTTCACATAACAGATGTACCAGTCATTATTGTAAAACACTCTCAAAGAGCACTTGCAAGAATGGCAGATGCTTTTTACGAACAGCCAACTCATCAACTCAATCTAATTGGTATTACAGGAACGAACGGGAAAACGTCTACAACACACATGATTGAGCAAATCATGAGAAAAGCCGATAAAAAAACAGGTTTAATCGGTACGATGTATATGAAGGTAAACGATGAAATTCTCGAAGTGAAAAACACAACACCTGAGAGTGTCACGCTTCAGAAGACCTTTAAGCAGATGCTTGATCAAGACGTAGATACGGCCATTATGGAAGTATCATCACATGCTTTGCATCTTGGGCGTGTTCATGGATGTGATTATGATATTGCCGTCTTTACAAATCTTACCCAAGATCATTTGGACTACCACAACACAATGGAAGAATATAAACATGCAAAAAGCTTGCTCTTTTCCCAGCTCGGAAGTGCCTTTCAGCACGATAAGCCGAAGCATGCCATTTTAAATGCAGATGATGAAGCGTCTAGTTATTTTGAAAAAGTCACAGCTGCTGAAATTATGACGTATGGCTTAGAGCAAGAAGCAGATGTAATGGCAAAGAACATTCAAATCAAACCAAAGGGAACACAATTTGATTTGATCACCCCAATCGGCACAAAAAACGTGACGGTTGCCCTTATTGGGAAATTCAATGTGTATAACATTCTAGCAGCTGTATCAGTAGGCATTGTATCAGGCTTAACGTTTGAAACGATCGTTAGTGCCATTGAAGAACTTGAGGGAGTCAAAGGAAGATTCGAACTTGTGAATTTTGATCAAGACTTCCCAGTCATCGTTGATTATGCGCACACACCTGACAGTTTAGAAAATGTACTGACTACGTGCAGAGAATTAACAGAAGGTAGAATTTTCTGTGTAGTTGGCTGTGGGGGCGACCGTGATAAAACCAAGCGCCCTCAGATGGCCCAAATCACTGTGAAATATGCAGATGAGCCTGTTTTTACATCAGATAATCCAAGAAGTGAAGATCCATCAGCCATTTTGAAAGACATGGAAAATGGCGTACCAAACGCCTATTATCACAGCTTTGTGAACCGGAAACAGGCCATCTTTTTTGCCATTGCTAATGCAAAAAAGGGCGATACAGTCTTAATAGCTGGAAAAGGCCATGAGACGTACCAAATCATTGGTGATCAAGTCTATGACTTTGATGATGCCAAGGTGGCAGCGGACGCTATTTTAGATCTAAACAAATCTTAAAAATGATGAAAAGAGTGTAATGAAATGAAGCATTTTGTACAAAAACAACATACGAAAGACACGAATGAATATCATAATAATGAATGCTATTTTCTAATGGAAAACGGCTTTGGAAATTCGGAAGGAGTAAAGAACAATGCTTGAACAGGTGATATTGTTTACAATCATAATGGGATTTTTAATCAGTGTTCTTTTATCCCCGATTTTTATTCCGTTTTTAAGAAGGCTTAAATTTGGTCAAAGTATTAGAGAAGAAGGACCTCAGTCTCACCAAAAGAAATCTGGTACCCCAACAATGGGTGGAATTATGATTATCTTTTCTATTACAATTACAACGATCGTGATGATTAACAAATTCTCTGAGATTAGTCCAGAAATGTTTTTATTGTTATTTGTCACCCTTGGCTACGGATTATTAGGATTTTTAGATGATTATATTAAAGTAGCGATGAAACGAAATCTTGGCTTAACATCGAAACAAAAACTGATCGGGCAAATTGTGATTGCTGTGATTTTCTATGCAGTCTTCCATTATTATGAGTTTGCAACGACTATTCGCATTCCAGGAACAGATGTCAGCTTTGACTTAGGGTGGGCATACTTTATCCTCGTCGTTTTCATGCTTGTCGGTGGTTCTAATGCGGTAAACCTTACGGATGGACTTGATGGTTTATTATCTGGAACAGCTGCTATTGCATTCGGAGCTTTTGCTATATTGGCTTGGAATCAATCTCAGTATGATGTGGCAATCTTTTCGGTAGCAGTAGCAGGCGCTGTCCTTGGGTTCCTTGTCTTTAATGCGCATCCTGCAAAAGTATTTATGGGTGATACGGGATCGCTTGCTTTAGGCGGTGCCATAGTGGCCATTGCCATTTTAACGAAACTTGAGATTTTACTCGTCATTATTGGAGGAGTATTTGTTGTTGAAACGTTATCCGTTATCCTTCAAGTCATCTCCTTCAAAACAACTGGAAAAAGAATCTTTAAGATGAGCCCGCTTCACCACCACTATGAGTTAGTTGGCTGGTCTGAGTGGAGAGTAGTTGTCACCTTCTGGACAGCTGGTTTATTGCTTGCTGTTTTAGGAATTTACATCGAGGTGTGGTTATAATTGAATAGGATGCAAATGTTAAAAGATGAACATGTACTAGTACTAGGCCTTGCAAAAAGCGGATATGCGGCAGCCTCAATTCTTCACGAGCACGGAATAAATGTGACGGTCAATGACCAAAAAGCTTTTGAAGAAAACGAGCCTGCTCAGTTACTTTCTGAAAAGGGGATTGATGTCATTTGTGGCAGTCATCCTCTTCGTATGTTCGACGATAAAGAAATTACGATTTTAATTAAGAACCCTGGAATTCCTTATGAGAATGTGATGGTTCAAGAGGCGCTTCGTCGAAAAATTCCAGTTTGGACTGAAATAGAATTGGCGTATCATTTGACCTCATCTCCTTTTATTGGGATTACCGGATCAAATGGAAAAACGACCACGACCACTTTGATTTATGAAATGTTGAAAAAAGACAGTCAAAAAACATTGGTAGCAGGTAATATCGGAACGGTCGCAAGTGAAGTTGCCGCGCGTGCAGCGGGCGATGAATGGATCGTAACTGAGCTCTCATCATTTCAGTTAATGGGAACCGTTGAATTCAGACCTAAAATCAGCTTAATATTAAATATTTTTGACGCACATTTAGACTATCATCACACGCGTGAAGAATACGAAAAAGCAAAACAAAAAGTGTATGCACATCAACAAGAAGATGACATAGCTGTGGTTAACCTAGATGATCCATCTGTTGTCAAACTAGCAGAAGATTCGAAAGCGCAAAAAGTGTTTTTCTCTGTTAAAGAGCCGGTAGCACATGGAGCGTTTATTAAAGATGGTGCCATCTACTATATGAATGAACATGTCATTGACCTCAAGGATGTTGTTCTTCCTGGTGAGCATAACCAAGAAAATATTCTAGCAGCTATTTGTGTTGTAAAAAATGCAGGCTGCTCAAACGAAGCGATTGCGCAAGTTCTAACTACATTTAGTGGAGTGAAGCATCGTTTGCAATTTGTGGAGACGATTCAAAATAGAAAATTTTATAATGACAGTAAAGCGACCAATATACTGGCAACAAGTAAAGCTTTGTCTGCCTTCAAGCAGCCGACCATTTTACTAGCAGGTGGACTGGATCGTGGCAATGAATTTGATGAATTAAAACCTTTTATGAAGAATGTAAAAGGAATGATTACATTTGGTGAGACTGCGCCTAAGTTTGTGAAGCTTGGTGAAGAGCTGGGAATACATCACGTAAAACATGTCGATAATGTTGAACAAGCAGTACCTGCGGCGTTTAGCATATCTGAAGAAGAAGACGTGATTTTATTGTCTCCAGCTTGTGCAAGCTGGGATCAGCATAAAACATTTGAAGAACGTGGAGACATGTTTGTAAACGCCGTGCATATGCTTAAATAAGGGCTTGTCTCTCATATGACTGACAGCCCAAATGAAATTATGCTTGGGGTGTCGGTCTCTTGACGAATAAGAAAACTTCTCCGGATTTTTTGCTTGTTGTCATTACGTTACTTTTATTGACGATTGGTTTAATTATGGTGTACAGCGCAAGTGCTGTGTGGGCATCGTATAAATTTGATGATTCGTTTTATTTTGCAAAAAGACAGCTTTTGTTTGCCGGAATCGGAGTTATCGCAATGTTTTTTATTATGCGGGTCGATTATTGGACGTGGCGGACTTGGTCAAAGATACTGATTGCAGTGTGTTTTCTCCTCCTCGTGCTTGTCTTGATTCCTGGTATCGGTATGGAGAGAAATGGTTCAAGAAGCTGGATTGGTGTCGGTGCGTTTAGTATTCAGCCCTCTGAATTTATGAAGCTTGCGATGATTGCGTTTCTTGCAAAATTCTTATCTGAAAAGCAAAAGAATATCACATCCTTTCGTAAAGGTTTCGCCCCAGCACTAGGCATTG
This sequence comes from Bacillus sp. FSL K6-2869, assembly GCF_040869405.1. NCBI lineage: Bacteria > Bacillati > Bacillota > Bacilli > Caryophanales > Bacillaceae > Bacillus > Bacillus sp. FSL K6-2869. The sequence continues at coordinate 1,491,742 of NZ_CP152035.1, forward strand.
TGTTTTCTGCATTTGCCATCATTATGCTGCAGCCGGACCTAGGTACAGGAACGGTTATGGTTGGAACCTGTATTATTATGATATTTGTTTCAGGTGCGAGAATCGCTCACTTTATCTTTCTCGGTCTTTTAGGGCTTAGCGGATTTGCCGCACTTGTCTTATCAGCACCCTATCGAATAAAACGAATTACATCTTATTTAAATCCTTGGGAGGATCCACTTGGCAGCGGATTTCAAATTATTCAATCCTTATACGCTGTCGGTCCAGGCGGTCTGTTTGGAATGGGGCTAGGTCAGAGTAGACAAAAATTCTTCTATTTGCCTGAGCCTCAAACAGACTTTATCTTTGCTATATTGTCTGAAGAACTTGGATTTATAGGTGGATCACTCATTTTGCTTCTCTTTAGTGTTCTATTGTGGAGAGGCATTAGAATAGCCCTCGGGGCACCAGATTTATATGGAAGTTTCTTGGCAGTGGGTATCATCTCAATGGTTGCCATTCAAGTAATGATTAATATCGCAGTTGTCACTGGTCTCATCCCTGTGACGGGCATCACACTCCCATTCTTAAGTTATGGCGGTTCATCACTGACATTAATGCTGATGGCAATCGGCGTACTTTTGAATGTAAGCAGATATGCTAGATATTAATGTGCTGATAGTTCATGTAACCATATAGACTTTTATTTTGCAAAAGTATGAAAAAATGATTTGAAGAGTGAAAATGGCAGTTTCTGTTTCGAAAACATGATGATTGACTCTTCTTTACAGGTTTTGACGGAGCCCTGTTGTTTAAAACAGGGTTTATACTTTGTTCAGAGCAGAAAAAAATTGAGGGGAAATGGTATAATGCGTATAGTTATTAGTGGAGGCGGAACAGGCGGGCATATTTATCCTGCTCTAGCTTTTATTAAAGAAGTGAAAAGACTGCATCCTGATGTGGAATTTTTATATATTGGCACTGAGAATGGGCTTGAAAAGAAAATTGTAGAAAGAGAAAATATCCCTTTTAAATCAATTGAAATTTCAGGTTTTAAAAGAAAGCTTTCCTTTGATAATGTAAAAACAGTGATGAGGTTTCTAAAGGGCGTCCAAAAAAGTAAATCTTATTTAAAAGAATTTAAGCCGGATGCTGTTATTGGAACAGGTGGTTATGTGTGTGGTCCTGTTGTTTATGCTGCGTCTAAGCTAAAAATCCCGACGATCATTCACGAACAAAATAGCCTGCCAGGCATCACAAATAAGTTTCTGGCACGGTATGTGAATAAAGTAGCCATCTGTTTTGAAGAAGCAAAGGAACACTTTCCTTCAGAAAAGGTTGTTTTTACGGGAAACCCAAGAGCCTCTGAAGTCGTCTCTATTAAAGAGGGAAAATCTCTTAAAGAGTTCGGGCTGGATGAGAAGAAAAAAACGGTTCTCATTTTTGGCGGGAGCAGAGGTGCAGCTCCCATCAATCGAGCAGTGATTGACATGCAAGATGAATTAAAGGCAAAGAACTATCAGCTTTTATATATTACAGGTGATGTTCATTATGAAAAAGTGCTGAACGAATTAAAAGAAAAAGGTGAAGCACCGAATATGATCACAAAGCCTTTCTTGCATCAAATGCCGGAGTATTTAAAATCAATTGATGTCATTGTTGCAAGAGCGGGAGCCACAACGATTGCTGAAGTGACGGCACTTGGAATTCCGACCATCTTCATTCCAAGTCCATACGTGACCGCAAATCATCAAGAAATTAACGCAAGATCACTTGAAAAACATGATGCTGCGATCGTTTTAAGAGAATCAGAGCTTTCTGGAGATCGCTTGCTTCATGCAATTGATGAAATTGCTGGTAATGACGAGAAACTACATCAAATGAGCCGTTTAACAAAAGAACTTGGAGTACCAGATGCGGCCACACGTTTATATAATGTGTTAAAAGAAATTACGACTTCATGATGAATGATATGAGGTAAGGCGGAGGGTAATATGGAGAACTTGAAGAATGAATTATTAGAAGCGCAAGTTGGTAAAGTACTTGAAAATGAACCGCTTGCAAATCATACGACAATGAAGATAGGCGGACCGGCCGATCTATTAGTCATCCCTAAAGATATCGATGCTGTCAAAACAATTATGGATCAGGTAAAAAAACATGATACTCAATGGACGGTCATTGGGAGAGGATCCAATTTACTTGTCCTTGATAAAGGAATTCGCGGGGTCGTTTTAAAGCTGGGCGCTGGGCTTGATCACTTAACTGTCAATGATGAAGAAATTACAGTTGGTGGAGGCTATTCAGTTGTAAGACTCGCGACGTCTCTTAGTAAGCAGGGGCTGTCAGGATTGGAATTCGCAGCTGGTATTCCAGGATCTATTGGTGGCGCTGTTTATATGAACGCAGGGGCACATGGATCTGACATTAGCAAGATTCTTGTGAAAGCGAGAGTCTTATTTGAAGATGGAACGATCGAGTGGTTAACTAATGAGCAAATGAACTTTAGCTATCGAACTTCTGTGCTTCAAAAGGAACGCCCTGGAATTGTTCTCGAAGCAGTGTTCAAGCTTAAACAGGACGAACGTGAAAAAATCACAAAGAAAATGCAGCAAAATAAAGATTATCGTAAGGAAACACAACCGTATAATAAACCATGCGCCGGCAGTATTTTCCGAAATCCATTACCTGAATATGCAGGACAGCTTGTAGAAAAGGCGAATTTAAAAGGATATCAGATTGGCGGCGCTAGAATTTCTGATATGCACGGAAACTTTATTGTCAATGCTGGTGGGGCGAAGGCTCAAGATGTGCTCAACTTAATTCAGTACATTCAAAAGAAAATCAAAGATGACTACAATGTAGAGATGCATACAGAAGTAGAAATTATTGGTGAAGCAAATTAAAGGCTACTACTTATGAATGATGGTATCACAGGAAAACAAACGGCATTTTTTCATGCCGTTTGTTTTCTAATCAATATGAGATAAAGAATGATCCAAAGGTGCGGACAAGCAGCTTTGAATGAGGTGAAGAGTATATATGCGGCCTGATCATGAAAATGAAAAGATCGTCAATATAGAAGAGCGAATCCCTAAAATTAAAGAACAAAGGAAGCAGAAAGCGAATCGGAGATTAATCTCTTTTATTTTGCTGTTTTTTATCATGGTTTTAATTATTGTCTATTTGCAAACACCAATCAGTAAAATTTCTTCTTTAACCATTACCGGTAATGAACATGTACCAACAAAACAGCTCGTTAAACTTTCGCAAATTAAAGAAGGCGAGACAGAGTTTTGGAATTTAAATAAAGATATAACAGCAGACCATATAAAGCAAAATAAATTGATTAAAAGTGTCAGTATCAAAAAACATTTCCCTAATAAGGTCAGTATTGCTATCAAAGAGTATGCAAATATTGCGTATCTGCAAAAGGGACATTTTTATTATGAGCTTCTTGAAAACGGGACGGCTTTGCCAGATGAAGTAACACCAAGTCACGCAGGACCTATTTTTGTCGATTGGGACAATAAAGAGAAATTGAAGCAAACAGTGAAAGCTCTAAATCAACTGCCGGCTTCTATTCAGGAACTAATCTCAGAAGTATATTACGTACCGACTAGCTCCAATCAGTGGCTCGTTAAATTTTATATGAATGATGGAAACACCGTTATTGCATCAATTAAAACATTCGCAGATAAAATGACGACGTACCCTGCCATTGTCAAAGAGCTTTCGTCCTCTGAGAAAGGTACGATTCATATGGAAGTAGCTACGTATTTTGAAGCTTTTAAATCTAAGAAAAAGGAAGATGAACGTTGAGAGGCAAAACCGTCATATTCTCAATTGTAATGCTTGTTCTTGGATTTCTGATTTCTTTTTCATACCAATATACGAAGCAGCATCGAGCAGATGTCAATCGAACAGAACAATGGAAAAAAGAATATTCTTTGAAAAGTGAGCTAACAAAGCAAGAAAAGGCGAATCAAAAACTTGAAAAAGAACTTTATCGTCTTCAATCAAAAGTCCAAGCAACAGAGTTTGGTTTGAAAAATGAAAAAGAGCAGTATTTTAATGTTTTGGAAGATGTTGAGAAATACAGAATGTTTACAGGAGAAATAGGTGTAAAAGGGAAAGGGGTAAAAGTATCTCTTGAAGATGCATCTTATATCCCGAGTGGACAAAATGTCAATAATTACATTGTGCATGAGAGCCACATTTTCCATGTGATAAACGAACTATTTATATCAGGGGCATCTGCTGTAGCTATAAACGGACAAAGAATCACACACCAATCATACATACATTGTAACGGTCCAGTCGTCACGGTTGATGGTGTTCAACATCCAGCACCATTTGTCATTTCTGCTATTGGAGATCCAGCTGTTTTAATTCCTGCATTAAACATTGCAGGCGGGGTGGTTGATCAGCTGACAAGTGATCATATTTCCATGACGATTGAAAAGAAGGATATTCGTATGAATCCTCTTCTAAGAAACAAAGATTAAATGTGAAAAGGTGAGTGGTGTTGAGGAAAAAGAAGCCATTACTTAGTTTGACAGTCCTGATGGTCATATTTGGCATCATGGTCTCCATCCAGTTTAACTCTCTACAAAAGCCTAAAGTTCGCGATACTCGAGACGTTTGGGAATTAAGAGAGGATTTATCCGCATCTAAAAGTAAGGAACTGGATTTATTGAAAGAAATTGACAAATATGATGAAATGCTAAAAAAGTATGGCAACCAAGAAGATCAATCAAAAGAAGCACAATTAACAAAAACGTTGAAGGATTTGAAAGAAAAGGCTGGTTTTACAGAGGTAACGGGTGAAGGAGTTGAAATAGAAATTACTCAGCTTTTTTCTAAGGAACTTACCGGAGAAGAAGTCAAAAATATACCACCTGATCTTCTGAAAAAATTAATCAACGAAGCCAATATGTTTGGGGCAAAACATATTTCCATTAATGAACACCGGGTGATTAACACCAGTGTTATTCGAGATATTAATGGTACGACGAAAATGGATGGTTACAGCATAGATGGTGATACAGTCACGATTAAGATGGTCAGTGAGCAGGCCGATAAATTATACAGCCGTTTAAATGTATCAGATATTGGCGATTTGTTTGCTCAGGAAAATTTCAGTTTGAGTATTAGACCGCCGAAGAAAAAAATTCATTTAAAAGCATTTGACGGTACAATTCAATTAAATGAATTGAAGCCTCTTGACGATGTAAAGGAGGGAAAATCTTAATGTGGCTTCCTGTACTTGGTTTAATCATAGGAGTTGCGATCGGTTTCTTAACGAATTTTACGATACCGAATGAGTATTCTAACTATCTTTCCCTCGCTGTACTTGCTGCGCTTGATACATTGATTGGTGGAATCAGAGCACATCTGCAAGGGGCATACGATGAACTAGTGTTTGTATCAGGTTTCTTCTTTAATATTATACTCGCAATAAGTTTAGCTTTTCTGGGCGTCCATCTTGGTGTAGACTTGTATTTAGTCGGAATGTTTGCATTCGGTGTTAGATTGTTTCAAAATATCGCCGTTATTCGAAGAATTCTACTAACAAAATGGACAATTTCTAGAGAAAAAAAGAAAAAAAGTGAGTCATAAAAAAGGATATACATATGATGTAACGAATATTTTCAGTAATCCTAATAAAAAATGTTGATTTTTTAAGTTTTGTTACACACTTGTAAAAACACATTCATTGTATTGTTGTTCAGCAAATAATAGAATAGAAAGTATTGATATGTGAGGAGGTGCCATAGAATGAACAACAATGAAATTTACGTCAGCCTTGACATCGGTACATCCAATATAAAAGTCATCGTCGGAGAAATGGCGGATGATTCGCTTAACATTATAGGTGTTGGAAATGTCCCTTCAGAGGGGTTAAAAAAAGGATCGATTGTTGATATAGATGAAACAGTTCATTCTATTAGACAAGCATTTGAACAGGCTGAGAGAATGGTAGGTTTTCCTTTACAAAAGGCGATAGTCGGAATTAACGGAAACCACATTCATATTCAAAATACGAGCGGCGTGGTCGCAGTGTCTAGTGAAAATAAAGAAATACATGCTGAAGATGTGAGACGTGTCTTGGATGCTGCACAGGTAGTATCTATTCCGCAAGAACATCTCGTAGTAGACGTAATTCCGAGACAATTTATCGTCGACGGAAGAGATGAGATCACAGATCCGAAAAAAATGCTAGGTGTACGGCTAGAAGTGGATGGATCGTTAATCACAGGTTCTAAAACGATTCTACATAACTGGCTCCGATGTGTAGAGCGGGCTGGTATTGAAATTATGGATATTTGCTTGCAGCCACTCGCATCGGGTTCAGCAGCGTTATCGAAAGATGAAAAAAATCTAGGGGTAGCTCTTGTCGATATTGGCGGCGGCTCTACTACGATATCCGTATTTGAAAACGGGCATCTCTATTCTACTCACAGTATCCCATTGGGCGGAGAGAACATTACAAAAGATTTGTCTATAGGACTTAGAACTTCCACTGAAGAAGCTGAACGAATCAAAAAGCAATTTGGGCATGCATTCTATGATGAGGCATCGTCTGAGGAGACATTTGAAGTTTCCGTCATCGGTACGGACCAAAAACAGACGTATACACAACTTGAAGCAGCCAATATCATTGAAGCACGATTGGAAGAGATTCTGCTTTTTGTGGCAGAGGAATTACGCAATATGGGTGTCCATGATTTGCCTGGCGGATTCGTTCTAACAGGTGGACAGGCAGCTATACCAGGTATCCTTTCTCTGGCACAAACGGTCTTACAAAACAATGTAAGAATCGCAAGTCCTAATTATATTGGGGTCAGGGAACCTCAATATATGACAGGAGTGGGCCTGATCCATTTTGCTTATCGCAATGCAAAGATTCAGGGCAGACAGGTTGGATTCCAAATGCCGGATGAAGCATTTCATGAAGTAGGCGCGTCCATGGAGCCGGTTTCTTCTACACCACAAGTAAAAGAAGCTCAGCCAAGACCGAAAGTGAAACAAAAAGCGCAACAAGAGACAAATAAAAAACCGGGCAAAATGAAAAAACTATTTAATATGTTCTGGGAATAGAACTAGATTTTCGACGGATTAGGAGGATTCAGCATGTTGGAGTTTGAAACAAATATAGACGGCCTAGCATCAATTAAAGTAATCGGTGTAGGTGGCGGCGGAAATAACGCTGTCAACCGAATGATTGAAAATGACGTACAGGGTGTCGATTTTATTGCAGTGAATACAGATGCACAGGCGTTAAACTTATCAAAAGCAGAAACAAAAATGCAAATCGGTGCTAAGCTGACAAGAGGGCTTGGAGCAGGTGCGAATCCTGAAGTCGGTAAAAAAGCTGCTGAAGAAAGCAAAGAACAAATTGAAGAAGTCCTAAAAGGCGCTGACATGGTCTTTGTGACAGCCGGTATGGGCGGTGGAACTGGTACGGGTGCTGCACCTGTCATTGCGAAAATCGCAAAAGATTCTGGAGCCTTGACAGTTGGAGTTGTGACTCGTCCTTTCACATTTGAAGGAAGAAAGCGTCAGCTTCAAGCAGTTGAAGGGATTGCTTCTATGAAAGAAGCAGTTGATACGTTAATCGTGATTCCAAACGATCGCCTGCTTGAAATTGTCGATAAAAACACGCCAATGCTTGAAGCATTCCGTGCAGCAGATAACGTGTTAAGACAAGGTGTTCAAGGGATCTCAGATCTCATTGCAACACCAGGTTTAATTAACCTTGACTTTGCTGACGTGAAAACGATCATGTCTAACAAAGGTTCAGCTCTTATGGGAATTGGTGTCGCAACAGGCGAAAACCGTGCTGCTGAAGCAGCGAAAAAAGCCATTTCTTCACCACTTCTTGAAACAGCGATTGATGGAGCACAAGGTGTTATCATGAATATTACTGGTGGTACGAACCTTAGTCTTTATGAGGTACAAGAAGCAGCGGATATTGTTGCATCAGCCTCTGATGAAGATGTCAACATGATCTTTGGATCTGTCATTAATGATAACTTGAAGGATGAAATTGTGGTCACAGTCATCGCAACCGGTTTTATTGAGCAAGAGCCGGAAGTGACAAAACCTCAAAGAAATCCATTAGGACAAGGATTAAAGCAAAATCAATCCATTCCACCAAAGCGTGAAGTAAAACGTGAGGAACATCAGCAAACATCATCACAACCAAGACAAAATACACAGTCAAGTGATGATACATTGGATATCCCAACGTTCTTACGTAACCGCAACAAACGATAAGCAAGCACGATTCATCCCCTTCCTTAGGAAGGGGTTTTTTTATGTCTGCATGGTGAGAAGATCCTGAGTCTGATTGATATAAAAGTCTTGTTTCCGCATGTTATTTGGATCTATCGTATGTATTTTGGCTTGAGTCTTTTGAGTCAAAAGAATCATTTTTCATTTCCTTTACAAAAAACGACAAAATGTTGAACTTTATTTGACTACATTAATGAGAACACCATGAAACTTGTCATGATCAAAAAGAAGGGGGAGGGGCAGGATACACACTGTTTGACCATTTGAGGAGGAGGGATTTTATTGAAAGTGAAGTTTCGCAAAACCGCCGTCTATCGTTTCATGAGTCTTTTGGTGATTGGTACTTTAACGATGACAAGCTTTGGGATGGTTCAAGCAAAATCGACTTCTACCTCATATCAGGAGGAAGCCGTTTCCTCTAAGACAACAAAAGCCAAGATTTCTTCGAGATTAAAGAAGCAGTTTCAAAAGGAAGATAAGGTGACCTTCTTAGTCAAAATGAAGGAACAAACGAATGTACAAAAAGTAGCAAAAGAAGCTGTATCAAAAGCAAAAAAACAAAAATTAACTGCTGCTAAAACGCAGTACACAAAAAGATCAGCCGTTGTATCTGAGCTGAGAGCAACATCTGATGAAACGCAGCAAGCGCTCCTAGCGTATTTACAAAAGGAAAAAAAGAATAAGCAAGTGAAAGATATTCATTCCTACTATATTGTGAATGGTCTAGCTGTGACGGCAACAAAAGAAGTGATGGAAAAGGTTGCTTCTTTTCCAGAAGTAGCTCAAGTGCTGCCGAATGAAACACGTCAACTTCATCGTCCTGTTGATTTGAAGCATGCTAAGCCAAACAAACAAATCAAAGCAGTAGATGGAGTTGAATGGAATATTGCTCAGGTGCATGCACCAGAAGCGTGGGATTTAGGCTATGACGGGACCGGAACCGTTGTGGCAAGTATTGATACAGGTGTCGAATGGGATCATCCTGCGCTAAAAGAAAAATACCGCGGGTTTGATCCTGCTCGTCCGAACGAACCATCTCATGAACTGAATTGGTATGATGCCACGACAGGCTCTGAAGTCCCTTATGATGACTTGGAGCACGGGACCCATGTGACAGGCACAATGGTTGGTTCTGAGCCAGATGGAAAGAATCAAATTGGGGTCGCACCGGGAGCAGAATGGATTGCAGTGAAAGCTTTTTCAGAAGATGGCGGTACAGATGCTGATCTGTTAGATGCCGGTGAGTGGGTTTTAGCCCCGAAAGATCAAAACGGAAACCCTCACCCAGAAAAGGCACCTGATGTTGTGAATAATTCGTGGGGCGGTGGGCCAGGTCTTGATGATTGGTATAAAGATGTAGTGAATGCTTGGAGAGCAGCAGACATCTTTCCAGAATTTTCAGCCGGTAATACCGATTTATTCAATCCAGGCGGCGCGGGTTCGATTGCAAATCCCGCTAACTATCAAGAAGCCTTTGCTACAGGCGCAACAGACCATGACAACAAGTTAGGGTCTTTCTCCCTTCAGGGTCCTTCTCCATATGGCGTAATGAAACCAGATATTGCTGCTCCGGGAGTAAACATTCGTTCTTCGATCCCGGGAAAAGGATATGAGGATGGGTGGAATGGTACATCGATGGCAGGTCCACATGTCTCAGCTGTTGTTCTTCTTCTTCGCCAAGTGCAATCAGACCTTTCTGTTGATGAAATTCAGCAAATTCTCATTGAGACAGCAAAACCACTGACAGATCAGCAATTTCCTGAATCCCCTAACAACGGCTATGGGGCAGGGTTAGTTGATGCAAGAGAGGCGATTACTGCTTTAACCAGTGGAATCGGTACGATTGAAGGCCAGGTGACAAAAGAGGGAGAAGATACAGAACCACCTGTTTTTTCACATAAAGGTCCGAATGAAATTTTTACTGCAACGCCAACCCCATTGACCATCACTGCAGAAGATGGGATAGCAGTGACAAATGTTTCTTTGACTTACCGAGTAGATCAAGGTGAATGGGAGACGTTGCAAGCCGACCGCACGGATGGAAATCATTTAAAAGGAACCTATACGGTGCAGCTCCCTGAACTTGAGGGGGAAAACGTGACGTACCGATGGATTGTGAAAGATTTTGGAGAAAATGAAGCGGCATCAGATTCTTATACACTTCCAATTAGAACATCCATCACCACTGGCTACTCGCAAGATTTTGAAGCATGGCCAAGTGGATGGTTCAGTGGTGGAACAAAAGATCCGTGGCAGTGGGGAAAACCGTCCACAGGTCCAAAACAAGCATTTAGCGGGGAACATGTCTATGCCACCAATTTAGACAGTCCTTATGAAAATAAAACGGACGCCAATTTGTCTATGCCGCTCATTGCTGTACCAGATTCAGGTTCTTCCTACCTGCAATATCAATACTGGCATGATCTCGAAGCCAATTATGATTATGTGCATGTCTATGTACAGCCAGAGGGTGAAGACGCCGTTCAAGTGACAGCTTATACGGGAAAAACAAATGCGTGGACAGCAGGCGAAGTTGATTTATCTGCTTATAAAGGTCAAAAAGTGAGAGTCCTGTTTCAGATAAGAACAGATGGCAGTGTCACAAAAGATGGCTTTTATTTAGATGATGTGAAAATCACAGATGAGGCTTTGTCTCAACAAGCTAAAAACCAGCTAGGTGTGATCAAAAAAGAAAAATCCACAAGCCAGAATAAGAAATCAGTTGATCCAAAAAAGGCAAAGCCTGCTAAAGTGAAAAATAAACATGTACACATTCAAAAGCAAAACAGTCATGAGGCTCCGTCTATTCAAGCTCTTCCAATGAAAGCGCAAATCAGTGTTCTAGAAAGCGGAAAATCAACTTCCACCGATGAAGCGACAGGGAAATATCAGCTGTCTCAAGGAGCAGGAGAATGGACAGTGAAAGCGGAAGCTTACGGCTTTGAATCACGGTCCCAAAAAGTCAAAGTGGCATCAAAAGAAACAGCAGAAGCGAATTTCTCCTTACAGCCGCTAGAGAAACGAACGATCTCCGGCACGGTCGTCAATGAAACAACTGGTGAAAAGGTGAAGAATGCGACTGTTTATCTTGTGGAGGACGCAAAAATTGAGCCGGTGAAAACAGATGAATCCGGTGAATTTTCTCTAGAGGCATTAAGCGGTGTCTATACAGTCAAAATTTTTGCAAAGGGGTTTAAAGGCTATACGTTTTCAGCGGATGTGACGGAAAAGCCACTTGAAAAGTCAGTGAAACTTGAGCCTTTTATCGGTTTTCCGGGGGAGATTGGCTACGATGATGGAACGGCTGAAAATGCACGGGCTTTCTACGATCCTGGCAATGGCTGGGCTGTGAAGTTTTCATTAGAAAAAGGAAAAAAACAAGCACAAGTCACAGGTGGTCTTTTCCGGTTTTGGACATCAGAATGGCCAGCTCCTGGAGGCGATGAATTTGCTGTTGAAGTATATGATGCTTCTGGGAAGGGTGGCGCACCAGGTGAGAAAATCGCAGGACCTTTAAAAGCAAATGCGCTGCGTAATGGTGAATGGACAAAAGTAGATTTAGAAGATCAAGCCATTACAGTGGATGGAGATTTCTACCTTGTTTATATTCAAACAAAAAAGAATACCGAATCTCCGGGACTTGCCACAGATGAAGATGGCCCTAATGCTGAAAGAAGCTGGCAGCTGACGAGCGGTGCTTTTTCTCCTTCTCCGAAAGAAGAGGGGAATTATATGATACGTGCGCTCGTAAACTATGAAGCAGATGTACCAGAAATCACTTCTCCAAAGGCAGGAACCATTACAAATCAAGGTGAATTGACGATTGAAGGCACGGCCTCTCCGGGTCTCGATGTGGCCATTTATCAGAATGATGAAGAGGTGGCCAACGTCAAATCAGATGAGTCGGGTACTTTCAAAGAAAATGTATCTGTTCCAAGTGGAGAGCATGTCTTCACGGCGGCGACTGTAACGGATAAAGGCTCAACAAAACATTCCAAGCCAGTCAAGGTGATCATCGATCAAACAGCACCGACATTGACCATTGATACACCGAAAAAGGGCGACAAGTTTAATAGAGAATCACTCACGGTGGAAGGAAAGGTAGCAGACGATCATCTAGATCAAGTCACAGTCAATGGAAAAAAAGCGACCGTAAAGGATGGGGCATATTCTGCAAGGGTGCTGCTGGATAACGGGAAAAATACAATCAAAGTAACAGCAAAAGATGCGGCGGGAAACAAAACGACTAAAAAGGTCGACATCGATGTACAATATGATGCACCTGTCATTTCTGAATTAACGCCAAAAGACAATATGAATCTATCATCAGGTGAATCGGTTAAGATTTCATTTAAAAGCAGGGAAAAGCTAGATGCCACCTTTGTTCTTCATATGCCGCTAACAAATGCTAGATCAAAACTTCAAAACACAACCGAACTGCCGATTCGTGAAGTAGCACCGGGAACGTATGAAGGCTACTGGACGGCGACATCTATTGCAAAAGCAAAAGGTGCGGTGATTGAAGTCATTGTCAAAGATGATTATGGAAATGTCACAAGACAGAAGGCAGAAGGAACACTCACCATCAATGAGAAAGAATGACAGCGAAAAAGACACGACTCTTCGGAGCGTGTCTTTTTTTGTGCAATGGATAGAGGAGACACTTGTCCAACAAATCATTCCGATGTTCTTTCTGTTTCATACGTCGACAAAAACGATAACAATCCACCAAAAGTTCTCTATCATCCCCTACAAGAATTGACAGACTTCCATCCGATGACTGTTTTATACTGGTACAAACAAGTGCAAGTACTGCTTTTGATTCTTTGTTTCAGATGAAAGGAGCAGAAGGTGGTCATTTATTTAGATGTCATTTGGCTGTTAAACTTTTGTTTTGATCTATTGCTGCTCTTACTCACGGCATTTATTCTCAAACGACAAGTGAAAAAAAGGCGATATATGTTAGGAGCTCTCATTGGATCGAGCATTGTTCTCTTGCTCTTTACGCCATTTGCAATGATTGTGTCGCACCCTTTAGGCAAACTGCTTTTTTCTGTCTTGATCGTGCTTGGAACCTTTGGCTTTCAAAGATTTCGTTCCTTTTTTCAAAACCTGTTTGCTTTTTACTTTGTCACATTTTTGATGGGAGGGGGCATGATCGGGGTTCATTCGTTTTTGCAGACAAATACAGTCATTCAAGATGGACTGCTTATTTCACAAAATGATGGATTTGGTGATCCCATTAGCTGGCTTTTTGTTCTCACTGGCTTTCCGGCCATTTGGCTGTTTTCAAAGAAACGATTAGGAGAGGTTGGTGCGAAAAAAAGACAATATGACGAACAAGTACTTGTGGAGATACACATTCAAGGAGAAACAATCCGCTTAAATGGTCTGGTCGATTCTGGAAATCAGCTGTATGATCCATTGACGAAAACACCTGTCATGATCGTCCAGCTCGATCAGCTCACATCTATTTTCGGAGAGCCATTTATAGAAAAAATGAAACAGTTTCATCCTGTTGAAGTGATGCAAAAGCTCGATGACCATTTTCCGCTGCTTGATCGTTTAAGACTCGTTCCGTATCGCGCAGTCGGTCATGATCACGGGTTTCTACTATGCTTTAAACCAGATACGGTCGTCCTTTATACAAAAACGCATATGATCCAGCCAGCGAAGTGTTTTGTTGGGATGAGTCTAAGTGGATTATCAGCAGATCAGGAATTTCAATCCATCATTCATCCAGAGATGTTAGACGGAAAAATGATACAAGGGGTGTCGTAGTTTTTTTGTGATGTCTTTTATCTTACGAAGTCAACTGGACATTTAGAAGGGAGAAGAAGATGAAAAAATTAAAATTTAAACTCACTTACTACTGGTATAAACTCCTCATGAAGCTAGGGCTAAAGAGTGATGAGATTTATTATATTGGTGGAAGTGAGGCACTGCCTCCGCCGTTATCAAAGGATGAAGAACAAGAATTGCTCGTTAAATTACCTAAAGGGGATCAAACAGCAAGAGCCATTTTGATCGAAAGAAACTTGCGATTGGTCGTTTATATCGCAAGAAAATTTGAAAACACAGGCATTAATATTGAGGATTTGATTAGTATCGGAACGATAGGCCTCATAAAGGCAGTAAATACGTTTAATCCAGAAAAAAAGATCAAACTGGCCACATATGCGTCTAGATGTATTGAAAATGAGATTTTGATGTATTTGCGCCGAAATAATAAAATCCGTTCAGAAGTATCGTTTGATGAGCCGCTTAACATCGACTGGGACGGCAATGAATTGCTTTTATCAGATGTACTTGGGACAGATGATGATATTATCACCCGCGATATTGAAGCAAATGTCGATAAAAAATTACTGAAAAAAGCGTTAGAACAATTAAACGATCGTGAAAAACAGATCATGGAACTGAGATTCGGTTTAGTTGGCGGTGAAGAAAAAACCCAAAAAGATGTTGCCGACATGCTTGGTATTTCTCAGTCCTATATTTCAAGGCTCGAAAAAAGAATTATTAAACGATTGCAAAAAGAATTTAATAAGATGGTCTAAAAAAAATTTTTTGAAAGCTTTATCCCTGTACTGTCAAAGGGATCACCATTTTTTCACATATTTCTCGTCATAGACCGTGCATATTTTTCCATCCCACGGAGATACTGAACTTTGTACAACAGCTCCTGTAGGGAGGGAAAAAAGTGTCCAGAAATAAAGTGGAAATCTGCGGAGTCGACACCTCCAAACTGCCTGTTCTGAAAAACGACGAGATGAGAAAATTATTCAGACAGCTGCAAGATGAAGGTGACGATACAGCAAGAGAAAAGCTAGTCAATGGCAATTTGCGGTTGGTTTTAAGTGTGATTCA
Source organism: Bacillus sp. FSL K6-2869 (assembly GCF_040869405.1). Classification (NCBI taxonomy): domain Bacteria; kingdom Bacillati; phylum Bacillota; class Bacilli; order Caryophanales; family Bacillaceae; genus Bacillus; species Bacillus sp. FSL K6-2869. The sequence goes on from NZ_CP152035.1 coordinate 1,506,892, forward strand.
GCGTTTTAACAACAGAGGCGAGTATGTTGATGATCTCTTCCAAGTAGGCTGTATCGGATTAATGAAATCAATTGATAATTTTGATTTAAGCCACAATGTCAGATTTTCAACTTATGCGGTCCCTATGATCATAGGAGAAATCCGTCGATACTTGCGCGATAACAACCCTATCCGGGTGTCTCGTTCACTAAGAGATATTGCCTATAAGGCGCTTCAAGTTCGTGAGAGACTAATTAGTGAGACAAGCAAGGAACCAACGGCAGAAGACATTGCCAAAGTGTTAGAAGTCCCTCATGAGGAAATTGTTTTTGCCCTAGATGCCATTCAAGATCCTGTTTCTTTGTTTGAACCGATTTATAATGACGGAGGAGATCCGATTTATGTGATGGATCAAATTAGTGATGAACGGAACAAAGATACACAATGGGTAGAAGAATTGGCCTTAAAAGAGGGAATGCGCAGATTGAATGATCGAGAAAAAATGATTCTTCGCAAACGCTTCTTCCAAGGTAAAACACAAATGGAAGTGGCAGAAGAAATCGGCATTTCTCAAGCACAAGTATCAAGGCTTGAAAAAGCAGCAATCAAACAAATGAATAAAAATATTTTTTAAAGCCGCCGCTAATGTGCGGCTTTTTTCATTCTTTTTAGAGAACCCATCTGTAGTATTGACTCTGTTATTTTTTTCATTTAATCTGTTTTTAACAAATGTTATTTAAAATATCATTTGTGAGGGAATAGAGAAGCGGAAAGAAGGGTTATTATGACATTCCATGATGAAAGAAGGCTGCTCATTAAGGTTGCGCATATGTACTATGAAGAAGGCGCCACTCAATCTAAAATTGCAGAAGCTGTTGGGGTTAGCCGTTCGCTCATATCGAAATATTTGGCAAAAGCACGTGAAGCAGGAATCGTGGAAATCATTATTCATGATGAAGTAAATCAACAATATGGTTCGTTAGAAAGAAAAATAGAGCGAAAATACGGGCTGCGAGAAGTCGTGTGTGTGGAATCTCTCAGTCAAGAAACAACAAAAAGTCGAATAGGAGCTGCGGCTGCGGGCTTTTTATTAAAAGTCATGAAGGATGGACAAGTCATCGGTTTTTCATCAGGGACAACCTTGCATGAAATGGCGAAAGCGCTTACCTCTGTTCAGCATTTTCCGTCTGTAACATTTGTTCCGCTAGTCGGAGGCGTCGGAAATGAAGATGTTGATATTCATGCCAACTATATTATTGGAAGATGCTCAGAAGCACTCAAATCCAAATGTGAGTTTTTACATGTGCCTGTCATGCTTGATACGAAAGAAGCGAAAGATGTACTCATTAGACAGCCGTCGATCAAAAAAGTCATTGAATTAGGAGAATCATCAAATATCGCGGTCGTAGGAATAGGCGGGGTTCCGCAACATTCAACGATGGTGAAATCCTATATGACAAGTGGTGAGGAAGATATCCTGCAAGCGAAAGATGTCGCGGGTGACATTTGTTATAACTTTATTGATCATAAAGGTGAAGTGTATCCGCATCCGTGGAACGACCGGGTGATGGGGATCAGTCCTCTAAAACTGAAAGAGATCCCTCTTGTGATTGGTGTCGCTGGAGGAGAAGAAAAAATTGAAGCGATCAGGGCAGCGTTAGAAGGTGGATTAATTCATGTGTTAATTACAGATGAACAAACCGGAGATGCCCTATTAAAGTAACTACCTAAGCCGATTAGGTAGTTTTTTTGAGTCTTTAGACTCAAAAAGATTGAGAATTTTATCGATTTTATCTTGACACAAAGTTGACACATCATATAAACTAAGTTCATAACAAATGATAAATAAAATAACAAATGTTACAAGAAACAGATTTTTGTTAATTTTTATAACATTTGTTAAAAGTTTCAGATTATTTTTCTAGCAATCTATTGTGAAGCAAGAAAACCTGAAAGGATGATTTAGATGTCAATTTATCAACAATTGTTAGCACGAGAACGCAGCGGAGATCCAATCAAAGTTGGGATTATCGGGGCAGGCCAAATGGGGTTTGGACTCATTTCACAAATTTCTAAAATTCCAGGCATGATTGTTGCAGGTGTTTGTGATATTCATCTTAGTGCAGCTGAGAAAGCAGCGAATTTTTACAAGCAACATGCGAAACCACATCAAATGGTCGTCACAAATGATTACAGAGAAGTGATTCAATCAGATTCTGTGGAAGTCGTTGTGGATGCAACAGGTGTTCCAGAGGTCGGAGCAAACATTTCTTTGGAAGCGCTTAATTCAAAAAAACATCTCGTTCTTTTAAATGTAGAAGTCGATATTACGATCGGCTTGGTCATGCATAAATTATTCACGAATGCAGGACTTGTTTACTCTGGATCAGCTGGAGATGAACCAGCAGCAACGCTAGAACTATACGAATTTGCAAAAACAATGGGGCTTGAAGTATTGGTTGCTGGGAAAGGTAAGAACAACCCATTCTTCCCAGAAGCAAACCCAGATACGTGTAAAGCTGAAGCAGATAGTAAACATATGAGTGCCCACATGCTGGCAGCATTCCAAGACGGAACAAAAACGATGGCAGAAATGAACCTATTAAGTAATGCAACAGGACTTTTGCCTGATAAAGTCGGCATGCATGGAGTAGAAGCGAATTTAGAAAATGTAGCAGATAAATTAAATCAAAAACAGCAAGGCGGCGTACTGGATAACTTCGGAGTCGTTGAATATGTAAACGGACTGGCACCAGGTGTCTTTGTCATCGTCAAGAGTGATCTTGAGCCAGTAGATGAAGAACTTCGCTACTTAAAAGTTGGAAAAGGTCCTCACTACACACTGTATCGTCCTTTCCACTTAGCAAGTCTTGAAACACCAGTGACGATCGCAAAAGCAGTCTTACAACACGATTCTTCAATCCATCCAATTGGTGTACCAGTATCAGAAACTGTCGCTGTGGCGAAAAGAGATATTAAAGCAGGAGAAACACTTGATGGTATTGGCGGATACTCCGTAAGAGGTGTACTTGAAACACATCAAGACATGAAAGCGAACGGCCACATCCCAATTGGCTTAATCAGCGGAAAAGTGGTAGCGAAAAAAGATATCAAATTGGGGCAATTCCTATCTCATGATGATGTAGAACTTGATGCAAACACAACGGTCTGGAAGCTGCGTTCATTACAAGATCACTTATTTCAATCATAAGGACGTGAGGCTATGGAAAAATTAGCAATCGTACTTTGCATTATTCTGATTGTGCAGTATGGTTTATCGTTTATTCAAATCAAGTACTACCGCAAGAGCATGGACTCACTGATAGACGACTATAAAGGGAAACAAGGCTATCACTTGTTTTCAGGAATGGAGCGGCGCAAATTTGGTCCTGGAGCCATTGCGCTCATCATTGTCGATGAATCATACATCATTCAAAAGTGTCATGTGCTGGGTGGCGTCTCGATTTTGTCTAAATTTAAGGAACTGCCTTCCTATGAAGGAAAACATGTGGGGGCTGTGCTTGATGAGCATCACATGATGAAACAAACATTGAAAAAGCGCAAAAGGGGACCAGCTGTCATGCAAGCACTCTCCATGGCAGCGGAGCAGGCGCTTGTCTCGATTTCTAAAAAAAATATAACAAATGTGAACTAAGAAAGGGGAGATGAAACATGGAATGGATTCAATGGTTTGGAGAGCACTTTATCGGGATGTTTGAAGCCGGCGGAAAGCAGTTCATGGGTCTTGTTACAGGTATCGTTCCAACGCTTGTTGTGTTACTTACTTTCACTTATGCTGTCATGAAGTTTATTGGAGAAGAGCGAGTGAATAGAGCGATTCAGTTTGCAGCGAAATATACCATTTTGCGCTATACGTTAATGCCGATCTTATCCGTTCTTATTTTGACAAACCCAATGGCTTATACGTTTGGCCGCTTCTTACCTGAAAAACAAAAACCAGCATTCTATGATTCAGCTGTTTCATTTGTTCATCCGGTGACATCACTGTTCCCGTATGCCAACGCAGGAGAACTGTTTGTCTACTTAGGAATTGCGAACGGGATTAAAGAAGCTGGATACTCTATGTCAGAGCTGGCTGTTCGTTACTTCTTAGTCGGGATCGTTGTCATTTTACTTCGCGGAATCATTACGGAATGGATCACAAAGTACTTAGCAGGAAAAATGAAAGCGAATTCACAATAGGGGAGGGTTAGACATGACAAACCACAAAGTATTTGTTGCAAAAGGTGCTGGCGGATGGGGGAAAGGATTAGAGCTTGAACCAACCGGTAAAAGAAGAAAGGTCGTTTCCATTACAGGAGGAGGCATTCACCCAGTTGCACGTAAAATTGCAGAAATGACAGGGACAGAAGCATGTGATGGCTTTAAAAATTCTATACCAGAAGATGAAATGATGTGTGTTGTCATTGACTGCGGAGGAACAGCGCGAATTGGGCTTTATCCAATGAAACGCATTCCAACTGTCGATGTGCTGGCATCCTCTCCTTCTGGACCGCTTGCAAAACACATTACAGAGGATATCTTCGTATCAGGTGTCACAGAAAAAGATATTTCCTTTGCGGAAGCATCTGATAGTGAAGGGAATGTAGAAGGTCAAGAAAGCAGCGGCCCAATTGACAAAGAAAATTTCAAAGAAACCTATTCAAAACTGAAAGAGGAAAATATCGAACGTCAGGAAAAAGGGAATTTCCTCATGAGATTCTCAAGAGGAATCGGAAAAGTAACCGGCACATTCTATCAAGCTGGTCGTGATTCTGTTGATATGCTCCTTAAAAACATTATTCCTTTCATGGCCTTTGTCAGTATGTTAATTGGAATTATCAATTATACAAAAATCGGTGATCTGATTGCCCATTTCCTTTCACCTTTGGCAGGATCTTTATGGGGGCTCTTACTGCTCGTTGTTGTCTGTACCTTACCGTTCCTATCGCCTGTCTTAGGACCTGGGGCAGTCATCGCACAAGTCATCGGTGTACTGATTGGTAGTCAAATTGCACTAGGAAACATTCCGCCTCAATTTGCTCTTCCAGCACTGTTTGCGATCAACGGTCAAGTAGGGTGTGACTTTATCCCGGTGGGGCTATCACTTGGTGAAGCGAAGCCGGAAACGGTACAATATGGGGTACCAGCTGTTTTGTATAGCCGTCTCATTACAGGCGTTCTATCTGTTGTGATCGCATACGTTGCCAGCTTCGGTATGTATTAAACGTATTAAAGGAGGAATCGAGATACATGGTAACACAATCTGTCGTAAAAGAAATTGGGATCTTAGTCCCGCAGTTTAAAGAAGATAAGCTGATTGTTTTATTTGGACCAGCAGCGCCGCAGGAATTAAGAGATATGTCTGTCATTCATGAGTTTGAACACTTAGAAGAAGAGCCGCTGAAATTAGGCGGAACGATTCAAGTGGGCGACCAAACGTATACCATTACTGCTTTAGGCAATAAAGCAAATGACAACTTTAAGGAACTCGGCCATATTTCGATCTACTTCCAAGAGCCGTTTGATGATGTATTACCGGGAGCTGTCTTTGCATCCCCGCATACGTTTCCTGATATTAAAGAAGGCGTACGAATTGAAATTTCGTAAACATAGAAAAAGCTGTTCCTTATAGGGAGCAGCTTTTTTGCGTTAGGTTTACTGATTGAAACATTTGAGATATGCTGTAGACGTTATTATTTGTATATTCAGAATTTTTATTCAGGGGGAAAAGATCGTGTCGCTTGACTTGAAGGATGTTTCTTTAAAACGAAATGGAAAATGGCTGCTTCGTTCTATTGACTGGCAGGTGAAAGACCAGGAACACTGGGTGCTTTATGGTTTAAATGGTGCTGGGAAAACGGCTTTATTAAATATGCTTTGCTCATATTATTTTCCAACGTCAGGTGAGATGACGGTGTTAGGCCATGTGTTTGGCAAGGAAGCGCTTGGTGAAAAACTAAGGAAGAAAATTGGTCTCATCTCTGCTGGTCTTGAAAAGAAGCTGCACAGAGATGACAATGCATTTGAAATTGTTTTGAGCGGGGCATTTGCTTCCATCGGACTTTATGAAACACCGACAGATGAGATAAGAGAGAAGGCGATTGATTTATTAAAAACATTTGGCTCGTTTCAATATGCCAATCGCACGTATGAAACCCTCTCGCAAGGGGAGAAACAAAAAGTGCTGATCGCAAGAGCTTTAATGAATGATCCGAAGCTTCTGATCTTAGATGAACCTGTGACAGGTCTTGATTTTTTAGCAAGAGAACAAGTGCTGGAGACGATCTCATTGATTGCATCAAAACCAGATGCGCCCACATTGCTCTATACGACCCACCACGCAGAAGAGATTCTCCCGATTTTTCAGCACACCTTATTATTAAAAGAAGGTACTGTTTTTCATAAAGGGGAAACAAAGCAGATGATGACAAGTGACTTGCTTTCTTCCTTTTTTGAATGTCCAGTCGAAGTCATGTGGCAAAACGGCCGTCCTCACTTAAGTAAATTGTAGATAAGAGAAACTATTGGTCTGCTTCCCTGCTTTTCCATCATACATATTATAGTAGAAAACGAAAGGCGGGGAAGGACAGATGATCAGTATTTCTGAATTCCAAATCAAAGATGTCGTCGATGTGTCCAGCGGAAAAAAATTAGGTACTATTGGAGACATTGATATCAATGTCACGAGCGGTAAAATACAAGCGATTATCATTGGCGGTACAGGTAAAATGATGGGATTTTTCGGAAAAGAAGAGGAAATGATTGTCCCGTGGCGAAATATAGTAAAAATTGGCGAAGATGTGATACTTGTCCGTTTGTCTTCTTAATTTGTGTAAATTCCTCAACTAATAGATCCAATTTTCCTTAAAACAAGCTCTCCATTCTCAGCAATCAATGTCTTTTTCGGGTAAAAAGATTACGTTTTCATATCAATTTGAAAAAAAACCTGTAGAAAGGGCACATTTGAGTGTAATATTTAATGAATCCCACTAACTGTCTTAGCAGGTCTTGTGGTAAAATAGGAGCGATATAAAGAGAGATGAATGAAAGGTGGGAGGCAGCTTTGATAGACAAATATGACCCCTTTCAGCAGAAATCACCTGATGCAATGCTGATTCATGATTGGACGAACATGACATGTTCTGGAAAAGAGATATTGGCCGGTTTTACGACAAAAAATGGCGGTTTTAGTCTTTCTCCATATCAATCAATGAACACTGGACTCCATGTAGGAGATGATGCTTCTAGTGTCCAAATGAATCGTCAAGTCATTGCAGATGCTACTGCTGTGCCGCTCTCTAATTGGGTGTTTGCTGACCAAACACACGAGGATCGCATCATGAAAGTCACGAAGGAACAAAAGGGAAGAGGAAGTCTTCAGTATGATGAAGCGCTCTCTAGAACAGATGGTTTATACACCTCTGAACCTAACATCATGCTCGCTCTTTGTTTCGCTGACTGTGTTCCGCTTTATTTTCTAGCACCGCAATCTGGGCTGATTGGAACGGCTCATGCCGGCTGGAAAGGAACCGTCAAACAAATTGGCGCCAACATGGTTGATGCATGGGTTCGCCAAGAAGGCGCTGATGCCGATCATATACAAGTCGTCATTGGACCATCCATTGGCAGCTGCTGCTACATAGTAGATGATGTTGTCATAGATCAAGTGAAACAGCTTCCTTTTTCAACAGAGGATGTGTATTCCGAGATGTCACAAGGACAATACAAAATTGACTTAAAAACACTAAACAAAAACGTATTACTTCATGCAGGATTAAAAGAAGAAAACATACATGTCAGTTCGATGTGCACAAGTTGCAATGAGCAGCATTTCTTCTCACACCGGCGTGATCAAGGGAAAACAGGACGTATGATGTCTTTTGTCGGGTTTAAGGAGGCATAAGTGCAATTGAATGTACGAGAGAATCTCAGACAAATAAATGAACAAATCAACGAAGCATGTAAAAGAGCAGGTAGACATCCAGACGATGTATCGGTTGTCGCTGTCACAAAGTATGTCTCGATTGAACGAGCATTAGAAGCCAAGGATGCCGGAATTTTGCACTTTGGTGAAAATCGTGACCAAGGGTTACTTGAAAAACAGGCAGCCATAACCGATGAAAACATTAGCTGGCACTTCATCGGCAGTTTACAGACGCGAAAAGTGAAATCTGTCATTCAGACCATTGACTACTTACATTCGCTAGACAGAATGTCCCTTGCGAATGAAATTGAAAAAAGAGCGGATCACACGGTTCGCTGTTTTGTACAAGTGAATACATCACTGGAGGAGTCAAAACACGGCTTGCAAAGTGAGGACGTGATTCCATTTGTCAAGCAGCTCGCTGATTTCAAAAAGATTGAAATTGCTGGACTCATGACGATGGCTCCATTTACAGATGATCATACTGTGATACGAAACTGTTTTAAAACATTAAAAAGCCTTCAACAAGAGGTAAAACAACTGAACCAAGTAAATGCACCTTGTCAGCATTTATCGATGGGCATGTCAAACGATTTTGAAATCGCAATTGAAGAAGGTGCGACATTTGTTCGGATTGGCTCTTCACTTGTTGGAAATGAAACAGGAGGTGCGTGACATGAGCATAAAAAATAAGTTTAAAAGCTTCTTCACACTCGATGATGAAGAGTATGAGTACGAATATATTGATGAAGAAAGAGAACCAGCACAAGAAGAAAAAAACACAAAAGATAAAGCGGCATTTCAAGAGCGTCCTCAGGCAGGAAAACAAAATGTCGTCAGCTTGCAAAGCGTGCAAAAATCCTCTAAAGTGGTGTTAAGTGAGCCGCGTGTTTATGCAGAGGCTCAGGAGATTGCAGACCATATTAAAAATCGGCGTGCAGTCGTCGTCAATTTGCAGCGCATTCAGCACGATCAAGCAAAGCGAATCATCGACTTCTTAAGCGGAACGGTTTATGCAATCGGTGGAGACATTCAGCGTATTGGCTCGAATATATTCCTCTGCACTCCTGATAATGTGGATGTATCTGGCACAATATCAGAGCTATTGACAGAGGAAGAACCTCAGAGGTGGTAAATCATAGTTATTCTAAATTTCATTTTTAATATTTTGGGTACGGTATTAACGATTTACTCATTCGCGATCATTATTTACATCTTTATGTCATGGGTGCCATCTGCAAGAGAAACATCGATTGGCCGCTTCTTGACAAACATTTGCGAACCGTATTTAGAACCATTCCGTAAAATTATTCCGCCAATTGGCATGATTGACATCTCGCCGATTGTGGCATTGCTTGTGATTCGTTTCGCATCATCGTATGGACTAACTGGTCTTTATAATATGATTGTACGATTCATGTAAACAGGCTGCCGGGCTTGGCATCTGCCAGGCTCTTTTACATAAAAGGGGAACAAAATGAGCGATATTTATCAACATTTTAGAAAAGACGAACAGCCATTTGTCGACCAAGTATTAGGCTGGAAAAACATCGCACTCGATCAATATCGAATGAAATTAACAGACTTTCTTGATCCGCGTGAGCAGTTCATTACCCAGTCCGTGATTCAGCATTCTGATGAACTGGGTCTCATGTTTTTTGGCGGGTATGAGGAAGCAGAGCGGAAAAGGGCTTTGATCTATCCTGACTATTTAGCACCGACCATACAGGATTTTGAACTGACTTATTTTCAGGTGAACTATGCGAAAAAGTTTATTTCTATAGAACACCCCAACCTTCTCGGTTCGCTCATTGGGACAGGCCTGAAGCGTCAAAAATTCGGTGATTTGTTGTTTTCAGAGGACAACGTGCAATTTATTTGTACAAGCGATGTTGCCGATTTTGTTCGGGCTCAGCTGACGCATGTCGGCAGAGCATCTGTTTCATTAGAGGAAATCAGCAAGGCAGATCTTCAGCCAGTCATCAGCAAAACCGATATCAAAGAAGATACGATTTCTTCACTGCGGCTTGACGCTGTATGTGCTGCTGTCAGCCGTCAGTCTCGGCAAAAAGCACAGCTTTTGGTCAAAAATGGTCTTGTCAAAGTAAACTGGAAAGTCACTGAAGACCCTTCCTTTACAATTGGTGAAGGTGATCAGCTCTCTGTCAGGGGATTTGGCCGCTTTAGCTTAAAAACAATTGATGGGAAGACGAAAAAAGATAAATTCAAAGTAACATTTGAGCTTCTGACATAACGAATTTGAATCTGGAGGTGGCAAGATTGCCATTAACACCTAATGATATTCATAATAAAACGTTCACAAAAAGTTTTCGCGGCTATGACGAAGATGAAGTAAATGAGTTTTTAAGCCAAGTACGTAAAGATTACGAGATCGTACTTCGCAAAAAGAACGAGCTTGAAGACAAAGTCAACGAGCTTGATGAAAGACTAGGCCATTTTGCAACAATTGAAGAAACATTAAACAAATCCATTCTTGTGGCGCAAGAAGCAGCAGAAGACGTGAAGCGTCATTCTGATAAAGAAGCGAAATTGATCATTCGTGAAGCTGAGAAAAATGCAGACCGTATTATCAACGAAGCGTTATCAAAATCAAGAAAGATTGCAATGGAAATCGAAGAGCTCAAGAAACAGTCGAAAGTCTTTAGAACTCGTTTCCAAATGCTCATCGAAGCTCAGCTTGATCTTCTGAAAAATGATGATTGGGATCATTTGCTGGAATATGAAGTTGACGCTGTCTTTGACGAAAAAGAATAAGCGCATCACCTTGACATGACGTGCTCATGTTGCATATAATACCATCATAAATTAACAAGAGATAAACGTTTGAAAGGGACACTCGCAGCGGTTACACATGCGTAATAAAGCGAATCAGGGACGGTGGAAGCCTGACATTACGAAACGCTGCAATGAGATCACCCCTTTAGTTCCTTTTCTGAAATGAATGAGTAAGAAAAGGCGTCAGATCACGTTACGATTTTAGAGTGGATAAGCGGCAATTTCAAAGCGCTTGTCTAAAAGGGTGGTACCGCGAGACAAGCCTTCTCGTCCCTTATGGGATGAGAGGGCTTTTTTTATTGTTTTTTAATACGAATTTGCATGTGGAGGAATAGGTATGAACTACAAAGACACCTTATTAATGCCAAAAACAGAATTCCCGATGAGAGGGAACTTGCCGAACAAAGAGCCTGAAATCCAAGAGGAGTGGGCAGAAAAAGACATCTATCAAATGGTTTTAGAGCGGACAAAAGGACGCCCGACCTTTATTTTGCATGATGGACCTCCATATGCGAATGGTGACATTCATATGGGGCACGCACTCAATAAAATCCTCAAAGATTTTATTGTCCGTTTTAAATCAATGAATGGATTCCATGCACCGTACGTACCGGGGTGGGATACACATGGCTTACCGATTGAAACAGCCCTTACGAAAAATAAAAAAGTCAAACGCAAAGAAATGTCGACAGCAGAATTCCGTAAACTATGTGAGGAGTATGCTTGGAAACAAATCGAAGGTCAGCGCAATCAGTTTAAACGTTTGGGCGTAAGAGCAGACTGGGATAATCCATATGTGACATTGAAGCCTGAATACGAAGCGCAGCAAATTCTTGTCTTTGGTGAAATGGCGAAAAGAGGCTATATTTACAAAGGTCTTAAGCCTGTTAACTGGTCTCCTTCAAGTGAATCAGCACTTGCTGAAGCAGAAATTGAATACAAGGACAAACGTTCACCATCGATTTACGTATCATTTAAAGTGAAAGATGGCAAAGGCGTACTTGAAAACGGCGAGCAGTTCATCATCTGGACAACAACACCTTGGACACTTCCTGCAAACCTTGGCATTTGTGTTCACCCAAACCTAGAGTACAGCGTGCTTCAAGTGGGTGCTGAGCGATATGTCATCGCATCTGAGCTAGTTGAACAAGTGGCAAAAACACTTGGCTTTGAAGAGTACGAAGTTGTGAAAACCTTAAAAGGTAAAGAATTAGATAAGGTCGTTGCAGCACATCCAATTTACGATAGAGATTCTCTTGTGATGCTTGGCGATCACGTCACAACAGATGCAGGAACAGGCTGTGTTCACACAGCGCCAGGTCACGGGGAAGATGACTTTATCGTAAGTATGAAGTACGGTCTTGATGTGTTATGTCCAGTAGATGAAAAAGGTGTGATGACAGAAGAAGCACCTGGTTTTGAAGGACTATTCTATGAGGATGCCAATAAAGCCATCACAGAACAGCTTGAAGCAAAAGGCGCATTGAAAAAGCTCGACTTTATCACGCACTCCTATCCGCATGACTGGAGAACGAAAAAACCAACAATTTATCGTGCAACTGCTCAGTGGTTTGCTTCCATTAAAGATTTCAGAGAAGCACTATTAGATAATATTAAAGAAACGAAATGGGTTCCAGCTTGGGGCGAAACGCGCCTGTTCAATATGGTGCGTGACAGAGGTGACTGGTGCATTTCAAGACAGCGTGTATGGGGCGTTCCAATCCCAGTCTTCTATGCTGAAAATGGTGAGCCAATCATCACAGATGAAACGATTCAGCACGTCTCTCAATTATTTAGAGAACATGGCTCGAATATTTGGTTTGAAAAAGAAGCAAAAGAATTATTGCCTGAAGGCTTTACACATCCAGGCAGCCCGAACGGTGAATTTACAAAAGAGCAAGATATCATGGATGTATGGTTTGATTCTGGTTCTTCTCACCAAGCGGTATTAGAAGAACGAGATGATCTGGTTCGTCCGGCAGACCTTTACCTTGAAGGTTCTGATCAATATCGCGGCTGGTTTAACTCATCTTTATCTACAGCAGTTGCAGTCACTGGAAAAGCGCCATATAAAGGTGTTCTCAGCCATGGCTTTACGCTTGATAAAGAAGGACGCAAGATGAGTAAATCATTAGGCAATACGATTGATCCGACGAAAGTAGCGAAGCAGCTTGGTGCGGAGATTCTTAGACTTTGGGTATCTTCTGTCAACTATCAAGCCGATCATCCAGTGTCTGACGACATTTTAAAACAAGTCGCAGAAGTTTATCGTAAAATCCGTAACACGTTCCGCTTCTTGCATGGTAACCTGTTTGACTTTGATCCAGCAGTCAATGCAGTACCAGTCGAAGAGCTTCGCGAAGTGGATCAATATATCTTAATCAAATTAAACAAATTGATTGATAAAGTGAAAAAAGCTTATGATGATTACGAATTTGCGGTTGTCTATCATGCCATCCACAACTTCTGTACGATTGAGCTTAGCTCTTTCTATCTCGATTTTGCAAAAGATGTGGTATACATTGAGCATGCGGATCACCCAGACCGCCGCAGCATGCAGACGGTCTTCTACGAAACATTAATGGCGTTAGTGAAGCTGACAGCACCAATTCTTCCGCATACAGCAGATGAATTGTGGAGCCACTTAAGCTTTGTTGAAGAGCCAAGTGTTCAGTTAACAGATATGCCAGAAGGTGTAGCTGTTCCTCAAGCAGAAGCGACAGAAGTGAAGTTTGACCGCTTTATGGAAGTACGTGACGATGTGCTAAAAGCGCTGGAAATTGCGCGTAATGAGAAAGTCATCGGACGTTCACTTGAAGCGAGTGTGACCCTTTATGCAACAGAGGAAGTGAAAAACCTTCTTGCATCCATTAAAGAAGATGTGAAGCAGCTCTTTATCATTTCTGAGTTAACAGTAGAAGATGAGAAGCATGCAGACGCATCAGCGCCTGAATACACATCAGGACGTATTGTTGTTCAAAAAGCAGAAGGCGAACTGTGCGAACGTTCCCGCATTATTTCAAAAGATGTTGGCGCAAATCCAAAATACCCAACATTGTCTCTCAAAAATGCTGAAATCGTGGAGAAATATTACCAGAATTAACAGCGTGATATCACCAACTAGCGCCCCGCATATAGCGGGGCGTTTTTGATATAGAGAAAATGACAGCGTTTAGAACGAAAGGAAAAATCTTATGGCTTTAAAGTGAACAGGCGGGGCAACAATATGATTATCACGACAGGGCAGGAGTTGAAACAGCGACATGAATGGCGATCTAGAGACGATTTACATGGAACTCCTTCAAATGAGAGAAGAACTGCAATCGAAACTGTTTGAATATGCATCATTGCGTTCACCCGCTGAACATGTCACGTTCGATCAAGCAAAAACGACCACGCTTCTTTATCACATCAAAGAAGAACTGCAAGATGTTTCGCTCGCGATTGCAAAAATTGAACAAGGAACTTATGGCATATGTGAGGCGACAGGGCATACAATGCCCATTGAACAAATGAGTATTCTTCCGACAGCTCGTACGACTGACGACTTTTTATATCATAAGCAATACGAGAAAAAAGCATTCACCCCTTATCCTTATGAATCAAACGATTCTCATTTTGAAGCCTTCCACATGTAGGGAGGTTTTTGTCTGTCAACTAAAGTTTCTTTACTCCATCCTGTTTTCTTGATAAAATGCATAAAGACCAAAGTATGAAGATGGAGGAACGTGTGTGTTCTATTACATAATCGCATTCGTGATAATTTGTTTAGATCAATTAACAAAATGGCTCATTGTCAAACATATGATGCTCGGTGATTCTATTCCTGTGATTGATGGCTTCTTTTACATCACATCCCACCGAAATTCAGGAGCCGCATGGGGGATTCTCCAAGGACAAATGTGGTTTTTCTATGTGATCACACTCGTTGTTATTGCAGGAATTGTTTATTATTTGCAAAAACATGGACAAAAGGACAAGCTACTTGGCGTAGCGCTTGCCTTAATGCTTGGCGGAGCGATTGGAAACTTTATTGACCGTATTTTCCGTCAAGAAGTGGTTGATTTTGCTCATTTCGTATTTGGGGATTATCATTATCCAATCTTTAATATCGCAGATTCCTCTCTATGTGTGGGGGTCATTCTGCTCTTTATTCAAATGCTGTTAGATGGAAAGAAAAATAAGGAGTCAACTACATGAATCAAGTAAACATTGCCGTTTCAGAAGAACAAACGAGTGAACGGCTTGATAAATTTTTAAGCACAACTGAACCAGAATGGTCAAGAACCCAAGTCCAGCAGTGGGTGAAAGATGGGCTCATCGAAGTAAATGGAAAACAAGTGAAGGCCAATTATAAAGTACAAGCTGGAGATCAAATCAAAGTAGAGATTCCAGATCCAGAAGCACTAGATGTAGAAGCGGAATCAATGGATCTTGATATTTATTATGAGGATGAAGATGTACTAGTGGTCAATAAACCAAGAGGAATGGTCGTTCATCCAGCACCAGGACATGTGACAGGTACTCTTGTTAATGGCCTCATGGCTCATTGCAATGATTTGTCAGGCATTAATGGTGTGATGAGACCAGGAATTGTCCACCGGATTGATAAAGATACGTCAGGGCTTTTAATGGTCGCAAAAAATGATATGGCGCATGAATCACTCGTCAATCAGCTGGTGGCGAAAACGGTCACTAGAAAATACACAGCCGTTGTTCATGGCATCATTCAGCATGATACTGGAACGATTGATGCTCCAATTGGTCGAGACAAAAAAGATCGCCAAAGCATGACGGTCACAAAAGAAAATGCAAAGCAGGCGGTCACTCATTTTGATGTGATGGAGCGCTTTAAAGACTTTACCGTTGTAGAATGCCGCCTTGAAACAGGAAGAACCCACCAAATTCGTGTTCATATGAAATACATTGGCTATCCTCTTGCCGGAGATCCAAAATATGGCCCGAGAAAAACTGTTGATTTCAATGGACAACTGCTGCATGCAGGCGTGTTAGGATTTGATCACCCTAGAACAGGAGAATATATGGAGTTTACAGCTCCAATTCCAGCTGATATGCGGGGCTTTATCGATTCATTAAGAAATAACGATTGACAGGCCGTTCTTTTTTTGAAATAATAAACGAAGAAATTGAGATTCTTTAAAACAGTCCAGAGAGGCTGAGAAGGATAACGGATCAATTTGTGCACGAGTATGCACAAATGAGCGCCCCTCTCTGCCCTTTGCAGAAGGGGCTTTTTATTTGTCAAAAAGAGGTGTAAAAGATGGAACAAAAAGCAGTTATTCTTGATGAACAAGCGATAAGACGAGCGCTTACCCGTATTGCACATGAAATGATTGAGCGCAACAAAGGGATGAAGGATGTCATCCTGGCCGGGATCAAGACAAGAGGTATTCATCTTGCAAAGCGCCTTGCAGAGCGCATCGAGCAAATTGAAGGAAACCCCGTGACTGTGGGTGAACTGGATATTACGCTATACCGTGATGACCTGACAAAAAAGACAGAGAATCAAGACCCGCTTGTCAAGGGTGCAGACATTCCAGCTGACATTAATGACAAAACACTCATTGTCGTGGATGATGTTCTGTTCACAGGCAGAACGGTGAGAGCAGCTATGGATGCGCTTGTGGATGTAGGAAGACCATCTTCCATTCAGCTGGCTGTTCTAGTCGACCGGGGACACCGGGAGCTGCCGATTCGAGCGGATTATATCGGAAAAAACATCCCGACATCAAAAGCAGAGACAGTCATGGTTCAGCTCAATGAAGTAGATCAAAACGACCTTGTCGCTATATATGAAAAATAACCTTTTTAAATGCATTCCAGAGAGTTTGCAAAGAGGGCAATAACAGAGACACCGAGCACACGACTAAAGTGACGTGTACGGTTTTTCTAGGCCTCTTTGCGCATACTCGCAAAGAGGCTTTTTTAATGAAAAAGGACACATCTAGGAGGAAAATCATGAGTCAGCAAAAAGCCAATTTAGGCATTCGAGATATCCCAAAACCGTTCACATGGCTGTCACTCAGCCTGCAGCACTTGTTTGCCATGTTTGGTGCAACCATTCTTGTACCAAAGATCATTGATATGAGCCCAGCCGTTGCGCTCATCTCAAGCGGGGTTGGAACCATTGTGTACTTAATCATCACAAGAGGGCAAATTCCGGCGTATCTTGGATCGTCCTTTGCCTTTATCGCCCCTATCTTGAATGTAAAAGCCACCGGCGGCCCTGGAGCCGCAATGGTAGGTGCCTTTATGGCGGGTGTGGCATATGCACTCATCGCATTATTTATCAAATGGCTCGGCACAGGCTGGCTAATGAAGCTTCTGCCGCCTGTCGTTGTAGGACCCGTCATTATGGTCATCGGACTCGGACTCGCTGGAACAGCTGTTAACATGGCGATGTACGTGGATCCAAATGCAAAGGAGCTTGTTTACAGCCTGAAGCATTTAATGGTTGCAGGCTTCACGCTCGCTGTCACCATTATTAGTATGATCTTCCTAAGAGGATTCCTTAGCTTGATTCCAGTCTTAATCGGCATTATCAGCGGCTACCTTTTTGCTTTAACACAAGGCATTGTGAACTTCCAGCCGGTCATTGACGCAAAATGGTTTGCTGTACCAGACTTTGTTGTGCCATTTGTCGACTATACACCTGCTGTGACCTTAAGCATTCTCACAGTGATGGTGCCGGTTGCCTTTGTGACCATGTCTGAGCACATCGGCCATCAAGTCGTGTTAAGCAAAGTTGTTGGACAAGATTTTATTAAAAAGCCAGGTCTTCATCGCTCCATTTTAGGAGACAGTGCGGCGACAATCTTCGCTTCACTCATCGGCGGACCTCCAACAACGACTTATGGAGAGAACATTGGCGTCCTTGCGATCACAAGAGTGTTCAGTATCTTCGTCATCGGCGGAGCAGCGGTGTTTGCGATCTGCTTCGGCTTTGTTGGGAAAATTTCAGCATTAATCAGTACAGTACCGTCCGCGGTTATGGGGGGCGTTTCGTTCCTGCTCTTTGGAATCATAGCCTCAAGCGGACTGCGAATCCTGATTGATCACAAAGTGAACTTTGAAGAAAAGCGCAATCTCATTATCGCATCAGTCATCTTAGTCATTGGAATTGGCGGGGCATTCATTGAGGTGAAACAAATCAATCTGACGCTGTCAGGAATGGCACTCGCTGCCATTACTGGCGTCCTGTTAAACCTGATTCTGCCGCATCAGAAGGCAGAAGATGATGAGTCAAATGAATCGAATACCGAAAACCTTTTAAAAGAAGTCCAGTGAGGCTGACAAGGGTTCTAAACGGAGCAGAACGTGCGAAAGCACCCCTGCTTCTTTTGGAGAACCCTAAGCTGCCGAGGCTTAGGGTTTTTTTGAACCTGAAAGTGATGAAAAACTAGAGGGGGCAGAAAAAATGAATGATTTATCGACAATGAGCAGCTTGTCAAAGGAAGAAATTTTACAGCTGATTGAAGAAGCATGTGCATTGAAAAAAGGGAAACAGGAACATGGTTTAGCAGGTGAATTTGTAGCGAACCTCTTCTTTGAACCAAGTACAAGAACGCGTTTTAGCTTTGAGGTGGCAGAGAAGAAACTTGGAATGAATGTGCTGAACCTAGACGCAGCAAGTACCTCTGTTCAAAAGGGAGAGACCCTTTACGATACAGTGAAAACACTTGAATCCATCGGAGTCAAGGCATGTGTCATCAGAGACAGTACCGACGAATATTACAAAGAGTTGATTGGGAAGGTCGGGATTCCAATCATTAATGCGGGAGATGGCTGCGGTCAGCATCCTACCCAATCATTGCTGGATTTGATGACGATCTTCGAAGAGTTTGGCGGCTTTGAAGGCTTAACGATCTCGATTCATGGTGATATCAAGCATAGCAGGGTGGCAAGGTCCAATGCTGAAGTCCTCGCAAGACTAGGAGCGACAGTGCTCTTTTCAGGACCAGCTTCTTTCCAAGATGAACAAAACCCTCATGGAACGTATGTCGAAGTGGACGAAGCCATGAAGCGGTCTGACGTGGTGATGCTGCTGAGAATTCAGCATGAAAGACACTCAGAAAAGATGGGCAACGAGGGTTACTTATCTACTTATGGATTAACAGTAGACAGGGCAAGCAAAATGAAAGAAAGAGCGATTATTATGCATCCAGCACCAGTAAATAGAGGTGTTGAAATAGATGATTCATTAGTAGAGTCAAAACAGTCAAGGATTTTTAAACAAATGGAAAATGGTGTGTATATCCGAATGGCTGTGTTAAAAAGAGCTTTTCAAAATAGCAGACTACATCAAAAAGGGAGAGATTCTGTCTATGTCATATCTCATTAAAAACGGTTTTATCTTAACAAGCACAGGGGAAAGAGTGCAGCAGGATATTAGGGTAGAAGGAAAAGTGATTCAAGCAATGGGTCACTTAGAAAGAGAAGACGGAGAAGAAGTCATTGATGCAGCAGGGCTATTTGTATCACCAGGTTTGATTGATCTGCATGTGCATTTAAGAGAGCCAGGCGGCGAGAAAAAAGAAACCATTGAAACAGGTTCTAAGGCAGCAGCAAGAGGCGGGTATACGACCATTGCAGCGATGCCGAATACACGGCCAGTTCCAGATACAAAAGAACAAATGGAATGGCTGATGAATCGAATCAAAGAGACCTCCTCTGTAAGAGTATTGCCATACGCTTCCATCACGACGAGACAAATTGGCGAAGAGATGACAGACTTTGCAGCGTTAAAAGAAGCGGGCGCATTTGCCTTTACGGATGACGGTGTTGGTATTCAAACCGCAGGCATGATGTACGAAGCAATGAAAAAGGCAGCAAGCCTTGATCAAGCCATAGTGGCGCACTGTGAAGATAACTCACTCATTTATGGAGGATGCGTTCATGAAGGAGACTTTTCAAAAGCAAATGGGTTAAACGGAATACCGTCAATTTGTGAATCGGTGCATATTGCAAGAGATGTCCTCTTAGCAGAAGCAGCGAATTGTCATTATCATGTATGTCATATCAGTACAAAGGAATCCGTCCGAGTGGTACGCGATGCAAAAAAAGCAGGCATTCGTGTGACGGCTGAGGTCTCTCCACATCACCTTCTCTTATGTGATGCAGACATTCCAGGTCTTGACACAAACTATAAAATGAATCCGCCGCTCAGAGGAGCAGAAGATCGCGAGGCACTGATCGAGGGACTTTTAGATGGCACGATTGATTTTATTGCCACAGACCATGCACCGCATACAGAAGAAGAAAAGAACGAAACGATGCAGAAGGCACCATTTGGGATTGTCGGACTTGAAACAGCGTTCCCGCTTCTGTACACACGTTTTGTGAAAACAGGGGAATGGACATTAAAAGAACTTGTTGATTATATGACCATCAAACCAGCAGAAGCCTTTGCTCTTCCATACGGAAAGCTGGAAGAAGGTCAAATCGCTGATATCACACTGATTGATTTAAACAAAGAAATGGCAATTGACAAAAAAAGCTTCTTATCTAAAGGACAAAATACACCGTTTGACAAATTGACTGTATCAGGATGGCCGGTCATGACACTTGCATCTGGGAAAGTCGTTTATGAAGAGGGGAGACTAGTAAAATGAAGAGACGCTTAGTGCTAGAAAACGGAACAGTATTCGAAGGAACAGGCTTTGGCAGCTTAGAACCGTCAGTCGGAGAAGTCGTCTTTAATACAGGGATGACGGGCTATCAAGAGATATTGTCTGACCCGTCGTACTGCGGACAAATTGTCACACTCACTTACCCGCTGATCGGCAACTACGGCATTAACCGTGATGATTTTGAATCGATCACACCGTTTGTGAAAGGGCTGATCGTGAAAGAGCTTTGTGAAAAGCCTTCAAACTGGCGCTCTTCATACTCACTTGATGAGTATTTAAAAATGAAAAATATCCCGGGTCTTAGCGGCATTGATACACGCAAGCTCACGCGCATGATTCGAAGTGCAGGTACATTAAGAGGAGCTTTTGCAGGACCGGATGAACAAGTAGAAGATGTTGTGAGCCGCCTTCAAACAATGCAGCTACCAACAGATCAAGTAAGCCAAGTATCTGTGAAAAATGCGTATCCAAGCCCAGGAAGAGGCAAAAGAATTGTGCTTGTCGATTTCGGCATGAAGCATGGCATTTTGCGCGAACTCAATAAGCGAGATTGTGATGTTATTGTGGTGCCACACAATATCACGGCAGATGAAGTATTACAGTTAAAACCAGACGGCATCATGCTGTCAAACGGACCTGGGGATCCAGTCGATGTGCCAGAAGCGGTTGAAATGATTCAGCAGCTGATTGGAAAGGTACCACTCTTTGGTATCTGCCTAGGACACCAGTTATTCGCGCTTGCGTGCGGCGCAAGTACAGAAAAAATGAAATTTGGGCATAGAGGATCCAATCATCCAGTCAAAGAACTAGCAACTGGCAAGGTAACCTTGACGTCTCAAAACCATGGCTACACGGTTAGCGCCATTAATGAAGACGTGCTTGAAGTCACACATATTGCGCTAAATGACAATACCATTGAAGGATTAAAACATAAAGAAGCACCAGCATTCACTGTTCAGTATCACCCAGAAGCATCACCGGGTCCAGAAGATGCGAACTACTTATTTGACGAGTTCATGGACATGATTCATACAACTGAGAAAGAAGGGGAAGAAGTATGCCAAAACGCGTAGATATCAAAAAGATTTTAGTGATCGGTTCAGGTCCAATCATCATCGGTCAGGCAGCGGAGTTTGACTATGCAGGCACACAGGCTTGCTTAGCGCTAAAAGAAGAGGGCTATGAAGTCGTTCTTGTGAACTCTAACCCTGCGACGATCATGACGGATACAGAAATGGCCGATAAGGTATACATCGAACCACTGACACCAGAATTTTTAACACGAATCATTCGAAAAGAACGTCCTGATGCGATTTTGCCGACACTTGGCGGACAAACTGGATTGAACCTTGCTGTTGAATTATCAGATCTTGGTGTACTCGCTGAATGCGGTGTTGAAGTACTAGGCACCAAGCTGTCAGCTATTCAAAAAGCAGAGGACAGAGATTTATTCCGTAATCTAATGAATGAATTAAATGAACCTGTACCAGAAAGTGAAATCATCCATAACCTTGAAGAAGCGATGGCATTCACAGATCAAATCGGTTTCCCGGTCATTGTTAGACCAGCCTATACACTAGGCGGAACAGGCGGCGGAATTTGTACAAATGAGCAAGAATTAAAAGAAATCGTCGAGAATGGACTGAAGTTAAGTCCGGTGACACAATGTTTGCTTGAAAAAAGTATCGCAGGCTTTAAAGAAATTGAATATGAGGTCATGCGTGACAGCGGAGATCATGCCATTGTGGTTTGTAACATGGAAAACTTTGATCCTGTCGGCATTCACACAGGTGACAGTATCGTTGTGGCACCAAGTCAAACGCTAAGTGATCGTGAATATCAGCTGCTTCGTAATGTGTCACTCAAGCTGATCCGTGCACTTGGCATTGAAGGCGGATGTAACGTACAGCTGGCGATTGATCCAGACAGCTTCCAATACTATATTATCGAAGTAAACCCGCGCGTGAGCCGTTCTTCTGCTCTTGCGTCTAAAGCAACTGGATATCCAATTGCAAAACTTGCAGCGAAAATCGCAGTCGGCCTAACACTTGATGAAATGATGAACCCAGTCACAGGCAAAACATATGCAGCGTTCGAGCCAGCACTTGACTATATTGTTTCAAAAATCCCGCGCTGGCCGTTCGATAAATTTGAATCTGCCAACAGACGACTTGGAACACAAATGAAAGCAACGGGTGAAGTCATGGCGATTGGCCGCACATTAGAAGAGTCTCTTTTAAAGGCTGTTCGTTCACTTGAAGCGGATGTGCATCACATTGAATTAAAAGACGAAGCGGACATTACGAACGAAGTGCTTGAAAAGCGGATTATCAAAGCAGGAGATGAACGTCTGTTTTATATCGCTGAGGCGCTAAGAAGAGGCTATACTGTCGAACAGATTCATGAATTCTCGAAAATTGATTATTTCTTCCTTCATAAACTGGAAGGCATCATCGCTTTTGAAAAGACACTAAAAGAAAACAAAGGCAATGTAGACGTTTTAAAAGAAGCGAAAGAAAAAGGTTTCTCAGATATTTATATTAGCCGCGAATGGAATATGAATGAGGCAGATGTCTATAACCTAAGAACAGAAGCAGGCATCGTTCCTGTGTATAAGATGGTGGACACATGTGCGGCAGAATTTGAATCAGAAACACCATATTTCTACAGCACATATGAAGATGAAAATGAATCCGAACGAACAGATAAGAAAAGTGTCATCGTGCTAGGCTCAGGTCCAATCAGAATCGGACAAGGGGTTGAATTCGATTATGCGACCGTGCATTCAGTGTGGGCAATCAAACAGGCAGGCTATGAAGCCATTATTATTAACAACAACCCTGAAACCGTCTCAACAGACTTTAGTATTTCAGATAAGCTCTACTTTGAACCACTCACTGTAGAAGATGTGATGCACATCATCGACCTTGAACAGCCAGAAGGTGTCGTCGTTCAGTTTGGCGGACAAACAGCGATTAACTTAGCAGATGAATTATCAAATAGAGGGGTTAAGATTCTTGGAACTTCGCTTGAAGACCTTGACCGTGCGGAAAACCGTGACAAGTTTGAACAAACATTAGAAACACTCGGCGTGCCGCAGCCAAATGGTAAGACAGCGACGTCTGTACCAGAGGCAGTAGCGATTGCGAATCAAATCGGTTACCCCGTGCTTGTCCGTCCTTCCTATGTATTAGGCGGCCGTGCAATGGAAATTGTGTATCAAGAAGCTGAGCTCCTTCACTACATGGAGAATGCGGTGAAAGTCAATCCGCAGCATCCAGTGCTCATTGATAAGTATTTGACAGGAAAAGAAATTGAAGTAGATGCTGTGTCTGACGGAGAAACGGTTGTCATACCAGGCATTATGGAACACATTGAAAGAGCCGGCGTTCACTCTGGAGACTCCATTGCGGTCTACCCGCCGCAAACTTTGTCTGAGGACATCAAAGCGAAAATCGCAGAATACACGATTAAACTCGCAAAAGGCCTTAACATCATTGGGCTTTTGAACATTCAATTTGTTCTATCAAAAGGTGAAGTGTACGTACTTGAAGTGAATCCGCGTTCAAGCCGGACTGTCCCATTCTTAAGTAAAATTACAGGCATTCCAATGGCGAACTTAGCTACAAAGGTTATTTTAGGAGAAAAACTGAAAAACTATGGCTACCAAGAAGGGCTTCATGTTGAGCAAGAAGGCGTATATGTTAAAGTTCCAGTCTTCTCTTTTGCAAAACTAAGAAGAGTAGATATTACACTAGGGCCTGAAATGAAATCAACAGGTGAAGTCATGGGGAAAGATGTCACAATCGAAAAAGCCCTCTACAAAGGGCTGATTGCATCAGGCATTCAAATTCCAAAAGACGGAACGGTTCTCCTGACAGTGGCTGATAAAGATAAAGAAGAAGGACTTGAGATTGCAAGAAGATTCCATTCCATCGGCTATCATATTTTAGCAACAGAAGGAACAGCGAATTACTTAAAACAAGCTTCCATTCCATCAAGTGTTGTCGGCAAAATAGGAGAAGAAGGAAAGAATCTGCTGGATGTCATTCGAAATGGTGAAGCCCAATTTGTCATCAACACCTTAACAAAAGGAAAACAGCCAGCAAGAGACGGCTTTAGAATTAGACGTGAATCTGTTGAAAATGGTGTCGCTTGCTTAACGTCACTAGATACAGCGGAAGCGATTTTAAGAGTGCTAGAGAGCATGACCTTTAGAGCAGATGAAATGCCAGAAGTGAAAACGAATGCTGAGGTGACAGTAACGATATGAAAAAAGCATACTTGACGGTCGTCTCGAACCGAGAGATCGCTGATCATATTTACGAAATGACATTAAAGGGTGATCTTGTTGAATCCTTTCAAACAGCTGGACAGTTTCTTCATATAAAGGTCAGTGAATCCATGACACCGCTGCTGAGAAGACCGATCAGTATTGCCAACATTCATGCCGAAAAGCAAGAAGCAACCATCATTTACCGCGCAGAGGGAGAGGGCACAAAGCTCCTTTCCAAAAAGCGGGCGGGAGAGTCAGTCGATGTGTTAGGTCCGCTTGGAAACGGCTATGACCCTTCAGTCGTTCAGGCCGGACAGACCGCATTATTAGTCGGTGGAGGAATCGGTGTGCCTCCGCTATATGAACTGTCTAAGCGGTTAACGAAAAAAGGCGTCATCGTAAAACATGTTCTCGGTTTTCAATCGAAAAAGGATGTATTTTATGAGGAGAAGTTTCAAGCACTCGGAGATACGTTTATCGCAACCGTTGATGGGACATATGGTTTGAAAGGTTTCGTGACAAATGTCATTGAAGAGAATGAGCTGGACTTTGATGTCTTGCTTTCCTGTGGACCGACACCTATGTTAAAAGCACTAAAAGACTCTTATCCCGAGAAGCCTGTCTATATTTCAATGGAAGAACGAATGGGCTGCGGAATCGGTGCATGCTTTGCTTGTGTCTGTCATACCGATCAGCACGAGAAACCGTACGTTAAAGTTTGTCTGGATGGACCTGTTTTTAAAGCGGAGGAGGTGGCGCTATCATGCTAAACATCGAATTACCCGGCTTATCTTTAAAAAATCCAATCATTCCTGCATCAGGCTGTTTTGGATTTGGAAAAGAATTCGCATCATTATATGACCTTTCCTTGCTGGGCGGCATCATGATTAAAGCCACGACCCTTGAACCGAGATTTGGCAACCCGACACCGAGGGTAGCTGAGACAGGAGCCGGTATGCTGAATGCGATTGGTCTCCAAAATCCAGGTCTAAAAGGCGTGCTTGAACATGAATTACCTTGGCTTGAGCAGTTCGATACCCCTATTATTGCCAATGTTGCTGGATCACAAGTTGATGATTATGTTGAAGTAGCAAAGCAAATTAGTCAAGCAAGCAATGTTCACGCCCTTGAACTGAATATCTCGTGTCCGAATGTGAAAACAGGTGGAATTGCCTTTGGGACCGATCCAGAAATGGCGGCTACATTGACAAAAGCCGTCAAGGAAGTTTCCACCGTTCCTGTTTATGTGAAACTGTCACCTAATGTGGCCAATATCGTTGAGATTGCTAAAGCGATTGAATCGGCTGGAGCGGATGGACTCACCATGATCAATACCTTGATTGGGATGCGTTTAGATTTAAAAACAGGCAAACCCATTCTTGCCAATAAAACAGGCGGATTATCAGGTCCTGCTGTAAAACCTGTTGCCATCCGAATGGTGCATGAGGTCAGTCAGGCCGTTTCTATTCCGATTATTGGGATGGGCGGGGTGCAAAGCGCTGAAGATGTACTTGAATTTTTACTAGCTGGTGCAAGTGCGGTAGCTGTTGGGACAGCCAATTTTGTGAACCCATTTATTTGCCCGGAAATCATTGATGAACTGCCGAATGTGTTAGCGGCTTATGGGTATTCATCTGTAGAGGAATGCATCGGAAGGAGCTGGAAACATGAAGCACTTGCCCATCATCGCGCTTGATTTTCCATCAGGACAGGAGGCGCACGCCTTTATAGATCGTTTTGAAGGCACTCCATTATTCGTAAAGGTCGGCATGGAGCTGTTTTACCAAGAAGGTCCTGCCATTATTGACGCACTGAAAGAAAAAAATTGCCGTATTTTCCTTGATCTGAAGCTTCATGACATTCCAACAACTGTGCAAAAAGCGATGAACAGACTTGCTGCACTTGGTGTTGATTTAGTGAATGTACATGCAGCCGGCGGGAAAAGAATGATGCAGGCGGCCGTAGAGGGGCTTGAAAGCGGAACCCCTGCCGGGCAAAATCGCCCGGCTATTATTGCAGTGACACAGCTGACAAGCACGTCAGAAGATATGATGAAAAAAGAATTACTAATTGACCGCCCATTGCAAGAGGCGGTGCTTCATTATGGACAATTGGCATATGAAAGTGGACTTGATGGTGTGGTGTGCTCTGTTCATGAATCAAAACAGCTTCATGAACAAATCTCTCCTTCCTTTCTCACTGTGACACCAGGAATTCGCTTACCAAATGATCAAACGGATGACCAAAAGCGTGTGGCGACACCTGCCTTTGCCAAAGAACAGGGTGTTTCACAGATTGTTGTGGGAAGATCGATCACAAAAGCCACAAACCCAGTGGAAGCTTATCAACAAATTTTGAAAGAGTGGGAGTGACTGCCGGATGAAAACGAAAATCGCAAAGCATTTATTACAAATCAAAGCTGTCTCTTTAAAACCAGACGAACCATTTACATGGGCGAGCGGTATCAAATCACCGATTTACTGTGACAATCGCCTCACCTTGTCTTATCCTGAGGTCAGAGGGGACATTGCGGAAGGTTTAAAAGACTTGATTCTCACTCATTTTGAAGGAGCGGAAGTTGTCGCAGGTACAGCTACAGCTGGCATTCCTCATGCGGCATTAGCAGCTGATCGTCTGAATGTACCGATGTGTTATGTAAGAAGTAAACCAAAAGCACACGGAAAAGGAAATCAAATTGAAGGAGCCGTATCACCTGGACAAAAGGTGGTTGTCGTAGAAGACCTTATCTCAACTGGAGGCAGCGTTCTTGAAGTTGTGGCTGCTCTAGAAGAAGAAGGCTGTGACGTACTCGGAGTTGTTGCGATCTTCACTTATGGACTGCCAAAAGCAGCTGCGGCTTTTCAAGAGAAAAACATTCCCTATGTCACGCTGACAGACTATGACACACTGACAGAAGTGGCACTTGAGCTAAAAGCAATTGAGCCTTCTGCTATGAATAAACTAAAACGCTGGAGACAGGATCCTTCGTCTGAATCTTGGATGGAAGAAACGGTCTAAAAAGCTTGTCTTGTTTTAAAAAAGCTGTGCTGCACTGCACAGTTTTTTATTTGGTTAAAAATAGTAAAATAGACTCAAATTTAAATAAAAACTAATCCTATCAATAAAGTCGGGTTGACTTTTGTTTGAATTGTGTTAATATTTAATACAAATTAAAACTCTTATCCAGAGAGGTGGAGGGACTGGCCCGATGAAGCCCGGCAACCTGCGATTTGCAAGGTGCTACTTCCTGCAAAATGATTCTATTTTGAAAGATAAGGAAATCGTGAGCTTCCTCATCTTTCTTTCGGACTGAAAGAAAGTTTTTTTATTTTAACGGTGAGGAGGAAGAGGAGATGGAACTGAAACAAAACCAGGATGAGGACTTAGTGAAGCATATGCAAGAGCTGATTGGGGATATGAAATTCGGTTCAATTACGTTGGTCGTTCAGGACGGTCAAGTGATTCAAGTGGAAAAAAATGAAAAAATCAGATTAAAGTAGTGCGGAGAATAGCGATAGAAGCAGTACTCCGGAAGGGGAGAAACAATGTTAACTTATGAAAATTGGCAAGAGCCGTCCATTACATTTCAAGAGGACGATTTGTATAAAGGGGCCCTATCTGTGCTGAAATGGGCGTACGGCCACTATGGTGATCAGCTCGTTTATGCATGCAGTTTTGGCATTGAGGGCATTGTCCTGATCGATCTTATTGCAAAAGTAAAAAAAGATGCAAGAATTGTCTTTTTAGATACAGGTCTGCATTTCAAGGAAACATACGACACCATTGATGCAGTTAAGGAAAGATATCCCGGGTTAGACATCGTGCTGAAAACACCTGAGCTGACGGTGGAAGAGCAGAATGAGCAGCATGGTGATAAATTATGGGAAACGAATCCTCAAAGCTGCTGCCATATGAGAAAGGTCATTCCATTGCAAGAGGCACTATCTGGCTATCCGGCATGGCTGTCTGGTTTAAGAAGAGAGCAGTCGCCTAAACGAGCAGGTACGAACTTCTTAAATAAGGATGAAAAATTCCAATCAGTCAAAGTATGTCCGCTCATCCACTGGACTTGGAAGGACATATGGAGATATGCGTCTAGAGAGGATCTTACTTATAATCCGCTGCATGACCAAGGATATCCAAGCATCGGGTGTGCACCTTGTACACAGCCGGCATTTACTGCTGATGATTTGCGTTCTGGAAGATGGTCAGGGACAGCAAAGACTGAGTGCGGATTACATGAGTAAGGGAGCATAATGTATGGAAATCGCCGCAATTTTATTTAGCTTATTCTTTGCTTTAAATATTGGCGCAAGCGGAGCAGCCGCTTCGATGGGCATCGCATATGGTTCAGGTGCGATCAAAAAGCCAATATACGCGCTCAGCGTTTGTGCAGTTGGAATATTAGCAGGTTCAGTGATTGGCGGCGGTGAGGTCGTCAAAACGATCAGCTCCGGGATTATGCCGGAATCTGTCATCACACTTGAAATTGTGTGTATCATCATTGGCTCGGCCGCATTATCACTTTTCATAGCGAACCTCTTGGCCATTCCTTTATCCACAAGTGAGGTCACAGTAGGTGCTGTGGTCGGTGTGGCAGCCGCATATAAAGTGCTGTATGTGAAATCGATCTTAGTCATTGTCTCTTTTTGGGTGATTATTCCGATTGTTGCCTTTGTTTTTACCTTTGCTGTTGTCAAAATCATCAGATTGTTCCCTAAACGGACATTATCCAAAAAAGGAACATTGATCTTATCTGTTGTTTTGATTATCAGTGGGTTTTTAGAAGCATTTTCAGCCGGCATGAACAATGTCGCCAATGCGGTCGGCCCGCTTGTCGCGTCAGGTGTTTTATCAGTCGGGCAAGGAACCCTTTACGGCGGAATCTTTGTGGCCATTGGGGCGCTGCTTCTAGGAAGAAGGGTACTAGAAACAAACGGAAAGAAAATTACACGCTATCAAACGGGTGAAGGCATTCTATTATCGAGCACCGGTGCAGGACTTGTCATCGTCAGCTCTATATTCGGACTCCCTGTTCCCCTTACTCAAATTACCTCCTCGTCCATTATTGGGCTTGGTATGGCAAAGGGTGGACCGAACATTTTTCATAAACATGTTGTGAAAAAAATGCTGAAGGTATGGGTTGTGTCACCTTTCTTATCACTTAGTCTATCTTATTTGTTGGTAAGCCTTTTCTTAAAAGGAGACTATTACTCTATCTTTATCATGATGAGTGTACTGCTTGCTTCACTAGGTGCACTGAGTCTTATGAAGGCAGTTAAAAATGAGAGCAGCTCGATTCATGAACAGGGCGGCGGGATTTAAATATAAATCCGACTATTAACATCTAATAAATATGAACATTGAGAGGAAGATGAACAAATGAGTTTAACACCACATGGTGGCGTATTAATTAATCGAGTAAATGAAGAATTTGATCTAAGCACAGCTGCGAAAGAAATTGAGCTGGATGCCATCTCTTTTGCAGACCTTGAACTCATCGCAATTGGCGGGTATAGTCCGATTGAAGGGTTTTTAACGAAAGCTGATTATGAAGCAGTTGTCAGCAGTATGCGACTAGCAAGTGGTGTCGTTTGGTCTCTTCCGATTACTTTGCCTGTCACAAAGGAAAAAGCAGCGGAGATCAATCAAGGTGACATTGTTCGTCTATCGTATAATGGAACAGTATACGGGGTCATTGAGGTGGAAGATCAATACACACCTGATAAGGAAAAAGAAGCAGTGAATGTGTATAAAACAGATGACCGCAATCACCCAGGCGTGAAAAAATTATTTGAACGCGGTGATACGTATATTGGTGGTAAAATTACACTGACGAAACGCAGCGAAAAACCTTTCCCGCAATTTACGTATGAGCCAGAAGAAACAAGAAAACAGTTTAAAGAAAACGGCTGGAAAACCATTGTCGGTTTCCAAACGAGAAATCCAGTCCATCGTGCGCATGAATACATTCAAAAGACAGCACTGGAAACAGTGGATGGTCTATTTCTAAATCCACTTGTTGGTGAAACAAAATCTGATGATATTCCAGCAGATGTAAGAATGAAAAGCTATCAAGTGTTACTGAACGGTTATTACCCGAAAGACCGCGTCTTTTTAGGTGTTTTTCCTGCTGCCATGCGTTATGCTGGACCAAAGGAAGCGATTTTTCATGCGCTTGTGCGTAAAAATTATGGCTGTACACATTTTATTGTCGGCAGAGATCATGCAGGTGTTGGTGATTATTACGGCACATACGAAGCGCAGGAGCTATTTGAACAATTTACAAGCGAAGAAATTGGGATCACACCATTAAAATTCGAACACAGCTTTTACTGCAATACATGTGAAGCCATGGCAACACCAAAAACATGCCCACATGATAAAAGCGAACATGTCATTCTCTCAGGTACAAAGGTAAGAACGATGCTGAGAAATGGTGAATTACCACCGAGCACGTTCAGCCGAAAAGAAGTCATTGAAACATTAATCGAAGGATTAAAAACGACGGTATCTTAAAGGAGGGTATGACATGAGCAACGAACATATCGTGTGGCATGATTCATCAATTACTAAAAAAGAATATCAACAGAAAAACAACCATACAAGCGGGATCATTTGGCTGACAGGTCTAAGCGGTTCAGGTAAATCGACGATCGCCAACGCAGCGGCGCGAGAGCTGTTTGAACAGGGGTACCAAGTGACAGTCCTTGATGGCGATAACGTACGCCATGGACTCAATAAAGACTTAGGCTTTTCAGATGACGACAGAAAAGAGAACATTCGGCGCATCGGTGAAGTGGCGAAATTATTTGTTGAGCAAGGGACGATTGTCATTACTGCTTTTATTTCCCCATTTCAAGAAGACCGCCAAATCGTAAGACAGTTAGTCGAAGACGGAGAGTTTCACGAAGTGTTTGTGAAATGTGACCTGAACGTGTGTGAAGAGCGTGATCCAAAGGGGTTATATAAAAAAGCGAGAAACGGCGAAATTCCATTTTTCACGGGAATCGATTCACCATACGAAGAGCCAGCTGCGCCTGAGCTCGTCCTAGATACAGGTGAATTATCACGCGAGGAGTCAAAACAGCGCCTTGTTGATTATGTAAAGGATAAAACGAAATAATCGCCTGATGGCAGGGGGAGAAAGCAAGATGGGGAAAGTATACATTGTTGGTGCCGGACCGGGTGACCCAGACTTAATTACGCTAAAGGCCCATAAGGCAATACAGCAGGCAGATGTCATTTTATATGATCGTCTTGTCAATCAAGAGATTCTTGCCCATGCCAAACCGGAGGCGGAGTTGATCTATTGCGGCAAACTGCCGAATCATCATACGATGAGACAGGAAGCGATTAACGAAGCACTTGTTGCTCATGCGAAGGAAGGGAACATAGTCGTTCGTCTAAAAGGCGGTGATCCCTTTGTATTTGGCCGTGGCGGTGAAGAAATCGAATGCTTAGCTGAGCATGGTATTCCGTATGAAGTTGTCCCGGGGATTACTTCTGGCATTGCAGCCGCTGCTTATGCAGGCATTCCAGTCACGCACCGAGAATTCAGCTCGAATGTTGCGTTTGTGACAGGGCATTATCAAAAGGATGAACATTTTGAAGAAAAGTGGGAAGCGCTGGCGACGGGGATTGATACCCTTGTCATTTACATGGGCGTCAAAAACGTGGAAAGAGTTCAGCGGCTGCTTTTGAAAAATGGGCGGAACCCTGAAACCCCAGCTGCGTTTATTCACTGGGGAACGACCACAAGGCAAAAGACGACTTGCTGCACGGTGGCGACACTATCTGAAACGGTTGAAAAAGAAGGGATCGAGCATCCGAGTTTAATCGTAGTAGGAGATGTCGTTCACTTTCATCAAAAGTTGAACTGGTTTGAACCAGCACTGATTGAGAAATGAGAACAAAGGTGAAAAGACACGTGTGGACATCGTGTCTTTTCGTCTGAATAAAACTAAGGTCGCAAGGAGGAGTCAAATGAAACAAGCTGTCCTTTATGTTGGGCATGGAAGCAGGGTAAAAGAAGCACAGGATAAAGCCATTTCTTTTATGAAAAGCTGTATGCCGTTAGTGGAAGCAGATATCCAAGAAATTTGTTTTTTAGAGTTGACGGACCCTTCAATCGAAGAAGGGTTTGAGACTTGTGTGCAAAAAGGAGCAACCCACATTGCGATCGTCCCGCTCCTCCTTTTAACTGCCATGCATGCCAAATCAGATATTCCAGATGAGATTGTGAAAGTACAAAAACGTTTCCCACAAGTGAAGGTGACATATGGAAGACCTATAGGCGTGAACCAAGAAGTCACGAAAGCGGTTATCGCAAGGATTGAAGAAGCTGGATATAAGGGAGAGCGTGCAAAAATTCTCTTAATTGGCCGCGGAAGCTCTGATCCAGATGTAAAGCGGGATGTGTTTGGGATTGCAGATGATGTCCGAAGCATGTTGCCTGGTGCAGAGGTTTTTCCGTGTTTTATTACAGCGTGTGAACCGAATTATCGTGACGTCTTAGCACAGTTAACAGTAGATGACGATACGCCTGTCTATCTCGTGCCTTATCTTTTATTTACCGGCATTTTAATGAAAGAGATTGAGAGTGAAGCGAATCAAGCGAGAGAGCGGCTGCGAGATGTCCGTGTCTGCCGATATATTGGGTTTCATCCCCATGTAAAAGCAGCTTATATTGAACGTGTGCAGGAAACCATCTTAAACAAAGAGGATGCGTTTCGTTTTCAAGGAGAAAGCCATGCTTCCAGTTCATCTTGATCTAACCAATAAACACGTGCTAATTGCCGGCGGTGGAAGGATTGCGGCTAGAAGGACGAGTGCGCTATGCATGGAGCCATGCAGCATAACCATTGTGAGCCCTGACATTTGTGATGAAATGGCGAATCTCATTGAGACATATCAGCTGACTTGGAAGAAAAAGAAAGTGGATGCGGAAGATGTAAAGGATGCATTTTTAATTGTTGCTGCTACAGATGATCTTTCAGTAAACGAGTGGATGACGCAATCAGCGCTTCCTCATCAGCTCGTCAACTGTGTGAGCCAGTCAGAGCTAGGCAATGTGATTGTGCCAAAGGTTGTAAGGGCAGGAAAAGTGACAATCTCCATATCTACGAGTGG
The DNA here is from genome assembly GCF_040869405.1 of Bacillus sp. FSL K6-2869. Lineage (NCBI taxonomy): Bacteria > Bacillati > Bacillota > Bacilli > Caryophanales > Bacillaceae > Bacillus > Bacillus sp. FSL K6-2869. Next base: position 1,540,652 of record NZ_CP152035.1, read on the forward strand.
TGCAAGCCCAGCCCGCACTAAACAGCTGGCTGCGGCCATTGAGACCTTGCTTGAACAAGAGGATGTAGATGCACTGGATGAGCTCTATATAGAAAGAAAAAAAAGACAAAGAAAAAGCCGATAAAATCTCATCTAAAGATTTAATCGGCTCTTTTTTATTTTCTCAGCTTTAGGACAACATCCTCATCAGGCGTCACAAATAATGTTTGCTGTTGATCATACGTGACAAAGCCCGGTTTTGCTCCGTTTGGTTTTTTCACATGCCGGATTTTCGTATAATCGACAGGGACGGAGCTTGATTCTTTTGCCTTCGAGAAGTAGGCAGCAATTTGTGCCGCTTCAAGCAAGGTTTGTTCATCAGGTGCTTTGTGACGAATGACGACATGTGATCCAGGAATATCCTTTGTGTGCAGCCAAATGTCATCACGAGCTGCCGCCTTTGTGGTCAAATATTCGTTTTGCTTGTTGTTTTTTCCAACGAGAATCGGAACACCTTGAGAAGATTCATATGCTTCAAGCTGAATGGCCGATGGTTTTTTCTTTTTGGCGTTGCGTTTTTGTTTGGGACGCAAATATTTTCCTTCCACCAGTTCTTCTCTTATTTCCTCTAAATCTTTTGGTGAGGCAGAGGACAGTTGCTGGATCAGCTCGTCAAAATAAACAATTTCTTCATGTGTTCGCTTGATTTGTTCATTTACGGCCTCTACTGCATTTTTTGCCTTTTGGTATTTTGTAAAATACGCTTGTGCATTTTCAGAAGGGGTTTTGTTTGTTTTGAGCGGGATCGTGATCTCTCCGCCTTCTTCATCATAATAATTGATGACAGTTGCTTCTTTATCCCCTTTTTTAATCGCATATATATTGGCAGTAAGCAATTCACCATAAAGCTGATACTTATGCGCATTTTGAGATTCTTCAAGCGTTCTTGTTAGTTTTTTTAGCTTGTTTTCATTTTTCTTTTTTTCATTCGCAACAAAACGTTCAAGATCAGCCGCCTGCTGTTTGACTCTATCTCTTTCAGCTTTTCCGAAATAAAAGCGGTCAAGTAGCTCACTAAGAGAATCAAACGTCTTCATGTCACCATCGACGTGCTGAAGTTTTAATAAATAAAAATACTCTTTCCCGTCTTTTCTCGTGAGCTGAGGGGTAAAAGAATGCGCCTGAATGAGCTGAAACATCTCGAGCAATGTACTTGGAATCGTTTCCTGATTGGCAAGACCGGCCCTGTGGACAGCTTCCTTAGCAAACAGCGGAGAAACCCCAGAGAATGTATCGACAATTTGATTGGCGATTTTCCCTTCTTGAAAACGTAAATGCTTTAAAATATCTTCCTTCGTCACGTTAAAAGGATTCAGCTTTTGCTGTGCCGGCGGCAGAAGATATTCATGTCCGGGCAGCACCGTTCGATAGCTGTTCACAGATGGAGAAAGATGTTTCAGTCCGTCAATGATCTGCTCCGTTTCGTCCTCCACGAGAATTAAGTTGCTGTGCCGGCCCATAATTTCAATATACAGCTTACGGGTTTGTTCATCGCCAATTTCATTTCGGCTTCGCACGTGCAGCACGATCACCCGATCTAACCCAATTTGTTCAAAACGTTCAATGAACCCACCCTCAAGATGTTTTCTGAGGAGCATACAAAACATTGGCGGTTCGCTCGGATTATCATCATGGTGCTCAGTGAGCTGTACCCTTGCATAGCTCGGGTGAGCGGATAAAAGAAGCTTATGATTCTTCCCCTTTGACCGGATATGAAAAATCAGCTCATGCTTGTAGGGCTGATGTATTTTCGAAATTCTTCCACCAGTTAATGTTTCTTGCAATTCATTTGTCATACCATATGTAAAAATGCCGTCAAATGACATGTTGGATACACCCTCTTCTTTCACACAAATCTACTGAAAGAACCTTACGTTTTCTCGTTCTTTAGGCAGTCTTATTATTATAGCATGATTTAGGACGAGTCTGAATAAACTGGCTTATAGAACACTGCATAAGAGAGAGAACAAAAGAGGAGTGGACGAGGTCAAATGAATTGGCATGAACTGAACCAAACCGATTTATTAAAAACAATGAATACATCGATAGGTGACGGACTGTCAGAAAAAGATGTGCAAAAGCGGCTTGAAAAGCATGGGCCAAATGAATTACAGGAAGGGAAAAAGGCGTCGGCGTTCGTTATTTTTTTAGCGCAATTTAAAGACTTTATGGTGTTAATCCTGCTTGCGGCAACGATTATTTCTGCTTTTTTAGGTGAATACATTGATGCTGTGGCGATTGTGGCGATTGTGCTGATAAATGGTGTGCTTGGCTTTTATCAGGAACGCCGTGCGGAAAAGTCCCTCCAAGCACTAAAGGAATTATCAACGCCGCATGTCTATGCAAGGAGAAACAATGAATGGGTCAAGATCCCATCCAAGCACCTCGTGCCGGGAGATATTGTGAAGTTTTCAAGCGGGGACCGAATTGGGGCAGATATCAGATTACTAGAAACAAAGAGTTTGGAAATCGAAGAATCTGCCCTAACTGGAGAGTCCATCCCAGCGGTCAAACATGCGAGTCCGCTCTCGCGAGATCATGTCTCACTTGGAGATTTGACGAACATGGCCTTTATGGGGACGCTTGTCACGAGGGGAAGCGGTGTAGGGGTTGTCATTGGTACAGGGATGAATACGGCGATGGGACAAATTGCTGGTATGCTGGATTCAGCAGGTAATATGGAAACACCGCTGCAAAGACGCCTTGAGCAGCTGGGGAAAATTTTAATTGTTGCTGCATTATTTTTAACTGTGCTTGTGGTTGTTCTTGGTGTGGTGCAAGGTCATGATTTGTATCATATGTTCTTAGCGGGTGTATCTCTCGCTGTTGCTGCGATTCCAGAAGGACTGCCGGCGATCGTCACTGTCGCACTTTCCCTAGGTGTGCAGCGGATGATTAAACAAAAATCCATTGTCAGAAAGCTGCCGGCTGTAGAAACACTCGGCTGCGCCTCGATTATTTGCTCAGATAAAACAGGCACAATGACACAAAATAAAATGACAGTGACACATGTATGGGCAGAGGGGAAAACGTGGAATATTTCTGGCACTGGGTACGAGCCGTCAGGTGATTTTACCTTAAACGGAGAACTTGTCCATGTAGACAAACATCCAAGCCTGCAAAAGGTGCTATTATACGGAGCACTTTGTAATACATCGACCATCGTTGAAAAAGACGGAGAGATGAGACTTGATGGCGATCCGACAGAAGGAGCACTTCTAACCGCTGCGCGTAAAGCGGGTTTTACAGAGCAATTCATCGAAGCGGGATTTCGTGTGGTGGAGGAATTCCCTTTTGACTCTGAAAGAAAAATGATGTCAGTCGTCGTGGAAACGAATCAGAAGGAGCGGTATGTCATTGCCAAAGGGGCGCCAGATGTGTTGATGAACCGTTCAAGTCATATGATGCACGGCGGACGCACCGCCTCATTTTCAAAGGCCCACCGGCAAGAAACAGAAGCTGCCATTCAAGGTTTAGCAAGACAAGCGCTCAGAACCATTGCGATTGCATATAAAAAAGTAAGCCTGACAGAAAAAATCACCTCTGTTCAGGAGGCAGAAACTGGCCTCACATTTATCGGTCTAGAGGGCATGATTGATCCACCTCGTCCTGAAGTGAGACGAGCGATTAAAGAATGCCGGGATGCTGGCATTAAAACAGTGATGATTACAGGCGATCACGTAGAAACGGCTAAAGCGATCGCTAAAGATTTAAGTCTCTTACCAAAGCAAGGAAAGGTGCTTGATGGAAAAGCTCTGGATCAGCTAAGCGACAAAGAGCTGGAGCAAACAGCAGAAGATGTGTACGTCTTTGCCCGTGTATCACCTGAGCATAAACTGAGAATTGTGAAGGCCTATCAAAAAAATGGTCATATTGTCGCGATGACAGGTGATGGGGTGAATGATGCGCCAGCGATTAAACAGGCGGATATCGGCATATCCATGGGGATTACCGGAACAGACGTTGCCAAAGAAGCTTCTTCTCTTATTTTGCTTGATGACAATTTTGCAACCATTAAATCCGCTATTAAAGAGGGCCGGAATATTTATGAAAACATTCGCAAATTTGTCCGCTATTTGCTGGCATCGAATGTGGGAGAGATTTTAGTCATGCTGTTTGCGATGCTTCTTGCGCTTCCATTGCCTCTCGTTCCAATTCAAATTTTGTGGGTAAACCTTGTCACAGACGGCTTGCCGGCTATGGCACTTGGAATGGATAAACCAGAAGGCGATGTCATGAAGAGAAAGCCGCGGAACATGAAAGAGGGGATTTTTGCAAGAGGGCTTGGTTGGAAGGTCATATCAAGAGGGTTTCTGATCGGGATTGCCACTTTGTTAGCCTTTATGTTTGTGTATCACCGTGATCCGAACAATCTTCAATATGCGCAGACGGTTGCATTCAGCACACTCGTTTTGGCGCAGCTCATTCATGTGTTTGACTGCCGCAGTGAACGGTCTATTTTTGAACGCAATCCATTCGGGAATATGTACTTGATCGGCGCCGTTGTGTCTTCCCTGCTGCTGATGCTTGTGGTCATTTATTATCCGCCGCTTCAGCCAATTTTCAAAACGGTGGCGGTCGCACCAGTCGATTGGCTTCTGATCATCGGTATGTCTGCATTGCCAACTTTTTTACTGGCGGGATCACTTTTGACAAGAAAAAAATAATTGGTTATGGTATAATTTTGAGGTAATAGTGTCTGCTATTACCTTTTTCATTTTATTAATATGAAAGAATTGGGTGTTTTCACATGATACGCAGTATGACGGGATTCGGCCAAGCGAGTAAAACGGATGGAGAACTGACAGTGTCAGTTGAGCTAAAATCGGTCAATCACCGTTTTAAAGAGGTTCATGCCCGTTTGCCGAGGCCGCTTTTATATTTCGAAGATACATTAAAAAAAATCATTCTTCGTCACGTGCAGCGCGGTCGAATTGAGCTGTTTGTTACGATTGAAGGCGGTAAACTTGCAAGCCGGTCTTTACAGATTGACTGGCCGCTGCTTGATGAATATATGAAAGCCGCAAAAGACCTTGAGGACCGCTATCATATTTCAGGTATTCAGCATGCACATGACTTACTGAAGCTGGAACAGGCTGTTCAGGTGGAAGAGTCAGTCAGCCGAAATGAGCAGCTGGAGCATTTGCTGATAGACACTTGTGAAGAAGCTGTCAAGGAGCTTTGCTTCATGAGAGAGCAGGAGGGAACATCGCTTCAAAAAGACTGTGAACTCAGGCTGTCAGAACTCGAGGCATTTACAGAAGAAATCAAAGTGTTTGCACCAGAGGTTGTGAGTCAGTACAAAGAACGATTGAATCAAAGATTACAAGAATGGATCGGAGAGGCGCTTGAAGAGAGCAGGCTGACCACAGAGGCGGCCATCTTTGCTGATCGCTGTGACATTACAGAAGAGATTACCAGGCTGAAAAGTCATTTTCAGCAGTTCCAGCAAATTTTGACGCAAGGCGGCGCTGCCGGACGAAAACTTGACTTTCTTGTACAGGAGCTCAACCGTGAAGTGAACACGATTGGATCAAAAGCAAACCATCACCATTTAACAAAGCTGGTGGTTGAAATGAAAAGCGCTATTGAAAAAATAAAAGAACAAGTGCAAAATATAGAATAGTCATTGTGTATGCTGTTTACAGTGCGTCTCTTTCGGCGAGACTAGAGACGTTTATATTACAGGGGGACGAAAGAAGATGACCATAAAGTTGATCAATATCGGATTTGGAAACATCATTTCAGCGAATCGGATGATTTCGATCGTCAGTCCGGAATCAGCACCGATTAAACGAATGATACAAGACGCAAGAGATCGAGGCATGCTCATTGATGCGACATACGGAAGAAGAACCCGTGCTGTTGTCATTATGGACAGTGACCATGTCATCTTATCTGCCGTTCAGCCTGAGACTGTCGCGCAAAGACTTTCTGTAAAAGAAGAAATCATAGATGAAGGGCAGGGGTAATACGCCATTATGAAAGAAAGAGGACTTTTAATCGTTCTCTCTGGACCTTCGGGAGTTGGAAAAGGAACGGTCAGACAAGCCATTTTCTCCCAGGAAGATACGAAATTTGAATACTCTATTTCTGTGACAACCCGCAAACCGCGTGAAGGTGAAAGAAATGGTGTTGATTATTTCTTTAAAACCAGGGAAGAATTTGAACATATGATTGAAAACAAAAAGCTGTTAGAATGGGCAGAATATGTCGGGAATTACTACGGCACGCCTGTTGACTATGTAGAACAAACATTGAGCGAAGGAAAAGATGTTTTCCTTGAAATCGAAGTGCAAGGTGCACTTCAAGTAAGAGAAGCATTCCCGGAAGGTCTCTTTATTTTCCTTGCACCGCCAAGTCTTTCAGAACTTCAAAACCGCATTATTACACGCGGGACAGAATCTGAGGATCTCATCCGTAACCGAATGGCTGCTGCAAAAGAAGAAATTGAAATGATGGATGCTTATGACTATGTCGTTGAAAACGACGATGTCGAGCTTGCATGTGAAAGAATTAAAGCGATCGTCCTTGCAGAGCACCTGCGAAGAGACAGAGTCGCACCAAGATATAAAAAAATGCTGGGGGTAGAATAAACCATGTTAGATCCTTCAATTGACTCATTGATGAACAAACTTGACTCAAAATATACACTTGTCACAGTGTCTGCACGCCGTGCACGTGAAATGCAAATCCATCAAGATCAACAAATCGAAAACACAAAATCCTATAAATTTGTAGGGAAAGCTCTTGAGGAAATCGATGCTGGTCTTTTGACATTTGAAAAAGAAGAGCAAGAATAACATCGCTTCTGCTATGCAGATACGATACGTTCAAAAAAGTCAAAACTATGATTGGTTTTGACTTTTTTGAATTGTAGACGAATTTGTGAAAAAGGCCGTTAAGGGGGACAAACAAATGTTACAGTCAAAAAATATTTTACTCGGCGTCAGCGGAGGAATCGCCGTATATAAAGCAGCTGCACTCACTAGTAAACTTGTACAGGCAGGCGCAAACGTAAGAGTGATTATGACAGAATCTGCCCGTGAGTTTGTGTCTCCGCTCACCTTTCAAGCCCTATCTCGGCATGAGGTGTATGTGGATACATTTAAAGAAAATAATCCAAAAGTCATAGCGCATATTGATGTAGCTGACTGGGCCGATCTCATTCTTGTTGCCCCTGCAACAGCACATACCATTGGTAAAATGGCCGCAGGACTTGCTGATGATATGCTCACAACGACCTTGCTTGCTTCAACAGCTCCTGTATGGGTTGCACCGGCTATGAATGTGCACATGTATGACCATCCAGCTGTCAAACGGAACATCCGCACTTTATATGAAGACGGCTACCGGTTTATAGAGCCAAGTGAAGGCTATTTAGCATGCGGCTACATTGGAAAAGGACGCTTAGAGGAGCCTGAAAAAATTGTTGAACACATCCGTGCGTTTTTTGATGAGCCAACCAGCTTGCCGCTTTCAGGTAAAAAAGTCGTGGTCACAGCCGGCCCTACACGAGAAGTGATCGACCCTGTTCGTTTCCTTTCAAATCGATCTTCTGGGAAAATGGGCTATGCCATTGCAGAAGCTGCCGAGCAAATGGGGGCTGATGTCACGCTCATTTCAGGACCTGTTTCGTTAACTGCGCCTGAGCATGTGAATGTGGTGCAAGTGGAATCGGCTGAGGAGATGTATCAAGCAGCGTTAGAGGTGTACGAGAAAGCAGATATAGTGATTAAATCAGCAGCCGTTGCCGATTATACGCCTGTCACGACGTATTCTCATAAAATGAAAAAACAAGACGGTGAACTAGCGGTTGAATTTAAGCGGACGAAAGATATTTTAAAAGAGCTTGGGAAAAGAAAAGAACATCAGGTGCTAGTCGGCTTTGCAGCTGAGACGCAGGATGTTGAATACTATGCGAAAAAGAAAATCGAATCCAAGCATTTAGATATGATTGTCGCGAACAATGTTGCAGCAGAGGGCGCAGGCTTTGGCACAGATACAAATGTCGCAGCATTGATCAAAGCAGACGGTACAAAAAAAGAGCTGCCAATGATGAGCAAAAAAGACCTTGCCTTTCAAATCTTACAGGAGGCAAAGCAGCTGCTGCCAAAAGAGCGTGATCGAGCATGATTGCTGAAGTGATCGTCGATGTCACAACGAAAGCCATTGACAGGCCATTTGACTATCGTGTGCCAGACCGCTTTAAAGGCCTTGTCAGGGCTGGTATGAGGGTAGTGGTTCCCTTTGGCCCAAGGAAAATTCAAGGGTTTGTGACAAAAATCAAAGAAGAAACAGACGTACAGTCAGGAAATATCAAGGACATTGTCGATTTATTTGATTTATCTCCTGTTCTGACAGATGAGCTATTGGAGCTTTCCCACTGGCTGACGGAAAAAACATTGTCCTATCATATTACGGCGCTTCAATCGATGCTTCCGGCTGCGATGAAAGCCAAATATGAAAAAGAAATTCAGGTGTTATCAGCTGAGGAACTTCCGCAGTCATTGAAAGAGCTTTTCGGTCAGCAAGAGAGCATCCTTTACGCTGACATTCCGCCTGAACAGCTGAAGCCTATTCAAAAGCATGTCCAAAAAGGCCATCTAGAAGTCAGATATCACGTCTCACAAAAATCCGGAAAGAAAAAGGTGCGGACACTTCAGGTAGCAGTTACGAAAGAAAAACTTGAAGAAAAACAGAAGCAGTTAAAGAAAAATGCGGTGAAACAGAAGGCGTTGCTTGCCTTTTTACTTCAAGCGAATGAAACGACGTTTTTAGCAAAAGATTTGCAGCAGCAAACAGGCGCTAGTTCTCAAACGATAAAAGCCTTGATTCAAGAAGGCCTGTTAACAGAAAGCTATGAAGAGATTTATCGAGATCCTTATCGGGATAGGGAGTTTACACCATCTACTCCTCTTGATCTCACAACAGAGCAAGCAGAAGCGGCAAAACCCATTCATCAAGCAGTGAGCGATGAAAAACATGAAACGTTTTTACTGCACGGGGTCACAGGAAGCGGTAAAACCGAAATTTATTTACAGACGATTGATCATGTCCTCCAAAAGGGAAAAGAAGCGATCGTCCTAGTTCCTGAAATTTCATTAACGCCTCAAATGGTCCAGCGTTTTAAAGAGCGCTTCGGGTCCAATGTGGCTGTCCTTCATAGCGGCTTATCGACTGGGGAAAAATACGATGAATGGCGGAAAATCCACCGCAAGGAAGTCAAACTTGTCGTTGGCGCAAGATCAGCTGTTTTTGCCCCGTTTGAAAATCTAGGAATGATCATTATAGATGAAGAACACGAATCGTCATATAAACAAGAAGAAATGCCTCGGTATCATGCGAAAGATGTGGCCATTGAACGAGCAGGGCGGCACCAATGTCCGGTTGTATTAGGCAGTGCAACGCCTTCACTTGAGTCATATGCGCGTGCGAAAAAGGGTGTGTATACACTGCTGACGCTTAAACGGCGCGTCAATCAGCAGCAGCTGCCGCACGTTTCGTTAATTGATATGAGAGAAGAATTAAGAAACGGCAACCGCTCCATGTTCTCAGAAGAATTAATGCTCAGGTTAAAAGAAGTACTTGAAAGGAAAGAGCAGGCAGTTTTATTTCTCAATAAAAGAGGTTATTCATCCTTTGTGATGTGCCGTGATTGCGGATATGTGGAACAATGTCCTCATTGTGAGATCTCTCTCACTTATCACCGCTTTCAAAAACGGCTGAAGTGCCATTATTGCGGTCACGAAGCTTCTGTACCTACAGAATGTCCAGAATGCCATAGTGAGCATATTCGCTATTTTGGTACAGGCACGCAGCGTGTGGAAGAAGAGCTGACGAAGGTATTGCCAGAAGCGAGGGTCATCCGAATGGATGTAGATACAACTTCTCGGAAAGGTGCGCACGAAAAGCTTCTCACGTCCTTTGGTCATAAAGAAGCGGATATTCTGCTTGGGACGCAAATGATTGCAAAAGGATTAGACTTCCCAGATGTTACACTTGTCGGTGTCCTTAGTGCGGATACGTCTCTTCACATCCCTGATTTTCGTTCAAGTGAAAAAACGTTTCAGCTTCTTACACAAGTAAGCGGACGTGCGGGACGTCATGAAAAAGCGGGGTCAGTCATTATTCAATCATATACACCTTCGCATTATAGTATTGAATTAACCAAACAGCATGATTATGAAGCCTTTTATGAGCAGGAGATGTTGCACCGTCGTCATCAGTCCTATCCGCCATTTTATTTTTTGGCGATGGTGACTGTATCACATGAAGAAGTGACGAAGGCAGCGCATGTCACAGACAAAATTGTTCAGTTCCTGAAAATGAATTGTGCACCGAATACAAGAATTCTCGGTCCTGCTGCTTCTCCGATCGCTAAGATCAAAGATAGATATCGATATCAATGCGTGATAAAATACAAAAGGGAAAATGAACTGGCAAGTTTATTACGAAAAATACAAGATCATTATCAAAAAGAAATGGAACAAAAACAGTTGATGATATCAATCGATATGAATCCATATATGATGATGTAAAACGGAGGTCTTTTCGTGGCAATCAAACCGATAGTCTTACATCCTGCAGACGTACTTGAACAACAAACAGAGCTTGTTGATACATTCGATAAAAAACTGAAAAAACTGCTGGATGATATGTATGATACAATGCTTGAACTAGATGGAGTCGGCCTAGCCGCACCACAAATCGGCATCTCAAAAAGAATCGCCGTGGTCGATATCGGAGAAGATTCTGGGAGGATTGACTTAGTAAATCCTGAGATTCTTGATGTGGAAGGGAGCCAGACAGACATTGAAGGCTGCCTGAGCTTTCCATCTTTGTACGGAACGGTTGAAAGACCAAATTATGTAAAGGTGAAAGCCTTTGATAAGAAAGGCAAACCATTTACAATAGAAGCAGAAGGATTTTTAGCAAGAGCTTTATTGCATGAAATTGATCACTTAGACGGTGTATTATTCACGTCGAAGATCATTCAAACGTATACAGAAAAAGAACTTGCGGAAATGGAAGGGTGAAGAAAATGGCACGTATCGTATTTATGGGAACCCCTGATTTCTCAGTACCTGTGCTGCAAACACTTATAACAGAAGGATACGAAGTGGTCGGGGTCGTCACACAGCCAGATCGCCCGAAAGGCAGAAAACGAGTGCTCACGCCGCCTCCTGTAAAAGTAGAAGCCTTAAAACACGGCATTCCAGTTTTACAGCCTGAAAAGGTACGTCTTGATGAAGAAATTGATAAAGTGCTTGCGTTAAAGCCAGATTTGATCGTAACAGCAGCGTTCGGACAAATCTTGCCAAAAAGATTACTTGATGAACCTGAATTTGGCTGTATCAACGTTCATGCCTCACTGCTGCCAGAACTAAGAGGCGGTGCACCGATCCATTATGCGATCCTGCAAGGCAAAAAGAAAACAGGCGTGACGATCATGTATATGGTAGAAAAGCTTGATGCAGGTGACATGATTAGCAAAGTAGAAGTAGAAATTGATGAATTAGACAACGTCGGAACACTGCACGATAAATTAAGTGTGGCTGGTGCGGCCTTATTAAAAGACACAGTTCCAAATGTGTTAAGCAGGTCTATCTCGCCAATTCCGCAAAATGAAGAGGCAGCAACGTATGCACCAAATATTAAGCGAGAGCAGGAAAGGTTAGACTGGACCAAGCCAGGAGAAGAGCTTTACAACCAAGTTCGCGGCTTAAATCCATGGCCAGTTGCCTATACTGAATGGAACGGTGCTAACTTAAAAGTATGGGAAGCGAAAAAAGTTCCGCTTCAAGCACCAGAAGAACCTGGGAAAGTGATTGAGCTTCAAAAAGAAGGACCAGTCGTTGGAACAGGAAATCAGCAAGGCCTTTTATTAACGAGTGTACAGCCCGCTGGAAAGAAAAAAATGAGCGGTGAAGACTTCTTAAGAGGCGCAAATATCGAAATTGGACAGAAATTAGGGCTAATCAATGAAGAAAAGTAATGTGAGAGAAGTAGCGCTAGACGCTTTAATCAAACTCGAACAAAATCAAGCCTACAGTAACTTGCTTTTGCAGTCAGTGATGAAAGAGAAAGAACTCTCCGATCAAGACAAACCGCTATTAACAGAACTTGTATACGGTACACTGCAAAACAAGCTGGCACTTGATTATATGCTCACACCCTTTGTGAAAAAACCGCAAAAAGTGGCTCCTTGGGTGATGCAGCTTTTGCGGATGTCTCTTTATCAGATGGTTTATCTTGAAAAAATTCCAGATCGTGCAGCCATCCATGAAGCAGTGGAACTCACGAAAAAGCGCGGACATAAAGGTATTTCTTCACTAGTCAACGGTGTTCTTCGTTCTGTGCAAAGAGAAGGCGTGCCATCATTTGATGCGATCAAAGATCCGGTAAAAAGGCTCTCAATAGAGACAAGCCATCCATTGTGGCTCGTACAAGAATGGGTGGAGGCGTACGGTTTTGAAGCAGCAGAAAGCATGTGCCGTATTCATTTAGTCCCGCCAAAGCAGACATTGCGTGTCAATCAAATGAAAAAAACCCGCACTGCACTGCAGCAAGAACTCATGGATGCAGGAATTGAGACAGAGCTCGGCGACCTCTCTGAGGATGCACTCAAACTCATGAAAGGATCTATCGTATCCACTCCTTTCTTTCAAGAGGGCTTTGTCACGATCCAAGATGAAAGCTCCATGCTTGTCGCAAGAGCGCTGGACCCTCAGCCGGGAGAAATGGTGCTTGATGCCTGTGCCGCTCCTGGTGGTAAATCAACACATATCGCAGAGCGAATGAACGATGAGGGGAACATAGTGTCTCTTGATTTACATGAGCACAAAGTAAAACTGATCAAACAGGCGGCAAAGCGTCTGAACTTAACGCATATTGAGGCAAAAGCGCTTGATGCAAGAAAAGCATCCGACCATTATGATGATGCTTCGTTTGACCGTATTCTCATTGATGCACCATGTTCAGGTTTTGGCGTCATCAGACGAAAACCAGATATGAAATATACAAAGTCCTCGGAAGACTCAGCAAGACTTGCGACAATTCAGCAATCGATCTTGCATGAAACAGCCCAGTTGCTAAAGCCAGGCGGAACCCTTGTATACAGTACATGTACAATGGATCCAACAGAAAATCAACAAGTGATTCATGCGTTTTTACAAGAACACCAAGACTTCGAACCCGATCTATCTCTTAATGAACGGCTGCCTGAGCAGGTTGCTCCGTTTGTTCAAAACGGAAGTGTACAAATTCTTCCTCATTATTTCGGAACAGATGGTTTCTTTATTTGCAGCATGAGAAAGAAGGGATAAAAAATGACAGAACAAAAACAAAAAGTAAGAAAAGAACTGAAAACAGACATGCCGTCGATCTACTCGTTTGAGCTAAATGAAATCAAAGACTGGTTAAAGGAACAAGGCGAAAAGCCTTTCCGTGCAACACAAATTTTTGAGTGGCTTTATGAAAAACGCGTCACATCCTTTGATGAAATGTCTAACCTATCAAAGGAATTAAGAGAAAAATTAAAAGATCAATTCGCCATCACGACTTTAAAAACAGTGATCAAACAAACTTCTCAAGATGGAACGATCAAGTTTTTATTTGAATTACACGATGGCTATACCATTGAAACCGTACTAATGCGCCACGAATACGGCAACTCTGTCTGCGTCACAACACAGGTAGGCTGCCGGATTGGTTGTACATTCTGTGCATCTACACTTGGTGGTTTGAAACGTAACCTTGAGGCGGGAGAAATAGTGGCCCAAGTATTGAAAGTACAACAGGCGCTTGATGAAACAGATGAACGCGTCAGCTCAGTTGTCATCATGGGAATTGGCGAACCGTTTGATAACTTTGATGAAATGCTTGCATTCCTTAAAATCATTAACCATGATAACGGCTTAAATATTGGAGCACGTCATATTACGGTTTCGACGAGCGGGATCATTCCAAAGATTTATCAATTTGCGGATGAGCAAATGCAAATCAACTTTGCTGTCTCCCTGCACGCACCAAATACTGAAATTCGAAGCCGCCTCATGCCAATCAATAAGGCATACAAGCTGCCAAAATTAATGGAAGCTATCGAATACTACATTCAAAAAACAGGCAGACGCGTGAGCTTTGAATACGGTCTGTTTGGCGGAGTCAATGATCAAGTTCATCACGCAGAAGAACTTGCTGATTTATTAAAAGGAATCAAATGCCATGTAAACCTCATCCCGGTGAACTATGTACCAGAAAGAGATTACGTGAGAACACCAAGAGAACAAATCTTCCTATTTGAAAAAACGCTGAAAGAACGAGGCGTAAACGTAACGATTAGACGAGAGCAAGGCCATGATATTGATGCTGCTTGCGGTCAGCTAAGAGCGAAGGAGCGTCAGGAAGAGACGAGGTGACGAATGTTGATAAGGGCAGCCTTTCAAACCGATACAGGAAAAGTCCGTCAGCATAATGAAGATGATGCAGGTATTTTTGAAGCAAAAGAAGACACACTTCTAGCTGTTGTAGCAGATGGAATGGGAGGTCATCTTGCTGGTGATGTAGCCAGCAAGATGGCAGTTTCTTCTTTAAAAGAATACTGGCAGGAAACATCTTCAATTCCAAATAAACCAGCCGATCAAGAAAATTGGTTAATCTCAAAAATTAGCGACATTAATGACCAAGTATACGAACATGCGAAAAACAATGAGGAATGCCAAGGAATGGGGACGACCATCGTTTGTGCGCTCGTGCATTTGCAAACGGTCACAATTGCCCATATTGGTGACAGCCGCTGCTATTTGCTAAGAGAAGGTGCGCTGACCCAATTAACAGATGATCACTCACTAGTGAATGAGTTAGTGAAAACAGGAGAGATTTCAAAAGCGGATGCAGAATATCATCCAAGAAAAAATGTGCTGACCAAAGCGTTAGGAACAGATAAACACGTTCAAATTGATGCACGAACTTTTGAAGTGGATCCAGGAGATCAAATTTTGCTTTGCTCAGACGGATTATCGAATAAAGTAGAAGAAGAACATTTGATTCAGATTTTATCGCAAACAACCGCACCAGATGAAAAAGTAACAGAGTTAGTTCAAACAGCGAATGACAACGGCGGTGAAGATAACATTACAGCAGTACTGTTAGAAATCTCCTCCCAAACAGAGGAGGGTGACAGCAAGTGTTGATCGGAAAAAGGATCAGCGGCCGTTATCAAATTCTTCGCGCCATAGGCGGAGGCGGAATGGCCAACGTTTATTTGGCGGAGGATATGATTTTAGATCGCGAAGTGGCGATTAAAATTTTACGGTTTGACTTTGCAAGCGATGATGATTTTATTAGACGGTTCCGGAGAGAAGCGCAATCAGCAGCCAGCTTAGATCATCCGAATATTGTCAGTATCTACGATGTAGGGGAAGAAGATGACATTTATTATATTGTCATGGAATATGTCGAGGGGATGACGCTGAAAGAATACATACACGCCAATGGACCGCTTCATCCAAAAGAAGCCGTTCGCATTATGGAGCAAGTCGTTGCGGCGATGGAAGAAGCCCATGCGAAACAGCTCGTCCATCGAGACATTAAGCCTCACAATATATTAATAGACAACTTGGGAAATATCAAAGTCACTGATTTTGGCATTGCCATGGCACTTAGCTCAGCGACCATTACCCATACGAATTCTGTTCTTGGTTCTGTGCATTATTTGTCCCCAGAGCAAGCGCGCGGCGGTCTTGCAACGAAAAAGTCAGACATTTATTCACTGGGTATTGTTCTTTATGAGCTGATTTCAGGACGCATGCCATTTGAAGGAGAATCCGCTGTCAGTGTCGCACTGAAGCATTTGCAATCAGAGCCGCCATCTGTGAGAAGGTGGAATCCTTCTGTACCACAAAGCGTGGAGAACATCATTTTAAAATCGATGGCCAAAGATCCATTCTATCGATACGAAGATGCATCTGAAATGCAAAAAGACTTAAAAACGGCTTTTGACCCTGCAAGACTAAAAGAAAAGCGCTTTGTCATTGAAGAAGATCATGAAGCAACAAAAGCCATTCCTATTATAAAAGATCATCAAGTCGATCAAGACAATGAAAAAACAGCCGTCCACCCGGTTCAAAAACCAAAGAAAAAAGAGAAACAAAAGCCGAAGAAAAAACGGAAAAAATGGCCGTGGATTGTAGCGTCGATCTTATTTGTTTTGACGGCTGCGACCATTTTAGCGATCACGGTCTTCCCAGGATTACTCTTTCCAAAGGATGTAGAGGTAACCGATGTTTCTGGCATGACGGTTGAAAAAGCGGAAGACACCTTGAAGAAAGCCGGATTTACCGTCGCTTCTGAACCCATTGATATTGCCGACGAGAAGATTGAAAAAGGGCTGGTTGTCAAAACAGACCCGAAAATCGGAACGAAGGTAAAAGAAGGGACAGAAATTCAGCTTTATCAAAGTACAGGTAAAGAAAAAACCGAATTACCTGATGTAACAGGTGAAAAGGTCGAGAAAGCAAAAGAACTATTAGAGAAAAAAGGGTTTAAACAGGTTGTTGTGGAGGAAGTGAATGATAATGACACAGAATCAGGCATTGTCATGGAACAGAAACCTTCCGCGAATACAGAACTTGTCGCAGCAGATGAAGAAGTCACATTGACCGTCAGTATAGGCCCTGCCGATATTACCTTACGGGATTTAACGACGTATAGTAAACAGGCCGCATCAAATTATCTAGAGGATAATGGACTAAAGCTAGATGAAAAAGAAGCATATTCTGACGATGTGCCAAAAGGTGAGGTCATGAAGCAGGAACCAGGAGCGGGGACTGCTGTTAAACCTGGTGATACGGTTAAAATTACGTTCTCTCTTGGCCCAAAAGAGAAACCGGCTAAAACGGTGACTGAAAAGATTGCGATCCCCTATGAACCAGAAACAGAAGGACAAGAAATGAATGTTCAAATATCCATTGACGATGCAGAACATAGCATTTCTGATTTATATGAAACCTTTAAAATCACTGCGCCCACTGAGCGAACGATTAAATTTAAGATAGAACCTGGTCAAAAAGGATACTATCAGGTGACAGTGGATGATAAAGTAGTAAGCTCCAAAACGATTGAATACCCTGATGATGAATAAAGGAGGGACTTTATGCCTGAGGGCAAAATTATTAAAGCATTAAGCGGATTTTATTATGTGCTGGATGAGTCTCTAGAAAGCGGCAAAGTAATTCAGTGCAGAGCAAGAGGGATTTTTCGTAAAAACAAAATAACCCCTCTTGTTGGAGATTATGTCGTCTATCAAGCAGATAACGATAAGGAAGGCTATTTGCTGGAAGTAAAAGAGCGGACCAATGAGCTGATTCGGCCGCCTATTAGCAACGTTGATCAAGCGGTGCTCGTTTTCTCAGCAGCAGAGCCGACCTTTAGTACATCGCTGTTAGACAGATTCCTAGTGCTTGTTGAAGAGAGCCAGATTGAACCGATAATCTGCATCACAAAAATGGACTTGCTGAAAACAGAGCAAGAGCGAGAAACGATTCAAGCCTATGCAGAAGACTATCGCCAAATTGGATACGACGTTCATTTAACATCGACGATCGAAGGGGATGGAATTGAAAAGCTGACCCCGTATTTCCATCACAAGATTACTGTATTTGCAGGTCAATCGGGTGTAGGGAAGTCTTCCCTCTTAAATGCGATGAGTCCTGATTTAGCACTGAAAACAAATGATATTTCCTCCCATCTTGGCAGGGGGAAACATACAACAAGACATGTGGAACTCATTCGAACGGCTGAAGGGCTCATTGCCGATACACCAGGATTTAGCTCGCTTGAATTTACAGGTATCGAAGCGGAAGATTTAGGGCTCTATTTCTTAGAAATCAGAGAGAAGAGTGCAGAATGTAAATTCAGGGGCTGTTTGCACGTAAAAGAGCCTGGATGTGCGGTAAAAGAGGCAGTAGAACACGATCGCATCAGAGAGTATCGCTATCAGCATTATTTAGAGTTTTTAACTGAAATTAAAGACAGAAAGCCGAGGTACTAAATCATGGTTTATATTGCCCCATCCATTTTATCAGCCGATTTTGCCAATCTGGAGAAAGATATCCGTGATGTGGAACAAGGTGGAGCGGATTATATTCATATTGATGTGATGGACGGTCATTTTGTACCGAATATGACATTTGGACCAAATGTAGTGGAGGCGATCAGGCCGCATACAAAGCTGCCGCTCGATGTTCACTTAATGATTGAGCAGCCAGACCAGTATATCCCTGCATTTGCAAAAGCGGGCGCTGATATTATTTCTGTTCATGTTGAGGCGTGTCCACACTTACATCGCACGATTCAGCATATAAAAGAACAAGGTGTCAAAGCAGGGGTTGTTTTAAACCCGCACACACCCGTTTCTCAAATTGCGCATGTATTAGAGGATGTTGACCTCGTCTTATTCATGACGGTGAACCCTGGTTTTGGCGGACAGGCGTTTATTCCTTCTGTTCTCTCAAAGGTAAAAGAAGTAAAGACACTTAGTGAACAAAAAGGCTTAACTGATTTACTCATTGAAATAGATGGCGGTGTCAATGTAGAGACAGCAAAGAGCTGCAAAGAAGCAGGCGCTAATCTACTTGTTGCCGGCTCAGCGGTATATGGGAAAGATGACCGCGCGGCGGCCATTCAGGCCATTCGAGAAGCATAAGAAAAAGAACCAAAGTCATTGTGATCTTTGGTTCTTTTTCAATGGAGAGGAGCGTAATCATGCACATACATATCGTAGCTGGCGGTCCTTTTGCGTACATCCCGCCGCTTGATCATGAAGCATCTGAGGAGGACATTCTCTGGGTCGGCGTAGATCGGGGAACCCTTTTCTTACTAGAGCACGGCATTGTACCTGACAGAGCATTTGGTGATTTTGATAGTGTGACAGAAGAAGAGCTTCATGAACTGAAAAAGAAATTGCCTGCACTCAATCTATTTCAGGCAGAGAAAGATGAAACGGATTTAGAACTTGCGCTGAACTGGTCTTTGCGTCAGAATCCAGCACATATTCAAATTTACGGCACTACAGGCGGAAGAGCAGATCATTTTCTTGGGAATATCCATCTCCTTTACAAAGGCATTCAGCACAAACAGAGCATGACCCTTGTAGATAAACAAAATATCATTCAAATGTTTGGACCTGGTACATACGAAATCAAACAAGACTCGGATAAAAAATATGTGTCGTTTTTGCCCTTCGGTACATCGGTTGAAAAGCTGACATTAAAAGGTTTCAAATATCCTCTGAAAAATTGTCATATTGAGCCTGGTTCCACACTATGTATTAGTAACGAACTCATCCACTCAAATGGTACTTTTTCTTTTCATGAAGGCATATTAATAATGGTAAGAAGCAAAGATTGACCAACCTATCAATGTGGATGGCTGATTAAGCTCAATTGTGCTGCAAGCGGTACTTTTAGGAGGGGGACAAAATGAAATTTTATACAATCAAACTGCCTAGATTTCTTGGCGGCATTGTCCGTGCGATGCTTGGTTCATTTAAGAAAGATTAATGAGTAATCTCCTTTATTTCCACATAAAAACGCCTGCTACAGTTAAATGTAGCAGGCGTTTACTCTTGCTTATACACGCTCAACTTTACCAGATTTCAAAGCTCGAGCTGATACATATACTCTTTTAGGCTTACCGTCCACTAGAATACGAACTTTTTGAAGGTTCGCGCCCCATGTACGTTTTGTAGAGTTCATTGCGTGAGAACGGTTGTTCCCAGCTTTTGTTTTTCTGCCTGTAATAACGCATTTACGTGCCATTTGTTTCCCTCCTAACTGCGAAAACATCATCATATTCTTCATATACGTACTTAGAGATGCCTCAAGATACTTTAATAATTTACCACAGCTTCAAGGGGTTTGCAAGGATTGTTTGCTCCTCTTTCAAGAAAAATACCTTGACATCTTGATAAAAAATCAAGGCTATAGTATAAGTAGGATTGGGTCGGATTGAATGATTTCTTTTAAAAAGAAGGGTCTTATAGTAAAATAGTGATAACTCAGGGCAATTTCTCAAAAAGGGGGAACCAATGTGTCCATTGAACTTAGAACGAAATACGGACAAATTGATATATCAAATGAAGTCATTGCAATGGTGGCAGGAGGCGCTGCGATCGATTGCTATGGTATTGTTGGCATGGCGTCCAAAAATCAAATAAAGGACGGCTTGACGGATATTCTCCGCAAAGAGAACTTCAGCCGGGGTGTTCTTGTGCGTCAAAAAGAAGATCGCATTCATATTGATATGTACATCATCGTCAGCTACGGTACAAAAATATCAGAAGTCGCACATAATGTTCAAACGAAAGTCAAATATACGATTCATCACACGATTGGACTTTCAGTTGACTCAGTCAACATTTATGTACAAGGAGTAAAAGTTACGAACCCGTAGTAAGGAGGAAATATATTGTCTATTAGAAATCTGGGTGGCCGCTCATTTGCAAAAATGATTCTTGCAGGTGCTCACCATCTTTCTCAAAACGCACAAATTGTTGATGCGTTAAATGTTTTTCCAGTGCCAGACGGAGACACGGGGACAAATATGAATTTGTCAATGACTTCAGGGGCAAAAGCAGTTGAAGAAACAAATACCGATCACATTGGTAAGGTCGGGGTGGCTCTGTCGAAAGGGCTGTTAATGGGGGCAAGAGGAAACTCAGGTGTGATCCTGTCTCAGCTCTTCAGAGGTTTCAGCAAAAATATAGAACAAAAAGAAACAATTGACGCAAAAGAATTTGCGCTTGCCTTGCAGGCTGGTGTTGATACAGCATATAAAGCCGTCATGAAACCGATTGAAGGAACCATCTTAACGGTTGCAAAAGACGCAGCAAAGAAAGCGGTTGCTGTTTCAGCAACAGAAGACCAAATCGATCGTGTGCTTGAATTAACGATTGAGGAAGCAAGAGCATCACTTGACCGCACACCAGATCTCCTTCCTGTTTTAAAAGAAGTCGGCGTTGTAGATAGCGGCGGTAAAGGACTTCTTTGTGTATATGAAGGTTTCCTTGCTTCATTAAGAGGAGAAGAGCTTCCTCCTAAAACGGCCTCTTTGCCAACATTAAAAGAATTAGTGAGTGCAGAGCATCATAAAAGTGCACAAAGCCATATGAACACAGAAGATATTGAATTTGGCTATTGTACAGAATTTATGGTGAAATTTGAAGAAGACAAACAGTCCTTTGACGAAAATGCCTTCAGAGAAGAATTAAGCGAATTCGGAGATTCACTTCTTGTGGTATCTGATGATACGCTTGCAAAAGTTCATATTCATGCAGAGCAGCCAGGAGATGTCTTATCATATGCACAGCGCTACGGCAGCTTGATTAATATGAAAATTGAAAACATGAGAGAGCAGCATAGCTCGATCGTCAATGAAGAAAAAGATCACTCGCCTGCTGCACCAAAAGCAACAGCTGCTGAAAAACAGCGTTTTGGAGTAGTGAGTGTCGCAATGGGAGAAGGGATTGCTGACTTGTTTAAAAGTATCGGAGCATCCGTCGTCATTGAAGGCGGACAGACAATGAATCCGAGCACAGAAGACATTGTCAAAGCAATTGATAGCATTCATGCCGAAACCGTCTTTATCTTACCTAATAATTCTAATATTGTCATGGCAGCTAAACAGGCGGCAACTGTCTCAAGTCGTGAGGTCGTTGTTATTCCGACAAAGACCGTTCCTCAAGGAATGTCGGCACTTCTTTCTCTAAATGAAACAGCTTCAAATGAAGACAATGAAGCAGCGATGTTAGAAGCGATTGATCATGTGAAAAGCGGCCAAATTACCTTTGCAGTGAGAGATACTCAAATTGATGGGATCGACATTGCCAAAGGCGATTATATGGGCCTATACAATGGAAAAATCACCTTAACAGCTAAAAATCAATTAGATGCAGCAAAAGAGCTTTTGACCCAAATGGTGACAGAAGATGATGAGATTGTCACAATCATCAAAGGGGAAGATGCATCATCTGATGAGATGGAAGCTTTAGAAGCATATATTGAAGAAACATTTGAAGATGTAGAAGTTGAAGTCCACGATGGAAAACAGCCGCTTTATTCATATATTTTGGCTGTTGAATAAAGAAAGAAGGGCACATGAAGCCCTTCTTCTTCTTTTGCATTTTTTTACTATGTGTTCATCGGTGAAATGAGTTGCGGGAATCGAATGAATCCATTAGTCTAAAGGGAGTAACAAACCAATCTGTGATTGGTGATGAGAGGGGAAGACCTATGAAATTTAGAAGTGTGTTTGATATTATTGGACCCGTCATGATTGGTCCATCAAGTTCGCACACGGCGGGTGCGGCTCGTATTGGAAGAGTGGCTCGCAGCTTGTTCGGAAGAGAACCGAAACGAATTACTGTATCGTTTTATGGCTCTTTTAAAGATACGTATAAAGGACACGGGACAGATGTAGCCATTATCGGCGGTGTTCTTGACTTTGATACATTTGATGAACGAATTAAAACAGCGATCGATATTGCAAAAAGCAAAGAAATCGACATTGAGTTTAAAGAAGAAGATGCGGTGCCAGCGCATCCGAATACAGCAAAAGTAGAAATTTCAGATGCGAATGGAAGCCTTGAATTAATCGGGATTTCCATTGGCGGAGGTAAAATTGAAATCACAGAATTAAATGGCTTTGAACTGAGACTCTCAGGGAATCACCCGGCCATTCTTGTGGTTCATAACGACCGTTACGGGACGATTGCAGCAGTTGCCAATGTGTTAGCGAAATTCGCCATCAACATTGGTCATATGGAAGTGGCACGTAAAGAGGTCGGGCAAGAAGCACTCATGACGATTGAAGTGGATCAGAATATTGATCCAGCGGTTTTAACAGAGCTTGAGACGCTGCCAAACATTATTCAAGTCACACAAATTGCAGAGTAACAACAAGGAGGTTATGTATGATGTTTAAAAACGTCAAAGAACTCGTGCAGCTAACAGAAGAACGGAATACCTCCATTTCAGAAATTATGATTACTCAAGAAATGGAAGTGACAGGGAAGTCACGTGAAGACATTTTCTCGCAGATGTACCGCAACCTAGAAGTGATGGAACAGGCCGTTGAAAACGGACTGAAAGGTGTGAAATCATTATCTGGTTTAACAGGCGGGGATGCGGTGAAACTTCAAGCATATATCGCATCAGGCAAAACATTGTCTGGTCATACCATTTTAGATGCTGTCAGTAAGGCAGTGGCAACAAATGAAGTGAACGCAGCAATGGGAACGATCTGTGCAACGCCTACAGCTGGCTCAGCAGGTGTTGTGCCAGGAACGCTCTTTGCAGTGAAAGAAACATTAAAGCCAACAAAGGAACAAATGGTCAGATTCCTATTTACATCTGGTGCATTTGGTTTTGTTGTCGCCAATAACGCAAGTATCTCTGGTGCAGCAGGCGGCTGTCAGGCAGAAGTAGGATCTGCATCAGGTATGGCAGCAGCAGCCATTGTAGAAATGGCAGGCGGTACGCCGCAGCAATCCGCTGAAGCCATGGCCATCACCCTAAAAAATATGCTAGGTCTTGTTTGCGATCCAGTCGCAGGACTTGTGGAAGTGCCATGTGTGAAACGAAACGCAATGGGCGCTTCTAATGCGATGATTGCAGCAGATATGGCACTTGCCGGCATTACAAGCCGCATCCCTTGTGATGAAGTCATTGATGCGATGTACAAAATTGGTCAAACGATGCCAACCGCTCTTCGTGAGACTGCACAAGGCGGACTTGCTGCAACACCGACAGCAAGAGAGCTTGAAAAGAAGATTTTCGGAGGTGTGACCTCATCTCGTGATACAGAAATTGCAAGATAAGATCTCTGCCTTGAAAGGGATTGGAGAAGAAACAGAAAAAACCCTAAATGAACTTGGAATCTACACAGTAGCCGATTTACTCGGCTACTTTCCTTATCGATATGACGACTATGAGCTTCGCAACTTAGAAGAAGTCAGGCATGACGAACGTGTCACAGTTGAAGGAAAAGTGCACAGTGAGCCCGTTCTCACCTATTATGGAAAAAAACGAAGCAGGCTGACATTCAGGCTGCTTGTCGGTCGTTTTTTGATTACAGCCATATGCTTCAATCGACCTTATTTAAAACGAAGTCTTGTTTTAGGCGATACGGTATCCGTCACAGGGAAATGGGATAAAAACCGGCAATCCATTATGGTTCAGGAATTTAAAAAAGGAACACACGAACAAGATGGCAGTATAGAACCTGTTTATTCAGTCAAAGAAAATGTAACCGTGAAGATGATGAGACGATTTGTGAAACAAGCGTTGTCACTCTATGTAGACCATGCAGAAGATCCACTGCCAAAGCAGCTTGTAGCTGCTTATAAACTCATGTCTTATCAAGAAGCACTAAAAACCATTCATCTCCCTGAAACGAGAGACTCGCTCAAGCAAGCAAGACGACGCTTCGTGTACGAGGAATTTCTCATCTTTCAGCTGAAGATGCAGGCGATCAGAAAAAAAGAAAGAGAAAAAACATCAGGCATCCAGCATCCGTTCTCAAAAGAGGCGGTCTTTGAGTTTGTTCATAGCCTGCCGTTCCCGCTGACAAAAGCACAATCAAGAGTGCTGGATGAAATTATGTCAGATATGGCATCCCCGTACCGGATGAACCGGCTTCTTCAAGGGGATGTTGGATCGGGGAAAACAGCTGTAGCGGCAATTGCCCTTTATGCCGCCCATTTATCCGGCTTTCAAGGTGCGCTGATGGTGCCAACTGAAATTTTGGCTGAACAGCATGCCGATTCACTGTATCAGCTATTTGAAAAATGGGGGCTAAATATTGCTCTTTTGACGAGTTCAGTGAAAGGAAAGCGCCGCAGAGAACTGCTTGAACGTCTGAAAGAGGGAGAAATTGATATTTTAGTCGGCACGCATGCCCTTATCCAGGACGAAGTGGAATTTCAGCAGCTTGGTCTTGTTATTACAGATGAACAGCACAGGTTCGGCGTGGAACAGCGGAAAAAACTGCGAAGCAAAGGGCAGGACCCAGATGTTTTGTTTATGACCGCAACGCCGATTCCAAGAACGCTTGCCATCACAGTATTTGGAGAAATGGACGTCTCTGTCATTGATGAGCTGCCAGCTGGCCGAAAGCAGATTGAAACGTATTGGGTGAAGCATGACATGCTTGAGCGGATTCTTGCTTTTGTTGATAAAGAGCTGAGAAAAGGCAGACAAGCGTATATTATTTGTCCACTTATAGAAGAATCAGACAAACTGGATGTCCAAAATGCGATTGATGTTCACAGCATGCTGACAGAGGCGTATCGCGGAAAATGGTCGATCGGCTTAATGCACGGGAAACTTGCAAGTGATGAAAAAGATCAAGTGATGAGAGATTTCACTTCCAATGAAGTGCAAATCCTTGTGTCAACGACAGTTGTTGAAGTTGGAGTCAACGTGCCAAATGCGACCATCATGGTCATTTATGATGCGGATCGTTTTGGACTGTCACAGCTTCATCAGTTAAGAGGCCGGGTCGGACGCGGAGAGCATCAATCTTTTTGTATTTTAATGGCGGACCCTAAATCAGAGACCGGTAAAGAGCGCATGCGGATCATGTCTGAAACAACGGATGGCTTTGAACTGTCTGAAAAGGACTTAGAACTAAGAGGCCCTGGCGACTTCTTTGGCAAAAAACAAAGCGGAATGCCTGAATTTAAAGTGGCAGATATGGTTCATGACTATAGAGCGCTTGAAACCGCTAGAAAAGATGCGGCAGAGCTCGTGCAGTCTGAAGCCTTTTGGACAGACCCTGAATACAAAGAACTTAGGCAAACACTTGTAGACAGCGGTGTGCTAGGCGGAGATAAATTGAGCTGATCAAGTGCTGGAGGAATTTTCTTGTCTTTTTGAAACAAGGATTGATTTATCATCTATGAGATTATATACTACTATTAGTACCTAGTCATAAATGTACGGATGGTGTCTGCATATGAAACTAAATAAAAAAGAACGACAAAAGCTTCTCCAGCAAACGATCAGCTCGACTCCGTTCATTACTGATGAAGAATTGGCAAGTAAGTTCGGTGTAAGCATTCAAACAGTTCGTCTTGACCGTTTGGAGCTGTCAATCCCTGAATTACGCGAACGAATTAAGCACGTGGCCGAAAAGACATTAGAGGATGAAGTGAAGTCTCTTCCGCTGGATGAAGTTATTGGAGAAATGATTGATGTAGAGCTTGATGATCAAGCGATTTCCATTTTTGAAGTAAGAAAAGAGCATGTATTCAGCCGTAACCAAATTGCCAGGGGACATCATCTTTTTGCCCAGGCAAATTCGCTGGCAGTAGCCGTCATCGACGATGAACTGGCTTTGACAGCAAAAGCAAATATTAAGTTTACAAGGCAGGTCAAACAAGGCGAAAGAGTCGTCTCAAAAGCCAAAGTTGCCTCACATGATAAAGAAAAAGGCAGAACCGTAGTTGAAGTAAACAGCTATGTAGGTGAGGAAGTTGTCTTCTCAGGCGATTTCGTCATGTATCGCTCAAAACAAAAGTAAAAGGTGGCACATAACATGAGAATTGCAGTCGATGCAATGGGGGGAGATCATGCCCCTAAAGCCATTATTGACGGTGTGCAAAAAAGCTTAGAAGCATTTTCAGATATCGAGATTACACTAGTCGGCGATGAAAGCAAGATCAAATCATACATAACAAATCATGAACGCATCACGATCTTAGATGCAAAAGAAGTCATTGAACCAACGGATGAACCAGTGCGTGCAGTGAGACGTAAAAAGGATTCTTCTATGGTGAAAATGGCGCAGGAAGTTTCAGAAGGAAGAGCAGATGCCTGTATTTCAGCTGGAAATACTGGGGCACTCATGACAGCAGGCCTGTTTATCGTAGGCAGAATTGATGGCATTGACAGACCAGCACTTGCTCCGACGTTGCCAACACTTGATGGCAGCGGGTTCTTATTATTGGATGTCGGCGCAAACGTTGATGCAAAGCCAGAGCATCTTGTGCAATATGCCATGATGGGATCTATTTATGCAGAGCATGTCTTCCCGAAGAGCAATCCACGCGTTGGACTTTTAAATGTCGGGACAGAAGATAAAAAAGGCAACGATTTAACGAAAAAAACCTTTGAATTATTAAAAGCATCAGATTTGAATTTCGTAGGAAATGTAGAATCGCGTGATTTATTAGAGGGTGTAGCTGATGTCGTTGTCACAGATGGTTTCACGGGGAATATCGCCCTTAAAACGATCGAAGGCACAGCCCTTTCTGTTTTTAAAATGCTGAAAGAAACCTTAACATCCAGTTTCACAGCTAAAATAGCAGCAGGTATGATGAAGCCAAAATTAATGCAGATGAAATCTAAAATGGATTACTCCGAATATGGTGGTGCCGCATTATTTGGTTTAAAAGCGCCCGTTATTAAAGCGCATGGTTCCTCTGATGAAAATGCGATTTTTCATGCCATTCGTCAGGCGCGTGACATCGTTAAAAAAGACGTTTCAGCTATCATTCATCAAGAAGTTCAAAAAGAAGACACGAATGAGTCGTAATGGAGGTAGAGCAGCATGAGTAAAATTGCTTTTTTATTCCCAGGCCAAGGCTCTCAAAAAATTGGCATGGGAAAAGATTTATTTGACCAAGAAGCAGCATCTAAAGCTGTGTTTGAAGAAGCAGATCAGACCCTTGGTTTTGATTTATCTTCAATGATTTTTGAAGGAGATGCAGAAGAACTGACGCTGACATATAATGCACAGCCAGCTCTTTTAACGACAAGCATCGCGATCTTAAAGAAGTTTGAAGAGAGCGGAATCAAAGCAGATTATGCAGCAGGGCACAGCCTGGGTGAATATACAGCCCTTGTTGCAGCGGGAGCTCTTTCGTTTAAAGATGCCGTTTACGCAGTGAGAAAGCGCGGCGAATTAATGAATGAAGCCGTTCCAGCAGGAGAAGGCGCAATGGCGGCGATTCTTGGCTTAGACCAAGCAGCGCTTGTAGAAGTGACAAAAGAAGTGACAGAAAGCGGTCATCTTGTAGAACTTGCGAACTTAAACTGTCCGGGCCAAATCGTCATCTCTGGTACAGCAAAAGGTGTGGAACTTGCATCAGAGAAAGCGAAAGAAAAGGGCGCAAAACGTGCAATTCCACTTGAAGTGAGTGGACCTTTCCATTCTGCATTAATGAAACCAGCAGCTGAAAAATTCACAGATGTATTATCTAAATTAGACATTTCTGATGCCGCGACGCCAGTGATTTCAAACGTAACAGCAGACATCGTGACATCACGTAATGAAATTGAAACGAAGCTGATTGAACAATTGTATTCTCCTGTTCGATTTGAAGAAAGTGTAGAACGCCTGATTGACTTAGGCGTGACAACATTTATTGAAATTGGTCCTGGTAAAGTGCTCTCAGGTCTTGTGAAAAAAGTCAATCGCCGCCTGACGACCATTTCCGTATCAGATCAAGCAACAATTGAAGCAGCCATTCAAACACTCAAGGGGGATTCTTGATGCTTATAAATAAAACAGCCGTTGTCACAGGTGCATCTCGCGGTATTGGTCGTTCGATTGCGATCGATTTGGCGAAAAAAGGTGCCAATGTTGTGGTGAACTATTCAGGCAACGAAGCAAAAGCAAATGAAGTCGTAGATGAGATCAAAGCACTTGGCCAGCAGGCTTTTGCTGTCAAAGCGGATGTGTCAAATGCAGAAGAAGTACAGGCATTAATGAAACAAGCCGTTGATACATTTGGTTCAATCGACATTCTTGTGAATAATGCTGGAATTACAAAGGACAACCTGCTCATGAGAATGAAAGAAAATGAATGGGATGATGTCATTAACATAAACTTAAAAGGTGTCTTCAACTGTACAAAAGCTGTGACACGTCAAATGATGAAACAGCGCAGCGGAAGAATCATCAATGTAGCATCTGTTGTCGGCGTTTGCGGAAACCCTGGACAAGCAAACTACGTTGCAGCAAAAGCTGGTGTGATCGGTTTAACGAAAACAACAGCGAAAGAGCTGGCAAGTCGTCATATTACAGTCAATGCCGTAGCACCAGGCTTTATTTCTACTGATATGACTGACAAGCTTGATGAGAATGTTCAAACAGAAATGCTGAAGCAAATCCCGCTCGCACGCTTTGGTGCGCCTGAAGATATAAGCAACGTTGTTGTCTTTTTAGCTTCAGAAGGAGCAGGTTATATTACAGGCCAAACCATCCAAGTAGATGGCGGAATGGTTATGTCCTAAGAAATATCAAAATTTCGTTACGTTTTCTCTAGTTTTTTAAAAACGAATCAACTATAATACTTTGAGGGGAGGTGAAAGGCAATGGCAGACGTATTAGAGCGTGTATCAAAAATTATTGTAGACCGCCTTGGCGTTGATGAGGCTGACGTGAAAATGGAAGCTTCATTTAAAGAAGATTTAGGCGCTGATTCCCTTGATGTAGTTGAGCTAGTTATGGAACTTGAAGATGAGTTCGATATGGAAATTTCTGACGAAGATGCTGAAAAAATTGCAACAGTCGGTGACGCTGTGAACTACATAAATAGCCAGCAATAAGCGTAACAAAGTCCCGTCTATTTTCATGGCGGGACTTTGAAAATTTATGTTAGTTTCAACATATTCAGCTGATCAATTGTCAGCCTTTTTCAGATGCTAAGGAGCACGGTTTCCTTGCATGTAGAAAGAGAGACTCCATATAATCAGTATCCTTAAAGGCGATGACGCCTACCTGGAGGTTGCTATGCCAAAACACTATAAAGACAAACAGAAACAGAGCAAAAAACTAGAGCAATTCAGAGAATTTCAGCAGCGCATTTCTGTACACTTTAAAAATGAAAAACTACTCTATCAAGCCTTTACACATTCCTCTTATGTGAATGAGCATCGTAAAAAACCTTATGAGGATAATGAAAGACTTGAATTTTTAGGGGACGCTGTTTTAGAATTAACGATCTCACAGTTCTTATTTGCAAAGTATCCAGCCATGAGCGAGGGAGATTTAACAAAACTGAGAGCGGCGATCGTATGTGAGCCATCACTTGTGTCATTAGCACATGAGCTGTCCTTCGGAGACCTTGTTCTTTTAGGAAAAGGGGAAGAAATGACAGGCGGCAGAAAGCGTCCGGCACTCTTAGCAGACGTATTTGAGGCGTTTATCGGAGCGCTTTATTTAGATCAAGGACTTGAGCCTGTTGAACGATTCCTAGAAGCCTATGTGTACCCGAAAATTAATGACGGGGCATTCTCACATGTCATGGACTTTAAAAGCCAGCTTCAAGAATTTGTTCAGCGAGATGGAAAAGGTGTACTTGAATACCGAATCCTGCATGAAAAAGGCCCAGCACATAACCGAGAATTTGAAGCCAATGTATCCCTTAGAGGAGAAGTGCTTGGAATTGGAAATGGCCGTTCAAAAAAAGAAGCGGAACAGCATGCTGCACAGGAAGCACTTGCTAAATTACAGAAACATCATATGAACCAATAAAATCCCCCTCGTGATTCAGGGGGATTTCACTCTGTTTTCCATCATCTTTTTTCAGTTCATATGGTAAGATAATAGTACTTTAAATACATAAGGAGGATCACTCTCATGTTCCTCAAACGTTTAGACGTGATAGGATTCAAATCTTTCGCACAGCGGGTGACTGTAGACTTTGTCAAAGGGGTTACAGCTGTTGTTGGACCAAACGGAAGCGGCAAAAGTAATATTACTGATGCGATCCGCTGGGTACTTGGAGAGCAATCAGCAAAAAGCCTCCGCGGAGGAAAAATGGAAGACATCATTTTTGCAGGAAGTGACTCAAGAAAACGAGTCAACTTAGCAGAAGTGACATTAACGCTCGATAACGAAGATCACTTTTTGCCGATCGATTTTCACGAAGTCAGTGTGACAAGAAGAGTCTATCGTTCTGGAGAAAGTGAATTTCTCATTAACAATCAATCTGTCCGCTTAAAGGATATTATTGATCTTTTCATGGATTCAGGTCTTGGAAAAGAAGCTTTTTCGATCATCAGCCAAGGTAAGGTAGAAGAGATTCTATCGAGTAAAGCTGAAGAAAGACGTAGCATCTTTGAAGAAGCAGCTGGTGTCCTGAAATATAAAACAAGAAAGAAAAAAGCCGAGAATAAACTGTTTGAAACGCAGGACAACTTAAACCGGGTAGAAGATATTCTGCATGAACTAGAAGATCAAGTAGAACCACTAAGAATGCAGGCATCTATTGCAAAAGACTATCTGCAAAAGAAAGAAGAACTTGAAAATGTAGAAATTGCTCTCACCGTCCATGATATTGAAGCACTGCACAAAAAATGGACAACACTTGGTGAAGCTGTCGAGCGGTTCAAACAAGATGAAATGAAGCAGTCCACAGACATTCAAGCGAAGGAAGCCAAAATCGAAGAATCGAGAGACCGTATTCAGGCGCTTGACGATTCGATTCATGACCTCCAAGAAGTCCTCCTTTTCACAAGTGAAGAACTAGAAAAGCTTGAAGGGAAAAAAGAAGTTCTAAAAGAACGGAAAAAAAATGCGGCCGCTAACCAAGGGCAGCTAGAAGACACGCTCGTGCGTTTAACCGAAAAACAGGCGTTGTTAACGGAAAAGATTGAACAGCAGAAAGTCACACGTGACAGCCTGCAAACAGAAGTGCAGCAGCTAAAAGATGAAGTGAAAACAAAACAGCATCAGCTGTCTCTTCATAGTGAAGATGTGGAAGGGCAAATTGAACAGCTAAAAAGCGATTATTTTGACCTATTAAACGAGCAAGCTTCTATCCGAAACGAACGTAAATTACTAGAAGAACAGCAGCGCCAAGCAGCCTTGCAGCTAGAGCGGTTAACGCAAAATAATCAGAAACATATCGAAGAACGGGTATCTGTGAAGGAAAAGAAAACAGAAGCCGAGAAGCAACTTTCAGAACGAGAAGAAGACATTTTGGCTCAGGTGAAACGCTTTAGAGAAGCGGAACAAAAGCTAGAGCAGATGAAACGTCAATACGAGAAAAAAGAAACGGCTCTTTACCAAGCCTATCAATATGTACAGCAGGCAAAATCTAAAAAAGAAATGCTTGAATCCATGCAGGAAGACTTCTCAGGATTTTTCCAAGGAGTGAAAGAGGTTTTAAAGGCAAAGGACCGGTTAGGCGGTATTCACGGGGCGATTGCAGAGCTGATTCAAACAGAGCAGCAACACGAAACAGCGATTGAAATTGCACTTGGTGCAGCCACGCAGCATGTCGTTACTGAAAATGAAGCGGCTGCCAGACAGGCCATTGGATACTTAAAGCAGCATTCCTTTGGGCGTGCGACCTTCCTGCCGATGAACGTCATCAAAGAACGAACCATTCAGTTCAGAGATATTCAAACAGCTGAGCAGCATGACGCATTTATCGGCGTAGCGAGTCAGCTCGTTTCCTTTGATGAAAAGTATGAAAAAGTCATTCGGAATTTGCTTGGAACAGTCCTAATCGTGAAAGACTTAAAAGGTGCCAACGAGCTAGCGAAAATGCTTGGACATCGTTATCGTATCGTGACCCTTGATGGGGACGTGGTGAACCCAGGCGGTTCAATGACTGGGGGAGGCGTAAAGAAAAAGAACAATTCCCTCCTGTCCAGAAACCGAGAGATTGAAACATTAACAAAGCAGCTCGTTGAAATGGAAGAAAAAACAACGATCCTTGAAAAAGAAACAAAAGAAACGAAGCAATCGATTGCCGAAAGCGAAGTCCAATTAAATGAATTGCGTCAGCGCGGCGAAATGCTTCGAGAAAAGCAGCAAGAGTTAAAAGGGACATTATATGAACTGCAAGTAGCTGAAAAAAATATTAACGCTCATCTAGAGCTCTATGATCAAGAAAAAGAAGAGTTGCAGCAGCGCTCTAGCGAACTTGCGAGCAAGGATAAAGAGCAGGCAGCCCTTGAAACATCTATAGGTGAGAAACTGACCTCTCTTGACGAAGAGATCAACACGTTAACAAAACGGAAGCAGACCCAAAGCTCAACGAAAGAAACCATTTCTTCCGAATTAACAGAGCTGAAAATCTCGCTTGCCAAAAAAGAGCAGTCTTTAGCAAATGAACAAGAAAAACTTTCGAGCTTAACGGCTGAATTAGAAGAGGCTGAAAAGACGCTGACGGAAACAAAAGAAGATTTGTCCCTCTTAACAAGTGAAATGTCATCCAGCTCAAGCGGCGCCGAACAACTGGAAGAAGCGGCAAAAGAGAAACTGGAACATAAAAACAAAACGACAGCGCTTATCTCAGAGCGACGCAAACAGCGCCTGGCTCTTTCTGAAACATTAGAATTCGCTGAACGTGAACTGAAAGAGCAAAAACGCCTGTATAAACAGCTCACGACAAGCTTAAAAGATGAAGAAATCAAGCTTGGCCGCATGGAAGTTGAACTTGATAACCTCATCGCCTATTTAAACGAAGAGTATGCCCTTTCGTTTGAAGGAGCAAAAGAAATGTATCATCTGACGCTATCGCCGGATGAAGCAAGAAAACGCGTGAAATTGATCAAACTAGCCATTGAAGAGCTTGGAACAGTGAAC
This sequence comes from Bacillus sp. FSL K6-2869, assembly GCF_040869405.1. NCBI lineage: Bacteria > Bacillati > Bacillota > Bacilli > Caryophanales > Bacillaceae > Bacillus > Bacillus sp. FSL K6-2869. The sequence goes on from NZ_CP152035.1 coordinate 1,574,300, forward strand.
TTAGGCAGCATTGACGAGTATGAACGTGTGAATGAACGTTTTCTCTTCTTAACTGAACAACGCAATGATCTGACAGAAGCGAAAAATACGTTATTCCAAGTCATTGAAGAAATGGATCAGGAGATGACGAAACGTTTCTCTGAGACATTCTCTCAAATCCGCGGGCATTTTGAATCTGTTTTCCAAGCATTATTTGGCGGAGGAAGAGCAGACCTTAAGTTGACAGATCCAAACGATTTACTAAACTCAGGTGTCGATATTGTGGCGCAGCCGCCGGGGAAAAAGCTGCAAAATCTAAGCCTACTTTCAGGCGGAGAAAGAGCATTAACAGCCATCGCTTTATTATTCTCGATCTTAAAAGTGAGACCAGTTCCATTCTGTGTGCTAGATGAGGTAGAAGCGGCACTTGATGAAGCGAATGTGTTCCGCTTTGCCCAGTATTTAAAGAAATACAGCCAAGAAACACAGTTCATTGTGATTACACACCGAAAAGGAACCATGGAAGAAGCAGATGTTCTGTACGGTGTCACGATGCAGGAGTCAGGTGTCTCAAAACTGGTATCTGTCAAACTAGAGGAAACGAAAGAGCTTGTCCAGTAATTAAAGGAGGTTTTTGAACCCATGAGCTTTTTTAAGAAATTAAAAGAAAAATTTACGCAGCAAACCGATTCAGTATCAGAAAAGTTTAAAGATGGACTTGAAAAAACGAGAAATTCGTTTCAGGGAAAAGTAAATGAACTCATTTCTCGCTATCGTAAAGTGGATGAAGACTTTTTTGAAGAACTAGAAGAAGTGTTAATCGGTGCGGATGTTGGTTTCACGACTGTGATGGAACTGATTGATGAGCTGAAAAAAGAAGTGAAATTAAGAAACATTCAAGACCCAAGTGAAGTACAAGCAGTCATCTCTGAAAAACTCGTGGAGATTTACAATAGCGGTGAGGAACAAATCTCTGAACTGAACATTGAAGACGGCCGTTTAAATATTATTTTATTTGTAGGCGTGAACGGTGTCGGTAAAACCACAACCATTGGTAAGCTGGCAAACAAGCTAAAAAATGAAGGGAAATCCGTCATTTTAGCAGCAGGTGATACGTTCCGTGCGGGGGCGATTGAGCAGCTTGAAGTATGGGGCGAGCGCTCTGGTGTTCCTGTCGTTAAACAAACAGCAGGCTCTGACCCGGCAGCGGTCATCTATGATGCCGTTCAATCAGCTAAAGCCAAAAAAGCAGATGTCTTGATCTGTGATACAGCAGGCAGACTGCAAAACAAAGTCAACTTGATGAAAGAGCTAGAGAAGGTCAAGAGAGTCATTGAACGCGAAGTGCCCGATGCACCGCACGAAGTACTGCTTGCCCTTGATGCGACAACGGGTCAAAATGCGATGGCGCAAGCGAAGGAATTTTCTAAAGCGACAAACGTGACAGGTATCGCTTTAACAAAGCTTGACGGTACTGCAAAAGGCGGGATTGTTCTTGCCATTCGCAATGAGCTCAACATCCCTGTAAAACTTGTCGGATTAGGTGAAAAAGTAGACGATCTGCAAGAGTTCGATGCTGAATCGTATGTGTACGGATTATTCTCAGACATGATTGATCAAGAAGACTAATCAAAATGCCGGCAAAACTGCCGGCTTTTTTATTTAAATATCGCCGCAAGAAGTGACAAGATAAAAACTTGACACATAGATTAGAACCGTGTAAACTTAGTTGTTGTAAAGGGAATGAACTTAACAAAGGGGAGAGAGCCCATGACGCTTGAAAAGACAACGAGAATGAACTACTTGTTTGATTTCTATCAATCGTTGTTGACCGCAAAACAAAAGAGCTACATGTCGCTTTACTACCTAGACGATTTTTCCCTCGGTGAAATTGCGGATGAATATGAAGTATCAAGACAGGCTGTTTATGATAATATTAAACGGACTGAAGCGATGCTTGAACAATATGAAGAAAAGCTGCTCTTGTTTAAGAAATTTAAAGAGCGTAAAGAACTTCTCACAAAAATGAGAGAGCTTGTAGCAGATTCCGCGCAAAAGGAAGAAGCAGAAGCTTTAATTGAATCGCTTGAGAAATTAGATTAGGAGGCGGCACAGTATGGCATTTGAAGGATTAGCCGACCGACTGCAGCAGACGATTTCAAAAATCCGCGGCAAAGGAAAAGTGTCAGAGCAAGATGTAAAAGAAATGATGCGCGAGGTACGCCTTGCCCTTCTTGAAGCTGACGTCAATTTTAAAGTAGTCAAAGACTTTGTGAAAAAAGTAAGCGAGCGGGCAGTTGGACAAGAGGTCATGCAAAGTCTTACCCCAGGACAACAGGTCATTAAAGTTGTAAAAGAAGAACTCACTGAATTAATGGGCGGGGAAGAGAGTAAAATCGCTGTAGCGAAAAAATCTCCAACTGTCATTATGATGGTTGGTCTTCAAGGGGCAGGTAAAACGACCACAACTGGAAAGCTTGCCAACTTACTTCGCAAAAAACATAATCGCAAGCCGATGATGGTGGCCGCTGATATTTACAGACCAGCAGCGATCCAGCAGCTTCAAACGCTTGGGAAACAGCTTGATATGCCCGTATTCTCATTAGGTGATCAAGTCAGTCCTGTCGAAATTGCCAAACAGGCAATTGAAAAAGCGAAAGAAGAACATCACGATTATGTCATTTTAGATACAGCAGGACGTCTTCATATTGATGAAGACTTAATGGATGAACTTCAGAAAGTAAAAGAAGTCGCAAATCCAGAAGAGATTTTCCTCGTTGTTGACTCGATGACTGGTCAAGATGCTGTCAATGTCGCAAAAAGCTTTAACGAACAGCTTGGTTTAACAGGTGTCGTTCTGACAAAACTAGACGGTGATACGCGAGGCGGGGCAGCACTATCAATTCGTGCAGTCACAAATACGCCGATTAAATTCGCCGCACTAGGAGAAAAGCTTGATGCAATTGAACCATTCCATCCAGAGCGGATGGCATCGAGAATTCTTGGCATGGGAGATGTGCTCACGCTTATTGAAAAAGCACAAGCAAACGTTGACCAAGATAAAGCGAAAGAGCTTGAACAAAAAATGCGGACAATGAGCTTCACGCTCGATGATTTCCTCGAGCAGCTTGGGCAGGTTCGCAACATGGGTCCACTTGATGAACTGATCCAAATGATGCCGGGAGCCGGTAAAATGAAAGGGCTCAAAAACGTCCAAGTAGACGAAAAGCAGCTCAATCACATCGAAGCGATCATTAAATCAATGACGACCGAAGAAAAAGAACAGCCAGAGGTCATCAATGCAAGCCGAAGAAAACGGATTGCAAAAGGAAGCGGAACATCTGTACAGGAAGTCAATCGCCTTTTAAAACAATTTGACGAAATGAAAAAGATGATGAAGCAAATGACCAATATGTCCAAAGGAAAGAAAAAAGGCGGCTTTAAATTACCATTTATGTAATTGGTTATACATGATAAAACCGTTGTTAAGAAAAAACACTTTACAAACCCTTTTATCATTGTTAATATACTATCTTGTTGAAATATTTTCGGAGGTGCTAGTAAAATGGCAGTAAAAATTCGTTTAAAACGTATGGGATCAAAAAGATCTCCTTTCTATCGTATTGTTGTAGCAGATTCTCGTTCACCACGTGACGGTCGTTTCATCGAAACAGTTGGAACATACAATCCAGTGTTATCACCAGCTGAGGTGAAAATCAACGAAGAATTAGCGCTTAAATGGCTTCAAAATGGTGCGAAACCATCTGATACAGTTCGTAACCTTTTCTCAAGCCAAGGAATTCTTGAAAAATTTCATAATGCGAAAAACAGCAAATAATGAATGAGCTGTCCTTGGAAGAATTGATTGTGTCCATCGTCGAGCCACTTGTTGATTTCCCTGAAGATATTCACGTATCTTCATTAGAAAAAGATGAGCAGGTCATTTACACACTGTCTGTCAATGCTGAAGATACCGGAAAAGTGATCGGAAAGCAGGGACGTACAGCTAAAGCGATACGAACAGTCATGTTTGCAGCAAGTGCAGAGTCTTCTAAGAAAGTTCAACTTGAGATTGCTGACTAAAAAGGGAGAGGGCTTAGGACCTCCCCTTTTTTTACACGTTTAAATCTATTTTTCGTTATACTGTAGAGGACAAATGCCTTCGGATAGGGGGACAAAAAGGAAGATGCAGATCATTCAACATGTCACCGTCATGCAAGTATTAACTGAAAGCAGTAAGGACAAACTGTTAACGACTTTTTTGGAGAAAAAAGAAAGACTAGAACGTGAGTGCAATCAACTATATTTTCAACTAAAAAAGCATGAAAAAGAACCACATCAGCAAGAAGCCATCCCTCAATTTCAAAAAGCCATTGAAAAAAGACAAGAGAAAATGAGGCAAATTGATTTTCAAGTCGAGCAGCTGCATATCTTGCCTCTTGGCAGTGAAATGAAAGAAACAGAAGTGGATGCGCTGATTGAAGTAAAAATAGGTGATAAATGGGATGACAAAATGCAAGACAATGTCATCGTCGTGAAAGACGGCACCATTGTGGAAATACGTCAGGGGTGATTGAGAACATGGAGCTAGAATGGTTGAATGTCGGAAAGATCGTCAATACACATGGAGTGCGCGGAGAAGTACGTGTTGTGTCAAAGACTGATTTCCCAGAAGAACGCTACAAAAAAGGCAGCATCCTTTATATTTTCAAACAAAATCAAAAAGAACCGCTAAAAGTGACTGTCGCATCACATAGACAGCACAAACAATTTGATTTACTGACATTTGAAGAAGTCGGCTCGTTAAATGAAGCTGAGCAATTAAAAGAGTCGATGTTAAAAGTAGAAAAAGAACATCTTGGTTTATTAGATGAAGGGGAATTCTATTTCCACGAAATCATCGGCTGTGAAGTATATGATGAAGAGGACAAACTGATTGGTCAAATCAAAGAAGTTTTAACGCCAGGGGCAAATGATGTATGGGTGGTTGGAAGAAAAGGCAAAAAAGATGCCCTCATCCCTTATATTCCATCTGTCGTCAAAACAGTTGATATTTCATCCAAGAAAGTACACATTGAAGTGATGGAAGGACTCATTGACGAATGAAAATTGACTTTTTAACACTGTTTCCTGAAATGTTTGAAGGAGTACTTCACTCATCGATCTTAAAAAAAGCTCAGGAAAAAGATGCGGTCTCATTTGATGTCGTGAATTTTAGGGAGTATTCCGATCATAAACATAAAACAGTGGATGACTATCCGTATGGCGGCGGTGCTGGCATGGTTCTGAAAGCACAGCCTGTATTTGATGCGGTAGAAGATTTAACGAAAAAAGCAAACAAGAAGCCCCGCATTATTCTTGTCTGTCCTCAAGGAGAAAGATATACACAAAAGAAAGCAGAAGAGCTTGCAAAAGAAGAGCATCTTATGTTCATTTGCGGCCACTATGAAGGCTACGATGAGCGCATCAGGGAGCATCTTGTCACAGATGAAATCTCAATCGGGGATTTCGTTCTCACAGGCGGAGAGCTGCCGGCGATGATGATTGCAGACAGTGTGGTCAGGCTTTTGCCTCATGTGCTTGGAAAAGAAGCGTCTCATATCGAAGATTCATTTAGTACAGGTCTGCTTGAGCATCCGCACTATACAAGACCAGCTGATTATAAAGGATTGAAAGTACCAGATGTGCTTCTCTCTGGAAATCATGCCAAAATTGAAGAGTGGCGGCGTAAAGAATCGTTGAAGCGAACCTATACAAGACGGCCAGATTTGATCGATTCTTGCAAAACATTAACGGATGAAGAAAAAAGATGGCTTTGGCAGCTTCATAATGACTAGATTGTATTGCACAAGGTATACAGGTGTGGTATGATACTACTTGTGACTTGGACGGCTTGCCGATTCAAGTTTGAAAACGATGTTCCGCTGCAATGAAGAAAGAGGACATGAGCATCTGTTGGAAGGAGTTGAAAACGATGCAACAATTGATTGAAGAAATCACAAAAGAACAATTACGCACTGATCTTCCTGCGTTCCGTCCTGGTGACACTTTACGTGTACACGTGAAAGTTGTCGAGGGTACTCGTGAGCGTATCCAGATCTTTGAAGGTGTTGTAATTAAGCGTCGTGGTGGTGGAATCAGCGAAACTTTCACAGTTCGTAAGATCTCTTACGGTGTAGGCGTTGAGCGTACATTCCCTGTACACACACCAAAAATCGCTAAGATCGAAGTTGTACGTCACGGTAAGGTACGTCGTGCGAAACTTTACTACCTACGTGAACTTCGCGGTAAAGCGGCTCGTATCAAAGAAATCAGACGATAATGATATCAAAGGAAAGAGCTTGTTACCTGTAACAGGCTCTTTTTTTGTACAATGTATAGAGACAACCGTTAGAAGAGAGAAGGTGCACATATGACAATTCAATGGTTTCCAGGCCATATGGCAAAAGCAAGACGGGAAGTCACAGAAAAATTAAAGCTCATCGACATCGTATTTGAATTAACCGATGCAAGAATTCCGATGTCCTCTAGAAACCCAATGATTGAAGAAATCCTCCAAAACAAACCGAAAATTATGCTTTTGAACAAAGCAGATAAAGCAGATCCTCGTATGACAAAAGAGTGGCAGGCACACTTTGAAGCGCAAGGTGTACGGTCACTTGCCATTAATTCTGTCGATGGACAAGGGTTAAATCAAATCATTACGACATCAAAAGAAATCTTAAAAGAAAAGTTCGATCGAATGAAAGCAAAAGGTGTTAAGCCGCGTGCCATTCGAGCTTTGATTATCGGAATTCCCAATGTCGGCAAATCAACGCTGATCAATCGGTTGGCAAAGAAAAATATTGCGAAAACAGGAGATCGACCTGGTATTACGACGTCACAACAATGGGTGAAGGTCGGAAAAGAACTTGAACTGCTCGATACCCCCGGAATTCTCTGGCCGAAATTTGAAGATGAACAAGTAGGTCTTAGGCTGGCCGTCACTGGAGCGATTAAAGACTCAATCATCAACTTGCAGGATGTCGCTGTGTATGCGCTCCGCTTTTTAGAAGAGCACTATCCAGAGCGGTTAAAAAAACGCTATGATTTAGCAGAAATACCTGAAGATACAGTTGAGCTGTTTGATGCCATTGGCACAAAACGCGGCTGTCTGATGAGTGGAGGATTCATTAATTACGACAAAACGACCGAAATCATTATTCGGGATATTCGAACGGAAAAATTTGGTCCCCTCACTTTTGAGAAGCCTGAAAGCTAAAAGACACGCAGCTCATGCGGGTCTTTATTTTTTGCGAAAAACTGCCGATATAAAGAAGGAGGCTGCGGAAAAGCCAATGTACACGGTCAAACAAATAAAAGAATTAATAGAACAACATGCTGACGACGAGTCATACATTCGTGAACTATTGAAAGACGATACAAGAAAAAGTGTCCAGAAACTGATGGACAAATGGAACAAAGAGAGAGAAAAGCAGCAAGAACTACGTGCAGCATGGAAGCAAATGCTGCAATTTGAAACCAAAGCAAGAGCGCAAGGATACAATTGTATTGCAGGCATAGATGAAGCAGGAAGAGGACCACTTGCTGGCCCAGTTGTTGCGGCAGCTGTGATATTAAAAGAGGATACCGTCCTACTCGGTTTAAATGATTCAAAACAGCTATCTGAGAAAAAAAGAATGACCTATTATGAGCTCATTCAAAAGGAAGCACTCGACATCGGCATCGGCATTGTTGATGCGGCAACGATTGACGAAATAAATATATACGAAGCATCAAGACTGGCGATGGTGAAGGCTGTAAAGCAGCTCACTCACACACCTGATTATCTACTCATAGATGCGATGACGCTCCCGCTTCCTACTCAACAGGAGAATATCATCAAAGGAGATGCTAAAAGCGCATCCATCGCAGCTGGTGCATGTATTGCCAAAGTGACAAGGGACAAAATGATGGAAGAGTATGGACGCCAGTACCCTGAGTATCAATTTGAAAAACATAAAGGGTATGGAACGAAAGAGCACCTGGCTGCCATTCAAACACATGGCGCCACACCTATCCACCGGTTATCATTTGCACCAGTGAAATCTGTTATTTCATAAATATTTTGACACAAGGAGGCTGCCTGTGATGACAAGAGTTGAAGATATACATACTGCACTGAATAGTCGGCTGAATACAGCAGAATCTGTTCCGCTTAACACGGAAGGAAAGGAAAATATTCACCGGCTCATTCTCGGCAAAGTACTGAAAATGCTTGGGGATGATACAGCACTTGTTCAAATAGGTTCGACCAAAATCAAAGCGCAGCTAGCGGCTCAGCTAAAAGCCGATTCTTTCTACTGGTTCCAATTAGAACAAGAAGGTGGAGGCAGTCTGAGTAAATTAAGACCTGTTCAGCAATTTGACCAAGATCCTAAAACATTAAAGGATGCCGCAGCTAAACTACTAGAAGGTCTGTCGCTTAAAAATGGACTTGAACAAATGTTAACAGCTACAGCCTTTTTAAAAGAAAAACCGGTCATCAACGAAGCAGAGTTAAAAACGGCAGTAAAATGGATTGAACAACTTCAAGGCGCGGATATCAAAAAAGGTCTGCAAGCACTTCTTTTTGCTTTAAAGAAAGATTTGCCGATTCAACAAGGAGTGCTCCAATCAATATTAGCGATGAAATCCCCCTCTGCACTTCATCAGGATGTGACAGCACTGCTAGATCGATTAACACAGCTTCCGAAGCAATCAGAAGCCACACAGGCTCTTACACAGGCCGTTCGTACGGTTGTAAATGCTGAGACAACTGTTCATGCAGAAAAGCTCTTATCGGTGCTTCTAGGAGCAAAAGAAGGTCAAACGAAGCAAGGAGAAAGCTTGCAACAGGTGCAGCCTCATGTCAATCCGGCTCAGCAAACAAAGCAGAGCCAGCCCGCCGTTATACAAGGGCGACAGGTGGATACAGTGAATCAGAACAGCTTGCAGCAATTATTAAGTCCAAAACAGCTCCCGCTTCAGCAAATAGAACGCATTCTGACAAGCATCACAAAGCAAGGCACAGACGGACAGCAGCTTGATGTAAAACAACTCACATCACTGGTTCAAGCAGTCCAGCAGGCAGGGCCACAGGCTGACGCAAAGGCAGCCGTGCTTCAAAAGGAATTTCCGTTTCTTTCAAAAACAGAGGCGAACGCATTGGTAAAGGTCATTCAGCAGACTGAACCAGCATTAAGCAATAAAACCGATGTACTCGATTTACTGATGACGATGAAAAAAGCGATAGGTGTACGAGATGAAATTGGGATGCTGAAATTACTGGAAAAGGGCAGCCAAGATGTCAAAAGCCAAGAGCTTCACCAATTAAAGATGGTTTTAAATGATGCAAGGCAAGCTGATGTTCCGGAACCCGTAAAAAAAGAAGTGGATCAATTATTCCATAGATTAAATGGGCAGTTACTAGTGCATCAGGAAAACCAAACAGTTAGTCAAATGATGGTTTCTTACCCTCTTTTCTCAAAACATAGTGTTCAAGATTTAACCTTTATTCTAAAAGGGCATAAGAAAAAAGATGGCTCTATTGATATTTCTCAGTGCCGTTTAATGTTTTATTTAAACATGGAGAACTTAGAAGAAACGTTAATAGACTGTACGATTCAGCAAAAAGTAATGTCAATTACAGTCGAGACGGCTCACGAACTGCAAGGGACCATTAATCCAATGATTCCAGCTGTTCGAGAGAATTTAAATGCCCTAGGGTATAGTTTAACGGGGATTACAGCGAAAAAGAGAGAAGAGCCAATTGATCCGTCTGACTTTTTAGATGAACACTTTCATAAAATCAGCGAGAAAGGGCTGGACTTACGAGTATGAAAGATTCAAAACCGCTTAGAAGAGCGGTCGCTCTACACTATGATGAAGAAAAACAAAAAGCGCCAAAAGTCGTTGCAACAGGCAGCGGCTATGTGGCTGATCATATTATTGAAGAAGCTCAAAAAGCTGGCGTCCCTATCCAAGAAGACCGTAATTTAGTAGAACTGATGCGCCACTTAACGCTCGATGAGGAAATCCCAGAAGCGTTATACGATACTGTAGCAGAAATATTTTCATTTATCTATCGATTGGATCAAAAAATGAAAAAATAAGGAAAAATAAGTGTTTTGACTGAAAAATTTATATTTTTAATAAAATAAAAGTTTGAATGTTTAGAAGGATTTTATGATTTTACATAGAACCCTAGACATTCTCTTTTTTATTCTTTAAAATGAAAGCGCAGTCTATTTTATAATTTTTGTTTCTACATATGTTGGGAGGATGGGAAATGAATATCCATGAGTACCAAGGAAAAGAAATCCTAAGAAAATATGGGGTTTCAGTTCCAAATGGTAAAGTAGCATTTACACCTGATGAAGCAGTGAAAGCATCAGAAGAGCTAGGAAGCTCTGTATATGTCGTAAAAGCACAGATTCATGCAGGCGGCCGTGGTAAAGCAGGTGGGGTAAAAATTGCAAAAACAAAAGATGAAGTGAAAGGGTTTGCAGAGGAATTGCTCGGCAAGACACTTGTCACACATCAAACAGGGCCTGAAGGGCGCGAAATAAAACGCTTACTTATTGAAGAAGGCTGCGATATTCAAAAAGAGTACTATGTAGGACTCGTTTTGGATAGAGCGACATCAAGAATTGTTTTGATGGCTTCTGAAGAAGGCGGTACTGAAATTGAAGAAGTAGCAGAAAAAACGCCAGAAAAAATCGTGAAAGTGGTCATCGACCCAGCGATTGGTCTCCAAGCCTATCAGGCGAGAGAAGTTGCGTTTAAAATTAATATTCCAACAAAATTAGTTGGTCAAGCTGTTAAGTTTATGACAAGCCTTTACAATGCGTTTATTGAAAAGGATTGTTCAATTGCCGAGATAAATCCTCTTGTTGTAACAGGTGATGGAAAAGTCATGGCACTTGACGCAAAATTAAACTTTGATAGCAATGCCTTATATAGACAAAAAGATATATTAGAATACCGTGACCTTGATGAAGAAGATCCAAAAGAGATTGAAGCATCTAAATATGACCTAAGCTACATTTCTCTAGATGGGAATATTGGCTGTATGGTGAATGGAGCAGGCCTTGCGATGTCTACAATGGATATCATCAAGCATTACGGCGGGGACCCTGCAAACTTCCTTGATGTTGGCGGCGGTGCAACTGCTGAAAAAGTAACGGAAGCATTTAAAATCATCTTATCTGATCAAAATGTCAAAGGGATTTTCGTGAACATTTTTGGCGGCATCATGAAATGTGATGTCATCGCAGAAGGTGTTGTTGAAGCGACGAAACAAGTCGGCTTAACATTACCACTCGTTGTACGTCTTGAAGGAACAAACGTTGAATTAGGGAAGAAAATCCTGAGTGATTCAGGCTTAAATATCACTTCTGCTGAGTCTATGGCTGACGGGGCAGAAAAGATTGTATCTTTAGTCAAGTAGAGCAGAAAGGCAGGGAACCTAAATGAGTGTATTTATTAATAAAAATACGAGAGTAATTGTTCAGGGGATTACCGGTTCAACCGCATTATTCCATACAAAACAAATGATTGAGTATGGAACAAATATCGTTGGCGGTGTCACACCTGGAAAAGGTGGAACTGAAGTAGAGGGAGTTCCTGTATTTAATACTGTATCTGAAGCAGTACAGACAACTGGAGCAAATGCTTCTGTTATCTATGTACCAGCACCATTTGCAGCAGACGCCATTTTAGAGGCTGTTGATGCAGAAGTGGATCTAGTGATTTGTATCACAGAACACATTCCAGTTCTGGATATGGTTAAAGTGAAACGCTATATGGAAGGTAAGAAGACAAGACTTGTTGGGCCGAACTGTCCTGGCGTGATTACACCTGAAGAATGTAAAATTGGCATCATGCCTGGCTACATTCATAAAAAAGGTCATGTTGGTGTTGTGTCTCGTTCTGGAACGCTTACATATGAAGCGGTACATCAGCTTTCAGAGGCTGGTGTTGGTCAATCAACAGCTGTAGGAATTGGCGGAGACCCTGTCAATGGCACGAACTTTATTGATGTATTAAAAGCCTTCAATGAAGATCCTGAAACGCATGCTGTGATCATGATTGGTGAAATCGGTGGTACTGCTGAAGAAGAAGCAGCTGAATGGGTAAAAGCAAATATGACCAAGCCGGTTGTTGGCTTTATTGGCGGTAAAACAGCGCCTCCAGGAAAACGTATGGGACATGCTGGTGCCATTATTTCTGGTGGTAAAGGAACTGCTGATGAAAAAGTAAAAACAATGCGTGAATGTGGAATTGAAGTGGCAGAGACACCATCTGTCATGGGAGAAACCTTAATTAAAGTGTTAAAAGAGAAGAATCTCTTCGAAGCTTGTAAAACGCATTAATGACACAAGAAGACTTGTTCTTTGACAAGTCTTCTTCTTTCTATCTTAAACTGGAGGAATGGTATGTACAACGTGTCCGAAAGAATGATTTTTCACCGCTTAAAAGGCCTCATCTCACCCTCTTTGTTAACAAAATGGTGGAAAGTCGATCCTGAGCTATATATAAATGAAGAAACACATCATTTCAAACAGGATCGATCATTACAAAAGATCGACTTTACCCGCTTACAACAAGCTGAAGAAAATGAATTCCCCATTTTTCAACACATCGTTCAAGCCTATTTAAAGCAAAATATTCACATGATTCCCATCACATCACCTTTATATCCCAGCTCACTAAAACACATTTATGATCCTCCCCCAGTATTATTCCTAAAAGGAAACGTTACCTATTTAAATGAAGAAAAAAGTTTAGGTGTAGTAGGTACACGAGTGCCATCCTCTTACGGAGAAGCGTGCGTGAAGAAAATTGTTGGAGAACTTGTAGAGGAAAATTGGATGATTGTGAGTGGTTTAGCAAAAGGAATTGATGGACTTGCACACAAAGAGTGCATAAGAAAAAAAGGAAAAACGATTGGTGTTGTAGCTGGCGGCTTTCAACATGTATATCCAAAAGAACATGTGCAAATGGCTCAATATATGGGAGAACATCATTTACTGTTGTCAGAGCATCCGCCTTATATCAAACCAGAAAAATGGCATTTTCCAATGAGAAACCGATTAATTAGTGCCCTGACAAGAGGAACCATCGTGGTCCAGTGCAAAGAAAAGAGCGGTTCGCTTATTACAGCCTATCAGGCATTAGAGCAAGGAAAAGAAGTGTTTGCTGTTGCAGGATCGATCTTTGATTCTAATTCTATAGGTCCAGCTAGACTGATTCAGCAAGGTGCCAAGCTTGTTCATTCAACGAAGGATATTTTAGAGGAATTCTCCTTGAGTGGTGTTCAATATACTGAACTCCCATAAAAATATCGTTTGACAAAAGACATCGGAATATTTAATAATAGTGAGGATTTAAGTTTACACTTTGTTTTTCGTGTTTATAATGATGTTCATCATAAAGAATTTTTAACGATTGCCTGTTAGATAGGTGCAATTAACATAAATATAAATTTGTGAAATGGATAAAGAGAGAACACCTCTTAAGGGGGATTTTGAGTATGGCTGATTATTTAGTCATCGTTGAGTCGCCAGCAAAGGCGAAAACGATTGAGCGTTATTTAGGAAAAAAGTATAAAGTAAAGGCTTCAATGGGGCACGTAAGGGATTTACCGAAAAGTCAGCTTGGTGTTGACACTGAACATGACTTCGAACCGAGATATATTACGATTCGAGGAAAAGGTCCAGTCTTAAAAGAATTAAAAACAGCAGCGAAAAAAGCAAAAAAAGTATATCTCGCAGCTGACCCCGACAGAGAGGGAGAAGCGATTGCTTGGCATTTAGCCCACAGCCTTGACCTTGACCTCTCTTCAGATTGCCGCGTTGTCTTTAACGAGATTACAAAAGATGCAATTAAAGATTCCTTTAAACATCCACGTATGATCGATATGGACTTGGTTGATGCGCAGCAGGCAAGACGAATCTTAGATCGTCTCGTTGGATATAAAATCAGCCCAATTTTATGGAAGAAAGTCAAAAAGGGCTTAAGCGCCGGTCGTGTTCAATCAGTTGCACTCCGCCTGATTATTGACCGCGAGAATGAAATTAATGAATTCAAACCAGAAGAATACTGGACAATTGATGGTACCTTCCTAAAAGGGAAAGAAAGCTTTGAAGCGAGTTTCTTTGGCGTAAATGGCAAAAAACATCCGCTAAAAACAAAAGAAGATGTAAAAGAAATCCTTTCGAAATTAAAAGGAAGCAAGTTTTCTGTTGAAAAAGTGACGAAAAAAGAACGTAAACGCAACCCAGCTGTTCCGTTTACAACATCTACCCTACAACAAGAGGCAGCGAGAAAACTAAACTTCCGTGCGAAGAAAACGATGATGATTGCACAGCAATTATATGAAGGAATTGATCTTGGTAAAGAAGGTACAGTAGGTCTCATTACATATATGAGAACGGACTCAACACGTATTTCCAATACGGCAATTGAAGAAGTATCTGCTTTCATTGATCAAACGTACGGCAAGAATTTCTTGAATACAACAAAACGTACTGCCAAAAAGAATGAAAATGCACAGGATGCTCACGAAGCCATCCGTCCAACTTCTACGCTAAGAAAACCAGCAGATGTCAAACACGTGCTAAGCAGAGATCAACTTCGTCTTTATAAATTGATTTGGGAACGTTTTGTGGCAAGCCAAATGGCACCAGCTGTTCTTGATACAATGAGTGTGGATCTTGAAAATAACGGGCTTACTTTCCGTGCAAATGGGAGTAAGGTGAAATTCCCTGGATTTATGAAAGTATATGTTGAAGGGAAGGACGACCAGTTAGAAGAAAAGGACAAAATGCTTCCTGATCTGAAAGAGGGAGATACCGTTCTTTCAAAAGATATTGAACCAGAGCAGCACTTTACGCAGCCGCCTCCACGCTACACTGAGGCAAGACTTGTCAAAACCCTTGAAGAGCTAGGTATCGGCCGCCCATCGACGTATGCACCAACATTAGATACCATTCAAAAGCGCGGCTACGTGGCACTTGATAACAAACGGTTTATTCCAACAGAGCTTGGAGAGATTGTGCTCAACTTAATTATTGAATTCTTCCCTGAAATCATTAACGTAGAATTTACTGCGAAAATGGAAAAAGAACTTGATAGCGTTGAAGAAGGTACGATTGAATGGGTACGCATTATCGACAGTTTCTATCAAGATTTTGCAAAACGGGTAGAAAAAGCAGAAGCAGAGATGCAGGAAGTTGAGATCGAGCCTGAATACGCCGGAGTTGATTGCGAAGAGTGTGGTCATCCAATGGTGTACAAAATGGGGAGATACGGTAAGTTCATGGCATGCTCTAATTTCCCTGACTGCCGTAACACAAAACCAATTGTCAAAGATATTGGTGTCAAATGCCCGACTTGTCACGAAGGAAATATCGTTGAACGGAAATCTAAGAAGCGCCGCATTTTTTACGGTTGCGATCGTTTTCCAGAGTGTGAATTCGTCTCTTGGGACAAACCAATTGAAAGAAAGTGTCCAAAATGCGAAAATATGCTTGTAGAGAAAAAGCTGAAAAAAGGCATTCAAGTTCAATGTGTGAACTGTGATTATAAAGAGGAACAACAAAAATAGCGGTGAGCAACCTTGTTCACCTGCTTTTTTATGTCATCAAATAGAACTTACGAAATAGGAGAGTTGTACAATGAGTCAATTTGTAAATGTGATCGGAGCAGGTTTAGCAGGAAGTGAAGCGGCATGGCAAATTGCCAAGCGCGGAATTAAAGTTCATCTGTATGAAATGAGACCTGTCAAACAAACACCAGCTCACCACACTGATAAATTTGCGGAGCTCGTATGCAGTAACTCATTGCGTGCGAACGCTTTAACAAACGCAGTAGGTGTACTAAAGGAAGAAATGCGTCATTTAGATTCAGCAATCATCGCAGCAGCAGATGAAAGCTCGGTTCCTGCTGGTGGAGCGCTTGCAGTAGATCGTCATGAATTTGCAGCTAACGTCACAGACCGCGTGAAAAATCACCCGAATGTGACGGTCTTTCAAGAAGAAGTGCAAAGCATTCCAGAAGGTCCGACGATTATCGCAACGGGTCCTCTAACATCAGAAGCACTTTCAAAAGAATTAAAATCCTTAACAGGTGAAGAGTATTTATATTTCTACGATGCAGCAGCGCCGATCCTCGAGAAAGACAGCATCGATATGGATAAAGTGTACTTGAAATCACGTTATGATAAAGGGGAAGCGGCTTATTTAAACTGTCCGATGACAGAAGAAGAATTCGATCGTTTTTATGAGGCGCTCATTTCTGCTGAAACTGTGCCGTTAAAAGAGTTCGAAAAAGAAATCTTCTTCGAAGGCTGTATGCCCATTGAAGTCATGGCCAAAAGAGGGAAAAAAACCATGTTGTTTGGCCCGATGAAACCAGTTGGACTTGAAGATCCAAAAACAGGAAAAAGACCTTACGCTGTTGTTCAATTAAGACAGGATGACGCAGCAGGTACTTTATATAATATTGTTGGTTTCCAAACACATCTAAAATGGGGCGATCAAAAGGAGGTATTCCGTTTGATCCCAGGTCTTGAAGAGGCAGAGATTGTTCGCTATGGTGTGATGCACCGTAATACATTTATTAACTCGCCAAGCCTTCTAAAACCGACATATCAATTTAAAAATAGAGACGACTTATTCTTTGCCGGACAAATGACTGGTGTTGAAGGATATGTTGAGTCCGCGGCTTCAGGACTAGTGGCTGGAATCAACGCAGCTCGTTTTGTTAAAGGAGAAGAGCTTGTGACACTTCCAGAAGAAACAGCGATTGGCAGTATGGCTTACTACATCACATCAACAAACAAGAAAAGCTTCCAGCCGATGAATGCAAACTTTGGCTTGCTGAAAGATCTTGGCGTTCGAATTAAAAACAAACAAGAGCGCTATGCAGAGTACGCTAAACGCGCAATCGAAACTATTCAAACTATTTCGAAATCTCTGTAGTAAAACATTGCACGGGAAGCAAGATATGTGATACCATTTAAAAGCCTTAAAGAGGTGTAAAAATGACAGATAAACAGCGTCTTGTCCACTTATTCATTGAATATTTGCAGATTGAAAAGAACTATTCAGCTTTAACGATCTCGGGTTATACTGAGGCGATTGAAGAGTTTGTCAGATTTATGAACATTCAAGGAATAGACGGTTTTGAAGAGGTATCCTATCAAGATACGAGAATTTATTTAACAGAAGCTTATGAAAAAGGCCTTACAAGAAGAACGATTAGTAAGAAAGTCTCTGCACTTCGCAGCTTTTATAAATTTTTATTAAGAGAACAGCTTGTGAAAGAAAATCCTTTTTTACTCGTTAGCTTACCAAAGCAGGATAAGCGAATTCCTTCATTTTTGTATGAAGAGGAACTAAAAGAGCTATTTACAGTTTCTGATGTAAATACACCGCTTGGTCAAAGAAATCAAGCCATTTTAGAACTTCTTTATGCAACAGGTATGAGGGTCAGTGAGTTATGTTCATTAAAAGAATCTGATCTTGATTTATCGATGGATACAGTGCTTGTTCATGGGAAAGGCAGCAAACAACGGTATGTACCTTTCGGCTCTTATGCACATGAAGCGCTCTCCACATATTTAGAGGATGGAAGGCAGAAGCTGAAAGTGAAGGGAAAGGATCGTGCTGATTCACATGTGTTTTTGAATCAGCGCGGAGCTCCTCTTACAGACAGAGGCGTTCGATTCATTCTAACTGAATTAATGAAAAAGGCGTCTGGCACATTACATATCCATCCTCACATGTTAAGGCACACCTTTGCTACGCATCTTTTAAACGAGGGAGCAGATTTAAGAAGTGTTCAAGAACTTCTTGGTCACTCAAATTTATCATCAACACAGGTGTACACGCATGTATCAAAAGATTCTTTAAGAAAAACGTACATGTCTCATCACCCAAGGGCTTTTAAACGATCCTAAAAGGAGGTTTTTTCATGTCATCATTTCATGCAACCACAATCTTTGCCGTTCAACATAAAGGAAAAAGTGCGATGGCTGGAGACGGTCAAGTCACTTTTGGGCAGGCTGTCGTCATGAAACACACAGCAAAAAAAGTGCGCCGTCTTTTCGGAGGCAAAGTACTCGCAGGTTTTGCTGGTTCAGTTGCAGATGCATTTACACTCTTTGAGAAGTTTGAAACGAAGCTTGAAGAATACGGTGGTAACCTAAAACGAGCAGCTGTAGAACTGGCGAAAGAATGGCGAAGTGACAAGATGCTCAGACAGCTTGAGGCCATGCTGATCGTCATGAATAAAGAAAGCATCCTGCTCGTATCTGGAACAGGAGAGGTCATCGAGCCAGACGATGGCATTTTGGCTATCGGGTCAGGCGGTAACTACGCGCTTAGCGCCGGTAGAGCACTCAAAAAACATGCAGGTGACCATCTCTCAGCTCGAGAGATTGCAAAGGCGGCTCTTGAAACGGCCGGAGAAATCTGTGTCTACACGAACGATCAAATCACTTTAGAAGAGCTTGAATAGAAAGGACATGAGACGTATGGAGAAAAAGCCGTTCACCCCAAGAGAGATAGTTGAAAAGCTCGATCAGTACATTATTGGTCAGCTTGATGCGAAAAAAGCAGTGGCGGTGGCTTTAAGAAACCGTTACAGAAGAAGTCTTTTACATGATAAGCTAAAGGATGAAGTCGTTCCTAAAAACATCTTAATGATTGGTCCGACAGGTGTGGGGAAAACAGAAATTGCCCGCAGAATTGCAAGGATTTCTGGTGCACCTTTCATTAAAGTGGAAGCGACGAAGTTTACTGAAGTTGGATATGTCGGACGTGACGTAGAATCAATGGTCAGAGATTTAGTGGAAACAGCAATCAGACTAGTCAAAGAAGAAAAAATGAAGGATGTTCAAGAAGAAGCGGAAAAACAAGCAAACAAACGGCTTGTTCATCTACTTGTTCCTGGAAAGAAAAAAAGTCAGTCTGTGAAAAACCCTTTTGAGATGCTGTTTGGTGGTTCTGATGCTGATGAAAGTGATCGAGATCACTCAAGTGAAGAAGTAGAGCTTGAGTCGACGAGAAAACGCATTGCGCACCAGCTGGCGATGGGTGAACTTGAAGACCATTACGTCACGATTGAAGTCGAAGAGCAGCAGCCTTCCATGTTTGATATGCTTCAAGGCTCGGGTATGGAGCAAATGGGTATGAACATGCAGGATGCGCTTAGCAATCTCATGCCTAAAAAGAAAAAACGCAGAAAGCTGACCGTCAGAGAAGCGAGAAAAGCGTTAACTGCTGAGGAAGCTTCAAAACTGATTGATATGGATGAAGTCGGTCAGGAAGCCGTGCAAAAAGCAGAGCAGCAAGGAATAATCTTTATCGATGAGATCGATAAAATTGCCAAAAGCGGTGGTGCATCGTCTGCAGATGTTTCTCGTGAAGGGGTTCAACGTGATATTTTACCGATTGTAGAAGGTTCCACTGTGATGACGAAGTATGGGGCTGTGAAAACAGATCATGTTCTATTTGTAGCAGCAGGCGCTTTTCATATGGCGAAACCCTCGGATTTGATTCCAGAGCTTCAAGGACGCTTCCCAATCCGTGTAGAATTAGATAAATTAAGTATAGAAGACTTTGTGAAAATCTTAACGGAACCAGATAACGCGTTATTAAAGCAATATAAGGCTCTACTTGAAACAGAAGGTATATCTCTTGAATTTTCTGACGATGCTATTCATAAGATTGCCGAAGTGGCTTATCACGTCAATCAGGAGACGGATAACATCGGTGCAAGAAGGCTTCACACCATACTTGAGAAGCTGCTAGAAGAGCTCTCATTTGAGGCGCCTGATATTACAATGGAAACAGTGACCATTACCCCTCAGTATGTAGAAGAGAAGCTAGGAAAGATTGCAAATAATAAAGACTTAAGTCAATTTATACTTTAACAAATGAATAAAGTAATCTAGGAGGATCATTATTATGGCGTTACTACAAAAAACAAGGATTATTAACTCGATGCTGCAAGATGCAGCGGGGAAGCCGGTTAATTTTAAAGAAATGGCAGAAACATTGAGAGATGTCATTGATTCAAACATTTTCGTATTAAGCAGAAGAGGGAAGCTTCTTGGCTACTCCATTAACCAGCAGATTGAAAATGCACGTATGAAAAAAATGCTGGAAGATCGTCAGTTCCCTGAAGAATATACAAAAAGCTTATTCAATGTCCCTGAAACATCTTCAAACCTTGACATCAACAGTGAGTACACAGCTTTCCCGATTGAGAACCGTGATTTATTCCAATCAGGTTTGACAACGATTGTACCAATCATCGGAGGCGGAGACCGCTTAGGGACGTTAATCCTTTCTCGTTTGCAAGATACATTCAAAGATGATGATTTAATTCTTGCTGAATACGGCGCAACAGTTGTAGGGATGGAGATTCTTCGCGAGAAAGCGGAAGAAATTGAAGAAGAAGCAAGAAGTAAAGCGGTTGTTCAAATGGCAATCAGTTCTCTTTCATATAGTGAGCTTGAGGCGATTGAGCATATCTTTGAAGAACTTGATGGCAACGAAGGGCTGCTTGTGGCAAGTAAGATTGCTGACCGTGTAGGAATCACTCGTTCAGTGATCGTAAACGCACTTCGTAAATTAGAAAGTGCAGGCGTTATTGAATCTCGTTCTCTTGGAATGAAGGGAACATACATCAAAGTATTAAACAACAAATTTTTAATTGAACTTGAAAATTTAAAATCTCACTAATCAAAAAAAACCCTTTTCGGCCGAAATAAACGCTGAAAAGGGTTTTTTTGTATAAAAAATGAGGATTTGTCCGAAAAATGACACTCTTTTTTCCAAGAAACCCCTTACAATTCTGTAGTGCTTTGAATCTAGGTCTTTATACCTATTCGTAAAATAGATATATATTACGAGTTTTTTTTACAATTACATCATAGACTTTAATCCTATTATTTCTTACAATGAACATATGGTTTTACAAATCTCGACATGATTAAATGGAATGAAATACATATGATTGGAGGTATATGGTTTTGGATATATTTTCTGGAACGATAAGTAACCTTGAGAATGCCTTGGGCAGAGCGAACGTTAAGCAAAAAGTCATAAGCAATAATATCGCGAATATAGACACACCGAACTACAAGTCTAAAAAAGTTGCATTCCACGACATGCTAAATGATGCGTCAATCAAATTAGATGCTAAAAAAACATACCAAGGTCACATTGATTTCTCTAAAACAGGGTCTAATTATTCAGTTGTTTCGAGTAACCGTACTTCTTATCAAGAAAACGGAAATAATGTCGATATTGATCAAGAGATGAGTGAACTCGCTAAAAACCAAATTCAGTATAATGCGTTGGTTGAAAGAATGAGCGGAAAGTTCAATTCTCTTAAAACAGTTTTGACAGGAGGTAAGTGATGTCGATTTTTTCAGGCGTGAACGCTTCGGCCTCAGCATTAACAGCACAGAGGCTCAGAATGGACGTTGTATCCTCTAACCTTGCGAATATGGATACAACAAGAGCTAAACAGGTTGATGGCAAGTGGGAGCCTTATAGACGCAAGCTCGTCACATTACAGCCGTCAGGTGAATCATTTTCATCTATATTGAACTCAAGCATGAATTCGAGCGGCAAATTAGGAAACGGCGTCAAAGTAACAAAAATTACTGAAGACGAAACTCCATTCAACCTTCAATATGATCCTACAAATCCCGATGCCAATGAAAATGGATATGTTCAAACACCAAACGTTGATCCATTAAAGGAAATGGTTGATCTCATCAGCAGCTCAAGGTCATATGAAGCAAACGTGACTGCGCTGAATGCGAATAAAAGCATGCTGATGAAAGCTTTAGAAATAGGAAAGTAAGGTGAAAAGAATTGGTTAACGCAATATCTCCTTTCCAGCTTCAAACCGCTCAGCAAGCAAGTGAATTGACAAATGCATCGTCTGTGCAGGCGGCTGCACCTAAAAGTCAAACGAATTTCTCTGATGTGCTGAAGAATTCCATTGAGGCATTAAATCAATCACAGCTGAAATCAGACCAGTATACGAATGCTCTCGCACAAGGGAAAGATGTCAATCTCGATGAAGTCATGATTGCTTCACAAAAAGCGAGTGTGACACTCACAGCTGCAACCGAGTTTCGGAATAAAGCAGTCGAAGCGTACCAAGAGATTATGAGAATGCAGATGTAGGAGGTGCTGGTGGACAAAAAATAGACTGAATGGAATGACCGGGGGTTAAGATGAATCGTACTTTAATGCAATTAAGAACAAAAACAGTTGAGTTTTGGCGAAATCGATCAAAATTACAAAAAATACTCATGATTGGCGGCGTAGCTGCCCTAGCAATCATTATTACGGTTGTTAGCATCTTTGCTTCTTCTGAAAAAATGGTTCCGTTGTTTAGAGATTTGTCTGAGGCAGAAGCAGGACAAATCAAACAGGAACTGGATGGCAAAAACGTTAAATCGGAACTTGCAAATAACGGAACGACGATTTTAGTTCCCGAAAAGCAAGCAGACACTTTAAAAGTAACACTTGCATCAGAAGGACTTCCTAAAACGGGGAATATTGATTACTCCTTCTTTGCGAACAATTCCGGCTTCGGTTTAACAGATAATGAATTTGATGTTCTGAAAGTAGACGCAACTCAGACAGAACTATCCAATCTGATCAACACGATTGATGGGATTAAAGATTCAAAGGTTATGATTAACCTGCCAAAAGATTCCGTTTTTGTTGGAGAAGAGCAAAGTAATGCATCAGCATCAATTGTGCTGCAAGTTCAACCAGGCTACACGCTTACTCAGCAACAAGTAAAAGGCCTTTATCATCTTATTTCAAAAAGTGTGCCGAATTTAAAAACAGAAAACATTGTCATTATGGACCAAGATTCCAACTACTATGACTTAAACAGCAGCTCAGATTCCTATGCAAGTGGAATGGATGCACAGCAGCAGAAAAAAGAGGAGATTGAAAAGAATCTTCAACGAAAAATTCAACAGCTACTTGGAACGATGATGGGTCAAGAGAAAGTTGCCGTATCGGTCACTACAGACATTGATTTTACTGAAGAAAAAAGAAAAGAAGATCTTGTCGAACCAGTTGATCAAGAAAACATGCAAGGAATTGCTGTCAGCGCTGAAAAGATTGCTGAAACTTATTCAGGCAATGGCGCAGCAGCTGGAGGCACCGCTGGAACAGGTGACGATGATGTCACAAATTATCAAGGTGCCGATGGAACGAATGGAAGCGGAGATTACGAAAAGAGCGAAGATCGTATCAATTATGAAGTCAACCGCATTCATAAAGATATCAAAGAAAGTCCTTATAAAATCAGAGACGTTGGCATTCAGGCACTGGTTGAACCGCCTACTGCAAACGATCCGAACTCATTAACTGCTGAAAGGCAGGATGATATCAAAAAAATTCTTTCAACCATCATCAGTACATCGATTGATAAAGAATACACAAACGGTCAAGCGCTCACTCAAGCTGACTTAGATAACAAAATCGTTTTATCTGTATCAAAATTAGACGGTAAACAGCAAACGGCAGCAGAAAACCCTTCAAACAATATTCCAATTTGGGTTTATATTGTTGGCGGTGTGCTACTACTTGCCATTATCGCTCTCATTATCCTTCTCGTACGTAAGAGAAGAAAAGATGAGGAAGAAGAGTTTGAGTTTGATGAACGTACACCAATTCATGTTCCTGATATCGATACTGAGCCAGAAACAGAAGAAATGGTGAGAAAAAATCAGCTTGAAAAAATGGCAAAAGATAAACCAGAAGACTTTGCTAAATTGCTACGCAGCTGGCTGTCCGAGGATTAGGAGGAATACACATGTCGAGAAAAGATCCAAATCGACTAACAGGCAGACAAAAAGCAGCAATCCTAATGATTTCCTTAGGGCTAGACGTGTCAGCATCTGTATACAAACATCTGTCTGAAGACGAAATAGAAAAATTAACATTAGAAATTTCAAATGTAAGAAGTGTAGATACTGCTAAAAAAGATGAGATCATCGAAGAATTTCACAGCATTGCCATCGCGCAGGACTACATATCACAAGGTGGCCTTATGTACGCAAGACAAGTGCTTGAAAAAGCGCTTGGTGAGGACAAAGCGGACAGCATCTTAAATCGCTTAACATCCTCACTTCAAGTGAAACCATTTGATTTTGCTAGAAAGGCTGACCCAGAGCAAATTTTAAACTTTATCCAGCACGAGCATCCACAAACCATTGCGCTCATTCTTTCCTACTTAGATCCAGTACAGGCTGGACAGATTTTATCTGAGTTAGGTGAGGAAGTACAAACCGAGGTTGCAAGAAGAATTGCTTTAATGGACCGCACATCTCCAGAGATCATCAATGAGGTGGAACGTATTCTTGAACAAAAGCTTTCTTCAACCTTTACGCAAGATTATACCCAAACGGGCGGAGTCGAAGCGGTAGTCGAAGTACTGAATGGTGTAGACCGTGCAACGGAGAAAACCATTTTAGATACACTGGAAATTCAAGATCCTGAGCTTGCTGATGAAATTAAGAAACGTATGTTTGTCTTTGAAGACATTGTTACTCTTGATAGCAGAGCCATTCAGCGTGTGATTCGAGATGTTGAAAATGACGATTTACTACTTGCACTCAAAGTGGCAAGCGAAGAAGTCAAAGAAATTGTCTTCCGCAACATGTCGCAACGTATGGTTGAAACGTTCAAAGAAGAAATGGAGTTTATGGGACCTGTCCGGCTTAGAGATGTCGAGGAAGCACAGACTCGTATTGTCAGCATCGTAAGACGACTTGAAGAGGCTGGAGAAATCGTCATAGCTCGAGGTGGAGGAGACGATATCATTGTCTAGGATTATCAAACATGAAACATCTGTTATTCCTGAACAAGGCCGTCAAACCATTCCCTTGCAGCAAGTGGAATTCAAAAGAGAACATCACGAAGAAGAGCTTGTCAACGAGACAGAAGCATCTCAACTTGTATTAAGTGATGCACAAGATGAAGCAAGCCGTATTTTAGAACAAGCAAATCGTGAGCTGGAACAAACAATGGCTGAAATCAATCAGCGGCGAGCTGATTTTGAAGCAGAAAGAGTACAGCTCATTGAAGAAGCGAAACAAACAGGATATCAAGATGGTTTTCAAAAGGGCGAAGCAGATGCGAATTTACAGTATCAATCGATTCTTGATCAAGCGAATGACATTGTCAGCCTTGCAAAGCAGGACTATGAAGCGAAAATCGAAAGCTCTGCTGAAGAAATTGTCGAACTTGCCTTTGAGCTCGCTAAACGAGTATGGAATGCAGCTGAGGACACAAAAGAACAATTTTTAACGCTAGTGAAGCAGGTCATTTCAGAAGTGAAGGAATATGACGATATTTCCATCTATGTCGACCCTGCACATTACGAACATGTGATGGAATATAAAGATGAATTAAATAGAATCCTTCAAAAGAATACACATCTTGCCATTTACTCGGATGAAAAAGCACCAAAAGGTACTTGTTACGTCGAAACAAGCTTTGGAAAAGTGGAAGCGAGCGT
This sequence comes from Bacillus sp. FSL K6-2869, assembly GCF_040869405.1. Lineage (NCBI taxonomy): Bacteria > Bacillati > Bacillota > Bacilli > Caryophanales > Bacillaceae > Bacillus > Bacillus sp. FSL K6-2869. Next base: position 1,599,878 of record NZ_CP152035.1, read on the forward strand.
TGATACCCAAATGAATCAGTTAAAAGAAAAGTTATTAGAAGTCATTGATTCAGGTGATCACAAATGAACATAGATGTGCTAAAAGAAACGATTGAAACCGCCGATCCTTATAAACGTTTTGGTAAAGTCAATCGAGTTGTTGGACTGATGATCGAGTCCAAGGGGCCAGAAAGCTCAATCGGTGATGTATGTCTTATTCACAAAAAAGGGAGTAAGAATCATCCGATCAAAGCAGAAGTCGTTGGCTTTAAAGATGAAAACATTTTGCTCATGCCCTACGTAGAAGCTTCTAACATCTCACCAGGCAGTCTTGTTGAAGCAACAGGTGAGTCGTTAAAGGTCAAAGTAGGAACTGGTTTAATCGGTCAGGTTGTTGATGCCTTCGGTGATCCACTGGACGGCAGCATGCTTCCTAAAGGACTTGCACCTGTCTCAACAGAACAATCTCCTCCAAACCCGATGGACAGACCGCCTATTCGTGAAAAAATGGGCGTTGGTGTCAGAGTGATCGACAGCTTGCTCACAGTCGGCACTGGTCAAAGAATTGGCATATTCGCGGGAAGCGGTGTTGGAAAAAGTACCTTGATGGGGATGATTGCCAAGCAGACAGAAGCGGATCTCAATGTCATTGCACTTGTTGGAGAGCGTGGACGTGAAGTTCGCGAGTTTATCGAAAAAGATTTAGGAGCTGAAGGACTGAAGCGTTCGATTGTTGTTGTCGCAACTTCAGATCAGCCCGCACTGACAAGATTAAAAGCAGCCTATACTGCAACAGCTATTGCCGAATATTTCAGAGACAGAGGCAAAAATGTCATGTTTATGATGGATTCTGTCACAAGGGTCGCCATGGCACAGCGGGAAATAGGACTTGCAACCGGTGAACCGCCAACAACAAAAGGATATACGCCTTCAGTGTTCGCTATACTGCCAAAATTGCTAGAACGAACTGGTACAAATCAACTTGGTTCCATCACAGCGTTTTACACAGTGCTTGTTGATGGTGACGATATGAATGAGCCGATCGCTGATACAGTGCGGGGAATTTTAGATGGCCACATAGTACTTGATCGTGCACTGGCCAACAAAGGACAGTTTCCAGCTGTCAATATTCTGAAAAGTATCAGTCGTGTCATGAGTAATATCGCAAGTCATGATCACAAGGAAGCGGCTAACCGGTTCCGCCAGCTTTTATCCACATATCAAAACGCTGAAGACCTCATTAACATTGGAGCATATAAAAAAGGCTCCTCTAAAGATATTGATGAGGCCATGCAAGCTTACCCACAACTGATTTCATTTTTGAAGCAGGATGTTGAAGAGGCTGTATCGATTGAAGACAGCGTGAGGATATTGCTCAGTTTGATGAATAGAGAGGATTGACAAGAACAGTGAGATATCAATACAAATTTCAAAAGCTCTTAGAATTGAAAGAAAGTGAAAAAGACAAATCACTCGCAGCGTATCAACAATCCGTTTCGGCATTTGAGCAAGCCGCTGAAAAACTCTATGAAAATATGAGTAAAAAAGAGCTAATGGAAAAGAGCAAAGAAGAAAAGCTGAGAAGTGGGATGAGTGTTCAAGAAATGCGTCATTATCAGCAATTTGTAACGAACTTAGATAACACCATTCATCATTATCAGCAGCTTGTGATCATGAAACGCCATCAAATGAATGAAAAACAATCTGATTTAACTGAAAAAAATATTGAGTTTAAAAAGTTTGAAAAAATGAAAGAAAAGCAATTTGAAAAGTTCTCCCTTGAACATAAGGCAATTGAAATGAAAGAAATGGATGATATCTCTATCAGCCAATTCATGTTTCAAGGACATTAGGAGTCGAGATGAATGCCTAAGAAGGAAAAAACAAAGGAATCAAGCGGCGGCGGTAAATTTCAATGGATCTTGTTTATTGTCATTATCCCATTGGTTGTGCTTGTGATTGTAACGGGCACAATCCTTTATATGGCAGGTTATGATCTAAAGAAACCGCTGCAAAACATTCCGGGGATTAGCAGCTTGGTTGGATCAGATGACACATCAAAAACGTCATCTTCAAATAACGATCAACGTGATACAGAGTTGAAAGCGTTGAAAAAGACGATTAAAGAAAAAGAGAATGAACTTGAAATTGCTCAAAAAGACTTGAAGACAAGTGATGAAGAGATTAAACGATTGAATCAAAAAATCAATTCACTTGAAAAAACATCTGATAAAGAGAACACGTCAGCAAGTGACAGTTCATCAAACAGTACATCATCAAGTAATAACGCATCAGGATCTTCAACTGATTCGTCAGCATCTTCTAATCAGCAATCAAAAGGAAAGGTCGCCAGCATTTATGAAAGCATGGATGCAGGGAAATCTGCCAAAATTCTATCAGAGCTAAGTGATAAAGAAGCTTTGAAGATCCTTGAAGAGCTGAGTAAAAATAAACTGACGGACATATTAGCAAAACTGACACCTCAGAAGGCAGCAACGTTCACGAAGGAGCTTGCCAAAAAAGAAGAAAGTGAAAATGGAGGTGGACAATAAGTGAAGCTATTGGACATTGGAGCCTTACAGCAATCTTCCCAAGGTCTCTCGGGACTAAAGGGAGAGGGGGCAGTATCTGCTCGCGGACTGTTTAAACAATTGTTAAATGGCGCAGGTATTCAAAGTGGTCCAGCTATTTCTCAGCCAGCGGAAACCAATCTATCCATGAATGATGCGATGCAAATCATTGAAAAATGGATACAATCACCTCAAGAAGGAATAGATGGAGATCTTCTTGCGGCACTTCAGGCGTTGCAAGGGCAAAAGCTTGAGGGGGCTGACTTAAAGTCACTTGAAGAGCTATTTCAAAAGATGGAATCGGTGATCTATGGCGATCAGGATGAGAAGCCAGTTGCTGAACATAGTGAACAGCTCATACAAGTCCACTTTTTCTTATATCAAATACTGAATCAGCAGCCGGTGAGCTTTGATGCAAAACTTGTACAGGATATTCAAGCAAAAGGTGAAGATTTCATCAAGTTTCTAACGAAAAACGGAGCAGATGAAAAGCTCATTCAACAAGTAAAAGAGCAGTTCTTCTCGCAAGGATCGGCACCTAAGCTGAATAATATGTCGCAAAGCGAGCTGAAACACTTTAATCAGTTAATCGATCATATGATGGCGAATGCGAAAGGGTCAGATAAAGAGTGGAAAATTTCCTTAGGAGAGTTAAAAGAAATGGTTGCTCCAAGGCAAGAATCTTCCTTCTCATCTCCAGCAAAAGGTGCTGCCTCACTTGAATGGCTCATGAAAAAAGAAGTCACCAAAGGTCAAGGCACTACGGCACCTGCTTCTGAAAAAACAATCACCCATACGCTGCTTCCAGGGCATAAACAGTTCTTCCAACTGCAATCAGCTGCTCCTGTGCAGCAGACGCAAACAACTGACGAAAAGCCAGGCACGGTTGATCAGCAGATTTTAAATACGTGGAAACAAATGAAGTTCACACCATTTGGTAATTCAAGCGGACGGTTTACCGTACGATTAAATCCAGAAAATCTAGGGTTTATTACCATCCAGCTAACGAAACAAAACGGGATGTATGCGAGTAAAATTACAGCTTCAACGCAAGCAGCAAAAGAGCTGCTCGAGCATCATCTGCCGCAGCTCAAGCAGGCGCTACCGAATATGTCGGTTCAAGTTGACCGTTTCCATATACCGCTTCAGTCAAATGAGCAGCCGTCTTTTGGACAATTTAATGAGGAAGGCAAGCAGCAGCCATCAAAAGGACAAAGTTTCCAGCAGCCTGATGAACAGGAAGCTGAATTCCAAGATGTACTAGATGCGCTTGTTGGATCAGAAGAAGAAGAGGAGGAGATCTAATGGCAACGGTTGATGCTACGAATAGAACAGTCGCACAAACAGACACTTCTTCAAAAGCAGAAAAGAAAACAGATACACTAGGCAAAGATCAATTCTTGAAAATATTGCTCACGCAGCTTCAAAACCAAGATCCAACAAACCCACTAGATGACCGTGAGTTTGTCACACAGCTTGCGACATTTTCATCTTTAGAACAGCAAACCAATATGAACGATTCTATCACCAAGCTGAATCAGCTCATGTCTACATTTGTTGCACACCAAGATCCGTTTACGACGTATGTAGGGTGGATCGGTAAAGAAGTATCGGGCAAATTGGATGATAAAGATATATCAGGCACTGTGAAATCTGTTAAAAACATAAACAATGAATACTTCCTGTATTTAGAAGATGGAACGAAAATCAGCCCTTGGGATGTTACAGCAGTTGGAGAAAAAACGAAGTAATTCGAGGAGGAAAATAAATGTTACGCTCACTTTACTCAGGAATTAGTGGAATGAAAAACTTCCAATCAAAATTAGATGTTGTAGCCAACAACGTAGCCAACGTCAACACACACGGATACAAAAAAAGCCGTATCACTTTTAAAGATATGGTCAGCCAAACCATTGGAAGTTCTGGTGGGCCAACGAACAACTCTGGTTCAATCAACTCAAAGCAAATTGGTTTAGGGTCATCTTTATCTTCAATCGATAAAATCATGTCAGCGGGATCTTCTCAAAATACAAATGAACCTTACGACTTCTATATCAATGGAGATGGGTTTTTCCGTATTGAAGTTCAAGGAGAAGTTCTTTATACAAGAACAGGAAATTTCGATACTGATTCAGAGGGAAGCTTAGTCACCCCTGATGGAAATTATCTACTTGGAATGAATGGACAAAAGATAACGATTCCAGATGAAGTTTCAAGTGTAAGTGTTGGTCCAGATGGTACGATTTCCGTTGTTGAAAACAATGTATCAAGAACCGTTGGTCAAATATCACTCGTATCTTTCCGTAACGCAGGAGGGCTAGACAAAGTTGGTGACAACCTTTACCGCCAAACGTTAAGCTCAGGTGCTCCAAGTAATCCAATCGTACCAGGTGAACAAGGAACGGGCGTCGTCCAAACAGGTAAACTTGAAATGTCAAACGTTGATTTAACAGACGAGTTTACAGAAATGATTATCGCACAGCGTGGATTCCAATCGAATGCAAAGACGATCACAACATCTGATGAAATTCTGCAAGAACTTGTGAATCTGAAACGATAGGAGGTAGGGGGAGCGATTTATCGCTTCTCTGCTTAATATGATTGAAGTGACAAGATTAAATGGCAAAGGATTTATGCTCAACGCTCTCCATATCGAGCAAATCGAAAGCTTTCCAGACACGACCATTACACTCGCCAATGGAAAGAAATTCGTTGTGAAAGAAGATGAAGAGCAGCTTCAGGAGAAAATCATTTCTTTCTATAGAAAAATCCAAGTCATTTCATTGAATCAAGGAATAGAGGAGTTTGAATGAAGAAGAAATTAGTCGTAGTAATGCTAATCATGATTATTGCTATCGTCGGAATTGGAGCAGGTATTGTCTTTCTGGTGAATGGGTCAGACGAAGCAAAAGCAGAAAAAGAGCCAACAGCAGATGAAGTCGTAAAAGCTTCTGTTGAAATTCCTGAGATTGTGACCAATTTAAAATCTGAAGGAAATGCGGTTAAACTTGTACTAAATATTGAAACTGATTCAGAAAAAGCCAAAGAAGAGCTTGAAAAAAGAAGCTTCCAAGTGAAAGATGCCGTGATTGATATTTTATCAGACACGAATGCAGATGAACTTGATGGCAAAAAAGGCAGAGAACATTTTAAAACACAGGTCAAAAACAAAGTGAATAACTATTTGCAAGATGGCAAGGTGAAAGAAGTTTATATAACCTCCTTTAATCTGCAATAGAGGCGATTAATTGACACGATGGAGGTGAAGAAATGTCAGGAGAAGTGCTTTCCCAGAATGAGATCGACGCATTATTATCCGCCATATCAACAGGCGAAATGGATGCAGAAGAGCTGAAAAAAGAAGAAACGACGAAAAAAGTGAAAGTGTACGACTTTAAACGTGCACTGCGCTTTTCAAAAGACCAGATTCGAAGTTTAACAAGAATTCATGATAACTTCGCTAGACTGCTTACCACACACTTTTCAGCGCAGCTAAGATCATATATTCAAATTTCTGTCAGCTCGGTTGACCAAGTGCCATATGAAGAATTTATTCGTTCGATTCCTAATATGACATTATTAAACTTATTTTACGTCAGCCCGCTTGAAGGAAGAATCATGCTTGAAGTGAACCCAACGATTGGCTATGCCATGATGGATAGGCTGATGGGTGGGATTGGCATTAGTCATAATAAGACAGAATCACTGACAGAAATCGAAACAAAGATTATCTCAAACATGTTTGAGGGAGCTTTGGAAAACTACAGAGAAGCGTGGCAGTCCATAACCGACATCGAGCCAGAAATGGCAGATTTCGAGGTAAATCCCCAGTTTGTTCAAATGGTGTCACCAAACGAAACAGTTGTCGTCATTTCTCTTAATACACAAATTGGTGAGGTAAGCGGGGTTATTAACCTCTGTATTCCTCACGTAGTATTAGAGCCTATTATTCCGAAGCTGTCTGTACACTACTGGATGCAATCGGAACGAAATGAACCGAAACAAGAAGAAACAAAGGCCATTGAAAAACGGATTATGACGGCGAAAATACCGGTAGTCGCAGAGCTTGGACAATCGGAAATGACGGTGGAAGAGTTTTTGAATTTGGAAATTGGTGATTGTATTGCCTTGGACAAACCAGTAAATGCGCCTCTTACTGTTATGGTCGGAAATAAACCGAAATTCTTGGGACAGGCCGGCCGCGTGAATCGGAAACAGGCGATTCAAATTCTAGATCACGACATAAGAGGTGAAGAAGATGGAGAATAACGGAAGTAAATTATCACAAGATGAAATCGATGCGCTCCTTAAAGGAGGCAGCAATGACGATATAGAGCCTGATACACTCCTTTCTGCAATGGAACAAGATGCCATTGGGGAAATCGGAAATATATCATTTGGAAGCTCTGCAACAGCACTTTCAACCCTATTAAGTCAAAAAGTGGAGATTACAACTCCAACTGTCACAGTGATTCAAAAAAGCAAGCTGAATGAGGAATTTCCTCATCCGTATGTCGCGATTGAAGTGAATTATACGGAAGGCTTCAGCGCTAGTAACCTGCTTGTCATCCAACAAACCGATGCGGCAGTCATTGCGGATTTAATGATGGGCGGAGATGGAACAAATGCTGACCCGTCGTTAAGTGAAATTCACTTAAGTGCAGTACAAGAAGCGATGAACCAAATGATGGGTTCAGCCGCGACGTCCATGTCAACAGTCTTTAATAAAAAGATTGATATTTCTCCGCCTCGCGTTGAGCTGCTTGATGTGAAAGAAGGAGAAGGCACAGACCGCATTCCAGCTGAAGAGATGCTTGTCAAAGTGTCCTTTAGATTAACGATAGGTGAACTCATAGATTCAAATATTATGCAGCTTTACCCTATTACGTTTGCGAAAGATTTGATTGCAGAATTAACAGACCCAGCGGAAGAAGAGCCGGTTCAAGAAGCACCTCAGAGTGCACCTGAACCACAGCAGGCTGCTCCGCAAGCACAATCTGCTCCTATGCAGCAATCGGCACCGCCGAAAAGACAGGCGAAGCCAAAGCCGGCAGAACCTGTCAATGTGGCGCCAGTTGAATTTGAGGCATTCAGTGAGCCTCAGCATACAACAAGTCAGCTCGGTAATCTTGATATGCTGATGGATATTCCACTTTCCATAACAGTGGAGCTTGGAAGAACGCAGCGCAGTGTGAAAGAAGTACTTGAACTTTCCGCTGGAAGTATCATTGAACTGGACAAACTTGCAGGTGAGCCAGTCGACATTCTGGTCAACAAACGAATCGTCGCCAAAGGAGAAGTTGTTGTCATTGATGAGAACTTTGGTGTACGTGTGACTGACATTTTAAGTCAGTCTGAAAGACTTTCTAATTTAAAATAAACAAACATATAGGGAGAGAATAAGTAAATGGCTACTAAGGTATTAATCGTAGATGATGCAGCATTCATGAGAATGATGATTAAGGATATTCTTGTAAAAAACGGATTTGATGTAGTAGGAGAAGCAGAAAACGGCGCACAAGCTGTTGAAAAATATAAAGAAACATCTCCTGATCTAGTCACAATGGATATCACAATGCCAGAAATGGACGGGATCACAGCATTAAAAGAAATTAAACAAATCGATGCTTCTGCAAAAATCATTATGTGCTCAGCGATGGGACAACAATCAATGGTTATTGATGCCATTCAAGCAGGTGCAAAAGACTTTATCGTGAAGCCATTCCAGGCAGACCGTGTACTTGAAGCAATTAATAAAACGTTAGGCTAAAAAAGGGTGTAAGACTTGTTGAAAAAACGTTTGATATGTATAGCAATGATCAGTTTTATGCTTTTCTTGACAGCGCAGCCAGCCTCACTGTTTGCTGAAACAAAAGATCCTGAAAATGGCATGGTGAATGACTGGATCAAAGATGAGAAAGAAAGCAAAAAGGATACAGAAAAGAAAACCACTGACAATCAAACGAATCCGGCAGAAGAAGTTCCCTCTTCTTCTGTCTCCATTATGGATTTTGTCAAAATGATTGGTGCCTTACTTTTTGTCATCCTGCTCATTTACGGATTGGTGAGATTTGTTGGAAAGCAAAACCGCTTACTCAAGCCATTTCGCTATGTTGAAAATATTGGCGGAACGACGGTTGGTCAAAATCGTTCAGTTCAGCTGATCAAAGTGGGCAAACGAGTATTAGTTGTCGGCGTAGCAGACTCAATCCAGCTGCTAAAAGAAATCGATGATGAACAAGAATGCGAAGCGATTGTGAAACAATACGAAGAAGCGATGGAAAGTAAGACTGACTTACCGAAAATGATGCAAAAATTAACATCGCAAGTGAAGAAACACGATCAGCCGACCACTTCTTCTTTTTCAGCCAATTTAAAGGCGCAGCTAGCCGAATTGAAAAAGACCCAATCAGAAGTCAGAAAGAAAGGCCCGAAACAAAATGAATGAGTTTATCGATTTATTTAATTCCAGTGGCGCAGGGAATATTAGCACATCTGTCCGTCTTCTTTTATTGTTAACTGTATTTTCAGTTGCACCAGGCATTCTTATTTTAATGACCTGTTTTACACGGATTGTGATTGTTCTTTCGTTCGTCAGAACATCACTTGCAACCAACTCAATGCCGCCAAACCAAGTGCTTGTAGGACTTGCTTTGTTTCTCACATTTTTTATTATGGCACCCACGTTCTCAGAGATTAATAAAGAGGCACTCACGCCGCTTTTAAATGATGATATTACGTTAAATCAGGCCTATGAAAAAGCCGAAGTGCCAATTAAAGAGTTTATGAGTAAACATACGAGACAGAAAGATTTGGCTTTATTTCTTAGTTACGCAAAAATGGATACCCCTGAATCGATTAAAGATATTCCCTTAACGGCGATGGTACCAGCGTTTGCAATTTCAGAATTAAAGACGGCATTTCAAATTGGTTTCATGATCTTTATTCCATTTTTAATTATTGACATGGTGGTCGCAAGTGTCCTGATGTCGATGGGGATGATGATGCTTCCGCCGGTTATGATATCGCTCCCTTTCAAAATATTGTTATTTGTATTAGTTGATGGATGGTATTTGATTGTTAAATCTTTGCTGCAAAGCTTTTAGAGTAGGTGCTTAAAACATGAGTTCAGAATTTGTCATTACGATGGCTGAAAGATCAGTGTATGTTGTATTACTTGTCAGCGGGCCGCTTCTAGCGCTCGCACTAATCGTGGGACTAATTGTCAGTGTGTTTCAGGCGACAACCCAAATCCAAGAACAGACGCTTGCGTTCATTCCAAAAATTGTTGCAGTGCTCATTGGACTTGTTGTGTTTGGTCCGTGGATGCTTTCAACAATTGTGTCATTTACAACAGAGCTGTTCTCGAATTTAGATCGATTTGCAGGTTAATCAGAGATGTCAATCATAGAATTATTTCCTGCCTTTCTTCTCGTTTTCATTCGGATCACCGCTTTTTTCGTGACAGTGCCGCTATTAGCGCATCGAACGATACCAGCAGTTCACAGAGTTGGTTTTTCACTGTTTTTGGCTGTCATTAGTTTTAGCACCATTAAAGAACCGCCAGCACTCGATATCGACGGTCTTTACATGATGCTTGCCGTGAAAGAAGCAATGGTCGGACTTCTGCTTGGACTGATTGCATATATCATGGTGTCCGCAGTTCAAATTGCCGGCTCATTCATCGATTTTCAAATGGGTTTTGCGATTGCCAATATTATTGATCCACAAACAGGGGCGCAAACGCCGCTGATGGGGCAGTTTTTTTATACGGTGACCTTGCTACTGATGCTGGCAACAAATGCACATCATTTGCTGCTTGATGGAATCTATTACAGTTTTCAATATATTCAAGTTGATCAGTATGCGCTGAACTTCGGCAGTGAATCCTTTGCTTACTTTATTGCAAAGAGTTTCAACCAAATGTTCATCATAGCCTTTCAAATCTCAGCACCTGTTGTGGCTAGTTTGTTTTTAGTCGATTTGGCATTAGGAATTGTGGCACGTACAGTTCCGCAAATGAACGTATTTGTCGTTGGACTGCCCATTAAAATGGGCGTGAGTTTTATTATGATCATCATTTGTATGGGTGTCATCTTCGGGGTCGTCCAAAATACATTTGAAACGATTGTGCTCACCATGAGGAATTTCTTAGCATTGGTCGGTGGTTCGTCATGACGACAAGACTTAGACTCGACTTGCAATTTTTCGCAGGTGAAAAAACAGAAAAAGCAACACCGAAAAAGAGACGGGATTCACGTAAAAAAGGGCAGGTTGCCAAAAGTACCGACGTCAATACAGCCATCTCATTTCTACTAATCTTTTTATCATTCTTTTTTATTGGGCCTTTTATGAAAGAGCGTATTATTGCGCTCATTGAACGTTTTTATTCAACAACGATGCTAATGAAGGTTAGCACATCTAATATTCATCAACTATTTGTGGAATTGCTTCAGGAAACAGGACTCCTCCTCATGCCAATCCTTGGTGTTGGTATGCTGGCAGGGATCATTAGTAACTATTTGCAGGTTGGCTTTCTCTTTTCGACAGAAGTAATCAAACCGAAATTAGAAAAACTCGATCCAATCAAAGGGTTTAAACGAATATACAGTATTCGAGCCCTCGTAGAGCTATTAAAATCCATTTTGAAAATTGGTTTAATTGGTTTTGCGACATTTATTGCACTTTGGATGCACTTTGACGATATCCTGAGGCTTCCTTTATTAACAGCAGAGGAAACTCTTCATTTCGTGGCAAATATGACCTTGATTATGGGTCTATATGCAGCAGGTGCTCTCATGATCTTAGCAGGGCTTGATTACATGTATCAGAAATTTGATTATGAAAAAAACTTACGGATGTCTAAACAAGACATCAAAGATGAGTATAAAAAATCAGAGGGTGACCCGCTCATAAAATCAAAAATTAAACAGCGGCAAAGGGAAATGGCCATGAGACGGATGATGCAGGAAGTCCCAAAAGCGGACGTCATCATTACAAACCCGACCCACTACGCAATTGCCTTGAAATATGACGAAGAAAAGATGGACGCGCCCTATGTTGTAGCAAAGGGAACAGATATTTTGGCTTTGAAAATTAGAACAATTGCGAAAGAACACGATGTCATGACTGTAGAGAACCGGCCACTCGCCCGCGCCCTCTATGATCAAGTGGATATCGACCAAGCGGTGCCGGAAGAGTATTTTAAGGCGATCGCAGAAATTTTGGCTTACGTATATAAAACGAAACAAAAGATTTTATGAATTTTTGGTTTTAAAAGGAGAGAACAGGCATGTCAGCAAGAGATTTATCTGTTTTATTCAGTGTTATTTTAATCGTGGCGATGCTGGTCATACCGTTTCCGCCCATCCTATTAAGTATTTTAATCATTATTAATATTTCTCTTGCGCTTATCGTGCTTCTCACCACAATGAACATGCAAGAACCACTGCAATTTTCTATTTTTCCATCGTTACTTTTGCTCTTAACACTGTTTCGTTTAGGGCTTAACATCTCTACAACCCGTTCTATTTTATCAACTGGAGATGCTGGTAAGGTTGTAGAAACGTTTGGATCATTTGTTGTTGGGGGCAATATACTCGTTGGTCTGGTTGTCTTCCTTATTCTGATCATCATTCAGTTTATTGTCATCACCAAAGGGGCAGAGCGTGTATCAGAGGTTGCGGCCAGATTTACACTCGATGCGATGCCAGGTAAACAGATGAGTATTGACGCAGATTTGAATGCAGGAATGCTGACAGAAAGTGAAGCTAGAAACCGCCGTGAAAAAGTAGCAAGAGAAGCAGACTTTTATGGTGCGATGGATGGTGCAAGTAAGTTCGTTAAAGGGGATGCCATCGCAGGTATTATTATCGTCATTATCAATATTATTTTTGGCATCATTATTGGGATGATTCAGCAAGGAATGTCAATTCAAGAATCAGCTTCCCACTTTACTCTTTTAACAGTGGGTGATGGAATTGTTTCGCAGATCCCTGCACTTCTTATTTCAACAGCGACAGGGATTGTTGTCACGAGAGCGGCTTCTAACGGAAACCTTGGTTCAGACATTACGGGTCAGCTCTTTGCCTTCCCTGCCATGCTTTATGTCACAGCAGGTACGATCTTCCTGCTTGGATTGTTTACGCCAATTGGCGTACTTTTGACAGGGCCGATCGCAGGTTTACTTGCACTCGGTGCGTACATGATGTCGAAAAACAAACAGGATCAAGAAGAGATTGAAGAAGTACTGGAAGAACAGGCAGAGGTAGAAGAGATGAAAAGTCCAGAAAGCGTCATTCATCTCCTGCAAATGGATGCCATTGAATTTGAATTTGGCTACGGGTTGATTCCGCTTGCAGATGCCAATCAAGGCGGAGACTTGCTAGACCGAATTGTCATGATCAGAAGGCAGCTTGCTCTTGAACTAGGTCTTGTCATTCCAGTTGTCCGTATTCGAGACAACATTGCGCTGAACCCGAATGAATACAGGCTCAAAATAAAAGGGAACGAAGTGGCAAAAGGAGAGCTGCTGCTCGATCATTACTTAGCAATGTCTCCAACGCCTGATGATGATCCGATTGAAGGAATTGAAACAATCGAACCATCCTTTGGTCTGCCGGCAAAATGGATATCAGAAGCAGAAAAAGATCAGGCTGAAATGCTTGGGTATACAGTGGTCGATCCAGCATCTGTTGTGTCTACCCACATCACAGAGAAGATTAGACAGAACACCCATGAACTGCTTGGACGCCAAGAAACGAAGCAATTAATCGATCATCTGAAAGAAAGTTATCCAGTTCTAGTAGATGAGGTAACACCGAATCCACTAGCAGTCGGAGATATCCAAAAAGTACTTGCAAAGCTTCTGAAAGAAAAGGTCTCCATTCGAAACCTTGTGACCATTTTTGAGACCCTTGCAGACTACGGAAAATTAACGACTGATACAGACTTGCTAACAGAGTATGTTAGACAGGCACTTGCAAGACAGATTACTGCACAGTATGCAAGAGAAAATGAATCACTGAAAGTCGTGACATGCTCAGGCCGAGTCGAAAAGGTGATTGCAGACAGCGTGCAGCAAACAGAGCATGGGAACTACTTATCGTTAGATCCAGAATCCTCTGAAAGTGTGATTCAATCAGTGGCGAGAGAAATTGAACAGCTTTCGCTTCGTCAGGAAACGCCGGTTCTATTATGCTCACCTCCTATAAGAATGTACGTCAAACAGTTGTTAGAAAGATATTTCCCAGAATTACCGGTACTATCTTATAACGAACTAGAAGCAAATGTGGAAGTACAGAGCATCGGAGTGGTGGATATCTAATGAAAATGAAAAAAATCACAGCGAATTCTATGCAGGAGGCAACGATTCAAATCAGGCAGCAGCTTGGGAAAGATGCCGTCATATTAAATTCGAAAACCGTTGTCAAACGAAAGCTGTTCGGTTTAAAGAAACAGCAAATGGTCGAAGTGATTGCAGTGCTGGATCAAGATTTTGAAGAAAGAGCCGGTAAAGGATTACAACCAGCAGCTGCGCCTATCCCGGTGTTACCGAAAAAGGAGCAGACTCAACACCTTACACAAGAGCTGCCGGCTGCTGCTCAAGCAGTCAAAGCAGCGCCTTCTCATTCTCAGCCTATAGAATATGCAAGAAACGAACGCCATGCCGGGATCTTGCCGGATTCTCTCATGAAAATGGATCAAAAGCTAAAGGATCAAGGTCTTGATGCTGAGATTCGAGATGAGTGCTTAAAGGGTCTTTTAACAAAAGGTGCTGTGAAAGAAGAGCAGATTGAAAAAGAACTTGAAAAACTACTCACAGAGATGCTGCCGGCTCACACTTCTGATGAGCCGATGATTCGTTCGAAATACATTGTGTTGTTTGGTTCAACTGGTGCTGGAAAAACCACAACGATTGCAAAGCTGGCTGCGAAAACGGCTATTCAGCAGCAAAAGAAAATTGCTTTTATCACAACAGATACGTACCGGATTGCAGCGATTGAACAACTAAAAACATATGCTGAACTGCTGAATGCACCTCTTGAGGTTTGTTATTCAAGAGAGGACTTTGTGAAAGCACAGCAGACCTTTAAAGACTATGATCATATTTTCATCGATACAGCAGGCCGTAACTTTAAAGAAGAGGCGTACATCAAAGAGCTGACAGATATCATTCCATTTGATGAAAGCATTCAAAGTTTTCTCGTCATGAGTGCGACATCGAAATATCAAGATATGAAAGCCATGGTCAAACGTTTTGAACACGTTCCAATCGATCAATTTATTTTTACAAAAGTTGATGAAACAGACACGATGGGAACGATCTTTCAAATCATTGCAGAATCTCAAATCGGGCTCGGGTTTTTAACAAATGGTCAAAATGTACCTGAGGATATTCTTGAGAGTTCCCCCCTTGATTTGACAAGGATGGTCTTACAATGATGAAGCCTGACCAAGCCGAAGGTTTAAGAAAGCTTGTTCAGCAGAATCAACTGATTGTACCGAACTCTCTTCATGCGAATGGACAGGCGAAAACCATTGCTGTCATGAGCGGTAAAGGCGGAGTAGGTAAATCGAATTTGACGCTGAATATGGCACTGTCTATCGCAAGTACGGGCAAGCAAGTGCTCATCATCGACCTCGACTTTGGCATGGGGAATATTGATATTTTACTAGGGAAAACATCGACCAGCTCTATATTAGACGTGCTTGTTAGAAAAAAATCCTTCCAAGCGGCTATGACAAAAGGAACGGACAATCTGTATTACATTTCTGGCGGAAGCGGGCTTGAACAGCTGTTTTCTTTAGACAAAGATCAATGGTCGTTCTTTTTAGAAGAGATGGAGAAAATATTGAATGACTTTGATTGTATATTCTTTGATATGGGTGCAGGCTTGTCAAAAGATCAACTCCCTTTTGTCTTATCGGCAGGAGAGGTGGTCGTTGTGACAACGCCAGAACCAACATCCATCATGGATGCCTACAGCGCAATTAAGCACTTAGCCATTCATCAGTTTGAACAGTCTGTTCAAATCATCGTCAACCGGTGTAAAACCCCTTCGGAAGGATCTGAAACGTACCGGAAATTAGCAGGAGTTGTGACATCCTTTCTACACCGAAAGCTTGTGTTTGCTGGGGCGGTACCTGATGATCCTGCTGTTCCTAAAGCAGTCACTGAACAAATGCCATTTTATATGAAGCAGCCTCATTCAAGGCTAAGTAAAACCATTAAAATGCTGGCTGAAACACTGTATCATCAGCAGATAAGAGAGGCACGGAGAGAGCAGCATACGTTTATAGATAAGTTGTCCTCTTTTTTTAAAAGGAGGAAGGTGGACTCATGATTAGAGTGCTTGTAGTAGATGACTCGGCTTTTATGAGAAAACTCATCAGTGATTTCCTAAGTGCCGAGCAAGAAATTGAAGTCGTCGGAACGGCGCGAAATGGGGAAGATGCCTTAAAGCGGATTAAGGAATTGAATCCAGATGTTGTCACACTTGATGTGGAAATGCCTGTTCTAAATGGAACAGAAGCATTAAAACAAATTCTGGCTGAACACGACCTTGCTGTGATTATGGTGTCAAGCCAGACGAAGCAAGGGAAGGAATTAACCATCCATTGCTTAGAACTCGGTGCTTTTGACTTTGTGACAAAGCCTTCAGGAAGTATTTCGCTCGATTTACACAAAGTAAGAGGTCAAATTGTAGAGCGGGTACTTGCGGCAGGCCTGTCGAGAAAACGTACTGAGAAACAAGTTTCTCCTAAGCCGTTCATGAAGCCGCCAAGTCCAATTCCAGCGGTCGCTCCCCGCCTGCAAGAAGTAAGAAGCGGTTCATCACTCCGAAAGATTATTTCAATCGGAACTTCTACGGGAGGGCCTAGGGCGCTTCAACGAGTCGTCACGAAGCTGCCAAAAGACATAGAGGCGCCGATTTTGATTGTGCAGCATATGCCGGCAGGATTTACGGCATCGCTGGCTACTAGATTAGATCATTTATCACAAATTACGATCAAAGAAGCTCAAGATGGAGACATCGCTAAAAATGGAGTGGCTTACATAGCTCCTGGTGGATTGAATATGTCACTTCATGAACAAGGGGCAGCTTTAGTGATCAGGCTGTCCCCAGAAGACACTGACAGCCGTCACAAACCTTCTGTTAACTATTTATTTGAATCCATCAGCAACATAAAAGGTTACGAGAAAATCGCTGTCATTATGACAGGAATGGGTAGTGATGGCACAGAAGGTGTCAAAAAAATGGTCGCAAGCGGTCATACAAAAGTCATTGCAGAAAAAGAAGAATCATGTGTTGTTTTCGGAATGCCTAAATCAGTCATTAAAGCAGGCCTTGCACATGAAACAAGGCATGTGGATGACATCGCACATGCAATTATAAGCTCCATGAAAAAAGAGAGGGCGTGAACACGTTGGATGTAAACCAATACTTAGATATCTTTTTAGATGAAAGCAGAGAACACTTACAAACTTGTAATGAAAAACTTCTTGAATTAGAAAAGAACCCAACAGACTTGCAGCTAGTGAATGATATATTCAGAGCCGCTCATACACTGAAAGGCATGAGTGCAACGATGGGCTTTGATGATATGGCTCAATTAACACATCATTTAGAAAACATGTTTGATGCCATCAGAAACGAACAAATGATTGTCACTCCTGAATCAATGGATACGATGTTTGAAGCACTCGATCACCTTGAAGCAATGGTTCAATCGATTGCAGAGGGTGGGGATGGAACACGTGATGTCACGGAGATTAGTAAAAAACTAGATGTGACAGGAAGCCATGCAGAAACAGCATCTGCCGTTGAGACTGCTGAAGCATCATCAGCTGCAAGCGACCTAGACTATAACGAATTTGAACGAACAGTTCTTGATGAAGCGAGAGAACAAGGCTTTAAATGTTATGAGCTGAACGTGACATTAAGTGACGCATGCTTATTAAAAGCCGTTCGTGTCTATATGATTTTTGAAAGACTGAACGAAGCAGGAGAAGTTGTCAAAACGGTTCCGAATGCAGAACTTTTAGAATCAGAAGATTTTGAATCTGAATTCAGCATTTCTTACTTATCGAAACAGCCGATGGAAGAAGTGAAAAAAATCGTGATAGCGATCTCAGAGGTTGAACAAGTGGAGATTTCTGAAGTCTCTGCCTTTGAAGAAGCGGCTCCGGCTGAAACAAAAGCAGAGAAACCTGAGCAGAAAAATGAAGAAGTCGCAGCTCCTGCTGCTAAAGCGCCAGCAAACGATACACCAAAAGCAAATGGCAATAACGGTGCAGCTGCCGGCGGAACGAAAACGATCCGTGTCAACATCGATCGTCTAGATTCGCTTATGAACCTGTTTGAAGAGCTTGTCATTGATAGAGGACGTTTAGAACAGATTGCCAAAGAACTTGAAAACAACGAACTCACGGATACAGTGGAAAGAATGTCCCGTATTTCTGGAGACCTGCAATCGATCATCTTGAACATGAGAATGGTGCCTGTAGAAACGGTGTTTAACAGATTCCCACGTATGATTCGTCAATTGACGAAAGAGCTCAATAAGAAAATTGAACTGATCATTGAAGGTGCTGAGACAGAGCTTGATCGAACAGTGATCGATGAAATTGGCGATCCGCTCTTACACTTACTTAGAAACAGTCTCGATCACGGGATTGAATCACCAGAAGAACGTGTGAAAAAAGGCAAACCAGAAAAAGGAACTGTTCTTTTAAAAGCATATCATAGCGGAAACCATGTCTTCATTGAAGTAGAAGATGATGGCGGCGGGATTAACCGTAAAAAGGTCCTTGAAAAAGCATTAGAGCGCGGAGTTATTACAGAAAGAGAAGCGGAAACGCTTGAAGATCACCAAATTGATTCATTGATCTTTGCAGCAGGGTTCTCTACAGCGGATACGATTTCTGATATCTCGGGCCGGGGTGTAGGTCTTGACGTTGTGAAAAACAAGCTGGAATCATTAGGTGGTTCTGTGAGTATTAACTCAACAGAAGGTCAAGGCTCACTGTTCTCAATTCAGCTTCCACTCACATTATCGATCATTTCCGTACTTCTTGTGAAACTAGAGGAAGAAACATTTGCTATTCCGATTTCTTCTATTATAGAAACAGCTGTCATTAAGAAGAGTGACATCCTTCAAACGCATGATCGTGAAGTCATTGATTTCCGTGGATTTATCGTACCGGTTGTGTACTTGAAGAAACAGTTCAACGTACCAAATGCGAATGATTTAGAAGAAGAACTGCACATTATTGTTGTCCGTAAAGGAGACAAGCTAACAGCATTTGTGGTCGATTCGTTTATCGGTCAGCAAGAGGTTGTATTGAAATCACTTGGAGATTACCTACCAAACGTATTTGCGATATCAGGCGCAACAATCTTAGGTGACGGTCAGGTTGCACTCATCGTTGACTGTAATGCACTGATTAAGTAAAAAACAATAGAGGAGCGGTCTGAAATGAGTACAGATATCAAAACTGGCGAAAAGATGATTGTGTTTATCGTAAACAAAAAAGAATACGCCATTTCAGTATCAGAAGTAAAGTCCATTGAAAAATGGCAGCAGCCGACAAGAGTTCCTGGCGTTGCCCCTTATATATGCGGTGTCATTAATCTACGTGGTGTCGTGACACCTGTCATTGACCTTAGAGTGAGACTTGGATCAACTGACAACGAGATTACAGACGAAACAAGAATGATTATTGTACAAGTTGGTGACATTGAAGTCGGCTGGATTGTTGATGAAGCAAATGATGTCATTACTGTTCATCAGGAAGAGGTAGAAACTTCTACTGATTCAGCTGAAAAAGAAGGACTGTCATGGGTGACAGGAATTATTAAGCATGATCAGCGTCTATTCAATATCATTCATGCTGGTGCGGTCCTCGACAAGAGCGTGCAAGATGCACCTGTTCATTAAGGGGGATGTGAGATGAGCATTTTCAATGAAATTAAAGATGAACAGCTAGATATATTAAGTGAGGTTGGGAATATCGGAGCAGGCCATGCAGCGTCTGCTCTTGCCAGCCTATTGAATCGCAAAATTGATATGGCTGTTCCTTTTGTCAAAGTTCTCTCGTTTGAAGATTTAATGGATTTCTTTGGTGGAGCAGACCTTCCAGTTGCCAGTATCTTTTTGCGAATGGAGGGTGACCTTACCGGTTCAATCTTTTTCATTATGCCGTTTGAACAAGCTGAACAATTTGTAAGAGAGCTTGTTCAGGACCCAGCATTTGATATTGATACGATTCATGAACACATGCTAGGAACATCAGCGCTTCATGAGCTAGGAAATATTTTAGCAGGCTCTTATTTATCAGCACTTGCCGATTTAACAAAACTGCAGCTTCATCCAAGTGTTCCAGATGTCACGCTCGACATGTTCGGGGCTGTCATTAGTGAAGGATTAATGCAGTTTAGCCCTCTCGGCGATCAGGCGATTGTGATTGATACATCGATTTTTGATGATCAAAATCAGCAAGAGCTGAAAGGAAATATGTTTCTATTACCAGACTTTGAATCGTTTGAAAAACTGTTCAAAGCATTAGGTAACCTATAATGAACGTGCAGATTCCGGCAGTTGTAAAGGTTGGTATAGCGGATGTTCAGCTTGTGAAAACACCGGACCGTATACGGACATCCGGTCTCGGTTCTTGCGTAGGACTTGTCCTTTTTGACCAAGAAAAAAAACTGGCAGGACTTGTCCATGTCATGCTTCCAGACTCCTCTCTTTCAAAAGGAGCGGTAGAGAACTTGGCTAAGTATGCAGATACAGGTGTCAAGCATACAATTGATCTGCTCTTAAAAGAAGGAGCGCGCAAACATGCGCTAAAAGCGAAGCTTGCTGGCGGCGCAGAAATGTTTAAATTTAAGTCAACCAATGATCTGATGAGAATTGGACCTAGAAATGTATCAGCTGTGAAAGAACATCTGTCTCTTCATCATATCCCGATCATTAGTGAGGACACGGGCGGAAACAATGGACGCACGATTGAATTCGATCCGCTTACAACAGAACTTGAGATCCGCACTGTGAAACAAGGCATTATGAAGATATAACTAAGGAAGTATAGGGGGAGAAAGATGCAATCCTTAAATTACGAAGATCAGGCGCTATGGGCTAGATGGAAAGAGTGGAAGGACCCAGCTGCTGGAGATGATCTTATGCGCCGCTATATGCCGCTCGTCACATATCATGTTGGAAGAATTTCCATCGGTCTCCCGAAGTCAGTGCACAAAGAAGACTTGATCAGTCTAGGGATGCTCGGTTTATATGATGCCCTTGAAAAATTTGACCCCGGAAGAGATCTGAAGTTTGATACATATGCATCCTTCAGAATTCGCGGGGCCATCATCGACGGTCTTCGTAAAGAGGACTGGCTGCCTCGTACATCAAGAGAAAAAACAAAAAAAGTAGAAGCGGCAATTGAAAAGCTTGAACAGCGATATTTACGAAATGTGACACCAACAGAGGTTGCTGAAGAACTCGGCATGAGTGAACAAGATGTGGTCACAACGATGAATGAAGGGTTCTTTGCGAATTTGCTCTCGATTGATGAGAAGCTGCATGATCAAGAAGACGGAGAAAACGTTCAAGTCATGATTCGCGACGAAAAGACTGTGACACCTGAAGAGAAAATGCTGAAAGATGAATTAATTGAACAGCTTGCTGAAAAAATGACAGAGCTTTCGGAAAAAGAAAAGCTTGTGATTAGTCTTTTCTATAAAGAGGAATTGACGTTAACGGAAATTGGTCAAGTGCTTAATTTATCGACCTCCCGCATTTCGCAAATTCATTCAAAGGCATTGTTCAAGCTTAAGCATCTGCTTGATAAAGCCATTCAATCTTAAAGAGTTAGTGAGTGAAAAAATATGCTATGGCTGATTAGCTTTATGCTTCATGCTGCACTTATTTATTTTGTGATCATTTTATACACGAGAATGAATTCGCTGAAGGCAACAGAACAAAAGCAGCGAGAGCTTTTAGAAGAAACGGAAAATACCCTGGCTGCATTTTTGATGGAAGTCAAAGAAGAGAATGAAAAACTATCAAAAGCTGCAGCCACTTCCCCTGATTTTTCTGCTGAAGAGCTGAAATCGGATCTTCAGACACCAAAGCAGCCACAACCACCAATTGAATCCCAGCAATCGGTAGAAAGTGAAGATCCAGTTCCAGAGCACCTGTCGGCTCTCCTTAGCGAAGTTGAGGTGCAGGAAGAGAAGGTAAACGAACCCGTTTCAAGTCTCGAAACAGAAGCTTCTGCGCCTTCTGAAAGTGAAAGAGAAGAAACATTCGAGGATCAAGTAAAGGCCTTATATGATCAAGGGCTATCATTAGAAGAAATAGCGAAAGAATTAAAAACGGGCAAGACAGAAATCGAGCTTTTATTAAAATTTAGCGGAAAGCTGTAAAGGATTCTTGATTGTCAGTCCATCATGTGTTATATTATTTCTTGGTGTTAAATACACACGCTTAATGATTCGTATGAAGGTGCTGCCGTGGCGCAGTTTTATGTGAACATGACTTAAGCGGAGGAAAAAAAACCATTATATTAGGAGGCAACAACATGTCAGTTATTTCTATGAAACAATTGCTAGAAGCTGGTGTTCACTTCGGTCACCAAACACGCCGTTGGAACCCAAAAATGAAGCGTTACATCTTTACAGAGCGTAACGGTATCTACATCATCGATCTTCAAAAAACGGTGAAAAAAGTAGAGGAAGCTTACAACTTCACGAAAAACCTTGCTGCTGACGGAGGAAAAATCCTTTTCGTTGGTACGAAAAAGCAAGCACAAGATTCAGTGAAAGAAGAAGCAATCCGTTCTGGTATGTTCTATGTAAACCAACGCTGGCTTGGTGGAACGTTAACAAACTTTGAAACAATCCAAAAACGTATCAAACGTTTAAAAGATATCGAAAAAATGCAAGAAAACGGTACGTTCGAAGTTCTTCCTAAGAAAGAAGTCGTTCAACTGAAAAAAGAATTAGAACGTCTTGAAAAATTCCTAGGCGGAATCAAAGACATGAAGGGTCTTCCAGATGCACTTTTCATTATCGACCCTCGTAAAGAGCGTATTGCAGTTGCAGAAGCTCGTAAATTGAATATCCCAATTATCGGTATCGTTGACACAAACTGTGATCCAGACGAAATTGATGTTGTGATCCCTGCAAACGATGATGCAATCCGTGCTGTAAAACTTCTAACTGCTAAAATGGCAGATGCGATTCTTGAGTCTAAACAAGGCGAAGAAGAAGCTGTTGTAGAAGAAACGACAGAAACTGAAACAACAACTGCGTAACCTATTCAAAAGGTGATAAGAGGGAACTGCCTTTTATCACCTTTTTTTCACCTAGTAATCCGTGTTTTAACATAGAAGGAGGAAATGTAAAATGGCAATTACTGCTCAATTAGTAAAAGAACTGCGTCAAAAAACTGGTGCAGGTATGATGGACTGTAAAAAAGCGTTAACAGAAACTGATGGTGACATCGACAAAGCAATCGATCTTCTAAGAGAAAAAGGGATCGCAAAAGCTGCGAAAAAAGCAGACCGTATTGCGGCAGAAGGATTAACTCTTATTAAAACTGACGGCAACACTGGTGTTATCCTAGAAGTGAACTCTGAGACTGATTTCGTTGCGAAAAACGAAGGATTCCAAAATCTTCTTAACGAACTTGCTGATCATTTACTTGCTGCGAAACCTGCAACAATTGAAGAAGCACATGCTTCTAAAATGGAAAATGGTTCAACAGTTGAAGAACATATTACTTCTGCAATTGCGAAAATCGGAGAAAAAATTACACTGCGCCGTTTCTCAGTCATCACAAAAGAAGATAACGCTGCATTCGGTTCTTACTTACACATGGGCGGACGCATCGGTGTATTAGCGGTTCTTAACGGAACAACTGATGAAGAGCTTGCGAGAGACATCGCAATGCACGTTGCTGCTGTAAACCCTAAATACATTTCTCGTGACCAAGTGTCTGAAGAAGAAGCAAACCGTGAGCGTGAAGTATTAACACAACAAGCGCTTCAAGAAGGAAAGCCTGAAAATATCGTTGCTAAAATGGTAGAAGGCCGTCTAAACAAATTCTTCGAAGAAATTTGCTTACTTGACCAAGCATTCGTTAAAAACCCAGATGAAAAAGTGAAACAAGTTGTAGGTGCGAAAAACGCAACTGTTCAAACTTATGTTCGCTATGAAGTGGGCGAAGGTATCGAAAAACGTCAAGACAACTTTGCTGAAGAAGTCATGAGCCAAGTGAAAAAATAATGTTTGAAAAGCTCTCTGGGGCTTTTTTAGGGAGCACAAGCACTGTGTTCCCTATTTTTTAGAGGATATTGATTTACAAAAGACGGTTTCTTACGCATAATAAGAGACGGTATAGTTTACACTTGGAGGTTATCATGAGCAAACCGAAATATAATCGCATTGTACTGAAGCTAAGTGGAGAAGCACTAGCTGGTGATGCTGGAAATGGAATTAACCCAACTGTCATTCAATCAATTGCAAAGCAAGTAAAAGAAATTGCAGAACTTGATGTTGAAGTTGCAGTCGTTGTAGGCGGAGGAAACCTTTGGCGTGGTAAGACAGGCAGTGACTTAGGAATGGACCGGGCAACAGCAGACTATATGGGAATGCTTGCAACAGTGATGAATTCATTGGCATTACAAGACAGCCTAGAAACGCTTGGCATTCAGTCTAGAGTACAAACCTCTATCGAAATGAGACAGGTTGCAGAGCCATACATAAGAAGAAAAGCGATCCGTCACCTTGAGAAGAAACGTGTCGTGATTTTTGCTGCAGGTACTGGTAACCCTTATTTCTCTACTGATACAACAGCAGCACTTCGTGCAGCTGAAATTGAAGCAGATGTCATTTTAATGGCGAAAAACAATGTAGACGGTGTCTACAGTGCTGATCCTCGTACAGATGCGGATGCAGTAAAATATGATAAGCTTTCATATCTTGATGTACTAAAAGAAGGGCTTGCTGTAATGGATTCTACTGCGTCCTCATTATGTATGGACAATGACATTCCATTAATCGTCTTCTCTATTATGGAAGAAGGAAATATTAAACGTGCCGTCAATGGCGAATCAATCGGAACGATCGTGAGGGGGAAATAACGTGTCAAAAGAAGTGTTGAACCAAACAAAAGAAAAAATGGAAAAAGCCGTTCAAGCATACGGACGTGAACTAGCAACTGTCCGTGCGGGCAGAGCTAATGCTTCCCTTTTAGACAAAGTAACAGTGGATTACTATGGTGCGCAAACACCACTAAACCAAATTGCGTCAATTACAGTGCCAGAAGCACGTATGCTGATTATCACACCTTACGATAAAACAGCGATCGGTGATATCGAAAAGGCGATCCAAAAGTCTGATCTTGGTATCACACCAACAAGTGACGGAAACGTGATCCGTATTGCGATCCCAGCACTAACAGAAGAAAGACGTAAAGAACTTGTAAAAGTTGTGAGAAAATACTCAGAAGAAGCAAAAGTAGCTGTTCGTAACGTTCGTCGTGATGCAAACGATGAATTGAAAAAGCTAGAGAAAAATGGGGAGATCACTGAAGATGAATTAAGATCATCTACAGAGGATGTTCAAAAATTGACAGATGAATATGTCGCTAAAATTGATGAAGTGACAAAAGATAAAGAAAAAGAAATCATGGAAGTTTAAGAAAAAACTATGTACAATAGATAATAGTGAAAAGACCCTCTTCATGTTTACAGGGGGTTTTTTTGTTAATACTGTTGAGGACTATATTATTAGCGGGAACGCAACCTTTTTGGGTGATGGAGGAATCTCATGCTCAATATACTCAAAAATTGGAAGAATCAGCAAACAGCAGCTTCCAACTTAGAAAGCCTGACAAAAGAAGACATATTAAATGGAGAAATTCCTGAACATATCGCCATTATCATGGATGGGAATGGAAGATGGGCAAAGAAACGTGCACTTCCACGGGTAGCAGGACATCATGAAGGAATGAAAGTTGTCAAGCGCATGACCAAGCTTGCAAATGAGCTGAATGTCAAAGTGCTGACTTTGTATGCTTTCTCTACAGAAAATTGGAAACGTCCAAAACTAGAAGTAGACTTTTTAATGAAGCTTCCTGAAGAGTTTCTAAACATCTATCTGCCTGAACTCATCGAGGAAAATGTCCGTGTACGTTTAACAGGTGATCCAGACGGCCTCCCGCAGCATACGAAAAAAGCGGTAGAGAACGCAGTAAAGAGTACGGCGAATAATGACGGACTCATTTTAAATTTTGCGCTCAATTATGGAGGACGGACAGAAATTATTTCTGCATGCAGACAAATTTCTGAAAAAGTCAAAGAAGGCAAGCTTCGAGCAGAAGACATCACAGAAGAGATGTTTTCAGCTTATTTAATGACAGAATCTCTTCAAGATCCGGATTTGCTTATTCGCACGAGTGGAGAAATTAGATTAAGCAACTTTATGCTTTGGCAAATTGCGTACAGTGAGTTTGTCTTTACGGATGTGCTTTGGCCTGACTTTTCTGATGAGCATCTCATAGACGCTATCGGAGAGTACCAGCGCCGCGGCCGGAGGTTCGGTGGAATTTAGAGGGTGGTGCAGATGAAACAAAGAATTTTGACGGGTGTTCTGGCAGCTGCAGTGTTTTTACTTGCAGTGATTTATGGACAAATGCCATTTACCCTGCTGATTTATTTAATGGGAAGTGTCGCTCTCTTTGAGCTTCTTAGAATGAAAAAGATTTCGATTTTCAGCTTTCCTGGCATTGTCAGCTTAATATTGCTTTGGCTTTTAATGGGCGGAGAAAATAGCTTCTTCCCGAACGTAGACGCATCAAAAATGCAGATTGCTTTATTTGCAGTCTTAATCCTTTTAACTTATACAGTTCTGAGCAAAAACTCTTTCACATTCGATGAGGTTGCTTTTGTTATATTAGCCACATTATATATTGGCGTTAGTTTCTATTATTTTATTCAAATTAGAGGCTTGTATGGCATGAGTGCGATCTTCTTCGCAGCGGTGATTATTTGGTCCACTGACTCAGGTGCCTATTTTATTGGGAAATCTATGGGGAAACGAAAGCTTTGGCCAGAGATCAGCCCAAACAAAACAGTAGAAGGATTTATCGGCGGAATCGTCACAGCGGTCGTGCTGTCACTTGTGTTCCAGGCGGTTACAGGATTTTTGCCATCATATCTGCTTGTTATGTTTATTACTCTTTTGCTCAGTATTTTTGGACAGCTTGGCGACCTTGTGGAATCTGCTTTAAAGCGTCATTACCATGTGAAGGATTCAGGGACAATCCTCCCAGGTCATGGCGGAATTTTGGACAGGTTTGACAGCTTTTTATTCGTTCTGCCGTTTTTATATTTATTGCTGGCCACGTTTGCTAGCTAACCTCATAGAAACTAATTGAACGAGAGAAGGAGTGGCAATTTGAAATATATTTCGCTATTAGGCGCAACAGGATCAATTGGAGAACAAACATTAGATGTGATCAGGCAGCATCCAGACAAATTCAAGTTGAAAGCGATGACGTTTGGCAGAAATATAGACAAGGCCATCCCTATCATTGAACAATTTCAGCCTGAATTTGTTGGATGTGTAGACGAAGCGACCTATCGCACGTTAAAAGGTCATTCATTTCAATACGATGTCAAAATGGCTGCGGGTGATGAAGCAAACATCGAAGCAGCGACCTATGATGCAGTGGATGTTGTGGTCAATGCACTGGTAGGAAGTGTCGGACTTGTACCGACATTAAAAGCCATTGAACAAAAAAAGACGATCGCACTTGCAAATAAGGAAACACTTGTGACAGCTGGTCATATAGTAAAAGAGTACGCCAAAAAGTATGACGTGCCTTTACTTCCTGTCGATAGTGAACACTCCGCTATTTTTCAATCCCTGCAAGGTGAACAAGCTAAAAACATTGAACGCTTAATCGTCACAGCTTCAGGCGGCAGTTTCCGAGATAAAAAACGCACGGAGCTTGAAGGTGTAACGGTAGAAGAAGCGCTAAATCATCCGAACTGGTCCATGGGCGCAAAAATCACGATCGATTCAGCGACCATGATGAATAAGGGGCTTGAGGTGATTGAGGCGCATTGGCTGTTTGATATCCCATACGATCAAATTGATGTGCTGTTACATAAAGAGAGCATCATCCATTCCATGGTGGAATTCCATGACAAAAGTGTCATGGCTCAGTTAGGTACACCTGACATGAGGGTTCCGATTCAATACGCGCTCACTTATCCTGATAGAGCGCCATTAAAAGAAGCGAAATCATTAAACCTTTGGGAGATTGGACAATTAAATTTCCAAAAAGCGGATTTTGACAGGTATCGCTGCTTACATTTTGCTTATGAATCAGGTAAAATAGGAGGGACAATGCCTACTGTGCTTAATGCAGCCAATGAAATAGCTGTTGATGCATTTTTAAAAGGCAAAGTAACGTTCCTGCAAATTGAAGAATTGATTGAAAAGGCACTGAACAGACATCATGTGATTTCAACGCCTAGTTTGCAAGATATCCATGAAGTGGACAAAGATACACGAGACTTTGTTCAATCAATCCTCGCATAAGGTGGTATGTTCGTGAATACAGTGATTGCGTTTATTATTATTTTTGGAACGCTCGTTTTTTTCCACGAGCTTGGCCA
The DNA here is from genome assembly GCF_040869405.1 of Bacillus sp. FSL K6-2869. NCBI lineage: Bacteria > Bacillati > Bacillota > Bacilli > Caryophanales > Bacillaceae > Bacillus > Bacillus sp. FSL K6-2869. The sequence continues at coordinate 1,628,129 of NZ_CP152035.1, forward strand.
TTTAATTATGGCGCAGCGCGCAGGCATTTTATGCCGCGAGTTCGCAATTGGTTTTGGACCGAAGATTTTCTCCTTTAAACGAAAAGAAACCGTCTATACCATCAGACTTCTGCCAATCGGCGGATTTGTTAAAATGGCTGGAGAAGACCCTGAAGTCATTGAAATTAAACCGGGTCATACAGTGGGGCTCTTATTCAATGAGCAAAATGAAGTAGAAAAAATCATTTTAAATGATAAAGAAAAATATCCTGATGCACTTGTCATTGAAGTTGAACAAATTGATTTAGATCATGCGATGAGAATTTCAGGATATGAGGCTGGAAATGAAGACATTCTGACTGGCTACAATGTAAGCCAAACAAGCTTCTATATTGCAGATGGTGAAGAAATTCAAATTGCGCCATACAACCGTCAGTTTGGTTCAAAAACAGTATGGCAGCGTATTAAAGCCATTGCAGCTGGACCGATTATGAACTTTATCCTGGCATATGTGATTCTAGTGGCTTTAGGATTTATTCAAGGTGTAACCGTGGATGATCCTGTACTTGGTAAGCTGACAAAAGACGGCCGGGCAGCGCAAGCCGGGCTTATGCAGGGAGATCATATCGTTTCAATTAACGGGGATAAAATGAATTCTTGGACAGACGTTGTTCAAACGGTTCAAAAGAACCCAGATAAAAAAATGAATGTCGTCATTGACCGAGATGGCAAAGAAAGCACCATTCAAGTTGTACCGGAAGCTGTGAAGGCCGAAGGAAAAACCATTGGCCGTTTTGGCTCTTACCCGCCAACAGAAAATGGCTTTCTCAAAGTCATCTCATCCTCAGGAACGACAGTGATATCAACAGCAGGTCTCATCTTAACGAACTTGCAAAAGATTGTCACAGGACAATTTTCATTAGATATGCTTGCAGGTCCTGTTGGAATATATGATATGACAGGAGAAGTAGCGAAACAAGGTGTGTTAACATTAATGCAGTTTGCTGCGTTTCTTAGTATCAACTTAGGGATCGTGAATTTATTACCGATTCCTGCATTAGACGGAGGAAGATTACTTTTCCTATTCGTTGAAGCCATTCGCGGCAAACCAATTAATCGTGAGAAAGAGGCACTTGTTGTCTTCATTGGTGTTGCGTTCCTCATGCTATTAATGCTAGTAGTGACATGGAATGACATCCAGCGATTATTTTTATAAAAACCAATGTCTCTTGTTTCTCATTCTGGGAAACAAGAGTTTTTGTGAGAAGTCCTATTTCTTAAATGAGGTGTAACGACATGAGACAATCCTTGACTTTCATTCCAACTCTTCGAGAGGTGCCGGCAGATGCTGAGGCAAAAAGTCATCAGCTATTAGTAAGAGCTGGATTTATTAGACAAAACACGAGCGGTATTTATCATTACCTGCCGTTAGCACATAAAGTGATTCAGCACATTCAAGCCATTGTTCGCAAGGAAATGGAAAAGGCGGGAGCAGCTGAGCTGTTAATGCCAGTGCTGCAGCAAGCAGAAATGTGGCAAGAGTCAGGAAGATGGTATACATACGGTCCAGAACTCATGCGTATGAAAGATCGCCACGGCCGCGAGTTTGCACTTGGCCCAACACACGAAGAAGTGATCACATCACTCGTACGCAGTGAAGTCAAATCGTATAAAAAGCTTCCTTTGACACTGTATCAAATCCAATCTAAATTCCGTGATGAACAAAGACCTCGCTTCGGGTTATTGCGCGGACGTGAATTTATTATGAAGGACGCCTATTCATTCCACTCTTCACCAGAGAGCCTTGATGACACATACAACAAAATGTTTACAGCTTACTCGAATGTCTTTTCAAAAGTAGGTCTTAACTTTAGACCCGTCATTGCCGATTCTGGGGCAATGGGAGGAAAAGATACACATGAGTTTATGGCACTGTCAGAAGTAGGAGAAGATACAATCGCATACTCTGACACATCTTCCTACGCTGCGAACATTGAAATGGCTGAGGCTGTGTATCACGGAGAAGAAGCAAACCCTGCGGACTTCAAAGAACTTGAGAAAGTACACACGCCGCAGGTGAAGACGATACAAGATGTTGCGTCATTCTTAGAAGTGGCTCCTTCTACATGTATCAAATCTGTCTTGTTTAAAGCGGACGATGCGTATGTACTTGTCCTGACAAGAGGCGATCATGAAGTAAATGATGTGAAAGTGAAAAACTTAGTTGGAGCACAGCTTGTAGAGCTTGCTTCACGTGAGGAAGTACTAGACGTGATCGGAACAGAACCAGGATTTGTTGGACCAGTGAAACTTGAAGCGGAAGTAACGATTTATGCAGACCATGCTGTAAAAGGAATGACAAATGCAGTTGCAGGTGCAAATGAATCGGATTATCACTATGTCAATGTTAATCCTGCTCGTGATCTGTCAGTGAAGGAATACACAGATCTTCGCTTGATTCAAGAAGGAGACGTTTCTCCAGATGGTGAAGGCACAATCCAGTTCGCAAAAGGAATTGAAGTAGGACAAGTCTTTAAGCTAGGCACACGTTATTCAGAGGCAATGGATGCAACATACCTCGATGAAAATGGACGTGCGCAGCCAATGATCATGGGCTGCTATGGCATCGGAATTTCTAGAACCCTTTCTGCGATTGTTGAACAACATCATGATGACAAGGGGATTATTTGGCCAGAAACAGTTGCGCCATATGATCTTCATCTACTTGCTTTAAATATGAAAAACGATGCACAAAAGGAACTGGCTGAAACGCTGTATGAGCGTTTACAGGAAGAGGGCTATGAAGTCCTTTTCGATGACCGCCAAGAGCGTGCAGGCGTCAAATTTGCCGACAGTGACTTAATTGGACTGCCAATTCGCATTAGCTGCGGGAAACGTTCAGAAGAAGGTATTGTCGAAGTGAAATTCAGAAAATCAGGTGAATCACACGAAGTATCTGTTGATGAACTGATTTCATTTATACGCCAAGCATAAGAAACGAACAAAAAAATGAAGGTACCTCCTGCAAAAAAGAGGTACCTTTCTGATTTGCAAAAGGAGGGTCCTGTCTTGGATGAACAATTACCGATTACCCGGCGGCAATTTCATATATTACTCAATCAGATTCAAATGACAGATGATGACCTCAGCCGTTACTTTGAAGAAGGCGAGATCGTCAAATTGACGGTGCATAAGGCGGCAAAAACGTGGCATTTCCTTTTTAAATTTAAGGCACTTTTGCCTTACAAAGTATATGCAATGTTTTTAAGCAGGCTGACAAATGCATTTTCTCATATCGCACAAGTCACTTGTACGATTGAAGTCAATGATCCGCACATATCTGAAGAGCTCGTTCAATCGTATTGGTCACATTGTGTGGAAGAGCTTCAAGGAATTTCTCCCCCAATCATCAGCTTGCTTCAACAGCAAAAACCAGCGCTGTCTGGACATAAGATCATCATCAAAACAAAAAGCGAAACTGAGGCTTTGGCCATCAAGAAGAAATATAGCCCAATGCTTCAGGCTGCATTTAAACAAGTTGGTTTTCCAGAACTTCAATTTGATACAGAAATTTTTGTATCAGATCAAGAGATTCAGAAGTTCAGAGAACAAAAACTTGCTGAAGATCAAGAAAGAGCCATGCAAGCCCTTGTTGAGATGGAGAAGAAGGAAAGTGAGGATCAAGAGGAAACTCCTTCTGGCCCACTGATGATTGGCTATCAAATCAAAGACAATGAAGAAATACGTACGCTTGATAGTATTATGGACGAAGAAAGACGAATCACCGTCCAAGGATACGTGTTTGATGCAGAAACGCGCGAACTAAAAAGCGGCAGAACCCTTTGTATCTTTAAAATTACCGATTATACGAATAGTATTTTGATCAAAATGTTTGCGAGAGAAAAAGAAGATGCCCAGCTCATGAAATCCTTGAAAAAAGGGATGTGGGTCAAAGCAAGAGGAAGCATTCAAAACGATACGTTTGTGAGAGATCTTGTCATGATCGCAAATGACGTCAATGAAATGAAACCTCAGCTGAAAGAAGATACTGCACCAGAGGGAGAAAAGCGTGTTGAGCTTCATTTGCATTCGCCAATGAGCCAGATGGATGCTATCACTGGCATCGGTAGACTTGTTGAACAAGCAAAAAAATGGGGGCATGAGGCCATTGCCCTGACAGATCACGCCGTTGTCCAATCCTTTCCAGATGCGTATGCAGCAAGTAAAAAGCATGGCATCAAAATGATGTACGGGGTGGAAATCAATTTAGTCGATGACGGGGTACCGATTGCGTATAATCCAGAGCACCGCTTGTTAGAAGATGCGACGTTTGTCGTATTTGATGTTGAGACAACGGGACTCTCTGCTGTGTATGATACGATCATTGAGCTTGCAGCCGTGAAAATCAAAGGCGGAGAAATCATTGACCGCTTTGAGGCATTTGCAAACCCTCATCATCCGTTATCAGCAACAACCATTGAACTAACCGGTATCACGGACGACATGGTGAGAGATGCACCAGATGTGGTCGATGTTGTTCGGGATTTCAAAGAGTGGATTGGACAAGATATCCTTGTTGCTCACAATGCGAGCTTTGATATGGGCTTTTTAAATGCAGCATATAAGCGACTGTTAAAAACAGATAAAGCGTCAAACCCTGTCATTGATACACTAGAACTCGGCCGATTCCTTTATCCTGAATTTAAAAATCACCGGCTGAACACGCTGTGTAAAAAGTTCGATATTGAACTCACGCAGCATCACCGGGCGATTTATGATGCAGAAGCAACTGGTTACCTCATGCTGAAGATGCTAAAAGATGCGGCTGAAAAAGAGATTGCTTACCACGATCAATTGAATGAAAACATGGGACAGTCCAATGCGTATCAGCGCTCACGTCCTTACCATGCAACCGTGATTGCACAAAATGAGACGGGTCTAAAGAATTTATTTAAGCTTGTTTCACTTTCTCATATTCATTATTTCTACCGCGTGCCGCGTATCCCTCGCTCACAGCTTGAGAAATATCGAGAAGGTTTAATTGTTGGGTCTGCTTGTGATAAGGGTGAAGTGTTTGAAGGGATGATGCAGAAGTCACCTGATGAGGTAGAAGACATTGCCGCATTTTACGACTATTTAGAAGTTCATCCGCCAGAAGTGTATCAGCATTTACTCCAGCTGGAGCTTGTTCGGGATGAACGTGCATTAAAAGAGATCATCACAAACATTGTGAAACTTGGTGAAAAACTGAATAAACCAGTCGTGGCGACTGGAAATGTGCACTACCTGCATCCAGAAGACAAAATTTATCGCAAAATCTTAATTTCATCACAAGGCGGGGCGAATCCACTTAATCGTCATGAACTGCCAAAAGTTCATTTTAGAACAACTGATGAAATGCTAGAAGCATTCTCTTTCCTTGGAGACGAGAAGGCGAAAGAGATTGTCGTGACGAATACGCAAAAAGTATCTGAGATGGTCGAAAGTATTAAACCAATCAAAGACGATCTTTATACACCAAAAATCGAAGGTGCAGATGAAGAAATTCGGGAAATGAGCTATAACATGGCTCGCAGCATCTACGGTGACGATTTACCGAAAATTGTAGAAGACCGGATTGAGAAAGAATTAAAGAGTATTATTGGTCACGGTTTCGCTGTTATTTATTTAATTTCTCATAAGCTTGTTAAGAAATCACTTGATGATGGATATCTAGTTGGTTCAAGGGGATCAGTTGGTTCATCTCTCGTTGCGACATTAACAGAGATTACAGAAGTAAACCCGCTTGCGCCGCACTATGTATGTCCAAGTTGCAAGCACTCTGAGTTCTTTAATGACGGATCGGTTGGCTCAGGATTTGACCTTCCTGATAAAGACTGTCCTGAATGCGGGACGCCGTATAAAAAAGACGGACACGATATTCCGTTTGAAACGTTCTTAGGTTTTAAAGGAGATAAAGTGCCTGATATCGACTTGAACTTCTCAGGAGAATATCAGCCGATTGCCCATAACTATACAAAAGAGCTGTTTGGTGAAGAGTATGTATACCGTGCAGGTACAATCGGTACCGTTGCAGAAAAAACGGCATATGGTTATGTGAAAGGCTACGCAGGAGATCATAACCTTCATATGAGAGGTGCTGAAATTGACCGGCTCGTACAGGGCTGTACGGGCGTCAAACGGACAACAGGCCAACATCCAGGCGGTATTATCGTAGTGCCGGATTATATGGACATTTACGATTTCTCACCAATACAATATCCAGCAGATGCGACAGGTTCTGATTGGAAAACGACGCATTTTGATTTCCATTCAATCCATGATAACTTGCTGAAACTAGATATTCTTGGACACGATGATCCAACGGTCATTCGGATGCTTCAGGACTTGAGCGGAATTGATCCAAAAACGATTCCGACAGATGATCCTGAGGTCATGAAAATCTTCCAAGGAACGGAACCTCTCGGTGTCACAGAAGAACAAATTGGATGTAAAACGGGAACACTTGGGATCCCAGAGTTTGGCACAAGGTTTGTTCGTCAGATGCTTGAGGATACAAAACCGACCACCTTCTCGGAGCTTGTTCAGATCTCTGGTCTATCTCACGGTACAGATGTATGGCTCGGCAACGCCCAAGAGCTGATTCATAATAAAACGTGTGAACTAAGCGAAGTGATTGGCTGTCGTGATGATATTATGGTATATCTGATTTATCAAGGTTTAGAGCCGTCACTTGCCTTTAAAATCATGGAATCTGTTCGTAAAGGGAAGGGACTCCCTCCTGAATGGGAAGAAGAAATGAAGAATAATAACGTACCGAACTGGTACATTGATTCTTGTAAAAAGATTAAATACATGTTCCCTAAAGCCCACGCGGCTGCTTATGTATTAATGGCCGTTCGGATTGCTTATTTCAAGGTGCACCATGCACTTCTGTACTATGCGGCTTATTTTACCGTTCGTGCTGATGATTTTGATATCGAAACGATGACAAAAGGATCGAATGCGATTCGAGCGGTCATGGACGATATTAACTCAAAAGGTCTTGATGCATCACCGAAAGAGAAGAACCTATTAACTGTACTAGAGCTTGCACTTGAAATGTGTGAAAGAGGCTATCACTTTAAAAAAGTAGACCTATACCGGTCAAGTGCCACTGAGTTTATCATTGATGGAGACGGGCTAATCCCGCCATTCAACTCCATCCCTGGACTCGGAACAAACGTTGCGTTAAATATTGTACGCGCACGCCAAGATGGTGAATTCCTTTCAAAAGAAGATTTACAAAAACGAGGAAAAGTGTCTAAGACCATCCTTGAGTATTTGGATCGTCAAGGCTGCTTAGAAGCACTTCCTGATCAAAACCAGCTTTCTTTGTTCTAATGTGAAAAATGAAGAGCGCCCTTAAAGGGCGTTCTTTTTTGTATATACAATAATATTATTATGTTAACTAAATATTTTAACTGGAATTATTTTCTTGTTGGTTCATATATCTTGATTTAACGTCGTGTTTTGAGAGAAGAGATTGTATGTCATTCTTTCTACCCAAATAGAGCAAAAAAGAGAATTTAGCCGTCTGAAATGTTCTCATACGACATATGATCATTTTGGGTACAGTCACATGAAGAATCAAGGAGAAAACCCTCGGTGAGCGTCAAGCTGATGGCTGTTTACTATGCACATTTTTGAAACACGCTTGATTCTTTTCAACACTGTACAAAACACGAACGGAATAACAAGGAGGTGGTCATTTCTTGTTCAATGCTTCACGTTTAAGAAAAAAGAAGGGGTGAGAAGTAGGTACATGTCAGATTACAACTATGTAGAGGTGCTTCAAAAATCCATTTTGTTTTACGAAGCCCAGCGTTCCGGAAAGCTTCCGGAAAGCAATCGTCTTAACTGGCGAGGGGATTCTGGACTAGAGGATGGGAAAGATGTTGGTCATGATTTAACAGGCGGCTGGTACGATGCTGGTGATCATGTGAAGTTCGGACTTCCGATGGCTTACTCGGCAGCCGTGCTTGCATGGACAGTCTATGAGTACCGAGAAGCTTACGAAGAGGCAGAGCTGCTTGATGATATGTTAGATCAAATCAAGTGGGCAACCGATTATTTTTTGAAAGCCCATACAGGTCCAAATGAATTTTGGGCACAAGTAGGCGATGGGAACGCAGATCATGGCTGGTGGGGTCCAGCAGAAGTGATGCCGATGAACCGGCCGGCATTTAAAATTGATGAACAGTGTCCAGGAACAGAAGTAGCCGCCCAAACCGCAGCCGCTTTAGCAGCAGGTTCAATTATTTTTAAAGAAACTGATGCGCCTTATGCAGCAAAGCTTCTCACCCATGCAAAGCAGCTTTATGCATTTGCTGACCAATATCGCGGTGAGTATACAGATTGTGTCACCAATGCGCAGCCATTTTATAACTCTTGGAGCGGCTATATTGATGAGCTCATTTGGGGTGGAATATGGCTGTACTTGGCGACAAATGACCAGACCTATTTAAACAAAGCACTAAAAGCGGTAGAAGAATGGCCGAAGGATTGGGATTATACGTTTACGATGTCGTGGGACAATACCTTTTTTGCTTCGCAAATTTTACTTGCGAGAATCACAAAGGAGAAAAGGTTTATCGAATCGACGGAGCGTAATCTCGATTACTGGTCGACGGGTTTTGTTCAAAATGGAAAAGTAGAAAGAATCACTTATACGCCTGGCGGACTAGCGTGGTTAGATCAATGGGGTTCACTTCGTTATACAGCAAATGCTGCATTTTTAGCGTTTGTGTACGCAGATTGGGTCTCTGATCAAGAAAAAAAGAATCGATACCAAACGTTTGCGATCAGGCAAACACACTATATGTTAGGGGATAATCCGCAAAATAGAAGCTATGTCGTTGGGTTTGGCAAAAATCCGCCGATGCATCCACACCATCGAACTGCGCATGGCTCATGGTCTAATCAGTTGACAACTCCTTCTTCTCATCGGCACACGCTTTATGGAGCACTTGTTGGGGGGCCTAATGCACAGGATCAGTATACCGATGACATCTCTGACTATGTATCAAACGAGGTAGCAACAGACTATAATGCCGCCTTTACTGGAAATGTAGCCAAAATGGTGCAGCTGTTTGGTCAGGGGCAGTCAAAACTGCCGAATTTTCCGCCTAAAGAAAAAGTGGAAGATGAGTTTTTTGTAGAGGCAGCTGTCATGAGTAACGATACAACATCTACTCAGATCAAAGCCATTCTATACAATCGATCAGGCTGGCCGGCAAGAAGTAGTCAATCACTTTCTTTTAGATATTATGTCAATCTAAGCGAGATATTTGCGAAGGGATTCACTGATAAAGATATTCAAGTGACAGCTGTTTACAATGAAGGCGCTTCCTTATCTCCATTAACGGTGTATGACGCATCATCCCATATCTATTTTACAGAAATCGATTTTACTGGCGTAGCTATTTTTCCAGGAGGCGAATCGCTTCATAAGAAGGAAATACAGTTCCGGTTATCTGCGCCAAATGGTGCGAATATATGGGATGCCTCAAATGATTATTCCTTTCAAGGATTAACATCCAATATGCAAAAAACAGCGAGAATTCCTGTTTTTGATCAAGGTGTTTTAGTATTTGGTACGCTTCCGAATAAATAAATATAAAGGGTGAGGACATGACAAATAAAGAACGGTTTTTAACACTTTATCATCAAATGAAAAACGATGCGAATGGATATTTTTCAAAAGAAGGCATTCCGTATCATTCCGTTGAGACACTCATTTGTGAGGCACCTGATTACGGGCATATGACAACTTCAGAAGCTTACAGCTATTGGTTATGGCTTGAAGCATTGTATGGTCACTACACAGGCGATTGGAGCAAACTAGAAGCAGCTTGGGATAATATGGAGAAGTTTATCATTCCAGTAAACGAAGATGGACATGACGAACAGCCGCATATGAGCTCTTACAATCCATCTAGCCCAGCCACATACGCTTCAGAAAAACCATATCCAGATCAATATCCGAGTCAGTTGACGGGTGCTCGCCCTGCTGGTCAAGATCCAATTGATCATGAACTGAGGTCAACTTACGGAACGAATGAAACGTATTTAATGCACTGGCTTCTTGATGTAGACAACTGGTATGAATATGGGAATTTGCTCAACCCATCACATACAGCCGCATATGTAAACACATTCCAGCGGGGTCCGCAAGAATCCGTATGGGAGGCCATCCCTCATCCATCACAAGATGATAAAACAGCCGGAAAGCCCAATGAAGGTTTCATGAGCTTGTTCACAAAAGAAAATCAAGCGCCAGCCGCCCAGTGGCGCTACACAAATGCGACGGACGCTGATGCACGTGCGATACAGGCCATGTATTGGGCAAAGGAACTTGGCTATAATGGGTCAGTCTATCTTGATAAAGCGAAAAAGATGGGTGATTTCCTTCGTTACGGAATGTACGATAAATATTTTCAAACAATTGGAAGCGGCAAGCAAGGTAATCCGTATCCTGGAAATGGAAAAAGTGCATGTCATCACTTAATGGCATGGTACACCTCTTGGGGCGGGGGACTTGGAGAATATGCGAATTGGTCATGGCGTATCGGTGCGAGCCATTGTCATCAAGGGTATCAAAACCCAGTCGCTGCCTACGCTTTATCCTCAGATAAGGGAGGCTTAAAGCCATCGTCACCGACTGCTGCAAGTGATTGGGAAAAGACGTTAAAGAGACAGCTTGAATTTTACGTCTGGCTTCAATCAAAAGAGGGAGCGATTGCAGGAGGTGCTACCAACAGCTGGAATGGAGACTATAGCGCTTATCCAGCAGGAAGAAGCACATTTTATGATATGGCTTATGAAGATGCGCCTGTTTACCATGATCCTCCGTCCAATAACTGGTTTGGAATGCAAGCATGGCCGATTGAGCGTGTAGCAGAGCTTTATTATATCTTTGCAAAAGATGGCGACAAAACATCTGAAAATTTCCAAATGGCCAAATCTGTCATCACAAAATGGGTCAACTATTCACTAGATTATATTTTTATTGGCACTCGTCCTGTGTCGGATCAAGATGGGTATTTTTTAGATGGTCAGGGTCAAAGGATTCTAGGGGGGACAAATGTTGCTGTTGCTACGACGAGTGCACCTGGAGAGTTTTGGATTCCTGGGAATATAGAATGGAGCGGTCAGCCTGACACTTGGAGCGGGTTCCAATCTGCAACAGGTAATCCAAATTTAACGGCAGTTACAAAAGATCCTACTCAAGATACTGGTGTACTGGGCAGTCTAATCAAAGCACTTACATTCTTTGCTGCTGCAACACAGAAAGAGACAGGAAACTACACAGCACTTGGCATAAGAGCAAAAGAGACAGCGGCTCAGCTCCTTGAGGTTGCTTGGAATTACAATGATGGTGTAGGGATTGTGACAGAGGAAGACAGAGAAGACTACCACCGTTTCTTTAAAAAAGAAGTGTACTTCCCAAATGGCTGGAACGGAACATTTGGTCAAGGAAATCAGATCCCTGGTTCCAGCACCATTCCTTCTGACCCGCAGCGAGGAGGTAACGGAGTGTATACGAGCTTTGCAGATCTTCGTCCGAAAATCAAGCAAGACCCAGCTTGGTCAGCCCTGGAGAGTAAATATCAATCATCTTTTAATGAAGCAACAGGCAAATGGGAAAACGGAGCGCCAAGTTTCACCTATCACCGTTTCTGGTCGCAAGTTGATATGGCTACGGCTTATGCAGAATACCATCGTCTCATAAACGAATAGAACCTAGTGTAGCTGCCGGCTTTTTTAGCCGGCGGTTTCCTAATAAGATAAATGAAATGAAAGCAAAGGTGATGTCATCATGGTTAATAAGAAAGAATTTATGAATCATTCATCGAATGGCGGATCACAGGAACAAGAAAATCAAAGCTGGAGAAAAGAAGCAAATAATCGAATCTTACAACATAGACAAAGAGAGCTTGTCATAAACGTCATCAATAAGGAACAAAAGCCAGTTGCCGGAATAGAGGTGGAAATAAAACAAATCAGACATGAATTTGCATTTGGTTCAGCAATGAATGACCAAGTACTATTCAATCAAACGTATGCTGATTTTTTTGTTCAACATTTTAATTGGGCTGTGTTTGAAAATGAGGCAAAATGGTATGCAAATGAGCCTGAACGAGGGAAAATAACCTACGAAAAAGCAGATGCCATGCTGAATTTTGCCAATAGACACCAAATTCCAGTGAGGGGGCACGCCTTATTTTGGGAGGTAGAGGATGCCAATCCAAACTGGCTGAAATCATTACCGAATCATGAAGTATATGAAGCCATGAAAAGGCGGCTTGAGCATGCAGGCAATCATTTCAAAGGGAAATTCCGTCATTGGGATGTAAACAACGAAATGATGCATGGTTCATTTTTTAAAGACCGGTTTGGGAAACAGATTTGGAAATGGATGTATGAAGAAACGAAAAAAATTGATCCTCAAGCCTTGCTGTTTGTCAATGATTATAATGTAATCTCATACGGCGAACATCACGCATATAAAGCACATATCAATGAACTTCGTCAGTTGGGGGCACCAGTTGAGGCCATTGGAGTTCAAGGTCACTTTGAAGATCGAGTGGATCCAGTCGTTGTAAAACAAAGACTAGATGTGCTTGCTGAGCTTGGTCTACCGATATGGGTGACAGAGTATGACTCTGTTCATCCGGATGCCAATAGACGAGCGGATAACTTAGAAGCTTTATATCGGGTTGCCTTTAGTCATCCAGCCGTAAAAGGTGTGCTGATGTGGGGATTTTGGGCAGGTGCTCATTGGAGAGGTGAGCACGCAGCCATCGTGAACCATGATTGGTCGTTAAATGAAGCAGGCAGGCGTTATGAAAAGTTACTGCAGGAATGGACGACACAAAGAGTGGAAAAAACAGATGCGAATGGCCAAGTGACATGTCCAGCGTTTCACGGGACGTATGAGGTTCGAATTGGTGAAGAAAGTAAAATGTTGCAGCAGCAGACGATTGAACTTGATTCAACTAAACAAACACCGCTTCAACTAGATATCATCGTACCAGTAGAATAAGAGATTGTGAGGAGGAGAATGGAATGAAAAAATGGGTTCAACGGGTGGCTTGTTTTATGCTGCTGATCACTTTATGGGCGGGTTGGTTCACTCTGACCGTAAAGGCCTCCTCCTATGTGCAAACATCTGGTACACATTTTGTATTGAACAACCACCCATTTTACTTTGCTGGCACAAATAATTATTATTTCCATTACAAATCAAAAAAGATGGTAGATGCTGTTTTTGACGATATGAAGGCAATGGATTTAAAGGTTATTCGTATTTGGGGATTTCACGATGGTACCCCTCAAGAAAACTCAGTCTTACAATCTCGTCCAGGTGTTTATGAAGAATCCGGTTTTCAAAAACTAGACTATGCGATTTATAAAGCAGGGCAGGAAGGAATCAAGCTGGTCATCCCGCTCGTGAACAATTGGGATGACTTTGGCGGGATGAATCAATATGTGAAGTGGTTTCAGGCAGGATCACATGATCACTTTTATACAGATCCTCGGATTAAAACAGCTTACAAAAACTATGTGCGCTATGTATTAGAGAGAACCAATACGTACTCAGGTGTTCAATATAAAGATGATCCTGCTATTATGACATGGGAGCTCGCCAATGAGCCGCGCGCTCAGTCAGACCCTTCGGGAGATATACTAGTAAACTGGGCAGATGAAATGAGTGCATGGATCAAATCAATTGACTCGAATCACCTTGTTGCAGTAGGAGACGAAGGGTTCTTTCGCATGACAGGTCATGACGATTGGTTTTACAGTGGGGGAGAAGGTGTTGATTGGGATCGTTTGACTGCTCTCCCTCATATTGATTATGGAACCTATCATTTATACCCGGATCACTGGAATCAGTCTCCTGCATGGGGAGTGAAATGGATAAAAGATCATATCACCCGAGGAAACGCAATTGGCAAACCTGTTGTATTAGAAGAGTTTGGCTATCAAAATCAAGCAGCCCGTCCTGATGTATATGATAGCTGGCTGAAGACAATTGAACAGCTCGGAGGCGCAGGTAGCCAATTTTGGATTTTAACAAGCATTCAAGACGATGATTCCCTCTACCCGGATTATGACGGTTTTCGAGTTTTAAAGGAGAGCCGGGAGGCAGGAATCATTCGTGAACACGCCAAAAGAATGAATGAAAAGAACTGATGAAGAATGCCTGTTTATAAGGAACTTCATTTGCATAAAAAAATTGGATATGGTATAGTTTTTATGGAAATGCTAACGATTACCGAGACAAGAGTGGGGAAACCCGCTCTTTTGTATTGAACAGGCAATTTTTGTCTCGACATTATTCATCCGTTTTCTGCTCCCCCTGCTCACAATAAAGCAGGGTTTTTATGCAGAATGATTGATAAGAGCGTTTATCGAAAGCACAAGGAGGAAGAGAATGAGCAAAAAAGTAGTGGATATCGTAAGCGACATGGTGCAGCCAATTTTAGATGGCTTACAGCTTGAACTCGTTGATGTTGAATTTGTCAAAGAGGGTCAAAACTGGTTCCTTCGCGTATTTATTGACTCTGACAAAGGCGTCGATATCGAGGAGTGTGCCAAAGTGAGCGAAGCCTTGAGCGAAAAGCTTGATGAGGCAGATCCAATTAGCCAAAACTACTTTCTTGAAGTGTCCTCTCCTGGAGCGGAGCGCCCATTAAAGAAAAAAGCTGATTTTGAAAAAGCACTTGGAAAAAATGTTTTTATGAAAACATACGAACCAATTGATGGTGAAAAGGCATTTGAAGGTGAGCTTACAAGCTTTGATGGTGAGATTGCAACAGTGACAGTGAAGATCAAGACAAGAAAGAAAGAGATCAATATTCCATACGAAAAAATTGCTAACGCAAGATTAGCAGTTTCGTTCAATTAACCTTTTCATTGATATAAGGGGGAACCATAAAAATGAGTAGTGAGTTGTTAGATGCCCTGACTGTTCTTGAGAAAGAGAAGGGCATTAGTAAAGAAATTATTATTGAAGCGATAGAAGCTGCACTCATTTCTGCATACAAGCGTAATTTTAACCAAGCACAAAATGTGCGTGTTGATTTAAACCGTGAAACGGGGACGATTCGCGTATTCGCAAGAAAAGATGTTGTAGATGAAGTGTATGATTCTCGCCTTGAAATCTCTGTAGATGATGCAGCAAATATCAACCCGAATTACATGGTTGGTGACGTGGTTGAAATTGAAGTCACACCAAAAGATTTCGGACGCATTGCAGCTCAGACAGCGAAACAAGTCGTGACGCAGCGAGTGAGAGAAGCAGAGCGAGGTGTGATTTACACTGAGTTTATCGATCGTGAGGAAGACATCATGACGGGAATCGTTCAGCGAATTGACAGTAAATTCATTTACGTGTCACTTGGCAAAATCGAAGCCCTTCTTCCGGTCAATGAACAAATGCCAAATGAGGACTACAAACCACATGACCGCATTAAAGTGTTCATTACGAAAGTAGAAAAAACAACAAAAGGACCACAAATTTATGTATCAAGAACACACCCAGGTCTTTTAAAGCGTTTATTTGAAATCGAAGTGCCAGAAATTTATGATGGTACTGTAGAGCTTAAATCTGTCGCTAGAGAAGCTGGGGACCGTTCTAAAATATCTGTTCGTACAGATGATCCTGATGTTGATCCAGTTGGTTCTTGTGTTGGACCTAAAGGTCAGCGTGTACAAGCAATTGTCAATGAGCTGAAAGGCGAAAAAATTGACATTGTTCATTGGTCTAATGACCCGGTTGAATTTGTTGCCAATGCGTTAAGTCCATCAAAAGTTCTTGATGTCATTGTAAATGAAGAAGATAAGGCGACAACTGTCATTGTCCCTGATTATCAGCTGTCATTAGCCATTGGCAAAAGAGGTCAAAATGCGCGTCTTGCAGCGAAACTAACGAGCTGGAAGATTGACATTAAAAGCGAAACAGATGCAAGAGAACTCGGTATTTTCCCAAGAACTGAAGACTCTGAATCTCTTTTCTTAGAGGCTGAACCAGTAGCTGAGGAATCTGACGAATAAGAGGTGATATAAAAGGTGAAAAGCCGAAAAAAAATCCCGCTTAGAAAATGCGTCGTGACGGGAGAAATGAAACCAAAGAAAGAACTGATTCGCGTTGTTCGTTCAAAAGAAGGTGAAGTGTCTGTTGACGCAACCGGAAAAATGAACGGGCGCGGCGCTTACCTTTCTCTCGATAAAGAAACCATTCTTGCGGCGAAGAACAAACGTAGTTTACAGCAGCAATTTCAGACACAGATTGACGAACACATTTTTGAAGAATTACTAGAACTAGCTGAAAAGGTGAAAAAACCTAATGACTGAATCTGAATGGTATCCTTTGCTTGGTCTAGCAAATCGAGCTCGTAAAGTCGTGTCAGGAGAAGATCTGGTGATCAAAGAAATTAGACATGCGCGTGCTAAGCTGGTTCTTCTTGCAGCAGATGCCTCATCCAACACAGAGAAAAAGGTATCTGACAAATGCAAATTTTACAATGTTCCGGTTAGAAAAGTTGAAGACCGTTCCGTTCTCGGACGTTCTATTGGGAAGGAAGCTCGCGTAGTTGTCGCTGTCACTGACCAAGGCTTCGCTAAGAAGCTCATAAGCTTGCTCGATTAATTTATTTGGGGGTGAACGAATGGCTAAAGTGAGAGTATATGAATACGCAAAAGCCATAGATGTTTCAAGTAAAGATATTATAGCAGCGCTTAAGGATATGAACGTGGAAGTGAACAACCACATGGCGACGCTTGAAGACGATACTGTGAAAAAGCTAGACGCTATCTATAAAAAAGCCAAAGCAAAAGAGACAGCTAACGAGAAACCCGCAGAACAAAAAAAACAATCATCTAACAAAAACAATGATAGAAAGAAGAATGACGTGCAGAATAATCAATTTAATAAAAACAAAAAAAACAACAACCAAAACAAAAACAAAAATAAACGTGGCGGCAACAACAAGGCGCAGCATCAGCAAGCAAGACCTGTGAAGCCGAAAAAAGAGCTTCCTGAAAAAATTGAATTTACAAATTCAATGACAGTCGGCCAGCTTGCTGACGAGCTTGGCAAAGAAACTGCTGAAATCATCAAAAAACTGATGATGCTTGGTGTCATGGCTACGATCAACCAAGAGCTCGACAAAGATACAGTCGAATTAATTGCTTCTGAATATGGTGTTCCAGTAGAAGAAGTGATCATTTTAGAAGAAACTGAACTTGAAAAGTATGAAGTTGAAGATAAAGAAGAAGATATGCAAGTACGCCCTCCAGTAGTAACGATCATGGGACACGTTGACCACGGAAAAACAACGCTTCTTGACAGCATTCGTAAAACGAAAGTTGTTGAAGGCGAAGCGGGTGGAATTACGCAGCATATTGGTGCATACCAAATTGAAGAAAACGGTAAGAAAATCACGTTCCTTGATACACCAGGACACGCAGCTTTCACTACGATGCGAGCACGTGGTGCTGAAGTAACAGATACGACGATCTTGGTCGTTGCAGCAGATGACGGTGTCATGCCGCAAACGATTGAAGCGATCAACCACGCAAAAGCGGCAGAGGTGCCAATCATTGTGGCTGTCAATAAAATTGACAAACCAACAGCGAACCCTGACCGTGTGATGCAGGAGTTAACTGAGCATGGTCTTGTACCTGAGGCTTGGGGCGGCGAAACGATTTTCGTTCCACTATCTGCGAAAACAGGTGAAGGTATTGATGAATTGATCGAAATGATCCTTCTTGTAAGCGAAGTAGCAGAACTAAAAGCCAACCCAAATCGTGCGGCAAAAGGGACTGTCATCGAGGCTGAGCTTGATAAAGGAAGAGGTTCTGTTGCAACCCTTCTCGTTCAAACTGGTACACTTCAAGTAGGTGACCCAATCGTTGTCGGAAATACATTTGGCCGTGTACGTGCAATGGTCAATGACATCGGACGCCGCGTGAAAACTGCAGGACCATCTACACCTGTTGAAATCACTGGTTTAAATGATGTACCGCATGCAGGGGATCAGTTCCTCGTATTCAAAGATGAAAAAACAGCTCGTCAAGTTGGTGAGGCGCGTGCATCTAAACAACTTGATGAACAGCGTTCAGACAAAGCGAAATTATCTCTCGATGACCTATTTGAGCAAATCAAACAAGGTGATGTGAAAGATATCAACTTAATCGTAAAAGCAGACGTACAAGGTTCTGCTGAAGCACTGACGGCAGCTCTTCAAAAAATTGAAGTAGAAGGCGTCAAAGTGAAAATCATCCATACGGGTGTTGGAGCGATTACAGAATCTGATATCATTTTAGCAAGTGCTTCTAATGCGATTGTGATTGGATTTAACGTACGTCCTGATGGCAATGCGAAGAGCACAGCTGAAACAGAAAACGTAGATATCCGCTTACACCGCATCATCTACAAAGTCATCGATGAAATTGAAGCTGCGATGAAAGGGATGCTTGACCCTGAATATGAAGAAAAAGTCATCGGTCAAGTTGAAGTTCGTCAAACGTTCAAAGTATCTAAAATCGGTACAATTGCTGGTGGCTATGTCACTGAAGGTACCATTACTAGAGACAGTGGTATCCGCTTAATTCGTGATGGCGTTGTCATCTTTGAAGGTGAAGTCGACGTATTAAAACGATTCAAAGACGATGTGAAAGAAGTTTCACAAGGCTACGAATGTGGTATTACCATTAAGAAATACAATGATATCCGTGAAGGTGATGTCATGGAATCATTCGTTATGCAAGAAATCGAAAGAAAATGATCGGTTATACCGAGTGTGAGTGTATGATCTATGATGCATCCTCACTGAAGGAAAAACGTGCGGTTCTGCAGCGTATCATGACAAGAACGCGCCATAAATTCAATGTGACCATTGCTGAAATGGACTATCAGGATACATGGCAGCGTACTTCGATCGGAATCGCCGTTATTTCCTCCTCCCGGGTTCAAGTGGAAAAGGAACTTCAGCGTGTGTTAAGCTTTATTGATTCTTTTCCGGAAATTGAACGAACGATCACGAAAACTGAGTGGTTTTAACTAGAGGTGATAAGATCATGAGTATGAGAGCAACCCGTGTGGGTGAGCAAATGAAAAAAGAATTAGGCGACATCCTTGGCAGAAAGCTAAAAGATCCAAGAATCGGCTTTTTGACTGTAACGGATGTTGAAGTATCCGGTGATTTGCAAATTGCCAAAGTCTACATTTCTGTTCTTGGCGACGAGAAGAAAAGAGAGGAAACCTTAAAAGGCCTTGCAAAGGCGAAAGGGTATATCCGCTCTGAAATTGGCAATCGAATCAGACTTCGCAAAACACCAGAGCTTCACTTTGAATTCGATGAGTCTGTAGATTACGGTAACCGAATTGAAAGCCTGATTGCTGAACTAAACACAAAAGATCACGAATAAGACGTTGAAATAAGGATAGGCGATGATCGTCTGTCCTTTTTCATCGTTTATGAAAGGAGAGAACGCAGGTGCAAAACGGTGTTCTTTTATTACATAAAGAAAGAGGCATGACCTCTCACGACTGTGTGTTTAAAGTGAGAAAGATTTTACACACAAAAAAAGTGGGACATACAGGGACACTCGATCCAGAGGTTTCAGGTGTTCTGCCTATTTGTATTGGACGAGCGACAAAAATTGTGGAGTACTTAACAGATAAATCGAAAACGTATGATGCGGAAATCACCATTGGATTTTCTACAACGACAGAAGACCAAACAGGTGAAGTAGTAGAAGAAAAAAAGGTGCCGTTACCGATGTCAGAAGATGACATTGATGCTGCGTTGAAACAATTTGAAGGAACCATTGAACAGATCCCCCCCATGTTTTCTGCTGTCAAAATTGGCGGAAAAAAGCTCTATGAATATGCAAGGCAAGGCATTGAAATTGAACGTCCAAGCCGTGAAATTACCATTCATCGTATCGAGCGGACAACACCTGTCACATTTGAAAATGGAAAGGTATCCTTTAGATTCACCGTCCTGTGTTCAAAAGGCACATATGTGAGAACGTTAGCCGTCGATATTGGAAAAAAACTTGGGTTTCCAGCCCACATGTCTCACCTCATTCGCATAGGATCTGGTGACTTTACGTTAGATGAATGTATCACTCTTGATGAGTTGCGGGAGATCAGTGAGGAAGGAACGGTTGAGGAACATCTTGTGCCGATCGAGCGTGCGCTCAATCATTTGCCGAAATGGGAGATAAGTGATACATTAGCAAGTAAAGTGGAAAACGGTGCAGTCCTACCTATGCCTGATGAATTTGCTCATTTTGCAGAGGAAGATCGTGTCGCTGTCTTTGCTCCTTCAGGCCGTTGTATGGCGATTTATATGAAGCACCCGACCAAACAGAACCTGATGAAGCCGGCGAAGATTTTATCACAGGACAAGCAATCTTAAAGAAAAGGTGACCATCTCGTGAAGACTATACATATTTCACACCCACATACATTGAATCAAAAGGATCAAGTCCCGTCTGTGATGGCTTTAGGGTATTTTGACGGTGTTCACCTCGGACACCAAAAAGTGATTGATGCAGCGAAAAACATTGCGGAAAAAGAGGGTTTAGCTCTAGCTGTCATGACTTTTCATCCGCATCCATCACATGTTCTGCAAAAAGCACGTGAACCAAAAGACTTAATCACACCGCTTGAGGATAAGATTGATTTTATCGAACAATTAGGTGCTGACTACTTATACATTGTGCAATTCAGCGAAAGCTTTGCAGCACTGTCTCCTCAAGAGTTTGTCGATCAATATTTGGACGAACTGAATGTGAAGCATGCAGTCGCTGGTTTCGATTTTACCTTCGGCCGGTTTGGTGCAGGCACAATGGAAACGTTTGACGAATACGGGAAAGGGCGGATTGCTGCGACCATTGTACCTAAGCTTTCCAACCAAGACCGGAAAGTCAGCTCGACCCTTATACGTTCCGCATTGAAAAATGGAGACGTTGAATATGTGAGTGAGCTTTTAGGCAAACCATATCAGCTGCGAGGCATTGTCATTCATGGAGATAAACGAGGACGCACGATTGGCTTCCCAACCGCCAATGTTGGTTTATCTGCTGAATACATCATCCCGCCAACAGGCGTATATGCAGTGAGAGCGGAAGTGAAAGGCAAGGTGTATGACGGTGTTTGTAACGTTGGCTACAAACCAACATTTTATGAAAAACGTCCTGATCAGCCTGCGATTGAAGTGAACCTTTTTGATTTTAACGAAGAAATTTATGGTGAACCGATTAAATTACAGTGGTACAAACGGATTCGCAGTGAACAAAAATTTAACGGTATCCAAGAATTAACGGCTCAAATTAGTCAAGATAAAGAAGAAGCGATTCAGTTTTTTCAAGATCATCTTCATTAAACAAAAAAATCGCAGAAAAACCGCTCTATCATTTGCAAAATCGGCATATTTTTAGTATGATAATTCCTGTAGCTTTAAAACCACTTACTTGGCAGGCCGACTTCACCGACGGTTGCGAGGTAGATGGGGCTAACATGATTTGGAGGTGAAACAGGATGGCTATTACTCAAGAGCGTAAAACTCAATTAATTAATGAGTTCAAAACACACGAATCTGATACTGGATCTCCAGAAGTTCAGATCGCTGTCCTAACAGAATCAATTAACAACTTGAACGAGCATTTACGTACTCATAAGAAAGATCACCACTCACGTCGCGGTCTTTTGAAAATGGTAGGTAGACGTCGTAATCTTCTTACGTATCTACGTAATAAAGACGTAACTCGTTACCGTGAGTTAATTAACAAACTAGGCTTACGTCGATAATCGTAAAAAGCGGGAGGATTCCCGCTTTTTTATCGTATAATCACTAATATTTTATGGTTAAAATGTTGAAAGAATGGCAAAAACCCTTCTACATACAGCTTTCACATTGATATGTGAAAATCATTTTGTTCATAATAAGAAATAACCTAAAAACTTTACGACAAGAGAGGAGTTTATCTCAGAATGGGACAAGAGAAACAAGTCTTCACCATAGACTGGGCTGGACGTCAACTGACAGTTGAAACTGGCCAGCTTGCAAAGCAAGCAAACGGAGCGGTTCTCGTACGCTACGGAGATACGGCTGTGCTTAGCTCAGCAACAGCTTCTAAAGAACCAAAACCACTTGATTTTTTCCCGCTCACTGTAAACTACGAAGAAAGATTATATGCAGTTGGTAAAATTCCTGGTGGTTTCATTAAAAGAGAAGGCCGCCCAAGTGAAAAAGCAATCCTTGCGAGCCGCTTAATTGACAGACCGATCCGTCCACTATTTGCAGACGGATTTAGAAATGAAGTACAAGTCATTAGTATTGTCATGAGTGTGGATCAAGATTGTTCATCTGAAATGGCTGCAATGTTTGGCTCATCTTTAGCTTTATGTGTGTCTGACATTCCATTTGAGGGACCAATCGCTGGCGTGACAGTAGGACGAGTAGATGGAAAACTCATCATCAACCCAAATGTTGAGCAGCTTGAACAAAGCGATATCAACCTTGTTGTAGCTGGAACAAAAGATGCAATCAACATGGTAGAGGCTGGTGCTGATGAGGTACCAGAAGAAACAATGCTTGAAGCCATCATGTACGGCCATCAAGAGATCAAACGCTTAATCGAATTCCAAGAAGAAATTGTGAAAGCTGTCGGTAAAGAAAAAATCGATATTCCTTTATATGAAGTCGATCAAACATTAGCAGAGGAAGTAAAACAACTTGCTGAAGCGGATCTACTGAAAGCGATTCAAGTACATGAGAAGCATGCTCGTGAAGATGCCATCAGTGCTGTGAAAAAAGCTGTCGTTCAAAAATTTGAAGAAGAAGAGCGTGACGAAGCAACGATTAAACAAGCGAAGGATGTCTTAAATAAGCTTGTGAAAAACGAAGTTCGCCGCCTTATTACTGAAGAGAAAGTACGTCCAGATGGACGCGGCGTCGATCAAATCCGTCCACTTTCTTCAGAAGTAGGACTTCTTCCAAGAACGCACGGTTCAGGATTGTTTACAAGAGGCCAAACACAGGCACTCAGTATTTGTACATTAGGTGCACTTGGTGATGTACAGATTCTTGATGGTCTTGGTGTTGAAGAGTCTAAGCGATTCATGCACCATTATAACTTCCCACAATTCAGTGTTGGTGAGACCGGCCCAATGCGTGGTCCAGGCCGTCGTGAGATTGGACATGGTGCGCTAGGCGAACGTGCATTAGAGCCAGTCATTCCATCTGAAAAAGATTTCCCTTATACGGTTCGTCTTGTGTCTGAGGTGTTAGAATCAAACGGTTCTACTTCACAAGCAAGTATTTGTGCGAGCACACTTGCGATGATGGATGCAGGTGTTCCAATTAAAGCACCAGTTGCAGGGATTGCAATGGGACTTGTTAAATCTGGTGAATACTACACAGTGCTGACAGACATTCAAGGAATGGAAGATGCACTTGGAGATATGGACTTTAAAGTAGCAGGTACATCTAAAGGTGTAACAGCGCTTCAAATGGACATTAAAATCGATGGTCTATCAAAAGACATTTTAGAAGAAGCACTTCAACAAGCGAAAAAAGGAAGAATGGAAATTTTAGATAGCATGCTGTCAACGATTCCAGCTTCTAGAGGAGAATTGTCACGTTATGCACCAAAAATCTTAACGATGACAATCAATCCAGATAAAATTCGCGATGTCATTGGACCAAGCGGTAAACAAATCAATAAAATCATTGAAGATACCGGTGTGAAAATTGATATTGAACAAGACGGTACAATCTTTATCTCTTCTACTGAAGAAGACATGAACCAAAAAGCGAAGAAAATCATTGAAGATCTTGTCAGAGAAGTTGAAGTTGGCCAACTTTACTTAGGTAAAGTAAAACGAATTGAAAAATTCGGTGCCTTCCTTGAAATCTTCAGCGGCAAAGATGGACTTGTTCATATTTCTGAGCTTGCACTTGAACGTGTTGGCAAAGTAGAAGATGTCGTGAAGATTGGTGACGAGCTACTCGTCAAAGTCACTGAGATCGATAAACAAGGCCGTGTAAACCTTTCTCGTAAAGCTGTTTTACGTGAAGAAAAGGAAAAAGAAGAAAAGCAGTCTTAATGAGAACAAATAAAATGTGTTAGAAGCCAGGTATCCGTGCCAGGCTTCTTTCTTTTCTTGCGCGTAACAATAGTTCTAGCTTGTTTCTCCCCATCATAATTTGTGATAAAGGGGAGGGACAACCATTGAAAAAAACGATACCATTCTTTGTGTTTGTATTTTTACTGCTCGTGTCATATCAAACGATGAAGCAGCCGGCTGCTGTTACATATATGAATTCAATGAAAGAGCACGCCGAGGTAGCATCTGTTTCAAAAGATATTCTGTATCAAGAGATCGAATCGAAGTCTTCTGACTATGAAGAGAAGCCGCAAAATGCTAAGATTGATAAAGTGTGGAAAAAGATGCCTGGTTTAAATGGACAGACAGTCGATATCGATGCTTCTTACGAAAAAATGAAAAAACAGGGCTCTTTCGATGAAAAGCTGCTTGTTTTTAAAGAAACAAAACCATCTGTCCATTTACATGAACTTGGTGCTGAACCTATCTATAAGGGACATCCAGACAAAAAGATGAATGCATTCCTGATCAATGTAGCTTGGGGCGACGAGCATTTAACAAAGATGTTGAATACACTAGAAAAGCATCAAGTGAAGGCAACCTTTTTCTTAGAAGGCAAATGGGTGAAAAACAGTCCAGACCTTGCTAAAAAAATCGTGGCAGATGGTCATGAAATTGGAAATCATTCATACAATCACCCGGATATGCGCACACTGACAAGAGAACGAGCATTAGAGCAGATGATTAAAACAAATCGCCAAATTGAAGAATCCCTTGGGAAAAAACCGATATGGTTTGCGCCTCCAAGTGGCAGCTTTAAAGAAGAAACAGTAAAGCTTGCGAAACAAGAAGGAATGGAAACCATTATGTGGACAGTAGACACGATCGACTGGCAAAAACCATCACCAGCTGTATTACAAAAACGAGTGCTTGGGAAAATTCACAATGGGGCGATGATATTAATGCATCCAACAGACGCAACAGCGAGAAGTCTTGACGCACTTATCACTCAAATCAAAGAAAGAGGATATGAATTAGGAACGGTTTCTGACCTCCTAAGTGAAAAAAGACATCCGTGATGCGATCTGTTTGTTGAATAGGAGGAGCAAAACTTGGTCAAAACGTATACATGCCAAAACGGAGTAAGAATTGTACTTGAAAACAATCCCACTGTAAGGTCTGTCGCAATTGGCGTCTGGATTGGAACAGGTTCTAGACATGAGACACCAGAAGTAAATGGGATCTCACACTTTTTAGAGCATATGTTCTTTAAAGGAACAAAGACGAGATCTGCACGTGATATCGCAGAATCCTTTGACCGCATTGGTGGTCAAGTGAATGCCTTTACGTCAAAAGAATATACTTGCTATTATGCAAAGGTACTTGATTCACATGCTGGGTATGCCCTCGATGTGTTGAGTGACATGTTTTTTAACTCTGCTTTTGACGAAGAAGAGCTGAAGAAAGAAAAAAATGTGGTCTATGAAGAAATTAAAATGTATGAAGATACTCCTGATGACATCGTTCATGATTTGTTAAGCAAAGCCATTTACGGTGATCATTCATTAGGTTATCCGATTTTAGGGACAGAGGAAACACTCTCTACTTTTAACGGTGATTCCCTTAGAAAATATATGGACGAATTCTATACGCCGGATCGCGTCGTCATCTCTGTTGCAGGGAACGTCGATGACACCTTCATTCGTGAGGTCGAAACATTATTTGGCTCGTATGAAGGAAAGGGGAAAAAGCAGCCTGTCGAAGCCCCGCAATTCCACTATGACAAACTGACGCGCAAAAAGGAAACAGAACAGGCGCATCTTTGCATGGGCTTTAACGGACTTCCTGCTGGAGATCAGGGCATCTATGACTTAATCGTCTTAAATAATGTTCTAGGCGGTAGCATGAGCAGCCGGTTGTTCCAAGATGTAAGAGAAGATAAAGGACTTGCGTATTCTGTATTCAGCTATCATAGTTCATTTGCAGATAACGGAATGCTGACGATCTATGGTGGAACTGGAGCGAAGCAGCTAAATCTGCTATCTGAAACCATCTTACAAACATTAGACGTCTTAAAACGTGAGGGAATTACGCAGAAAGAACTTGAAAACTCTAAGGAGCAAATGAAAGGCAACCTCATGCTTAGTCTTGAAAGCACAAACAGCAAGATGAGCCGAAATGGTAAAAATGAATTACTCCTTGGCAAACATCGTACGCTTGATGAAATTATTGATGAAATCAATCGCGTCTCATTAGACGGCGTGAACAATTTATCGAAAAGAATCTTTACAGAAGATTATGCTCTCTCGCTTATTAGTCCAACGGGTGATGTACCTTCTGCTTAATCAAAAAAAGGCATGTCTTTTAAAAGAGATGCCTTTTTTTCATGTCTAAAGATTAATCAGCTAACTTGTTTTGCAGCTGATGAACAATTTTATTGATTGTCGAAAAGTGCTCGGTCAATAGTTCCTCATCTGCAAATTGAATATCAAAAACCTCTTCTAATTCCAAAATGAGTGAAACTGCTTTAATTGAATCGAGACCGTGATTTGTTAACTCTTCATCTGCACCAATAGAAATCTTGCTATCATCGTCCAAAGAACGCAGGACCAAATCCTTTACTTGACTTGATAGTGAAAGGGCATCCGTCGTTTCATTCATCTGCAACGCTCCTCTTTACAAATTTTCTATTCTTTACATAAATTAACTATATTAGAATGGAAAAACATTGTAAAGCAGTTTCGATATAAATAGGAATTGTTGATCATTCTCTTCAAATGAAAAATTTGGTAGAGTGAGAAGAAAAGAGACTGGGAAGGATGGATCAATCCATGAATAAAACAGACCTTATGCAGCACATTCCCTTATTAAAAAAAGCGATCTCCATAGACCAGATTGATAAAGGCTATTCTCGAGATGAAAAATGGGTCGTGACGATGTCATCAGGTGAAAAGTATGTCCTTCGATTCACAGATCAAGACCAATATGACAAAATAAAGACGCAATTTGAGCTCCTTTCCCAATTAAGACGTCACGGTGTTCAGTGTGCTAATCCAGTGAAAATGGGTGTTCTAGATGAAACACAGCAAGTGTACTATATTTTATCGTTTGTAGAAGGTCAAGAAGCAAAAGAAATCATGAGTCAGTTGACAGAAGAACAGCAGTATGCGATCGGGGTAAGTGCAGGACGGGATTTACGAAACATGCATACATATCCAGCGCCATCACATATCGAACCTTGGGAAGAGCGTGTTGTGAAAAAGCATCATCGATATTTAACTGCTTATCGGGAAAGCGGTATCTCCATAGAAGGGGATGAAAAAGTTGCGCAGTTTATCGCACAGCACATAGATAAGGTGAAGGGAAGGCCTAACCAATTTCAGCACGATGACTTTCATTTAGGGAATATTATTATAAAGAATGATAAATATGCAGGCGTTATTGATTTTAATAATTTTGATTGGGGAGACCCCATTCATGATTTTTATAAAGTAGCTCTTTTCAGTAGAGAAACAAGTAAAGCCTTTGCGGCTGGTCAAATAAATGGGTATTTTGATGGTGAAATACCAGCTGATTTTTGGCAGCTTTACTCTGTATATGTCGCAATGAGCATCTTTTCATCGATTATGTGGGTCATTAAATTTGATCCAGGTCAAATGGATGAGATGATTGAAAGACTAGAAAATGTATTAAAAGATCATGATTATTTTCGTCAAATAGAACCTCATTGGTATACGCGTATCACTAGATAACAGTGAAATATAGGACGATTAGGCGGTGATGGAAGTCGCTGCCTTTTCTGTTATAATGATACAAATTACACATTGTCATGAGTAGAAACATTTTATATAATCCTAACAAGGATCGAAAAAGTTGTAAAAAAATTCCGTTTTTTGTTGAAAAAGAGCAAAAGGCTGGTGATGGATTGAAACAAATCGACAAAGATTCAAAGCAGTTATGGCGTGTATATTTATGGACACTCTCATTTTTAAAGCCTTATACAGGTAAAGTGATTCTAGTCATTATGAGTGGATTCGTTATTACCTTGAGCGAACTCATTATACCTAAATTTATTCAATATTTTATTGAAACGATTTTGCCAGCAAAAGACTTTTCTAAAATGAATGGATTATTGTTAGGCCTGACTGGCTTGATAGCACTTGGTATTATACTGACAGCTGCACGAAATTTATGGCAAAGAAAATTAATCGAACAAGCCTCAAGAGATTCACAATTTGCTGCCTTCCAGCAAATCCGTCAACTCGGTTTCTCATACTACGAACAACATTCTGTTAGTGAAACACTCTCCTTTGTTAACACACAAACACGAGCTGTACAAGAAATTTACAGACGCTACTTCCCACAATTTATCAATCAGACACTATTTATCGCCATCTCACTATACTTTATGATACAAATTTCTATCTTACTCACTCTCATCATCATTCCAAGTTTTATTCTCTACTATATCTTTGGACCTTGGCTTGAAAAAAAGGCAACGATCTACGGAAGACAAAGTGCAGAAGGTTTTCGCACGTTGCAAACAAAATTATACGAAAGTCTTGCTTCAATGGAAGAGCTTAGAATTTTAGGTTATATGAATTGGGACATGGAGCGGATTCAAAAGCTGCATGAACAGGTCCGCCAAGATCATGAAAAAAATGTTTTTTTCGCTTACTTACGAGGAAGCAACCGCAGGCTCACTTATTATATTGGTGCTCTAGCTACATTTGCTCTCGGCATCTACCTTGTAAATAATGGCCAGCTGACGACAGGCGGTTTTGTGGCATATATACTATATTATTTTTCAGCAATGCATATGCTTACTTCTATTGTCACACTTCTAACAGAACAACGAATCTTAACCTTTCAAATTGAACCTTTATATCATTTTATGAAAAAAACACCCGATATTAGAGAGCCTCGTCAGCCTATGCTGCTTGATCAAGTCGAAGGCGATATCGTGTTTCATGACGTTGATTTTCATTATCCCAATCATCCTCCTTTATTAAAAGGGATGAATCTACATATTCGGCGTGGTGAAAAAGTGGCGCTTGTCGGTACGAGCGGTGGAGGGAAAACATCGCTTCTTAAATTAATTGGACGCTTTTATGACCCCTCATCTGGGATGATTACACTTGATGGAGTTGATTTGCGCTGTTTATCTACTAGTCAAATAAGAGGTGCGATGGGGTTTGTTTTTCAAGAAACGTTTTTATTTAATATGAGTGTAAAGGACAATATTCGTTTTGGAGATACAAGTCTTTCAGATCAACAGATCATTGAAGCCGCTAAAAAAGCTGATTGCGACTCATTTATAAGAGAACTAGAAAACGGATACGACACCATACTTGGGGAAAGAGGATTAAAACTATCTGGTGGTCAAAAGCAAAAGATCGCCATTGCCCGGCTATTTGCTAAGAATCCAAGTGTTGTGTTACTCGATGAAGCAACAGCATCTCTTGACAGTGTCAGCGAGCAAAAAGTCCAGCAGGCATTACATCAAACGTTTAAGGAATCGACTGTCATTGCAGTCGCTCATCGTTTATCTACTGTAAGACATTTTGACAGAATTATTTTGATAGAAGACGGTCGTATGTTAGAAACTGGACATTTTAATGAATTGATGAGAAAAAAGGGACATTTTTATCAATTGGCGTCTGACCGCTCAGAAAAGGAGGCAGGTGTAACATGAGGAAAAATTGGCTGTTTCTTTTGATCACAAAGCAAAAATGGATGCTCATCCTCGCTCTTTTACTCGTTTTGATTGAAGCAGCAGCTAATTTAGCCATGATTGGGCTGCAAAAGTGGCTCATTGACGATGTCCTTTTGAATAGCGGAAATCAACATTTCCCCCATATCTTGATGCTGTTTGCCATCATTTTTCTTGTCTATGTTGTCATGTTTGTCGCCAGCCCATATGTGATGCACAAAAACTACCTTACCATCCACCATTCATTACAGAAAAAGATGTTAGATCAGCTTCAGCAAGTATCGATGAGATCATATAAAATTCATCCAGTTAGTTATTATCTACACAAGCTTAACCAAGATGTAAAGACAGTCGCTGTCACAGCTGCTTTACATATACCAAAGATTGTACAAACCATTTTTATAGCCGTTGTTTTATCGATCATTTTACTATCTGTAAGTCCTGTATTATTTTTCTTGCTTCTTTTTGCAAGTATGTGTTATTTCATTGTCGGTAAAAAAATGGCAAAAACGGCAACAAACATCGCAAAAGAAGTGCAAGAGAGAAAGTCAGATCTATTCGTGCATGTCGAAGAAGGAATTTCTTCTACAAGAGAAGTGGTTGCATTTGATCGACGTAAATGGGAAATCGGTTTGTATGAAAAGCTATTTAACAACATGATGGATCGTGTCATAAAAGAAGGTAAGTTTCAAAATAAGCTTCTATTTTTAACAGAACCATTGAAATGGTTTGGAATACTATCTGTGCTTGTGTTTGGCACATATCAAGTAGCAGCAGGAAACATGTCAATCGGCTTGTTTGTCGTCATTTACCAATATGCTTCTCAATTAATGAAAAGTTATCAGGAGTTATTCCAGTATGTATTTGAATTTTTCCAGCAGCGTGCATCTGTTCATCGAATTGCAGAAGTACTGCAAATAGAAAACGAAGAAAAAGGAACGAAGCGAATACATTCTGTGGAAGAGGTGGTGTTTGAAGATGTTTGTTTTTCTTATGAACAAACATCTAAAGGGGCTTTAAACGACTTGAATCTTCATATTCAAAAAGGAAAAAAAGTGGCCATTGTTGGAGCGAGCGGCAGTGGGAAATCGACTATCTCAAAGCTGGCACTGGGACTTTATCAACCGGATAGCGGAAACGTTTTAGTAAATGGCGTTGAACGATCAGAGATAGAGCCATCTCATTTCTTAAAACGGGTAGCCGTTGTCCCGCAAGAACCCTATTTCTTCCCAGACACCATACGCCTCAATCTCATCATGGGGTTAACTGATATTACTGAAGAACAACTTGAACAGGTTTGTGAGATTGCACAAATTCTTCCCTTCATTAAAGGACTTGAAAAAGGATTTGATACAGTCATTGGAGAGAGGGGAATCTCCTTGTCAGGAGGACAACGACAGCGTTTAGCTATCGCTAGAGCGCTTTTAAAACAGGCTGATTTTCTGATATTAGATGAGGCGACATCGGCCCTTGACCGGCAGACAGAAAGGCAGGTTCAAAAAGGGATAGACGATGCAAAAGGAGGAAGCACTTTGCTTGTGATTGCACACAGATTATCGACCATACAAAATGCAGATATGATCTATGTACTTGAAGACGGTGCCGTTCAAAGCTGCGGTACTCATGAGGAGCTGATGGAAGCCTCCTCGCATTACCGCTCTTTATTTATGGCGCAGGTCATCACAGCGTCTTAGTCAGTTTGGTTTTGACCAAAGTAAAAAGTCGATCTAAGGTGCGGAAGTGGTCAGGGTGTAATTCTTCGTCTTCAAACGCAATGTGAAAGGTGTCCTCTAATGAAATAACAAAAGAGACAATTTGGACAGAATTTAATCCTAAAGCTTTTAAGCTATCATCAAGGCCTGGCTGCTCAGTGAGCGACAACTTATTCATCACAAGTTGGACAATTTTTTCTTCAACTTCTGTTCGTGTCAGTTCATTCATGTCGTGGCTCCTTTCTAAAAGTTTAATATGTGTTATATTTTGGTGGATTAAGGAGAAAATTGCAATTGTTTTTATCAATCTATCATAAGGGGTGGCATTCATTGTCATATGTAAGCTATCAAAAAAATAATGTTCGTGTGGTATTAGGGGCAGATGAATCAGTTCAGAATTTAGTCATGAGTAAAGTACATCCCTATGTTGAGTGCAGCAAAATAACAGACAGACTTGAAGGAGACGTTTGGACGATTTTAACCAGCAAATATGCACAAGACATTCAAACAGAAGTGCCACTTGAAGAAGTCTTTTATCAAACCAAGATGGAACCTCGCTGTCGCTACCTGTATCACGGAGAGAAGAAAATCGTTGTAATAGATGAACCAAAAGATGTCAGATGGACAGCCCAACACGCACTGCGTTTAATAAGAGTATTGCTTCGCCTTTTGTGTTATCAGGATGGACTTGTCTATTTGCATGGCGGCATGATGGAGATGAATCAAAAAGGGATTGCACTAGTAGGCGGATCAAGAGCGGGCAAAACATCCACCATTTTATCCTTGTTATCCTTAACCGATGCAACGTACATCACAAACGATGATATAGGGATTTCATATACGAACAACGAGTACAAAGGAACTGGTTGGCCGAGATCTATGAGTATTCGGAAAGATTCTTTTGAAGCCATTGAAAAGCTTGGCTCACCATATAGGCTTCAAACATCGAGTCACCCATTTAATGAAGATGATAAGAACTACCATTTCGTCTATCCGGAGGAATTAGAAAAATGGTTTTCACGTGAAGTCAAAACAATGGGGAAAATCGACGTCATGGTGTTTCCTGAGTTTTTACCTCATGGGCAAACGGGCGCCACACTTTCGAAAATCAGTCCACATGAAGCAGCGGAACGTCTAAAGGAGCACGCAGTCATCAATCCTGGAAGACATAATGAATTCCTCTTACCATATTTCACATTACCGACACCCGAAGCGCTAGAACCATTTCTTAAACATCTAGCGGAAAAGATCCCTTGTTATTCATTAAAACAGGCATTTACTTCTTTAGAGAAAGGAACCTTTCTCATTCAAGAGCTTCTTGAACAATCCGATATGGTCGTGTAAGACGTTTTGGAGGTGAGTCATGGTTGAGCAGGAGTATAAATATTTGTTGTCACAAACAGATTTTCAACACATCTACAACATGTTAAGTCAAAATCATCAACCCACTTATTTAATGAACTTCAATTACTATTATGACACCTCAGATTTTTTATTAAAACGATATGGCTATACCGTACGGATCCGTCAAACCAGCGGCAAACGAACACTTGAGATCAAATGTCCCAGTCAAACGTCTGGTTATAAAAGAGTAAGAGAAGAAAAGTCATTTCCTATTGAGGATCTACCGCAAAAGCTAGATGTACAGAACATCGTAACGTCTTTACCTTTTACAATGACTGAACAGCCAGAGTTGTTAGGACTATTGGTTACTGAACGAACTACCTTTTATATCGAGACAGGCATCAAAGTGGATTTGGATCAAAGCAGTTATCTTGGCATCACAGATCATGAATTAGAAATTGAATATGACAGTGAAAAAGCATATGAGGCAGCTCAATGGTTTCATAGACTAACGGATGATTTGGACATACCAGTCAATCGAAAAGGGAAACGCTCTCGATTTATCACTAGATTTAAATCACTATACGGGAAGGAGTAATCCACATGCGGGCTGTTTTGGATCAATCCACTCTCTCAAATGAAGAGAGGCTACTATTACTTGGCTCACGTATTCAATTAAATGAAAAAGAAGAAGAGTTGATGAGAGAGGTATTAAAAGACGGCATCGATGTACCTCAATTGATTGGACTTGCATCAAGACATAAGGTACTTCAACTGATGACGCCTCATTTGATTCGCCTTGATGATGAAAAAAAAATCACGACAACCTACAAATTTTTACTTCATTATCATTATATCGGGAATCGTCAAAAAAATATGGAGAGATTCAAGGAATTAAAGCGTCTTTTACAAACATTTCGAAAAGAAAATCTGAAAGCAGTCCCTCTTAAAGGAGCCATTTTAACGCCTCTTGTTTACAAAGATTATGGACTCCGAATGATGTCAGACATTGATTTCTTAATTCATCCAGATGTTCGAAAAAGAGCTTCTTCATTGCTCAAGGAGGAAGGGTTTATCATCGGTAAATATGACTGGGCAACCGATCAAGAAATACCGATTTCCCGAGAAGAAGAAATGATGTGGAGAATGAATGCCGGGAATCTTTATTCACATATTAAACGAAGCGGAGAAGACTTTTTGAAGGTTCACCGTGTTGATTTCTCATACGATGTTGAGCTGAAAAAAAACTACGACGCTACAAATGCCTTGCTAGATGCTGCTATAGAAAAGTCATTTTTGCAAACGGATACTTATATGCTTGAACCTTTAGATTTTCTCATTCATCTTGCTTTCCATTTATACAAGGAAGCAACAAATGTACAGTATGTCTATTTACATGCAGATCTCAATTTGATTAAGTTTTGCGATGTAAGGGAGTACGTCAAGTTTGCTGAAGAGCAAAACCAACTTGATTGGCATGCTTTGCAAGCAAGAGCGAAGGAATTAGGGGCCGAGAAAGCACTTTTTTACACGTTTACGTTTGTAGATTTATTGTATCAAACGAACTATATCGATCAATTGCAGCAGTTAGACATGAGTGACCAATCGTTCTTAGAAGCCTATGGAGAAAATGATTTCGGTTCTTCGAAAATGTGGAAGAAATCTTTTGTTGAGCGTTTTTTCAGCTTGGATAATCGTGATGAGCTTGAAGAGGAGCCTGTCGTACAGCTGTTCCCTGAAAGGCAGTAGCAAAATGAAGAGGAGGATTCTATATGGAGATAAAAGCGCTTTTTGAAAAGCCAAAGAACGATTTTCCTTATGAAAAATCATTTGTGTTTGCAGGTATTCATTTTAACATTCTATCAACCGAATCGCTGGCAATTGAAGATATCGAACATTATATCCCGAAAGAACCAGACAGCCATGTGGGGGATATGTCTTCACAGATTGATATACGGTTTATCATTGATCCTGACCTTGAACAGTCCGTTCGCAATGCGTGCTTTCAAAAGGGTGAAACGATTACAGCAAAAAGGAAGTTTACTTACAAACGATTGAAATTAGACGATCAAGTATTGTTTGCCTCGCATGAAGGTGACGAGCCGCACAGTGTGGCGGTCAATAAAGGGCGTTATGCTGTGATTGGAAAAAACAATAATGAATCTGCGATACGCTGTCCACTGCGAATCGTTCGAGAAATTGCCCTTAGAACATTAGAAAACCAAGGTGGATGCTTTACGCATGCAGCGGCTGTCTCTTTTGAAGATGGCCAAAAAGGAGCGCTCATTATTGGCGATAAAGGTGCCGGGAAGTCAACTACTATGTGGCAGTTTTTGCATCATGGGGGAGCAGATTTTATCACAAACGATCGTTCTATTTCAGTGCTTGAAGATCAGGAACTTACTGTGTATGGATGGCCGATGTGCTTGGCGCTTGGAGTAGGAACCGTCCAAGCCACAACAAATATACAGGAACTGAAAAACAAAAAATTCAGCCGGTCTCAAGATAAAAGAATATGGGATGAAACCATATCAACAGAGGAAGAGGCAAAAGAAAAATGGGCGAGCGGCTGTAAGTTTGAAATTACACCAAAAGAAGCTGCTGACATGACAGGAACAACGATTCGGAGCTCTACGAAAGTAAATATGGTGATTTTTCCTTCACTCAAAATAGGTTCAGGTGAGATCAGGCTTGTACCAGTAAAAAACGATGATCAGAGAGCAAAAGATATCATGGTCGCCAATATAAGAGAACCAGAAGATCCTGACTATTTAAAAGGCTGGCTCGGCCTTCGGCATGTGTCAGATACCTTTCTTGAACAAAAGGCATCTGAGCTGATCCATCATTTATTCAATATGCCATGTTTTTATTTAGAGGGTGATCCGCGGTATCTCCAGGACGCGATTCCAGATCTATTAAACAAAAAAGTGAGTTCCATTTAAAGAGACGATTGTCTAAACATTCGTTTGAGCCGGTCTTCACGCTTTTTTATCTGTTCGTGATCTGCTGGCAGCATGATTTGAAAGAGCATGTCAGCAATCGGCCGTGCGAGCCTTTCGTCAGAGTTTAAGAGAATGCAAACACCTAATTTACGCTTTGGAATGAAGCCAATATAGGAGGTGAAGCCTTTAATTTCTCCGCTATGTTCAGCTAAGGTGAATCCGTTAAAAGGTCTCAAAAACCATGAAAGACCAACACCTCTAGTGAAATCTTCTTCAACCATAACGGGGCTTTGCATTTCTTTTAGCGAATGCTGATGAAGCAGACGGTTTCCGTCGTATTGAGCTTGAATGAATCGAATCAAATCGTCTGCTGTAGAGAATAGTCCGCTTGAACCGTCCTCCCAAGATGGTGTTTCAGCACTTGGATAGGATATGCCGGAAAGACCAGAGGAAGAAAGGGTATACCCTTTGGCTGTCGATGCTGTTTCAATAAATCCAGTTTGCTGCAAATCGAGCGGTTCTAGTATGTGGGTATGCACTAATTCTCTAAATGGCTGTTGACTCACTTTTTCTAGTACTTTACTTAAAATTGAATAGCCAAGACTGGAATAATTGATGATAGACCAAGGCGGTGTAAAAATAGTCAGTATTTCCATGCACTGAGCTAATGTCATATCTCGCAGATGAGTTGCTTTATCGAGTGTTTTGGGCAGGCCTGAGATATGAGAGGCAATCATTCGGAAAGTGAGTGGAATTGGTTCAGACATGTGACTTTTTATGAAAGAAAGTAAAGGTTCGTAAGTATGAATAGGCTCATCGAGTTGAATCAATCCTTCCTCTCGTATTTTCATCATGACCATTGCAGTAAAAGGCTTAGTCACTGAACCAATTCGAAAGGTTGTGTCTTTTGTAACAGGGGTGCCGCTTTCAATATCAGCTAGGCCCTCATGCCACGACCAAACGTGCTTATCTTCATGAGAAATACAAATAGAGCAGCCAGGAATTTGATGTTGATTCAATAACTTCTTCATGTCAGTGGTTGTATCTTGCAAGCGTTGTAGGATCGATTCATTGATCAAAATAGACACCTCTTTCATACAGAATATATATATATTACCAAATGTTTCATGTTGTTTTAAGGTAAAGGATCAATATTTTTATATTTTAAAAGAGAGCGGGCGATTGATAATGAAAACAATTCAAAAAACCATTCTTGATATTTTAAAAGGCGATGGCCAGGATATCGAACAAATTCCATATGAGCTTGTAGAACGTAAAGGAGTAGGGCATCCAGATACGATGTGTGACGCCATCGCAGAAAGAGCTTCTCAATACTATTCTCAATATTGCATGGAGCATTTCGGCAGAGTAGCACACCACTGGTTTGACAAAGTCATGCTTCTTGGCGGAGATGCTGATGTAACGTACGGAAAAGGAACAATGGTCAAACCTTATCAAGTTGTGTTTGCTGGAAAAGGGGCATACGCATACGGTGATGAGCCGATTCCTCTTAAAAAGATTCTTTTCGATGCAGCCAAAGATGTGTTATCAGAGGTGACGACCGGATTTGATGCTGACGAACATCTCGTCATCGACTGCCGGATTGTTGATCATCAAGGGGCAGGCCGTAAAAATTCAAGATATCGTCCGATGGTTGAAACAGACATGATCGAGATCGGTGATCCAAAGCTTGTTTCAAATGACTGTAATTTACTGCATGCTCATGCCCCGTTAAGCCGTCTTGAGAAGCTAGTTCTCTATACAGAGCGTTATGTGAATGGACCAGAATTTAAAAAGGTGAACCCAGATACCGGCTGGGATGTGAAAATATTTGGAAGCAGACGTCATGAAGATTTCAAACTCATAGTAAACATGCCTTTTCTAGCAAAAGATATTCATAGTCTTGAGGAATATTTTGCCCGTAAAAAAGAATGCCAGGATCAAATCGCACGCTATATTCATGAAACGTTAGGACTTACCCCTGATCTTATGCTGAACGCAACAGATCGCAATGGTCGCCCGTACTTAACAGCACTTGGTTCTGTAGCAGATACAGGCGATGTAGGTGTTGTCGGAAGAGGAAATCGATTAAATGGATTGATCACCCCAATGCGGTCTATGAGTATTGAAGCGCCGGCTGGTAAAAACCCGCTTGATCATACAGGGAAATTGTATGGAGTGCTCGCGCAACGATTGGCAGATCAAATTTTTGAGACCATTCAAAAGCCAACAGAAGTGCATATCTTTACTTCAAAAGAAGCACCGCTCCACAACCCTGATGAAATTGCCGTCCGTATTGAACAGTGGGATGGAAATGAAGTGGATAGAAAGAGAATTGAAGACATTGTCATGAATGCGGTTCATTCGATGGGCGATGTGACAAAAGATTTAATTTTTAAAGGCGTGACAATGTGGTAATAAGGATGAAAGAAAAAGTCATTGATGCCGTTCATGCATGTATTCATACAAAAGAACCAATGGCAGTGACCATTCATCCATATGAAATTGAAAAACACCAACAATTGGATCAACATCATCTTCTATTGATGCTAAAGCCTGAATTAACCAGTATCCATAAAGGTGTACAGCTTGATCGAATACTAGATGAACTTCTCCTACGCTTAGATAATCATGATGTAGAAATAGGAGCCGTGCGCGTTATATCATCCTTATATTTGAAAGAAAAGAAAATAATAGAAAAACAATATGGGATGCTGAACAAAATCTCTAAAAACGGTCTGAGTGAATTGTCAGATACGGCAAAAAAGATGCTGTTCTTTAAATATCCAGAGTTTAAACAGAAGGAACATTTCATATATGGAGGCCATCAATTTTTACAAAAGTACGAAGAGCTTACGCCATATGGTTTAGAGCTTCTTACACGGAACATGAAGGTGGACAAGCTAGGTGCGGGCACATACGCCATAAAGGCCGAGGTGGATGGAGAACAGATGCTTCTGCTCAATTCATTCCACCCTTGTCAAATTGAGTGGTTCACTGCACCTGCAAAGTCTATTATCGTCATGGAATGTTTTTCAAAGAAGCCTATGAGGATGTTAAGAGAAGATTTTATCGGTGCAACGGACCCTAAAGAGGCAAAAGCAGGTTCTTTTAAACACATGCTGCTGTCGGAGCAAAAGCGGTTTGGTTTAACGAACGTGTGTACTCGATTTAATGGCATTCACCTGTCACCAGGACCTGTAGAAGCAATGGCGGGAATGATTCACTATTTTCGTACACCTGACACAAGGCTGACTCCCGCACATACACTTTTTGGCCAGTTGTTAAAGAAAAATGGCTTTTCGGAGGAATCACTAGATCTGTTATGTGAAGATGTGTCCATTCATTCAAGCGAAGTGCCAGTATTTGAATTAACTGAAAACCTCAATTGGGATGAATCATTAGATCTGTTAACAAAGGTGAGAAACGACATTCAAAAGCATGAACGTGTTCTGTAACAGGGGGGAACCACTTGAATAATGAAGGAGCTAGCCAGAGAATATGGATTGTTGGTCCACCTGGATCTGGAAAAACGACCCTTGCCCATCACTTGAAACAGGAATTCATGTTACCTCACTATGAGCTCGATGCCCTATTTTGGCAAGCGAACTGGAAAAAAACAGATAGGAAGTTGTTTATCGATAACGTCCATGAAGTTGTTAAACAAAAGAAATGGGTGATTGATGGTCAATATTCATCTGTTCACCATATCTTGACTGAA
Organism: Bacillus sp. FSL K6-2869; assembly: GCF_040869405.1. NCBI lineage: Bacteria > Bacillati > Bacillota > Bacilli > Caryophanales > Bacillaceae > Bacillus > Bacillus sp. FSL K6-2869. The sequence goes on from NZ_CP152035.1 coordinate 1,667,715, forward strand.
TATGCTGATACGATCATATGGCTTGATGTGAAGAGAAGGAAGACATTCCCCCGTCTCATGAAAAGGACGTTCAAGCGGCTCATGACAAGGGAGAAACTTTGGAATGGAAATAAGGAGCGAATAGGTAATGCGCTCCAATTTTTCTCATATGCCTTTCATGTGTATCCAGAGGTGCTCCATCAAAACGAGAAGCTTTTTCATAAATTAAAAAAAGAATCACGTGTGAAATGCCTGCGCATAGACAAGCAGGAAGCAGCAGATCTGGTACTTAGGAAAATCAAAAACCTTGAGAAAAAGGGGTGAGGACATGATGAAATCTGATGATGCTGATAATGTCCTGAAATATTGGTTTTCGGAACAGCAAATCCGCTTAACACCTTTAAACGGAAGAAGCCCTAATGAAGGCTGGCTTGTAGAGGATGCTAAAACCCGCTTTGTCTTAAAAAAATGTGCGAGAAATCATGATGCAAAGTGGCTTCAATATTTAGAAGATTTAACAGATGCTTTGCTTGATTATGGTTTCCCGATTCAACCAATGATAGAGGCAGAGAACGGTCGTAAAACCATTTTATTCAAAGAACATTTTTGGCAGTTGCGGCCCTATTTTGAAGGAAGGCCATATGAAATGGGAAATCGTTCAGATGAACAAGAAGCCATTCGGGTATTAAGACAACTTCATTCATTAAAGAACTTACCGAAAGGGCCTGTAAACCCAAACTGTGAATTGAAAAACTGGATAACTTCACCGGACGAAACACTGGATAAGACGGCAAGTGTATTAAAGAAAGTCGTTTCTTCTAATAAGGCTGCTTCTTTGCTTAAAGTGTATGAACAGGAGCTGATGAATGTACTCACGCTGCTAAATCCTAGTCTGTATGAGGCATTACCACATGCTGTCACACATGGTGATTTTCATTCTGGCAACCTGCTCATCCGTCATAAGAAGCTCGCCATGGTTCTTGATTTTGATACAGCAGGTTATAGACCACGAATTTATGATGCAGCCATATCTGCTTTTTTATTAACGAGAATCAAGCGGGGAACATTTCAACTAGATATTGTGAAAACGATTCAATTTTTAAAGGCATATGCCGATGACCTATCTGAAAACGAGTGGCGTTCTATATCTGGTTTTATCAGACTTTTATATATTCCGACAGGGCGGTATTTAACACTTCTGCATACTTACACACCTCACTTATTGAACTGGTATATTGATTGGTCCTTGGAAGCACTAGAATCTGCATCAAGCCAGCTGAAAGAAGAATGGTATCTCCAAAAGGAGATGAGGATTTGAAGGTTGCTGTTGTCACTGGTGGAAATAGAGGCATTGGAAAAGAAGTGTGCAGACAGCTTGCGCAAGATGGCATGCTTGTCATTTTAACAGCACGGCAGATTGAAAATGCTGAATTTGCTGCTTCTGATATAAATGAGCAGGTTGTGCCATACCAGCTGGATGTGACAAACGAAGAGTCGGTTGAACGTCTGTCGGCTTTTATAAAGGATTCGTACGGAAGAGTGGATGTGCTGATTAATAATGCGGGAGTCTTTCTTGACAACATAATGGATGACGCCTTTCCATCTTTTTTAGATCTTCCTGTATCGACACTTCAAGAAACGATGAATGTCAATGTGTATGGCGCAGCTAGAATGACCAAGGCGGTTTTCCCTTACATGAAAGAGGCTGGATATGGACGAATCGTCAATGTATCTAGCGGCATGGGAAGGCTCTCCGCCATCTCCGCTTCAAACGATGTTAGGCGTGACGGAAAAAGCGGTCCTTACTACAGGATGTCAAAAGCGGCTTTGCACGTTCTGACAAAAGTCACGGCTTTAGAGGGGGCGCCATTTTCTATTCTTGCGAATGCGGTTTGTCCTGGCTGGGTACAAACGGACATGGGGACATCAGAGGCTGTTAAAACTGTTCAGGAAGGTGCATCAGGAATCGTATGGGCGGCACAGCTCCCCCGAGATGGACCAACAGGAGAGCTACTAAGAGACGGTAAAAGACTTCAGTGGTAAGAGGAGGCAGCTACATGCGAGGAATGAAAGAAAAGACAGTGATTGTGACAGGCGGGGCGCAGGGGATTGGATATGCGGTCGCAGAACGAGCAGCACAAGAAGGTGCGCAAGTCGTCATTGCTGATCACCATGTAGATTACGGACTAGCAGCAGAAAAACAGCTCAAAGAAAACGGATATGATGTTTTGTTTATAGAAGCTGATATTGCTGATGAGGCAGCCATTGTCTCAATGGTAGAAAGAACAGTCGATCATTTTGGGAAAATTGACATGCTTGTGAATTGTGCAGCCGTTTTTATCATGCGTGGCCTTGAAGCTACTGTTGAAGAATGGCGGCGCATCATGGACTTAAATATTATGGGGCAAGCCCTATGTGTCAAACACACGTCACCTTACATGGAGAAAATAGGAAAAGGATCCATTGTAAATATTGCCTCCATTTCAGGTCATATTGCCCAGCCGAAATATTTAACATACAACGCAACAAAAGCAGCCGTTGTGAATATGACGCGATGCATGGCAATGGATTTGGCGGATGCAGGTATTCGGGTGAATGCAGTGAATCCGGGTACGGTGTGGAACAAAAATAACGAACGATTTCACTTGGAAGAACTTGGGTTGACAAGAGATCAAGCAAATCAGCACCCTGATATTGGAGGGATGCACATGTTAAAACGAACAGCTGATCCAGAAGAGATCGCATCTGCTGTCATCTTTCTTCTCTCTGATGAAGCGAGTTTTATCACAGGAGAAAATCTAATGGTTGACGGCGGCTATACTGCCATGTAGAGGAGTAAACATTTTGATGAAATTTGATCTGCACACACATCATCAACGCTGTGGTCATGCGGAGGGAAACATCAGAGAATATATCGATGAGGCTGTCAAACTAGGTCTAGAATTTATCGGAATATCGGATCACTCCCCGTTTTTTGGTGAAGAGGCCGATCATTTTAAACCATGGGTAGCGATGGCTAAGAGTGAATTTCAATCATATGTAGAGGAAGTCCTGCAATTGAAAAAGGAATATGAGGGGAAAATTCACGTGCTGTTAGGTGTTGAATCTGATTATTTTCCAGAACACGAAGCCCTCTACCGAGACGTATATCGACATTATCCATTTGATTATATCATTGGCTCGGTTCATGTCAGTAATGGATACGACCTATTTAACCGGAAACGCTGGGAACGAATAACAGAGAAACAAGCCATCATTGAAAAAGAGACGTATTACCAGTTGATTAAGATGTCTGCTGAGAGTCAAATGTTCGACGTTTTGGGTCATATTGACGCCTTAAAAGGTTTTTATCCAGAAATTGCTCATCTCAAAACAGAAGCTGTCGATGATGCGCTAAAAGTCATTGCGGAGAGTGGTTCTGTGATTGAAGTGAATACCTCTGGCAAAACAAAAGACTGCGGAGGCTGGTATCCATCAATGGATCTATTAGAGCGAGCCAAATTTTATGGTGTGGATGTCACGTTTGGCTCAGATGCTCATCAGCCCGCCCGCGTGGCAGATGATTGGCTGAAAGTGAAACAAACGCTGAAGGAATTAGGTTACCAGGAATGGTGTATTTTTCAATCTCGTCAAAAGCGAAAATTGGCTCTATAAATTCATAAAAAAGGGGTTTTGAACATGACAAAAGTTCGTGTAGCAATTGCAGGAGTGGGATCATGTGCGTCAAGTATCGTTCAATTTGTTGAGTTGGCTAAGGAAAAGATGGATACGCCCTCTGGTGTTATGCATGACGTGATTGGAGGCTATCAGTTATCTGATGTCGAATTTGTTGCAGCTTTTGAAGTAGATCAAAATAAAGTCGGAAAAGACTTATCAGAGGCCATTTTTACTAAACCAACAGCTGCAGTGAAACATATCGATGTTCCGTTTTTCCAAGTAACCGTCGAAGCAGGTCCTTTATGTGATGGACTTGAAGGAGATTTGTCCAACTGCATTCAACCACATGAACATTCATTGAACATGAAAACACATGATGTGACGCAAAGGTTAAAAGATGTTCAGGCAGATGTACTCGTCTGCTTCTTACCAACAGGTTCGTTTGAAGCAGTTCGTGTGTACGCAGAGGCGTGTGCACACGCTCAAACAGCCTTTATTAATGCGACACCTGAACCGGTGGCAAATGATCCTGAGTTTGTCAAAATGTTTGAAGAGTCGGAGACCCCGCTCCTTGGAGACGATTTAAGAAGTCACTTAGGTGCAACCACACTGCATACAGCCTTAATTGAACTATTAAAATCCCGCGGGATTGATATCACCAATACGTACCAACTAAATGTTGGAGGCAATACGGACTTTTTAAACCTAGCCAACCCTATGAGATCAACGAGTAAGCAAAAATCGAAGAGAAAAGCATTGTTCGCTTCAGGGATTGATGCCAGTGAAGTGGCAGCAGGTCCAAATGGTTATGTCAGCTACTTAGGGGATCATAAGGTCTGCTTCCTGCGATTAGAAGGGAATTCGGTTTTAGATTCTGACATTTCACTTGAAATTCGTTTGCAAGTAGAAGATAGTCCGAATTCAGCTGGTGTCATTGCGAATGCGATGCGTGTTGCAAAAGCAGCTAAAGATATGAATCACAGCGGTGTCATACATGACGTCTGCCCATTCTTATTTAAGAGTCCACCAATTGGACAAGTTGATTCAGAATCATTACGTCTGTTCAATGAATATGTGGCAAATGCTGAGCTGAAAAAGGTGTAACCAGTGGAAGCGGAACTCAATCTTCGCAAGATAAAATTTGCCGCTTTTGACTTGGATGGAACATTAATTGATGACAGAGGCGAGCTTATTGGTGATGTCCATGGCGCAGTGAACATGCTGCGCCAAAGAGGCATTATACCCATTATTGTGACAGGAAGAACCTATGATTCTTTCTTCTCTCTGGATTTAGATCGATCTCTACTCGCCTTATTTCATCATGATGTTTTGCTGAATGATGGGAATGTCATTTGTCATCATGAAAAGAAAACATTTGAGGTGAAGCGGTATGTAGATGCAGCTTTATGCCAACAGATCATCACATCACTTGATGGAAAAGCTGAATTTGTCATGGAATCTCATGGGAAGCACGTGGCATCAAGTAAAAGCGCTAAGTTGAAATACTGCATGCTATATAGCTTTCCACGAGAAAAAATAGAGGTTGGTCACAAGAAAGAATTCAACTTTGAGCGTGTCACAAAACTATTTATTTTACCAAAAGAAAAAGTGGATCTTGCTCAACAATTAAAAAATTGTCATTGCGACGTAGCAGATGCCCAGTTTTTAAATGCTCAAGTCATATCTCCAAAAGGGATTTGTAAGGCAGACATGCTTGAGCACTATTTATTCGATTGTTTTGGAGAAGGAGATTTAGATCGTGTGATTGCCTTTGGAAATGGTCATAATGACAGGCTGATGCTGAAGAAGGCCAAGTGGGGGCTAGCCGTTCAAGATAGTCATCCGTCGGCGATTGAGTTAAGTGATGTTCATTTACAGGAGCCTATTTCTGATTATCTATTTAAAGTTTTACAATCATTTGAAACGCCGCACGTTATCAATGAAAAGGGAGGTATTTAGTTGAGGACCCTTCAACTGCCTTTACCAGAAGCATTAGAAGATACAATGATATCGGATTTTATGGAAAGAGTTTCATTTCTATCTGCTCATATTGTGCACGTGGCTCTTAACGAAGAGGAATCTATGATTGAAGTAACCGTAGATAAAATGGGAGACAAAGAGGCAATATCAACTGCGTTTTCGAATCTATCGTCAAATATCGCACAGCTGCGGAGATTTCGTGAAAAAGAAATAAAATCAAATATTCATTTATCTAGTGAGCCTGTTCATTCGAAACTAAGCGAGGAAGATCAGAAAAGAACCTTCTATGATGAAGTTGAATTGGAACTTTCAAACTACTTTGATCAATTATTTTTAAATATAGGGATTTCACTTGGAGCGAAAGTAAGGCGATACCCTTCGACGATCAGTAAAGATTTAATGGAAAAATGTAAGTATCATACGAATTTTCCACAAAATATTTATTCTGTTTTTGAGATCCCTCATGATTATCAAATCATTGATGATATTCGAGAAAAGCATCATGGTTTTCAGCCTGAACACTTCCAGCAGGCAGGCCGTTTTTTACAGCCGTGTATTTGTTATCACTGCTATGAGGAATGGGAAGGGAAGACGTATACAGACAATCAAATGATGACAGCAACGGGGCAATGTTTTAGACATGAAATCTCTTGGAAAGTGGACCCTCTCAGGAAAATAGAATTTAGTATGCGCGAAATTGTCTTTATTGGTCATCAAGAATTTATCAATGAAACGAGAAAAACACTCCTTGAGAACACATGGGAATGCTTTCATCAACTTGGTCTAAGTGGAAAGGTCACGACCGCAAATGACCCTTTTTTCTTTTATGATGATATGGATAAAGCGAATTATCAATTAATGGCTAATAGCAAATATGAATTAGTCGCTGTGACAGAAAAGAAAGACGTTTCAATCGCTTCTTTTAACGACTGCGGAGAGATGCTTTGTGAAAGGTTCCATATTAGCGGAGAAGATGGTCTGCCGCTTTATTCAGGTTGTGCGGCATTTGGGATCGATCGTTGGGTTCAAGTGTTTTTACAAACATACGGTCGAAATCGAAAGGATTGGCCGAAAGACATGCTTCATTTAAAGGAGGAGCGCTATGCTGCAAAGTAATCTGACTCAAGAAGAACATACAGCTCTCACTTTATCCACTCCTTTTTTAAAAGCGAGTCAAATTGAAGAGATGCAGGAGCTTTTGTATAAGCAGCAAGACTGGAATGTCATTCTCGGAATGCTGCATGTTCACCGGACAGCAGGAATTGCGTGGAAGAATATTAAACGTTATGCCATTCATTTAAGAAAAGAGTTTAAAGCGACTTATTTTTTAAAGTCATTAGAGATTATGTATAAGGGTCAATTAGAAACGGCTCGAGACAATATCAAGTTAAATAATCAGTTATTTCAAGCACTTGATCAAAAAGGAATTGAATATGCCATTGTAAAAGGAAGTGTGATTGGCCAGTGGGCATACGGTGATGTTGGGCTTCGCTTATTTGGGGACAACGATCTCTTTATCTCACAAGATCAGCTGCAAGAAACTGGACACGTATTAAACGAATTAGGCTATATTCAAGGTTCTTGGAACTATGAAACGGAGACAGTCACACCTGCCAAACGCAAAGACATCCTTTACCTCATCATGAACTCACATCAAACCTACACCTATATGAAACCTACACCAGATTGCCGCTTTATTGATTGTCATAAAATTGATGTTCAGTTTTCAGTTGACCTCATGACAGGAAACCGAACGGATTCAATCGTCAAAGAAATGCTGTCTAGACGAATTCAAACGTCTGTTGACGAGCACCTTGTATGGTCTTTAAAAGAAGAGGATATGCTTCTTTTCCTATGTATTCATTTTTATAAAGAAGCGATTTATTTAAATGAAGTGGAGTCAATGAAAGATTTACTGCTTTATAAACTGCTAGATATATATGGCATGTTTATGAAGGAAGACCTACTTGATGTGGATTTGTTTGTCCGCCAGACGAAAGCGTATGGCTTTGAAAAAATGGTCTATTTTGCTTTTCATTATGTGAATGAGGTCTTTCCTCAAACGATTCCTGAACTTGTCATGGATGCACTTCAGCCTGAATCGCTTACTTATTTATCCGAAGTGCTGGATGCAAATGATGTCGTTCATACTTGGAATCAACCAATTCGTAAACGATTCTTTCATATTAATCGATCTTTAGATATTAACAAGCATTCTGTGCATAAGGAGTAGTGTCATGAAAGATCCGGCATCGCTATTTGATTTTAAGGGAAGAAATGACGTGATTTGGTATGGAAATATGAATCAAGAACAAAGCTGGGATCAAACAAGAGCGTTACCAGTCATGACAGACCATGTTCAAAATGATCTGGTTCTTCAGCAAGAACAACAACTGCTTTTGATTGCATCTAAAGAGCATCATGTCATCTTGCATCATCAGCCTGATAAAGCTTTTTTAGCCTATTTGGAAAATCAAGGTGTCCAGCTTCCGCATATGACTCAACTAGACCAAGCATTTAAATTAAATGGACTGATTGTACCGTATCTTTTAGATGAATCCCTTGAAAAAGAAGCATTGATTGAAAAAAGAACGATATACGGCTCAGATGCTACACTCGTAAAGCAGTTCAATCATAAGATTTCTACTAGAAGATGGGCAGAAGAACATCTGTTTAACGTCACGTGCGGCGCTATCTGTCATCATGCTGACGAATTAAAACAGACGTATGAAGAATTAAAGGCGAAGAATTTCTCCAAAATGGTTCTGAAAATACCTTATGGATCATCTGGGAAGGGGCTGCGTATTTTAAAAAATGACCGAGAATTTATGCAGCTGCTGACCTTTATTGAAAGAAGGAATATCGAAACGGATTTGCTCTTAGAGGGATGGCATCCGATTAAACGCTCCTTAAATGCCCAATTGCTCATTCAAGAGAAGGGGTCACACTTACTCTCCATTACAGAGCAGAAAATTAATGAGGACGGCATTTACTTAGGGACGGATTTTGCGCCTGTATATGAATTGGATAAAAAACGTGAATACGAAGCAAGTATGCATCGAATCATAGAGCTTCTTTATGATGAAGGGTATCGTGGTGTGGTTGGTGTCGATTCAATTATTGATGAAAATGAACAGCTCATACCGATCATCGAAATAAATGCCCGGTTCACACAGGTCACTTATTTACTCCCACTGATTTGTCGTTTTTTTTCAACCTACGAATATATCGAAAGCCGCTTTAAAAGATTCTCATGCCGCGCTGACCTGCCATTTGAAGATGTCTTAACGGAGGTAACAGAAGCACTTAATCCGGGAGAAGATGGCGGGTTCTTTATTTATACTTTTGGTAAGACGAGATCTGATGATATGTGGCACTATCGATTGTTTATCTTGTTTTACCATATGAAGAAGGACAAGCAGATTCATATGCTGACCATGTTTGATGAGATGGAATTTTCATCAGAAAGGAGGAGGAGTAGTGCTGGAAAATGACTTTACGCTCTTAGAGAAAGCGAATCGTTATGGGACGCCGATGTATGTATACGATGGAGATGCATTGAAAGAGCACTATGAGCACATTACATCATGGCTCCATCAAACAGCTGAGGTGTTCTTTTCATTTAAGTCCAATGGAAATGTCTCGATTGCATCATTGTTACGGTCTTTTGGAGCTGGTATAGAAGTGGCTTCTGAAGGAGAGCTTTTCATGGCGATAAAAGCAGGTTATTCACCGCAGCATATCATTTTTTCTGGACCGGGTAAGCAGAAGGAAGAGATTGATACCGCTGTTCAGCATGAGATCTATTGTATTATCGCCGAATCTAAGGAAGAACTCACCTACATCGCTGAGTCTGCAAAACGTCAAGACAAGCAGGCATCAGTAGGCATTCGGATCAATCCAGAATCAATTGAGTCACGGGCCAAAATAAAAATGGGCGGAGTTCCAAGTCCGTTTGGAATAGATGAATCTAAACTGAATGATGTATTTGATCTGTTTCAGAAGTATGATCATTCGCTGCTATTTAAAGGTATCCATATGTATCTGGGGACTCAAGTTCTTGATGAAACATCGCTTTTATCATCGTTTGAATACACACTTAATACAGCTGTTCGAATCAAGAATGAATATGGACGAACATGCCAGATGGTTGATTTAGGTGGCGGTTTTGGCATTCCGTATTTTCAGCATGAAACCCCGCTTCATGCTGAAAGGCTATTTCAACACGTAGCGGATTTGATTAGATCATATGAAACTGAGCTTGAATTTCCGAGGTTTATTATAGAAATGGGGAGATTTCTTTTAGCAGAATGTGGTGTTTATTTAACAACCATACAATATGTAAAAGAATCAAAAGGGCAGCCGTTTTTAATAGCAGATGGCGGGATGCATCATCATCAAGCGATGACGTTTAGAGGCAGACTGCTCCGCAATAATTACCCTATGCGGCTTATTAAACATTCCAGCAACACCGCAGACGTAGTGAAACAATCAATTGTTGGTCCGCTTTGTACACCAGAAGACTTAATTGGCAGGCAGGTGGAGCTTCCGCAAGGGGAAGTAGGGGATCTTCTTTGTATTGAGAAATCTGGTGCATATGGACTGAGCTACAGCCCTACCTTATTTTTAGGTCATTCTTCTCCGCTTGAGCTACTGTTGTTTGAGGGGAACGATTATGTTGTGCGAGATAGAGGGACCCCGGAAGATCTCTTATGGAAACAAAATAGATCACTCTTTAGACAAAGGAGGGGTGGAAATGAAACTGACAGAGCTTCGACAAGAAACGATTGATCGTCTCATTCACCAATTTTCAGAAAGAGCAGGGCGGCTGGATGCCGAATCTCGGTTCCCACATCAGAATCTAGACGAGCTGATTGATTGTGGATTACATGTCGCCAATATGCCGAAACAAGACGGAGGTCTTGGATATGGATTTGAAGAAACGATCACCTTGTTGTCACACATATCTAAAGGGTGTGCGTCAACAGGCCTCATTATGGCGATGCATTACTATTCGCTCGGCGCATTTTCTGAAGTGCTGACAAATGAGCAGCAGGCTTCGGTATTTGACGATATTCGGCATTCAGGAGAGTTCATCGCTTCTGTCAGCGACCCGAATGTGATTTTTATTTATCAGCGAAAGCAAATGGAGGGAATTCCAACCATCACCGCCGAAAAAACAGATGGCGGATATCTTGTGAGTGGAACTAAGTTTACCGTGACAGGTGCACCGCGCATTAAATATTTGCCAATCTATTGTGAGTATGCCCCGTCGTCATGTACATCTCAATATGGAATGACGGCGCTCTTAATGACATTACCGAGTGAAGGTGCTGCGGTGGAGGAATCGTGGAATTATTCGGGAATGAGAGCATCGATGAGTCATCACATTCATTTTGATCAAGTGTTTATACCCGATCATCAGCTCATCGGGCGTGAAGGCTACGCAATAGAAGATACTGAACATTTAATCTATTGGTTTCGTTTAGCTGTTACCGCTGTTTATTATGGGATTGCAAAGGCAGCATATGAACATGCCCTCGGTATGGCATATAAAAGGAATGATCGAATTTCTAAGAAAAAATCAGCCTTTTTACCAGGTCAACAATTTCGTATTGCAGATATGAAAATGAAATTAGATGTTGCACATTCTCAGCTCATGGCCTGTGCCCAGCAAGCAGATCGAGAAAAGAAACAAACTCATTACTCGAGTGAGTTGTATACGAAGACGCTGATTACTAAACACTTTGTGACGCAGGCGGCAGAAGAAATTGTGGAGCTGGCTTCTCAGGTCGAGGGTTTTTCTTCATTACAGCAAGGATCTTTGCTCGAGCGATTAAGCCGAGATGTGAAAGCGGCAAAATTTCATCCACCTTCAGAAGATGTATTAAAAGAAGTGATTGCGAAAAAAGAGCTGGGCATTATCCCGTTAAAAAATCGCTGGGTATGATGGCGGAAAAAAGGAGGAGACATATGTGGCTACTGCAGCACCTATTTACCGAAACAATTATTTAAACTGTTCACAATTAACGATTGCAGCCATGCTTCTTAGACAAGGAATTCAAATCGACAGGATTTGGAGGCAAGCTGGTCTTGTTTATAGATCTCAAGACCAAGGATTTGTTTTGATCGGTTCCTTTAAACATTTTCGTGAAGATATTCTGCATCATAATGGCATTCATTTAGAAGAAATTTTTTACACCGAAGAGGAATTAGACCTCTATATGAATCGGATATTTAAACAGCATCCTGAGAGAGGCACTGTGTCTGTTTCTTTAGATATATTTGAATTACCGTACTGTCCATTTTTTGAAAGAGAACATGGATATCATACATTGGAAGTACTTGAGGTGAATGATGATCATGTAGTGATCAGTGACCATGCTTATTCTTATCATGGCACATTGAGTAAAGAACATTTGATGAAAGCCGCACGCTCTGTCTACGAACATACGCCTCGAACCGAAAATCGTTATAAATGGATCAAACAGGTTGATCTTGAGAAAGAACCGGATGTAATGAAAGTTTTAAAAGAGCATATCGCCATATTAGAAGGTGCACCGCCACATTTTGAATTGCCTGGAGCTATCACAGGTCTTGATGCAATTTCAGTCATTCAAAGAGATTATATAGATAGTATCAAAGGTGATGAAAATGGTAATTTATTAGACAATGTTTATTTTGAAGGACTAAAGGATGTCGCCAACTCCAGAAAACATATGGTGACATTTTTATCATCATATGAAAATGAGCATTTACAACCCCTTATTCAAGCATTTGAAGATGCTTATCAAAGCTGGACAGTGCTTGCTAATTTTACAGCTAGAGTCGGCCTCAGCAAAAATCCTCGCAGTATGATTGAAAGGACGTCGAATCGGTTTCAAAAAACATTAGAAGTGGAGACAAGCCTTCTCACGCAACTAAAAGAGGTGATTCAAAATGAAAACCTATCAACCCCTCACTCTTCATGATTATGTCAATAACAGAGGCATCACATATCAAAATGAATATGAAAAAGGCCAATTAACCATTGGCGGGGCTTCTTTGCCGGCTGAGTTGGTCATGAACGTGAAAGACTCTTTGGTCGAAGGCATTCCTTTTCAGTTCATTTATCAAGATCAAGGAGACAATATTGAATTAGAGGGTCAGTCTATTCAACTTCAGGCAGTTGAAGCAGAAGCGCTCCATGTCGTTGGCTGTTCATCTAATGGTAATCTCTACGAAAAGATGACATTATTACGAGAGGGGACCGTTGTCTTGGAGTCTCGTCTTTCATTAACCGATGTGATTGAACGTGAACCTGCATTTGATGATCGATTGGCTTATGCATTTGATTATATTCATACGGTAGCCGGCATCAATCATCATTTGACATCAAACCTATGGATTGATTCGCTTTCCTTCTCGCAAAAAATCGTTTTTGATGAAATCCGTTTTCAAGATAATCCATTTATGCATATTTTCGCAATGACGATCCAGCAGTCAGATCATTGATGGAAGGGAGCCATGTCTATGTGCGGCATTGCAGGTTATTGTCATTTTAACAAAGCACCACTTGATCCACACATCTTACTGAAGATGAAAAACGTACTTAGTGTGCGTGGACCTGATGATAGTGGTGTATATCAAGACGACTCAGTTGGTTTGGTTCATACGAGGCTTTCCATTATCGATATTCAATCTGGACCGCAGCCAATAACAAATGAAGATGAGTCTATTTGTGTGATTTTAAATGGCGAGATTTATAATTTCCAAGAACTAAGAGAGGACTTATGGAATAAAGGTCATACGTTTCGTACGCTGACAGATACAGAAGTACTTGTTCATGGCTATGAAGAATATGGGATTTCTTTTATTGAGCAATTAAATGGAATGTTTGCAGCTGCGATATGGGATCAAAAGAAGAAAGAATTCTTTTTATTTAGAGACCGGTCTGGGATTAAACCGCTTTATGTTTCAGAATGTAGAGGAGGGCTTATTTTCGGATCGGAAATGAAGGCTCTTCTTCAGCATCCAGATATACAAATTGCCATTCAGCCTGAGGCTGTCCTTAGTTATTTATCCTTCCGTTATGCGATCGGCGAGCAAACTTTCTTTCAAGGAATTCAAACATTACCCCCAGGTGTCATCTTGAAAATAGATGAAACAGGAATGACAAAAGAGGCCTATTGGCAATATCCTTTCCCATCTGATGGAATTGACAGGGGAGAACGTTATTATCAAAAGGGATTGTTTGAATTACTTCAAGATAGTGTGCAAAAACAAATGATGTCTGATGTACCTGTAGGAGCTTTTTTGAGTGGAGGAGTGGATTCGACTTCGATTGTTGCTTTGATGTCCAAATATGTGAACGAGAATATTCACTGTTTTTCGACCAGCTTTGAAGAGGAAGGCTTTTCTGAAGAAAGCTATGCCAAGCTCGCAGCAGAACAATACAACGTCAAGCTTCACTCACATCGAATGAGTGAAGAAGAATACTTTCAATTATTGCCAGAAGTTGTGAAACGAAGAGATCATCCTCTTTCCATTCCTCATGAAGTCGCTTTTTACCATATGTCACGTGAAGCAAAAAAACATGTAACGGTTGTTTTGTGTGGTGAAGGAGCGGACGAATTGTTTGCAGGGTATGGACGTGTATTTAGGAGTCCTTCAGATTGGCGTAAAATTTTATGGCTTCAAAAAAACCGAAAGCTGTCATCGATCCTTTCAAAGGTATTATTTGAACCGTCCTTTCAGCAGCAGGTGCATCAATTTATCCATCTTGATGGGGAAATGGAACATTATAAAAAAAGATATGCTTGGTTTACGGATAGCGAAAAAGAGCAGCTTTTAGGTCAGCAAGCTCATTCAATTGATTCTGCTGATTTGCACATGAATCAATTGATCGCCCATTGCTTTAAAGAGATGGAAGGGGCGTCGTATGAAAACAAACTGCTCTATTTATTTCAACAAATTCATTTACCCAACTTGTTAGACCGGCTTGATATGATGACGATGTCACACGGACTAGAAGCACGTGTACCGTTTCTTGATCATCGCATCATCCAATTTGTCAACGATATGCCTTTCAAGTACAAACTTCCTTATAAAGGGCTACCTAGCAAAGTGCAAGCATTTTTCCAGTCGAGCCTTAAAACAAGTGAGGTCCAAGATATTCCGAAATATATGTTGAAAAAGACAATGGAGCAAACGGTGGATAAGCGTATATTATATAGAAGAAAAATGGGTTTTCCGGTTCCGGTGTATCATTGGATGAACAAAAGAATGGAAGAAATCGAAGAGAAACTTCTTGATCAACAAAGCTTTGCAACACAATTATTTCAAAAAGAGCCGCTAGAACAATTTTTGCGACATCATTCGAATCAGAAGAACAAAAATGGAGCGGACCAAAAAGTGTGGATGCTTTACAACTTGGAATTATGGCATGATCACTATATCAAAGGGGCGCGTCTTCCGCTCCAAACTAGTCATTAAGAGGCCCGGTCTATTCCCCCTTCCTGCTGCATATATGATATGGAAGGGAGTGATGCGATTTTGAGGCTGAGTGAGCTGTCAGGAAAAGAGATCGTCGATATTAAAAGAGCGGAGCGGCTTGGCGTGCTTGGACAAACCGACCTTGAAATAAATGAACAGGACGGTCAAATTACAGCACTCATCATACCTTCCGTCAAATGGTTTGGCTTTCGAAAACAAGGAAATGACATCCGCGTTCCGTGGAATCACATTCAAAAAATAGGATCAGATATGATCATTCTCGATGTGCCTGAAGAACTTCAGCCGCACGGAGAAAAAGAGCACCCATCATAAAAGGGTGCTCTTTTTCTTTTCTCTCTCCGATTTGTTCACAGGCTGAATCCTCTCCTCATATGCTGAAAGGGAGATTCGGAAAATATTACAGACTTTTTTAAATAAAGAAGGTGAACGGTCAGTATGTTGAGCGGTTTAACGGTTGCAGTGATCGGGGGAGATGCTAGGCAGCTTGAAATCATTCGCAAGCTGTCACAGCAGCATGCCAAAGTGTTTTTGGTCGGATTTGATCAGCTGGATCATGGATTTATTGGTGCTGAAAAGCTGAAAATGTCAGAGCTTCCATTTGAGCAGGTAGACAGTATGATCCTTCCGGTATCAGGTGCTACAGACGAAGGGGTCGTTGCCACCGTTTTTTCAAATGAGAAGGTCGTGCTAGAAGCTAAATATTTAGAAAGAACCCCTGCACATTGTACCTTGTACTCAGGTATTTCTAATATGTACTTAGACAATATGGCAAAGCAGGTGAACCGGAAGCTTGTGAAGCTGTTTGAGCGAGATGATATTGCCATATATAACTCTATTCCAACAGTTGAAGGGATTATCATGATGGCCATTCAGCAAACGGATTATACGATTCATGGGTCACATGTCGCTGTTCTCGGGCTTGGTCGAACAGGGCTCACCATTGCCCGCACATTTCGGGCGCTAGGTGCGGAAGTGAAAGTTGGTGCTGCGGATACAGCCCATTTAGCGCGAGCCTTTGAGATGGGACTTGATCCATTTTCAATGGACCGTTTAAAAGATGAAGTAACGGATGTCGACATCATCATCAATACGATTCCAAGCTTAGTATTAGATTCATCTGTCATCGTTAGCATGACACCAAAGACACTCATTTTGGATATCGCCTCCCGCCCAGGTGGAACAGACTTTGACTTTGCACAAAAGCATGGGGTGAAGGCGCTTCTTGCACCAGGACTTCCAGGAATTGTGGCACCAAAGACAGCCGGGCAGATCATTGCAAAAGTGCTTTCTGGGCTCTTATGTGAACTTGCGGAGGAAAAAAGGGGGATGGAATCATGACAACACTAAAAGGGAAAAGAATCGGCTTTGGTTTAACAGGTTCCCACTGCACGTACGAAGCCGTTTTTCCGCAAATCGAATCACTCGTGAAAGAAGGGGCAGAAGTGCGTCCTGTCGTGTCGTATACGGTGCAAAATACAAATACGAGATTCGGAGAAGGAGCGGACTGGATTGAGCGGATTGAGAAGCTGACAGGATTTCAAGCGATTGACTCAATCGTCAAAGCAGAGCCACTCGGACCTAAGCTTCCACTTGATTGTATGGTCATTGCGCCTTTAACAGGCAATTCAATGGCGAAATTTGCAAATGCACTGACAGACAGTCCAGTCTTAATGGCTGCTAAGGCTACTATTCGTAATCATCGCCCTGTCGTTTTAGGCATTTCCACCAATGATGCATTAGGTTTAAATGGTACAAATCTCATGAGACTCATGTCGACAAAGAACATTTTCTTTATTCCATTCGGCCAAGATGATCCATTCAAAAAACCGACTTCCATGGTAGCGCATATGGATCTACTGACGAAAACAGTAGAAGAGGCGCTCGAGCATAGACAAATTCAGCCCATTTTAATTGGATCAAACGAATAATAGATTCACTAGAAAATCATGAAAGATTCAAAAAAGGTACTTCAAGCCTTGCTTTTCTATGGTAAAATAAAATGTAAAAAGTCATAGGATGGCCATCCGAAAGAAAAGAATCATGGATGGGTCGGAAGGAGTTTTACTGATGGGAAGAGGATTGCATGTAGCTGTAGTTGGAGCGACTGGAGCTGTCGGTCAACAAATGTTAAAAACACTAGCTGACAGAGATTTTGAAATGGATACACTTACTCTACTATCCTCAAAACGTTCTGCTGGAACAAAAGTGACATTCAGAGGTCAAGAGTATACCGTTCAAGAAGCAACACCTGAAAGCTTTGAAGGGGTCAATATTGCACTATTCAGTGCGGGAGGAAATGTTTCCAAAGCGCTAGCTCCTGAAGCAGTCAAACGAGGTGCAATTGTTGTCGATAATACAAGTGCTTTTCGTATGGACGAAAATACCCCTCTTGTCGTACCAGAGGTAAACGAAAAAGATTTGCATGACCATCAAGGGATCATTGCAAACCCTAACTGTTCAACGATTCAAATGGTGGCGGCGCTAGAACCGCTTCGTCAAGCGTATGGCATGAAAAAAGTCATTGTGTCTACTTACCAAGCAGTATCAGGTGCAGGACATGAAGCCATTGACGAACTGTACAGCCAGTCGCAAGCCATTTTAAATAAAGAAGATGTGAAACCAGAAGTCATGCCTTATCAAATTGCCTTTAATGCGATTCCGCAAATTGATAAATTCCAAGACAATGGCTATACATTTGAAGAAATGAAAATGATCAATGAAACGAAAAAAATCATGCACTTGCCAGAGCTGGAAGTAGCGGCAACATGTGTGAGACTACCAATTGAAACGGGTCATTCAGAATCAGTTTACGTTGAACTTGAATCAAATGACGCAACGGTTGATGACATCAAGTCCATCCTAAAAGATGCACCAGGCATCACATTACAAGATGATCCGTCTCAGCAAATTTATCCAATGCCTGCAGATGCTGTTGGTAAAAACGACGTATTTGTCGGCCGCATTCGGAAGGATTTGGATCGTCCAAATGGCTTCCATATGTGGATTGTATCTGATAACCTGCTAAAAGGCGCTGCATGGAACTCCGTTCAAATTGCAGAAAGCTTACGAGCATTAAAATTAGTTTAACATTCAATGGATGATGAGGACGAATAGAAGAGAGTTAGGCATCTTTCGCCTACTCTCTTCTGTTACGTCAGAATGAACTTGGAGTGAAAACAGTGAAAATAATTGTCCAAAAATTTGGCGGTACATCTGTCAAAGATGATCAAGGGAGAAAAAGGGCACTTGCACATATCTTATCTGCAAAAGAGAAAGGCTATAAATCGGTCGTTGTCGTGTCTGCGATGGGACGAAAAGGCGATCCTTATGCGACAGATACACTTCTTGGTCTGCTTTACGGCAGTGCGCAGCATATGACAAACCGAGAAAAAGATTTACTCGTGTCTTGCGGAGAAAATATTTCAGCTGTTGTTTTTTCAAGTATGCTGAATGAAAACGGGCTAAAGGCTGTAGCGATGACTGGATCACAGGCAGGCTTTGTGACAGATAAAGAACATACAAATGCGAAAATTATTGACATGAAGTGTGAACGTCTTGAGGCGGCACTTTCAGAGCATGATGTGGTTGTCGTTGCTGGATTCCAAGGCGCTGCAAAAAATGGAGACGTGACAACAATCGGACGAGGCGGCAGTGATACGTCAGCTGCTGCGTTAGGCGCTGCATTGCAGGCAGATTTCATCGATATTTTTACAGATGTAGAAGGGGTCATGACAGCAGATCCTCGTATCGTAGAAAATGCAAAACCACTGAGAGTCGTGACATACACAGAAATTTGTAACCTCGCATACCAAGGGGCAAAAGTCATTCACCCGAGAGCTGTTGAAATTGCCATGCAAGCAAAAGTACCAATGAGGGTCCGTTCAACATACTCTGATGATGAGGGCACACTCGTGACATCGCACTACTCAGATAAAATGAGTCATGATGTGTACGACCGCCTGATTACGGGTATTGCACATGTCAATGATGTCACACAAATCAAAGTCCCAGCTAAAGAGGGGCAGTACAGCGTACAAACAGAAGTCTTTAAAGCAATGGCAAATGCCCAAATCAGTGTCGATTTCTTCAACATTACACCGAGCGAAATCGTCTATACGGTGACAGGTGCAATGACTGAAAAAGCAACGGCGATCCTAAAAGATCTAGGCTATACGCCGATTGTCACGACAAACTGTGCAAAGGTATCAGCTGTTGGAGCAGGCATTATGGGTGTACCAGGTGTCACATCTAAAATTGTATCTGCACTTTCTGAGCAAAATATTCCGATCTTACAGTCCGCTGACAGTCATACGACGATTTGGGTGTTAGTGAACGAAGAAAACATGAGAGCGGCTGTCAATGCCCTTCATGAAGTGTTTGAACTTTCAAGATAAATGTGATTGAATCATGATGAGGTGAAAAAAATGAATTTCGGAAATATCGCAACAGCTATGATTACACCTTTTGATAAAAAGGGCAACATTGATTTCCAAAAGCTATCAATTCTCATTGATTACTTGTTAAAAAACGGCAGTGACTCTTTAGTCGTTGCAGGGACAACAGGCGAATCGCCAACTTTATCGACTGAAGAAAAAGTCGCTCTTTTTCAGCAATCGGTGAAATTAGCAAATGGTCGTTGTAAAATCATTGCAGGAACAGGCAGTAATAACACAAATGCGTCTATTAAACTAACGAAAAAAGCAGAAGAAGCGGGCGTTGATGCAGTGATGCTTGTCGTACCTTACTACAACAAGCCATCACAGGAAGGCATGTATGCACACTTTAAAGCAATTGCCGAGTCTACATCTCTTCCTGTCATGCTTTACAATGTACCAGGAAGAACGGTTGCTTCATTAGCACCAGAAACAACGATTAAGCTTGCGCAAATACCGAACATTGTCGCAATCAAAGAAGCAAGCGGTGATCTAGATGCCATGACAAAAATCATTGCAGAGACACCAGAAGATTTTGACGTTTACTCTGGTGACGACAGCCTAACGCTTCCTGCGGTTGCGATTGGTGCAAGAGGAGTCGTCTCAGTGGCTTCTCATATCGTAGGCCTTGATATGCAACAAATGTTAAAAAGCTACGCTTCAGGACAAACAGCGAATGCGGCATTGATTCATCAAAAGCTGGTGCCGATCATGAACCAGCTGTTCTCAGCGCCAAATCCAACGCCTGTCAAAACAGCTCTTCAGCTGAAAGGATTAGATGTCGGATCCGTTCGACTCCCGCTTTTACCTTTATCAGAAGAAGAAAGACTGAATTTAAGCAGCGTATTAAACAGCTGATCAAAACAAAAAAATTCGTAAGCGGTCATTCTCAGATGTCCCTGAGTATGACCGTTTTTTATACATAAACACTTTCTTAAAATGTGACTTCATCTTGTTTTCTAAAATTAGATTCAGTTATAATAGCATTAAGCGATGATGGACGGGCTTGAGACTAGGAGGATAAGAATTTTGAAAAAGAAAAATACAGAGAACGTAAGAATTATTGCACTGGGAGGCGTTGGAGAAATCGGGAAAAACTTATATGTCATTGAGATTGATTCCGACATATATGTTGTAGATGCAGGACTCATGCATCCAGAAAACGAAATGCTAGGCATTGACGTGGTCATTCCTGATATCTCTTATTTAACAGAACGAGCTGATCGGGTGAAAGCAATTTTTCTTACCCACGGACATGATGAAGCAATCGGAGGCGTATTCCATTGCTTAAGTAAATTGTCTGTACCAGTTTACGGCACGAAGCTGACCCTTGCGTTACTTCGAGAAAAGTTAAAGCAATACGGCTTCAATCAAAAAGCTGATTTGCGTGAGGTTCATGCAAAGTCAGTCATTACATTTGAAACAACAAAGGTATCATTCTTTAGAACGAATCACAGTATTCCTGATTCAGTCGGAATCAGCTTCAAAACATCTCTTGGTTCAATCGTATGCACAGGTGATTTTAAATTTGATCAAACCCCAGCGCTTAACCAAGCCTGTGACATCGGAGAGATTGCGAAAATTGGAAACAATGGCGTTTTAGCACTTCTTTCAGACAGTGCAAATGCTGAAAAACCAGGCTATACACCTTCTGAGGCGCTCGTCCAAGACGAAATCTCAAATGCGATGTACAATGCTGAAAATCGTGTGATTGTCGCTGTATCTTCATCAAATATTAACCGTGTACAGCAGATCATTAATGCCACAAACCAAAATGGCCGTAAGCTTGCAGTAGCAGGGAAAAATATGATGACAACGCTTCAGCTTGCGATCAAACTTGGTTATGTGACAGCAGACGAAGAATTATTTGTTCCAGTCCAAGAAGTGAAAAAAATGGCGAAAAACAGTGTGGTCATTCTCACAGCAGGAAGCCACGGTGAGCCTCTCGCTGCTTTAACAAAAATGGCGAAACAAAATCACAAACAGCTTCATATTGAAAAAGATGACACGGTTGTGATTGCGTCCACACCTCTTCCAGGACAAGAACTCACCTATTCCAAAACGGTGGATTTCCTTACAAGAAGCGGAGCACAAGTGATTTTTGCTCAAAAACGTGTGCATGTATCTGGACATGGCTGTCAAGAAGAGTTAAAGCTCATGCTGAACTTACTGAAGCCAAAGTATTTAATTCCAGTAAACGGCGAATATCGCATGCAAAAAGCACATTCTCGTATTGCTGAAGAAGTGGGCATGAAACGAAGCGACATTTTCTTAATTGATAAAGGGGATGTTGTGGAATTTAGAGGTCAAAACGTCAAAATCGGTGAAAAAGTACATCAAGGGAACATTTTGATCGACGGTCTTGGTGTTGGTGATATTGGGAATATTGTCTTACGTGATAGACGCCTATTGTCTCAAGATGGCATCTTAATTGTGGTCATTACGCTCGATAAACAAAAGAAACAATTAATTTCTGGACCTGAGATCATCACAAGAGGATTTGTTTATGTAAGAGAATCCGAAGAGCTGATTGTGAAAGCAACAGAAATGGTCAAAGGGATTGTGAAAGAGCAAACGGAAAACTCAATTGTTGAATGGTCAACACTGAAACAATCCATGCGCGATGTACTAAATCAATTCCTATATGAAAAAACAAAACGTAAGCCAATGATCATTCCAATTATTATGGAAGTGTGATGAGAAAAGTCCAAAGAGCACAAGCTCTTTGGGCTTTTTTGATGTGACATGATGAATGCGGATGGAATGTGACGATCTTGTTCATAATAGGAGGAGAGTTTTTAGGAAAGGATGGAGACAAATGGACGAACAGAATGAACAGCAGCCTGAGCGAAAACCAGAAGAAAAAGATAGCATTATGAGCAAAATACAACAGCTTGGTGAAACAGCCGTCCCGCAGTTGTCACAAGATACAAACATACATTGCCTGACTATTATTGGACAAATTGAAGGGCACATGCAGCTGCCGCCACAAAATAAAACAACCAAATACGAACATGTCATTCCACAAATCGTAGCAGTTGAACAAAACCCAAAAATTGAAGGACTTCTTATCATTTTAAATACAGTGGGCGGCGATGTAGAAGCAGGACTAGCCATTGCGGAAATGCTCGCTTCTTTATCCAAACCGACTGTATCCATAGTGCTTGGCGGCGGCCACTCTATTGGGGTCCCAATCGCCGTATCGTGTGATTATTCATACATTGCCGAAACAGCAACGATGACCATTCACCCTGTACGCTTAACCGGTCTAGTCATCGGTGTTCCGCAAACCTTTGAATACTTAGATAAAATGCAGGAAAGAGTCATTAATTTTGTCACGAGTCACTCAAACATTACAGAAGAGAAATTTAAAGAGCTTATGTTCTCTAAAGGCAATCTAACAAGAGACATCGGGACAAATGTCGTTGGCCATGAGGCGGCTGAATACGGACTGATGCATGAAGTCGGCGGCGTTGGACAAGCGATTAAAAAGCTGAACGAGCTTATTGGAGAACGGGCTGCACAAAACGAGGGGCTGATCCAATGATTTTATATACACCTATGCCTTATGAAGCCATTTACGCTGAGGAACAAGGAGAACGCAAACTCCAGCAGGTAAACATTCAGGGCGTGCCAGTGATGGTTGAAATGAAAGAAGATGAAGCGGAAATCGTTCAAGTGATGAGTACGAATCCAATGGACTTTTTGAATCAAGAGCTTGCACCAGGTAAGCGATTGAAGTTACATTTAGGCACCAATCAAACCGACTCATATGAATGATTCTATGCTATAATAAAGGGAAAACTTACAACAAGATGCAGCCAAAACCAGGCTGCTTTCTTTCTGATCTTTTCGTAGGTTATATTTTCTTTTGTAGTAAGGTGATGAGTATGGCGAAAAAGAGAAAACGTAAAACAAGAAAAAAACAAAATAAACAACTAAAACTGAAATATGAACTAAATGGGTTAGTCTGTATTGCCATAGCGATCATTGCCATTTTACAGCTAGGTGTAGTTGGACAAACCTTTGTACATCTATTCCGATTCTTTGCAGGTGAATGGTTTATTCTCTGCCTTATCGGATTATTTCTTTTTGGTGTGACGATCTTTTGGAAAAAACAAATTCCTGATTTACTGACAAGAAGAAAAGCAGGTTTATACTGCATCATTGCGAGTATCTTGCTTCTGTCACATGTGAAGCTTTTTCAGCATCTTTCAGCTGCAGGCGTGATAGGCTCTCAAAGTGTGATCAGAAATACGTTTGAGTTATTCTTAATGGATATGAAAGGTGAAACAGGCTCGCCCGATTTAGGAGGCGGTATGATCGGTGCCGTATTATTTGCGGCCTCCTATTTCTTGTTTGCACAAGCAGGGTCGCAAATCATGGCCATTGTGCTGATGCTGATCGGAATTGTTCTAATCACAAACCGGTCACTGCAAGAAATGGTCAAAAAAGTGACGCTGCCTGTATCACAATTTTTGGTGAAGCAGTGGAAAGCATTTATTGAAGATATGAAAGGCATAAGGAAGGCGAAAAAAAATGCACCTGCGCAGAAAACAAGTGAAAAGAAAAAACGTTCACGCATACAAGAAGAGGCCGAAGAAGATCATGATCATATCTTGATCGAGGAAGAAGAGCAGGCTTCTGACAATCGTCAGCCGATTATCTCAAGTTTTGCTGATCGAGATGACATGCTCACACCGCCGGTTCAAAAAGATCAGCCGGTCAATGAGCCAGATCCTCTTCAAGAAACTGTACAAGGCACTCCGTCTCATGATACAGGGGACGAACCGAAAGAAGCTCCGCCTATGACGTTTACGGAGCTTGAAAATAAGGATTATGAGCTGCCATCGCTTGATATTTTAGCTGAGCCGCAGCATTCAGGTCAGCAAACAGATAAGAAGAATATTTATGAAAATGCAAGAAAGCTTGAAAAGACCTTCCAAAGCTTCGGTGTAAAAGCAAAAGTGACACAAGTTCATTTAGGGCCGGCCGTCACAAAATATGAAGTATACCCTGATGTCGGCGTGAAGGTAAGTAAGATCGTCAACTTGAGTGATGATCTAGCCCTTGCATTAGCAGCAAAAGACATTCGAATTGAGGCGCCGATTCCTGGCAAATCCGCCATCGGAATTGAAGTTCCCAATGCAGAAATTGCGATGGTTTCTTTAAAAGAGGTTTTAGAATCGAAACAAAATGACCGCCCAAATGCCAAGCTACTCATCGGACTGGGCCGAAATATTTCTGGTGAAGCTGTGCTGGCTGAAATGAACAAAATGCCGCATTTACTTGTGGCTGGCTCGACAGGAAGCGGAAAAAGCGTATGTATCAATGGCATTATCACAAGTATTCTCATGAGAGCAAAACCTCATGAAGTGAAGATGATGATGATTGACCCGAAAATGGTCGAATTAAATGTTTATAACGGCATCCCGCATCTGTTGGCTCCAGTTGTAACCGATCCTAAAAAAGCCTCACAGGCACTTAAAAAAGTGGTGAGTGAAATGGAGCGCCGTTACGAATTGTTTTCGCATACGGGCACAAGAAATATTGAAGGGTACAATGATTACATTAAACGAATGAATCAATCAGAAGAGGCGAAGCAGCCAGAACTCCCTTATATTGTCGTCATTGTAGACGAGCTTGCTGATTTAATGATGGTTGCTTCCTCTGATGTGGAAGATTCCATTACAAGGCTTTCTCAAATGGCACGTGCTGCAGGGATTCATTTAATTATCGCCACACAGAGACCTTCGGTTGATGTCATTACTGGTGTCATTAAAGCCAATATTCCATCCCGTATTGCATTTAGCGTATCGTCACAAACCGATTCAAGGACCATTCTTGATATGGGAGGCGCAGAAAAATTGCTGGGCAGAGGGGATATGTTGTTCTTACCGGTCGGTGCGAACAAACCAGTTCGTGTACAAGGCGCCTTTTTATCAGATGAAGAAGTGGAACATGTCGTTGATCATGTCATCACACAGCAAAAAGCACAATATCAAGAAGAAATGATCCCTAGTGAAGAAACGCAAGATCAGCTTGGGGCTGTGGACGACGACTTATATGATGAAGCAGTTGAACTGATCATTGGCATGCAGACGGCCTCTGTTTCTATGCTGCAAAGGAGGTTCCGCATTGGTTATACTCGTGCTGCACGTCTTATTGACGCAATGGAAGAGCGCGGGGTTGTCGGACCATATGAAGGAAGTAAACCGAGAGAAGTCCTCCTTTCAAAAGAACAACATGACGAGCTCTCTTCATAATTCGAAGAGAGCTTTCCCATCATAAAGTTAACGATATAAAGATTATGTTAACTGGATGTCAGACTATTTATTTATTTGCAAAAACATGATATAGTTATGTTCATCTTATCTCGGAATAGAGATTTCTCATCTTATCATTTGCATTGATTAGACGGAGGGAAAACATGTCGACCAAAACAGACAATCGCCATTTATATTTGAAAGTGATTGACCGTATTAAAGAAGATATTCAAACAGGCGTATATGCCGAAAAAGAAAAGCTGCCTTCTGAATTTGAGCTCTCAAAGCTTTTAGGCGTGAGCAGAGCGACACTTCGTGAAGCCCTTCGTATATTAGAAGAAGAGAAATATTTAATAAGAAGGCATGGTGTGGGGACTTTCGTCAACTCAAGACCGCTTTTTTCTACTGGCATTGAACAGCTGACAAGTGTTACAAAAATGATTGAACAGGTCAATATGACGCCAGGTACCATCTTTTTGTCCTCACAAGAAGGGGAGCCGACAGAGAATGATGTCATTCGTTTTCAGTGTGACGAATCCGAGAAGGTTTTTTCAATGGAACGCGTTCGAACAGCAGATGGACAGCCAGTCGTCTATTGTTTAGATAAAATTCCGGTCAAACATCTCCCCGCTTCTTTTACTCATGAGGAAGAATCGCTTTTTGAGCTGTTTGGCAGAGAACCGCACAGTGGAATTAAATATGCAGTGGCAGACATCGAACCGATTGGTTATCACGATCAGGTTTCACCGATATTAGAATGTGACCCAGAAACAGCGTTACTCTTACTGAAACAAATGCACTATGATCAAGATGATCAGCCGGTCTTATACTCGCTCAATTATTTTCGAGCGGATAAATTCAGCTTCCATGTCATACGTAAACGATTTTAACAAAGCAGTCGCTTCCATAGGCGGTTGCTTTTTGTTTGTCTATACATAAAACTCGTGAAACATGCCACACTAATACGTAACAGTATATAGAATTGGGTGAATGATGTTGGGCGAGAAAACGGTCAGTAAAAAGAATATTATTGCATTATCATCAGTGCCTCTAATCATGACACTTGGGAACTCGATGCTAATACCCGTATTACCAGAGATAGAAAAGAAACTCTCAATCACTTCCTTTCAAGTGTCACTCATTATTACGGTATACTCCGTTGTGGCGATTTTGTGTATTCCGATTGCTGGTTATTTATCTGACCGAATTGGGCGGAAAAAGGTACTTTTGCCGTGTCTTTTAATCGCAGGACTTGGAGGAGCTGTGGCAGCTGTTGCCTCAACCATCATGAAAGAACCCTATATGTGGATTTTATTTGGCAGAGTCCTTCAAGGAGTTGGCTCAGCCGGGGCAGCACCTGTCGTTATGCCGTTTATTGGCGATTTGTTTCACGATGATGAAGAGGTAAGTGCAGGACTTGGAGCAATTGAAACTTCTAATACAGCTGGAAAGGTACTAAGTCCTATTATTGGGGCACTTCTCGCTTCTTGGTTTTGGTTTGTACCGTTTTGGTTCATTCCATTCTTTTCAATCATCAGCTTTGTGATGGTACTGTTTATGGTTGAATCCGCAAAGAAAGAGGAAGATCCGCCTACATTTAAAGAGTTTTTAAAATCAACAAAGACAATTTTTAAGCATGAAGGACGCTGGCTTTATGCCATTTTTGCTATTGGCGGTTTTATTATGTTTCTTCTTTTTGGCGTGCTCTTTTATTTGTCAGATAACCTAGAGGCAGCGTATCAAATAACGGGTGTCAAAAAAGGCTTGCTGCTAAGCATCCCGCTCCTTTTCTTATCAATCAGCTCATACATTGCGGGGAGAACAATCGGAAAAGAAAAGGGGAAAATGAGGATATTTCTCATCGTTGGTATGGCTCTTTTATCACTTTCGTATATATTTTTATGGTGGAATCACAGTTTTTACGTGTTGTTTGTCTGCTTAAGTATTGGCGGCGTAGGGATTGGCATTGTGCTTCCAGCACTTGATGCATTGATAACAGAAGGGATTGAAAAAGAGCAGTGCGGAACCATTACGTCATTTTATAGCAGTATGCGGTTTATCGGTGTTGCTTTAGGACCTCCAATTTACGCATTTCTTATGGATAAAGGAGACGCCATCGTTTTTATTCTATCGACCATATGTAGTCTCATATCATTATTTTTGGTCCTCTTTTTCATCCAGCCAGATGAAAAGGATGAAAGTGAACAATTGAAAACGGTTTAAACATAGAAAAAAGACGGTATTTTGCCATCTTTTTTCTTTTTTATAAATTGACATGTAAAATTTTGATAGTTAAACTAATGTATAGTAATATCTTTTAAATTATCCCAAATAGGAGGTGTTCAAAAACATTCATTTTCTGCCTTTGTTTTAAGGCAGAAATTGAGCTCGTGGCTGATGATGGATATGCGTTTCTTCAACACGAAAGGACAATTGAATAGGTCATCCTGCCATTAGCACGTTGAAGGAGACGAAGTCAGCACTTCAGACACGCTCAAAAACAGCAAATTGATTGATGAACTAGAAGGAGCTTGAAGCAGCTATGTTGCAAATAATTAAAGCAAGATGGATTGTATTAATGGTGTGGATGATAACAGCTGTGATTCTGTTTATTACTGCGCCCGATTTAGAGGAATTAACAAGAGAAAAAGGGCAGTTAAAGGTTCCAGAGGGGACACCAACAGCTGAGGCACTTCACTTATTGGATAAGCTTTCAGATCATAATGGGAAAAAAGATACTGGTGTGATTGTATTCTCCGAACAACATTTGTTCCCTGCCAAAGAGCAGGAATTAAAAAAGGCTTTAGCTGCACTCATGACACATGCCCCAGAACTCCACATTGACGGAATTACTTCGTATTTTCATGTAGATCGTGACATTCAAAAACAACTTTTATCAAAGGATAAAAGTACACTTCTTGTTCCATTCAAATTCGACCACTACGAAACAAAAGCTGTGAAGGTTAAAGAACGAATTGAGGAAGTTTTAAAGCCCTACAACGTCTCATATGAAATGACAGGTCAAAAATTTGTGGACTCAGATGTCATTAAAAGCTCTCAACAAGGTCTGAAGAAAACTGAACTTATCACGATGATTTTTATTTTCTTTATTTTAATAATTGTATTCAGATCGATACTGGCACCTGTTGTTCCGCTTATTACGATTGGCATTTCTTATGCTGTCAGCCGGTGTATTGTGGCTTTTCTCGTAGAATATACACCATTTCCTATTTCTAATTTCACTCAGATTTTTATGGTAGCTATTATGTTCGGTATAGGAACGGATTATTGTATATTACTTTTAAGCCGTTTTAAAGAGGAGATTGGTCAGGGGCGTGATGTCAAAGAATCGATTATCATCACGTATCAATGTGCAGGGAAAACAGTCTTTTTCAGCGGCTTAGCTGTGTTAGTCGGCTTCTCAAGTATTGGTTTCGCAAAATTCCAATTGTACCAATCAGCCGTCAGCGTTGCCGTAGGCGTTGGCATCCTGCTCATTGCACTTGTCACAATCGTTCCCTTTTTTATGTCGGTTTTCGGAAAATCCCTTTTTTGGCCGTCTAAAAGAGAAAACATTCATCATCCACAAAGTAAGATTTGGGAATGGGCTGGGCGCTTTTCATTTAAAAGACCGCTCATCAGCTTAGGTGTAGTTGCACTCATCACTGTTCCTCCGATTCTGATGTATGACGGCACTCTTTCTTATAATAGTTTAAATGAGATTGGGACAAAGTATGAGTCAGTGTCTGCATTTAATACGATATCTGAGCAATTTGGCTTTGGTGAAGCGCTGCCGCTGAATGTGCTTGTCGAAAGTGACAATGAGCTCGATAATCAAGAAAAGATTGTCATGATTGAAAAACTGACCCGTAAGTTAAATGACATTGAGGAAGTGAAAGCGGTTCGCAGTGTCACTCGCCCAGTTGGAGACGGGTTAAGTCAGCTCTACGTTACCTCTCAAGCGAAAGAGCTGGGAGGAGAGCTTGGGAAAGGTCACGAGGGCATCGGGAAAATTACAGATGGCTTGACCGAAACAAACTTAGCACTTCTCAAACAAAAACCAAAAATTGAAGAATCCGCTAAAGGGATTGATCAATTGATTGATGGGACAAAAGCCATCAAAGGCGGTATCGGAGAAGTGAGGAAATCACTCATTTCTTTAGAGGATGGTGTGAGGCGCAGTAAAGAGGGCGTAGGAACCATTCGCACTGAAATCAAACAAGCGAAAAAAGAATTAGAGCAAGAATATCGCAGAAGTGAAACCATGATTCAAGATCTTGAACGAGTCGTAAGCACACTGGAAGGTCACGCAACATCAAATGAGCAGCTGATGACAACGATTAAAAAAGTGAAACAATCCTATGAAAACGTATCATTTGAAGGGCTTGAAAACCGGCTTCCAGAAATCAAAGACATGAATGAATATAAAGAAATCAAAAAAGTATTCAAAGACACAAAAGGAATGCTCGATCAAGCTGGAGAGCAAATGAGTGTCTATGAAGAGGAAGCATCTGCCTTTAAACAAAAGATCAAGAAAGCAGATCAAGTCATTCAAACGTTCTCAAGCAAGCAAAAAGAAATCAAACAACAAGTAAAGGCGCTGATGACAGGTCTAGATCAAATTTATGATGGTCTTGATGAAACGAATAAAGGCCAAAAACAGCTCATCAAAGAAATGCCTAAAATTGAAGATGGCGCAGATCAGCTGACAGATGGCCAAAAAGCCGTGAAAAAAGGGTTTAACCAGCTATCATCTAAACTATCACTATTAACAGATGGATTAGATGAAAGTATTTCCGGACTTGAGCAAGTAAAAAGCGGCTTTACCGAGGCAGACAGCTACTTAAAACAGCTTCAGGAAGCACCAGATGAAGAAGTAACGGGCTGGTTTATACCAGAAGAAGTATTGAAACGCCATGAGTTTAAGAAAATATTTAATACGTATATGTCCCCAGATCGCAAATTAACAACCTTTGAAGTAATTTTAAATGTAAATCCATACAGCAATGAAGCAATGAAAGGTGTAGCAAAAATCGAAGAAACCCTTGATCAATATTTACCTGTAAGTGGTTTGAAAAATGCCAATTACGGTGTATCTGGTATCTCCAGTTTAAATGTTGACTTAAAAGAAACGTCAGACGGTGACTTTATCAGAACGGTTATTTTCATGTTAATTGGTATCTTTATTATTTTAGTTTTATTACTAAGGTCAATCGTCATGCCGATATACTTAACACTTTCACTCATATTAACGTATTTTACATCCATTGGCTTAACAGAATGGATTTTCAAAACATTCTTTGGCTACGATGGTGTCAGCTGGGCTGTTCCATTTTTCAGCTTTGTTATCCTTGTGACCCTTGGCATTGATTATTCGATCTTCCTGATGGATCGCTTTAATGAATGGAAGGGAGAGCATGTTCAAGCATCCATGATATCAGCGATGAGAAATATGGGGTCCGTCATTATTTCAGCAGTTGCTATTTTAGCGGGTACTTTTGCTGCGATGCTGCCATCGGGTGTATTATCATTAGTTGAAATTGCAACGGTCGTACTCATTGGACTTTTATTATATGCTTTTGTTGTTCTACCACTCTTTATCCCGGTCATGGTTCGCATCTTTGGAAAATGGAATTGGTGGCCGTTTAGAATGAAATAACAACCTGCGTCTCTGCTTTTAGCAGAGGCGTTTTTATTTCCTATCCTTTCCTCTGATTGATATAATGACTATTAAATGGCTGTTTCACGTATATATCAGCTATGTTCTAATACATAATAAATAGGATGAACAAAGGAGGTTTCTCATGAAGTACTTACAAGAGAAGACATTTGATACACCTGGTCTTCATACTCATATTGTCAAAACAGAAAAATTTAAAACCGTGACGATCCTTTTTAAAATGCTTGCGCCTTTATCCAAAGATGACGTCACCATGCGTTCTCTTTTCCCGCATGTGCTTTTAAGAGGAACAGAAAAAATGCCGAAAACGGGAGAGCTTCGTGCATATTTCGACGAGCTCTATGGGGCGACCGTTTCCGCAGACATGGCGAAAAAAGGTGAAAATCACATCATTACCTTCCGTCTAGAAATGGCGAATGAAAAATATTTAAAGGATCAAACCCCTTTACTAGAAAAAGGGATTGCCTTACTTTCTGAACTTTTATTCCACCCGTACGTGGAAAACGGAGTATTTCATGAATTGTATGTTGAGCAAGAAAAACGAACATTGAAACAGCGCATTCAAGCCGTTTATGATGACAAAATGCGCTATTCAAACTTAAGACTTGTGCAGGAAATGTGTAAAGGTGAGCCATATGCACTGCACGTTAATGGTGAAATGGAAGACGTCGAAGCGATTACGTCAGAAGCGCTCTTTAAAGCATACGAGCATGCACTTAAGTCCAACCAGCTGGATCTCTATGTTGTAGGAGACGTTGATGAACAAGATATCAATCGAATGGTCTCGCAATACTTTAAAACAAGTGAAAGAGAGCCGGTCAAACAAAATACCGAATCATCAAGATCACAAATAGAGCCAAAAGAAGTCATTGATGAAGAGGACGTAAAACAAGGAAAGCTGAACATTGGCTTTCGCACACATACAACGATAGCAGATGAAGATTATCCGGCGCTGCATTTGTTTAATGGCATATTCGGCGGCTTCTCTCATTCAAAGCTATTTATCAATGTGCGGGAAAAAGCAAGTCTTGCGTACTATGCAGTCTCTAGACTTGAGAGCTTTAAAGGTTTGATGATGGTCATGTCAGGAATTGAAGTCGGCAACTATCAGCAGGCAGTAGACATCATCAAAGAACAATTTGATGCCATGCAAAAAGGCGATTTTTCTGATGAAGCAATTGAACAGACAAAGGCTGTCGTCAAAAATCAGCTACTCGAAACCATTGATACGTCTTATGGAACAGCGGAATACTTATATCAGCATGCCGTCGTGCCAACAGGGGAGAGCCTCGATTCCTTTTTAGAAGCGTTAGACAGAGTGACAAAAGAGGACATCATCAAAGTGGGTCAAAAAATCGAATGGGATACGACCTATTTTCTTAAAGGAACGGAGGGTGCTTCATGACAGTGAAAACAATTCAATTCGACCAGCTGCAAGAAACGGTCTATCACGAAAAAATGGATAGCGGACTTGACGTCTATGTACTGCCAAAGCAAGGGTTTAACAAAACCTATGCAACCTTCACAACAAAATACGGTTCTGTCGACAATGAATTTGTGCCGCTTGGCAAAGAAGACATGATCCGAGTGCCTGATGGAATTGCCCATTTCTTAGAGCACAAGCTGTTTGAAAAAGAAGATGGAGATGTGTTTCATACATTTAGTAAACAAGGAGCATCCGCAAATGCTTTTACGACATTTACGAGAACAGCTTACTTATTCTCAAGCACCTCAAATGTCGAACAGAATCTTGAAACACTCATTGATTTTGTGCAAGAGCCTTATTTTACTGAAAAAACGGTCGAAAAAGAAAAAGGCATCATTGGTCAAGAAATCAACATGTATGATGACAATCCAGATTGGCGTTTATTCTTTGGTCTGATCGAAAACCTCTATCAAGAGCACCCAGTGAGAATTGATATTGCTGGAACCGTTGAAAGCATTGCGCCAATTACGAAAGACCATTTATATGAATGCTACGAAACGTTCTATCACCCAAGCAATATGCTTCTTTTTGTAGTGGGTCCTGTTGATCCGGCGCAAATTTTAGACCAAGTAAGAGCGAATCAGGCAAAAAAACCATTTACCGATCAGCCGGATATTCAGCGGAAAGAGATCAATGAACCTGATCGTGTATACCGAAAAGAATACGAACTGAAAATGAATGTACAAGGTTCTAAATGTATGTTTGGTTTGAAAACGAAAAACCCGCATAAAAAAGGAAAACAGCTCCTCAAACATGAGCTTGGCATGAATCTTATTTTAGAGACATTGTTTGGTAAAAGTTCTCTGCAATACGAGCGTATGTATGAAAAAGGCTTGATTGATGAGACATTCAGTTACGATTATACGGAAGAAGGCGGTTTTGGCTTCACTTCAGTTGGCGGAGACACAAATGACCCTGATCAACTCGCAGATGAATTAAAAGAAACGCTTCTTCAAGCAAAAAGCCTGATCACAGAAGAAAAGATTGAACTTGCGCGCAAGAAAAAAATTGGCAGCTTTTTAAAAGCTATGAACTCCCCAGAGTACATCGCCAATCAATTCACTCGATACGCATTCTTAGAAATGAGCTTATTTGATGTCGTGCCAGTACTGGAGCAAATCCAATTAACAGATATTCAGCAAATCTTAGACGAAGAAATTGATGAAGAAAGAATGTCAGTTTTTAAAGTCGTACCGAAAGCAAAATAAATGAAAAAAAGACAAACTCAACGTATAAGAGTTTGTCTTTTTTGTGTCCAGCTAAAGAAAGCGCTTTATATGCGAAGATATTGATTGACAATTGTTTCAGTAATTAGTTAAACTCTTTAATAGTTAAACAATCAAACTAAAGGAGTAGCATATGGTACAAAATAAAATTGCCCAGCTCATCCAGAGATATGCGGACGTCTATCTCATGATGGAAAAAAAAGTATCGAGTATGATCACGGAAAAGCTCGATAAAGAACTGACACTTGATCAATATTACTCGCTTCGATACATCAATTTACACCCAGGATGTACATCAACAGACCTTGCCATCGAATGTAATGTCAACAAAAGTGCTGTGACATCCATGACCAATCGTCTTTTTAATAAAGATTATATTTATCGAGAGCATGATCAAGCTGATCGAAGAAACGTTCATCTTTATGTGACACCCGAAGGAAAAGAAGTGGTCAGCCGAATGGAAAAGCAGCTTCAGGATCTTGTTCGGTCATATTTAGAAAAATTTGATGAAAAAGAAATCGAATCATTTATTCAAACATATGAAAAGATTTATCAAATTATCATCGAAGAGGAGGCACAACATAGTAATGAGAGCAATCATAAAGGGTAGATGGCTGATCACGATCCTTTGGGTCGTACTAGCGGCTGTATTATTAATCACCGCCCCTAATATGGCGCAATTAACAAAAGAAAAAGGGCAGATTTCTGTTCCAGATGGTTATCCCTCTTCCTACGCCGATCAATTATTAAAGAACATGTCTGAAAATGGGGATACGGAAAAATCAATCGTCATTGTCTTTCAAGGAAAGGATATCGTCAAAGAAAGAGAAGCCTCTTTAAAGAAAGCGATGGAGATTTTAGAAAAGGATCAAGATCTCCATGTTGAAGACATCACTTCTTATTTTGATGCAAACAAAGATATCAAAAAACAGATGCTCTCTAAAGATCAAACAACACTTCTTGTTCCAGTTACATACGACTCGAACAAAATCAAAGCATCCGATTTTAAAGAAAGAGTCAATGAAAAGCTTAAGAGCCTGAACCTGAAATTTGAAATGACAGGGCAGCCGCTAATCGACGATGATGTCATCACAAGCTCACAAGAAGGTCTGAAAAAAACGGAATTCATTACAATTGGGTTTATTTTAATTGTTCTTGTGCTTGTCTTTAGATCCGCAGTGGCACCGTTCGTTCCTTTAGTGGCTGTGGCGCTTTCCTATTTGGTCAGCCAATCCATTGTGGCTTACCTAGTAAAGTATGTTGATTTTCCGCTCTCGACCTTTACCCAAATTTTTATGGTCGCCATCATGTTTGGGATTGGAACCGACTACTGCATCCTGTTGCTAAGCCGGTTTAAAGAAGAACTATCTCACGGAAAAGATAAGATTGAGGCGATTATTACAACATATAAGACGGCAGGTAAAACCGTTTTATTCAGCGGAATTGCTGTCCTCATTGGTTTTACGTGTATCGGTTTAGCCCAATTCCAACTGTATAAATCAGCTGTCGCCGTGGCGGTTGGTGTCGCCGTGTTAATTGTGGCACTGCTCACTGTCGTTCCATTCTTTATGGCGGTTTTAGGAAAAGTGTTATTTTGGCCGATCAAAGGCGATATTGCCCACCCGCAATCGAAAATGTGGGAAACAGCCGGTCGTTTTTCATTTAAGAAACCACTTCTCAGCTTGCTAATCGTTGCAATTATTACCCTTCCAGCGATTCTTATGTATAAAGGAACACTTTCATATAACAACCTAGACGAAATCGGCAATAAATACGAATCCGTCAATGCATTTAATACGATCTCTGACAAATTTGGACCAGGTGAAGCCCTTCCAGCAACCGTTGTCGTGAAATCATCCGATCTTTTAGACAATAACGAAGGTCTGATTGCTGTTGAAAAACTAAGCCGCGCCATTGAACAAACAGATGGCGTGAGTAAAGTAAGAAGTGCGACACGCCCTGTTGGAAAAGGACTGAATGATCTGTACGTGAAATCTCAAGCCAAAGAGCTAAATAACGGGCTTGATAAAAGTAACGAAGGGTTGAAAAAGATCCAAGATGCTCTTACAACCATGAGTAAATCAATCGAGGATCAAACACCACAAATTAAATCATCTGGAAAAGGCATTAACAAATTGATTTCTGGAACCGAATCCGTAAAATCAGGTATTCAAAACGTCGAAAAATCGATGAGAGAACTGCAAACCTATATCGATCAAAACAAAAAAGGTGTTTCTGAAATTAAAGAAAGAATAAAGGGTGCGAAAAAGGAATTAACAGATCAAGTCGAACAAGTGAATCAGCAAGTGGCACTGTATAAAAGCATTTCCAAAGAATTAAAAGCAGCATTGGCACAAGTCGATACGTCATCCTCTGCCGCAGCGGATGTGAAAGCTTTGATCAGTCAAGCAAATAAACAGTTCAGTACACTTGAGCAGCAAATTCCGCAAGTGAAAGAAAACCAATCATATCAAGCCATCAAAGCTTCATATAACGAACTTTCTACTACCTTGCAAGAAGGCGCTAAACAGGCAGACAGCTATGCAAAACAAGCAAAAGAAGCAAAAAAACAGCTTGAAGCAGCAGATGCTTTTATCGCAAAAGCTTCAGAGCAGCAAAAAGTGTTTACAAATCAAATTGATGAGCTAATTGCTGGCTTAGAAGCCATTGAAAACGGGCTAGATCAAACGTCTAAAGGCCAAGGACAGTTAGCTGATAGTATGCCTAAACTTGCAAATGGAGCCGGCGACATCATTCATGGTCAAAAACAAATGAAAGAAAAAATTGGCGGCTTTGGTGACGATCTGACCAAGCTGACAGATGGTCTAAACAAAAGTGTCGACGGTCTTGAGAAAATTTCAAACGGCTTAATGGGTGCAGGAGACTACTTAGATGAACTGAAAAACGCACCAGATCAAGACATGGCCGGTTGGTTTATTCCAAAAGATGTCCTAAAAAATAAAGCTTTCAAGCAAGTGTTCGATTCCTATATGTCTGATGACCGCAAGATGACAAAGATTGACGTCATCTTAGAAGACAATCCATATGGAAACGACGCCATGAAAACGATTAAACAAGTAGAGGCTTCCGTCAAACGTGCACTTCCTGAAACAAACCTAAAAGATGTTTCATTTGGCGTATCTGGTGTATCAAGTATGAACGCTGATTTAAAACAGCTGTCAGACCAAGACTTCAATAAGACGGTTTTTTACATGATGATCGGTATTTTCTTAATACTAGTGATTCTCTTCCGTTCTCTCGTGATGCCGCTTTACTTAGTTGGATCGCTGATTTTAACGTACTTTACCGCTATTGGTGTAACAGAATTTATTTTCACCCATTTCTTCGGATATCCGGGCATCAACTGGGCTGTTCCATTCTTTGGCTTTGTCATCTTAATGGCACTAGGAGTCGATTATTCGATTTTCTTAATGGAACGTTTCAATGAATACAAAACGAAAGACATCCAGTTTGCCATGACTGAATCAATGAAAAATATGGGATCTGTTATTATGTCTGCTGCCGTCATTTTGGCAGGAACATTTGCAGCGATGCTGCCATCAGGTGTATTGTCACTCTTACAGATTGCAACACTTGTTCTCACAGGGCTTTTATTGTATGCGCTCGTTGTGCTACCATTGTTCGTACCTGTGATGGTCAAATTGTTCGGATCAGCGAATTGGTTCCCATTTAAACGAAAAGAATAAGGATTCCATAAAGAAAGTAGGAACAAAGTATGAGTCGTTGGGCACTGATTACTGGTGCCAGTGGCGGAATTGGGCAGGCGACAGCTAAAAAGCTTGCCCAAGAAGGCTGCCATCTGATGCTCCATTATCATCAAAATGAACAAGCGGCTAGTCGTCTTTCCGCTGATCTCAAAGAAACATATCAAGTAGAAACGCACGTCGTCCAAGCTGATTTAGCGAAAACAGGCGGAGCAGCAGAGCTTGTCAGCCGCCTGCCGCTTGATCCAGATATTCTTGTTTTAAATAGCGGAAAGAGTCATGTTGGTTTAGTGACAGATACTGAAAAAGAAGATCTAGCCAGCATGGTGCAGCTTCATGTGACAAGTCCTTATGAGCTTACCCAATCTATTTTGCCTGCCATGATCCAAAAAAAGTCAGGTCATATTATTGCAGTTAGCTCGATATGGGGGGAAACGGGTGCCTCGTGTGAAGTACTGTATAGTATGGTCAAGGGTGCTCAAAATGCTTTCATTAAAGGGCTTGCCAAAGAGCTTGCCCCAAGTGGAATTAGAGCAAATGCAGTCTCACCAGGTGCTGTTCAAACTGATATGATGAAAAGCTTCACACAAGAAGACCTTGCGATGATGGAAGAGGAGATTCCGCTCGGCCGTCTTGCCGCACCTGAAGAGATAGCCGATGTCATTTGGTTTCTCGCCTCAAAGCAGTCAAGTTATATGACAGGTCAAATTTTATCCGTTAATGGCGGCTGGTACTGTTAAAAACGTGTATAATTCGTCACTCCATGACAAAAGCTATGGCTGTAATTCATCTTTTCGAATGGAGGAATCGACATGTCAGTACTTGAGAACTGGGACCATTGGAAAAACTTTTTAGGAGACCGTTTAAATCATGCGCAGGATAAAGGCTTAAAAGATGATACTATCAATAACCTTGCGTATGAAATTGGCGGATACCTGGCTAATGAAGTTGAAGCAAAGAATGAGCAAGAAAGAGTACTTGCTGACCTTTGGAGCGTCGCATCAGAAGATGAGCAGCGCGCAATTGCCAATATGATGGTCAAACTGGTTGAAAATAATAGCTCGCACTAAACAAAAAGAGGGGTCGTTTGTGCCTCTCTTTTTATTTTAACTGTTTCACAACATTGTGCTTTCTAAAAATGTGAAAATGCTTTATGATAAAGGAAGGTAAAAATTTGCCACAATGAAGGGGGTAATATCATTTGGCAAAGCTCGAATGGTATTTTGAATATGAGATACAGGTGAACCGTCCCGGACTTTTAGGAGACATTTCTTCTTTAATGGGGATGCTTTCAATTAATATTGTGACAATTAATGGTGTTGATGTATCAAGACGCGGCATGCTTCTTCGCTGTGACCACACAGAACAAATTAAGCGCCTTGAATCAATTTTAAATACAATGGAAACGATAAAAGTAACGAAACTAAGACAGCCAAAACTTCGTGACCGTTTAGCTGTTCGTCATGGAAGATACATTCAGCGTGATGCGGATGACAAAAAGACGTTCCGTTTTGAAAGGGACGAGCTTGGTCTACTTGTTGATTTTATGGCTGAATTATTTAAAAAAGAAGGACATAAATTGATTGGAATTCGCGGAATGCCGCGGGTTGGAAAAACAGAATCAATTGTTGCTTCAAGTGTATGTGCAAGTAAGAGATGGCTGTTTGTATCGTCGACTCTTTTGAAACAGACCATTCGCAGTCAGCTGATTGCAGATGAATACAGCCCAGATAACGTCTTTATTATTGATGGGATTGTGTCGACAAGAAGAGGTTCTGAAAAGCACTTGCAGCTTTTAAGAGAAATTATGAGACTGCCTGCTACAAAGGTGGTAGAGCATCCAGATATCTTTATTCAAAATTCAGAATATACAATGGATGATTTCGACTACATCATTGAATTGCGTAATAGTGCAGACGAAGAAATTACATACGAGCACGCTGAAGAACCACAAGTGTTTGATCATTCTGGTTTTTCTGGCTTCGATTTTTAATATGGTAATGGTAGGTGTTTGTTTTGACTGAATTGGGAAAACGGCTCGTTGAGGCCAGAGAGGAAAAAGGGATGTCGCTGGAGGATCTGATGGCGGCTACCAAAATCCAAAAGCGCTATTTGCTAGCAATAGAACAAGGAAATTATGATATCATTCCAGGTAAATTTTACGTCAGAGCGTTTATTAAACAATATGCCGAAGCCGTTGGACTGAATCCTGAACAATTGTTCGAAGAGTTTCGTAAAGATGTACCAAGTACGTATAACGATGAAGTGTCTGATAAATTATCAAATATTAAACCGCAAAGAGAGCTGCCAAAGCCTGCCTCAAAGGTACTAGAGCTGCTTCCGACGATTTTAATCATTGGAGGGATCCTTGTGGTGATCGCTATCATTTATGTGATCGTTCAAGCGGTTAATCATGATAGCGGACAAAAAAATAATCAGGCGGCTCCTCAGCAATCAGAATCAAAATACGAAGTGTCTGAGGATTCATCGCTTGCAAAGGATCAAAAGAAAAAGGATAAAGCTTCGTCAGATGATCAAGAAAAATCATCTGAAAAAGACGATTCCTCAAAGGATTCATCTAAAGACGATGAAGATGTTTCTTTGAAGGCGACGGATACAGAGGGTTCTACGACTACGTATGAAGTATCAGGTGCAGAAGAGATGGAGCTAACCATTTCTGCCTCACAAGCTTCATGGCTTCGTGTGAGAGACGAATCTGGAAAAGTGCTGAAGATGGGTGAATTGAAAGATGGCGAATCGTTTAAAACAGACTTGACTGATCTTTCCCAAGTCGATATCCGCTTAGGAAATGCATCGGGAATCGATATTAAAGTCAATGACGAAACGCTGAAGTACGAATTAGACCCTAAAAACACCATGACACAAAACATTGTGATTGTGAATAAAGGAAAGGAAAAGTCATCTTAAGCAAGTAGATGACTTTTCTTTTGTTCCTACTATTATATACATAAAAAAATGCTTTATTGGAGG
The DNA here is from genome assembly GCF_040869405.1 of Bacillus sp. FSL K6-2869. Lineage (NCBI taxonomy): Bacteria > Bacillati > Bacillota > Bacilli > Caryophanales > Bacillaceae > Bacillus > Bacillus sp. FSL K6-2869. Next base: position 1,708,633 of record NZ_CP152035.1, read on the forward strand.
ATTGGAATTCATGTTTAACTTACCGAATAAAATTACTCTTTCTAGGATCGCCTTGATTCCTGTGTTTATGTTGATTATGCTTGCTCCATTAGATTGGGGTGTTGCGCGCTTTGGTGACGTCAGCATCGAAGTCACTCACCTTGTTGGAGCGATCTTGTTTATTGTCGCTTCGACAACCGACTGGATTGATGGTTACTATGCACGTAAGCTCAATTTAGTCACAAACTTTGGTAAATTTTTAGATCCGCTTGCAGATAAATTGCTTGTTTCAGCGGCTTTAATTATACTTGTTCAATACAATCTCACACCGGCATGGATGGCAATTGTGATCATTAGCCGTGAATTTGCTGTAACGGGCCTAAGGCTTGTCTTAGCTGGAGGCGGTGAAGTGGTCGCAGCCAATATGCTTGGAAAAGTGAAGACGTGGGCGCAAATCATTGCGATTTCGGCACTTCTTTTGCATAACCTGCCGTTTGAACTTGTATCATTCCCTTTTGGTGATCTTGCCATGTGGGTAGCGGTGTTCTTCACTGTTGTCTCAGGATGGGATTACTTTGCGAAAAACTGGGAAGCCTTAAAGAATTCTAACTAAAAAGGACGTGTACGCTTTGAAGTCAGAGAGAAAAGCAGAAATTATTGCAGTCGGTTCCGAACTTTTGCTAGGGCAAATTACGAATACGAATGCACAATTCATCAGCAAACAACTAGCTGAAATTGGTGTGAATGTTTATTACCACACAGCAGTTGGTGACAATCCAGAGCGTTTAAAAAAGGCCATTCAAGTGGCACAGGAAAGATCGAATTTTATTATCTTCTCAGGTGGTCTTGGACCAACGAAAGACGATTTAACAAAAGAAACCATTGCGAGTACGCTCGGTAAAGAGCTTGTGCTAAATGAAGAAGCATTTGAGTCTATTCAAGAATACTTCCGTAAAACCGGACGCGATATGTCGCCGAACAACCGTAAACAGGCGCTCGTTCTAGAGGGATCTGATGTGCTCGTAAACCGTTTCGGAATGGCACCTGGTATGTTTATACAAGAGGGAGATACGTTTTACATTCTGCTCCCTGGACCGCCAAGTGAATTGCACCCGATGTTTGAAAACGAAGCGAAGCCGCTTATTTCTGAAAAACTCGGCCTAAAGGAAAAAATCGTGTCTGTTGTCTTGCGTTTCTTTGGCATCGGTGAATCTCAGCTGGAAACAGATCTTGAAGATTTAATTGATGCACAGACCAATCCAACGATTGCACCGCTTGCAGCTGACGGGGAAGTGACGCTAAGGCTGACAGCCAAGCATGAGGATGAAAAAGAAACAGAGCGTCTGTTAAAAGAAACAGAAGCACAAATTTTAGAACGGGTCGGCGAGTACTTCTACGGATATGGTAATACATCTCTTGCCTTTGAAGCTTCAAAGGCCTTGCATGAACACGGGAAAACAGTAGCAGCGGCTGAAAGCCTGACTGGTGGTATGTTTTCAGAGTGGCTGACAGATCTCGAAGGGGCATCATCCATTTTAAACGGCAGTGTGGTTTGTTACACAAATCAAGTCAAGCAGCAAGTGCTGGGCTGCCGTGAAGAAACATTGTCTTCTCATGGTGCTGTCAGCAAAGAGTGTGCGTTAGAGCTCGCAGAAGGCGTTAGAAAACTGACGGGAAGCGATATCGGTATTAGCTTTACAGGTGTGGCAGGTCCTGAACCACACGAAGGACAGCCGGTTGGAAAAGTATTTATCGGGCTATCGACAAAAGACCAGACAGACGTGTTTGAATGGATGTTTACTGGCAGTCGATCAGGCATTCGCAAGCGTGCTGTGAAATATGGTTTGCACCACCTTCTCAAATTATTAAAAGATAGTTAATTTTGTTTTTTTATGAGGTTTACTCCTATATAAAAGAGAGTTTTTTCTAATAGAAACAGCTCTTTTCTTAAATAATCTGCCAAGAAAAAATCGAATATGTGTTCGTTTTTTTCTTGGCAAATGACGTAAAACAAGGTATAGTATAGATAGTGGAATTGATAAAGGAGGAAACAATAGAATGAGTGATCGTCAAGCAGCCTTAGATATGGCTCTTAAACAAATAGAAAAACAGTTTGGTAAAGGCTCTATTATGAAACTAGGAGAGCAAACAGATACACGTATTTCAACAGTACCTAGTGGTTCGTTAGCACTTGATACTGCGCTTGGAATAGGTGGGTACCCTCGCGGCCGTATTATTGAAGTATATGGTCCAGAGAGTTCTGGTAAAACGACAGTAGCACTTCATGCGATTGCTGAGGTTCAGCAGCAGGGAGGACAAGCTGCATTTATCGATGCGGAGCATGCGCTAGATCCAGTTTACGCTCAAAAATTAGGTGTCAATATTGATGAGTTGTTACTTTCTCAGCCGGATACAGGAGAACAAGCACTTGAAATTGCAGAAGCACTTGTTCGTAGTGGTGCAGTTGATATTGTTGTCATTGACTCAGTAGCTGCTCTTGTACCAAAAGCAGAGATCGAAGGAGACATGGGAGATTCACACGTTGGTCTTCAAGCACGTTTGATGTCTCAAGCACTTCGTAAACTATCTGGTGCTATCAACAAATCAAAAACAATTGCGATCTTTATTAACCAAATTCGTGAAAAAGTAGGGGTTATGTTTGGTAATCCTGAAACAACGCCTGGTGGACGTGCACTTAAGTTCTATTCATCTGTTCGTTTAGAAGTACGCCGTGCTGAACAGTTGAAACAAGGGAACGACATCATGGGGAACAAAACGAGAATTAAAGTTGTGAAAAACAAAGTGGCACCGCCATTCCGTATTGCCGAAGTAGACATTATGTACGGTGAAGGTATCTCGAAAGAGGGAGAAATCATCGACCTTGGAAGCGAACTAGATATCGTACAAAAGAGCGGGGCTTGGTATTCTTATCAAGAGGAACGTCTTGGACAAGGACGTGAAAATGCGAAGCAATTCCTAAAAGAGAATAAAGACATTCTTCTTATGATTCAGGAGCAGATCAGGGAGCACTATGGTTTGGATACAAACGGAGTGAAATCAACTGACGAAGAAGGACAAGAAGAATTGGAATTGAATGACTAAAAAGACGCTGAAAAGCGTCTTCAGATTGTAGAGAAACTCATGTTTTTCTACAATCTTTTTTATTTTCATCGTAATGATGATGGATGAGATTGAATGAAAAAGGCCTCCCACACACCTAACCTAGCTTCGCTAGATGTGTGGCAATCTTCTTCATGTTCTGACAGGCAGCTGTGAGAAGAACTTGCTCACTCACATTTTGTTTTCCCCTCAACCGGCAGTAGCGAAGCCCGTGCAGTTGTTTTGAATCTGCAAAGCTTCGCTCTATTTTTTCTTTTCTTTTTTTATATAGCTCTTTTCCAGAGACAGATAGACGATTTTGTCTGATCTTTTCTTTATGTTCTTCCCATATGTGTCTTGAGATGACTTTTTGATGATTTTTCGACCTTGTGCATCTTTCAAGGAAAGGACACGATGTACATTTTTTAGGATCTGATTTGTAGAACCTATAACCTTTTCGATCAGTTGTTGTATATAATAGCTTCTCACCATTTGGGCATATGTAATGATCATGTTCAGAGTCATACTTGAATTTCCACTTCTCAAATAAACCTCTTGTTGGATGAAAGCGTCTATGTGCGATGACACCAAAAATACGGCGATCTGATAAACCTTTACAGATTGGGGTCGTCAAATAACCAGAATCAAGGGCAACAGCTTCTACTTGAAAACCAAATCGTGCGATTTGGTGATCCAACCGATCAAGATACGGAACAGAATCATGGACATTACCGGGCGTGATGTGGGCATCCGTGATGATATTGTACTTCATATCCGTTGTACGGTGGTCTAGGTAGAAAAAGCCTTCCGGTTTGTTTTCACGATAAAGATAGCCACTTTCAGGATCAGTCGTACTTTGACGAATGTCTTTTTCCGTTTTCACCTCCTCTTTTACCTTTAAGGGCTTTTTTCCGTGTGCCACCCGATCTTCTTGGATCGCTTCTTCTAAATCATTTATATAGTTCTGGGTATCCTGCTCAATCGTTTTTCTCGTATATTTATGTTTATTGGCATTGGCTTTAAGATGAGTGGAGTCAGTAAAAAGAACGCGGCCTCCTACCATATCATGATTGATAGCTTGAAGCACGATCTCGTCGAAAATGTCTTGAAAAATCGTTGTATCTTTGAATCGAGTACGACGATTCCAGCTAATGGTCGAGTGATGAGGAACGGGGTCATTGATGTTCAAACCTAAAAACCATCTATACGCCATGTTATAGTAAATTTCTTTTTCAAGTTGTCTTTCAGAACGGATACCATACAGGTATCCGATGAACATCATTTTGAACAAAATGAGTGGATCGAGAGAAGGACGACCTTTATTCTCACTATAATATGGTTTTACTTTGTCTATGATAAATGAAAAATCAATGTATTGATCAATTTTACGAAGCAGGTGATCCTCTTCGACCAGTTGATCTAGTAATACAAATTCGGCTTCGTGCTGAGAAGAATTTCTAGTGTGGAACATGAGAAAAACACCTTCCTTTAGTATGCTTTTCTCTATTATAAAATGGGGTAGTGGAAAATTTAAGGGAAAAAATAAAGCTGTCGAGATTTTCTCGACAGCCTGAAGACGCTGAAAAGCGTCTTTTTTTTACAATTACATAACAGCTAGCGGGTCAAAAGTTCTGTCTTTGCTTGAAATAACGACTTACGCCTTAGTCTGACTAGCTTGACAAGTATTTCCGACACAATTACAATGGGAATGTATCACTTGTTTTTCTTAACATGATTGATAACTAATTTAAACTTGACAAGGGCAGTGAGGATCTCATTCCCTGTGAAGGCCCTGTATGTTGAGACACAAAACAATGTACATGCCGACACTTTATTTGTAAAACCAAGTTCATAGCAAGAGGAGGTGAAAATATGTCGCCTACGATGTTTACGATCATCTCCATTTTGCTGAGCCTAATCTGTTTAGTTGTTGGCTACTTTGTTCGTAAAACCATTGCAGAAGCAAAAATATCCGGCGCAAGAAACATGGCCGAACAAATTGTTGAGGATGCAAAGCGTGATGCGGAAGCATTGAAGAAAGAAGCGCTCTTAGAAGCGAAAGATGAAATTCATTCGTTTCGTGTAGAGGCGGAGCAAGAAGTTCGTGAAAGACGTAATGAGCTTCAAAGACAAGAAAACCGTTTACTTCAAAAAGAGGAAAACCTTGATCGCAAGGACGAATCTTTAGATAAACGGGAGTCCCTGTTGGAGAAGAGAGATCATTCTCTGAATGAACGACAACAACATATTGAAGAGATGGAAAGCAAAGTGGATGATATGATTCGTTTGCAGAAAGCTGAGTTGGAGCGTATTTCTAGTCTAACTCGAGATGAAGCGAAACAAATCATTCTGGATCAAGTTGAAAATGAGCTTTCCCACGACATTGCAGTCATGACGAAAGAATCTGAAAACCGGGCGAAAGAAGAGGCTGATAAAAAAGCGAAAAACATTCTTTCACTTGCGTTACAGCGTTGTGCAGCTGATCATGTAGCTGAAACAACAGTATCTGTAGTCAATCTTCCAAATGATGAGATGAAAGGTCGTATTATCGGACGTGAGGGACGAAATATCCGTACGTTAGAAACGTTAACAGGTATTGACCTGATCATTGATGATACACCTGAAGCTGTTATCTTATCGGGCTTTGATCCGATAAGACGTGAAACAGCGAGGATAGCTCTGGACAAGCTAGTCCAGGATGGACGTATTCATCCTGCACGAATTGAAGAAATGGTGGAAAAATCACGCCGTGAAGTCGATGATTATATCCGCGAGATGGGTGAGCAAACGACATTTGAAGTCGGAGTTCACGGTTTGCATCCGGATCTCATCAAAATTCTCGGTCGCTTAAAATTCCGTACAAGTTATGGACAAAATGTCCTGAAGCATTCAATTGAGGTTGCACATCTTGCAGGTCTCATGGCTTCAGAGCTTGGAGAAGATGCAAAGCTTGCAAAACGAGCAGGTCTTCTGCATGACATTGGAAAAGCCATTGATCATGAAGTAGAAGGAAGCCACGTGGAAATTGGCGTTGAGCTTGCGACGAAATATAAAGAGCATCCTGTTGTCATCAACAGTATTGCATCTCACCATGGTGACCAAGAACCGACATCTATTATCGCTGTTCTTGTTGCGGCAGCCGATGCATTATCTGCAGCACGCCCTGGTGCAAGAAGTGAGACGCTTGAAAATTACATTCGGAGACTTGAGAAATTAGAAGACATCTCTGAATCTTATGAAGGTGTTGAAAAATCGTTTGCGATACAAGCTGGACGTGAAGTGCGTATTATGGTGAAGCCAGATTCAATTAATGATCTTGAAGCTCACCGTCTAGCAAGGGATATTCGTAAGCGGATTGAGGACGAGCTCGATTACCCTGGTCACATTAAAGTGACAGTTATTCGAGAAACTCGCGCAGTAGAGTATGCAAAATAGAGCGGTGCGCTTAGCGCCGCTTTATTTTTTTGTGTAAATATGCAACACTGATAAGAAGATCATTTTATAAGAGAAAGGGTTCAAAACGTATGAAAATATTATTTGTTGGAGATATCGTTGGTTCACCTGGCAGAGATACACTGAAAGAATACTTGCCAAAGCTAAAGAAAAAATACCAGCCACACTTTACGATTGTCAATGGAGAAAATGCGGCTCATGGGAAAGGTCTTACTGAAAAAATCTATCACGAGCTGCTTCAAGCTGGGGCTGATGTGCTCACGATGGGGAACCATACATGGGATAAAAGAGACATTTTCGATTTCATCGATGATGCACCCCATATTGTTCGTCCGGCAAACTTCCCGCAAGGTACACCAGGTAAAGGGCTCACTTTTATTAAAAAACAAGGTAAAGAACTAGCTGTCATCAACTTGCAAGGCCGCACATTTTTACCTCCGATTGACTGCCCATTTCAAAAAGTAGATGAGCTCATAGCAGAAGCTTCAAAACGTACACCGTTTATTTTTATTGATTTTCATGGTGAAGCCACAAGTGAAAAGCAAGCAATGGGTTGGTATACAGATGGCCGTGCATCATGTGTCGTTGGAACGCATACACATGTTCAAACAGCAGATAACCGTGTCTTGCCAAAAGGAACTGCTTATATTTCGGATGTTGGCATGACTGGTCCTTATGACGGTATTTTAGGTGTTGATCGGGAAACGATTATTAAACGATTTAAAACGAGCCTCCCTGTCCGTTTTGAAATTGCAGAAGGCCGCACGACATTAAGTGCAGTGATCGTAGAAATTGACGAACCGTCGAAAAAAGCTGTCAAAATTGATCGAATTTTGATAAATGATGACCATATTTTCTTTGAATAAATATTCACATATTTATTTCAGAAAAATATTAATCAGAAAGAAGGAATATGCGCCCTCTATCGTGAATATAGTAAAAATGGTAGGTAGCCTGCTATTTTTGAAAAACATTTTGGGGATGGATTTTCAAAAAAATAGCAACATCTAACAAAGATTGTTCTAATGAACACTCACTTATCCATTGTAAATTTAAGGGGGAGCAAAAATGGAAATTTTAAAAGTTTCAGCAAAGTCAAATCCAAATTCAGTAGCAGGAGCATTAGCCGGCGTTTTACGTGAACGCGGTGCAGCGGAAATACAGGCTATCGGCGCTGGAGCACTGAATCAGGCGGTCAAGGCTGTCGCCATTGCAAGGGGATTTGTTGCGCCTAGCGGAGTGGATTTGATATGCATTCCAGCCTTTACTGACATTCTTATCGATGGAGAAGAAAGAACAGCAATCAAACTGATTGTTGAACCACGATAATTCTAATTTTATTATTTTCAACCTGCTTACATCATGTAAGCAGGTTGTTTTTGTTTACCGCTATACATTTCTCATATAACATATTTCTTTCACAAAATAGATAGAAAATGACATATTAGAGCTTGCATTTTTTCACCATGATGATAAATTAAGATTAAGTTGAAAATACTTCATCAAAAATAAATATTTAAGTAGGTGAAATAATGATTGAAGCTTTTTTAAAAAGAGGAAAGCTTGTTTTTATTTTATTTTTTATCGTTCTCATTGCTGGAGGTTATTTGTTTACACAGCTTCCTAAACGAGAACTGCCAGAGTTTCAAGCAAATATTGTAACCATTTCGACTGTTTTCCCTGGTGCTGATGCAAAACAGGTAGAAAGTGATGTCACCAATAAACTCGAGTCGGCCATTTCTGATATCAATGGTGTAGAGAAGACAAGCTCTGTTTCTGCCATTGGTTTCTCAAATATTGTGCTTGAAATTGATGATCAAGCCGATTTTCAAAAGGTGGCAAGTCAAATCAAGAGTGAAACCACAAATGCCGCCTCTTCTTTTCCAGATGGTGTGATGGAGCCAGATGTAAAGGATGAGTTTGGCAATGTGCCAGTTGGTTCTTATATGATTGTAGCAAGTAACTCATCTGATTTAGCAAAAAGTCAGGAATCGCTGCGTGCGTTAAAAGAAAAAGTGGAGGACATCAAAGGTGTTGATGGTGTTGTCATCAAAGGGTTCAATGACAAACAAGCAATATTGAACTTGGATTCAAGTAAACTGGAGGATAACGGGTTAAACGTGACCGATGTCACAAATGCCATCAATCAAGAATTTGACACATCCCCTCTAGGTGACGTCCAGTCAGATGGAGAAAAGGTCAAGCTGTCCATTGATGCCTATGATCGTTTAGATCAAATGAAAAAGATTGAGATTTTCTCAAAAACGAGCCGACAGCCTGTTACAATCGGTGAGCTTGGTCGTTTAAAAGAAGTAGAAAAAGAGAAAAGTGATATCGTTTCATATAACGGAAAGCCAGCCTATTCATTTACAGTCAATATCAAGCCAGGACTGGATATTCCTAAAATGTATGACAAAGTCAGTGCGGTCATTGAAAAAGAGAAAGAGCTGCCAAATGGTGCGGATTGGATAGACTACTATTCACAAAAAAGTGAAGTAGATGCCATTTTTAACAATTTAATCAAAGAAGCGATCGTGGCCGTCATCGCCGTCATTGTCGTCACCACACTTGGCCTAACCATTGGTGGTGCGTTTATCGTTTCACTTGCGATTCCGCTATCCATAACGATCGGAACCATCCCGCTGCCTTTTTTACAAGTGGACCTTAATCAAATTTCAATTATTGGCTTTATCATTGCGCTAGGGATACTTGTAGATGACGCCATTGTCGTCAACGATAATATTTTGAGGCAGATGAAAAAATACGAAAGTCCGCTTAAAGGAACAATTGCAGGTGTAAAAGAAGTAGCTGGATCCATTTTGACGTCAACGCTGGCTGTTGTCTTTGCTTTCTTGCCGCTTGTTTTCCTTTCTGGTGCGAACGGTTCATTTATTCGAGCGTTACCGTCTGTTCTAGTCACAACTGTACTTGCGTCAATGGTCATTTCATTGACACTTGTGCCAGTGTATCAATATACAGCAAACCGAAAAAGAAAGAACAAGAAGATTCAAAAAGAACCGGGCTTTTTAGGCAAACCATTAAAAAGATTAGCTGATTTTTATGCAGATCGAGTACTGACAAACATCGTGAAGCGGCCACTTCTCATTGGATTAAGTGGTTTGCTCGTTGCCACACTTGCCTTTTTGCTTATTTTCGCCACACCATTTGAGTTTTTCCCTGCGGCGAATAAGAAAGAAGTTGTTGTCACTGTGACACTTCCAAGTGAAACAACCTTAGATAAAACAAATGACACATTAGAGAAAATAGAACAAGAGATCAAACAGCAAAAAGGCATTGAAGAGACGGCCATTTTTGCAGGCGGCGGTGTGCCGAACTTGTTTAATGAAAGTATCTCAAACGCAAGTGATCATACGGGTCAGGTTGTTGTCAGAGTAGACAATGAGCAGATGACAAGCAAAGCATTGATCGATCGTATGACAGAGCCATTGCGAAAGAAATTTAAAGATGCTGATATCTTTATGAAAACCATTGTTCAAGGTCCGCCAACTGGAGCGCCTGTGACCGTAACCATTGCAGGAGAACAATTTTCAAAGCTCGTGGATGTGAAAGAGAAGCTCACAAAAGAAATGAAAGAAAGCGGAGCAAGTCTGATCACAGACGATGTCAAACAACCAGTGAAAACCATCTCATTTGAATTAAATCGTGACCGAATGGCAGAGGATGGGCTCACTGCTCAGTTTGTCAGCAGACAGCTTGGCCTTGTCACAGAAGGAATTCCATTAGGCACCTTTAAACAAGGAACAGATGACATCGATCTCGTAGTGAAACAAGACATGAGCACACATCAAAACGGACTGAAGCTAAAAGACATCAAGGTGCCTGTGAGTGCAAATGAGGGTGGCATGCCTCAACTTGAGCCGCTTAGCCGATACGTAAACGAAAAAGAAACAGAGCAATTTGAAAGCATTCCGCATGAAAACGGGATGCCAACGATCACGTTAAAGGCATATCCTGGTACATCAGATACGTTTAAAGACGATATGACGGAAGTCGTAAATGAAGTTGGGAAAAGCGATGCGGCGAACAATTTGACCATTTCTCAGGGCGGAGAAAATGAAGATCAAACCCAATTCTTTATTGAAATTAGTCTCTTATTTGGGGTAGTCCTTCTGCTCATTTATGTGACCATCGCTTTCCAGTTCAATTCACTCCTGCTTCCGCTTTTAGTTCTTGGAACGGTTTACTTAGCGATATCCGGAGCCATTATTGGACTATTTGTCACTCAAACGCCGTTTAGCTTTATGGCCACAATGGGGATTGTCTCATTGGCGGGTATTGTTGTCCGAAATGCGGTCGTTTTGTTTGAATTTATTGAACAGCGGCGCAAGCAAGGTCTCGATCAACAGGCAGCTGTGATTGAAGCGGGGAGAGCAAGGATTAGACCTATTTTGCTGACAGCATTTACAGCACTTGTCGCTCTTATGCCCGTTGCTTTAAGTAATGACCCACTCTTTAAGCCGCTAGCGATCTGCATCGTATCAGGTGTCTTTTTCTCAACGATTCTGACATTACTGATTGTGCCGGCTTTATATGTAGCCGTTTCAAAAAAAACGCTGATAACTTAAAAGCAAATCTCCGAATAAAAGGAGATTTGCTTTTTTTTTAGAAAAATATCTAAAAAAATATGTGGAGTGTTCATTTGTCTCCTCCTGAAAGACAGTGGTATTTACGTCTAAAATAAGACATGATAAGATCGGATTGGGAGAAGTTTTTTAACAAAGGGGTTGTACGTCATGTGTGGAACGATGAAAGCGATTGTTAAAAAAGAAAGCGCTTACGGAGCGACGATGATGGAAATGCCGATTCCAGAAATAAGTGATCATGAAGTGCTCATCCAGGTAAAGGCTACATCGATATGCGGAACGGATGTGCATATTTATAATTGGGATGATTGGGCGAAGGGGAGAGTCAAAGCGCCGTACATTTTTGGTCATGAATTCACAGGGGAAGTTGTCAAAACGGGGAACCAAGTCTCACGAGCAAAAGTAGGGGATTTTGTATCGGCTGAGACGCATATTGTCTGTAATCAGTGTTATATGTGTTTAACGGGTCAGCAGCATTTGTGCAGCGAAACGAAAATTTTAGGGGTAGACATTGATGGCTGTTTTGCTGAATATGTCAAAGTACCAGAACAAAATGTGTGGCATAATCCAGCTCAAATGCCAGTGGAACTTGCATCTATTCAAGAACCGCTTGGAAATGCTGTTCATACAGTTCTGCATACACCTGTTTCAGGAAAGTCAGTGGCGATTTTTGGCTGTGGTCCCATTGGTTTAATGGCGATTGCGGTTGCAAAAGCCTCCGGGGCTGTCCAAGTGTTCGCTGTTGATAAAAATGAATACAGACTGGATCTTGCCCGTAAAATGGGTGCAGATCATATCGTGGATATCGGAAAAGATGATCCTGTTGCCATGATTAAGCAGCTCACGCGGATGGAAGGGGCAGACGTGATGTGTGAGATGTCAGGACATCCCGTTGCGATTAATCAAGCACTCGAAGCTTGTGCAAATGGAGGGAAAGTGAATATACTAAGTTTGCCAGAGCGGCCGGTAACCATTGACATTACGAATCAAATTGTTTTTAGGGGATTAAGCGTGCAAGGGATCACGGGGAGAAAAATGTTTGAGACGTGGCGTCAAGTATCTGAACTTTTAAGAACGAATACCATTGATGTACAGCCGGTTGTCACCCATACGCTGCCATTTGAAGATTTTGAAAAGGGATTTGAACTCATGAGAAATGGTACGTGCGGGAAGGTCGTACTGATCATGCCATCATATCAAAGGGGGACGAAATGATGAAAGAATTTACGTATTTACAAGATGAATTGGACACAATGAAGCAGCAAGGCACCCATCAAACACTGAAAGAAATCGATTCCAAACAATCTTCCACGGTGACATTAAATGAACAATCCGTCATACAACTCTCTTCAAATAACTACTTAGGTCTCACCTCACACCCAAGGCTGATGAAAGCGGCAAAAGAGGCGATTGATGAATTCGGTGCTGGAACAGGATCTGTACGAACCATTGCTGGAACGATGACAATGCATGAACGGCTTGAAAAAAAGCTCGCAGCTTTTAAAAAGACAGAGGCAGCCCTCGTATTCCAATCAGGCTTTACGACCAACCAAGGGGTCTTATCCAGTATTCTCACAAAAGATGATATTGTCATTTCAGATGAGCTGAACCATGCCTCAATCATCGATGGGATTCGCTTAACAAAGGCAGATAAAAAAGTATATGCTCATTCTAATATGGAAGAGCTTGAGAAAATTTTAAAGAAATCGATGAATTACCGCGTCCGTCTTATCGTGACAGATGGTGTTTTCTCAATGGATGGAGATATTGCACCGCTTCCTGAGATTGTAAGACTTGCAGAAGCATATGATGCCTTTGTGATGGTAGACGATGCCCATGCGTCTGGAGTACTTGGTGAAAATGGGCGCGGAACAGTGAATCATTTTCAACTTGACGGCAGAGTGCATATTCAGGTTGGCACACTTAGTAAGGCAGTTGGTGTGCTAGGCGGTTACGTCGCTGGTTCTGCCGTTTTAATCGACTATTTAAAGCATAAAGCAAGACCGTTTTTATTCAGCACCTCACATCCGCCGGCTGTCACAAGAGCCTGTGAAGAAGCCATTGAAGTGCTGTTAGACGAACCAGAGCGCATTGAAACACTTTGGGAGAACGCGGCCTATTTTAAAGAAAAAGTCATCGGTCTTGGATTTGAGGTGGCACCAACAGAAACGCCTATTATTCCGATGATGATTGGAGACGAGGCACTCACTTTCCGGTTTTCAAAAGCATTAATCGAGCGCGGCGTTTTCGCTCAAGGCATTGCTTTCCCAACTGTAGCGAAAGGAAAAGCGAGAATTAGAGCCATCATCACAGCAGAGCACACAAAAGAAGAGCTTGACCGTGCACTGACAATCATCGAAGAAGAAGCAAAAAAACTGAATATACTTGATTGAGAGAGCTGAGGCTCTCTTTTCTTTTGCGCTAATCTTTCCATATTTCATCAAATCTACCGTTTGTTATGTATAATGTATGTAAAAAGATCTATTGAGGTAAGTGGTGAAACAAATGTTATTTAATAAAGAAGATTTTTATAAACAATTTTTAGATTATAAGAACAAAGGGAGAACAGATAAAAATCACCCTTTTCACAACATGTTTAATAAAGAAATCCCAAACAACATTCGTTATGAATTAGAAAAACGCCATATGAGGAATTTGGATAGGATCGATATTAAAGCATCTACAGGAAATGGAAAAGTTGCAGAATGTTTTTGGATTGCACTTTTAGACAAGAGATTAACCTCAAATCCTAATTCTCAAAAAACAACGACACAAAAAGGGATATTTATTGTTATTTTATTCGCGGAAAATGGGGAAGATTTTTATTTAACAATTGAAACTGGAACTGAAAATTTATCTCTATCTGAAATTAGGGAAGAGGCAGCCATTTGGAGGGAAAGGCTACAGCCTGAATTAAAGCATCATAAAAGACTAGAGGGCTTTCATATAGGTGATTTTCATTTGGGTAAATCATTAAGACCTAAAAAATATGTAGCAAGCTCATTGGTCTTTAAAAAGTATAATATTGATCATTTTGACCATCACCAATTAATACAAGATATCAATTCTTTAAATGAGTTTTTTTATGATTTTGTTTACGAAGTATATTTGGACCAGAACCTTATTCCAAAAGTGGAACATCAGAACAAATTTAAAAGAAAAAGAATCATTCATAGAGATGTTTATAAACAATTAAGAGAAGAAAGATCAAAGCAAAATGAAGAGACAGGTAGAATAGCAGAGAAATTTGTTTATCATAAGGAAATAGAGCAATTAAAAGCAGTGGGACGGGAACAATTAGCGGAAGCTGTCGATTGGGTAGCTGAAACAGAAGATGGTCACGGATTTGATATCAAATCTTATTACCCCGATGGAAAAGAGAAGCTTATAGAAGTAAAAGGATCTAAACTGACTCACCATGACTTTCCATTCTTCTTATCTGAACAAGAAAGAATGGTAGCAGAAGAAGAAAAAGAATCATATGTAATTACTTTAGTTGAGAGTGTCGGTACACAGCAGATGAAGATTGTCAAAGAAATACAAAATCCTTTAGGAAAAGACGATCTCCATCTGAAGCCTACTCAATATTCATGTAAAATTCGTGTGGATTGAAAAGTGTGGACACATATGAATTTATTTTCAATTCACGACAAAATAGTCTATACTGTAGGGTGGAGCTTGGTTTGAAAGGAGTACAAATTCATGAATGAAGAGCAGAGAAAAGCGAGCGGACAAGTAAGTTCATCGGACAAAAAATCCGAGAAGGACTACAGCCAGTATTTTGAAGCTGTGTACATTCCGCCTTCCTTAAAAGATGCAAAAAAACGGGGTAAAGAAGAAGTCGAATACAATCAATTTCAAATTGACGAGCGGTTTCAAGGGTTAGGGAACGGCCGCAAGTTTTATATTCGCACATATGGCTGTCAAATGAATGAGCATGACACAGAAGTGATGGCTGGTATTTTTATGGCGCTTGGTTATGAACCAACAAATTCGACTGAAGATGCGAATGTCATCTTATTAAACACTTGTGCCATTCGTGAGAATGCAGAAAACAAAGTGTTTGGAGAGCTTGGTCATTTAAAAGCATTAAAGCGTGAAAAGCCAGATTTAATCTTAGGCGTCTGCGGATGCATGTCGCAAGAAGAATCGGTCGTTAACCGTATTTTAAAGAAACACCCATTTGTTGACTTGATTTTCGGTACCCACAACATTCACCGCCTGCCAGAGCTATTATCTGAATGCTACCTTTCAAAAGAAATGGTCATTGAGGTTTGGTCTAAAGAAGGCGATGTGATTGAAAATCTTCCGAGAGCCCGCCAAGGAAAAATTAAGGGCTGGGTGAATATTATGTACGGCTGTGATAAATTCTGTACATACTGTATCGTCCCTTACACGCGCGGTAAGGAAAGAAGCCGCCGTCCGGATGAAATTATTCAAGAGGTCAGACGCTTAGCAGCAGAAGGATATAAAGAAATTACCCTTCTTGGTCAAAACGTGAATGCGTATGGAAAAGATTTTGAAGACATGGAATATGGTCTTGGTCACCTAATGGATGAGCTGCGTAAAATCGATATTCCACGTATCCGTTTTACAACAAGCCACCCGCGTGACTTTGATGATCACTTAATTGAAGTGCTTGCCAAAGGCGGAAACCTTCTCGATCATATTCATTTGCCGGTTCAATCAGGAAGTTCTTCTGTGCTGAAACTCATGGCAAGAAAATACGACCGTGAACGTTACCTTGACCTAGTGCGCAAAATCAAAGAGGCAATGCCAAATGCTTCATTAACAACGGACATTATCGTTGGTTTCCCTAATGAAACAGATGAGCAGTTTGAAGAGACGCTTTCCCTCTATCGTGAGGTTGAGTTTGATGCGGCTTATACGTTCATTTACTCTCCAAGAGAAGGAACACCAGCAGCCAATATGAAAGACAACGTGCCAATGCGTGTAAAAAAAGAACGTCTGCAGCGCCTGAATGCACTCGTAAATGAAATTTCTGCGAAAAAAATGAAGGAATATGAAGGGCAGACTGTCGAAGTATTAGTAGAGGGTGAAAGTAAAAACAACCCTGAGATCCTAGCCGGATATACAAGTAAAAGCAAGCTTGTGAATTTTAAAGCACCAAAAGAAGCGATTGGCAACATCGTCAAAGTGAAAATCACACAAGCCAAAACTTGGTCTCTTGACGGAGAAATGGTTGGAGAAGCTATCGAGGTGAATTAAAATGACGCTTTATTCAAAGAAAGAGATTGTCGAGCGCGCAAGAGAGCTCGCGAAAATGATTTCTGAAACAGAAGAAGTTGATTTCTTCAAAAAAGCAGAAGCGCAAATCAATGAAAATACAAAAATTGCAGCGATCATTAATCAAATTAAGGCGCTTCAAAAGCAAGCTGTGAATTTAAAGCATTATGGCAAACATGAAGCCTTAAAACAAGTGGAAGAAAAAATTGATGCCCTGCAAGAAGAACTGGATGAGATCCCAGTGATTCAAGAATTCAAAGAATCACAAACAGAGGTTAATTCCCTGCTTCAGCTTGTAGCGCACACAATTTCTAATCAAGTAACGGATGAAATCATTCTTTCAACCGGCGGTGACCTCTTATTAGGAGAAACCGGTTCAAAAGTGAAAAACTCATCCCCAAGTTGCTCCATTAAATGAGAAAACCCCGCAGATGCGGGGTTTTTTGTTTTCTGATGTAAGAATTGCATACCTTCTTTCTCCTTCAGCTTCCATCAACCCCAATCTCTCACTCTCCAACTTTTCCAATTTTCAAGGCAAGTTTATGGGCGACCATGCATACACTGAAACAGAAATGAATTTAATTGAACATGAGACTCAAAATCGTGACACACTAGACGAATGCCCAGCATAAGATAAAACGATCAAGAACAAGGAGGCATGCCGGAATGTCTGAATACAGAGAAATTATTACAAAAGCGGTGGTTGCAAAAGGGAGGAAATTTACCCAAAGCACACACACCATTTCTCCATCGCAAAAACCAACCAGCATCCTAGGCGGTTGGATCATTAATCATAAGTACGATGCTGAAAAAGTCGGTAAAACAGTTGAGATTGAAGGTACATTTGATATTAACGTGTGGTATTCTTACGCAGACAACACGAAAACCGAAGTGGTCACAGAACGTGTAAAATATGTAGATATCATCAAACTGAGATATAAAGATAAAAACTTCCTTGATGATGAGCACGAAGTGATTGCGAAAGTCTTACAGCAGCCCAATTGCTTAGAAGTCACCATTTCTCCAAATGGCAATAAAATTGTCGTTCAAGCAGAGCGTGAATTCATTGCTGAAGTAGTAGGGGAAACCAAAATTGTTGTAGAAGTCAATTCAAGCTGGAAAGAAAAAGATGATCACGAATGGGAAGAAGAAGTGGATGAGGAATTAGAAGATATTCATCCAGAATTCCTCGCGGGTGATCCAGAAGAGTAATTGATGACTAGGGCGCATATCCCCCTAGTTTTTTTGTGCTTTGATCTAGGGAAAAAAGGTGAATTTTTATGCTATAATGAAAGATGGTATGAATTCGAAAGTAATATAGTGAGGGATTAGAAATATGGCAAGTTATACGCCCATGATACAGCAATATTTAAAGATCAAGGCAGATTACCAAGATGCCTTTTTATTTTTTCGCTTAGGCGATTTTTACGAAATGTTTTTTGATGATGCAAAAGAAGCAGCACAAGAATTAGAAATTACGTTAACAAGCAGGGATGGCGGCACGATTCCAATGTGTGGTGTTCCATATCATTCTGCGTCTGCATACATAGAACAACTGATTGAAAAAGGCTATAAAGTCGCCATTTGTGAGCAGGTGGAAGACCCTAAAACGGCAAAAGGTGTGGTCAAAAGAGAGGTCGTTCAACTGATTACACCAGGTACGGTCATGGACGGCAAAGGACTGAATGAAAACGAAAATAACTTTATCGCGTCTGTTTCCAGTTTTCAAAATGGCTACGGTCTTGCGCTTTCCGATTTATCAACAGGTGAAAACATGGCGGCTTTCATTGAACGGTTAGATGAAGTTGTGTCTGAAATTTATTCTGTCGGTGCAAAAGAGATTGTGGTATCAAAGCAGCTTGATGAAGAAACGGTGAAAACCCTGAAGGAACGCTGCCAAGCGACCATCTCATACGAAGATAGCGCTGAATTAATAGATGAAGCTGAACGACTCGTTGCTCATCTTGACGAACATCTGAAAATAGCATTTTTAACACTCTATGCATACTTAAGAAGAACGCAAAAAAGGAGTCTTGATCATCTTCAGCAAGTTCAAGTGTTTCAGCTTGAACAAACGATGAAAATTGATCTTTACTCAAAAAGAAACCTTGAATTAACAGAAACCATCCGTTCAAAAAGCAAGAAGGGTTCTTTATTATGGCTCTTAGATGAAACAAAAACGGCAATGGGCGGAAGATTGCTGAAGCAATGGATCGATCGTCCGCTCATCCGCCTTTCACAAATCAAAGAACGCCAGGAAATGGTGCAAATTTTGATGGAACATTTCTTTGAGCGAGAGGATCTGCGAGAACGTTTAAAGCAAGTGTATGATCTTGAACGTCTAGCGGGCCGTGTGGCATTTGGAAATGTGAATGCCCGTGATCTCATTCAATTGAAAGAATCTCTCAAGCAAGTGCCGGCTATTAAAGAGCTTGTCCATTCTCTCCCGGAGGAAATGGCAAAATCTAGAGCAAATGACATTGACCCATGCGGTGATTTACTTGATTTATTAGAAGATGCTCTTTATGAGAATCCGCCGATGACGTTAAAAGAAGGCAATTTGATTAAAGACGGCTACAATGCAAAATTAGATGAATATCGTGATGCGAGCCGAAACGGGAAAGATTGGATCGCTCGTCTTGAACAGCAAGAAAGAGAATATACAGGCATTCGTTCGTTGAAAGTCGGCTTTAATAAGGTGTTTGGCTACTATATCGAAGTGACCCGTGCCAATACGCATTTATTAGAAGAAGGCCGTTACGAAAGAAAACAAACCCTTGCCAATGCAGAGCGGTATATTACACCTGAATTGAAAGAAAAAGAAGCCCTTATTCTTGAGGCGGAATCAAATATTAGTGAATTGGAATATGAACTATTTTCTGCGCTTCGGGAACAAGTAAAAGCGTATATTCCTAGATTACAGCTGCTCGCAAAACAAATGAGTGAGCTTGATGCGCTGCAATGCTTTGCGACTGTGAGTGAAAAGCGGCGTTATGTCCGCCCTGAATTTTCAGCAGATGAAGTGGAAGTCATTGATGGACGTCATCCTGTTGTTGAAAAAGTGATGGATCATCAAGAGTATGTGCCGAATGACTGCCAAATGGGCAAAGGGAGACAAACCTTGCTCATTACTGGTCCGAATATGTCAGGGAAAAGCACATATATGAGACAAATGGCATTGATCTCAATTCTTGCGCAAATTGGCTGTTTTGTGCCAGCATCAAAGGCAACCCTTCCGATATTTGATCAAATCTTTACACGCATTGGGGCGGCAGATGATTTGATTTCTGGTCAAAGTACTTTTATGGTAGAGATGCTCGAAGCAAAAAATGCAATGGTACATGCGACAAAGAACAGCTTGATTTTATTTGATGAAATTGGACGCGGGACAAGCACTTATGATGGAATGGCTCTTGCACAGGCAATCATTGAATTTGTGCATGATCATATTGGTGCCAAAACCCTTTTCTCCACTCATTATCATGAACTGACGGTACTTGAATCCCAATTAAGCGAGCTGAAAAATGTCCACGTACGAGCTGAAGAGCATGAAGGGACAGTTGTTTTCTTACATCAAATCAAAGAAGGAGCAGCGGATAAAAGCTACGGCATCCATGTAGCGCAGCTTGCTGAACTGCCTGATGCGATCATTGATCGAGCTCAGACCATCTTAACGGAGCTTGAGAGCGGATCACATGAAGTGATTCCGCGCGTCTCTAAAGCCCCTAAAAAAGAAATGGCTGAGGAAAAACAGCAGCTTTCTTTCTTTGAAGTGGAAGAAAAACCGCAAACAAAACCTGTGCTGAAAAACAAAGATCAAGCAGTGATCGAAGAATTGAAGTCATTTAATTTAATGGATATGACACCGCTTGAAGCGATGACAAAGCTATATGAATTGCAAAAGAAATTATAATGTAAGGTGAGGTGAGCAAGAAATGGCAAAGATTATTCAGTTATCCGATGACCTATCAAATAAAATTGCAGCTGGTGAAGTGGTCGAACGCCCGGCTTCTGTTGTGAAGGAGCTCGTGGAAAATGCGATCGATGCTAGTAGTACTGTCATTGAAATCGATGTAGAAGAAGCAGGACTTTCTTCTATTAGAATTATTGATAATGGGGTGGGAATCGATGCTGAAGATTGTAAGCTCGCCTTTCAGCGTCATGCGACGAGTAAAATCAAAGATGAAAATGATCTGTTTCGTGTCAGGACGCTCGGTTTCAGGGGGGAGGCGCTGCCAAGTATTGCCTCCGTCTCTCACTTAGAAATGAAGACAAGTACCGGTGAAGGTGCTGGAACACACTTAGCTCTCCAAGGCGGGAAGATCATTTCGGAGAAAAAAACTTCTGGCCGTCGCGGCACCGAAATTGTGGTCACCAATTTATTTTATAATACGCCAGCCCGTCTAAAATACATGAAAACTGTTCATACGGAGCTTGGCAACATTTCTGATGTTGTGAACCGAATTGCACTTGCTCATCCAGAAGTGTCGATTCGTTTGCGACATCAAGGAAAAGTGCTGCTTCAAACAAATGGAAACGGAGATGTGCGGCATGTGCTTGCGGCCATTTATGGAACGGCAGTGGCCAAAAAAATGCTGCCACTACATGTACAATCACTTGATTTTGAAGTAAAAGGCTATATTTCCTTACCAGAAGTGACAAGGGCATCACGTAATTACATGTCTTCTGTTGTCAACGGCAGATATGTCAAGCATTTCCCGCTGGTGAAAGCCATTCATGAAGGATACCATACACTGCTCCCAATCGGACGCCATCCGATTACATTTATTGAGATGAAGATGGACCCAATTTTAGTCGATGTGAACGTACATCCTTCTAAACTTGAAGTAAGACTAAGTAAAGAGCAGGAACTTCATGAGTTGATCAAACAAGGGATTAAAGACGTCTTTCAAAAGCAGCAGCTCATTCCAAGTGCTACAGTGCCAAAAAAAGCACCAATGCCAGCAGTGAAAAATGAGCAGCAGTCTTTATCTTTTGATTCTAAACAAACAATGAATAGCCGAATGGAAACACCTGTTTCCTATGAGCCGGACTCGCTCGCATCGGCTGTATACGAGACCAGTCAGAACGACACATACGGTATGCGTGAACCGGAAAGTACGGAAGCGACTTTACCAGCATCGTCTGAAGAAACGTTTGACCATGTATATGTAGAGGAATCTGCAGTTTCGCATGAACAACATGACGAAGTGATACTGGAAGAGAGTGAAGCCCAGCATCAGGCTGAAAGTGAACGTGTCCCTGTGATGTATCCGATTGGACAAATGCACGGAACGTATATTTTGGCTCAAAATGAACGTGGTCTTTATATCATCGATCAGCACGCTGCCCAAGAGCGAATCAAGTATGAGTACTTTCGTGAAAAGGTAGGAGACATTGAACAGGAAGTGCAAGAAATGCTTGTTCCATTAACCTTTCACTACTCAAAAAACGATATGTTGATTATTGAAGAGCATATCGATATTTTAGCAAAAGTAGGGGTCTTCTTAGAGCCATTCGGATCAGGCAGCTATATCGTTCGATCGCATCCGCAGTGGTTTCCTAAAGGAGAAGAGGCTGAACTCATCGAAGAAATCATTCAGCAAGTACTTGATGAAAAGCGTGTGGATATCAAGAAACTGAGAGAAGAAGCGGCGATCATGATGAGCTGTAAAGGCTCGATTAAAGCAAATCGTCATTTGCGTCACGATGAAATCAAAGCCTTATTAGATGAACTCCGGCAAACACAAGACCCATTTACATGTCCGCATGGCCGGCCGATTATGATTCATCATTCCACATATGAAATGGAGAAGATGTTTAAGCGGGTGATGTAGCTAGGTTTGAAATGGTGGGTGAATCGGTTTGCCCACCAATTAATTTTTCAACCCGATAGTTTGGTTCCTGTTGTTGTGATGTGAAGATAAACATCCGCTGTCATGTTGTAAGGATAACCCCTTTCCTCAAAAGGATAGGGGTTTTTGTTATTTGGTTATACGATTAAGTGAAGCGTGATATGATTGTAAAAAGGAGGGAATATGATGACATTCAAAAAAGCGTTCAATATAGGTTACTTTGTTTTGCTTTTATCTTTTTTTGTCGTATATTTTTTGCTTCCAGTCGATCAACTATTTACCGCAATTATGATCCTAACCTTACTATTTGGCGTATATCAATTTGTGATTTTTAAAAAACTAAAAGAGCAAAAATATAATAAAAAACGCCATATGTGGTTTTGCCAACTAAATGATGACAGACCATCATGAGATATGGTGTAACAATTATATAAAATGCAGTAAGCACAGCGGCAAGACATGTGATAAATGAGAAAAAGCGCTCTAAGAGCGCTTCAGGCTGTCGAGAAAATCTCGACAGCTTTATTTTTTCCCTTAAATTTTCCACTACCCCATTTTATAATAGAGAAAAGCATACTAAAGGAAGGTGTTTTTCTCATGTTCCACACTAGAAATTCTTCTCAGCACGAAGCCGAATTTGTATTACTAGATCAACTGGTCGAAGAGGATCACCTGCTTCGTAAAATTGATCAATACATTG
Source organism: Bacillus sp. FSL K6-2869 (assembly GCF_040869405.1). Classification (NCBI taxonomy): domain Bacteria; kingdom Bacillati; phylum Bacillota; class Bacilli; order Caryophanales; family Bacillaceae; genus Bacillus; species Bacillus sp. FSL K6-2869. The sequence goes on from NZ_CP152035.1 coordinate 1,731,570, forward strand.
ATTTTTCATTTATCATAGACAAAGTAAAACCATATTATAGTGAGAATAAAGGTCGTCCTTCTCTCGATCCACTCATTTTGTTCAAAATGATGTTCATCGGATACCTGTATGGTATCCGTTCTGAAAGACAACTTGAAAAAGAAATTTACTATAACATGGCGTATAGATGGTTTTTAGGTTTGAACATCAATGACCCCGTTCCTCATCACTCGACCATTAGCTGGAATCGTCGTACTCGATTCAAAGATACAACGATTTTTCAAGACATTTTCGACGAGATCGTGCTTCAAGCTATCAATCATGATATGGTAGGAGGCCGCGTTCTTTTTACTGACTCCACTCATCTTAAAGCCAATGCCAATAAACATAAATATACGAGAAAAACGATTGAGCAGGATACCCAGAACTATATAAATGATTTAGAAGAAGCGATCCAAGAAGATCGGGTGGCACACGGAAAAAAGCCCTTAAAGGTAAAAGAGGAGGTGAAAACGGAAAAAGACATTCGTCAAAGTACGACTGATCCTGAAAGTGGCTATCTTTATCGTGAAAACAAACCGGAAGGCTTTTTCTACCTAGACCACCGTACAACGGATATGAAGTACAATATCATCACGGATGCCCACATCACGCCCGGTAATGTCCATGATTCTGTTCCGTATCTTGATCGGTTGGATCACCAAATCGCACGATTTGGTTTTCAAGTAGAAGCTGTTGCCCTTGATTCTGGTTATTTGACGACCCCAATCTGTAAAGGTTTATCAGATCGCCGTATTTTTGGTGTCATCGCACATAGACGCTTTCATCCAACAAGAGGTTTATTTGAGAAGTGGAAATTCAAGTATGACTCTGAACATGATCATTACATATGCCCAAATGGTGAGAAGCTATTATATACAACAACTGATCGAAAAGGTTATAGGTTCTACAAATCAGATCCTAAAAAATGTACATCGTGTCCTTTCCTTGAAAGATGCACAAGGTCGAAAAATCATCAAAAAGTCATCTCAAGACACATATGGGAAGAACATAAAGAAAAGATCAGACAAAATCGTCTATCTGTCTCTGGAAAAGAGCTATATAAAAAAAGAAAAGAAAAAATAGAGCGAAGCTTTGCAGATTCAAAACAACTGCACGGGCTTCGCTACTGCCGGTTGAGGGGAAAACAAAATGTGAGTGAGCAAGTTCTTCTCACAGCTGCCTGTCAGAACATGAAGAAGATTGCCACACATCTAGCGAAGCTAGGTTAGGTGTGTGGGAGGCCTTTTTCATTCAATCTCATCCATCATCATTACGATGAAAATAAAAAAGATTGTAGAAAAACATGAGTTTCTCTACAATCTGAAGCGCTCTAAGAGCGCTTTTTTGTTTAGCATCCGCAAGGATTTGGCGGTGTGACGACAACTGGTCGTTTATTAATATCAATCGTATCCTCTGCATAAAATGTGGAACCGATGCTGATCGCACGATTTTCTGCGCGGAACGTATATGTACCTGCAGCAGGAAGTACTTTATGAGAAAGTTGTAATGTATATTGGGAACTTCCGAATAAATCGAAACGAGCTGGAATGCGGACAGTTTTTCCATTGTTCAAAATGTAACTGTCTTTTAAAGCTTTTCCATTGATAATATCCTTTGTTGTGGCTTGAAAACCTGCTGGTAAAGTAAATTCAACTGCACCAATACTTAGAACAGAATTTGGACGGTAAGTCAGGTCAATGTCAGAAAAAGACCATTCTTGTTTACTTGCTCCTGTGATTTTTGCATAAAGGGCAGCTGGCCTTGCATTCGTTGAAGCTTTGCTTTCCTCTGTTTTAGCCCCTTCAGCTGATGCGGCTAGCGGTACTGAGAGTGCCATGACCAATGTAAGCATCCCCATCATAATCATTGTCCATGTTTTCTTCATTTCTTCCTTCCCCCTTGGTTGATTATAGGTAAATAATAGATGATTACATCCATTATTTACCTATAAGGTTACCATATTCCTATATGTCATTAAATGGTATTTTATACCCTTATTTTGCTTGTTTTTTAGTAATAACGGGGTAGGAATGCATTTGGTTGGTTCATTCCGTAAGCATTTCCTGTCATATGATGATTTGCAGGCATCATCATCTGCATATCATGATAGCCGTTTGGATGGTAGGGAGCCATACCATAACCGCCGTAGTGACCGAAGTGATGGTGATCGTTCATCTGTACATTTGAATAGGGTTCATACTGCTTCGTAAAAGGGGAATAGGCTGAATGATGATGCGGGTGGTGTCCGCTATAAGCATCTTTTTTACCGGTATGATAATGATTTGGCATATTCATATGGTCATGCATGTTTGGTGCGATCATATGCTCATGATTGGCTGTATACACATTTTCAAACGTGTGATAGGGATTTCCTTGATGGTAATGGTTGGTTTGGTTATTCATATTATTCATTTTGTATCTCATCCTTTTTTTCAGGTTGCCATATCTTATGAGCTGCACCTGTTTCATGAGCCTATCCATATGAAAGAAAAGAACGACATGTAACAAAAAAACCGGCTTTTCAGCCGGGAAAACAAAAAGCAGGTGCAGCGTCAAACGCTAAAATGAGAAGCTATGTCTTTTTTTGCGACGCTTCTTACATCTGCTGCAGACACTTTTAGGAAAATAATGGGGATCGTAGCTTCTTGACGTATCCCAAAAATCGCTCTCAAACCAATCATCTTTTTTATGATAAAACTTCTTTTTTTCACACGGATCAATATGGTGATGATCGTCATGCTTTTTATAGCATTTTGAGTGGGAATGTTTGCTCTTGCATTTGCACATTGTCATCCCTCCTAAATGTGACTCAATGCTAGTATATGCAAGAAAGGTGTACGAGGACTGGATGGTGGCGCTCCTTTTGTAAAAAAAGGCTAATTCTTTAAAAACTCAAATAAAAAGAATTGACTAGTGCTAAATTAACATGATAAAATATAAATTTTTATCCTCTGCTGAAATGTGTTATAATGATATTGTGAATACTTTCGGAGGTGGCGGATTTGTTTCAAATAGGTGATAAAATTGTTTATCCAATGCATGGAGCCGGTGTGATTGAAGGAATGGAAGAAAAAGAGATTTTAGGTAAGACGCAGGAATATTTTCTGATTCAAATGCCGAATATGCAGATGATGGTCCCAAAAGGCAGAATCAATCAACTAGGTATACGTCCGGTAGCTGATCAAGCTACGCTGAAAGTTGTGATGAACAATTTTGCAGAAGAAACAAACGACGACACGCTTACTTGGAAGCAAAGATATGATGAAAATCTGAAAAAGCTAAAAACAGGTTCGATTGAAGATGGTGCAGACGTTGTCAAAGATCTGATGAGACGTAATCAGAAAAAAGCCTTAAATTCTAGTGAAAAGAAGATGCTTGAAGATGCACGGGGCATGTTAGTGAGCGAAATTTCACTGGCACAAGGCATGTCGCAAGATGAAGTGCTGACAGCATTAGAGAATGAATTAAGAGTTTAATGCTGGATATACAGAGACTGGCTGTAAACAGAAGGAGATGTTCCTTTTGTTTACAGCTTTTTTATTTGAAAAAAGATGAAAATTCCCAATTTTGTAGGTGTTTTTGACTAAAACTAAAATGAGGTCATAGGATTTAGTTTTTACTTGCACATGAACCGTTTTAAAGAAGCCGAAAATACCTAGGGCAACATAAAAAAACAGGTAAGTTCTCCTGATTCATGAAAAGGAGCCGGACATTCTTTGAATTCTTTTAGCGATTGATAGTAAAATAATGCGATAAGATGACATCGAAGAGAATGAAAAGGAGCGGTGAAATGAAAAGACTACTCATATGTGGATTCATCTTTCTCATCCTGTGTGCTCTTTTAATGGTGAAATGCAGCCATTCTATCCAAGAAAATAAAGAGCAAAAACAACATCATGAAGAAGTAGAAAAGTATAAGAAAGAGCGAAAAAAAGGGGATCAATATGAAAGTTTTAAACAGCTTATACGGCATGAAAGAGACGGCTATGAGATAGAGTTTCATGAAAAAGGGGGAAGTGACTTACTTGTCTTTTCTCCTCACGGCGGCGAAATTGAACCAGGAACAAGTGAAATTGTAGATGCATTTGAAAAGAAGTACTCTACGTATTTATTTGAAGGGACAAAACAAGACAACAATCGTGACTTGCATATCACTAGTACAAAATTCGATGAACCGATTTTGGTTCAAATGATTAAAACATATCCCTTTTCTATATCTATTCACGGCTATAAAAGTGATAGAAGACATACACTTGTGGGCGGGACAAACGAAAAAATGCAAGAAGCGGTTGTGCGAGAACTAAAAGACCGGGGCTTCTCCGCAGAGCTCGTGCAAAAAGGCGAGCGCCTCTCCGGAACGGATCCAAACAACATTAATAATCAAAATGCCAGTGGCGAAAGTGTCCAGTTAGAAATTAGTACGGCGCAGAGAAAAGCCTTTTTTGACAACTTTGATACGAGAAAAGGAAAGAAAAAAGCATTTAGTCGCTATGTCAGTGGTTTAAAAGAAGTGCTTAGAGAATTCGACCCTTCTTCGTAGAAAAAAGGTTTTGATGGGCAAAAGTACTCTCTTTAAACTTGGTAAAAAAGATAGAAATGTGCAAAATCAACATAAAATATGAAATAAATGACAATTTGCCTTAAAATCATAAATTATGTAAAATAATAGTTATCAGTTTGATATGATAGAATGGGGCTGAAGTGGATGGCACACAAAATACCATCTTCCGAAGTAGGTGTAAAAATCAATCAATGGTACACACATATTTGCAAATTTGAAGTTGATCAGGCAAACGATATGAAGCGCCTTGTTGAAGAAGACATTCATGAGATGGAAGAAGATCAAGATTTATTACTCTATTATTCTCTCATGGATTTTCGCCATCAAATGATGCTTCAGCACTTAACGCCAGTCCATGCAGGGAATGAATCGCTTCAAGCGGTCTCTTTTCCAAAAGAAATTGAAGAGGCAGAAGATGAGATGACGGGTTTATTGGGCTATTACTTTCATTTTTTCCATGGAATGTATGCATTTACCCAGCACCGGTATATCGAAGCCATTTCCTATTATAAGCATGCGGAACATCAGCTGATCTTAGTGACAGATGAGATCGAAAAAGCGGAATTTTATTATAAAATTGCTGAAGTATACTATCATATGAAACAAACCTATTTTTCTATGCATTATGCGAAAAAAGCGAGAGACATCTATAAGAAACATCAGCTTTATGGAAAAAGAAGCATTCAATGCGATTTTGTGATGGCAGGTAATTGGATTGATGTAAGTCAGCATCAAAAAGCGCTCCCGTATTTAGAAAAAGCTTTAAAAGTGTGTGAAGCAATGGAAAGAAAAGAATGCACATCTTATTTTAAGGCGATGGCCCTCAATAACTTAGGAACTTGTCATTATAGTATGGGAACCTATCATACAGCCACTGTCTTCTTTGAACAAGCCATTTCACTTTATCAAAAAGATCAAGCTGCAACGATGATCAAATCATTGTTTTCACTGGCTCTTACTTGTTTTAAACTCGAAGATATGGAGCGAGCGAGTGAGGCTATAAAGGAAGGCATGAATCAGGCCTCTATATTGGGAGATGAAATTTATCAATTGAAATTCCAATTTTTACAGGCACTCTATATAGAAACAGACAGCTCTGAACAATTGAGGTCAGCCCTTTTGGGACTACGAAACAAAAAAATGTTTGCTGATTTAGAGGAATTGGCACTTGATGCGGCTAATTATTATAAGGAACGCGACATGTACAAGGAATCTTCCACTTTTTTTGAAATTGTGATCGAAGCGCGTACGCACATTCAAAAAGGAGATGAGATGTATGAGAACGAAGCATAACATGTCAGCTGCTCAAGTAGAAGAAAGACTTCACACATAAAAACAGACAAAACAACACCCTTTACGAAAAACGTAAAGGGCTTTTTTATTTATTCTTGGATTGCTTTTTCTGCGTCGATGGCACCTGCTCCGTAAATCATTGGGTCCTCTCCAGACCACTTGCTTGTATTTTCTTTTAATAAAGTTTTGACTTCATCAGGTGTTAAATCTGGTGAATGCTCTAATAATAGTGCGCAGATACCGGCACAAATGGGTGTCGCCATCGAAGTGCCAGATAACGTCGTATAATCATCATCGACTCTACTTGATTTATCTAGTTTATCTAGGAATGATCTTGGTGATCTAAGAGAGACGATATTGACTCCTGGTGCGAGGAGGTCAGGCTTTGTTTCACCGTAGACCGTTGGACCTCTGCTCGAAAATGGTGCCACGACATCGTCACTTGATTCTGGCGTATTTCGATCATCATAGGCTCCGACCGTAATGACTTTTTGACTCACGGCAGGGCTTGCGATCGTTTGACTGTTAGGACCAGAGTTCCCGGCAGCAACGCATACGACAATCCCTTGATCCCAAGCTGCATTGACAGCGCGCACCATCGGATCGTCTTGTTCGTCATCATAACGCTGTGCATCGCCGCCTAGTGACATACTGATAATGTGAATTGGGTCATCAGGATGGTCTTCGTTGAACTGTATGCACCACTCAACACCTTCTATAATAGTAGAAAGTGATCCAGCGCCTTGTTTATTTAATACTTTTACCCCAATGATATTGGCTTTTGGAGCGGGTCCTTTGTATAAGCCGTCTGAGGCAGCTCCGTCTCCAGCCACATCCCCAGCGCAATGCGTTCCATGACCGTTATCATCATAAGGTTTCGTTTTTTGTTTGACTAAATCTACAAAGTCGCGAATTCTTCCATCTAAGTCCTCATGTGGGTATACGCCTGTGTCAACGACCGCAACCGTAATGCCTTCACCGGTTAAGGTCGTGCCATTTCGGACGACTTCATCCGCATGACTTGATTGTGTTGCCACATCCAGCAGTGCATGTACCTGTCTGTCTAAATATATTTTGCGAATATGCTCCTCATTCGCTAAGAGTTCCTCTAAAGCAGCAGGGGTAAGATCAGCAGCGCAGCAGTTAATATGTGAAAAATGTTTTTTGATGTTTGTTTTTCTGCTTTTTTTCATTAGCTGCTTTGTGCTTTGAATACCTGCTTCGACTGCATCTTCTTTAAATTCAATGATGACCCGAAGCTTCTTGCTCTTCTTTAACCTTCCTTCAAAAAAACGATGAAGAAAACAAGGCGTCCACTTAAAAGGCTTATAGAGGTGAAGGACGGTCTCTCTTAAAGGCTGATCCAATTTACTAGCATGTGTTCTGACCATTTGTACCATGGAAAATCCAAACATGTGATGCCCTCCATTCTAGCTATCCATTCTCGTACACTCTTACGTTATGAACATGACAGCATCTTTGTTCGGATTCTTGTCCCTTCTTTTGTTCATATTGGCGGCTGACTCATTCCCTTTAAAAAGAAAAGCGCTTACATTTTGTAAAATAATAGAAAAAGGTGGAAATCATATCAAAACTGCCGATGATAGGTGGGAGAGTTCTTCTTAGAGAACCAGTAAAACAGAGGATTCTGCAGAAAAAAGGGGGTTCTAGACAGGGTCAATGCTCATACAAATGTGATTCATTCCAGATGAAAAAAATCAAATTCGCATAAAAAAAAGACGAATTAAAGAAAACAGACTGGGTAGGACTAGGTCATTTTAAACATAACTTCATTTGTTTGTCATACTATTCTAACTCTGTTTTCAATCAGGAGAGGCGTTTCTGTGTATATAAATGCAATTATCTTATTTTTGAGGAATCTCATGATCTAGAGTGTTATGATCAAATTTGAAGAGAAAATGTGGAAAAAATGAAAAGAAATGATGCTTCAATATTAATCATAGAAACGGCTTAGAAATCTGTTAAAGGAGAACGGGAATGAAGAAGTTTTTTGCTTTGCTTCTCCTGCTTGTCATCGGATGGGGCGTCTATTATACCATGCAAGCACAGGAACATGATGAGCCAGTGTCATCAGGTGGAGAAGACGAAAGCGGTTCAAATGATATGTATCGCAATTTTAAAGAACTGGAAGAGAATGAATCAACAGATCATTATCAAATTACATCCAATCCAGTGCCCGGCAGCCGTCTTCTAGTGATGTCGCCTCATGGCGGGAGAATCGAAGGCGGCGTTAGTGAGATTGTCCATTTTTTTGATAACGATTTTTCTACGTACTTATTTGAAGGTTTGAGAGAAAATGCATCAGAACTTCATATTACAAGTACAAACTTCGATGAACCAATCGGAGTCGCACAGGCAAAAGCACATGATTATGTATTAGCTGTTCATGGATATAGAGGGGAGCCGGGAATTGACCACACCCTTGTTGGCGGAACAGACTATGACCGTGCTGAAAAAATTGTGAACTCATTAGAGCGCAACGGTTTTTCTGCTGAACTTGCAGTTGCACACGCAACCCTAAGCGGAACGAGCAATCATAATATTAATAATCTTACAAAAACAGGGCAAAGTGTACAGCTTGAGATTAGTAGAAGTCAACGGGAAGCGTTATTTGACAGTTTCGATTTTCGGCAGCGGTCGAGTACAAAAAACGAGACGTTCTACCGGTATGTCAGGGCGATTCGAACGGTGCTGGATGAAGAATATACGTAAGGATGGTGCACATCTTAAGACAGCAAGATGAATTCTTGTTACACTATAAAAAGTGATAACAAAAGGAGAGACAGATATGGCGCGTCATCATTTTCATCTTCAGGCAAGCTGGCCTGGTCTGCGTAACGATGTGGGGACAATCGAATGTGAACAGTTAAAGACGAAGATTTCCATTCCAAAAGAAATGGATGGACCGGGTATTGGAACAAATCCAGATGAGATGCTCCTAGGTGCAGCAGCCACATGTTATATCATTACACTTGCAGCCATGATGGAGCGGAGTCAATTAGAGAAAGAGGATTTATCGATGAGCTCTGAGGCAGTTGTCGATGTGACAAACGGTGTGTTTACATATGAGAAAATTATTCATCGTCCTGTCATCATTCTCAAAGAGTCGGCTACAGCACAGGACATAGAACGAGCTCGTAAGCTTGCACATAAAGCTGAAAGCTCATGTATGATCTCTAGAGCTGTGCAAGGGAATGTCCATATTTCCTTAGAAGAAACCATCAAAGCTGGTCATTAAGACAAAAAAGTCATTTTCTCTTGATTAATGGAGAAAATGACTTTTTTTATGACGTCCATTCGGTTTGATCGAATGGTTCTTTCTTTTCTTCCTTTTGTTTTTTGGATTGATTTAAGACAATGACGCCACATATGACAAGTGCAAGACCAATAAATCCTTTCATATGAATGGTTTCGTTAAATAGCACGAGGCCCACTAGAGCAGTAAGTGCTGTACCGACTCCAGACCATGTGGCATATGCAGATGACAGCTCAATTGTTTTGAGTGCCAAACTGAGAAAGGTGAAGGCACACCCAAATCCGATCAGCACCCCCATACTCGGCAGCACTTGTGTAAAACCTTGCGAAAGCTTCAGCATTGTACTGCCAAAAACCTCTGTCAAAATGGCTCCTGTTAAATAAAGCATTCCTTTCATATCACTTCACATCCTTTAAGACATATTTAATAGTACGACCCCTGAAACAAGCATTGCCATTCCAATAAGTGCTTGACAGTTCAAGGTTTCTTTGAAAAAGAGCACGCCAAAAAAAGCCGTGAGGACGGTACCTACCCCAGACCATGTGGCGTAAGACATGCTAAGTGGAATGATATTAAGGGTCAATGACAGCATGTAAAAAGCAAGTGTATAGCCAGCGACAACGACAGCGCTAGGTTTAAAGCGTGTGAAACCATTTGATAGTTTCAACATCGCTGCCCCAATTGCTTCTGAAAAAATGGCGATAGCCAAAAAAAGATATCCGAGGATCATCATCATCCCTCCTCTAAAATGTGTAAAATCCGATGAAGTAAAAGGGTTTTTTCCTCTCGATTCAATGGTTCAAGCTGAAACATTTCTGAAAACCATATGCCATCACAGGCAAGACGGATCAATTGGCTAAGTGCAAGGTCATTGATTTCCTCGGCTGCTTTTTCTTTAAATTCCGCATAAAAATGACGCCAAGGATTTAATAACGCTTCATCGAATGACATGGTTGCCAGCATACTTGTACATAGCTGTGTAGTGTTTTGTCTATCAAGATCATTTAATGTGGCCAATATATAGGCACGTACATAAGGTGCCTTTTCGTTTTTGTATGTTTCCTGATACGTGTCAAGCTGCTGACGAAAAGAGGCAACAGCATGCTCATTCATTTGCTGGATCAGGTCTTCCTTGCTCGAAAAATGATACAGTAGCCCGGCTTTGGTCATATTTGCATGTTCTGCCACTTGCTGAAGGGTGAGCTGACTCAATCCTTCTTTTAGAATGGTGTGAGCTGCTGCCTCAAAGATTTGTTCTTTTTTCGTTTTAGACATAAAAAAAACACCTACTTTACTGAACGGTCGGTAAAGTAAATGTTAACCTATGAAAAACAAATGTGTCAATCGATTCATTTTATAAGAGGATGTTTTCACTAAATCGTCATATTTAATAATAAGGGTATGGTCCATATGGCGGGTATGGCGGTGGATAAGGATAACCATAGCCATATCCTGGAGCAAGAAGCGACCCAGCTAGAAGCCCACCAGCAAAACCACCTAAAAATGGCGGTCCAAAAAATCCAGGTCTCCCATAGCCAAAACCAGGGCGCCCAAACCCAAACCCAGGTCTTCCAAAACCAAAAGGTCTTCTCATCTCATCTTGAACAAACGGTGCGTCAAAATAATTCATAAAAAAAGACTCCTTTCACATAAAATCACTGTAACTGACATCAGTGTATTCGAGTGGCCCACTTGTGTTTGGGTGAATGCCTAAAATAAGGAGGAATGTAAAAAATGGGCCTGTATCCGTCTGATTGGGCTAAATGTCCACCTCATGCACATGCTTATAAAGCGCGAACGGATGTAACCGAAGAACATTATCATTTAATAGAAGGTATTTCTCAGCCTGTGAATGGAAGCAGTACCGACAGACATACTCATTATTACCGGGGGATCACGTCATTTGAAAGAGGGCATTTTCATAGATATTATGGCGTCACTGGACCTGCTATCCCAAGAGTGGACGGGACGCACTACCATGAAATTGAGGAAGTCACGTTTTCTGCCTATATCGACTCTGTCCCGATTCCATACGGGGGAGTCGTTTACAGTCCAGATGAAGAAAGGCCAACGCATAAGCACCGTTTAAAAGGAAAGACATATGAAGTGGTCGGGAATGAACCACTTGGCTGGTGACGGGAGGATATAGGAGAGAAAGAGAAGTTATGCTATACTGTAGGCAGTTTGTAAAAGAGAGTGATGTTATGAAAAAACAACCAGTGATTGTATTAGTAGGTCCGACGGCTGTCGGAAAAACAAAGCTGAGCATTGATATAGCGAAAGCATTTAATGGAGAAATTATCAGCGGGGATTCCATGCAGATCTATAAAGGGATGGATATTGGCACAGCGAAAATCACCCCTGAAGAAATGAATGGCGTACCGCACCATTTAATCGATATTAAACAACCGGATGAATCGTTTTCTACAGCTGAATTTCAGCAGCTTGTCCGCTTAAAAATCAAAGAGATTGCTGCGAGAGGGAAAACGCCCATGATTGTTGGTGGAACTGGGCTATATATTCAGTCTGTTTTATATGATTACACGTTTACTGATGAGAAAAGTGATCCTGCTTTTAGAGAAGAGATGACGCTGTTTGAACAGCAGCATGGACCGATCAAGCTGTATGAAAAGCTAAAAGAAGCCGATCCTGACGCTGCAAAAGCGATTCATCCGAATAACGTCCGCCGCGTGATCAGGGCGCTTGAAATCATCCATACAACAGGTCAGAAAATGTCTGATATGCAAAACGGGCACCAAGAAATTCCTCTTTATGACACTGCCTTCATTGGGCTGAAAATGGACCGAGAGCTTTTGTACGAGCGCATTCATCAAAGAATTGATATGATGTTAGATGAAGGCTTAATTGAAGAGGTGAGCGCACTTTATCAATTTGGTTTGAAAGATTGTCAGTCTGTTCAAGCGATTGGTTATAAAGAGTTGTATGCCTATTTTCAAGGCGATTGCTCACTTGATGAAGCCATCCAGCAATTAAAACAAAATTCCCGCAGATATGCGAAGCGTCAGTTTACGTGGTTCCGTAATAAAATGGATGTCACCTGGTTTGATATGACACCACCTTGCCACTTTTCGGACAAAAAAGAGGAAATTTTCGCATATATAGCAGGAAAGCTTGGACTTAAAGCGAAACTGTAGTTATCAGAATCAAGGAGGACGAAACATGAAACCGATTAATATTCAGGACCAATTTTTGAATCAGATCCGCAAAGACAATACATTTGTCACAGTATTTTTACTGAATGGCTTTCAGCTTCGCGGTCAAGTAAAGGGATTTGACAATTTCACGGTGCTGCTTGAGACAGAAGGGAAGCAGCAGCTTATTTATAAACATGCGATTTCAACATTTGCACCTCAAAAAAATGTAAATCTTGAATTAGAATAAACACCCGTTTTCACCAATAGCCCCATGCAGCTGCGAATAAACCGGCCGAAACCCGCTACGTTTTTTGTCAGTGCAGAGGGGCTATTTTGTATGCCATGAAACTTTTCTGTCCAAGTTGCGTATAAATCCTTATTGGACATTTAAAAGGTGAGGGGATTTATATGGAAAATGCAGAGCTTGAATTGAGAAGGATTCGAGTGATCCTTCTTTTGATTGGAATCGTTGTCTTATTTGGATCATGCGCCATCTCGAACATCGAAACGAGACAAGAAAGTTGGCATAACCATTCTGGTGAGCATGATGGGAGCCATGTTGATGGTCTTTTACCATCATCTGTTGCGCTAAAAAATAATCACATTGCTGTTGTGAAAGATGATGAAGTACATGTATACCGGTTTGATGAAAAAGAAGGAGAGCTGACGCTCATTACGACAAAGTACATAGATGAATGGGATGAAGATGATGGTGATAGTGAAGACTTTGATGAAGAGTAAGCACGTAAATTTACAAATGAATGTGAAGTCGCTACACTATAAACATGCATTAGACATCTAGACAGAAAAGGATGAGTTCATGACACACAAAATTAAAATTAATCATTGGGAACAAACTTGTGAAGATGACTCCTGTTTCGAATATGGAACAAGCGTTTCTGTAAACGGGAAAGAGTTAGTAAGAGAAGCCTCGATCGTCTCTGCGCTTGAAGCGGTGCTCAAAGAATTAGGTGTTGCAGTGGAAATAACAGAAGTGTCAGAAGATTTACAGTGCGATGCCTACAAAAAATAAAACAAAAAGTCTAGTCTACTAAGCGATTTTTTTTCGTGTTATGATAGATTTCGGTTTCAGTTGAATAGGGAGTAGGGCAGTCTATTTTTAGAACCTGCTCTGCTCTATTTATTTGAACGTACGAGTTCGGCTATGAATGTTCGGCCGGGTTGGTTGATTTTTTTCGTTTCGAGTATCTATATATTGTGTTTTGAAAAAACATAGTATACTATATATAGTGAATAACGAAATGATCAACAATACTAAAAACTAGGTCGTGATGGAATTGATTCAAATCGTATTTGATTCAAAAACAGGAAATGTTCAACGCTTTTTGGACAAGACCCCTTTTACAGACAAACGAAAATTGACTGGAGAAGAGTTTTTGGATACGCCGTTTATTCTCGTCACCTTTACGACAGGATTTGGACAAGTCCCTGGTACCACTCAGTCATTTTTAGAGAAAAATGCGCACCTTTTACTAGGTGTAGCGGTGAGTGGGAACAAAGTGTGGGGAGATAACTTTGCCAAAAGCGCCGATACGATTTCTAAACAATATCAAGTTCCTATTTTGCACACCTTTGAACTAAGCGGAACAAAAAGGGATGTTGAATTGTTTACACAGGAGGTAGAAAGAATTGTCACAAAATCAGGTTCCAAAGTGGATACAATTAAATAACGAGATTATGATTCAAAAAGAAGGAAAGTTTCAGTTCGACAAGGACAAAGAAGCTGTACATAGTTATTTCGTAGATTATATTAATCAAAACACGGTCTTCTTTCATAATCTAGAAGAGAAGATTGATTACTTAATAGAAAACGACTACTATGAGGAAGAATTTTTAAGACAATACAGCATGTCAGATATTAAAGAAGTATTTGAAGCTGCATATGCCAAGAAATTTAGATTCCCATCATTTATGAGTGCGTTTAAGTTTTACAATGACTATGCACTGAAAACAAATGACAAAAAGAAAATCCTTGAACGCTATGAAGACCGCATTTCAGTTGTGGCTCTTTTCTTTGCGGGCGGAGACAAAAAGAAAGCACTTGAGTTTGTGGAACTGATGATCAACCAAGAGTATCAGCCAAGTACACCAACATTCTTAAACGCAGGCCGTAAAAGACGTGGTGAGCTGGTGAGCTGCTTCTTGCTTGAAGTGAATGACTCATTAAACGATATCTCAAGAGCCATTGATATTTCCATGCAGCTTTCTAAATTAGGCGGCGGCGTCAGCTTGAACCTTTCAAAGCTTCGTGCGAAAGGTGAAGCGATCAAAGATGTTGAAAATGCGACCAAAGGTGTCGTAGGCGTCATGAAACTTCTTGATAATGCATTCCGATATGCAGATCAAATGGGACAAAGACAAGGTTCAGGCAGTGCCTACCTGAATATTTTCCACAGAGATATTAATGATTTCTTAGATACGAAAAAAATCTCTGCGGATGAAGATGTTCGTGTGAAAACACTTTCGATAGGTGTCGTCATCCCAGATAAATTTATCGAGCTTGCTAGAGAAGATAAAACAGCTTACACATTCTATCCTCATACAGTTTATAAAGCTTATGGACAGCATCTTGATGAGATGGATATGGAAGAAATGTATGACGAGCTTGTAGAAAACCCGAAAGTCAAAAAAGAAAAAGTCAATCCGAGAAAACTTCTTGAAAAATTAGCTGTTCTGCGCTCAGAATCAGGCTATCCATATATCATGTTCCAAGATAATGTGAATAGAGAGCACGCTCTGAACCATATTTCACGTGTGAAATTCTCAAACCTTTGCTCAGAAGTACTTCAAGCTTCAGAAGTCTCTTCTTACACGGACTATGATCAAGATGATGAGATCGGACTTGATATTTCTTGTAACCTTGGTTCTTTAAATATCATGAACGTGATGAAAAACAAATCCATTGAAAAAACAGTCAAGCTTGCAACGGACTCACTTACACTTGTGTCTGAAACAACAGATATCCGCAATGCACCAGCTGTTAGAAAAGCGAACAAAGCGATGAAGTCGATTGGACTTGGTGCGATGAACCTTCACGGGTATTTAGCTCAAAACCAAATCGCTTATGAAAGTGAAGAAGCAAGAGATTTCGCTAATACGTTCTTTATGATGGTGAACTATTACTCCATTAAGCGTTCAAGTGAGCTTGCAAAAGAAAAAGGGGAAACATTCCACCGTTATGAGGGCTCTGGTTATGCAACAGGTGAGTACTTCAATAAATACGTGGAAAATGATTTCACTCCAAAAACAGAAAAAGCAGCTGCGCTATTTGAAGGGATGCACATTCCAACGAAAGAAGATTGGGCAGCACTCAAAGATTTTGTAGCGGAAAATGGCATGTATCATAGCTATCGATTATGTATTGCGCCAACAGGTTCTATTTCGTATGTTCAATCGGCAACAGCGTCTGTGATGCCAATTATGGAACGTATCGAAGAAAGAACATACGGAAACAGCAAAACGTATTATCCAATGCCAGGACTTTCAGCACAAAACTGGTTCTTCTATAAAGAAGCATACGATATGGACATGTTTAAAGTGGTCGATATGATCGCAACCATTCAGCAGCACGTCGATCAAGGAATCAGCTTTACATTATTCCTAAAAGATACGATGACAACGCGTGACTTAAATCGCATCGATCTTTATGCACACCATAAAGGCATTAAGACACTTTATTATGCAAGAACGAAGGATACAGGGCAGGAAGGCTGTCTTTCTTGTGTTGTTTGATTAAAGGAGAGTTTAACGTGACAAAAATTTATGATGCAGCCAACTGGTCAAAACACGAAGACGATTTTACACAAATGTTTTACAACCAAAACGTCAAGCAATTCTGGCTTCCAGAGGAGATTTCCTTAAACGGGGATCTCTTAACGTGGAAATATTTAGGTGAAAAAGAGCAGGATACGTACATGAAGGTACTGGCTGGACTGACGTTACTTGATACAGAACAAGGAAATACAGGAATGCCGATAGTAGCTGAACATGTGGACGGTCATCAGCGTAAAGCCGTGTTAAACTTTATGGCCATGATGGAAAATGCCGTGCATGCAAAATCATACTCAAATATCTTCATGACACTTGCACCGACTGAAACGATTAGTGAAGTATTTGAATGGGTCAAGAAAAATAAATTCTTGCAAAAGAAAGCAGATATGATTGTAGGTCTGTACCGTTCCATTCAAAAGGATGACCCGATTTCATTATTTAAAGCAATGGTTGCTTCAGTGTATTTAGAAAGCTTCCTATTCTATAGCGGCTTTTACTACCCGCTATATTTCTATGGTCAAGGAAAGCTCATGCAAAGTGGTGAAATCATTAACTTGATTTTGCGCGATGAAGCGATTCACGGTGTGTATGTTGGATTGTTAGCACAAGAAATTTATAACAAACAAACACCAGACGTGCAAAAAGAGCTTTATGATTTCTCTATCGATCTGCTTAATGAGCTTTATGAAAATGAACTTCATTACACTGAGGATATTTATGACCAAGTCAATTTATCGCATGATGTGAAAAAGTTCATTCGTTACAATGCCAATAAAGCGTTAATGAACCTTGGATTTGCCCCTTACTTTGAAGAAGAAGAGATCAACCCAATTGTATTGAACGGACTCAATACAAAAACAAAGTCACATGACTTCTTCTCAATGAAAGGGAACGGCTACAAAAAGGCAACAGTTGAGCCGTTAAAAGATGACGATTTCTTCTTTGGAGATGAATCATAATTAAAACGCAAAAGTCAAAACGCATCACTCGTTTTGGCTTTTTGCCATTTCTAACAATGTGTTACATACTGGAGGTTACCGAACATGGGAAAAATGGACGAAATGATTTTAGTTGCACCGCGCGCACGCGTGTTCCAAAACGAAACACTTGCGTTTAATGGTGTGAATAGTGAAGAGAAAACAATCAGCACCATTATGAAAGAGATCGAAGAGCACTTCGAGCAGATGCGAAGAGGCGATGCAGAAGAAAATCCTGACTTCAAACAGCCGATACCTTATGTCGTGATTAAGCGTGAGGACGAAGTGTATGTATATGAAAGACTTCAAGGCGGGGGAGAGACGCGCTTACATCATAAGTTATCTCTTGGCTTTGGGGGTCATATGAATTTCATTGAAGGAAAAAAATTTGCTGAGATTCTAAAAGAAAATACCGATCGTGAACTGGACGAGGAACTTTCGATTCAAGAAGAAGACAAACTTGAGATGAAAACCCTTGGACTCATTAATGATGATGACAACAGTGTCGGCCGTGTGCACATCGGACTGTTATCAGCCCTTGAATTATCGCCGGGTGCTCATGTAGAAGTAAAAGAAACAGATCAAATCTCAGGCAAATGGATGAAAGTAACAGATTTGAAAAATCCTGAGTACTTCGATCGTCTTGAAACATGGTCTCAATTTGTCGTGAACATTTTAGCATAATTGGATAGACAACAAACCGGCTCTAAAGATGACTTGAGCCGGTTTGTTTTTTAGATTATTGAAAAACGAATGCGTCGTGACCGGCCTGCTTTAATCGAGAGACGAGGTCATCTGCATTTTGCTTTGAACGGAAAGCGCCAGCTTGGACTCGGTACATGCCGCTATCCAGTACGACCAGCGCTTCAAATCCTTTGGATCTGAGTGTAGCTGCTAGTTCATCCGCATTGGCTTTGACCTTGAAAGCCCCGGCCTGCACTTTATATAGGTTACTTGCTTTTTTTTTCAATTGAAGGGCTTTTTCTAATCCAGTGGCATGAGCACGAGCGATCCCTTGAAGGAAAGTAGCGTTACGGAGCTTATTTGCATCAGCTACCGTATCAATGAAACCGTTTTCAGTTAAAATGGCAGACATAGAAGTTTCCCGCAGAACGTGGAAGTTCGCCGTTTTCTTGCCGCGGTCGGCAAAATCAACGGAGCGGACAATCTCATCATGAAGGGCATTGCGATACGTGGTGGTTGGTGCTGAAACGCCAGGGTACACATAACTTTCAAAACCTGTGCCTCCGCCAGCATTAATATGAATAGACACGAAATAGTCAGCTCCCCAGCTGTTTGCCGCATTCGTACGCTGGGATAACGTGACGGATTGGTCAATTGAACGACTTAAGCGGACGGAAACCCCATCATATTCACTAATCAACATATCTCTCAGAAAAAGCGCAATTTGCAGTGTGATATTTTTCTCCAAAAGTCCATTAGCAGCAGCTCCAGAATCTGTTCCTCCGTGGCCAGGATCAATAAAAATTTTCACCATCTATTCATCACCTCGTCTTTATTTTATGAGGAAATAGAAAAATTGCCTGTACAAAATGCGGAAATCATTGAGACTCTTTTCTGCACAATTTGTGATGAAAAAGCGCCATTTTTCTAAGAAAAAACAAATTGTTGGTTTGTCCGCCCGAAATGGATGAATACAATGGAAATAGCACATCATTTCCTGGGAAACCGCACAATCCCCTACAATAACCGGTATCTCGGGTCATTTTGACAGTAAACAGATGCTAGTGCGGGCGATTGTCACGATTACAGCTCCACCCGAATAGATTAAAGAGAGAAGAGCGAGAGGTGAATACGTTGGAGCGAGCTGTCACATATAAAAATAACGGCCAAATCAACATTATACTTAATGGACAGAAGCAAGTATTGGTTGATGCAGATTCAGAGGCAGAATACCTAGAGGCCTTGCAAAAAAATGAGGCCAAACACAGCATCTTACGAGAAATAGAACGAGAAATGAACAGCCTTGTCGGGATGGAAGAAATGAAACGAAACATAAAAGAAATTTATGCTTGGATTTTTGTCAATCAAAAAAGACAAGAACAAGGATTAAAGGTAGGAAAACAAGCGCTTCATATGATGTTTAAAGGAAATCCTGGCACAGGGAAAACAACGGTTGCACGGCTTGTCGGGAAGCTTTTCTTTGAAATGAATGTTCTTTCAAAGGGGCACTTAATTGAAGCAGAACGAGGAGATCTGGTTGGAGAATACATTGGACATACAGCTCAAAAAACAAGAGATTTGATTAAAAAATCACTAGGCGGCATTTTGTTCATCGATGAAGCCTATTCTCTTGCCCGCGGAGGAGAGAAGGATTTCGGGAAAGAAGCCATTGATACCCTTGTAAAACATATGGAGGATAAGCAGCATGAATTCATCCTCATCTTAGCTGGATACTCCAAGGAAATGGATCATTTTCTTTCTCTAAATCCTGGTCTGCAATCGAGATTTCCGATCAATATCAACTTCCCTGATTATACGGTCGATCAGCTGATGGATATTGCAAAACGAATGATGGCCGATCGGGAATATGTCTTTACCCAAGAGGCAGAATGGAAACTGCGAGACTATTTAATGCACATCAAGAGCACAACGAGTCCTGCCAAATTCAGCAACGGCCGTTTTGTGCGAAACACCATTGAAAAAGCGATTCGAACTCAGGCGATGAGGCTACTTCTTGTGGATCATTATGATAAAAAAGATTTACTTACGATTAAAAGCCATGATCTGCAAATGAAAGAGGATACGCCTTCTTGAAATGGCGTATCCTTTTTGTAAAGAGACAAGAAATTAAACCTTCCGAATGGTGGTATACGTGTGATGTGTTTGGTATGATGGTACTACTGAAACTTAAGTACAGAAAGGAAACAACTGACGTTGAATGAACATGAAATGATCGAAAAAGCGATCCTTGTCGGCTGTCAACTGCCGCATATAACGGATGAACGCTTTCAATATTCTATGGAAGAATTAGCTTCCTTAACCAAAACAGCTGGCGGTGAAGCTGTCAGCATCATGACGCAAAAAAGAAATAGACAGGACAGCGCGACTTACATCGGAAAAGGGAAAGTGGAAGAGCTTGAAGTGCTTTGCGAGGAGTTAGACTGTGACGTTATTATTTTTAACGACGAGCTTTCGCCTAGCCAGTTAAAAGCTTTGGCGACTGCCTTAGATGTGAAAATCATTGACCGTACGCAATTGATTCTAGACATCTTTGCCAAAAGAGCCCGTACAAGAGAGGGGAAGCTGCAAATAGAGCTTGCCCAGCTTCAGTATGCCTTGCCGAGACTGAGTGGACAAGGGATCAGCCTTTCAAGACAAGGCGGCGGAATTGGCGCAAGAGGTCCAGGTGAAACAAAACTTGAAACAGACAGACGTCATATTCGAAACCGCATACACGAAATTCACGGACAACTGTCTGCAGTCAAAGAACATCGCACGAGATACCGGGAACGACGGAAGAAAAATGGCGTATTCCAAATCGCTATTGTCGGGTACACAAATGCCGGGAAATCTACATTGTTTAACCAGTTAACAGAAGCGGATAGCCATGAAGAAGATTTGCTGTTTGCTACACTTGACCCAATGACGCGTAAAATGACATTGGCATCTGGCTACAGTGTGCTGATTTCCGATACAGTTGGTTTTATTCAAGACCTTCCAACCACACTGATTGCAGCATTTCGTTCCACTCTTGAAGAAGTAAAAGAAGCAGACTATTTGCTTCATGTGATTGATTCTTCGAATGAGGATTATGAAGGGCACGAACGAACGGTTCATAAGCTTTTAGAAGAATTAGAAGCTGACCGTATTCCGATGCTGACAGTCTATAACAAAAAAGACCAAATCCGGCCGGATTTTATCCCTTCCTCAAAGCAGCGCCACATTTTAATCAGTGCTAGGCGCGAGGAAGATGTGAAGCGGTTAAAAGCGGATATCATGGCTGAACTGAAAAAAGATTTTTTAAAGCCATATCATGTAAGGATTCCGGCATATGAAGGGAAACTCATATCTGCCTTAAAGTCAGAAACCTTGGTGGAATCACTGGAATTTCAAAAGGAAGCAGAGCTTTATGACATCACTGGATTTAGTGGTGAGGAGCAAACCATATTAGGACAAATCAAGAAGTATATGTTGTAGGAAAGGAATTAAATCACGATGTTTCACACTTTAAAACATGGCACCATTTTAGAAAAAATAGCAGCAGAAGCAGAACAAGACATTTCACAAATACATCAGCAAATTGATCGAAAGAGCGAACAAAATGAGTGGCGGGTTCTTGAAAGCTACCGGAAACATAAAGTCAGCGACTCTCATTTTAACCCGACAACTGGTTATGGCTACGATGATATGGGAAGAGACACGTTAGAAAAGATCTATGCGGATGTATTTGGAGGGGAAAGCGGTCTTGTACGCCCGCAGATCATTTCTGGAACACATGCCATTTCCATCGCCTTATTTGGTGTGCTAAGACCTGGTGATGAATTGATCTACATGACGGGGAAACCTTACGATACCCTAGAAGAGATTGTTGGGATTCGTGGCAAAGAAGGGACAGGCTCATTAAAAGATTTTCAGATCGATTACAAAGCCATTGATTTGCGTCAAGATGGATCTGTCGATTTCGACAAAGTCAAAGAATCTATTTCCCCAAAAACAAAAGTCATCGGAATTCAGCGTTCTAAAGGTTATGCGTCAAGACCTTCTTTTACAATAGAAGAAATTGAGCAAATGATTTCATTTGTAAAAGAGATCAATGAAGAAATTATTGTGTTTGTGGACAACTGTTATGGTGAATTTACTGAATTACAAGAGCCATGTCATGTGGGAGCGGATCTTATGGCGGGTTCCCTTATTAAAAACCCAGGCGGCGGGCTTGCCAAAACAGGCGGTTACATCGTTGGAAAAGAAAAATGGGTAGAAGCTTGCTCTTATCGAATGACATCTCCGGGCATCGGCAGTGAAGCGGGTGCATCGCTGTATGCGCTCCAGGAAATGTATCAAGGATTTTTCTTAGCACCGCATGTTGTTGCACAAAGTTTAAAAGGTGCCGTGTTTACAGCGCGTTTTCTTGAAAAACTCGGGTTCCAAACAAACCCGTCGTGGAATGCGAAAAGAACCGACTTGATTCAATCTGTAGAATTTGGAGACCCTAAAAAAATGATTGCATTTTGTCAGGCGATTCAATATGCATCACCGATTAACAGTCATGTCACACCGCATGCAAGCTATATGCCGGGATACGAGGACGATGTGATTATGGCAGCGGGCACATTTGTCCAAGGAGCCAGCATTGAATTATCAGCTGATGGTCCGATTAGACCGCCTTACACAGCCTATGTTCAGGGCGGTCTCACGTATGCCCATGTGAAAAATGCCATTTGCAGTGCTGTAGATGCCTTACTAGAGCAAGGTTTTATTGAAGTGCCTGCTCGATAAAAAAATCCATGTTAATATTCCTAACATTTCGTTGACACATAATATAACATGACATATAATAAATTTAAGCAAAGAGGAGGAGACAGTTGAGATGAGTGATAACATTCGCCGCTCAATGCCTTTATTCCCAATTGGGATTGTCATGCAGCTAACAGAATTATCTGCAAGACAAATTCGCTATTATGAGGAAAATGGTTTAGTATTTCCAGCGAGAAGTGATGGGAATCGCCGATTATTTTCTTTCCATGATGTTGATAAATTACTAGAAATCAAAAACCTCATCGAACAAGGTGTAAACATGGCAGGCATCAAAAAGCTATTTGCCAAAGCTGAGGCAGAACATCCATCGTCTGAAACAAAGACAGAGGAGAAAACCACAGCGAAGCACAACTTGACAGATGATGAACTCAGGAAGCTACTGAAGAAGGAACTCATTCAGGCTGGACGTTTCCAACAAGGAACGACCTTTAGGCAGGGGGATATGTCAAGGTTCTTCCGTTAACCAATTAGCAAAAGCATTGCTATACACATTTTACCTTTTGTAGGGGAGGAGTTTTACGAAATGGCAAAGTACACAAGAGAAGATATCGTAAAATTAGTAAATGAGGAAAACGTAAAGTACATCCGTCTGCAATTTACAGACATTCTCGGAACGATTAAAAATGTTGAGATTCCTGTGAGCCAGTTAGAAAAAGCTCTCGATAACAAATGTATGTTTGATGGTTCATCTATTGAAGGATTTGTACGTATCGAAGAATCAGATATGTACCTATATCCAGATCTAAACACGTTTGTTATTTTCCCTTGGACAGCAGAAAAAGGTAAAGTTGCACGCTTTATTTGTGACATTTATAAGCCAGACGGAACACCATTTGATGGAGACCCTCGTAACAACTTAAAGCGTATCTTGAAGGAAATGGAAGAACTAGGATTTAGTGATTTCAACCTTGGACCTGAGCCAGAATTCTTCTTATTTAAATTAGACGAAAAAGGCGAGCCAACGCTCGAACTAAACGATAAAGGTGGATACTTTGACCTTGCACCAACAGATTTAGGTGAAAACTGCCGCCGTGACATCGTGCTTGAGCTTGAAGAAATGGGCTTTGAAATTGAAGCGTCTCACCACGAAGTAGCACCTGGACAGCATGAAATTGACTTCAAATATGCAGGCGCTATCCGTTCTTGTGATGACATTCAAACGTTCAAACTCGTTGTGAAAACAATTGCGAGAAAGCACGGACTTCATGCGACATTCATGCCAAAACCATTGTTCGGTGTAAACGGATCTGGTATGCACTGTAACCTATCATTATTTAAAAATGGTAAAAACGCATTCTTTGATGAGAAAGCAGACTTACAATTAAGCGAGAC
Source organism: Bacillus sp. FSL K6-2869 (assembly GCF_040869405.1). NCBI lineage: Bacteria > Bacillati > Bacillota > Bacilli > Caryophanales > Bacillaceae > Bacillus > Bacillus sp. FSL K6-2869. Next base: position 1,755,477 of record NZ_CP152035.1, read on the forward strand.
GGCTAGACACTTTATCGCAGGTATTGTGAAGCACGCAACAAGTTTCACAGCGGTCACAAACCCAACGGTGAACTCTTACAAACGTCTTGTACCTGGTTATGAAGCACCTTGCTACGTAGCATGGAGTGCACAAAACCGCAGCCCATTGATTCGTATTCCAGCATCACGCGGCATTAGCACACGTGTAGAAGTACGCAGTGTAGACCCATCTGCAAACCCATACCTTGCACTAAGCGTATTACTTGCAGCAGGTCTAGACGGAATCAAAAACAAACTAGACGCACCAGCGCCAATCGACAGAAACATCTATGTCATGGACAAAGAAGAGCGCCTTGAAAACGGCATCGCTGACTTACCTGCAACACTTGCAGAAGCACTTGAGCTGCTCAAGTCAAACGAAGTCATGATCAACGCACTAGGCGATCACTTATTCGAGCACTTCATCGAATCAAAAGAAATCGAATGGGATATGTTCCGCACCCAAGTACATCCGTGGGAACGCGATCAGTATATGTCTCAGTATTAATAAAGAAAACCCCTTGGAACCAATGGTTTCAGGGGTTTTTTATTTTGGTCAAAAAATGAACGGAACAATATTTTTGGTCCTTGACCAAAATATGACCAAAAAAATTTGAAGTTATGAATTTAACTCCACAATTGATGAGACGTAATTCTCATAATCCTTAATTCGATTTTGGTCAAGTTTCTTACTAATGTGTGAATAAACATCTGCTGTCACCATCATGCTTTTGTGACCTAATCTTTCTTGGATGTATTTCATGTCAGCTCCTGACTCTAAAAGGAGAACAGCATGTGTATGGCGTAAAGCATGAATTGGCATTTTATCAATATTAGATCTTTTTAAGATACGATCAAAAGCATTAAAAAGAGTAGACTTTGGCAGAAAGTTTCCGTCAACTCTGCAAAACACCAAATTGAGGTCATGCTTATAATTATCCTGTAACATTTGTTTGTTCTCAAATTGCCACTTCTTATGTTTTTGCAAAGCAGCGGAAAGGGAAGAGCTAATTAATATTCTTCGTTTGGATTCATATGTTTTAGTTTCTCCAAATAGTTCCTCAGCTGATTTTGCAGAGAAATCTAAGGTGTTAGTAATGTCTATGTAATTTTCTCTTAGATTAATATTTGTCCATTGTAGAGCGGCAGCTTCACCTTTACGCATACCGGTTTCTATGAGTGATCTAAAAAAGATATAGTAAATATAGTTGTATTTATATGCTTCCTGAAGAAATTTTGGAATGTCCTCAGAAAGCATATATTCAAGAGCGTTTTTTTTCTTGCTGTTTTTATTAGACACAGTTGCACCATAACAAGGGTTTTTTGTGAGTTTACCTATAATGACAGCCTTGCTGAAAGCATTAAACATCGTACCGTGTATGATTTCCACAGTACGCTTGCTATAACCTTGACTGGTTAAATAGTTTAAGAATTTTTGATACATAATCGGCTTAATATCTGTAATTTTGATATTTTTGAAGTAGGGAAGGATATGATTCATGATGTTTCGTTCGTGGAGTTCATATGTGTTCTTTCTAACGGTGTCTTTTTTGTATTCATGTAGCCAATTGATCAGAAAGTTTTCGAGTGATATGGTGCTCGTGTCCAACTCTAATCCTGCTGCTAATTGTTTTTCTTGTTCTGTTGCAGCTTGCTGAGCTTCTTTTTTTGTTTTAAAACCACTTTTTGATTTTACTTTGTATTTGAGTGTGAAAGGATCCTTAAAGGAAATACGATATTCCCACTTGTCTCCTCTCTTTCTGAATGTGGCCATAGTTTACCTCCCAAATATGTTTTAGGAATTTTTATAAGTAACTGTAAAAGGAAATGGGTTTTGATTATTTTGGTGATTTTGTTTTTCTATATTCCAGTCTTGCAGTAGTCCTTGACGATAGAATGTAGATTCGTTACCACACTTTGAACAATACCGAGCATTACCGTCAAGTATTGATTCACAACTTTTTTGAGAAAAATTCCATCCACTGTCGTCTGTATGATATGTCTCGATACATTTGTTAATTAAATATGTATTACAAATTTTACATATATCACCTTCGTGATTTACTTGTTCGTTTTCGCATTTAGGACAAATAATTGATCTTCCGTTTTTGTCTAATTGATAACCACTATATATCAATTCTGTATTCTCCTTTTTATTTATAATTTTGTTATTTCCGCAAATAGGACAATGTTTTGATGATTTATTAACAAAAGAATGAGTACAATTACGACAAAACATTGAATTTTTTATAGTTGAGATAAACTTACTAAAACATTTTAATTGAAGATTAATCATTGGCATAAATGTATTGTATAAATCAAAACTTAATGATTTTAATCTTACTTTTGCAGCTCCCTTAGATATTTTGAAATAGTTAATTAATTCAGTTTCTGTTTTTATGTCTAAGTGTTTAATTAATACAGCAGGGGCTAGTACATTTCTAGCAAATGAGTTCACCTCGTTTTCTAATACTCTATACTTTGATTCAGTCATTTTACTTCTTCTAAGTATAGTTTCTTCGAGTTCAACAAGGTGATTCATATATATATGGCCTATTTCATGCATTAAAGTAAAACGGATTCTTCCTGGTATCATAATTGTATCGTTATAAGCAATTGTGTGGTTTACCCCATCATAAATAGTGTAACCATCCTTACTTTGAAATGCCTCTATAATTTCAGGAATGCTCATTTCATGTATTTCAGCTAATTCAGAATACGAAATTAATCCCCATTTATTTCTTTTAATTATTTGGAATGGATCTATTGGAAAGTCAGAGATATTTTCATTAGCAAAAAAATAACTGACTTTCTGCATCACTTTAGTGTACCGAGCTTTTTTAGGGAATTTCATTCATCCATCGCTTCTTTTCCACGTTGTTGCATTGTTTTTATTAGTGCTTTTAAAGCATCCTTTTGTCCGTTATTCAAACTGTTTATATCTCTCGCGATTGTTCTTACTTCTTCATCAAATTCATTTAATGTGGGTTCATTTTTTTCTATGTCAAGAAGAAAATCAACACCTACATTATAAAAATCAGCTATCTTCTTTAACATTTCAACACTAGGTTTTGCTATATCATTCTCCCATGAATTATATCTCCCACGTTGAATATCTAACTTATCTGCAACTTGGTACTGGCTCAATCCTCTTTGTGATCTAAGCTTTTTTAGATTTGTACCTAAACTCATAATCGCCCTCCAGAAAAAAATTTTCCAATCGGGGTTGACGGATAATTAAATTATCCATTATAATCAGAACTACCGAAAGGAAGGTGGTGGATAAAGTGACCAAAAAACGCCAATACTTTTCTAAGTGCCGCAAAGCAAAAGGCACACAAGAGTATGTGGCAAAAGAAAACGGTATTTCAACTGTCTATCTGCGTATGATTGAAAATGGAACATTTACTCCTGGCAGAGATCTAATGTTTAGATTATGTTATTATTTTGATCAACCGGCAGAGGAATTATTTCCGGATTACTTTTGTAATACGTCTCTTAAGTATGTCGATAGCGATAATTAAATTATCCATATTTGGATTATAGATAATTTAATCGCACTAGTCAATGAGTTTCTGTTTTTTTATCATTTTGGATAATTAAATTATCCGTTATGGAGGAGGGAGTAAAAAATGGATTTATCAATATTGGTTAAAAACAATCAAAGAGTCTTAACTACAGCACAAATAGCTAAAGCTTATGGAACGAGTCATAGAAGAATATCTGAAAATTTCAATTCAAATAAACAGCGTTACAAAGAAGGGAAGCACTTTTTCTTACTTCAAGGAAACGAGTTAAAGGCATTTGGACAGCAATACGGAAATACCGTATCAGTCGAAAGAGTATCTAAATTATACCTTTGGACAGAAAAAGGTGCTTGGCTACATGCAAAGTCTTTAAATTCTAATCAAGCTTGGGATGCTTATGAAATTCTTGTAGATGATTATTATTCTTTGAAAGATATATATAGACTTCCAACTAGCTATAAAGAAGCTTTGTTGCAATTAGTCAGTCAAGTTGAGAAAAATGAACAACTAGAAACACAAAACTTAATTCTTTTACAACAGGTTAATGAATGTCAGCCCAAAGCTTCTTATTACGATATGGTTCTGCAAAACAAGTCACTTCTATCAGTATCCAAAATCGCCAAGGACTATGGTATGAGTGCCATAAAATTGAACAAGTTGCTTCATGAATTAGGCGTGCAGTACAAGCAGGGTGACATATGGCTCTTGTATGCAAAGCATCAAGATAAGGGGTACACACAAACTCATACTCACGTTATTGATGCTGAAAAATCTAAAGTACAAACAAAGTGGACTCAAAAAGGAAGATTGTTCATTTACGAACTTTTAAAGCAACAAAGCATTCTGCCAATAATTGAACGAGAAGAGCGTGCTTCGTAAGGGGGAACAAGAATTGTTTGAATTAACAATGAAAGCAGATTCTGATTCATTTAGAAATAATCTCTATGATTTGCTTCAGGAAGTTGCTGCTTCAATTATAGAAGACCATAAACAAGAAAATGAACTTCCTTACATGATCAGTAAAGCTCAGCTTGCTAAACATATATTTAATGTCAGTTCTCAAACGCTTGATGTTCACGTGATTAATAGACCAGACTTTCCAAAGTTTAAAGTTGGCGAAAGAATATTGTTTCCACGAGACATGGTGCTTGATTGGATTAAAAAGCATATTGAGGTCGTTGAAAAAATCCAACTAAACAATTAAAGGGAGAGAAGGAAATTGCAGATCAAAAGGAGGTGACGAAATGAGCGACAAACTAAATAAAACAACCCCTGCGGCAACAGAGGTTGAGTCTAAACTTTTTCGACGTATTGGTATTTCCAGTTATGGAATTAAACAGCAAAAAATCAGTGAAAATCCAACTGATAATCTAAAAAGCACACTGAGTGTTGAATTCTTATTTATCAGTCGGAATTCAGGTGTTGAAAAATTCGATAAGTTTTTGAAAGATTTGGCCCTATTTATTGAAGAACAGAACAAGCAAACCTAGAGTCCAATTCTAGACTTAATAAACGCAGCTGCGACTTGAGACACAGTAGGTAATGACACACTAGCAAGTTGGGAAATTTTCGCTTTAGTGTCTTTCCAAATACCATCGTCTCTTATATTGTCCAAAAATTCATGTCCGGAGAAGGAAATTGAAGAAACAACAATGTCCCATATCTCACCATCGCCTCTTTGGATAGAACCTATAAGATATTCATTTTCAATTAGTTTAGTGACACAGTAAATTGTTTCATCTTGACCAAACTTGTCTGCGATTTTAGAAGATTTAATATCTCTTAAACAGATATCATCATTGAGACCTAGGTTTTCTTCAAATTCAAGCATTAGCAATCTAACACAATCATGATTCAGTTTCATAGTTTCACCACCTATTTAAACAGATAATAACATTATACCAATGATTGGAAAGGAGAAGAAATATGGATCTAAATCAATTTTTAAAAGCTGACTGTGAAAAGTCAGTAAGGTTGATTAAATCAACACAATTTCTTGTTGATGAATTACTAAGCGATGCCATCAAGGATCAAGATTTTGACGGATGTGTTGAGATAGCTGGATCAGTTATTACGAATTGTAAGGAACTTAAACGGATTGAGCAGTCGGAACATATAGTCCAGCTACACAAAATCGCATCAAAATTTGAAGATAGAGGTTTAAAGATTTCAAATGTAACGAGACCGATGAAATAAATTTAAAGCACAAAAAGTATTGAATGATATAAATTTTGCTTAAAAATTTTTTGTTTTATGGTTGATTCACCATAAAAAACATAATTTTTACCCCAAAAATCACATAAGTTAGGAACTATTTTTATGCATTATTTAAAGAATAAAATATATATAGAACCAAAAAAGCCCACACTGCAATGTGGACTTTAAAAAAACAAAAGCAAGTTCCATTTTAAATGGAACCTTTAACAAAATCAATTAGAGGAAGGTGTCTCATTTGAATCCATTACAGGATTTTGAACTAAATGAAATTAATAACGGCGAACTGCCGAGAGACCGTCCACAGTTTGAAATTACTGATATGAACAGCCTTAATTGGGCTTTCCGGAAAATAGTTGCTCTCAAGTCGCAGGAAAAGGAAATCAAAGTGCTGGCAGCAACAGAAAAGCAACGTATTGAAGAATGGGAAAGGCAGGAGCTTAAGCCTTTAAGTGACAGTCTTTCTTTCTTTGAAAACCTAGTGAGTGTCTATCATACAAAGCAGTTGCAAGAAGACCCGAAGGCAAAAACACTTTCCACACCTTATGGGAAATCTAAAAGCCGGACAACCAAAGCATCGCCTAAAGAAGTGGACAAGGAAAAACTTCTGCATCATGTGAAAGATGCTGGCATGACTGAATTTATAAAAGAGTCTGTGGCATGGGGTGATCTCAAAAAGACACTGACTGTCACTGAGCTTGATGGGAAACCGATCGTAATTGATTTAAATGGACAAGCTGTCCCAGGCGTAGAAGTGCAGCCGGAAACAGTCAGCTTCAAAGTGGAGGTGTAAGGGATGTTTCAAGTAACAGACGCGCAGCGTCAAAAGGAAAAAGCAATTGTGGGTTTTATCGGTCCGAGTGGTTCCGGTAAGACGGCCGGCGCCCTTCTGGTAGCTTACGGAATGATGCGTGAGGCATATCCAGAAGCAAACGACGAGGAAATTTGGTCTAAGATCGGTGTCGTTGATACCGAGCACCGCCGAGCGAAACTATACGCTAATTTACAATTTGATGAAATCCGTATAGGCAGCTTTAAGCATATTGATTTTACACCGCCGTATACGACAGAACGATATCAAATGGCAGTCGAAGCAATTAAGAACGCCGGTGCCGAAGTTGTCGTAATTGATTCACTTTCCCACAATTGGCAGGGGGAAGGTGGAATTGTTGAAACACATGGCAGCATGTCGGGTAACTCTTTTCAAAACTGGGGTAAACTTGCGCCGGAAACAACCAAGCTAATCAAAACATTGACGCAAAATAATGTTCATATCCTAGCAACAATGAGAACAAAAACGGAGTATGTTGTCGAAGCCGATAACAATGGGAAAATGGCCCCTCGTAAGGTTGGGACCAAGCCAGTACAAAAAGAGGAAATGGAATATGAATTTATGCTTAATTTCACTATTAGCATTGATCATATGGCCGAAACGTCTAAGGATAATACACGCATGTTTGAGGGTTCTTCCTTAAAGTTAAATCCTGACGTTGGCCGTAAACTTTACAAATGGCTTGAGCTTGGAATTGATGTAAAAGCAGAGGAAGAAACCGAAAGGATCGGCTTAATTAGTCATATTAAAACTTTGATTGAAGGTAACGAGAAAGCAGCGCAAATGATTGAGGAATTTCAGATTAAAGCGAATCAGAAATTGGATCAATGGAATGTCAAACTTGCTAACGCTGCAATTGAAAGATTAAACGGCGTCTTGGGAGGTGATCAAAATGAGGCTTGAGGAAATCCGGCAACGTGCTGATGCGGCAACGGAAGGGCCTTGGGAAATCGGGAAGCAATCACCCAACGGATTAAATAATATCGGAACAATTGGCGGATTATTGACCGCACAAACAACGAATGAAGATAACGCAAAATATATCGCACATGCCCGTCAAGATATACCTTGGCTAATTTCAGAAATAGATAGATTAAACAGTGGCATAGACAGCGTGATTTATGATTTGCGAAATGAAGACACCAACGATCCGTATGTATTGGATCAAGTAATTCAAAATCTTGTAACTGTTCTGAACGGTAAATAAAAAATTTGGGGGAATTAAATATGTTTACAGTAGACCACAGCAAAGGCGATTCATTTGAACCAATTAAACCAGGAGAATATGAAGCAACAGTAATGCATTTTGAAGAAAAAACAGCAGCGTCAGGCAATAAGCGACTTGTCGTAGATTATGAAATTCGTTCGGATGTTGAACAGCCATGTCAGGGGCAAAAAATTCTATACGATAACTTCACGGTTACAGAGAACGCAATGTGGAGATTCCACCAGGCATCAAAAGCCGCAGGTTTTCCTAACGGAATGAAATTCAAAGATCATATCGAATGGGCGAATGCTTTCTTAAATAAACCAGTTCGTTTAGTTGTCGGAGAAAGAGAGCATAACGGCAAAAAATATCCCGAAGTCAAAGCGTTTAAGCCGTCCGAAGCATCGGCCCCGAATGATGACCCAATTAATATCAGTGACGACGATGTACCTTTTTGATCATAGAAAACACAATTGAGGGAGTGTATAGCTCCCTCTTCTTTAAAGGGGAGTTATTACATGTACGAATTTAAGAACATACCGCAAGAGCTCAAAAACGCCCCTCAATGGATATTATGGCGTTCAGAAGAACGTGACGGCAAGAAAACAAAAGTGCCATATCAAATTGACGGCAGCATGGCCCAATCCAGTAATAAAAGAACCTGGTCAACATTTCCGACCATTTTAAAATTTTATAATAACCGAGACTATGACGGGATCGGCTTCATGTTTTCAAAAGATGATCCGTTTATAGGCATAGATATTGATCATTGTGTCGAGGATGGGGTTTTGTCGCCATTCGCTCAAGAAATTATTGATAGTGTAGGCAGCTATACCGAATTTTCGCCAAGTGGAGAAGGTGTCCACATTATTGCCAAAGGTAAGATTCCGTTACGGGGACAGGGCACAGGTAGAAAGAATCCCGAACTAGGATTAGAAGTATATCGACACGGTCGCTATTTTACCTTTACAGGAAACAGTCTAGGGATTGGAGCCATTGAAGAACGATCAGACAAGCTCAAGGAGCTCTTTAATAAATATTTGAAGGACAAAAAAGAAGAAACAAAAGCATCTAGCCCGCCTGCTGCTTCATCCCGTGATATGAATAATCTTTCTAATAAAGAGATATGGGAAAGGATGTTTAACAGCAAGAACGGGAAGAGCATTCAAGATTTGTTTAATGGTCATTTGATAAACGAGGATCATTCTGCCACAGATATGGCCTTGTGTAACCACTTGGCATTTTGGACCGATAAAGACACTTCAAAAATGGATTCGATGTTTCGTGAAACGGGATTGTATCGGGAAAAGTGGGATAGGCAACATTCATCCGATGGTGCTACATATGGGGAAATGACCATTGCAGCTGCCGTTTATTCTACTCATAAAACAATATCCGATTTGATGGAAGAACAGCAGGATCAGCTGTACGAGGTATATATTTCTCATCCTGATAATTCTCAAGTTGAGGACACCGAAGAAATTATAGATACGCCGCCCGTGTTTCATTTGACCGAGTTGGGGAACGCTGAAAGGCTTGTCTATTATCACGGAAAAAATATCCGGTATTGCAATGAGCTTGAATGGTTAATTTGGAATGGAAAGATGTGGGGAGAAGACAGTAAACGAAAAATTGAGGCTTTAGCTGCTCAAACATTGCGTGCCATTTATGGTGAAGCAAAAGCAACGGAAGACGGGTACAAAAAAAAGCAGCTGAACGACTGGGCAAAAAAATGCGAGCGCCGCAATATTCGGATGAATACGATTTTAGATACACGGCCGATGGTTGCCGTTAAAAAAGAAGAGCTTGATTCTCATAAATATCTCTTTAATTGTGAAAATGGTGTGATTGATTTAAAAACAGGTGAAATATTGCCACATGATCGAGATTTACTCTTTACTAAAATTTCATCTGTGGCTTATAAAAAAGATGCTGATTGTCCAAACTGGAAAGCATTTTTAGAAAGTATTTTCATAGATGAAAACGGGCAGCCGAACTATGAAATTATTAATTTTATGCAAAAGGCCATTGGCTATGCATTAACGGGTGATACGTCTGAACAAGTTATGTTCTTCCTATTCGGAAATGGCCGTAATGGTAAATCTACATTTATCAATACTGTTCAACAACTACTTGGAGACTATGGGCGGCAAACGAACAGCGACACATTCATAAAAAAGAAAAATGATAGCAGCATCAACAATGACATAGCCCGCCTAGATGGTGCACGCTTTGTGTCGGCTGTAGAGAGTGAAGAAGGCCAGCAACTTTCTGAATCATTAGTGAAGCAGATCACCGGTGGCGAAAAGATGTCCGCCCGTTTCTTGCGCCAGGAGTATTTTGAGTTTACACCAGAATTTAAAGTGTTCTTTACGACAAACCATAAACCAATCGTAAAGGGAAGCGACGAGGGTATTTGGAGACGCATTCGATTAGTTCCTTTTACGGTTACGATTCCGAAAGAAAAAGTAGATAAGAAGCTGCCGCAGAAACTAGCTGCAGAAATGCCAGGTATTCTAAGATGGGCCGTTGAGGGTTGTTTGAAATGGCAAAAAGAAGGGCTCAAGGAGCCGGAGGTCATAAGGAAAGCAACCGAAGGATATCGAGAGGATATGGACATTCTAGGGCCGTTTCTTGCTGAAAGATGCGTAATCCATCCGGCCTCAAAAGTTGAGTCGAAAGAGATTTATAAGGAATACAAGAACTGGTGTTATGAAAATGACGATGTAGAGCTAAAAAACAGGGCCTTTTATCGTCAACTTGAGATTAGAGGTTTTAAAAAGGAAACAGGAGCAAAAAATAAATTGTTTTTCATTGGAATTGGCTTACAAAAATTACAAGGTCATCTTAATTTTGATGAAAGGGTTAGTAAAGGGGTTAGTGAACCGACAACAAAAAATAACGTAACGCCGATGACAAGAAAGAAGCTCTAAGCATTGGTATATAAGGGTTTTAGATGATATTTTTCATTGGAAAAACAATATAGGGTTAGTAAGGGTTAGTTTTTTTATATGTTCCTCTCACATGAAAATTAATTAATAAAAAATAAATATATATATATATAGGGCTTTAATACAAAAATATATAACCCTAACTAACTCACTAACCCAAAAACTAACCCTTCTTAAAAAGAGGTGGGAAAAATGCACCCAAAACAAATTTGTGCAGACATAGAAATGATGGGCGCTCGTTTGGTTCTCGATGGAAACGATCTTTATATTGAGAATCCCGAAAACGTCTATCAAGAACTTGTGGAATTTGTTCAGTCTTACAAAAGACGAATTATTCGATATTTGAAAGGCGAATACTCGGATCAAGAGCATAATGTGAAACAAACAATAGATAAAATCATCAATTATTTCATGGGCATAGATCAAGAAATGAATCCAAAAATAGACGACTGGTTCAATCATGAGTGGGATGCGGCAACTAAAGCCGCGAGATTGCTCGTTTTATTTTGGGAGAACGGATGGAGAGACCTTGACACTTCCGTTTCTAATTTTGAAAGTGAGGAAACAGACAAGCTATCTTTAGAAATTTACGAAAGGGCCATGTCTTATTTTAAGGGAGATAAATCATGACTATTATTCACTACAACTATTCAGATACAGAATTAAAAGAAATTTTAGGCAGCATGGTCATTGTTGTGGATACGAGAGAACAGAAGAATCAACATGTTCTTGATTATCTTCGCAAAAAGAACGTATCAATCAAATTCAAAGGGATGAAGACGGGTGACTATTCCGCAATGATTCCCAAAAATGAGGCATACGGGATCAATAGGGACATGTATTTGAACGCTGCTATCGAACGGAAAAACGGAGTTGATGAGCTTGTTCAATCCATTAAGGATCGTTCCAGGTTTGAAAATGAATTGATTCGTGCATCAAAAAATCCTTTCACTCTTCTTGTGGAAGACCTGGAAGGGTATCAAAAAATACTCAACGGAAAATATCGTTCCAAATATGAACCGAAATCGTTGTTAGGCAGTTTGAAAACATTTGAGGTTCGTTACAATTTCTCAACGGTTTTTATTAATCCAAGTGCGACCGGAAACTATATCTATCATCATTTTCATTATATGGCTCGGGAATTATTAAAAGGTGGATTAGTATAGCAAAGCCCAGACAGCAGAGAAGTTTATTATGTCCAAAATGAGTTTTGCTGTCTGGTTATATAATTACGTATTTTTATCAGCGTGAGCTATATCCTGTATTTTCTAGGGTGTAAATTGAGAACCATCTACTCTCTATAGCACATTCCCCAGTACCTCTTACTACTGGATATACGACATAGATGTATTCCATCCAGTCGCGTATTGTGTTGTCATATTCGAACCGTACATCATGAATAAATATTCTTGTACCTCTAGAAAAGTTAGGCGTATCGGCTGGGGCTGAAATCATCTTTCCGATACTTGGTTGATATTTTCTTAGTTCCGACCTTTGATTATTCGGTGCGTAATCATTGTGAATATAAGGTGACGGAACATGATAATACATTGGATACATTGAATACATTTTAAAACATCTCCTTGGAAAATCATTTACAGTTCATCGTATTTCTGATTTGTGTATAAGGTGATGGGTATAACTTATTGTCCTGTTTTTAGGACTTTAACCACAAAACGTAAAATGATTAGACGAAATATTCAAAAAACAATTGATTGAAAGGGGAAAATAAAAATGGCTTTTGTAGGTTTTGAAGAATCACATGAGGTGCGGCAGCTGGCTAAAAGTTTAATTGATGAACACCACCCACATTTAAAAGATGCGATAGGACACATTGGTTTTTATATTCGAGAAGGCAGTAGCAAATGGGCGGGGAAAGCGAAAAAATGCACGGCCTTTGAACGTCATATGACCGATTATATGCTTTTCGTATTTGTAAATAAGGAAGCCTGGAAGGCAATGAACAAGAAACAGCGTGCCGCCCTGGTCGATCATGAACTTTGTCATTTTACACGTACCAAAACGGAAGAACCTGACCCGAAAGATGCGAGGAATTGGATCACTGTGTACGGGCCCGCCGATGATCCTGATAGTTGGGGAATACGTGAGCATGATGTGGAGGAATTTTCCGAAATCATTGAACGTCATGGTCTTTGGGATACGGGTATTGAATCATTCGCCGCAGTTGTGCGGGAGGCTGATCACCAAATGAATATTGATGATGTGAACAGAGAACAACGAATTCAGAGGGTGAAATAGTGGAACATACCGAAATCAAAGAAGATAAGGAACTAATTCGATTAAAAAGAAAGATAGATCGGCTCATATCAAAATGTGACAGAAAAGGCTATGAATTTATTGATTTTGAAATTGGAACAATTAGAAGAATTGCTCATGCGAAAAGCATGAATGAACTCAATTACTTAGTATTAATGTCTATTCAAATGATATTTGATAATCACAAAATCAGATAATGTTAATAATATCAGGAAGGTGAAGAAATGAAGCTGTTGAGCATTGGAGACATTCTAGAAGATTTTCATGGCAATACAAGCATGGGCCTATACCTAGTTGCAAAGTTATATTTCGGGGAAATGTTCGGATATAAGTATGCTTTAGTCAGCCTAAATGGTGAAGGTGTCGCAAATGGATTTCATGATAGTTTACAGGAATTACAAGACCATCCGTACCTCAAATCAATGGTGCATGTAAAAGGATTGGAGGTCGCAGAATGAGAAATCGTCTACTTATCTTTTATATCATGTTTGGATCGGTTTCTGTTTTGGCTGTTTTGAATATGAATTAAGGAGGCAATGAAAGCCTTGAGATTACAAGACATTCCAAGTAATATTATAGATATTGAGAACATAGGAAAAGAGCCTATTGTCCTTGTTTTATCTGATGGTAAAGCGAGATTTGCACCGCTGCCGTCTCACGGAGAAACGAAAATCATCACACATGATAACAAAGTAACTCGTGTTAGCTTCAATGAAGGCGAGTTATTCAAGTAAATAAAACCGTTCTACCGGAAAGCCGGGGGACACTGATCATTACAGCATAAGCGCTGTTTGGTTGGTGTCCCTTTTTTATATTTCAGAAAAGAAGAAAACGAGGTGTAAATCTATGTCTAAAAAAAGAACTGATGTTCCTAAGAACAAATGTGCCCAAAATCGCACGCAGGAGCTTTCATATGAAGAGATAAAGGAACTCATGGGTGTTTACCGCCCAACATATAAAAGAAGCCGTGGCGGGGCATTAAAAAGCAAATAAAAGGGGGAAGTATTCTTATGTTGGGTGAACCGCCTGTAATTGATAAAAAGGAAACGAGAAAAAGAGTTGAAAGGATTCTCGACAACTACCGCTTATATCTTCTTCAAGTCCCGGACGATATGCTGCCTAAAATAACGGCCGGATTTAGCATCGTGCCGCCAGCTGCGACGAATGCTTTTCATTCTTCTACAGAGAGTACGGCCATTAAACGTATTGAGTGGGAGCAAAAACGAAATGCATTTCTTGAGAGAGTGCAAAAGGCTGTCAATCGTCTTCCATATAGCGAGAGACAGATCATTATAAAACGTTACATGCAGCAAGAACCTGTTTTCGATTATCAGGTATATAACGAGATCGGCATGAGTGAAAGATCATATACACGCTTGAAAGGGAAGACGTTCCTAGACCTGGCGTATGCGCTCAATGAAGTTGTATTTAAAGCACCCGTTTAGAGGTGTTTTTTCGTTCGACAAATTTTGCGAATGATGAAAAAAAACGTATACACTCCGAAATACAATATTATAGGAGGGATAGCACATGTTTTTCTTTGAGTTTAATTATTATTGTTTAATGATTTCAAAATTTTTAATAAATAACCGATCAATATTACAACCTTTAGCTACTATTTTGGCTTCAATAATAACTCCGAGTATTGCTTTATTAGGGGTGGTTTCTACTATTAAGAATTCTTCTGAGAATAATAGGAAAAGTATGATTACCAGTACAATAACTAAAGAAAGAGCAGCTTGGTTGAATAGATTGAGGGATTCGTTTGCTGAATTTAATGGTTACACTTATCAAGTAATGCGTTTGAGATATTATATCTCAGGAGAGGAATTACACAAAGCTAAAGAATTCAATGAGTTGTTTACTAATATGAGAAAAACTCAAAGCTATATTACATTATTACTAAACCCTCAAGAGCGCCCACCACAAACTTTAATTGAAAATATGGAAAACTGCATTAGTAATCTTACGATAATAACTATGAACGATGATTTCTTTAATGTGAAGAATAAATTAGAGTACATTCAACAAGTTATTTTAAAAGCAGAATGGTATAGAATAAATCAAGAGGCGGAAGGTGAAAAAGAAAATATGAAAATAGTCTATGAGCGGTTCTCTATAGAAATAGATCCAAAATTAGCAAAAGAAATACTAGGTTACACCCCAAAAGAATCCTGATGACATTTTGGCGTAAAACTGGCGTGTTTTTGGCGTAATGTTGGCGCAGCATGACAGAAAAAAGGTTGTAATATTGTATTATGCGATAAATTGATGGAGCATCTTACATGCAGAAACAACTTTCGTTCGACAAAATTTGCGAAGAATAAAATTATTCAAATGGCACGTCGATATATAATCTGGGGTGATTATATATGACTAGGAAACTTGGAGAAGCTAAATATGTTAAAAATTATTTAGAACACCGCTATGGTAAAATTTACAACACTACTTTCGACGACGATGTTGAGTTACAAAAAACAATTATCTTAGAGCATGATAAAGCTCAGTTAAACAGGTTGTTAAAAAGAATTGAAGCTTCAATAAGTATAGAGAAAGATACTCAAACATTATTCAGTCAACCTTTTTCAATAATACTTGTTATGATTACTGTTATGATGTCAGCAGGAATGGCAATGGTATCAAGCTTAATGTCATTTATGAGTAGTATCTTTGGTAAATATTTAGACAGTAAAGATGTTAAAGAGATTAATTTTGACGAGTTGTTCAATTCTCTAAGTGATTTTACTCCTGTAATTCGATATGCGTTGTCAATTTCTTTTGTGCCTTTTTTGTTTTTAATTATTTTTTGGTATTTTTCTTATAAAAGACATAAGAAATTTGTTAGCAAGTTATATGTGATCTTGGTTTTATTGAAGGAGAGTATAGAGAATTATGATCATGTGAAACAACAAATTAAACAAGAAGCTAATAAAGAAGATAGTAACCGAGACTAATTTTTGATAGCACAATTATTACATATTGCTTCAGGAGTAGATATGGTTAGTTGGTGAATAATGTGAGTAAGTATAGAGTGTATAATTTTTGAAAGGAGTGGATTAAATGAAGGAAGTTTTGAAAGACGAAAGTAACGCCTTAGAGAAAACTTTAGAGAAGATTAGTAATTTATTAGAAGTGAAGAATTCTATTTTGGATAATGATTATTTTCAATTAATAGGCGATACTTCAAAAATAATCGGTTTATTTCGCAGTGCATCTGAATTGATACTAAAAAAGAAATTCGAATCGTTTTTAAAAGGATTCAGTATTAATGAAAAACCAACTGAAATACAATTGGAAAAATTAAAAGAATATATTGATGATGAGACTAAAGCTGAATTTGTGGCAGATACCTTTTCTAAAATTTTGTTATCTAATTCCAGTAAAGCGTGTTTGATAATGGGAACAATATTAAAGGATATTGTAGAGATGCGGAATGATCTTAAACACGAAGAATTAATTGCTATCAATGCTCTAAAAGATTTTTATGATGTGGATATATTTAATTTTAATATTATACAATCTGTATTTGTTGAAAAATCAGAAGAGAAAATAGGTTTGACAGACATTCTTTTTAGGATAAAACATAATAACTTAGATGATATAAGTGTGCTAATGACTTTAGATAAAGCGGCAGCAACTCAATTATTATTTAAAACTTCATCCGTTGACATGTCTACTGAAGTAAATGATTTTGAGAATAGAAGAAAAGAAGCGGATGATTTTTATGTAATGACAACTGGAGGAAAATTACTAACGAAGTACATTAGTAGAATTTAAGAACTCTAGATTGGCACACTTTTGGCACGATCTTGGCAAAGCATTTTGTCTGAGAAAGGTTATGATGGTATTGGGTGAAAGTTTTATTTATTTCACTTTCTGCTGATATAAAGGCAAGGAGTTTTTCAAAATGAGAAACTGGAAAATGTATTCAAACATTATATTTTTTATTATCATTCTCTCTCTATTCTTAGGTGACCTTTTGATCTACACAGGGCTTCTAAATATGTTTTTTGAAGAGAAGGAAACAATATGGGCTGGAATAATAGGTTTCACTGGTGCGGTTTTAGGTGGAGGAATAACTTATTATGGTATTAGAATGCAATTAAACCATAGAGATAGGGAATTATTTTTGCAAACAGTTGCTACCAGAATGCATGCTTGTCAAGAATTTTTAATCAAGTATGATAGTTACTATACAGGTGCTAGGAGAGTTAGAACGCTAGCCGGAGATTTTGATGATCCTAACGTTTATTCAAGTCGACATAATTTAAGAATTATAGAATTTATAGATGTAATATTTGACGACAGAAATTCTTATATGAGTGTTCTTGATTATGAATTTGCTAAAAAAGCAAAAAATCTTAGAAACTCATTGTATAAGAAAGTGAATTATAATGATAATAGTGTTGATAGTCCTTATGAAGCGCTATTAGAAATTGAAGCGTTTTGCTTATTATTTTATGACACTATTCAACAACTTGAAGACAGGTTAATAGAGTTGAAAAAAATTAATTGAAGCATCCTTCGGGGTGCTTTTTAATTTGGGAAGGAATCAGATGAAATGAAGAAGTCATTAAAACCATTAAAACCATTAAAACCATGCAATGAACCTGGATGTCCTCAATTAACGCGCGAAAGATATTGCGAGCAGCATAAGATATCGAAGCTTTCATACGATCTACACCGTGAATCATCAGCACGTCGCGGATATAATAGCCAATGGCGTAAAGCCCGTGAAGGTTATTTAGCAAAGCATCCTTTGTGTCAGTCTTGCATGTTACAAGGCAAACGGATTGCTGCTACAGTAGTGGATCACATCAAACCGCATAAGGGAGATAAAAAACTATTTTGGGATTCTTCTAACTGGCAGCCGCTGTGCTCGTCCTGTCACAGTAGAAAGACAGCTAAAGAAGATGGAGGGTTTGGAAATGGATTATAAAAAATGCACATGTGATCACTGCGGAACAATCTTCATAGTTAAATACTGTTCCAGGATTATGAAGGTCGGTCGTGAAATCAAACGACACTTTTTTGTATGTCCGAGGTGCAATACTGAATACACTTCCTATTATACGAATGCGTATATCAGACAACAGCAAAGCGAAATTAGAAAGCTATTCGCTGTACTTCGGAGTGCGAGATCAGAAAAGTTACTCGAAATGTATAAAAAGAAAATCAAAGAAGCGCAAATGGATTGTCAAAAAGACATGGATCAACTAAGGCAGGAGATGGAGGCCCCCCTAGCTTAAATCCCTAGAAACGATTTGCCGTAGACCGCGTCTCCCCCAACGTTTTGAAAAATTCCCTAAATGAAAATTCGGAAGGAGGTGAGGGGATGGCAAGGCCGAGACAACCGGTTGACTTGTTGCTAGTGAAAGGAAAGAAAAACCTTACCAAGAAAGAGATTGAAGAAAGAAGAGAGCAAGAAATAAAGGCACCGGATGACAAAGTGAAAGCTCCTTCTTACTTACCAAAAGACTTAAAAAGAGAATTCAAAAAGATAGCGGACGAGCTAAAAAACATCGGAATTATGACAAATTTAGATGTTGATGCGCTTGCCCGTTTTTTGTTTGCTCGAAAACAATATTTACAAATAACAGAAATCATATTAAATACGCCAATTACAGCACTCACCGAAAATTCAGATGGTGAAAAGTTTGAAATTGCGAATCCTGCTTATAGTGATCTTCTTATAAATCAAGACAAGCTGTTTAAACAATGCAGACAAGCATCAAGTGATTTAGGATTAACCATTTCCTCTCGCTGCAAACTTGTCATTCTGAAAAAAGATGATGGGAAACCGAAGTCAAAAGAAGAAGAACGCTTTGGAGGTCGCATGTAATGCTAACGCAGGAAATGACCGCAGAGCTTTTAATTGAGCGTGTATGGTCATATTGCGAAAAGATCCAAACGGGGGAAATAAAAGCCGGAAAGAAGCACAAGTGGGCTGTTCAGAGGTTCATTAAAGACGTAGAGCGGTTAGCAGAAGAAGACTGCCCGTATTATTTTGATGCGGAATCAGTTTTAGACTTCTATGAATGGGCCAAGCAGTTCAACCATGTGGAAGGCATATTGGCTGGTAAACCTATTGAGCTTACAGACTTTCAGCTATTCATTTCTGCTAATATCTACGGTTTTTACAAAAAAGAGAATGACGCTAGGCGTTTTAGAAATGCTTACATTCAGCTTGCGAGAAAAAACGCAAAATCACAATTGCTTGCTCTCATGGCTTCATATGAAATTTTCCCTACTAAAGAAAAACACCGTGTGTTTATTGCTGGTTGGTCAAGGGAGCAATCAGACGAAGTATATCAAGCGATACTTGAACAACTGCAGCACGCACCAATTTTAGAAGGTAAATATACGGATGCTAACGGGCAGGTGACAAAACGCGCAACAAATTCCATCATCAAACCTTTATCCCGTGAAGCCCGCAAGGTAGGAGACGGTAAAAACCCTTCTCTTGGAATAGTCGACGAATACCACGCACATGAAACAAGCGAGATTTATGACGTTATCTACGGCGGGATGGTTGCGAGACGTAGCCCTTTGATGATCATCATTACTACTGCGGGATTTAACTTAAACGGGCCGTGTTTTAAAGAATATCAATATGTTTCCAAGATTCTTAATCCCGACATTGAAATTGAAAACGATGATTATTTTGTTATGATCTGTGAGCTTGATCCCGAAGACGACGTAAAATATGAGTCGAACTGGATCAAGGCAAATCCGATTGTCGCAACTTATCCAGAGGGAATGGAATCACTTAGGGCAGCCCTAAAAGTTGCATTAGAAGTGCCCGAAAAAATGAGAAGTTTCCTTACAAAAAACATGGATATATGGGTCGATCAAAAGGACAACGGCTACATGAAAATGTCTAAATGGCGTGCTTGTTTTGGAGAAATGCCCGATCTTAAAGAAATGGCGATCTATCTTGGCTTAGATTTATCTATGACAACGGACTTGACTTCTGTCGGGTGGGTTGGCGTGCTTGATGGTTTTTATTATGTCGGCCAGCATTCCTTCATTCCAGAGGAAAAGGCAAAAGAGAAAATGGCTACTGATAAAGTGCCTTATGATTTATGGCGTGATCAAGGTTGGATGACATTCACACCAGGGGAAGCGGTTGATTATCAATTTGTCGAAAGGTGGATCATTGAATTTGCACACGTCAACAAATTAAGGGTCATTGAAGCTACTTACGACAAATGGAATGCGCTGCACCTTGCACAACGGCTTGAGAGTAAGGGATTTAATATGGTTGAGCTGCCGCAAAGGATTCAGCATCTTTCTTTACCCACAAAGGATTACAGACAAAAGGTATACGAGGGCAAGGTCATTCATGGGAACGATCCTCTTCTAACTTTTGCGTATAATAACGCCATTATCAAACAAGATGCCCAAGAGAATATAATGCTAGATAAAGCGAAATCACCGCAAAGAATAGATCCAGCTGCAGCGATAATGAACGCTTTTGCTAGGGCCATGTATCACGATATGGGGGCAAATGTTGACTTAAACAAACATTTTTCAGGAAATTTCAGTTTTTAGGATGTGAGAGAGTGAAAAAATTTATTGTTCTTTTGAAATTAATATTAAACGACTTGTTGTTTATCGGAGGGTGCATCTTTATTCTGCTGGCAGCGTATCGGGTAAATACAAACATCGGTCTATTTCTGACGGGTGTATTTTTTATGTTTTATGCCTATTTGCTGTCGAGTCACGCACGGCAGAAAGAGAGGTGAAAATAAATGTTTATAGACAAGTTTTTTGAAAAACGATCCAGCTCAAAAACGTTAGACGGATTCAGCCAGTTGATCAATCTGTTTGGAGGTAGAGAAACGGCCAGTGGTGAAAGAGTCAGTGAAAGTAATTCATTTGAGCAGCCTGACATTTTCGCATGTGTCAACGTATTGTCTGATGACATTGCAAAGCTACCGATACACACTTTTAAAAAAGAGAGTCAAGGAGTCAACAGAAACCCTAATCACCCATCAGCCTATATGATCTACGCAAGGCCAAACCCGTACATGACAGCTTATGTATGGAAAAAGCTGATGATGACGCATGTCCTCACATGGGGAAATGCCTATTCGATGATTGAGTTTGGGGCTCACGGTTTCCCTGAAAATCTTTACCCGTTGCGGCCGGATGCAACAAAAGCATACATCCATCCCGACTCAGGGAGGCTATGGTACCAAACCACCGTTAACGGAAGGACGATGGAACTTAATGATTACCAAGTGCTGCACTTTAAAGGTCTATCAACGGATGGTATACACGGCAAATCGCCTATTGGTGTAATACGAGAGCACATAGGCGCTCAAGCAGCTGCGACAAAATATAACGCAAAATTATATAAAAACGAAGCCACGCCGCGAGGCATTCTAAAAGTACCTTCTTTCTTGGATGAAAAACCAAAAGAGAACGTCCGTAAAGAATGGCTGCGGGTCAACCAGGGTGAAAACATAGCGATTATTGATAATGGACTAGAATATCAATCTATTGCCATGCCGTTGCAAGAAGCGCAGTTTGTAGAATCTATGAAATTCAATAAAGCACAAATTGCAATGATTTATAAAGTTCCGTTGCATAAACTCAATGAGCTTGATAAAGCCACATTTTCAAACATTGAGCATCAATCCTTGGAATATGTAAAAAACACATTGCAACCGTGGATCGTGAGTTTTGAACAGGAGTTAAATATCAAACTGTTTACCGACAATGATCAAAAAGCGGGCCATTATGTGAAATTCAATGTTGATAGTGAGTTGCGCGGAGATAGTAAGACTCAAGCAGAGTATTTCAAATTAATGATCGAATCAGGAATATTAAATAAAAATGAGGTTCGCGACTTACTCGAAAGAAATCCTATCGAACATGGCGAAAAATATCTATCTAGCTTGAACTATGTGTTCCTTGACTTTATGGAAGAATACCAGCGGCTTAAAGCTAGTTCAGCCATGAAGGGAGGTGACAGCAAGAATGAGTAAAGAAAAAGAAGTGCGGCTGCTCACGTCGCCAATTGAGATCCGTTCCGACGGTGAAGGACAAGCCGCCGAATATGTGGAAGGCTATGCTTTGAAGTTTGAAAAATGGTCCGAGCGTTTGGGGTGGTTCAAAGAAATTATCAGCAGGAACGCTTTAGAATCTACCGATCTATCAAACGTCATTGCACTTTTTAACCATCGAGAGGATTTTCCACTAGCGCGAAATACCGTTTCAGGGGAGTCAGGGAAGCTTGAACTCGAAATAGATGGCATAGGTCTTAAATTCAGATTTAAACCGTCAGACACGTCATATGCGCGCGATCTCATGGAGAATATACGCAGCGGAGTTATTAATCAATGTTCTTTTGCCTTTTCTTTGGATTACAACGACCAAGAACCTGACGAGTGGCGCATAAATGAAGATGAAGACATATACGAACGAAGAATAAACAACATTCACCGCATTTATGACATATCTCTTGTAACGACACCAGCGTATAGCGATACCGAAGCTGTGGTAGGTGCTCGAAGCATGGAGAAAGTAGAAGAAATGAAAGATCAACGAAGCGCACCAACAGATGAAATTTTAAAAATTGAATTGGAACTTTTAAGCCTTGATCTTCCCGAATAAGGCTTTTTTGCGTTCCGTTCTATGAGGAGGAAAAATAAAAATGACAAAAAAAGAAATTGAACTGCGTCAGCGGTTTACGCAAAAGAAAGAAGATGCTGATAAAGCACTAGCAGAGGGAAAAACAGAGGAAGCGCGCAAGCTTCTCGATGAAGTGAAAGAGCTTAAGAATCAAATAGAATTGATGGTAGAAGGACGATCACTGAACGTTCCTGATTTACCTGGCGGTGAAAATTTTGTGCCGGAGCTAGAACGTAACCCGGAGGGACGAAAAGGAGCCGAAGGGGATAAAGAAGAAAGGCAGCAGCAATACCGCAAGACTTTTCTAAAGAAATTAAGAGGAAAAAGACTTACCGATGAAGAGCGTGACCTTTTGGATAGTGAGGAATTCAGAGCAATGTCAGGCAAAAATGATGAAGATGGCGGGATTTTGATTCCTGAAGACATTGGAAGGCTAATCCATGAACTTAAACGAACTTATGAACCACTAGAGCAATATGTAACGGTTGAACCAGTTACGGGCCGTTCAGGATCACGTTTGTTAGAAAAGAATTCTGATATGGTACCGTTTGCCCGTCTTGAAGAATTAGAAGAATTACCTGAGTCCGATCAGCCAAAATTCACAAAAATGAATTATGCTATTGAAGATTTTGGAGGCATCATGACCTTATCAAATTCAATGTTAAGCGATTCTGATCAAGCGATTATGAGATATGTCGCTAACTGGTTTGCAAAAAAATCAGTTGTTACCCGTAATAGCCTGATTTTGAATGTAATTGAATCTTTGAAAAAGGTAGAGATTGAGGGATTGGATGGAATTAAAAAAGCTTTAAATGTCACACTTGATCCTCTTGTATCCCCAGGATCTATCGTGATGACTAACCAAGACGGATACAACTGGTTAGATACACTTAAAGACGGAGATGGTAAATATTTAATGCAGCCGGATCCTACAAATCCAACAAAAAAACTTTTTGACGGCCGACCTGTTGTAAATATTTCTAACAAAGTCTTGAAAACACAAAAGGGTAAAGCGCCAATCATCATCGGTAATTTAAAAGAAGCGATTGTTCTATTTGATCGTCAGCAACAATCAATCGCTTCTACAGACGTAGGGGCGGGAGCCTTCGAAACGAATACTACGAAAGTCAGAGCGATTGAACGAGAAGACGTCCGAAAATGGGATGACGAAGCGGTAGTATTTGGACAAATTACGATCCAATAAGGAGGACACGATGGGATATACAACAAAAAATTACACCACTGATGGCGGGGATCGAACTGTCATTGGTGGTGTATTAGAGTTTGCAGGAGGAAAGATCGTCAAAGACGGCGAGGAAGTGAGTGTAGGAGGCGGCGGATCATCTGCACCAGGAAGCGTGACACATGAAATGCTGGCCGAAAAAGCGGTTCGTTCGGTAAACATCGGGACGGGAAGCGTCATGCCGGAGCATCTTAATTCGTCTATTGAAACTAGACTCAAGGGAATGGAAGACGAAATAAAAGAGCTGAAAAGCAAACTGAACAAAGAATAAACATTGGAAAGGAATTGATCTAACATGGCAAAAGATTATCTAAACGAAAGTAATGGAGTCTTCACGTCCGCGGAGGCGGGCCATGATGGTAAACCTATCACTGCAGTTACGGTGAAAGACAATAGCGAAGAAAATCCTCTTTATGTGAAGGGGTTAAAGGGTGATCCTGGTGAACAAGGCCCTCAAGGACCGAAAGGAGAAAAAGGCGATCCAGGAGAGCAAGGCCCAAAAGGTGACAAAGGAGATCCCGCAGTAATTGAAACGGGGTCTATTAAAAACGACCATTTAGGCGATGGGTCTGTCAACTCCCGAACAATCGGTAAAGGTAGCGTTAAATGGGACAACATCAATTCAGAGGTACAAAAAAGGATCACTGATTTAGAGTCTCGATTAGACCAAATTGGTAAAGAAAATACTGAATAAGTAGGCGGTCTTCTATGGATTTAAAAATGCTGAAAGATGAATATTTAAAAATTGATACCGATCAAGATGACGCCTTGCTTAAATCCTTAATTACTGCAGCAAAGGGATATATCAAAAATGGTATAGGACGTTATGTGGAAGGAAATGCACAGTATGCGCTTGTAACAGGCATGCTTGTTGCTCATTGGTACGAAAATCGAGGGGTGTATGAGTCAGGCGTTTCCGGCTCATCCATCCCTTTTACTATTCGGGACCAACTAACTCAACTTCGCTATGTGGAGGTAAAAGAGGATGAAGAAGATAAGCGAGTTGAATCGTCGATTAACTTTTCAAGTAAAGAAAAGGGTACAGGATGATGAATTGAATTGGAATGAATCCTATGAAAATGTCTTTGAGACATGGGGTTCAATTGAAGGATTTTCCGGCACAAAATCAGATACGCTTGTTGCCGGTGCGTTAGGCGTTAAGTCACCAAAGAAAATAACAATAAGATACCGGGAAGACGTTACGCAAGATATGCGTATTCGTCATCGAAAGGGGACCGATGACGCAGGAGAGCCAATATATCGCACTTTCGATGTAATGGATTTCAACAACATCGAAAATAAAAAGAAGCAACTTGAAGTCACATGCAATGAGGTCGACGTAAATGGCTGATATGGATATTGATGGATTTGATGATCTAACGAGATTTTTCAACAAGATAGGTGACGATATCGAAAAAGCTGAAAAGATTGCTCTTAAAGCTGGCGGCGAGGTGATAGCAGAGCATCAAAAACGGAACGTGAATAAAAGTTCAAAAAATCAACCTCACATGGTCGATAACATCACGGTTTCAGCTGCAAGAGAATCCAAAGACGGTGAGCTGTTTGTATCGGTTGGACCAAATAGAAAAGTCGCATACAGAGGACGGTTTTTAGAATGGGGCACGTCTAAAATGCCGCCGCATCCATTCATTGAAAAAAGTGCAATCGAAGGGGAGGGACAAGCTGTGAAGATCATGGAAAGAATTATCACGGCGCCTATTAAATGAGCTTTGATGCAAAGAAAGAATTGAGTGCAGCGTTAATAAAAAACGATGAATTAAAGCAGCTTGTTACGGGTGGTTTTCATAACCTTGTGGCCGATGATGTGGCCGCATTCCCCAGGGTTGTATTTTCAGAGATTACAAATAGGGACCAGGAATACAGAGACAACCATTCCGCAGCAAGTGAGGTTCGATTCCAGTTAAGCATATTTTCAAAAGCAGACACGCGGACGCATGAAACAGAAATAGCAAAACTGATAGACAAATTGATGAAAGATTTAGGTTACGGAAGGTACGATTCAGTCGATCTTTACGAAACCGATACAAAAATCTTTCACAAGGGCATGAGGTACGTTAAAACATTTTTCTAGGAGGAAAACAGATGGGGAAAACAATCTACGGATTAGACATGTTCCATTATGCTGAACTTATTCAAGACGACGACAAGGGACTTGAATATGCAAAGCCTGAAAGACTGCCAGGAGCTGTAAACGTCAAAGTCGATCCTAAATCAGAGCAATCTAAATTTTGGGCTGATAATGGCGTCTATGATTCATTTAACAACATGGGTGACATTGACCTTGAGGCTGAACTAGCAGATTTACCTATTGAGGTGCAAAACAAGATTTTCGGTCACAAGGTCGAAAATGGGATTTCTTTTGCCAGTTCTGATGACAAGGCTATTTTCTTGGCTTTTGGCTTTAGGGCGAAAACGTCCACAGGCGGCCATAGATTTTACTGGTTCTTAAAGGGACTTCCTGAATTGATGGCTAACGAAAATAAAACGACAGAGGGTAAAGCAGATCCTGAAACAGCAAAATTCAAGGCGGGCTTTATGACTTTACAAAATAAGAAGGGGAAAAACCGTTGGAAGGCTCAAGCTGAGTTCGACGAAGGCTTTGACCCGGATGAATGGTTTAAACAAGTTGTATACGACGGTGCGTCGTTTTCAACGGGAAAAGATACAGAGGATTCCACAAGTTCAGTAGACATTGGAAAGGGCGTTTAATAACTCTCTTTTTTATTTTGTAATCGGGAGGTAATAACATGGAAGCATTGACAATAGATCTACATTTAAATGGCAGGAAAAAGAAGTTCTCGACACCTAACTTTATCACAGGTGCCTTGTTTAGAACGGCTGTAGAAATCGTGGAAGACTTTGAATCGAACGATCCTGAAAGATTTCATACGAGTGCTCAAACCGAGTTCATTTGTAACGTGTTCGGAAACAAGTTTACTGCAGAGGAATTCGATACAGGTATTGACGCACGTCTTTTGACCAAAACCATCTTTGCGACCGCACAGTATGTCATCGGGAATATCGCTGAGGCAAGCAATATATTGAATCCTGAAACCGCAGAGGAAGCAGAGCCGGGGGAGTAAGTTTGTCCGATGCTGTCCTTGATATGTATAACGCATTAGAGGACATTGGCTTTACTCAAAATCAGATAGACGAAATGGACATTGTTTATCATCTAAAACGCCTTGCACGCAGGAAAGAAGCAAGCAAGGAAAAGCCAAGTAAGAACGCTGCAGCATCGGATAAGCCTTTATACATTGATCAGATACCTGGACTGTAAAAAGGTGGTGAGGGATTGAGCAAAGACATTAAAGTAAAGCTGTATTCTAATTCGTCCCAATTTAACGGGGAAATGAAAGCAATTGCCGTTCAAATGAAGAACATAAAGTCTGAATTTGAAAAGAATCGGACTGCCGTCGGTGTGTGGGGTAATGAACTGAAAACGTCGCAAACAAAAGTCAGAACCCTTTCACAGCAATTAGATCAGCATAAAATGAAGGTCAAAGCACTTGAAAGAGCTTATGCAGATTCAGCCGTTAAGAAGGGGAAGGACGCTAGAGAAACCCAAAATCTTGCCCGTCGGTTGAACTATGCAACAGCTGAAATGAATAAAACGCAAAATGCGTTAACACAAACGACCAACAAAATTCAGAAGATGGAAGCTGAAATAAAACGAACCTCTTCTTCGCTTTATAAAATGGGCCAAAGAATGAATACAGTTGGCAACAAAATGAGAAGTACCGGTGCTTCGGTAGCGATGACTACCGGTGTTGCTTTCGCTAGCTTGGCCCTCCCACTGAAAGATGCTGTGGAAGTGGGCATGTCATTTGAAACGCAAATGAGCAAAGTTAAAGCTATTTCAGGGGGAACAGCTGCAGAAGTCGAAAAGCTGAAAAACCAGGCTAAAGAGTTGGGGGCAACAACTGTTTTCACTGCCAGTCAAGCAGCAGACGCCCAAAGCTTCCTGGCGATGGCCGGATTTAAAGCAAACGACATTTATGCAGCGATGCCAGGTATACTGAATTTAGCAGCTGCAGGTCAACTAGATTTAGCTGCCGCCGCCGATATTTCATCTAATATGATGCAAGCTTTTGCTATGAAAGCGTCGGAAGCGGGGCACGCATCGGACGTCATCGCATACGGTGCAGCTAACGCAAACACCAACGTTGAACAGATGGGAGAGGCCATGAAGTTCCTTGCGCCTAACGCCAATTCATTAGGATGGGGCCTAGAAGAGTCAGCGGCCGCAGTCATGGCGTTTGGTGATGCAGGTTTACAAGGATCTATCGCAGGACAAGCATTTGGTACGTCTTTGATCAGGTTAGCAACGCCAGCTAAAAAGGCGCAAAAGGAAATTGATAGATTAGGATTTGCGTTTTTCGATGCCGCCGGAGACATGAAAAGCATGCCGGAAGTTGTTGCCGAGATGGAAAAGGGCATGAAAGGCATGACGAAGGAACAGCAAGCCGCAACCTTAAAAACCATTGTAGGCGCCGAGTCATATAAGCATTGGGCTATTCTTTTGCAAAAGGGCAGTAAGGCATTAAAGGATAACACGAAGGCGCTAAAAGAATCGGACGGTGCAGCTAAAAAAATGGCTGACACAATGCTTGATAATGCGCGAGGCAGTATCATTGCTTTTCAATCTGCAGTTGAAGGGGCAAAGATTAAGCTCACTGAAAGTCTACTTCCTGCACTTGGGAACCTAGCTGACAAAGGTGCAGACATCGTTTCCATGTTTAACAAAATGGATTCTGCCACAGCTCAAACGGTTGCTAAAACGGCGCTGTTTGCTACTGGTGTTTTAGGGGCCACAACAGCAGTCGCAACGCTTACGATGGGTATCGGAGCGCTTTTAGCATTTACGGGTCCAGTAGGGCTTGCGATAGTCGGTGGAACTGCTTTAATAGGCGGTATTGCCGTAGCGACATATGCGTATAATGAGCAGCTGAAAAACCAAAAGAAACGTCAGGAAGAAGCAAAAGAATCAGCGCTTCTATATGGCGAGGGCGTTTCAAAGGCAACTCAACAAGCTGCTGGATCATACGTGAATCTACGTGAAAAAGCTACATCACAACTGTTCCAACTGACACAGGTTTCAGGAAAAGAAGCCGAGAAGATGGCAAGCAATCTATTGTCTACTTATCAAAAAATGTCCACTTCTCTTATTAAGGAGTTAGAAGGATTTAAGACTGATGCAATAGCAGTTCTCAAAGGACTATTTGAAGACCAGGAAAAAGAGACAAAGAAAATCGGAGAAGATTGGTCAGATCAATTGGTTGGAGACATTGACAAAGACGTCCAAAAAGTTCGCGAGAAAATGCGGCAGTTAGAAAAATTGAAAGATGAAACAGGTTTAATGACATCGAAAATGAATGCTTCTCAAAAGAAAACATTTGAGGATATAATTTCATTCTTTCAACAGTCAACAAGTAAATTTGCTGCCAATCAAAAAGACGCTATTGCTATGCAACAGAGGGTTTCTGAAAGTCAAAATAAACTCTCTTTCAAAAATGCCAAAAGCTACAACGATCAAATCAGCGGCATTTATAAAGAGGGACAGAAGGCGGCTAAAGAAGATCACGACTACAGAAATAAAGTTTTAGACGAGGCCCTTGCAAAAGAAGCGATATCAGCAGCGCAGCACAAAGCACTAAAAGCTAAAAGTAATGCTGATTATCAAAAGGCTCTTGCTGAAAACCTAGAGGCTTACAAAAACAGTTCCAAAGCTTTGTTTGATCAGATGTCGCAAGATGGTAAGTTGCTGGACTTGGAAACGGGAAAAGCCCTGGAAAAACAAAAAGAGTATTCCAGTAATTCGATGGGGATCTTCATTGAAATGGAAGAGAGCGATGCAAAATACCAAGCACGCTGGGCCGAAAAACAGGTTGCTTTCTTACAAAAACTTGGAGACAGCAAAGAAGAAGCCTTAGAAAAAACGAAACAAGCTCTCATTGAGTTTAACGAGGGTCTAGGCTTTTCTGCAGAAGAATCGGCGAGTAAAGCAAACGAAGCAATCATAAATGCTGAAAATGAATTCAACCGTGCAACATCTGCCCGTGAATCAGGAAAGAAAATGGGCGATGAATTTGCGGACGGCTTAACAGCTGCCACGCCTAACACGTTAGCAAGTGGGTCGATCCTTAAACAAACACTGGATCAAAAACTGCGAGAAGAAAACGGCATCCCTAGAATTGCAGGACGTGAAAAAGGTCAATCATTTAGCGATGGTATTAGTTCGACAAAAGTTAACGTATCTAACAGTGGTACAGTTCTGCAGCAAGCACTAAAACAAAAGCTGAGCGAAGGCAATG
This sequence comes from Bacillus sp. FSL K6-2869, assembly GCF_040869405.1. NCBI lineage: Bacteria > Bacillati > Bacillota > Bacilli > Caryophanales > Bacillaceae > Bacillus > Bacillus sp. FSL K6-2869. The sequence continues at coordinate 1,785,723 of NZ_CP152035.1, forward strand.
CAGGTGCTAAAACATTCGGCTCACAAAAAGGCCAATCATTTAGCGCAGGTATAAGCTCAACAAAAGGCAGCACAAGCACTGCAGCAAGCAGCGTAAACCAAACAGCGTTATCAAACCTAAACAAAAATACTACTCAAGCTACTCAAGCAGGTGTAACAAAAGGGAAAAGCCATAGTGCGGGAATAACAAGCACAAAGGGCGCCAATACGTCTGCAGCATCATCCGTTAGTGCGTCAGCAACAGCCCAACTTGCCAAAACAACCGATGGCGGAGGCGGACAAAAAGCAGGGAATCAATTCGCGTCGGGCATTCGTAGTCAAGCCGGAAACGCAAGTAATTCAGGTAGTACCGTCGCAAAATCAGGAAAACAAGGCTTATCGAGTGTTAAGACAACTAGCACGGGTGCTGATTTTTCTAAAGGCTTTGCTAATGGTATTCGCAGCATGGGAGGCACAGGGGGCACGATATGGAAAGCTGCTTGGGCCATCGGGAAAGTTGCAATACGTTCGCTGAAAGATTCCATCCAATCAAAATCACCTGCAAAAAGGACCATCGCAGAAGGCGTGAACTTTGGTGACGGCTTCATCATTGGTCTTGGTGAAAAAGCGACGGAAGTGAAAAAGAGCACTGCAGCAATGGCACAAGGTGCTATGTCGTCCTTTAAATCTGAAATTAATAGAATGGCGTTTAACATCCAGGGAGCCGCAGATGAAATAAATACGATGCGCGCCGAACTGACTGTGAAAAACGAAATTGATACGCCTATTCTAAATCAGAAGCTAGATGCTCTTATTAACCTTCTATCAAATAATCTACAGACCAACAATGAAAACGTAAGTGCTACAGGGCAAACAATCAGAATCCATCCTGCGCCTGTCATTATTGGCGGTGAGCATTTAGCAGACATCGTTTTTAATCAAGGAGACACATCTATTCTAGACAAAAAGAGCGCTCAAAAATATGAGCAGAATGCCTATAAAGGAGGGCTGAAAAGATAAATGGATCTGTATTTTGATTTCAGAGATGGTTTAGGGGAGCAACCTTTGTCAGGGTTACTGCCCTATTTTAAGTTGCTTAGCTTTGCACCTGACGCGCCGAGCACTGATAGGGAGCATGTACAGTTGACCAGGTTTAACGGACTTGTACCAACGCAGCATCCGCGCGACATAGTGTACAAAGAAAGGTCTATCAAGGTTGAAATATTGCTTGATGCTAAAATCGCGGCAAACTTTTATCAGTACAGGCATGAGTTTTATGATCTCGTTGTTCAGCCCTTCCGGTATTACATCTCATGTGATCTACTTCCTGGGAGGCGTTTTGCGGTTACGTGTGACGGAGGGTTTCAAATACCCAAAGACAAGCAAAAAAACCAGGTATCCTTCCAAGTGGATTTTAACAATATCACAGGGCTGGCAGAGTCAAAAGGCACGTCTTTAAGCGCGCAGAACTTTTCTAATGAAAGATGGTTTTCAGGAATGGGAATTCAAAGGCGCGACGATCTGCAGTACCGATTCAAAAACAAAAAACGGTTTAGTGTTTTCAATCCTGGCTTACCTATTAACCCACTGCAGCATGATTACAACGTGCTGCTAAACGCAAAGGGAAAAAACATAACGATTATCAATCACACGAACAATGAGAGGCTGAAAATAGAAGCCGAACTGAAAAAGTCACAGCAGGTCAGAAATCTGAAACAGTATACCGTTGTTGGTAGTAAAAGATTGAAAACATCCGGTAGGCTGCCGTCCTTAGATAAAGGCATGAATGAGTTTGAAATACAGAACACCAATGATTTTGAGATTGTATTCGATACAAGATTTTATTTTCCGTAAAGGGGGTTGTCATGGCTGCAGCGGATTTTATAAAAAAACTAGCACCAGGGGCGCAGAAAGTCTATAAAAAATATAATGTCCTTGCGAGCCTAGTCATCGCTCAGGGGTGCCTAGAAAGTGGTTTCGGATCCAGTGGTCTTTCTCAACAAGCCAACAACCTATTTGGAGTCAAAGGAACTTATAACGGCAAATACGTATTAATGTGGACTAGTGAGCAGGACAAAAAGGGAAACGTTACTAGGATACAAGCGAAATTTAGAAAGTATCCATCATATGCTGAGAGTCTCGCAGATTTAGGGAGTTTGTACACTCGTCTAAGTCGTTATAAAGATGTGGTAGGTGAAAAAGATTATAAAAAGGCTACTGCAGCAGTTTCAAAAGCCGGATATGCTACCGACATAAATTATGCAACAAAATTAAACAGCATTATCTTTACTTACAAACTTACACAATATGACACCTTTGATGATGTGCCGGATGAATCAGAACCAGAAACACCAACTAAACCTTCTTATCCAAGTAAAGAGTATCAAGGAAAGGACGTAGAGTTAAACGACGGACTACCTTCTGATATTGATTTTAGGCAGCTGCATGTCTCAACCAAAGACGGCAAAGAGCTTGTGGAAATCGTTGGCGCTGTGTTGGAGCTGCAAGACGACACAACAGGTAAAAAGAGTTTCACTTTTACGTTAATGCGAACTGAGGATAACGGAACAGAATTTGATTTACTTGTTCCAGGGAACATACTGTATTTAGACGAGAAAGTTTACAACCATCAAAAGTATTACATTACAGACATTGAGCTTGATCAGAGTAGAAAAAACGTGCTTCAAAAAAAGGTTACGGCCAATCATGTTTATACTGTTCTTCTTGTAAATGACAGAGTCGAAGAAAAGATTTCAAAGAAACTGAAAATCAATGAAGCTTTAGACTTTGCCCTGGCAGGTACGCCTTTTCAATATGTTCTAAAAGCAAAATTATCGGAGTTTGACGAAGTAGATCAGGACGGCTTCGGAGAAAAGAACAGAGTCGAATTAATGGATCAGATTGTTGAAGATTATGAAATAGAGCTTGATGTAAATAACTACGTCATCTATGTACATTTAAAAATGGGTAAGGTAGTAGACTTCACACTTGACAGCCGATACAATATGCCAGGCTTTAAGATGAAGATTAATGATCAAAATACATCAACGCGCGCCTGGGGTTACGGTGCAGAAAAGAAAGATAAGAAAAGTGATACTAAATCACCTGATGCAAAAACGAGCGAGGCTGAAAAGGAGAAAGAGCCTGAATACGAATTCGAGCCTATCCTATACATCCATCCTGACGAAGATAAATTTTTGATCGAGGGTAAGCCGCGCTGGGGTGAGCCAATAAGAGACGACACAGTAAAAAAAGCAAGCAACATGGTATCTGCTTTGAAAAAGCACGTAAACCCATATCCTGACGTGGTAGTTGAGGCTGAGTATCAGTATATCTATGAGCCAGCATTGCAAGGTATAGAAGAGGATTTTTGGAAAGGTGACACGATCCATGTCATTGCTGATACGGCAAACGGGATCACGTTTGAGGACGATGTAAGGCTAGTGTCTGTCACTTATAATCCCCTCAACCCGTATGACAGCCCTAAAATGACTTTCGCAAACTTCCGAAAAGATATTCAGGATTATCAAGTAAGCCAGGCGCGGCAGATTAAGCAACAAAAAAGATATATAGACCAGTTGATGAGAACGCTCAATTAGAAGCGTTTTTTCTTTTGGAGTTGAAAGGAGTGAATATATTGGTCCGGCTTAAAAAGGATTATGATACGACAAGAAATTCAGTCTATGAATCACAGTTACGCGGTGACATGCAAACGGTTGAGAATGAGCTCAATAAAAACGCAACTGAATTACAGTCTCACAAGGATAGTAAAAAAGCTCACTTGTCTAGTCAGATTATGCATGGACTATTCACGGTTGCAAATAGGATTGATAACATGTGGGCTAGATTGACAAACCTTGTACTGAATCACGATGGGAATGATGTAAAAGAAGTTGTAGATACACGCGTTGCCCTGGATGCAAGCATTCATAAAACTGTAAAAGATAGACTAGACTATGATTTTGGTTTGATCATAAGTCGTTTAGATCGGCAGCCTGACATAAACGTATTAGACTTGGGTGCCGATCCCACAGGTAAATACGAATCTGCAATCGCGATTCAGGCGGCGCTAGATCGAGCTAAAAAAGGTAAAAGTATCAGGGTCGTTGTACCTCCAGGCATATACCGTCTAGGCGCGAAGTTAGTCAATTGGGGTAATACTTGGTTCGATGCAAAAGGCGCGGTGTTTTTGAATTACCATGGCAAAACCATGATGACTAATGGTGATGGGACTGTTGAGTATCGCGGATACAAGGGTAATGGAAACATGTATTTTGATGGCGGAACGTGGGATTGCAGAGGAACAGAATTTAAAACTAAAAATAACTGTTTTTCTTTTGGTCACGGTAAAAACATCTTTGTTAGAAATTCTACTTTTAAGGATGTCAGCGGCTACCATGCTATTGAGTTTAACGCGTGCCAAAACTTTAAAGTGTTAAATTCAGATTTTTATGGATTCGTAGACCATGACGGATCAAGATATTTTTCTGAGGCAATTCAGGTTGACTTAGCTCAACGTAAAGAAGTATTCGGGGCTTTTGGTGCTTATGATTTTACCGTTTGTAAGGACGGTCTTGTTCAAGGGTGCAACTTCGGAAAGTCTAACACACCGGGCACTAAAGCGTGGCCGAGAGGTGTCGGTTCTCATTCATCTACTATTGGCTACTGGCACGAAAACATAAGAGTTAAAGATTGTTTATTCGAAGATATGGACGGCTGGGCCGTTCGGGGCTACAACTGGAACGTCACAGATATAAAAGATAACACGCTGCGAAACTGTAGATTTGGTATAACCGTCAGCGCCATTGATCCAGCAAGCAAGCACCATACGTTAAACGACAAATTTGAGCAAATGTCCAGATCACAGGTATTCCGGCATGTTCACGTCTCAGGAAATACAATCCTGAACACGCGAGAGAACGAAGCTATATATATCCGTGGAATTAATGATACAGGGTTTGTGCGTAATGTAAATGTACAAAACAACATTATTGATGGAGTCGGTGGGAAAAACCAGGCGGGCATCCGATTAGATGCCGTTAGAAATGGTATCGTTTCAGCCAATCAAATATCTAATACGTCAGGTGATGGGGTTTGGATGAATGATTGTGTCGGTGTTAATGTCACAGGTGCCAATCAGATCAGCTTTATCGGCAGGGATGGCATTGCAGCATTTGGTGAATCTACCCTATTACTGATTGCAGGAAACAACATCCGACGTCCGGGCAGGTACGGCATTGAACAGTCAGGCGTGCTCATATCTGTTATCAAAGATAATTTGATCACAGGTGCCGGTCACAGCAAGTACGGGGCTTACGAAGCTATCAGAATAGCCAATAAATCAAAAGACATTTTGCTGGCCGGTAATAGGTGTCGATCACTCTCTAAATTAACCAAGCGAGCGAGAGCCGGCATATACATCACAAACACCGTAAAAGGCGTTGTAAGGTATGGAAACTACTGCAAGGGTGACTGGACGATCAGCGGCATCGTAGACAATTCTAAAAATCCAAAAACGGATGCAAAGGACGTGGCGTAGTGTATTTGATCATGGATAAAGAAAAAGTTAAAGTTGCTTCGGCCTTTGTGTCGGGGGAGGATGTCAATGCGTATGACGAGGAAGGAAATAGAATTGTGTCACTTGAAGGAGTCAACTTTGACAACGTTTATTTAGAAGACGAAGAAGGTCAAAGGGTTGAGTTTTTAAAAACTGCACCAGTTAGTCAAAATGAAATAGAAGAAATGAGAAACCTTATTAAAACGTTGAATGATAAGGTTCTGCAGCTAGAAAAGGAGGGTAGGGCATGACCAATAAAATATACAAAAATGGTTCTCTACCCTTTGCCATAGATGCTTATGATCAAAGCGTCTATGATTCTAAAATCATTTTTTCAACTCAAGATGTAGGCACAGCGAGGCTTGTTTTTAAATTGCGTAAAGACGGAATGCCGTTACCTTTATCTGCGGTAGAAGGTAAGCTAGTTCTTTTGTTTTCTAACGGTTCTAAACATATTAGAAACATTTCGCTGTTGGATAAAGTGGAAGGGATAGCAGAATACATTTTAAAAAATGAAGAGATTAAGCTATATGGAAATGTTCAAGCTTCCTTAAATCTTTTCTACAGCAATGGGCAATCCCTTTCTGTACATGAGTTTACATTTTCAATAAAAAAGAACTTAATAGATGAAAATATTGTTCCAGCAGCAGAATATTACATCGACCATTTTGACTCGTTGAAATCAAAAATAGAGCAAAAAGCAGTAGAACTTGAAAGCGATATTCAAAAGCGAACTGACGATATGCAAGGAAACATTGACGAGATCACGAAAGAGCTTCAAGAGCAATTAGATAGAATGAAGGAGAAACTTGACGATCTCGAAGCGCTTGAAACCAAACAAGGCGCACAAGATAAAGTAGACAAATCCCTTGCAGCTGCTAAAAAATATACGGACGATCATGCTAACAATAGCGAAATCCATGTTGTTAAGGCTGATAAAGATAAGTGGAATAACGGACAACTTTATAAACTCACGGCAGACAATGGAAAAGTGGCGAGACTGGCTAACGGAACTGACATTTTTACATTACCTACTGGTTTTTATATGGGGGCAAACCTTCTAAACGTACCCGTAGAAGATGGAAGCTTTTACTATATTGAAGTGTTAGAAACAGCATATTCTCAAAGTGGTATAAATTACAAAAGAATCATTGTCACAAGGTCATTTGATAATTTAACGTGGATTGGAACGTTCCACGCTCAGGGGTTTCGTGGATGGAAAAAAACGCTAACTGTAGAAGATGTGGCGAACAGCACTTATGTTGATACCTATGATCAAGATAATTCATCCGTTTCCGCTGCTGAAAATGTAGCGACAAAGCTTGTTTTTGGGGCAACACGAGCAGATGATTTATCAGAGTATAATCGGACTCGTGCTGAAATCACACTGAAAAATAGTGGTCTTTATTTGATCAGGCTTTATATAACTAGCACAAACATTACAGTTGGATCGGATAATATTTTATCGTGCTATGTGAATGGAACAGAATTTCAACGTTTTGGAAACTGGAATCCAGCAACATCATCAAGTACGTGCGTGCTTTATTTATTACAAAAATTTAAAACTGGCGATAAGGTAACTTTTTATATAACACCAAGAGCGACGAACAAAACAGTATCAATAAACACAGCTTACGTTACCATGTCTCAGTTAAGATAGGAGGGAAAAGATGAATAAGGCGCTAGCGATAAAATATTTATACCCAAATGCGGAATTAGGTGTTGATTATTCAGTGCGGGATGACGGAGAAGGGCAGTTTATAGACAAATGGTCTTTAGACGACCCTATGCCTTCGGACGAAGTATTGGAAGCCGCGTGGAATGAGTATCTATCCGAGAGTAATGAAAAGCCGTTATCAAATGTTGAAAAACAATTACTGGTTCTAGGAGAGCAATTGGCGCTAGAAAAAATAGCACGTCAACAGTCGGATAGAATGAATACAACGTTGGGGCAAAAACTTGCAGAAATGCAATTAGAAATCCTTAAATTAAAGGGAGGGTTTATAGATGAATCTTAATTTCTGGGTTTTAGCCTTATTTTATAAATGGACTTCAACTGCAATGGTTAAACAAGCAATGTCCTTTGATGACTGTAATATTAAAGATTTAGAAGACGGCATTCAACAGGGGTATGTTACGCCGGAACAGTATGAGGAGATCACAGGATTGAGGTTCGATAAGCCTGCTGTCTCAGTGGATTTAGGAACAACAGCATCTTAACAGGTGCTTTTTATTTTGCCTTCTTAAAGGAGGTGATTAACGAAATGGAGGAAACGATAGTGTTTATTAACTTTGAAACTTTGGATTTAGCGAAGACTTATTTATTTGGCGGAGTGAAATTTCTGGACTTGCTCGTGCTGCTAAGTGTTATTGATGTTCTGACGGGTATCATCAAAGCGTGGAAAGTTGGCAAACTACGCAGCCGTACAGCATGGTTCGGTTACGTGCGGAAAATGCTTAGTTTTGTTGTCGTGATTGTGGCTAACATCATTGATCAGATCATGGGCTTAAATGGAGTGCTGACCTTCGGGACAGTGCTTTTTTATATCGCCAATGAGGGTTTGTCTATCGTAGAGAACCTTGCACAGATCGGCGTGAAAATTCCAGCTTCCATCACTGACAGGCTTCATGTGATTGAAAATGACAGCCAAAAAGAAGAATCAGAAAAGAAAGCTGCTGAGTAGTCGGCGGCTTTTTTCTATATAAAAACAAATTAAGGAGTAGATGAACAATGGTAAAAATCATTCAAGACTATATCTCAAAGAGCAATAAGAACCGCCCTGGCAACTATATGAAGCCGTTATACATCACTGTCCACAACACCGCAAATACAGCAAAAGGCGCAAATGCAGCGAGTCATGCAGCATTCGTAAAACGATCTAGTACAGGTGTAAGCTGGCATTACACTGTGGACGAAAATGTCATCTATCAGCACTTACCACTAAACGAAAACGGATGGCACGCAGGGGATGGCAGAGGCACGGGAAATATGAAGTCGATCGGCATTGAAATTTGTGAAAATAGTGATGGTAATTTTGAGAAAGCAGTCGAGAACGCTCAATGGTTAATTCGCCAGTTAATGCAGGATCAAGGGATTCCGTTGGCAAACGTTGTGCCGCATAAGCATTGGAGCGGGAAAGAATGTCCCCGCAAGCTGCTTAATCGTTGGGACAGCTTCAAAGGTGGTATCGCCGTTGCTCACACAAATAAAAAGCCGACTGTTAAACCAACAACAGCAGCACCATCCAAAACAGCAGTTTCCAAGCCTGCTAAAAAGTCATACAACCTGCCTACTGGCATTTTAAAAGTCACAAAGCCTCTTACAAAGGGATCAGCAGTAAAAGCCGTACAAGAAGCCCTAGCGGCTGTTTACTACTACCCGGATAAAAAGGCAAAAAACAACGGCGTTGATGGTTATTACGGGCCAAAAACAGCGGATGCGGTCAAACGATTCCAATCCATATATGGATTGGTTGCTGACGGTATCTATGGTCCTAAGACCAAGGAGAAACTTGAAGCGCTAAAGTAGACAAGAAAAATCTTTAAAACTAGAGTATCAATTTCAAAATAATACTAATCTTAAGACTCTGAGTATGTTAAAATTTTGAAAAAGGAGGAAGATGGATGCAGAAAAAAAGAATTTTTTTACCTGAATTAACTGTTCTAAATGCAGTAAATTTTTGTAATGCTGTTAATGATTTTAATGGTTCTGATAGTGTCGTATTTGATTACAGTGGTATAGGTACTGTAGAACCCTTTGGTATGCTGTTAGTTGGTTCTAAAATAAGAAGCCTAATAACAGCAAATCCCAATATTAAATTTTTTGGAGAAAATTATAAAAACCATAATTATGCCGCACACATGGGATTTTTTCAGAGTATGTTTCTTAATTTTGGAAATAAACCTGGGGGAGCTTTTGGAAGTAATACATATGTTCCAATTACGGAATTGAAAGTTAGAGATTTAAAGAATGAATCATATGAACAAAACGAAGTAGTACAAGAAACTATTGAACGTAAATCTTATGAACTAGCAAAAGTATTGTCTCAAGGAAATCCAAATTTGACTGAAATACTTGGCTATTCTATTAGGGAGCTAATGAGAAATAGTGTGGAACATAGTACCGCCGAGAGTTGCTGGTTCGCTGCACAATATTGGCCTACTAAAAATAAAGTAGAGATTGCATTGCTTGATGAAGGAGTTGGAATTCCACAAGCCATTCGGGTTAACCCCAATTTAAAACCAAAAGATAATAAAGATGCATTGTTGTTATCTTTAGAGCCAGGCATTTCAGGAAAGGTTTTTAAGCACAATGGAGTAATCCGTGGCCAAAATAATTCAGTATGGGACAATTCGGGGTATGGACTTTTCGTTACAAGCAAAATTTGTCAAGATGGTGGAGACTTATTTATATGTAGTGGAAATATAGGGCTAGCTCTAAAGAATGAAGATCATGCTTATGGAGAAGTTAATTTTCAGGGTACTGCAATACGAATGACTTTGAATACCTCCAATTTGGGTAAATTTAATGGAGACTTAATTAAAGAAATAGTAAAGGAAGGAGAATCAAGAGCTAAATCTAATTCTAAACATTCTATAATTACTGCTTCCAAAGTTTCAAGAATACTAAACACAGCACATGAAGAGTAATTATCAAGGTTTAAACTTTATTCAATAAGTTTTGACCAAAATCATGACCAAAATTTGACCAAAAAATATTGAGAATTATAGAGATTCTATTTCAAATTTAAAATAATAGACCAATAAAAAACCTTTTGTTTTCAAGGGTTTAGAGTGTCGTATATACTGTATTTAAATTAGAAATTATGTTCCGCACCCAAGTACACCCATGGGAACGCGATCAGTATATGTCTCAGTATTAATCAAGAAACCCCTTGGAGCCATTGGCTTCAAGGGGGATTTTTGTTTTTGTGGGTGTTTCTATAAGCGAGTGTTGGAGGCGGATCCTTATGTATATTATAATCACCTTTTTTAACCGGCGCCACAGGTGCAACAGGAGATACAGGAGAGATGGGACTTACTTCAACTTGATACCAAATTCTCGAAAAGAAAAATCTGAATTGTAAGAGTGTTTAAAGCTTGATACAGAAGCGATAGAACAGTTGATACAAATATATCTTGAAGCAGATAACGTGGCTTTAGACTTTTGCTAAAAAAGGCGTACAAATTACAGTTCATTACTTAATTGAAGTAAAAGCGGAAACAGTTGAAATCAATGGTAATAAATTCTCTGAGAACTATTACTTAGAACTACATACACTTAATTTGAAAGATATATGAATATTAAATGTGAAGCATTAAATGCCAAAATGACACCGTTTGAGTTATTTTGATGAACGGTAAGATTAGTGATATAAATAAACAGCTTTCTGAGTTCACCAAGTTTATTAATTCAAACATGGAATAAATCGAGAAGTCTATCTCTAACAATTTGATTGATAAACTTAAAGAGGCTTCAAATGCTCTCGGTGTTGTAGTTAAGGGTAATACAACTGGACAAAAGATCGCTCGTTTTAAGACTGGTGGATCAGTTGGTAAAGTACCAGCCCAAGGCGCTTTAGCTGTAGTAGATGATGGAGAAATTGTCCTCAATAAACAAGACTCAGTTAACATGCTTAAAGCTGTCGAATTGCTTAGAGAAACAAAGATAGAAGATCGAAGTATGGGAGCAATAGCAAAGAGCTACGAGTCAATACGAAGTATGTTTAACAACGTTGCTTCTTCAGTAGCTATTCCTAAACTTTCTGTTCCAGGATTTGAAGTGTCAGAGACTAAGAATGGTACCAACAATTATTCAGTGAATATGCACATCGATAAAATGGTCGCTGATGAAAAAGGGGCTAATAACGCACTGCAAGCAATTCGCCAGGGATTAAAACAAATGAAAGGTAAGGTCTAATAGGTGTATAGACTGTATTCTATATACCTATTTTTTTGTTTGTTTTTTCCAAGATTTTGAGAGATAATTGAAATTGAAAGTTTTTGTTTTCATCGAGAGTTAATGAAGACATAGGAATCTTTATAAAATCATTCTTTTAATGGGGTATTAATATGACGAAAAGAATCCATATTTGATCGGAGGATATAATGATAGCTGATAAAATTGAACTAGTGCTAAAGCAGTTGAGTGAGTCGAATTATGATAGAGTTATTTTTGATGGTCACTGGGGCATTGGAAAAACTAAGCACGTTAAAGATTACACCAAGGCTAATCCAGAGAATTCATGTTACGTTTCTCTGTTTGGAAAAAAGAGTTTAAAGGAAATTGTTGAAGAAATATATTTCAAATCATTGCAAGATGATGCAAAAGGTAAATTTAAAGAATACTTAAATAAATCTGCTAAAAAATTGGAGGATGTCAATTTTTCATACCTGGGTATATCTCTATCGATTCCGTTGTTAAATGATACCTACTCTAGGATGTTTTCAGAATTAGAGGAAAAGCAATCATACATAATCATATTTGATGACTTGGAAAGAAAAGATGATGAATTAAGTCTAAAAGAATTCTTGGGACTAATTGATAACCTTGGAAACATAAAAGGAATCAGAGTTGTGCTAGTAGCTTTCTCAGATAAATTCAATGATGTTGACATGCAAGTATTTAATGATTTTAAAGAAAAATCAATTGACCGTATTTACTGTATTGATAAATATTCTGAAAACGCTCCTTTTAACATTCTTGAAACAGATAAATGGTTTGCAATTAAAAATATTGCTGCTTTATTAAATTTTAAGAACTTGAGGACATTCCAAAAAACAAACCTATTCATAGAAGAAGTTCTAAGTGTGCTGGGAAATGAAGTGTTTAGTGATAAGTTTACAAAAGAAGATATCTATAAAATGTGCTTTGCCACAATAGTGTATTTCGTTGAACATAATGGTGAAAAGCTTTTATTAGATGAGGATATAAGAAATAGCTTAAATACAGAAAGTGATATAACTGATTACATTGACGGATTAATAATAAAAAACACATTAGACAATATGATGAGTAAAAGCATACTGTTCCATATAATTAGATGGTATGAAACTGGTGAATATGACATTAAAGCAATCAAAAATGAGATTAAACTTATAAATTCTTTCATACATGAAAACCCTATCAATCATTTGTCATCTGAAAATGAGGTTTTAAATGTAATTTGTAAAGCAAAACGTTTTTTTGAAGATATTAATGGTGAAGAAAGTATAGAAGATGTAATTTTAATGATTAATAATGTTGTAGACTGGGCAGACATAATTCAAGTCGAAGACGAATTCGAAAAAGAAGCTTTTCTTCAAAAAATCAAACCGAATATATCTAAACATGTTAATATAGAAAAAACTTTATTTGAAAATGAGGTTATCATGAGAAGATATGCTTCAACAGGAAAAAATAAAGCAACTGCATTAATTTCACTAATTAACAATAATATTATTTTTGAGTTTTATGATCAGTTAACAGATAAAATCATTGAATGTTTAAATGAGAAGAAATTCAGTTCAAATGGGTACCTTAAAAAACTTTTTGAATGTGTATTATCAATTGGTGATCACCGCCCAGAAGTTTGGTGCCAAATAATTAAAAAAATAGAAAATAATGAATACTTCTTTCCGTTGCCCATGGGAAAGGTCAGTCAAGATCATTGGGATTGGTGTCTAATAAATAATGAATTAATCAAGAGAATTGATGAAAATTTTAAAAAAGACTTCTTCAAAGAGTACCAAAAAAATGTTAAGAATAGGGTAAGTGAATTTCAAGACTTAATGTTGCAACACAGGATAAATTTATTTCGTTGGGATGAGCAAATACCTGCAATGTTAAACGATTAAATAACGACATACTAATGTCCTTTAGTTAATGTCTACATTCATTTTTAAATAAAAGAAGTATTTTGAAGGAAGTAGGGGAGGGATTAATATGAAAGTATCTTTAAATGATGTTAGACCAGGAATGTGAGAAAAAGAACCCTATAATTTGGGGGTTCTTTTTTATTTTTAGACTTTTTTATATTTGTACATTAGGTGTGAGGCGAAATCATAAAACTCTTTTGAAGCCATAACTTCTTTAATGAATTTTTCTACTTCTGGTGTTACCTGTGTAGTGATTCTATAGTTCGCGATTGCTTCTTTTCTCTTCTTTGATTTGTTTTCGTGTTGTTCGCTCATGTTGATTAACCTCGGTAAATTTAGATTCCATATGTGCTTCTTTTATGATTATATTTGCTAATTCTTGATAGAATTGATCTTCTGTAACTACATCACCATATACTTGAGGGAAGATGGCTATTGAGTAGGGCTTTCCAGGAAAAGTTAATGTTTTTACTGTATTCTTTTTTGCATCCTCAAAGATTTCCTTCCAATTTCCTCTATTAGTTTTGACCACGATAAAACTCCTCTAATTAATTTTCTAAAATTAATAATAAGAAGAATAGAGGAGAGGGTCTATATGTAAATGATGGTAATAAAAAACCACCTACACATGAATGTAAGTGGTCATTTGTACAACTACCTAAAAGTATTCTTCAATCCCATTAAGTAGAGTCATTGTTTGCTCGTTTTCTAGAAACGATGTTTAAAACAAGCAACAATATAAATAATATGCCTCCAATTATACCAGTGATTACTTCATCTTTTGTAGCGAAGTTTACAATAGTGATGATTAAAATGGCTAATGCGCCTAATAAGGATAAATTATTTTTCATAAAAAAATCCCCTTTCTGAAACATATTGTACTATAGAAATATTTTTACATAAATGGTAAAATTATATCAATCTTGATTTATTAGGAGGAATATAATGAGAAAACTAAGAAATTACATCTACATAATGGTGTCCGTCTTTTTATTTTCAATGGTTGCGCCAAGTTTTGCAAGTGCCATTGATACTAGTGATGCAGCTCCCACTAAAAATGAGCGTTTAGCTGACAGTGAGATGTTTGATCAAACCGAGAATGTCCTTAAATCAATTGAAAAAATCCCCAATGCTGTTTTAGATAAGGGGATAGAAGCTACTGCTGAATGGTTTGAGAAAGAAACAGGTTTGTTCGTGTCTATTTATTACAGAGAAGGGGAAGGCTTTTTGAAGTTTGGAGAACAAGACCCTAATGTTATTAGAACTTCTAATGTTGCAGGTTGCGTTACTGCAGTTGGCATTGCATTAGTAAACAATGCTTTTTCATTCACTAAAATTACTAAAATAAAGTCTGCTCTAAAGGCACTTGGTGGGACAACTAAAGCTGTAAAAAAGATAAAAAAGCACTATGATGAATACCGATACGGTGGTTTTTCAAGATACAAAGCTATGGATAAGGCTTTACATGATGCATCAAAAGGTTTGAATAAAGATGTTAAAGACGCTCTTCTAGACTTCTTTAGTTTGACAGGTATCGTAGCAAACTGTTTTTAAAGAAATTTATCTTAAAAGTATACTCAAACAAGCGAGAAATAACTCGCTTGTTTTTATTTTCCTTTATCTTCAATTCGTGTCAAAGAATTTTCAATCTTGTCTATGTGTGTATAGACATTTTCAAACCCTTCATGCAACTCATTGCTCATCTCATTAAGTATATTAAGAATTTGTTCGGTCATTTCAATTCACCTCTGACCAATTATAATACTGCTCATTTTTTTCCAGCTTGGTGACTGTGGATTTAATTTCTTTCACATCTTGTTTAATGGTTGATACGTCCGCAGCCAATTGTTCAATCAATTTGAATAATTTTTCGTCCATTTTGCTTACCTCTAAATTTATTTGTATCACCATTGCAATTGTTTTGTTTAATAAATTTCAAAAAATAAAAAGCAATACTTTTGCTTAAGAGTCTTCCTTGATTTCTTCTAATTCAACTACATCGTGTATTTCACATTCTAGATATTCGCAAATTTTAATTATAACCCCTAACGATATAATCTCACCTTTAGACATTTTGGCAAGCGTTGCAGAAGAAATGTCCGTATCATTTCTAAGATCGGATTTTTTTTTGTCTTTCCTTATCAAAGTGATTTCCATTGGTTTATAACTTGGTCTTAATCTCACTAAAACACACCTCTTCATTATAATCAACTATTTAGATTGTAACATATAATGTTTAATTATCTAAAAAATAAATTTCAAAAAAGTATTGATTAATGTTTATGTGTGTTTTATTATATGTTTAGTAAATTAAACAAAAACAAAAAATAAATAAACATTATGTTAGGATGATTAAATGAATCGTATTACAATCGTTCAAACGGAATTCAACACACAAGAAATAAACAATCTTTACTCAGCAATCATCGTGAAAGAAGGTTGTGCAGTTGGGGAGTGTGATGGCCAGATTGTTCTAGCTGAAATCACTCAACGAACTGACGGTAACTATGATGAGGGAGCGATCTGGTATATAGGAAGAAACGTTCCATATGCAGACTTAGAAACGTTTGCTGAGGTCGTTTCTCATCTATTGAAACAAATCACGCTTTGGGAAGTCTTAACCGATTTGAGGATATTAGAACCGAAGAATCAAGAAACAGAATTTGATTGTATAATCCTTGATCCAAACAAACCAATTAAAAAGGGGAAATGAACATGTTAAACAATGTTAATCCAAACTGGAAACTATCTGTAGGTCAAAGAGTACAAACGTTATACGGACTAGGCACGATTGAAGAAGTACATAGCAATGATCAATATGGAGTCGCTGATGATGAGTACAACATGCTTGATATTTATGGTCGTGATGAGTTAGCTGTAGTGGGATTAAATTAATGGGGAAGCTGTTTAGAAGGTTCATAGATGAGTTACTGTTTTTAACAATCATGAGCATAACAGGACTATTCCTACTGCTCATGATCGTCATTTCTAGCTGATTAGAAAAGTGTTGGCGCACAATCTAATCTGATGGGTTGGTACACTCCCATGATACCAGCCCATTCTAACTTATTTTTAATCTATATTCAATATTTCGCATTATGACCTCATTTAAACATAGGTCGTGCATTTCTTGAGGTAAGTAGAGTTTACCTCATCTAACTAAATAGAATCAGTCTATACTCCTGGATCAAGGTGTTGTCTTTAGTGATGCCAAATTTAAGGGTAAGGCTGTCGTGGAATGCGCTAACACACGTTAAACTTGAAAGGGTAGTGACTCAGCCGATGCGATAAATGAGGATAGGATACCACTATGCTTCCCTATTTGCACATGTATCTGAAAGGCGAAAGCTGCCATTAAGTGCTGTACGAAGGATGGGTGTATCGTTTCTGACGATGCAGGATAAGCCATAAGTAAAAGAGTCCAGATATGGGCTTTCTGAAACTGTTAGGGACACTTGAGACAGTAGGCTTGTTTGGGGAATAACCAACGGCAAATAGGGTGACACATACGGATACCATAAGCTTGATATACTATCAAGTTAGTCAGTCGCCTGTCTGAGTTTGTTTATTTTTTTACAAGCAAATTCAGGCAGACAACTTGTTCAGCCGTTGTCCATTGCTTTCAACCTATCAAGCCAAAAAGCAAACGACAAGTTAAGACTAATAGTGCAGGAAAATCACTGACGTCACGTGATTTGGAATTAAAGGGAGTAGTCCTAACTGACACCCTATCTGTATAACACTATGACGGTCATCAGACTCTTATTTAGGGATAAGTAAAGGAAAATAAAAGAAAAAATTGGTGAGTAAAAACCAGCTGTGTGATAAAATAGTCCTTATTACAAGCGGTGTAGTTTTATTTGAACGCCAAAGCCAAAAGGGGATGCGTAGTTGATTTTTACATATTGTGCTGTGCTTATCAATTTAAATATTTTAAGAATAGGGTATACAGGAGATGACTATGAATGAGTTGGGACTATACTACGTCTAAAGAAGGACCATGTGAATGTGGGCGGGGATTTAAGTATTGTATCTTTGGTACAAATGATTGGTTACAGACAAGTATAAGCTACCATGATGATTGTGATTATTGTAATCCTAAAATTGTTCTTAGCGAAAAAATACGAGAGCAAATAGATTCGTATAAACATAGGGCTTCGGCTTCGTGGAATCAGGGTGTGGAAATAGGCAGAGAAATGGATAAAGAATACGAACAAGCAAGGATTGTATCGGGTGAACGGAAATTTAAAACTCGGGAAGCAAGTATGAAGCAGAGAGGTAGGTTATTAACCAATCCTCTAGTCAACAAAAAACTAGTTGCTTTACATGAAAAACTGATTGAACTGGAAAAAGAGTCATCCATGTACAGCAATAAAGCTAATAAATTGGAACAGGAGTATACGAACAAAGCAATAGAGAAAGCAAGGGATGAAATAGTGAAATGGGAAGCTCAAAATAAAGAATAGACAGAAGGATCCCACCAAAGATATCTATTACACTTTAATTGAAATTTATGACATGCCACTAAGAAATGAAATTATAGCTTCATTGGAAAATAAAGAAATAGATGTTATTAAAATTTTTGAATAAAATTATTCTTTTATATGAAAGAGAGAGTTGAGACTATGCCACGAGTTTTAGAAGAAGAAATTAAAAGTTTGATTAAACTTGGCTATGAAGGAGAGTATTGGGATTATAAAGAAAAATGGCATAAAGACAATGATAAACTAGTACATGATGTTCTTTGTTTTGCTAATACTTCTCATGACAAAGATTGCTTTATTATTGTTGGAGTTTCAGACTCTGGTGAGATAAAAGGTTTGGAAAAAGATGAAATGAAAAAGCAAGCGGATTTAATTGATTTATTAAGTTCACTAAAATTTGCTGGTGAAACCCCAAAACTTAACCTGTTTTCTTTTATTGTCGATGGGAAGCATATTGATGTATTGGTTATTAAAAATTCATTGGCTGTCCCTTATTTTTTAAATAGTCGTTATAAAGGGATTAACCAAGGGTTGATTTATAGCAGAGAGGGAGATAGAAATACACCGATAGTTGAAAATTCATCCTTAGAGATAATTGAATCATTGTGGAAGAAAAGATTTAGTATAGATAAAACAGGCATAGAAAGATTTAATATTCTCTTAGATAGCCCATCAGAATGGGAAGAAACTGACACGGGTTTCTATAACCTTTTTAATCCTGAATACACACTTGAATATGGAGAATTGCGAGACGGTAAACCAGCTTTTTATTCATACACCATGGATAATGAAAGCACGGTTTATCAAGATATTAATTTAAAATTTAACGGAACAGTATTAAAAACCTTTGATACTGCGATATTAGATGGAGGACGTTATACAGCAGTAACACCTGAAAGAGATGTGATAAATTTTAATTATAAAGAAAGATATCTTTTTAGATATTATACGAAAGATAGTTTATTGTATAAATTAAATAAATTTCTTTATGATGAAAATAATGATGAAGAGAGAATAGCCAAGAGTAATTTATTTGAAGTTGTATTACTATTTGAATCAAGAGAAGAAAAGGATGCTTTTATGGTGTACATTAAAGAAAATCAAGAAATTTTTGATGCGAAATTTTCTAAAACGCCTACATCTACATCCTATTTCAATTCAAATGATGAAGGTATGCGGAAGCTTCTAATTACTGGTAAGGTGCTAAAAGAGTTGCAAAGAAGCTTTATTAAATAAGATAAAAAAATTAAATAAAAGAAGTACTTGAAGGTGATCAAGTTTAATTGGCAGTCAGGGAGATGTTACCCTGTCTGCTTGTTTTAATTAAACACTAATGAAGTTTGTTAAAAACAAAGGGTGGAGCATGGTGCTAGCACCTTATTCGTCGTTCTGTAATTTTTAAATTGACGTAAATAAAAAAATGAAAGTAGGAATTAAATGTTAAACATCAAAAATGATGAAGGAGAAGTTAGAAAACTTTACATAGATGAATTGGAGAAACACTTAAATAAGCTCGACAATGAAAAACTGTTTTGGAATACTAAGGAGCTAGAATATCAGACAAGTATGTGTATGAACACTATGCAAAAAGAATTTTTCTTTGATGAAGATTTCCCAAAAAGAAAGATAGGGAACAAGTGGTATTATCCTGTAGCCCAAACTAAAGAATTCTTATTAAAATGGATTAATAATCAGTAAATCAATGGGGCTAATTTCAATATGATTTTGACCACCAAATTGACCACCGATGGATAATTTAAGATGAGTTAAGATGAGGGTTCTATCTGTCAAAACGTTGATTTAATAGGGTTAAGAAGCTATAATTACATATATTAAGCAATAAATTATGTTCCGCACCCAAGTACACCCATGGGAACGCGATCAGTATATGTCTCAGTATTAATCAAGAAATCCCCTTGGAGCCATTGGCTTCAGGGGGTTTTTTGTTTTTGTGGGTGTTTCTTATATTTTAAAATGAAGCAGGCACCACCCACCATTCATCCACAAAAAAGTGATAAAAAACCACTCCATTATCTTGGTGATATACTATTCATATTTATTCATTGAATCTGTGTCTATTTTTTCTAGTATGAGGTCCAAGCCAACGAAGCTGTACCGATGCAGAAAGATGAGAAGCAGCTACTAATGATTAGATTTCCCTCAAAGTGTGCAAGACGATTCTGATGAGAATGATTCAAAAGAAGAGGAAGACGGGGCTGCCTAAGATGGCACGCAAACGATCAAAACGGTGGTTCCTGCTTTATCGCATAGAGGATGGACAGCGTGTTCACCTCTACGAACCACTTAAAAAATATGAACTGCTTAGTTGGATCAGGAAAGGGTGGAGGGTTATCAGATGAAAAACAAATTCTTAGAAGGAGACTGGATCAAAGCATCAAGGAAAGGCAAAAGAGAAACACTTAACAAAGAAGGTTATGTACTTAAAGTATCTGAAGATGACATTTTAGTAAGGTTCCTTAGTGGTAATACCTTGGTTGTTCCAAAGTCTTGGGCTGAAAATTTGGATGAGGCACTTATTGTTGTAATATCATCGGTTGGAAATTATGGGTTACAAGAAAAGAGTGATATACTCTACCCTGCTAAATTGGAAGGTGTTATCGCTGTAGGAGCTTTAAATATGAACGGTGATATATGGAAAGGGACAACTGTAGGTAATGGATTAAATGTGTTACTTACGGGGCATTATATAAAAAGTTATTCAAAAGATGGTTCTTTTTTATATAGTAGTGGTACTTCAATGGCGGCTGCCTACATGGCAGGTCTTGCTGCTCTCTTTTTTGAAGAATATTCTTCTTATAATAAATCCACAATATCTAAAAAAATATGGGAAAAAATCAAAAATTCAGATAAAATAAATGGGTATTCAGTTAAATTTTTTTGAGAAAGTAGGGTTTATATAAAGAATAAGCTTATTTTAGTAGTACTGTCTTTTATTCTATGTTTTCCGCGGTGACTCCAGCATATTCTTAGAGCGTAACTTCACTGAATAGTGAACTTGTGGTTAGTGATCAATTGATTGAACAAGTATACGAGGATACCAGTATAGATGTTTCAAACTTTAATAAAGAATTTGACTTTCTTTTGAATGATCCAGTATTTATTGAATTAGAAGAAACTTTAGCGTTACAGAGTCAGAATGCTAAATTGAAAGAAGACAGTGTAACTGGTCAGTGGATACCGGTGGTGGCTGCTGCTTTAAGATTATTAATTTCTCAAGTTGGAAAAAAGGGAATGCAAAAAGGATGGAAAGTAGCTAGACCATATGTGCAGAAAGCATTAAAGGCGCCTCAAAATCGTATTATTGATGGCCCTGGATCAGTAGGGCGCATTATACAGGTACGTAGCAAAAAAACCACTATTCAGACTAGATTATGCACCTATAAAACATGGAAGACCTGCTGTTCTGCATTATCATGTTCCACCAAATCTAAAAGATCATCATGTTATTTTCTAAAGGGGAGATCAACGTTGCTTAACTTAGACGATACAATGCATTTGCATGTAGGCTATTATGAAAATGATTTAGATTATGAAGGAGTGTTTTTAAAAAGTTTAGATTCAGGGAAATGGTTATTGTTTTTTTATCAAGAAAGCTATGGTATAAAACTTGAACAAAAATATGAAAAATATGATGATTTTGTTTTGTTGGTTGGAGAGTATAATATTGATGATGAAGATATTGAGGATAAAGGTGATGCATTGTTCGAACAATTTCTAAAAGAAAATGGTTTAATAAAAGCATAGCGTTTTTGTGTGATACGTTACAATAAATAAAATGATATATAAGAAGATATCTTTATCTGTTTAAAGACTGTTATGTAGACTTTAAAACTTTTCTAGAAGTATATTGATTCTGAAGGCGATGCGTTTTGGGAATAATAGAACCAAAGTGTCCATGTTTATGGGCACTTTTTTATTTGCAATGCCGAGAAAAAGCAACATGAATATTTTATTTTGTACAAAAAGAAGAACCTGCGGACGCTGATCATTGAGCACTTTAAGTGCCGTGATTGGTGTCCTTTTTTTTATTGGGAGACGCGCCTTTCCCTTATCAATGGTGTATCTGGATACGGAACAAAGGTTATGAGGAATGTGGCCATACGAGAGGGACATTCTGAGCCTAGATAGCAGCTGGTCTGCGACAGCCGTATTTAGGACAGTTTTTCATTTTACTTGATGATTGACTGTACTTGGCATCCTCTCGGAGTTGCGTAAGGTGCTGCTTATTCGGCAAGGAGTGAGTGAAATGAAGATCAGGGATTCTGTTTCTAAAGAGACATTAAAGCAATTTAAAAGCATGCTCCTGATTCTATTAGAAAGAAGGAGAACGGTGCTGTTCCCATTACGAATAGGGATTGGGATGAAATGATGGGAACGTGACGCGATACGTATCAACGACAAGGCTTTTTTGAAGTACAATAGCTTCATTTTTAGGATTATACATGAACGCTGTATCAAACAAGGTTCCTAGTGGGTGGTTACGGATCATCTAAGAGTTATCGACTTCACGAATCACAAGAACAGTTCGCTTTTCATCTAGCAACTTTAAGATGAGCTTTTTTGTCAGCTGTGGAAAAAAGAGATTAGAAGAAAAGTATTACAAAATCACTACTGAAAAATGAATTTGTAATTGAATGAGTATCTATTGAATATGATTCATTTAATTACATTGTGTTAAGGTGAGTAACATGGACAGCAAGTTGTTTTTAGTATTATGTAATCATCGGTCTGGTCTAGTGCTGTAGCTGGGGTGTTGCATCATTTAGGTATACATATGGGAGAACAGTTAATTGGCCCATCTAGCTCGAACCTGAAGGGGCATTTTGAGAATATTAATTTTGTCATAATGAATGACAAGATATTGGAGTCATTAAACTCTTTTTGGTTTGCGCCTCCTTCACGATCAAGTGTCCTTTCTAACCAATTTCCTAAAGATCAAATTCGTTCTTTTCTTAGTAATCAAGTAAAACCAGTGTGGGGAGTAAAAGATCCTCGCACAGCACTAACTTTCGATATTTGGAAGCCTTTTTTTGAGGAAATTTCTGATATTACTTTTATATTTGTTTGGCGTCCTATTGAAGAGTCTGTTTCTTCACTTGCTTTAAGGGAGGGTTTTGGTGAGCGAACTGCCGATTTTATTTTAAAAATATATGAAGATAACCTTAAGCGAATTCGAAAAGAGCTTGAACAAAAAGAAAAAGACATAATTGATATAAATTTCAGTGATCTATTGGGTAACCCAGAACCATTTGTAAAAGAGATCAATTTTAGATTGAATAAAAAAGAAGATCAAAATATCGAAAATGTTAGGGGATTTCTTGATGGAAAGTTAAAGCACTTTTAAATTATTTGAGGTTTTTTCGAAAAGTGTGAGAAAAAGAAGAAGCAGTTCTAGTACTCATCTCTTTCAGATTTGAAAAAGGAGGGGAGGGGGGCAACAAGAGCAAGTTGAGAAATCTGTAGGGGCGGTTTGCTTTAAGCAGAGAAAAAGGAATTAGCATGAAGAATCCAGATCTAATTAATTATGAATCATATTGATAAGGATGTACAATAATGCCCATACTTTTTTATGGATGAAAAAGATATTCTGGATATCTTGGAGTACTATAAAGATTTAAAAGTACGCAACTTCTGAATTGGAAGTTGCTCTATGTTATTTACTCCTAAAATAACTCAAGATGGCATTTATAATTAAGGTGATCACAGATGCAATCAGTAAAGATATACTGATTGCACCCAGTCCTAAACCTTCCCACTTTCCTACGAAAAAACTGATTAATAATAAGATCATACTGATGAAGATGAGAATTGATGGTATTCCATACTGTAAAGGTGCATTCTTTCTTTTAAAGATCAAAGAAACACTCAGTATAAAAATCGTAAGAATAACTGTTAGCAGCCAAAATGATGACATTTATTGACCTTCCTTCTTTTAAAATATATGAAATTATTTTATTTCCTCATCCATTACTTTCTTATACTTTTCAAATTCAGAATCTTTCATTTCTCCGTTCATTTGTAATAGAAAATTCCCTTTTGAATGGGTGTGAGAGAAGAACATAGATCCAGCATTGCCTAACTCATCATAATAGGATTTCGCCTGCTGTAAATCAGTTTCATTTCCAAATTTAAAAATCCTTCCACCAGCATTTTCACCTAAGGAAGGAACGAGAATCCTTTTTCCTTCTTCTCTTATATTTCCAAACTCTTTTTGTTTAAGATCAGATGGTTTTTCTGCTTCAAGCCCAGCACTTTTAAAAGCTTCAATAATATTGGCTGTCGTGAGCTGTTTTTCATTTGATGCTGCGCTACTGCAGGCTGTTAGCATCATTAAACAAATAAAAATGAATATAGATAATTTCTTCATATTGGATCCTCCTGATTTTTAGGTGCAAAGGAAATTTTACATGAAGTACCTTCTTTTTACTATCGTTTCGACAAAAATAGACAACGTGAATGACTAAGTAACTAATATTCTTCTTTTATTTTGCCTAAATTGTTAAATATACTCAGCAAGATGGTATACTTATGTGCATATTTTACTAGGAGGCATTCATCTTGAAATCATTTTGGGAAATAGACGAAGAAGGTTACCATACGTTAAAAAAGATCAACGAAGCAGAAATAGCTAAGGCTGAAAAGAAACTTGGTATCACTTTGCCAGATACATATAAAAAGCTCATATTAGAGCAGAATGGTGGTTATACCATTCATAATGCTTTTCCAACCACTCACTCTAATTCATGGGCCGAGGATCATATTCAATTTAATCACCTGCTGGGAATTGCTGAAGATGAAGGAATTATGGATAGTGCCTATTTAATAGAAGAGTGGGAGCTGCCAGAAGGGCTTGTCTTAATTAACGGGGATGGTCACACTTGGGTAGCGATGGATTATCGAAAAACGAAAGAGAATCCTGCCATTCATTATTTTGATGTTGAGATGGAAGAAGACTTTAAGTTAGCAGATTCCTTTGATGAATTCATTGAGGGGCTTTATACAGTTGAGTATACTGTTGATGAGGAAGCAGCAGCGGCTGAATATGACTTTCTGAAGATCATTTAAGTAAAGAAGAACTCGAAGCTATATTTGAATTGGACGTGCTTGATGAAGGTAATCTGTATAAAATTCAATATTACCCGATGGTTGATTTGAACGAAAATGAATGGTTTTTTAAAAAGATGCAATATCACATTGAAAAAACAAAAGATGAAGATGATCTTTATCAAGTAGCTGATACGATTATTAACATTCTCTTATTGAATCCAAATATGCCAATTAATAATAATATTAAAGAGCTGGTGCAACAAATATCCGATTTCTTACAAAGTAATGAAGATCCACTTGTAGTAAATGTAGGCGAACTTATTCTTAGTCAGTTCGAGAGTATTATTTAAGGTGAATTTTAAGAAAAAGAGGTTAAGCAATGAGAGCACCGTATCAAGTATTGATATTTCCTTATATAGAAACTGAAAATTCCATTCTATATGCTATTTTTCATCGAAGCGATTATGGTTATTGGCAAGGAATAGCTGGTGGTGGGGAAGATGGTGAGGCTCCTATTGAAGCAGCAAAACGGGAAGCGTTTGAAGAGGCTGGTATTATAAGAGAATGTCCATATATAACACTCGATTCTGTGTCTTCACTACCCGTAGAGGATGTAGTTGGTGAATTTCTTTGGGGAAAAGATGTTTATGTGATAAAAGAATTTTCTTTTGGCGTTAAAGTTTCTACAAAAAATATTAAATTATCTAAAGAACACGTTGATTATAAATGGGTGTGTTTTGAGGAAGCGGTAACTCTTTTAAAATGGGATAGTAACAAAACAGCTTTGTGGGAACTAAATAAAAGGCTATCAAAATAATTGAAATGTTGTTAACAAAGCCAATAGTAGAACGAGAATTAAACGGAAGAAACTTTGCTACACCTCTAAAGCAAAGCTCTTTTGCTTCTTCAATCAATTCAGGTTCCTCCTTACATAGTGAAATATGAAGTATCCTATCAAGTTCTTCTTTAGGCGCATTCCCAATAAAACATTTAAATAACCCTGTGTTCATCTAAGTCCTTCTTTTTATTTAAGTAAATCAAAAATCTACACTTTACTTTATTTTATTTTTGAAAAACTTCTAAATAGCGAATGAGAACAAAAGTTTGATTAACGGTTTGGATTTCATGTATTTTGCGGGATACCGAAAACTTTTAAAATAAGCACCTTGTCTTTACATATGTTGTAAATGTCATGTTAAAATTATACAAAGGAAATGATAGCAAGGGGGTAATGGAATGTCGAATTTGATTGCTTCTGTAGATGTAGCAAACACTCTCAACAAATGGTATTTACATATTAAAAAGAGGGAAGTTTCACAAGCAGTAGAGTTGAGGGATGAGATTCAAGATATGTTAGACGAAATGGAAGAAAATCAAGATGTTTTACTCTATTTCAATATTCTTGATTACAGGTTTAAGGTGCTTATGGAAGATTTAGTTGGGCAACCAACCATAACAGAAAGTGAAAGAGTCAAAACAGATGACATGCTAAGGTTTTACTTTTATCTTTTTAAAGGTATGTATGAGAGTGCAAAGAATAACTATTCAGAAGCTCTAGTCCTATTCAGAGTAGCTGAGAGACAACTGGACAAGGTACATGATGAAATTGAAAAGGCTGAGTTCCATTATAAAATTGGTACACTCTACTATTTCAATAAGGTCACGCTCCTTTCTCACCATCATCTACAAACAGCAAAGGACATCTACAAGGGTCATGAAGGCTACAGCATACAGACCATAAACTGTAATATGTTGTTGGCATTGAATTTGATTGATGATGGTAGACTAGACAAAGCTGAAAAAATGCTTTTGGATTGTGTTGAGAGACTGATTGAAAAGAATGATAAGAGATTGTTAGCGTTAGCTTATTATGATCTAGGATTTCTAAAAATTCAAGATGACCACCATATAGAAGCAATTGAATATTTCAACAAAGCAATTTCTGCAGATGATCTAAAACAGTCAGCTCCCGTTTCATATTTACAATGTGCGTATGAATTTGCAAGATCAAGCTATAAATCAAATCAGTTTGATCAGGCAATAAGTTGGGTTGCTGAGGGGAAAACCTTTTCTAAAGAACAGCAGAACACAAACTTTATTTTGAAATTCAATATCCTTGAGAAATGTTATACAACACCACAGGAAAGCTATGAGGACATTAAGAAAGAACTAGGTCTTTTGGAAGGAAGAAAAGCATATGTTGATATAGAGTCTTTAGCTCCTGATGTTGCCTCCACTTATAAGAAGTTAAATCTTTATGAAGAAAGTAACTATTTCTTGGAATTGGCTTTAAAATCTTGTACGCTTATAGGAAAGGAGGTCATATGATCATGAAAAAAATAATAATGATGATTACTACTGCTTTGCTATTAGGTGCAATTCTTGGAATGCCTGTTGTACAACAAACTCAGGCAGATGCTAAAAATGAGATAGTGTTACTTTCCTCAAGAGGTGCAGGATCATAAAAGGGATAGGGTTTTAATCCATCACTGCGAAGTATAATTGGTTAAAAAACGATAAAGTGGATTAAAGTGTCAGGCTCCTTATGGTATAAAAGAATATGCCATAATGGAGTCTTTTTTATATTAGATGCTCCATTTACTTTGATGGCAGCGTATAGAGATACTAAAAAACAAATGAATTTATTAAGCTTTTTGAAGAGGAAACTTTTAATGTCAGTTAGAGAAAATATGGGTATTACCCAATTTCACTGTATATATTTATGTGAGAGCTGTATAAAGTATGGGATTCTGAAAAGCTGAAAAAATGTATGAAGAATTTCAAGATGTTTTTATGAAGAAAGAGAAGAAAACAATTTGAGGTAAAAACAAATATAGTACATACTTTCAATTTTGTTACTTAAATCCTAAATATGGAACTGACTGTAGAATGTTGAAACTGATTGTTTTATAATTTCACGGTAACATAACTTTCTCTGGATTGTAATTAAAAGTATAAAACGTATGTGAAAGTATATCGGAGGATTTGGATGATAAAAAAAGAAGTTTTTCAAATAATTTTGTTTACAGTCCTTTTAGCAATTTTTCTTTATCAAGGTGTACAAAGAGATTTTCCTTTTGAATATCTGATTACCTTAGTTGTGTGCTATGTTGCTGTAATAGTTTATAGAATTATAAAAGTAATGAAATATAAAAAGGAGCAAAGTACAGTTAAGTAGTTTGAGCTATTTTTGTTTGCGGTGTCCGCAATCACTATTGGGATCAGACGTTTGAGGTCATGGCTCTTTGGCATGTTGACATTTAACTTCGGAGGTGCTTTTATATGTCTATTCAAGTGAACGATGATGATGTTTTAGAGATGTGTAATATATATGCTCAAGAAACTCATCACAGAGAAGCATTGATTTTAGGAAACAGGAAGGGTCTATTGGAATTAAAAAATGCGATAGATCAGGCTTTAAAAAACGGTAGTGCTGTTGCAAATTTATACCCATCTGATTTTGAAGGGTATGAAACTTGTATTGCTCTAGTGGATGATGAAAAGCAGTTTGAGAAATTAATTACTCCTTATGTAGAGGAATATACACAAGATGATGATGCGATTGATCCAATTGATATTATTAAAGAGTACGATTCCAAAAAAGAAAAACCCTTATAATAGAGTTTTTCTTTTATTATTTAGTGGAGTATAGTTTCACCTTTTTTAGCTTTGTGTTTACTTGGTATTGATGCTCTAAGAGCATGGGGTATATGGATTGGTAGTCTTGTATAATATAGTTCAAATAGAGTTTAATATTTAATAATTGTTCTTCCTAAATGTTGGCCATTTTTAATGGCTTCAATTGTTTCAGGTAACGTATCGAGAGTAATCTCATTGACTAGAGTCGTTTGGGCGATATTCCATTCGTTTGCTATCTCGTTCCAAATGACTTTGCGTTTATTGATTGGTACATTTACAGAATCGATTCCTAGAAGGTTGATCCCTCTTAAAATAAAAGGTAACACAGTTGTTGTTAATTTAATTCCACCTGCATTCCCGCACATGCTCATGCTTCCACCATAAGAAATTTGGGGGATTATGACAGAAGCCACATCTCCTCCTACGGTATCTAAGACGAAGTCAAATTTTTGCTTGTTTAATGGTTTTTTGAGCTCTCCTAACTCGTTTGCAAAAATGACATCAGTTGCTCCTAAAGATTTTGCAATGCCAACTTGATGATCTTTACGCACTAAAGCATGAATATTTTTGTACCCAATTTTAGATAATAATTGTATCGCGATGCTGCCAACTCCACCAGTTGAGCCTGTAACGAGTATATGAGGTTGATTTTTTGTATTCATACCACTTTCCTGTAAAGCCATGATCGAAAGAGCGGCTGTAAAGCCTGCTGTTCCAAAAATCATTGCTTCTTTTAAAGTCAAGTTATTTGGCAAAGGAACAATCCAATCCGCAGGCACTTTAGCATATTCTGAAAAACCTCCAGTGTGGCTCATGCCCATAGCGAAACCTGTGACAATCACTTGTTGACCTTCTACGAAACGATGATCTGTTGTATGAACGATCGTTCCACTTAAATCAATTCCGGGAATCATCGGATAGTTACGAATAACACCTCCATTTTTTTGAACAGCCAGCATATCTTTATAATTGATTGAAGAATATGCTACTTTAATTAATACTTCTCCTTCAGATAGATCATTCACACTTACATTTTGAAGATCATAACTCACTTGATCATTTTGTTCTGTCACTAGTATCGCTTTAAATGAATCCATTATTTATCTTCCTTTCTAAAAATATATTATCACAAAACATTTCTGGTGCAAAAGTGTTTCAATTAAAAAACTACCATGATATTATAGGTAAAGTCAATGTGGGGGAGATAAAATGGAATTATCAGAGTGCATAAATTTTTTACTAAGTGTTAGTCAAAATAAAGTGTTTAAGTACTTTAGTAAGCTTTTAGAGGAATGTGATTTGACACCCGCTCAATATGGTGTGTTGAACTGTTTGTGGAGAGAGGGCCAGCTATCTCCTAAACAAATTGGAGAACTTGTGTATTTAGAAGCCTCAACAGTTTCTGGAATTTTAGATAAAATGCAAAAAGCGGACTTAATTGAACGCACAATAGATCCAAAAAATCGAAGAAATATTTTAGTAGAGGCGACTCAAAAATCTTTAGCCATTAGAGAAAAAGTTGAAGCAGCAACAATTGAGCTGAACAATACAGCGCTCCAAAACTTGTCAAATGATGATAAGGTTGTGCTAAAGAAAGCATTGTATACAATTATCAATAACTTTAAATGATGTATTTTTATAAACAAATTTCATATCAAATCCATCACTATCACAAGACTCCTTTACAGGAGTTTTTTTCGGTATCGTTTCGGTCCATTGTAAATTCCTGCATGTAATATAAGGGAGTAATTGATGGAGAAAGTTCTTTCTTCACATATAGGTGTGAAAATAAATAAATGAATGGTAAACAGAATATTACAGGGTGTCATTACAAGCCCAAGTGATTTGAGATGCAAAATATTAATAAGTGTCTTAATGATTGCTATCATAATTTGATGAAGTTTGAACGTGAAAGTAATCTATGTGAGTACTAAGAGCAACTTTGCTAAATCATTTTTGAAAGGTCTTAAAAAATATGATATCGTTGAGAAAAAATTGTTGGGGGATGTATATGAAAAGCACATTATACATGTTGTTAGGAGCCATCATTTTAACATATTTTACTTTGATTTTACCTTTTTCAAAAATATACAACAGTGGACTGTTTGAAGTATTGTCTTTTTGGTTAATTCTAATCTTTGTATTTTCTTATAATAATAAAAACCATACTTGAGATATTTACGATTTTTTCTTTATATGGTAGTGTGTGGGCGGAGGTGTTTGGGATGAAAAACAGGTTCATACTCATTTTACTAGCTTTCGTATTCTCATTGACAATGTTTGGGGGTATTTCAAGTGCAAAAAGTAAGGAAACTAAAGATAATACAAGCCAAGAACATTCAGTCAAACTTGAAGTTGTCAAGTCTACTACATATTATAATTCACTAGATGGAGAACGAATTGAATATAATTCTGAGAATGAAAAGCGGATTGCAAAAACAAAATTAGAGGACATAAAGAAGTATAAAAAGATCACAGGAAAAAGTATTTCATACGAAGATGTAGGGTTGAAAGATAATGGTGATTTAGGAGAATCTGATAAAATACATACCTTATCATCTTTACCGCCAACCGATCCGGCAACAAATAGCAAACTGCTTATTTCTCAACAAGTTTTTTATAAAGGTACATCTGGAACTAATTATAAATATCAATATCATTCTTATGCCGAATGGTTTAAAAAGCCTGTTAACCATAAAAAAGATGCGTTTGCAGTAGCTTGGGATACATCTGCAGTCCCTTTATCAGGTACTTTTGAGGGGTATTGGCAGCAACAAAAGGCCGTTGCTGATGGTAAAGGTGGCCTCACACATGTAACAGAAGATAAACAACTATCAGCTGATACAGACTCATACAAAAATTATGGTCATGGAGTTATTCTTTCACCTGGCTATGGAGATACTCAATTTATAACAATGGATAGAGATGTACTTGTTCCAAAGTCTAAAAAAGGAGATCCTGCAAATATTATCACAAAATATCATCACACTTATGCAACAATAAATGGTATTTCCATTAGTGTTGGCCCAGCTTCAATAAGTTTTAGTGATAGTTGGGGAGATGATTTAGTTACAGAATATAGCTTTGTATATGGAGATAGATAAGAGAAGAGGGAAGCCCTTCTCTTTATTAGGATTCCTTATTAATTCCTATTGATAACAGCATCTCATTCAATGAGTATGTTCAAATTCTTCAAAATTGGTTAAAAAACGATAAAGTGGATTAAAGTGTCAGGCTCCTTATGGTATTCTAGTAAAAGAATATGCCATAAAGGAGTCTTTTTTATATGAAAATATTAGATGCTCCATCTTTACTATCAGCTGTAGAACAGAGATCAAAGGCCTATCATGAGCTTCAAGAAGAAATGAAACTTGTGAAAAAAGCATTAAAAAGTGTGTCGGGCTTAGGTGATGAATTTACTGGAAAAGGTGCAGACAATATCAAAGCTTTTTATGAGGATCTTGCGCTGTACACAGACACTTATCTTGATTTTATCAATATGCAAAAGGCTTTTTTAGATGGGGTGAAAGGAAAACTTGATGATGAATCATTAGGCGGGAGTACTTTTATTGATGAGCACTTTTTAGACACTCAATTGAAACAAGGGATTCAGAACAATAAAGATATGGTCAAAGAACAAAAAGAGGCACTTTCCACTATTTTTGACGATATCAGTGATTTAATTGAATTACATACATTTTCAAGTAAAGAGGTCAATGAACATTTAGACGATGCGAACAAAAAAAGAAAAGAGACCATTGAAGTTTTACATCAAATAGACAAAGATTTAAAAACGGAATACGCAAAGTCAGAAGCGGTTGAGAACCACCTCAACACTTTTTATGCAAAGATGATGGCTGCTACTGGAAAAGGAAAGAATGCGCAGCCAATGTATTATGATGCACAAGCATTTCATGAGACAGACGTGTACAAGAACCATGATCAGATTGATGCTCAAGTGAAAGCCTATTTAAAGGTGAAAAAAGAAGAAAAAGAAAAACGAAGAATCAAAGAACTGAAAGAAAAGCTCAATGATCCTTCGTGTCTATCAGAATCGAAGTACTTTGAGATTGTAGATGAGATCGGTTATGAGAATCTCACATATGATCAAAAAATGTATTACAGCCAGCTTCTCCAAATCAAAGCACAGGAAGAAGCATCGGAGGTGTTCATTGATAGTGTAAAAGGTGCTGCAGTTGGTCTATATGATGTGGCAAAAGATACAGTAGTTGGTATCTACGATCTTGTGACAGATCCTGGAGGTGCCGTTGAATCGGTCGTAACGGCTGTTTCTCATCCAATTGAAACGTCGAAAGCGATTGGAAAGTCGATTTCAGACTCATTTCAAAAAGAGGTCATAGATGGTGATGCGTATTCTCGGTCACACTGGTTCGCCTATGCGACTGGTTCTCTTGCAGAAATTGTCTTTGGTTCTAAAGGGGCAGGAGCCATCACAAAAACAGGGACAACAGCTGCCAAAACAACAGTGAAGAAAGGCCTTGAACAAGGAGCAAAATCATTAGATAGAGTCTCTATTCCGAATCTATTGCCATACTCACCAAAGTTTCAAATGGCTGGTGGACAGAAGCTTCCGTACAATGTATTTGACGGGGAGAATATCAAAAATAAACTCCTCTCCATGGCAAAGCGTCTAGACAACAATTCAGGATACGGTATCTCTCAGACAGGCAGACGATTACCAGCACCTAAATCACCACCGACCATTGTCAGTTACGGAGATCACTATGTGCGGTGGAAACGCAAAAAGGTATTAAAACCGAATGTCGTTTATTCAACAAAGCAAGGCTACACCTACAAAACCGATCACTACGGACGTATTGTCAAAGTCGAAGCAAGTGATTTAAAATACGGAGAGGTCAAAAGAAACCAATATGCCCAATCCAATTCAGGCAAGCCGGACCGATTATCAAAAGATGATGGAGGTCATTTGATAGCCTCTATTTTTAAAGGGTCTGGAGATATTGATAATCTTGTGCCGATGAGTTCACAGATTAATCGGAGTGGTGGGAAATGGTACACTATGGAACAGGAATGGTTGGCAGCCTTGAGGAAAGATCCCCCTAAACATGTAGAGGTCAGTATTCGACCTATCTATAAGGGTGATTCATTTAGACCTGATAAGTTCGTAGTACAATATAAAATTGGTGGAAAATTCGAACAACGTGAGACTATTAAGAATCAACCTGGAGGTTAAAGAAAATGGAATCTATAGAACGCTATTACAAAAAGATAGCAGAAACAATTAATGAAATGATCCCATGTGATTGGGATAAAGTTTGGATGTATGCAGAAATACTTGATGATTCAGCCGGAATTAATTTTTATTTTACTGAAACTAATAATGAAGAACGTATTTATGGGCATCACATTCCTGAGAGATATAGTGTAAGTGACTATGTTTACGACCATTTATTAGTCGAACTCAGTGAAGACTTTGAAGAATTGAAAAAGGAATATATAAAAAATGGTTTAGGTACTTGGACAACAGCTACTCTGGAGCTGGAGAGATCGGGGAGATTCTCAATTGATTATGGATACGAAGATATTCTCAATACAGGGCTTTATGGTATTCAGAGAAGAGAGGTTTGGGAATATAAAACTTTTGGAATTCTACCTGAAGATGAGGAAGATAAAGAAGCAGTACTGAATTATATTAAAAATAAAGAAGAAAACAACTAATACATTACACACCATTAATTTGGAGGATTTTTTATATACTAATATTTACATTGAACAAAAGTTCTTGAATCAGAGGTGTTCGTTGATAGTGTAAAAGATGCTGCAGTTGGTCTATATGATGTGGCCAAAGATACAGTGGTTTGGCATATATGATTTTTCTTGATTCATTCCAAAAAGAGGTCATTGAAGGTGATGCCTACTCGAGATCACACTGGTTCGCCTATGCGACTGGTTCTCTTGCAGAAATTGTCTTTGGTTCTAAAGGGGCAGGAGCCATCACAAAAACAGGGACAACAGCTGCCAAAACAACAGTGAAGAAAGGCCTTGAACAAGGAGCAAAATCATTAGATAGAGTCTCTATTCCTGGTCTATTGCCATATTCACCTGGACCGAAGCTCCCGTACAATGTATTTGATGGAGAAAATCTCAAAAATAAACTCCTCTCCATGGCAAAGCGTCTAGACAACAACTCAGGATACGGTATCTCTCAGACAGGCAGAAGATTACCAGCACCTAAATCACCACCGACCGTTGTCAGTTACGGAGAGCACTATGTGCGATGGAAACGCAAAAAGGTATTAAAACCGAATGTCGTTTATTCAACAAAGCAAGGTTACACCTACACAACAGATCACTATGGCCGCATTGTCAAAGTCGAAGCAAGTGATTTAAAATATGGAGAGGTCAAAAGAAACCAATATGCCCAATCCAATTCAGGAAAGCCGGATCGATTGCTGGATGATGATGGAGGGCATTTAATTGCGACTATTTTCAAAGGTTCTGGTGATATTGATAATCTGGTGCCGATGAATTCGCAGATTAATCGTAGTGGCGGGAAATGGTATGAGATGGAACAGAAATGGAGAAAAGCATTAGCATCTGATCCACCAAAGCGTGTAGAAGTTATAATTGAGCCGAAATATTTAAATGATTCAATTAGACCCTCTGAGTTTGGTGTGTTTTATAGCATAGAAGGAAAAGAAAAGTATCTAATTATTGAAAATAAAATCGGAGGGTGAATAATATGGAAAACATAACAATAGATTCTATCTATCAAAAAATAGCTGAACTTATTCATGATAACATTCCAGTTGAATGGGAAAAAATACGAATGTATACGGAAGTGGTCAAACACGAAGCAGAAATAACTTTTTACTTTAGAAAAAAGGGGGATAAGGAGTTTATTTACGGGCACAATATACCTAAATTATTTAATATCAGTAGATCAATATATATGGATTTTTTAGTTGAATTAACACGATTATTTAGACAGTTAAAAACATTTTATGAAAAAAATAATTATGGTTCATGGACTAATCTCACGCTTGAGATGGAGCATTCAGGTAAATTCTCGATTGAATATGGGTATGAAGATATTTTCTCATTAGGTATTGATGGTGATCAAAGAATAGCCGTTTGGGAATACGAAACGTTCGGATTTCTACCTGAAGATGAGGAAGATAAAGAAGCTGTGCTAAATTATTTGAAAAATAAAGAAGAAAATAACAAATAGTAAATGACCCTCCAAATGAATGAAGGAGGGTTTTTGTAATACTTATTTCATAAGAATTATCGCTCTACTTATTTAAACCGATAAACCGTCACTTCACACTCACCAAGAACCTCTTCCATCATCTCTCGAACAATCGTCCAATCGCCACCTGCCAAGCCGCAGCCGATCCCATAAGGAATGGCGATAGAATGAAGGGGGTTCTTTTCATTTGGATTTGTCACTGTCTGTTTTAGATGTTCAAAGCAGCTGCGTAATGCGTCGTCATCTGTTTGTTTTGTTTTTCTTCCGTATCCAACTTGAGCGAATAAGTTGGCAATGGTTTTTCCGTCGCTCGTTGTGATGAACTGGACGGAGCTTAATAAATCATCTCCTTGTTCTGCACATAAACGTTTATAGTCTTTATACACATTTGGGTATTTGCTTTTGATTTGCTTTGCTAATCCTGCTCCCATGACACCCTTACAATTCACTTGGTGACAGATGATATCTTCTTCTGCGTCTAAGATATTGCCTTCTACCGTTTTAATCATTTTAAGTCATCCCTTTTCAATAAAATGCAAACTTATGTTCTATTATATCAGTTTTGATGACATTATTTCATTACAAAAAGCGCTAGGAGTTTAAAAAATGGATACGTCCATGCGATCAAATGATCAAAAACAGTCCATGAAATCTAAAATTGTGAAAGATAAAGAAGAAATAGTAAGGAGACCCTTATGGATAAAATAGAAACAAAACGGTTAATTCTTAGACCATTTCGTGATGAAGATGCACCCGGAATGCTTGCATACTTGTCTCAACCAAGAGTGAATTGTTTTCTGGATGATCAAATCTCTACATTAGAAGAAGCGGTCGCTAAGGTGCAAAAAAGAAAAGCAGATCACTCTTATATGGCGGTTTGTTTAAAAGAAAGTCAGTTGATTATCGGTGAATTGTTTCATTTAAAAGATGAACCGGACACGTATTCGATTGGCTGGAATTTTCATGCGTCATATGAAGGAAAGGGATATGCCCGTGAAAGTGCTGAAGCGCTCTTGTCATATCTATTTGTCAATAAAGGGGCAAGGCGTTTATATGCATATGTAGAGGATGACAATGATCGATCTCAAACATTATGCGAACGTTTAGGTATGAGGAAAGAAGGCTTCTTTCTTGAGTTTGTTTCATTTACTACAAATGAGGATGGGACCCCTAAATATGAAAACACCTATCAATATGCTTTGCTGAAAAAAGAATGGGAGCAGTATCATTCTAAATAGTGCTTTGTTTCTTGGTATCCGAATGACAACGAAGTGACAAAAATGTGAGATGACCCCTTTATTTTGTTCGCTCGATCGATGTCATGGTCTTCTTTTTTCATTTATCCTTTTCCTAAACGAAGCAAAAGGAATGAAATGAGATGCAGGAGTTTAATGAACGGGTATTTCGGTCGATTAATCAGCTTAGTATGAATCACGATGTCTTAAATCCAGTTCTTATTGGATTGGCTGAATATTCAGTGATGTTCATTGCAATCATGTTTTTGATCATGTGGTTTCAAAACCGAAGCAGAAAAAACAGATGCATGATGATATCTGCTGGGTTGACCTTTATCTTGGCAGAGATGCTAGGGAAAGTCGCTGGGCTCTTTTATTCCAATCAGCAGCCCTTTGCAGAATTGAATCAAGTCAACCTTTTAATCGAAAAGGAAGTGAACAACTCTTTTCCGAGTGATCACACCATTTTTATTTTTTCCATTTGTATGGTCTTTTGGCTTTTCCACAAGCGTCATATTTATTGGCTTTTCATTGCCTGCGCTGTAGGATTTTCAAGGATTTGGGTAGGTGTTCATTATCCATTTGATGTGTTGGCAGGTGCTGTGATCGCCTGTTTAACGGCGGTAACGGTTG
Source organism: Bacillus sp. FSL K6-2869 (assembly GCF_040869405.1). NCBI lineage: Bacteria > Bacillati > Bacillota > Bacilli > Caryophanales > Bacillaceae > Bacillus > Bacillus sp. FSL K6-2869. The sequence goes on from NZ_CP152035.1 coordinate 1,823,408, forward strand.
TTTATTTGCCGCTATTCCAAAAGGGCGTTAATGTACTTCTGTCGTGCTATGAATGGGTGGAGCAGAAATGGACAGGAGAGAGAACCAAATAAAATGTAAGTCTCACGAAAAAACACCCCAATCTGTTATGACATCAGATCGGGGTGTTTATTATTTTCGCCAAAATGTGGAACAATCTGCTTTGTCTTCAATGTTAAATTCGATGATTTTTTTTAGCAGAGGATAGTCAATCGGTAAGCTTTCCTTCATCCGAAACATCTTTTTTCCATGGTCATAACCAGCTTGTACAATATCTGCTGAAAAGTGATCAATCCCTTTTCCTTCTGGTGCGACAGAAATGTGGTGTTTTGCGACGCTAAATCCAATAATAAATGTGCCATGATCTGTGAACATGGGCTGATTCCAAGCAATTCTTGGCTCTAATTGAGGGAATGTGTCTGAAATCCATTGTAAGATGTCTTGCATGCGCTGTTTCAGCTCTGGATGACCGATGTTGCTTACATATTCTTCAAAAACCTGCATTGTTTTCATCCTCCATATTCATCAAGCCTCAGACGGGATTCGAACCCGCACTCCTTTCGTAAGCATAGGCTAGGGGGCAACACGCTTCCCTACGGAATTTCACCGACAGGAGTTTCACCTGTCTCAGCTCATTTGCTTTTCGGTGCTTCTGAAACTCTTGCCTTGCGACCCGCCAGCTACAATTGTTTTACGGCGCTCTTCCCTTCTAGAGCTACTGAGGCACGGAAAGTTCTTGTTCATATTATATAGAGAAACTTGAAAAATGAAAAGCTATGCTCATCATCTAATCCAATCGCACAAAATAGTCAAAGGCACATATGATAAAAGACCATATAGTTATGTATACAGCATGGAATTGGGCTGATTGTAAGTGACAAACCTGTTGATGAGTAAACTAAAAGAGATAAACAATCAAACAAAATTAGAAGGCTTTACTCACAAACGTTCGATGAGCTCTCCTTTTTTGCTCACCATGGAAGGTGGGGAACCTTTTTACTCATGGGTGTTTTTTGAAAGAAGTGTGTTTAAGACTTGCTATTTTTCTTTGAGCTCTATCAATGAAAAGCAGAATTGTGTGGTGTTGGAACTTCTTGTACCGTGCTGCAATAGATCGACATGCTGTCAAAAAGTTTTGTATCGATCCAGTTCGAAAATTCTTGTAGATCTATCTTTTTTATGTGGAATCATTGAAGTAGAGCTTCCTGTATATGATGCGCTTATTTTAAAAAACATAGAATCTCACCACATCTTTCTTTGTTTTTCCACAACGCCCAGTTCGGTGGAAGTATGGCGGAATGGAACAAAATTTCTCAATACGGCAACTGTTGTGTTGCATCATCAAGATCATCAGGATGTACCAGTCGCAATTAGGATTCACACTGGTACATTTTGTTATGATCTTCTTGTCCAAAAAGGAGAAAGTCGTGCGATTACTGTGAAAGATGTGAAATTTATCTTGAAATCTCCATCAACTGAAAATGTGCAAGCACGATTAGAGATGCAAATCAACATGGTGCAAAGAAGAAAAATAAAGCTTTGAAGCTGTGATAATCGCACAATCTTCAAAGATCAATGGATCATAGTCTATCAAGACTAGGTTGAAGGAGGGTTAAAATGGCTATTTTAGGCGGATGTAGTAATGAACAAGCGGGCTTTGTAAATGATGCAGTATGCTTCACACTTGATTTAGCAGCAGCAGCTGATGCAGTTGTCGTCTGGACAGATGGAACACCTTATGTCATAAACGGAACCATCATGGTGGAAAACAATGGGATTGTGGCTGTAGCACCTACTGTGGCTTTAGAGGTAAACGGTACAGCTGTTCCTGATTTCACGGTACCGCCAGGAGAGAGTCGATCCATTACGCTCAGTGATCTGAACTCGATTGGGATTTTAGCTACTGGTGGAACCTCGACTGGAAGTATTGTCGTTTCGTTTTCTCTCAATTATCAGTATTAGTGTGTATGTCTTGAAGATTCCACAGTTTGAAAGTAGTGAGAGACATGTGCGCCCAACTTAATATGTGTGGAGGAATAACCGGCCCGACTGGAGCCACAGGTCCAACGGGAGTAACTGGCGCAACAGGGACAACTGGAGCCACAGGTCCAACGGGAGCCACGGGTTCAACGGGAGTAACCGGTCCAACCGGCTCAACAGGAGTAACTGGTCCAACGGGAGTAACTGGCGCAACAGGGACAACTGGAGCCACAGGTCCAACGGGAGTAACTGGCGCAACCGGTGCAACAGGAGCCACGGGTTCAACCGGAGTAACTGGCCCAACAGGAGCCACGGGTTCAACCGGAGTAACTGGTGCAACAGGAGCCACGGGTTCAACCGGAGTAACTGGCCCAACGGGAGTAACTGGTGCAACAGGAGCCACGGGTTCAACCGGAGTAACTGGTCTAACTGGAGCCACAGGTTCAACCGGAGTAACTGGCTCAACTGGAGCCACAGGTCCAACGGGAGTAACTGGCGCAACCGGTGCAACGGGAGCCACAGGTTCAACCGGAGCCACAGGTGACACAGGTCCAACCGGTACTAGTTTAACAACTAACTCGATGTACGCATCCAATACGTCGGGAAGTACGGTGCTGGTTGTTTTAGGCGGAACGGCAGTGACGCTGCCTAATAACCAAAGTTTAGATGGATTTACCGTAAGTGGTGGGAATACGGTGTTTACTGTACCTGTTTCAGGGAGGTATTTCATCACGTATCAAATAAACACAAACGCTTCACTGCTTGCAGGAGCAAGGGTAATTAACAACGGAACACCCATAGCAGGGTCTATTTTATCACCCGCTTTATCTACATCTACCTACAACGTATCTCTCATTACAACACTTGCAGCAGGGAATCAAATTTCTCTTCAAATATTCGGTTTAGTCGCAACCGTAGTATTACTTGGCGGGGGATCTGTTGGAGCGGCATTAACCATTATCAGATTGGAATAAATCCAAAAAGCCCAATAAGGGCTTTTTTTTTTCAATTCAACCATGTCCTTTAATAGAAAAAAGACGGAATTTTTAGTGTATACATCATTGACTAGGAGAAAGAAACGCAATAACAAAGGAATCGGTTATTGAAGATTCAAGTGATTCATATTAAAATGATGTCAAATGGACGAATTAGCAATTGCTAATAGAAGTTCCATATTTAGTGAAATCATGTGGTGTAGCTGAAGGTGATTGGGGGTGTAGAATGAGCAAAGTTCCTGTGGCGGAATTGGCATCACTATTAAATGACTGGAACATGGAAATCAAAAAAGATCATGCAGATGAGGCAGAACGGCTATTTGCTAAAGCGAAACAAGCAGTAGAGGAAATTGATGATGCTGACATCCTCATGTATTATTCTCTTCTAGAGAAAAGGCATCATATTCTGATGTACAATTTAAGAGGACAAAAAGGCAATGTTTCTAAGAAAAGTATAGAAGGCCATTATGGGAAAAAAGATGATGATTTGTCTAATCGTCTTGCTTATTATTTTGATTTTTATGAGGGTGTGTATGAACAGCATCAGGGGAATTATGAGGTTGCATTACAGATGTATCAAAGTGCGGAAAAGCTCTTAGATAAAATTCCAAGTGAAATTGAACGCGCTGATTTCGATTTTAAGGTCGCGTGGCTTTACTATCGCCTGAGTCATATTATGCTTTCATTAAGTTATATTCGTAGGGCTCTACACGTCTATAAACGTCACAAGCACTATGAAAGAAGAACTGCACTTTCATATTCTCTTATTGCAGCCAACCTTACAGAGATTGGCAGGTACGAAGAAGCGCTTGAGAATTATCGTTTAGCGGAAGAGGTGTTGACTAGCGAACAGGATGATTTTATGCTGGCTCAGCACCACCATAATGTGGCCATTTTATATTCATTTTGGAATAAACCGAAAGAATCTATACGACATCTTGAAAAAGCATTGTCTCATCAAGAGTATTATGATTCAGATTTCTTTTTCCATTCTACGTATCTGATCAGCCGGGAACTCTGTGTGATTGGTGAAAAGCAGCGCGCAAGCCAGTATATAGAGGCTGCATATGCACGAATGAAAGAAGCTTCTCATGAAGTGTTTCAGCTCAAAATAGGCATCGTACATGATCTTTACTTAACGAATGTGCCACAAAGATTTCAGCAAATTAATGAGAAATTAAGAAAGTTAGAAGAAAAGAATGAATATCATGAAGTGAAAGAGCTTTCTCACTTTGCTGCAAAGTATTGTGAAAAGCAAGCACTTTATGAGCAGTCTGTTTTTTACTTGAATAAAAGTTTAGAAGCGGATTTACATATGAAAAGAATGGGGTTGATATAAGATGAAAACAGGATTAAAAGTATTATTCGTTGTGGGTTTAGCGGTCGCTGCGGCTGTTTTAACTGAAAATGTAGCGGGTTCGTTCGAAGTAGCAGAAAAAATCATTGGTGGTTAATCACCCAATCATATCTCGCCCTTGTTGATGATGATCAGCAAGGGTTTTTATATGGGTGAAAATAGGCTCTTCTTATTAAACGCTGCAAGAACGTTTAATAAGAAGAATTCGCAACAAAGGGGGTGTGCAAATTTGTTACCTGCTCCATTATTCTAAATAAACATTGGGCAGAGCAACAAGTTAAAAAGGTCACCTTTCTTTGCTTAATTTAATTTTTTGCAGGACTTTTCATTCAAATTTCATCAAATTGGTCTATTGTACATAGAAATTGTTACAAAAGAGGGAACACCGCTCCATTTGTCACGCATATGATGAGATGAGGTGTAAGTTGAAGGCAGGTGATTGTATGGATCCTCGGGTGTATGGAGGCTTTCATGGCGGCGGTTTTAGCGGCGGAGCAGTGGGACCTCATATTGGCTTTGGCGGGTATTATGTGAGCCCTGGCGTGTTCTCGGGCTTAGGAGGTTACCCTGGATATGGAGGGTTCGGGACGTTTTCTGGATATTCTCCATATGGCTCCACATTCATTATGGGGCGTCCTCCTGGTTTTTATGTAAGAAGTTATTAATGTTTCATCACAGTGATTGAAATAGCCATCTAAGATTGGCTATTTCAATTGGTGAAAGTGCTTAAATGTAGCTGTGATCACAATAACCCCTAGGATGCAAATAGGCAGCCAAATGATGATAAACGGATCGTAAGCATCTGTATACGCAGCTAAAGCAGCACCTAGGCAGTAAAAGACAATAGAACCGATTCGCAGCAAGCTCACATGTTGAATAGGGGCTTTTCTTTTTTCCCGATTGGATAAGCGTTGCGCCAAATCTTCAAATAAGTTAGCAAGTGTACTCGTTAAAACTGTTGTAGAAATGCCAGCGACATTTAATTTGCGTGCGGCCGCCGTTTGCATGCCCATCGCCATACTTAAAAGGATAATCAGCATAAAATAAGCACCTTGTGTATAAGGAAAAATGGTCATAAGAGCAAATAGAAGCAAGATGATGACTTCTATGATAAAGATGCGTGTAACGGCTTTTGGCCAAAATGTTTTTTCGTGTTTTCCACCTATGACTACAGCTAGTAAAACACCTAGAACAAATCCGCTAAGTGCCGTGATGGAATGAAGAGCGGTTAACTGCAATGAACTGCCTGCTGCAATGCCAAGCAGTACAATATTTCCCGTCATATTTGCTGTAAACACATGCCCTAGGCTTAAATAGCCGATAACATCCACTATTCCTGCGGTAAGACATAAGAACATCAGGGCAATGTTTCGTATTGAGTGTGCGGTCAAAATGGTCATCCCTTTCTTTCTCTCTAATGAATAAGTGTAACGCTTAATGACCGCGTATGTCCATTTTATGAGCTGGTAACATGTCCTGCAACTGATATAAAACTTGTCGAAAAGAATCATCATTCACATGGTGCCTCATTTTCCGGAATGGATCGCCTTTTTCCTTTAGACGTTTCATAACAGCCGGCATCGTAAATAAAGAAGGGTGACATTCTTCGCTATTTAATTCTTCCCATTGAATCGGTGTTGCAACAAGTCCGAGCTCGTTTCCTCTCGAGGAATACGGGGCGATGATTGTTTTTCCAGCATCATGTTGAAGGTAGTCTAAATATAAACGGTTGCCGCGGTTTTTCTTTAGACGCTCTAGCGTAAACAGCTCGGGTGCTTGTTCACATAAAAATTGGCAGATGAACGCCGTGAATTGTCTAGTTTGTTCATATGTGAAGGCATTTTTCTTCAAAGGGATATAAACTTGCAGCCCTTTCCCACCACTTGTTTTAATAAATGCGGTGAGAAAGAGTCCATCTAAAATGGCCTTGATTCGTTTGGCTGCTTCTATTGCTAGGTGAAACTCTTTAACAGAAGGCGGATCTAAATCAAATACAATTTCTACAGGCCGATCTGTATCTCTCGTTTCAAAAGGAATATGAAATTCCATCGCCAGCTGGTTACCAAGCCAAAGCAACGAGTTAGGATCATTACAGATTGTGTAAGAAATATCGTGCGCTTGATCTGTCTCAACAAAATCAGGCGCATAATCGGGCGTTGCCTTTTGATAAAAAGATTCTCCACCAGTGCCATGAGGAAAACGTATTAACGTAAGACGTCTTTCACGTAAAAAGGGTAATAAATAGGGAGCGGCTTGCCTCAAATAAAGTAAGTAATCTGCTTTTGTGATATGAAGGGCAGGTACAACCGGTTTCTCGGGGTGGGTGACGTCAATCATAGCTGGGAGCGGATAAAGCTGTTTGAGCATGTGTTGAAAGGTACACGTTGCTGGATCTGCATCGAATAAAAACGAAGAAAACCGGGGCTCTCGTAAGGCTGATCCATCAAAAGAGATACAGGCAATCTTTACGACAATGGATGGTGGGATTTCATAATGTGATACTCCAGTCATTTGACCTTTGGTTAGAAATAAGGTGCGCAGGGTTTGTTCTTCTTCTTTAGAAAAACCATGCTTAAATTGGACAACCTCAACGAGATTCGTTTCTTGATAAAGACATCCTTGAAAATAGCCATTGTCTTTATCAAAACGAGTCACGATGACAGATACATACCGCCAATTTTTGATTTTGAGCCATTCTTTCGAGCGGGTATGCTCCTGCCATTTACTCATCTTCTTTTTAGCAACTAATCCTTCCGCTAAATAGGTCAGCATGATTTTTTTCATGTCATCAGGGCTGCTATCGGTTTGGATGATTTGAAGAAGAGAGGGGTGATTCAGCTGAACGGAGGGAGGAAGATTTGCAGCTTGGAACACCTCATGCAGCTCAGCTTTTCTTTCAATCAGCGGTAAATCAACGAGGGATTTCCCTTTGCATCTCAATAGATCAAATGCAATCAAATGACATGGAAACCGCTTAGCCTGGCGTTGAATGGTTTGTGTGTTTTTCAGGCGGCCTCTTTGCTGAACTTTAGTAAAGTCGCTTTCTTGTTCGCTCAGTAAAAAGACCAATTCTCCATCTAGGGTCAGCGGTAAAAAAGGTGCAAGCTGCTTCGTTAGTTGCTGGCACTGCTCAATGACTTCAGGAAATTGTTCATTTAATCGTTTTCCCGCTCTGCTCTCTAAATGGATGGCGTCTTTTTCCCATATAAGAATGGCCCTAAAGCCGTCATATTTTAATTCATACAGCCAGTCTGCTCCAACAGGAATATCATGTGAAGACGTTAAACGCATCGGTTTCATTGTGTTTTTCACTCCCTTACATCATGTGTTCTTAGAGTGGGATGAAATTTTCATAAACATACATAACTCTGATGAAAACATTACATAGTAAGGAGAAAAGAACGGAGGCGTTACGATGCATACAGTATGGAAGGGCGGCATTAGCTTTGGACTGGTGAATATTCCAGTCAAGCTGTTTACCGCTACAGAAAACAAAGATATTAAATTAAGACAGCTTCATAAAGAATGCCATACGCCGATTAACTACAAAAAGGTTTGTGCTAACTGCGGCGAGGAGGTAGCGCCAGAGCAAATTGTAAAAGCGTACGAGTATGCCAAAAATAAATTCATTGAATTGGATGAGGAAGAACTCGAAAGGCTGAGAAAAGAAAATGAAGAAAAAGCCGTCGAAATCATTGATTTTGTGAAGATAGAAGAGATCGACCCCATCTATTATGAAAGAAGTTATTTTCTATCTCCAGATACCGGCGGAGCAAAGGCTTATTCATTATTAAGAAAAGCGTTGCAAGAATCAGGGAAAATCGGTGTAGCCAAGATCATGATTCGCTCAAAGGAGCAATTAGCGATTGTTAGGTGCTACGAACATATTTTACTAATGGAAACCATTCATTTCCCTGACGAAATTAGACAAGTATCAGACGTCCCGAATATCCCGCAAGAGGAAAACATCGTGAAGAAAGAGTTAGACACAGCACTCCTTTTAATTGAGCAGCTGACCACCACATTCGATCCAGCCGCTTATCGCGATGAATACAGAGAGCAGCTGATGAATGTCATTGGAGACAAAATCTCTGGAGAACATACCGTTCAACCTGAAACGACAGGTAAAAAAGAGGCTTCATCCAATGTCACTGATTTGATGGCCGCTTTGCAGGCTTCTATCGATCGATCAAAACCAGAAAAAACGAAAAAAGCAGCACCTAAGAAAAGAAAAGCAACCGCTAAAAAAGAAAAGAATGCATAAAGAAAAGACCGCTCGCCAAAGGGCGGTCTTATTTTGGCTTCACCACATCCTGAATCGTCCCGTCTGTTCGGTGGATGACAACTGCTGTTCCTTTTTTAGATGAAATCTCTTTCGCGCGGTCAATCGCTTCCTGTTTCGTTTCTTTTACCTCACTTGCACGCTTCGCTTTTTCAGTTTGAACCGCCCAGCCTTCATCATGTTTCACGACATGCTGCGCATGATCCATGAGCTCAGGTCGTGCAGAGCTGCTTTTCTTAGAAGGAGTCACAGAACCATGAGAGTGAAAGTCCTCCATTTCTTTTTCCGTCGCATTCTTTTTCCACTCTTTTGCTTGATTGATCGCAATTGGAATCGCTCTACCTTCTTCATAGCCTTCCTGCACCATTTTGTTGGCAATCTCAAGTGCTTTTTTTCGAATGACTTTGTCTAGTGATTGGAATGAAGCTGGATAATCTTCCATTGTCCAAGGCATATTGAACGCTCCTTTCTTTTATTTGAACACCTTCCCCCATATGCAATGGATCAAACATTTAACCATCTCAATCCAATGGCTTGGTTGAAATACATCGTTTTGCTGAGGAAGAATGTTTTCAATTCCTGCACAATAGAAGATAGTAAAGGAGTGATTGAAATGATGATGAAAGGCTTGTATGAAGCACATTTACCTGTGAGTGATTTGAAGGCATCCATTTCTTTTTATGAAAAATTGGAATTAACACTTGCTCATGAAAATGAACGAGTGGCCTTTTTATGGATTGAGAAAGGAAAGAGCTGGCTTGGCTTATGGAAGGCTGATATATCCACTATTCCATATCACCCAGCGACGCGACATGTCGCCTTCCAAATAGAAACATCCAGCATTGAGCAGATCAAAGAATGGCTGATAGAAAAAGGGATCAGCATTCATCCGATGTTTGGTTTTTCGGAAGAGCAGCAGCCTTTAGTTCTTGATAATCCGCCACAATTTCATGCCGCGATTTACTTTCTTGACCCAGATGGCAATTTGCTTGAATGCATTGCACCGCTTGAAATCGATGCAGGAGAACATCATGAGATGATGACATTTGAAGATTGGGAAAGAAAGAAACATCCGTTTATTGATTGACAAATCCGCTCATTGTAACTATATTGATTACAACGGTGGTGAAGGAATGTGAAACAAATTAGCAGCAGGTATACCATTGCTGTTCATATCTTGTCTTTTATTGCGGGTGTTTCAAAAGAGTGCACAGGGGATTTTATTGCAGAAAGTGTCAATTCAAATCCAGTCATTATCAGAAAAATGATGGCTATGCTCAAAAAGGCAGATCTCATTGAGATTCGCCGAGGAGTTGGCGGTGCTTCCTTAAAAAGGCCGGCAGAGGACATTACTCTACTAGACGTGTACCGGGCTGTGGATGTAAGCGAAGATGAAGAGTTATTTAACTTTCATCAACCAGTCATTGCATGTCCAATTGGTCAAGCCATGGATACAAGACTGCGGCAAGAACTTAAAGAAGCACAGTCCGCACTTGAGCATCACCTTAAACAAGTGACAATTAAGCAATTATTAATCGAGGCGGAGTAGAAAAAGCTCATACATAGAGCTTTTTTTACCCCTTCGTTGTAACCATTTTGATTATAACGAATGATCTGATGTAAGAAACTAGCTGCTTCATACATGAAACATCACCGTTGAACGAAAAATGAGGAGGTCAAATCAATGACATTATTAGTGACAGGTGCAACAGGACAACTTGGATCGCTCGTCGTCAAACATTTGCTCGCAAAAGTACCAGCTGAACAATTGGCGGTCAGTGTTCGAGATCCGCAAAAAGCAGTCCATCTAAAGGAAGCTGGGGTGGATGTGCGCAAGGGAGACTTCACACAGCCGGATACACTTCAATCAGCGTTTCAAGGGATTGATCGCCTTTTGATCATTTCGTCTGGGGATGGAGACCGCGTGAAGCAGCATATCAATGCCATCCAAGCAGCGAAAGCAGCGAATGTGTCATTTATTGCTTATACAAGTGTTGTCAATGCAAGAGAAAGTCAGCTTAACCTAGCACATGACCATGCAAAAACAGAAGAAGCAATTTTGGCCTCTGGCATACCTCATGTTTTTCTAAGAAACAATTGGTATGTGGAAAATGAAAAAGATACGATTCTGGCATCAGTGAACGGAGCGCCGTTTATCAGCCCAATTGGTGAAGGTAAAGTCGGCTGGGCAACAAGAAATGACTATGCAGAAGCAGCAGCAAAAGCGTTAACACTGCCGGCACATGATCAGGAAATCTATGAATTGTCAGGACCGCTTCGTACACACACTGAACTTGCACAAATGGTCAGCAAAGTGAGCGGGAAAGAAATCAAAGTAGAACACATGGATGTAGATATATTTGGAGAATTTTTAGCGTCAAATGGTGTACCGAAAGAAGCTGTTCCATTTGTCAAAGCGATGCAAAGCGGAATTCGCGATGGGGCATTAGCAGTCGAAAGCCATGATTTCGAAAAACTATTAGGCCGCTCTTTAACACCTATTGAAGATAGAATACGAGAAATGATGTCAAACTAAACATGTCAAAACGCCCTGTAAAAAGGGCGTTTTTTCTATCCTTGTTGATCCGTTATTTTGAAAATATAGGTGTAATGTCCATTTTTTCGTACATATTCTTGTATGTAGATGTTAGAATTTTAAGAGATGATTCCAACAAATGAATGACGCTTACTTTATTATGAAATACATTATTCAAGATATTCATTTTGTTTTAATCCTATTAAACAGCAGGATGTGATGACATGTTACGCAAAGCCTTCCTCTCTTATTTGACTGCCAGTATGATCACAATCATCGTCATTATGATTGAACTCGGCTTTCGTTCAGCCGTTGTTTCACCATTTGTTTTACTTGATTCGAACGAAGAAAGCAACCCAAAAGTATTCGTCGCTCATTCGCTATATCAGGGTGACGTTTTATTAACCTATCAAGACGGTTCTTTCAATGGCCCTTCAGAAGCATCCCTTCAATTAAGTGGAAAGAACATAAATCTCACACAGATCCCATCTCCGAATGGAATCAGTATGATTGAAACAGACAAAATAATGAATGATAAGGCATTGGTTTTTCTAAGAAAAGGTTTTGTACCTATCCATGATGATACGATCATGATGGAACAGGTAACGCAAAATCCCTTCTTTTCTACATACAATCTAACGAATCTAACAGAAACAACTAAGATCAACACAAACTTTAAGCATAGCATTACATTTGTTACATTCATGACTTTAATGGGAATTCTTTTGCCCGCTTTGTTATTTTTCCTTTTTAACCTTCATGAATCGATGAAAAACCTATTCACATTATTCATTCCCTTTGTTCTAGCCATTTTTCTTCCCTTGGGATTAAATTATTATTTCTTAATGGGATACGTGCTATCAGTTACAGGATCTTATGTGTTGAGTATGATTCTCTCTATACTTGTGCCTAGTTTCCTGTCAGTCTTATTGACAGCTTATTCATTTGAGTATGTGACAAAAGATTCTTCTGATGTATTAGGAGAAAATGAAGACACTTTAGGGAATTCATTCTTCCTGAACGTTAGGGAGCAAGCCGTTTTATTTGGTGCTATCACATTATCCTTGATGTATTTCGGCTCTTATTTAGTCATGCCTTTGGCGTTTCAAGCGAAGGTTATGAATCATCTTTTTCTATTTTGTGCATGGTATTTCGCCCTAGTCATCTTATTTATTATGGGTTACTCATTCATTCAAAAAATGATAAATAAGTATGAAGTCTTACGGACGGACGAATTCATAAATATTTGCAAAGATATTGAGCATCAAACGAACCAAAAGGTAAAAATATGGGTAAAAAAAGACTCACAACATGATGTCAATGCCTGGATATATTCATTTCAACTTCCATTTAGAAGAAAAGTCAATCTATATGTGACGGAAGGGTTATTAGATAAGTTTGATACAGAGGAAATTCGTGCGATCTTATTCCACGAAATGGGACATGTAAAATTAAAACATGCGCATTTCACCATTTACCTCACTGTGATTGTCACCTTACTTATGGGAATCAGTATGTATTATGCCAGACAGGTGATGCTTGCCAATGGTTGGTGGCAATATATTTTGTTGTTCCCAGCAGGGATATTGATCATGATATTTATGACGGAGTGGCTGCCAAAGAAAATGAGTCGGTTATTTGAGATTCAGGCGGATCGCTTTGCTGTTCACCATCTTGAGAATCAAACTCTATATCTCAATACTTTGATAAAATTAAGTCATTTGATTGAAGAAGATGGAGATGATGGAAGAAAATCTGAATGGCGTGAAAGTCATCCTTCTTTTGAAAAACGAATTCATCACATAAAGAAAATCATGAAGTGAAGGCGGTTTGTGTGAAAGACGACACTTCCTTCGGTAGTATGAAGAAATAAAAACATGAATGTTCTCAAACGTCCTGTAAAAAGGGCGTTTTTTCATGTACCTTCACAAGCATGATGTCCAAATTTTAGACAAATCCGTTCGTTGAAATTTCAGAAATTTGGGATTAAAATGAAATAAAAGTCTATTATTTAGTCGTCAGATGACCAGATATAAATCAAGGTGCAGTAAAAGAAAGGAAGTTCGCCGATGAGAGTCAGTTTATTTGTCACCTGTATCATTGACACGATGCAGCCACATGTAGGAAAGGCAACTGTTGAGGTACTAGAGCGGCTTGGTGTTGAAGTGGAATTCCCTGAAGCACAAGTGTGCTGCGGGCAGCCCGCCTTTAACAGCGGCTATACAAAAGAAACAATCAAAGCGGCCAAAAATATGATAAAAGCCTTTGAATCAGCTGAATATGTCGTCACACCATCAGGTTCTTGTAAGGCCATGTTTTTAGAATATCCGCACCTTTTTAAAGAAGACCGAGCGTGGTTCGCCCGTGCTCAGGCACTTGCTACGAAAACATATGAATTAACAGAATTTATTGTTGATATATTACATGTAACAGATGTAGGTGCGAGTTTGAAAGGAAAAGCCACCTATCATACCTCCTGCCATATGACGAGACTGCTTAGAATTAAGGAAGCGCCTTTTACACTGTTGTCAAATGTCAAAGATTTGGTGATGGAACCATTGCCTCGCGCTGAAAATTGCTGCGGATTTGGAGGAACTTTTTCAATCAAAATGACACCCATTTCTGAGCAGATGGTCGATGAAAAAGTACAAAGCATAGAGGAGACAGGCGCTGAATATATCATCGGTGCTGACTGTGGATGTCTACTGAATATCGGAGGAAGGCTGAATCGTCTTCATAAGCCAGTTAAAGTGATGCATATCGCAGAAGTGTTGAATAGCCGCTGAAGCTAAGAGGGGGAACGGCACATGAGTATGAAAATTGGAGAGAAGGCTTTTAAAGAGCGGATCGGCGAAGGATTAGAAGACGCTGTGATGAGAGGAGCTGTTTCCTCTGCACAGGAGCGTCTGTATAAAAGACGGATGACTGCAAGTGAAGAGCTGGGAAACTGGGAAAAGTGGCGTGCACTTGGAGAGGACATCAGGCAGCATACACTTGCCCACCTTGATGACTACTTATATCAATTAAGTGAGAGCGTGAGTAGACGTGGAGGTCATGTGTTTTTTGCAAAAACAAAGGAAGAGGCATCGGCGTACATTCAAGATGTAGCACAAAAAAAAGCAGCAAAAAAGATCGTGAAATCAAAATCAATGGTCACAGAAGAAATTGAAATGAATGAAGCGCTAGAAGAGATTGGCTGCGAGGTAGTTGAAAGCGATCTTGGAGAATATATTCTTCAAGTTGATGACCATGAACCACCTTCACATATCGTGGCACCAGCCCTTCATATGACGAAAGAACAAATACGGGAAGTTTTTCACGAAAAGCTTGGATATGATATGTCAGAGACTCCTGAAGAAATGACCAAATTTGTAAGAGCTTTGTTACGGGAAAAATTTCTTGAAGCAGATATTGGTGTGACGGGCTGTAACTTTGCTGTGGCTGACACAGGATCGATTTGTCTTGTGACGAATGAAGGGAATGCGGATCTTGTCACGTCCATTCCAAAGACACATATCGCAGTCATGGGGATGGAGCGGCTTGTACCAACGATGGAGGAGCTCGATGTTCTTGTCGGTCTATTGTGCAGAAGCGCAGTCGGTCAAAAGTTAACAAGCTATATCTCTGTCGTGGGACCAAAAGGAGAAGGAGAGGTCGATGGACCAGAAGAGTTTCATTTGGTCATTGTGGATAACGGACGGTCAAATATATTAGGGACGAAATTTCAGCCAGTTTTGCAATGTATTCGGTGTGCAGCCTGTATCAATGTGTGCCCCGTTTATCGGCATGTTGGCGGTCATTCGTACGGATCAATTTACCCGGGTCCGATTGGCGCTGTTCTTTCGCCACTACTTGGAGGATATGACGACTACCAAGAGCTTCCTTTCGCCTCAAGTTTATGCGCAGCCTGTACAGATGCTTGTCCAGTGAAAATTCCACTTCACGAATTATTAATCAAACATCGACAAGCCATCGTTGAAAAAGAGGGGAGAGCGCCTAAAGCGGAAATGATGGCAATGAAAATGTTCGGAATGGGCGCATCCACTCCTAGAATGTATCGATTTGGCACAAAAGCAGCCCCTGTGCTCTTGAAACGTATGGCTTCAAACGGACAGATTTCAAAAGGTGCGGGTCCTTTAAAGAATTGGACAGAAATTCGTGACCTCCCAGCGCCAAGCAAAGAAAGGTTTCGGGATTGGTTTAAAAAGAAACAAAAGGAGGAGCGGCAATGAAAGGTACCATTTCTCATCGAGATCCATTTTTAGCACATATCCAGCAACAATTAGGCAAAAGCTCCTCCAAGCCTGCATCTATTCGGTGTCCGGTTTGGAAGCATCGAGTCAATTGGGAAACAAATGAAGGTCTGTCGAAAGAAGAATTGGTAGAGCAATTGAAGGTGCAATGTCAGCAAATTCATACGAGAGTGGTAGAAACAACGCCGAAAGAAGCACCCTCAACGTTACGATTATTGATGAAAGAGTATGGAGAAGGTCCTGTGATGACTTCGAGCGATAGACGTTTTGCACAATATGAATGTCATCCTATGTTTCAAGCCTTGCAGAAAGAAGGAATCTCAGTCACTAGCTGGAATGCAGATACATCAAGAGAAGAAAATATAAGGCAGGCAGAACAAGCGAAATATGCAGTGGTATTCAGCGATTACACACTTGCAGAATCCGGAACGGTTGTTCTTTCGTCCCATCAAGGTCAAGGGAGAGCACTTCATTTTTTACCGATGATGTATATCGTATGTATTGAAAAAAGCACAATTGTCCCGCGGATGATTCATGCTGTTTCAGCTCTTCATCGCTTAGTAGAAGAAGGAGAGCAGACGAAAGGCGCCATTCATTTTATATCAGGTCCAAGTAATTCTGCCGATATTGAAATGAATTTAGTGGTTGGTGTTCATGGGCCGGTGCGGGCTGTGTATGTATTAATAGATGATGAATAAGGGCTTTCGTGAAGAAAGCTTCAGCGTGTAGACAAACCCTCGCAATCGTTGTCAGTCCTGCGCTTCGGTGCTCACGAATGTCAAATTCGCTCCGCGCCGATGCTCGTCCTTCCTAGGGCTGCAAAGGTTTTCTATCACGCTGAAAAGAAGACAAAGGGCTAAAATAAAGTTCATTTTAGCCCTTTGTCAACAATCTGGGGCTTTCGTGAAGAAAGCCTTTTTTATGTAAACATTCTTAAAATTCATCTTGCCTCTAGGCGAATAGTCATAGTAAGATGACGTCATACAAGATGAGAAGCTCATCTACTGCTGATGTAAAGGAAGCTGCTAATGGAAATGAAGACAAATGCTCCAAAGAAGTCGATTGCGGTGCCGCTTGTGATCTCCATCATTGCGATTTCGTTTTCGGCCATTATTGTGAAGTGGTCAAGTGCGCCTGCTGCTATTTTAAGTATGTATCGAATGATATTTGCGGCGGTTTTGATGCTTCCCTTTATTCTGCCGCGTCAAAAAGAGTTTGTCTCGTTAAAGCGGAGAGACTGGTTTTTCTTATGTATGTCAGGTTTCTTTTTAGGGCTCCATTTTGTTTTGTGGTTCGGCTCATTGAAGCTCACCACAGTGGCGAGCTCTACAATCATCATTGCACTTCAACCGATGGTGTCATTATTAGGCGGATTTCTCATTTTTCGTGAACGAACAACGAAGTCAGCCATTTTCACAATGTGTGCGGCGATTGTTGGTGCGCTCATGATTGGATGGGGGGATGTCGGACATAGCCAAGACGCCATTATAGGAGACATTTTATCCTTTTTCAGTGTAATCGCTGTTGTTTGTTATTTATTAATCGGTCAACAAGCTGTGAGAAAGATATCTCATTGGATTTATAGTTTTTGTGTATTTGGTTTTGCCGGCCTTTTTTTAATTTTATTTAACCTTATACAGCAAACGCCTTTTGTAGGCTATTCGGGTAAAGAATGGGGGATTTTCTTACTGCTCGCCATTATCCCTACCATGTCCCATGTCATTAACAACTGGCTGTTAACCTATGTGAATGCGACAACTATTTCAATGAGTATTCTAGGCGAACCTGTTGGGGCAACGATACTCGCTGTTTTACTGCTTGGAGAGAAAGTCACGCTGCTACAAATGTTCGGTGGTCTTCTTGTCCTTTTAGGTGTCTTTTTCTTTTTGATGCAGCAGCGACAAGGAATCGTGATGAAAACAAAAAAATCCGGTTAACTCCCGGATTTTTTCACTCTTTTAAATGATTTTTTTCAATTACTTTGTTTAATCTAGCCTCGACTTTCTTCAATTCCACTTGTTTTCTTCTTATCATTCGAATGGCAATCACAATGATGGTCACGATCAACGCAATGAATAGAAGAGAAAATACTTGGAATACGATATCCCCAATGTTGAATGCAGTATTCGCTTCATTAGGCATGTGTAACCCTCCTTATATCTATATATTACCATAATCAATAAAAGATTGAGATTTATCCATAATTTATCTATAATAGGTAAAATATCACTCATTAAAGGAGAACCATTATGAGAACTTTAGTCCTTTTACGAGGTCTCCCAGGTGCAGGTAAATCAACTTGGATCAAAGAACAAGGCTTAGAACCATATACATTATCAGCGGATCAAATCCGTCTGTTAACCCAGCCTCCGCAGTTATCAGTCAATGGGAAACCGGAAATTTCAAGCAAACATGATCATAAAGTCTGGTCTTTATTATTTGAACTCCTCACAGCCCGAATGGAACGAGGAGACTTTACTGTCATTGATGCAACACATGTCACAAGTAAGTCCATTTCGCAGTATAAGTCATTGGCTACTTCATATCGCTATAGAGTGTATGTCGTCGATTTTACGCAAGTGCCTCTTGAAACAGCCCTGCTGCAAAATCGCGGTCGAGAGCCGCACAAAGTAGTGAAGGAATCTGTGTTATATCAAATGAATGAACGGTTAAAGACAGAGAAGGTGCCTTCATGGGTAACCGTTTTGACGCCTGAGGAATATCCAGCCATTATGACGTATCAGCCCAGGTCTTTTGATCAGTATGAGGCCATTCACGTCTTCGGTGATATTCACGGCTGTTACACAGCTCTAAATACTTATTTGCAAGGAGACTTGAAAGAAAACGAGCTTTATATCTTTGCAGGTGATTTGCTTGATAGAGGAATAGAAAACAAGGAAGTTTTAGAATGGATGCTGGCACATAGAGAATGCCGCAATGTGATCGTCATTGAAGGAAATCATGATCAGCATCTTTACAAATATGCACATGAAGAAAAAGTGAGAAGTAATATGTTTAACCGTCATACTGCGCCTGAAATTGCGGAAGCAGGTTTTGACCTAAAAGAATTAAGGAAGTTTGTCAGAACATTTCATCAGCTCACCTATTTTACGTATCATGGTCAGACATTTCTTGTCACCCATGGTGGGCTTGCCCATTTGCCAGAAGAGCTTCTGCATGTCTCAACGCAGCAGCTTATTCACGGAGTAGGTGAATATTCAGATGACATTGACCACTTATTTGTGCAAAATACTTCTGGATTAGATATCATTCAAATTCACGGTCATCGCAATTTATATAGACTGCCTATCCAAGCGGCGGAAAGATCTTATAATCTCGAAGGTCAGGTTGAATTTGGCGGACAGCTGCGTGTGTTAAAAATCACAGCAGGCGGGATTGAGACACATGAAATTGATAATCCTGTCTACAGAGCTTCTGAAAACAAACAACCGGTCTTTGTTCAGCCCAATGTGACGCTGGATGATTTCTTAGCCCATTTAGATCAGCATGAATATGTACAAGAATTAAAGCTGCCACACGATATTTCATCTTTTAATTTCACCAAAAAAGCATTTAGTGAAAGACAATGGGATGAAATAAATGTCAAAGCAAGAGGCTTGTTTATCAATATGACTTCAAAGCAGATTGTGTCTAGAAGTTATAATAAGTTCTTTAATATTGATGAACGTCCTGAAACCAGAATGCAGCATCTAGTGAATCATCTTCAATTTCCTGTGACGGTCTATGATAAAGCAAATGGATACTTAGGCACGGTTGGGTTTAACGACATAAAAGATGAACTGGTGTTTACGTCCAAATCGTATACGTCACATGTGAAGCAAAATCAGCATGCTGCTTGGGTCGAAGAGCTATTTTATGCGACCTTTGACGATGTGCAGGTCGATTACATCAAATCATACGTACGCGACAACCATGTATCCCTTGTATTTGAAGTCATTTTGCCAGAGAAAGACCCGCATATTATCACATATGATCATGATCAACTCATTTTACTTGATATCGTGAAGCGTCAGCTGAGCTATGAAAAAGAACCATTTGCTGAAGTGAAAAGGCTCAGTGAACAACTTGGCATGCGGTGTAAACAGAAAGTGGCAGTGTTTCATGATTGGACCTCTTTCTATAAATGGTATCAATCTGTATCACATGATGACACAATCAAAGAAGAAGGTTATGTCATTGAGGATAACAGCGGCTTTATGACCAAGTTAAAGCTTCCTTATTATCAATTTTGGAAGCAAATGCGATCCATTAAACAGCGTGTTGCAGATAAGCGCTCCACCCAAAAATATATGCAGGCTTTGCAAACAGCAGAGCAAGCAAGATTTTATACATGGCTGCTCGAGCAAGATCCAGTAAACGTGAGAAACAGCTCAATCATTGAGCTGCGTTCACAATTTGAGCAAACGGAAGTGGGCCATTTGAATAATGACTGAACAAATGCATAGTCTAACAAAGAGTCTTTTCTAGAGAAAAGGCTTTTTTTCATGAAATCGAAAGGTGGAAGCTGAAATGCCAGATCACATTGAAGTCATTCTTCGAACCATATTTGCTTTTGCTATTTTATTCGGCGGTGCCCGTCTTCTTGGAAAGCAAACCATTGCGCAAATGAATATTTTTGATTTCATCGCAGCGATCAGTCTAGGTTCAATTGCGGCGAACCTGGCGTTTAATACTACGCTTCCGCTTCATCACACCACCATATCTTTTGTGTCACTTGTGATCATCATTTATGTCATTTCTTTACTTGCTTTAAGAAGCCGGAAGATGAGAGGTTTTATGGCGGGTAAACCAACGCTTGTGATTCAAAATGGCAAAATCCTTGAAGAGAATATGAAAGGAATGAGGTATACACTTGATTATTTAAATCAACAGCTCAGAGAAAAGAATGTGTTTGACATTAGTGAAGTTGAATTTGCAATGATTGAAACAGATGGGCATATGTCAGTGAAAAAATACCCTTCATTTGATTATGTCACGCGAAAAGATCTTAACCTGTGGATGCAGGCAGAGCGTTACATGCCCATTGAAGTCATTATGGACGGAAAGCTCATTTTGAAAAACCTTCATGAAAACCAATTAACGGAGCAGTGGATCTATGAAGAACTTCGAAAAAGGCAACTGTCTTTAAAAGACATTGTTTATGCGGTTCGTTCAAGTAATGGCAGTTTATATATTGATACATATGACGATCACATCCATTCTCCAATTGACCAAGAATGAATATGTAGTACGGACGACACCCACACGTCACAAAACTGCCAATATTTATAAGTCATTTGGATGTCATCTATCTAGGTATCATTTCTCAATTATTATTATTTTCAGAAAATGTAGTGACGGAGTAAAATAAGTATGTTTAAGTATAAATAGAAGAATTTAAAATATTAATATAATATACATCAAGCGGAATGAACATTCATTCCTATTACAGCGAAAGGAGAGGATGAAATGCCCGCAGCAACTTCTGATAAACAGGAGCAGATTATGAAGGCTTCTCTGGACTTATTTATTGAACGGGGTTTTGACGGTACAACGATGCCGATGATTTCGAAAAGAGCCAATGTTGGAGCAGGAACCATTTATCGTTATTTTGATAGTAAAGAAGCTCTTGTGAACATTTTATACCAGCGAAGCCTGACTGCATTTATCGACAAGGTGAATACAAACAGTCCAGACCCTAAAGCAAGCATCAGGGCTTATTTCAAACATGTCTTTTATTGCTTAGTGCTCTTTACAAAAGAGAATCCAAGTGGTCTGTACTTCTTAGAAATTGACAAACGCTCACACTATTTAGATGAGACAAGTAAAGAGAAGATGCAGCAGCTATTAAATGAGCTATTTCATATTTTTGAAGAAGGCAAAAAGAATGGAATTCATCCAAATCTTTCAGGGAGAACGATTTTATCCATTGTATTTGGAGCGTTCGTTCAGCTTCATAAACAGATTCTAGCAGAGGAAATTGAACCAACGATTGAATTTTTAGAAGATATTGAGCAATGCTTATGGCGTGCCATTAGCGTTGCATCATAAAGAAATAAAGGGAGTGGGCACATGCAACAAACATCAATCATTCCAAAACCAAAAACATACGGACCTTTAAAAAATATTCCTCATATCAAAAAAGGAGAGCTTTCTCAAACCTTTTGGCGGCTGGCAGATGAATTAGGAGGGATTTATCAATTTGAATTTTCAGATATAACCGGTGTTTTTGTTTCCAGTCATGAGCTTGTCCAAGAAGTATGTGATGAGAGCCGATTCGATAAATTCATCGGGATTAGTCTTGATAAAGCAAGAGCATTTGCAGGAGATGGCCTATTTACAAGCTGGACAGAAGAACCAAACTGGAGAAAAGCTCATCAAATCTTGATGCCGGCGTTTAGTCAGCAGGCGATGAAGGGCTATCACGAGATGATGCTCGATATTGCAACGCAGCTTGTGCAAAAATGGCAAAGAACAGGCCGCGATGAAGAAATTGAAGTAGCAGAGGATATGACAAAACTCACTTTAGATACAATTGGTCTTTGCGGTTTTGATTTTCGGTTTAACAGCTTTTATAAAGAGAATCAGCATCCATTTATCGAAAGCATGCTGAAAGGCTTAAATGAAGCGATGGACCAATCGAAAAGATGGCCGATTGCAGATAAACTCATGATCAAAAGAAGAAAAGAATTTGAGCAAAATGTCGATTTTATGAAGCGATTAGTAGATGATATTATTCAGGAACGGAAAAAACAAGATAAAATGGGCGATGATTTGCTGTCCCTTATGCTGCATGCGACGGACCCTGAAACAGGTGAGCGTCTGTCCGATGAAAATATCCGTTATCAGATCATTACCTTCTTAATTGCGGGGCATGAAACGACAAGTGGTCTGCTATCATTTGCGATTTATTTCTTATTAAAGAATCCAGAGAAACTAAAGAAAGCCGTCCAAGAAGCAGATGAGGTGCTACAGGACGGTCTGCCGACATTTAAGCAGGTGCAACAGCTAAGCTACACCCGTATGGTGTTACATGAGGCACTTCGACTTTGGCCGACTGCGCCTTCTTTCTCAGTTTACGCTAAAGAGGACACAGTAATCGGAGGGAAATTTCCGATTGAGAAAAACCAAAGTGTGACTGTGCTGCTTCCTAAATTACACCGTGATCAAGCGGTTTGGGGAGAGGATGCGGAAGAATTTAAACCAGAGCGGTTTCTGCACCCTGAAAAAATCCCGCAGCATGCCT
The DNA here is from genome assembly GCF_040869405.1 of Bacillus sp. FSL K6-2869. Lineage (NCBI taxonomy): Bacteria > Bacillati > Bacillota > Bacilli > Caryophanales > Bacillaceae > Bacillus > Bacillus sp. FSL K6-2869. The sequence goes on from NZ_CP152035.1 coordinate 1,846,075, forward strand.
ACAAGCCTTTTGGGAATGGACAGCGTGCATGTATTGGGATGCAATTTGCCCTTCATGAAGCCACGATGGTTCTGGCGATGGTTCTGCACAACCTTGAACTGATTGACCATACGTCGTATGAACTGGATTTAAAAGAATCCCTGACGATTAAGCCGAATGATTTTAAAATCAAAGTGCGGCCAAGAAAGCAGCAATTCTTTATGGCGCCTCCGAAAGAAGAACCAACAAAAAGCACGGCATCTGCTGAAGCAAAAATAGCGAGTCATGGAACACCGCTACTAGTCTTGTACGGATCAAATCTTGGCACAGCAAAGCAGATGGCAAACGAATTGGCTGAAGACGGAAAAGCAAAAGGGTTTGACGTGACAACGGCACCGCTTGATGATTATACTCGAAAGTTACCAAAGTCAGGAGCAGTTTTAATTGTAACGGCTTCATACAACGGTCATCCGCCTGATCATGCGAAACAGTTTGTGGATTGGGTGACGCAGGATGAGGAGCAAGATCTATCAAACGTGACATTTGCAGTCTTTGGGTGTGGGGATCGAAATTGGGCGAGCACGTATCAGCGTATTCCTCGTCTGATTGATGAAGCACTTGAAAGAAAAGGGGCGAAGCGTGTAACGGATATTGGTGAAGGCGATGCGGGCGGTGATATGGATGAAGATAAAGAAACATTCCAGAAGACAGTCTTCGATGAGCTTGCAAAAGAATTCAATTTAACCTTGCAGGAGAAACGCCAAGAAAAGCCAAACCTATCCATTGCATATACGAATGAGCTAGTGGAACGTCCTGTAGCTAAAACATACGGTGCCTTTTCAGCTGTTGTATTGAAAAATCAAGAATTACAATCTGAAAAAAGTACCCGCCAAACAAGGCATATCGAACTTCAATTACCTGAAGGCAAGCACTATAAAGAAGGAGATCATATCGGAATCGTGCCAAAAAATAGTGCAACACTCGTTCAGCGAGTGACCGATCGTTTTAAGCTGGATCCCAAGCAGCACATGATACTCTCTTCGGAAAGAGAAGCAAGTCATTTACCATTAAATCAGCCAATTCAAGTCGGAGAATTGCTGGCGTCACATGTAGAGTTGCAAGAGCCTGTGACACGTACTCAGCTAAGAGAACTTGCAAAATATACGGTATGCCCACCTCATCGTATTGAACTTGAACAAATGGCGGGAGACATTTATCAAGAAGCTGTATTAAAGAAGCGTGTGACCATGCTGGATTTACTAGAACAATACGAAGCATGTGAACTGCCATTTGATCATTTCTTAGCCCTTTTACCAGGATTGAAGCCTCGTTATTACTCGATCTCCAGTTCGCCAAAGATAGATGAAAAGAGGCTTAGTATCACAGTAGCTGTTGTGAAAGGAAAATCATGGAGCGGACGCGGTGAATACGCAGGCGTCGCATCAAACTATTTATGCGGACTGCAAGAAGGAGATGAAGTGGCCTGCTTCCTTCATGAAGCTCAAGCAGGATTCGAATTGCCGCCTTCTCCTGAAATACCAATGATCATGATTGGACCAGGAACAGGTATCGCCCCGTTTAGAGGGTTCATTCAGGCAAGGGAAGCATGGCAAAATGAAGGGAAGTCGTTAGGTGAAGCCCATCTTTATTTTGGCTGCCGCCACCCGCATGAAGATGATCTGTATTATGACGAAATGCAGCTTGCACAAGAAAAAGGAGTCGTCACCATCCACCGTGCTTACTCTCGCTATGAGGAGCAAAAAGTGTATGTCCAGCACTTCATTAAAAATGATGGAGCCAAGCTCATTGAATTGCTCGACAAAGGCGCCTATCTGTATATTTGCGGGGATGGAAAGGTCATGGCACCAGATGTCGAGGCAACACTTATTGAACTGTATCAGACTGAGAAACAGTGTGCGAAAGAAACAGCTGAACAATGGCTGACATCTCTAGCCAATGACAACAGATATGTAAAAGATGTATGGAGCTGATCATGTTGAAACCGCCAAAATGGCGGTTTTTCTTTTTTCATAGAGAGATCGCTAGAATAAATATTTGGAAGATACGAAACACCTAATTTACAAATGAAATATTTTGTAAAAAATAAGAATATTCTCTCATTTACTCCAATATGAAACAATCGTATCATTTTCGATATAGGACATAAAGGAGGAATATGATGAAAAAGGTGAAAAAATTAATCCCTTCTCTACTCGTTTTTGGTGCTTTAAGTGTGCCTAGTTTTGCCCATGCAGCATCTGATTCAGTACTTACGTCTGATTATGACATGGTGACTTCTGACGGAAAGGTGATTTCTTCAGCTGACTTCCACAACGATATGAAAACCCCCTCATCCTTTGACAAAGTGGATGATCTCTCTTCTACTATTGGCGAAAAAGTAAAACCACTCACAACATATTTAAAAGATTTTCAAACAAAAGTAGTCATTGGAGACGATGGTAGAACAAAAGTGACGAATACAAGAGTAGCCCCCTATAATTCTATTGCTTATATTACATTTGGTGGATCTAGCTGCACCGGAACACTCATTGCTCCAAACAAAATATTGACAAACGGACACTGCGTCTACAATACAGCTACAAGAAGCTATAGTGCAAAAGGGTCTGTCTACCCAGGCATGAATGACAGCACGGCCGTGAACGGCTCAGCAAACATGACCGAATTCTATGTACCAAGCGGATATATCAACACGGGGGCGAGTCAATATGATTTTGCCGTCATTAAAACAGATACGAACATTGGAAATACGGTCGGCTATCGCTCCATTCGTCAAGTGACAAATCTAACAGGTACAACAATTAAAATTTCTGGATATCCAGGTGATAAAATGAGATCGACTGGCAAAGTGTCACAATGGGAAATGTCAGGTCCAGTCACGAGAGAAGATACGAATCTCGCATACTATACGATCGATACATTTAGCGGAAACTCTGGCTCTGCGATGCTAGATCAGAACCAACAAATCGTCGGGGTCCATAATGCGGGTTATTCAAACGGAACGATCAACGGCGGACCAAAAGCGACTGCTGCTTTTGTTGAATTTATCAACTATGCGAAGGCGCAATAGAAATAGAACAATCAGCTTGTTTCCTTTACAGGGGACAGGCTTTTTTTATCGTCAAATGCAGAAAAGTTTCTTTTTTTGTTCATCACTATTTCATATTTAAAAGCTATGCTGAATGAAATAAATGAAAAAGAAAGAAGAGATATGAGTGAAAAATAAAAAAATAGATATGATATTGTTGTTGATTTTATTGATTGCAGCATTTCTCTACACTTATCAAATTTGGCAGAATGACAGTGCCAATCAATATTATTTAGCTGCAGTCAAAAGTATGTCCAAAAGTTTCCATCACTTTTTTTATGCCTCATTTGATGCAGCTGGATTCGTATCAATTGATAAACCACCCGTCGTTTTATGGATTCAAACCATCAGTGCACTTATTTTTGGTTTTCATACATGGAGTGTGATATTGCCGCAGGCACTTGCTGGAGTGGGGTCTGTTCTTCTTCTTTATCTCATGATAAAACCGGCTTTCGGTCAAGGTGCTGCAAGGGTGTCAGCGGCCGTTATGGCTCTCACGCCAATTGCCGCAGCTGTGAGCAGAACAAACAATATCGACAGTATGCTCGTCTTCACATTACTTGCGGGTACGTATTTCTTAATGCGTGCTGTAAAAAGCGGAAAGATGCGCTGGCTTCTTATGGCCTTCGCTTTGGTAGCGGTAGGATTTAATATGAAGATGCTGCAAGCGTTTATGGTCGTTCCAGCATTTATTTTCTACTATTTCATTGCTGCTCGTGTACCGTTAAAAAAGAAAATTTTCTCTCTCTTATGCTCGATCGTCGTATTAGTCTGCTTATCTCTATCGTGGGCAGTTGCTGTAGATATGACAGCTGAAAGTGAGCGCCCTTATGTGGGAAGCAGCCAAACAAATTCAGTGTTAGAACTTGCCTTTGGGTATAACGGCACGGAACGGCTGCTTGGTCAGACGACAGGGAAATCCTTTGGAGACATGAACCAGCAAGCAGGTATGATGATGCCAGACAATTCTGGATTAGGGAATTCGTCAGAGGATCAGTCAAACAGAAATCAGCCGCCTCCATCCCAAAATCAAATGACGCCACCTCAACATGGTCCAGGTGGTGGTTCTCCGCCTGGAAGTGCTGTAGGTCAACAAAGTATGAATATGTATGGTACTGGGAATCCCGGTATATTTCGTTTATTTCAATCTGCATTGTCAGGTCAAATCAGCTGGATGCTGCCGTTTGCTTTGTTTGGACTTTTGGGGATGATCATCAGCTGGTGGAAGGAGAGAAAAGCTCAATTAAATGAATGGAAACAAACGATGTTTTGGACAGCATGGCTGATTCCTGCTGCCGGATTCTTTAGTATTGCGGGTTTCTTTCACCATTACTATCTCATTATGCTTGCCCCGCCTATTGCAGCACTATGCGGCATAGGAGCTAAGAAGATGGGAGAGTTATTTAAGGCTAACAAAGGAGTATCTGCGTATTTGCTTCCAGCAGCAATCGCTGTTACAGCCATCTTCCAAGGGTATATTTTGAGTAACTATACGACTCAAATCAGTAGTATTTGGATGTATGCCATTGCGATTGCGGGAACAAGTATCGCTATCCTATTGCTGATGTACAGAGAAAAACAATTGATCATGAAACGACTGCTCATCACTGCTTTGACAACGCTGTTACTGTTTCCAGGTTTTTGGTCCGCCACCCCAATCATATATGGTGGAAATGCTGTTCTTCCAGAGGCAGGTGTACAGCTGGCTAGTTCACGAGGAGGGAACATGTTTACATCTAGTGTCGATCAAGGCTTACTCACTTATTTAAAGGCTCATCAAACAGGTGAAACGTATTTATTTGCAACGCTTACAACTGTTACCGCAGCGCCATATATCATTGATGAAGATGAGAATGTCATGGCTTTAGGCGGTTTTAATGGGACAGATCCTATTTTGACTGTCAACAAATTAAAAGCACTTATTCAACAAGGAAAGGTGAAATACTTTTTATTACCAGACAATCAGTCATCAGCTAACAGCAAATTGGTTAGCTGGATTAAATCACATGGTACAGTCATCTCATCTGAAGAATATAAACGATCCACATCAGCTGAAGAGGGGATGCCATCCGAGATGTCTTCACAAAACGAAACATTATATAGAGTAGATGAAATATCTTAAGTAGAACAAGGCGAATGATGAAGAGATCATTCGTTTTTTCTTATGGATCAGTATCCAGGAAGATTCAGCTCATGTTTTTCACATGTCATCACTCAGCCACTCATACATTAAAAATGACTCATTCCCTTCAAGTCAACATCATTTCATCAAAAGTATGAGGAGGTCACGAGCTTTTGAAGATGAGAAAAGGCTGGATCGCTGCTGTCGTTCTTTGTTTTGTCATTTGGATGGGTGCGTTATTAGGTGGTTTTGGAGAGGATCGTTCCGCAAAAGGAGCAGATCGTTATGATCATGTGATTCAATTTCCTAAGGAACGATATCCTGAAACAGGCAGTCATATTCAAGAAGCTATTCGAAAAGGGCACTCAGACGTGTGTACCATTGACCGAAATGGGGCAGATGCCCGCAGGCAAGAATCATTAAAAGGAATTCCCACAAAACCTGGTTTTGACCGGGATGAATGGCCGATGGCAGTGTGTCTTGAAGGAGGAAAGGGGGCGAGCGTTCAATATGTCAGTCCATCAGATAATAGAGGCGCTGGTTCATGGGTCGGGCATCAAATCAGCGGGTATCCTGACGGGAAACGAATTTTATTTATTGTCAAATAAACATAGACAAGAGGCTCCTTGAGAGGGGCTTTTTTTGTTCAACAGGAGCGTATTCGAGCTAGCAGGTACAAAAGATTCAGTGGTACAATCAATCCATCAGGTATAAAGAATGACAAGTAGAAAATGTGAAGGGACATATGCTTATGGAAAAGAACCGTGCATTATACGATTTTTTCATGCAACATGCAGAGAAACTGACTGAAGCATGGTATGAATCAATTGAGGATGATGATCCAGAATCCATTTATCGTTCAACAGATTCCAGCATCATAGCAGAGCTTAAACGGCAAAATCAAGATTATTATCAGCATTTTATCCGCGCACTTATTGAAGACAAGACGTATTTACATACGAAATTTAAAAAATGGTCTGAAGACTTAGCAAGTGATCCGAAGCACTTGAACACGCCACTAGATTACGTCGTGAGAGAATATATGTCCAATCAAAGAGTGGTTCTTCATTACTTAAAAGAGTTTATAAAACAGCATCAAGGTGATATTGACATTGACCGAATATTTTATTGGTATGATTTGATATCTGAGGCATTTAACATTTCAATTCATGTCTTTATTCAGCAATATGTGAAAAATACCACCAAAAAACTCGTTGCACAAAGAGACATGATTTATGAGCTGAGTTCCCCAGTCATTGTGTTAAAAAGTCATGTTGCCTTATTGCCTTTAGTTGGAGATATTGACACTGCGCGAGCAAAGATTATCTTAGAAAATACATTAAAACAGTGTTCGCAAAAAGGTGTTCAACATTTATGTATTGATTTATCAGGTGTCGTCATCATTGATACGATGGTAGCACATCAAATCTTTGATCTTGTCACGTCACTTCGGTTAATTGGGGTTGATACGACCATTTCAGGCATTAGACCAGAAATTGCTCAAACGGCTGTACAGCTTGGACTTCCTTTTAATGAATTTCAAACGGCTTCATCACTTGCTCACGCTTTAGATCGTATGACTGAATTTTCATCCAAATAAAAACCAGGCCTAGTAAACGGCCTGGTTTTTATTTAGATCACAGCGTCAATTTTTGTTACTTTCCACTCGTTTTGTACTTTCTCGAAAGTGACAGTACGTTTTACTTTGCGTCCATCAAGTGTTGGAACTGTGAATTCGTATGTGCGGATTGTACTTTTCTTAGAGACGAGTTTAGGTGTTGCCTTATCCCAATTAAGCATATTGTCTCCGTCACCAACTGGCACAGCCATTTTTCCTTTATGAACGATGAACTGATAGTCTTTTAAACCGTGAGTAATGGCATCTTTTGTGAACACTTGAGATAGATAGCTGTTTAGTTTTTTCTTTGTATCAAATGTTTTAGACAGGTAGTTGTAAGTCATATCTTTATAAGTAAATGATTTTAATTTGTAATCTGAATGCTCTTTAATGTTGTAGCCTGACATCGCACTCCAAAAGTGTTCTCTTGCATCAAGGGCAATATGTAACGCTTCTTTATTTGTCAAAGCGGCTGATTTTTTGGAAGCGGCCAGTGTTGTTGTTTGTAATGAGATCATAAGCATAATAGCGGTTAATAAAACAAATAATTTTTTCAAGGCGATTGCCTCCTTTTCTCAATGAAAACTTCTTATGTTACAAATGTTACAATAGTTACAGAGATATTACAAGTATTAAATCTAAATGTTTTTTATTTCTTTTCTTTCTACATATATAACGTTTGAGGGAGACAAAAAGTTTTCATTTTTTTATTTTTTTCTTCCTCATTAGTATTTAACCGTTCTAAAGAAGAATAAAACGTCTTTTGGAAAGATTTCTATTTGTCTCCTCAACACTCTTTTTTTATGTATGACATATACTGTCGTGATGAATGTCTAAGAAAGTGGTGTTTAGTATGTATAATCCATATGAAGGTACGTGGAATGGGTACTTGTACGATCGGCAGGTACAAAGCATGCCGGCGTTTCCTATTTCTCAAGTTGGAGGATTTCCCGGCTTGCCATTCGGAGGGACTGGGCAAGGGCAAGGTGCAGGAGGACAATCGGTCCCGCCAGCCCCGCCGCAGCATATCATCTCGCAATATCAACAAGCAGTTTCTCAGCCTCAAAGTATGCAGCCGCTCATTGCAGGGCAGAGTGTAGGCGGAAGCCAGCAAACGGTTCAATTTGCAGCTGGATGTAATAGAAGGTGGACCATTGTGTTCCTTAGAAACGGTCAAGTATTTCTCATGTATGTTCTTTCGTCGCAACCTTTTGGCCGTACAACGGGTTTTATATGGCCGAACTTTACATTTGGCTCGTTTCCAAGCTCTAGTATTCTTGCATATTCTTGTTCATAAAAGAAAAAGCCGGCTCTCATCAAACGTTGATGAAATACCGGCTTTTTTTAATGAATATTTCTAAATACGCCAATCACTTTACCTAGTATACTCACATTCTGTAAAATAATCGGTTCCATTGATGGATTCTCGGGCTGTAATCTAAAGTGTGTATCTTCCTTATAAAAACGTTTCACTGTTGCTTCATCTTCTTCTGTCATAGCCACCACAATATCTCCATTGTTGGCAGTGCTTTGCTGACGCACAATGACGTAGTCTTTGTCCAAAATACCTGCATCAATCATACTTTCTCCCATAATTTCAAGCATAAAGACTTGTTCATCTGGCGCTGCAAAAGTTTCTGGAAGTGGGAAATATTCTTCTACATTCTCAACAGCCGTGATAGGCAAGCCTGCTGTGACTTTTCCGATGACTGGAACATTCATTACAGCGCTCTTTGGAATATTCATTTCCTCTTCATCTAGTACTTCGATCGCTCTAGGTTTTGTTGGGTCTCTTCTAATTAAACCTTTCGTTTCTAGTCTAGCTAAATGTCCATGGACAGTTGAACTTGATGCTAGACCGACAGCTTCGCCAATTTCACGAACGGATGGGGGATAACCCTTGCTTTTTACTTCTTCTTTTATGAATTTCAGGATATCGAGTTGTCTTTTTGATAGCTTCGTCATCTTTTGCACCTCAAAACGTCAATTTTAAAGAAATTATAGCATGTTTTTCCTAACAGTACAAACATAGGTTCGAAAAAAACGTTTGACAGAAACGTTTGTTCGTATTTATAATGAGTGTCAGAAAGAACGAACACACATTCTATTAGGAGAGATGACATTATGAGGTTAAAGGAATCTATTATTTTTATTGGGCTATTCTCATTCATCGTTGGCATATTTCTCTCACTTATTGCAGTCACTAGCCATAATGATCCAAATCAATATGTTAAAATAGAGGTTCAATCAGGTGATACTCTTTGGGGATTAGCTGATCAAGTAAACGACAGTAAATCAATCGATAAAAATGCTTTTATTGACTGGGTAACTGAACACAATGATCTCGCTTCAACTGACATCCAGCCGGGAGATATCCTTGTCATTCCAGTTAAAAAAGAGCATCCAGTCGTATATCAACTTGCAACAGTACAGTAGAAAGGTCGATTGAAGACATGAATGCAATCATTTATGCGAGAGTAAGTACAGCCAAAGAAGAGCAAGAAACCTCGCTTAAAAGACAAGAAGAAGAACTGCTTGCTTTAGCTGCAGCGCACAAGATGAATGTAGTCAAAGTGATTAAAGAAAAAGCGAGTGGATACGATCTTGATCGTGACGGTGTTTTTGACATGCTGGCTGCGCTGAAAGAGGAAGAAATCGATGCTGTTCTCATTCAAGATGAGACACGCCTTGGAAGAGGGCAGGCGAAAATCGCTCTTCTTCATTGTCTGTTTAAAGAAAAAGTCAAGGTGTACAGCGTATTTCATAGAGGAGAGCTTGAGCTTTCAGAAGCAGACGAGATGGTCATTGAAATTGTAGGCGTTGTAGAAGAGTATCAGCGGAAAATTCATAATTTGAAAATTAAGCGTGGGATGAAAAAAGCTGTTGAGCGAGGGTATCAACCCGAACTAAATTTAAAACATCAAGAGCAAGCGCCTGGCCGCGAACGTATTGAAGTACCGATTTCTGAAATTGTTCGATTAAGAAAAAACAACATGACATTCGCTGAAATTGCAGTGACATTGCAGGCACTTGGTTTTGACATTTCAAAAGCAACCGTCCATAGAAGGTACCAAGAATATGAAAAAGGGCTTGCGACTTAAAGCGTGATTTGTTGTAAAAATGACTGATATTTAGTAGTATGTAGAGAAAATGTTTTAAAGGAGTTTGTCATGATTTCTAAAGAACAGCTTGCAAGAATCAATGAGCTTTCAAAAAAGTCGAAAGAGGCCGGTTTGTCGGACGCTGAGAAAACAGAACAGAAGCAATTAAGAGAGGAATATTTAAAGGCTTTTCGTTCTTCTATGAAAAATACACTCAAAACCGTGAAAATCGTCGATCCAGAAGGAAACGATGTCACACCAGAAAAATTAAAAAGAGAAAGAGACCAGAATCTTCACTAAAGGTCATCATTTCTTGATTTTTGAAAAGATGGGAGGAATATTCTCATCTTTTTTCATATTTGTATAAGTTTTTAGGTGATCGATAAACTAAATGTGACAAAATCCTTCTTTTTCGGCGTGAAATAGTTGTGAAAAAAGGACAGTAGATTTATGATAATGGTGTACACAAGATACGGAAGGGGATTTATATGGAAACGATTGAATTGAAATCTATTGCAACAATACGTACTCTCTCCATAGACGCAATTGAAAAAGCGAATTCCGGTCACCCTGGAATGCCGATGGGCGCTGCACCAATGGCGTACGCTTTATGGACGAATCACTTAAACGTAAGTCCGCAAAATCCAAATTGGTTTAACAGAGACCGTTTTGTGTTATCTGCGGGACATGGCTCTATGCTTTTATATAGCATGCTTCATTTAAGCGGATACAATCTGAGCATCGAAGATTTAAAACAATTCCGCCAATGGGGAAGCAAAACACCTGGACATCCTGAGTTTGGACATACAGAAGGCGTAGATGCGACAACAGGTCCTTTAGGACAAGGGATTGCGATGGCTGTTGGAATGGCACTTGCAGAAAGACATCTTGCAGAAACGTATAACAAAGATAACTTTAATGTTGTGGATCACTATACATACAGCATTTGCGGAGATGGAGACTTAATGGAGGGCATTTCCTCTGAAGCTGCTTCACTTGCTGGTCATTTAGGCTTAGGCCGTTTAATTGTTCTTTATGATTCAAATGACATTTCTTTAGATGGCGACCTCGATCGTTCTTTCTCTGAAAATGTGAAGAATCGTTTTGAAGCGATGAATTGGGAAGTTCTTTATGTAAAAGACGGCAATAACATTGAAGAAGTGACGGCTGCCATTGAAAAAGCCAAACAAAGTACAGACAAACCTACACTTATTGAAGTGAAGACGACAATCGGTTTCGGATCTCCAAACCGTGCGGGAACGTCTGGGGTGCACGGTGCACCGCTTGGCAGTGAGGAAGCGAAGCTAACGAAGGAAGCTTATTCTTGGACGTTTGAAGAAGATTTCCATGTACCTTCTGAAGTGTACGATCATTTCAAAACAGCTGTTAAAGACGCTGGACAGAAAAAAGAAGCAGCGTGGAATGAACTGTTTGAGCAATATGAAAAAGAATATCCAGAACTAGCAGCTCAGCTGAAGCTTGCGATTGAAGGAAAACTTCCTGAGAATTGGGATCAAGAGGTTCCTGTTTATGAAGCAGGTTCAAGCCTTGCCTCTCGTGTCTCTTCGGGAGAAGTATTAAATGGCATTGCTAAACAAGTACCATTCTTTATTGGCGGGTCTGCTGACCTTGCTGGATCAAATAAAACAACCATTAAAGATACAACTGACTTTGGCAGAGAGAATTACGCTGGCAGAAACATTTGGTTTGGTGTGAGAGAATTCGCAATGGGTGCAGCATTAAACGGTATGGCACTTCACGGCGGACTTCGTGTATTCGGCGGAACATTCTTTGTTTTCTCTGACTACTTAAGACCTGCCATTCGTCTTGCTGCATTAATGGGACTTCCTGTCACTTATGTATTTACGCATGACAGCATTGCGGTTGGGGAAGATGGACCAACGCATGAGCCAGTTGAACAGCTCGCTTCATTACGTGCGATGCCTAACCTTTCTGTGATTCGTCCAGCTGATGGAAACGAAACAGCTGCAGCATGGAAAATTGCTGTATCTTCAACGAATAAACCGACAGCGCTTGTTCTTACTCGTCAAAACCTTCCAACGATTGATCAAGCACCAGAGAAGGCGTATGAAGGCGTAGAAAAAGGTGGATATGTCGTCGTTGAAGCAGCTGATGCACAGCCAGAAGCTCTTCTACTTGCTTCAGGATCTGAAGTAGGTTTAGCCATTGAAGCGCAAAAAGCACTTGAAAAAGAAGGCATTCGCGTTTCTGTCGTGAGCTTACCTGCATGGGATCGCTTTGATGAGCAGTCAGACGAATACAAAGAGTCCGTTCTTCCTAAAGCAGTGAGAGCACGTGTTGCAATCGAAATGGGTGCTTCACTTGGCTGGGAACGTTACACTGGCCTTGATGGCGATGTGATTGCGATTGATAAATTTGGCGCTTCTGCACCAGGCGAAACCATTATTGAAAAATACGGTTTCACTATCAGCAACGTGGTGAGCCGCGTAAAAGCAAAGCTGAATAAATAATCAGTCTCCAAGCATCATGCTTTTTTGCAGTCGGTTTGCAGAGCTTTTCACTATGCTCTGCAAACTTTTTTCTTTTTTCTTGTTTTTTTGACAAAACTAGTTTCTTCTTGCTTCATATATAGACAATTCTTTCTTTCACATTTTTGTATAATACAAGCAATAAGCGAGATTGACGAAATGTGAAAGGAAGGGATAGACATGGAACGCCATTATTATATTTATTGGATTGAGGATGAGTTTGCTCATCATTATTTTGGTAGAGAATCTATTTTGTTTCATTTGTTTGAATCGTTACACTGGACGAACCGCAGTGATGACGAATTAGTCATGCTTGTTAAGCAAGTGGATTATGTAACGAAACGAATCCCTGCTTTTCATATGCACCAGCGTTTAATGAACAATTTAACCAACATTCACTATACACAAATAGGCTCAATATACAGTGCATCGCTGCCAGATGGAAAAGGCACAGCCGCATTCATTATAAAAGACCGTTACATTCAAATGTCTGCCACAGGCAGTTATGAGGCAGAAGCGGTGTTTTTTGAAGTGCTCAGAAAAATTAGTCCTTGTTTCCTGGCTATGGACTTTGGATCAAAGAAGCATGGGTGGCTCAATCCGGTAAAAGTGATGAATTTTGTTTAAAAAAATAAAATTGAACGTGAAATGTTGTATAATAGCCTTTTGTTTAGTACACTTTATACGAGACAACATGAAGGAGGAAGAATTATGGATTTATGGGTTGTCATCCTTGTAGGCGTTGTTGCACTGCTTGCAGGAGTTGCACTCGGATTCTTTATTGCTCGTAAGTATATGATGAGCTACTTGAAAAAGAATCCACCAATTAATGAACAAATGCTTCGAATGATGATGATGCAAATGGGCATGAAACCGTCCCAAAAGAAAATCAATCAAATGATGAAAGCCATGAACAACCAAGCGAAATAATACGTACGTTATTATGATCATAGATGGAACATGGTCCCTAAAGATTGGACAAGCGATGTCCTTTCTTTATTGAAGTCACCTTCATCAGACGCATAAAACCACTGTACTTGCATGAATAAAGCAGGGAAAGTGGTTTTTATTTTGCCGTGAACCGTCCGTTAAAGACAAAACAAAAAACCCCTGTGAGCAGAGGTTTTCGTTTCTTTTATTGTCACACATATCAACTTTTCTAAAATCGTGCGGCATTTGTTTCTATCTTGAGATATCATTAGTTGGCTGAGTTTGAGTGTAAGTGTCGTTGATATTGTAAGAGGAGATGATCTAGCTGCTGGCTATGTTCGATGGTCACTGTTGATGTCATCCCATTATGCAAGACAACTTTCATCAACTCTTCTCTTTTTTCTTCAATTTGAGTTAATAATGATGTTTTTACCAAAGTCATGTTCCTTTCATGCAAATCTTGATAAAAAGAATCGGTTCTATTATATCCATTTTAAGGTTTATTTTCAAATTTAAAGGGTTTGGTATCTTGATGTCAAATTAAATTATATAAGGTTTTAAGAGATTAGACCATCTTTATTGAGATGATGTAAAAAAAATGAAATGAATTTGTCATCTCTTATTGTATATTGTAAGAAGGGGGTGTTCTTTTGTCAGATTTGAATTACTTTTTAGCGTTTGGAGCAGGGTTTCTTTCTTTTATCTCACCGTGCTGTCTGCCACTTTATCCAGCCTTTTTATCCTATATTACGGGCGTTAGTATAGATGAAGTGAAATCTGAGAAGGTGATGCTGAGAAGGAGAAGTCTTCTTCATACATTATTCTTTTTAATTGGATTCTCTCTCATTTTTATTGCCATTGGATTTGGGACATCGTTTGTTGGGAAGTTTTTCATTGAATATCAAGATGCGATTCGTCAAATTGGTGCCATTCTCATTATTTTCTTTGGCTTTATGATTCTTGGTGTATTTCAGCCTTCTTTTTTAATGGGAGAAAAGAGGTTGCAGTTTAAGAATCGTCCAGCCGGTTTTTTTGGATCGATTCTCATCGGAATGGGTTTTGCTGCTGGTTGGACACCATGTACCGGCCCGATTTTATCAGCCGTCATCACACTTGCCAGCAACAAGCCAGAGTCCGCTGTGACCTACATGATTGCGTATGTATTAGGTTTTGCTATCCCATTTTTTGTTCTTTCCTTTTTCATCACAAAAATGGCTTGGATCAGAAAGCGTCAGCAGCTCATTATGAAAACTGGCGGGATTATTATGATCGTGGTAGGAATCTTGCTGTTCTTTGATCTTCTGACATGGATCATTATTATGTTCTCATCATTATTTGGAGGATTTACTGGTTTTTGAAATCGTTTTCTACAGTCGCGGCGAATGGTTTTTTTTCGTCAATTGGAGTATATTATACATAGGCTGACCTTAAAGAATAAAGGAATGATTTGATATGATGATCATAATTTCTTCTATAGTGGCGGTATGTATGGCGGTAGCCGTCATGTTTATTCGCATTAAATCATCTGCAAAACCTGCAACCGCGAAAAAAATTATTTTACCTCCTATCTTTATGAGCACTGGTGCACTGATGTTTTTTGTGCCAATGTTTCAAGTAACTGGAGCTGAATTTTTAGAGGCGATTACTGTAGGGATGTTTTTCTCTATCTTTTTAATTAAAACATCGAAATTTGAAATTAGAGGCAATGAAATCTATTTGAAGCGTTCAAAAGCATTTGTGTTTATTCTCATTGGACTTCTTGTCCTTCGTATCGGAATGAAGACGATTTTAAGCTCTTCTATTGATTATGGTGCGCTCAGCGGGATGTTTTGGATTCTAGCCTTTGGCATGATTGTCCCTTGGCGGATTGCGATGTATTTGTCGTTTAGAAAGATATCTAAACAATTAGATGTGCAGCAGGCCCAAATAAATTAAACCTCCTTTTTAAAAAGGAGGTTATTTTAATAAAGATTCATATGGTGAATGGTCGATCTTTTTTTCTTGAAGGCGCTTTAGTAGAAATTTATGATCCCGCTTCGGTGTAGCGATAATATAGCCGCGAATGATTAAGTCTAAATTAATGCTGGCCGCTTGTTCTTTAAGTGCCAGCTCGCCAATTTTACCGGCGATTTTTTCTTTGGCGACATCTCTAAACAGCTCTGGAACCGGTAATACTAGCTCATTTAATAGCTGTTTGTCTTCATCGCGCCATAGGTGCAGGCTCTTTTGAATATATTCATCCTGCCAATCAAGCTCTGATTTCCCGTCTTCTTTCGGCAATCGTTTTAAAAACTTGCGAAACATAAAAAAGCCACCGATTGCTAGTAATCCAATCATCACTGTACCCCAAAATAAAATGAACCACAAAAACCAGCCGCTTAACATGTTCTCACTCCCTATATCCCTTCTCTCTATTCTATTTTACATGAAGGGAAGGTAGAAGAAAATAACAAAAATGTATGTGTTTTTTTCTATAAACGCTTTTTTGATCAAGAGACGCCCATTTACTAGAATGACCCAAACCATTTAGTAGAAAAGGAATACATTATTGTATAGCGACTCTACTATTTGGCCATGGTGGTTCGCACAAGGTATTGACTTGAAACGAACGGAAGAGAGCCCGCCTGTATACAGGCGGGCTCTTAATGTTTGAAGTGCGGCATTTGAAAGGAAAATGCTCCGTCTTGACGATGGGCATCCTTTTTAATTTTGATTGATATGATTCGGTTTTCGTAATCTGTATCAATGTCTTTGTCATTCAAATAAAAAGGGAGCATGACACTTTTTTCAATCGGCTGTTCTCTTTCATCAATCAAATAAGCGAGGATGAGCTCACATCCGGAAAAGGTCAGTTTTAAATCAGTGATCGATAGGGTGGAGAGGTCGATCTCAATAATATAATCACGGCTCGTTTCGTAAAGATCTATTGGGAGCTGTTCGTCATACCATGCAAAAGGATCGTCCATTAATACATTCAGCCAATCATCTATTTCAAGAAAATCAGAGGAATTCACTTGCTTTTCATTCTCCATAAACACTCCTCCATCACATCTCATAATAAATCATATGATGAAAGCTGAAATGTGTGAAAGACCTAAAACATCCCGTTTGGTCACGGGCTTAAGAGAGAATGTTTACATATCATGATGTGAATTGTGCTTTTGTCTTGTATGGTTGCGGTTTTTCACTTTTTTACTGCCTGATAGTGGCTCAGGCTGCCCGCCTTGATGCTCTTTAGGAGAGTTTTGACGTATGTCTTTCCCTGTGTTTTTGTTCGTCATCATTTCTTACTCCTTTCTTATTGGTTTTTTTTACGCTTTTTATTGTTTTGCTTTTGTTCTTCTGTTAAAACGAGCTGATCATTTTCTATATAACCTGCACCATTTCCTTGGCTTTTGGCTGCGTTCATGCCGTCAATGACATGATTTGCTTTTCTTTTTGTCATGTTCTATCACCTCAGCATTAGTATGAACCCGTGCTACTCAGTTTATGAAGAGTAATCATTTCCTTATGATAAGCTAAACTTATTGAATTTAATAAAAGCATTGTTATTTACTTATGTATGAATTTGTTTTAAGATGAAATTGTGAGAAAATTGTGGTGAAATACGACGATTTTTCTGAGAATTGAAATTGATCTTGATCATCAAAAGGGGGATTTTGGACATGTCGAAACAGCAGCAAGTCGCTAAACAAGACGCTTTTCAATCTAGAAAAACGTTTTCGACAAATGGGAAAACGTATCACTATTATTCGTTAGAAGCACTAGAGAAACAAGGAATCGGAAATGTTTCTAAGCTGCCTTATTCCATTAAGGTACTGTTAGAATCAGTGCTTCGCCAAGTAGACGGTAGAGTGATCAAAAAGGAACACGTTGAGAACTTGGCAAAATGGGGAACTGCCGAGGTAAAAGAAATTGATGTTCCATTTAAACCTTCTCGTGTTATTTTACAAGACTTCACGGGTGTACCAGCCGTCGTTGACCTTGCTTCTTTAAGAAAAGCAATGGCAGATGTGGGCGGAGACCCAGATAAAATCAACCCTGAAATTCCAGTTGACCTGGTCATTGACCACTCTGTACAAGTCGATAAAGCTGGAACTGAAGATGCATTAAACATTAACATGGATTTAGAATTCGAACGTAACGCAGAGCGCTATAACTTCCTTAGTTGGGCAAAGAAAGCGTTTAACAATTATCAAGCTGTTCCGCCTGCAACAGGGATCGTTCACCAAGTGAACTTAGAGTATCTTGCAAGTGTTGTTCATGCAATCGAAGAAGATGGCGAGATCATCACTTACCCAGATACATTAGTTGGTACTGACTCACATACAACAATGATTAACGGTATCGGTGTACTTGGATGGGGCGTTGGCGGTATCGAAGCAGAAGCTGGAATGCTCGGTCAGCCTTCATACTTCCCAGTACCAGAAGTCATTGGTGCTAAATTAGTTGGAGAGCTTCCAAACGGAACGACTGCAACTGACCTCGCACTAAAAGTGACACAAGTTCTGCGTGAAAAAGGCGTAGTGAACAAATTCGTTGAGTTCTTCGGACCTGGAGTTGCACAGCTGCCGTTAGCGGATCGTGCAACGATTGCAAACATGGCGCCTGAATACGGTGCTACTTGCGGATTCTTCCCAGTAGATGAAGAAGCGCTAGCTTACCTTCGCCTTACTGGACGTGATGAAGAGCAAATTAATATCGTTGAAGAATATTCTCGCGCAAATGGCTTATTCTATACGCCAGATGCAGAAGAGCCAATCTTTACTGATGTTGTGGAAATTGATCTTTCTCAAATTGAATCAAACTTATCTGGTCCAAAGCGTCCACAAGATTTGATTCCACTTTCTAAAATGAAAGAAACGTTCCATCAGCACATTGAAAGCCCAGCTGGTAACCAAGGGTTTGGCTTAGAAAAATCAGAGCTGGATAAACAAATTGAATTTGATCTAGCAAATGGTGAAAAAGCTGTGATGAAGACAGGTGCGATTGCCATTGCAGCGATTACGAGCTGTACGAATACATCGAACCCATACGTCTTAATCGGAGCAGGTCTTGTTGCGAAGAAAGCAAGTGAGCTTGGCATGAAGGTTCCAAACTACGTGAAAACGTCACTAGCGCCAGGTTCTAAGGTTGTAACAGGATACCTCGTGAACTCAGGACTTCTTCCATACTTAAGAGACCTCGGATTTAACATCGTTGGGTATGGCTGTACAACTTGTATCGGAAACTCAGGACCGCTTGCACAAGAAATTGAGGATGCTGTCTCTGAAAATGATCTGCTGATCACTTCTGTTTTATCAGGTAACCGTAACTTTGAAGGACGTATCCATCCGCTTGTGAAAGGAAACTACCTTGCATCTCCACCATTAGTTGTGGCGTATGCACTTGCTGGTACGGTGAATATTGATTTAACAAAAGATCCGATCGGTGTCGATAAAAATGGTGAGAACGTTTATTTCAATGACATTTGGCCATCAATGGACGAAATCAACAGTGTTGTGAAAAGCACAGTTACTCCTGAACTCTTCCGTTCAGAGTATGAAACTGTATTTGACAGCAATGACCGTTGGAATGAAATTAAAACGACGGACGATGCATTGTATAAATGGGATGAAGATTCCACATACATTGCAAACCCGCCATTCTTCGAAAACTTATCAGTTGAACCTGGTAAAGTTGAACCGCTTAAAGGATTGCGCGTCGTTGCCAAGTTCGGTGACTCTGTCACAACAGACCATATTTCTCCTGCTGGAGCGATTGGTAAAGACACACCTGCAGGTAAATACTTGCAAGAAAGAGGCGTATCGCCTAGAGACTTTAACTCATACGGATCTCGCCGTGGTAACCACCATGTTATGATGAGAGGTACTTTTGCAAACATCCGCATTAAAAACCAAATCGCACCAGGAACAGAAGGCGGGTATACAACGTACTGGCCAACTGGTGAAGTGACATCGATTTATGATGCATGCATGCGTTATAAAGAAGATGGAACTGGTCTTGCGATCTTAGCAGGTAAAGATTACGGAATGGGCTCTTCTCGTGACTGGGCTGCAAAAGGAACAAATCTTCTTGGAATTAAATTCGTTCTAGCGGAAAGCTTTGAGCGTATCCACAGAAGTAACCTTGTCTTCATGGGTGTACTTCCTTTACAGTTTAAAGATGGAGAAAGTGCAGAAACTTATGGACTAACAGGAACAGAAACATTCGAAGTAGATGTTGATGAAACAGTTCGTCCGCGTGATCTTGTCACTGTAAAAGCAATTGATACAGATGGCAACGAGAAAACATTTGAAGTAATTGTTCGCTTTGACAGTGAAGTCGAAATTGACTACTACCGTCATGGTGGTATCCTTCAAATGGTACTGCGTGAAAAATTGGCAAGCAACTAATAAAGCAAAGAAGAGAAGGCGCTTAGACAGCTTTCTCTTCTTTTTTAACATAGTGGAGGATCAATCATGTGGAAAAAAGGAATGGCAAGCGCTGTTTTACTTGTGTTGATTGGTTTACTTGCATGGAATGTATTCGGACCAAAAGAACCTGCCATCGGTCTTGAAACAGGGGACAAAGCCCCTGATTTTGAGCTCAAAACCCTTGATGGCAAAACGGCATCGTTATCTGATTATCGAGGGAAAAAAGTACTCCTCAATTTTTGGGCGACATGGTGTAAGCCTTGCCGAACAGAAATGCCAGATCTAGATGCAATTAGAAGTGAAAATGACCAAGTTGAGGTACTAGCGGTGAATTTGACGAACACTGAAAAGAGTGTGGATCACGTCGCCTCATTTATTGATGAACTTAAGGTCAGTTTTCCTGTTTTATTAGATCAAAAAGGTATTCAAGCGAGATATCAGGTACTTTCCTATCCGACGACATACATACTAGATGAAAAAGGGCGTATCCTGTCTGTAAAGCATCAAATGCTCACAAAAAAAGAAATTGAAAAAGAGCTGGATCTATAATGATTCAGCTCTTTTTTGCTTATTTTCTAAATGTTTTGGCGAAAATGGTATGAACAGAGTGGAGGTGGTGATAGACATGAGAAGAAGAAAGCGCCGTACATTTGAAGAACTTGTGCTTGAAAATAAAAAAGAATTATTAAGCAATGAGGAATTTTTAAACCAGCTTGAAGAAAAGTTGGAAGAGCGATTTAGACAGAAATAAGTTATGATTTGTCCTTTTTCGTTCATCCTAAAGAAGAGGGAGGGATGAATGATGGGTAGAGAGCATGATAAACAAGCGCAGTTTACACCAGACCATTTAGGGACAAAACCTGTAGCATACAAACGAAATAAAGGTAAAAAGATGCATAATAAATCGAATGAACAGCCTGATGTGATACAGACGAAGGGCGAATAATAGGAGGGAAGAATGATGAATGACAAGTCATATCAATCCAATCCAGATGATCGTTCTGACAATGTTGAGAAGCTGCAGGATATGATCGAAAACACACTTGAAAATATTGATGAATCTGAAGCAGCAATGGGTCTTTCAACCGAGGAAGAAAAGCAGATGATCAAGCAAAAAAATGAAAACCGTAGAACAAGTATTGACGCAATGCGTTCTGAAATAAAGGACGAGGAAGCAGCAAGAAAGAGCGGTTACACTGAATAAACCAGGGATTCCTGGTTTATTTTATTGCCTCTTTTTAGAAGAACCATTTGGAATGTGGTAAAATGTCAGAGACGTTAGGTTTTGATAGGAGAGCGATGAAAACGTGTATGTATCTAAAAAAGAAATAGAAGTCCGTTATGCAGAAACAGATCAAATGGGCATTGTGTATCATGCCAACTATTTAATTTGGATGGAAGTCGGCAGAACAGCGTTAATTAAAGAATTAGGCTTTTCCTATGCCCAGTTAGAGGCAGACGGTGTCCTTGCACCTGTTGTCGATCTTCAGGTTCAATATAAGAAACCACTACTGTACGGTGAAACGGCTACAGTTCACACATGGATTGAAGAATATAACGGCGTGAAAACAGTGTATGGCTATGAAATACAAAAACCTGATGGACAAACGGCTATTACAGGGACCACCTCACATATATGTGTGGACAAAGAAACCTTTAGACCGATTCAATTTAGAAAAGCTTTCCCTGCATGGCACAGCGTATACGAACAGTCCAAGAAGCAGGTTTGATTCATGGCATTTGGAATTAAAAGAAAAGATTTGAATGCTTGGAAATCAGCTGTTCGGCAAGGGAATGTGGCCTTTTTGACACACTATTGGCTTGATGACCGTTTTCCACATGCGAATACTGTCACAAAGGCAGCCTGTCAGGATATGGAGCAATTAATCGCTTGGGGACAAAAGCATGGATTAAAGAAAGAATGGATTCATGTTCGCGAAGGTTTTCCTCATTTTGATCTCATCGGTGATTCGCAAAAACGAATTTTGCAAAAAGAGCGGTCGTTAGGAAACATTCAGGAGTATGGACTTTATATTGAGTGATAAACAAAAAAGATACCCGAGGGATGAGGTATCTTTTTTGTTTATTCATAATGGAATTCTGGTTCTTTCACGGACTCGTTATAATCAATATGCAGATCATGGTTGTCAAAATACCAAATATCACTTTCTTCCACGAAGAAAGTAATGCCTTCTACTTCAGCGGTTGCGCCTGCATTTTGAGGTTCATCTTTTGCGACGCCGAGAGAAAAGCCTTTTTGTACATTACTGCACCCGCCATATCTGACAAAAAAGCGAACATGATCACCTTTTTCTAAATCTAGTTCATTCTTGTACCAATTGAGTGCATCATCTTTTATCGTTAATTTCAATGTGATCGCCCCTTTTTGAAGTCATGCTGTTTTTAAATGCAGGATGCAAAAACAGCTTTTCTTTACTTTTACCACATATTTAAATTGATGAAACGGCTAAAGCCATTTGATTTTCGGTTCAGTTTTGTTGAGAATTCGTTTGAGGTTGGCGATGTGTCTGAAGATCACAAAGCCAGCAAGAACAGCAACAACAATAATTAAAAATAGATCTTGGGTGAATATGCTGTAAATGAATGTGTAGATCCCAGTCAGCATAGATGATAATGAAACATATTTACTAATGTATAAAAATAAGAAAAAAGCAGCGATCATCGTGATAAATAAGAACGGGGCATAAAATAACAGCACGCCGCCTGATGTAGCGACCGCTTTTCCCCCTTTAAATTTTGCAAAGACAGGAAAGCTGTGACCGATAACAGCAGCAACTCCTGCTAATAAGGGATGAATGTCCAGTTGCATGAAAAACGGTAAAGCCGAAGCAAGAGTCCCCTTTAAAATATCAGCTGTGATAACGATCGATCCTGCTTTCACACCTAGCGTACGGAATGCATTCGTCGCACCTAGGTTCCCGCTGCCATGTTCACGGATATCGATTCCCTTTGCAGCTTTCCCGACAATGAGACCTGATGGAATACTGCCGAGAAGATAAGCCAAAATAAACATCAAAGCAATTAACATCTGCATAACTCCTTTATATTCTCCCTCTTGTCTTACATTTTAACATGATCTTATGAAAAACATGGCGATCTTTTTTTGAAAAAAACGATGGCCGATGAATTCAGCTTTGTTTTTAACAAGAAATTCGCTAAAATAGAAGAAAAGGAGTGTCTGGATGAATCATCCTTCAAAACAAGAAATTGGGCGTATATTAAAAAACAGTAAGCGAATTGCAGTTGTAGGTTTGTCAGATCAGCCGCACCGAACGTCCTATATGGTTTCAAAAGCCATGCAAGATGCCGGTTATGACATCATTCCTGTCAATCCAACGATTGATGAAGCACTTGGGGTAAAAGCGGTCGCCTCTTTAAAAGACATAAAAGAGCCTGTTGATATCGTCAATGTCTTTAGACGTTCTGAGTTTTTGCCTGAGGTGGCGAAAGAATTTCTTGAAATAGACGCACCTGTTTTTTGGGCGCAGCAAGGCGTATATCATGAAGAGGCAAAAAGGCTGATTGAGGAAAATGGCAAGGTCGCCATCATGGACTTATGTATCAAAGTGGCTCATGCGATGACAAAAACTCATTAAATCGTCAAAAATCCTTGGTTTTTCAAGGATTTTTGCTTTTTTGTTGCAGAAATATATTTGCGATTCTAGAAGAAAGCGATAAAATAAGGCGACAGGGACCTATCGGTGACCTTGCATATCGAGAAAAAGAGCGATAAGATAAATATAGAACATTTGTTCTGTTTTGCTAAAACCATCATATGATTGCATTTGGCTTATGAAACAGTCTTGTTTATAATGGACTTCTAGTTCTGATTGCAGAATGTAGAACATTCTCATAACCGTGCAAAAGAGCATGTATCACTGAATCACACATGCATGGTGATGATGCAGCTTATTAAAGTGGACAGTAATGAGCAGCATGATCATCATTAAAATCTAGAGAGATCATTGATGATTAGCCGGTTATGTTTGTTAGTGAAAGGGGATTAAGCATTTGGTTAAAAAGCAGCAAGTAGATTATAACGATGATTCTATTCAGGTGCTAGAGGGGCTTGAAGCCGTCCGTAAACGCCCAGGGATGTATATTGGATCGACGGATTCACGCGGTCTTCATCACCTTGTCTATGAGATTGTAGACAACTCTGTCGATGAAGTGCTCGCGGGCCATGGAGATCATATCATTGTCAAAATACATAAAGATAACAGCATTTCCGTCCAAGATAAAGGGCGCGGAATGCCTACTGGTATGCATAAGCTTGGAAAACCGACACCAGAAATCATTTTAACGGTCCTGCACGCAGGCGGAAAATTTGGTCAAGGCGGTTATAAAACAAGTGGTGGACTTCACGGAGTTGGGGCGTCCGTTGTGAACGCACTTTCAGAGTGGCTCACCGTGACGATAGAACGCGATGGATTTATTTATCACCAGCGCTTTGAACATGGCGGAAAGCCAGTCACATCACTTGAAAAAATCGGGAAAACGAAAAAGACCGGTACACTGATTCATTTTAAGCCAGATCCAACGATGTTCAGTGTCACCACCTATAATTTTGATACATTATCAGAGCGTTTAAGAGAATCAGCCTTTTTATTAAAAGGGCTAAAAATAGAGCTGATTGATGAGCGCCATGATGTGCAGGAAACCTTTTATTATGAGACAGGTATTGAAGCGTTCGTTGCTTATTTAAACGAGGAAAAGGATGTACTTAGTGAAGTCGTTTCGTTTGAAGGCGAACATCAGTCCATTGAAGTCGATTTTGCCTTTCAATTTAACGACGGATATTCAGAAAATATTTTGTCGTTCGTCAATAACGTAAGAACCAAAGATGGTGGTACGCATGAGTCTGGTGCAAAAACGGCCATGACGAGAGCCTTTAATGAATATGCACGCAAAGTGACCCTTTTAAAAGAAAAAGACAAAAATTTAGAAGGTACGGATATTCGTGAAGGTCTGTCAGCTGTTATTTCTGTCAGAATTCCTGAAGAACTTCTTCAATTTGAAGGACAAACAAAAGGAAAGCTTGGAACGAGTGAGGCAAGGTCAGCTGTTGATGCCGTGATTTCTGAAAAATTGGCTTATTTTCTTGAAGAAAACCGCGAAACGGCGACACTGCTTGTGAAAAAAGCGATTAAAGCGCAGCAGGCAAGAGAAGCGGCTAGAAAAGCAAGAGAAGAAGCAAGGAGCGGCAAGAAACGGAAAAAATCTGAAGCAACACTCAGCGGAAAATTAACACCTGCTCAATCTAGAAACCCGGCAAGAAACGAACTGTATCTTGTAGAGGGCGACTCAGCGGGTGGATCAGCCAAGCAAGGACGTGATCGAAAATTCCAAGCGGTGCTACCACTTCGAGGGAAGGTCATTAATACAGAGAAAGCAAAGCTTGCGGATATTTTCAAAAACGAAGAAATCAACACCATAATCCATGCCATTGGCGGCGGGGTTGGTGTCGATTTTAATGTAGAAGACATCAATTATGACAAAATTGTCATCATGACAGATGCTGATACAGATGGCGCGCATATTCAGGTTCTATTGCTTACATTCTTCTACCGCTATATGAAGCCGCTGATTGAGCATGGCAAAGTATTCATTGCTCTTCCGCCTTTATATAAAGTTAGCAAAGGCTCAGGGAAGAAAGAAGTCATTGAATATGCTTGGTCTGATGAAGAAATGGATGACGTACTAAAGAAAGTTGGAAAAGGATATACGATTCAGCGCTATAAAGGTTTAGGTGAAATGAATGCCGACCAGCTATGGGAAACGACAATGAATCCAGAGTCGAGAACGCTTGTCAGGGTGAAGATCGATGATGCTGCACGGGTGGAGCGCCGCGTCACGACACTGATGGGTGACAAAGTAGAACCACGCCGTAAATGGATTGAAAAGAATGTCGCCTTTGGACTTGATGAGGAAAGCAACATTCTTGAAAATGAAAACTTGTCGCTAGCTGAGGAGGTTTAAACATGGCACAACAAGAACGATTTCATGATTTACCGTTAGAAGAAGTGATTGGGGACCGTTTTGGTCGCTATAGTAAATATATTATCCAAGATCGTGCACTTCCAGATGCACGTGATGGATTAAAGCCTGTACAACGAAGAATTTTATATGCAATGTATGCAGAAGGAAATACACAAGATAAAAACTTCCGTAAAGCTGCC
Organism: Bacillus sp. FSL K6-2869; assembly: GCF_040869405.1. NCBI lineage: Bacteria > Bacillati > Bacillota > Bacilli > Caryophanales > Bacillaceae > Bacillus > Bacillus sp. FSL K6-2869. The sequence continues at coordinate 1,872,057 of NZ_CP152035.1, forward strand.
AAAACAGTCGGTAACGTAATTGGTAACTATCATCCCCATGGTGATTCTTCTGTTTATGAAGCAATGGTGAGAATGAGCCAGGATTGGAAAGTGCGAAACGTGCTGATTGAGATGCATGGAAATAACGGGAGTATCGACGGAGATCCTCCTGCTGCCATGCGTTATACGGAAGCAAGGCTTTCTGCAATTGCATCAGAGCTTTTAAAGGACCTCGACAAGGAGACAGTCGAATTTGTCGCGAACTTTGATGATACAAGCAAAGAGCCTGTTGTCTTACCAGCGATGTTTCCCAACCTTCTTGTGAACGGGTCAACAGGGATTTCAGCCGGTTATGCGACTGATATTCCGCCGCACCACCTAGGAGAAGTGATTGATGGCGTGATTAAGCGAATTGAACAGCCGCATTGTACGGTTGAAGATTTAATGACAGTCATCAAAGGGCCAGATTTCCCAACAGGCGGGATCATCCAAGGTGTGGATGGTATTAAGAAGGCATATGAAACAGGAAAAGGAAAGATTATGATTCGCGGAAAAGCGGAGATTGAAACCATCCGCGGTGGACGCCAGCAAATCGTGATCACAGAAATTCCTTATGAAGTGAATAAGGCCAATCTTGTCAAAAAGATGGACGAGTTCCGCATTGAAAGAAAAGTAGAAGGAATTTCTGAAGTTCGGGATGAGACGGATCGTACCGGCCTTCGGATTGTTGTAGAGCTGAAAAAAGAAGCGGATGCGAATGGTGTCTTGAATTTCTTATATAAAAATTCTGATCTGCAAATCCCATATAACTTTAATATGGTCGCGATACATAACAGAAGACCGACTTTAATGACGCTTACAACTGTACTAGACGCTTATATTGCTCATCAAAAAGAAGTGGTGACGAACCGCTCAGCATACGAGCTTCGAAAAGCAAAAGAACGTCATCATATTGTAGATGGATTAATTAAAGCTCTTTCCATTTTAGATGAAGTCATTGCGACGATTCGTTCGTCTAATGATAAGCGTGATGCGAAAAACAATTTGATGGAGAAATATGATTTTACAGAAGCTCAATCAGAAGCGATTGTTTCTCTCCAGTTATATCGTTTAACAAATACAGATATCACTCAACTAAGAGACGAAGCAAGAGAGCTTGACGTGCGAATTGCAGAGCTTGAAGACATTTTAGCGAATGAGAAGAAGCTGTTTAAAGTCATTACGAACAACTTGAAGAAGTTGAAAAAGACGTATGCTGATGAAAGACGATCCGTCATTGAGGAAAAAATTGAAGAAATTAAGATTAACCTTGAAGTGATGATCGCATCAGAGGACGTGTACGTCACAGTCACAAAGGATGGATACATCAAACGGACGAGCCAGCGCTCCTATGCTGCATCAAACGGTAAGGACTTCGGTATGAAGGATACAGACCGACTGATTCACCAGTTTGAAATGAATACAACAGATGTTCTTCTGCTATTTACGAATAAAGGGAGCTACATTTACTGTCCAGTTCATCAGTTGCCAGATATACGCTGGAAAGACATGGGGCAGCACATTACGAATATTATTTCGATTGATCGAGATGAAACCATTCAAAAAGCGATCCCAATTAAAGAATTCGATGAATCATCGTATCTCTTGTTCTTCACAAAAGGCGGTATGGTGAAGAAAACAGAGCTTCTCCAATATAAAGCGCAGCGCTATTCAAAACCGCTTGTCGCCTTGAATTTAAAAGGTGATGATGAACTTGTAGATGTTCATGTCACAACAGGTCAGCAAGAATTGTTTATTGCAACGAAAAATGGCTATGGATTATGGTTTGATGAAGAAGAAGTGAGTGTGGTCGGTCCGAGAGCGGCTGGTGTGAAAGGCATCAATTTGAAGGACGGAGACGAGGTGGTCTCTGGACAAATCATTGATCCGAAGAACAATGTGCTTGTTCTTACGACACAAAGAGGTGCTGTGAAGCGGATGAACCTCTCTGAATTCGATAAGACATCAAGAGCAAAACGTGGAGTCATCATGCTAAGAGAATTAAAGAAAAACCCTCACAGAATTGTTGCTGTGATTGCTGCTTCACTGCACGATACACTTGAGATTGATACGGAAAAGGGTGCCACGATCCCGCTCGATATTTCCACACTAAGGGCAAATGATCGTTATAGCAATGGATCGTTTATTTTAGATGAGGAAGAGCAGGGAGAAGTAACTCAAGTTCTTTTATCACCTGCTGCATCTGACCAAGATGACAATAAATAAGCAAAATGAAAACCCCCTGCGTAAGGCAGGGGGTTTTTTATGATGAGGTCAATTTAACTCTCGTGATTGCCAAACATGCTTGTGATGGCATGCACTACTTCAATTCCTTGGTAAACGAAAAGAGAAAGTGAAGTGACAGAGAATAGACCTAGAATGAATACTCTTAAGAAAAATAACATCGTGTAAAACCTCCCAATTTTTGTTTGATTTAAATGGTTGGGTTAACACGAGCTACTCGGAAATTCGAAGACTGGTAGAACACTGCAAGTAAATGCTTCTTTTTCCGGTCAAATCGATCAGTATAAGTGATGCGTGCAAATCCAGCTGCCATACTGCCAATGACTAGCAGTGCTGTAAATGCCGCAAATACTGCGTTCACATGTTTTTGTTTCTTTTCATCGCCTGCTGTCTGAACGATTTTCATTTCATGTGATTCTTGATCAGCAACCACCTTTGCATGATGGTATACCTGAACGGAATGAGGCATTGAGAACAAATGAAAACTTGCAAGTGCTATGAATAAGACTGCTAATTTTAACAGCATATTTTTTTTCATTTTTCTCACCCCTTCCTGTTTATTTTCATGATCTTACCACGTTTTCAGTTATTTGAAAAGTCTTATTTTTTTACTTTCCCTCTTTAAAAAAGCGATAAACATCAAGACATCTATAGGACTGTTTCACTTCATGAAAGGTTTCAATTTTATTTATTAAATTTAAAAAAAGTACCGAGATCAAAGATCTGGCACTTTTCAAAAAGAATGTATTGATGTCGGTTTTGCAACAGCTTTTGTAAAGATTCCTGCAATACAAATGGCAAACAGAACAAAAATAAACGCATGAAGCAGACCGACTTGATTGGCGAGCAGTCCTAAAACAGGGGGCCCTGATAGAGAGGCTGTATACCCAGATAAAGTGACGATACTGACACGTTTGACAGCATAGCGGCTATCATCACCAGCTGCTGAAATGGTCAGCGGGAAGCCTAAGGACGCGCCAAGTCCCCATAAAAAGATAGATATCATACACACGACGAGTGAAATCTTTAAAATCACCAAGAATAGTCCGGCGGCAGCAGATAAGATCGCGACTCTTAGCAACAGCACCCTGCCAAAGTGATCAATGAAACGTCCGCTCAGTAATCTGCCACTAATCATCCCGCACAAAAATAATGCATAGATGACCGTACTCATTGAATGAGAAACCTGATAGCCATCAACCATTGCTAGTGGAATCCAATCATTTGCAGAACCTTCTACAAATGCGAGACATAAGGCAATCATCGCTAATGAGATCGTCCGTTTGTTCAGCCATGATGTTTGAGAAGCCTCAACTGATTCTGTCTGCGTCTCATCCGGATCTTTTCCTGTCCCGTGCGGAATAAACCGTGTACAAATCAGGATGCTGAGAAAGAAAATGAGTGCAATGGTGAGAAGGTGAATGAGGACAGACACACCTAAATAAATAAAGAGTATTCCGGCACCTGCACCAATTAACGTTCCAATACTGAAAGAAGCATGCAAAATCGGCAGGATCGTTCTCTTGATCTGATACTCAATCTCCGTTCCTTCTAAGTTCATGGCTACATTGCACATGCCTGAGCCTGAACCAAAAAGAAAAAGACCAGCAGTGACAATCAGCGTAGAAGAGAGGGCGGCTCCGATTGCAAGGGTTGAGAATCCAATAAACATCAAAAAAGCGCTGACCACAATCGCCACTCGGCCGCCTTTTTTGCGAACGAATACATTGGAAAGAATCAGCCCGACAATGGAACCTACAGATAAGCCGAGTAAAATGAGTCCCATTGTGCCTGTATCTGCTTGCAATAAATCTCTCACTTCTGGTGTTCTTGAAAACCAAGTGGAGATGGAGATCCCAGACATCGTAAAAATAACAATAATCGCTTTATACCACTTTAATTTCATCTAATCCCTCATATCTATGTAGTCATACAGAACAAATCTACTCGATTATAAAGGAGACTTCTTGATTCGTAAATAACATGAGGGAGGATCATCATGAAGAAAATATTCCAACTTCATCATTCTTTGATAGAATAAAGACAAAAGGGGCGATACATATGTCATATCGAATAGGTATTTTAAAGGGAGACGGGATTGGACCGGAAATTGTTTATTCTAGTATGCGTATTTTAAAGACAGCGTTGTCACAGTTCAATGAACTATTTGTGGAATTTGTAGAGTGTCCTATCGGTGCTGAAGCCATTCATTCTCATCAAGATCCAGTGCCAGCATCTACTATAGCCGCCTTGAAAAAATGCCATGGCTGGATATTAGGACCTCATGATTCAGATTCATATCCTGATCAATTGAAAGAAAGAAGAAATCCAAGTGGAGAACTGCGTCATACATTTGATTTATTTGCAAATATTCGTCCATCGCAATCGCTGCCAGGTGTGAAAAGCGTTGCGAGTGGCGTCGACCTTGTCATTTTTCGAGAAAATACAGAAGGCTTTTATCCAGACCGGAATATGTATCAGGGGACAGGAGAGTGGATGATTACACCAGATGTCGCCATATCTACAGGTGTGTTTACAAAAAAAGCAATTACCCGTATTGCCCACGCAGCCTTTCAACGTGCAGTGGAGAGGAGGGGGAAAGTCACCATTGTTCATAAAGCGAACGTGATCAAATTAGGATCTGGCTTGTTTTTACGAACATGTCAAGAGGTAGCGACAGCATATCCACAAGTGGAGGTTGAGGATATTCATATTGATGCGATGGCTGCTCATTTAGTGAGACGTGCAGGTGATTTTGATGTGATTGTGACAGAAAATATGTTTGGCGACATATTATCTGATCTTGCAGGGGAACTAGTCGGCAGTTTAGGAATGGCACCCTCATTAAATTGCAACGAAAATCAAGCGATGGCACAGGCGGCACATGGTTCAGCACCTGATATAGCTGGTCAAAATATCGCCAATCCAATGGGCATGATTCTTTCTACAGTAATGCTTTGTAACTGGCTACATGTAAAATATCAAGATGAAAGATTAAAACAGACAGCCAGTCTGATCGAACATACTCTTGATGAGACCTTAAAAAAGAACTTGAAAACGAAGGATTTAGGAGGAAATGAGACGACAACACAATTCACCGAGTCATTCATTCAAACGATGAATGAATTTTCAACAAAAGGGAGATGAACATGAAAACAGAAAAAGAAAAGATGATCAAAGGAGAATACTATCATCCAAATGACCACACATTGATGACAGATCGAGCAAAAGCGCGACAATTGACATTTGCCTATCAGCAAACAAATGAGCCATCACAGAGAAAGGCCATTTTAAAGGAGCTTTTAGGCGCTTGCGGAGATGATGTGGTATTTGAAGGCAGAATACAATGTGATTATGGATACAATATCGAGGTTGGCGAGCATTTTTTTGCAAATTTTGATGCTGTGTTATTAGATGTTTGCAAGATTACAATTGGAGATCATTGTTTGTTAGGTCCGAATGTACATATATATACAGCTGGACATCCGTTAAATCCAGAAGAACGTCAAACAGGTATTGAATTCGGCAAACCAGTCACAATTGGACATCATGTATGGATTGGCGGTGGTGCCATTATCAATCCAGGTGTGACAATCGGAGATCATGCTGTCATTGCATCAGGAGCCGTTGTGACAAAAGATGTTCCGTCAAATGTGATTGTTGGCGGGAATCCTGCAAAAATTTTAAAACATTTAGAGGAATGAAAATCTGACGAATCAACCGTTGGATTTTCATTTTTTGTTTTATCTCAATAAGATAAGTATACTTAATAATGAGACAAAAAAATTCAATTGTTGTTTAACTTCCTAGAATATATATTATGTAAACTAGATATTAATTAATGCAAAAAAGAGAACCTTTGACTTGATCCTCTTTATTATTAGATTTTATATTCAATTGACTCAAACGGCAGCATTATTTTCCAGTCTCAGCAAACTGTTTCAATCGATCTCCAATTTCATCTCTTACCCTTTGGAAAAATACCCACTTCTCTTCTTCTGTTCCTTCTGCTTTTGCTGGATCATCAAAGCCCCAATGGACACGTTCAACATGAGGAGGAGTCATCGGGCATTTATCAGCTGCGTCACCGCATAGTGTGACGACTAAGTCAGCGTGATGCAATATCTTCTGATCAATCAGGTCAGACGTTTGATGAGAAATATCAATCCCTATTTCTTTCATTGCTTTGACAGCATTCGGATTTAATCCATGAGCTTCAATACCAGCGCTATAGATCTTCCACTCATCTCCAAGGTATTTTTTAGCCCAACCTTCAGCCATTTGACTGCGGCAAGAATTACCGGTACATAAAAAGTATATTGTTTTCTTTGACATGTTGATCGTCTCCTTTAATGTATAATCATTAGCCAGAAATACAACGCTAAAAGTGTGATGAATAGTGTTGGTACAGTTAAAATGACCCCTATTTTGAAATATGTCCCCCAGGAAATCTTCACCCCTTTTTGAGAAAGGACGTGGAGCCATAGTAGTGTTGCTAAGGAGCCAATGGGCGTAATTTTTGGTCCTAAATCAGAACCAATGACATTTGCGTATATTAACGCTTCTCTCATCATTCCTTGTGTATCGGTGCCGAAAATGGCTAATGCATCGATCATGACCGTCGGCATATTATTCATGACAGATGAAAGAATCGCTGCGATAAATCCCATACCAAGAGTACCTGCCAATAAACCTTGATCTGCTACAGCTTGAATCACGCTAGAAAGAGCATCAGTAAGCCCTGCATTTCGCATGCCATAGACAACAACGTACATACCTATGGAAAAGAATACGATCGCCCAGGGAGCTTCTTTTAGAACGCTTTTTGTTTGAACAGCAGGGCTTTTTTGTGCAATGACCAAGAATAAAATGGCAATCACTCCAGCTATGACCGATACAGGTATAGATAAAAATTCGCTTGCAAAATAACCAATCAACAAAAAAGCTAATATATACCAAGATAATCTAAACATCTTTGGATCTTTTATTGCTTCCCTAGGTTGCTTTAACTCAGTCATATCATAGCGTTTTGGTATACTCTTTCTAAAGAAAAGGTACAGCACAGTGATACTCGCTAGCAATGAAAAAAGGTTTGGAACAACCATTCTGGATGCATATTCAATAAACGTAATGTTGAAATAGTCGGCTGTTACAATGTTCACCAAATTACTTACGACAAGTGGAAGCGACGTTGTATCTGCAATAAACCCACTCGCGATAATAAAAGGGAATACAATTTTTTCATTGAAGTGTAATGCTCTGACCATGGCTAAAACAATGGGTGTCAAAATAAGTGCTGCACCATCGTTTGCAAATAAAGCAGCGACGATTGCCCCAAGGATGGTCACATACACAAACATAAGTAGCCCACTGCCTTTTGCAGCCTTTGCCATATGCAATGCTGCCCATTCAAAAAAGCCGATTCGATCAAGTATGAGTGAAATGACGATAATGGCGACAAAAGCTAAAGTCGCATTCCAAACGATGCCTGTCACGGTGATCACATCGTCAACATTCACAACACCTACGATTAAAGCTAAAATAGCTCCTCCACAAGCGGACCACCCTATGGATAAATTTTTTGGCTGCCAAATAACCAATACCAAAGTGAACAAAAATATGATTAATGATAAAACGGCAAAACTCAAACCCATCCCTCCTTACGAACAAGACATGTTTGTTGCTTTATGTTGTATACTTTTTATAAGGTCGTCTTCTTTATCAATTTGATTTAAGATGATCCGAATCGTCTCAAATTCTGGACACAGTGTATTGATTGAATAATAACGCCACTGCCCTTTTCTGTTCTCCTGAACAAATCCAGCTTTTTTTAATTTTCGTAAATGCTGACTAATCGCTGGTTGACTCATTTCGAACATATCTACCAGTTCACACACACAATATTCCTTCTCCAAAAACAATTTCATCATGATCAGTCTTGTTTGATCACTGAGTGTTTTTAAACAATTCGACATATGTGTCACACCAATTGAAACATCTGTAGTCACAATGATTCCCCCTCTTTTCAACTCCTTCAATAGTATATAACTGAAAACTTATATAATCAATTGATTATATGAATTCAAACAAAGATTCATTCGTGTGAAAATGATTGATTTAAATACCCACTTCTCTTCTTCAAATGAAACCACATAGTTATTTAAATAGCCCAGTCCTCCTAATTGGCAAAAAGGTGGTGATAAAAACAAAAGACAGAGATCTTGTGCCTTTTATCATTCGAGTGAAATTAAATAATCAAGAAGAAAAAACTTACGAGGCAAAGGCGGTTATACATGCCACTGGTACGTGGAAAAACCCTAACCCAATAAATGCTGAAGGGATTATGACAGAAAATGAACAATCGAATGGTATTCCTGATATTTTAAATCGCGATCTGACTCGGTATCAGAATTGCAGTAGTTGGCATTGGGCATTCTGCTGTTAACACTTTGCTCGAGCTGCCAAAGCTAAAGAGAGACATCAAAAAGCACAGAAATGATATGGATTTTAAGAAAGCAGGATATTAGTGAGGTATTAAGAGGAGAAAACAATGATCAATTGCCTGCAAGAGGTCAACTAGATGGAAAGGACCCTTCTTGGTGTCCTTTGATCAGAAGGAGAAAGAGGGTCCATTAATAAAGATACAGTTATTGTTTCAACTAATTAAAGGACCCTTGTTCTTGTCTTGGTACAAATTAGATAGGTCATAAAGGTTTTTGGGGTAATTCCATTATTTGAATCTCCATCCCCCATGAAGTTGTGATATAGAAAAATCCAAGAGGGCTCAGCTCTCTAACTTTAACATCAGACTGTTCTGCAAAATATTTTAAAGCCTCTTCTATATTGGTAACTGTAATAGCTAGATGGGCTACACCGATATCACTGGGTTTTAGGTGAACATTCTGTTGATCTGGCGTCGACCATTGAACCAGTTCGATCTTTCTACCGCCATATTGCAAAAATGCCGCCCCTTCTACAATTGACTGTTCGTGAACCCCAAAGTATCTTTTTAAACTATCGTCCTCAAACTGCATCCGTCCTGGCCGGAACAAGACTTCAAAACCCAAAATATGAGTGAAGAATTCAACTGCTACTTCGATATCGGGTACTACAAATCCTGAATGCTCGATTGTGCCTTGGAAAATTGTATTTTTCATATCGCTAAACCCCTTTGATTTTTTGGAAGTAAATGATTCATAATAAAGTGGTATTTAAAGCAGCTGTATCACACGAGCACCAATTAGGTTCAATACAAGTCAACTGATGTTGGCACTACTGCAAGATTTAGAACAACTATACCTGAGCCTTGATATACTATAATATTCTTTTGTGATTTCTGTATCTTTTTTGAATATCCATTAAAATTTACATGTTCCATCTGAACAATAATCCTCAAGCGATGACTCTAATTTATGCTCTTCAACCTTACGATTCGCGTACTCTTCTTTCCATACCTGTTGTAATGTTTCTAAAAACACTTCGCTAGGTTGTGCTCCTGAGATGACATATTTATCATTCACAACGTAAAAGGGCACGCCCTGAATCCCAATGTTAGATCCCTCGGCTCTATCAGCTGCGATATTCTCGCTATATTGATCATTTGCTAAAACATCCAAAGCTTCGTTACCATCAAGCCCTATTTCACTTGTAAGTTGAGCAAGTGTTGCGTGATCACCGATATCTAGTGAATCTGTGAAATGAGCTTTCAAAATACGCTCCATAAACTCCCGAATCTTCCCTTTCTCTTTTGCATAATAAGAAAGACGAAGTGCATCATATGAATTCGTAGGAATCATTGTATCAAATTGATAATCTAACCCAACCTCTTTTGCTTTCTGTTTCAATTGATTGTTCAGTACTTTTGCTTTTTCATATGGGACACCATGCTTAGAGGATAATACTTGATGGATATCCATTCCTGTATTTTTTTTCGCATATGGATCTAATTGAAAATGTCGAAATAAGACTTCGACCTCTTCTTTATGTTCAAACTGTTCTAACCCTATTTCAAATTGACGTTTGCCAATATAACAAAACGGGCAAACAAAATCAGACCAAATTTCTACTTTCATCCTATGTTCCCCCTTTATGATTTTGATGAATGTATCTTGTCCATTCTTCTTTATTACGCTTTTGAACGTGCGAGGTGGGATGATGTTAATTAAAATCTTTTTAACTAATCCCACCAATGCTTTTTTTAAAACGTTCGTGCTACCGCTTTTGCTTTTTCAATTGTTGAAGTAACAATTTCTTCTTCTTTAGTTGGATCATAGTCAATACCTTCAACAAAAATCGTTGGTTCCACTTCAATTCCTACAAACTTTAGCGCACCTCTTACGTAAGAATCGGAATGTTCCATTCCAATTGCCTGCGAATAAAATCCTCCCATTCCATGAATATGGATTGCTTTTTTCCCTTTCATCAATCCTTCTGGACCTTCTGATGTATATTTAAACGTTTTTCCAGCACTCATGATTGTATCAAAATAGGCTTTTAATAAAGGTTGGATTCCTAAATTCCACATTGAAGACTGAATAATGTATTTATCTGCTTCCATAAATTGCTTTGTAAATGCATTCACTGCTTCTATTTTTTGAGCTTCAACATCTGTTAGCACTTCCCCACTTCTTAACTTCTTTTGTCCAGTTAAAAAATCAGCATCGATTAATGGCACATTTGCATAATAGACATCTACTTCTATTATTTCATCTGTTGGATTTACTTCCTTATATTCATTGATAAATGCTCTAGCAACTTGCGTACTTCTTGATTGTTCCTCACTTTGAGGTGTTCCTTTAACAAATAATACTTTTGACATGATCATTTCCCCTTTATGATTTTGATTTTGAATACTTATAAAAAGAATTCACACGCAATATTTTGGTATGACTCTAAATGATTCCTATAAATTCTGCTGAATCAACAACCTCATACAAAAAGCTCATTTAATGATTATAAACAATGGGCATTTTTCCGATTAATTGGTGTTGCCTAGCAGCGTCATACATGAGTTTAGCGACATTTTCCCTAGATACGGACATTTTAGCTGGCTGATCGCCGAATGAATAACCGTAAGATTGCCCGTTGTATTTGATATTAGGATTAATGATTCGAACGACTGTCCAATCCAGGTTCGATTGTTTAATCAGTTCTCCTATCTTCTTCATTTCGGCATAACCATTTGGCATGAGAAGTTTAGGCAATATTCTTGGCAATATCGTCGATAAGCTTTTCTTATCGTCTTCAGATTGCAAGGCTGGCGTCGCGAGTGTAATCAACCTTTTTTTGGTGAACTTCTTCATCGCTTTGACAATTCGGTTATGTCCGTCGGCGATCGGTGTACCTTTTTGTTTTCGAGATAAATCAATGCCGGGACCTAAGGTGCTTATCACGACATCAGCTTCTGAAACTGCCGTTTCAATAGCTGAAGTGTTCGTTAGTTCACCCGTTACAATGCGTAAATTCGAATGCTTTTGCTTGATTTTCTCAGGGTTTCTAACATATACCGTAACGAAATCTCCGTTTTCTAATGCAAACTGTGTTAAAAGTTGACCGATTGCACCAGTTGCCCCAAAAATAGTGATATTCATGGTCGTCTATCTCCTTTTGTTATTCAGAATGATCACAATGATTTCCTTGATCAAAAATCTTTCGTGATAACATGTGTTATTTAAGCAACGCGCGTTGTATAATTGATGATAAGATGAAAAAGAATAATAAACAATAACCAAAATAGCCAATATGTAGTTTACGCAACACTTCTATATGTATTGTCGTTTTTAGACAAGATGATGAACCCTAAAAGGAGAAGAAAAAATGATTATGCCAAAAAAAGATCCGAGAATACTTCGTACAAGACAGTTGATTGTAGACTCTTTTCTTTCGTTAGCTAGTGAAAAAGATTTCAACCATATAACGGTACGTGATATCACAGAAAAGGCTACTATTAACCGCGCTACATTTTATGCGCACTTTGACGATAAATTTGATTTGTTACATTCTACAATCACCAATACATTTACAGACAAATTGAAAAAAAGACTCAATGATCACGATGGATTCAATGAAAAAGTCATTGCAAATATTTTTCTAGCCATGTGTGATCACCATAAAGAGATAAGCGACCTATGTCCCAAAGGTTATCATTCTTTAGGAACTATTATCGAAAGTAAAATTAAAGAGGAGTTACAGAAGCTAATAGCTGATCTTATGCTAAAAGGGACTAAAAACATCATCGAATTAGAGGATAAACAAATGGTAACAACCCTATCTACTATGCTAAGTTGGGGGATATACGGAGCTGCATACACATGGAATAAGGAAGGAAGACTTATTTCATCAGAAGAGCTAGTGACTAAGACCCTGCCTATCTTTAGAAATGGTATGAGTCAGTATTATTTTTAATGAAAATGATGTTAACAATCTGCTTGAGCCGGCAGTGCTAAATGATCAATTGTCTGCAAGAGGTCAATTAGGCAGGCTCGATTCGTTGTTGCTTAAATGACTGGTGATAAAGAGTCTGCTGAAACGTGTAGCACTAAAGTTATAAAGCTTTACTTTAAATAGTGGGATTCTTATACGACTATTGTTTATCAGATCATACAATGGATCTTCATTTACCTTCTTGTACAAGTCTATCCTTTTGTTTGTCTAAATCTCACCTCTTTCAAATTTCAAAACTTCTACGACCTTCTCAAGAAATTAAATCGGTCGTAGAAGATGGGCCTTATTTGTTGTACTGTAAATCAAATATTCTGGGATATATCTTTTAAAAATTGCTTTCTCTTTTCATCTGTTGTTAAGTTCACTCTAGAAAAATGAATCCATTTCGTGGATTCATTTTTCAATCCCAAATCAGCTAGAGTTCTGTTAATAAAAACGCTTTGAATGGCATTTCCAGCTTCCGATTCAATATAATCCTTATCTGTTGTAGATGTTGAGATCACGGTTGTTTTTTTTATATTTGTCAATAAACCTTTCAAAGCACCAGTGTGTTGATCTTCCGTAAAAGCGAAACCCCTTAACATCACTTTATCAATAAATCCTTTTAAAATAGCAGGTAAATCCCACCACCAGACAGGGAATATAAATATCAATTCTGTTGACTGTTTTAATTTTTCTTGATAATCCTTCACTAATGAATAAGGCGTTTCTCCTTTATGAAAATGCTTTAATTCTTCAGCTGTAAAAACAGGATTAAATCCATCTTTATATAAATCGATCACTTGAAACGGTTCTTTCTTTGTTTCTAATTTTTCTGTTATGGAAGTCAAAATGGCATGATTATAACTTCCATCCCAAGGATGTGCATAGACAATCGTTTTCATTATTCATTCACCCTTCTTCTGAGTTTTGCATCATTTTTTTGATGTACATTCATTTTATTGTGTGCTATAACATACTACAAGTACGGTAATCAAAGTGCGATACTAATCCAAAGGAGAGTATAAAATGAATGAGGAGTCCTTCCAGACGAAAGCTGAGCTAAAAGATACTGGTTTTGGGTATACTTTGTCATTAATTGGTGGGAAATATAAAATGCCAGTTCTGTATGCTTTATATTCAAACGATGGTCCTGTTCGCTATAATCAGCTGAAACGTAAGCTCGGAACGATTTCTTTTAAAACATTAACCAATACACTAAAAGAGCTTGAAGCGGATCACTTAATTCATCGTAAAGAATATCCCCAAGTGCCTCCAAAAGTAGAATATAGTTTATCTGAAAAGGGTTTATCACTGATGCCTGTATTAGATGAGATATGTTATTGGGGAGAGGAACAAATGAAAAATAATTAGGTAGAGTGGAAAGAAAGCTACTACGGTTTAAACATGCTTTCTAAAGTAGCTTTCTTCTCATCTTATATCAATCCGATTGGCTCATTTTGTTGATGTGCTAACTCCATTCCTTCTGCCAGATAGAGAGCGTTCTTCTTATCTAATCAGGCCAATTGTGAATCAGTTGACGTAATCTAATTGCAACAGTCTTACAAACATCTAGCATTAAGTAACTATCAGAATCCGAAAGATTCAGCAAAGGAATGATGTCATCTGTAAAGTTCTCAAATGGTATGTCTCCGCCAAAACCCTCCATATCATCTAAATTCATTTCGCAAATATTACTCCTGATTGAACCTATAATAGGACAACGAGGCACGCAACGCTCTATTCTACCAGAGTCCTAAGGTTATTTTGATTTAATCCCTGCCCCACAAAGAGGTATGATAATGGTTTCTTCTGATTCCTTTTGATATTTCATGTAGCCAGCAAAATTGATGGCAGATGTCACTTCGACATAAAATCCTTTCTCACTCAGTTTAGAACGTGCATGTATAATTTCTTCTTCTTCAATATCAATAAACGTACCATTCGTCTTGTATACAGCTTCTAAAATTTGTTTGGAGCGAGCCGGGGCAGCAATAGCGATCCCTTCTGCTACGGTCCCTTTATTTGTGACAGGTGATGCTGATTCTTCTTCATTTTGATAGGCTTTCACAAGGGGTGCGCAGTTTTTCGCTTGTACAGCAACAATTTTCGGTATTTTATGAATGAGACCATTTTCGAATAACTCTCTAAAGCCATAATACGCACCGAGCAGCAGAGTGCCGTTTCCAACCGGAATGATTAAAGCATCCGGTGCTCCTTTTAGTTGCTCATAGATTTCATAGGCATATGTTTTTGTACCTTCGAAAAAATAAGGGTTATAGACATGGCTTGCATAAAAAACGTTTTCCTCGTCTACTGCCTTTTGGGCCGCAGCTGCAACGTCCTCTCGTGTACCATGAATTTCTTTAATCGTTGCTCCGTGGGCTTTTATTTGAGCGACTTTTTTAGGTGATGTTTGATCACTTAGATAGATGTCACAGGCAATACCACAACGCGCAGCATACGCAGCAATTGCCGTTCCTGCATTCCCGCTGCTATCAGCAATGACTTTTGTTACCCCTAATTCCTTAGCTTTTGTCATTAACACAGCTGCTCCACGGTCTTTAAATGATAGTGTCGGCATCATATAATCAACTTTTACATAAGTGTTTGGCTCATTAGGATCTAGAACGATTAAAGGAGATTGGCCCTCGCCCATTGTCACAGTTTCCCACGTCTTAGAATCTTTTGGAAATGGCATGGTTTCAACATAACGCCATAATGAATTTGGATAGTGCTTCCAAGCTGTGACGTCTATTTTCGGGGTATCTTTCACTAGATTTAATAC
The DNA here is from genome assembly GCF_040869405.1 of Bacillus sp. FSL K6-2869. NCBI lineage: Bacteria > Bacillati > Bacillota > Bacilli > Caryophanales > Bacillaceae > Bacillus > Bacillus sp. FSL K6-2869. Next base: position 1,887,529 of record NZ_CP152035.1, read on the forward strand.
TCCACCACAATCACATTTCCATAGAGTTGGTGTCATCTCATATTTTTTCCCGCAATGGTTACAACTTAATTGATTCATTCTTCATCTGCCCCTTTGAATATTTTTTTATACAAAATATAATTTTTTATATAGGGTGGTCAAAAAAATATTCTAAATATATGCAATGGCATCCATTTCAATTTTGAAACCAAAATGTAATTCATTCGTTGGTACAATCGTACGAGCTGGTTTATGTTCACCGAAAAATTCGGTATAAACCGCATCTACTTTGTCCCATAATTCAATATCTGAAATGTATAATGTCATGCGCAAAATCTTTTCTTTTTGACTTCCAGCAGCCTCTACAATCATCTCTACATTCTTAAGCGCTTGTAATGTCTCTTTTTCAATGGGGCCGAACTCTTTTTCTGTCGTTTCAGGATTGATGGCAAATTGTCCTGACACATAGACCGTGTTTTGATGAATGGTTGCGAATGCATAGTGTCCGTTTGATTTTAGATTTCCTACCTCGAGTATGCTTTCCATGTTGACACTCCTTACCTCGATTTATTTTTGATTTCATCCAAATAGCTATAGACGGTTACTTTGGAAATACCTAACATAGATGCGACCTTCTCAACAGATCCTTTCATTAAAAAAATGCCCTTTTCATCCATGAATTTGATTAGTTCAATTTTTTCATGACGTTTCATAACTGGATGAACACTGTTTTGAATGATTTGTTGAATCAATTGATCGACGATTTCTTCCACATTTTCAAGATCATCATTTGATGTTGTTTCTTTCTCTTGAGCTTCCACATGTGTAGTAAGAAAAGTATCCATAAATTGCTGCATTTGATTCAGTGCTTCAACATCAAAATTGATACAGAAAGCACCGATCACTTTTTGCTTTGAATCACGTATTAATGAAGTCGAAGAACGAATCGTACGCTTATCTTCTGTTACAAATGTATAACCAGCCAGATAATCTTCTTTAAAATCTTCTGATTGTAATACAGTCTTTACTAGATGATCAAATGATTGGCCGATTTCTCTTCCTGTCACATGGTTATTTACTGTAAACATGACAGATGCTTGAGGATTTGTTAAATCATGAATCACCACTTCACAATTTGGTCCAAACATTTTTGCAGTAGATTTTGCTAAAGGAATATAACTCTCTAATAACTTTTTAATATGTTCCATGCCTAAGCACCTCATTTTTTTATTCCACTAGATTATATAATTTTTTATATATAAAAACAATATATAGATTTATTTATATATTATAATGCTCACAAGATCACAAATATGAAAATCACCATATAAAAAAAGCAGCCATTGACTGCTTTTTGCTTATGCTCCTTTCTAATTGTCTTCCTGCTGGATTCCATACAAAATGACGTCAATTCCCCATCGGAACCGTTCCATTGATACGGTATCACCTGCAAACATTTCTTCTTTTACACGATGAATGAAAGGAAACTGCGTTTTGTCTGCTTGAAGAAATGCTTTTTTTGTGTCTGAAATCTGTGAAGAGCCTTGTTTCTTCCAAGAGACCTTTTCGTAAGCTACAGAAGATACGTATAACAGCAATAGGTCTACTCCCCATGCTGCGGATGTAGATTCGATCCCGCCTTCATGCAATGCAGCCAGAATACGTTCGGTCAACTGAAGAAAGTTCGTTCCTTGTGGAATAGTGGAGAGAGAAATTTCAGCGAGACCCGGTTTTTCGAATAGCAGTAGGAAATAAGTATGCAATATGTCGAATAACTGTTCTTTCCATGTGCTATCCTTTGAATCTGGATAAACCATTTGTCCGAGACCATAATCCAATACGTAAGCACTGAGTTCTTGAACATTGTTCACGTAGACATACAAGGATGCAGGTCCCGTATCCAATGCTTTAGCCACCTTACGCATACTCATGCCCTCTATTCCTTGCTCCTTAAGAAGCTCATAGGCCGTTTTCACAATAAGCTCACGGCTTAAGGGTTCTTTAGCCGGCCGAGACCGGCGACTGATCATACGACGATTTGAATTGTTCATACTCTCTTTATAACATGTCAAAGTAAAATAGTAAATTGAGCATCAATCATCATCCTTTTGAAAAGAATTCATCATATCTGCAAGCTTGACCGCAGCGTCTTTTGAAAAACACAGTTTTAAACTATTCTCCGATTCATGCGCTTTTTCTGATGAATATTCGTACATCATGTCTTCGTATTCTTCAATCGCCTTTTCAATATGATGAGGATGTCGGACAATAGCAAGTGCTAGCTCCCTTGCATCAAACATCGCCATGTTCACACCCTCGCCTGCGAATGGCGACATGACGTGAGCTGCATCACCGATAAGCGTTACTCCTTTATGACGATTCCATTTAAAACCGGTAGGAAGCGTATAGATCCGCCTTGGAATGATGGCATCTTCTGCATAACGAATATAGTTTTTCAGCTGATCATCCCAATCACTAAATAACGCTAATAATTGTTCTTTTGCTTCTTTCGCTTGATGAAACGGTATACCACAAGTCTCGATCCAATTGCGTTCTACCATGAAGCTTGCGTACACTTTGATTCGGCCATCTCCGTTTAACTGCCCAATCAGTCCTTTGTGGTCTGCCAAAGCAAACATCTTACCTCGTTTATTAAATTCAGCTAAATCAGGGTGGTTCTCCTCTACGCTTATGACATTCAGTTCTAGCATCGTGAGCCCAGAGTATTCAATCTCAATATCTGTTAACAGAGGACGCACACGAGAAAAAGCACCATCAGCCCCAATCAAAAGGTCAACTGTTTCGACAACTCCGTTTTCAAAATGAAGCTCGGTCATACCACTTTCTAATGAAACGCATCTTTCTAGTTTATATCCATATTTGATGGTTTCAGCATCAATTTGTTCTAATAGTAGTTCACATAACACACCACGATCAATTTCCGGGCGAGTACCTTTTTGATCTGATTCCGTTTCTTCATCTAAATAAATTCTTCCTGATTTATCAAGTAATCGGAAATCTTCCCCTTCATAGCGGGCATTCCTTTGAAATTTCTCATAAACTCCTGCTTCTTTTAAGGCTTTTTGACCTGTTTCTTCGTGAATATCCAGTGAGCCCCCTCGTTCAAGGCTCTTGTCATGCATCTCCCGTTCATAGATGGTTGTTTGTATACCGTAATTTTGCAAAATTAAGGCAAGTGTTAGTCCCCAGGTCCTCCTCCAATGATAGCGATTTGCTTTTGATTCTTAGATAATGACGTCATCTTTTGCATCTCCTCATCCCTTTGTGGAAAGCGTTTTAAATTTCATTTCATTTATATTATAACGAACACCGTTCGTAAAGAACAGTGTTCGTTTAAAATTGTTTGTTGTACGATTGTGTTTTCATGAAAAAAACAATCTCCTACCATCATATGATACACTCCATTTAGGACGGTTAAAGGTCGTCGAATCCTTAGATCAGTAGGTCTCCATTGTTCTCACTCTAAGTGTAAGAGGTGTTTCTATGAATAAATTATTGGCCATGTTGATATTAGGATTAAGCTTTAGTGGTGCTGCGCTCATTCTTTCAGTCCCTTTGTTATTCAAACCGAAACCAGAACAATTTGAGTTGGTGTTTGCTGCTGGATCAGCGGGCGCTTTCGTAGTATTCGCTGTCTCATGCCTAGTTCTTCGAAAACGATTCAATCGCTAAAAAACCTAAACAAATACCCATTGTTTATGACGGTGGATTTTGTTTAGGTTTTTGTGATTTACCTTAGTGTTCAGTCAAAGAATGTATACAAGCTGACCCCGATAGGGAATCTACTTATTCAAAACAAAAGAAACCGCTGCAACATATCACGATATGCACGCTAAACGAATCACTAGCTTTGGCATAATAGACATCAATGCGAAAATCTTTAATATGAATTCTGACATTCCTCATATCACAAAAGGTCCATTAAACGCATATCGTTTTGTGATATAATCTTGAGTCAAAGACAAGCGCTAAGAGAAAATGAACTGGCTGAATGGACATCATGATTGTGAAAAATTCTGAAGAAATGATGGGGTGATAGCGATGAGAAGACTTGAGTCTGGTATATCAGTAGATAACGAAACATTTTCTGATGTTGCCAGGTATGAAAACGAAACAATCAGCAGAACGACGATCATCAACTCAAATGTTTGTTCTCCTATTTTTTGGAGCTGTCACTTGGATCATCTTGTATTTGATACGTGTGATCTGACGAATGCGAGATTTTTTGCCGGTAGTACGATTGATCATTGTACTTTTAGTCGTTCAGACTTGCGCTCTGTGGGCATTAGCAAAAACGAAGCTGTCTTCACCAATTGCGAATTTTCTTCCTGCGATATGAGGGGAATGACATTGGAGAATGCTACGTTTATCGATTGTACTTTCTCTAATTGTAGATTCAATGACCGTGTTTTACAGGCAGCGAATATCGTCAATTGTACCTTTGCTGGTAAGCTAATAGATATAACGTTTGATGGAAATGGCAAACAAAAGCTGATCGCCAATTTTGAAAACTGCACCCTTGATGGTGTTCGTTTTATAGGCTGTGACCTGGGGGCATGTATTCCGCCAGCATCCAAAAACCATTTATATGTTGAACATGTATCTGCACGTGTGAAAAAGGCCTTTGAGAAGATAGATGATGATCCTACTCTGTCTGACCATGATCGGAAAATACTAGTGCGGAGTCTGCGGAAGCTTGAACAAATGGAACAGTATATTTTTAACACGAAATATATGGAGAACATACATGGGGCCGCTTTTGTTGAACGCTTTTTCAGTCATCTTGGATGTAGCAAGGATCACATGTAACGTTTGCTACATCCCTTTTCCTATTTTATCTTTATGTGGTACATCAGTTTCGAGTATATTTGAGCGGAATGAGTTCTTCGATTTTCACCTTGACCAGCTCCCCATCCATATCAAGGATGACAAAACATGTTGGCCCAAAGTCTGAAATGAGCTCTCGGCAGATGCCGCAAGGGCTGACTACCCTAATTCTTCTATCTTCTTCATCTGAATAAGGGTGTCTCACTGCAACAATTGTATCAAAATCTTTGTATCCATTCGATAAAGCGCTACCAATCGCAATGGCTTCTGCACAAACAGTTACCCGTCCGATATAGGCTTCTATATGGACAGCTGATATGATTTCTCCTGTTTTCATGCGGATCGCTGCCCCTACATGATGCTTGTCATCTTCTTTTTTGCTTCGTCTATTAATTCGATATCTTCTTGTGATAGATCAAACGTTTTCATTGCGTTCCCCTTTCGCCTCACTGCTCGTATGTATTATACCAAACATGAGGTGATGAACTGAACTTCACTCTCCTTTACAAACCAGCCAAAAGACCGTTTAATCTGTAGTGCATTGCCATTTTGAATGTATTTCATATTCAATTGAAAAAGGCTGCTTTCAAGTAAGCAGCCTTTTCGCCTATTTACACCAGAACATGTACCCTTTCTAGGTGTGAACTGAATCCCTAACGATTGATCACTTGAATGATTTTCTTCAGAGCATCTGCCGCTTCTGGAATTGGCATGACAACAAACACATGTAGCATTTCAGGATAAACAAAGGTTTTGATGTCCATTCCTTGTTCTGATAGTTTTTCATCAAGTTTTATGGCATCTGGATATAACATATCATGTGTTCCGATAAAATGAGTGATCTTCCCGAGCCCTTTAAAGTCACCGTAAATGGGACTAATCAATGGGTCTGTGAGACTTTGATCAGCTGCCCACATTTTTGTGATGACTTCCATTCCTTCATGACCTAGAATCGGATCCTTTTTTGCGTATTCAAATATGAGAGGGTTGCTCATGCTCATATCCACACACGCAGATAGTAACACGATATCCTTCGGCTGCGGCAGATCCTCTTTCTTTAAAAGGTGCGCAAGACCAAGTGAGATGTTTCCGCCAGCTGAATCTCCCATGATCGTCAATTGATTGGCACTTCCGGCAGTTTTCAGAAGGTCTTTATATAGGTTAAGCATTTTCGGATACGTATCCTGGTTGCTATAATGAGGTACTTTTGGGTAAATAGGAGCGACTACTTTCGCACCTAGTGATTGCGCCATTTTATCCATGAACCACCAATGGACATTCAAAGGCTGATTTGTCCACGCGCCACCATGTAGATAGAGAATGGTTTTTTGATTTTGTGATACTTTTTCATTCAATGTGAAAACTTGCATGCCTTCGAATGTCTGCTCTTGTACCTCACTGATTAACTTCACATCATCCCCAATGGCATAAGGCTGCGTATTTTCAATTCCTTTTTGCTTAAGAAATTTTTTTGTCTGTTCGATACTAGAAAAACTCTCTTTATTACTTTGCGAAGCGAATAATGTTTCAAATTGAATACTTTCTTTAGAACGTTCACCATGATACATTTCTACGCTCATTTTTTTCTCTCCTTCACTCAATAGGTTTATTGATCATCCTGCTTCGGAATACGAAATGATTCCAGATAGACTTGTACTTTTTTTTCAGGGGTTTTTAATAAGTTAGATAAAAGGTCTTGAATGAGACGAAGGCTTTTAATTTTCTTTTCAATTTCTTCATGTTTAAGATGGACAATTTGTCTTAGGGTATCAAGGTCTATGTCTTGACTTAGCATGTTCATAATTTCAGCTATTTCCTTTAATGAATAACCGAGCGTTTTTGCATCTTTGATCAATTGAATCTTCACAACATAGTCTTCTGTATAGAATCTGTAACCGTTTGAACGTCGTCTTGGAGCAGGCAATATGTTGTGTTCTTCATAGTAACGAATTGCGGCAGGACTTACTCCTGTTTTTTTGGCAAGTTCTCCTCTAGTCATCAACTCCATCGTTACTCCTTTTTTATTATTTTGTTTTACTATATGTACATTATAAAGGTTGAACTATACTTCAAGGTCAAGGTGAAACATTTTTCGGCCAACTTTTGTTATCAAATGATTGTAGCAAAGAGATCTCTAGCTTGAACATCCGGGTAGAACATCTTCAAATGGTTCGACTTTACTGATTGTAGATTCAGAGGGGGCGAAGTCAACTTTTTTTCTGAAAAAATAAATGGAAATATCGATCATCGTTTTATGGTTTAACATATTTAAGGTTGCTGTAAGGTTCGGATTAATACGAGTTAAGGTTGAGGTTGTACAATGAGTTTGTAAGGAATTGAGGGATGAGTCAAATGGTCCCCTCTTCTAAATCAATCATAGAGGTGAAAAGCTTTGAGAGAAAATAAAATTTTGTCTTCATTATGTTACTTCAGTATCTTTTTTGCACCATTTCTATTTCCGATTATCGTTTATTTCTTAGGAAAAGACGAAGTGAAATACCATGCGAAAAAATCACTATGGACACATATTATTCCTTATTTGATTTTCGGTCTTGGGATTGCCGGTTCAGGTTTACTTGGCATGAACGATATCAGTCATGCTGGTCCGTTCTTAATTGCAACGTATGCTGTGACATTCCTTGTGGCGATCTACTTCTTCATTTGGAACATTGTGAAAGGCATAAAAGTGTTTTCAGAATAAGAGTTAGAAAAAACGGTTCTGTGATTGAGCAGAACCGTTTTTTTGTATGTCCGTTTAAGCGGGTAATTGGATATCAATCGTTGTTCCTTCTCCTATCATACTTTGTATTGTAATATCTCCCCCGTGTTTTTGGATGATATCTTTTGCAATCGCCATTCCAAGACCTGAGCCTGCATGTGTCCCTCCTGTATTCGTCCCTCTATAGTAGCGGTCAAACACTTTTTCTAGCTCTGCCTCTTCAATTCCTTTGCCGTTGTCTTGAATGGTGATATGGGTATGTTCTTTTTGTTCAAGCTGTACAATGATTTTCACATCAGCATCATTGTGAACAAGGGCATTTAAAATGAGATTGGTGACCGCTCTTCGTATGAGGATCGTATCAATATTCAGCATAAGCTTGTCTACATTCGTTTGCAGTTCAATGGTCTGATCTACATATCTCGAATCGTTGAGGATATCAATTAACGTTTCACGCAGCAATGGCACAATGTTCACCAGCTCTTTATGCAGCATCACGTCGTTATTTTTCAGCCTTGTTGTTAAATTGAGATCCTCCATCACATCTGTGATGTACAGTGATTTATTCTCAATGATGTCAGCGTAATGTCTGATATCTTGTTCTGAAAGAGGATAATTTGGATCTTTCATGATTTCTGCATAGCCTTGAATAGAGGATAATGGTGTTTTAATATCATGAGAAATATGACTGATCCACTCTTCCCGCATTTGCTCTAATTTGTCTTTTTCTTTTTGGCTTGAAGCGAGCTGCTCGGATAAGTGATTGACATTATAGAACACATCTTTATATATTCCCTTAGTTGGCAGATTCGTCGTATAATCTCCGTTTGCGAGCCGCTGGATGCCGTAAATGGCACGGCCGAGCGGTTTGATGAGTTGCCGGCTGAATAAGTATCCAATGAATAAGGCAATGATGGCATCAATCGATAATAAAATCATCGTCCCGATATTGAATTGCGATATTAATTCTTTCGTATCAAAAGAAAATAAATATTTTCCGATGGAAGGGTCCTTAAATCCGATGAAGTAGCTGTATTCCTTACCCTTTGCATTTTTTCCTCCAGCATAGATCGTCGACATTAATTGCTTATCTTTATATTTATGTAAGTTTACAATTTCTATAGGTGTGTATTTGCTCTTTATGCCTTTAGGTGCTAGTGCATGATAGACGTCTTGTCCATTTTCGTCTAATATTTGAATCCACGCATTTTGTTGTTTTAAGGCTTGCTGTCCTTCTTTACTCACAGTGATATTTTGATCAGACAAGATGATGTATTGTTCAAATGTTCTTGTGAAGGTTTCCGGCGTATTTTCTTCGTTTTGCTGACTGCTTGCTTGTAGTACAAGCCATATCATGAATCCAAATAAGTTAATAAAGACCGTGATAATGGTCACGATAATGACAGAGACCATGTATCTGCCTGTTAATCGCCATTTCATCTTTACGCATCCTTTACAACAAATTTATAGCCAAGCCCTTTGACCGTCACGAGAAATTCTGGTGTAGATGGGGAATGTTCTATTTTTTCCCGCAGTCTTCGTATATGAACCATTACCGTATTATCAGAACCGAAGAAATCCTCTCCCCAAACCGTTTGATAAAGCGTTTCTTTACTGATTACGCGATTCGGATGCTGCAAGAAATAAGTCATCAACATAAGTTCTTTCGGAGTGAGCTCAATTGCCGCTCCGTTTTTCGTCAGTTCGGCTTGCTGCTCGTTTAACTCAAATGGGCCTTTTTTGATCACGGGCTCCGCTTGAGAAGGCTGTAAGTATGATGACCGTCTTAGCTGGGCTTTTACCCGGTAAGCGACTTCTTTTGGACTGAACGGTTTTGTAATGTAATCATCGCCGCCAATGGCAAGTCCTACAATTTTGTCTGATTCCTCTCCCTTTGCTGATAAAAAGATAATCGGAACATGCGAGACATCTCTGATTTGTTTGCAAATATCGTAGCCTTCTCCGTCTGGCAGCATAATATCCAGTATGACGAGATCTGGTTGTTCTTGATGAAATTGCGTGAGCCCATCACGGGCAGTTGAAGCTGTTAACACCTGGTCAATGCCTTCTCTTGTTAATACGGTATGGATTAATTCTAAAATTTCTTTTTCGTCATCTATAATCAATACTTTGCTTTGAACCTTTGGCATGATGATCACTCTCCTGAAGTCATTGTTATTATTATACCCAAAGTGTTGACGTCGTGAAAAATCAACTTTCTATTTACACAGAAAAAAGCCAATTTTCTTTTTTAATGAGAAAATTGGCTTTTCGTGTTTCTCTAGCGTTTGACCACAAATGTTGTCACACTTTGAGCAGGGAGATGAGCCCAAAATTGATTTCCTGATATGTTTAAGTCAGTTCCAGGCTGAAGGTTGCTGCTGCCGCTCGTCACCCATCTAGACGCCTGAGAAACGGAGCCATTTTGCACGACGAAGTGTTGATTGACCCCTGCATTGTTTTTATTAATCGCCACAATGACGACCTGATTGTTTCCTTTGTAGGCTGAGACGAAAACATTCGATTCGGGGCTTTTCGTTGCATCAATTCTGACGTACCCTGGACGCACAAACTTGGAGAAATGCGCCATGTTGTATCCGCGTTTGCTAATCATTCCATCTTCTTTCATAGGACCGTATGACCTCCGGATGTACCACCACACATACGCCTGAAAGTCCCCTTCCACCATTGAATGGTGAATATGCTCTGATACCCCTAATGCCTCAGGCCAGCGGTCCGCTGAATTGTTATCACTATTCGGATAGTAGACCTCTGTCATCCATAGCTCTTTCCCTGCCCCTTTTTGTTTGAAAAGAGGGTACGGAAGCTGGCTAATTTGGGTTCCGTATAGATGTGCGCCGAGAATGTCCATATTTCCAAGCGCCTGCGGATCGTTTAAGATAGGATCTGAGATATTCTTAAGGTATTGAAACGATTCTGGTGCAATCACACGTGCATTAATGGAGCCGGCATTTTCTCTCATGAATCGCAGGATTTCCTGAGGTGTCCACCATGTCCATTCGTGTGCATAATCGGGCTCGTTTTGAACAGAAATCGCATAAAGATTGACTCCGTTGTTTTTCATGTAAGTGACAAAATCATTCAGATGCTGAGCATATGCTGCGTATTGATTGTATTTAAGCCGCTTGGCAGGTGATCCATTCCGATTGAATGTTTCAACCATACTGCTTGGAGGATTCCAAGGGGAAGCAATGACTAGAGCACCATGCTCGATCGCTCGTTTGGCCGTCGCGACTTCTCTGCTCCAATTGTTTCTGTTTTCGTCTACATAAATTCTAAGAATGGAAAACCCTAACTGATTTTGTCCATTGCCAAAGGCGGTTTCCCTTTGTGGTGCTGTCAAATCACCAATCCAAGCTGGATGGTTCATTCCGCCAAAACCACGAATCACTTGTCTTTCTGCGTTGAGGTTAATGTTTGCGTCAGCTGCTGATACTTCAGCTACTCCGGGCCCTATGAACATGACAGACAGCATGGTGAAACACACCAATAAAGCAAGCATTGGTTTTTTTATACATGACATCAAATTTCCCACTCCTCTATCAAACATTTAAGCACCTTTATTCGCTACCTTTGAGTAAACTGCCAAGAATCAAATTGGAATAGATTTCCCCCGCCTGTTCCGGTAAAGACAAAAAATACGTTGTGCACTCCGGATGCGCCGTTAATCGATGTTTCTATTTCCCGCCAGTTTTGTGTTCCACCGGTGGAAGGGACATTCAGTGTACCGACCAGTCTGCCGTTCGCGCTGCCAAGGCGTACTTCTATTTTCCCGCCTACTGTCGATGCGACATTGGCTTTAAATGTTCTAGCGCCATTTGAACCAAAGTCTACATTCCCTAAAGCGACCCAATCGCCATTTTGAATATTGGTGACATGCTGGTTATTCACTGGTCCTCCGGGTGCTGACGAGGCTTCTGTCAAAATGCGTCCATTCCAAGCGAATGTTTCAGCTTCAACACGTTGATATGGATTCAGATTAGATAGCTGTTTCACTCCTTCATAATTGGCTGCTACTTCTCGAAGGGAGCCATCTGCATTATGCACAAGCTTGTTAATATGTGGAGAGCGATAGCCTTTGCCGCTTCCGTATAATGCAGAGCTAACGGTTTGCGTATGATACACCACATACCACTCATTTTTAAAATTGAATACCGCATGATGGTTGTTACCGCCGCCACCAAAAAAAGCACCCGGATTTTTCAGAAAGTGTCCTTTATACGTGAAGGGTCCCATCGGACTTGAGCTCGTCATATAGCCGATTTCACCAGGTGGTTTATCAGCAGGATGTGAGCCGCCAAAATTGATGCAATAGGAATAGTAATAGGTTCCGTTATACTTATGCATCCCTGAGTCTTCAAACATAAAAGGAGCATCAATGGTGGATGCGCTACTGGCCACACTTGTCATATCAGCACCTAGCTTCAAGACTCTTGCTGTTTTAGGATTTGCCCATTGTCCCTGCGTTGGATTGGAACCGCCTGGAACGCCTCCGCCGGCATATAGATAACCAGTACCGTCATCATCTACAAATACGGCCGGATCAAAAAGCCATACAACTCCGGACATGCCAGGTGTACTTGGCGTAACGAGTGGTTTTCCAATCGGATCAGTCCATGGGCCGATCGGGCTGTCTGCTGTAAGGACACCTATCCCTCCGCCGCTGTTAGCGAAATAAAGGAAAAATTTATCCTTTCCGTTGATCTTCTTTACTGCTGCTGATGGGGCCCATGATGCGCCTGCCCATTTGGCAATGCCTCTGCCGCCGTTTGCCCCATTTGCCCCCGCTACTGGAATCGCTCCGTGATCGGTCCAGTTGACCATATCCGCCGAAGAGATGACGAATACTCTATTCAGATTTGCAAATGAATTGTCCTTAATCGTTCCGTTGCTTTGATATTCATAGTCATCACTCGACATATAAAGGTACACTCTTCCGTTATAGGTAAGTGCAAACGGGTCTGCTCCTAAGTGATGGTCAATGAGCGGGTTTGCATTTCCTACTTGCTTGGCAATAGGAGTGCTTGCCGCATTCGCTTCATATACCGGCAAACAACTCAGTACCAAAGTGAAAATCAATAAACAAACGCTGCACTTCATCCTCGTCCTCATCGTGTCATTTCCTCCTGTTTTCATCTTCCTGATATTGGGGTTTAGGCCCAATTTCAAATTATGTTGATGTTTCGTGATGAAGAATGAATACAAAGAATGATTTCTCCCTGTGAATCCTTGTAAAGAGTGCGATGAAAACCCTTACTTTTTAACTAGAAGACAACAAAAAAATGCAGTCTCCATTTTGGAGCTGCATTCTTTCTCAATGTTCAATAAATGTACTTCTACATATACCGAGCGGTCACCATTTTCTTTCTCGTGTAAAACTCTACTCCGTCTGTTCCATTGGCGTGCAAGTCTCCGTAGAAGGAATCTTTCCAGCCGGAAAATGGGAAGAAAGCCATTGGAGCAGGAACACCAATGTTAATGCCTAACATGCCGGCTTCGATGTTTTCACGAAATTCTCTTATGCTTGAAGCGCTGTCTGTATATAGGCAGGCACCGTTTGCGAATTTTGATTGATTGGACAGGTCGATTGCTTCTGCGAGTGATGAGACACGGACAATGGATAAGACTGGGGCAAAAATCTCGTCCTGCCAGATTTTCATTTGATTTGTGACATGATCAAAGATCGTTGGTCCGACAAAATACCCTTCTCCATTTGTTTCGTTATCTTGTCTGCCATCACGAATCAGGCTTGCGCCTTCTTCAATTCCTGATTGGATATATTGAAGAGTTCGTTCTTTATGCTCTTTCCGAATGACTGGTCCGAGAAAGACATCTTCATTTATTCCGTTTCCGATGACAAGCTGGTTGGATTCATCGACCAATTGTTGAATCAAGTCGTCCGCCACGTCTTCTTCCACTGCGACAACGGCTGCTGCCATGCAGCGTTCACCTGCTGATCCAAAAGCAGCGCCAATGATTTGTTTTGTGGCTGATTCTAAATCAGCATCTTTCAAGACGATGGAGTGATTTTTTGCACCGGCAAGTGCTTGTACACGTTTACCATGTGATGTCCCTTTTTTATATACGTATTCTGCGACTGGCTGAGAGCCGACAAACGAAATGGCTTTTACCTTTTCATGTTCAAGCAGACCGTTTACTACATCGTGAGCGCCATTGACAATGTTGAGCACACCTTTTGGAAGTCCCGCTTCTTCAAATAGTTCTGCTAACCGTGCAGCAAGGATTGGCGTCCGTTCTGAAGGCTTTAAAACAAATGTATTTCCGCAAGCGATGGCAAGCGGGAACATCCAGCATGGGACCATCATCGGAAAGTTAAACGGGGTAATGCCGCCGATGACGCCAATTGGGTAGCGGTACATGCCAGACTCTAGACCAGTCGCAATATCAGGCAGTTGTTTCCCCATCATTAAGGTTGGTGCACCAGCGGCAAATTCCACACATTCAATTCCTCGCTGCACCTCTCCTTTTGCTTCTGTTACACTTTTTCCGTTTTCCAGCGTGACGAGTTCAGCCAACTCATCCCATTTCTCAACGAGTAACTGTTGGTATTTAAATAAAATACGTGCCCGCCGGGGAACAGCTGTTTTAGACCAAGTGGTGAACGCTTCCTGTGCTGCTTGGACTGCATGTTCTACATCCGTTTTTGTTGAAAGCGGTACTTCTGCGATGACTTCGCCAGTAGCTGGATTATAAACAGCTTCCGTTTGGTTCGTTTCGGCGTCCACCCATTGTCCGCCAATATAATTTTTCAACGTTTGTACATCTGTTTTGGTCATGTTCCCTCTCTCCTCTTTGTTTGGATTGTGATGCAATCGTGTGTTGATTTATCGTCATTGTCTCATCTAAGGGGCCTTCATCTGTATACACTCTTTGTCAAATGAAACCACAGTTTTGCTTTACGTTCTGATAAAACATGTGAAGTCTATACCTTCTAGCTCTTTTGGTTCCGAAGATCTGTCCCCCTTTTAGGTCGTTTTGTCTGTGTGGCATGATCATGTTAACTAATTGATGATGTATTTTTGGTTAACTGTTGGTTAACTTTAGAAAAATCATAATATTAAAAACGCTTTCAGTCAATGATCAGTTTGTTGATCTAAAAAAACCTGATGCCAAGTGCATCAGGCTAAGACTGTTTATGTTAGTTATTTAGAAGAAATTGCGTATTGACTCGGCTCTGTATAAGCCGGGAGCATCTCCCCGTGTGCTTCAATTAATTCATTACATAGTTTAATGGTGTCATCAATTGATAATTCAGCACTTGTATGCGGGTCTAATAATGCCGCTTGGTAAATGTGTTCTTTTTTGCCGCTGATTGCAGCTTCAATCGTCATGAGCTGTGAGCTGATATTGGTCCGGTTGAGTCCAGCCAATTGTTCAGGTATCTCTCCGATATAACATGGCATGATACCGCTCCGGTCTGCAACACATGGCACTTCGACACAGGCTTTTTCCGGAAGGTTGTGAATGAGTCCTCCTGTGTTCAGTACATTTCCACCAAATTTAAAGGGAACGTTCGTTTCAATCGCTTCAATGATACGTGAACCATATTCTTTAGAGCGCGTATGCGTGATCTGTGTGTTTCCCACAAGGTCATGTTTCATCGTATTCCAATTGTTGATTTGTTCCTCGCAGCGTCTTGGGTATTCATCGAGCGGAATGTTAAACTGTCCAATCAGTTCTGGATAACGAGATTTGATAAAATACGGATGATATTCTGCATTGTGCTCTGAGGATTCGGTGACATAGTAGCCGAATTTATCCATTAGTTCAAAACGAACCATATCTGGATGCCGCGTTTTTTGTTTTTCTTTTGCTCTTGCTTTGATTTCTGGATACAAGTCTTGACCGTCCCGTTTCACTTCTAATAACCATGCCATGTGATTAATGCCGGCAATTTTTTCTTCAATGCCTTCATGGTCCATTTCAAGTGATTGAAATAAATCTTTCGTACACACCTGTACGCTATGGCAAAGACCAACCGTTTGAACCCGAGTATAACGCAGCATAGCGCCAGTCAGTGTGGCCATTGGATTCGTGTAATTTAATAATAAAGCGTGTGGACATACTTCTTCCATATCCTTTGCGAAGTCCAGCATCACGGGAATGGTTCGAAGTGAACGGAAAATACCGCCGATGCCAACCGTATCCGCAATCGTTTGTCTTAATCCATATTTTTTTGGAATCTCAAAATCAATAACAGTGCTTGGCTGATAGCCTCCTACCTGGATGGCATTGATGACATATTTCGCATTCTTTAAGGCTTCTTTCCGGTTGTGATACGACTGAATGGTCACATGTGCACCGTAGTTCTCTTTTAAGTGACGTAGCATCGTTTCTGATTCTTTCAGCCGGTTGTGGTCGATATCATATAACGCAAATTCAAAGCCGGCAAGTGCGGGAACGAACAGACAATCTCCTAATATATTTTTAGCAAAAACGGTACTTCCTGCACCGATAAATGTAATTTTAGACATAGACGACACTCCTTTTTACATCAAGGTTGGATTACCCTTTAACAGAGCCTTGAGACAGCCCTGCGATAAAGTATTTTTGCAAAAGTAAAAACATCGTGACCATTGGCAGCATCGCAATAAGAGCAGCGGCGCCAACTAGCTGGAGCTGGTGTTGATTTTGACCAAAGAAATTGGATAAGGCGACTGTAAGTGTATGCATCTCTTTATCTTGCAAGAAGAAGATGGCAAATTGATAGTCGTTCCAAATATACACACAGGCAATGATTAAAACAGAAGCGGTAATCGGCTTCAGCAGCGGAAAAACGACGGTGAAAAAGACTCTAAGTGTTCCCGCGCCATCAATACGAGCGGCTTCTTCAAGCTCCTTGGGAATCGTCGACCGGATAAAACCGGCATATAGAAAAATCGTCAGTGGCAAAAAAGCAGCAACATTGTTTAAAATAGCGATTTGATAAGTATTCATCATGCCAATTTGTACAACCATTTTGTATAGCGGGACAAGGGCGGTGAGCGGCGGTATGACCATAATGGCAATGAATAAGAGATACACCGCTTGATTCAGCTTTGTTCCTCTTCTTGCGAGCGGATAGGCGGCAAGTGATCCAAAGATGATGAGTAGGGCAGCCGAGCTGAACGTAATGATCACTGTATTCAAAAAGGACTGGCCAAGCTGAGCATCTGTCCATGCCATGCGAAAGTTTTCAAAATGAAGCGTTGATGGGAACAGCCATTTTGAGCTAAAATCTCCTATCCCCTTTAGAGAGGTCGTGACTAAAATATAAAATGGAATCAGGTGCAGCAATGTTATCAAAAGGGCGAGTAAGGAGTACCTTCTTTTCTTTCGTTTATAGGCGTTATCCATCACACCTCGGTCTCCTTTCGTTTGAAATAAATGAGCGCTGCGACACTAACGACAAGGATGATGACAGCCATGAAGACACCTTGCGTCGCTGCATAGCCTGCATCCTGCCGTTTGAAATACAAATCGTACATAAAAGTCGACATCGATTGCGAGGAATCTCCGGGTCCTCCGCCAGTGAGCGCGACAATGACATCAAATAATTTAAGTCCACCGATGACATTGAGCACAACATTGATGGTGATAGATGGCATTAAAAGTGGTAATGTGATGCGCCAAAATTGCTGAAGACCTGAAGCTCCGTCGAGTTGTGCTGCTTCATAATAATCTTTAGGAATGCTTTGGAGTCCTGCTAAATAAATGATCATGGCAATCCCGACGAATTGATACGTATTCACAAACACAATGATCCAAGTGTTTAGCTGCGGATTACCAAGTGCGTTCATTGGATCAAATCCAAAAAGGGTAACAACGTCGTTTAAAGCACCACCTTGGTACGCAAAGACAAAATACCAAATATAGCCCATGGCAATCGGGCTGATCATGACAGGTAGATAGATCACCGTTCTTGTGATGGCTCTCATTTTTAAACTTTGATTTAATAAGAGTGCATATCCAAGACCAATCATATTTTGTAAGATGGTGCTCCCGATGCCGTAAAGAAGGGTATTTTTCACAACAAGCCATGTGGTTGGATCTTGCAGTAGCCGTTTGTATTGATCAAGTCCGATCCACTCATACTGTTGTGAGAAACCGTTCCAATTTGTAAAAGAGAGCTGAATCCCATTAAAAAAGGGATAAATGATAAAGGTACTGACAACGAGAACAGCAGGCAGATACATCCACCAAAGTGAAGAATTTTGGCTATTTTTCATCTTCTGTTTGGGAAAAGAGGTAAATGTCGCCGCCTGTTTTTCTTTTGTGATGTCACTCATTGGCTTCACTCCTGTTTCAGCATGAGCCTGCTATTGTTTTTTCAGACGCTTATATTCCTCTTCCATTTTCTTCGATAGTTGTTCCGGTGTGATGGAGCCTGCTAATAATTCTTGACCGGTCGTTGCCATGACAGCCCACATGCCGCTCGGTAAGTATTTCCGATCAAAATATGGTTCAATTTTAATATCTTCATATTGCTCGTAAAATGTAGAGTAATAGTTTTTGGCTTTGACTTCTTTTAAAGCCGTTTCAGAGGAAGTGCCCTCTGCGATTTTCTTTGCGTTTTCAGGCTTTGCTAAAAAGTCAATGAATTGTTTTGCTTCTTTTAGATGCTTTGAGTCTTTCCATGCCGCAACAGTAAAGCGTTCCCCGCCAATCCAGCTTTGCTCATCTCCTTCATGAATCGCTGGTACGGGCATGGTGCCTACTTTGATCGATTGATTGAGTTCAGTCGCCTCAGGTCCTAAAGATCCTCCCACAAAGGTGAAAGCGATTTTGTTTTGTGCCATCAGCTCAGGTGCTTGGGATAGTTTCGCAGTGAGTACATCTTTGTTTAAAAGGTCTTGATCTTTCAGCTCCTTCATAAACTGTGCAAGCGGTGTATAGTGAGACCAATCAAATGATCCATTTTCAAGGTCTTTTCCGTATTGATGTTTTTGATCGGTAATGAGTAAAGGCGTTGCCAGCTCATCAAAGACTTGGGCAATATTAGAATTATCGCCTCCTGGTATCCAGAGCGGCACAACGTCTCCTTTACTTTTTTCTTTGACAGTCTGTAAAGCACTTTTCAGTTCATTCAGTGTTTTAGGAACTTTTATGCCATATTCTTTTAATAGATTGGCATTAAAGCTGAGTCCGTCTTTTGCTTGATTCAGCGGATAGGCATAGACTTTGCCATCTTTGTCTTTTAAAATTTGATCAAGTGAAGGATCGAGTTGTTTTACCCAGTCCATCTCCTTTAGATCAGCCACGTATTCGCTATATCGCAGCTTGGCCCAGCCGTGTGTATCAAATAGGTCTGGCATGTCGTTTGCGCCCATTTTGACGCGTATCATATCTTCATAGCTGTTACCAGGGAAGTTGGCATCAATTCGGATGTTTTGATGTTCTTTTTCAAAGTCACGGATCACTTCTTCAAATGCCTTTCTCTCCCCGCTGTTGCTCATTGTAGAGAATAGAGTCAAGGTCACTTTTCCGTTTGCTTCAGACGCACCGTTATTGCCACAAGCAGACAAGATTATCGACAAAACTAGAGCTGCACACAGCATCAAATTTTTTTTATTCATCGTTTCCTCCTTTTGATCACTGAAAATTCAGACGATTATAGGTAGAATTCATGCAGTTGCGGAAACAAAAGAAGTCCATTATACTGGAATTCTATTCTTTTCAAAGAGATAAGAGAGCAATTGGGTGAACTGCATTGTTTTCAGCATGATCTGGCCATCATGCTCAGCAGCTCCCTTCCTGCTTTTTTGTCTCTTTTTTGTTTACTGAAATGCTTATTCACCCCCTTTCATGGATTGGGCATGTGCTGCCTCTTTGCATGAGTTTTGTTGGCACGACGACTTTTAGGGGAAGCTTTCTTCCTTCTATCCGCTCAAGCAAAAGCTTTAGACCTACTTCCCCCATTTGTTCTGTATATACTTTAACCGTTGTGAGCGGCGGGCTTGAAAAGGAAGCGGCTTCGATATCATTAAACCCCACGATTGAGACATCTTGAGGTACACGAAGACCGGCTTCATGTAGCGCACGCATAGCGCCTATTGCCATAGAGTCACTTCCGATAAAAAAGGCTTCTGGAAGATTTCCTTTCTGAATGGCTTTTTGCATAAGCGAGTAGCCTTCTTGCATGGAATATTCGCCTATGTGGATATCATTCATATGAAGAGTTCCCGCTTCTTGCATTCTTTTGATAAAAGTTGTTTGTCTTTCGTCCTCAATCACAGCATTTCCTTCGAAATAATGCTCCCTCTCTTTCCCGCCAATATAGCCTAGATGTGTATAGCCGAGAGATTGCAGATGACGAATGGCACGATCTGCCGCTCTAACAAAATCCACATGTACACAATCATACAAATCTTCATCCGCATAATGATTGATAAAAACAATATGTTCCATTCGGTTTGTCATCTTTTCAACCGTATCAGGGCTGATTCGTCCAATGACGATCAAACCGTCAATATCCTTTAGTATCGCCCCTTTATCCATGTTTCTTAGGCGAAAGGTATGGAGAGTAGACAGACCTTGTTTGGCATATTCTTTTTCAATTCCTTTTCGAATCGATGAAAAAAAAGGATCATTTAATTCTTCGTCAATGGATTGGGCGACAACGACACCGATGACTGGGGATGCGGGTGGGCTTTTTACTTCTGCTTGATCGGCTTTTCTTGCTCTGACTGGGGTATAGTTTAATTTCTTGGCTATGTCGAGGATGTTTTGTCTTGTTGCGTGTGAAACGGCAAGCGTTTGGTCGCCATTTAACACACGGGATACAGTAGAGACGGATACTTTTGCATCATGAGCAATATCTTTGAGTGTAGTCATAGGCAAACTCCTCATCATTTTGACTAAATGTTTACTAAAGATATTTGAAGAATAACACATAAATAAAGCGCTTTCAATTATAAATTTGTGCTTTTATGAAGTTTTTGAGTATGTTTTGATAAGGAGATAGTTTGTTTAGTAAAATTGCGTAAAAAAAGAGGATGGGCTTCATCCTCCTTTTTACTAAGGTGATTTCATTGTGGCTGTTTCTTTTGCGAACAATTGCTTCATTATTTCCCATGCTTTATCTAATTCTTCGTGAAGTCCAAATAAACCTGAGGTGCCGATGATGTAAATTTCATTTCCTGCCTCAGCAAGCAACCGGAACGTGCTTTCATTACAAGAGCCGTCTACCTCAATTGAAAATGAGTATCCCCCCTTCTCTTTGATTTCTTTCACCTCTTTCATTTTCGGAAGCATTTCTTTGATAAAAGGCTGACCCGCAAACCCTGGATCAATTGTCATGATCGTCACCCGGTCTATTAAATGAATAAAAGCATCTAATGCTGCAACTGGTGTGGCGGGATTGAGAACAAAGCCGACCTCACACTTTCTTTCGTGGATATGCCGAATGATTCGAAAAACGTCTTTTTGCACCACTTCTGGATGTAAACAAATCATCGTTGCGCCTGCATCAATACATGCATCAATTAAAAATTCCTGAGGCTGTTCGGCCATTAGATGAACATCAATCGGAACGTCTGTCAGTTTCCGAAGTTGTTCAATGAAAAAGGGTGATAAGGTCATATTTTTTACATAGTGACCATCCATGACGTCGACATGATAACGGTCTGCCCTTGTGTTCAGAAGCTGAATTTGTTCACGGAAGTGCGTTAAATCCATGCACATCAATGAAGGTGAGAAAATAGCTGTCATCCTGAAATGCCTCCTTTTTAAAGATGGAATAAAAATTTGATCAATCCAATCAAGATTCCGATGATACCGAAGTCTGTATCGCCAAATGTTGTCCCTTCAAAGCCAAGAGTGCCTAACACAGGAAGTAAACAAGCTGGTAAAAATGAAAGGAGTATTCCATTCACAAAGGAACCGGCGACTGCACCTCTCACTCCCCCTGTTGCATTGCCGTATACGCCCGCTGTCGCACCGCAGAAAAAGTGCGGCACAAGTCCAGGTACAATGACAGTTAAACCAAACAATGGAAGAAGGAAAATAGACACGATGCCACCTGCAAAACTGCATAAAAAACCGATGATCACCGCATTTGGAGCAAATGGGAAAACAGTTGGCGCATCAAGTGCCGGCTTTGCCCCTTTGACGAAACGATCGGCAATCCCTTTAAAAGCAGGCACAATTTCCCCGATTGCCATCCGTACACCTGCTAAAATAATGTACACCCCAGCAGCAAAGGTAATGGCCTGAATGAGAATGAAGACAGCAAAGTTCGTACCACCACTAATGTTTTCTATATATGAAATTCCCGCAAACGGTGCAATCGCAAAGAAAAGCAAAGACATCGTAATGGAGATGGCCACCGATGTATCTCTTAGAAAACCGAGTGATTTAGGCACTTGAATGGTTTCCGTTGATTTCTCTGGGCGCCCGACCCATTTGCCGATCATTCCCGCTGTAAAATAGCCGAACGTACTGAAATGACCGAGCGCCAGATCATCACTTCCAGTGACTTTCCTTGTAAACGGCTGAAGGATTGCGGGAGCAATGACCATCGCTGCACCTAATACGATTGAACCAGTGATGATCAGCAGCGTTCCTTGCATGCCGGCTGTTGACAGAACGACTGCAAGCATAGCCGCCATATATAGCGTATGATGACCAGTTAAAAAGACGTATTTAAAGGGTGTGAATTTTGCCAAAAGCAAATTGACCACCATACCAAAAATCATAATGAGCGCTGTCTGTGTACCGAATTCCTTTTGGGCAATGGCCGCCATGGCATCTGTATTTGGGACAACCCCTTGAATGTGAAAGGCTGCTTCAAACATCTTCCTGAAAACCCCAAGTGAATCAGATACGATTGTGGCGCCCGCTCCTAATATTAAAAAACCCATTGTTGTTTTTAAGGTGCCTGATACAGTATCGGCAGCTGACTTTTTCTGCAAAAGTAAACCAGCCAGTGCAAACAAACCGATGAGAATTGCGGGTGTGCCCAATATATCGTTCATGATCAGTTCTATCATGATGTGAATCCCCCTTTTCCGTCGATTATATGTGTTTACGAAGGACGTCTTTAATGGCTTCCTGGTCTAACAAGTTATTTAATCCAGCGACCTTTCTTGTGCCGTCATCCAGCTGATCGATAATGTCTGTTGCGCCAATATAGAGGTCTGCTTGTTCATTTTTGCTTGTACTGAGATCGGTGTGATCCACTTCCGCTAAAAGTCCTAATTCTTCTAAAGCCTTTTTGACATTCATTTCAACAATAAAGCTGCTTCCTAAACCGTTTCCGCATACAACTAGAATTTTTTTCATCCTCTTTTTCCTCCTTTATACTTGTGAAAATTGATTGATTAGTTGTTGGATAGTTGCTAATTCCTCTGCTTCAATCAATTGTCTCACCCGTTTTTCTTCACTTAACAGCATCGTCAGCTGTTTGAGTGCTTTCAGGTGGGTCATACTGTCAATGGCAGCTAATACAATGATGAGCCGAACTTGCTTTTTTCCATCCTTTGAAAAGAAAACGGGCTGATGACATGACATAAGTGACATGCTTAATTTGTTCACGCCATCCTCTGGCCTGGCATGCGGAATCGCCACTTGTGGCGCAATCACAATATAAGGGCCATTTTGATGAACAGACTGGATCATCGCTTTCACATAACTTTCCTGAATCGCTTGTTGATCAAGCAAAGGCTGCGCTGCTTTTGTAATGGCCTCCTGCCATGTGTCTGCTGTTTGCTGGAGCTGAATGGTTTCTTCTGTTAATAAATCGTTTAACACTGGTTTCCACCCTTTCTGGTGTGATACATATGTGGAATGAAGCAGCTCCTTCAAGTCATGAAGCAATGCTTTTTCATTTTGAACGATGGTATGCTGCTGAATGATATTGAATAAAGCATTCACATGTTGCTCATCAAGCTTAGGTTCTGAGCCTTCTCCATATTGAAGCAATGTTTTTTTCTCATAAGCAGTGAGAATAGGGTGAACGAGATGAACAGGTTTTCCTTTAAACGAAATAGGTGTCGTTGACACAACAAAGTCGGCATCAATGGATGTTAATTCTTCATATGAACGTTTTGATAGCAGTCCGCGTATGTCGATGTAGCCGATTAATTCAAGAAGCTGCGTTTTCAGCATGTGACTGGTGCCAATTCCTTCTCCGCAGACAATGTAAACAGAACGTTTCGCAATCGACGAAATCCCTTCTCTTCTCATCCAGCCGCCAAAATGCATCGCCACATAGGCAATTTCATGATCGCTCATCTTTGAACAGGCCGCCTTCTCTAAATGGCAAGCAACCTTTTGCGTGATGTCAAACACCTCTGGCTGTGCATGTTTCATGGAATCTGTTAATTCATTGATGATATCAATGTGATAGATGAGCCTATAATAGGCCGGAATTAAATGCATGGTTAAGTTTTGTTCCAAGACTTCTACTTCCTGGAAGGAAATACACGCATAACGCTGAAAGTCAATGATCATTTGTCTCGCAATGGTTCGAATGAGATGTTCTTCTGGTTTTTGACTTGTTGGAAGTTTTTGTTTTTTGGCACTGAGCCATAGCGTACTAAGAAAATAGATTTCATCATCATGAACCAAAAGACTGGTTTCTTTTTGAATTTGCGCCATGAAACGAATAGCAGCCAAGCATTCATCTGTTTCCTGCAGTGTCCGTTTTTCTTCTGTTGAAATGTGTACAGCACGTCCTAGCTTCATCCGTTTAAAGTAGAAAAAGAGATCCATAGACAGCTGATCCAGCATGTCATCTGCAAACTCAAGCTTCAGATCTTGTTCGGACTGTTGAAGGAGAGCATGTATTCTCTTATATGAGATAGGACCCTTTAACCAAACCGATGGAAATGTTTTTTCATTTTTTATCATGTTGCGAATGAAATGAATATAAGGTTTCAGCGCCAACCGAATTGTTCTTTCTTCTCCTGAAATTAAATAGCCACTGGCCGCCTGATAATGAAGTGTAAGCTGCTGTTTTGAAAGTGCTTCTTTTAGTTGTTTCATATCTTCAAGCAGTGTATTGCGGCTTACCTTCGTCATCTCCATAAAATCATCAATTTTTAGATGCTTCTCACTGCATGTAATGGATAGGAGCAAGATGGCACGTCTTTCTTTTACACATGGTTCATAGTCATGACCGACTAGAACGGTGTCAGCTTTTTCGATAATGACTTCTTTCTCGTGTGGATTTAAATAGTAGCCTCGTTGATCTTTTCGCTGGACGCCACTAAGCTGATGGGTTTCCAGCCAGCTATTCATTCGCTTGATTTCAGCGTAGACCGTTCGAGTAGAGACATTCAGTCGATTCTGTAAATCTTCAATTGATAGATAAGTGGTCGTGTGAAGCAGCATCGATAATAAAGTCGTGCCCCTCTTGGTTAAGTGCAGTTGGAATCCCTCCCTTCTTCCCTTTGGTTATAAGTCTAATCAACTCACATGTGTCAAAGAAGTCCAAATGTCTTCAGTAAATGCTGTGCAGCTTTTGGATGCTGTTTTTTCGTCAAAAAAGCACACCCGTATGAGTGTGCTTTCAACCTTATAGACAAAGATTTCTTAGTCTTCTTTTACTTGAAAGAAAACGATGCTAACGATGTCGTGAATGTTCTGGTAAATCTTTCTTCACAAATTAGTGTTTTGCATCAGTTCATATTTCTTCTGTGTTCAATCCCAATAATAAATATAGTGCTGAGTTGAAGAATCGCTTGTCATCCCCATTTTTTCATACAATTGTTGTGCTTTTATATTAGAAGTTGCTGTTTCTAAACAGATAAATCGGGCTCCTTTATCGTTTGCAAATGAAAATGCTTTTTTCATCAATTCCTTACCTACTCCCTTTTGACGAAAATCGTTTATAACAAACAAATCATTTAAAATGAACGCATCTTTCATCGCAACAGATGAAAATGTGGGATACAGTTGTACAAATCCTACATATTGTTCACCTTGCTTTGCAACAAGCAAAATAGACTCTTGTTTACGGTATCGTTCCACTAGAAAATGATAAGCAGCTTCTACATTAGAAATCTGCTTATAAAATTGGCGATATTGATCAAATAGAACCGAAACTTGTTTTAAATCATTTTCATTAGCTCTTACTATATCCACTCTTCTATCCCCTTTTCATATCAATTAATAGTATAATAATCGATATTCTGACATGTAAAAATGTACAGATTTATACTTTATTAAATGTCAGGAGGGAGGAATGAAGAAATGAAACATTATATTTTCCCTTTCAGTGCCAATCAACCAAAATATAAACAAATTTATGAACAATTTAAAAAATTAATCGAGGAGGGAAAGTTAAAAACAGGAGAAAATCTTCCTTCCATTCGTTCACTAGCCAATGAGCGTAAAAGCTATAGTGTCAATGAATTTGAACCAATATTTCTTCATACCCCGATTCCAGAAGAAACTAGAAATGAACCAATACAATTGATCGATTTCATTGATTTCAAAGCAAGTACTGTTGATGAGGAACAATTCCCTTTAAAAGTTTGGCGGCAATTTTCCAACAAAGTGCTGCAGCAATCCATTAGCTTTCAATATGGAGATCCTTTTGGAGAACCGGGGTTTAAACAAGAACTGACTGATTATTTATTTCAAGCGAGAGGTATGATCATTAACCCCAAAAATATTATCGTTGGAAGTAATACACAGCAACTACTGTTGTATTTGGGATTTCTATTAAAAGAAAGTTTTTCTAGTATGATTGTTGAAAACCCTGGTTATAGCGGTGTACGGGAGGTCTTTCATTTACATGGATTTGAAATGGAGAGTATTCCTGCATTAAAACAGGGTGTATTATTGGACCAACTTGTACATAAAAATGGGAAATTATTGTATATAACACCTTCACATCAATATCCTACTGGTACTGCACTATCGATTCAACAAAGAATTGAATTGATTCAATGGGTACGATCAAATAACGGTTTCTTATTAGAGGACGATTACGATGGAGAATTTCGATATGGACAAAAACCGTTTCCTGCTTTAGCCTCTTTAAATGCTGCACATGTCATTTATTTTGGTACGTTTTCAAAAGCATTTCTACCAGCTATACGATTAGCATATATGGTTTTACCTGATTCATTAATCAATATCTATATGAGTAAATTTGAACATTTCGAACATAATGCTTCTTTATTGCACCAACTGACCATGACTGAATTTATGAAAAGTGGTGAATGGACAAAGCATATTAAGCGTATGCGCAATACTTATAAAAGGAAAATGAATTTATTGGTACAACAAGTTCAACATTTATTTGGAAAACAAATTGAGATCATTGGTGACAATGCAGGGTTATATATTATGTTACGTATACACACACCCCATTCCGAAAAAGAATTAATTGAAAAAGCTCTTCAACAGCATGTTAAAGTGTATCCTACAAGTCATTTATTTATCGAAAATCCACCTGTACAACCGCACATACTGCTCGGTTTCGCAAACCTTACTCTTGAACAAATCGAAAGAGGCATTTGTTTATTAAAAGAAGCATGGAAATAAAATTGATGGTTCATTGAAGGTTTTTTTGTAACTTAGATGGATAAACTCATCTAACGCTTCCTCTGGCGAATCAATATCCTGATGAAATGTCCCATCTAAAAAATCTTCTAACTTCTTTAAATAACTGGAGCTATCATTCATTGAATCACCTCTGCAATGTATTATATCTTTTCTACTATTGAAAAAAAGTTAAATAAAAGGGTATAACATCTTTTATATGACCAATATGTTATACCCTTCTTCTTAAACTAACGCATCTGTTAGCATAACAAGAAAATGATTATTTTATTTTTTTTAGCATTTTAAAATTATCCAACTTAACCCCCTTTTTTTCCACAGTTTGTGAACAAACAATTTTGTAACCTAGATGTTCAAAAAATGGCTTAGCTGTAATACTTGCTTCGGTATCAATTTCTAAAAGATTTAGTTTCTTTGCCTCAGATTCGAGCATATCAACTAAAGCTGTGGCTATACCTTGTCCTTGATAATCTTTATGAACGAATAGTCTATCTAAGTACCCGGTATGCGTTAAATCGCTAAAACCAACAACTTTATCATTCACTTTAGCAACAAATGTTATATTTTGACCCAATGATTCCTTCCAAGAATTCATTTTAGATTCTTTTTCATCTCTTGGTGCCCAAGCATCCAATTGTACTTGGGAATAATTTTTTGAATTTACGGAATGGACTGTTTCATAAAACAATGAAACAATCTCTTTTGTATCAGTTTCCTTAAACTTTATAATCTCCACTTTCTGTTATACCTCCCCTTATTAGGATAAGCATCCTATGTTGTTATTCTCAATGAGAACTTCTTGCACCCTCATAACACATTTCTCATAAAAGATATTACCGCTTCGTCTAAAGGCCTCACATTGTCCTTTCTTACGCCTTAGACTTAAGCAATTGCAGCTCTTGATCCATGACCTCAGCTGCCTCGGTAATAAATTGAATGATTAAATCCAATTCTTCAGGCTTGTATTCATTTGTGAGTTTTTTGGTGGATGCCGATAAAGATAGAAAGAGTTCCTTCACCTGTGATTTCCCAGCCGTTAATGGAACAATGATGACTCTTCTCTTGTCTTTTGGGTCCTTCTCCCTTTTGACGTAGCCTGCTTTTTCTAACCGGTCAATGAGAGCTGTGACCGCACCTGAGCTGAGACCGGTTTTTTCACTTAATTCACCTGCTGTGAGTGGTCCAAGTTCGTTTAACAAATCTGCTGATTTGAGATCTGTTGGGAAAAGGCCGAGCGATTGAGCGGCTGCTTGGTGAAATAGGACTGTTCGTGTAGCAAGGCGTCTCATTGTATGTATGATCTGGTCCGCTCGATCTTCTGCCTCGTTCTTTATTGACAACTTGTTCTCCTCCCTTTAAAATCAATTTATCTTGATCATCAAGATAAATGTTCTCTTACTTTATAATTAACTTGATCATAGCAAAAAAGTGAAGAGAACGTAAGCAGGAGGTAAATGAAATGAATAACGTGGATCATAAAGGCAAGGCATCCACTCGCTTTGTTGTCATCGGGTTGCTGTTAGGGATTTTTATGGCAGCGATGGACAACACCATTGTCGCAACAGCAATGGGAAGCATCGTCGCCGATTTGGGCAGTTTTGATAAATTTGCTTGGGTGACTGCTTCTTATATGGTGGCAGTGATGGCCGGTATGCCGATTTATGGAAAGCTTTCAGATATGTATGGTCGAAAGCGTTTTTTTCTGTTTGGACTTATTTTCTTTTTAATTGGATCTGCGCTGTGCGGCATCGCACAAACAATGGATCAGCTCATTATTTACCGTGCGATTCAAGGACTTGGAGGCGGTGCTCTTCTTCCGATCGCTTTCACGATTATCTTTGATATCTTCCCGCCAGAAAAGCGCGGGAAAATGTCCGGTATGTTTGGTGCAGTTTTTGGTCTATCCAGTGTATTAGGACCGCTGTTAGGAGCAATTATTACGGATTCGATCGGCTGGCATTGGGTGTTTTATATTAACGTACCAATTGGTATCGTCAGTGTGTTCTTGATCGCCAAATTTTATCAAGAATCGCTCGAGCATCGTAAGCAGAAAATTGACTGGTCAGGTGCCATTACACTTGTCGTTGCGGTTGTCAGTTTAATGTTCGCTCTTGAGCTTGGCGGTAAATCGTATGCATGGGATTCTGTTCAAATCTTGACACTATTTGCTGTGTTTGTTGTCTTTGGCACCATCTTCTTCATTGTTGAACGAAAGGCAGAAGAACCGATTATTTCTTTTTGGATGTTTAAAAATCGTTTGTTTGCGACATCTCAAATTTTGGCGTTTTTATATGGCGGGACGTTTATTATTCTAGCTGTCTTTATTCCTATCTTTGTCCAGGCGGTGTACGGTGAATCTGCAACAAGTGCCGGGTTCATTTTAACACCGATGATGATTGGTTCCGTGATTGGCAGTATGATTGGCGGAACGATGCAGACGAAAGTACCTTTTAGACGATTAATGACCATCTCTGTGATTTCATTTTTTGCTGGAATGCTGCTGCTTGCCAATATGTCGCCTGATACAGCAAGATTGTGGCTTACGCTCTTTATGATGATTTCAGGTTTTGGCGTTGGATTTAGCTTCTCCCTTCTGCCATCTGCTTCAATGAATGATCTCTCTCCGCGCTACCGCGGCAGTGCTAATTCTACCAATTCGTTCATGAGATCACTTGGGATGACTTTAGGCGTGACGATTTTTGGAACGATTCAAACCAATGTCCTGACAAATCGTTTAGCAGATGCTTTTAGCGGAATGAAAGGAGCTTCTTCTCAAGTTGGTGATCCACAAGCCATTTTCCAAGAGGGGGCACGCTCACAAATTCCGCCTGATATTTTAAATAAAGTGATTGATGCGATGTCACAAAGTATTACGTATGTATTTATGATTGCTTTATTCCCGATTGCACTTGCGGCGATTACGGTCGTATTTATGGGAAATGCACGAGTACGTACATCAAATGAAATGAAAGAAAGCGAATAATGTGAAAAAAGCAGAGCGATGCGGCTCTGCTTTTTTTCATCTTATTGATATAAAAGTTGGGCTTTTCCTTCACTGCCAACGATCTTTATTTTAGATGTGACCATGTCTTTGGCTGCTTGTTTTGCTTTTTGTAAATACATACGCGGATCTAAGCTTTCAGGTTCGTTTGAGAAATGATCACGAATCGCTTCAGAGTATGCATTTTTCAGTTCAGTGGACACATTGACCTTTGCCATACCGAGTGCGACACATCTTTTGACATCCTCATCTGGTACAGCTGAACCACCATGAAGGACAAGCGGCACATCGACAAGCGCTGCAATTTGTTCAATGCGGTCAAAGTCGATATCCGGCACCCCTTTATAAATGCCGTGGGCCGTGCCGATCGCAGGTGCTAAAGTAGGTACACTAGTTTCTTCTACAAATTGACGGCATTCTGATGGAATGGCTTTTTGAGCATCCTTTTCATCCACGACAATATCATCTTCTACCCCGCCTACCTTGCCTAACTCGGCTTCTACATTCACACCTACTTTTAAGGCAAGGTCCACCACTTCTTTTGTGCGGCGTACATTTTCTTCATATGAATGCATGGAAGCATCGATCATCACGGATGTATATCCTGCTCGTATACAAGTCAGAATCACATCAAAATCAGTGCAATGATCGAGATGAAGGCCGATTGGTATTTGGTATTGATCAGCTGCCGCCTTTACTGTATCTGCAATGGCTTTTGCGCCAAGCGATTGGACCGTGCCAACCGTTGTTTGCAAAATGACAGGTGATTTTAATTCAGCTGCCGTTTCGAGTACCCAGTAAATACTATCAAAGGAATGTACATTGAATGCGACAATTCCGTATTTTTCTTTTTTTGCTGCTTCAAGCATAGGTGTTGTGGAAAGTAAAGGCATGGTCAAACATCCTCTCTCGTCAAAATATCTGTTTTTAATACAGCGAGCATTTCTTCATTTGTTCTTGTTTCGAGCAGTTTTTGCCGTTTCGTTTCATCCATTAATCCGCGTGAAAGAGCAGAAAGTGCTTGTAAGTGAGTGGTTCCTGCTTCACTTTTTGGAATGAGTAAGGATAAGAAGAAAAAGCAAGGCTTTCCATCAAAAGCGTCCCATTCGATTCCGGTTTCTGTACGGACGATGACGAGTGCCGGTTTTGTGATGGTGTCTGACTGTGTATGCGGAATGGCAAATCCATCTTGAAAGCCGGTTGTACTCAGAGCTTCTCTTTCAGCTAGTCCTTTTTTGACAGCCTCAGGAGATGTACAAATCCCTGCTTTAGAGGCAATGTCAGCTATGGCTGCGAAAACGCCAGCCTGTGAAGAAGCTGTTTCATGTAGATTCATATAAATATGTTCCATCATTTCTCTTCCTCCCTATTAAACTGCGGGTTTGTCTATTTTCTTGCGGTAAAGCCCGTATAAAATCGCACCTACAAGTGAACCGATGAGTATGGAAAGCACCCACTGAAATGCGCCTGTGACGACTGGAAGGACAAGGAATCCACCGTGTGGAGCAGGAACCTGTACGCCAAAGAGATACGTCAATATAGCAGAGATGGCGGAACCAAACATGATAATTGGCAGGACAACGACTGGGTTTTTTGCTGCAAATGGAATGGCTCCTTCGGTAATATGAGTCGCTCCGAGAATATAGTTGATCATCCCAGCATTTCGTTCTTGTGGTGTAAAATGTTTTCGGAAAATCGTTGTGGCAATCGCAATGATAAGCGGCGGTGTGATACATGCTGCTGACACCCCTGCCATGAAGTAAAGGTTACCTTCTGCGAGTAAAGCCGTTCCTGTGACATAGGCTGCTTTGTTAAAAGGTCCTCCCATATCAAATCCACACATGGCTCCAACAATTAAACCTAAAAGCAATGGATTTGTGGATTGAACTGATGAGAGAAAATCCATTAATGAATTATTTAGCCCTGTAATTGGAACTAATAGCGGGGTCATGACAGCCCCAATTAAGAAAATACCAATGACAGGATAGATGAAAATTGATTTTAATCCGTCAAGTGATGCTGGTAATTTTTGAAGCAGGAATTGAAGAAGTACGATGATATACCCTGCTGCAAAACCTGCGATAATACCACCTAAGAATCCAGCGCCTCCATCGTTTGCAAGCAAGCCGCCGATAAATCCGACAACCATCCCTGGGCGTTTGGCGATTGAATCAGCGATAAATGCTGCTAAAATAGGTACCATTAAGCTAAAGCCGAGTCCGCCAATGTTTTTCAAGTAGGCAGCAAACGGATGATACGTTTCATGTTGAGGATCAGCTGAGTAAATACCGAATAGAAAAGATAAAGCAATTAAGACCCCGCCTCCAACAACAAATGGAAGCATGTGTGATACACCGTTCATCAAATGTTTGTAGATGGTGTGTATCCACTTATTCGCTGACTTTTGTTGAGCTGATGAAGGCGCAGATGGTTTTTCTGTTCCAGAAGCTCTTCCTTTCACTTGATGAACGGGTGCTTCTCCATTGATAATGCCTTGAATCAGTTCATTTGGTGTGCGAATCCCCTTTGCTACAGGCACTTCAATGAGTGGTTTGCCGTGAAAACGATCTGTATTCACATCTTTGTCAGCAGCGACAATGACTCCATCAGCCTCCAAAATGTCTTGATCCGTTAAAGCGTTTTCAATTCCTACTTGACCATGCGTTTCAACTTTGATGTCGACCCCTAATTGCTCAGCTGCGATTTTTAATGCCTCAGCTGCCATAAATGTATGCGCAATGCCTGTTGGACAGCCAGTGGCAGCGACAATTTTCTTGCGGCTCATGTGAACTCCCCCTTATATGTTCTGAATGTGTATTTGCTCAATTAATGAATCAATGTCATGTAAATCACTTAACCCTTTTGAAAAGGCGGTAGATGCCCCTGTTGCAATGCCGTAGCGTAAGCATTCTTCATGAGGTTGTCCTTCCAGCTGTTTACTTAGGAATGCAGCGAGCATGGCATCACCAGAACAAGCCGTGTTTACGACCGTTCCTATTGGTGCATTTCCTTTTAATACGGCTTCGTTTGTAAGGAATAGAGCTCCTTCCCCTCCTCGGGAAATGAGTACTTGCTCTGCACCCATCTCGATCAGCTTTCGTCCTGATTCAACGAGTTCTGTTTCTGATAAACGGTGGGTTTTTCCAAAAAATGCGGCTATCTCTTCTTCATTTGGTTTTAGTAAATATGGTTTGTATTGAAGTGTTTCTAAAACCGCTTTAGAGCTTGTGTCTAAAATAAATTTCACGTTGTTTTGATGACAAATAGCGGCTATCTCTGAGAAAATGCTAGCAGGAACGCCTTTAGGCAGACTGCCTGACATAATGAAGATGCTGCCTTTTGGAATGGTCGAGATTTTTTCGCGAAACGCATCAAGCGCTTTTGCCTCAATAGCAGGTCCTTGATTCACAAGTTTGTATTCTTCCGTTGTGTTAATAAATACATTAATGCGTGTAATCCCATCCACTGGGATAAAATCGGTTTGAATGGAGAGATCGTTTAACGATTGTTCAATATATGAACCTGAAAACCCAGCAATAAATCCTAATGCAGTGCTGGTGAAGCCATATTTCTTTAGCATAATGGACACATTAACACCTTTTCCATTCGGCTGATAATCCTCATCTTCCGTGCGGT
Source organism: Bacillus sp. FSL K6-2869 (assembly GCF_040869405.1). Taxonomy (NCBI): domain Bacteria; kingdom Bacillati; phylum Bacillota; class Bacilli; order Caryophanales; family Bacillaceae; genus Bacillus; species Bacillus sp. FSL K6-2869. Next base: position 1,921,248 of record NZ_CP152035.1, read on the forward strand.
TGACTGTATCTGCCCGCATTTCTTTTAATGCAATATATAGGTCAATAGCAGGATTTAAGGTGCAGGTATAAATCAATTGGTTTCACCTTCTTTCTTTTCTCTAAAGAAAGTATCTCATACGATTCAGTGAAAATGTTTTCAGATTGTGTAAAGGTTTTCACGGTAAAAAGCCTCCCATCATAAAGTGTGGAAGGCTTTTTGAGTGTTTATTTCATCCGAATCACATAGGCGTCTAGTAAAATGCGGGCAATGACATGAAGCGACAGGCGGGACCTGACTTCATAATCTGGGAAGAATGATTGTTCCCCTTTATATCCGACGAGTGTCATATCTGATATTTTACTTAATGTAGAATCAATTCTAGTTGTGACCGTAATGGTCGTGACCTGCTTCATACTGAGGTTTTGACAGGCTTCCACTAGTTCCGACGTTTCTCCATTTAATGAAACAAAGATGGCAAGTTCGTTTTTATCAATGTCACGCGATTTGAGCCGAATGATATTCGGGTCGTCATGTACCTCGCATGTTTTTCCGATGAGCTGCAATTTGATGGTCATCTCTTTAGCGATCATCTCTGAAAAGCCTCTGCCAAAAATATAAATTTTGTCCGCATCATGGATCTTTTGAACCGCATCTTCAATTTGCCCAATACTTTGCAGTTGAATCGTCTTTAAGACCTCTTCTTCATTTTTTCGAATGGCTAGTTTGATGTCTTCGTCAATATTTTTTAGTTGATCACTATCATCTGTCATTTTCTTTTCTTGCTTCAATCGATATTTAAAAGATGTATAGCCATTGTATCCGATTTTCTTCATCAGTCTGACAATGGTCGCTGTCGACACGTTGGCTCTTTCACTTAATGTGACGATGGATAAGGTGGAGATATCCTCTAAATGCTGGTGAATATAATGCAGTAAATAACGTTCTGTTTCACTTAACGTTTGATACACATCACTTGGTATATTAAATAATGGTTCATTCAATGCGATTCCCCCTTACTCATTTCATACTATAATTAAATGCCCTATGAAAACAAGGTGATTCTTTTATCCTGTATTTTTCGTTGGAAAAGCTGGATGAGTGAAATTTTGTTTTTAACATAAACTAAGAAAAAGAACGGTTTGTGTGAAAGGAGTTGATCACTGTGCTTCAATTCTTGTTTTTTCTGATCCTTTTATATGTGGTGTATGTATTTTTGACCGCATTTGTCTTGTTTTATTTACCGTTTCAAAAAACATGTAAAGAACATTGCATCTATAAAGCCTCTTCTATCTCAGGAGACGACCAAGGCATAAATCAAGTCATGCTGCTTGATGACGGATTTGAATCAGGTCAAGTGAGAGTTCAAATGATTCGAGAGGCTGAAAAGAACATTCGTTTGAGTTATTATTCCATTCAAAAAGGAAAAACCGCCGAATGGGTGCTTGGTGCTTTAATTGAAGCGGCTGATCGAGGAGTAAAAGTTCAGCTGTTGTTAGATGGCATTTGCCATAGCCTGCGTGGACCGCTAAAGCATTTGCGTTATGCTGTGGCGAATCATCCGAATATGGCCATTCGTTTTTATGAGCCTTTTCGTTTGTTCAAGCCATGGACGTGGCATAACCGCCTTCACGATAAGCTTCTTTTGGCAGATGGCAGGGTCGCTGTCATGGGCGGCAGAAATATTGGTGATAAATACTTTGCAGATCAGCCGCCGAAAGACTTTGCGTATGACCGAGATGTGCTGCTGTACAACGCCAAAAAAGGAAAAGTATTAGATGAAATGGAACAGTATTTCGTTTATTTGTGGAATCATGATTTTACGAAAAGAACGAAAGATGTATTTTCCAAGGCAAAAGCGAAAAAAGGAAAAAAGTTAAGAAAACAGCTGCTTCGATCTTATCAGGAAGCCATTCGTACAAAAGAACCCTTTGTCACGTCCACATATGATTGGGCAAAAGACGCCATTCGTGCAAAACAGATTGCATTTTTCACAAATCCAGTGGAACGCTTAAATAAACGTCCGCTCGTCTTGAAAAAGTTAAACGATCTCGCACAGCGGTCAAAGCGTTCGGTTCTTATCCAGACGCCTTATGTCATACCGACACGGCCAATGAAAGACGGACTCACGCCATTACCAAGTGATATTCAAACGACGATCGTGACGAATTCTCTTACAGCGACACCAAACCCTTTAGCATTTGCAGGATATTTAAGCACGAAAAAGGAATTGATGAAAACAGGTGTTCATTTGTATGAATATCAAGGTCCGTATTCAATTCACGCCAAATCAATGGTCATTGATGATAACTTAAGTATTATTGGAACATATAATCTAGATGCAAGATCCAGCTTTTTAAATACTGAATCGATTTTGGTGATTGATAGTGCACCATTTGCGTTATCTCTGACGGAAGCAATCGAACGAAAAATCGCTTATAGTGTTCTCGTAGCGAAAGATCGGACAGCATATAAAGCAAGCGACTATGGACAGAAAAAAAAGCCTTTCATGAAAAGGCTCCTTTTAACTGGTTTATCTACCATAACGGTTTTATGGCGGCGGTTGATTTAAATAAAAGGGCAGCTACTTTTGTGGCAGCCCTTTTTCTCTTGACTGCTCCTCTTCTACTGGTTCAAGCTTGGTTAACTTAAATACTAGGATTCCTGCCACAATGACAAGTACACCTAATAATTTTGTAAAAGAAAATGTTACTTTTTCTAACCCAAGCCAGCCAAGCGAATCAAATAGAAGCGCACAACCTAGCTGGGAGGTGAGAACAATCGAGATTCCATAAGTGGGACCGAGACGTTTGATGCTCTGAACAAGACAGATGACAACGCCTACCCCGATGGCTCCGCTTATCCAGTACCAGGCTTCCATATGCCTTAATTGAAACATGCCGGTTCCTTCTAACAAAAGACCCATCAGAAGTGAAGCGATAAAGCCCATTCCTAGAACTAGCGTCGTTGTTGACCAAGAGCCTGTATGCTCATTGACTTTACTATTAAAAATGGTTTGTAAGCTGACAAGTGCCCCAGCAGTGACAGCTAATATTATTCCTATGATCATATAAAAGTCCCTTCGTTTCTTCTATTCATAAATGTTGTGTTCTGCTATTTCTAAAAGCCCTTTTTGATCACAAATCGTAATCTTTCCTCTTCGCCTTTCAATCAGCCCTTTTTCTTGGAACTGCTGAATGACCCGGTTAATATGGCGGTAGCTTGTTCCAATTAAGCTCGCTGCATCCGTGAGGCGAAGCGGCCGTGCGCGTGCGTCATCATCACTTGTTAAAACAGACAATAAATAGCTTGCAAGCCTGACCTCTACAGGGTATAAAAGGTGGAAGCTTAAATCATTTGATTTTGTATAAAATTTGTTTGTGATGCCCTTGAGCAAAAAGGTTAAAACTCGAGGATCGTCCTTTGCATGCCGCATGAGGGCTTGATGAGAAATCCTGAGCATATGTACTTCTGTAACGGCTTCAACTGTATTGACCATATCTGTCTGCTGAACGTATTCAATATCTCCAATCGCTTCAAGAGGGTTTTTAAAGCAAAGAATAAATGTTTTTCCTTCTTTTGTGGTGGTGAAAATCTTTAATTTCCCTTTCACCAGCAAGTACATATACTCCCTTTTATCCCCTTTTGAACAAATCAGCTCACCTTGCTGATAGCACCACAAGCTCACATGTGAGATGAGTTTTTGATGAAAGACATTCTGTAACTGATGCGTCTTCATATAAGAGGAAAAAAGAGATTCATCATGCAGCTCCTCCATCTGATGCCCTCCTTTATAGTTTTAAGATGATGACGCCTGCAATCATTAAAAAGATGCCTGCATAATGGGGCCATTTCATTTTTTTCTTCTGAACACCAAACCATCCTTTTGCATCGATGGCAAAGGTAAACGCAAGCTGTGCGATAAGTAAAGCAGCGATGGTGAGTGTCACACCAATGATTTGAATGGCAGTGACCTCATTAAAGATAATAATGGCTGCAAATGCACCTCCAATTAAATAAAGAGGCTGCACTTTTTTGTATTCCTTAAAGTGGCCATCCCGTACGATGAGTAAAATGACGAGAGAGATGATAAACCCTGTCAGCTGCGTGATCGTTGCCGCCTGCCACGTCCCGATATCTTGACTAATTCTGGCGTTGGCTACGCCTTGCAGTGTAATACAAGCGCCTCCTAATAATGCAAAAATAACACCTTTCATTCGTTCAAAAGCTCCTTCTTTTTTCAGTCTAGTTCCATTAAATGATAGATGCCCTCATGTTGAAAAGGACATATGTCCCACTTTGCGTATTATATCAGAAACTTTTTCTCATGCAGTTTCTCCGTTTTAGATTTTTCACAGTGGGTACAGTTTTATATGAGCTGAAAACAGAATATTGGATTGAATCACACATAAAAAGGAGACATGTCAGAATGAGAAATCAAGAGAAACACTTTATTAATGGAGAATGGGTCGCATCAACAGGAAACGAAACGACGGAGGTCATTAACCCTGCGACAGAGGAAGTCATTGGCACCATTAGTTTAGGAACGAAAGAAGATTTAAATCAAGCTGTCAAAGCAGCTCGAGCTGCCTTCCCTTCTTTCTCAAAAACATCTCGAAATGAACGAGTAGAAATGCTGGAAAACATTGTGCGCGGGTACGAAAAACGCAAGGATGAACTTGTAGAAGTGATGACAAAAGAGCTTGGTGCACCGCTGAAAGTATCCGAAGAAGTTCATTACAAAATGGGTTATGAACATTTTTCTAAAGCAGCGGAAGCACTGAAATCTTATACATTTACCGAAGACCGCGGTGGACATACGATTATAAAAGAAGCAATTGGTGTCAGCGGATTGATTACACCGTGGAACTTCCCGACGAATCAGACATCTCTTAAAATTGCGGGTGCCATTGCGGCAGGCTCAACAGTTGTCTTAAAACCAGCGGAAATTACCCCTTTTGCTGCGATGATTCTTGCAGACATTATTGATGAAGCAGGTGTACCGAAAGGAGTCTTCAACTTAGTAAACGGAACGGGTGACGTGATTGGTGACGGCATTAGCTCACATCCTGATATTGACTTCGTTTCATTTACAGGATCAGGTGCCGTCGGCTCTAAAATTATGGAAAACGCAGCGGACAATGTGAAGAAAGTAGCACTTGAGCTTGGCGGAAAATCCCCTCTTATCGTCTTAGACGATGCAGATGTGGACGAAGCAGCAGAAACAGCCATTCATCATATTGCGATGAATACAGGTCAAGTGTGTTCTGCAGCTACACGTGTGCTAATTCCAGAATCAATGAAAGACAAGTTTGAAAAAGCGCTGCTGAACGCCCTGCCGAAGTTTACAGTTGGTGATCCGAGAGAAGATCACGCTACTGGCCCGCTTGTTTCTAAAAAGCAGTGGGATACGGTGCAATCTTATATTGAAAAAGGAATCGAAGAAGGTGCTACCCTTCTTGCTGGGGGAACTGGAAAGCCAGACGGAATCGATAAAGGATATTTCGCCAAGCATACCATTTTCACCAATGTGAAAAATGATATGACCATTGCGCAAGAAGAAATCTTTGGGCCAGTCATGAGTGTGATCACGTATCAAGACCTCGATCATGCCCTTGAGATCGCCAACGATACAGTGTATGGTCTTGCCGGCTATGTTGTTGGTCAAGATGAAAAAACATTAAAATATGTCGCTGAACATATTCGTGCCGGTCAAATCACCATTAACAATGCAGAAACAGATTACTTTGCCCCATTTGGCGGCTTTAAGCAATCTGGTATCGGAAGAGAATGGGGAGACTTCGGGATCGAGGAATATTTAGAAGTGAAAGCTGTGATGGGACTTCCAACGGCGTAAGTCAGGCGAAAAAGAGGAAAACGGTGATCCGTTTTCCTTTTTTTGTGCCCTCTCCCCTATTCATCCGTGTTTTGTCATTAGAAATCTTAATCATGACAATCAATATTATATATTTTACTTAATGGCAAACTTTCGGTAAAGTTCAAATTGAACCTATATATATAATTCCTATCGAATTAATCTATGTTTATATTCCTTGTGAGGTGGATATTGTTGCAACTTCATGTATTGAACAGTCCGTTTAGCCAGGAGCAGGCAGAGTTACTCAATCAGCTGCTTCCGACTTTAACAGATCAGCAAAAAATTTGGCTTACTGGTTATTTATCAGCGCAGGCAGCGCTTGCCGGCTCAGAAGCTGTCACTCCGGCGCCTGCTGCCGCAGCATCTGCCCAGCCTGTGAGCAAAGATGTGACCGTGCTTTATGGGTCGCAAACAGGCAATTCCGAAGGGTTAGCAAAAAAGACAGCCCAGCATCTTGAAGAGAAAGGCTTTCAAGTGACGCTCTCTTCTATGTCCGATTTTAAACCGAATAATCTGAAAAAAATAAACAATTTACTGGTCATTGTCAGCACACATGGCGAAGGAGATCCGCCGGATAATGCCCTTTCGTTCCATGAATATGTTCACGGCAGACGTGCGCCGAAGCTCGATCATTTAAGCTTTTCTGTCCTTTCATTAGGTGACAGTTCATACGAATTCTTCTGTCAGACAGGAAAAGAATTTGATGAACGCTTCGAAGAACTTGGCGGTACTCGCCTGTTTGACCGAGTGGATTGTGACCTTGATTATGATGAGCCGTTTTCAGAATGGCTTCAAGGTGTTGCCTCTTCTTTGAGTGAAGGTGAAGCTGTATCACTGCCGCAAGAATCAGCGGGAGCCAACAGTACGGCCGTTTCTGAATATTCAAGAACGAATCCTTTTTATGCTGAAGTTCTTGAAAATATCAACTTAAATGGGCGTGGATCTAATAAAGAAACACGTCACTTAGAGCTTTCGCTTGAAGGTTCAGGTCTCGTGTATGAGCCAGGTGACAGCCTTGGCATTTATCCGACAAATGATCCTGCGCTTGTCGACGAACTGATTCAAACATGCGGGTGGAATGCAGAAGAATCCGTCACCGTTCATAAAAATGGAGACACTCTTCCTTTAAAAGACGCACTCACCTCGCATTTTGAGATCACGGTTTTAACAAAACCACTTCTTCAAAAGATCGCTGAACTGACAAAAAGCGAATCCTTGCATGCCCTTTTAGAAGAAGGAAACGAAGAAAAACTGAAAGAATATATCGCAGGCCGGGACTTAGTAGATGCGGCTCGTGATTTCGGTCCTTTTGAAGGAACCGCCGCAGATTTCACAGCCCTTTTAAGAAAAATCCCTGCACGCCTTTATTCCATTGCAAGCAGTCTCAAAGCAAATGACGAAGAGGTTCATTTGACGATAGGGGCTGTCAGATATGATGCGCACGGCAGAGAACGCCAAGGTGTCTGTTCGATTTTATGTGCAGAGCGCCTGCAGCCAGGTGATACGTTACCTGTTTATATTCAGCACAACCAAAACTTTAAGCTTCCTCAAGATCCAGATGCACCGATCATTATGGTAGGACCAGGCACAGGCATCGCCCCTTTCCGTTCATTTATGCAGGAACGTGAGGAACTGGGTGCAAACGGAAAGTCATGGTTATTCTTCGGTGATCAGCATTTTGTGACGGATTTCTTATACCAAACGGAATGGCAAAAGTGGTTAAAGGATGGCGTCTTAACGAAAATGGACGTGGCTTTTTCAAGAGATACTGAGGAAAAAGTATATGTCCAGCACCAAATGAAGAAACAAAGCAAAGAATTATTTGATTGGCTTGAGCAAGGTGCTTACGTGTATATTTGCGGAGATGAAAAGCATATGGCGCATGATGTTCACAATACCCTTCTATCCATCATTCAAGAAGAAGGTGCGATGAGCAAAGAAAAAGCAGAAAGCTATCTTGCCAACTTACAGCAGCAAAAACGCTATCAGCGTGACGTTTATTGATTTGATGCTTGAAAGAAAGGAGCTTTTACTTACATGGTGAAGACAGCATTAACAGCGCCGGATGGACCTCCGAGCGACGTAGAGGAAATCAAAGAAAAAAGTGATTATTTACGGGGTACGTTAAAAGAAGTGATGCTTGATCCGATTTCAGCGGGAATTCCGGATGATGACAACCGTCTGATGAAGCATCACGGCAGCTACTTACAAGATGATCGTGATCTGAGAAATGAACGACAAAAACAAAAGCTTGAGCCTGCCTATCAATTTATGCTGCGTGTCCGTCTGCCTGGCGGAATCGCCACATCTAAGCAGTGGCTTGTGATGGATGAGCTTGCTCACAAATACGGAAACGGTACGTTAAAGCTGACTACTCGTGAAACCTTTCAGCTTCACGGTATTTTAAAATGGAATATGAAAAAAACCATTCAAGACATTCATTCTACTATGCTTGATACAATTGCTGCTTGCGGCGACGTGAACCGGAATGTCATGTGTACATCGAATCCTTATCAATCAGAAGTGCACCATGATGTATACGAGCTGGCGCAAAAATTAAGTGATGATCTCCTCCCGCAAACAAGAGCTTATCACGAAATTTGGCTTGATGAGGAAAAGGTTGCGGCAACGCCAGATACGGAAGTTGAACCGATGTATGGTCCGCTTTATTTGCCAAGGAAATTCAAAATTGGTGTGGCGGTCCCTCCTGCTAACGATATTGATGTCTTTTCGCAGGATTTAGGCTTCATTGCCATTATCGAAAACGATCAACTGGTCGGTTTTAATGTCGCAATTGGCGGCGGAATGGGTATGACGCATGGTGATACAGCGACTTATCCGCAGCTTGCAAAGGTCATCGGCTTTTGTACACCTGAACAGGTCGTAGAAATTGCCAAACAAGTCATCACCATTCAGCGTGACTACGGAAACCGTTCCGTGCGAAAAAATGCCCGCTTTAAATATACGGTGGATCGCCTTGGTCTTGAGAATGTAAAAGAAGAGCTTGAGCGCCGTCTTGGGTTTACTCTTTTAGAGGCAAAGGATTATCACTTTGATCATAACGGTGACCGTTATGGCTGGGTAAAAGGCATTAATGGCAGATGGCATTATACGATGTTTGTAGAAGGCGGACGCATCACAGATTATGATGATTATCCGCTGATGACAGGCATCCGCGAAATCGCCAAGGTTCATACAGGTGACTTCCGTTTAACAGCCAATCAGAATTTAATCATTGGGAATGTGACAACTCATAAAAAGAAACAAATCGAACAGCTCATTCAGAAGTTTGGTTTATCAGACGGCCAGCAGCATTCTGCCCTGCGCCGCAGCTCAATGGCTTGTGTATCTTTGCCAACTTGTGGTTTAGCGATGGCTGAAGCAGAGCGCTACCTTCCACGATTGATTGATAAAATCGAAGACATCGTTGAAGAAAACGGATTAAGTGATAAAGAAATCACCATTCGAATGACTGGTTGTCCAAATGGCTGTGCTCGTCATGCGCTTGGAGAGATTGGATTTATCGGAAAATCACCTGGTAAGTATAATATGTATCTTGGTGCCGCATTTGATGGCAGCAGATTAAGTAAATTATACCGTGAAAATGTGGGTGAGGAAGACATTCTAAAAGAACTTGGCTCTATTCTCCCCCGCTACGCAAAAGAACGAGAAGAAAATGAACATTTCGGCGATTTTGTCATTCGGGCAGGGATTGTGAAAGAGACAACAGATGGAACGAATTTTCATGTGCAATAAAAAAAGACAGGAACCATCCTGTCTCAGATTGTTGACAAAGGGCTAAAATGAACTTGATTTTAGCCCTTTGTCTTCTTTTCAGCGTGATAGAAAACCTTTGCCAGTCTAGGAAGGACGAGCATCGGCGCGGAGCGAATTTGACATTCGTGAGCACCGAAGCGCAGGACTGACACCGAATGCGAGGTTTGTCTACACGCTGAGACAGGAACCATCCTGTCTTTTTTATTTTTTCTGTTTCTTATTCAAGTATTCGGTCAGACTCTTATATACATCTGGATTGTCTAATGAAGATAGATCGGGTGAAGGCTGCTTTTCATACGCCCCTTTAAGTAAACGCCGTACGATTTTTCCATTCCTTGTTTTCGGCAAAGCTGAAATGAGATGAACTTCTTTTGGTGTGAGCGCTTTTCCGGCATGTGAACCAACATGGGCTGAAAGCTCTTGGATAAGGGCAGCTTCTTCAAAAGCATGCGGACTGGTCACGATGAAACAGACGAGCGCCTCCCCTTTCACCTCATCCTTTACCCCGATCACAGCGGCTTCATGCACGGCAGGATGCCAGGTAAGGATGGATTCAATTTCAGCTGGCCCGATGCGTTTCCCTGCTGTATTAATGACATCATCCGATCTGCCGGTGATGTGGAATTCTCCGTCCTCTGTTTGCATGACCCAATCTCCGTGTGTCCATACACCATCAAATCGTTTGAAATACGTATCTTCATAACGCTCCGGTTCGTTCCAAAAACCACATGTCATGCCGACCCATGGCTTTTTCACCACAAGCTCCCCTACTTCATTCATCACGCTTTGCCCAGCTTCATTGTATACATCTGCCGCCATTCCTAAGATCGCCGCATTAAAGAGAATCGGTTTGATGGGACGAAGCAACGTACTGCCTACAATGCCACCAGAAACCTCGGTTCCTCCTGAATAATTTAAGATTGGAATGTTCTTTTGACCAATGGTGTGAAATAACCATTGCCACGGAGCTTCATTCCATGGTTCCCCTGTAGAAATAATGGCTTTGACATGCGATAGTTCGACCCCATCAATCGTTTGCTGCATCGCAGAACGAACAAATGTAGGGGAAAGTCCAAAATGAGTGACTTTCTTCTCGTGGATGAATGACCAGAGCTGCTGCTCATCTGGATAATCGGGAGCGCCGTCATATAAAACGATGGCAGCTCCATTGATCAAGCCGCCAAAGACGAGGAATGGCCCCATCATCCAGCCCATATCAGTCAGCCAAAACAGCCGGTCTCCTTTTGCCACATCCATACATAGCCCGGCATCAAAAGCTGCCTTTATCGGAAAGCCTGCGTGTGTATGAACGGCTCCCTTTGGTGTGCCGGTTGTGCCTGACGTATACAAGATCATCAGCGGGTCTTCATTTGTGACATAGGTCGCGCCGGTGAACGGCTGTTCTTTTAACAAATCATTCAGCAGGACATCGTCCTGATATCCGGTATGAGAGGAAGTGTGCACAATCACTTTTTGCACAGTTGTGGTTTTATTGATGGCATCCGCCACACATTCCCGCATGTTGATCGTTTTCCCTCGCCGCATCATTTCATTCGCTGTGACGACAATGGATGCGCCTGACGCACGAATGCGTACAGCGAGTGGCTCGCTTCCATAGCCTGAGAAGACTGGGCTGAAAATAATACCAATCTTTGCAAAGGCAAGCATGACGGCGACCGTTTCTGGAAGCATTGGCATATAGATGATGGCTACATCCCCTTTTTGAAGTCCTTCTTTCAAAAAGCCAGCTGCAAGACGGCTCACTTTCTCTTGAAGTTCGAGAAATGACCATTTCTTTTCTTCACCGGCTTCATTGCTCCAAATGATGGCGGGCTGATGCCTCGTCTCTTCTTTTTCTGCCCATTTGTCCACAGCCGTTTCGGTGATGTTTAGTGTGCCGCCCTGATACCATTTCGGCCACATCAATGAGTGGTGACCTAATGCCGCTTCATATGGTTTTTTCCACTGAATGCCGACCGCCTTTTCCGCTTCTCTCCAAAACCAGTCTGTGCGTGCAATACTGGCTTGATAGAATGAGTCATACGTAGAAAAACCAAGAGATTTCATCCACTGATGCAAACGTGTTTTTTGGCTCTGCTTTTCTTCCGGTATCCATTCTGGTTTCAGGTTGATCATGAGGTCTGCCCCCTTTAGACCGGATAGACCGGATGTTTTCGTTTCGTAAATGTCATGTCTTTCGATGAATAGGCTACTAATCTATGACAAAGTTCCGTTCTGAGACGGTCAAATGGGATGACGCCATCGACAATCATTTCAGAGGCAAGCTCATAGATATTCATATCTTCCTGGTATTCCTTCCGTTTCTCTTGTATAAATGAAGCCCTCTCTTCGGGCGGGAGTTCTGCAATTTTATTTGCATAGACGGCATTTACAGCGGCTTCTGGACCCATCACAGCGATTTGCGCCGATGGAAGAGCGAGACAGCAGTCTGGCTCAAAAGCAGGGCCTGCCATTGCATATAGTCCTGCTCCGTATGCTTTACGGACGATGACGGATATTTTCGGAACGGTCGCTTCTGACATAGCGGAGATCATTTTTGCCCCATGACGAATAATGCCGGCTTGTTCCACTTTTGTTCCAATCATAAATCCTGGTATGTCCGCAAGAAAGAGCAGCGGGATATGAAAGGCATCACAGAGCTGAATAAACTTGGCGGCTTTATCAGCTGAGTCGTGGAATAATACGCCGCCTTTTACTCTTGGCTGATTGGCAATGAGACCGATAGGCTGACCGTTCATTCTGCCAAAGCCGGTAATTAACTCTGCGGCAAACAGCTTTTTGATTTCAAAAAATGACCCTTCATCAATCAGTAAATCGATGAGTTGATACATATCAAATGGGGTATTCTGGCCTTTAGGGATTAAGTCTTGGATGGTGGTTTCAGATGGTTTAGGTGCTTTTGCTGCTGTCGTTTTTGGTTTTTCTGTATAGTTGGCAGGCATATAGGTTAAATAATCACGTGCAATTTGAATGGCCTCTTCCTCTGTTTTGGCTAATATATCTCCGCATCCAGAAATGCTGCAATGCATTTTCGCACCGCCCATTTCCTCAAGTGATACTTTTTCACCGATCACCATTTCAGCCATTCGCGGCGAGCCTAAATACATAGAGGCATTTCCTTCGACCATGACGACAATGTCACAAAAAGCAGGGATATACGCACCACCGGCTGCAGATGGACCGAAGAGTAAACAAATTTGCGGGATACGTCCAGACAGCTTGACTTGGTTATAAAAAATGCGCCCTGCTCCTCTTCTGCCTGGGAACATTGCGATCTGATCGGTGATTCTTGCACCCGCAGAATCGACTAAATACAGCATAGGACAATTGAGCTTCTCGGCCGTTTCTTGAATTCGAATGATTTTTTCTACTGTTTTGACACCCCACGATCCTGCTTTAACCGTAGAGTCGTTTGCCATGACACAAACAGTCTGCCCATTCATACGACCGGTTCCGGTGACGACACCATCTGCTGGTAAGTGTTCATCTTTGCACTCTGCAAACATGGCATCTTCAATGAAAGAATCCTCATCTAATAACAAATGGAGGCGGTCACGGACAAATAATTTTCCTTTTTCTTTGTTTTTTTGATGGTAGCGTTCTGCCCCGCCCTTTTCAATTCGTTGTTTTTTTAATTCATATTCTTCGATCATAAACATTCCCCTTTCTTGCTATTTCCCTCTGTAATAAGGCGTTCGTTTTTCTTGAAAAGCCTTGAGACCTTCTAGTCGATCTTCTGTATGAATAAGCCGCAGATAAGCTTCGTATTCTTTCGTCAGACCTGTTTGTAAATCGTGATCAAGGCTGGATTGAATGGCTTGTTTTGCTTCTTTTAAAGCGATCGGTCCATTTTTGGTGATTTGTTTTGCGAGTGTGATGGCATCATTCATCAGTGAATCGGCTGTAGAGATACGTTCAATCAGCCCAATTTGAACGGCTTCTTCTGCTCGTAAAGAAGTGCCTGTGAAGATCATTTCTTTCGCTTTCCCGGGTCCGATCAGGCGCGAAAGTCTTTGTGTGCCCCCTGCTCCCGGCAGGATAGCTAGTCCTGTTTCCGGCAGGCCGAGCGCTGCACCCGCTCTTGCGATGCGGAGATCACAGGCGAGCGCGAGCTCAAGACCTCCGCCAAGTGCGTGTCCGTTTATCACGGCAATGACAGGAACAGGCAAAGATTCAATGTCTGTAAAGGTTTGCTGAATGGTCAGAACGGCTTCTTTCGCTTCTTGTTCTGTCATCAATCGCCGTTCTTTTAAGTCTGCTCCTGCGCAAAAAACTTTAGCGCCAGCTCCTGTCATGAGCAAACAGCGGATGTTTGCATCATGTTTGATTTCTTGAATCGTTTGGTTAATTTCCTCTAGCATAGCAGCTGATAGAGCATTGGCTTGTGCTGGTCTGTTTAAGGTCATGATGCCAATGTGATCATCTTGTATTGAAAAATTGATCAATGAAGTCATGTGATTCACCCTTTATCAAGTAGTGTGAGACTGAAAAGCGCGTAAACAGTGACTTGGCAGGGTTCGATCCACTTTTGCTTCAATCCATTCAGCCGCTTTAATCAAGCGAGGAAGGTCGACATTTGTTTCGATCCCGAGTTTGTGAAGCATGTGCACCACGTCTTCTGTCGCCACGTTTCCGCTGGAGCCAGGTGCATAAGGACAGCCGCCAAGCCCTCCGCTAGAGGCATCAAATATGGTGATGCCGGCTTTTAATGCTGTATAAATATTGGCAAGCCCCATTCCTTTCGTATCATGAAAATGAAGTGCGATTTTATCAGCAGGAAAGCGTTCAAGTAAAAGGTCTAACCGTCTTTCTACTTGCAGCGGATGGGCTTCCCCAATGGTATCCCCAAGTGATATTTCATCAATGCCGAAGGACAGCAGCTGTTCCGTTAATCGCAGCACTTGGTCCATCGGCACTTGTTTTTCATAAGGACATCCAAACACGGTAGAAATATAGGCCCGCGTTTGCCGTCCTTCTGCTTTTAAATCGGCTGTCATTTGTTTGATCACAGGCAGTGTTTCCTGTATAGATCGATTCATATTCTTTTTGTTATGTGTCTCACTCGATGAGATAAACATAGCCCCTACCTCAAGGTTTGCTTCAAAAAAATGAGCTAACCCCTTTTCATTTGGGATGAGTGCGGCATAGGTGATATCCTCTTTTTTGTTGAATGATTGGGCTAATTCTTTGGCGTCTTTTAAGGCTGGAACCCATTTCGGATGAACAAATGAGGTGACTTCAATATAAGGAAGATGGGCTTCTTCGAGTAAATGGATCCATGTTCGCTTCTCCATTGTGTCCAGCCAAACGGATTCATTTTGTAGTCCATCGCGCGGGCCGACCTCTCTAATGAGCACATTTTTTGGTAATGCCATGCGGCTTTCCCCCTATTCTGTCAGCTCCAAAAGTACCTCTCCCTCGTCAACAAATTCCCCCTCCGCCTTATACACTTTACTGATCACACCTGCTTCTTCTGCAACAATGGGAATCTCCATTTTCATCGATTCTAAGATGGCGACTTCCTGTCCTTTTTGCACATCATCACCCTGTTTCACAAGAAGCTTCCATAAGTTTCCGGCCATTTGTATCGTGACAGTTTTCATGAACGGTTTTCCTCCCTTTTTTTCATCAGATAATCGGTTGTGATGCGGCCATGTAAAAAGGCGGTTGATTCGGCCATTTCCTTTAAAAGCGGTACATTGGTTTTGATCCCTTCTATTTCATATGCTTGTAATGCTGCTTTTAATCGTTCTATGGCGAGTTTTCGAGTATCACCGTACACAATCATTTTCGCAATCATTGGATCGTAAAATGGGGTAATGACACTTCCGCTCGTGACGCTTGACTCATGACGGATATATGGGGCATCAGGTGTAGAAAGCCGAGTGATCGTGCCTGGCGAAGGGTAAAATGTCACAGGGTCTTCAGCGTATATTCTAACTTCAATCGCGTGCCCAATTTGATGAATATCCTCTTGGCTGAAGGACAGGGGCTCTAATGCGGCAATTTTTAGCTGCTCCTCGACAAGGTCAATCCCGGTAATTTCTTCTGTGACAGGGTGTTCTACTTGCAATCTCGTATTCATTTCTAAGAAATAAAATTGCTGGTTTTGATCGACTAAACATTCAATCGTGCCCGCATTTTCATACCCAATTGCTTTGGCAGCTTTGACGGCCATCTGTCCCATTTGCTGTCTCACCGTTTCTTCAAGACAGACGGCTGGTGCCTCTTCAACAATTTTCTGATGTCTTCTTTGGAGTGAACAATCTCTTTCAAATAAGTGAACGCCGTGACCGAACGAATCAAAAAGAACTTGAATTTCGATGTGCCGTGCGTGTTCAATCACCTTTTCCATGTATAAAGTTCCGTCTTGAAAGAAACTTTGTGCTCTTTTTTGATTTCCTTCAAACGCTCGATGCAGTTCTTCGTCGTTGCGGACGAGCTGCATACCAATCCCGCCGCCACCGCTCGATGCTTTTAGCATAATGGGATAGCCGAGTGTCTGTGCTTTATGAACACCTTCGTCTGCATCATGGAGTGGGGCTGAAACACCAGGAACGATTGGGATGCCCGCTTGTTCCATCGTTTTTCTCGCTTCAATTTTATTTCCCATCTGCTGAATGACTTGTGCAGATGGTCCAATAAAGGCAATGCCTTCGCTCCGGCAGCGTTCAGCAAATGCCGCATTTTCTGATAAAAGACCATACCCTGGGTGGATAGCATCAGCATTTGTTTGTTTGGCAACCTTAATGATCGCTTCCATGTTTAAATAGCTTTCAGAAACTTTAGCGCCGCCGATATAATAGGCGCTGTCTGCTTCTTGCACATGAAGTGCATGCTGATCAGCCTCTGAATAAACGGCAACGGTTTTGATTCCGAGCCGTTTACATGTCCGAATTACTCTACGGGCAATTTCGCCTCGATTGGCGATCAATACTTGTTCAAACATCGCTGCTTTCACTCCTTTATTAGATCAAGCGCCTGCTTTTTCAAGCGGAATTTCTGAATTTTGCCTGAGGCGGTCATTGGGTACTCATCTGTAATGAAAAAGTATTTCGGGATTTTGTAGCGTGCCATTTGCGACTGGCAATAGCTCGTTAATGTCTCAATTGAGACCGACTTCCCTTGTTTCAGCCGAATGAATGCGGCTGCTTCCTCGCCGTATGTCTCGTCAGGAATACCAACGACCTGTGCGTCAAGAATGGCAGGGTGAGTGTATAGGACATCCTCAATCTCTTTTGGGTACACATTCTCTCCGCCTCTGATGATCATATCTTTGAGCCGGCCTGTGATTTTCACATAACCGTCATGATCCATCTCAGCTAAATCCCCTGTATGAAGCCATCCGTCCTCATCAATGACTTCATTTGTTGCTTCTTCGTTTTTATAATAGCCCTTCATGACATGATAGCCTCTTGTACAAAGCTCCCCTTGCTGTCCTCTTGGCACTTCTTCTGATGTCCCTGGTAAAGCAATTTTGACTTCAATTTGAGGAAGCGCACGTCCGACTGTTTGAACGCGTCTTTCAAACGAATCATCGGTTCTTGTTTGGGTAATGACGGGTGAACTTTCGGTTTGACCATAGGCAATCGTGAGCTCTTTCAGTCCCATTTTTTCAATGACTGCTTTCATGACGTGGGATGGGCAGAGTGAACCGGCCATAATCCCCGTTCGTAATGTGGACAGGTCATAAGAGTGGAAATTTGGATGATCGAGCTCTGCGATGAACATGGTTGGTACACCGTGAAGAACGTTGCATTTTTCTTTTTCTACTGTTTGAAGGACTCGTTCTGGATGGAATGATTCAAGTGGAATGATCGTTCCCCCTTTTGTGAGACAAGCAAGTACACCAAGAACAGAGCCGAAGCAATGAAAAAACGGCACTGGGATACACATACGGTCCTGCTCTGTTAATTTCATACAATCTGCGATCTGACTCGCATTACAGACGATGTTTGTGTGGCTGAGCATGACGCCCTTTGGATAGCCGGTTGTGCCTGAAGTGTACTGCATATTAATAACGTCATCAGGCGTGAGCTCATTCATTCGCTTCTCCCATTCATGATCTTCGGTTCTTTTGGCTGCCACTTGAAGACGATCCCAGCTGAGCATACCGTTTGGTACATGCTGACCGATATAGATACATCTTTTTAAATAAGGAAATTGTGTGGAAGTGATCTCCTCTTGATGAGCGGTTTGAAGTTCTGGAATTAGCTCTTCAAGCATGTTGACATAGGACGTTTCTTTAAAGCCGTCTACAATAAACAACATTTTGCTGTCAGAATGCTTGAGTAAATAGGCGAGTTCCTGTGATTGAAAATTGGTATTCACAGTGACAAGAACAGCACCAATGGAGGCGCAGGCAAATTGAAGAATGAGCCATTCAGGTATATTTGGTGCCATAATGGCGATGTGATCTCCCTTTTGAACCCCTAATGCCATGAGACCTTTACCTGTTTCCTTGACCTCTTGATAAAACGCTTCGTACGAATAACGTAAAGAACGTTCTGGGTAAACAATGGCTTCATGTGCTGGGTGCTGTTCTTTTTTTTCTCTTAATAGGGAGCCAATCGTTTGCGGGTGAATCGACATCATTGCTTTCCTCCCTTATGTGTAGTAAGCGTTTTCATTAAGGTGTTACGCTAACAACTGTCTTGCGATCACGAGCCGCTGAATTTCAGAGGTCCCTTCTCCGATTTCCATGAGCTTGGCATCTCTCACAAGTCGTTCAACACCGCATTCTTTCATATAGCCTGTTCCGCCATGAATTTGGACCGCATCAAGACTTGCTTTTGTCGCCATTTCTGAAGCAAACAGTTTGGCATAGGCCGCTTCTTTTGTAAATGGTTTGCCTTGATCTTTCAGCCAAGCGGCTTTCCAGACCATTTGTCTTGCAAGCTCTATTTGCATCGCCATATCCGCCAGCTTAAACTGAATGGCCTGGAAGGATGAGAGCGTCTTTCCAAATTGCTTTCTTTCTTTTGCATAGGAAAGTGAAGCATCAAGTGCAGCTTGTGCAATTCCGACAGATAAGGCTGCAATGGAAATTCGTCCGCCGTCCAATGTATATAAAAATTGCTTGAATCCTTTCGATTTGTCTCCCAATATATGATGCGCTGGTACACGCACTTCGTCTAAAATGATTTCAGCCGTATCTGAACCGCGAACCCCCATTTTGTCATATGGATTTGTAATTGAAAGTCCCTTTTGCCCTTTCTCCACAATAAAGGCGGAGATGATTGGACGTCCGTTTTCATCATGATCTGTCACAGCGGTGACAATAATCGTTCTGGCATAATTGGCATTGGTGATCCAGCACTTTTCCCCACTGATGACATATTCTTGTCCGTCTTTAATGGCTTTTGTTTTTGTTCCTTTTGCATCTGATCCGGCGTTTGGTTCTGTTAATCCGAAGGAGCCAAGCGCTGTTCCAGAGGCTAATGGAACAAGATGGTCCATCTTTTGCTCCTCCGTGCCAAAGTAATAAAGTGGACTTGCGCCTAAGGAAACCGCTGCGGCATAACTTAGACCTGTACTGGCACACTGTTTTCCAATTTCCTCGACTGCCAGTGCATACGAGATCGTATCTCCTCCAGAACCTCCATATTTCTCTGGAAAGGGTATACCCATAAAACCGAGCTCCCCCATTTTTTGAAATGTGTTCACCGGAAATGCTGCCTGTTCATCAACTGTTTGGGCGTGTGGTGCAATTTCTGTTTTTGCAAATTCTTTGACCATCTGACGGATCATTTGCTGCTCTTTCGTTAATTCAAAATCCATTTTGCTTCCCCCTTTGGCGCTTTTCTATCATATTTATTATTGAAATAGCTGCTTCATGCCAAGCTTGATTGAATTCAGAAAATTAAAATAAAAATAGTAGAAAAATAGAGAAAGCAAAAAAGCATAAACGGAGGAAACCCCTCATTTATGCTGTCTTTGTTACTTTACTGTTTTTGTAGAAGGTTTGCTTTCATGATGAAGGCGATTGAGTGCCGTCACTTTATAGGTATAGCTCTTCTTTTGATTTGCTAAAATGTCTTTCGTTTGTGTGAAGGAACCTGTTTCTTTTCTGACCGTTTGCGCAAATTCGTATGTCCCTTTATTCGACAATCGATAGACTGCATAATAGGATGCACTAGAGCGCGGATCATTTTGTATCTGTAAAACTGCACCATCCTCTGTCTTTTTCACCGATTGAATGATTGGTTTTTTAGGCGCTTTTTGATGAAGCCATGGCATCTCTGGTATGAGAGCCGGTTTGCTATAGGTTTCTTCTATTAATCGTTTCTTTACATTCAAGGGATTCCGATTGATATCTTTCAGACTAAAATGCATGCTTCCTTGTACGAGCTGTGACTGCCTGTTCAGCTCGATCTGGCGAAAATACTCCTCGGGATCAGACCAAGCAGGATCACTGTTTTGATTGATTTTATACGTCGCTTGGCCAATGTACAAGTGAACAGGTTGCCCCTTCACTTCATTTGACCACCATTTCGTCAGCACATCATAGGCAGCGGGCTGAAAGCCGATACTCCAATAAATTTGCGGGGTGATATAATCAATATGGTGCTGCTGTATCCATTCTCTTGTATCAGCATACAAATCATCATAATTTGTCATCCCTGCTGTTGTGTTTGAACCGGTTGGGTCATCTTTTATGTTGCGCCATACACCAAATGGGCTAATTCCGAATTTCACATACGGCTTTTCTTTCTTAATGGTGTTATTGATTTGCTTCACTAGCTCGTTCACATTATCTCTTCGCCAATCTTCTATATGAGTGAACTTCTTCCCGTAAGTTTCATACGTTTCTTGATCTGGAAATGGGACACCAGCGATTTTATTCGGGTAAAAATAATCATCCATATGCACCGCATCAATATCGTAGTTTTTCACTACTTCCTCTATCCCGTCAACAATGAAGTCCTGAGCATCAGGAATGCCTGGATTAAAGTACAGCTGATTTCCATAGGCGATGGTCCACTCAGGGTGTGCTCTTGCAGGATGATCGGTTGATAACCGGTTGAGATCGGTATGATTCATGGTGATTCGATAAGGGTTAAACCAAGCATGAAATTCAAGGCCGCGTTTATGTGCTTCTTCTATCATAAATTCAAGCGGGTCATATCCAGGGTCTTTCCCTTGTGTACCAGTCAAATATTCAGACCATGGACCAAATTTCGATGGATAAAAGGCATCTGCTGTTGGCTTAATTTGCATGATGACGGCGTTCATATTCATCGCTTTGATGTCGTCTAACAGTTGAATGAACTCTTGTTTCTGCTCATCTCTGGGCAGTCCTTTCTTTGAAGGCCAATCTAAGTTATAAACTGATGCGACCCACACTGCACGCATCTCTCTTGTGCTCTCAAGCTTCCCTTTTGGCATCGAACGAGCTAGACTGCTAGACGGAATCAATAAGAAGACACCCATGAAAACTAGTGTCAGAACCGTCATACTGATCTTTTTCAGCATGGTTTGCATCACCTCATATTAAGTTTATTCTGCGTTTTGTGATGGAATGCCAGCAGATGGTGTAAGCAAGATGTTTTTTACTTTAAGCAGCTGAGCTTTAGGGACGCCGCAGGCTTCTAGTAAATATCGCTCTGCATTTCCGTATGTATCCATCATCTCATTCAGTACATCTTCAAGATAATCTTGCTGCACACCGAGCAGGGGCTGAATTTGTTCTTTTGACACCCGATATAAACTCATCATGCGAACAAATCGTTCTTGTCTTTTCACTAGCATTTTCACGCCTTCATTGGAACGCATGTATTCACTTAAAACGGTATGCACCGGTACACCCGCTGCTAATTGAATAAGAGCAGATAAAAAGCCTGTACGGTCCTTTCCGCTTGTACAGTGAAGCATAAGCGGATAATTTTTTTCATCGGACAGTAATGTAAACAATTGCTGAATCTCTTTTTTTCGCTCATAGAGCATGCTTTGATATACATCTTTCATGATCGGTGTAAAAGATAGAGATTTTCCTTCTGCTATCAGCATTCGAAACATGGTCCATTTGCTAGGCATCATGCTGTCAGGCTGCATAGGGATATGAACAATTTTGTCATGTTCCATGATCTTTGGCGGGTGTGATTTTCGTTCTGAGCTTGTACGCAGGTCACAAATCGTTTGAATTCCAAGTGTTGAGAACGTCAATATGTCTTGCTTCGTGAGACGTGATAAATCGGCAGAGCGATAAATCATTCCTTGTTTGATGACCATCTGATCCGTTGTTTGGAGTCCCCCTACTTCTCTAAAATTTGCAAGCTTTGAAAATTGTATGTTGTGTTGATTCATAGAAGTGAAAATCCTTTCTATCCTCTTTTCTCTATCATACGCTTTTATGAAAAATGAGAAAAGATAAGAGAAAAAGATCATTCGATTCTCCCATGTTGATCAGTGACATCTTTTACGTGGAATTATTGTTATAATAGAATCAGCATATTCGTATTGATTGGAGATTGTAGCATGATAAAAACAAAACGTATTCAGCAAATAAAAGAGTATGTATTTGACCGGGAATCTGCCTCTCTTGATGAGCTTGTGACGCATTTTGGCGTCTCAAAAAACACCATACGCCGAGATGTACAAGCATTGGTAGAATCCGGCGTGCTAAAGAAAGTGTACGGCGGCGTCGCTGTGAATCACTCAACATTGGTGGTGTATCAGGAGCGAAAGACTCGTCAGCTGAGTAAAAAACAATTGATCGGACAGGCTGCCGCTGCTTTTGTTGAACATGGTGATATGATTTTTGTTGATTCTGGTACAACGACACTGGAGATGCTTCCCTATTTGAAGGAGAAACGGATTACCGTTGTGACAAATAACGTGGATTTCATTACACAGGCTATGCCTTATGAACACCTCACCATCTTTTCAACCGGCGGTATGCTAGAGCGAAAAACAAATTCTTTCGTTGGTTATCAAAGTGTTGAGCGTCTAAAAGCATACAATGTCAATAAAGCATTTATTGCATCAACTGGTTTATCCATTGATCATGGCGTCACGAATTCCTCCCCGCTTGAGACAGATATTAAAAAAACGCTCGTTGAAAAAAACGCCAAAACCTTTTTATTAGTCGATGATAGTAAGTTCGACCATTATGCCTTAACCACGTTTTGTGACTTAAAAGACATAGACATCGTCGTGACGAATGAACAACCAAATGAAGATTACCTTCAATATGGAAAAGAGCATGATGTGAAGTTTGTCACGCCTTAGTCCAGAGCGAAAAAGCCAAGCGCCAATGTTTTGGCTTTTTTCTTATGTCGCAAAAGAGTGAAACGGCGAAGTGTTGGTTACATTATGATTGTATATTAAACTCATGTTTGGAGGTTGACCTGATGCCGTTGTTACGATTTGACGTGATAGAAGGCCGTTCAAAAGAGGAATTAAAAAAACTGCTGGACACTTGCCATGAAGCAATGGTTGATGCCTTTGGGGTACCTGAACGAGATCGCTATCAAATTGTTCATCAGCACCGCCCTGAAGAGATGATCATTGAAGACACTGGGCTTGGTTATCCGAGAACAAAGGATCTTGTTGTCATTAGTGTTGTCAGTAAACAGCGGACGAAAGAGCAAAAGGAACAGCTTTATGCACAAATCGCAGAACGTATAGAAAAAGAATGCGGGATTGCCAAGACGGATGTGATGATCTCCATCGTGGAAAATGGAGACGCCGATTGGAGCTTCGGGATGGGTGAGGCTCAATTCATAAGAGGATGGCTCTAAAAAACGGCTCAGGAGTGTGAGCCGTTTTTTGATTCATTCATTTTCAAGCTGCATGAGCAAGTTGAATAAATAGCGGTACACTGCTGAGATCACACCAATTAAAGGCGTATCTTCTTTGATGTCTTCTAGTTCAAGAAGCGGAATGTTGATATCAAATAACCCGTCTTGTCCATTAAATTGAAGCTGAGCACCATTTAATGTTGAGAGCATCTCTTTTAGTAATCCAGTATCTTTTTTAGGACGCTTCAATCCGAATAACACGGTATACGTCTGAAATACTTCATCCCATTCTATGGCAAGTCCGTCGGCTCTCACCACATCAAACCACTTCGACTCGATATAAATGAATTCTTTTTGTTGTTTTTTTACGTATGTAAGAGGTGTATTTAAAAAGGAAGCATTTTCTGTTTGAATCATTTCCTCTGATTCCTTGTCTACACGTTCTATATAAACATCAGCAAAGCGTGCTTCTTCTGTCATTTTTGCCCCTTCTAGCGGCCAATTTTGACTTGCGGCTTTGTTATATTCAAAGTCGGTGAGCGCCTGCCCTTCTTTCAATAAATCTTGTAAGCGATTTTGCAGTGACATGACTGTATCTCCTTTCATCTACTTCATATGCGTTTTTTATTTTAGCATAACACATGAAAAGAAAGATATGCCTGAGCATATGATGGTATGATAGTGGAAAAAGAAACATCTCGGAGGGGACCGTTTTGCTCACAATGACACTGGCAGAAAAAATCGTAGATGAGGTCAAAAAGGTACTGACGGAAGAAATCATCATCACACAAACAAACGGTACCATTATTGCTGCAACAGATCCAGCACGCATTGGTCAATTTCATGAAGGAGCATATGTCACATCCTTAGAAGGGCAGAAACGAATTCTCACAAATGATGATGTGCTGCAGATGAAAGGCGTCAAAGCCGGTATCAATCTACCTATTTATTTTAAACAAGAAGTCATTGGGGTCATTGGAATGACAGGTGATCCAAGGCATGTCTCCCCTTTTGGCGACATTTTACGGAAAATGACGGAGCTGCTCATTCAAGAACATGAATTTTTTCAAGAAACGGAAACAGATGAACGGCAGCTTGAAGCATTTGTATTCGACTGGCTTCATCTGCCAGAGACAGCGGTTGGTATGACCGAGAAGGCGCAGCGGCTTGGCTTTGATGTCAACAAGCAGCGTGTCGCTATTCTCATTGATTGTCAAGACGAATCGTTTATGAAGCAGGATCAATACAAACTGATGAAGGACAAATTGCACCTCACCAATCAGGAGATCATTGTGCGCTGGGGGCATGCACGTTTTTTGCTCATGCTACAAGCCACACCAGATGGTCGAGAAACATGGCACAAGCGCTTGTTCCATATTCATGCTGCGCTCACAGCGTTGTCACCATCGAGGATTTTAATGGGGGCAGGAAAACCAGCAGCTTCTCATGTCATGAAGCAGTCCTTTCATCAAGCTTTTCGCGCTTTAAAATTGGCGCATGCTGAAACACCCATTGTGTTTGATGAAGATTTGACGCTTGAACTTTTTATGGAGGAAATCAGTCAGGAAACAAAAGATGCGTTTCTTGATCGAACGATTGCGTCCCTTTTCCCCTATCCTGAACTAGTGAAAACATTGCGGGTACTCATCGCTTCGGATTACTCATTGAAACATACAGCAGAAGCTATGCATGTCCATATTAATACACTTCATTACAGATTAAAACGGATTCAGGATTTAACGACACTTGATCCAAAGCGCATGCAAGATGCGATGCTTTTTTATTTGGCCTTGCTGCTTTTAGATCATGATACAAAAAATACGATAAAACAGCCTGATATTTTGTAGAATCGTCTATAGTCATGTGACGGTTCTTTTTTTATACTGGTAGAAACGAGACGTTAAATGAGCGGGAGTGATTGCATATGCTAGATTCAGAATTTTCAAATCAATTAAAAGAGATTGTCGGTGCGCCCAATGTCCAAGACAGCAAGGCGGATCGACTTGCCTACTCTTATGATGCGACACCAAATTTTCAACAGATGCCAGATGCCATCGTGACACCTCGCACGGCAGAAGAAGTGCAGCAAATTGTGAAACTGTGCGCCTCTTACAAGGTGCCGATCGTCCCAAGAGGCTCAGGGACGAATCTGTGCGCAGGAACATGCCCTACTCAGGGCGGATTGGTGATTCTCTTTACTAGAATGAATCAATTATTAGAAATAGACGAAGAAAATTTAACCGCAACGGTGCAGCCTGGCTTAATTACGCAGGAATTGATTCATCAAGTAGAGGAAAAAGGTCTCTTCTACCCGCCTGATCCAAGCTCTATGAAAATTTCCACATTAGGCGGCAATATTAACGAAAATTCAGGGGGACTGCGGGGGTTAAAGTATGGAGTGACAAGGGATTATGTCCTTGGGCTTGAAGTGGTTTTGCCAAATGGTGACATCATCAAAACAGGCGGAAAGCTTGCAAAAGATGTCGCTGGCTATGATATGACTCGATTGTTCGTTGGTTCAGAAGGAACACTCGGGATTGTCACAGAAGCGGTGCTAAAGCTCCTGCCGCTTCCAGAAACGAAACAAACAATGCTTTGTTTATACGAAAGCCTTGAAGAAGCTGCGACTTCTGTATCGGCCATCATTGCTGAGCGTATCATTCCTGCTACATTAGAATTTATGGATCAGCCGACCCTTGAAGTCGTTGAAGATTTTGCAAACATCGGCCTGCCTACTGACGTTCAAGCTGTGTTATTAATTGAACAGGACGGCAACCCTGAAGCTGTTTCTCGTGATATCCAAAAAATCGCAGAAGTCTGTGAGCAGCACGGGGCTAAAAGCGTCAAGATTGCACATTCAGAAGAAGAGGCAAGTGCGCTCTTAACAGCGAGACGCTCTGCTTTATCTGCCCTCGCTCGATTAAGTCCTACAACGATTTTAGAAGATGCTACCGTTCCCCGGTCTGAAATTGCCAATATGGTTCGTGCAATCGAAGACATTGCACGAAAGTACGAGGTGAACATTTGTACGTTTGGTCATGCAGGTGATGGCAACTTACACCCCACTTGTGCGACAGATGCAAGAAATGAAGAAGAAATGAAACGTGTAGAAGCTGCCTTTCAGGCCATTTTTGAAAAAGCCGTTGCACTTGGCGGCACGATTACAGGCGAACATGGCGTGGGTCTCATGAAAGCCCCCTATTTGGAGCTGAAGGTCAAAAAAGAAGGAATCGCTGCCATGAAGGCGATTAAACAGGCACTTGACCCAGCAAATATCATGAACCCAGATAAAGTGTTTGGAAAAGCCTCAAGAAAGCGAGTGGTGGTCTCATGAGTTCTTCTTCTAAGCAAAAAGAGATCCAGCAGCAGTTTCAGGAGCAAATGGATGAAAAGGAGCTGCTTAATTGCATGCGCTGCGGCTTCTGCCTCCCTTCCTGCCCTACCTATATTGAATCTGGACAACAAGAAACGCACTCTCCTCGGGGCCGAATTGCGTTAATGAAAGCTGTAAGAGATGGCGTCATTGAGCCAGATGAAGATGTTGAACATTCCCTTAATCTTTGTCTTGGCTGCCGTGCATGTGAACCAGTCTGCCCTTCTGGCGTCAAGTATGGACAGTTGCTAGAAGATGCCAGAGACATTATTCAACAACATAAAAAACAATCATTTCCTGTCAAATTGATGAGACGTGTTGTGTTTAAAGGTCTCTTTCCGTCACAAAGTCGTATGCGACAAGCTGCTAGTTTTCTTCGATTTTATCAAACATCTGGACTGCAAACAGCCGCCAGAAAGACGCGCATACTGAAGGTGCTTCCCTCCCATTTACAGTTGATGGAACAGGCACTTCCAAAGGTGCCACCTCAAAAGAAAAAACGTTTGAATGAATATAAAGCCATTGGTCAGGCAAAAAAACGGGTGGCGTTTTTTACTGGCTGTTTAATGGATACAGTTTTCTCAAACACAAACAAAGCGACCATTCATCTCTTGCAGCTGGCAGGCTGCGATGTGATCGTTCCTCCTATACAAACGTGCTGCGGCGCGCTACATGGTCATAGCGGAGAAAAAGACCAAGCAAAACAGTTAGCCAAGCGGAATATTGAAGCATTCGAGGAAACAGATGCCGATGCGATTGTCATGAACGCGGGCGGCTGCGGTGCCTTTTTAAGTGATTACGGTCATTTGCTTCAGGATGATCCAGAATTTCAAAAACGAAGTAAAGCCTTCTCACAGAAAATAACCGATATATCAAGTATCCTTGTAGAGCTGGAGTTTCACCGCCGCGTGCCACTGGCTTTGCCAGCGCAAGTGATCACCTATCAAGACTCCTGTCATTTACGAAATGGGATGAATGTACAACAGGCGCCGAGGGTGCTCATGAAAGCCATTCAAGGGGTAACGTTTAAAGAAATGAAAGATGCCGGCCGCTGCTGCGGATCTGCAGGAATCTACAATATCTTACAGCCAGACATGTCGATGCAAATTTCAGATCATAAAATGACTGAAGCGAGCAACACAGCTGCAGCTGCCATTGTGACGTCGAATCCAGGTTGTCAATTACAAATGGCAGCAGGCGTCAAAAAGGCAGGACATATGACTAGCATGAGAGCGATTCATCTGGCTGACTTTTTATTAGAAGCCGTTCAATATGGAAAAAAAGCGTCCAGTTCATGAAGCTGAACGCTTTTTTTATGCATATCTTCAGATGATCGGTTGGATAATAGAGGCAAATCGCGGAAGGAGATGGTTCAAGTGCTGAAGAAAAACAAATCAAAACAGAAAGACCCGAATTCAGTATTTGAAGCATTATCGCGCTCTTCTGATTTTATCAATGAATTATCAAGTTCCGGAGGTTTTCTTTACAGAATTTCTTTTTTTCGATCTTTAATTAATGGAAATCTCCTTCATGAACAAATCTTGCCTTTTATTCAACAATTGCATCTAACACCCACCCTTGAAGAGCTGAAAGAACACATCCCAATTGAACAAGCTGTGATTACGAGGGATCTTCAAAAAGTGGAAGAAGCGCTTCATCGAGGCAGTATTGCTGTTCGAATTGAGACAGACTGGGGCAAAGCGCTCCTTTTGCCGATTGAAGAAAAGAAAGGCAGACAAGTGAGCCAACCTGAGATTGAATTCGGGATTATCAGTGCGCAGGAAGCCTTTGTGGAAGGGCTGGATACAAACTTAAACTTGCTCAGACGCAGGCTGCCCACTCCTGACCTTAAAGTAGTTGAACACACAGTTGGTACCCTTTCTCAAACGAAAGTAGCCGTTGTATACATAGAGGATATCGCCAACCCGCAGAACATTGAAACCGTTCTTCAGCGGATTCAAGATGTTGACTATGACCAAATTCTAGATTCTAATTATCTTGCGCAAATGCTTTATGATGTGTCCAATACAATCTTTCCATTGTTTTTAAATACAGAACGGCCAGACAGGGTTTCCTCAGGTCTAACGGAAGGAAAAATAGCCATTATGGTTGACGGTTCGCCTCATACCCTGCTTGCACCTACAATTTTACTCGAGTATTTTTCTACAATGGAAGACTATAACATGTCTTGGATCGCAGCATCCTCCTTTCGGCTGTTACGCATTTTTGCAGTGATATTTTCTATTTTTGCAACCCCTTTGTATGTAGCTGTTTTAACGTTTCACTATGAACTGATTCCTAAGGACTTATTAGAAACGATCGTAGCATCACGCTATCTCGTGCCCTTTCCGCCTATTATTGAAGCATTATTTTTAGAGATATCGATTGAGCTACTTAGGGAAGCCGGGTCTCGCCTCCCTGCAAAAGTCGGACAGACGCTCGGGATTGTTGGAGGTATTGTGATCGGGCAGGCTGCGGTTGCAGCGGGATTAACAAGTAATATCCTGCTCATTATTGTCGCATTATCAGCTCTTGCCTCTTTTGTCACCCCTATATATAAAATGGGGACGACCATTCGTCTCTTACGTTTCCCATTCCTTTTTGCTGCACAAGTGTGGGGAGCGCTAGGGATTTCGCTCATGGGAGCTTTTCTTCTTACACATTTAATGAAATTAACGTCTATAGGCCAGCCTTACTTAGAGCCAATCTTTCCACTTCGATTGGCCGATTTAAAAGGTAGTTTGATTCGGCCCCAACTCCGCTTTTTGAAAAAACGTCCAGAAAATTTACGGCCGCAAAATGAAACGATACACCGCCAAAAGCCAAAGCAAGGCCGTAAGGGGAAAAATGATTTTTATGAATAAGGAAGTGAAGGCATGAGCTCTTCTTCTGTGAAAGAAAAATTTCAAGTATCCCCTTTTTTTGTGTTTTTTCTGATCAATGCCAATCAAGTTGGTGTTGGTATTTTAAATTTCCAGACGAATCTTGTCCGGACGATTAATAATGATGGGTGGATCGCCATTTTAATTGCTGGTGCAAGCGTCAATTTGATGATTTTCCTCATTTACTTTTTGTTTAAAAAAGCACCTACTGACGAATTTAGTGACATTACGCAATCTGTGTTTGGTAAATGGCTCGGACAATTGATCAACATTCTCTACATTTTGTATTTTTCTTCATTGTCTTTGATTGTGCTTGTTCATTATATGGATGTAATCCATGTTTGGCTGTTTAAAGAAATTCCTGGTCTTTTATTTGCATCAGTGCTGCTCATCCTCGTCTATTACATTCACACAGGCGGATTTAGAACAATCGCTGGCTGGGCATTCTTTAGCATTGTCCTAACGTACTGGATGACCTTTATCTGTTTTTATGTCATGAAATATAGTCACATCCGCTTTATGTTCCCAATGTTTGATCATTCATTTTCACAACTCATGATGGGGGTCAAAGATGCCTCTTTATCCATGTTTGGTTTTGGAACATTGCTTGTCTATTATCCCTTTATTAAAAAAGCACAAACGTCGCAAAAATTTGCACATATGGGAGTGTTGCTAACGACATGCCTGAATTTGCTTGTATTTCTCGTCTCTATTGCGTACTACTCAAGTGCTCAGCTCAAACTAACGAAATGGCCAACATTGACATTAACCAGCATTGTCAAACTTCCGTTTATCCAGCGCTTTGAATTTATTGAAGTGTCGCTATGGCTTTTGCTTATCGTTCCAAATATCGCCATTCCATTATGGGCAGCCAGCAGAATGGCAAAACAAGTGTTTCACACGAGCCAGCGCACCACGTTGATAGTTCTCAGCCTTCTCATTCTCGTCATGTTTTCATTTTTTATTAGAGCTACCTCATTTGAGACATTTAATAAATGGGTGGAATATAGCGGATACATCCTCGTCTATGGATTGATTGGATGTATGATCATTGTGCTGCTGCTGAAAAAAAGGTGGGTGAAAAAACGAACATGAAACATTCTATTCTGATATGTCTCATGTTATTGAGTCTTTTCTTAACGAGCTGTGCACAGCCTCGTCTCTTAGATGAATTAAGTATCTCGCAGGCGGCGGGATTTGACTTATTGCAAGATGGAGAAATGAAGGGCTTCTTTGTTTTCCCTGTTTTTAAAAGCGAAGAACAAGGAAGCTATCAAATTGTAAGTGCTAAGTCAAATACCATTAGTAATATTCAGTTTCTTGTGTCGGAAAAATCGCCTTTCCCCGTTGTCATGGGACAAGTACTCGTGATTTTAATAAGTGAAAAGCTGGCGAAAGAAGTGGGTATGATTGATTTGATGAATTACATCTATCGTGATCCGATCATTGGGTCACGACAAGTATTTGCCATAGTAGACGGAGAAGTTGAAGATTTATTGCATACAAAAATGAATCAAACCAACTTAAATATCGGTGTATATCTTTCAGATTTACTGGCTCAAAACATGCGAAACGGCAATCAACCTGTGACCAATCAGCATATTTTTATGAATCAGATGATGGCAAAAGGCGTGGATGCCTACCTCCCTTACATTAAAAATACAAGCAACTCTATTAAAGTGTCAGGTGTCGCTCTTTTCGATCAAGAAAAAATGGTTGGGCATATTCCAGGGGAAGATACGTTTACGTTTAAAGCGATGATTGAAAATCATAAAAACGGGATTTATGAGTTTCGATTTAATGACAAAAAGAAAACCCATGTTGTTATTGAAAATATCAAATCACATGTGTCTTATCACATTAAGCCAACTGAAAACCTTTCAAAAAAGCCTCATATCACCATTGATATCAAGCTGAAAGGTGAGTTAAAAGAATTCATGAAATCAAAAAAAATCGATACGCCTTCTATCTTGCAGCATGTTGAAAAAGAAGTGGAGAAGCGTGTGGCCCAGCAAGGGCAAGACCTTGTTCAATCCTTTAAAAAGCAAAAAATTGATCCACTTGGACTTGGTTTGAGATATCGCTCTAAAGATAAAGCCATGACACCGGAGAAATGGCAAAAACTCTACCCTGATGCAGATGTCCAAGTGAATTGTCATATGAACATTGTCCAAACGGGTGTCAGCCAATAAAAAAGACTGTATGAAAAGGTTCTCCCTTCTCGTACAGTCTTTTTTAATCTTCATCTTTTACGTCCGGGTCCTCAGGGATTGGTTCATTTAAGATGTCTTGAATGAGCTCTTTATATTGTTCTAGCTGTTTCATATGAGTTTGAAACTGCCCTTGATAAATGAGATACGATTCCCCGTCAAATACGTAACGAATCTTTTTTTGCTGGATTAATTTTTCAACATATGCTTCTGATACTTCTAAGTATTCAGCTGTTTCTCCAATTGTTAAATACATGCATGTGCACCACCGTTCGTTTCATCTTACAAATTATATCACGAGCTGGTGAAAAAACAGATATCGCTTGTTCATGTTTTTTTCATCTTTTCTTCACTGATTCGTCAACTCGCTTTTGTACAGTATTCATACACCCACTCAAACACTAGGAGGTGATGATCCTTCGCATGACAAAGAAAAATATTCGGACCTATGCCACATTTTTAACTGTAGGCGCAAGCAATACGATGATTGACTTTCTGTTCTTCTTTTTTTTCACTGCTTGCTTTGTTCCCTCTTTTCTTGCACAGTGCCTGTCCTATACAGCAGGAATGCTGAACAGTTATGTTTGGAATCGAAAATGGACGTTCCAAGTAAAAAAGAAAGCGGACAGGTGGGAATGGATCAAGTGGGCCACAGTCAACGGCGTCGCGTGTCTCCTCACCTATGTTGTCTTATATGTCATGCAGCAAGCAGGTTTCTCATTATTTATTAGTAAAGCGATTGGTACCCTTCTTGGCATGATGATCACTTTTACTGGAAGCCGCCTATGGGTGTTTCCATCAGAAAACAAACGATCAGAAATGGAGCGATGATTCAATGAACATCAAAAAAGCCGTTATACCAGCAGCCGGATTAGGCACACGTTTTTTACCCGCAACGAAAGCACAGCCAAAGGAAATGCTGCCGATTATCGACAAACCCGCCATTCAATACATAGTTGAGGAGGCTGTTCAATCAGGCATTGAAGATATACTAATTATCACAGGAAGAAATAAAAAATCAATTGAAGATCACTTTGACCGTTCGATTGAGCTAGAACAGAATTTGCTTGAAAAAGGAAAAAAAGAACAGCTGGCTGAAATCAAACATATTGCGGATATGGCCAATATTCATTATATTCGTCAAAAGGAGCCCTTAGGTCTTGGACATGCGGTATTATGTGCACGCCATTTTACTGGCAACGATCCTTTTGCGGTGCTTTTAGGTGATGATGTCATGGTGTCAGAAAGACCTGCACTCTCTCAGCTCATGGAAGTCTTTGAAGACAAACAAAGAGAGGTCATTGGCGTCCAGCAAGTGGATCGTCTAGATGTCAGTAAGTATGGTATGATAAGACCAGCTAGAGTAGACGGTCAAGTGTTTGAAGTCACAGACTTAGTGGAAAAGCCAGCTATTCATGAAGCTCCTTCCGATTTAGCCGTGATGGGCAGGTATCTGTTAACACCATCGATTTTTCCTATTCTACAAGGAATCGAGAGAGGTGCCGGGAACGAAATTCAGCTGACAGATGCCCTGAAAATCATTGCACATGAATCACCCATTTATGCAAAACAATTAGATGGGATGAGATTTGACGTTGGTGATAAGCTGGGCTCATTTAAGGCAGCGGCTGAAATTGGATTGATGCGTCATGATATGCGGCCAGCCATGCTAGCATATATGCAAAGCATACTCATGAGAGAAGAAAAACAAGCATAGGCTCTTATAAGGATGCTTGAAGAAAATTCGTATTTAAAGGCAGAGTGAAATGAATGGGAACCTTGTTTAATGAAATTTTAACCTGGCTGACAAGCCTAGGTTACGCGGGTGTTGCACTTGGACTGATGATTGAAATCATTCCGAGTGAAATTGTACTTGCCTATGGCGGATATATGGTATCAACAGGCACAATTGGTTTTGTAGGAGCTGTGATTGCCGGCGTCATCGGTGGTACGCTTGCCCAGTGTTTTATTTACTGGATCGGTCTGTACGGCGGACGACCTTTTTTAACAAAGTATGGAAAGTATTTATTCATCCATGAGCATCATATTGCCACGGCAGAACGCTGGTTTGACCGATATGGAACTGGTGTCGTATTTACAGCTCGTTTTATCCCAGTCGTGCGCCACGCGATCTCGATTCCAGCTGGTATTGCAAAGATGCCATTTCTCAAATTTGTTCTTTTGACCGGATTAGCCGCCATCCCTTGGTCCATCCTATTTATTTATCTTGGAATGCAGCTTGGGACAAAATGGGACCACATTCAAAGTGTCGCTCACACGTATACAACACCAATTATGGTCATTGCCATCGTTCTGATCGTACTGTATTTCGTTTTGAAAAAAATTCGCACAAATCGAAAACGGACAATCTAACGAAAACGCCTTTCACTCGTCATGTGAAAGGCGTTTTTTCTATGCGTGCGTCGATTGTTTTTTCATATATTGAGATAATTCCATAATCATTGCACCCATTCTTTCAAGTGAAGGGGCTAGAATGCGGCTTATCCCCTCTTCTTTTAAAGCTTCAGCTGTGACTTTTCCAACAGCTACAGCTAATACATGCTGCTCGAATAGATGTTGCAGTTCTTCTTTTTTGTCCCATTCTTCTGCTAGTTTGAAAAAGGCATGAACCTGAACAGCAGTTGTAAAACAGACGGCATGAACTTGTCCATCTTTCATTTCTTGCAGCAGCGTTTCAGCTGCCTCTGGTTCAGGAGGTGTGTGCTGATATGGTAAAAGCGGCAAAACATCTGCCCCCTTGTCATGTAAAAACTGAATGAGAGCTGGTGCATTTTCACCATGAAGCTGCACCATCACGCGTTTGCCTTGAAACTCCTTGTCTTCAAGCTTTGAAATCAAGTCACGAACCGTACCGTCTTCATCAGAGACCTCTGGCTGAATTCCGCGTTTTTTCAGCGCAGCAAAGGTTTTGTACCCTCTTGAAGCAATATGTGCGTTTGATAGAATGTTCATAAATTCTTTACCAAGCTGCAGCTCTTCTGCACTCTCAATCAATGTATCTGTACCAATGCCTGTTGTCAAGATCACCCAGTCGGCCCCTTGCTTCACAAAGGTTTCTATGCCTGGCTTTAATTCCTCTTTGGCTAAAAATACGGTTCCTTGAAGAGAGCGAATAACGGCTTGTCCTCCTTGTTTTTCGACAAGTGTACGCATTTCTTCTGTTTTTCTTGTTCCACAAATGGCAATCGTTTTTCCAGATAAGCCTTTACTCATGTTATCCCTCTTTTTCTATCACATTTGATATGTATTAAATATAGATTTATTTGGAAGACGATGCAAGTGTCTACTAAAAAAGAGCTTGACGTTTCTATCGAATTCGAGTATCTTTTGTAAGTGCAAATTGTAGGAGGTCATTATGGAAAAACAGAATGTTCAAGCAATTCGATTATCAATTGCAGACCCAACACCACTTGGTTTGTTTGGTTTAGCAATGGTGACGCTCGTTGCGTCCTCACAAAAACTGGGAATCACAGATGGCACTTCCCTTATTTTACCTTGGGCTATCTTCCTTGGAGGAATCGCGCAGCTGATCGCGTCCATACAAGATTCAAAGCATCATAATATTTTTGGAGCCACTGCTTTTGGCGCATTCGGTCTTTTCTGGATGGGCGTTGGAACAACTTGGCTCATTCAAGCCGGCGTCTTTGGGAAAACGCTTGCGGGAGCAGCAGATCCAAAACAGCTAGGCTTTGCGTTTATTGGTTATTTGATTTTCAGCTTGTTTATGACGATTGGTGCAATGGAAACACATAAAGTGTTATTTTTGATTTTCGTCTTTATTGATTTCTTATTCATTGGTCTTTCCCTTAGCACTTTTGGTGTGATGTACGATGTGACTCATACCATGGCTGGTATTGCAGAATTGATCATTTCCCTGCTTTCATTTTATGGTTCTGCAGCTGTTGTTCTTAATACACATTTTGGCCGTATTGTTCTGCCAATCGGACAACCATTTCGCATTTTTACAAAAGCTTAAATAAAAAAGAACTGCTCTGTGCAGTTCTTTTTTTATGTTTATTTTTCTTGTGCCTCTTGAAAAATCTCTCCGATGATTTCATACGAGCGCATTCTTTCTTGATGGTCAAACATATCCGAATTAATCATCACTTCATCTGCTTGAGTAGCTTCTATAAAGGCTTCTAATTCTGTTTTCACCTTTTCTTTATCCCCAATGATAGTCGAGCTTAATTGTTCATCCACCATTGCCTTTTCATATGGACTCCAAAGACCGTCCATGCTGTCGACAGGCGCCTTCAGTTTTCCTGGTGTGTTGCGAATGAGACTTAAAAACCGCTGATAATGAGAGGTTGCCAAATATTCAGCCCGTTCTGTTTGATCTGCAGCAAAAACCGTCACACCGACCATGGCATAAGGCTCTTTTAATACATCAGAAGGTCTAAATGACTGTCTGTACAACTCTAACGCGGGAATTGTATTTTTAGGTGAGAAATGTGCTGCAAAGGCAAATGGCAAGCCAAGTTTTCCTGCAAGTCTAGCGCTAAAACCGCTTGAACCAAGGAGCCAAATTGGAATGTCCAGGCCTTCTCCTGGAACAGCTCTTACATGTTTTTTAACCTGACCGGTCGGTTTGAAATATTGACGAAGTTCTTCAAGCTGCTCAGGGAAATCTTCTCCGTTATGAAGATTACGTCTAAGCGCTCTTGCTGTTAACTGATCTGTCCCTGGTGCTCTGCCAAGACCTAAATCAATTCTCCCTGGATACAATGTCTCAAGTGTGCCAAATTGTTCGGCAATGACAAGTGAAGAGTGGTTTGGCAGCATAATCCCGCCAGATCCTACTCGAATTTTTTCGGTTCCTCCCGCAATATATCCAATTAAAACAGACGTTGCAGAGCTCGCTACCCCTTCCATGTTATGGTGTTCTGCCAGCCAGTATCTATGATAACCCCACTTCTCCGCCTTCTTTGCTAAATCCATACTACGATCAAAAGATTCTTTAATGGTACCTCCTTCTGTCACTGAGGATAAATTTAAAACGGAATAGGCTTTGCCTTGTAAAACTGATTGACTCATATATGATGTCCCCATTTCTGTCAAAAATCATACTATTTTATACTTTCAACACCATAACACAAATCAATGAAAGATTTAAATGATTTGATTCGATGATTTTCGAAATGATGATTTTCTAGGTTTTACTTCCAATTTGAAAATTTGCACATAGAATGAAATATCAATTCTAGGAGATGGGCAATTTGTACAATCAATTCGAACACAAATGTCCCTTTTGCGGTAAATACCATGAACAGCCTCATTACAAAAGATCACGTCATGACCGTCCTCGAAAAAGAGACTGTCCATTCATTAAACAAGAATATTCAAAACAAAATACATCTCAAGGGAATCAACCTTGCCACATTGCAAAAGGAATAAAACAATCAAAACAAAATCAAAGAGCTGGACCAAGAGGCCCGGCAGGCCCAGCAGGTCCCCCTGGACCAACCGGACCTACTGGACCTGCTGGCGGGTTAACCGGCGCCCTTCCTTTTAATCCCTCACAATCACAAGATTACGATGCAGGGCAAGTGGTCACGTTTGATGGCAGTACTTACATTGCCAATGTTGACGCTCCATCAGGAATACCTGGACTCTCCCCCGACTATACCCTTTTAGCTGCTTCTGGAGAAACTGGTCCTACGGGTCCTACTGGGATCGGATTAAGTGGTATTGAAGCCTATGATCCTGTTATGGCACCAACATATTCAGTCGGTCAAGTGGTCACTTATGGTGGTGGTACGTATATTGTGGATTCTGCACCACCTTCAGGTACGCCAGATACGTCGCCAGATTACACACTTTTAGCAGCACCAGGTGAAACTGGCCCTACCGGTGCTACTGGGGCTACCGGACCTACCGGTGCCACGGGTATCACTGGACCAACTGGAGCTACCGGCGCTACCGGCGCTACTGGGATTACCGGATCAACTGGTCCTACTGGGGTGACAGGTATCACCGGATCAACAGGGCCTACTGGCGCAACAGGGATCACTGGAGCTACCGGACCTACTGGTGCCACGGGGATTACTGGATCAACTGGTCCTACCGGCGCCACAGGTATCACCGGATCAACAGGGCTTACTGGCGCAACAGGGATCACTGGAGCTACCGGACCTACTGGTGCCACGGGGATTACTGGAGCTACCGGACCTACTGGTGCCACGGGGATTACTGGGTCAACTGGTCCTACCGGTGCCACGGGGATTACCGGAGATACCGGGGCTACTGGTGTCACGGGTAGCACTGGGTCAACAGGTCCTACCGGCGCCACAGGGATCACTGGATTAACCGGAGCTACCGGACCTACCGGGGCTACTGGGATCACTGGATCAACTGGTTCTACCGGTGCCACAGGGATCACCGGGGCTACTGGAGATACCGGGGCTACTGGGATTACTGGGGCTACCGGACCTACTGGTGCCACAGGTATTACTGGATCAACTGGGCCTACTGGTGCCACGGGGATTACTGGATCAACTGGACCTACTGGCGCAACGGGTATCACTGGACCAACAGGACCTACTGGTGCCACGGGGATTACTGGTGCTACCGGACCTACTGGTGCCACGGGGATTACTGGATCAACTGGACCTACTGGCGCAACGGGTATCACTGGAGCTACCGGTCCTACTGGTGCCACGGGTAGCACTGGATCAACTGGTCCTACCGGTGCCACGGGGATTACCGGAGATACCGGGGCTACTGGTGCAACGGGTAGCACTGGGTCAACAGGTCCTACCGGCGCCACAGGTATTACCGGATCAACTGGAGATACGGGTACTACAGGCAGCACTGGAGCTACCGGACCTACTGGTGCCACGGGGATTACTGGATCAACTGGTCCTACCGGCGCCACGGGGATTACCGGATCAACTGGAGATACGGGTACTACAGGCAGCACTGGACCTACTGGACCTACCGGGGCTACTGGGATTACTGGAGCTACCGGACCTACCGGGGCTACTGGGATCACTGGATCAACTGGTTCTACCGGTGCCACGGGGATCACCGGGTCAACTGGAGATACCGGGGCTACTGGGATTACTGGGGCTACCGGACCTACCGGGGCTACTGGGATCACTGGATCAACTGGAGATACGGGTACTACAGGCAGCACTGGACCTACTGGACCTACCGGGGCTACTGGGATTACTGGGGCTACCGGACCTACCGGGTCTACTGGTGCCACGGGGATTACCGGAGCTACCGGGTCTACTGGTGCCACGGGTAGCACTGGACCAACAGGACCTACTGGTGCCACGGGGATTACTGGTGCTACCGGACCTACTGGTGCCACAGGTATTACTGGCTCAACTGGGCCTACTGGTGCCACGGGGATTACGGGAGCTACTGGACCTACTGGCGCAACGGGTAGCACTGGAGCTACCGGTCCTACTGGTGCAACGGGTAGCACTGGATCAACTGGTCCTACCGGCGCCACAGGTATTACCGGATCAACTGGAGATACGGGTACTACAGGCAGCACAGGACCTACTGGTCCTACTGGTGCAACGGGTAGTACTGGAGCTACCGGACCTACTGGTGCCACGGGGATTACCGGAGCTACCGGACCTACTGGTGCTACAGGTATTACCGGATCAACTGGACCTACCGGTGCAACTGGTATCACTGGAGCTACCGGACCTACCGGGGCTACTGGGATCACTGGAGCTACCGGACCTACCGGGGCTACTGGGATCACTGGAGCAACCGGACCTACCGGGGCTACTGGGATCACTGGAGCAACTGGAGATACGGGGGCTACAGGCAGCACTGGGTCAACAGGGCCTACCGGGGCTACAGGCAGCACTGGACCTACTGGTCCTACTGGTGCAACGGGTAGTACTGGAGCTACCGGACCTACCGGGGCTACCGGTGCCACGGGTAGCACTGGGTCAACAGGTCCTACCGGCGCCACAGGGATCACTGGATTAACCGGACCTACCGGGGCTACTGGGATTACTGGAGCTACCGGACCTACCGGGGCTACTGGGATCACTGGATCAACTGGTTCTACCGGTGCCACAGGGATCACCGGGTCAACTGGAGATACCGGGTCTACTGGTGCCACGGGTAGCACTGGACCTACTGGTCCTACCGGGGCTACTGGGATTACTGGATTAACTGGTCCTACTGGTGCCACGGGGATTACCGGATCAACTGGTCCTACCGGTGCCACGGGGATTACTGGAGCTACCGGACCTACTGGTGCCACGGGGATTACTGGATCAACTGGTCCTACCGGTGCCACGGGGATTACCGGAGATACCGGGGCTACTGGTGTCACGGGTAGCACTGGGTCAACAGGTCCTACCGGCGCCACAGGGATCACTGGATTAACCGGAGCTACCGGACCTACCGGGGCTACTGGGATCACTGGATCAACTGGTCCTACCGGTGCCACGGGGATTACTGGATCAACTGGTCCTACCGGCGCCACAGGTATTACCGGATCAACTGGAGATACGGGTACTACAGGCAGCACTGGACCTACTGGTCCTACCGGGGCTACTGGGATTACTGGATTAACTGGTCCTACTGGTGCCACGGGGATTACCGGATCAACTGGACCTACCGGTGCTACTGGGGCTACCGGACCTACCGGTGCCACGGGGATTACTGGATCAACTGGTTCTACCGGCGCCACAGGTATTACCGGATCAACTGGAGATACGGGTACTACAGGCAGCACTGGACCTACTGGTCCTACCGGTGCCACGGGTATCACTGGACCAACTGGACCTACTGGCGCAACGGGTATCACTGGAGCTACCGGACCTACTGGAGCCACGGGGATTACTGGATCAACTGGTCCTACCGGTGCCACGGGGATTACCGGAGATACCGGGGCTACTGGTGCAACGGGTAGCACTGGGTCAACAGGTCCTACCGGCGCCACAGGGATCACTGGATTAACCGGACCTACCGGGGCTACTGGGATCACTGGATCAACTGGTTCTACCGGTGCCACAGGGATCACCGGGTCTACTGGAGATACCGGGGCTACTGGGATTACTGGGGCTACCGGACCTACTGGTGCCACAGGTATTACTGGATCAACTGGGCCTACTGGTGCAACGGGGATTACTGGATCAACTGGACCTACTGGCGCAACGGGTAGCACTGGATCAACAGGTCCTACCGGCGCCACAGGGATCACTGGATTAACCGGACCTACCGGGGCTACTGGGATCACTGGATCAACTGGTTCTACCGGTGCCACAGGGATCACCGGGTCTACTGGAGATACCGGGGCTACTGGGATTACTGGGGCTACCGGACCTACTGGTGCCACAGGTATTACTGGATCAACTGGACCTACTGGCGCAACGGGTAGCACTGGATCAACTGGTCCTACCGGCGCCACAGGTATTACCGGATCAACTGGAGATACGGGTACTACAGGCAGCACTGGACCTACTGGTCCTACCGGGGCTACTGGGATTACTGGATTAACTGGTCCTACTGGTGCCACGGGGATTACCGGATCAACTGGACCTACCGGTGCTACTGGGGCTACCGGACCTACCGGTGCCACGGGGATTACTGGATCAACTGGTTCTACCGGCGCCACAGGTATTACCGGATCAACTGGAGATACGGGTACTACAGGCAGCACTGGACCTACTGGTCCTACCGGTGCCACGGGTATCACTGGACCAACTGGACCTACTGGCGCAACGGGTATCACTGGAGCTACCGGACCTACTGGAGCCACGGGGATTACTGGATCAACTGGTCCTACCGGTGCCACGGGGATTACCGGAGATACCGGGGCTACTGGTGCAACGGGTAGCACTGGGTCAACAGGTCCTACCGGCGCCACAGGTATTACCGGATCAACTGGAGATACGGGTACTACAGGCAGCACTGGAGCTACCGGACCTACTGGTGCCACGGGGATTACTGGATCAACTGGTCCTACCGGCGCCACGGGGATTACCGGATCAACTGGAGATACGGGTACTACAGGCAGCACTGGACCTACTGGACCTACCGGGGCTACTGGGATTACTGGAGCTACCGGACCTACCGGGGCTACTGGGATCACTGGATCAACTGGTTCTACCGGTGCCACGGGGATCACCGGGTCAACTGGAGATACCGGGGCTACTGGGATTACTGGGGCTACCGGACCTACCGGGTCTACTGGTGCCACGGGTAGCACTGGACCAACTGGGCCTACTGGTGCCACTGGGATTACTGGATCAACTGGAGCTACCGGGGCTACTGGGATTACTGGGGCTACCGGTCCTACCGGTGCCACGGGGATTACCGGAGCTACCGGTCCTACAGGTATCACTGGACCAACTGGACCTACTGGTGCCACGGGGATTACCGGAGCTACCGGACCTACTGGTGCCACGGGTAGTACTGGATCAACAGGTCCTACCGGGGCCACGGGTAGCACTGGGGCTACCGGACCTACTGGTGCCACAGGTAGTACTGGATTAACTGGTCCTACCGGTGCCACGGGTATCACTGGGTCAACTGGACCTACCGGCGCTACAGGCATCACGGGTGCGACGGGTATCACTGGGTCTACTGGTCGTACTGGCGCTACAGGTATCACCGGACCTACTGGCGCGACCGGTGTTACTGGTGTCACTGGGGCTACTGGAACAGGTGGTTTTACGGATACTGCACTTTATGCTGCTAATAGTTCTGGACCTACCATTATCACTGTAGCTGGTGGAACCAATATTCCTCTGCCAAACTTTCAAAACATTACTGGTTTTACAGCAAACGGCACAAGCACTGTTTTTACCGTTTTGCAAACTGGTAAATATTATATTACGTATCAAGTCAACACCACTGCAGCTCTTTTAATTAATACACGTTTGCTTTTAAATGGAGATACTGTGCCTGGTTCTGTTCAATCACCGGTTATCTCTACTTCGTTTCTCAATAATACTTTAATCGTCAATATAACAGCTGGAAGCACCATTTCGCTGCAGTTTTTTGGGGCAGTTGTCACAGCTATTTTAGTTGGCGGGGGCGGTGCTGCAGGTGCTACCTTGACCATCATACGGCTCAGCTAAAAATAAAAAAGAAAGGCTTTCTCAGCCTTTCTTTTTTATATCTTCTATTACAGTTATACAACGTTCAATATCATTAGATTGTAAAAGTTGAAAAATAGATTGGATGATTGAAAACTCCAAATTCCACCATTCTAATAACTGCAGTTTTTCGATTATTTCGGATGAAAATCGATATTTCATGAGCTGCTGGGGATTTCCTGCGGCAATTGCATATGGCGGCACATCTTTTGTGATCACACTATTTGCTCCGATCACGGCCCCGTTTCCTATACATACTCCTGACATAATCGTCGCACCATATCCAATCCATACGTCATGTCCAATATGAACATCTCCCTTCGATTTGGGATGTCCTTTAATATGGGCAGCTTCTTTAAAAATTTGATTAAACGGATACGTTGTGACCCAATCAGTACGGTGTTCCCCGCCTAGAAAAATTTTCACTTCGTTTGCGATGGAACAAAACTTCCCAATATGTAATGTCGTTCCTTCTCCCCAAGTCAACACTTGGAAATCTGGCCCGGCATAAGAAAAGTCACCGATATTGTGCGAACTCAGTTCACTTCTTTGATTTAAAAACATAGAAGATTCGGCCTCCTTAAAAGTGAGAGATCTTCGTATGTATATGCTGCTTTACGCTTTCACATTATGATTGAACAAGCGAGACAATTTGTTTTTTCTTCCATACGAGCTGATAGTAGCTGTATTGGAGGAGTAAGTTCACAAAAAAAGCAGCTGGGTAGCCAATCCATATTCCTTTAATGCCAAGAGATGTATAGTGTGATAGCACATAAGCGACTGGTACTTCTACAAGCCAAATGGAACAAATACTAAAGATCGTCGGCCAAAGAACCGTCCCGCTTGCTCTCATTGTGGCTGCAACAATTTGGGCCGTTCCAAAAATGAGATAGCTCCATAGTGTAATGACGACCAAACTATAGGCAATGTCTATTGTCTTAGGATCTGTTAAAAAGATAGATAAAATCTGCGGTGCAAAAATATAAACGAAAATAATGATACATCCGCCTATGGCAAAGTTAAGTCCTAACCCAATTTTAATGACATCTTTCAGTCGATTCATATTCCCTGCACCAATGAATTGTGCTGCAAAGATTGAGACCGCAATGCCAAGACTCACTGCCGGCATCTGCACATAACTCACGACTTGATTGACAACACCATAGGCAGCTGTCGCCTGTGATCCATAATCGTTAACGAAAGAAATAACGGCAATTTCTGATAAAGAAATAAGGATCATATTAATGCTTGATGGGATACTAAGCTTTAATAACGTTTTTAATAGATCCCCTTTCATTAATAAATGCTTTCTCACCGATGCATCAATGCGAAGCGGATGCTTTGTCTTATATAAGTAGATATGTAGAATGATAAACGTCACAATTGTTGAAATCACAGAAGCATACGCAGCGCCATATAAGCCGAACGCCGGCAGTCCCAGCCAGCCAAATAATAAAATGGGCAGCATCAAAATATTCGTTGCCGTACTAATCATTAAGAAATAAAAAGGTGTTTTCGAATCCCCTGTTCCCCTCAAGAAGGTCGTATAAACAAAATAAAGAAATAAGAT
Source organism: Bacillus sp. FSL K6-2869 (assembly GCF_040869405.1). Taxonomy (NCBI): domain Bacteria; kingdom Bacillati; phylum Bacillota; class Bacilli; order Caryophanales; family Bacillaceae; genus Bacillus; species Bacillus sp. FSL K6-2869. The sequence goes on from NZ_CP152035.1 coordinate 1,965,779, forward strand.
CGGCATTGAGATGAATAGAATTCTGGCATATGCCGCACTTTCCTCCACGATATTAGCGGGTGTTCCCATGAGGTTTAAGATATCAGTTGCGAAAAAACCTCCAATGATCGCTAAAAATACTCCGATTAAAAAAGTGAATGAAAGCGTTGTGCCAATAATTTCTTTTAATTTCTGTTCATTTTTTGCTCCATACGCTTGTCCAATAAGGATCGAGCTCCCCGATCCAATGCCAATGGAAAAAGAAACGAGTAAAAAGAAAAGCGGAAAGAATGCAGAAATGGCAGCTACTGCATCCTCTCCAATCCATCTTCCGACAAGAACAATTGACACTAATTGTCCGATCGATTGCAAAATATTACTTAGCAAAAGCGGGATGAGAAAAATGGACATGGTTTTTACTAAAGATTGATTATTATCTAACGTCATGATGGTTCTCCTTCTCTCTCTAAATCTAAAGATTCTCAGCAAGTATGCTGACAATACGGTCTTCTATCTCTTTCCCTTTTTCGTCATCAACAAGGTGATTTAATAAGATGGAAAAAGCGAGCGTTTTTCCGCCCTGCGTGTCAATATATCCAGAAAGTGTGCTGACCGTTGTTAACGACCCTGTTTTTGCACGTACTTTTTCTAGTGTAGCTGGTTCCTTCAATCTGTTCCTTAACGTTCCCCCCACCATTCGTTCACTTGCTCCTGCTAAAGGGAGCGCATGTTCATAGGTTTTAAACCATTTTTCCTTTTGAATGTTTGTCAAAAATAAAGTGAACTGGTTAGCGGAGACAAGGTTAATAGGTGATATCCCCGATCCGTCACGCAGCACTGCAAGCGAAGGATCGATGCCAAACGCAGGAAGCCGTTCATTCATGACATCCAGCCCAGCTTCAAAGATCCCTTTGTTCTTCACTTTTTTGCCTAGTTCCTTTAGCAAAATTTCTGCATGGGTATTGTTGCTTAATTTCATCATAGGAACAAGTAGCTCTGATAATGGCATCGATGTATGGGAAGCAATTTTTTTGGCTTTTTTAGGAACTTGTTTTGATTTCAGCGGTCCCTTTACTTGAATCCCTTCCGCCTTTAACGCTCGTTTCATTAAGTCTAAAGCATAGGCGGACGGATCCCATAAAGCTACCCATTGTTTAGATGAGCTTGCTTTAACCGGAATGGTTCCAGTCAACGTTATCTTGTTGGTTCCGTGAGAGCGCTTAAAAGAAATTTTCTTTTTTCCGCCTTCTGGAACGGTTTTCACTTGATTGATGACTTGAGCGACATCCGTCTTCGGGATCATATCATAGGCGGCTTTCTGTCCTGCTTTTTTTCCTGGTTTTACTTCGAGAATCACGGTCCCTGCATCATAATCTAGATTCGGTGAAGCAGTGAGAGCAGAAATTTGTGCACCGTAATATTGATCCTCATCACTCCAAGGCAGATCAATGGAATATCTCGTGTCATCAAACCAAGTATCATCTGCCGCAAGCTGTCCGCGAATGGTATGTATTCCGGCCTTTTTGACCTGTTTGGCGAGTGCTGCAAAATCCTCCTCTAATAAAGTCGGATCGCCGGTGCCACGAAGATAAAGGCTGCCATGTAGCGTTTTCTTTTGAATAGAACCATCCATCCAGATGTCTGTAGGGAATGTGTGTGTTTCTCCAAGTATATCAAGTGCGATGGCTGATGTGAGCAGTTTCATATTAGAAGCAGGAGTAAGACGAATATCGGCTTGATGTTCATAAAGAAGAGAGGTGTCAGAAGTATCGCGGACGCTGATGCCAGAGATCGCGCCCTCTAAATCAGGTGCTGTTCGTATGAATTCGTCTAAAGCTGTCATCCATTGAAGTGAATCGTCACGAGCTTTGAGTTGTTCATCTTTCGCTGAAAAAGGGAGAAATAAAATCGACAGGATACATATTTGTAAAAACATGAGCTGTGAAAAACGCTTCACGCAATCCCTCCTTTTTGTTGCAGCCAATTTTAGAAGAATATGTTCATTATACACAAAAGAACGTTTGTTCTCAAAGGTTTTTTAAACAGAAAAGTCAGCTTTCTTTGACGAAAACTGACAAGCCCTTTACCTCTTTTCTGGATTCCAGCCATCGGCTCCGCCAAGAACAGCCTGAACTGTGATTTGACTTGCTTCATTTTGGGTTAAAATGGTTGACCATTTTACGCGGTTTGCTGGACTGCTTCCTGCTCCTGTCGATCCAAATTCTTTGTACCTGGCTGTACTTTCGTTGTCACGGTTATCCCAGTTATGCCATCCCTCGGCTTTTATATGGTCATCCATTTTTGTATGGAGGAATGTCACAGCCGAATAAGGTCTCCACGGACGTCCTAAATAAACCGATTGCACAGCTGCCGTTCCCTTTTTCAACGTAGAATCTATGAATACATAGCCGTACCTTTGTGCTTCTGTTGTGGATGCTGCAGTAATATACCCATTTCCAAGGCTTTTTATTTCAGCTCTTTTAAACACAGCTGTGGCTGATCCAAAAATAAAATCGACCGTGCCTTCAATATAGCAGTTTTCGTAATATTGTCGCCCAGTGCCCGTTGCATAAAGTGTATCTTGATAGCCTAACACACGTATTTGTTTGAACACAGCCCGGTCGCCAGACACATACAGCGCAACTGCCTGACCCGCATGTCTGCCAGCTGTATTTTGAAAGGTGATATTTTCTGCATAAAAATCGTTTGCACGAATCATTGTGCTTGAGCTGTTTGTTGTACTCCCAGTGCTTGCATTTGTATCATCATACGTAAGAATCGTCTTGTGCTGGTTTTCGCCAATAAAGGATACGTGTGGCTTATTTTGCGGAAGCAATATTTTTTCTTTATATACGCCATTTTTAATATAGATCGTTGCCGGTTGTTGATTGTTTGCTGGAATCGCATCAATGGCAGACTGAACGGTGCGGTATGTCCCGCTTCCCTTTTGATCAACGACAAGGACGCGGTTATGCCCGGCTTCTGCTGCTTGAAGTGAAGCTGGGTCAAAAAGAAAGAAAGACAAGACCATGACCATCCATATGTTTCTAAATTTCATCACATATCTCCCCCTCATTTTGTGAACGTTTTCATCAAACATTCTTTTTGATCCTATTCCGTACACGCACAAAAAAACACCCACGTTTTTATGGGGACTGACCCCATAAGATGAGACAAATAAAAACACCTTCAAGTTTGAAAACGGATCGTTGTAATCCGAAATAAAACATGGAGGTGTTTTTTCTATGGGGACAAGAGTGAGTTATCCGGTTGAAGTCAAGCAGAAGGCTGTAGAAATGAGATTGGCAGGCGTATTTATGAAAGAGATCATGCAGGAATTGAATATCAAGAATAAGACGCAGGTTCAGACATGGGTGAGGTGGCATAAGGCTGGGGATACACACCGGTTCGAACAGCCTGTTGGAAAACAATATACCTATGGAAAGGGTCCCGAGTACTCTTCCGAATTAGAGAGACTGCAGGCAGAAAATCGCTATTTGAGTCAACAGAATGAAGTTTTAAAAAAGTACAACGAATTGGAAAGGAAGTTGATAAGGAAACGTCAATCAAACTAGTAGAAGAATTGTGCAAAATGATGACAGTACAGGACATTTGTGTCCATTTAGGCATCTCTCGCGCTTCGTACTATAGATGGAAAAAAGATCTGACTCAGAATCATTCTAAAAAACAATTAGAGGAACAAATCGGCACGTTGTGCCGAGAGCACAAGTATCGATATGGATATCGAAAAATCACAGCCATACTAAAAGTGAGAATGCTTATTAACCATAAAACTGTTCAACGTATCATGCAGAAAAACCAGTGGCAGTGCCGGGTTAAAATGAAAAAGCGTAAGAAAAATGGGCATCCCTATGCTGTGGCTGGTAATATACTGGATCGGAACTTTCAGTCTGATCGCCCTCTTGAAAAACTAGTAACGGACATCACGTATTTGCCTTATGGACAGAAACAATTGTACCTTTCCAGTATATTGGATTTATATAATGGAGAAGTGATTGCGTTTACGATTGGTGATAAGCAGGACACAGACTTTATTTTAAACACACTTGATCAGCTCCCAGCACTGCCTGAAAACTGTGTGTTACATAGCGACCAAGGTTCTGTGTATACATCTTACGAGTATCAGAAAGCTGTTCATATAAAAGGCATTACCATGAGCATGTCCCGTAAAGGGACGCCCGCTGATAATGCCTCCATCGAATCGTTTCATTCCTCGCTAAAGTCTGAAACGTTCTATCTTAACAGCATTGATCGAACTACGACCACCATCGTAGAACGCACTGTCAAAGAATACATTTATTATTATAACAACATTCGTATTCAAACAAAACTAAACAACCAATCACCGATCAACTATCGGCAATTGGCTGTATAAAGGTGTTTTGATCCCTGTCTCAAAAACGGGGGTCAGTCCCATGTTGTGGATGTTTTTTTAGACTTTTCATATTGCATCGCATAAATCCCTTCATTTTCAATCCATTCACAAAATAGAACGTCTCGATAAGAGGAAATATGCTGCTTTTTTAATTGCTCATTCAGCCAAGATTCATCAAAGCCGGCTTCTTGAAGATCTTTTTTTAAAATTTCGCCGTCAATAATAAACGTTCTAGGCAATTTCACTTCTTTTCCCTTCACGTTCACATCTTCGGCTGTGGCTGGGGCGTATTTCATTTTCGGAAGAACGCTGACAGAGCCGTCCGTTTCCAAAATAGCATATTCAATTTCATTCAGGGCAAAATGGCCTTTTCCTCGCACCAGTGTCTGCAACTGATTGATATCAAGCATATTCTTCTTCAACCGATTGTAGCGAATCTTCCCCTTATCAATCACAAGAGTAGGTCTTCCTTCTAATAAAGCGCGAATGGATTTAAAGCGCTGTGAAAGCCATTCAACTGTATAAATGAGAACGCCCCATACTGCAACAGCAAACAAAATGTGCTGAATCCTGACTTCCGGATCAAAAATAGCGTTTCCGACCATTTCGCCTAAAATTAGTGCAGAAATGAAATCAAACGGTGTGATTTGTGCAAATTGTGTTTTCCCTAATAATTTTGTAATAAAAAATAAAGCGAAAAATCCGATTAAGAGTTCAATCAAAATATTAACGAACGGCACAAAAATTCCTTCCTTTCTTGCTGCATTTATATACAGCATATACATGAAAGGAAGGATCTAAACCATTTATGAAGGCAATAAAATAAAGACATTGTCCCCTTCAACGAATGTTTCATATGTTTTAACGCATCCGTGGTCTGGTGCTTGAACGTTTCCTGATGAAAGATCAATTTTCCAATCATGCATTGGACAGAAAACGTGATTCCCGCTCACCATGCCTTCAGCCAGAACGCCGCCTTTATGAGGACAGCGATTTTCAATGGCTTTGAACTGCTTATTAGAAGTTTGAAAAACAGCTAATTCAAGTGTACCGACTTCAACTGTTTTCCCTAGCTGGAGCGGAAAATCTGATAGGGTGCCAATGTGAACTTTAACAACTGAAACTGTCATATGATCTCATCCCTTCAATTGATTTATACGGAAGCCGTCGCTTTTTGAAATAATTGTCTCGTGTCTTTTTGGCTCTCGCGAAGCTCCTGCCAAGGCTCTTCATATGTTGAAAGCGCAATGTCCATTCTTTCGATTAAGGCTGCTCGTTTTTCATCATCCAGGAGTACTGATTGAATATGATCTAACCCAAGTCGCTCAACCCAAGCAGAGGTTCTTTCTAAATAATTTGCCGTTTCTCTGTAATATTGAAGGTATGCTGCGGCCATTTGCTCTACTTCTTCTGCTGTACTGACCTTCATTAATAATTCTCCAGCCCGCAAGTGTGTGCCGCCATTTCCGCCGGCGTACAATTCAAACCCTCCATCTATTCCCACAATACCGAGGTCTTTAATTCCGGACTCTGCACAGTTTCTCGGACAAGCAGAGACGGCCATTTTTACTTTATGCGGTGTCGCAAGACCTTCAAATTTCTTTTCAAGTGCAATTCCAAGAGCCATGGAGTCCTGCGTGCCGAACCTGCAAAATTGTTCTCCAACACATGTTTTAACTGTTCTTAAAGATTTCCCATATGCATAACCCGATGGCATATCTAGATCCGCCCACACTTTTGGTAAATCTTCTTTTTTGACACCTAGAAGATCGATACGCTGACCGCCAGTCATTTTCACAAGCGGTATTTCATATTTGTCGACGACATCGGCTATTTTCCTCAAGTCATTTGCATTGGTGACGCCGCCGTACATTCGCGGAACAACTGAATAGGTACCATCGTTTTGAATATTGGCATGCATGCGTTCATTTACAAAGCGTGAGCTCTTTTCATCTTTGTATTCAAGTGGATAAAGCATGCCTAAATAATAATTCAGTGCAGGTCGGCATTTTGAACAGCCCTCTTCTGTATTCCAGTCAAGTACATTCATTACTTCTTTGACATGCTGCAAGCCTTTTTCTTTGATTTCATGAATGACTTCATCTCGTGAAAGAGTGGTGCAGGCGCAGATGGTTTCTTTTTGGGCTGTCCGGCTTGCATCCTCACCTAGCGTATGCCAAAGAATCTCTTCGACAACAGGCTGACAGCCTCCGCAAGATCGTGAGGCACTTGTACATTGCTTGACTTCCTGAAACGTTGTTAAGCCTTCTTTCTGAATGGCTTCTACAATCTGCCCTTTTGACACGCCATTACAGCCGCAAACGATATGGTCGTTTGCCATGCTGTCAATCGTGCTTTCTTGCGCCGGATCATTGGAGGTTAAGACAGATACCTTCTCCATATCCGACATATCTATTCCTTCTTTAATGTACGAGAATAAACGAGGTCCGTCGCTTGTTTCTCCAAACATGACTGCGCCTACTAATCGGTTTTGCTGGAAGACGAGTTTTTGATAGATGCCTTTTTGTTCGTCAAAAATTTTAATCGCTTTTTTCTCATCGTTTTCAATAAAATCACCAGCTGAAAATACATCAACTCCTGATACTTTCAGCTGTGTTGACAGAACAGAGCCTTCATATGGAGCAGGGTTCAAGCCGCATACATGCTTGGCAAGTACAGCCGCTTGATCGTATAAAGGAGCAACTAATCCGTACGTTTGTCCCCTGTGTTCCACACATTCTCCGACGGCATAAATGCCTGGGACACTCGTTTCCATAAAATCATTGACGATAATCCCACGGTTCACTTCAAGCCCGCTTATTTCTGCAAGCATTTTACTTGGTTTAATTCCCGCAGCCATGACGACTAGGTCTGTCTCAAGTGTAGTGCCGTCTGAAAATGATAATCCTTCTACTCTTGTATCTCCTAAAATCTCATTTGTCTGTTTTCCAAGCAGAAATTTCATCCCCTGTTCTTCTAATGCTTTTTGAAGAAGCTGTCCTGCAATAGGGTCTAGCTGGCGTTCCATTAAATGAGAGCCGAGGTGAATGACATTCACTTCCATCCCTAAGTTTAATAGACCGCGTGCTGCTTCAAGCCCAAGGAGTCCGCCTCCAATGACTGCTGCTTTTTTGTACATAGTAGAGGCATTGACCATTTCCTCAGTGTCTTGCAATGTACGAAAAGCCGTTACGCCTTTTTTATCACTCCCTGGAATTGGCAGAATAAATGGAAGTGACCCTGTTGCTAAAATCAATCGGTCATAATATACGGTCCGTCCTTGATCACTGGTGACTGTTTGGTTCTCTGTATCGATCTTCACAATGGTCTCGTTTGTAAACAGCTGAATATCATGCTTTTGGTACCAGTTCCAATCGTTTAACGTAATATCTTCGACTTTCGTATCCCCTTGAAGCACTTTCGATAAAAGAATTCGGTTATAGTTAGGATGCGGTTCAGTCCCAAATACCGTCATGTCGAATCGTTCGCCGTCTGTTTTTAAAATGTTTTCAAGGCTTCGAATGCCGGCCATACCGTTCCCCACTAATACGAGTTTTTCTTTCATGAAAAAACACCCCTCATGTGATCATTTTTTAGAAAGTACCATAATCTAAACATAGATGAAAAATACATGTTAAAATTTCTCACATAGTTTTCAATTCTTGTAGGCTGACAGCTGTACAGGACAATATTTAAAACCTGGCATTTTACTGTGTGGATCTAACTGTTTACCAATTAATAGGTTAATTGATTGATGTTTATTCCAGTGAAATGGAACAAACACAGTATCTTTTCGGGTGGTATCTGTTATGTGGCACCTCATGATGACACTACCTCGTTTTGACTGGATGGTGACGAGTTCCCCGTGCTGAATCCCGTAAGCTTCGGCTGTATCAGGATGAAGCTCTACATAAGCTTCAAACTGCCGGGCAACAAGAGAGGTGCTTTTTCTTGTTTGAACGCCCGTTTGGTAATGAGCCATCACCCTGCCGGTCGTTAAATAGAGTGGATATTCTGGACTGACTGGTTCTTTTGCACCCTGTTGTCCATGTGCAACGACTGCAAATTTTGCTAATTTATCAGGATGTGAGAATTGATGCTCAAATAGTCTTTCTGTTCCTCGGTCTTCCAAATGAGAGCAGGGCCATAATATGCCTTGCGTCTTCCTTAACCTGTCATAGGTCATACCGGAATAATCGGCTTTGGCTCCTTTCGTTGCTGTTCTCAATTCCTCAAAGATGTCTTCTGCAGATGAAAAAGAAAAAGAGCCGCCTTTGCCTAATACTGCTGCTAAATCACAAATGATTTGCCAATCGTGCTTTCTTTGGTGTTTGAGTGGATAGGTTGCTTCTCTCAGCGTAACGCGTCCTTCTATGTTCGTCATGGTCCCTTCGTCCTCTAAATATGACGAAGCTGGTAAAATAACATCTGCGAGTGCAGCCGTCTCAGAGATAAATAAATCAATTGCGACAAAAAAGGACAGCTGCTCGATGGCTTTTTTGATAAAGCTTGCATGCGGACCTGATTGAACGGGATTAGAACACATTAAAAAGAGCGCTTTTATCTCTCCTTTCTGCATTTTTTCAAACATTTCAAAAGCAGATACACCTTTTCCAGGCAGTTCTTTTTCATCGATCTTCCATATTTCGGCCATTTCTTTTCTATGTACTGGGTTTGTGATATCACGGTAACCAGGAAGCTGATCTGCTTTTTGTCCATGCTCTCTTGCACCCTGTCCATTTCCTTGCCCAGTAATCGCACCATAGCCACACCCAATCCGGCCAATTTTCCCAGTAACAAGCAGAATATTCAGGAAATTACGAACGGATGCTGTCCCGTCTATTTGCTGCTCAATGCCTCTTGCAGTCAGAATCATGCCTGTTTTTTCGCGTGCGAATTTTCTCGCTATTTTTTGAATGACTTTCATCGATACACCGGTTTGCTGCGTAATGTCTTGCAGGGACATGTGTGAAATATGCTGTTTCATTTCTTGAAAACCTGATGTTCGTTTTTTAATAAATTCTTCGTCTAGTAACTGTTCATGAAGCATGACGTGTAAGATTCCATTTGCGAGTGCAGCATCTGACCCAGGCCTTAAGCTGACATGTAAGTCAGCTAGTTTGGCTGTTGCTGTTTTTCGCGGATCGATCACGATGAGAAATGCCCCGTTCTTTTTAGCTTCTTCCAAGTACGGTATGAGGGTCGGCTGACATTCCGCTATATTGGTTCCAACCAATAGTAAAACCCGGGCATGCTTGATGTCACGAAGCGGAAAGGTTAGACCCCGATCAAGTCCAAATGTTTGGTTAGCTGCTGTTGCTGCTGAAGACATACACAGTCTTCCATTGTAATCAATGTATTTCGTTTTAAGGGCGACCCTTGCAAATTTTCCGAGTAAATAAGCTTCTTCATTTGTAATCGATGCACTACCATACACACTGATAGCATCGTTCCCATGTTCCGTCTGAAGGGTTTGAGTGCGTGCTTTGATTTCGTCAAGTGCCTCTTGCCAAGTCACTTTGACAAATTGACCGTTTCTTTTGATGAGGGGGTGATTCAATCGTTCCTTGTGCAGTGCGTGCTGGTGGGCATGCTGCCCTTTCATACAGATCCTGCCGAACGTGGTTGGATTATGAATACCTATCGTCTGGTAGCGTGTTCGCCCTTCTGCGTGCTGCTCGACTAATTGCATTTTGCACTGCATACTGCAAAACGGACATTGAGATGGGAACACCCTTTTTCGCTCTTGCTGCTCTGATGTTTGCTGCACATATTGTAAAAAAGATTGATTCATACATTCACACCCTTTTGTCTACTTTGCTCAAATTGTTCGCAGAGCTCTTCTCTCATTTCCTCATCGAGCAATTTTTCTCGGATGGAAATGATGCCGTTTTTTTGGATCCAGTCTCCAATAGATTCTTGAAAATATGCACGTTTTCTATAGTCTTCAAGCAGTGCTTTTAAAAAAGGAATCAGCTCATCCGTTCGGCTCACAGAATAAAAAAGTTGACCTGCCTTAGGTTGACGTATGCTGCCTCCTATATAAATGTCCCATTCATCCAGCTGCTTCTTGATGCAGATGTCATAGATGGGGCTGAAATGACATACGCAGGAAGGACCAGCGATATGAATCGATGTGACTGCAGGTAAAAGCGTGTTTTCTAGTTGTCTTTCGATCTCCATGACAAGTGTTGTGACAGATGAATCGTGATGACAATCACATGAAAGAACATGAGAAAGTCTCTTGCTTTCTTGTGGCATGATGTGTCCATGTTCTTTTACAATATGGGCGGCCTCTTGTGAAATACCGATCAGCCGAATTCGTTTATTCTCCGTTAGTTCTACGTGCTGAATTTGCTTTTGCTCTAATAATCCGGTTATCATCTGTAAAAATGTCAGATCAAGACGGCCACCATATAACTGAGGCATTAGTATGTGCTCATGATCTGATGGGCTGTCTTTTACGAAAAGATCTTGAAACTGCTCAAGATAGTATGGAATGGCTGCTCGGCACTTGTCACAGCCGTTATCTGTCATCCAATCAAATTGTCTTCTTACTTGCTCTTCATTTAGCGGATGCTGATTTTTTATATACGAAAAAATGGTCTCTTCCTCTACATTTGTGCACGAGCAAAACGTGTCCAGGGCTTCCGTTAGCTGATTTGATGAGACATGGTAGCAGGCACGAACAAGCTCTTGACAGCCTCCGCAGCCCGTTGCGGCACCTGTCTGCTTTTTGACTTCTTCTAAGTCTTTCAGCTGATGGACCGATATGCTTTTGAATATTGCTCCCTTCGTCACCGTATGGCATTGGCAGATGAGATCCTCTGCTTTTAATGAATCTAAAGGGGATATCTGCTCTTCATTCAGTGATTTCATGACTACGCTTTTATCACGCCCCACTTTTACATCCTGCAAAAGCTGCTCAGCTCTCTCAAGTTGACCAACTAATACAACGCCTGTGAGCACATCATGTTCAAACACTAGTTTTTTATATACTTCTTGTTCTTCATCTAAGTAAGTCACCACTGAAGCGGAGGGGGATCGGTTTACAATACTGCCAGCAGAATAAATAGATATGTCATTTGCTTTCAATTTTGTTGAATAAATGGCAGGAGGTAAATTCGTGACCAGTTCATCTAATAAATGATTCGCAAGCACGTTTGCTTGTTCATAAATAGGCTGCACAAGACCGTGCACCATCCCCTTATGCTCTGCACATTCTCCAATAGCATAAATATTCTCAACGTTTGTCTGCATGACATCATTTACAACAATGGCTTTTCTTGTATGAATGCCGTGCTGTTTTGCAAGCTCTATATTCGGACGGACCCCCGTTGTGAAAACCACGAGATCAGCATCCACGATGCCTCCACTTTTTAACAGAACGCCTTCTACTCTCTCGTTTCCTACACATGCAATCGTATGAGCATTTGTTTTTACCTGAATCCCCTTGCGACTTAATTGTTGAGACAAAAGTCCTGCAGCTGTTTCATCTAATTGGCGTTGCATAAGCCAATCCGTGTGATGAATCAAGGTTGTCTTCAGTCCAGCGATCTGTAAACCAGCGGCCACTTCCACACCAAGTACACCACCTCCAATGACTGCTGCACGCTCATAGCGTAAAGAATCAGCGTAAATGGCCTCATAATCGTCAATCGTACGAAAAGCATAGACCCCTTTTTTGGATACGCCTTGTATAGGCAGAAAATGAGGCGATGAGCCTGTGGCGATAACCAGTTTGTCATACGGGATATTCCGGCGTGCTTCTGTCATGAGCAATTGACGCTTTGTATCGATGTGGACAACTGCTTCGCCTGTTTGGATGGTGATGTCATGTTTGGTGTACCATTCTTTTGGCTTTAGTTCAATTTGAGACAACGATTCACTTTTTTGTAAAACCGATGAAAGTTTTATTCGATTGTAAGCTGGGTGCTTCTCTTTTCCAATGATTGTGATGGAATAGCGTTCTGGCTGTTTCTTTACGATATGTTCGATACATTTCATACTCGCCATGCCATTTCCGATAAACAAGAGTTTACGTTTCGCCATGTGAGATCAACCTTTCTAGCTTTTTGCGCCAAAGCAATGTTTGCCTAGATTATGGCACACATTTGTAAAAAAGTGTTTATCCATGTCATTTTTTCTAACACAATACTTCCATTCTTTCTATCAACTCGCTATCTTTAAGTCAGAAAATTCAAAACAAAGGAGGGGTTTTGTGAAACTCTCAGAATTGACTTCTAGTGGTCATCCTAAGACATTGTTTGGTTCATTTTTATATTTTGACGTGAGTTTCATGATTTGGGTTTTGCTGGGGGCACTCGGTGCATTTATTGCACAAGATTTTGCCTTATCGACAATAGAAAAAGGCATGATTGTAGCCATTCCGATTTTATCTGGATCTTTTTTTCGAATTGTGCTAGGCCTATTAACAGACCGAATGGGACCTAAAAAAACAGCGATGATGGGCATGATTTTGACCACCATTCCGCTCATATGGGGGTTTTTCGGTGGTACAACCCTTTCAGAGCTAGTACTGATCGGGATTTTATTAGGGGTTGCAGGTGCGAGTTTTGCGGTCGCTTTACCGATGGCAAGCCGCTGGTACCCTCCTCATTTACAAGGGATAGCGATGGGAATTGCCGGCGCCGGAAACAGCGGAACACTGATCTCGACACTCTTTGGACCAAGACTTGCGGAGATGTATGGCTGGCATACAGTAATGGGGCTCGCTCTTATTCCTTTAAGTTTCGTCTTTTTGTTTTTTATTTTCACAGCAAAAGATGCACCAAACCAGCCCGCCCCTCAGCCGCTTCGGTCCTATTTTTCAGTCTTTCAAGTGAAAACAACGTGGTTTTTCTGCCTGCTTTATGCGATTACATTCGGTGGTTTTGTCGGCCTTTCAAGTTTCTTGAGTATTTTCTTTGTGGACCAATATGCGATTTCAAAAATTCATGCTGGTGATTTTGTGACGCTTTGCGTGGCGGCAGGCAGCTTCTTTCGGCCAGTTGGCGGTTTGATTGCCGATAAAATTGGCGGGATGAAAGTACTGCTCGGTTTATTTGCTTTGATTGGTATCTGTTTAGGGGCAGTGAGTAGTCTACCTGCTTTACCAGTGGTCATTGCGCTTTTATTTGTCGGAATGATGTGTCTTGGTATGGGGAATGGGGCGGTGTTCCAGCTTGTGCCGCAAGTGTTTCATAAGGAAATTGGGATTGTGACTGGAATTGTAGGGGCTGCAGGAGGCATTGGGGGATTCTTTTTACCAAACGTTCTTGGCAGTTTAAAAGAAATGACGGGCTCCTATACGTTTGGTTTTTTGACCATTTCTCTTTTTGTTCTTGCTGTCTTCCTCTGTTTGGTTGTATCCCAGTTCAAACGTAAAAAAGTCATTATCCAGCCAACCATGTCTGAATCATAAAAAGCCATGACCACTCTTTGGTCATGGCTTTTCTCTATATATGGTAAACACCCTTTGTTTGACCTATTTTGGCAGAACCGAACTCCCCATTAAATAACGGTCTACCTCATGCGCCACTTGTCTGCCTTCGTTAATTGCCCAGACAATCAAGCTTTGACCGCGTCTTGCATCTCCCGCTGCAAATACGCCTTCTACATTCGTTGTATATTCCCCATATTTTGCGTCAATCCGATTGTTTTTGCTGTCCACGCCAAAGTGTTTCACTAGTGGCTGTTCAGTTCCCTCAAAACCAATCGCAATAAAGACTAGCTGAGCTGGCCATACCTTCTCTGTTCCTGGAATCTCATGAAATTCAAACTTCCCTTGCTCGTTTTTCACCTTTTCCATTTGAATGGTATGAAGCTCTTTTAACTTCCCATTTTTATCAGCCACAATCTTTGTGGTTTGAATCGAATATTGGCGCGGATCTTCTCCAAATTTTGCTTGTGCTTCTTCGTAAGCATAATCTAGAGAGAAGACATAAGGTTGTTCTGGCCACATGTTATCCCCTACACGTGTATCTGGAAGCTTTGGATGCTTTCCGAATTGAACAACACTTTTTGCTTTTTGGCGAAGTGCAGTTGCGACGCAGTCAGCGCCTGTATCTCCTCCGCCAATCACAATGACGTCTTTCCCTTTTGCGTCAATAAAGTTTTTATCTTTGAATCCTGAATCAAGCATGCTTTTTGTTGCGAGTGTTAAATAATCCATTGCCAGGTGAATCCCTTTTGCTTCCCTGCCTTCAATTAACAGGTCACGCTGCTTTTGTGCACCTGTACAAAGGATGACCGCATCAAATTGCTCTTTCAGTTCATCAGCCGTGATATCCACACCAATTTCTGTATTGGTCACAAAGTCAATGCCTTCTTGTCTTAGCAGTTTAACTCTGCGCTCAACGACTTCTTTGTCGAGCTTCATATTAGGAATACCATAAGTGAGCAGTCCGCCTAGACGATCAGATCGTTCAAACACGGTTACAGCGTGTCCTGCTTGGTTTAGTTGGTCTGCACTTGCCAGTCCTGCTGGTCCTGATCCGACAATAGCAACCTTTTTCCCTGTACGGCTTGAAGGAATTCTTGGTGTAATCCAGCCATTTTCAAAACCTTTATCAATGATCGTCCGTTCGATATTTTTAATCGATACTGCTGGATCATTGATGGCGACGGTACATGAGCCTTCACAAGGTGCTGGACATACTCTTCCAGTAAATTCAGGGAAATTGTTCGTTTTTTGTAGTCTTTCAAGCGCTTCTTTCCATCTGCCCCGGTAGACAAGGTCGTTCCATTCTGGAATTAAATTGTAGATCGGGCAGCCAGAAACGCCGCCCCTGATCTCCATCCCAATTTGACAAAACGGTGTTCCGCAATCCATACATCTAGCACCCTGCTGTTTCAATACCTCATCTGTATAAGGAGCTGAATATTCTTTCCAGTCATTTTGACGAGTGAGAGGGTCACGTTCATTTGGCTTTTCTCTTTTATAATCCATAAAACCTGTTGCTTTGCCCATTGTCCTCTCCCCTTTCTTAATGAGCGACGGCTGCTTTTTGCCCGTTTGCCGTTTCTTTATTTTTCGGTTTTGTGTTTGCTTCAAATGCGAACATAACGGCTTCCTCGTGGCTGAGGCCTGCTTGTTTTTGTTCCTCAATGCTTTGAAGCATCATTTTGTAATTTCTCGGAATGATCTTAATGAATTGATTCTTTTCTTGTGCCCAGTTCTCTAGAAGCGCTGCTGCTTTTGAGCTGTTTGTATAATCAAGGTGTTCCTGAATCATTTGCTTCACTTCTTGTTCTTCTTCGTGATCTGTGAGTTTTTCAAACATGATCATTTCCATGTTGCACATTCTTTTGAACTGTTTTGCATCGGATGTATGCACATAAGCGATACCGCCAGACATCCCTGCGCCAAAGTTTTTCCCGACGTCACCTAAAATGACAACACGTCCGCCAGTCATGTATTCACAGCCGTGATCACCGATTCCTTCAACGACCACATTGACACCTGAATTACGAACGGCAAATCGTTCACCTGCACGACCGTTAATATACGCTTTTCCGCTTGTCGCGCCGTAAAATGCAACGTTACCGACAATCACGTTCTCATGTCCATTTTGTACAAAGTGATCAGATGTTTTGACAGCAATTTTGCCTCCAGAGAGTCCTTTGCCGATATAGTCATTTGAGTCACCTGTTAAATATAAAGACATCCCCTTTGGAACAAATGCGCCGAAGCTTTGTCCAGCTGAACCAGTGAACCGAAGTGTGATCGTATCCTCTGGCAGGCCTTCTTCTCCGTAGCGCTTAGACACTTCACTTCCCGTAATCGTTCCAGCTACACGGTGAATGTTGCGAATGTTTAGTGACAGATCAACTGGTGTTTGATGATCGAGCGCTTCCTGTACATAAGGGAGAATCTCATTCATATCCAGTGATTCATCAATTTTATGATTTTGCGGCGTTCTGAATGTGCGTGCTCCCTCTGGCTGATAAAGCAGGGTTTCAAGGTTCAGCTGTCCTGCTTTCCAGTGTGATTTTGCTCTTTCACTTACTGATAAGACATCCGTACGTCCAATCAATTCATCCATTGATGTAAATCCAAGTTCAGCTAAGATTTCTCTTACTTCCTCTGCAATAAACATCATGAAGTTGACAATGTGATCAGGGTCACCCATGAATTTTTTGCGAAGTTCCGGGTTTTGAGTAGCGACACCGACTGGGCAAGTATCTAAATGACATGCTCTCATCATGACGCATCCTAATACGACAAGTGGAGCTGTCGCAAAGCCGTATTCTTCTGCTCCTAAAATCGCAGCCATGACAACGTCGCGTCCTGTCATTAATTTGCCATCCGTTTCAAGAACGACTCGCTCTCGAAGGCCGTTTAAGACAAGGGTTTGATGCGCTTCTGCCAATCCAAGCTCCCAAGGAAGTCCTGTATGTTTAATACTTGTTTTCGGAGAAGCCCCAGTACCGCCATCATATCCACTAATAACGATGACATCCGCTGTCCCTTTTGCGACACCTGCTGCAATCGTACCAACGCCAGCTTTAGAAACTAGCTTGACACTGATGCGTGCATCACGGTTTGCATTTTTCAAATCATGGATCAATTGAGCCAAATCCTCGATTGAATAAATATCATGGTGAGGCGGTGGTGAGATTAGGCCAACACCTGGCGTAGAACCACGTACGTCTGCGACCCAAGGATATACTTTATTCCCTGGCAGTTGTCCACCTTCTCCAGGCTTTGCCCCTTGCGCCATTTTAATTTGCAGTTCATCTGCATTGACTAAATAATGACTTTTCACGCCAAAGCGGCCAGAAGCAATCTGTTTAATCGCACTTCTGCGATCATCCCCGTGCTCATCTACTGTGAAGCGTGCAGGGTCTTCCCCGCCTTCTCCGCTGTTGCTTTTGCCGCCAATTCGGTTCATCGCAATCGCTAGTGCTTCATGCGCTTCTTTACTTAATGAACCAAATGACATCGCACCTGTCTTAAAGCGGCGTACAATGGATTCAGCAGATTCAACTTCTTCTAGACGAACTGGCTTTTGTTTTGAATGAAAAGCAAATAGATTTCTAAGGAAACCAATTCGTTCTTCATCCGCCGCCTTCGTATATTGCTTAAATAGATCATAATCTTCGTTGCGGCATGCCCACTGAAGGGTATGAATGGTTTTTGGGTTAAAGGCATGATGCTCTCCATTTTTTCTCCACTGGAACTCACTGCCTGATTCTAGCGTTTGATCAGTTGATGCCTGATACCCAGCCTCATGACGAAGCTTTGCTTCACTTGCAATGGTGTCAAGATCAATACCGCCTAGCTGAGAAGCTGTTCCTGTGAAATACGCCTGGATGACATCTTCACTAATGCCGACTGCTTCAAAAATTTGTGCGCCTCGATAGCTTTGGACAGTGGAAATTCCCACTTTAGACATTACTTTAACTACGCCCTCAGTCACACTTTTCCCAAACTTTGTGACAGCTTCATCAAAGCTAATCGCAATCGCTTCTTCAGCAATAAGCTGTTTGTATGTTTCGTAAACGAGGTACGGATGGATCGCATCTGCACCGTAGCCAATCAGTGCGGCAAAATGATGAACCTCTCTTACTTCTCCAGATTCGACGATTAAGCTCACCTTTGTTCGTAAGCCTTGACGCACAAGATGCTGATGAAGTGCACTCAATGCAAGAAGTGGTGGAATCGGCACTTTTTCTTCCGTCATGTCACGATCGGAAAGAATTAGTAAAGATACCCCTTCACGAATCGCTTTTTCTGCCTCTTCAAACATCGCATCAAGACCACGTTTTAGGTCATCAGTGAAAAGTGTATGAATCGTTTTGCTTTTAAAGGCGTTATGAACAATCGTTTTCAAGCCGTTGAACTGCCCGCTTGTTAAAACAGGTGTATAAAGTTTAATTCTTCGGCATGAATATTCATTTGGATGTAAAATATCTCCCTCAGCACCTAACCAAGTCATGGTCGATGTAACGAGCTGCTCACGAATGGCATCAATTGGCGGGTTCGTGACTTGAGCAAACAGCTGTTTGAAATAAGAAAACAGCGACTGCGCACGATCTGATAACACAGCAAGCGGTGTATCACTTCCCATCGAGCCGATTGGGTCCTTTCCTTCTTCTAGTAAAGGAATTAAATACTTTTGAATGTCTTCGTACGTATAATGGAAAGCACGCTGACGTGTTAACAAGTCACTCATGATACTAGAATTTTCTGAATTTTCTTCAGAGCGATTGACGTGAACCATTTCTTCATCGAGCCATTTTTGATAAGGAAGTTCATTCGCAATCGAAGATTTCACTTCTTCATCAGAAATAATGCGTCCTTCTTCTAAATCGATTAACAGCATTTTACCTGGTTCAAGACGGTCTTTATACTTCACATCTTCTTCATTTGTGTCGATGACGCCGACCTCAGATGAGAAAATGATATGATCGTCATTTGTCACGTAGTATCTCGCGGGTCTTAATCCGTTCCGGTCTAAGATGGCGCCGATTTGTTTACCATCCGTAAACGAAATCGCTGTCGGACCATCCCACGGCTCCATTAACGAACTATGATATTCATAAAATGCCCGTTTCTCTTTAGACATGTGCGTATTCTCCGTCCACGGCTCAGGAATCAGCATCATCGCTGTATGAGCAGGAGTACGCCCTGCAAGCACGAAAAATTCAAAGGCATTGTCTAAAATGGATGAATCACTTCCGTCTGCATTCAGCACTGGCAAAATCTTGTCTAGATCTTCTCCGAAGGCTTCAGACACGAATTGTTGTTCTCTTGCTCTCATCCAATTGATGTTTCCTCTTAATGTGTTGATTTCTCCGTTATGAATTAAGTAACGGTTTGGATGCGCTCGTTCCCATGTCGGGAATGTATTTGTACTAAATCTTGAATGAACGAGTGAAAATGCAGAAACAAATGTTTCATCCTGTAGATCAAGATAAAAAGCATCAACTTGATCTGATGTTAAAAGTCCCTTATATACAATGGTTTGACTAGACAGACTGACAAAGTAAAATTGTTTTTCCTCTGCTGTTCCCCAGTTTTCAGCCTGCTTGCGGATGACGTATAATTTTCGTTCAAATGACAAACGGTCTGTTACGTTGTCGTTTGCTCCGATGAACACTTGCCGGACAACCGGACAGCTCTTCGCTGCAACCGTTCCAATTTTCCCAGCATCAACAGGGACCGTTCTCCAGCCAATTAATGTTTGCCCTTCTTGTTTAATGAAGCCGTTGATCTTTTGTTCGATCGCTTGACGCGTTTTGGCATCATCATCTTTTGAAAAGAACACCATTCCTACCCCGTAACGGCCCTTTTCAGGAAGTGCAAAGTCTTGACAGTTCTTTCTAAAAAAAGCGTCTGGCAGTTGTACCATTAAACCGGCACCATCACCTGTATACGGATCACTGCCTTGCCCGCCGCGGTGATCAAGCTGGCACAGCATTTGCAATCCCTTTTTGACGATGCTATGTGTCGCCTCCCCTTTTAAATGGGCGTACAGTCCGATTCCACATGCATCATGTTCAAATTCAGGACGGTAGAGACCTTGTGGTTGTGGTAGTTGATTATAAGTCATCGTTTCTCTCCCCCGTTTAAAAGATCCGTTTTTTCACAGTAATAAAATCTCACAAACTCTGTAACTTATTTTAAGTTTTCAAATTAATATAAACAATATATAATTTAGATCAAAACAATCTCTTTTTGAGATAGATGGGTGTGAAGTGCAAAAATGGAGCTTCGTCAATTACGTTATTTTGTAGAAGTTGCTGACCGTGAACACGTGTCAGAAGCGGCTGAAAACTTACACGTTGCCCAATCTGCCATCAGCCGGCAGATTGCCAATTTAGAAGAAGAACTTGGAGTGGCTTTATTCGAACGAGAAGGACGAAATATCAAATTAACGAAAATCGGCAGACAATTTTTGGACCATGTCAGAACCGCCCTAAAAGCGATAGATTACGCCAAAGAACAAATTGATGAATACTTAGACCCCCACAAAGGGACAGTGAACATTGGATTTCCTACAAGTCTAGCAAGCCAAGTGCTCCCTTCTGTCATTTCCGCATTTAAGCTAGAATATCCAGAGGTCGATTTTTTACTTCGTCAAGGTTCCTATAAGTTTCTGATTGAAGCTGTCAAAAATCGAGACATTGATCTTGCCTTTTTAGGACCCGTCCCGACAAACGATCCTCAAATAGAAGGAAATATCTTGTTTTCCGAAAGCATTTATGCCCTTTTACCTATTAGTCACCCCTTTAGCGGGCAAAGAAGTATTCATTTAAGTGATTTGAGAAAAGACCATTTCGTTTTATTTCCTGAAGGATATGTGCTGAGACAAATTGCGGTTGATGCCTGTAAGCAGGCTGGCTATGAGCCAACTATCTCATCTGAAGGAGAAGATTTGGATGCCATTAAAGGTCTTGTGTCAGCGGGTATGGGCGTTACCTTATTACCCGAAAGTGCTTTTTATGAAACAACACCGCGATTTACAGTGAAAATTCCCATTGATTTCCCTCAAGTGAGAAGAACGGTCGGAATTATTGCGTCTAAATCAAGAGAGATGTCTCCTTCTGCCCATGATTTTTATATGTTTGTAAAGGACTTCTTTTCAAAAATTGAACAATATAAATAATTCATTGAAACAAGACATTTCATTTGTAGAAATAATCCCTCTTTGTATATGATGAGTTACAGAACAACAGACTATATGGAAGAAAGGTAATCGTATGAAATCAATTTTATCGTTTTTAAAGCCCTATCGGCTATCCGTTGTGTCCATTGTGATTCTCACCTTTTTAAGCAGTATGCTCCAGCTGTATTTACCGACGCTTACGGCAGATATCGTTGATGTCGGGATCGTCCAAGGAGATGTCGCTTATATATGGAAGGTTGGGGGCTGGATGGTGGCTTGTTCTTTACTTGCCATCTTGCTCACGATTTGGAAGTCCTACTTGTCATCTAAGACAGCTCTAGGCTTCGGGCGTGATATGAGAAGACAGCTGTTTGTGCATGTCGAACAATTCTCATTAGAAGAATTTCAAAAAATCGGGACATCTTCCTTTATTACAAGATCCACAAATGATGTGAAACAAGTTCAAGATGTCACGATCATGATCTTACAAATGATGACACGGGCGCCTCTTATGCTCGTTGGTGGAATTATTTTGGCTGTATCTAGAGATGCTGTGTTATCTCTCATCTTTTTAGCAGCTCTTCCCCTTCTTGGCGGGTTCATTTATTTGGTGTCAAGAAAAGCAATCCCCCTCTTTGGCCAGCTTCAGAAAAAAACGGACCGGCTGAACTTGATTATGAGAGAGTCGCTTTCAGGCATTCGGGTCATTCGAGCGTTTAACCGAGTAGATGACGAAAAAGAACGTTTTCAAGAAGCCAATACATCGTATAAGGATACTGGCCTTAAAGTCAATCGATTAATGGCGTACTTGTTCCCTTTTATGCTCATTATCATGAACTTCACGAATATCGGCATTGTCTGGATTGGCGCTAATCGGATTGATGCCGGACAGATGGAAGTCGGGAATCTGATCGCCTTCATTCAATATGCGATGATGATTTTAATGGCACTCATTATGCTGTCTATGAGTTTTATTATGGTGCCTAGAGCTCAGGCATCAGCTAAACGGATGAATGAAGTGTTAAATCTAGAACCAAAAATTAAAGACAAAAAAGAAGCTGTCACTAAACTTGATCAGCCAGCCCAGTCCATTCGCTTTGAGAATGTGTCATTTTATTATTCAAATGCTGAAAAACCAGCCGTTCAAGACATGACGTTTGAAGCCAAAAAGGGTGAAACGACGGCGATCATCGGCAGTACAGGTTCCGGGAAAACGACACTTCTTCAGCTGATGACACGTTTTTACGAGGCAACAGAAGGAAAAATTACATTAGATGGTGTCGATATTAGAGAATTGCCTCAAGAGAAACTGAGAAGTCAGATGGGCTATGTTTCTCAAAAAGCCATTTTATTTAGCGGAACCATTGCTGATAATGTGCGCTTTGGCAAACGAGATGCTACAGATGACGAGATTTGGCAGGCACTGCGGACAGCACAGGCCGAAGAATTTGTTTTGCAAAAAGATGGCGGAATTCACGCAGAGATAGACCAAGGGGGTTCGAATCTCTCTGGCGGTCAAAAACAACGTCTTTCGATCGCAAGAGCACTCGTAAGAAAACCTGCATTCTACCTGTTTGACGATAGCTTCTCTGCCCTTGATTACAAAACGGATGCAAAACTTCGGTCAGCGCTAGAAGCTGAAAAAGAGCATGCTGCTTTGATTATTGTGGCTCAAAGAATCAGCACAGTGAAGCATAGCGATAAAATCATTGTGTTAGATGATGGAAAAATAGCAGGTATCGGTACACATGAACAGTTACTGAAAGATAACCTTGTCTATCAAGAGATAGTCGCATCACAGGAAGGTCAGGAGGTGGAGCAAGGATGAGTAAAAAAATGTCGTCTGGAATGGGACATAAAGGCGGTCACCCAAGGGGCCCAGTACAAAAACCGAAGGAATTTAAAAAAACACTTCTTCGTTTAACGGGCTATTTAAAACCGAGGAAATTTCAGCTGATCATTGTCCTGATTGCAGCGATCGGTTCAACCGTTTTTAATGTCGTCAGTCCAAAATTACTTGGGGATGCCACCTCTTCCCTATTTGAAAGTTTTACACAAGGAACTGGCGTTCAATTCGATGTCATTTCACGCATTTTATTGCTGCTTGTTCTATTATATGTCGTAGCATCTCTCTTCTCATTCGTGCAGCAATATGTGATGGCGGGTGTCTCGCAGCAGACCATTGCTGAATTAAGGCAAGAAGCAAATGACAAGCTCACACGTCTCCCCCTTCGTTATTTTGATAAAACAACACACGGAGACACGCTGAGCCGGGTGATGAACGACATTGATAATATTAATACTTCTTTACAGCAGGCACTCACGCAAGTGATCACATCTGTTATTACAGTCATTGGAATTGTCGTCATGATGCTTTTCATCAGTCCGCTACTGACGCTGCTTGTTTGTTTGACGCTGCCTCTTAGTTTGTTTGCGATTCGAGGCATTACATCATTTTCGCAAAAGCATTTTAAAGCACAACAAAAAGAACTAGGGATGATCAATGGACATATTAATGAAATGTTCACAGGACATCAGACGGTTCGTGCGTATGGCTATGAAAAGAAAGCCATTGATACATTTGATCAATTAAACGAACAACTATATGAATCTTCAAGAAAAGCACAATTTATCTCCGGCTTAATGATGCCGATGATGACCTTTATTGGGAATCTTGGCTATGTGGCGGTAAGTGTTGCTGGCGGAATTCTTGTCATTAACGGGAATATTCGTGTTGGGGATGTGCAAGCATTTATCCAATACACACAGCAAATGTCGCAGCCACTTGTGCAAGCATCCAGTGTTGCAAACTTAGTTCAATCTGCTATCGCTTCTGCTGAACGGGTGTTTGAAATTCTGGATGAAGAAGAAGAACATGCGCAAGAAGATGCAGCGATTGATCTTAAATCCCTTTCCGGAGATGTGGCCTTTGAGCACGTTCACTTCGGTTATGAGAAAGATCAACCCATTATTAAAGATTTGAATTTACAAGTCCGAGAAGGACAAACGGTGGCCATTGTTGGGCCAACAGGCGCTGGAAAAACAACGATTATTAATCTGTTAATGCGCTTTTACGAGCTAGATCAAGGCTCCATTCGCATTGGCGGCGTAAAAACCACCGACCTCAGCCGAGAGCAAGTGCGTGACTTATTTGCGATGGTTCTTCAGGATACATGGCTCTTTGAAGGCACAATTTATGACAACATCGCATATGGCAGACCAAATGTTTCAAAAGAGGATGTGTTGAAGGCCGCTAAACATGCCTATGCAGACGATTTCATCCGCACCCTTCCAGATGGATATGACACACTCTTAACAGAAGATGCCGGCAACCTCTCACAAGGTCAGCGTCAACTGTTAACCATCGCCCGTGCCATCTTATCTGATCCGAAGATATTAATCTTAGATGAAGCAACAAGCAGTGTCGATACACGGACAGAGATGCATATTCAAAAAGCGATGAATGAATTAATGAACGGCAGAACAAGCTTCGTCATTGCACATCGACTTTCAACGATTAAAGATGCCTATCTCATTTTAGTCATGAAAGATGGCACGATCATTGAAAAAGGAACTCATCGTGAGCTTTTGAAAGAAAAAGGCTTTTATGCCGACCTCTATATGAGTCAATTTGCCGAAAACCAAGTCGGTTAAACAGCACCAAAAAGGATAGACAGCATGTAAAAATGCCTGTCTATCCTTTTTGTTATGCCTTAAGCTTCCCGTTTTCTGACTTTCACACTAAGTTTCGTCATGTAATCCGCTTCATTTTTAGACATCAGAGAATGAAGTAAATACTCCTCAAAGACATCTCCATCCAGTATCATATCCTCTGCTTCGATACGATCTAATAAACGTGAATAGGCAGTCTCCATCTCTTCATATGTTCCTTGTTGATACATGACTGCATATAGACCCGCTGGCTTTTTGACTGCATCCGGCCCTTCCATTCGGCAAAACAGCCTATCAGATTGATGATAATGACGCTGCAAAAACTGCTCCTTGTTTAAAACAGAACCATTTGCCGCGGCACCTTTAATACCAATCCCTTTCAGAAATTCTCCTACAATTCGAGAAATTTCTTCTACAGGTGTGTTTGAATCAATCGGGTTTGATGTACTGAGGACGATCGGTTCTTCTGGCAGTTCTTGAAACAAGACCTCCCCTGTTTTCACTGATGATAATTCATTCGTTGTCTCGATCACACGAAAAAGAAAAGATTGAATATCCTGTAGTTTTCGGATCTCCTCCCCGACCTTTTCTGCTTGCTCAACCGCAAGGCTTTGCAATTTTTCCTGAGAAGGCTCAGTAAAGTATTGTTTTAATTGCTTGATCGGAAATTGAACAGCGCGAAGAGATTGAATGGCCATGAAATGATCAAACTGTTCAAATGTATAATAACGGTACCCATTTTCCTGAACACCTGCCGGCTTAAACAAATCGATCTTATCATAATAGAGCAGTGTATCTTTTTTCACTTCAAATAATGCCGCAAATTCTCCAGTTAAAAATGTTTTTTGAACATCGTTCATCATTTTTAGGGCTCCTTTCTTGACTATGGAGTTACTCCATCCTTTATGATAACATGCAGAAACACCACATATGTGGAGAAAGGATTTACACATGAACAAAATCGCACAAGATCAAGTCACATTATCACTTGCAAATCAAGAAGACTTCCCTTTGATGAAAAAGGAACTGCAAGATGCTTTCACAGCTGGCATCATTGATGCATTTGGCGATGCAGAAGGTGGACCAATTCCTCCTGATGAGTCGATTGATGAATCTTTTTATTCGACTGAGAACCTTGTCTATCATATTTTACTAAACGGTCAAAAGGCAGGAGGGGTTGTTTTAAAAATCAACCCTCTCACACACCGCAATTCGGTGGACCTATTATACATTTCTTCATTATCTCACAGCCGCGGCATTGGTCAGGCAGCGTGGAAAGCCATTGAGGCGCAATATCCAGAAACGAAGGTGTGGGAAGTTGTCACTCCTTATTTTGAAAAGCGCAACATTCATTTTTATGTGAACAAATGCGGGTTTCAGATTGTTGAGTTTTATCACTTGCACCATCCAGATCCGAGCTTGCCTCATGAGAACGATCAAGAAAATGACCCTTTAGCGCCTGAGACATTTGAATTTTTCAAATTTGAGAAAGTCATGAAAAAAGACCGTTCAAGTTCATAAAAAAACTCCCTCTTATGGGGAGTTTCAGATTGTTGACAAAGGGCTAAAATGGACTTTATTTTAGCCCTTTGTCTTCTTTTTCAAGAGTTGTCAGTGCTTCAGCATCGTTTCCATGTCGTTCCCTTTTTTCTCTCTTCTTTCATCAGTCACTAAAAAACACTACCTCAAGTTAGAAAGGTAGTGTTCTTTACATTCATTCTAGCTTCTAATCTGACCATCACCAGATAGAAGCAGCTTTGTCGTTGTCAGTGCAGGAAGTCCCATTGGCCCTCTTGCGTGCAGCTTTTGAGTAGAAATGCCAATTTCAGCGCCATATCCTAGTGCACCGCCATCTGTAAAACGTGTAGATGCGTTATGATAAACAGCGGCCGCATCGACTTCGTTTAGAAAGATTTGTGCGTTTTTTTCATCCTCTGTTACGATGGCTTCTGAATGTTTCGTTCCGTACTGATCAATGTGGTGAATGGCGTCCTCAATTGAGTCAACGACTTTCACCGCAAGATCAAGACTTAAATACTCATCTGTCCAATCCACTTCCTCCGCAGGAACCGCTTCGGAAAAGAAAGATTGAGCGTCTTGATCTCCATGCACAGTGACATGGTGCTGAAGGAGTGCTTCATTCAATGCTGCACCATTTTCTTTCAGCCAATCGCGATGAACGATCAGAGTCTCAAGCGCATTACAAACGGCCGGACGATTTGTTTTCGCATTGATGACAATCTGAATGGCTTTTTCTACATTCGCTGTTTGATCAATAAAGATATGGCAGTTCCCTGTCCCTGTTTCAAGAACGGGAATGGTCGATTCTTCTACAACTGTTTTGATTAACGAAGCCCCGCCTCTCGGAATTAAAACATCGATCCATTCTTTTAGATGAAACATCGCTTGAACCGATGAACGGTCTGTTTGTTCAATAAACTGTACCGCATCACGAGGGATCTTTGTTTGATCCAATGCCTCATGAATGACGCGGACGATGGCTTTGTTGGAAGAAATAGCGGAGGAACCGCCTTTTAAAATCACTGAGTTGCCTGCCTTGAGGGCAAGCCCTGCTGCATCGACAGTGACATTCGGTCTCGCTTCATAGATCATCCCGATCACGCCGAGCGGTACTCTTCGACTTTTCACATGTAAGCCGTTTTCAAGAGTCCATTCATCCAATATTTCTCCAACAGGATCTGTTAATCTCGTCACAAGCCGCAAACTTTCCGCAAACTCATGAATTCTCTCTTCATTTAACATTAATCGATCCATTAATGCTTCAGAGAAGCCCTTTTCTTTTCCTGCCTCTAAATCCTTTTGATTTTCCTGTAAAATAAAATCACTTTGCTGTTCGAGTGTTTCTGCTATTTTCAGCAGCGCCTCATTTTTTTCCTCTGTTTGAAGTAAACCTAGTTTTTTTGATACGTGCTTTGCTTTTTTCGCTTTTTCTTTGACCGATGTGACAACTTCAGCTGTCAGTGTCATGAAATTCCTCCCTTATGATTAGCAAACTGGTATTGATAAATCTAAATGACAAACAAATGCTTCAAGATCTACGACATGCACCACTTCATCCTGTAGCAAGTCACCGTTCAGTGCGAGTTCGTTGGACGCATAATTGACAATGCCAAGCCCTATTTCTCTTTCATCTTGATCTAAAATACGGACAACATCGCCTTTTTTAAACGAACCCTTTACATCGACTATGCCGTCAGAATCCAGACTTTTCTCACGATGCATGAGAAGTTCCTGTGTTTTCTCTTGAACAACGATTTCGCCTTTTGGGCCAGAATGAAAAGCAATCCACTGCTTTTTATAATTCAGCGGCGCTAAATTTTCGTCAGCTGTAAAATAAGTGCCGTCCTCTGTCCCATTAATGGCTTTGTCTAAAATGTGAGGCGTATCGGCTTTTCCCAAAAAGCCATTGATGCCTGAGGCCATTGAAATTTTAAAGGCGTCGAGTTTTGATTTCATTCCGCCTGTGCCAACGCTGCTTCCCGCATCTCCAGCGGCTGCTTCGATGTCTTCTGTGATTTCTGTGACTTCTAGAATTCTCTTCGCATTCGGATTTGTATGAGGGTTATCTTCATACAAGCCGTCAATATCAGATAAAATAGCGAGGAAATCCGCATCAATCAGTCCAGCTACTTTTGCAGACAATGTATCATTATCTCCAAATTTCAACCGATTGATCGTCACTGTATCATTCTCATTAATAATCGGGATGATCCCTCGATCTAATAACACATTCATTGTATTTCGCACATTTTGATAGCGCGTTTCATCTGAAAAATCGCTTCTTGTAATTAATAGCTGTGAAGCAATATAACCGTGCGATAAAAATAAAGTAGAATATGACTCCATTAAAAGCCCTTGCCCTATTGAGGCAGACGCCTGTTTTTCTGGCAGTGTTTTCGGTCTATCAATAAATCCTAATTTTCGGTAACCAGCTGCAACCGCACCAGATGAGACCAAAATGACTTCGTGTCCTTCATCTTTGAGTTTTACAATTTGATTGACGAGGTTTTCTAGTTTTTTTAAACTAATCTCACCTTGAAAGCTAGTAAGAGAGCTGCTTCCGATTTTCACAACAATTCGTTTTCTCTCTTTATCTGCGTACACCTTATCACTCCTGTATTGAGGCTCTATTTATATCGTTACTTTTTGTTTTTGCTGTTCACTTATTTCTTTTGATCGATTGGCGGCATGTTTGACGGCCTGTTTGATGGCTTCTCCTCCGCCAAAATCATCTAATGCATCTAGTCCTGCAGCAGTTGTTCCATTAGGTGACGTAATTTTTTCTCTGAGGACAGAAGGATTTTCAGCTGTTTCTTGCAGCATCTTCGCTGCACCGAGAAGTGTCTGTGTACCGATTTGACGGGACATTTCTTTTGATAAGCCAGCTTCTTCTCCAGCCTCTTCGATTCTTTCCATTAAGAAATAAAAATAAGCTGGACCACTTCCGGCAATTCCTGTGAAAATATCCATTTGCTCTTCCTGAATGGTATACACTTCTCCCATTTCAGATAAAAGAGCCCGACTCATGCTTACATGTTCATTTTTCACATAACGTCCAGCAGATAAAGCGGTCGCCGACGCCCCAATCGTACTTGACGTATTTGGCATTACTCGCATAACAGGCTGCCCTTCATGCAGCATGTCTTCAATATACGATGATTTCACACCTGCAAGTACAGACAGGATGAGCTGATCTTTCTGAATATGAGGTTTTAATGATTCAAGTGCTGTTTCAGCATCCTTTGGCTTCATTGCCAGGATCAACATATCCATTTCTTCAAAAGGAAATGAATCCATTGTGGCTGTTTGGATTCCGTAGCGTTTCGTTAGTTCGTTTAATCGCTGCTTATTTTGCTTGTTTGTTGCGTAAATTTGGCTGAGCGGCATCTGACCTGATCGCACAATACCTGCAATCATTCCTTCCGCCATAGAACCTGCTCCAATGAAAGCAACTTTCTTTTGATCAATGATATTGATCCTCTCCCTTGTTCGCTTTTTGTTCGTGTTTTTCGCACGTTAGTTATCGTAACATGATGAGAAATCGTGTCAAGAAAGAGCCAGCGCTTTTCAAAAGTCCCGAATACACGCTGAACAGCTTGCGGTATGTATGTTAGCCGTGTTTTTTAAAATCATCAATTTAGATCAAAAGAACTATACAGATTTGAATCATAGTACCCTTTCGTTCGACTGAATTCACCATTTTATTTTTGGTTTCGGTGACTTCAATTCTAGTTTTTAGAAAGCGTTATCATTTTGATGACTTTCTATTTTCCTATAGGATGAATGTGTTTGAATCTTTCGATTAGACTATTGACATATTTTAGAAAACATGTCCGTTGAAATGCGTTTTTCGTGGTGATACCGTGAAAGGGAAATCAAGTGAAAAAGGAGCGTTCATAATGAAAGTAAAAGAAAATTACGTCAATGTCATCCCAATGAAAGAAATCCGATCTACAGATGACCTTCTTTTCCCATTCCCTATCTACAATGAATTAAGATCGCAGGGTGATATTCGATACGACGAAACGAGAAAGTGCTGGGATCTCTTTCGATATGCTGATATTCAGTCCGTTCTGAAGCAGCCAAAAGTGTTTTCATCACAGCGAGGAAGAAGTACATCTAAAACGAGTATTTTAACAATGGACCCTCCAAAACATACCAAAATGAGAACACTCGTCAATAAAGCCTTCACGCCAAAAGCGATCAAACAAATAGAAGAAAAGATCAAAGACTTGACCCATGATCTATTACATCAAGTAAAGGATCAACGGACCTTCGATATTGTGCAAGATCTGGCCGCTCCCCTACCTGTCATGATCATCGCCGAGCTTCTCGGTGCAGAAGTGAAAGACAGAGAGCTGATCAAAAAACATTCAGATGCTCTAGTTGCAGGAGCCAAAGATGATTCAAAAGAAGCTGTTCAAGCCGTTGTCGACATGCAAAAACAAGCAGAAAAAGAGCTGTCAGAGTACTTTGCTCATTTGATCCAAAAGCGAAAAGAAACGCCAGCCGATGATTTAATCTCCCTTCTCATCCAAGCGGAAATTGACGGTGAGCGTTTATCAGAAAATGAACTGCTTGGCTTTTGTATACTCTTACTCGTTGCTGGTAATGAAACAACAACGAATTTAATCACAAATGCCGTACGACTTTTAACAGAGCAGCCGCATCTCGCCGAATCAGTGCGGCAAGACCTGTCTCTCATTCCTCAATTGACAGAAGAAACGCTACGCTATTATCCGCCTGTTCAAGCGATTGGGCGAGTTGCAGCAGAGGATGTTCAGATTGCCGGTTCTCACATTGAAAAAGGAGACTATCTTATCAGCTGGGTGGCATCTGCGAATCGTGATGAACGGAAGTTTGACGATCCAGATACGTTTCGTCTTGACAGAAAATCAAATCCGCATTTGAGCTTTGGCTTCGGCATCCATTTTTGTCTTGGTGCCCCTCTCGCCCGGCTTGAGGCTCATCTAGCACTTGAGGTTTTACTCCGTACGTTTCGAGAAATCACCTGTGCGGCAGATCAGCTGAAACCGATTCAAAGCACGTTTGTGTTTGGGGTCAAAGAATTCCCTGTGCAGGTCACCCGTTTTTAAAAGTCCCTTTCATTAGGGGCTTTTTTTCATATGCTTATCCTTACCTTCCTCGTCTGAACATGCTAAA
The DNA here is from genome assembly GCF_040869405.1 of Bacillus sp. FSL K6-2869. Classification (NCBI taxonomy): domain Bacteria; kingdom Bacillati; phylum Bacillota; class Bacilli; order Caryophanales; family Bacillaceae; genus Bacillus; species Bacillus sp. FSL K6-2869. The sequence continues at coordinate 1,997,126 of NZ_CP152035.1, forward strand.
ATAAAATCCATATGTACAGTGATCACGGAATTCGGAAAGGAAGCTAAACGTATGACCGATTACACAGCAATGAAAGACGGAATATTCAAATCAGTTTGTTCGTTAGATTGCCCTGATCAGTGCGGTCTTTTAATACATAAAGAGAACGGAAAGATCGTTAAAGTTCAAGGAGATCCAGATCATCCAGTCACTCAAGGAAACATTTGCAATAAAGTGCGGAATGTCACAGCTCGTTTATATGATAAAAAACGTCTGACAACACCATTAAAACGTGTAGGTCAAAAAGGTGACCGGCAATTTGCTCCAATTACGTGGGAAGAAGCGATTGAAACCATTCGTCAAAAATGGACAAAGCTGATCGAAGAAAAAGGACCAGAAAGCATTTTGCCTTACAGCTTCTATGGGAATATGGGAAATCTCAATGCAGAAGGAATGGACCGCCGCTTTTTCTATCGACTTGGCTCAAGTCAGCTAGACCGAACCATTTGTCAATCAGCCGGAACAACTGGCTATAAATATACAATGGGCGCAAGCATCGGGACAGACCCAGAAGAGACCATTCATACGAAACTATTTATCTTTTGGGGCATCAATGCGGTTTCAACCAATATGCATCAAATCACGTTGGCACAAAAAGCTCGAAAGCAAGGGGCTAAAATTGTCGTCATTGATGTGCACAAAAACCAAACGGGCCGGATGGCAGATTGGTTCATTCCGCTTCGCCCTGGCACTGACAGTGCGCTAGCTCTTGGGATCATGCATGTCCTTTTTAAAGAAGACCTCACAGATACGTCATTTTTAGAGACTTACACGGTCGGTCACAATGAACTTCGCGAGCATGTGAAGCAGTACGATCCAGAAACGGTTGAACAAATCACGGGTGTCCCGAAAGAAGACATCATCACACTCGCGAGAATGTACGCAGAGACATCGCCGTCTCTCATTCGTATTGGCAATGGGCTACAGCATCACGATAATGGCGGTATGAGTATTCGAACCATCTCCTGCCTCCCTGCCCTCACCGGTCAATGGCTGCACAAAGGCGGCGGTGCGATGAAATCGAACTCTTCTTTTCTTAGTTATAATGAAATCGCTCTTCAGCGGCCGGAATTATTAAAGGAACGCGAACCTAGAACATTTAATATGAATCAGCTGGGCAGCGTGCTAACGAACGCAGAACCTTCTATTGATTCTCTTTTTGTCTACTCTTGCAACCCGGCTGTTGTGACACCTGAAGCAAATAAAGTAAGAGACGGTTTGATGCGGGAAGACTTATTTACGGTTGTCCATGACTTGTTCATGACAGAGACAGCCACTTATGCGGATATTGTTCTGCCAGCGACCTCTGCCTTTGAAAATGAGGATTTTTATACTTCTTACTGGCATCATTACATTCAAATTCAAGAACCTGTTATAGAACGTTATGGAGAAAGCAAATCAAACACAGAAGTGTTTCGTCTTTTGGCTCATGCGATGGGCTTTGAAGATGAAGCCTTTAAAGACACAGATGCGGAACTAATGGAACAAGCTCTTCATCACCCTGAAAATCCGCACTATGAAAACATTTCATATCAAGCGTTAAAAGAGAAAAAGTGGATCAAAGCAAAACGAGGGCCTTTCGAAGATTTAAAGCTCCCTACCCCAAGCGGGAAAATTGAGCTTTACTCTGAACAAATGAAAAAAGATGGATATCCAGCCCTCCCAACCTATGTACCTTTATTTAAGGAAAGTGATTATCCACTGACGTTTATACCGGGACCAAACCATAATTTTCTTAATTCCACCTTCTCTCTTCATGAGAAGCATCAAAAGCTTGAGAAATTTCCGAAGCTTCATATGAATGAACAAGATGCAAAAGAAAGACAGATTGAAGATGGGGACATGGTTCGTGTGCTGAATGATCGAGGAGAATGCGAGCTCATCGTGTCAGTCGGACAAAATGTGTTATCTGGCGTTGTTGTCAGCCAGGGATTATGGGCAGACCAAAAAGGCAAAAAACATTTGGTGAATGGCCTCACACCTGATCGTTTGGCAGATATGGGCGGTGGTGCGACGTTCTTTTCCGGCAGAGTCGAAGTTGAAAAATTATGATAGAAAGAGCCAGGCGTTTTGCTCCCGGCTCTTTTCTTTGACTTTTTTAGTTGCCAATAAACAGCTGATTGGTCATCACATTTGCACTTCCGCTGCTTTGGTAGCCTTCTACAGTAAATGCCGTTTCATACATTTTCCCCATTGGCATCCCTAAGCTTTCCCATTTTTTAAAATGCGCACTGACGGAGACCGTTCCGCTTGTACGTTTCGTTTGACGTACACTCCAATATTGCTTGAAGGTTGCGATTCCGATAATGGAAGGCTGATTGACACGGGTTGTTTCATAAATGTCATATGTGCCCCCGTCTGCATAAAATGTTCCTTTATGTGTGCCTGTTGGACGATATGTGCCCCATGAATCAACAATGTAGTATTCTGCTAATGGAGATTGTGTCCAGCCATAGACACATAAATAGGAATTCCCGACTGGGTTAAAGCTTGCGTTGTAATTGATGGAGATGTTGCCAAGTTGATGGTGAGTTCTAGTGGAATCAAACTTTTTTCCTTTTCGAAATAAAGCATTTCCGATATTGTTCCAGCCTGCACTAAATGCCCCGCCGTTATTGAGTGTCATCGAGGTGTTTCCATAATCCTTCCATAATTCATAATCGTACCCGCTATGGTTACCCATTTCATTATTCGTAATGGTTCTCGCATGGGCTGGTACAGCCGTCAGTATAAGCGTCAGTCCAATACACATCACAAACAACAGTCTTAATTTTCTCAAATTCATCTTCCATTCCTCTCCTTTTTCATCCTTTTGATTCTGTCATCTCTAAGATGAAACGAATTCATCACCTCCTTTCATGCCCCCACTCACTACTAGATTATCGATACTGTGCTAGATCCGCATGAATGTCTCTTGTGTTTGTATAAATGCTTTGATACAAACGAAAGAGATGATCATATACATCGACATGCTGTTGATTTGGTGTAAATACGGCCGCTTGATGGATAAACTGATCCGCGCACGCCTCGAGTGACTGGTACCAGCCGCATCCAACTGCTGCAAGCATCGCTGCACCTAACGCGGGCCCTTGCTCATTTTTAAGCTGAATCACCTCAACTTGAAAAATATCTGCCTGCATTTGAAGCCATGTATGACTTCTCGCACCTCCACCAATGGACACAATAGCATCGATTCTTTTTCCGGCCTGCCTGAATAAAGCGATCGATTCATTTAATGAAAAAGTGATTCCTTCGAGCACAGCTCTAACCATATGCGCTTTTTCATGCCGGCTGTCTAATCCAATGAAGCTTCCACGAATGAGTGAATCTGCATGAGGCGTTCTTTCCCCAACTAAATATGGCGTAAACAGCAATCCATTTGCGCCAGGCGCTATATCCTTTGCTCCGGCTAAAAGGGCTTTAAACGAATCATTTGGAGCAAGTAAAGATTTAATCCAATCGAGGCTATAACCTGCTGATAAAGTGACTCCCATTGTATAAAAAGCGTCTTTTTTTGCATGATGGAATAAATGCAAGTTTCCATTCAGCTCTCTGTTATGATTTTCTTCATAGGAAAGAATGACACCTGATGTGCCAATGCTGCATAGTGTGTGACCTGATGATAAAATGCCGGCACCAATGGCACCGCAAGCATTATCCGCTCCACCCGCAAAAACCTTCGCCTCTTCTGTCATCCCGGTTTCCTTTGCGATCTGCGGCAAAAGTGTTCCAACCTCCGCCTCCGATGAAACGAGCGGCGGGCAAATACGAATCGGAATATCAAAGGTTTGACAAATCTCCTCACTCCATGTTTGTTCTCCAATATCCAACAGTAACGTACCAGCCGCATCAGAATAGTCCATATGAATAGCGCCGGTTAATCGATATCTGACATAATCTTTTGGAAGTAAAAACAAATGGATTCGTTGATCAATTTCTGGTTCGTGTTCCTTTACCCATAACAACTTTGGCAGTGTAAACCCTTCTAACGCCTGATTTTTTGTGATCGCTTGCAGCCTGCCTCCTAGCTTTTCTGTCATGCGCACGCATTGCGGTGTTGTTCTTGTGTCATTCCACAAGATGGCAGGCCTGAGCACCTGAAGGGATTCATCCAATAAAACAAGTCCGTGCATTTGTCCAGAAAAACTGATGCCTTCTACCTGCATTGACTGAACAGGCTTTCTCTCCATAAGTTCTGTCATCGCAGCCATCGTCTGCTCTACCCAGTCTTCAGGATTTTGCTCACAATAACCTGGTTTGCTTTGAATGAGGCGGTAAGATTTAGTCGTCTCGCAGCATACCTTCCCGCTCTCATCTACTAATATCGCTTTGACTCCGCTCGTTCCAAGATCAATTCCCATCACATACTTCATGTGTTCACTCCTTCAAAACAGCAGCCCGCTCCATTAATCTTCTAACAAATATTGATTCAATCTGGCTTTCAACTGTTCCTCTCTGCCAGATTCGTTTCTGATGAGCGGATGTTTCAGTGCATATTCTTCTAATGTATGAAAGTTTGCCGTTCCTTCTGAAATCTCCCGTCCAATTCCTTCAGAAAAACTACGGTACCGGTGCTTGATCACATCTTCAAACACACGGTCTTCTATGAGTCTATGAGCCACCCGCAGCCCTTTTGCGAATGCATCCATCCCCGCAATATGGGCATACAGAAGATCTTCCAGTTCAAAGGAGGCTCTTCTGACTTTTGCATCAAAATTGAGACCGCCTGTTCCAAGTCCGCCATTTTGCAAAATTTCATACATGGCGAGTGTTGTGGCATATAAATCCGTTGGGAATTCATCTGTGTCCCAGCCTAGAAGGGAGTTTCCTTGGTTGGCATCAACGGAACCGAGCAGTCCATGAATTCTTGCTACACGCAGCTCATGTTCAAACGTATGACCCGCTAATGTCGCATGATTGGCCTCGATATTTAATTTAAAGTGTGTATCCAATCCATATTGTTTTAAAAAGGCGATCGATGTCGCTGCATCCGTATCATATTGATGAGTTGTCGGTTCCTTCGGCTTTGGCTCAATTAAAAATTGACCTGTAAATCCAATTTCTTTTGCATAATCGACCGCCATATGCAAAAAGGTCGCCAAATGGTCAAGCTCTCTTTTCATATCTGTATTCAGTAGTGTGTCGTAACCTTCTCGTCCTCCCCAGAAAACATAATTCTCTGCGCCGAGTTCCTTTGCTGTTTCGATGCCCTTTTTCACTTGTGCAGCTGCATAGGCAAATACATCTGCATGACAGGATGTCGCTGCACCGTGAACAAATCTTGGATGCTTAAACATATTAGCCGTGTTCCATAGAAGCCGAACCCCGCTTTGCTGCATGTAATCTTTCATTCTTTCTATGATGATGTCTAACTGCTGATTGGTCTCTTGAAGCGTGTCGCCCTCTGGTGCAATATCACGGTCATGGAATGAAAAATACGGAACATCCAATAGATCAAAGAGCTGAAAAGCCACTTCCAATCTAGCTTTCGCCAAATCCATTCCACTATAAGAATCCCAGGCCCTTTTCATCGTGCCAGTTCCAAACATGTCTGTTCCATCAGCAGTCAGTGTATGCCAATAAGCGACGGAAAATCGCAGGTGGTCTTTCATTGTCTTTCCGCCAATCATTTCGCTCGGATTATAATATTTAAATGCGAATGGGTTCTTTGAATGTTTTCCTTCATATTGAATGTTGCCAATCCCCTGTAAACTACTTAACGAAGTCATATTTGATTTGACCATAAGTGATTCCCCCTATATATTCACTTAGTAAGTTGATTCAACAAACGAACAAACGAGTTTACCAACTAATCTCTTTGAATTTTCCATATTTTTTAGTTTTTTAGAAATATTTTCGTTATAATAAAATGAAAAGCATGTTTTATAGAGAATGAACACGATAAAAAGTGGCTTTTCTTCACTTAATCTAAAGACGAAACAAATGGAGTGGATACAATGGATATTGCGGATCAGAACTTTGTGAAAAAAATAAATCAAAAGCTATTGCTAAACGAAATTCTGCACCATGCACCAATTTCCAGAGCAAAATTATCTGAACGCACTGGGTTAAATAAATCGACCGTTTCTTCTCAAGTGAGTACATTAATGAAAGAACATCTTGTTTATGAAATCGGTCAAGGCGAATCTAGCGGCGGAAGAAGACCCGTGCTTCTCATGTTTAATAAACGTGCAGGTTACTCTATCGGCATTGATGTCGGTGTTGATTATGTCAACGGCATTTTAACAGACCTTGAAGGGTCGATTATTCATGATGAGCAGCTCAAGCTCCCATCCAGCACACCTGATGTGACCGTCCGTATTTTAATTGAATTGATTCAGCAGTTACGTTCACACATTCCTTCTTCTCCATACGGGCTGATTGGTATAGGGATTTGTATACCAGGTCTGGTCGATGCAGATGAACAAATTGTGTTTACGCCTCATTCAAAATGGAAAAATGTCGATCTAAAAACAAGTCTCCAAGACACATTCCAAGTACCGGTTTTTATCGAGAATGAAGCAAATGCCGGTGCGTACGGTGAAAAAATCTTCGGTGCTGCTAAACATTATGACCATCTGATCTATGCAAGTATCGGCACTGGTATTGGAATAGGCATCATTATCAATCATCATTTATATAGAGGCACGAACGGTTTTTCTGGTGAAATGGGACATATGACGATCGACTTTAATGGACCGACATGTAGCTGCGGAAATCGTGGTTGCTGGGAACTGTATGCATCTGAGAAGGCACTGTTCCAATCGCTCCAAACAGATGGTCAGCCACTCACCTATCAAGATATTGAGCGGCTGGCGAAGTTAAATGATATGAAGACACTCAATGCCTTGCGTAACTTTGGCTTTTACATTGGGGTAGGTCTCACAAACGTTCTGCATACCTTCAACCCACAAGCCGTTATTTTACGAAACAAGGTCATTGAATCTGAACAGGCCGTTCTAAGTGTCATTCAAGATGAAGTATCCTCTAGAATGGATGCACAATTCAGCTCACGGGTGGAGCTGCTTCCTTCATCATTAGGACAAAATGCACCAGCCTTAGGGATGACATCTCTAGTCACTGAAGCTTTTTTGCGTGATGTCACGCCTTCACCATAATGGAATACATGTTAAAGAGAGACAGCCTTTAGAGTGTTGTCTTTTTTTATTCAGTTGTTTCTTCGTATCGAAAATACTTAAAATCGGCAGGCAGACGTTCGCCGCTTGTGTCTTGGCACTGCATTCCGACAAAAGCCCCTGTAAAGAACCCCCCTCCTCGAATAAAATCATCTGATAAATGGGTCGATTCAAGCGGTACATCTATTTTTTCCCACTCTTGTTGATCAAAAGAATAAGAATACGTGTACGTCTCTCTCTGAACAGTCACTTTTAAATACACATACGGAATCTCGTCTGGGATGATGATTTTTTTGATTAGCGGCTGAGAAAAGGCCAGATTTTCACACACAGATAACTCAAGGATACGGCCAAGCGCCTCGTCATAAGTCACCTGAAGTGCAGTCCAATTTTCCGTATTATAATAATTCACAAGTCCTGCCGCTTGCTGAAAGTTTTTCGGAAAGAAGGAAACCGCTGTCTCTGCTTCAAAATAAAAGCTTTGCCAGCGCCTCGCAACAAACGCTTGGGTAAATTTAGACGTTAAAGATTCCTGCCCATACAGCCTTAAATGATGAGGATTTTCCGTCACTGAACCAATCTGATCCGTAAATGGGATTCTTAATGTTTGAAAATGTCTATTTAACGATGAATCTTTAAATTCATCGACTATGTGATAGGTTGGAGAGAACTCTTTTACGCTCATCGCAGGCGCTTCAACCTCTAGAAGCCCCTCTTTTCCGCCTACAACATACGGCCAGCCATCTTTCCATTCAAGCTTTTGTATGGCTGTCTCTCTTCCTAAAGGGCACCAGCCTCTTTGCTGAAAAATGGATTCCTTCCTTGAATGAATTGGGCGGCCAGTCAGATGAGCCATATACCATTCATTTGTATGCGTTTGTACAATGGAAGCATGCCCGCATTTTTGTAGTGGATGGCTAGGCGCATGAAAAGCCGTTAAAATTGGGTTGTCAGGATGAACCTCGTACGGCCCATCAATACGCGAGGAACGGGCGATTGTGGCTGCATGTTCGTAACGTGTTCCCCCTTCAGCTGTTAATAAATAATAGACATCATTGATGTAATAAAGATGTGGGGCTTCTGTCAGTTTGATTGGCGTGCCTTTAAAAATGACCTTCCGCTCACCGACCAGTTTTTTTTCAAATACACTATATTCCTGCAAGGCTATACCTGCAAAGGAGTGATGTTTTTCTCGATGGTCCCACAGCATATTCAACACGTATTTCTTTCCGCTTGGATCATGGAACAAGGAAGGATCAAACCCAGAACTATTGAGCCGAACCGGATCGCTCCACTCGCCATCTACTTCGTCAGCTGTGACCAAATAATTATGACCATCTTTAAACGGACCATCTACTACTTTAATATCTGAATAGATGAGCCAAAACTGACCATCCGCATAACTTAAACACGGCGCCCAAACCCCGCCGGAATCAGGATTTCCTTTCATATCGAGTTGAGAAGTTTTTTGCAAGGGACGCGCGACGAGCCGCCAGTGGACGAGATCCTTCGAGTGATAAATTTGCACCCCCGGGAACCATTCAAATGTAGAAACCGCCATGTAATAGTCCTCTCCCGTACGGCAAATACTTGGGTCAGGGTTAAACCCTTTGAGCACTGGATTAGTAATCTTCAATTGAACTTCCTCCTCTTTCAGAGAACTACATTTTAAAGTCGTCCATATGATCGATATACACTTTGTCTCTATTCTCAAGCTCTCGTACGACTTTTTTATGTTTTTCTTCATCTAGGTTATAAAAATTAATATCAACCATCGCTAAAATTAGTAAGCATACAGGAATCACCGTTGTCGTGATTAAAATGCCCAGTAAAGCTTCTGGTGTTTGCACTTGGTTTGCAATATAACCAAATCGGTCAAGGACAAGCCCTGGAACGATGCCGCCTAAGGCCATCCCAAATTTAAAGAAGAATCCAATCACTGCGTAGATCAGTCCGCCCATCCTTTTCCCTGTTTTATATTCGCCATATTCAACAGTTTCAGGAATGAGTGCCCACATGTAAGCACCTGCTGTAATACTCCCTGCAGCCGCAACGAGCCTGAAAACAAGTATTAAAGTGATTTGACTCGGCGGGATCACAAGTAATGCAAGAAGGCCTACAATATTCAGCAATAATGAATAATTCAGCAGCTTTTTCTTTCCTAACAACTTGTGCAGCTTAGGAATAAACGGCAAGACCATTAAAGCTGGCAGACTGCCAATCAGGCCGTACCACTTCACTAAATCTTCTCTGCCTAGGTTATACGTCACATAATAGATCCCGACTGAGTTGCTGATCGAGTTCACACCAAAGATAATGATAAAGAAAATGCTTAACACAACAAGCGGACGATTCACTCGTAACTGGACAAAGAGATCACTGAACTTGATCTTTTCCTCTGGCTTTTGAAGCGTGACGCGCTCATTCGTACTTTTAAAACAGAAAATCAGTAATCCGCCCCCAAGTACGCCGAGAAATGCCATCGTGATCTGCCAGCCAAGTGCTGTATTTCCTGTTGTATCACCCAAAAACGTCGCAAGAAACGGAACAAAAAAAGCAACAACTAAACCACCGAGATTTGCAAAAAGCATACGAACAGACGTAATACTGACGACCTCTTGGTTATTTCTTGTCATTGCGGAAGTTAAAGCACCATAAGGAACATTGATGAACGTGTATGTAAGCGATAAACCAACATACGTGATGTACGCATAAATGAGTTTTCCCATTTCGGAAAAATCCGGTGTCGTAAAACAAAGAATGGCAAGAACGGCAAAAGGTAACGCACCAAATAACAAATAAGGTCTAAACCGGCCAAAACGGCTGTTCGTTCGGTCAACCATCGCCCCAATAAACGGATCTGCAAGCGCATCGATGGCCCGAACCACCAAAAACATTGTCCCTGCTGCTGCTGCTGATAATCCATAGACATCCGTATAAAAAAATAATAGATACGTAGAGACAGTTGCATAAATTAAATTACATGCGAAATCTCCTGAAGCATATCCCACTTTTTCAGACATACGAATCTTCTTTAAATTCTCACTCACCATGAGTTTTCTCCCTTCTTCACTTAGCCTCTTCTAACGGACAGATGGTGCAGGGCAGCAGCAATCAATAGGTCGAAAATAAAGCGCTTTCAATTCGTTGTAAAAATGAAGCTGAACATCTCTTTCTTTCAGCTTAGCCCACATAGCAGCAAATCATTCGCTTTAAACAATAGATCAATAGATGATCGACATCTTAGTTTATCGATTAAACAAACTAAGATGAATTCATTTTATAAAATATGATCTGACTTTTCAATATTTTTTGAAAAAATAATCCAAATAATTGATTTCTTGTCATTTTTTCTATGATATGAGGAGATGAACCTTCTTTTTTTCTTCCAAAAACAAAGAGAACTCAAATAATGGTTGCATTCATACCAATCCCATGCTATATTAATCAAGCGATGAGCTGAATTGTGTAAGTCGGGTAACACGTCTCTTTGAGACACACACGAATGTGGCGTGTGGTTATTCCGCCTCAATACGCAAAAGACATCTTCTGATGAAGATGTCTTTTTTCTTACCCTATTTTGGTGCCATTTTCAACCGGGTCATCAGTGGCAAGCAGGACAACGTCTTCTTTTGATGGCATGCCTCCTAAGACAAGTACCTCTGATTTAAACCCGGCAATTCTTCTTGGCGGGAAATTGACCACTGCAATAATTTGTTTCCCAGTGAGATTCTCAGCCTGATAACGTTTTGTCAGCTGTGCACTAGATTGTTTTATGCCAATCTCATCCCCAAAGTCAATCTTCAGCTTGAAAGCAGGCACTCTTGCTTCTGCAAAAAATTCTGCTTCTACTATCGTCCCAACGCGAATGTCTAACGCTAAAAACTGTTCAATATCTGCCATTAAAATCTCTCTCCCTTTCTCCCTTTCAATCTTTCATAAAAAAGGTCATATTTTTCTTCTGCTAGATGACCACTTGTTTTCCACTAATTTCTTAATTGTAGCACACCCTACTCTTCTAAAAGAAAGGGTTAAAAAGCCTATTCATTGAAAATCCTTTTTAGTTTACATAATGATTTTATAGTAGTCTATTAAATGTTTGCATCATGAAAGTGAATTCGGTAAAATGGCAAATAATCCTACTGCTTCCTCTCGAATATTTCGGGGAGGGTTAACACTTGTTTACATTATCAGATATGTGGACGTTTTGCTGGTCGTTTTTCGTCATTCTTCCTATCGTTGCCATCTTGCATCAGCTGGGCCATATTGTAGTCGCCTGGCTGTTTGGAGCAAAGGTTTCGTTTGCACTTGGCAGAGGCAAAAAAGTATTGAAAATAGGCGTCGTTGAAATTAGAAGAATCTATTTTCTAGATGCATTTTGCCACTATGAAGAAATGAGGAGAAATAACCGTTTCTCACACATTCTTGTCTACTTAGGCGGATCATTATGCAACCTGCTCAGTGTTCTCATATTGAACACAATGATCGCCAACGATTTCCTGCCAGAACATCAATTTTTCTATCAATTTGCTTACTTCTCAGTCTACTATGTATTTTTTGCTTTACTGCCAGTACAGTATGCAGATCATCATCCGAGTGATGGGCAAGCGATTGTGAACATCATTCGTCACGGTGAACCATGCGACATCATTGATTAAGATGAGTGGCTTTCACTGTCGATTTGATACTGAATCGTTAAAAAAGGAATACCGAATAGCTTCATTTGATGAATCGCTGTGAGACTTTTTTCCGTCTTCGGTTTCATATGAAAGCTTTCTTCCATTGGCAGTTTCATGGTGATGAAAGACGTATGCAAATACAATCCTTCATCACCCGTACTGCCTTTTGGACTTTTACTTTTTAATAGAAAATCTTCCTTTTCATTCAAAGGTTTTAAAATAGCCGTAAGCTGTGAAAAAGGAAGCGGCAAAGCAATATTCATATAGACTGTCTCTTCATCATGGTGCTGAGCATAGAGCGCATAAAAGACTTGCTCGCCTTTCTCATTGCGCCTGATCCACACACGTACATTCTTCCTTTCTTCAAGAGGATGTTGAAATCTTGAAAGACTCCCCGGCATTTCATATGGCATTCGTGATGACCCTAAATAGAGTTGTCCTATTTGTCTAAAAACAGGTTGAAGCAAAAAGACAAATGGCCTTACCCACCAATGAAAACAGACGGCTGCTTTTAACGTAAAGGACATCGGGTCCTCATAAAATCTGCGAATAACAGGTGACACACTCTCTGCTGAAAATGCCTTTCCATTTAATTGGTCAAGAGAATCGACTAAACCAATCTTCTCATCATGCTGCATGTCGTCATGTTGAAAAGACATGATCTGAAAACGACCGTGAACTCTCGATACCGGAAAATCCTTCTGTTTCAATCGATCAGCTGGTCTTTCAATCAACCATCCAATGAGGCCTGGTAAAATAACCAAACTTGCATTGATACTGCCATGAAACCAAATCATTTGATCCATGCTGATGTAGGTAACATGTAAAAGCATTCCGGCAGAATAAAGGAATGATAGGACGATCGTTCCCATTAACATGATGCTAGAAAACACAACGAACCCTTTTGCGACAGTTGAACGAAAAGAAGTTTTCATACATAAAACTCCATACAAATAAAGTGCGATCACATAAAGAACGACGCTGAACGTATCAAACAGGCGAGAATAGCTGATTCCCACAGCAATCATCACTGGCGACAGTAAAATAACCCAGCCACCCACTTTGTATAACGTCGTCTCTTTTTTCCGCTGCCTTCCTAATAAGCCATAAAAGATTGGGATAAAAAAAGCCGAATAATGAAAATGAATAGCTGTCAAAAGAACAATCATCGGTGAAAATGTCATCACTTGTATATCTGCTATGTACAGCCAGAACCAAAGCCCACCTAGAGCGATATACATACATGCGCCATCGATCATCAGCTCATGAAGCGGATGGGCCCCTCTTTTCAGCAAACGGGTGAAACCAAATAAAGCCAGAATCATTGTAAAGAAAAGCCATCCCAATGCAAGCCAAAGAGAATGATAGATGAATGCGCCTGTTGCACATAGAGCTGCTACTGGAAAGGCTTTCATTATGAAGCTGATCAGCCCCTTCTGCTGCCGTTTCTTCTCTTCCTGATAAAAAAAGTGTAAGAAAGCGGGAAGAAAAAATAAAATCGCAATCAAAACAAAAAATTCTGGTATGGGAGCTGTCGTCAAACGTGTAACGAGAAAGCAAGACATCAACATGATGCTACACATCAAATGCCATTTATTCATATGGTGACACCCTTTCCGTAAACCGGCCCTTATAAGTAAAAAGAGTGCCAAAAAGGCGATTTTTCACTTGAACATCAATGGTATACTCACCTGCATGCTCATCGTACCCTTCTGTTACATCAGATTCACCATAAAGCCAAGAAGGGAGCGGCCACTCCCGCCCAAACAGCAAAAACTTTTGCTTACCTGATTGAATGTGCAAGAATCCTTTTTCCGTGACTGTAAAATGAAGCTCTGACACAAGAAGCCTAGGTTTTCCAAAGTAGTCTAGTACTTGATGGCTCTTCTGATCAATGATCATATCTGCATCAAAATGTCTTTCCTTGTCAGGAAAATAGAACGTTCGAAACCAGTGCATCCCTTCTTCTCCCTTACTTGTCGTAAAAGGCTTGTTCACAATTTGGAAGGGAATATTTCGCCCTCTTTCAGGAAAAAAACAGCGAAACAATGGACCGATTTTGAATAACAATCGGATGAGCTTTGTCCCGCCTCCTATTTCCTCCATGATGCCTTCGGCCGTAAACGCGCGATTATAACGTTCTTTTAATGTTGGATGCAGCTTATCGTAGTCCTTTACTTGATGATGATGAACGACCATGTCTACCTCCCCTTTTTCGTTTGATCGAAAACACATCTACACAATCTTTTAAATTAATCATTCCTGCAACGGATAAAATGAAAAATGCACTCAGCACCAGCGGCTCGTGCAGAGTCGTTTCTGGCGATAAAATCCCTATACCAAGCATCAGTAGCAGAAAGATGCTTTGAAGGATGAATATATATTTCTTTGGCAGTTTAGGCATGAGCCATGATACACCTAATAGCGCATAAAACAATCGAAATCCGGTGCTATGATCAAAAGCAGAAGGTGAAAAAGGAATGATCGCTTGACATAACCAGACGATGGCAAACAACAAACAAATGCCATAATGGGCAAGTGTTCTCTCTAGCAGCAAACGGGGATGCGTTCCCTTTTCAAGCCACGTCTTTAATGCGCCAAAGCTAAAGGCAGTCATAAACCCCATCATTGGCCGAAAAAAGAACCGGTCTGCCCATTTCCACCCTTTTCCTTCCTTTGTTTCATAATCAAATTGCGTTTGAAACACAATGTGATCATTCGTTTTCATGTATTTCCAATACCCTCCGCCTTCTTTGATGAAAGACAAAGGGTGTGATGATTTAAATTGAAGTGAGGATGCTCTTTCATGACGCTCATCCTTCACGCTCGTTCGATACGCTCCTGTCCCAGTTACACTAATGCCGAATCCAAGGTGTTTCTCATACAAAAAGGATTGGGGCTGTTCATCACTAGGTCCATTTAATGAAATGGTCGAAAATCGCAAATCCCATTGTTCATGAAGCTTTGGATTTTGCGTATACTCCCATACTTTTTCAATAGGTGCTTGAATGGTTGTTTCCACATAAACAGGCTTTCTTTTCATCTGCCTCTACTCCTCTATGTGAATTATTTCACATAATAAGCATACCATGTTTCACAAAACTGTCAAATCTTTATTGGTTTTTTGCCCAAAAAATGTTTTGATTTGTTTACATCTCCTTCATCATATCGGTTCGATACATAAAAAAGACCTGTCAATGAGACAGATCTTCTTGCTCTTTGATGCCTGCAATATAAAGACGGACCGCATAGCTCACACTATCTTCAAGCTGTTCTTTCCGTTGAAATCCTTTTTTGTTTGAAATATCTCCAAAACCGTGCAGTAAGCTTCTAAGCCCTCTGACGACATGCGTCATGTCCTCTTCTTTTACACCAAAACGAGACATGATGGATTGGACAAAATCAGCAAGATTCTCTGCAGCCACACTGACTTCTTTTTCATTCATATGTGAAAAAGCAGCCTCATAAAGGCCGGGATGCTGACGAACAAATTGAACATATTGTCTTGCAAATGCTAAAACAGCGTCTTCTTTTTCCAGCCCCGCTGTAACTTGTTTGCCGGCCTCACAAAGCATTGTCAGCCCCTTAACAGCAAGAGCTGCCTGTATTTCATGAAGACCGGATATATGGTTGTAAAGAGATGGTGGTCTGATGTTAAGCCGTTTGGACAATGTAGCAATGGTCAAAGCGGAAAAGCCCTCCTCATCGACAAATTCGATGGCAGATTCAACAATTTTTTCTTGTGTGATACCCATTCTTGGAGACATGGCTTACTGTCCCCCCTTTTGTAGCTGCTGCTTCCTTTTTTCGATAGCGGCTCTGAGCTTTGCCTCAGGCTCTATGATGAGATCACCATGCCCTGCTGCGAGACAAGACAAGGGAAGTGCCAGTAATTTTTCAGCGCTTTTTAGTGCTGTTTCTGCATCCCAAGTGGCAAAAGCCGGGAATGGGAAGGTGAAGCGAAACTCACCCGTTACAAATAAACCGCCTTTTGTCACAACTGCATCACCCGCAATGACAACCCCTGACTTTTCATCGTATAAAGAGATGCTTCCTGGTGTATGTCCTGGTGTGGCAATGACTTTCAGTGACCCAATCTCGCCCCCTTCTTCAACAAGCACGTCTGGTTTTGTGTGAATGTCTTTTGAAAAACTGCCTTTGACTTTTTTCTCTGGCTCACCAGGAAGTAAAGAGAAATCGCCAGCAAACAGGCGAGCATCTCGTTTCGATAAATAAACAATTGCCTCTGGAAAAGCCTTTTTCACTTCATCTAGTGCGCCAATATGATCCATATGACTATGAGTCAGAATAATTTTTTTAATGGGTTTGTTTAATTGATGTGCAAATTCAATTATCGAGCTTGCTGCCATTTTCAAAGCTGCATCAATTAAGATGAGTTCATTCTCTTCCTCAAATACATAACAATTTACCGGAAAGATACGTGGCATGAGTGTAAGCTGGTGCAAACGGTCAAATGTTGTCAATCTCATCTTGTTTTCCCCCTAAAACTAATGTCGTTAGTTTTATATTAACTAATACCATTAGTTTTAGCAACTATTTTTTCATCGACTGCTATATAAATATCAATTTGTGCTTGTTTTGGATCAATCGATCGTTCGTCGTACCATTCAAAATCGCCAGTATATGTTCGCAAGTGACGCTGTTCCCAGCTCCAAATCTGCTGCCATGTTTCAAACACAACCTCTTCAATCGGGCCCTTTCTCGTTTGAAATCTTGCGTAGGTGGAGCCTGGAATCTCTTTTGCATCTTGTGCTAGCTGCTGGTCAACCAATTGCCCCGCTGTGAACAAATAAGCGCCATTTTCATCCTTTTCATAATCTGAATACAGCCCTATGACTGGCGCATGGCCCCCGTCGAGCTGCTGCGTGAAAAATTGCTGCCAAAGCGGTGCAATCTTCCGCTCGTTTGTTTGCTCCATTTCATTTGTTGTTCGAACAGATAATCCCTTGATCCATTGTTTCTGTAAAATCACGATATCGTACATACATTCTCATCTCCTTTTTTTCCATCATATAAAAAGAAACCTGACAACATTGTGTCAAGTTTCTTTTGGTTTTTGAAATTGTTTCAACTTTAGATCAAATGCTTCCCGAACGGATAGCGGAGAGACAATCTCGACATCTGGCCCTAAATAAAAAAGAAAGCTATATAACCAATCATCCTGAGGCAAAGTGATTGTGGCAAGATACGTACCATCTGCACATACGGTGAATTCATTTTCATCTATCCATTCCTTCACTTTACCAACAGAATCTTCAGTCAACCTGAGCGTTAGTGTACTGACGGAAGGTTCTTCGTGCCAAGAATCATTCCAAGGCTTGTCTTCATTTTTTATTCGTTTAGGAAGAAAAGATACTGAATGCGTGATAAGGTCTGACATTCTTTTGAGTTTAAACAGACGAAACGCTTTTTTCACGCAGCAATACGCATACAAATACCAGTGTCTTCCTTTTAAGACAAGTGTATAAGGCTCTACTTTTCTAGGAAGTGTTTCGCCTTTTGCATTGCGATAGGTGAACTGGATATATTGATGCGCTGAGGCAGCGGTATGAATGAGCTGGAGCTTCTTTTCTAAGTAGCTGTCTTTCCCCCAAGAGCTTAAATCAATAAAGACATGTTGCTGTTTCTCATTTTGAGGCGGGATCAGGGATTTCATTTTCTTTAGTACATGTTCACTTTCTTTAAAGGTGTATGCACTCGTAATGCTTTCAAGAGCTGTTAAAATCAGTTCAATATCATCATCGGTGAATAATTTTTTCTCTAGACGATAGTCGTCAACGAGTGAAATTCCACCCCCTGCGCCTTGTTTTGTGACAACTGGAATCCCCGCTTGATTAATCGTATCAATGTCACGGTATATGGTTCTTACGCTCACTTCATGTAGTTCAGCGAGGTCTTTCGCCTGTACTTGCCGTTTGCTAATCAGTATCATCACAATGGACAAAATGCGATCGATTTTCATGACTTTTCCTCTTTTTCATAAATATAGGTTTTGATTTGATAAAAAAAGAAAGAATGGTAATGATAAGTAACAGCCAGCATTCGTTTACATCCCTGCCTGTGCAGGAGGAGGTTGCATCATGACACATCACGTATGGCAGTTGTTCATGATCGGGATCGTCATGCTCGTCTGGATCATCATTCGAATGAATCGAATGAGACGCTATCAGCTTGTGCGCCCGGTAAATCTTTTCATGAGAATGTATGTATTTAGTCTCACTGCCCTTATTCTCTTATCAGAAGGATGGCAAAATCACAGTATTTTTATCTATGCCGTCATTGGCATGATCTTCGGGAGCAGTCTCGCCATTCACGCCTATCAGACGATTCAGATGAAATTAGAAAATGGCCGGCTGTATATGAAAACAAGTAAATGGATTGAAAGCTTTATTTTATGTTTGTTTTTATCTAGGCTTGCATTTAAATCGGTCAATCTGACAACACATGCGATCACCAAAATGGATATCGTTGAATTGTATCAGCATATTGTCAGCGATGATGCGCTGACAATACTCAGCTTTTTCCTTCTAGCGGCTTACTATATTGTGTTTTCTTATCAAATGATGAAAGCAAATAAACGATCAACCCAAGTACATCATGCATAAAAAACCTTCCTATATAAAAGTAGGAAGGTTTTTTCTCAATCATGCTGTGCATGGTGTATCATTTGTTCAAGCACTTCCATCACATGCTGATCTTCAGGACTGTAAAAAATCGAGGTCCCTGCTCGTCTAGATTTCACGAGACGAAGATTTTTTAAAAAGCGCAGCTGATGAGATACGGTTGATTGCATAAGGTTTAGTGTTTCTGCTATATCATTTACTGAATGTTCACCTTGAGACAGCAAATGCAGAATACGAATACGCGTCGGATCAGATAAGGCTTTAAATGTTTGGGAGACAAGAAATAGACTTTCTTCGTCCAGCTCCATCCGTTCCTGTTCTTGATTTGTATTCAGTTCTTCCTTCATTTCGCTTCACCTTTCTTGTCAGTCAACTCACGACTTATTCTATGTATCATCATATACCAAAACGTGTAGCATGCAAAGCTTCCACACCTTTTGAAAAAAGATTTATTCAAATAGCATTGACACGTGGTAGCATTCTTTTTAAAATGAGCATTATTTATTCATTTTTTTAGAGGAGCTGATAGGCAAATTGACTGAAGAGCCAAGACTAAAACGCAGCCTGACTGTTTTTCCACTTGTTGTGATCGGGCTTGCTTATATGGACCCACTTGTCGTATTTGATTCATACGGCATTGTTGCTCAGCTGACGAAAGGACACGTTGCTGCAGCTTATATCTTTACTTTACTGGCATTACTATTGACAGCGCTTAGCTATGGGAATATGGTGAAGGCTTTTCCAAAAGCAGGATCTGCATATACATACGCGCAAAAAAGTATTCATCCTCACGTCGGCTTCCTTGTAGGCTGGACACTATTGCTGGACTATTTATTTTTGCCTATGGTGAATTTTGCAATCGGAAGTGCATATTTAACCGCAGCCTTTCCTGATGTACCTCATTACATTTGGATCATCATACTTGCTATCGCCATAACGACTGTCAATGTAATCGGTATACGTCTTACAGCCAACATTACAGCGCTATTTGTGACCTTTCAGGTGATTGTCGCTGTGACATTTGTTGGGTTTATTGTTTATGGGCTCACGCAGAATGCAGGCACGGGAGAGTTACTGTCAACCCGTCCGTTTTATTCAGCGAGCTTAGATCCCGCCCTTATTTTTTCCGGCGCAACGATTTTATGTTTTTCTTTTCTAGGATTTGATGCGATTTCGACCATGTCTGAGGAAACAATTAAACCAAAAAGAACGATTCCTCTCGCCATATTTTTAACGGTCGCTATTGGAGGTGTGCTGTTTACCCTCACCTCTTATTTTTTACAGCAGGTGTTTCCAAATTTCCAACAGTTCAAGCATCCAGATGCGGCATCACTTGAAATTGCAGAATTTGTGGGCGGCGCGTTTCTCCACTCATTCTTTTTAGCCGGCACCATGGTCGCTGTCATCTCTTCCTCCCTATCATCACATGCGAGTGCCGCAAGACTCTTGTATGCGATGGGAAGAGATCAATCATTACCAAAGCGATTCTTCGGTTACATTCACCCAACATTGAAAACGCCTGTATTTAATATTTTATTAATTGGTGTTTTTTCGTTAACCGCAGTTGTTGGTGAGCTTGAGGTCATTTACTCGTTTATCAGCTTCGGAGCATTAATTGGATTTACGTTTGTTAACTTGTCAGTTTTCGCTTACTATTTCATCAAACAAAAACAAAGAGGTGTATTAAACACACTGAGGTATGCCATCATCCCTCTTTGCGGAACGGCTTTTTGTATTTGGCTCTTAACAAGCATCAGTACAAATGCATTAATCATCGGCATGGTGTGGCTCATGATCGGTTTTGTTTATTTCTGCTATAGACTGAAAACAAGAACAGAATTTACGTTTGGCTATGATTGAATATAAGGTTTTCACTTGGTATCCTGTGCAGGATATGGCATAATATAAAGGCTGTACTTCCCTTTTAAAAGCGGGGCAAAACAGGGGTGAACTGACCTTGAAAAAGAAAAAAACAGGATGTTTTGCCATTTCAGGCTGTTTCACGATTTTTCTGTTTGTTTGCGTATTAGCGGCCATTGTCATTTCCTTTAATCAAAAGGAGTTAAAAAAGCTGCCGATTGATACGGAATCAATTGTTTTGTCGAGACTGGATGATTACAAACCGCTTGTAGAAACAGAGTTAAGAGATCAAGATTTAGATCAATATACCGCGTTAATTCTCGGTATGATGTATCAGGAATCAAAAGGCAGAGGCGGAGATCCAATGCAGTCCTCTGAATCTCTTGGTTTGAAACGAAATGAAATCAATGACCCTCAGAAAAGCATTAAACAAGGAGTCCATCATTTTTCAACCATGTACAAGCATGGGAAGAAAAAAGGCGTTGATTTGGAAACCATTATTCAAAGCTATAACATGGGAATCGGCTATATTGATTTTGTTGCAAAAAACGGGGGAAAACATTCCGAAAAATTGGCAAAGCAATACTCCAAAAAGCAAGTGAAGCGAAACCCTGAAGTCTATACATGCGGGGGCGACAAAGATAACTTCCGCTATCCGTATTGCTACGGTGATTTCACTTATGCTGAAAAAGTAAAAGA
Source organism: Bacillus sp. FSL K6-2869 (assembly GCF_040869405.1). Lineage (NCBI taxonomy): Bacteria > Bacillati > Bacillota > Bacilli > Caryophanales > Bacillaceae > Bacillus > Bacillus sp. FSL K6-2869. Next base: position 2,018,183 of record NZ_CP152035.1, read on the forward strand.
AAAAACGAAAACAGTTGAAGAAAAGATGAAATTGGCTTCATCATCCACACCATCATCGTAAAAAAAGCACTTCCGTTTAGGAAGTGCTTTTCATTTTATGAATGCTCTTTCCCGATTTCCGGCAGGATCGTCTTGGCTAAATGCTGATCCATTTCTTCATATTCATCATAATGAATCGTTTCATATAGCTCCTTTCTCGTTTGCATGTCCTCCAGCATCCCCTGCTGCGTCCCCTTTTCCTTAATCTCTGTAAATAAACGCTCATACGCTTTTGCAGCAACTCTCAGGGATGACACTGGATAAATCACCATTTGAAAGCCAAACATAGAAAATTCGTCTGCATGATAATAAGGTGTTTTTCCAAACTCCGTCATGTTTGCAAGAAGCGGCCCTTTTATATTATTTGAAGCATACGTGAAATCTTCTGCTGTGATCAGCGCTTCAGGAAAAATGGCATCTGCTCCTGCTTCTAGATAGAGATTCGCCCGGTGAATGACATCCTCCATCCCGTTTACTGACTTCGCATCTGTTCTTGCGATGACGAGAAGTGTAGGTGCCGCTTGTTTGATCGCTTTGATTTTCGCCATCATGTCTTCTACAGAAACGAGTGATTTTCCGTTTAAATGTCCGCATTTCTTCGGCATTTGCTGATCTTCAATTTGAACAGCCGCTACCTTGCTCTCAACCATTTCTTTTGCTGCCCTGGCTGCATTTAATACCCCGCCATAGCCAGTATCCATATCAACTAAAAGAGGCAGCTGAGAAGCTCGAATGATTTCCTTTGCCTTTTCCGCCATTTCAGTGGAATGAATCATACCGAGGTCAGGAAGCCCTTTGCTTGCGCAAAAAGCGGCACCCGATAAATAAAGCCCTTGAAATCCCATTTTCCTCGCATAGAGCGCAGACATTCCATCGTGAACGCCTGGAATTTGAAATAAAGCGGATTTGTGCATTTGCTCTTTAAAAGCTGCGGCTAAGTCAGCTTGATTTACTTCATCATTCACGATCCACACACTAGCTCCCCCTTATATGACAAATAAATCCATAAATGCTGGTACTGTCGTTGTTTTTAATTGATTTGGATTTTGGCAAAGTGAAACAATTTGATCGACTTGTTTTTGTGGAAATCTCGTTTTCAAATGATATGCCCATTTCTTTTCAAGCAGCGGGATCCCTTCCTGCCTTCTTCTGCGATGACCAAGCGGATATTCAATTTCAATTCGATCTGTCATCGTTCCGTCTTTAAAGAAGATTTGAACACAGTTTGCAATTGATCTCTTTTTCGGATCTAAATAGTCTTCTGTATACCGTTTATCTTCTTTGACGATCATTTGATCACGCAAACGGTCAATGAGCGGATTCTGCGCCGTCTCTTCTTCATAATGATCAGCAGTCAGCTCACCATAGATTAACCCAATGGCCGTAATATACTGCAAGCAATGGTCACGGTCTGCCGGGTTGTAAAGCGGTCCTTTTTTATCAATAATTCGAATGGCTGATTCATGTGTCGTAATCTCAATCCTGTCAATCTCATCTAAACGGTCTTTTACCGCGTCATGTAGAATGACAGCGGCCTCAGCGGCAGTTTGCGCATGAAATTCTGCTGGATAGGCAATTTTAAAGAGTACATTTTCGATCACATATGACCCGAGCGGCTGGGCAAGTGTGAGTGGTTTTCCTTTCATTAACACATCTTCAAATCCCCACTTTTCTGCACTGAGGGGCGTCTGATAGCCCATTTCTCCTTTCAATGTCATCATCGCTAGTCTCACTGCACGGCTTGTGGCATCCCCTGCTGCCCACGATTTCCTTGATCCTGTGTTCGGGGCATGCCGGTACGTTCTAAGCGGTGAATTATCCACAAATGCTTGTGATAACACATGCTGCACATCTTCTTTCGTTCCGCCAAGCATTGCACAAACGACTGCACTTGATGCCACCTTGACAAAAAGAACATGATCCAAGCCATTTCGATTCAAACAATTTTCTAAAGCAAGCACACCTTGTATTTCATGTGCCTTTACAATCGCATGCAGTACGTCATTCATCGAAAGCGGTTCTTCTCCGTTTGCAAGCCTCGTTCTGCTGATATAATCGCTTACAGCCAATATCCCGCCCAGGTTATCTGATGGATGGCCCCACTCCTGTGCAAGCCACGTGTCATTATAATCTAACCAGCGGATCATACATCCTATATTAAACGCCGCTTGAACAGGATCTAATACAAATGAAGTGCCGGGCACTCTTGCTCCGTTAGGGACAACAGTTTCAGGTACGATGGGTCCAAGATGCTTCGCGCATTCTGGAAAGTTGAGCGCCAGCATTCCGCAGCCGAGTGTATCCATGAGTACATACCGAGCTGTTTCAATGGCCTCTTTGCTCGTAATTTCTCCATCCACGGCATAGGCTGCGATGTCTTCTAATAGTTGATCTGTTTGATTGGCTACTGCTGTTTTATTCATATTCATTCCCCCGTTTTTCCATCATCATTTGTGACTTTTAATCCTCTTGGTCCTAAATACCGTACTCTCGGTCTAAAAATCCGATTGTGTGAATGCTGCTCGATGACATGCGCTGCTAATCCGCTTGCTCTCGCAGCAAAGAAAATCGGTGTATAAAGTGAAATAGGAATGCCGAGCACGTAATAAATAGGTGCTGCGTAATAATCAAGGTTTGGATAGAGGTTTTTCTTTTCTTTCATGTATGCCTCGCCTGCGACGCACATGTCATACAGCGTCGTGTCTCCTTTTGATTCGGTAAGCGTTTTCAACGATCGTTTTAAAAGAGCCGCTCTTGGGTCCATTTTTCTCATATATACCCGGTGTCCAAAGCCCATCATTTTTTCTTTTGCGGCTAATTTACGTTCGATGAGCGCAAGGAAACCTTCTGTTGTTTTGCCTTCGAGCAGCATGTGCATGACTGCTTCGTTTGCGCCTCCGTGTAAGTCACCTTTTAATGAAGAAATCGCTCCAGTAAAAGCACCATACATGTCAGAATGAGTAGATGCAATGACTCTTGCTGCAAATGTTGAATTCGGCAGCTCATGCTCACTATAAAGCGTGAGTGTTTGGTCAAATGCTTTGATTTCGTCTTGTGCCGGAGTGCGGCCTGTTAACATCGCTAGAAAGTTTTCAGTGTAGGATTTGGTCTGGTCTGGAGTAGGTGTGGTGTCTTGTGTGAGAATATGATAGCTTCCCGCAACAATCGCTGGCAGCTGGCCAAGTAATCGAACGGCACGCGCTTGTTGGCATGCTTCTGATCGATCATTCAGTTGTTCATCGTACCCTGCAAGAGCTGATAAACACGTTCTCATGGCATCCATTGGGTGAGTGGTTTTTGGCAGTTTTGTCAAAATGGTTTGAATGGTTGGATGTAAGCTTGTTTGTGAGGAAATATCTTGCTGAAATTGGTGATATTCCATTGCATCTGGTAATCTTCCATAAATGAGCAGATAGGCTGTTTCTAAGTACGTCTTGCTTTGTGCCAGCTCGATGAGGTCATAACCGCGAATCACAATTTCTTCTTGCTGGACATCTAGGAACGAAATTGACGTTTCGCTTGCCACAATGTCTTCAAGACCCGGTTTGTACTGCAATTGTTCAGTCATCATATAACCCCCGTTTCGTTCAATTGTGTTCTCCAAACGAGCAAACGGCCAGACATGATGTGATTCTATAGGTGGGAAGATACCGTGCAAGTCGGATACCCAATTCCCATTTTATCCAAAGCACTTCATCTTGTAAATAAAAGAACGTATGCCCAGATGGACATACGTTAGCTGTAGTATGGAGAAATCATGATATATACGATGACACCTGTTAGACTGACATAGAGCCAAAGAGGCATGGTCCATCTGGCAATTTTACGATGACGTTCGACTTGCATTTGTGCGCCTCTAAAGAGAGTGATCAGTGCAAGCGGTACAATGACGGCAGATAAGACGATATGTGTGATGAGAATAAAGAAGTAAATCGGACGAATGATTCCTTCTCCCCCGAAGTGTGTATCAGCTGCCATTGAATGATACGTCACATACGAAATTAAAAAGACAAGTGTTGTTGAAAAAGCCGCAAAGATAAATCGTCTATGGGCTTTAATGTTCTTTTGTTTAATCATAATGAGCGCTGAAAGTAAAAAGATAAACGTAAAACTGTTCATCACGGCATTCAGTAACGGCAGAAATGTAATATCCAGATGACTAAATTTATCTGTTTTTGGCATGAAAAATAATAAAGCAATTAAGCCGTTTATGGCAATTGTTAAAAAGACAACCATGCCGGTGAAATTTTTCGGTTTTTGATTCTGTTCGTTCATGTTTGAAAACCTCTCTTTATTAGTTCCGACTAAGAGTATGTTATTTAACTTTCTCTCTAAAGTCAATGAATTCGCTGTCTTCGTCGAATTTTAGACAAACTTGCCGATTGCCTGCCTTCTAGCGGCTTGAAAGATCCACTCACTTCCTTTAGAATGGGAATTTGTGTGGTTTTTATCAACTCTTCTATGAAAGGAGCAATAGACTTGTCAATCTTACAGGAAACAACAAAAGATGTGAAGACATTAGAGCAAGAATTACAGCAGTTGCAGTTCCAAATGTATCGAATGCAAGAAAATATAAAAGATATTTCAAAAAAAGCAAAGATTATTGGCATTGATCAAGCGAAGGAAGATGAATGGATGATCGTCTCTGCAATTGAGAATGCAGATACGTGCAAAATCATGTTAAGCGATTGTGAAAAAGCTTTTCGCGGACAATCTGATTTTTCCTTGATCGCGGAATATCCTGAAGAAGGAAAGATTCACATTGCCGATATTAAAGGCCCGCCTGATAATGGCTATGGATCCATCTGTATGAAGCATTTAAAAGAAATCGCAAGAGAGCAAAACATTCCAGTCATTACTGGGGATCTCGTCAAAAGAGATTGGAACCATGTGGACCGCCTGATTCATTTTTATGAAAAACACCATTTTGATGTCCAAATTAATTGGAAAGAGCAAAGCGGAGAAATTTATTGGGTGGACAGCTAACGACACAAAAACCAGCGTTGAGATGAGCTTATACGCTGGTTTTTGTCGAAAATGCAAATTTTTCAGAAAAATATGTGTATTTCCGGCCAAAAAAAGGTATAATAAAAGCATCAGGCCGCCACCTGATGCTTTCTTCCAAAAACAATAGACTACTAGTTAAGTACTTTCACTTTGACTGATTTTACGCCCCAATTTTTAGCTTGGGATTTGCTTGGTACGTGTACATCAATTTTGTTACCTTTAATTGCGCCGCCAGTATCTGCTGCGATGGCTTCACCGTAGCCTTCAACATAAACCTTACTTCCTAATGGAATGACATTAGGATCTACTGCGATTACTTTTGCATTTGGGTTTTTGTTTAAGTTTACCCCTGTTGCAGTGATACCTGAGATGCCACCATCATTTGCTGTATAAGCCGTAGCCGTTACAGTCATTTCTTTTTGAACACTTTGACTAGCAGAAGATGATTCTGCTTTAGCTGTTTCCTTTTTAGGAGCAGCTTTTTTCGTTGTTTGCTCTTTTTGGACAGGTGCCTGTTTTTGAACAGGTTCTGAGCTTACCGGAGCTGAGCTTTGACCAGCAACACTTAATGTTGAACCAATCATAATTATATCTGAGTTTAAGTTATTCCAAGACTTAATATCGCTAATTGACACATTGAATTTTTGAGCGATTTTCCAGAGGCTGTCCCCCTTCTGGACTTTGTACTGCTCCTGAGTTTTCTCTTTTGAAGAGATTGTCAATTTATCTCCTACATAGATCATGTCTGTAGATAAATTGTTCCAACCCTTTAGGTCCTTTAGAGACACATCATTTTTTTGAGAGATTCCCCAAAGTGTATCACCTTTCTGTACAGTGATTTCCTTTGCAGAAGCTTGCTGTGCTCCTAATGCTGTTGTTGAGATTGCTGCAACAGCAACCAAGGACATAATAGTCTTCTTCATAAAGTAAATCCTCCCTTGTTAGCTTTTTATGGCGGCTAACGAGTGCTATCGTAACATATGTAAATGTCATTTCAATAACAAAACGATATGTTTTAGATTACAGTTCCTTTACATGAAACATCTCTCTCCATTGGTAAATCAGCCCACTAAATGGCTCAATTCCGCATCATATCAAGGTTTTGTAGGGATGGAAATCATCATGATGAAAACGCGTCCAAGTGAAACGAAAAAAATTTATTTTCCTTCTTCAAACTCTTTATTTTTTCTCTTTTTCTATAAATAAACGAATTTCTTCTAAAAAAACATCTCCATATTTCTCTCTTTTTTGTGCACCGACACCTTTAATATTTAAAAGTTCTTCTTCTGTTTTAGGCTCTACTGCTGACATTTCCTTCAATGTTTGATCAGAAAAGACAACAAATGGCGGAACGCCCTGCTCTCTTGCCAACTTCATTCTGACCATTCTTAACTGCTCAAATAATGCATCATTTTCTTGAATAGCCTCTGCCTTTATCGCCTGCTTTTTATAGACGGTCTCCTGCCCCACTAGCACTTTCTTTCCTTTTTGTGTCACTTTTAGTGTTGGAAAAGCTCCTTCAGACATGTGTAAATACTCTTCCGTAATTAAAAATTCAATGAAATCACTGATATGTTGGGCTGAATGCTGTTTCATTAAAGCATAAGTAGGAAGCCGGTCGAAACCAAAATCAAGCACTTTTTTATTTTTAGAGCCGGCTAATACTTGAGCAATCATCATTTTTCCGAATCGTTCGTTCATTCTAACGGTACACGACAAAACCATTTGTGCTTCTCTCGTGACGTCTTCACGCTCTCTCTCGTCTAGACAGTTGCTGCATTTTTGACAAGGGGCACTTGATGATTGGTCAAAGTAATCCATCACAAATTGCTGAAGGCACTGTTCCGTATGACAGTAGTCTACCATTTGTCTCAACTTGAGCAATTCATGCTGATACCGCAATTCATCTTCTGTTGATTGTTCAATGAGAAAGCGCTGCACGCGTACGCCTTGCGGTGAAAACAGTAAAATGCATTCACTTTCAAGCCCGTCTCTCCCGGCACGTCCTGCTTCTTGGTAGTAACTTTCAATATCTCTTGGAATTTGATGATGAATGACAAAACGTACATTAGACTTATTAATCCCCATACCGAATGCAGATGTAGCTACCATTACTTGAATATCATCATTTAAAAAAAGATTTTGCTGTTCTTCTCTCACTTCATCATCTAATCCTCCGTGATAAACACCCGCTTTGATCTTTTGCTTTTTTAGACGATGATAAATTTGATCTGCTTCTTTTCGTGTGGCTGTATAAATAATGCCTGACTCAAGACTGTTTTTCTTCATATATTGTGTGATGAATTGGTCGCTGTTTTGCCCTTTCACCACTTGAAAAGACAAATTTTCTCTAGCAAAACCAGTAAAGATTGTTTCTTCTTCGTCCATGCCAAGTTGCTCACATATATCCTGTTGGACCTTCTTTGTAGCAGTGGCTGTTAATGCTACAATAACAGGCCTTTTTGAAAGCTTGTTTACACATTCTTGTATAAAGCGATAGCTCGGTCTAAAATCATGTCCCCACTCAGATATACAGTGCGCTTCATCAATAGCCATTAAAGGAATCGTCAATCGATCAAGCAGCTGAAAAAAACGTTCATTTTGTAAGCGTTCAGGGGTGATATAAAGCAAATCATACTCCCCATGTTCACATTTTTTCAGCCTTGTATTCATTTCACCTGCTGAAAGTGTACTATTTAAAAAGGACGATCGTATTCCCATCTCATTTAACGCATCAACCTGATCTTTCATTAAAGAAATTAGCGGAGATACAACGATTGTCGTTCCTTCCATCATAAGGGCAGGAATCTGGTAGCAAACCGATTTCCCTCCGCCTGTCGGCATAATGCAGACCGTATCCTTCCGTTTATTCACAATCGATTCAATGGCTTGTTTTTGTCCTTGTCTAAAAGCATCAAAGCCATAATATTGTTTAAGAAGTGCTTCTGCTTGTTGTAACATCCAATTCCCTCTCCGTCGTTTGTTTTGTCTATTTTAACATACATTTGTACATCCACATTCGGTCTGTTCAAAATCGTATTTCGGACAAAATAAAAAGCCATTTTCCAAAAATGGAAAATGGCTTGAATCATCCTAGGAAAAGCTGCGGATGCCGTAATCTAAGTAAGAAAGTTTTAAACCACCACTCCTCAAAGTGGGTGTTTGCAGAAACGTTCCTGTCTTCCTCTCGAAGGAGGCGTGACATTCCGGCTTCAATATAAAACTCCCTATTACAGCTTAAAGGTTAAAACTTAATTAACATTACGCGCATCGCAGCCTTTAAACTATACTACACGAAAGTTTATTAAATTTCAAGATATGTTTTTTCTAAAAAAATACTCATGTATACAAGATTTTTGTCCATGTAGACGTGGGAAAACATTATGTTGAGAAAACATAAATGCCTCTCATCATGTTATTTTTCCTCATCTACATCAACATCTTGCTCTTCTTCTAGCCTTTCATACGTATCTGAATGTAATTGATCCATTGTTTCTCTATTTGTTAAATCACGCATTTGCTCAGAAAACGAACGGTCAAATTCATTTGGATCTTGATTGGTTTCTTCATTTATTTTTGCATCAATTGAATAACGAGTATAGGGTACTGCTTTCAAACGTTCATATGGAATGTCTTTTCCTGTTTTTTCACAAATTCCATATGTTCCGTCTTCCATCCGCTTAAGCGCTGCATCAATTTCACCTTCGAGCTGATCATCGACTTGATCCAGCGTCTGTTCGGTCATGCGATCTAAATAGATGCTTCCGTGATCTGCGATATGGTTTCCAACACCATTTGAAATCTCATTCGATTCGACCAGCATGGATTCTTCTTTCTTTTTTGATCCTTTCACATCTTCTTTTAATTGAATAAGTCTTTCATATAAATCAGCTTTTTGCTCTTTCGTTAAGCTCACGGTCAATCACTCCTTTCTCTTTACCTTCCCGCTCCATGTGAAATGAAAACATCAAAAAAGCCGCCACCTTTGGCAGCAGCTTTCTTCATTTAAAGATTACGAAGTGCTTCTTCTACTGGTATATCACCTTTGATTAAGTCAAAGGCTTTATTTTTCACATTGGATTCCGTTAAGCTTTCCACTAAGACAGTGGCTACATCTTCTCTTGAAATCTCAATGTCACGATCGTCTGGAATATGAGCAGCCGCTTCTATTTTCCCTGTCTTCTCCTCATGCAGCAGTGCTCCTGGCCGCACAATGGTGTAAGAAAGACCAGACTGTTTTAAATGTTCATCGGCTTTTCTTTTCGCTTCATAATAAAGCTCCATACTGCCTTGTCCTTTTCCTTGATGAGGATCGTCGGCATTATAAGAACTCAGCATCACAAAATGCTGAATATTTTCTTTTTTGGCTGTATCAACGAGGCGTTTTGCTCCCTCTTGATCAACAGCGATGGTTTTATCTGCACCTGTTTTTGAGCCTGAACCAGCTGCAAAGATGACAGCTTCTGCTTGCTTCACAGCATCTGTCACATCCTTTTCAAGATCACCGATGACAGGCGCTGCACCAAGTTCTTTTAGCGCATCTGCTTGTTTTTCATCTCGAATGAGAGCAAGCGGCTCATGTCCTTTTTCTTTTAAATATCGAATGACAAGTCTCCCTGTATGTCCGTTTGCTCCAGCAACCAATACTTTCATTGTTCATTCTCCTTTCTGTATCTGTTTCATCTTTATCCTTTTTTGATGTGATTCAAACACACGAATAGAAAAAAGCCTTCCCCACTGTGATGGGAAAAGCTCAAGGGATATGCGATAGATAAAAATAAGAACAAAGAATGAGAAAAGTGCATGTGATCTATGTAATCGCATCGTTGATCAGCAAAGATGTTTTGTTAAAATGGCCTGCACGTCACTCAAATCGGTATCTTTAGAAAAATCGAGTTCAAATACTTTTGAGCTTGTAACAAGCAGCATACCAGTGTCCTGATCAAACACGCCAGCTTCTTGAATGGCAAAACTTTCAATTGATCGATACGGCAAGGAGACCCTGACTTTCTTTTTAGAAAATACGCGGTTATCGCCAAAGATCAGTCGTTTATTGGTGAAACAAATTTGGTCGTGACGCAGTCTGTAAACAGCCTCAATTCTTTCTCCTTCAATTAATAAGGATTCGAATTTTTTATGATCATTTTGTTTACTGACAGAAAAAATACCCACGTAAACCCCCTCTTCCTGCATCAAATTCCTTTATGACAAAACGGCCACACGGCTCTGTGGGTACGTTTTATTCTCACTTATAGAATACGCTATAAATCGTCGTTATTCCATTACGAATAGATTAAATTTCATTTAACTTTTTCTTTTTGATCCGATGCTCTTTCCTCTACTTATTTAGACTGTTAAAGCAGGAAAAAAGTTTCATTTTTTTTCAAGAAATCATTCGTTATGGGACCATAAAAAAACAGTGATTATGTAAAATCACTGTTTTAAATGACTATTCATCTTTCGGGGTATCAATCGTTCCTTCGGCATACACATCAGAAATTTGCTCAAGTGTAATCGCCATATCAGCATCTTCATTGTCATGCCAAGCATTTTGATGTTTCTGCTCTTCTTGCTGCTGCTTTTTCATCATCATCACCCTTTACTGTTTTTCTTAGTATGAGTGATGACCATCAAAATCATTCAGCAGAATTGTCTTCGAAATACTCTTTGTAATACCCGCCTACTTTACCCGTATTATCAACGACAAAGAGAAATTCCTCTGTTTCATTTTTCACATCATATGTGTGTCCAACCGTTAATGCCCGGTCAACCATATATTTTTTCGCATTTGTATGTACACATTTTACTTGTTTTACCGTTTCAGCCGTTTGCCAGTTTTGATGGATCATGATTTAAAAACTCCTTTTTTCATCGATACATTTATTGTAGCCAATTTTTCGTGAAATGCAATGAGTGTTATCGATTGCTTTCAAAGATGTCGTGTAATATGATAAATGTATACGTTTACATGAGTGTGCGTATACAAATGGCTTCATGTCCACTTTTTCCACCTAGAACTCGCAGAACAACCCATATCTTTAAGGAGGTTTGTTTATTTATGAGCTCTACAACACTTCAAATCAGTTCAAAACTCGAATCTTTTCTCCAAGGGACGAAAAAACTCTACATTAACGGTCAGTTTGTCACAAGTCATGATAACAAAACATTCTCTACGCCTAACCCTGCCACAGGAGAAACCCTTATTGATGTATATGAAGCAGGTGCAGCCGACATTGATGAGGCAGTAAAAGCTGCTAAAAAGGCGTTCCATGGACCTTGGCGTTCTATGTCTGCAGCCGAACGTGCCCGCTTGATGTTTAAGCTGGCAGATTTAATGGAAGAACATCAAGAAGAACTGGCTCAGCTGGAAACACTTGATAATGGAAAACCAATTAATGAAACAACCAATGCGGATATCCCTCTTGCCATTGAGCACATGCGCTATTATGCAGGGTGGACCACAAAAATGACTGGACAAACCCTTCCTGTCAGCCAGGGATATTTTAATTATACTCGCCATGAGCCTGTTGGCGTTGTGGGACAAATCATTCCTTGGAACTTCCCGCTGCTCATGGCCATGTGGAAAATGGGTGCTGCACTAGCAACTGGCTGCACCATCGTATTAAAGCCAGCTGAACAAACGCCACTATCTGCTTTATATTTAGCTGAATTAGTGGATAAAGCCGGATTCCCAGAAGGCGTGATTAACATCGTTCCTGGATTCGGTGAAACAGCCGGTGAAGCATTAACCGATCACCCTGATGTCAATAAGCTGGCTTTCACTGGATCAACAAGTGTTGGGAAATTGATCATGGAGAAAGCAGCCAAATCCATCAAGCGTGTTACTTTAGAGCTTGGCGGAAAATCGCCGAATATTATTTTACCAGATGCCGATTTAAAGAAAGCCATTCCAGGTGCATTAAACGGCGTGATGTTTAACCAAGGTCAAGTGTGCTGTGCAGGATCAAGGGTCTTTGTGCACCGCAGCCAATATGATGAAGTCGTCGATCAAATGGCTAAATATGCGACATCATTAAAACAAGGAGCTGGTCTTCATCATGATACCCAGATTGGGCCTCTAGTGAGTAAAGAGCAGCATGAACGTGTGTTAGGTTATATCGAAAAAGGGAAGTCAGAAGGTGCAACAGCCGTAGTCGGTGGTGACTGCCCTTATGAAGCAGGCTATTTCGTCTCCCCTACTGTCTTTAGAGATGTAGAAGATGAAATGACAATCGCAAAAGAAGAGATCTTCGGGCCAGTTCTATCTGCGATTCCTTACGATTCCATTGATGAAGTGGTCGAACGGGCCAATCAATCTGACTATGGGTTAGCGGCAGGACTTTGGACAGAAAACTTAAAGCATGCTCACGATATCGCTGCACGCCTAGAAGCAGGAACCATTTGGGTCAACTGCTATAATGTCTTTGATGCCGCCTCCCCGTTTGGCGGATATAAACAGTCAGGCCTTGGCAGAGAAATGGGATCATATGCCCTTAACAACTATACAGAAGTCAAAAGCGTGTGGATTAATCTGCAAGACTAATCACGCTAAAGCCGGTGACGATGTCATCGGCTTTTTTTGTGCTGGCATGTGACAGGCCGACTCCTGAATATAGTGATAAAGGAAAGGAGCATGGCCGAATGCAAGATTTTAAAACGAGAGTCAACGAATATATCGATGAACTGCACATGCAGGTAGAACGCAGACAAAGAGAAGATGGCGCATTTATTTTCTGCTTTGAAGGACCTATGATGACAAATGCTTTTTTCATTATGCTGTTAAAAGCCGTTGGTGACCCTGATCAGCAATTGATCCATCAATTGGCCGAAGCAATACATGCCAAACAAAATGAAGATGGTTCCTTTTCTTTGTATCATGACCAGTCGGGACATCTCACAGCTACAGTACAAGGTTATTGCGGCATGCTCGCATCTGGCAGATTTCAAAAAGACGAGCCCCATATGGAAAAAGCAGCACAATATATTCGCTCAAAAGGTGGCCTAAAGAACGTTCATTTTATGACAAAGTGGATGCTTGCCGTAAATGGCATGCACCCTTGGCCCTACTTCTATGCACCTCTTTCTCTTTTACTCATCCCTACGTCTTTTCCACTGCACTTCTACCACCTTAGTGCCTATGCAAGGATTCATTTTGTACCCATGATGATCGCACTGAACAAACGGTACACCTCTCATGCTGCGTTTCCATCATTAGCCCATCTTGATGAAAACATGTCTAAAAATCCATTTGACTGGTTTATGGCAAGAGAAGAACGTTCGACTGATCACTTCCTCATGTATATGCGGTCATATACAGCCCTCGACAGCCGGCTCGACTTTTTCGGATATGAAGCGGCAAAGCGATACATGTTTGACCGTCTTGAAAAAGATGGGACGCTGTACAGTTACTTAAGTGCAACCATCTTTATGGTCTATGCCCTCATGAGCCTTGGGTACTCCCCTGGACATCATCTCATCCAAAAAGCAGTCAGAGGTATGAAAAAGCTCGTCACCTCCTGTCAAGGCAAGATATATGCTGAGAATTCCACCTCGACTGTGTGGGATACAGCGCTTGTCAGTTACGCTTCTCAAAGAGCAGGAAGAAAACGAGAAGATCCCATGATCATGAATTCCTTCACCTATTTGCTGGACCGGCAGCAAATGAAGAAAGCGGATTGGGCAGTTCATAACCGTCATGCTGCTCCCGGGGGCTTTGGTTTCTCACATATCAATACGAATAATCCTGATTGTGATGACACGCAAATTGTGTTAAAAGCGATCCCAAAAGAATACGCTCCACTTCAGTGGAAACGAGGATATAACTGGCTTCTCTCCATGCAAAACCGTGATGGCGGCTTTTCTGCTTTTGAAAAAAATCAAGATCACTTTCTGCTTCGTCACCTTCCGCTTGAATCTGCGGAGGATGCGGCGATTGATCCGTCAACTCCTGATATTACTGGTCGTGTGCTCCATTTGATTGGTTTAGAAGAAAAAGATACTGCTTCACCCTCGATTCTCAGGCAAAAAGATCGATGTGTAAAATGGCTCATTGACCACCAAGAGAAAAACGGATCATGGTTTGGCAGATGGGGTGTTTGTTATATTTATGGAACTTGGGCAGCGTTAACAGGACTGAAAGCGGCCGGCGTTCCCTCCTCACACCCTGCTGTGCAAAAAGCGTGCCGTTTTCTAAAGCAGATTCAGCTTGAAGATGGCAGTTTCGGAGAATCGTGTAAAAGTGCAGAACTGAAAACCTATGTCCCGCTTCCCTTTGGCACAGTGGTTCAAACCGCATGGGCGACCGAGGCGCTCCTCCAATATGAGAAAGCAAATAACGCAGCCATTTTGAAAGCTGTCTCCTTTTTAGTGAACCATCACCATACTGAAGAAGCCATGTACTATCCAGTCGGCATTGGACTGCCAAAACAATTTTACATCACCTATCATAGCTACCCATTTGTGTTTCCGATGATGGCTTGTTCTACATTTTTAGACGAAATGAGGCGTATACATGAATAAAGAAGAATATCGCTCACAGCTCAAAGAGTGGCTTAGCACGATTCAACATGTGTTGCAAGATGATAAAATTCATCAAAAAGTGGAAAATTTACGGCTCAAAATGGAGGATGATCATTCGAGTGAACAAGAATGGTACGAACTAGCCGAAAGGATTGCAGAAGACATGCAGCCACACGAAGAAGTGCGCGATGTAGCAGCTGGAAATCATCAGTTACCACCACTGCCTTATCGGTATGACGCGCTCGAACCTTATATTTCAAAAGAAATTATGTACTTGCACCATCAAAAGCATCATCAAACTTATGTTAATGGTCTAAATCAAGCTGAACTTGCGCTAAAAAAAGCAAGAAGAACCAACGACTTTACGATGATCAAGCATTGGGAACGTGAACTTGCCTTTCATGGGGCAGGACATTATTTACATTGTATCTTTTGGTTTTCAATGAGTCCTTCAGGAAAAAGAAAACCTACTGGTCAAATGCTTCGTCTCATTGATCAATCATTTGGCAGCTATGAGGCGTTCAAGTCACATTTTTCAGCTGCTGCCAAACAAGTAGAAGGTGTCGGATGGGCGATCCTTGTATGGTCCCCGCGATCTCAGCGTTTAGACATTTTACAAGCAGAGCGCCATCAGTTCCTCTCGCAATGGGACATCATCCCCCTTCTTGCTCTTGATGTGTGGGAGCATGCCTATTACCTCCAATATCGAAATGAAAAGGCGCAATATGTAGACCAGTGGTGGAATGTCGTTGACTGGCGTGAGCCAGAAGCAAGACTAAAACAGGCTCAACAAGTGAAATGGACACCTTTTTGATCGCATACTCCACATAGTTCATATACTATGTGGTTTTTTTATTAGTTTACATAATAATATTATGAGCACCAGATGTAAAATCATAGGTTGTTTTTTCAGAAAATTCATTTAAAATAGAAAAGATATGAAAAGAAAGAGAGTTGAATGATAGTATGAAGACCCTTTTACACATTAGTCACTTTGCAGGAAGAACATTTGCTATATGGGTCATTGTCTTTGCTTGTCTAGGCTTTACTTTTCCTGCGGCATTTTCTTTGATTGGACCTTATATCCCTTTTTTACTTGGCATTATTATGTTTGGCATGGGGCTGACGCTGTCTTCTGAAGATTTTAAAGAGCTTTTTAGAAAGCCTCTTTATGTATTGATCGGGGTTTTAGCGCAGTATACACTGATGCCACTCATTGCATTTTTATTGGCCTATGGGTTACATTTGCCTTCTGAAATCGCTGTTGGTGTCATTCTCGTTGGCTGCTGTCCAGGCGGGACTGCATCCAATGTAATGACCTTTTTGGCGAAAGGAAATACGGCCTTATCCGTTGCCGTAACAACGATATCGACACTACTTGCTCCCATTTTGACCCCTGTTTTCATTTATATCTTTGCAAAATCTTGGTTATCTGTATCACCGGGTGCTTTGTTTTTGTCGATTGTCCAAGTTGTCTTAATTCCGATTATTTTAGGGGTCATCGTCAAATTGTTTTTTAAAAAACAAGTGACGTATGCTGTACAAGCACTCCCGCTTGTATCTGTGGTTGGCATTGTCGCCATCATTGCAGCTGTTGTCAGCGCAAATAAAGAACAGATTCTGCAATCTGGACTGCTTATTTTTGCCGTTGTTGTTTTACATAATGCTCTTGGTCTATTATTGGGTTACCTCATTGCAAAATGGTGTAAAATGGACATTCCTTCTCAACGAGCAATTTCAATAGAAGTAGGGATGCAAAATTCTGGACTTGGCGCAGCCCTTGCAACCGCACATTTTTCTCCACTTGCCGCCGTTCCCAGTGCCATTTTTAGCGTATGGCATAATTTATCTGGCTCTTGGCTGGCAACATTTTGGTCAAAAAGAGGCTACCCAGAAAATAAAGACCAAAAAAGCTAGTACCCTCATCGGTACTAGCTTTTTCTTTCGATTATCCTTCAAGCAATAGCTGTTCAGGATCTTCAAGTAGATTTTTAATCGTGACAAGGAACCCAACAGCTTCTTTACCATCGACAATACGGTGGTCGTATGAAAGAGCTAAATACATCATTGGACGGTTTTCAAAGCGTTCTTCATCAATTGCAACAGGACGAAGCTGAATTTTATGCATACCTAAAATTCCAACTTGAGGACTGTTTAAAATTGGTGTTGAAAGCAGAGAACCAAATGTTCCTCCGTTTGTGATCGTGAATGATCCACCTTGTAATTCATTGAGCGATAATTTGTTATCTCTTGCTTTTTTCGCAAGATGACCGATTTCTTTTTCAATTCCAGCAAATGATAGTCTGTCTGCATCACGGACAACTGGTACCACAAGCCCTTCATTGGCGGCTACAGCAATACCGATGTCATAGAATTTTTTAATGACAAGCTCATCACCTTGAATTTCTGCGTTGAGAAGTGGATATTTTTTAAGTGCTGCTACCACTGCTTTTGTGAAGAAGGACATGAAGCCCAGTTTCACATCGTTTTGTTCAAGGAAGGCATCTTTGCGACGCTTTCTTAGATCCATGACAGCTGTCATATCGACTTCATTAAATGTTGTCAGCATCGCTGCCGTTTGTTGAACTTCAACTAAACGTTTTGCAATGGTTTGTCTGCGGCGTGACATTTTTTCACGCTCAACTGGTTTCCCTGCTTGATCATTTTGCACCGCAGCATTTGCTTTTGGCGCGGCTTTCGGTGCACTTGCAGGAGCTTCATTCTTTTGGTAAGAAGCTACATCCTGCTTTCGTACCCTGCCCAGCGGATCTACGGTTGGAATCTCAGATAAGTCTAACCCCTTCTCTCTTGCTAGTTTTCTAGCTGCTGGAGAAGCGATCGTTCTGCCATTACCAGATTTCGGCTCTTCTTTTGCTGCCTCTTCTTTTTGTTCAGCTGCTGGTTCTTCTTTCGAAGCTGGTGCAGAATCTTGCTCAGGTGCTGGAGCTGCGGACTCGCTTCCGCCAGCTTCACCTGCTGCAATCGTTCCGATGACTTCTCCAACTTGGACAGTGTCACCAGAATCTTTCAGTACTTCTTTTAGAACACCAGATTCTTCAGCTGTCAATTCGACATTGACTTTATCTGTTTCAAGTTCTAACAGGTATTCCCCCTGCTCAACATAATCGCCCGGCTGTTTTAGCCATTGAGCAATTGTTCCTTCCGAGATTGATTCCGCTAGTTCAGGTACTTTAATTTCCGCCATTTTTCATTTCCCCCTTAGTTTTTGCGAGTCAAGCTATCAGATACAATTCGTTCTTGTTCTTTTTTATGAACAGTTGGATCACCCTCAGCCGTACTTGAACGTCTTCTGCGGCCGATGTAACGTACTTTTACTTTTTCAGATGCAATTTCACGTAAATATGGCTCAATATATCCCCAAGCGCCCATATTTTGCGGTTCTTCTTGCACCCATACGATTTCTTCTAAGTTCGTCAGTTTTGATAAAATGGCTTTAATATCTTTGGCTGGGAATGGATATAATTGTTCCACTCTCGCAATATGAAGCCAATCTTTTGAGTCTTCCATTTGAGTAAAACGATCACTAATATCGATCGATACCTTCCCGCTCGATAGCACAAGGCGTGTTACTTTTTCATGATCATGCACAAGGCCCGGCTGTTCAAGAACTGGACGGAACTGTCCATCTGTTAGTTCTTGGACTTCGGATAATGTGTTCGGGTTACGAAGCAGACTCTTCGGTGTCATGATGACAAGAGGACGAATCTCTTCACGAAGCAGCATTTTCGCCTGTCTTCTAAGAATATGGAAGTATTGAGCTGCACTTGTCAGATTCGCAACTGTCCAGTTATTCTCAGCAGCTGATTGCAAGAAGCGTTCTGTTCTTCCACTAGAATGTTCTGGACCTTGTCCTTCATATCCATGTGGCAAGAGCATCACAAGCCCTGACTTTTGTCCCCACTTGGCGCGGCCTGCTGAAATAAATTGATCAAAATACACTTGAGCCGCATTTGCGAAGTCTCCAAATTGAGCTTCCCAAATCACTAATGTTTCAGGAGAATAGACATTATAACCATATTCAAACCCGATGACAGAGCCTTCTGACAGTGGACTATTATGGACTGTAAATGATGCATTTGCATCACTCAGTTCATGAAGAGCAATGAATTCATCTCCCGTTTGACTGTCGTGAAGAACAAGGTTTCTTTGAGCAAATGTGCCTCGCTCAGAATCCTGTCCGGTCATTCGAATCGGCGTACCGTCTTTTAATATAGATGCAAATGCCAGTGCTTCACCAAGTGACCATTCCACTTTGCGATCATCTGTAAACACTTTTGCACGTTTTTCAAGGATCCGCTTTAGCTTACCGAATACTTGGAAGTCTTTCGGCCAGCTAATTAATTCTTCATTCAGCTTTCTTAATACATCAAACTCTACAGATGTATCAACTGCAGGGAAGCCGTTAGATACAGGCTCTGGCAGTTCGATTTCTTGAATCGTATGTTCTTTCTTTGAAGGCACTTTTTTATAAGCTTCTTCAATTTTTGCCGTGACAGCCTGCTCAATTTCTTCTCTTTGTTCTTTTGACAGAAGGCCCTCAGTGACAAGCTTATCTGCGAAGATATTCTTGACCGTTTTGTGCTTTCTGACCGCATCGTACAGCATTGGCTGAGTAGTAGATGGCTCATCCATTTCGTTATGGCCATATCTGCGGTAGCCAATCAAGTCAATTAAGAAATCCTTTTTAAACCGTTTTCGGTATTCTACCGCCAGCTGAACAGCTGCTAAACAAGCTTCTGGATCGTCTGCATTGACGTGAACAATTGGAATCTCGAAACCTTTTGCAAGGTCACTAGCGTATTTTGTTGAACGAGATTCATTGCTTTCTGTGGTAAATCCAATCATATTGTTGGCAATGATATGGATCGTTCCCCCCACTTGATAGCCGACTAATTGACTTAAATTTAATGTTTCTGCGACAATTCCCTCTCCAGGAAATGCAGCATCCCCATGAATTAAGATGGCTAACGCTTTTTCAACGTCTTGAACTGGATAGCCTTTTTGAGTACGCGATTCTTGAGCTGCACGAGTGCTTCCTTCAATAATCGGGTCAATAAATTCCAAGTGACTTGGGTTATTGGCAAGTGTGACTCTTGCACTCTTTGTATCTTCATCTTTGATTTGGCGGTCAGCACCGAGATGATATTTTACATCCCCTGTCCATCCGTAGCTGATGCCGATAGAGCCTTCTGATGGTACAAGCTCTTTATTAGGCGCATGCTGGAATTCTGAGAAAATGATCTCATATGGCTTTCCTAACACATGTGCTAATACATTTAAACGGCCTCTATGTGCCATTCCAATGTTAATATTTGAAGTCCCTTGTGTAACAGACTCGGATATAATTTCATCAAGTACTGGAACAAGTGCGTCTAATCCTTCAATAGAAAAACGCTTTTGTCCAACAAATGTTTTATGAAGGAACTGCTCAAATTGCTCGACTTCTGTTAATCTTTTGAATACAGAAACTAGTTTATCTGCTGGTTTTTTCTTAAATAATTCACCAGACTCAATAGATTTAGAGAGCCAGTTGCGCTCTTCGAAGTCATGTACGTGATCAAACTCAAATGAAATGGTACGCTTATACGTATTTCTCAAATGGTTAATGGCTTCTATGCCGTTTGAAATGTGTTTAGGTGCATCTGGACTAATAATTGATATTGGAATATTCTTAACGTCTTCTTCAGTTAAACCGTATTCCTTTAATGGAAACAGCTCTTGTAATTCCTTTTCTTTGCGAAGAGGATTGACGGAAGCATTTAAATGGCCATACGTTCTGATGTCTTCTGCCAGTTTAACGACTGATGCTATCTTTTGGATTTGTTCAGAAGTAACTACGCTATTTTCTTTTTTCCCAATTTCCTCCTTCATTTCACTCGGTGGTGCACCAAGTTCATCAAATATGCCTCTTATGTCTTCATCAACACTAGTAGGATCCTGGACATATTGATCGTAGAGCTCGAGCACGTAGCCGAGGTTCGGACCATGAAATTCTTCCCAACTCAACGGTTGTTTCACATCATTTTGAAACATTTTGAACACTACCCCCAACTTTGATCATCAAGTGATTGAACACTATCTCGATATAACTTCCAGAACACAATGACCAAATTTATGTAATAAAACGCTTCCAATCATATTCTACCACTGTTTCGGATTACTTTCTACATTCTTTGTTCAATTAAAGATAAAAAATTCAAAGAAAAACAAAAAATTTAAATCATTCCGAAAAATATTTTAAAGAAAGGGGCAAAACCTTATGCCCCAATGCTTTTATGCAGCAATTTCTTGAGTAATGGATATAGCACATCTGGCAATGTATCGACATCCGGTACAAAAATGCTGAACTTGCCATACATATCTTGGATCGTTTTCATCTGCGCCTCTTCAATCGGAGAATTGGATAAAAACACATTGATGACTTCAATTCCCTTTTTTCTCGCTTCGAGAACCGCTTCATGTGTATCCACGATCCCATTTTGTTCGTAGCTGAATGCAGCCGGCTCTCCGTCTGAGAAAACAATGAGGAACTTTTGCTCTTCTCTTCGTTTTAAAATCATTTTTGTCATTTGGCGAATCGCATAGCCGTCCCGGTTATCCTCTTCTGGCTCAAGTGACATAATGGATGGTCCTGCGTCAAATAAGGAATCTTTGAACGATACGACGGTGTTAAAGTAGTTCGGCTGACTTGTTTCAGTTGCGTCATTTGTATCTTCCCAGAATCCTACAATTTGATGAGGTACCTGCACTGATTTTAAAGCTTCATGAAACAGAACAATCCCTTTTTTTGTCTCATCCATCTTGTCAAACATACTCGCAGAACAGTCAACTAATAAAGTGAACACAGCATCAATTTGAGAAGATGGCGCTTGTTTTTTATAAAATAGTCGAGGATTGGACTCTGTAAAATAACGAATGAGCTTTTTACTGAGACGTCCTGCATGAAGATCTGTTTTTGGCCATGATTTTTTATGCTCAAGTGTTTTTTGAATCATTTGTTTTAAGCGTTTCTGATAAGGCTCGATTGCCTTTGCGTGTTGCTTGTACACACCTACTTGCTCTGGTGAAGGAGGTTCTGGTGAAATCATGACTGGAAATGCATATTTGTTTTCTTTTCCATTCTCATGCGCATCTGCCCCGCTTTCTTCTCCTTCTGCCTCTTCTAGTGCTTCAAGCTTTGAATAGTCTTTTCGATGGGTTTGTTTGGCTGAACCTTGAACCGTTCCAAGCGCCTGATCTCCATCGTCACCTTCTCTTGCCGCATCTTTACCGAGATCGCTTTTACCACCGTGTTCTAAATCAAATTGAAGGAAACTTTTAGATGGTGCTTCCGTTTCTCTATGCCATACTTCCATATATTCATTATGGATGTCTTCATCCCCCTCTTTTTCCCGATCGACTTTTATATCCTCACTTAATTTAGGCTTTCTTTTGAGGTCATGGAAAAGCGGTTCTTTTGCCGCTTTTTCATAGTCCAATTCTGGGAAGAAAAAGTATGTGTTCAGCATATCCTTTTCAAGGAGCTCATCGAAGCCTTCTGTCAATTCCTTCACAATGATGGCGATATCAGATGTCGAGCGTGCGTCATATACACGTTCAAGACTTGACTCAATAAACGGAATCATTGGATCTATCCGCTCATGAAGGGGTGGAATTTCTTCAAGCGGAGATTCGGCTGTCAGCTTCACGTATATCGCACAAAAGAGTGCATCTGTTAAAATACTGCGCTCTTGGTTAATCGTTAATTGTGTTTTAAAGTGACGTCTGTAAAGCTCTCTTCTCCGTTTAAACACCTTTTTTGTTCCTGGGCGGTCACGTTTAATCCGCTCTTCAATGCGGATATCTTCAAACAGCATAAACAATTGTTTGCACACATCAGGAATGGATAATGTGTGGGCATAGCGAATGATGTCTTCAAATACTGTAAGATCGCTATACACTGTCCCTACTGCTCGCAGGAACACATCACTTTTTAGGCCTGCCATCATATCCTCTTGATGACGATCATCCCAAAAATGGCTGATGAAAATTTTCTTTTCAAACGGTTCATAGTACGATTGAACACCGTATTCAAGCTCCACATCATCACTTTTGGCAAGTGTTTTGGCTAAATCCGTTAATTCCATAAATAGAAATGAATCGATTCTGCTGTCATTAAATTTGATGAATTTCAAAAGTCAGAACCTCACTCGAATAATGTTTGAGCGATATTTCTTACCGCTGCTTTTTCCCGGTCATCTTCTAGCTTCTCTACAATTCCTCGTTCAATTGCACGAAGCGGCGGGATATATTGCGCAAGATCACATGTATCTAACAGTGCGCGAATGGATGCGGCTTCTTCACTGACCTGTCCATTGTGTGCTTGGACGATGAGATCTGATGAGAGCTGTACGAATTGATCGATTAAACGCTCATCCTTTAATACAGATTGAGTGTGCAGTACTTCTTTTAAAATGCCACCGCCAATGTAAGGAACTTCAATGACGACAAAACGGTTTTTCAGCGCTTCATTGAGCGGCACTGTCCCCACATACCCCTCATTGATTGCTGCAATCACGCCAAAGCCTTCTTCTGCTCTAACGACTTCACCTGTAAATGGGTTTGTCATCATTTTTCTGTAATCAAGCACACCGTTTAAAATAGGCAGTGTTTCTGGTTTTGCCATGTTGATTTCATCAATATATAAAAGGTGTCCTTTTTTCATTGCTTTTGTAACGGGACCTTCAATGAATTCTATAGAAGCAACTTGTCCATCATTATGGATGGTTTTATAGCCAATTAGACTTTCTGCATCAAGGTCAACTGAGCAGTTTACACTGTGCATCGGCTGTTGAAAAAACGCGGATAAAGTTTCTGCTAGTTTTGTTTTACCTGAGCCCGTCGGTCCTTTTAACAGAACATTTTTTCCTAGGGCAAGTGCAATCATGGCATCTTGAATAATAGACGTATCTTGTGATTCATAGCCGCTTGTTCCGATAAGCGGACGAAATTCTTCTTCGAGAACTTTTCCTTTTGCTTCGATCATTGCTTGAATTTCTTCTGGGAGTGCTGGTTGGTTAAACATATATGATTAATTCCTCTCTTCGATCATTTTCCTCACCAAGTATACTAAAAAAACCTTTATGCACTCAATACATAAAGGTTCGTCTTCTGTTATTTTACCATTTCTTTTGTGATGGCTCCGCAAGCAATGCGTCTCCCTGAGTTGCCAGAAGGGTTGCTTAAGTAATCATCTGCTTCTGCATGGATGATGAAACTTCGCCCGTTTTGATCAACCAATTGATTCGGGCCTCCTTTGACCGTCACATTCGGAACATTCACAACGACGTCAATTTGACCATCTGCCCCTACTTCTAAATTAGGCATATCTCCAGCATGATGCCCTTTTGGGTTGTCGAAGCCATGCTCTCTATGGGTCGGATTAAAGTGAGCCCCCGCCGTTTCAAAATCTGGCGTTTCACATATTCCTGTTTCATGAATATGAAAGCCGTGAGGACCTGGCGGCAGTCCTTTCGCTTTCACATGCAGATCCAGCCCATTTTCTGAGGACTCTCTTATTTCAATGCTCCCTATTTTTTGCCCGCTTTCGTTTATGAGTGACGTTGTGACTGGTGCTTGTTTAGGTGCGGCAACTTCTCTTGTTTCTTCTGTCGTTTCTTTTTTCGGCGGTGCATGACATGCTGATGCGGTAAAGATCAAACATATCATGATCATCCACACTGACTTTTTCATTTATGACTGCCCCCTTTTGTTATCAGTATGGACAATCACAGCATTGGGCAAACAAAAAAAGCCGAAAATCGGCTTTTTTAGAAGAAACGTTTCGCACCTAGGTAGGCTTTTTTCCAATAAGGATTGCTTAAGTTTGAAATTCCTACTCCGCTGTCACTTGCATGAAGGAAATCTCCTCCACCTAGATATAGTCCCATATGAGAAGGACCTGCTTTGTACGTTGTGAAATAAACAAAATCTCCAACTTGTGGTGTGCTGACAGGCGTCATCATATTCCAGTATCCTGCTGTACTCAATCTAGATACTGATGAAACCTTATTAATGAGATAGTAAACAAAGCCGCTGCAATCGAATCCAGCTGGTGTATTGCCGCCCCATCTGTAAGGTATGCCTGTGAGCTTTTTACCTTCTTGAATCATTGTCGTGATTTTTGCATTCATTGGAACGTCATTTTTATTATTGTTGACCGGTGTTGTTGAACCGTTTGACGTAGAACCATTAGATCCAGTTGAACCGGAAGCTGTTCCGTTGATTTTTAATACTTGTCCAATTCTAAGCACATCACTTTTCAAGCTGTTTGCTGTGCGGATTGATTGAACCTGCACCTTAAACTGATTCGCAATTTTCCATAATGAATCACCTGATTTAACCGTATAAGATGTGGTTTTACTACTTGAAGACTGATTGCTGTTTGAAGGCGTGCTAGGTTGAGCAGGTGCTTTCGGCTGACTTGGTTTTGACGTTACCGTTCCTTTTACCTTCAATACTTGATTTGGATAAATCGTATCAGATTTTAGCGAGTTCAATGTTTTAATTTCACCAATCGACATATTTAACGAATTGGCAATTTTCCAAAGTGAATCGCCTAATTTGACTTTATATGTACTAGATGCTGATGACGAACTATTAGAATTCGTTGATTTGTTACTTGAGCCAGAATTAGATGTTGAGTTTGAATTTGAGGACTGGCTGCCGCTCGTTTTCGTCGTTCCAGACACTTTCAGCTTTTGTCCAGGACGAATGAGGTCACTGTTTAAGCTGTTCAAACTTTTCAAACTTGCAACTGACATTTTGTGATTCTTCGCAATCAGCCATAATGAATCCCCAAGCTTGACTGTATAGCTAGATGTTGTTGAAGCGCTTGATTTCGTTGCTTTTGAACTTGTTGATGAGCTGGATTTTGAACTTTTTGCACTAGGAATCTTTAAGCTTTGTCCTGCAAAAATCATCGTCGTTTTTAATTGATTAAGAGATTGAAGTTCCGAAATACTTGTGTTGTACTGTTCGGCAATCTTCCAAAGTGAGTCACCGCTTTTCACCTTGATCGTCTGTGCTTCTGCCGGTGCAGCAATAACAGCTGAGCCTGCGATCGCTGAAACTGTGAGGCCGGTTACTACTTTTTTCTTCATAGATGAATCTCCGCCTTTCATGATTTCGTCCCATAAGACTTATGTACTAGTTTTGAGTTTAGCATTTAATGGTTCTGCTTCTCTTGCACTATTTTATCTTTATTTCTATTATATTACTCGACATGAAGACGTTGGGCAATACTAAATAGGTTAGAGCAGCAAACTCAAAATGCTAAAACAAAGCCATATCGTTTCTATCGGCTGTTTGCTGTATTTATAAACAATTTTTAAGGAATTTTTAAGTTGACGTTTAGAAATTTGTCAAAACAAGCACGTTGCTAGTTTCATAGTTCTATTCTACATGACAAATTTTTCTGTATCAAATGACTTTTTACTTAATTGCCTGTTTTTTCTCCTCAATAAAAAAAGCACCCTTCCCAATGAAGAATGCTGTGTTCATGTTTACTTTCTGATTTCTTGATCTTTTACAGTTAACGGATAGAGGACGCCTTCTTTCGCAAACGACATTTTTCCTGTTTCTTCTGATACCACAAGAACAAGGGCATCAGTCATGCCAGAAAGTCCAATGGCTGCCCGGTGTCTTGTCCCAAGAGAAGGGCTGACTTTTTTTGAGGTGAGCGGTAGGACATTTGCAGCGGAAACAAGCGTGTTTTCTTTTACTAAAAGGGCGCCATCATGAAGTGGGTTTCCAGGATAGAAAATGCTTTCTATTAATGATGCGCTAATTTTCGCATGGAGGTTTGTCCCTTTTTGTATATAATCCTCCACCTCATCTCTCCTTTGAATCACAATCAGTGCGCCATGCTTTTGTTTTGATAAGTTCTCAATGGCTAAAGAAAATTGAGCAAAACCTGGTGTGAATTCTTCCATATATGCTTGTAAATAAAACGAGGAAGCCTCTGCATGCATTTCATTAAACTGATCATGCAATGATTCGAGTTCACAAAGAAGGCATTGTTCCGTCTGGTCAAGCGAATCGACGATTTTCCTTGCATCCATCATAATTTGCGTCAAATGAGATTTCATTTCTAACTTAAACATCGCTTCTTCATTTGTGCGATTGATCATCTCACCATATCCCTCCTTCTTTCGCTTGTGTCATAAAATAACAAATTGTGCACATTCTATTTGTATGGAGGTGAATTCAATATGACCATTCAAAAAGTGATTCAATATGCTTGCAGCATTTTAGGTGTTGTCAGTCTTTCTTTTATTTATGCCCAAATGTTCAAAAAAACGAAGCCCTGAAAGAAAAATAATCCGACGGAGAATTGATTTTTTTACATAGCGTGATATAATTCCTCTCGTTATTTCTGTTCAGAGAGGAACTTATGATGAGAGAAACGAATAGCATTCGAGCAAAGTTGGCACAATTTTTAACCATATTGATTCCGATTTTAATTACACAAGCAGGTCTTTCGCTCATCACATTTTTAGACACGGTGATGTCTGGAAAAGTGAGTGCAGAAGACCTGGCAGGTGTAGCGATCGGTTCGAGCATTTGGACACCTGTTTATACTGGTCTTGCTGGTATTTTAATGGCTGTTACCCCTATTGTAGCTCAGTTAATGGGCGGCGGCCGCAGGGAAGACGTTCCTCGTGCAGTCTTCCAGGCCATTTATTTATCTTTTCTTTTAAGTATCGTGGTGATTGCCATTGGATCGTTGTGTGTTCCTTTTATTTTAGGGAGACTTGGGCTTGAACCATCCGTAGAAACCATTGCCCGTCATTTTCTCAGCTTCCTTGCTATTGGGATCATCCCGCTTTTTGGTTATTCAGTCATGAGATCGTTCATTGATGCATTAGGAAAAACACGTGTGACGATGTTCATTACGTTAACCGCACTTCCTATTAATTTTGTTTTAAATTATCTCTTTATTTTTGGAAACTTTGGGTTTCCAAAGCTTGGCGGTGCAGGGGCAGGTCTTGCATCTGCGCTGACGTATTGGGCGATTTTCATCATGAGTATATGTATTGTCATCAAAGCCGAACCGTTTGCATCCTTTCGGTTGTTTCAGACATTACCTCGTTTTAACGTCTCCCGAATGGGTCAAATACTGAAAATCGGTATCCCTATTGGGTTTGCAATCTTTTTTGAAACAAGTATTTTTGCAGCTGTCACGCTTTTAATGGGTCACTTTGATACCGTGACAATCGCTAGTCACCAAGCAGCGATGAACTTTGCTTCTATTTTATATATCCTGCCGCTTAGTATCTCAATGGCTTTAACGATTGTTGTAGGTTTTGAAGCCGGTGCCATGCGTTATAAAGACGCAAAAAGCTACAGCTATATTGGTATTGCAACAGCTGTTTTGTTCTCATTATGTACCGCAGCACTCATCTTGTTATTTAGACCTGAGATCGCTGGTTTATATACAACTGAATCAGCTGTTTTACAAATGACACAGCACTTTTTGATGTATGCGATCTTTTTCCAGCTGTCTGATGCGATCGCTGCACCCATTCAAGGGGCTCTGCGCGGCTATAAAGATGTGAATTATACACTGATTGCTGCGTTTGTCTCTTACTGGGTCATCGGCCTTCCAGCTGGCTACTTGATTGGCACGTATACCTCATTTGGAGCGTTTGGTTATTGGATTGGTCTGATTACTGGGCTTGCCGCAGGTGCCATCGTCCTATTTGTTCGTCTCAGGTTGATTGAAAGACGTATGCATTCTGCAACAGGAAAAGGCAGCTGACTGAAGTCAGCTGCCTTTCATTTAGTCATTCCATTGATACGTCCAGAAAATTTCTTCATCAAACCATTTTTGAACGACTGGTTCTTTGTTTTTCAACTTTTGTTCAAGCTCTCTTAGCATGCCTTCTGTTTGTGTTCTATGCGCTCTTAGTGCATTTAATTTGATATCGGCTACATCAGTAATATCAATCACAATATCGGCATTTCCTAGCACTTCTTCTCGATTTTTCGTAATGGCCATGCAGTATGTGACAGGACGGTCTTCTTTTTTCTTGCGGTATAGAGCACGAATGACCGCTTCACCTGTCGCGTCATGATCAGGGTGTACACCATGACCTGGATAAAATGTGACAATAAGGGTTGGTTTCACTTCATCAATAATACTTTCCATCACATCCGCTAAATACTCATCATCTTCAAATTCCAACGTTTTATCCCGAAGACCAAGCATTCGCAAGTCTGTGACATCCATTTCTTTACATGCATTGATTAATTCCTGTTTTCTTAATTCAGGAAGTGTCTCACGGTTAGCATATGTTGGACTTCCCATATTTCTTCCCATTTCTCCAAGTGTCCCGCATGCATACGTCACTGGAATTCCACGTTTTCTGCTTTGCGCGATGAGCCCTGCGACCCCGAAGGATTCATCGTCGGGGTGAGGCAGCATCACAAGTACATGTTCGTTCATCACTGTTCCCCTCTCTCCTACACCTGAAATGGTGTTTCACTAATTTGTAATGAGATCGCTAGTTTTCCGTCTGGCAGATGTCCTGCTAACAGCAGGCGACCTTTTTCATCAAACACGTAATCGGTTAAACCTTCTGCGTAAATCCAGCCATCTTCTGTTTTCATTCCGACTCGGTATGGACCTTGTCCTTTTATTTTAGCCTGTGAATAGACGACTTTTGCGTTGCGGATATACGCCACGACCGTCATATTTTGCTCATTCACATGAGCTGAATAAGAACCAGTTGTCGTTTCAAGATGAACGAAGACTGGCCGATTTAAAAACGATTCAAGATGTGCTGTGACATCTTCCGTTTGAATTGGTTTCATGAGTGGTTCCTTCCTTCATTTTGAATTAGTTCTCGCAGCTTTTTTGTATGTAAGCTGATCAGCTGTAGTTGATGACCCTGTTCAATCGTGCTTTCTAAAATTCTTTCCACAGCGAGTACATACTTTTGATGCAATGACTTTCTTGCGCGAGGATGGGTGCGTGCATCAAGCAAATCATCTCGTATCGCCTCGTGTAATGAAGTCATATCCACTACATCAAGCTGCCGATTTTTCCATAAAGATTGATAAGCGTGTGCAAGCTCATCGACTGATGACATGAGATCACCTCTACAGTTTTGGTAACAACTTATTATGACATGATCCGCCTGCAAAAAAAAGCAAACTGCTTCGTCTCTTTAATGAGAATTCGCTGTTTTTTTCATTCGCAGTTGAGAGGTTGTAAATAGTAAAATCGCCACCCAAATACAGAGGAATGTCACGATTTTTGCTGCAGATAAGTGTTCGTGATACACAAACAGCCCCAAAAAGAGTGTAATGGTCGGTGCAATATACTGCAAAATACCAACTTGATATAAAGGAATTCTTTTGGCTCCTTCAGAAAATAAAAGAAGCGGTACAGCTGTAAAGACACCTGCAAAAAATAATAGCCCAAGAGAGCCGAAGCTGCTCGGATTCATCGTGACAACAGGTTCTTTTAAGAAGAAGAATAAGTAAACAAGCGCAGCTGGTGCAAGAAGCAGTGTTTCAATGGTTAATCCAATGGCACTCGTAAAACTCATTCTTTTTTTAATCAGTCCATAAAACCCAAAACTAAAAGCCAATACGAAAGCCACGACAGGAAATGAGCCGTACTGAACAGTTGAGATGATGACCCCAGCTGCAGCAATGAGAATGGCGGTGGTTTGCATTTTATTCAGTCGTTCTTTTAAGAAAATGATGCCTAGTAAAACTGATACAAGCGGATTAATATAATACCCTAAACTCGCTTCCAGCATAAGATCGTGATTTACAGCCCAAATGTATACATACCAGTTGACCGAAATTAAAATAGCCGATAAAAGTAATGAAAAAAGTGCTTTTCCATCTATCATCAGACCTTTCACAGTCTGCATCGCTGGACGGACTTGCTTTAAATATAAAAGAATACCGCACATAAAAACAAAGGACCATACTATTCTGTGCGCTAAAATTTCGCCTGACGAAATATGCTCCATCAGTTTCCAATATAATGGGAACAATCCCCATAATGTAAAAGATGCAGCCGTATATAAGACACCTTTTGATTGTTGTTCGTTCAATCTAACCATTCCTTTCTAAACCTATCGTATATTATAGCACGCACATCACTTTATGGGCATATACTAATTCAGGGCATTTAGAAAGGATGATTTGCATGTTTGACTGGAACCGATTATTCCCTTTTCAAAAGCAATTTTCAAAAGAAGCGTTAAAAAATTCAGATCCTAAAGACGTTGAGCAATATGTCAATCAAGTCATGGAAAGTGTTTTCGGCTCCAATTATTCTGCTCAATTCCCCTTTCAGGATCCGCTGTCTCAGCAGCAGAAAACAAGAGAGACAGACGATAAAAAAAAGAAAGAGCCGAATGTTGAAGTATTTGAGACGACAGATCACGTGTTTGTCAAAATAGAGCTCGATCGTCCGAACACGGAAAAGGTAAAAATCAAACATACAGCCAATCTGCTGTTTATTGATCATTTTCCTGAAGAGAATAAACAAAAGAAGGTTGTCCTGCCTGCTGCTGTGAAAAGAAAAGGAACGAAGGCTTCGTATCAAGATGGTATTTTAGAAATTATGTTTTTAAAGCATGATGATCCAGGCATTTCTGAAATTGATATTCCATTATAAAAAGCCTGCTTTGAAATGGAAGCAGGCTTACTCTTTTTTCTTAATAATATGGTGGATATCCGCCGCCATAAGGTGGTGGAACAGGCGGTGGTGGTGGCGGGTAATATGGACGAGGATAATTAAAAATCGCACTTCCTAGAAATCCGCCAAGCAGTCCGCCGACTAAAGGAGCGCCAAAACCAAAAAACAAAGGGACTCTAGATTCATATGGCGGAATGCCAGGGGCACCGCCTCGAAAATACGGAGTATGAGGGTACATGCTTTTCTCCTCCTTTGTCATGTGCCTAACATCAGCATATTCATTAGGAGACAAAACGTTTGGGCAAACCTAAAACTAGGCTTGCTCCTTTTTCACATGAGATCCAGCATACTCCCCTGCCCAGCGCGATACTTCTCCGAACACACCATGTAATGCACTCCCTTTTTCGGTTAGACAATAGATGACTTTGACTGGCGTTTCAGGAAGTACAGTGCGCTTTATGATTCCTTCTTGCTCAAGCTCTTTTAAGCGTTCTGCGAGCATTTTTTGACTGATGGATGGAATAATGTCCGTCAGGTCTTTAAACCGCTTCGGACCGTCAAGCAATACATGAATGATGAGACCATTCCACCTTTTGCCAAGAAGCAAAAAAGCTTGCTGAATGTTTGGACATAATTGAAATTCCATATATTTCAGCCTTTCTTTTCATAATCGTTTGACAAACTAACGGTATACAATTTAAAATATATCTCTAGTTACAATAAGTAAGTTTCTCACTTTTTTATTTATTGTACCATACTATTTGCAAAAACGGGAGGAAATATCCATATGGCGAGCGATCAAAAAACGATTGACATTTTAAAAGAAAGAGCTTCAGTAAAAGAGTATGATACAACTCATGAAATGACAAAAGAAGAGTTAACAGAGCTTCTTGATATCACAACAAAAGCACCATCTGCTTGGAACCTTCAGCATTGGCATTTCACTGTTTTCCATAGTGCTGAATCAAAAGCAAAACTTCTTCCAATTGCTTACAACCAAAAACAAGTCTCTCAAGCATCAGCTGTGATTGCTGTGCTAGGTGACCTTGAAGCCAATCTAAAGGGTGAAAAAATCTACAGTGAGCTAGCAGAACAAGGCTTCATCACAGAAGATATTAAAGAAACACTGATGACGCAAATCAATGGTGCTTACCAAAGCGAGCAATATGCACGTGAAGCTGCGTATTCAAACGCTTCGTTAGCTGCTATGCAGTTAATGATTGCGGCGAAAGCAATGGGATATGATACATGCGCAATGGGCGGTTTCAGCAAAGAAGCGTACGTGAAAGAATTCAATGTGAGTGGTCGATACGAACCAGTGATGTTGATTTCTGTCGGGAAAGCAGCAAAAGAAGCTCACAAAAGCAATCGTTTTGACATCGAAGAAGTATCTGATTTCCTATAAAAAACGGCACAGTCTCAGCGTCATGCTGGGGCTTTTTTATTTGCTCTAAATATTATTTTTCCATACTTATTTTCAAGTCTTCCTTTCTCATTCTTCAGTATTTACCTCTTTTTAAAAATGAAAGCGTTATATTAGTATGATATTCATAAAAATGATTGTTTTTTCTGAAAATGGTCTTGTGATCTAATCTGACAACTGCTATTATTATGAAATTACAAAATATTAGAGGAGGAAAACATGAACAAAAAACTGATACTGGCGCTACTCATCGCGATTCCATTCATTGGACAGCTTGCACTGCTCCCCTTTGTGAATCGTATTCATCCATTTGTCATCGGGCTGCCTTTTTTCCACTTCTGGCTCTTACTATGGATTGTACTCACACCCGTTTGCACATTTATCATTTACAGGATGCAACATTCAAATGGAGGAACTGACGAATGCAAGGAAACTTAACAGCTTTATTGATTACTGCAAGTATCATTTTCATCGTCGTGGTCATCGGTTTTGCCGCTGGTCGTGATAAATCATCAAGACAATCAGTCGAAGAATGGTCTGTTGGCGGGAGAAAATTTGGCGGGCTTCTCGTCTGGTTCCTTGTTGGCGCAGACTTATATACTGCTTATACCTTTTTAGGGCTCACAAGTACAGCTTATACAGCGGGAAGTGTTGCTTTTTTCGCTATCCCCTATTCAGTTCTTGCTTATTTTATTGCGTATTTCTTCTTACCAAAACTTTGGACGGTTGCAAAAAATCACAAGCTGACAACACTTGCTGACTATGCACGTGAGCGATTTGACAGTAAACTGTTATCTAGTTTGATTGCCATTGTTGGTGTACTCATGCTCATTCCATACATTTGTCTTCAGCTAAGCGGGATTCAAGATACGTTAACTGTCGCTGGAACGAGTTATATTAATGTGAATGCAGTTGTTATGATTTCATTTATTTTAGTTGCACTTTATACATTTTTCAGTGGTATTAAAGGTCCTACATATACAGCCATTATTAAAGATATTCTTGTTTGGGTGATCATGCTCTTTATGGTCGTTTCCCTCCCGATTATTCATTTTAACGGCTGGACACCAATGATGAATACGTTAGCTAAGGAAGCTCCACAGCTTCTGACGATTCCTGAAAGCGGCCCTAAAGGCATTTTGTGGTTTATTACCGCATCAGGTGTTTCTGCACTCGCATTATTTATGTGGGCTCATGCAGCAACTGGTGTTTTCACAGCCAAAAGCGCAGATGCCATCCGTAAAAACAGTATGTTTTTACCTCTTTACAACATTGTATTGATTTTGGTCATCTTCCTTGGCTTCATTGCCTTTTTAGTCTTACCGGAAGATACAAATCCAAGATTTGCTCTTCTTCATTTAATTCAGACGTCATATGGCGGCGTGATGCAGGGGCTTGCGTATTCAACGATTGCACTTGCTTCTCTCATTCCATGTTCGATCATGGCCATTGGGGCGTCGAATTTATTTGCCAATAATTTGTACCGTGATTTAATCCATCCAAATGTGTCACCTAAACGGTTAACGATCATTACACGTTCGATGGTATTTATCGTGATCGGTCTTGCTCTTTTATTCGGTATGCTGTTCCCGACTGCGCTCGTCACGCTTCAGCTGATCGGTGTTTCTGGAATGGTTCAAATTTTCCCAGCCATTGCCATCAGCTTGTTCTGGAAAAAACAATCGAGAGAAGCAACGATTGCGGGGCTCATCGTAGGAATTATCGTGACCTTTACAGCGAATATGACACAAATGACATTCGGCCTTTATGAAGGCTTTCTCGGTTTACTAGCAAACGTTGTGGTCATCTTGATATTGAATCCATTCTTCCAGAAGAATGTCACATCTAATTCTGTGACAAGTGATTTGTTTGAAAAGAATGGGAAAACAACGGAACCTGTGGCTAACAAAGCGTAACACAAGAAAAAAAGCAGTCCCCTGATGAGGACTGCTTTTTCTATTTCATTTCTTTTTTCAACACTTCAATGGCTTTTTTCATTTGCGTATCATTTTTCTTGAGCTTATCTTGGATGTTTGTCATCAGTACCGTCGTTGTGTCCCCTGTCAGAATACCATCAGCCTTTAGATCGTGATCTGATTGGAACCTTTTCACGACCGACTGGAATGCTTGATCATATTCTCCATTGGCTTTTGCTTTGTAGCCAAGCGCTTGGAACATTTTTTGAGCCGCTTTGACTTCATCTCCATCATCATTCAGTTGATACGTCTTTTTCGGACTTAAGTATGGCAGCTTCGCATAACTCGGCAGAGATGCTTTCACCTGTGGCTCAATTCCTTTTTTGTGAATCCAAGACCCGTCTGGTGTCAGCCACTTGGCAATGGTTAATTTCACACTAGAACCATCATTGTAGCTTTGGGCATTTTGAACAGTCCCTTTACCAAATGTCTTTTCTCCAACAAGTTGAATGCTAGAGGATTGGTGCAGAGCTGCCGCCATGATTTCAGCAGCACTCGCTGAACCGCCGTTTACAAGAACAACTGTCGGCTGATGAACTTTGCGTTCTTTTTCCGCTTTGTACACTTGTTTCTTTCCTTTTTCCTCAACCTGCATAATGACTTTTCCTTTATCGATAAAGTCATTGCTCATTTCAATTGCTTCTGTCATAATGCCGCCTGGATTATCTCTCAGATCAATGACAAAACCTTTTGCCCCTTTTTTCTCGAGGTCATCAATCGCTTTATCTAACTCTTTAGACGTGGTTTCAGCAAAAGACGTGATTTGGATTTCGCCTATTTTATCTTTTGTTAGTTTTGCATACACCGTTTCAAGTGGAATCGTATCTCTTGTGATTGTCACATCCACATTTCCAACACCTTGTCGGTTCAAATGCAGTTTGACATCCGTTCCTTTTTTCCCTCTGATAATAGAAACGGCTTTATTCACTGACATGCCTTTTGTACTTTTACCATCCACTTTTAAAATACGATCATGAGGTTTCAAACCAGCTTTTTCAGCAGGAGAGCCTTTAATCGGTGCGACAATTAAAATTTGTCCATCCTTCTCTTCTACTTGTGCACCAATTCCTTCAAATGAAGATGAAATGGTGTTGTTAAACCCTTCGGCTTCCTCCTGATCCATATATGTAGAGTATGGATCATCAAGTGATGCAATCATGCCTTGAATCGCACCGTCTACTAGTTTTTGATCATCCGTTTTTTCGTAATACTCGTTTTTTACCTTCGTATATGCAGCCATGAGTTTACTAAACTTCTCATCTCCTGAAACGCTGACAGCACCTTGTTTTGTGATCACAAATGTAATCGCTGAGGAAAGTGCTGCTGTCACCAGAATGGCTATCACGAACTTGAATTGTTTTTTCAAAAAAACACCACCTTTATCTCCTTTCATTATTATCAAGGACGATTCTTCATCCGTCAACCAAAGGATCAAACTTCTATTTGAAAAGATAAGCCATTTAGCCCTGCAATGCATAATCTTTAGAGAGAAACATGATAAAGAAAGAAGGGATTCCATGAGTGACTATGTAGAAATGCTTGCCTATTTTGGTGTATCAGGTGCCCATCCTGGTGGAATTGAGCTAACTAAAACGATGATTGAGCATCTCAACCTGGCGTCTGACGATCGTATACTGGATGTTGGATGCGGCACAGGACAAACAGCCGCATATCTAGGACATTTAGGTTATGAAGTAGAGGCGATTGATACACACCCTTTGATGATTGAAAAAGCCAATCTGCGATTCGAGCGGGAACAACTACCTTTCCGTGCACAGCAAGCATCGATCGAACACCTGCCATTTGCAGATGACTCGTTCTCTCTACTGATCAGTGAATCTGTTTTAAGCTTCACCCATTTACCTGCTGCGCTTGCTGAGATAAAACGGGTGCTTGCTCCTGGAAAACAATTGATCGCAAATGAGGCTGTGTTAAAAGTGCCGCTTTCCTCAGAAGAACAGGCAGCCATTCGGGAGTTTTATGGGTTTCACTCCCTCTTTTCATTTTCTGAATGGAAAAAACAGTTAGCGTCCGCAGGATTCCGTGACATTCAGATTCTCTCATTCGATGAGCACATGGTGCAGGAGGAGCCGACCGAAATGGAATTATCAGATCAAATACCACCTTCTCTTTATGATACATTGCAGACACACTATGACCTGATTCAAACACACCGAGAACATCTGAGTCACCTTGTATTTGAATGTACAGTATAAAATGAGCGAATCTCCTATATGTTTTGTCCAAACTCTATGAAGTCTTTCGCATAGGATAAGAGTGAAAAGAGTTTGTCATAAGGAGGAAAAACATGGAGCGCTACTACAAACTTTGTCAGCAGCATATGGGGAAAGTAGCTAGAATTACTGATCGTCATGGCAGAGTACATGTTGGACGTATTGAGCGGGTGACAAACCGCAAAGTTTATATCCGACCAGTCGGCGGGTCCCGCGGGGGCTTAGGATTTGGCTATTACGGAGGTTATTATGGCTGGGGTCCAGCTTATGGCATTGGACTCGGTTTTATTACCGGCTTCGCATTAGCAGGTTTGCTCTTTTTTTAAAACGGCGTATAAAAGAAGGCCTCCCAGCTTTGGGAGGCCTCAGGCTGTCGAGAAAATCTCGACAGCTTTATTTTTTCCCTTAAATTTTCCACTACCCCATTTTATAATAGAGAAAAGCATACTAAAGGAAGGTGTTTTTCTCATGTTCCACACTAGAAATTCTTCTCAGCACGAAGCCGAATTTGTATTACTAGATCAACTGGTCGAAGAGGATCACCTGCTTCGTAAAATTGATCAATACATTGATTTTTCATTTATCATAGACAAAGTAAAACCATATTATAGTGAGAATAAAGGTCGTCCTTCTCTCGATCCACTCATTTTGTTCAAAATGATGTTCATCGGATACCTGTATGGTATCCGTTCTGAAAGACAACTTGAAAAAGAAATTTACTATAACATGGCGTATAGATGGTTTTTAGGTTTGAACATCAATGACCCCGTTCCTCATCACTCGACCATTAGCTGGAATCGTCGTACTCGATTCAAAGATACAACGATTTTTCAAGACATTTTCGACGAGATCGTGCTTCAAGCTATCAATCATGATATGGTAGGAGGCCGCGTTCTTTTTACTGACTCCACTCATCTTAAAGCCAATGCCAATAAACATAAATATACGAGAAAAACGATTGAGCAGGATACCCAGAACTATATAAATGATTTAGAAGAAGCGATCCAAGAAGATCGGGTGGCACACGGAAAAAAGCCCTTAAAGGTAAAAGAGGAGGTGAAAACGGAAAAAGACATTCGTCAAAGTACGACTGATCCTGAAAGTGGCTATCTTTATCGTGAAAACAAACCGGAAGGCTTTTTCTACCTAGACCACCGTACAACGGATATGAAGTACAATATCATCACGGATGCCCACATCACGCCCGGTAATGTCCATGATTCTGTTCCGTATCTTGATCGGTTGGATCACCAAATCGCACGATTTGGTTTTCAAGTAGAAGCTGTTGCCCTTGATTCTGGTTATTTGACGACCCCAATCTGTAAAGGTTTATCAGATCGCCGTATTTTTGGTGTCATCGCACATAGACGCTTTCATCCAACAAGAGGTTTATTTGAGAAGTGGAAATTCAAGTATGACTCTGAACATGATCATTACATATGCCCAAATGGTGAGAAGCTATTATATACAACAACTGATCGAAAAGGTTATAGGTTCTACAAATCAGATCCTAAAAAATGTACATCGTGTCCTTTCCTTGAAAGATGCACAAGGTCGAAAAATCATCAAAAAGTCATCTCAAGACACATATGGGAAGAACATAAAGAAAAGATCAGACAAAATCGTCTATCTGTCTCTGGAAAAGAGCTATATAAAAAAAGAAAAGAAAAAATAGAGCGAAGCTTTGCAGATTCAAAACAACTGCACGGGCTTCGCTACTGCCGGTTGAGGGGAAAACAAAATGTGAGTGAGCAAGTTCTTCTCACAGCTGCCTGTCAGAACATGAAGAAGATTGCCACACATCTAGCGAAGCTAGGTTAGGTGTGTGGGAGGCCTTTTTCATTCAATCTCATCCATCATCATTACGATGAAAATAAAAAAGATTGTAGAAAAACATGAGTTTCTCTACAATCTGAGGCCTCCCAGCTTTGGGAGGCCTTTTATTTGTTTATATTTTCTTCACTTTGTTCATGTACTCTTCAAATGTTAAATCATGATCATGCATCGCTTTTGCAGCTTCTTTCCCTACATAGCGCAGGTGCCACGGCTCATATTCATATTTCGTGATGTCTTCTTTCCCTTTTGGATAACGAATGATAAAGCCATATTTATAAGCATTTTTGGCTACCCATTTACCATCAGGTGTTTCACCAAATTTTTCAGAGATTTCAAAGCCGGCACTTTTTGAGGAAATATCCATAGCTAGACCTGTTTGATGTTCACTTTCCCCTGGTAAGGCTACGGCTTCTTGGGCTTTTTCTTTCCCTTTTAGTTTCACTTCACTATCAAAAATGACTTTTTGACGGTCATAGGAACGATAGCCCGATACTGCAGCAAGCTCAAAGTTTTCCTTTTTAGCACCTTTGAATAACTTCGCAAGTGCCTCCGCTGCTTCTTTTCGAATATATCGTTTTTCAATATCCTCTGAAAAAGAGAATTCCACTTTTGGTACAACGAGATCAGAAGGTTTATAGGTTCCTGGCAGTGCATATTCTTTGTTCACTAAAGCAAGCACATTTTCAGGGTTTTGAATGGTCTTCAGTCCGCTCACTACCTTGATGTCATTGAAATATTCACTCTTTAACGTCAGCTCTTGATTAGATGAATCTGCCGTATCGTTTGAGTTTTGCTGGGGTGATGAACTTGCTGCGTTCTTTTGTTCGTTTGTTTTGTTAGATTCAGTGGTACCGCTTTTCTGATCCAGCAACTGGCAGCCTGATAATGCGGCCGTCAAACCAAGAATCGATGCGATTGAGAGTATTTTATAGCTTTTCTTCATGACATACCTTCCTTTTGCTCTACTAAAAAAATAAAGATGCGCTACATCGTAGCACACCCATTATACTATTATAAAACAGAATCTAGTGCAATTAAGATCATTTCGTCAAATGTCGTT
Organism: Bacillus sp. FSL K6-2869; assembly: GCF_040869405.1. NCBI lineage: Bacteria > Bacillati > Bacillota > Bacilli > Caryophanales > Bacillaceae > Bacillus > Bacillus sp. FSL K6-2869. The sequence continues at coordinate 2,058,003 of NZ_CP152035.1, forward strand.
TGACGCTCTTCAGCAGTTGTTTCTTCTCCTGTTAGCACATGATCACTCACTGTCAGAATCGACAACGCTTTTCTGCCAAATTTTGCAGCAAGCGTATAAAGAGCCGTTGTCTCCATTTCGATCGCTAGAATTCCATATTGGTCCATCAGCTCAAGTGGTTTTTCATTATAAAATTGGTCTGCTGTAAATACATTCCCAACACGCACAGCTACATTTTTCGCTTCTGCTGTGTCGTAGGCTTTTTTCAGTAAACCAAAATCAGCACATGGTGCGTAATCAATCGGTCCAAATGCCACACGGTTCATTTGAGAATCTGTTGATGATGTTTGAGCTAAGATGACGTCACGTACATTGACATCTTTTTTGATCGCTCCGCAAGAACCGACACGGATTAAGTTTTGAACATCATAGCTTTGGATCAGCTCATTCACATAGATCGAAATAGACGGTACGCCCATTCCAGTACCTTGTACAGAAATGCGTTTTCCTTTATATGTTCCAGTATAACCATACATGCCGCGCACTTCGTTATAGCACACAACATCTTCTAAATATGTATCTGCAATATATTTCGCACGAAGCGGATCGCCTGGCAGCAATACCGTTTCTGCAATTTGTCCTTTTTCTGCTCCAATATGTACACTCATTTTTTAGCCTCCACTTACGTTTAACATGTGTTTAGTCCCATTTATTATAAACGATTGAGATCAAAAAAGAAAATACCAGCTGAAAGTAAAGCTGGCATCGTCGTTTATATTTAACTCATCGTCATTAGGCGTTCACTGCGTTTCCATCCTGCCGGAAAGAGCTGGTAGTAGCACTTCCCTTTTTTCTGGTCATCAATCACAACGATATCCCCTGTTGTGATAAACCGTGCATTGTAATCATTAGGGACTGTATCTTGTACATTAAATGTCGAGAATGCTTTTTCCAGTACATCAAGGTGTGTCCTGCCGCCAATCTTTGTCCGGTACACAGGCTGATGCCCGCTTTCTGCACCATATTCAGGTGTTTGATAAATGGTTAAGTGATAAGCTGAAGGTTTCTTTTGAAAAAATCTCAATGTCAATTGCATTCAAATCCCTCCCCTTTTATATAAAATTGGCTGGGATCTATGAATTTCCTTCTTCTATTTTTGTCGAATGACGGACAATTTTTCGTCAATCTTTTTACATATGAGAAATAAAGCTAGTCCTATCGCAAAGCCCCCTGCTACATCAGTGACATAATGAACACCGATATACATCCTGCTGATGCCGATCATCAGCACACAACATCCTGTCACCATGTAGACTGCTTTTTGTCTCTTTTTCAGCCACGGAACCATTTCAATTAATAGATAGGCGATAAATGGATAGATCGTTGCCGCATTCATAGAATGACCGCTCGGAAAGCTGTAATAGATCTCATTCACTAGATGATCAAAGGCTGGACGCTCTCTAGCAAACAGTCCTTTCAGTTCATGATTGACCGTTTTTTCTGCTATATATAGTAGAAAAAGCAGCATAATAGAGTGGTAGCGTTTATACATAAACAGCACCACGCTAAAGATGAGCATGATTGGGACAAGCAGCGCACTGATACCAAAGTCAGTCAAAGTCAGCATGACATCATTTAAAAAAGGAAGTCTGATGTTTTCAAACGATAAGATGATCTGGTTGTCCAACTCCTGGAACATGCCAGACACCATAAGCGCTGCGATGGCGCCAAACAAAAGGAAAAAAATGATGACATACACGCGAAACAATTCCCCTCCCTTTCTACTCAGAATCTCTTCAAAGTATAGTGCCTACCGCGCCTCTTCTTCAACTATCATTGCTTTCCTCAGCATATATTCAAATGTAATATCGGCAAGCTCAAACGTTTCCAGCTCAGATGGTATGTACCCTCTTTTGACCAGCTCCGTGTAGAAGAATTCTGCAATTTCCTCTGTATCAATCACCAAATCTGCTTCTTTCATTGCTTTCCGCCTCCTTTTTATGATGTATGAACGCTGCCTTATTTTTATTACAGTTTGTCATAATGGCTTATTCCATACATATAAATGCAGTAAACGAAAAGAAAAGGGGCATGAGGCAATGAAATGGTTAAGCATTTTAGATGGACATACTTTTGATCAGGTGATGGGCCGTATCTTGAGGGGTTGGTTTTATGTGATTGCTTTTTTCTGTGTTCCTTACTTTTTATTCGTGTTAGGACAAGTCTTCTTTTAACCAAAATGCTCGTTTAAACTTTCCAAAATAAAGTCCATCATATCCTTATATTCTGGGTCTTTGAAAAATTCATAGAGAATTTTATAATCATTGTAAATGTCAAGAAGCTCATCCACTATAGATACAGCGAGAAATTCTAGTGATGCTTCGCTTTCTTGTTTCTCTTCTAACTGTAATAGAGCGGTTTGCACCATATCTTCCTCTATTTCTTTTGAGGTTTCTCCAACGTAATGCACAAAAAGAAGCTGATGAACAAACTGATCCATCTCATATTTCCTTAGGACAAGCGTCAAGTCTTCTTCTTCTGTTTCCAGCCATTCTCCGTCTTTTAACCTTGTCAGTTCATAAATGACATCTTCCCAGCCATCTTCAAGGTAGCGCCATATCTCAGTCCGATGGCCAATGATTTTAAATAGCTCTTTCCCGTAATCCTTTACATATACAACATCGCCAATGAGGAACTCATATTCAATGTCCAGCTTTTCCGTATCTACAATCACCCCGTCGTACTCATCGTAAAGCTGGAGTGATGTTTCAAAATAAAGCACCTCATTATGATTGACCTCATATAGATAATGTTGGTCAATTTGATGGACTTTTGTTATCGTTCCAACTGTGCCGTACATGACAACGACGACAATATCCCCTACTTTATATTTTGGTGCTTTCGCCTTCATTCTGTCTCCCCCTTGCCCGACTTTTGGTCTTAACGTATCGTATGCCGGCGCAAGGAATTCTGCATGGGCAACCACACCATGCAAAACGCCATTTTATTTCTTCATGAAAAAACCGCTTCTTCCATACGGAACAAGCGGTTGTGTGTGTTATTTTTTTTTGACTTCTACTTCGTATTGCTCAAAAGCCTCATCAAATGTCGTCATGGAGCTTAAATAGTCCCCATTTAACTCTAAATAGGCACATAGCTCATGATAATCAGTGGATGCTTTAGGAAAGCTGTGATCTTCATAAGCAGCATTTGCAAAATGACTGATTTCATCCTTCGGTTTTGGATGTCTGTACTTCATTAAATAATGGTAAAACGACTTCACCTGTTTTTCCCTCCGCGACACTCTATTTTGTTGTTATATTATACAGGAATTTGATGACTTGTATAGGCGGAGGTACAACTTATGAAGAAAAATCAAAGTAATTACGCTTTAATAACCGCTCCATGCTCATTAATTCTTCATATGAGATTTTTTCTGGAAGTTTTGTTTGATCGACTAAAATTAATTGATCTTCTATCTCTTTTACTGTCTCATCCTTCTGATACGTCATCCCGCAATGCGTGCAAGAAATCGAAGGCGTTTCCAAAATCTCAATCGATTGTGTGCCCGTGATGAGTTCCCAATAGACTGTGGTCTGTCCTGCGTTCGCTTTCTTCTCCTCACACCAATCACATGTCAGCAACGTTATTTCTCCTCCTTTACGGTTTGTTCTTTTTTGAGCTGGGCTTGATATTTCTTCTCTTTTAATTCATCTCGTTTTTCGCGTTTGTTTTTGAGCGTATCATGTTCAGGATTCGTTTCATAAGACTCTCTTCGTTTCATTCGGCTTAAATTTTCAGGCGTAAAGGATCTTGCTTCATCCTCAAATAGAGCTGTTATGCCAATGGCCGGTTCTTTCTTTTCTTCATAGATTTCATTAAAATACGCATCCGCTTGGCCTGCGACGTAATGTTCCGGCTCCGGATAAGAGGTGATCACACCTTCAAAGTTACGCAGGACCACTTTCTCTGGGCTTTGAGATAATAAATAATTTGGCTGTAAGGTGATCTTACCTCCTCCGCCTGGTGCATCTACAACAAAGCTTGGCACAGCATAACCACTCGTATGTCCTCTTAAGCCTTCAATGATTTCAAGGCCTTTTGAAACAGGTGTTCTAAAGTGGCCGATCCCCTCAGATAAATCACATTGATAAATATAATAAGGTCTGACGCGAATCATGACGAGATCATGCATCAGCTTCTTCATAATTGGAACACTGTCGTTAATTCCTGCTAGGATCACCGCCTGATTGCCAACAGGGACGCCAGCATTGACAAGTCGCTCACACGCTTCTTTCGCTTCTTTTGTGATTTCAATGCTTGTATTAAAGTGAGTGTTCAGCCAAACCGGATGATATTTTTTTAAAATCTCACACAATTCATCTGTAATTCTCTGCGGAAACACGACCGGTGCACGTGTTCCAATTCGAATGATTTCAACGTGAGGAATGTCTCGTAAGTTTTTCAAAATGTATTCAAGCACTTGATCATTAATTAACAGCCCGTCACCGCCTGAAATTAACACATCCCGCACTTCAGGGGTTTCTCTAATATATCCAATGGCGGCATCTAATTGCTTTTTCGGCACGCCCATCCCGATCTGACCGGAAAAGCGCCTTCTCGTACAATAGCGGCAGTACATGGAGCACTGATTTGTGACAAGAAACAGCACACGATCTGGGTAGCGGTGCGTTAAACCTGGAACAGGTGAATCCTCATCTTCATGGAGCGGATCTTCGAGGTCATATTTTGTTTTATGAAGCTCCTCTGCAATCGGTACAGACTGCATACGAATTGGACATCTTGGATCGTCTGGATTCATCAGTGAGGCATAGTAGGGTGTTATGTTGAGTGGAATGGTTTTCGTGGAAATCTTCACCCCTTCTTTTTCCTCTTCTGTTAAGTTCACGACTTTTTCTAAATCTTCAAGCGTTTTGACCGTATGCGTCAGCTGCCAAATCCAGTCGTTCCACTTTTCCTCGGGTACGTCCTTCCAAAGTTCAATGTCCTTCCAATGTCGCGCAGGTTGATACAGTTTTTGATGCATATCCATTCCCCCTATCAGCATTCACTTTATACTATGCAAGTTATGTGCCAACATGGGAAAATGCCCCTATTCTTTACAAAAGGAGCTTTTCCGTCACATTCACCTGTTTGAAGTGCCTACTTTTCGGCATCTGTATATTTTTTTAGTTTATACTGCAATGTTTGTCGAGGAATTTTTAAAGCGGCTGCCGTTTGCTTAATATTCCCTGCGTGCTGTCTTAAAGCTTCTTGAATCAGCGTTTGTTCAAATGACGTCACTTGACTTTTTAATGAGGACTCTGGCGGATGACTTTCTATCTGATGCGTCCGCAAATGGGCAGGGAGATATGCTGGGGTGATTTCTTCTGCTTCCTTTGGCATCATCAAGACGGCATGCTCGATCGTATGTTTTAATTCTCTCACATTCCCTGGCCATTGATGGGCCATAAATACTTGGACAGTTTCTTCAGAAAGGCGGTTGACGTTTTTAGAAAATTGATGATGATACGTTTGAATAAAGTGGCGGGATAACAGCTGGATATCATGCTTCCTTGTGCGAAGCGGCGGGATATGAAATGATGACACATGCAGTCTATAAAATAAGTCTTCTCTTAACATTTGCTTTTTAACGGCTTCAAATGGGTCGATATTGAGTGCCGTAATCACTCTGACATTTACTTGAACCGCTTTTGCATCACCTATCCGGCGGACGACACCATCCTCTAACACACGCAGTAATTTTGTTTGAAGCGTAAGCGGCATCGCTTGCAGCTCATCAAGAAAAAGCGTACCGCCATCTGCTAACTCAAACAGCCCCTTGCGATCTATTGCGCCCGTATAACTTCCTTTGACAGACCCGAATAACAGACTTTCAAGTAGCGATTCTGGAAGGGCAGCGCAGTTTTGCGGGATAAAGACTTGATCTTTCCGATCAGATGCATGAACAATCGCTTGTACGAGTACCTCTTTTCCTGTCCCAGTTTCCCCGAAGACCATAACGGATGAAGGATATGCAGCAGCTTTTTTCGCTTTCTCCAGCATCTCTTTTAAGTGTGGATCATTTGTTAAAAATGAAGAAAAATCATGCATTTGAGTGGAGCCAGGCGCACCATCCGTTCGCTTTTTTTGATCTAAACGATTCGAAAGTGCCGACAGCTTCGACACATCCTTCGCTACTTCTACCGCCCCAATTAACTTGCTGCCTTCTATAATGGGCAATGTGGTGTTGACGGTCTCAATTTTTTCTCCATTTTTATTCAAATAGGTTTGCAAAGAATGATAAATGGGTTTTCCTGTTCTAAGTACATGCATGAGTGTACTTGTCTTTTCAGTTAATGAAGGATACACATCCAGTATGTACTTGCCAATCACCTCTTCTTTCGCTAAACAGTCGAACTTCGCTGCATTATGATTATAAAAGATGGTGACCCCTTGATCGTCTACAACGTGAATCGCTTCATCGATGGCTTCTAAAATTAATTCAAACCAATCCGCTCTTTCGACAACCTTCCCCACTATTTCCCCCTCACTTTCTATGCCGAAAATCCGGCACTGTATTGCCCAATTTTCAGCGGCTTGATGATATTCAACGTGTTCCCCTATCCTTTTCACGTTTCGCTTTTTCCTTTCGATCTCCTGCTTTTTTCGTCAATTCTAAAAAAAGCACCCCTCTTATAAGGAGTGCTTTCGCCCTGACGTTTGATAAAGAGACAAGTCAAATTCCTGAAGTGACTCCATATACAGCGGCACAATTGGCTTTCCTTCTTGAAAACATGCAAATTGAGAAGGTTGTAGTTTGATTGGCTGATGGTAAAACGCAAATATTTTCACTACCTCAGGGACAATTCGGCAAAAGGTATCATGCACAAATAAATAGACATCTTGTTTCCATTTAAACAGCCGTCTATTTGGCGGGCTGAATATAGGAGATACTTGAATGATCTTGCCCTCCTCAAACGTCTCCAGCTGCTGTTTTGTTACCGTGTATATCTCCTTTTGATGAAACTGAAAATATTGCACATCACGTCTTGAAGCAAACCGCCTTTTTGTCTGATGTTCAATATAATAAAATGTTCTGCCGTTATCTGCGGTGACGACTGTATAATTCGGGACTGTCAGCGGCTCGTTCATTTCATATTTCATCGCACATAACGAGGGAACACGAATCGCACGCCTGTTCTTTTCATTCACCCAGCGCCTGTCAATGCGATGAAGATATCCGCTAGCGATTTGATAATAAGCGCCTTCTCTTTCAATCACAGCTCCGTCAATTAAATCGTAGGGCATACTCGCAAACATATGATGGAATGATTGTGGCGTTTTATATGTGGTATCAAGTACTTCTTGTAATGGAAAGAACGCAGCAAAATGATTCAGTCTCATCCAAAACACAGAGTCAGCATGATGCCAATGTTTCGGTTCATCGGCCCAGTATTGTCCGTATTTTTCATGAATAAGCGGAAGCAGCCGGCTTCTATGCATAACAGAGCAATGGTCGACTTGAAAGGATGCATGCTCCAACACTTGATCTGCTTCTCGAACGAAGCTCGCCGTTTCCACCAAATGCTGATTCACATGCACGACACGCTGCGAGGAATAGACGATATCTATGTGAGGCTTCGATTGAAAAACCTCGACCATTTTCTCTAAACGATCTTTTCTGTAGACTGTATCATCAGTTACATAACAAACCAGCTCACCTGTTATACGTGTTAATGCTTCATTAATTAGCGTTGCATAACGTACAGTCTTCAGCCGGTTTGCAGGATGAATTTGATGAGAATACAATTGAATGCGCTTATCCACTAAATAAGGCTGCATCTTTTGGATCGTTTCTTGTTCAGAGCCATCATCCATGATCAAAAGCTCCCAATGCTGATACGTTTGTTCTACCACACTCTTTAGCACACGTTCAATGAAATCAGGTTTGTTGTAGCTTGTTAATATCACTGATACTTTCATGACCATTATCCTTTTTTAAATAGATTAAAAAGCCCCCCAGCTGACAATGTTCACATAAGGAACACTTACTCTTAGTTGATTTGTCGCATTTTTAAAGACTGCTACTGAGTCAAACAATTGTACGACAACCACGTTTTGCAGCACATCTCCATTGACTAAATGAACACGCGGCAGCGGAATGCCGAGCTCAAGCCACGGGCGCAGCAATTCTTTAATCTCTGACGCACTCCCTTCCTCACTTTCCTCTAAAAGATGAAGAAGAAGTATAATCAACACAACTTCAAGTATTCCTTCTGTTTCTAGTAATTCTTCGTTCCAGCCATTTAATAGTTGTTCAAATTCCATTCAGATTCCCTCTTTCTTCTCGTTTGATCTTTACTAGAGTATGAGGATCACTTCATTTAGCATCAGCATTTGAAAACATTTTTCAAAAATGTGTGAAGTCATTAAATGAAAAAAAGAACAAGGAATGAGCATTCTGCTTATACCAAAAAAAGAGAACGGCATATACATAGTGGTGTGTTTGAATGGATGAAGAAAGGATGGGGAAAACATGAGCGAAAAGCGTGCCGAATTAAAAAAAGAGCTATTAAAGCTGTTTTTCAAACCGCTTAGTCATGCGTTAACAGTTAATCTCGAAGAAGGAGGAGTTCAAGTGGAAGAAAAATTGAACGATTTATTTAGTGAGGTGGCTGCTGAAGCATCACCTTCAGATTCTGCTACAACACTCGACGTATCTCAACCAGCAAGATGGATTTTCGCAAGACTTGCACCTGGAACAGTCATTAGCATTGTCATGGACTCAGGTGACTTAATCGGACCCGTACAATTCGTATCATTCGATGCTTCAACAGGTGTTGTTTTCGTCACACAAGAAAGCTCTGTGACACCTACGGGCTCTGCAACGACTCTATTAGATGTAGATAAAGTAGAAAGTGTTACGTTCACATCTTAATGTGAGAGGGCCATCATGAAGCTTCTTTATATCAGCTCTGGCTACGGTGGAATCTATCGGATGTTCGATCAATGGATAGAAGATAGCTTCATTGATTCCCCCTTTTCATGCGTCAAGCTGGAAAGGGAAACTCTACCCGCTCATATGCACAAAATCCGGACATTTTCTCCGGATTTTGTTTTCATGATGATCGGTGACCATATTCCAACAGAACTGCTTCATCAATTCAAACAAGAAAAGATCCCCGTTGTACTGTGGATGACAGAAGACCCTTTTTATATAGATGTGTCAGCCGCATGCGCAAATGATGCACAGTTGATCTTAACGATTGACGAAGGTGCTTTGTCATTTTACAAACAACTGGGCGCTGATCACACGCACTACTTTCCCATTCCGACCAATACACACGTATTTCAGAAAAAAGAATCACCACATGAGTCGTGCATCTATGACATTGCACTCATTGGCTACCCTTATCCAAACCGCATCAAAGCCATCGATACACTCTTACATCAAAACAAATGGCGCATTCTCGTTGCAGGTAAAGAATGGCATCGCCAGTTGAATAAATCACGTAGACGATATCGCGATCTCACACTGATGACCCACTGGCTGAATCCCGAGCAGATGGCAGATATCTATCAAACATCAGCCATTGTTCTGAATCCGCACAGACCCGCGCAATTTGCCTATAATCAAAACAAAGCCAATGTTCAAAATATGAGCCTCAACAACAGAGCTTTTGATATCGCTGCAAGCGGAGGCTTTCAGTTGACAGATCTACAACCGTCACAGGCATTTTCAAGCTTCGCTTTTTACACACATGAAAACGATTTGATTGAACAGGTCGAGCACTATGTAACAACCCCTCAACAAAGACAATCGGTTGCAGAGAACAATTACGAGCAAGTCGTTCGCTGGAACACATTTGATACGCTGCCATACAGACTTTATGAAATAGTCAAAAGCGCCCTATGACCGGGCGCTTTTTCTAATTGCCATCATCTTATGCTGTTCCTTCTGCATCTTGTCGAGCCAATAAAATCTTCTCTGCCTTTTTCCGATCTTCCTCACTTTTCACAACAAGCGATTGCGTATGATCCATCATATATGCACCAACAGATCCTTCTAAAAAGGAATGAATGCATTCTTTTGCATATGGAACATGAAACGCATAGACAGCTCCATTTAAACGCCCATACGTATAAGGGTGCTCCTGAGTTGGTACAAAAAAATAATGATTGTCCTTATACAGGCTGGCTTCATTGGTGTCATGAAGTGTCCAAGTTTCATTTGGATTTTCTAACGCCTCTGTAAAAGAAGCCGCACAATCATATCCCCCCTCTACTAGAAGCTGTAAGCAGTTCTCAATATCTGCCGTCTGCCTTAGTGGTGATGATGGATGCAAATACAAAACAATATCAAACGTCTTTCCCTCTCGTTCTAAATAAGCAAGTGCATGCTTCACAGCTACTAAAGAAGGTGTTTGTTCTGTCACATGTGTGCTTGGCAGTTCAATCACATTTGCTCCATAGTGGGACGAAATGATTTGAGTATTCACATCCTCTGAAGATACGATGACTTCATCTAATTCAATCATTTGTAATAATGGCTGAATGGTCCAATAGATCAGCGGCCGCTCCGCCAATACGCGAATGTGTTCAGCATGATGTCCCTGCTTGCTGCTAAAAGCTGGTATCATAGCTAAAATACGATTTCCCCTATACATGTATGATCTTCTCCCCTCGCGCAGCTCAGTATCAGAGAATAAATTCTGAGAGCTGAACTGATCACCGTACTGAAGTTCTTTAGGTGCCTCGCTATTCTACTTAATCTTCTATCTCTACATATTCTATTAAGTCGTCAAGCAGATGGTTATAATTGGTTCACCTAATTTATGCATGAAGTGGTTCTTTTCCTCAAACGTCTTCCACTCTTTCACATATGATGCAAAGTAGAGAAATGAGAGTTGGGGGATTAGATATGTCCAAACAAATAGAAACGAGTTTGAAGACCTTTTTTCGTGACAAAATCATCTTGGTCACAGGCGGTACGGGTTCGATTGGCCGGCAGATTGTGAAAAAATTAACAGCCTGCTCTCCTAAAAAGGTCATTGTCTTCAGTAAAGATGACAGTAAACAATACATGATGAAAAATGAATATGCGGCAAATCCAGAGGTTGTATTTGCACTTGGAGATGTGAGGGATGCCAGCCGCGTCAGGCAGCTTGTCAAAGGGGTAGATATCATCTTCCATGCAGCTGCACTCAAACAAGTACCCACCTGCGAAGATAATCCGTTTGAAGCTGTCCAAACCAACATCATCGGCGGACAGCATGTCATTGAAGCAGCACTTGAACATGAAGTTAGTCATGTTGTCAACATTTCAACTGACAAAGCGGTTTCTCCGACAAATGCCATGGGAGCTACAAAATTAATTTCAGAAAAATTGTTTTTTCAAGCGAATGAAAGTATTTCAAATCAGAAAACGAAGTTTTGCTCTGTCCGGTTTGGCAATGTGCTTGGATCAAGGGGTTCCGTCATCCCCATCATGCTTCAACAGTTGTTAAATGAACAACCTCTAACTGTAACTGATCCTAAGATGACACGCTTTTTTATGTCTATCGAAGAAGCTGTATCTCTCACGCTTGAAGCAGCTATCATGATGAAAGGCGGCGAAACATTCATCCTCAAGATGGAGTCATTACAGCTGGCTGATCTATTGAAAGCATTTCATGAATATGCCGGTCTGATCAATGTTCCTTCTCCTGATATTCTCGTTGTCGGAAAAAGACCTGGAGAAAAACTTCACGAGGAGCTCACATTCCCTCACGAGGCAGATGCACTGTTTGAACATGAACAATTTTATGCCATTTTACCAAGACCACATCTTCACCCTCATTTTCAAAAAGTTCATTTGACCCATTACACATCAAACGAAGCACCGCTCATTACAAAAGAGAAGCTGTTTCACATCATTGAACAATTACATCATACCCACCATAAAAAATAAAAAAATCGTCACACGGAAGCAGCTGACTTCCATGTGACGATTTTTAAAATCAATTATTGAAAGATGTGTTTCAAATGAGCATAGCCTTCTTTTTCAAGATCATCCTTCGGGATAAACTTTAAAGCGGCAGAATTAATACAATATCGAAGACCGTTTGGCCCTGGGCCGTCAGGGAATACATGACCAAGGTGAGAGTCGGCCGTCTTACTGCGAACTTCAGTCCGCACCATGCCATGGCTCGTATCTACTTTCTCTTCTACCTCTTGATCTTCAATCGGCTTTGTAAAACTTGGCCAGCCGCAATGGGCATCAAATTTATCTAAAGAAGAAAACAATGGCTTGCCTGAAATGATATCTACATAAATGCCCTCTTCCTTATGATCCCAAAATTCATTTTGAAATGGCGGCTCAGTGCCATTATTTTGCGTCACTTCGTACTGCATTCGGTTTAATTCTTTGATGCGCTGCTCTTTTTCGTTAGCCATTATTTATCACTCCAATGAGATTGAATAAAACCTGCTCTGCCCGAACCGACATGGTATCGTTCGTAGTGCATTTTGTTCTTTTTATAATAATGCTGATGATATTCCTCAGCAGGATAAAAAGGACCAGCCTCTAAAATTTCTGTCACGATTGGCTTTTGGAAAATTCCGCTTTGGCTCAGCTGCTCTTTTGATGTTTCTGCAAGTTGCCTTTGTTTTTCATTGTGGACATAAATCCCTGTACGGTAGGACTCTCCTCTATCACCAAATTGTCCTCCATCATCTGTTGGGTCTATTTGCTGCCAATATAGTTCTAATAGCTTCTCATACGGAAAAATGTCTGGATCAAAGGTAATTTGAACGGCTTCTCTATGGCCTGTCGTATTTGTACATACTTCTTCATAGGTTGGATTCACTGTATGTCCGCCAGTATACCCTGATTCAACTTTGATAATGCCTGGCTGTTCATCAAAAGGTTTAACCATACACCAGAAACAGCCTCCTGCAAATGTGGCTAATTCTTGTTTTTCAGACATATTAGTGCCCCCTTCATTTAAAAAATGGTATCATCATATTATAACATGATAAAAAATAATGAAAATGATACGACTTGTATACCTAAAAACAAAAGAAAGCATTCTGTCGTATCTTAAAATATAATGGGGGTTTAATGATTGGAACAAAGAAAACAAATGATGTATGAAATGGATACTTTACTGAGAACCGTATTTAAGCAAATACGTTATGAAATTAACAGCTTGCTTGAAAACGAATTATCTCGGAATGAATTTCTCATTTTAAATCTGCTGCGTGAACAAGGCGCAAAAAAAGTAACGGAATTCGCCTCAATTCTCGGTGTATCAGCAAGCCATATTACAGCTGTAACCGACACGCTTGTAGAAAAAGGCTGGATCACTCGTATCCGTTCAAAAGAGGATCGACGCATCATCAAAATCCACTTAACCGATAAGGGTAAGGAAATTACTGAGCATTTTGAGAAAAAGAAAACAGAATACTTCATGGAACGATTTGAATCATTTGATGATGAAGAACTGAAAACGATGATCAAGTTATTTAAAAAGCTGGATAAAAGTCAAAAGGATTAAGCATAGATTTTAGCGTGGAGGACATGCTACGGATAAAAAGGTGGAATGAACCATGACAAGTCCATATCTTTGTCCGAACTGCAAAACCAACAGAACGCGTTTTAACCTCATCGAGCAGCATTCAGAACCTGTGAAACTTGATCCAGCAACTGGAGCTATTGTCGAAACATATGAAGGAGATCAGCTTTCTCCTTTTCACATGAACTATCAAGGACCGAAAATCAAAGTCCAGTGCGGCGTTTGCGGATTAATTGAGGATGAAAAAACGTTCATTAAGCTGGCTGAATATCATCAATATTCATCTCCTTCTTAATACGAGAGCCTGACACTTTTTGTCAGGCTTTTTTCTATGTTTCTTTTGCCTATACAGATCGTCCCTTTCTTGCATACGCTACAAAAAACACATTGTAGAGAAAGAAGGGATAAAGACGTGCAGCAGCTCTACGAGATGAATCAATTTCTATATCGTCCATTAGCTACCTTTCCCCCATACCATCCGAGAAACACCATTTCCAAAGCTATTATTCGATTATTTCACGCTGCACCGGATTTAAGTGAGCTTGCTGTATTTGTAAATCAGCAGCCAATCCAAAAAAAGCTGCCATACGGTCAGCTGTCTGCTTATATGGAATGGGATGAGGGTGTTTATGAGATAGAAGTATTCAAGCTGGCTACAAAAGAAAGAATTCTTTCTTCTCGTATGATGATTAATGGAAACGAGACTTACACGCTATGTATCACAGGAGCTCGTACCGGCTTTGCGCTGCTCACAGAAAAGCAAGACTCGCTGATTAAGCAAGAAGAGCTATCAGCACTCACGTTTATCCAGCTGTCACCAGACCTCCCTTTCATTGATATATATGAACGAGATCAAGGCATGTTATCAAAGGAACTCGGATATGTGAACGGCACCCAAACCCACCACTTCTCTCCGAATAAGTATCACTTTGAATTAAAAGCTGCCGGTACTCAAAGTGTACTGCTTGATATTCCGAAAGTTCACCTGCAAACAAAGCGGGCCTATCTTATTTTACTTCATGGATTTGCAAACGGAGAGCCAGAGCTAATGGCAAAAGTCGTCTTGTCTCACCAAATGTAAAAAGAGCCTTTCCAAATGGAAAAGGCTCTTAGCGTGTAGACAAACAAACCCTCGCATTCGGTGTCAGTCCTGCGTGCTGGTGCTCACGAATGTCACATTCACTCTGCGCCGGTACTCGTCCTTCCTAGAATGCAAAGATTTTCAATCACGCTGAAAATAAGATAAATAGCCTTTCCAAATGGAAAAGGCTATTTACGAGACATCTTCAGCTTTTTCTTGTTTTTGAAAATCAAAAGCAAGAATCATGGTACCTAAAAATAATGCACAATAGGCGATATTTAAGTAAAACTGGTCGATATTTTCTGCTTTCAAATGAGAGGCAGCTGTCATGCCAAAGTATGCAGCAAATAAGAGCGACAGTAAACTAAAATATTGATAGACTCGCTTCATAGTTTCACTCCTGACTTACACGTTCTATTGCTTTGGATGATAATATGAGAATTCAATTTCATCATTCTCAAGATCAATTTTGTTCGCTTTGACATACATATCATTCGTCAGCGGCATTTCTGAAAGGCGCACTTCCACCGTTTTTTGGTCTGGTTTCACATGAACGAAATCAGGCAGTTCATAGAATTGACCCATGTAGCTTAAAACAAAACTGATTGGGATGCTTAATTGTCCAATTGAAAAGTCATCTACTTTCAGCAGAACATCCCCATTATCTTCAACAGATGGTGTAAATGATACATTTGCATTAATCGTTGAAGAAAAAGCTTTGATTGCACCTGTTACTTTCACATCTTGGTCAATCGCAACATGAAAATCGGGCATATCGCTTGATCCTTGGTTTTTCAAATAATCATTGACAAAGCTGGTAAGCGACTCTTTTGAACTAGAAATGTTAAAAGCATACTCGCTGTTCACTTCTTTTTTCGAAGCGGATTGATCGCTTGGCAGCAGCATGAAAATACCGCATACAAGAACAATCAATAGATTAATTGACAGTAAAATAAAAAATAAACTCTTCCATTTTTTCATCTTTTCACCCTATTCCTTCGGCAGTCCTTCTTTTTTCACTTCTGAGAATAAACGATTTGCCATAAGAGAGTACCCCTTTTGGTTTGGGTGGAAATCATCATCTGCCAGTAATTTTTCATCTTTATCATCTTCAAATAAATCTGCTACATCGATCATATCAGCATTGCCGTCTTTTTTTAGTTCTTTTTCGGCAGCAGCATTCCAGTCTTTGACGACCTCATCAATATCTCTCAGCTCAGACAAGCTGAACTTAAAAGGATTGTACATACTGACATACATGATCTTTGCATGGTCATTATGCTCCCTTAATTGAGCAAGAATGGTCTTAAAACGCTCTTCAAAAGGACCTTGCTCTTTTTGAAAAGGAGCAAATGTCAAGTTGAGCACATTTTGACGGACGACATGCATTAAGTCATTTCCGCCGATCGTAAAGAAAATATAATCAGCGTCTTTCAGTCCATCCTGCACTTTTTTTTCTTTTAATCTTTTTAATAAATCTACCGTTCTACTGCCTTTAATGGCATAGTTTTTTAATGTAACAGACTGTACACCGTCCACCGCTTCTATCTTGTCACGGGTGATGCCGGCATACCCTTTTTTATTTTGATCTCCGATTCCTTCTGTTAAGGAATCTCCAACCGCTGCGATCGTAATATGTTCTTTTACGTTTTGTGTGTCTTCTAGTTTATCCTTTATGCCAGCCTCTTGTGCGGAACATGCAGAAAGAACAAAAGCTAGAGACATCACAATCAAAATCAAACGAGCCTTCAAACGATGATGTCCCTCCTTTTTCTGATTAAAAAAGTGTATCATGTTTTCGCTCATTTGAACATCCTTATACTAGCTTCGATTCAGTGTTTTGATGTCCTTGATGATTTCATCATATGGCGTATTTTGAACACCATCATAGTTTTTCATCACTTTTCCTTCTTGATCAACGAGGAAAAACAGAGATTGGTGTATCACTTGGTCTTCGTCTTCAGGTTTTTTCACAATCGTCTTAAAGCTTTTCATTGCAAATTTTTCAATCGCTGACTGCGAGTAACCAGTGAGAAAATCCCAATTTTTAAAGGATAATGGATATGCTTTTGCAAATTTCTTTAGCTTTTTCGGTGAATCCACCTCTGGGTCGACGCTAAATGAAATGATGTGCGCATCCAATTTTTCTTCTTTTAACCGTTTTTGTAGCTCTGTCATATGTGCGGTCATCGGCGGGCAAATCGTTTCACAGCTTGTGAAAATAAAATCTGCCACCCAGACTTTCCCCTTTAAATCGTCGAGCGACACCTTTTGACCATCCTGGTTTTGATACTCAAACGGCTGGATTTGATAATTTAACGCATCCTTGATTTGTCCATTTGAACATGAGACTAAAAGAAGCACGCTTATGATCGTAAGCGCACCAAATAAGGCTCCCCTTTTTGTATACATGACAATTACATCCCCTTTTCAATCAATCGGTATAAAAAGTAAAGCCTATAGCGCCCTTACCAGTATGACAGGAAATAATCGGTGTTGTATAAGCGATGTCAACTAGTGCATCAGGTGTGTGATCAAGCAGTGCTGCTTTAAGCTTTTCTGCAAGTTCTAATGCGTCTGCATGTGCAATCCCAATTGCCTGAACGGTTTTCCCTTTCACCGCCTGTACATACTGTTTTGTCAAATAGCGGACAAGAGCGGAGTAACTTCTCACATTCGCTTCTGGTGTGTATATGCCGTCTGTTAAGCTGGCAATTGGTTTAATATGAAGAAGTGAACCGATCAGCGCCTTTCCTCTTCCAATTCGTCCACCTTTCACGAGATTTTCTAATGTATCGATTGTGACAAATAGCTTTGTTTTAAGACGAATTTTGTCCATTTCTTTGAGGATGTCATCACGGCTTGCCCCTTTTTTTGCAAGCTCTGCTGCTTTGGTGACTTGAAACCCTAAACCATAGGAAATAAAATTCGAATCGATGACAGTAATATTTCCGTCTACCATTTTAGAAGCGCTTTCAGCAGTTTGAACCGTACCACTCATCCCACCAGTTAAATGGATACTAATGACTTCGCTTCCATCTGCCGTCAGTTTTTCATATAATTCGACGAATTGACCGATGGCAGGTTGAGACGTTTTCGGCAGTTCCTCAGCGGCCTCCATTTTTTCAATAAATTCATCTGGCTGTATGTTCACTCGGTCAATATAATCAACCCCAGAAATGGAGATATTGAGCGGAATGACATGAATGGAAAGATCATTGATTTTTTCTTGCGGAAGGTCCACAGTTGAATCTGTTACAATTTTAATTTGTTTCACTATCGTCTCATCCTTGCTGTCTTAGTCTTTACATATGATATTACCTTATTTCGTGCATACTTGAAAACAACTGTCAGAACGTTTTTGAAATTGTCACATTTTCTTCTTTTCATGTAAAAAATCCTTGCCAAGATGAGTAGCCGCCATTTGAAAATGGCCGCTCACTCTCTTTAGCAAAGATTCCAATTTACGCATTGTGTTTTAGTGTAGGCTCTTGGTAGATCTGTTCATATGTGCTCCACTTGACGTTACGTTTCACATCCTCCCTGAAAGAGTACACATGCCTCTTTCCCTTAGATACATAGACTTTTTTCAAGAAAGCTTCAAGTCTAAAGGTGAGCATGAAACCATAGGATTCATCTCCCTTTAAAACAGGGACTTCTGTTACCTTGATCTGAGCTCCATCCATCCGTCTAAAACATATTGTTTTGAGCAGCACAAACGATCAATCCTCTTTTCCAATTATCTGCTAAGCCTAAATAAATAGGTGGAATAAATCTTGATCTTTATTCACTTCAACATAGTGGAAGCCTTTTTTATTCATTCGGTCAATCAGCGCTGCATAGTCATCTCTTTCTTTCAATTCGATCCCAACAAGCGCAGGTCCTTTGCTTCGGTTATTCTTTTTCGTATATTCAAAGCGTGAGATATCATCATTTGGCCCTAACACTTCATCTAAAAATTCCCTGAGAGCACCTGCTCTTTGCGGAAAATTAACGATGAAATAATGCTGGAGTCCTTCATAAATCATGGAGCGTTCCTTGATTTCTTGCATTCGGCCAATGTCATTATTGCCTCCGCTAACAATACAAACGACATTTTTCCCTTTAATCTCCTCACGATGTGCATCTAAAGCCGCGATCGGTAACGCACCTGCTGGCTCAGCTACAATTGCGCATTGATTATACAGCTCTAAAATGGTTGTACATACTTTTCCTTCTGGTACAAGACTAATCTTATCGACAACAGACTGAAGCGACGTAAACGTCTTTTCGCCAATCCGCTGAACCGCTGCTCCATCTACAAACTTATCTATTGAATCAAGTGTGACAACCTCCCCTTTCTCGTGGGAAGCATGAAGTGAGGCGGCACCAAGTGGCTCGACTGCAATAATTTCTGTTTCTGGTGCGATATTTTTAATATACGTGCCAACGCCAGATAACAAACCTCCGCCCCCAACACTTGCAAATAAAAAGTGAGGCTCCACTTCGATATCATTTAATATTTCTACAGCAGTTGTTCCTTGTCCTGCCATGACATCTAAATCATCAAATGGATGGATAAATTCCCGCTTTTCCTTATCTCCGCATTTGACTGCTTCATGATACGAATCATCAAAGGTATCTCCGGTTAAGATAATGTCAACATATTCTTTTCCGAAAAGCTCCACTTGAGATACTTTTTGCCTTGGTGTGGTAGCAGGCATAAAGATTTTCCCGTGGATACCTAAATATTTGCAAGAATAGGCAACGCCTTGTGCGTGATTTCCTGCACTGGCACAAACAATGCCGTTTTCTAGTTTTTCTTTTGGCAACTGGCTCATTTTATTAAAAGCGCCTCTTAATTTAAAAGAACGAACAACTTGCAGGTCCTCTCTTTTTAAGTAGACATTACATTCATATCGTTCAGAAAGTCGCTCATTTTTTTGAAGTGGTGTATGAATCACTACATCCTTCAAATTTTGATGGGCTTTTAAGATGTCTTTCACTTGAATTAGCGTGTTTTCTTTGAGCAACGGTTTCATGTACAAGATCCTTTCTCTTTAACCTTATTTAATTTGTCATTATAACATGAATATTCAAAAAATAAATCAATAGATCATGGATCGGAGATAAATTTCATGAACTTTTTCGTTTTTCTATACATTTGTTCTAATTGGGTGTTATAATAAAACCAATTAGAACCAAAAGAAAGGAATCGCTCGATGACCACACATCCGTTTGCTAATATATATGGAGAACACCAAGATATAAAACACGCCATTCATTTGGCAAAACAATTCACGAAAAACGATCAGCCTGTGTTGATCACAGGTGAAATTGGAACAGGCAAATCACGCTTTGCACAAGAAATGGCCCATTCATTTGCTGCGCAGGCTTCGATGAAATATATCTATTGCCCCATTGTAGATGAAGTGACTTTGCAGGAAGCATTTACTCATGCGGCAAATCATGTGCTTTATTTAGACGAAGTCAGCGCACTCAGTATTCCTATGCAGCATCAGGTCATTCGTTTTCTCGAAGATTCTCCTGCAACAAAAATCATTGCTTCTTCGTCTTTATCATTAGAGGCGATGAGCGTTTCGTCCAGTTTTTTACCTGAGCTGTTTTATCGGCTCAATGTGCTTCATATCCCTCTCCCGCCTTTAGAAGATCGAAAAACAGATATTCCTATTTTAACCGCTGCTTTCTTTCAAGAACTGAACATGACGCCTGATATCGACTCAAGTGTATGGGAAGTCTTACAGCAATATTCGTTTGAAGGGAATGTCCAGGAGCTCAAAAATATCGTTCATTATGCAGCCGCGATTCTCGAAGGGCAAACAGTTTTCTTGCATCACTTGCCACCTTTTGTATTATTACCTCAACAAACAGCTGGTAAAGGAAAAAAAGAAGAACACCAGCTCACGCTTATGGAGAAACAAGAATTTGTTTTCTTACTCGAAGCCATTAAGTCTCTAAATGAAAAAGGAGAAGCAGCCAGCAGACGTATCTTGTCTGAGTTAAGCAAACAAGGCGACATCCCGCTGACCCCTCAGCAAGTCAGGAGTCGATTAGATGATCTTGAGAAAAAAGCCTATGTGACAAAAGGGAAAGGCAGAGCTGGAACGAAGATTACACTTGAAGGTCTCTCATTTCTGAAGTCGCTTGATGGTTATATACCGGTTCAATAAAGGAGGACATCCATTGTTTACTGTAAAAGAAGAAATTGCCAACGCGATTACACATGGCATTGGCGTCATTTTATCCATTCCCGCCATTGTTTTTCTCGTTTTATTCGCTGTTCAATACGGCACTGTCACTGACATTATTAGCTTTTCGATATTTGGCGCGTCGATGCTGCTGCTTTATTTAAGCTCTACTTTGCTTCATAGCATTCGGCACAAAAAAACAAAAGATGTATTTGAAATCCTTGACCACTCTGCGATTTATGTATTGATTGCTGGTACATATACGCCATTTTTGCTTGGCCCATTAAAAGGCGCACTTGGCTATACTCTTCTTGCAATCGTATGGGCGCTTGCTGCAGGCGGTATCGTTTTTAAAATCTTTTTCGTCAAACGGTTTATCATTGTATCCACCCTTGTTTATTTATTAATGGGCTGGATGATTATCATCGCAATTAAACCTCTGTACATTCAATTAACAGGAGCTGGATTCAGCCTCTTACTATTAGGCGGTATTTTGTATTCAGTCGGAACGATCTTTTATATTTGGCGGAAAATTCCCTATCATCATGCGATTTGGCACAGCTTTGTTCTCGGCGGAAGTGCATCCATGTTCTTCTGCATTCTATTTTATTGTGTCAACATCCCAGCATGATCAAAAAACCAGCATCCACATTCGGATGCTGGTTTTTTCTATGCGCGCTTTTGTGCGTAATCACTCATTTTGACCGGTGCTTTTATATGGATATCGACATTAACTGGACGAAGTCTTTTGACGATCTTCCCTGTTAAAAGACGGTCTGTGCCGCTTGTTTCAACCGGAACAAGTGAGCAGTTACATTCTTCAGCAAGCGTTTCTGCCATGACACGATACTGTTCAGAAAGCAACAGACTCTGGCCAGATAGAACTCTTTCTCTTGCTTCTTCTAATAACGCCTCATCAGATTGATTCTGCTTGATCACCGCCATCTTCTTCAACCATTGTTTTAAGATGGGATAGCGAAACAGATGCGGTTTTGCCATAAAAGCAAATGGCTTCTCTAAGTGACCAATCAGCAAGGTCGTCGTCACTGGATGATGTGCTTCTGTGACATAAATAACAGGACCATCTGGCAGCTTTTTTTGCTGATGAATGGTCATGACCGATCCTGATTGATCAATACACCCTCTGGCAAACCTTTTTGCATGCTCATGGATGAGATGCATTCGTTTCGTATAGGAAATGCGTGGATCCGTTAATTCATGATCATACAAATGCCTTATACTTTTAAAAAAGGATACAACAACATAAATCGTTAAAAACCAATAACGAAACAACCGTACTCCTCCTACTCACTTATCCTTCTTTTCTGTCATAGACGACAAATTCATAATTGTAGGGGTTCTTTTCGTCACGATGGCCTTTTTCACGTGATACAACCGTCCAATTCTCTTCATCGTAATAAGGGAAGAAACGGTCGCCTTCAAATGAATGATGAATGTGCGTGATATATAGACGATCTGCATATGGCATCATTTCCTCATACAGCTTAGACCCGCCAATGATCAATAATTCTTCCTCGGTCTTCGCAATGGTTAAAATATCATCGATTGAATGGACCACCTCGCATCCTTCAGCTTGAAAAGAAGAACTTGTGGTCAACACGATATTCCGGCGGTTAGGCAGTGCTCGTCCAATTGATTCAAACGTTTTTCTGCCCATGACAATGGTATGGCCACTTGTGACTTTTTTAAAATACGCTAAATCAGCGGGTAAATGCCAAGGCATTTGATTATCTTTGCCAATGACTCTGTCTTTTCCTGTCGCCACTATCATGGAAATCATACACTGACTTCTCCTTTAATATGCGGATGTGGATCATAGTTCTCGAGCACAAAATCATCAAACGTAAAATCAAAAATACTTTTGACATCTCTAGTGATGCGAAGCTGCGGAAGTGTGCGCTCCTCACGCTCTAATTGCATTTTGACCTGCGGAAGATGATTTTGATAAATATGAGCATCTCCTAGCGTATGAATAAACTCTCCTGGCTCAAGGTTGGTCACTTTGGCAATCATCATCGTTAGAAGTGCATACGAAGCAATATTGAAAGGCACACCTAAAAAGATATCTGCCGAACGTTGATAGAGCTGGCACGATAATTTACCGTTTGATACATAAAATTGAAACAAGCAATGACAAGGAGGCAGCGCCATCTGATCAATTTCTCCTGGATTCCACGCACTGACAATCAATCTTCTCGAATTAGGATGATTCTCAATATCATGAATCAGCTTGCTGATCTGATCTACTGTCTCTCCGTCTCCACTCGCCCATGATCTCCACTGCGCACCATACACACGCCCTAGCTCTCCATTTTCATCTGCCCATTCATTCCAAATACGGACGCCATTTTCTTGAAGATATTTGACATTTGTATCACCTTTTAAAAACCACAGTAACTCATGAATGATTGATTTCAGGTGTAATTTCTTTGTTGTTAATAAAGGAAACCCTTCCTGTAAATCAAATCTCATTTGGTAACCGAACGTGCTGATAGTGCCTGTTCCTGTTCTGTCACCTTTTTCATCCCCGTGCTGTAATACATGACGGCATAACTCTTTGTATTGTTTCATTTTTTTCATCCTTTATTTATGTTCTTGTTGTAGTTTACCTTATTTCTGCTTTTGTTGAAACCAAAAAAACATGTCTGCAAGATGAGCAGACATGTTTTTCTTTTTATGCTTGATTCACTCGATCCTGCTCTTCGTCCTTAATATCTTGGTGAGAGTGAGCTATGCGACTTGCTGCTGCAGCGGCAAGCGCAGCGACAAGGTCATCGAGGAAGGTGTGTACTTCACCAGGACGACCTTCATCTAATTCTCTAATAATACCAAATTTCTCTTTGTCTAGATAACCGAAGTTGGTCAAACCGATTGATCCATATACATTGACAATGGAAAGCGGAATAATCTCATCAATTCCATATAGCGGTTCATCTGTTTCAACTAAATGCTGCAAAGGTTCTGGCAAAAGCTTTTTTTCTGCCAGCTGATCAAGAGCAAGTCCTGTCAAAACTGCGTGGACAATTTCCCTTTTATTCAGCACTTTTTCAACATTTTCAATGCAGACACTAAGTGGAAGATTTGGGTTGTATTTCTCTTGGAGTTTCAGCACAATGTGTGCAATATCTTCTATTTTCACTCCACGCTCGTTTAACATCTGTTTTGTAATGCGAACCATTTCGTTCATTGTATACTTTTTCAATTGGCATGACATCTCCTTCTAGTGGCTCATCCAGCTCGGCGGGGTGTTTTTATCCCAGTAAATATTACCGAGTTCATGATGCGTCTGGAATCCATCTTCTGCTGTATGGTAGTGAAAGTTAAACCAATATCCGCTGTGAGGCGGCTGATCTCTCCTGACATGAAAACGAAGCAAATCTTCTCCAGTCTTTCTATTATAAATGTGGAAGATTTTTTCCCCATTTCCGCTTGAAGGCTGATCAGTTAAAACAACATCTTGAAATTTTTCGTCATCTTTGAAATTTGTTAAAAAATCGGTTAACACTTGTTCAATTTTTGGTTGAATCTCTTCTCTATACTCGTCCTCAATGACAGGTGTGATTTTACGACCAAATTTGAGAAAGGATTGGTTTTCTGCACTTGATAGAACCTCTTGCTTATATTGCTCAAAGGGGTCTACCCGCTCTTTGTTGTCTTCTTGCGATAATTCCCAGCTGCGCGTATCATCTGATGTATCATAAACTGCTGTATAAGGTGATTTATCAGATGAAGAAAGTTCAGATGGCTTGTCTGTCATCAAAGCTGATGGAGGAGAGATTAAACCAAAAGTCGCAATCGTAAAGAGTGCAACGAGCGTTTTTCTCATCCACATTTTCATGATATCTAATTCCTTCCATAAGTTATCATACTGCTATTCTAGCATATAATGAATTTTCAGTCATTCAATTTGGTCATTGAGTTGAGACTTTCTTTTTCATGATAAAACGTTTACAATAACAGTAACGACGACTAAAATTTGGGAGGAATGGATATGCTTGAAGGGTTTTTCATCACAGCTTCCTTGCTGACGTTATTTTATTTTGTCTATATGGAGATCACCGATTAAAAGCCCTGAAATAGGGCTTTTTTAATTGTTAAGAGTGATTAAAGTTTTGTTGATTTGTCTTCTTCTATTGAGATATATCCGTAATGGAATTGGGCGGTTTTACGTTTCATCACCTGAAATTGATAGGAATCAGTGGTAAATCGTGTGCTTTTCCAATGATCTTTTAAAACCACTCTTTTTCTAGCCACTCTCATTGCTTCTTTCACAGCGGTTTCATGGTCAAAATGATGCTCAGCTGCATGACGAAGCGGCATCATACTAGCAGACTCTTGTATGGTTTCTTCAAACATTGGGTCAAAATAGACGATATCATAGGATCGATCAGGGAGCTTCTTTAACTGCTCAATACTATCCCCGCTGATGACAGATATCCGTTTCATCGCTTCGTCTGCCTCTTTCACACCCGTTTCCCAAGTGCTGAGTCCTTCTCGAACAAGCAATGCCGTCATTGGATTTTTTTCAATACCGGCCACTTTTCCATTGGCTCCTGTAGCGCAGCTTGCGGTAATCGCATCAGATCCTAAGCCAAGCGTACAATCTAAAAAGGAATCGCCCGGCTTTAATTGTGCTGCTTCTATTAATGGATCTTTTTCCCCTCGCAGAACCCGCTTCACCCTAAACATCGCTGAGCTTGGATGGAAAAAGAACTTTTCACCATTTGGCTGATACCATTCAAATCGTTCTTTCCCAACAACCAGTACATCCCCCCGCTTGATCGCAAGCTGTTTGACAGATTGTTTGCGCCGCTCGATATACTCACCATGCAAGTCCTTTGCAAGGGCCTTTGCCGTTTCAATTGTTTGTTCATTTGCTCTAAAGCTTGTTGTAATGAGCATGACGTTCCTCCATCATAATCAAGAAAAAATGCCCTGATGGATCACAGGACATTTCAACATTTGTATTAGCAATGTTTTTCAAATGCAGATAAGACGTTCTTCATAATATCTTCCATTTCATGACCTTCAATTTCGTCACGCGGGATAAAATGAACAAGTTCATTTCCTTTTAAAAGTGCCATAGATGGAGAAGATGGCTCCTCACCTGTGAAGTATTCTCTCATTTTAGCCGTTGCTTCCCGGTCCTGACCAGCAAAGACCGTCACCATTCGATGTGGTGCTTTTTCTGCTTTCATGACAGCTTGAGTAGCAGCAGGGCGTGCTAAACCGGCAGCACATCCGCATACGGAATTGACGACAACAAATGTTGTTCCTTCTGCTTCCTGCATCGTTTTTTCTACTTCTTCTTCAGTCGTCAATTCTTGAAACCCTGCACTTGTCAGTTCTTGGCGCATTGGTACGACGAGCTGACGCATATATTCTTCATATGCCATTGACATAAAAAAGCCCCCTCTATAATCCTTATGTTGTGAATAAAGGATACTATAGAGAGAGCCAATTTTCAAATGTTCAATTTCACATTAAATTTTCATGATTCCGCCTGTATTGGCTGATGTCACAAGTTTTGAGTATCTGGCAAGGTAACCTGTTTTTACTTTTGGCTCAAAGCCTTTCCAGTTTGCTTTTCTTTTTTCCCATTCTTCTTCCGGGACATCTACGCTTAAAATGCGTTTTTCGATATCGACAACGACATGATCACCATTTTCAACAAAGGCAAGCGGGCCACCTTCTGCTGCCTCTGGAGAAACGTGTCCAATAGACAATCCGCGAGAAGCACCGGAGAATCGTCCGTCTGTAATTAAAGCAACCTTTGGACCAAGTCCCATTCCAACAATTTGTGAAGTTGGTGCAAGCATTTCAGGCATACCGGGACCGCCTTTAGGTCCTTCATAACGAATAATGACAACATGTCCTGCTTCTACTTTTCGATTAATGATTCCTTCAAGTGCTTCCTCTTGGGATTCAAATACGATCGCAGGTCCTTCATGACGTGTGATGCCGTCTTGTACACCGCCTGTTTTAATGATTGCTCCATCTGGCGCAAGGTTTCCAAATAAAACGGCTAAACCGCCCTTTTCAGTAAATGGCTTGTCAATTGGATAAATGACGTTATAATCTTTTACCTCATGACCTGCAATATTCTCGCCTAACGTTTTCGCTGTGACGGTCATGGTATCTAAATGAAGAGCCCCCTCTTTTTTGGACAATTCATTTAGTGCAGCGGTCACTCCGCCAGCTTCATGTAAATCTTCAATATATACATCTGAAGCTGGAGCAAGTTTCGATAAATGCGGTACACGTTCTGCGACTTCATTGATGCGTTCAAGTGAATATTCAACGCCTGCTTCATTTGCAATCGCCAATGTATGAAGAACTGTATTGGTTGAACCACCAAGTGCCATATCTAAAGCAAATGCGTTATCAATCGCTTTTTCGGTGACAATATCACGTGGTTTAATGTCTTTTTTGATCAGCTCCATCAATTGTTTTGCTGACTTCTTCGCAAATTCTCTTCGTTCTGGTGAAGTCGCCAAAATGGTTCCATTTCCAGGAAGAGCAATCCCTAGCGCCTCTGCTAAACAGTTCATTGAGTTTGCTGTAAACATACCAGAGCAAGATCCGCATGTTGGACAGCCAAATTGCTCTAATTCGTTTAATTCCTCTTCATTAATTTTCCCTGATTGGTATGCGCCTACGCCTTCAAAGACAGAAGAAAGAGAAATTTTTCTACCATCACTTGTTCTACCAGCTTCCATCGGTCCACCACTGACAAATACAGTTGGGATATTCACACGCATGGCAGCCATCATCATACCTGGCGTGATTTTATCACAGTTAGGAATACAAACCATGCCATCAAACCAGTGTGCCGACACCACGGTCTCTACTGAATCAGCAATGATTTCACGGCTTGGCAATGAATATCTCATCCCAATATGCCCCATCGCAATACCATCATCTACCCCAATTGTATTGAATTCAAATGGAACACCGCCAGCTTCACGAATGGCTTCTTTCACAATTTTTCCGAATTCCTGAAGATGGACATGCCCTGGGACAATATCAATATAGGAATTACATACGGCAATAAACGGTTTGCCAAAATCCTCATCTTTTACCCCAGCTGCTCTTAGTAAGCTTCGGTGAGGTGCTCTGTCAATTCCTTGTTTAATCATATTACTGCGAAGTTCTGCCATCTGTTTAAAAAGCCTCCTATACTACTAGTCTTGTTGACTGTATGATTTTGAGTTCATTTTATTTTACAAATTTTCTGTTTATTTAGCCACCTATAATAGATAGTGACTGATTTCTCTGCTGAAGCAAGTGCTCAGCAAGGATTGTGTCATAAAATCTGACCTCCAATATTCTATATTGGTACTACTATATAGAGTTTTTTCTCATATTTCAACAATATTCAAAATAATTTTTCTAAAAAAATTTTTCTGCCAATAAAAAAGCCATTTTCAGAAAACAAGCTGCCTTTTATTGGCAGCCTGCTCCTCTTTCTTATGATTCTGATGCATTTTTTCTACTTTCTGTCATTTGCTTCCACACAGAGCCTTTTGCTTCTTCTCCGTGCTCAATTCGTTCGATGGCCATTTTTACTTGAAGACTGACTTCAAATTCAGGGTCCTGCTCCGCTTCTTTTAAAGCTTCTAGTGCTGTTTCGTCACCTTCTTCATAAAGGAACATGGCCGCACGCCAGCGGACAAGCTTACTTGAGTCCTTTAAGGCTTGGATCATCGCTTCAATCGCACTAGGATCACCAAGATCCGAAATACAATCTCCAGCAGTTCTTCTAACCGTCACTGTTTTATCTTCAAGCCCTTTATACAAAATAGGCAAAATGGCTGGATCTTCAATCATGCCAGCATTCACAACAGCTTGTCTGCGAATCGATGTTTTTGGATCCTCCATCGCTTTCATTAAAACAGGTATATCTTTTTTCTCTGGCTGCATTTGCTCTAAATGAGCAAAACGTTTCTTCCAATCTTCATCGCGCAGCATCTCTTCTGTCACATCATATGCTTTTCGGTTCACTTGTTTATCTACAGCCTCTTGACCTTCCTTCACTGCCTCTGTTAAACGGGATAAACGCTCGTCGTCATATGCAGCTTGCAGCTCTTCTGTGACTTCTTGACCGATATCAGCAAATTCTCCAAAACGTACGCCATGTTCTTTCCACACACGTTCAAATACAACATTATCTGAACTGCTTCTTAACTTTAAAATCGCTGCCTGGAAACGTTCAGGCATTCCAAATCGTTCTTCTCTTTCACCGTCTGTCAGCTTCACCTGCATCGGAATCCCATTAAACATTTGAACAAACACTTTGACTTCTCCAAATGTGTCATCACCTGACTGCGATTCTCCCTGAAGCCCTTCTGTTTCTTGTCCAAAGGCTTCTCTGACTTGCTGTAAAATACCTTGCCAGTCAAATTTCGCATTGCGCTCAACCGCTAAGAAATCGGCTACATGGTAAACACCTTTTACACCTTCAATGGTTAAAATGCGCTTAATCATCTCTGGCGCTTCATCTTTTTGATCTTTTTTGTAGTTATTGCTTTTACCGCCTGCAAGCGCTTCTGTCAAAATGACTTTCATTGTATTCGGGCTTGGCGTTGGTTCTATGGCAGTTATTTTCATCTATACATCCTCCTTACACACATAAAGACCCTACTCATCTGTAAGGCCGCATTCTTCTTTCCATGTCTTAATAAATAGACACATAAACTCATGTCGCTCATGAGCCAGCTGCTTTCCAGCACGTGTGTTCATCAAGTCTTTTAATTGAAGCAGCTTTTCTTGCATATGCAAAAGTACTGTGCCTTGATGAGCACCCTCTGTATAGTGAGGCTCCCCTTTTGCACCTGCATATGTAAACACCCTTGCAATCCCAGTTGCACCTATCGCATCCAGTCGATCTGCATCTTGAACAATGGCGCCTTCTAATGTCACTGGCTTATGCTGCATATGCCGGTGACGAAAAGACATCGTTGTAATGATATCCATGATATAGCGAATATCTCGCGTGTCCACTTCCCACAAAAGGAGCTGCTGCTTGAGATCATGCGGTGAAAGCTTCCATTCACTAGACAGCTTGTCATCAATTACATCATGGACAATCGCTGCCATTTCAATGACAAAAAGCGCCCCGCCCTCCTGTTGTGCAATATGGACGGCAAGCTGGCGCACACGATTGATATGAGCTTCATCGTGTCCAGTCGGTTCATTCTTTAGCTGTTTTGAAACAAAGGAGGCAGCTGCCTCCAATTGTTCTTGCTGCTTACTCAAATTCATGCTTATTTCTCCAAAAGAGCGATAATGGAGCTTTCTAATTCTTTTGGTGGTGTTTTAGGAGAGAATCGTTCAGTCACTTCTCCGTTTTGGTCAACGATAAATTTTGTAAAATTCCATTTCACCGTTTTTGTACCAAGCACACCTTTCGCATGACTCGTTAAGTATTTGAAAAGCGGATGCGCATTGTCACCATTGACATCTACTTTTGCAAACATCGGGAAGGTCACACCATAGTTTAACGAACAGAATTCTTGAATTGCTTCTTCCCCTTCTGGCTCTTGATTCATAAATTGATTGCACGGAAATCCTAAAATTTCAAGGCCCTTTTCATGATATTGATCGTATAACTCTTGTAATTGTTTAAATTGAGGGGTCAGTCCACATTTGCTCGCTGTGTTCACGATGATCAGTACTTTCCCTTTGTAATCTGCCATTGATTTTTCCTGACCGTTAATGGTCTTGACCTGAATATCATAAATTGACATCTCATAGCCTCCTAGGATTCACTTTTTCCTATCGTAACATGCTTCTTTTAGAAAATCGCTTTTTATGCTTCCTGCTAAAAGAGTCCAGTCACACTGCCGTCTTCTAATAAATCCATCTCAAGTGCCGCAGGTTTTTTAGGGAGACCTGGCATGGTCAGAATGCTTCCCGTTAGTGCAACGATAAAACCTGCTCCTACAGATGGTTTTAACTCTCGAATCGTAACGGTAAAGCCTTTTGGTCTGCCGATTAAAGCCGGATCATCCGATAGTGAATATTGTGTTTTTGCCATACAAACAGGCAAATGGGCCCAGCCATTTTTCTCAATTGCAGCTAGCTGCTTTCTTGCTTTTGATGTAAGGTTGACGCCGTCTGCACCATAAACCACTTTGGCGACTTTTGACAACTTTTCTTCAATGGAATCTTGCTCCTCATATAAATAAGAAAAGCTGTTTTCATTCTTTTCAATGAGTGTCGTGAGCTCTTCGGCAAGTGCTACGCCGCCAGCTCCCCCTTCTTCCCATACATTGACGGCTTTGACTGGATGTCCATTCGTTTCGCACCAGTTTTCTATTGCTTGAATTTCTTCTTTTGTATCGGTAATAAAACGGTTCACTGCAACGATGTATGGTAGACCGAAGGCTTGCACTGTTTCAATATGCTTCTCTAAATTATGTATACCTTCTAATACAGCCTGTGCATTTGCTTCCTTGAGCTCTGTTTTCTGCATTCCGCCATGCATTTTAAGCGCCCTGACAGTTGCTACAATGACAACAGCGCCTGGTTTAAAATCACCGGCTCTTGTTTTGATGTGAAGAAATTTTTCCGCGCCGAGGTCTGCACCAAATCCCGCTTCTGTTACGACGTAATCTGCTAGTTTTGCCGCCATTTTTGTGGCAATTAAACTATTGCATCCATGTGCAATATTGGCAAAGGGACCACCATGAACAAGGGCTGGAGTTCCTTCAATCGTTTGAACAAGGTTGGGTTTCAGCGCATCTTTTAAAAGCAAGGTTAATACGCCTTCATATCCTAGATTTCCAACTGTGACCGGTTCACCTTCTTGATTGTAGGCAACAACAATAGAAGAAAGACGTTTTTTTAGATCGTTTAAGTCGTCTGCTAAACAGAGGATGGCCATCATTTCGGATGCAACCGTAATATCAAATCCATCTTCTCTAGGGTACCCATTTAATTGACCGCCAAGTCCTACGACCACTTGTCTTAGAGCACGATCGTTTAAATCTAACACTCGTTTCCATACAATTCGGCGTGCGTCGATCCCAAGCTCATTTCCGTGATGGATATGATTATCAATAAAAGCAGATAAAGCGTTATGTGCAGATGTAATCGCATGAAAATCCCCTGTGAAATGAAGATTGATTTCTTCCATAGGTAACACCTGTGAATATCCGCCGCCAGCTGCACCACCTTTAATACCCATTGTGGGACCTAGTGAAGGTTCACGCATGGCAATGATCGCTTTTTTCCCGATTTTCTCGAAGGCTTGACCGAGGCCAACTGTTACGGTGGACTTCCCCTCACCTGCTGGCGTTGGGTTGATCGAAGTCACAAGAATCACATTTCCTTCTTTTTGTTCCTTTAAACGGTCAAAAATAGTCAAAGATATTTTCGCTTTTGTGAAACCATAGCATTCTAATTCTTCGTCATGTATGTGTAATTTTGCTGCGATGTCTTGAATCGGTCTCAGCTTTGCCTTTTGGGCAATGTCAATATCTGATAAATGCTTTGTGATCATGATTAATGGCCTCCTTTTTTGACAGAAACAGCTTTCTTTTTTGCTCTATTTTTCATTGTAACATAATTGAAACATTGAAATATCGCCAGAAAGTTCCTATAATGAAGTGAAATTAGCTTTGGTTCAGGGGGTGGCGAGTTGCCTATTAACATACCAGTTCATCTGCCGGCAAAACAAATACTAGAGAGCGAAAACATTTTCGTCATGGATGAGACAAGGGCATTCAAACAAGATATCCGTCCTTTGAATATCGTGATCTTAAATTTAATGCCAAAAAAAATACAAACTGAAACGCAGCTGCTGAGAATGCTCGGAAATTCTCCTTTGCAAGTGTATTTTACATTTTTGATTCCAAGTACACATACACCGAAGAATACATCGAGAGAGCATCTAGATGAATTTTATACGACCTTTGAATCGATTCGCCATAAAAAATTTGATGGCATGATCATTACAGGTGCACCAATTGAGCATTTAGCTTTCGAAGAAGTTTCCTATTGGAAAGAACTGCAGGACATTTTGGATTGGAGTAAAACGAATGTGACGTCTACTCTCCATATATGCTGGGGGGCACAGGCTGGTCTTTATCATCATTATGGCATTGAAAAAATCAAGCTTCCAGAGAAAAAATTCGGTGTTTTTGAGCATCTTGTCAAAGAGAAAAAAGAAAGATTAGTAAGAGGTTTCGATGAAGTATACTATGTCCCACATTCTAGGCATACAGATATTAATACAGAACAATTAAAAAACACGCCGAATCTAAAAGTATTGAGCACGTCTGAGGAAGCTGGTGTTTGTTTAATTGTTTCAGATGATGATAAACAAGTATTTTTAACTGGACATCCTGAATACGATACAGATACATTGAAGCAGGAATATGAAAGAGATTTGTTGAAACATGATACAGTCAAAAAACCCGTCCACTATTTCATCGAAGATGGAGACACATTAGTTCCAGTGAACCGATGGAAAGCCCATGCTACTTTGCTGTTTATGAATTGGCTTAATTACTATGTTTATCAAGAAACACCATATGTGTGGGAATAAAATAGACTGTAGTCTGATGATAAATGCGTAAAATGTGTTAAAATACAAATGGCTCTGTCTTCCATTATCAATTTAGTCTGTTTGTTTTTTAAAATTAGTTTAATTCTTTCGTAACGAATGATATGCTCTCGCTGTTTATATGTTATCTTTATGTATATGTAGACCTATGAGATTTATAGTTTCGTACGAAGTTTTGTTGTTGTTGATTACATTTGAGGTGAATATTCTTGAATACCAATAAAAAAATATTAATCTTGACCGCAAATTATGGAAATGGACATATGCAGGTTGCAAAAACACTGTATGATGAATGCAAATCCCAAGGGTTTGAACATGTGATAGTTTCTAATTTGTATCAAGAATCAAATCCCATTGTGTCCGAAGTGACTCAATATTTATATTTAAAGAGCTTCTCCATTGGGAAACAATTTTATCGCTTGTTTTATTACGGTGTAGATAAAATTTACAATAAACGCAAATTTAACATTTATTTAAAGATGGGAAATAAGCGTCTTGATGAATTAATTCAATTACACAATCCGGATATCATCATCATTACATTCCCGATGATTGTTGTACCTGAATACCGAAACAAAACAGGTAAAGTCATTCCAACATTTAATGTGATGACAGACTTTTGTCTTCATAAAATTTGGGTACATGAAAACATTGACCGATACTATGTTGCAACCGATTATGTGAAACAAAAGCTAGTAGAAATCGGCACACATCCAAGCGATGTCAAGGTAACAGGCATTCCGATTAGACCACAATTTGAAGTAGACGTGCCTAAATCGATCATCTATAAAAAATATGGATTATCATCAGACAAAAAAGTCCTTCTCATTATGGCGGGTGCCCATGGTGTACTAAAAAATGTGAAGGAACTGTGTGAAGCACTACTTCTTGACAGTGAAGTACAAATTGTTGTTGTGTGCGGTAAGAATGCAGCGCTGAAGCAATCGCTTAGCGAACTTGAACAAGCACACCCAAATCAATTGAAGGCGCTTGGATATGTGGAACAAATTGATGAATTGTTCAGAGTAACGGACTGTATGATTACAAAACCGGGCGGAATTACATTAACAGAAGCAACAGCAATTGGTGTCCCAGTTATTCTTTACAAACCTGTTCCAGGACAAGAAAAAGAAAATGCTCTTTTCTTTGAAGATTACGGCGCTGCCATTGTCATCAACAGACACGAAGACATTTTAGAATCTGTCACCAACTTGCTGCAAGACGAAGAAAAATTAGAATCCATGAAACAAAACATCAAAAAATTACACTTAAAACAGTCTTCTCAAACCATTTTAGAAGATATCGTCGAACAATCAGATCTGATCATGAGCAACAAATCGTATGCTCAAGCATTATCATAAAAAGGTGCCCGTCATTGACGGACACCTTTTTTCTTTTAACCTTGATTTCCATTCGTTGTATATACTTCTTCAAACGGCTGAACAACAACAAAGCCACTTCCGCTAAACTTCATTTGAATGGACTCTCCGCTTCCCCTGCCAATAAACGTTTTGAACGATACATCTGTCACAAATTCAGTCTGCAAATCTCCTGACCATGCGACTGTCGCATTCGGATCTGTATAAACAGAATCACCTGGCTGAACAATCAGCGTCAGCGGTTCGTAATGACTTGTGATTGCCACAAGACCTGGTCCTTCAAGTTTGACATTAAATAATCCGCCTGCAAGCATGCCAGACACCTTTTTCATTAATTTAATATCCCACCGAACAGACGGTTCAAATGCGAGCAAGTCGTTTCCATTAACGAAAATAGACTCCCCTTGAGCCAATCGAAGAATTGAGATTTTTTTCCCTTGGTCTGCTACATATAATTTCCCATCACCTGTGGCCTTCATCAAAGAGGTTCCTTCTCCTGATAACATTTTTTTGAACATCTTTGACACACCGTGTTCAAACACACCTTCACGTTCAAACTTTATTTTCCCGCGATATGAAACCATGGAGCCTGTTTTTGCCCAAATGGTATCCGTTAAATTAATTTCTAACAATCTTGGTGTTTCAAGTTCAAAGACCCCTTCCCCTTTGTCTTCTTGCTGCGTATTCTGAACAAACTCCTCAATCGTGTAACGATTCATGACGCACCTCTTTCTGTATTTTTACTATATACGGACAAGTTATACGTTAGGTTTCATGAGATTAGGACGTTTTATAGATAAATGTCATTCACTAAAAAAACAAAAAAATCAAACATTCTGCTCAAAATTTGGCTTGCCTGCTTGACGCTTTACTTTTGATGGTGTATAGTGGAACCATCATTTAACAACTTCTTAAGTCGTTAGGTGATGAAAAATTTTTTTTAGTATGCCAAAAGGTGTGCTACAGTACTAGGAGGAAAAAGTAATATGCAAAACGGTAAAGTAAAATGGTTCAATAATGAAAAAGGTTTCGGCTTCATTGAAGTTGAAGGCGGAGACGACGTATTCGTTCACTTCACAGCTATCGAAGGTGATGGTTACAAATCTCTAGAAGAAGGACAAGAAGTTTCTTTTGAAATCGTTGAAGGTAATCGTGGACCTCAAGCTGCAAACGTAACAAAAATCTAATCAACTCAATCAATGATGAAACGACAAAATAAAGAGAGGCGTATGCCTCTCTTATTTGATTTTCAGCTGAATTTCAATCGCTAAAATATTTTGCTTTAATCTTTGTTCAATTTCAGAGATATCTTTTTCGAGAAAAGGTCTTCCCTTCTTTGCTACATCTACCAGTTGCTCTAGATCACTGTACACCTCTTGAAATGTTCGATGTAATACCGTTTCAAAATCCTTATTATCCATGCCGGCCTTCCCCTTTTCCTCTATTATCCGTCACTTAGTCAAAAAGTAACTCAACCAAAACTTTCTATAGTTATATCGGCTCATTTTTCAGAATATGTTCTTTTTTTACACATTCTATTCGTTTTTTTTCGTGAACGCGTGATACATCTAGGGGAAAACCGGAGTGTACGCTTATTTTTTAAGTAATTCATTCCCGTATTGTTTGATCTTCTCTCCTACCGTGCATTGCTGTATACAAAAGGAGTGCGCGTATTTTTTGCCAAATTCTTTACGAAAGTGCTTCTTAATCAAGCAATCTGAACAATACGTGTCTTGAAGATCTGTTAATTCTTTTACTGCTGTTTTTTTATCCACTTTATTCAGCTCCGTCTGCTTCTAATTTCAACTTACTTTCGATGGGGACGTCTGCAAGTATCTGTCTGGCAAGCTGATCTGCTTCTGCATTTTGTTTACGATCGATGACTTCATATGTTGGCGTGAGCTTCAGCTCTTTGATCGCAGCCTCAATTCGGTCGAGCCATTTGTTATGTATATCATCATAACAAGGCCATTCTCCTTTGAGCTGATTCATCACCACAAGAGAATCTCCTCTAATCGTAACAGAGTTTCTGCTGGCTCCCAGTTCTTTTAAAGCTTTTACCGCTTCAAATAAAGCCGCATACTCTGCCTCATTGTTCGTGGTGCTCTGAAAAGGCTGATTCTTCCTTAATCGGTATGCATCCTGTCCGAGCTGATAATACACGACAATTCCAAGCCCAGCATCACCTGTTTCTTTGCGAAAACTCGCATCAAAATAGACCTGAAGCTGATCGGGTTCAAGCCTAAGTTCTTCGTTTAGCTTTTCAAGTTCTTTCGTCGACCACATCGCACCCTTTTCATCTTCAAATGATAGAAGTGACTGCGGTTCTTTTTTGTCTATATGTTTTGCTAAAAGCAAGGCCTCTTTGAGCTCCATCCAATCTTCTTGGAAAAAAGCAATGGACCCAATCGATTTCACTTTCATTGTATAGTGCGCTCTTAGTTTCATTGATCACATCGCCTTCCCATACTTTTAAGGTAAACGTTCGTTATGCTATAATCAAAAAGTTACATTTTACATTTAGAAAGGAAGTTCATGTCACTTGTTTAATGAAGGTATTTGGATCTTATTTGCGATCATTAATTTTATCATTGTTCTTCTATTTTATAAAGGATTTGGCAAGATGGGGCTTTTCGTCTGGATTGGTTTTGCAACAGTTGCTGCCAATTTACAAGTGGTCAAAACCGTTGAATTATTTGGCTTAACGGCAACACTTGGCAACATTTTATACGGCAGTGTGTTCTTTGCAACGGACGTCCTAAATGAAAAATATGGACAAACCGAAGCGAAAAAAGCTGTCTGGATTGGCTTTGCCACCCTTTTAACATTAACTGTTGTCATGCAGGAGGCTTTGCTTTTCCATCCCGCTCCATCTGACATTTCCCAATCATCATTAGAAACGATATTTGGCTTTATGCCAAGGGTCGCTCTTGGTAGTCTTGCTGCTTATATCATCAGTCAAATGTTAGATGTTTATGTATATTCGTTTATTCGCCGGATATTTCCTTCAGATGGTGCGCTCTGGCTGCGAAATGCGGGGAGTACAATGATTAGCCAGCTGCTTGATACACTCGTTTTCACAACCATTGCCTTTCTTGGGACCTACCCATTCCATATATGGATCGAAATTTTCATCACGACTTATGTGATTAAATTTATCGTCGCTGCCATTGGCACACCTTATGCCTATGCGGCGAAAAAAATGGTTCCGATTGATGAAAGGGGGAAATAAATTGCCAGCTGAAATATATATTGACGGTGCTAGTGCCGGAAACCCAGGTCCATCTGGCATCGGCATTTTCTTGAAATATGACGGAAAAGCTGAGTCTTTCTCCATTCCTCTTGGCATCATGAGCAATCATGAAGCAGAGTTTTCCGCGCTCATTGAAGGCATGAAAATTTGCGTAGAAAAAGGATTACGGACCGTTTCATTCCGCACTGATTCACAAGTAGTGGATCGTGCAGCCAATGCAGGATTTGCTAAAAATCCATCTTTTCGTCATTTTATCGAAGAAATGCTGCAGCTTCAAAGCGAATTTGATTTATTTTTCATTAAGTGGATTCCGAGCAAGGAAAATCAAGTGGCTGATCAGCTCGCTAGAAAAGCGATTCACCTTTCAAAAGGATGAATCGCTTTTCTTTTGGTTATGCTAATGTGTGAGGTGATACGAATTGGATAAAGAGAACAGAGGCCGTGTCACAAACGGAACGACTCCTCAAGGTGATGCGCAGACAAAAGATAAACAGCCAATATCGCAATTAGAAAATAAGGCGAAAAAAAGCAACACAAAGGGCTAATACATGTAGCCCTTTGTTTCTTTTCTGCATAAGAACAACCTTAACTGATTCCTAATTGACTTAAGCGGTTAACCATTGGTTCGATCCCTTTGATTTGATGCAAGCGAAGCATTGTCGCTGCCCGCTCTGGGTCCATTTTTATTTTTGTTTCGTCAATCGGACAGCTGAGTGGTACATCACATTTAATTTCTGCCAGTATACGAGAAAGCTTCAGATCTTCTAATCCTGCTTGCATTTTCTTTTGCTGAGCTGCCGTTAATGCATGAACATTTTCTAACAGTCGATCAATCGTTTCATACGTTTGAATAAATTTCAATGCTGTTTTTTCGCCGATTCCTTTTACACCAGGGTAATTATCGCTAGCATCACCCATCAGCGCTTTCATATCAATCAGCGCCTTTGGAGATATGCCCATTTCCTCTTCAAAAAGGGCTTTTGTATAATGCTTATAATTCCCGATGCCTTTTTGCATTAAAGCCACGGTCACTTGTTCATTCAAGATCTGCAGCAAATCTTTATCTCCTGTTAAGACGGTCACATGTGCTTCGTTTTGATAGATTGATGCAAGCGTTCCAATACAATCATCTGCTTCAAAACCTTTCACACCAATGTTCATGATCCCCAGTTCTTCTGTCGCCTCTTTTGCTAAATCAAACTGTGGGATAAGCTCAACAGGCGCCTCGCCTCGATTGGCTTTATAATCTTGAAACAATTCGTTCCGGTATGTCTGGCTCCCCATATCCCAGCAGCATACGATATGAGTCGGTTCAAATGTTTGGACAGCTGTTAACAAATGCTTCAAATAACCATTCACTCCATTTGTCGGCACACCACGATCATTTATCATAAAATTACGATGGACAGCTGTCGCATAAAACGACCTAAAAAGAAGTGCCATTCCATCTACAAGTAAGACGTGTTTATTCATTCATCTAAACTCCCTTTTTATAAACAATACTCCTATTCTATCATAGAACATCGAAACGAACATAAAAAAGGCGCCTTCTTCTTTTGATAAAGAAGAGGCAGCCCGATTACTTTTTACCATATTGCATTTTTTTCGTTTCCGCTTCTGCGTAGGATGGCATGCCTTTTTCCTTCGGCATGCGCTCCTTCTGCTGCTTTACGTTTTGCTTTTTTGCCATGATCATTCCCCTTTCTGGTTCATTTGTTAAGATGACCAAAAATGAGAAAGTTACTCTTTAATTCTGTTTACGCTGGGTGTATTCCTCCACCATCTCAATCGTGACATGTTTACGAAGCGGAACAATTCCGCCTCGGGCAAGCTCATTCATTTTAGACGTAATGGCGTTGATCTCATCTGTTGAAAATGGTTCATTGTGTTCACATTTTTTCACAGCCGATTCAATCGCCTGCTCTCTTTTTTGTTCAAGTGCAAGAAAAGATTGGATGTGGGCATGTTGTTTCTGTGAATGTGCAGAAATTTCTTCGTGTACGCTCGTCATCGTCTATCAACTGCTTTCTTTTTTATATAGTCTACCATGAATCATATCGTTTTCAACTGGTTCTTCCATTCATTTGTTTGTTCATAAACTTGTTCAATGACCGCCTGTTTTTCAGCATCTGTTGTAAGGCTCGTCATAAATGTCTGTTTTTGCTCATTGAGCTGTTGGAGAGCATCTTGTTCGTACCTTTCCGTATAGGTCTTCACTAGCTTTTCATATCTGCTCAGCAACTCTTCTTTTTCGTTATCTGCCCAACGTGTTGTCATTTGATGTAGAACATCTCGAATGGCTTCAATAAACGTAGCCTTTTCATTTTGTTCAAAGAAGGCTTTCGCTGATTTTTGTTTCTTTAAAAGCGGCTCAAATGGTGTAATCTCTGCTTCGACTTCAATTTGTTTTAGCTCAGCATTTTTCTCCTCAGCGGCTGACAGGCTGAGAGAAAAGTAAGGATCTTCCGCACATGCAGCCTGCATCCCTTTTTCCCACTCCTCCTGGAAATAATGGTGGATAAACGATTCCATTCGGATATCAAGTGCCTTGAGCTCCTGCACAAATTCAAATTCATACTCCTTTAACGCTTTCTCAAGTGCCATTTTTAACTGCTGACCAAAATTCCCTTGAGATATGCCAGGATAAAAAGCCGACTTTAATAGATCATTCGCAAATAATGAAAGCCGCTGTACAATATGATAGAGCTGTTCATGCACGTCTTTTTTTACGCTTTCGGTCACAAGTTTAGACCGTTTCACATCTTGCATTTTTTCGAGAATGGCTTCATAGGATGTCTTGATGTTTTTCTTTTCAGCTTCTTTCTCATCTTCTGATTGATGCAAGGTCGCACGTAGTCTATCGACCGTTGTACATAATGTATTAGCTTCAAAATGCAAAAGTTCAATGGCATCTTTCGTTAATTCTTCCTCAATAAAATAGTCGAGCTGTTTTCTCAGTGTTGCATATTGATTATAAGATGTCGGCTCTTTCCCTTCGATCTCTTCCTTACTAGACACATGATGCAGGTTTGGATTGCGGATGCCTTCTTTTGTGAGCTCGCTTCGTACATAGTCAAATACGGTTTCAAGCTCTGCTTGATCCTTAGCCAAATCAGCCGCATTGATGATAAAGAACATTTTATCCATGCTAAAGGAATCTTTTACGAGTCCAAGCTTCCGTAAAAATGAGCGATCAGCTTTTGAGAAAGAATGCTGATAATACGTTAAATAAAGAAGGGCGTCTGCATCCTTCATATACTGGAAGGCGATTTCTGTATGACGCTTATTCATACTGCTAGCACCTGGTGTATCGACAATCGTCAGCCCTTTATCTGTCAGAGGTGTACTTAAATACACCGTCACTTCCTTCACCACACAAGAAACAGATTCTTCCGCTACATAAGGCTTTAATTCTTGAAGTGTGACATGTAAATTGGTTTGGTTGTCAATGTCATCATGAAACTTGGCATAGGCTTGTAGAAAATGTTCTACAATGATTCGGTGATCCTGTTCGAGCTGCCGTTTTTTCAGCACTCTTTCCAGCTTTGCCTTAAATGAATCTCCTTTTTCTGTTGTGATCGAAAATCCAAGAATCTGATCGAGTTCCTCTAGAATGTCCTGCTTGGTTTTAAACACCACTTTGACACTTTCATGAGGATGATCTTCCGTAGGTCGTGTCAGTTTGTTAATTGTTGCAGTTGTTGGCGTAGGAGATGATGGTAACACCTTCCGTCCAACAAGCGCATTGGCAAAAGAAGATTTTCCAGAACTAAAAGCGCCAAATAAAGCGAGTGTAAATTCTTTTGCCTGTAGCCGTTCTGTTCGTTTTTCAAAGGAATCTCTTTGAGACTTTAGAATATCTAAAGGCGATAAAATGCGGGAAAGCTCTTTAAATTGTGCAATCGATTGTGCTGTTGTTAAATGCTGCGATTGACGGTATTGATCGCGCTTTGTCCGTTCAGCAGCTTGATCGCTCTCTTCAACATGAATTGATGCGCGATTCTTCTCCAGTTGGTCGTGCTGCATCCATTGCTTTTTCGCATAAAACCAGTCACCTGGGATAGGCTCATCCGTTCCGTTTTGCCAAATATCCCATAAATGCTGAATATCCTGTCTTATTTGTTCATTTTTTTCGTTATACCCCTCAAGGCTCTGAAGCTCTTGTTTCGCTTGCTCCCATTTTTTCTCTTGCTTCTCCTGTTCATTTTTGAGCTGGTCTTTCAAGGTTTCAATCATCTGTTCAATCAATTGAAGCGCTTGCTGTTTCGCCTGTCTTTTCAATGCTTCACCAGCATCTTTCGCATATTGAAGAACATATTCGTTAGAAAAAGTTGCCCCTTGGTGAATGACCTTTTCAAGCAGGGATTCTTCAATAGGTGTCTCAAATGCCATGGCTTTGTCTAATAACGCTTCCCCAAGCTGATGCTGTTTTATTTCTTTTTTGAGGAGCTCGGCAATGTGCCAGTCAACTTCCGCTTTCATTCTCTTTTTTACATCTGCTAAGAAATCATTTGCCCGCTTTTCCTTTTCCTGCTCGGTTTTATTTTTGGCAAAAAGTAAACCTACTTTAAAGCCAGGTGCTTTTGATTCGATATAGTCACTTGCAAGCTCTCGCATCTTAAATGGCGTGAGGTTTGCATTTTTTAAGATGTTCTCTACTTCAGAAGACACTTCATCTTCTACCTGCTTTGCACCATTTTCAATAAATCGGCGTTTCTCTTCTAGTTCTTTCACTTCATTCCTTTTTTCTTGAAGCTGCGCGTCAAGGTCCTCTTCATGCAGTTCTTCTTTTAACGAGTCTATATGTTCTTTTAAAACATGTTCGATTTTCTGCTCTGTATAGGCTCGAAGTGATGCTTTAGGCATGGTTTGTAATTCTTGTAGTTTCTTCACTAAACGGATCATTTCGTTTTTTGGGTGTGCCTCATCCGTCACGGAAGTAAAATATAGATGTTCTTCTTCAATGCCTTCTTTTAAAAGCATCTCAACGACTTGTTTTTTGTAGTTTTCAAAAGTTGTCTCTTGTTCATCATGCCGATCCACTTGATTGACGATGAAATAAAGATTGGGCACTTTCTCTTTAATCGAGCGAATGAAGCGAATGTTTTCTTCAGAATGGACATGGTTATAATGAATGACATAAAAAAGAGCATCCGCTTGATGAAGAATAGAAGCAGCGGATAAAAAGTGCGCATGATCCGTTGAATCAATTCCCGGCGTATCAATGAGTGCCACTTTTTCTTCAAGTCCACTATAATCACCGCTAATTTCCACCATCTCAATTTGTTCCCCATCTTTACAAAAACGCTGCACCGCTTCTTTATCATAAGAACCGCTCATTTTTGCAAAACGTCCATCAGACGTATGGAGCTGAACTTCACTGACCCCTTTCCTGACAACAACCAAGTTTGCACTCGTTGGAATTGGGCTTGTGGGCAGGATGTGTTCATGAAGAAGATGATTCACTAGTGATGACTTACCAGCAGAATAGTGGCCGGTA
Organism: Bacillus sp. FSL K6-2869; assembly: GCF_040869405.1. Classification (NCBI taxonomy): domain Bacteria; kingdom Bacillati; phylum Bacillota; class Bacilli; order Caryophanales; family Bacillaceae; genus Bacillus; species Bacillus sp. FSL K6-2869. The sequence continues at coordinate 2,101,534 of NZ_CP152035.1, forward strand.
AATGCGATATATACTTCTTCTTCAGCTTCCTTTTTCATAATAGATGCAAGTTTGGCTGCGCGCTCGTGATCATCCCTTTTCAGAAGGCTTTGATATAAAGCACCTGTAGTTTGAACGAGCGAATCTCGAATAGACAAGTCTTTCATGACGATAAACCCCTTTGTTTTTAGAAAAGTCAGTTATGTATGTGTACCATTTTACACAAAATAAAGAGATTTTTCTTCTGATCTGAGGAAATAAAAAAATCTGCTGCCCGATCAGTCGCAATGGACTGCAATCAGGAAGCAGATTTTTTTGAAACACCTTTTAATACGAAGCCAATCAATAAGCTGTATACACAGACCGTACCGAGTAAGAAAATCATTGTCATGTGATCACCGTCCATCCTTCATGATTGAGAATGTTTATCATTAATGAAAGTGTAGCACAATTGATAATGATTTTCAATATTAATTTAGTAAATACTGATTCAGTGCTTTTTCTTCTGTTTGAATTCTGACCATCATCATCCATCCATTTAAACACGTAAACAAAATGGCAGTAATAAATGCGTTAAATAGCAGCGGAATGAACATCAGTTCAATCGCCACCACCACATAGTTAGGATGCTTTAACCAGCGATACGGCCCCTTTTTCACAATCATCGCATTTGGAACGACTAAGATTTTTGTATTCCAAAACGTTCCAAGTGAACATAGTGCCCAGTACCGAATCACCTGGGTAGCAAACAGAAACACAAGCAGCAATAGGAAAAAACGAGACGGTTGACGATGCAGCAGCCATGTCTCTCCAATAAGCGAGAGGAAAAAAGCTGCATGCATAGCGACCATATAAGGATAATGGCTTGCACCAAATTCAATCGCTCCGAGCGCCTTCACTTTCTTTTCATTTCTTTTCGCCACAAGCATTTCAATGAGACGCTGACAAATGAAAATGCCAATCACTATCCAGAAAATCATCACGAGAGCCCCTCCCATTTCATGAGCAATAATTCTGACGAAAAGCCTGGACCAAGTGCTCCGCAAAGCCCCACCTGTCCTGCATCTAGTGACTGATGTTCAAGAAAATGCTTCATGACATATAAAACGGTGGCAGAGGACATGTTTCCATGCTGTTTCAGAACCTCTTTTGAAGAAAATAGCTGATGCTCTTGTAAAGATAGGCTTTCAAGATAGGCATCAATCACTTTTTTTCCTCCAGGGTGAGCAAGAAATACAGATACATCCTCTGTTGAAAACCCTAGCTGATGTAAAAATTGATCCACTTGCTCTTTTAACCACCCAGAAATGATGGATGGAATGTCACGTGAGAAGATGACCCGAAATCCGTCGGCGGTAAAATCCCATCCCATCACATCCTCAGAATCTTTCATGGTCACTGACTGCGTGCCAAGCACTTTAGGTACTGTTTTTAACCGCGTATACTTAGAGGCAGCCTTTTCTCCAGTTAAAAGAACGGCCGCAGTCCCATCACCAAACAGCGAGGTTCCAATTAAATTGCTTTTTGATTGATCTTGCGGCTGAAAAGTGAGGCTGCAAAGCTCGCAGGCAACAACGAGCACTTTCGCTTCTGGATACGCCCTGATGTATTCATAAGCTCGAGATAAGCCTGCCGCCCCGCCCCCGCATCCTAACCCCCAAATTGGCACTCGTTTCGTATAAGGAGAAAATGGAAGAACATTCATCAGCTTTGCATCAAGACTTGGTGTTGATAACCCTGTACTGGAGATGAAAAACAAAGCATCAATCTCATCAAAAGGAACTGGCATTGTAAGAAACGCTGTTTCATGCAGACAGTGAAAAACGGCTTCTTTCGCATGTGCCAATGCTTTTTCGATATAGAGGTTGTTTTTCTCTTCAAAAGAGTGATGTTCTTGATACCAATCAATAGGCTGTACAAACTGCCTGCTCTCTATTTCGCCATTATTAAAAGCTTTTAATAGCCGATCAATATCTTTAAACGATCGTTTAAATTGAGACCTTGCAAATTGAGCAGCTGCTTGCTGATCCACATGATGTTTTGGCAGACTTGTTCCAACTGAAAGAATGTATGCCATCGGCTTCACCTCTTTTTTCGGTTAATATCCCCAATCAAAAAAAGGATATACATGCCAAAACGACACAATTCAGTCAAAATATTTTCCTCCGTCTAACTTTTTGTCTTGACGACAATTGATAAATATTGGATAATATAGGTGAAAACATGATGTAGTTTTCCTCCTTCACAGGTTCGTTCCAAGCCAAGCGAACCTGCTTTTTTTATGCAATTTATGTTCAAAAATAATGGTGATTTAATGAAAAAAAAAAGAACTCCGTTAATTGGGAGTTCCTCTGTGAATGACCTCTCTTATGAACATCTAAATAGCAAACCCTCACCTATATCTTTTCGAGGATTGACTTAATAAAAGCAGTTTTTTCATGTGCGTATTTGTGTTTATCATTTCCATGTAATCTTGATAATTTAAGTTTAAGCTGTTGGTACTCACTTCTAGCTTGCTCATTATTTCTCAAGTAATCTCTGAAATTTAACTGTTCAAGTAAATACTTATTATGTCTTTGGTACATATGGATTTGATGTGTTCGTGGTTCTCCTTTATTAAAGTAGTGTCTTTCAGGTAATACGTCTGTTCCTTTATATGAGTAACCGAGTCCTTCCAACGCTATTACACATTTTTCTCCATCAAAAAAATGTTCTATTTCAATTGCAATATCAATAATTGGCTTAGCGCTTAAACCTTTTACTGCTGTACTTCCAATATGGTGTACATTGATTATGTATTGACCAATATCACCTATTATCTTTCGCTTTTCACTTTCAAATTCTTTTGTCCACTCAATAGACCAAGGAACTAAAAAGACTTCCCCTCTTGGTAATCCTAACATTTACTTATCCCACCTTTTAACACCCATTTGGAGAATGTTAATAAACCAACTTTATCATAGGTCCCATATGGAGAGAGCAGACAGATTTCAACAATCATCCTATTCGTTTAGATCTATTTCTTGGTTGATGTCATTCAATACGATTCTTAACCATTCACTCTCATCTTAGTTTTATATCTAAAGAACAAAAATGATTATTAATAGAGTTAGTTAACATAGCTTTATGCAAAAAAACACCTCTCAAATGAGGAGTGCAGACCGTAGACAAACCCCACCTTTACTTCAAGTAAAAGTGCTGTATGAAAGGAATAAGCAAATGACTTTTCACGTTCACCTTTTACATAGTAGCCAATCTCTGATTCAGTTGTACTGACTTTGCTTTCTTTTGTTTCTTCTTTATTTTGTAGGGTAAGAGCTTTTCTCTATGTATTTCGCGATTGATAGCCTCTATCTCCAATATCCACATGAGCATCCTTTTTTTCAATGAAATCGGCATTTTACAACACTTTCATACGGAATCTCCTTTCACTTCGCATTAATGGTTAAATCTGTTGCTATCTTAGCGTATAAATACCAACTTTTCGATCACTATTCAGAATTATTTCATTTAAACATGAATGGATCACCTTTTTTTCTGATCAACACAAATAAATAACCATAAAATACTAATTTATTTGATGATTATATATGAAAAGGGGTTTTTTTCCTGTATACTTAATCAATATGAACACCATGAAAAACAGTGAAAAAAGACAGAATCTACTACATGATTCGGCACAAAATTTAATTGACTGGAGTGATTGTCATGAAAAAGGTGTCCAAAAAACAGACACCCTACAACACGATATTTCTCTCGAAGATAATTGGTTTAGTGCTTCTTACACTGTTTCTCGTTTTTATCTGGGATATGTCTAAACTCCATTTGCAGGCGACAAATGGGCAAGCAAAAATTGTTACTAGCAGTGACTTCCGAGACACAAGTATCAGTCTGAAAGCAAAAGATCATTCTACAAGAACATTGGATCAACAATTTAAGACCAATCCAAACCAACAGGCAACGAATAAAACGGTCTTTTTAACATTTGATGATGGCCCTACAGCTACATCAAATCAGCTGTTAAATGTCTTAAAAGCACATCAAGTGAAGGCGACATTCTTCATGCTTGGACCACAAATCCAAGCTCACCAAGCAGCGGTGAAAAGACTTTATCAAGAAGGACATCAATTAGGGCTTCATGGCATGACGCATGATATAAACCGCTTTTATCAGAACAGTGAGTCTCCCGCAAATGAAATGAGAGAAGCTCAGCTCATTCTTGCTTCTGTTACAGGCGTTTACACCCGTCTTGTGAGAACACCTTATGGCAGTGTTCCAAATTTAACATATGATCAAAAAGTACGTTTAAACCAAAATGGCTTTATTTACTGGGATTGGACGATTGATAGCCTTGACTGGAGATATAAAAACTCACAATATGTTCAAGAGGTATTGAATCAACTGCAAATGTTTGAGAAAAATAAACCATGGGAACCAAAAGTTATTTTAATGCATGATCAACCCTCTACCACGAACTTTTTAGATAGCCTGATTACACAACTAAAAGCAAGGGGCTATACTTTTGCAGTCATTAACGAAACAATGCCGCCGGTACAACATTAATAGCACTAATCAAAACAAGCCCGTATCCAAAGGATGCGGGCTTTCAGCTCTCCAAGAGAAGTGATTACATAACAGATTGCTTAGGTTCTTCCATTAGCTCCTGCTCTGTTTCTTTTTTAAAAGGAATCATGTGATAAATAATATGAAGCAAAATAGCGGTAAAGCTTCCGGCGACAATTCCGTTACTTGTTAACAATTTAATCGATTCTGGCAAATGATCAAACATTTGCGGCACAACCGTTACTCCGAGCCCGATGCCAACTGAGCATGCGACAATGAGTAAGTTTTCCTGTTTTGCAAAATCGACGCGTGAGAGCATTTTAATCCCATACGCAATGACCATGCCAAACATGGCGACCATTGCACCGCCTAGAACGGATTTAGGAATAATCGTTGTAAATGCCGCGATTTTAGGAAAAAGGCCAAATACCATTAATAATACACCTGTCACCACAATGACCTGATTTTTCTTCACACCTGTTAATTGGATCAATCCAACGTTTTGGGAGTAGGCTGTGTATGGAAAAGCGTTGAAGATACCGCCTAATAAGACGGCAATTCCCTCTGCACGATATCCCTTTGCTAAATCTTTCTCTTTTAATGAACGATTCGTTAAATCTCCGAGCGCAAAGTATACACCCGTTGATTCGACTAATGACACAATGGCCACTAATGTCATCGTCATGATTGGTGCAAACTCAAAAGTAGGCAACCCAAAGTAAAAAGGTTCAATGATGCGGAAAACTTGTGCATTCGCCACTTCTGCCGTCTCTACCTTCCCTAAGAAAGTCGCAACTGCTGTCCCAAGTAGAATGCCGATTAAGATGGCAATGGCTTTCATGAATCCCTTTGTAAATCGATAGAGAAGGACAATAATAAACAACACTAGAAAAGCAAGTCCAAGATTCTCAAAAGAACCATAGTCTGCACTTCCTTCACCACCTGCCATATTGTTCATGGCTACCGGAATTAAGGTAATTCCAATGATCGTGACGACGGAACCTGTGACAACGGGCGGGAAGAATTTCACAAGCTTCCCAAAGAAAAATGAAAGAGCAATGACAATACACCCTGCCGCGATAATACTTCCATATATAGACGAAATTCCATATTTAGAGCCAATCGCAATCATAGGAGATACCGCAGTAAATGTACAGCCTAGTACAACAGGCAAACCGATGCCAAAAAAACGATTTTTCCATACTTGAAGCAGTGTGGCGGCACCGCACATGAAAATATCTGCCGAAATTAAGTACGTCAGCTGGGCTGGCGTGAGCCCAAGCGCATCTCCAACAATGAGCGGGACAAGAACCGCACCTGCATACATCGCCAGTACATGCTGTATCCCTAGCGAAAGGGTTTTGGCTTTTTTAGTGGCACTCATGATTGTACCTCGCGTACAAACGTGACTTTTCCTTCCTCAAGCGATTCGATACGTGCGAGTGACTCGACTCTATAGCCCATTTGCACAAGCTCTTTTCTTCCAGGCTGGAATGATTTCTCGATAACAATTCCAAAACCAGCTACTTTTGCTTTCGCTTGCTTTGCGATTGCAGCTAGTCCCTTAGCGGCTTCTCCATTTGCTAAAAAGTCGTCGATGATTAACACACAATCATCCTCACTAAGGTGCGTGTTAGAGACAGCGATCGTACTTTCTACTTTTTTGGTAAAAGAATACACACTTGCTGTCAAAAGGTTATCCGTTAAAGTCAGTGATTGCCGCTTTCGGGCAAAAACAACTGGCACATGAAGGGCAAGTCCAGCCATGACAGCAGGTGCAATACCAGAAGATTCGATTGTGATAATTTTAGTAATTCCATCATGCTTAAATAATCTAGCAAACTCTTGACCGATCTCATGCATTAACACAGGATCAATTTGATGATTTAAAAAAGCATCTACCTTTAGCACTTGATTTGACAGAACGATTCCTTCGTTCTCGATCTTTTGACGTAACAATTCCATCATTCTTCCTCCCAGCATATTAGCAACTTTCATTTTTTTGCATAAAAAAAGCATTGCTGTCCATTAAGGAGCAAGCAATGCGAAAACGATCCACGGGATCTTCAGCTCATACAAAAGCTGTTTCATTTTGCTCACTCATAGTCGGACGGTATCGGTGTCCGGTAGAAACTTGCGTGCCTTCATCACGCGATTATATGAGTGTTTCATAGTGTTCAAATTATAACAAGATTTCAGACGCTTGGAAAGCACTTTTCTAGAAAAATACCGAACTTAAATAATCATTAAGCTTTAAACGTTCGTTTTTAGAATATTCAACCAGCAAAAAAGCACCCTGCTGATTAAAGGGTGCCTCAGATTGTTGACAAAGAGCTAAAATGAACTTTACTTTAGCCCTTTGTCTTCTTTTCAGCGTGATAGAAAACCTTTGCAGTCTAGGAAGGGCGAGCACCGGAGCAGAGCGAATTTAACACTCGTGAGCACCGGCGCGCAGACCCTGACAACGAATGCGAGGGTTTGTCTACACGCTGAAGCACCCTTCTGATCAAAGGGTGCCTTTCATTTATGATAAATACAGTTTCGTGTACTTATCTGTTAAATAATCAATTAAGTATTGAACATTTAATTCTTCACCAGTTGCGTCTTGAATGATCTCAGATGGCTTTTTCCGTTTTCCGTGCTTGTGGACATGTTCAGTTAGCCATTCTTTTATCGGTGCAAAAGACCCATTTTGAATCAGTTCATCAAAATTCGGTAAATCTTTGATCATTTGCTGTTTTAATTGCGCCGCGTACATATAACCAAGTGCATATGAAGGGAAATAACCAAAACTACCATCAGACCAGTGAACATCCTGCAAAATACCAAGCGCATCGTTAGGCGGCGTAATGCCAAGATATGCTTTATATTTTTCATTCCATAACGCTGGCAGATCTTCAACGGCTACTTCTTCATTGAAAATGGCTTTTTCAATTTCATAGCGAATAATAATGTGAAGCGGATACGTGAGTTCATCTGCTTCAATTCGAATGTAAGTCGGCTTCGATTCATTCACCGCATGCACAAATTCTTCTAAAGTGACATCTTTAAATTGTTCAGGAGATGCCTCTTGCAGCTTTTGATAATACGTTTTCCAGAAATCTTCATGTCTGCCGATAAAGTTCTCAAAGAAAAGAGACTGTGATTCATGAATACCCATTGATGTCCCGTCACATAAGAGCGTTCCGCTCAGTGCCTCATCAATATTTTGTTCATAAATGGCATGGCCGCATTCGTGAATGGTGCCAAAGATCGCCATGCGAAAATCGTGCTCATCATAACGCGTCGTCACACGTACATCCCCTCTGCTTAATGTCACAGCAAATGGATGAACCGTTGTATCAAGTCGTCCTGCGTCAAAGTCATACCCTAACTCTTTTAAGAAAAAGAGACTCAGCTCTTTTTGTTTGTCGATCGGGAAGCTTTTCGATAAAAACGAAGTATCTGGTTTATTTGGCGAAGCTTCAATTTTTTTCACGAGAGGAACGATGGCGTCTCGGAGTGCACCGAATTTTTGATCGAGTTGTTCAACCGTCATATCCGGCTCATAATTATTGAGCAGCACATCATATGGTGTTTTTTTCACGCCCCAGTACTGAATGAAACGCTTGTTAAAATCAATCAGCTGTTTTAAATAGGGTGCAAAGAGTGAAAAATCTGATTTCTCCCTTGCTTCTACCCAAACATGTTCTGCTTTTGATTGAAGAATGGAGTATTCTTTAAATTCTTCTTTTGGAATTTTACTGTTTTCATCATATTCTTTTTGCGATAATTCGAGTGCCTTCTGCGTGTCTTTTGACAGCTTTTCTTTCTCTTTATTTAATGCATCAAGAAGATCTCTCATTTCATCAGAAGTCTTCATATTAAAGATATCGCTGGATAATTGACCGATGGTTTCTGCTCTGAAATCAGCACTTTTTTTAGGCGCTTGTGTTCGAGAGTCCCAATAAAGTAAATGAAGCGCCTCTGTATAATGGGCGATTTTTCCTAGTAATTGATAAAACGCTTTCTCTTTTGATTCAAGACTCATGCGTTCGTTCCCCCAATCAATAAAATATGTATGTACGTTTCAAGGCTACTTCAATAAATGTTCTTTTGTCAATGAAAAAGGAGGATACGCTGATCGTATCCTCCTTTTATTGAATGGTTTTCTATCATTAAGAGATCACTGGCCTTACTGGAAGAACGGATTCAATTTTACTTTGCAGCTCAATATCTTTCTGACTGCCAAAGTAAATATGAATGCTGCCAGCATCTTGGCTTGTCCGAATCAGTCTCCCAATGCCCTGCCTGAGACGAAGCAGCATGTACGGAAGGTCTACTTCAGTAAATGCATCTTTCGCTTCATTCCGTTTTGCTTCAAATACTGGGTCATGCGGTGGATATGGAAGTCCCCAAATGACCACATTTGTTAGAGACTGTCCTGGAATATCCAGCCCTTCCCACAAGTGAACGGAACATAACACAGATGTTTCATCCGCTTGGAACTTTTGAACAATGGTACTGATCTCCTCGTCTCCTTCAAAATACACATGGAAAGGCAGTGATTCATTTGATGCATCGAGCTGCTTTCTAAATACATGCAGTTCATCAAATGAAGGGAATAAAATAAGAGATCGACCGCCATTTTCTTTTACCTGAGATAGCACGTGCTGACCTTTTACAGCTGACTCTGTCATTGGCTGCTGAATTCCGTGGAAATACATTTGCATTTGCTCCTCATAATCATACGGCGAAGCCACACTCATGGATAAATAATCTTTGATCCCAAGGCTTTCAGCTAAATAATCAAATGATTGATTTTCAGATAACGTAGCAGATGAGAAAATATAAGGGATTTTTTGCGAAAATACCTTTTCACCGAGAACTTCTGCTACCGTTTTTGGCATGACGACAAAGGTGGTATCTAATTCTTGCTTCTCCAGCCAGCTAATGGCATTTTTCTGATAAAGCGACAGAGAATACGCCATCTGCTCAATGTACTCTTCCACAACAGACAATTCGTATTGATCAATTGTGTACATCTCTGATTCAAATACGAGCGCTTCTCCAATCTTCTCAAGCAAATCACATAATTCACTTGCTGAACGCTTTACCTCATCTACACGACCAATTTCAAGACGGTGTGATCCTTTGATTTCTTTGGCATTCGTTTTTAAGAGATAAAAGAACTGATCGTTTGTTGCAAGTGCATCTTCAACAAGCTCTGCAAACTCTTCACGAATATCATTTTGCAAGAGACGCTCCAAAAACGTCTCAAGTGTTGATTGCTTCACTCGGTATGTTAGCGCTTTTTGTGCTGCAAATTCAAGAAGATGTCCTTCATCAAATACAACAGAGCTATGCTCAGGAAGGAGCGGCAGCTGTCCTTCACGTTTACGTGACTCCTTTGTCCATACATGCTCCATGTAAAAGTCATGAGAACAAATGATGAGATCTGTTGCTTTTCGGTAATGGTCTCTTGATAAATTCAAGCCACAGCGGTGCCGCATGTCGCACGTTAAGCAGTCCTGAAAAGAGTCATAACCAATTCTTGACCACTCATCATTTGTTAATTCTGGATACTCTTTTCGATCACCATACGGATAAAATGTCTGCATCCCATGAGATTCATGAACAAATGAAGGAAGCGATTCATAAATATCGAGCCACTTCTCATCATCTTCACGTTGCATCGTTTTCTCTAGTTTCTTTAAGCATAAATATTGATCATGCGATTTACTTAATCTCGCATCTATTTGAATATCAAGGTGATTGGCAATTTTATAGATATCACCTTCTTGTTTGACCAGCTGTTCAATTAACGTTTCGTCTGCACATGCAATGATCGCAGGTTTCCCTGTATATCTTGCATATGTGACCGCAAATAAAAGATAAACGATTGTTTTGCCTGTGCCTACCCCAGCTTCGGCAAACATCACACTTTTTTCTTTAAAGGCCCTTTCTAACTGAAAAGCCATGAATATTTGTTCATCTCGAAGATCAAAGCCCTTTTCTGGCAAAATGTCATAAAAAACATCACCAATCCAGTTGCCCAGTTCTTCGTAAAAATTATGTTCTTTTGTTAATGAAAAAGGCAAACGAGATGCTGTCACCTGCTTCAACCCCCAACTTTTGAATCATTCAGACATTCAATAGTAACATTTATGCTGGGGTATGACAATCTTTTTTTAAGAGCGCAGGCGATGCTGGTAGCTTTCCTTCATTAAAAATGCGTGCTCTGAATGGTCTATGTAGTTTTGAGCCATTGCTAAGTTCTCGATGGCTGCCGTAAGTTTAGCAGATTGTCCCGTTTCAATCCCTTCTATTTCTCGGGCTGTTGAAGCGAGTGCTTTTTGAATTAACTGAAATTGATCATAATGAATCATGAAGACACCTCTTTTTTTAAAATCAAGTTCAGTTTATTCCGTCCCGTCAAGACTTATACCGTTTTAGCATAAAAAAATCCACACCTTCTCGTGGTGTGGACATTTGTTACGATTCAGTTGTTTGCTTCCTAGGCCGACGTTTTCCCCAGTATTGATAATAGTCTGTTTTAATAAATCCATTAAACAGTTTTCTCTTTTTCGTCGCTTTTCTTCCGAAACACTCTTCGAATTTTTCATGTGACGTTAAAATGTAAATGGACCACGTATCTAGGTTTTTCAATGCTTCGCCCATGCCTTGATACATTTTTTCCACAGCTGGCTTATCGCTGAGACGTTCACCGTAAGGCGGATTTCCGACAATCACACCATACTCATCTTTTGTTTGAAAGTCTTTCACTTGCATTTGCTTAAATTGAATCAGTTCACTAAGACCAGCTTCTTCTGCGTTCAGTTTCGCAATCTCTACCATACGATGATCAATATCGCTCGCGATAATGTGAAGCGGCTGATCATAGTTCGCCTTTTCTTCTACTTCAAGGCGTGCTTTGTTCCAAACGTCCTCACCGATCCATTCCCATGATTCAGATGCGAACTCACGGTTAAATCCAGGGGCAATGTTTTGTCCAATCATCGCTGCTTCAATAGCAATTGTTCCTGATCCGCAAAAAGGATCGACAAACGGACGGTCAGGTGTCCAGTTCGTTAATAAGACAAGCGCCGCTGCAAGGGTTTCTTTAATCGGCGCGCCCCCTTGATCTGCACGGTATCCACGTTTATGAAGACCCACACCAGACGTATCAAGCGTCAGCAATACTTTATCTTTTAAAAGCGCTACCTCGATTTTGTATTCAGGGCCTGTCTCTTCTAGCCATTCAGACTGTATGTTGTAAGATGATCTAAGTTTTTGCGCAATAGCCTTTTTGACGATGCGCTGACAATCCGGCACACTGGCAAGCTGAGATTTAACAGATTTACCAATGACGGGAAATGTGCTATTTTTCGGTAAAAATGCGGCCCAGTCAATGGCTTTAGTCTGTTCAAAAAGCTCATCAAATGTTCTAGCCGAAAATTCAGCAACTTGGACCTTGATCCGGTCTGCTGTACGCAGCCATAGATTCGCACGGCAGATGGCAAGCGCATCTCCTTGAAAAATAACTTTTCCGTTATCTACGGTGCACTCATACCCGAGGTCTCTTACTTCTTTTGCAACTATCGCTTCAATTCCCATTGGCGCTGTTGCGATGAGTGTATAGGTTTTCATTTGTTTATCACCTGTTTTCTCGTTCTTTTCTTAATCAAGATAAAAGCTCTCCATATGTAGAAATAGGAGAGCTTTGATTTCATCATGTTTATGATAACGGATATAACGTTCTGTAAGCCATGTTTTGTTCCATCGTACTGCAAACGGCAAAAGCCTCGTACTCAGGTGGTAATCATCTATCTACAGAATTCTCTGTCCTTCTCTCCGTTTGGTTCCTTTGAGAAAGTTCCCCTACCAAGTTTGGGTTTCTCGCTCGAGGGGTTTACCGCGTTCCACTCTCACCATTTCTAGTGAGACTTCGTCACTGTGGCACTTTCAAGGATACTTTGCCATATCCTAAAAGGACGTAGGCATTTTTCCTGCCGTCAGCCTTTCCCAGGCTGCCCTGGCTTATTTTTTCGCCAGGCACGAACACTACGGGCATCTCAGCACCGTGCGAGCATGGACTTTCCTCTGCAATGTCAAAGCATTACAGCGATTACCCGAACGTTAATCAACATGCGTTATTATAAACGACAATGTCATCTGACACAAGCTTTTTTGGTATTACTCAATCATAAAGTTTGCTGCCGAAAACGTGTTTCTCAAGATTAGATAGTCTTTTTAAAATATCAAAGTTTGTTGTATTGGACTGTGCAGGCTGTCTTTTCCCTTGCTCAACCGCTTCTTCAAGCTGTTTTGACAAGTGAAGGTTTTCTTGTTGGAGTTTTTCAATTTCTTGATGGAATGTCTCATAGTCTTTAATGACCATATCTAGAAATTTATCGACTTCTTCTTGTTTATACCCTCGGACACCTGTTTTAAATTCTTTTTCTAAAATTTCTTTCGCAGAAAGCTTTACTTTATCAGCAAGCATCTTTTTCACCTCATATCGTGAATTCATAGTATATTTTTTCAGAAATACGTGACGTTGTCAAATTTTCTCTTGCTTTTAGTCAAAAAACGGATCTTCCGCCTCAACCTGTGCTCTTAAATCATCCATTGTGATATACATAATTGGGTAGTCGGTATAGGTTTCAGCTTCTTTGATCATATATTTTGGCGAGCCTTCGTGCTCGGGATCATATAAGACGAGAAGGCCGTCCGTTTTTTCAATAAAAAAGCGGTTCTTTTGTTTAAATTGTGCCGGACTTTCATACGGTCTATGCGTGACACTTTCTACAAAATCAGCTTGTGCAAGAACGCCTTCATACAGCTCTTTATTTTGTTCATTCCAGCGCTCTTCCTGTTCATAAAATGGTGTAATGACAGCAAGTTTTAAATCTGGAAACTCCTCTTGAAGCTCAAAGACCACTTCAGCTGTCCATATTTCTGCCCCTAACTGACCTGAAATGAGCACCCATTCCAGCCCGTCTTCAATGAGTGCCGTCAGCCTTTTCCGAAGTTCCGCTTTTATGTATTGAAGTGCAGGCTCGTCTTGTTTGAAGATCCCAAGCTCAAATGGCTTGTACCCTGTGACAGCAATATTTTTCATTTTTTCACCTGCTTTTAAAAAAAGGGACTTATAAAAGTCCCATTTTCACTTTATCTGTTACAGCAAGGTCCACCGCAGTTAAAGTGTTGATGTGTTGCCGGGTCCACCTGAGAAAACGTATGCGGGAAGTAGTGAACATGTTGGAAATTTTGGTGATGAACATTTGTTACATGCTGCGGGTGGATGTGCGGCACAATTGTAGTTGACTCACTGTGCGTACAGCAGTGATTCGTTGGATGTACAATTGGCTGTGTAACATTTGGATTGCAATGATGATGATGGTACATGTAGCATTCCCCTCTCCTTGATTTTCTTACATTAATAATGTATGAATCAAGAGGTGTACATGTACTAATGCATTAACCTATTTTAAAAGTTTGCAAGAAAAACATCTTTATAGTTTGAAAACACAAAAGCGACCAATATGACAACAAGAAAAAACAAGTAGAAAAGACCCTTATACATGCTCTACGCTCCTCATTCAATATCTAACGTTATTTTACAGGATTCGTGACTTTTCTACAATAAAAGTGCTAAACAATTTTTATTTTCGGCCGAGAGCCGAACGTTGTCATTTTTTGCGCTTTCCCAGGCAATAATTTCATTGCCCAGCTTTTCTTAAGAGCCTCTTTTCTCGCTTGTCAAGTTCCACAATGTCTCGTTCACTTAAAGACGATCGTGATAACAATGTTTGGGTAATGGAAAGGGCTGCTTTTGGATCTTTTTGACGGTGTTCTTCATACTTTGCAAGCTCTACACCCGCTTTTAATCTTAAATGAACATCACTTGATTCAAATAGACGTCCCCATATGCATGCCGCTTCATCCCATTGTTTTAATCGCTTGTACTGTAACGATAGATCATAAGCTGCTTGATCCGCATGCTCAAACGCTGCTCCCGTTAATTCTTGCAGGTGCTTTGTTGCTTCCTGCACATCACGGTGAGCAAGATGCCACTTAGCTAATGCATATTTCTCATCGTCTTCCTTCACCGCATCTTTGGATAAGATTTTTTTAGACAAATGAATGTAGAGACTGATTAACGATAAGACATCAAGTTCATTGTGAGTCAAAATTCCTTCAATCAGTTTCGGGTTTTGTTCCTTTAAAAAGTGAAAATAGATCATTGGTGCGAGGAACCCCGGTGTATCTCCCTCTCGATTGACGTGCAGTTCCTCTTTTTCTACAACCGAAAGAGCCATACGCTCATATTTATGTTTCCACAATCTCCTTGACCCATGCAGAAGGTCAAAATGACCAAATTCAGGTAGAGCAGGTATTTGATCGCGTAATAATGTATGCCTCGTTTTGACTTGAGGCCAATCAAATGATTTTCCATTATATGTCACTAGCGATTCAACATCCACCTCACTAAGAAAGCTTTTGTAAAGTGCCGCTTCATTTCCTGGATTTGTGAGCAAATGTTGCTTTACCACTACTTTATCTGAATAAACTCTCGCATGCCCAAGCAGAAAAATCATATTTCCCGTTCCGCCAGATAGTCCTGTTGTTTCTGTATCGAAGAAAAATAGCTCGTGAGGCTTGTAGCCTTTTGCAGAAAGTGAATGCTGAATCTCACTTTTGTTCCATGCACTCACCATCTCCGGCAGTTCTGCAAATGAATATCGCCCATGCTGATGGTCAAGTGGATAGGTCACTTCCCGAATGAGGCAGAAAGAATCTTCAAAGTAGTAAGGAGCTGCACCTAATTCCCCCCACTCTTTTAGAAATGGAATGTTTTCAGCCGTCACAGTGGGCGTTTGTCCCTCTTTTACTGCCCCACGCTTTTCATCTGACTGATTGTGCGACAGGTGTTTTTTCATTCTGTTTAATTTTCCTTTTAATGACATGAGTAGGTCTTTTCCCCCTTTCCTTAAAATCCTGCCATCAATTGAATGATACTGCTTTTTCCATCGATCTCTTTCATTTCCATGCCAATACAAGATGGACAGCCGTTCTCGCAGCTGCATCGCTCAATCAGCTGAGTGGCTGCACGGGCAATTTCATTAAAGCGAGCCTGCACCTCTTTACTTAAACCGATTCCACCTGGGTAATGATCATATAAAAATACGGTCGGTTTCCCGGTATGGGCTGCCTTTATTTGAGAAATGACATGAATGTCTGAACGGTCACACATGACAAACGCCGGAACAATATGCTGAAGAACATTGGCAATACCGAGCAACAGCTGTTCAAGTGTTTTTTCTTCAAATGTCCGCTCTGCTTCATGTAATTCAAACCAAGCAGCACTCGTATGAATCTCTTCTTCAGGTAAGTGAATCGGGCCGGAACCGATATTTTCACCGGTTGATAATCGAATTTTTTTGAAAATAGTCGGCATTGCATTGACGGTCACATCACCGTAGTGAACAGATACCGTCTCTTTCTCTGTTGTTTGATCAATTTCAAGCACCTTGAGCTGAACTGCTAAATTCGCATCTGTATAATATTCTACATCGACTTGTTTCACATAAGCCTTAAGATGTTCATAATCTAGCTTTTCCACTTGATACTGAACCCCTTCATGTAAATAAATCGCTTCATCATGAAGTAAAGTCATCGCACTGAATCGATCCATCTCCCCAATAATTCGAACATTCGCTACATCGGATTGATCGACAATGACGACATTTTCCTGACTGGCAGATCTCAGACTGATGCCATGAGCCGGGAACGATTGATCTGACCAATAATAACGGTTCCCGCTGAAATGAAGAACCCCTTCTTCATGTAAGTATTGCAAAATTTCTTCTACTTCCATACCGCCAAACTGTTCATCTTCTCGAAACGGTAGCTCGTAGGACGCACATTTTAGATGATCGACTAGGATGATAAGGTTCTCAGGATTGATTCTTGCCGATTCAGGTGGTCTGTTAAAGAAGTATTCAGGGTGTCTGACAATATATTGGTCAAGTGGCGATGAGCTTGCGACCATGATAATGAGTGCTTCCTCATGACGCCTTCCAGCTCGTCCAGCCTGCTGCCATGTACTCGCTACACTGCCAGGATATCCGGTCATGATACAGACTTTTAGCTGTCCAATATCTACTCCTAATTCTAGTGCGTTTGTGCTGACAACACCGAGAATGTCTCCTTCCCTTAAGCCTTTTTCAATCATGCGCCGCTCTTTCGGCAAATAGCCCCCGCGATAACCACGGATCGATTTAGGACCAATTTCTTTTTTCACTAGTTCTTGAATATGACTTAGGATGACTTCAACTCTTACCCTACTTCTAGCAAAAACAATCGTCTGAATTTTTTCTTTTAAAAATGTTTTAGCGAGCTGATTCACAACAGTGGCCGCACTTTGTCTAATGTTTAATGGCTTATTGACGACTGGCGGGTTGTAAAAGACAAAATTCTTTTTACCGCTAGGTGCTCCGTTGCGTTCAATGAGATGCACCTTGCTTCCGGTCAGCTGCTCTGCAAGCTCTTTCGGATTCGCAATGGTCGCTGATGTACAAATAAAGGTCGGGTCACTTCCGTAAAAAGCACAAATTCGTTTTAGTCTACGAATGACATTGGCGACATGACTGCCAAACACGCCTCGGTATGTATGAAGTTCATCAATGACAATATACTTTAAGTTCTCAAATAAACTGACCCATTTCGTATGATGAGGCAAAATCGCTGAGTGCAGCATATCTGGATTTGTGATGACAATATGTCCTGCCTGTCTGACGCGCTGGCGAATCGCTGGGGAGGTGTCCCCGTCATAGGTTTCACTGTGAATTGGAACATCCATCTCATGAATGATTTCGTTTAATTCACTTTTTTGATCTTGCGCAAGTGCTTTTGTTGGAAATAAATAGAGGGAGCGGCTTGTCTGATCTTCTGCGATCGACTGAAGAACTGGCAGATTGTAACAAAGCGTTTTACCTGAAGCTGTAGGTGTCACAGTCACCACATTCTCACCATCCATCACACGTTCAAAGGCTTCCTTTTGATGAATGTACAGTTCGGTCACACCTCTTTTTTCAAGTGCCACTTTGAGCCTGTCATTTACTCTTTCAGGAATTGGAGAAGTCAGTGCAGGCTTCGCTTCAATTTCATGCCAATGCTCGATCTGTTCATCTTTTTTTAAATCTTCTATGAGTTCGTTCATTGTTTTCTTCTTCATCTGGTATCCACCTCTCATTCTAGTGTACCGAATATTTGTTTGCATGACTAGGCGGCAATTTTTTGATGCACCGCTTGTGAGCAAATATTTTGATGTGTTGTAACAATATCTATTACACTTCTATAGTGAAATGATTTTATCAAGGAAGAAGATGATCAGATTGAAAAACGAATTTAAGCCTTTATTTGAACCTTTTACATTCCCAGGGGGTGCCTCTATTGATGGCCGTTTAGTCGTTGCACCAATGACACACTTCGGTTCTCATGAGGATGGCACGATCTCAAAGGAAGAAATTGATTTTATTACCGCTAGATCAAGCGAAATGGGCATGGTCATCACCGCATGTGCAAACGTAACGCCAGATGGTAAGGCGTTTGAAGGACAGCCTTCTATTGCAAGGGATGAAGATATACCTGGCCTTCAAAAACTTGCTTCTGCGATTCAAGCGAAAGGAACAAAAGCCATTATGCAAATTCATCATGGCGGCTCTCAGGCTCTCCCTCATTTAGTCCCAAACGGTGATGTCGTTGCGCCAAGTGATGTATTTAAAGATGGAAAACAAATTGCGAGAGCTTTGACAGAAGAAGAAATTCCTCACATCATCGACTCATTTAAAGAAGCAGCAAGGCGCGCAATCCAAGCAGGATTTGATGGGATCGAAATCCATGGAGCGAACGGATATTTATTACAGCAATTCTACTCCCCGCATAGTAATCAGCGTACAGATCAATGGGGCGGAAGCGAAGAAAAACGTCTCGCATTTCCAATTGCAGTTGTAGATGCAGTGAAAGAAGCAATCAAAGAGCATGTAACAAAACCATTTATCTTTGGGTATCGATTATCACCTGAAGAACCAGAAACACCTGGTTTAACCATGACAGAAACATTTACTTTAGTGGACGTACTTAAGACAAAAAACCTTGATTACTTGCATATTTCTTTAATGGAGATTGACTCTAAGGCAAGACGTGGTGCTGATACAAGTAAGACACGGATGGAGTTATTAAAAGAGCGCTGTGGTGACACGCTTCCACTCATCGGCGTCGGTAGCGTCATTACAGCTGAGGATGCACTGAATGCATACAATCAAGGGATTCCACTCATCGCTGTTGCAAGAGAAGTCATTGTTGATCCCGATTGGGCAGTAAAGATTAAAGAAGGCAGAGAAAACGAGATTGAAACCGTCATTAAACGCAGTCAAAAAGACAAGTACATGATTCCAGAGGGTTTATGGACTGTCATGGAAGCAAGTAAAGGCTGGGTTCCAATGGAGGATTAATGTCCTCAATAAAAAAACTACCCTATCAACTCAGGGTAGTTTTTTTGGATTATTTCATTTTCACTGTAAAAAGCTTGGACGTCTGCTTTTCTACAGAGCCCTTAGGTTCTTTGTCAAGATGTTCTACTAAATCACCATTCATGATGACAATTGGTGTCACTGTGCTTGCCGCTTTTTCTTCAATCAGCGCTAAATCACATGTAATGAGAGGATCACCTGCTTTCACTTTATCCCCTTCTTTTATGTGTGCTTCAAAGCCTTCACCATTTAATCCAACCGTTTCAAGTCCGATATGAATCAGAAGTTCAAGCCCCGAGAGTGTTCGAATCCCAATTGCATGTTTTGTATGGAAGAGTTGAATAATTTCACCATCTACTGGCGACACAATGGTTCCGTTTTTTGGTTTTACAGCTACGCCGTCTCCCATCATCTTTTGAGAAAAAACGGGATCTGGTACATCGGTCATATCCATTAACTCTCCATCAACTGGAGAATAAATGACTTCTTCCTTTACATCATCTTGGTTTTTTCCGAAACCGAATAATTTTTTCAGCAATGTTCATTTGCTCCCTTCAAGCTTTGCTTCTAGATCTATTCAGCGTATAAACCTTCACGCCCATACACCTTGCTTCATTCAACACTATTTAATCATAATTTTTTCCTCTCATCAATTGATAACCGCCTGAGCCCCTTTTGCATAGGCTGTAGATGAGAGGTGATTCAAATGAAACATGAAAGTGAAAAGAAACACGAGTTGTTAGCAAATGAAGACATTCTATATGAAGCAATTGAACAATTTTTTGCATCATCGCCGTTTCACGACATTTTAAATAGTGCAGAGGCGCTGATGACCACGAGCCATTCACTTGCATCCATTACAACCGATGTGACAGAAGATGATCAATATGTATATATTGAGATTCGATTTCCAGACCATTTTGTCGAAGGTGATATCGCACTAGAAGTGAAAGCGCAATATTTACACTTATCGGTACAGGAAAAAATCAAAACAGACACGACTTCCTCCTATTCGAGCTTTACCAAAACCATTTTAATGCCTGCAAAAATAGATGAAACCAATATGAAGAGCGTTTGGAAAGATCAATCACTTCGTGTGACTGCGCCAAAACAAACAACCCAATAGATGTATATCTATTGGGTTTTGCTATGCTTTAAAAATACTAGTAAATCCTTTCGCCAATGAGCCCACTTGATTCATTGTACTCATCATTTGTCCAGCAGTATCAAACATTTTATTAAAATCGTATTGCCCATTCGTTTTTTTAAATTGTGACAGCACACTTTTAAATTGAGATGATTGCTGTTTTTGCGGCCTTGGCAAAGGATAAGGATTCATAGGCTGCTGCATAGGCATCATGCCAGGCGGCTGCATTTGCGGCTGATTCATTGCTTCAGGCTGCGGCTGATAAGGCTGGAAGTTTTCCTGATATCCAAAAGGCGGCTGATAACCTGCAGACGGCGGCTGGTTCATTTCACCTTGATATGGGGGCATGAAATATTCTGGAGGCTGCGGAGGCTGCTGCATATCTGGATACGGAAAAGGCCGTTGCTGAAATTGATTCATTTCATAAGATGGCTGGTTTGAATAAGGGAACATGTATCTCGCTCCTCTCGCTCTGAAAACATATTGAAGTCAATGATATATTATGTTCAGGAAGCAGAAGATGTGCCTACAGCAGCCATAAGAAAAACGCAGGCTGTTTCATCAGCTGCGTTTGTTGATTTCTTCTATTAAAAGGTTCAGTGTATAAATCACTGACTCAACTAAATTTTTCACACGAGGTGCATGCTGTTTGCCAAAATAAGATTGCAGCACAACCTCTTTTCCATTTTCTTGGACGGCTTCAAGCTGTTCTTGATGTAAGTATCTAGGTTTGGCCTGATGAATAAATGAGGTAGCAGCAGTAAGCCACTCTTCCATTTGCTGATCAAATTTGACAACGGCCGGGCTAATATCGTTGTAAAAATCATAAACTGGGTATTCCTCTTCTGCCTTTCCCTTTAGGTACTGCTCGTATGCTTCTTCGATCCACGTGATCAACTCTTGTGTATGTTTAAGTAATGTTTGATTGTCCAAAGTGTTCACCTCTATGAACCATCCTATCAAACGTTTACTTATTGCTCAAATAGAAAAGCTATCCGGCGTGATATGCGGGTCTTGCCTGCAGCTTATACTCTGCTGCATGAATTTTCAATTCACATTCCTTCACTTCAGATTCAAGACGGTCAATGATTTGTTCTTGCTCCTCTACGGCAGCGTTTTTTGTTTTTTTGACAGCTAAAGACAGTTCTTCTTCCACCGCATCAATCTTTCGCTCAATTTCCTCTAACAACTGCATAATGGATTCTTTTGATACAAATTCGCTCATCATCAGATTCCTCCTTTATCATCTCTCGTTACATTCTCTTTTCTTTTGCTCCCTCCTTCATACATGACAAAACTAGAACTAAATCGCCAATCTAAGTGAAGATAAGCGCAATTTCTTCCATTTCGACACGTGCTTGTCCTTCTTTGTATGATCGCGTCCGATTGTGTAAATTCTAAGGACAAAGGAGGTAGATGTCATGAAAAAGCAGCAAGCACCAAAAGAGCAAAAAACAAAAGGGAAAGAAAACAGTACAGATCAGCTTGATAAAAAGCTCGGCGGTCCTAACCGTCCATCCACGTAAAAAAAGCAGGTACCCCCTGCTTTTTATTTATGCAAAAAATAGTGTTCTAATGAGAAAAGAAAACGAAGCTGCCTTTTTTTATGAAAATACCAGTCGGTCAGCTCAATTTGTTTTGGTAAACGCTCTGCTTCAAACAAGGATGGACTCAATTTCTTTTGAAACCAATCTTCCCTTTGATCGTCTAATGAATGTGTCATGACTGGATACACCGTTCTGAGGAAAGGGCTTGACCTTCGCGCAATCCCTAAAAACGGTTCAAAATCAAATCGAGATCCCGTATGCGGCACGGTATGCAAAAAATGATAAAAATCCGAAAACAAATCGGCTCGAAACAATAGTTTTGCTAGTTTTTTCCCTAACGTAATGCGCTCTTTTACTTGGGAAAACTTTCGTATGGTTAACCCATACAAATGCCCGTCTACTGTCGGAAAAACGACGGTTTGAAAATGTGCCCACTCGCTGAAAAGATATTGAATCGAGTGAAAAACATTCTTTTTCAGGAGAGGATTTTGTATAATAGGAGATTGTATAGTATATTGTTCATTTATGATGAGTGCATGCAGCAGTCGCTCTGTGTCACGCGTTTGCCAAAATCGTTCCCACTCAGCGCTCATAAAACGAGACACACCGAAATGGGACAGCAGATGAAATAAAGGTTTACGGCACCTTTTTGACCATTCATACAAGAGAAGCTGCGGGTAAGCATCTGAAAAGATCAACCAATTCGCTCTTTCATATGCTGTAAAGAACAGATGCCCTTGCTGATCCGTTAAACCCGGATGGAAGAGCTCGCCTTTTAAATCTGTCATCGACCATCCAGCATTTCTGGAGACAAAAGAAGCAAGCAGAGACCATTTCATCTCTGGATGACGGTCATAAAAGCGCTTGTACGCATTTGTCCTTGTCAGGTTGTCCTTATTTTTCGCTTTCGTTTCATGTAAAATATGCTGGGTAATCATGTGCTCTTGTTGTGACAACATGGTGATCTCTCCAATACAAAATGCATTAAAAGGAGGCTGAAACTTGATGATTCGGTATCCTAACGGAAAATCGTATCAGCCCATTCAACAAATTGGGACAAAAAAAAGAATCAGCGGCGAATCATCTTATAGTAACCGCGGGATGACGCTTGAAGCTGACTTAAATGAAACGAACCAGTACTATTTGGTCAACGGGATCGCAGTCATTCATAAAAAGCCTACCCCTGTTCAAATTGTCAATGTGGATTATCCAAAAAGAAGCGCTGCTGTCATTAAAGAAGCCTATTTTAAACAATCCTCCACAACAGACTACAACGGGGTATACAAAGGGCGCTATATCGATTTTGAAGCAAAGGAAACCAAAAGCACCACCTCGTTTCCGCTCAAAAATTTCCACGACCATCAAATTGAGCATATGAAACAGGTTGAAAAGCAAGGCGGTATTTGTTTTGTTATTATATCCGCATTTGGTTCCGTTTATTATTTGTCCGCTACTGACCTCTTCTTCTTTTGGGAGCGGCAGCAGCAAAACGGCCGTAAATCCATTAGCAAAGATGAATTAATGGAAGCAGGTCACCTCATGACACTTGGATATTCGCCAAGAATTGATTATATTAAAGTAGTGGAGACACTTCATTTTTCGGATGACAGCAAGCAACATTTACGTTCGAAAAAGGTTTAACACGAAAGGTTGAGATGTGATGTCTGATCAATTTACAAGTCGTGAACAGCGACGTAAAGCAAGTCAAGAAAACAATAAGAAGCAAAAGAACAAAAAAGGCAAAAAGAAAGCAGGTCTATTTAAAAAAATATTTTTATCTTTACTCGTGATTGGTCTTCTTTGTTTAGTAGCCGGAATCACAACTTTTGCCGTTTTTGCATCAAGCGCTCCTTCTATTGATGATAGCAAGCTAAAAACACCGTATTCTTCAAAACTTTACGATAAAGACAAAAAAGTCTTTGCAGAAGTCGGGGCGGAAAAAAGAACGTATGTCTCGATTAAAGATATACCCGATGTGGTAAAAGACGCGTTTATTGCAACTGAAGATGCACGTTTTTATAAACACCACGGGATTGATCCTATCCGTATTGGTGGTGCTCTTGTCGCAAACGTCGAGGACGGTTTTGGAGCAGAAGGTGGAAGTACGATTACACAGCAGGTTGTGAAGAACTCCCTGCTTAACAATCAAAAGACGTTAAAACGTAAAGTACAGGAAGTATGGCTCTCGATTCAACTTGAGCAAAAATACTCTAAAGATGAAATTTTAGAAATGTATTTAAACCGTATTTTCTTCTCTCCTTATGCTTATGGTGTTGGGAAAGCGGCTGAACAATTTTTCGGAGTGACAGATTTAAATAAACTAACTGTTGCACAGGCTGCCACACTTGCAGGTATGCCGCAAAGTCCATCTGCCTATAACCCAGTGAAACATCCAGAGGCAGCGGAAAAACGCCGTAATATCGTTTTAGGCCTAATGAAAAAACAAGGCTATATTTCAGAGAAAGAGTATGAGGAAGCAAAAGCAACACCTGTCAGCGAAACAGTTGTTTCAGCTGATAAATATAAGAGTCAAAACTCAAGTAAGTACTCTGCTTATATTGAAGAAGTCATGGAAGAAGTACAGAAAAAAGCCAAAGTAGATGTATCAACAGATGGATTAAAAATCTATACTTCTCTTGATCGAAAAGCTCAGGATCATCTGGATGACATTATCAATGGGGATTCAGCCGGATTTACGAAAGGTATGCAAGCTGGAGTCACCCTGCTGGATACAAAAAATGGTGAAATTCGTGCCATTGGTGGTGGTCGTGATGTGCCAGCCGGCGGCTTTAACTATGCCACTGATGCAAAACGCCAGCCGGGATCTACAATTAAACCAATTTTAGATTACGGCCCTGTAATTGAAAACAAAAAATGGTCAACATATCAGCAAATTGATGATGCGCCTTATACGTACTCTAACGGTACACCAATTAACAACTTTGACAGAAGACACTTAGGGAAAATGTCGATGAGAAGTGCTTTGGCACAATCACGAAACATCCCTGCTTTAAAAGCTTTCCAAGAAGCTGGTACAGATAATGCTGTTCAATTCGCCAATAACTTAGGTTTGGACTTACCTTCTGACATTCCTGAGTCTTACTCAATCGGCGGATTTGACGAAGGTGTCTCATCTCTTAAAATGGCTGGTGCATTTAGTGCATTCGGTAACAACGGATACTATAATGAACCGCATGCTGTAACGTCTGTTGAATTTAATGACGGGACGAAGCTTGACTTAACTCCAGATTCTAAAGCAGCCATGAGTGATTACACTGCATTTATGATCACAGATATGCTGAAAACTGCTGTACAATCTGGAACAGGTACACTCGCACAAGTACCGAATGTTCAAGTAGCTGGTAAAACAGGTACAACCAACTTTACACAAGATGATATTAATAAATACAACATCCCTTCTGGCGGGGCGAAAGATTCATGGTTTGTCGGTTACACACCGCAATACACAGCAGCTGTGTGGACCGGAATCGGCAACTCAAAAGATGCAGACGGCAAAATGTGGCTCACGGATTATGAACAACGTGTTGCCAAAGTTGTCTTCCAGAAATTAATTTCTCAAATTGATGATGGAAGCGGCTCATTTGAAAAGCCAGACAGTGTCGTTGAAGCAACGGTTGAAAAAGGATCAGATCCAGCGAAGTTAGCTGGACCAAACACACCAAGTGATAAGAAGACAACGGAATACTTCGTCAAAGGAACTGTCCCAACAAAAGTTTCTGACACATATGAAAAGAAAGAAGCTGACAAACCATCTGACTTAAAAGCGGTGTATGATGAAGAGAAAAAATCGATTACACTCACTTGGGGTTATGATGACGATGCAGATGCAACATTTAATGTGAAGCAAGCGGTCGATGATGGAGGCTATAAAGACATTCAAAACAGCTCTTCTAAAGAAGCCGTCATCTCTGATGTGAAGCCAGGTTCCACCTATAAATTCCAAGTGACAGCGACTGTAGACGATGTCACAAGTAAAGCTGCTTCTACCTTCCTCACCATTAAAGATGACGAAGAAGAGGAAGAAAAAGCAGATGATGAGAACAAAGAAGAAGAAGAGCCACAGCAACCTGATGATGAGCAAACAGATCAAACAGATGATAATCAAAACCAAGGCGGCACTGATGAGCAGAAGCCTGATGATAAAAAAGATCAAGGCGGAAATACCGAAAATGGTGATGGCTCAGACAGTACAAATGGAAACAGCAACTCACAGAGCGATGCCAATAAAGATAAAAAGAAAGACGACGAGAAAGCCAATTCTCAAAGCTCAAATACTCAGTCAAATTCTACTTCTCGCAAAGAAGACGAATAACAAAAAAGCACTTGCCGTATGTGGCAAGTGCTTTTTTAACGATTTTGTTTTAACTTTCTGAGTGCTTCGTATTTTCCATAATGCTTTTTGAGCTCTGTGTATAACTCGTCCAATTGAATAAAGCAATGATATTGAGTAGGTTTAAGTAAAATAAACTCTAATCGTTCTGTCCAGTTAATGGGGGCTACTGGAAACGTCTGTTGTTTGATTTCCTCCCAATCAAAGGTTTGAAGCTTCTCTCCTTTGATCCAGTAAAACATTGCAATCATACTGACAATGCCTTGCAGCATATCATCCTCTTCACACCGAGATTTTCTCGTTTGAAAGCGAGGAAGCATGTTGTCTTTTAATTCATTCCACAGATCAAACATCAAAGGAACAAATTCTTCCGTTTTCTCCCACGGTTGCTCATCTAGTAAAGGTTCTGAAGATAGATCAAATGCGAGTGGATTGATTCTTAATATATCCTTTTTTTCGCCGCTTATCTCTACCTTTTTCTCTTTTAGCTTTTCGACATATGAGGTGAAAACAGCTGCTCCGCTCATGCCAGCTTCACCAGCCCTTTTTTCAGCCTCTTCTGCCCTTCTCTGCACATATCAAGAAGTGGACAAGATTCACACTGTGGCCGCTGTGCCTTACAGTGATATCTGCCGAAAAAGATGAGACGATGATGGGTCACGGACCAATCCTCTTTTGGCACCTTCTTCATTAAGGTTTGCTCTACCTCAAGAACAGAATCCTTCCAGCGGCAAATCCCAAGTCGTTTGCTGACGCGCTCGACATGTGTATCTACTGCAATGGCGGGAATTCCAAAAGCGACAGATACAACGACATTTGCTGTTTTCCGTCCAACCCCTGGAAGCTTGATTAGCTCATCTCGATCTCTTGGCACTTCACCGCCATAATCTTCAATCAGCATTTGGCTTAATTTTTGAATGTTTTTTGCCTTATTACGATAAAGACCGATCGAACGAATATCCTGCTGCAACTCTTCAAGCGGCACACTTAAATAGTCTTCTGGTGTTTTATATTTTTGAAATAGATGTTTGGTCACTTTGTTCACTAGAACATCTGTACATTGCGCTGAGAGTGCGACAGCAATCACTAGTTCAAATGGATTGGAATGAACAAGCTCACACTCAGCCTCTGGAAACATATCTCCTATAATATCTAAACATTCATTGATTTGTTTTTTTGATAACATGCCTTCTCCTTTATTGGTTATTGTTCCAGCCAATTATAAAAAGGAACTTGTCGTTTATATGAAGATGTTTCTTCTTTTGAAGGTGGGGCTTTTTGCTGCGAACGGAAATGCTGGCTATGCTCTTTCGCTTCTTCCGCTGTTTTCAGCCCTTTCTTTTTCCACTCAAACAATATTCGATCGATATAGCGAAAATTTAATTTCCCTGATAAAACGGCTTCTCTTAGAGCAAGACGAATCATCTCAGCATCATGATGGTCTTGATCCATCCAGATCGAGAGTGTTTCCCCTTCAAGAGGAGAAAGTGGTCTGCCAAACTCATCTTCAAATAGCGCATATAAAGATTTTTCAGCCTGCACATGATTCTTTTGCAGGTCTTTCGCCTGTTTTGCTTCTAAAAAGTCATACAGCACACCCCATAAGGGTTCTACCGAGTACCGGTCATGCTGAATACCAGACCTGTCTTCAAACGGCTGGATCGAAATAAACCCTTTTTGAATCAAATACTGCACCATATAAGCACATTCTTCGGCCGAAATGGTCATACCATGTGAAAGCTCTTCAAATGTCTGAAAAAAGACGCCTTGTTCTTCATTCATTTTAATCTTTAACATGACCATCATTTGTGATTCATTCAGTCCTAATTGCTCATAATGGGCAATCAGGAAATTAGGCAAACTGGTCGAACCCATTTTCTGCATATCTATAAATTGCTGCCTTTTCATCGGATACACCTCTTCACTTTCAGTATATCACGTTTTCTCATACGTGCTGCCCTTAAGACGTTTGAAAAAGCCTCCATATGTTGGAGGCTTTCACGTCTTAAGGATATAAACGGTTTAATAATCTTGGGAATGGAATTGTTTCACGCACATGCGGCGCTCCGCTAATCCAAGCAACTGTTCGTTCAAGTCCAAGACCAAAACCTGAATGTGGTACAGAACCATACTGTCTTAATTCTGTGTACCATTTGTACGTTTCTTGATCTAACCCATGTTCTTTTAATCTTGCTTCAAGCAGATCTAAATCATGAACACGTTCAGAACCGCCGATAATCTCTCCATACCCTTCTGGCGCAATTAAATCTGCACAAAGGACGACATCATCACGGTCTGGTGCAGGCTGCATATAAAATGGTTTTAATGAGGTTGGGTAATGAGTGATAAAGACTGGTTTATCATAGCTTTCGGCGATCGCTGTTTCATGCGGCGCACCGAAATCATCTCCCCATTCGATGTCATCAAATCCTTTATCCTGCAAAAATTTAATCGCTTCATCATATGTGATGCGCGGGAATGGTGCTTTGATGTTTTCTAATTTTGCTGTATCACGGCCAAGTGTGTGCAGTTCTACTTTACAATTTTCAAGTACACTTTGAACAACGTGAGACACATAATTTTCTTGGTACTCAAGGTTCTCATTAAATTCAACAAATGCCATCTCAGGCTCGATCATCCAGAACTCGATTAAATGACGTTTCGTTTTCGATTTTTCTGCTCTAAATGTTGGACCGAATGAGAATACTTTTCCGAGTGCCATCGCAGCAGCTTCCATGTAAAGCTGTCCACTTTGAGAAAGGTATGCATCTTCATCAAAATATTTAGTAGCAAACAGCTCTGTTGTTCCTTCTGGAGCACTTCCTGTTAAGATTGGCGGATCCACTTTCACGAAACCTTCTTGATGGAAAAACTCATATGTAGCACGAATAATTTCATTACGGATTTTCATAATGGCATGCTGTTTTTTAGAACGCAGCCATAAATGACGGTGATCCATTAAGAATTCTGTTCCATGTTCTTTTGGTGTAATTGGGTAATCTGTTGCTTCGTGAATCACTTCAATGGATTTCACTTGTAATTCAAAACCAAGTGGTGAACGTTCGTCTTTTGTTACTTGTCCTGTGACATAGACCGATGTCTCTTGTGTCACTGATTTCGCAAGCTTAAAGACTTCCTCTTCCACCTCTGCTTTTACAACGACTCCTTGAATAAAGCCTGTCCCGTCGCGAAGCTGCAAGAATGCAATTTTCCCGCTTGAACGTTTATTGGCAATCCATGCGCCGATTGTTACTTCTTCATCGACGTGTTTAAACACTTGATTAATAGTTGTTTTCAACATATTTCCCTCCAAAGCCAGAAAGAAACTCACCTTGTTAGATAGGTGTGATTCTTTTTTCATACATTTTATTATAACCGTTCTAAATCAGCATGGTCAACGCAAGACAGAAGAAACTACGGTGTTAAATTTTTTTCCACTCGTCCTGTCGTAAAATCAACATAGCTGAAACTATATTGATTGTTCTCATTTAAGTACGTTACTTCCCAAAGGAGGACGTCACCTTCTCGTGCTAATTGAACATTTTTTAGCTTAGAAATGGTGTTCTCCTTTTGAACGGCTTGTACTGCTTGGGTTGAAGTAATGCCTTCTTTTGCTTTTTTAGCAATGACTTTTTCTTTTTTGCTGGCAGGTACCCACACATAGATCGCTTCGTTTTGTTTGTTTTTACCTTCCACAATAAATTGCTTTTCTTTCCCAACAAAGGTATCCACTTGCTCTACTTGTGCTAATGATGCTTGCTTTTTTGCTCGTTCAATCGCTGCCTCATGACCTTCTTCTTTTTGACCCATGGCAATTTGATAAATCCACGAAAAGCTAATGATGCCAATGAGTAAAACGAGCGCAGCAACGGATGAAATAATCCAAACTATTTTTTTCATGTCAAGCTTCCCCTATGTGCGATATATGGTAAATATCGCTTGATTTTGATCTTCTTGATCTAATGCTAATCCAAACATAAGATCTTCCCTTTTAAGCGTTCTGTTCAGCAAATCGACGATTTTGTATAGGTCTTCTGAATGCTTAATTTGAACAGTTGAAAGTACCTCTATTTTACTTTCCACTTCTAATTCCTCCTCGGTACGTAAATATTGTTAGTCATACTTTTCAATGTGAGAACCGATACTATTTTTACAACGGAACATAAAAAGCCGTTACGATAAATTAACTCCAAACCCACACCAGTGAAAGGCCGCTTATGACAGCGGCTTTTCGTTGTTGAGCTTTTCTATATACGCCTCAAGCGACTCTTTGGACATCTCGTGAACTGGCGCATGATGAAGTGATTCTAAAAATAGTTTTCCATACGAAGCGGTTTTCACTCGGCGGTCTAAAATCAGCAATGTTCCGATGTCTTTTTCCGAGCGCAGCAAGCGGCCGGCTCCTTGCTTAAACGTTAACACAGCTTCCGGGAGAGCGACGGCTTTAAAGGGATTCTTCCCCTGTTTTTTTGCAGCTTCACATTTTGCTTCAATGAGCGGTGAATCGGGTGGTCGGAAAGGAAGCCTTGCCATAATGACGGTCGTTAGCTCTGAGCCAGGAAAATCCACACCTTCCCAGAAACTCCCTGTTCCTAGCAAGATGGCCTGCTTCGCCAATTTGAACATTTTCGTCAATTTTACAGGGCTCCCGCCTGTCAAACCTTGAGCAAACAATGCCGATTGCATACCTTCTGATTTCAGCTCTTCATACACTGCTTTTAACATCTCATGTGAATTAAATAACACCAATATTTTCGCTTGATCCTGCTTTTCCATGATTTTAATATATGTTGCAGCTTGCTTCACATATTCGCGTTCATCACGGTTTGTGATCGGCGGCATGTCAGCAGGTACAACGACCTTAAGCTGTTTTTCAAGTTCAAAAGGTGAATCAATTTGGACAAGGTGTGGGTAAAAATCTTGCAGGCCAAAACGTTCCAAGCAATAATCAAAGCGTTGATTGATGGTAAGCGTCCCTGATGTGAGGACAACGCTTTTTTTGTTCATGAAGAACCGATCAGCTAGCAACTCCCCTGTATCTAGCGGCTGCGCGTGCATAAAGACAGCATTCTTGGCACCCTTTGCATCAATCTCAATCCAAACGGTTTCATCATTGTTTGGTTCAAAGATAAACCGGTACAGCGTACTGCAGAATGTCTGCATAAATGACATCACTTGATCGTATTCTTCTGCTTCAAATGCAAACTGCTCAATGAACTGACCACTTTTGTGAAGCAACTCATTTTTTTGCTGCTCATACAGTTTCTCACAAGCAATCAATAATGAACAAAGCTTACTCGCTGATTCTTTAATTCGGACCCACTGAGCATGTTTTGAATGATGACGGACTCTATGAATGAGACGATTGATGTCCGCTTTTGGTTTTGTCCTTTTGACAAAAGAATGAACGGTACTAAAAAATGCGTCACTTTCCATCTGAAGCTGCTGAAGATACTCGTCCATTTCAATAAAGGTGTCAGTTGATAAACCTGCCCCATGAAATCTCTTTTTCAATTTCTTAAGCAGCCCGCCTTGCAAAGAGCCAAGCTGCGTTAATTTCGCATGAAGCTGGATATAAGACGCACTGTCACCTAGCGTTTCATTGGCTGTTTTTTCAAATTGGTGGGCCTCATCAATCACATAGACATCTGCATGCTGAAAGATAGAAGCTCCTTCTGTTTGAGATAAAAGCAGACGGTGATTCGTCAAAATTAAATCAGCGGTTTGAGCCTTTCGTTTAGCCCGTTCATAAAAACAATGTTCTTTAAAACGGCGTTTTTTCGATGTAAATGGCATGTGCACACAAGAGATACGGTCTTTTATATTTGCAGCTCCTGACGGTAAATTCAGTTCAGACAAATCACCTGTTTCAGTGACAAGAAGCCACATTAAAATTTGCGCTTTTGTTAAGACAACATCATAGTTATCATCTTCCTCATGCAGGACATGCTCAAACTTATCTAAACAAATATAATGTGCCCGCCCTTTAAACACACAGGAGGCTGGCTCAAATGGGAGCAATTGCTTGAGTAGCGGAACATCGCGCTGAAGCATTTGCTGCTGCAGTAAAATAGAATATGTACTGATAATGACAGGTTTTCCTGATTTCTTTGCTTCTAAAGCAGCTGGTATAAGATAAGCGAGTGTTTTCCCGATTCCTGGCGCCGCTTCAATTAACGCATAAGCTCTTTCATGGAACGCATCTCTTACTTTGTTCATCATCGTGAGCTGGCCTTCTCTTACTTCATAGCCTTCTAATGTTTGAGGAAGCTTCTCTTTTATCTCCTCAAACAGCTGCTCGTCGTCAGCGCCTACTGCATATGTCGATTCAGTGATAGGATTGGTCACATCTTTCACAGCAAAAGATCCTACTTCTACAAGCGAATCATCCTGACTAGAGTGATTGGTTTCAAGCTGCTTAATTAAAAGTCCTATATCACTTAGAAGATAAGAGGATAATCTGCGCAGCTGTTTTAACACATTTGGCGGTGTATTCCTTAATTGATGTAATAAGGTTAAAAATAACATGGCAGTAACTTCCGCATCACTATCCGCCCTGTGCGGGTGGTCATGTGGAAGCATGAGCTCTTCGCTTAATTCAGTTAGCTTATAACCTTCAAGCTCAGGATAAAGAATTCTAGAAATTTCAACCGTATCAATCGCTAGCACATCCAGCTCATTTTTCCCGCATGCTTTTAGTTCATCGTTTAAAAAGTTCAAATCAAAATGAACATTGTGCGCAACAAAATAAGCGCCCTGTATGAGATCATACACCTCTTGGGCAATGTCCTCAAAAAACACCGCGTCATCAACCATGTGCTGCTTAATACCTGTCAGCTGTTCAATAAATCCAGGAATCGTTTTCCCTGGGTTCACATATTTTGAATACCGTTCGACGATTTGTCCATTTTCAATGACCACCGCAGCAATTTGAATGATTTTATCACCTTTTTTTGGTGAATTCCCGGTGGTTTCAATATCAACGACAACAAACCTTTGATCGGTCATAAAATGGACACCTCAATTCCTCGTTTCACTCATAGTGAAACACACTCTGGGCAATATAGCTGAAACAGAACAGCTTCCTTATATGAAACTGTTCTGTTTCCATGTGAGCGTGCGTTATAAAATCGTTCTCGCAGGCTCTTGCCCAATCATTTGTTCAATTTGATTTTGTTTATTTAACACGACCACTTTAGGTGTGTACGATTTCGCTTCTTCCTCTGACAACATCCCATAAGCGATAATAATGACTTCATCTCCTGGCTGAACCAATCTTGCTGCCGCACCATTTAAACAAATGACACCGCTCTTTCTTTCTCCAGGGATGATATATGTTTCAAGTCTAGCACCATTGTGATTATTGACAATTTGCACTTTCTCATTTGCCATCATGCCTGCCGCATCAAGCAAATCTTCGTCGATGGTAATACTGCCTACATAGTGTAAGTTTGCTTCAGTCACTGTCGCTTTATGAAGTTTCGAGGTCATAAAAGTTCTATACATGTTTTTCACCGCTTTCAGGAACATGGAAAATCACATTATCAATTAGTCTTGCCCGGGAGAACTTCACAGCAGTGGCAATGATCACTTGGCCCGTTAAGTGCTGAAGAGGTTCAAGCTCTGGGTAGGAGTAAATGTCAATATAATCGATTTCTCCACTCGTTTGAAGAATCTCCTCTTCCACTAATTGATAAATACGATTTACATCATGTTCACCATTTTCTACAGCTGTCTGTCCTTTTTTTAATGCCCGGTATAAAGCAGGTGCTTCTTGCCTTTCTGTTTCAGACAGATACACGTTCCTTGAACTTTTCGCTAAACCGTCTTCTTCTCGAACAGTAGGAACAGACACAAGGTGAAGATCAAAAAAGAAATCCTTGATCATCGCATCGATAACAGCGACTTGCTGTGCATCCTTTAGACCAAAGTATACATTGGTTGGTGCGACAAGGTGAAACAGCTTTGTCAGCACCGTGACAACGCCGTCGAAGTGTCCTGGGCGTTTCTTCCCGCATAAGACGTCTGTACGCTTTTGGACAGTCATCGTAATCGATGGCTCGTCTTTGTACATTTCCTTCACATCAGGTGTAAATAATATATCTACTCCAGTTTCTTCGGCAAGACGCTGGTCTCTTTTCATATCTCTTGGATAGGATTCAAAGTCTTCATTCGGTCCAAATTGCAATGGATTAACAAAGATGCTCATCACCACGATGTCATTTTGATCTCTTGCTTCTTTTGCAAGCGTAAGATGTCCTTCATGAAGGAAACCCATTGTAGGGACAAATCCAATGGAATGCTGCTTCTTTTGATGCTGCTTGATCATTTCTTTTAGTTCATGAATATGGGAGACAACCTTCATTCCTTGATCCCCCCATATAAACCATCAAGGACTTCTTCTTTCATATGAAAGGTATGAGCATCTTCTGGGAATGTGCGTGCTTTTACTTCTTTTGTATATTGTATGAGCGCTTCTTCTAATACAGCATCGATTTGCGCGTATTGTTTCACAAATTTAGGTGTTCTAGATACGCCGTACCCTACCACATCATGGTAAACGAGAACTTGTCCATCTGCTTCAGCCCCTGCCCCAATTCCGATCACAGGAATCTTTAGCATGTCAGTAATCCGTTTTGTCAGTTCACCAGGTACACACTCTAACACAAGAGCGATGGCGCCTGCTTCCTCGCATTTCAGACTATCTTCAATCAATTTCTGTGCACTCTCTTTGTCTTTTCCTTGCACTTTATAGCCGCCAAGGACACCGACTGATTGAGGGGTCAGCCCTAAATGGCTTACAACAGGAATACCGCCTCTTGTAAGTGCTTGGATAGATTCAAATACTCCGTCTCCACCTTCAAGCTTTAAGGCATCAGCACCGCTTTCTTGCATAATGCGTGCTGCATTTTTCATCGTTTCTTCTAATGAATAATGATAAGACATAAATGGCATATCCGTCACAACAAATGTGTCTTTTGCGCCTCTTTTGACTGCTTTTGTGTGATGAATCATATCATCCATCGTCACTTGCACTGTGGAATCAAGTCCAAGGACAACCATCCCAAGTGAGTCACCAACTAAGATCATGTCGACTTCCGCTTTTTCCGCTTGCTTTGCAGCTGGATAGTCGTATGCTGTCAGCATCACAATAGGTTCGTTTTGTTCTTTCATTTTGAAAAAATCTAACTTTGTCTTCATTTGTTCCTCCTCATTCTGGAGAGGAGATGGCTTGTCTGATCTCACACGCTTTTATCTCTCATGTGCAGACGAATCATCCCTCTGTCCAAGTCCCTTAGGATCAAGGCAGAAATTTATCAAATTTTTCTTCCTAACAGGTACAGTTCTTTTTCAGATACTGCCCACACGAAGTATATCAAAAATGTGCCGGGTGTTCCACTTAAGTTGACTTGATCTCAATGTCAGCGGAGTAGATGTTTTGGATTCCGTCTTCCGTTTCGAGTAAAAGAACGCCTTCATCATTAATCCCAAGCGCCGTTCCAGCATATTGCCCATTGACGGTGCGTGCGATGATACGCTTTCCAATGGTCATCGCATATGATTCCCATAATTGTTTGATCGGAGCAAAACCATTAGTCATATATTCATCATACCTTTTTTCAAAGATGGACATGATGGTTTGAATCAATGCCGCTCTGTCTATCTTTTCACCCAGCTCCATTTGCAAACTCGTCGCAACATCCTTTAATTCTTCAGGAAAATCATTTGACGTCTGATTCACGTTAATGCCTGGACCAATAATGACTGCGTGAACTTGGTCAGCTTCTGCTTTTAATTCAGTCAAAATACCAACGACCTTTTTTCCGTTTAGCAAAATATCGTTTGGCCATTTGATTGATGGACTGAGACCCGTTTGCTGCGCTATGGCTTCAGCGATGGCGACAGATGCTAAAAGCGTCATTTGCGGCGCTTTGTGCAGCGGTATTTCCGGCCGGAGAATCAAACTCATCCAAATGCCTGTGCCATTTGGTGAATGCCACGTTCTTTGAAGGCGGCCTTTTCCGTTTGTCTGATGATCACTGACAACAAGCGAGCCGTGCGGGGCTCCTTTATTGACGAGGTCATGGGCAATGAGCTGAGTTGAGGCGACTTCTTCTTGAAAATAAATATGCCTGCCAAACAGCTCTGTTTCCAAACCAAACAGAATTTCGTCTTCACTAATTTTGTCCGGTTTACGAAGCAGCCGGTATCCTTTTCTTCTGACCGCTTCGACCTCATATCCCTCTTTTCGCAAATCCTCTATATGCTTCCATACTGCCGTTCGGGAGCAGCCAAGCTCATCACATATTTGCTGGCTTGAGACAAAATCTTGCTCAGATGCTGTAAATAGTTCAATTAATCGTTTTCTAATCGCTGATCGCACGCTATGAGCCACTCCTCTATGGCTTCTTTTCGGTTTTCAAGCTGGTTTTGCAAAACGGCTTTTTTTACAGAAGAAAGCTCTTCTGCAATCCATTTACCAGCTGGCTTTTGCCGAAAGGCCATCAAATCTTTTCCTGACACTGCAAGGTCTTGAAGCTGTTTAATCGGCAACGCATCATATGAACGTTTCGCCGCCTCCAGCTCATCAAAGAAAATGCGGCGCTCATGTTTGAGCTGCGTGATTTTCATACTAGAAAGCAGGACATGTTCACCAGCTTCAAACATTTTTTCCGCATCCCAGTCACAATCAACATATTTGCAAATGGCGACGGCTTCTTTTAAAAGTTTCGTTGATAACTTCCATTCTTTTAAAAAGGACACCGCCTCCGCCTCATCTAGACCAAGTAAATGGATAAAGGCTCCCCACACCTCATCTAACCCATCCAATAAATAATACGGGAAAGCTTGGAACGTTTCATTCAGCTGATCCTTTTTGAGGCCGGGCAATTCTTCATACAATTTGGTGGAGATGAGCACCTTGATGGCTTGTTCACAGTAGCGGCCTTTTAAAAGTTTTTCCATTTCGATTTTTTTGCGTTCAACAGATATGTTAGCAAGCAGATGTTTATCTTTTTTCATTGCTTCTTCCGTCTCTTTAGAAAGCTCAAACCCGAGCTGGCTTAAAAACCGCACCGCTCTCATCATCCGAAGCGCATCTTCTTGAAAGCGGCATGCAGGATCTCCAACCGTTTGAATTCGTCTTCGCTTAATATCCCGCTTGCCGCCTACATGGTCAATGATGTCACCATGAATATCCATGGCCACTGCATTGATCGTTAAATCTCTTCTTAAAAGATCTTCTTTTAGTGATGAAATAAACGCCACTTCTTTAGGCCGTCGAAAGTCTTCATATTCTGATTCAGTCCGAAACGTAGTGACTTCATAGCTGACCCCGTCAAGTAACACAATAACAGTGCCATGCTCTTTGCCGACATCTACTGTTTTATCAAATAAAGACTCCACCACATCAGGTGTGGCATCTGTCGCAATATCGATATCC
The DNA here is from genome assembly GCF_040869405.1 of Bacillus sp. FSL K6-2869. Lineage (NCBI taxonomy): Bacteria > Bacillati > Bacillota > Bacilli > Caryophanales > Bacillaceae > Bacillus > Bacillus sp. FSL K6-2869. Next base: position 2,139,083 of record NZ_CP152035.1, read on the forward strand.
CCAATTTCCCTGCCTAAAAGGACATCTCTCACCGCACCGCCGACAAAATAAGCTTGATACCCATGTTCATGCAGTATATGTAAAATAGGGATCGCATGTGTGAATGGTTCATTCATCTTCAACATCACCTTCGATCAATTCTAAGTAAAGCTCTTCATACTCTCTCACAATTTTGTCAGAAGAGAAATTGGCTTCAACACTAGACTTGGCTGCCATCGATATTTGCTTATGGAGCGCATTGTCTTTCAGAATAGAGATGGCATGTTTTGCTGCTCCATCTACATCACCAAGCGGAACAAGGAATCCTGTCTCTCCATGTGCAATCACCTCTGGAATTCCTCCAACGTCTGTTCCTATACAAGGTACTCCGCATGCCATTGCTTCAAGTAGTACAAGACCAAAACTCTCTTTCTCAGAAAGCAGCAGCTTCAAATCACTAATCGAATAGAGCTCCTCCACCTTCTCTTGCTTTCCTAAAAATAACACGCGGTCCGTTAATCCAAGCTTTTTCACAAGCTCGCAAACAACCGATTTTTCAGGTCCGTCCCCAATCAGTAGCAGTTTTGCATTCACCTGTTCAGAAATCTGTTTAAACACATGGATTACGTCATGCACCCGCTTCACTTTACGGAAATTTGATACATGGATGACGACCTTCTCATCCTGCAGAAGACCATAATGCGTCTTCAGCACTTCGTGATCTTCACGCAAATATACACGCTCATCGACGAAATTATGGATCGTATCAATTTTTTTATTCGGTTTAATCAGATCGTATGTCTGCGCAGCTAATGAATGTGATACAGCCGTTACGCGGTCAGATGATTCGATCGCAAACCGGATAACTTCCTTTAAAGATGGGTCATAGCCTAAAACCGTAATATCCGTCCCGTGAAGGGTGGTGACGACTTTGACAGACTGTCCAGTCATTTGTTTGGCTAAGAACGCACAGACAGCGTGAGGGACCGCATAATGCGCATGAATAATATCAAGCTTCTCTCGTTTTGCCACTTCTGCGAGTTTACTTGCCAGTGCAAGGTCATAAGGCGGATATTGAAACACAGCATATTGAGTGACATCCACCTCATGAAAATAAATATTCGGATACACTTTATTGAGTCTAAACGGAATACTTGAGGTAATGAAATGAACATCGTGCCCTTTTTCAGCTAAACGTTTTCCAAGCTCTGTGGCAATAATGCCCGAACCGCCAACACTCGGATAACAAGTGATTCCGATCTTCAATTTTTTCATAATTACCCCCCAAGTAAGTCATCGTCCATCAAAAGTGGCTTCTTTGTCAGAAACCCTTCTGCAAAAGCTTTATTGACTTCCCTTCCATACATCGACTCTCTCATTTTGACAAAATCGATATAACCATTTACAAGCGGTGTCTCCACTGAACTCTCTGTTTTGACAAATTGGCTTTTATACGCATGTAAGCTATCAATTTTTTGCTTCATCTCGTCTGAAATATCAATCACAAAATCTGGACGATGGTGGCCATTAATCATGTAATAATACATCTGGCTTATTTTATGCGCTGGCTGCTTGTATGAATCTTCAAATTTATGTATACCTGCAGAAAAAGCGGCCTCTTCTACAAGTGAACCCGCATGACCATGATCAGGATGCCGATCTTGGTGGTGCGGGGCAAAAATAAGTCTCGGTTTGTATGTTCGGATGACACCTGCAATTTCTTTCATCGCTTCGTCATTCAGATAAAGTCCTCTATCTGGCAGCGTGAGCTGGATTCGAGTCGTGACGCCTAAAATGGCAGCGGCTGCTCTGGCCTCTTCTTTTCTGCTTTCAACCGTTCCATTTGAAGATAATTCAGCCTGAGTCAAGTCACAAATCCCAACACGTGCCCCTTTTTTTACGTATTTTGCAATCGTTCCACCCATACCGATCTCTACATCATCGCTATGGGCACCGAATGCAAGGATATCAAGTGGTTTCATGCGTTCCTCCGTTTTTTGCTACATCTCGAAAATCAAACGTACCTTTATTTAAATTCCTGACTAAAATTTCAGCGGTCCCCATATTGGTTGCTAATGGGATGGCATACACATCGCAAAGCCGGATGAGTGCAGATACATCCGGTTCATGCGGCTGTGCAGTGAGAGGGTCTCTAAAAAAGAGCACAAGATCCATTGCATTATCAGCAATCATAGCACCGATCTGCTGATCTCCTCCAAGTGGTCCTGATTGGAAACGATGAATGGGCAGCCCAGTCGCTTCTTTCACTCTTAAACCTGTGGTTCCTGTTGCATAAAGTGTATGATCTGCCAAAAGATCTCGATACGCAATGGCGAATTGAATCATGTCACTTTTTTTCTTATCGTGAGCGATTAAAGCAATGTTCATCAGGGATCCACTCCTTATTAGTCGATAATATTTTCTAAACCATAGACGAGTTGATCAATATGCATCACCTGTTCAACAGAAAGCTTCACACCTGACATAAAGGATGCACGGTTATAAGAATCATGACGAATCGTGAGCGTCTGTCCGTCCATTCCAAACAGCACTTCTTGATGAGCAATCATGCCTGGAAGCCTTACGCTGTGAAGGCGGATGCCATCATAATCTGCTCCTCGTGCACCTTCGATTAGTTCTTTTTCTTCAGGGTGCCCCTGCTTTTTGCTTTCTCTTACTTCAGCAATCATTTCAGCTGTTTTTAGTCCTGTACCGCTCGGAGCGTCCAATTTTTTATCATGATGAAGCTCAATGATTTCAACATCAGGAAAATAATTTGCTGCCATTTTGGCAAACTTCATCATTAAAACAGCACCAACAGCAAAGTTAGGCGCAATAATACAGCCTATCCCTTTTTCTTCTGTTAATTGCTGAAGTTCTTTTAGGTCGTCTTCTGAAAAACCTGTTGTGCCTACGACTGGACGTACGCCATGTTCAAGGGCTTTTTTTGTATGTACTTTCCCGATTTCTGGGGTCGTCAAATCAATTAATACATCCGGTGCTGTTTCTGAAAGACACACGTCAATATCCGTATAAATGGGCGCATCAGATGTTGTATGAAGCACATCTGATAGCTTTTTCCCCTCATGTGTGTGATCAAGTGCTGCTACTAGTTCAAAATGGCTTGTTTCTTCTGCCAGCTTGACAGCCTCTATCCCCATTCTTCCTCTTGCTCCAGCGATTACAACTTTGATGGTTTGATTCGTCATCTTCTCTACTTCCCTTCTTTTTTCGTCCAGCGGTCTTTGTCTCTTGTATTGAATTTATGCATCACACGATCATGGGCTTCTTCAAGTGATATATTGAGTGAATTGGCAAGGCATGTTAACACAAACAGCACATCGCCAATTTCTTCTTCCATGCTTTTTTCTGTTTCTGTTGTTTTTTTCGGCTTTTCTCCATAGTAATGGTTGACCTCTCTTGCCAGCTCACCTAATTCTTCTGTCAGACGGGCCATCATGGCAAGCGGGCTGAAATAGCCTTCTTTAAATTGTCCTATGTAATCATCGACTTCTTGCTGCACGTGACGCAGCGTTTTTTCATTCGTCATGAAGCTCATCCTCCTATCCATCTCTTACATGTTAGCGAAATCATAAATATTTGACAAATGTTTAAAACTCAGTTTGCTTGTTTCTCTTCCATACCATATAATATTATCGCTGTCTAAGCAAAAAAAGGAGTGATCTTTTGCTAAAAGAAATTCGTCTTAAAAATATCGTATTTATTTTAATAGGATCTGCGATTTTTTCTTTCGGCCTTGTTCATTTTAATATGCAGAACAACTTGGCGGAAGGCGGATTTACAGGTATCACACTGCTTTTATATTTTCTATTTCACATTGACCCATCTATTTCAAACCTTGTTTTAAACATTCCGATCTTTTTTATCGGCTGGAAAATGCTTGGCAGAACCATGTTTACATATACAATTGTCGGAACCGTCAGTCTTTCTGTCTTTCTAGCCATCTTCCAGCGCTTTCAAATACATATGCCTCTTCAGCACGATTTAGCCTTAGCCGCACTCTTTGCAGGTGTATTTATCGGAACAGGCCTCGGAATCATCTTTAAATTCGGCGGGACAACAGGCGGCGTGGACATTATTGCAAGACTGATCAACAAACATTATCAAGTCGCAATGGGAAGAACGATGTTTATCTTCGACGCATGCGTCATTACCATCTCTCTCACCTATTTAAATTACAAAGAAGCCATGTATACACTTGTTGCCGTATTTGTTGCTGCAAAAGTCATCGACTTCATGCAAGAAGGCGCTTACGCTGCCAAAGGAGCGATGATTATTTCTGAAAAGGATGACATCATTCAAAAGAAAATCACAGAGGAAATGGAGCGCGGAGTGACCATTTTAAAGGGTGTCGGCTCCTATACGAAACAGGAACGCAACGTCCTTTACTGCGTCGTTCCAAAAAATGAGCTTGTCCACCTCAAGAGCGTCGTAACTTCCGTCGATCCTCATGCCTTTGTATCAGTGAGTGACGTGCATGACGTACTTGGTGAAGGCTTCACATTAGATGAACATAAAAAGCCGCTCAATCCCCACTAAAAAAAGAAGCCCGATAACGGTGCTTCTTTTTTTATGATTTTGGATAATCGGCTTGTCGCTTTTGCTTTTTTTCTTTTTCAGCACGGTATTTCCTAAACCCAACATACGTTAGAGTGAGTAAAATCATACTTCCTGTTGTTAAGATGACCCATAAAAGCGATGGATCCGCTTCATCTTGATCAACGTTCGCAAACACACTTGATAAATCTTCTTCAAGTTTCGTGAGACGCTCAAGCTTTGTCCCACTCGATGCTTTTAAAAATTCACCTTGTTCAATTACTTCCATGTGCTGCTTAATCGTCTGCAGCTTTTCAGGCGAGATATCAATGGTTAAACTCGGATAAATCATATCATACAATGAAACCAGCTCATTCCAAGTTTCATAGAACGTCGTCGATTCTGGATCTTTTACTTCTTTCTTTAATGTCGGAAAAGACCCCATAATCGGCTTCTCGAGCGAACCCCAAAGAGGTTCCGAATTTGATTGTATCGCATCAAGAAGCATTCTAAACTGAGAGGCATACCGAAGTTTTTCGCGCTCATTTAAGTCTTCCTGCGGGAGTCCTTTAATGATATCTTGATAGCCAAGTGTAATTTGCCGAACCTGCGTATTCGTCAGAGTTCCACGCCAATTCTCAGCTTTAAATGTCTTTTCAGCATATAATGCGACTTGTAATGCCTCATCATATTTAGCTTGTCTCGTTAATTGAAAGATTGAATCTGATAGTTCCGTTAATTCTTGCAGCGCTTTAGCAGCTGTTGTTTCCTCACCTTTTGCAGCAGCTGGATGCAAGACGAGAAATAATAATAGAATCATCGCGATTGACTTTCGTTTCATGCAAGTCCCTCCTAGCCTTTCTCCATACAGCGTATGAAGAAAAGGACAAGGTTAGACCAACATTGTTAAGGGAGTTCAAGCTTGACCGATTTTTTCGAGAGGACAAGATAATACGAAACAAGAAGAACGGCAATACTTAACCAAAACGTCACGTAGCCGATCTCATTTGAATAGGCAGAAAGCATAGAATAACGCGGCATCATTCCAAACACATAATCAATCACATCATTATGTAAAATCCATATGCCTGCTACAACCAAATGACGCATGTGAAAACGATAATACGGCGCAAATAACACAGCCTGTACCGCCATCGCAAAGTGCGAACCAATTAGCATATATCCTTCCCACGGAAAATCATCAACAGAAACGAGCACGAAAAGATTCATCCCTACAGCCCATAATCCATATTTGATCAAGGTGACAAGGGCCAGTGCTTCAAAATAAGGAGCATGGCGTTTCATTAGAAAGGCTAGTAATACAAATAAAAAGAAAAAGCTTGCCGTCGGACTGTCCGGTACAAAAGGTAAAAAGACAGCCGGCGTCTCTACGAGCTGCGGAATATACCAGTAATAGCCGTACGCAGTGCCAAGAAAGTTGACAATGAGCACGAGCACAAGCATGTAGCGTGTGGCTAGCAGATATTGAATCCATCTCATATTTCTCTTCACTCACGATCTGTTAAAATCAGAAAAAAGCTGACAGCGCCAGCTTTTTTCTCCTTTTGAGTATATCCTTGTACTTGCATTTAAACAACTGAATTATTTAGATTTGACCTCAGATAAATATTTCGAGAGCTTTTCAAGTTCTTCATCGCTGCCTTTAAAAATGCCCTTAGGCATGTTGCCTTTTCCTTCTACAGCGATTTTCGCAATTTCCTCTGGTGCTAAGCCATTGTCAACAAGTGACGGTCCAGCTGCCCCTCCTTGCATATTATCTCCGTGACAGGAGATACATGTCTGCTCTTGATAGATTTTATACTCTTCAGCTGAGGTATCAATCTCTGCTTCTTTCTTGATTTCACCTTGCTTCGCTGCTGCTTCCCAGTCATGAGTAGCAACAGACTCCCATGTTAAATAGGTTGCTGCACCAACTGCAAGAATCATCATCCCAACTGCAATTGGTCTTCGATATGGCCTACGTTCAGGACCAGAATCAAGAAATGGTGCGAGTAAAAGAGCACCAAACGCAATTCCAGGCATAATCATTGCGCCAACCACCGTATAGCTCCCTGCAGCAAACTCATATTTTAACAACTGGTATAAAAATAAGAAATACCAGTCTGGCAGCGGAATATAGCCCGTATCTGTCGGATCAGCCATCCGCTCAAGCGGAGGTGCATGAACAACAGTTAGGACAAGAAATCCAATTAAAAAAACAGCACCTACAAGCCATTCCTTTAAAAGAAAGTTCGGCCAAAAGGCTTCGGTTTTTCCCGGATATTCGGAATAGTCTTTAGGTATGTTAGGTTTTCTTTCTGCCGGTATCCTGGAATCTCCGACAAACTTCATCCCTTTTCCCCTATGCAAAGTCATCCCCTCCTCATTGAACATTCATCAAACGCAAAATTTTACAGCGGTCCAGAAATTCCTTGCTTACGAATCATAATAAAGTGGGCAGCCATCAGCCCAAATAATGCCGCTGGCAAGAAAAAGACATGGATAGCGAAAAATCTCGTCAGCGTTTGTGCACCTACAATGTCAGGATGACCTGCAAGCAGCGTTTTAATCTCTTTCCCAATGAAAGGTGTCGCCTCTGCAATTTGAAGACCAACCTTCGTCGCAAATAGCGCCTTCATATCCCACGGTAAAAGATATCCTGTAAAACCAAGTCCAAGCATCACAAAGAAAATGAGCACACCGACAATCCAGTTTAGCTCTCTAGGCTTTTTATACGCCCCTTGGAAAAAGACCCTCAGCGTATGTAAAAACATCATAACAATGACTAGACTCGCACCCCAGTGGTGCATCCCTCTTACAATCTGTCCGAATGCCACTTCATTTTGCAAATAATAGACAGATTCCCATGCGTTTTTAATATCCGGTACATAATACATCGTTAAAAACATGCCCGAAAGGACTTGAATGACCGTCACAAAAAACGTTAAACCGCCAAAACAATACACAAAAGCAGAGAAATGATGTGCTGGATTGACGTGCTCTGGCACTTCATGATCCGCAATGTCTCTCCATATCGGTGTGATGTCCAGCCGCTCATCTACCCAATCGTAAATCTTGTTAAGCATCGTTACCCTTCCCCTTTCGGCACAGCTTTTCCAAGATAGAGGTATCCGTCCTTCACTTGCTGCTTATAATGGTCAAGCGGTGCAAGCGGCGGAGTTCCGGGTACGTTTGTACCATCCTTGTCGTACAGCCCATAATGGCATGGGCAGAAAAATTTGTTTGGATTTTTCGGATCACTGTTCCAGTTCACTGTACATCCTAAATGTTTACAGATTGGCGATAAAGCGACAATTTCATCCCCTTCTTTGTACACCCATGCAGACCTAGATTCCTTTGACTCATACCATGCATCTACTTGATCAATTTTAAAGTCAAAGCGCTTCGGTTCTTTTGTCAGTTCATCTACACTGACAACTTGAACCATATCCTGATCCTCTGTTCCTTTTAGCACAGGGTCAAGCGCAAAGCGAACCATAGGCATGAGCATTCCAGCGGCCATAAATCCCCCCACGCCGGTCAACGTGTAATTCAAAAATTGACGCCTGGACACTCCATGTCTCTTCTCGCTCATTTTTTTCTCCCCCCCTCAGGTCGTCAGCTACTTTATAACTGAATTAGAAAAAATTTCATAAAACTAGGACACCCTCATAATATATCAATCTATTCACAAGGTCAACAGCCTAAAAAGCTATGTACAATGCAAATGTAAGGGTTTTTATGACGGGTTCCATTTTTGTAACAAAAAGTTCAAAATTTGTTCTACACTGTCTTGAATGACTTTTTGCTTTAAATTGACCTTTAAATGCTCAAGCGGAACAGACTGCAATATAAATGCCGATTCGCTCACTTCTATCTGTTCTTTCCATTTGTTATCAGATGTGATAAACACAACATGCTGAAAATGTTCTTGCAATGATTGTTTTAGTGCAAGTATGTCTTCTTGCTTACGATTATTTACTTCTAAATATGTATGTGGAGGAAAAAGAAACACTCTGCCTTTCAGTTGCCTTTCAAGATCCTCTGCCACAAGCATTGTAAACTCACCTAAAGACACGGTTTGTTTGATATGGCTTGCATTTATCCCAACTAATGGAATGATAGCGGTATCAATGTAATCTTTAGATTGTAAAAAGAGATCCGCGTCCTCCGCCTGAAACTTCATCTAGTTCCCCTCTTTCATCACATAAGCCCTGCCTGTATAGGGCAAGGCTTATTGGCTTGGTTTATGATAATAGGCTTAATTCTTTTGCTAACTTATTAAATGTTTCTTGATCATGACGGTCAAGCGCTTCATCGATTTCTTTCATCAGCCGTTCTTTTTGGAAAGTAGCGATAGAATGCTCTAGCACTTTTTCAGCAAGATCTTTATCTTTTTCATTTTCATAAAGATCTTTAGGAATATGAGGATTTGTTTCAAGTACAGCGGCATATTCCGGCGAACGATATGCAGATCGGAAATTCAATTGAATAAACAAATCTTGCTGTTTATTCAAACGAATATCATGAAATGATTTTTCTGCATCTGTCGTCATGATATTTTCTTTATAAAATCTAAAGGGAACTTCATCCACACAGTGTGTTGACATAATAATTCCCCTTGGGCAAAATTCTGCTTGCTCTACAAAATGAACCTTTTCCATCAAAGAGTCGTGACTCATTAAATAATTTAATATCCAAACACACTCTCTTCGCTTTAACTGATAATGGTTTAAGAACCACCGGATAAATTCCTTCTTTTCATTGACAGAAACAGGGGTCTGCATGTTATTCCCTCCTCTATCGTAAATTAAATTGCTATACATGAATTATTCAACAAACCAGTTCTTCATTCCTGCAAACTATAAGGAAATTTCGTCTTCAATTCTTAAAATCGTTTCTTCAATTTCTTCATTCGTGCCATCTTTCTGAAGAACTTTTCGTAATAACGGCAAGGCTTCTTTTTGTCTGCCTTCTTCTAAAAGGAACGAAGCATATTCATATAAAAAGTCACGTTCCTCATCAAAATCAGGCAGAGCAAGTTTGAAATACTCAGCGGCTTCATCGTATTCTTCTCGTCCGACAGAAGCAGAAGCAGCATACCAATTCCATTTTGGATCTTCTTCCCCAAAGCTTTTAACCTCTTTAATCACATCCAGAATTTCATCAAACAGCTCTTCATTTAAATAGATCGCAAGCAGCGTTTGAACCGCTTCAATATATCCTGGATCAAGAGCTAGTGCTTCTTGAAGCAATTTTTTCGCATCTTCCGAATGGCCATTTTTCAAATCAATCTTTGCCCCATATAAATATAACTCTTTGTTATACTCATCCACTTTAATTCCTTCTTTTACCATCTCTAAAGCTTCATGATATAGTCCTTCTTCCTCATAGCTTTTGGCTAAAGGCATATAAAGTGATGAATACGAAGGATCAATATCTTTTAGTTCAGAGAGCTGCTGAATAGCCGTTTTCGTTCTGCCAGCCCTCATCGCTGTAAATCCGTAGCCAAAAAGTGTATTTGGATCCACTTGATCTTTTACAGCCTTTTCATACCATTCAAGGGCATCTTCAAATTCTCCAGCTGTGCTTAATGATTCAGCGAGCCGCTGATATACATTGACACCACCAATTTCATTTTGTTGATCGGCCACTTTGTAGAAATAGTCGGCTGCTTTCTTTGAAAGACCTTGAGAAAAATACAATTCCCCTAAAGCAAAATCAATGACGGCTTCATGAGGTAGTAACTCTTTCGCTTTTAAAAGCTTTTGTTCACTAACTTCAAATAGTCCTTGCATTTGATACAAATCTGCCATTAACAATAAACTCTCTGGATACGCATCGTCATTTTCAGGAATCGTTTCAAGAACTGCTATTGCTTTCTCTTCTTCATCAGAGTCTATTAACAGCTCTGCATAAAAACAGGTCAATCCTGTTTCTTCTGGATATAAATCATGTAAATCACTAATGAGATTCCGTGCTTTATCAATATCTCCCCAGTCATAATATAACTGAGCTGCCTGCGCTTTTTCTTCATCATGAAGATGCTTCTCTGCTTGAGCAAGTGTTTGGAGTCCCTTTTCAGTCTCACCCGCCTCAACTAATTTTATGGCTTCTTGTAATGAACTATTCAAATCAAACCGTTCCTTTCTGTTTCCAAAAACCTAAACTGTTGTTACTTCATATCATAATCGACAGCTGCATATCCAGCAAATATGTTGCTCTTTTAACATGAAGCCATTTTTTGTGTTTTGAAGACTCTTTTTCAATCAATACTTTACTAAACTGATGATTTGTAAACCGAATACGCTAAAAAATTGTTTTTGAATCAGCAAAATGCTCTTTTTCAAGGTTTCACCTTGAGACAAGCTATGCTATAGTTCTTTCAAATATGCAAAAGGAAAGAAAAAGCCTGAGGAAATCCTCAGACTGTTTGCGTTAAGTATTCAATGTGTTCAAAGAAATTTGGATAAGATACACGTACTGCATCTGTATCTTCAATCTCGATTGCTTGCTCTGTTATACATGCCGCAATTCCTAACATCATACCAATTCGATGATCTCCGTAGCTTGAGACGACTGCACCGCCTTTAAGGCTCGTTTTACCATGAATCTTCATTCCATCATCTGTTGCTTCAATATGAGCACCTAGTTTTTTAAGTTCTGAAACGACTGTATCAATCCGATTGGTTTCTTTCACTTTTAATTCAGCAGCATCTCTAATGATCGTTGTTCCTTCTGCTTGAGTAGCTAGGAGCGCAATAATAGGAATTTCGTCGATGAGTCTAGAGATCATATCACCTGAAATGTCGATCCCTTTTAATGAAGAGGTAGAGATCGTTAAATCACCGTACGGTTCTCCGCCTTTAGCATCCACTTCTTGAATGTCGAGGTCTGCACCCATTTGTTTTAGCACATCTATAATACCAGTTCTCGTTTTGTTCAAACCGACATTTCTCAATACAATCCGGCTGTTTGGAACGATAGATCCAGCCACTAAGAAAAATGCAGCTGAAGAAATATCTCCAGGGACAAATACATCTGTTGCTTTTAACGTTTGTCCACCTTCAATTGAAACACTTTGTGCATCTTCATGTAGCGAGACACCAAACATTGATAACATTCTTTCGGTATGGTCTCTTGATTTATGCGGTTCAGTTAACGTCGTTGTTCCTTCTGCCTGCAGTCCAGCTAGAAGGACAGCCGACTTAATCTGGGCACTGGCAACTGGAGACTCATAAGAGATAGCTTTTAAATTACCCCCACGTATAGAAAGCGGTGTATACTCGCCATTTGCTCTACCATCGATCTTGGCTCCTAATTGTCTGAGCGGACCTGTTACCCGTTTCATCGGTCTTTTGGCAATACTTTCGTCTCCGATCAGCGTACTGTGGAACTCACAGCCAGCCAAGATTCCCATCATTAAACGAATGGTTGTGCCAGAGTTACCAACATCGAGAATATCGCTCGGCTCTTTAAGTCCTTTTAGTCCCTTACCATGAATGACAACATCTGTACCTTTTTGTTCGATGTCGACACCCATTTTTCTAAAACAATCAATCGTGCTTAAACAATCAGCGCCAGGAAGAAAGTTTTTTACTACTGTAGTCCCGTCAGCAATAGCGCCAAACATCACAGATCTATGAGAAATGGATTTATCTCCTGGAATATGAATTTCTCCATTCATAGGAGCACTTTTATGAATTTTCATGTTCCTCACCTCAATCAGCATAAAATGTATCGTAATTTGCTCTATTTTTTATACAGAGTTCTGCCCGCTTTCGATCGTCATCTGTTTGAAAACTAATGCGTAAAATCCCGTTAATGTCTTCTCGCGTTTCAATAATACGGATATTTGTAATACTGATGTTTTCATTTGCTAGATATCCTGTAATTTCCGAAATAACACCAGGATGATCCGGCACATCGACATAAAGATCATAAAAAGCAGGGATCGCTCCTTTTTTCCTCAGAGGCAGCCCGTCGCGATATTCCTTGGCCTCTTGGAAATAAGAGAATAACCCCTCAGCATCTTCTTGTTGCACAAAGGATTCAATGCGGTCAATCTCTTTTTTCCATTCATGAAATCGGTCTAAAATCTTGTTTTTATTGTGCAAAAGGATATCGCGCCACATTGCAGGATTACTTGATGCAATACGGGTAATATCTCGAAAACCTCCAGCAGCAAACCGTTTTACAAGAGGAAATTCTTCTTCAAAATGATGCGCTTGATGCACAAGACTGGCAGCGACGATATGTGGAAAGTGACTAATCACACTTGTCACAGCATCATGTTCTTCGGGTGTCATTTCAATGAAATGAGCATTGGTTCCCTTCAGTAGATCCTTCAAGCGGTCAACAGCTTGACGACTTGTTACCTTTGCTGGCGTTAAAATGTAGAATGCATTTTCAAATAAAAAGTCTTTTGCTGCAATGACACCTGACTTATGAGACCCTGCCATCGGATGCCCGCCAATAAATTGGTAATGATCAGGCAACGTTTTTTCAGCAAAGTGAACGACCTTTTGCTTTGTGCTCCCTACATCCGTAATCGTGAGCTCTCTTTCAATACCAGATGCTGCAATATCACTTAACATTTTGACGGTTTGTTGTACTGGCGTTGCCAAAATAATCGTTGCTGATGCTTTTAAGCCTTCCATCAAGGACTCGGCAGTCGCGTCGATGATTCCTAGTTTTGTTGCAGCAATCATTTGTTCTTTAGAGACATCATAGCCTACAATTTTTTTATGTGGAAATTCTTTTTTAATCGACAGTGCAATAGAACCACCAATTAAACCAAGCCCAGCGATTAATATGGTTTCGTTTGCTTCATTCATGTTCATCACCTGATTTTTCGCGTAAATTAAACAAGCTGTTTCAATAGCTTATATGTATATTGGATGAGTTACAACGAAAGCCATATCCCATAAACAGGATATGACTTCATTGTTATGCTACGCACGAATGCCTTGTAATAAATCGGCAAGTGTAGTTAGGATTTCTTCATTTTGCTCCTTTGTTCCAACAGTAATACGTAAAGAAGTTGGGAATCCGAGAGCTTGACCAGATCGAACGATATAGCCCTTTTTCAAAAGTGCATTGAACAGCTCATCTGCATCTCTTTTAAAATCAATCAGCACAAAGTTTGTTTGAGATGGATATATAAATAATCCAAAACGGTCTGCAAATTCTTGATATTGTTTAAGACCTGCTTCATTTTTTTGTCTGCACGATTGAATGAAGTCTTGATCTTTAATGGCTGCACGTGCAGCTGCCTGAGCGATACGACTTGTATTAAAGGGCTCTCTCGCAGGTTCAATGGCGGTAATCAACTCCTCTGAGGCAACCCCATAACCTACTCGAAGTGCCGCAAGTCCATATGCTTTAGAGAACGTGCGCAGTACAATGACATTTTGATAGGCTTTTAATAGAGATAAACTGTTCGGAAAGTCTTCAGCGCGAACATATTCAAAATATGCTTCATCTAGAACGACAAGCACGTGAGCAGGCACTTGATCTAAAAACGATACGAGCTCAGCCTCTGACAAATGATTTCCTGTCGGATTGTTCGGGTTACACACCCAAACGACTTTTGTGTTGTCATCCATCGCTTCCAGCATTCCCTTTAGATCATGAGCTCCACCATTTAAAAGTGGTACTTCTCTAATCTCTGCATGCTCAATCACTGCATTGTGACGGTATTGCGGGAATGACGGGGATGGGATCACCGTATTTGTATGTTGATCAAGGAATGCCCTAGCAATAATTTGCACAAGTTCATCTGAGCCATTCCCGAATATTAATTGTTTTTCATTTACTTGTAGAAACTCAGCCAGTTCCGTTCTTAAACTTGCGCTGTATCCGTCTGGATAAATCGCTAAATGTTCAAGTTCAGCTTGTATGGCCTCTCTTGCATGTGTGGAACATCCAAAAGGGTTTTCATTTGAAGCCAATTTCACAATTTTGTCTAATTGATATTCTTTTTTGACCTCTTCAATTGGTTTCCCAGGTTGATACGGTTTTAGCTGTTTTAATTGATCTTTGATTTGCAAAATGTTTCACCTCATTTGAATGAATAGAGGGGACTAAATGTTTTTGCATATGTTTCAAATTCTCTTAAAGCCTCTTGGCGTGTATCACTTGCTACTAATTGTTCTTGAAGCTCTTCAATTTTTTTGACAAGCGCACTGCCGACAACGACACCATCACTCATTTTATTCATTGAGTCTACTTGTTCTCTTGTTGAAATACCAAAACCTACAGCAACTGGTATTTGACTCAACTGTTTTACTTGTTGAATAAAATCTGTAATCGATGCGTCGAAAGATTGTCTGACACCTGTGACGCCGAGAGATGAAACACAATACACAAAACCTTCTGCCTGCTCTACAATTTTTTCTAATCGTTCCTTGCTTGTTGGTGCAACGAGTGATATATATGAAATGTCGTGTGCTTGACAGTTCTTCTGCAGCTCGCTGCTCTCTTCAAAAGGCAAGTCGGGTGTTAAGAGCCCCGAAATATGATTTTTGTGCAGTAAAGCGAAAAAGTATTCTGTGTCTAATTGTAACACAGGATTATAATACGTAAATAGAATTACAGGAATTTTTACGCCGTTTTTTTTCATCTTTCCTGCTAATTCTATCGCTTTTACGATATTCATACCATGATGAAGTGCTCTTTTAGAAGCTCTTTGAATGACAAGGCCGTCCGCTAACGGATCGGAATACGGAACACCTAGTTCAATCGCATGTGCCCCTGCTGCTTGAAGCGCGAGGGCTAAATCAATGGTGATCTCTTCTGATGGATCACCCGCTGTAATAAATGGAATAAATAATTTCTGACCTTGCTCTAATTGAAATGTGATCATTTTGTTTCACCCTCACTTTCAAGCACATTCATTAATGTATGCACGTCCTTATCTCCTCTGCCTGACAAGCAGACAAGAACAATGTCGTCTTCACTCATGTTCTGGCTCATTTCAAACGCTTTTGCTAAAGCATGTGCAGATTCGATCGCTGGCAGGATTCCTTCTTTTTCTGTGAGCAGCTTTAACGCATCTAGTGCTTCTTGATCTGTCGCACTCACATATTGAACCCGGCCGCTCGCATGCAAATACGCATGCTCTGGTCCGATCCCCGGATAATCTAATCCAGCTGAAATCGAATAAGGCTCAATAATTTGACCAAATTCGTCTTGAATCAAGTATGTCAAAGATCCATGTATGACACCTTTTGTCCCTTTCGTGATGGTCGCTGCATGAAGCGGAGTGTCGATTCCTTTCCCAGCAGCTTCTACACCAATGATATCGACTTCTTCATCTAAGAACGCCCGGTACATTCCTATCGCATTGCTCCCGCCGCCAACACAGGCAACGACTTTATGAGGAAGCTGCCCTTCCTTTTCAAGTATCTGGGCTTTTGCCTCATCTCCGATCATCCGCTGAAATTCACTGACGATTTGAGGATACGGATGAGGTCCAACGACTGAGCCGATCATATAAAAGTGGTCACTGCAATGCTGGACCCAATAGCGGATGGCTTCATTGGTTGCATCCTTTAATGTTCCGTTCCCGCTTGTGACAGGTATGACTTCAGCGCCAAGCAGTTTCATTCGGAACACATTGAGTGATTGTCTTTCCACATCTTCTTTTCCCATAAATACAGTGCAGGATAAACCGAATTTTGCGGCCACCGTTGCAGCAGCTACACCGTGCTGACCTGCTCCTGTTTCGGCGATGATATTTGATTTTCCCATTTTTTTCGCTAGCAGTGCCTGCCCAAGCGCATTGTTAATTTTATGAGCGCCTGTATGGTTTAAATCTTCTCTTTTTAAATAGATTTTAGCACCACCGAGATATGCCGATAATTGATCAGCGTATGTGAGTGCAGTTGGTCTGCCTGAATAGTTTTTCAAAAGCGATATATATTCCTTTTGAAAAGCAGGGTCTTCTTTTAATTCACGAAAAGCTTGTTCGATCTCCTCTAGTGGCTGCATGAGCGTTTCAGGAACGAATTTCCCTCCAAATTCTCCATATCTGCCAATCTCATTTGGATATGCGTACATGGTTCAACATCCTTTCTTCGAGCACTTTCATCTTTGTACTGCTTTTCTTCCCGTTTTCTTCTATACCGCTTGAAAGGTCTATGGCGTCTGGACCAAAAGCAAGCAGATCTATTATGGTGTCTGGCGTGATCCCGCCAGCAATAGCGCAAGTTTTTCCCAGTTGTTTTGCATGCTGAACATATGAAGGCACCGCCTCCCATGCAAAAGCTGTTCCAGAACCGCCTCTCATTCCTCTCACTTTCGCATCAATGAGAAAACCATCGACACTTGGAGCAAATGCCGTCATATGTTCAAGTGTGTCGTTTACATCGGGCTCGTGATGGAACACTTTCCAAACGAGCGCCTTCGTTTGTTGTTTGATGTCGCTTGCATCTTCTGGCGTCTCATCGCCATGAAGCTGCACAATATCTAAAGGGAGGTTGTTTGTGATCTCGCACACTTTTGGTGTTTTTTCATTCACAAATACGCCCACTATCTCTTTTTTACATTTTACTTTTGACAGCCAGTGTTTCACTTGATCTGGATGAACTTGTCTTTTACTCGGCGCAAAAATAAAACCGATGGCATCCGCTTGAGATTGCGAGATGCATGCGACATCCTCTTGTGAGACAGCCCCGCAATATTTTAAGTAAGGCTTACTTTCCTTCATTCTCCGAACAATGCCTGAACGGCTTTCTCCTGTGATTGTTCCCTCATTAAAGATTCACCAACAAGAACGGCATTTGCTCCGTGCTGTTTCACAAAGGTCAGATCATCAAATGTCCTTATGCCGCTTTCACTTACTAGTAATACGTCTTTTGGAACAAGTGGCGCGATCTCTTTTGTTTGTTCAACAGTTGTTGTAAACGTATTGAGATTCCGGTTGTTCACACCGATAATCTCAGGAGTAAATAGGTGTAAGATCTTTTCTAGTGTATGTGCTGCATGTACTTCAACGAGGACATCCAGTCCTTTTTCTTTCGCTTCTGTATAGAGCTCATACAGCTTTTGCGGCTCAAGTACCTCTCCGATTAATAAAATGGCATCTGCCCCTATCCGTTTCGATTCTTCTACTTGTATAGAGTCAATAATGAAATCTTTTCTTAAAATAGGACGTGTGATGTGTTCTTTAATAAGAGACAAATATTCGTTTTTCCCTTGGAAAAACGGTTCATCCGTTAAGACAGATAAACAATCTGCATTTGATGCTTCGTATGCTTTTGCTGTCTGTAAAGGATCAAAATGAGGCTGAATGATGCCTTTGGAAGGAGACGCTTTTTTCACCTCAGCAATCAGTCCGATCGAGCGGTGAGGATTCATAAGGGCTTCTTTAAATGATTGTCTTTCATAATGTCCTTCCTCAGGTAATTGCAAGGTTTGCACATGTTCTTTTTTACGGGCGATAATTTGATTAAGCATAGATCTCTTCCTCTTTCGTTTTTTGTTTTAGACGGGCTAATTGTTCTTTAGCTGATCCGTTTTTGATCGTTTCTAATGCTTTCATTGTGCCTGCCATCAGACTCTCTGCTTTTCCTGCCACATATAATGCGGCCCCAGCATTAAGCGCTGTAATATGAAGCGGTGCTCCACCCGCTTGATAATTCAATATATTCTGAATCAATTTGGCGCTTTCTTCTGGTGATTGGACCTGAATGTCTGATAAATTCCCTTTTTCAAGTCCGAAGTCTTCTGGGTTTAACGTATATTCTGTCATGACACCTTTTTTGAGTTCAATGATGTATGAATTTGCTGTAATGGTTAATTCATCCAGCCCATCATCTCCGCAAACAAACAGGACATGTTCTGGCTCTAAAGGAGCAAGAGCTTTCGCCATGAGCTTTGCCTTTTCCTTTGCATACACACCGATGATTTGCTTTTTGGCCTGCATCGGGTGGCAAAGCGGTCCTAATAAGTTAAATACCGTCCGAAATCCGAGCTGCTTGCGTACGGCGGCTACTTGTTTCATAGAAGAATGATAGAGCGGTGCAAATAAAAAGCCCATGTTTTTCTGCTGTATTTGCCGTCTTGTTTCTTCAGGTGTGGATTGAATTTGAATACCAAGACATTCTAGCACGTCAGCACTCCCGCTTTTAGAGGAGACGGAACGATTTCCGTGCTTGGCGATTTTCGCCCCAGCAGCCGAAGCAACGATGGCAGCGGCTGTTGATATATTAAATGTTGATAAACCGTCGCCTCCTGTCCCGCACGTATCAACGACATCAAGTGACCTTTCTACTGGTGCTGCATGCTGCCTCATGGCTTTCACGAAGCCTGTCATTTCTTCGGCGGTTTCTCCTCGATGCGCTAAAATAGATAGACTAGCAGCGACTTCAGCATCTGTTAACGAGCCGCTCATCATATCATGCATCAGGCCATTCGCTTCTTCTTCTGATAGTTTTCCTCCATTAACAAGAGCTGATAGTCGTTGATTCATTTGGCACACTCTCCTTTTCTGAGAAAATATGTTCAGCAAGCTGAATGGCTTTTAGAAGTGCTCCTGCCTTATTACATGTCTCTTCCCATTCGTTTTCTGGAACGGAATCAGCGACAATGCCGGCACCTGCTTGTATTGAAGCAGTCTGATGTTTGACGCTCATTGTGCGAATGGTAATACAGGAATCGATATTGCCGTCGAAACCAATATAGGCAATACAGCCGCCATACGTCTCTCTTGGCTCAGGCTCCATTTCGTTTAATAATTGCATCGCCCTAATTTTTGGGGCGCCTGTCAATGTGCCTGCTGGAAAAGCGGACATAAGTGCGTCTACTGGATGTGTATCCTGCTTCAGCTTCCCTGTCACAATAGAAATAATGTGCATGACGTGCGAAAAATTCACGACTTTTGTAAAAGTTGGGACAGACACACTGCCGTATTCTGCCACACGTCCCACATCATTTCGAGCCAGATCCACTAGCATGTAATGTTCTGCTTTTTCTTTTTCATCATCGAGCAACTCTCTTGCTAGTGCATCATCTTCTTCTTTTGTCATTCCTCGTTTTCTTGTACCAGCAATTGGATGGATTTCTAAGTGACCGTTTTTCGCATGGATTAATCGTTCTGGCGAGCTTCCGACTAAGTCTCGATCTTTTAATTTCATAAAATACATATACGGTGATGGATTGACAATCCGAAGCACACGATACAATTCAAATGAGCTCACTGTCACTGGAATATCAAAACGCTGAGAAAGTACACCCTGGAAGATATCCCCCGCTCGAATATACTCCTTGATTTTTTCGACATCCTTTAAAAATTTTGCTTTTTCATAGGTAGACGTCACCTGTTCAAACGAAGGGGGTTCATTCATATTCCCTGAGATAATCAGTTCTTTCATATCAATTTTTGTATGAAGCTGCTGTACCATCAGTTCAAGCTGCTTTTGATTTTCTCGATAAACCAGAATTTTTTCTTCCTCTGTTTCATGACCGTTCAGCTGCGTGTACTGAATAAAATGAACTTGGTTTGTTTCGTGATCAAATGCGATCATTGTTTGGCAAACAAATAATGTGCAATTATCTGTTGTTGATGCATTCGGATGCGGCTTGACAGACGGCTCAATGTTGGGAATGAGGTCGTAACTTAAGTACCCTACGGCTCCGCCAGTAAATGGAATATCAATTTCAGGTGTCTTGATTTGATATTGCTCTTTCATCCAGTCAAGCAACTCTTTCAGCTCCGCTTTTTGCATCACTGTCTTTCCCGCAGCGTCACGAGCAATATAATGGTCTTGCTCGTCATGTAATGTTAAAAAAGGATGTAATCCGATAAAGGAATATCTCGACCAGCTAGAAGATTCGTCTTTGCTTTCTAGCAAATACACAATATCCTGTTTCAGTTTCTCAACAATTTGAATGGGTGAGAGCGTATCAACTGTAATGGTTTCAACAATCGGGATGGTTTTGTAAAACTGGCTGTCTCTTAAAAATTGGGTAAGGTTTGATTGGGATTTCATAAGCACACTCCTTAAATGGAATTAAGGAGAATGAGGGGACATCTTGAGGATTTGTTTGAGTATACGAAATAAGCCTAAAAGAGGCTTCGCTCTTTTAGGCAGTATGATTAAATAGAAGTATCGTATCTCTGCTCAACTCTACTCATCTCAACTACCCTAGTCTCATTCTCATCTTCTCTAAGCTTGCAATGCCGTTCACACCTGTGTGTAAACTTCGGCTGTTCATATCGTATTATAATTCCTTGTTTTTTGTCAACTGTAAATCAGGCCGAAGCGTGACAGCCTCTTCCAAGTATACGTGCTGTATGTCTTCCTGCTTGACATCTGTCTGAACGGTCATTAAAACGCGAATACACTTCTTTAGACCTCCATCAATGTCAAGCTCTTGCATACAAGTGACAGGCACATAGGTCCATCCTTCAAACTGCCTGAGTGCTTTTGCTGGAAAAACAGAGTGAATATCTTGTGTAGCTGAAATCAAGATCTGCACGACACGCTCTGGATCTACTTGGTTTTTTGAAATGATCGCTTCTAGCAGCTGCTTCGTTTTGGTTAACACTTCTGTTTCTGTATCTTCTGTCACAGTTGTAGCCCCGCGTATCCCGCGAAACATCATAGACAGCCCTCCTCCCGTTTCCATTCTTCGAGCCAGTGATACAGCTCATCTTTTGTGAAAGATTGCAGGGTGACGTCTCCAACTTGTTTTAGCAAAACAAACTGAACACTCCCGCCTCTTGCCTTCTTATCACCACTCATGCGATCGACAAATGTTTTGGTTGAAATCGTTTGTGTGACTTGTACTGGGAACCCTAGTTCTTTCATCCACACTTTAAGTTTCTCACGATCTAGGCTGAGTCCTTGCTCTTTTTCACTGACATATAAAGCAAACTGCATGCCAATTGCAATGGCATCTCCATGCGTGATCGCACCGTATCCATACTCCGCTTCAATGGCATGCCCTAGTGTATGACCTAAATTCAAGTATGCCCGCACACCTTGTTCTTTTTCATCTTCTTGAACAATGGATGCTTTCACTTGAATCCCTTGATAAAGCATATGTGCCAGTTCATCCCTTGATAATTCTGTCAACGAACGAATGGACATCAGTTCTGATAAAAAGACTTCACTTGAAATCAGTGCATGTTTTATCACTTCTGCAAAGCCTGATCTCAGCTCTAGTGGTGAGAGTGTCTCTAGCATACTTGTATCATAGATGACAGCAGCCGGTTGATGAAACGCACCAATTAAATTTTTGCCGAGCGGATGATTGATTCCGGTTTTTCCGCCGACTGCACTATCATGTGCAAGCAGCGTGGTCGGTACTTGAATAAAATCAATGCCTCTCATATAAGTGGCAGCAGCAAAGCCAGCCAAGTCTCCAATCACCCCGCCTCCTAATGCAATGATGCATGAGGAGCGGTCGAGTTGAAATTGGATGGCTTTCGTATGAATCTGCTCAAACTGCGCAAAAGATTTTGATTGTTCTCCGTTTGGCACCACTACTTTTTGTACAGACCATTTCTGTTTAAGTAATTGAACCATTTCATCTCCATAAAGGGCATCGACGGCTGAATCTGTCACGATAAAGAGCTTCGTGTAGGATCGCCCAGTGGAAGTAATCAAGTCTACGATATTTTGTCTAATCCCATCACCGATATATACAGGATAAGTGGCTGAAGACGTCTTCACTTCCAGTGTTTTCATTAAAACTCCCTCTGAAGCTGGCGCATTTTGTCCACATTTTCTTTAATGCGGTCAATTTGATCAAGACCAAACTGCTCAACCACTGCATTGGCGATTTCCCATGCAACGACTGCTTCTGCCACAACACTTGCGGCTGGTACAGCACAGCTGTCAGAACGCTCAATACTTGCAGAGAAAGGTTCTTTTGTCTCAATATCCACGCTTTGCAATGGTTTGTATAAGGTTGGGATTGGTTTCATAACCCCTCTTACGACGATTGGCATGCCAGTTGACATTCCGCCTTCAAGACCACCTAAGCGATTTGTTTTTCTCGTATAGCCGTTTTCTTCATCCCAGATGATTTCATCATGAACTTCACTGCCATTTTTAGAAGCCGCCTCAAAGCCAATACCGAATTCAACTCCTTTAAAAGCGTTGATACTCAGTACTGCGCCCGCAAGCTTGCTATCCAGTTTGCGGTCATAGTGCACATAGCTGCCGACTCCAACTGGCATCCCTTCAACGATGACTTCGACAATACCACCAATTGAATCGCCGTTTTGCTTCGCTTCGTCAATGGCATCCATCATTTTTTGACCAGCTTCACTGTCATAGCAGCGAACAGGTGATTCTTCTGTTACTTTTTGCAAATCTTCAATAGATTCATAAGCGGTATGGGAAGCTTTTACTCCACCAATTTCAAGGACGTGACCAGCCACTTTGATTCCAAGGTGAGCCAAAATTTGTTTCGCTACTGCGCCTGCTGCTACACGAACCGTTGTCTCGCGTGCTGATGAGCGCTCTAATACGTTTCTCATATCACGGTGACCATATTTAATGGCACCATTTAAATCCGCATGCCCTGGTCTTGGACGAGAGATTTGACGCTTCATTTCACTCTCTTCTTCTTCAGTAATCGGCTCTGCACCCATGACCTTTGTCCAGTGCTTCCAATCATTATTTTCAACAACAAGTGCAATAGGAGAACCTAATGTTTTCCCGTGGCGGACACCACTTAACACTTTCGCTTGGTCTTTTTCAATCTGCATTCTTCTTCCGCGGCCATGACCTTTTTGTCTTCTAGCCAGTTCATAATTGATGTCATCCTGCTCTATGTAAAGTCCCGCTGGAACTCCTTCAATAATTGTGGTCAGTTGTGGACCATGTGATTCACCTGCTGTTAAGTACCTCATGACTTATTCTCCCTTCATCGCATTAACGCTTTTAAGTAAAACTATGATAACACACTTCCTACTAAAAAGTCAGCTACTACCCCTTCTTTTGATAAAAGAAAGTATCAGCAGAGGTTAGTCCAAACTTTTCTGGGTGAAAAATTTGTTCTGTAGAACCAACAAATAATACGCCGTTTTGCTTTAAACTGCTGCTCATTTTTAAGTAAATTTCTTCTTTCGCCTCTTCTGTAAAGTAGATGAGGACATTTCTGCACACGATGAGATCCAGCTGTTTTTCATATGGATCTGCTAAAAGGTTGTGTTTCTTAAATTGAATGTGCTTTCGAATCTCATCCTTCACCGTGTAAAATGAAGAATCTTCTTTGGTGAAATATTTTTGCTTGATTTGATCTGGCACCTCTTGCAAAGATCGTTCATGATATCTTCCTTTTTGCGCAGTTTGCAGGACTTTATCATCTATATCCGTTGCGATAATTTGGAAGTCCTTCACAAGCGGATGGCTTGATAGCAGCATTGAGAGTGTATACGGCTCTTCTCCAGTTGAGCAAGCTGCACTCCATATTTTTAGGGTGCCGCTGTTTTTTGAAAGCAGCGGCAGGATTTTTTGATCAAGTACTTCCCAGCGCTGATAGTTTCGGTAAAATTCTGACACATTGATCGTCATTCGATCCATCGTTTCATCTAATAGCGCTTTGTCCTTTTCAAGAGCAGACGCAAATGCCTCAAAATCTTTATATCCTTTTTTATCATAAAGAGATGTTAATCTTCGTTTCATTTGTGCTTCTTTATATAAATTCAGATCTACCCCAGTTAGTTTTTTCCATTTTCCAACAAATACTTGATACTGATCCATCAATGTCCTCTCCTGTCTCATCTATCTTTGTCCTAGTATAGCTGTTTTTATCATAAATTTGTATCATCTCATGCGAAAATTCGTATAGAAATCTCAATATAAAAAAGCCAAAGTGATCATTTGATGAACACTTTGGCTTGAACATTAATAAATCCAGCTTGAGATCGTTTGATCCCAGTTTGTCAGTTCTTCTTGTTTGAAGAACAGGTTGATTTCTCTTTCGGCACTTTCTGGTGAGTCTGAGCCATGGATAATGTTTTTGCCAACAGTTAATCCATAGTCGCCTCTTATTGTTCCTGGAAGCGCTTCCTTCGGATTTGTCTTTCCAATTATCTGCCTTGTTACGTCTACGACTTGTTCACCTTGCCATACCATCGCAAATACAGGTCCTGACGTAATAAAGTCAACCAATTCACCGAAAAATGGTTTTTCTTTATGCTCTCCGTAATGTGTTTCTGCTACTTCTTTTGGAATGCTCATGAGCTTTGCTCCAACAAGCTGAAGCCCCTTTTTTTCGAATCTTGACACAATTTCACCGATTAATTGTCTTTCCACACCATCAGGTTTGACCATAAGAAATGTTTTGTCCATATACGTTTTCCACCCCGTCGTTATGTATGTATAGGCTTACATTGTTACAAAGTGATCGTATCATTTTTTTTTATAATAATCAATTTTTGACAAAAAATTTCACAAAAAAACCAATCAACGAAACGTTGATCAGAATTTTCGTTTACCAATATATTTTGCAATCGACGCTAATGAAGATTTAGCCCGCCCGCGCGGAAGTTGATCGAGCTGTTCAAATGCTTTTTTCAAATACATTTCACTCACTCGAATGGAACGGTCGATCGCATCTGTTTGTTTGAGATGTTCAATCACAGGTTTCAGCTGCTTTTCCGTCGTTTCACTATTGATCAGCTTCAACTGACCTTCTAACGTCGGGTTCTGAAGCGCATATAAAACGGGAAGAGTGACATTTCCTTGTAAAAGGTCCCCGCCAACAGGTTTGCCTAATTCTTCTTCAGTTGATGTAAAATCAAGGACATCATCGATGATCTGGTACGACATACCAACATAGTACCCAAACCAGTAAAGGGCTTTATGTGTTTTTTCATCTGTTCCAGCTGCAATCGCACCTAATTGGCAGCTGCCTGCAATAAGCAAGGCTGTTTTTCGTTTAATTCTTCTTAAATATGTACGAAGGTTTTGGTCCATGTTGTATTTATCTTTGACTTGTTCTATTTCCCCAAGACAGAGCTCAACGACCATTTTTGACAAAATTTCATGTGCCATTGGGTGATTGATTTTCGTCATGTACTCGAGTGACCTTGCAAATAAGTAATCCCCCGTGTACATCGCAATTCTGTTGTCCCATTTTGCTTTAATCGTCGGTTTTCCTCTTCTCAGTTCTGCATCATCAATGACATCGTCATGGACAAGTGATGCCATATGAATTAATTCAAGCGCTACGGCTACATATTTAATTTTATTAATATCATAGTCACCAAACATGCCTGAAAGGAGAACAAAAACGGGGCGGATTCGTTTTCCGCCCGCTTGCAGCAAATGAAGACCGGCTTCACTTAATAATGCATAATCAGAGCGAACAGTTTGTTCAAGCTCTTTTTCAATTATATCGATATCATGATTTAGAAAAGAAATCATTGCTTTTAGTTTCATTATTTTCACCCAAATATCGTTTATTCAAAGCTTCTTTCCGATATGTGTTGCTGCTACACCGCCTGTAAATGGATGATACGAGACATCAGACAGACCGGCCTCTTCAAAAAGAGACGCCAGTTCTTTCATGCCAGGGAACGTTTTGGCTGATTCTTGAAGCCATGAATACTCCTGATAGCTTTTGGCAAACAGCTTGCCAAAGAGCGGCATGATGTATTTGAAATAGACATAATACCCTTGTTTAAACCCAATCATCTCAGGCTGTGATGTTTCAAGGCAGACAACCATTCCACCGGGTTTTACCACTCGTGTCATTTCCTTTAGCACTGTTAAGTAATCAGGGACATTTCGAAGGCCAAAACCGATTGTGACATAATCAAATGAGTTGTCCTCAAAAGGAAGCTCCATTGCATTGCCGTGGAGCAGCTCAATTTGATTGTAGCCACCTGTTTTCACCTTCGTTTCGCCAACACTCAGCATATTTTTACTGAAGTCAAGGCCTTTGACCTCGCCTGTTTCTCCAACAGCGTCTGCAAGCGCAATCGTCCAATCGGCTGTTCCGCAGCATACATCTAGTGCTTTGGCTCCTTTTTGAACATTCATGAGCTTCATTGTTTTATCGCGCCATTTTTTATGCTGTTTAAAGCTAATGACAGAGTTCATTTGGTCATAGTTTTTATAAATTTTTTCAAATACACCGTGTACTCGCTGTTCTTTTGATTGCTGCATGACTTACCCTTCTTCCACTTTCTGATGGTACGCAGGTTCATTTTTCATATGATCCAAGCGATTTAATAGCTCTTTTTGAACGATCGGAGATGAAACTAGATGCTCCTTGATTGATCGTTTGGCCTTTTCATAGCCTTCATTCTCAAAGTTGTCAAAACATGTATAGGCGTCCGTATAGCTATCGTTCAAAAAAAGTTTTAAATGTTTGTCGTCTTCTGCTTGTTTCATAAAACGTTTATAAACAAGGAAGCGACTTGCAATTTCATTCCAATGCGTCAATTGAAAGTGCTCAGAAATTCTTTGGAATAGCGCAGATTCTACTGTAGCAACACTTTTATAAAAGTGGGCTGCATCTTGAATGGATCGATCATATAGTCTAATTTTATGTTCATTAATCTCTTTGATCGCCGTGGCGAGAGTACGGATCATGTAAATATCTTTCATGTCAGAGAGAAGAGAGTAATAGAGACCGCTGAAATAGTCTCCTGCTAGGATGGTCAACTGACGATTTTTGAACTCGTCTTGTTTGATGGCTGCAGCAGTTGTGACTTCGTCATGGGTATCAAGGGCAATTTGCACAAGCATCGCCGTTAAAATATAATTTTCTTTTTTCTCAGCATCGATTTGAGCTTCATCAAACATTGCATGAAAAAGAAGGAGCTTATCTTCATCGATGAGCGGCGCACGCAAATGCTTCGCCAAATAAGGATGAGAAAGCTTTTTGTTTAATTTTATATTCAGATTAGATAAAATTCCGTAGATGTCTTGCAAAGATATCACCCTTGTCCCAAAAATTACAGTTTCATATGTAGCTCTCTACATTGTATAGAGATTTATTATACCATATCAGGCCTGACTTTCATGCTATCAAGTGCATAGTCGTGCGTTATTTCTTTGCTTCGCTTTGAATTTCACCGAAGCTTGTTTGAATGACAGCATCGCCTCGCACTTTGATGGCTGATGTGTGCTCAGTAAATTGTGCGATAATGACTTCACCTTTATCGAGCTTTTCGGAATGGTGAAATCTTGTATCGGAACCTCTAGTTAAGCCGATCACATTGACACCATTATCAATGGCTTTAATCACCACAAAATCAGATGCTTTATTTTCACTCAATCTGTTCACCTTCCATCTATGGATTAGTCGTTTTTAATAAATGAAAGCACTTCTGCTCTTGCTGCCGCATCATTTGCAAATGTACCGCGTACGGCTGAAGTGACGGTTTTAGCGCCGGGTTTCTTCACTCCGCGCATCGTCATACACATATGCTCTGCTTCAACGACAATCATCACACCATGTGGATTTAAAGTTTCCACCATACTATCTGCAATCGTTGATGTAATGCGCTCCTGAAGCTGCGGGCGCTTTGCCACTGCTTCTACTGCTCTCGCCAGCTTGCTGAGTCCCGTTACTTTTCCGCCGCGCGGAATATAAGCGACATGGGCTTTGCCATAGAATGGCACAAGATGGTGTTCACACATTGAATGAAAAGCAATATCTTTCACAAGAACAAGTTCTTCATGATCTTCACCAAAAATGGTTTTAAAATGTTCTTTTGGATCTTCATTTAATCCCGAGAACACTTCTTCATACATTTTTGCTACTCGTTTTGGGGTATCAAGAAGTCCTTCACGATCTGGATCTTCTCCGATTGCTTTTAATATATCGCGTACCGCGTGTTCGATTAATTCTTTATTTATTTCACTCATGTATTATATCCTCCAAAGGCGATTACATTTCATTCAGATTCTAGCACACTTCAGATCCTAAAAGCAAAGGAGAGCGTTCTAAACAAACCATTTGATTCAAAAGGAAAAGCCCCTTATCAAAGGGGCTTTTCTAGACCAGTGTGAAACTGTATATGTATAACTCCTTCAATAGGATCATTACACATAACGATTATTTACCTGCCACCGCGTCTTTAAGTGCTTTACCTGGTTTGAAAGCAGGTACTTTGCTTGCAGGGATTTCGATCTCTGCACCAGTTTGTGGGTTACGTCCTTTACGAGCTGAACGCTCACGTACTTCAAAGTTACCAAAACCAATAAGTTGGATTTTGTCACCATTTTTAAGTGCATCTAAAATTGTATCAAAAACAGAATCAACTGCTTTTGTCGCGTCTTTTTTAGATAACTCGCTTGCTTCAGCAACCGCGTTAATAAGTTCTGTCTTGTTCATGCCTTTCACCTCCTCCCAAAAATATGCATTCAATAGATTGTTATCATTTCTTCACAATTCATCTTCTTTCTATACACTTTTTTTGAAAAAAAGAGCGTCTAGAAAGCGTCATACATGGCTTTTCATTAGAAAACTTCTCTTTGAAGGAATGTTTGTCCAACAAAGTGAAGATTTTCTGTAAGTAGATTAACACATATGAAATACCATATCAAGCATTTTAAAGGGAAGAATCCTTATTCGTCAAGGATTAAGGGCACTTTTGCGAACGAATATTCCTAATTTCAGCCTGAATCTGACTAATCTTTATACAATTGTCTTTTTATGACTTCACCCGCACGCAAAAAAAGACCCCCATTAATGAGAGGTCTCACATCCTATAGAATAATCGCGATCAGACCGCCTGATCCTTCGTTAATAATTCGTTCAAGCGTTTCCTTTAGTTTATACCTTGCATTTTCCGGCATCAGCGAGAGTTTTGCTTGAATGCCTTCTCTGACAAGCGAGCTGAGTGAGCGTCCAAATATATCGGAATTCCAGATAGAAAGCGGATCATCTTCAAAGTCTTGCATTAAGTATCGGACAAGCTCTTCACTTTGTTTTTCTGTTCCGATAATCGGCGCAAACTCACTTTCTACATCTACCTTAATCATATGAATAGATGGCGCGACTGCTTTTAATCTGACGCCGAATCTTGATCCTTGCCTAATGATTTCCGGCTCATCTAAACTCATATCCGACAAAGCTGGTGCCGCAATTCCATAACCAGTCTGCTTCACCATTTTTAAAGCGTCAGACACTTGATCATACTCCGTTTTCGCATGTGCAAAATCTTGCATGAGCTCAAGAAGGTGATCTTTGCCCCTAATTTCCACACCAACCACTTCTTTTAGGATATGATCATATAGATCATCCGGCGCATACAGATCAATTTCTGCGATCCCTTGACCCATTTCAATGCCTGCTAAGCCCGCTCTTTCGATAAAATCGAATTCACTGAACTGACCTACCACTCGGTCAACATCTCTTAATCTCTTAATATCCTTGACGGTTTCTTTCACTGAATCCTGATAACTCTCTCTTAGCCAATGATCTTCTTTTAGTACCATGACCCAGCTTGGCAGGTTCACATTCACCTCAAGCACTGGGAATTCATATAATGCTTCACGAAGTACACTGAGGACGTCTTGTTCTCTCATACTTTCGACACTCATCGCGAGTACAGGAATATCATATTTTTGACTAAGTTCCTGCCGCAGTGCTTCTGTTTCAGGGTGATAAGGTCTCACAGAGTTGATCACCATAATAAACGGCTTTCCAACTTCTTTGAGTTCGTCAATGACACGTTCTTCTGATTCAATATAGTCATGTCTTGGGATTTCCCCAATTGATCCATCTGTTGTAATCACAACACCAATGGTTGAATGCTCTTGAATGACCTTGCGTGTACCAATTTCCGCTGCTTCATGAAACGGGATTGGCTCTTCATACCACGGCGTATTAATCATTCTCGGACCATTTTCATCTTCATACCCGCGTGCACCAGGCACGGTGTAGCCTACACAATCGACAAGCCTAATGTTGACATCCAGGCCGTCACTCACGTGAATGGATGCCGCTTGATTTGGCACAAATTTTGGCTCTGTGGTCATAATGGTTTTTCCTGCTGCGCTTTGCGGCAATTCATCCTGTGCTCTTGCACGGTCTGCCTCATTATTGATATTCGGGAGCACCACGAGCTCCATAAACTTTTTAATAAACGTAGATTTCCCTGTACGAACAGCTCCAACGACTCCTAAATATATATCGCCTCCTGTTCGTTCAGCGATATCCTTGAAAATATCGACTTTTTCCAAGTGATCCCCTCCCGGACTTGCTATCCTCGTTTTCAAATAAAATACTCTATACTTCAATCAAACGGTGCTTGAAAGGTGTCAGGACAATATATGTGTATGACGTTGTCCTATTTGAATATGACACCTTTTTTGTTTTGAGAGTATGTTTAGCCATAAAAAAACCTTTCTCCTCATTTATATGCAGAGGAGAAAGGTTCATTCTTGTTTATGACGTCTTTTTTTCTAAAAAAGCCGGCTCACCTTTTTTGTTGATCGTATATGGAACAGAAAACGCTGGTACAAACGGGGTTTCCTGCCAATAGACATCTTGAATATTTTCACCTGGTTTCAGCTTTTGTTTCGTATTTTTCAAAATCTGGGCAAAATCACTGCGATAGTCAACATAGATTTCGCCATTTGAGGAAATCAGTAATGGAAGTGATTCACCCGTGACAGGGCTCGTCACTGTAGGCGGTGCTTTTAACCCTAGTTTTTTTTCATTTAACGTATATAAATCTTTGGATACTACTTTGCCATATGGCGGATATGTATGTTCATCTTGATATATTTTGATCCTCAGACGTAATTCACTGATCGTTTGTGTCATTTTGACATCAAGCAGTTTCACCGTTGGGTTTTGTTCGACGTCTGTGAGGACATAGATATATTCGCCCCCGCCTTCAAAAGATGTCGACGGTACATCGTGTAAATATCTTGGTGACAGACGCTTAAAGTCAATGACATACTTCTGATAAATAGGTGTGTCGCCTTCTTTTGTTTCAATCGGTAAAAGGCCATTTGTCGCTTTTTGAAAGTCTTCAATCGCTGTCTGCACACTTTGCAGCTGCTCTTTATATGGCACGCGGTTTTCAGCTTTGCGATTCTCTGGATAGAGGCACCCCGTAAGTAAAATAAGTGTTAACAGCATGACACTGATTTTTGCTTTGATCATCACATTCTTCCTTTTTCTTTATTCATTGACCGGCCCGCTAACTACAACTAAAAACACAATGATACCTGATATGAGCATCAAGCTGTACGCAACAGTCGAAGCTGTTATTTTCAGAAATCGGCTCTTCAGCTTAAACCTACTCAAATAAATGGTTACAACGGCTAAAAACATGAGCCCCATTGAACCAAGCGCAAACCACATCTTGATTAAAGCAAAACTCATCGTGCCTGTCCCCCTTTAATATAAACGAATTGTAAGCGTTTATATTTCATTCTAAACCAAAATTAAGTAAAATATCAATCATTTTTCCAATCATTCAGAAAAAAGTGCATAAAAAAACTGAAGCAAAGAGGGGGACTCTGCTTCAGTCATTAGGTCGACTATTTTTCCTCATTCTGTAGAGGCAAAGCTCTATTCAAACTTCATTGTTATGTTATGCAAGTCTTCCCCTTCTTGCATCCTCTACACGCCTAAGTTCAGTCTTCCAATTACTTTGTTTGGTTTTCGAACATGTTCACAAGGTCTTCCATCTCATGTGTTTTCACACGTGCCATTAAGGATTCTACAGCATCGTCTACCTTTTTCCCTTCAAATAGGACGCCGTAAAGAGCCTCTGTAATCGGCATGCTGACCTTGTATTCTTTGGAGAGCTGATAAGCGCCTTTTGTTGTGCGAACGCCTTCGACAACCATCCCCATTTTTTCAAGCACTTCTTCGAGCTTATATCCTTTACCGAGTAAATTACCGCAGCGCCAGTTACGCGAATGAACACTTGTACATGTGACAATCAAATCTCCAACACCTGTTAATCCGGCGAACGTAAGAGGGTTTCCTCCCATTTTTGTGCCGAGGCGGGCGATTTCAGCAAGACCCCTTGTGATGAGCGCTGCTTTCGCATTATCGCCATATCCGAGTCCGTCTGTGATCCCTGCTGCAAGAGCGATGATGTTTTTCAGCGCCCCGCCAATTTCCACCCCAATCACATCAGGGTTGGTGTACACTCTAAAATTATTGTTCATGAACAAATCTTGAACAAATTGAGCTGCTTCAATATTTTCTGACGAGACAGTAACAGTTGTCGGATGACGCAAGCCAACTTCTTCAGCGTGACTTGGTCCTGACAGGACAACCACTGCTTCCCTTTTCGCTTCTGGGACTTCTTGTTCAATCATTTGAGAAATTCTAAGAAGCGTATCTGGTTCAATTCCTTTACTGACATGAACAAATGGCACCTTTGACGTAATGAACTCATTTGCCTGTTTCAATACTTCTCGAATAGCCTTTGTTGGCACAGCGACAATAATCGCATCTGTCCCTTCTAGTGCCTGTTTCATATCTGTTGTCGCTTGAATAGACGCTGGCAATGCAACATTAGGCAAGTAATCATGATTTTCATGTTTCTCGTTGATTTGATCAATTAATTCTTGTCTATGTCCCCACATGTGTACATCATGATGATTATCAGCTAATACAAGCGCAAGAGCTGTTCCCCAGCTCCCTGCTCCAAGTACTGAAATTTTCTTCATCCTGCTCACCCTTTTTATTTTCTCGCTCTCGCAAATATTTTAATTGGTGTTCCTTCAAAACCAAATGCATCTCGAATTCGGTTTTCTAGGAAACGCTCATAAGAAAAGTGCATAAGTTCTGGATCATTTACAAACACAACAAAGGACGGCGGTTTGATCGCCACTTGTGTTGCATAGTAAATTTTCAAACGCTGTCCGTTATGGGTCGGCGTTGGGTTCATTGCTACGGCATCCATGATAATATCGTTTAGAATGTTAGTTTGAACGCGCATCGCATGATTTTCACTAGCGGTAATGATTGTTGGCATTAACGTGTGAATTCTCTTTTTCGTAAGGGCAGACATGAATAAGACAGGTGCATAATCAAGGAATTGAAAATGCTCGCGAATGTTTTGCTCAAATTCCTTCATTGTACGCTCGTCTTTTTCAACAGCATCCCACTTGTTCACAATGATCACAACGGCTTTACCCGCTTCGTGTGCGTAGCCGGCAATACGTTTATCCTGTTCAATAATGCCTTCTTCACCATCAAGAACAACAGCGACAACATCCGATCGATCAATGGCTTTCAACGCACGGAGTACACTGTATTTCTCTGTTGTTTCATATACTTTCCCTTTTTTTCTCATACCGGCTGTGTCGACAATGACAAAGTCACGTTGGTTGTACGTAAACATTGTATCTACAGCATCTCTTGTCGTACCAGCGATGTTGCTGACAATGACACGTTCTTCACCGAGCATCGCATTCACCAAAGAGGATTTCCCTACATTTGGGCGGCCGATTAAGCAGAACTGGACCACTTCTTCATCATACTGTGTATCTGGTAAGTTTTTGAAATGCTCTGCGACAGCATCAAGCAGATCACCTAGACCGAGTCCGTGCGTTCCAGAAATCGGATACGGTTCGCCAAATCCAAGTGCATAAAAGTCATACACGTCGCTTCTCATTTCAGGGTTGTCCAATTTATTGACAGCAAGTACGACAGGTTTTTTCGTGCGATATAAAATTTTTGCGACTTCTTCATCCGCAGATGTGACGCCATCTCTTCCATTGACCATAAAGATAATAACATCCGCTTCATCCATTGCGATTTCAGCCTGATGGCGAATTTGCGCCAAAAACGGCTCATCTCCAATATCAATTCCACCAGTATCTATTAAATTAAAGTCATAATTTAACCATTCAGCAGAGCTATAGATTCGATCTCTTGTTACACCAGGTGTGTCTTCTACAATCGATATTCTTTCGCCTGCGATTCGATTAAAAATTGTAGATTTTCCAACGTTGGGCCTTCCAACAATGGCTACGACAGGTTTACCCATAGTACCCTTCCTTTCAATCCAGCCGCGATTCAATATGTTCATCATCATGTTTCAACCGGGATTTATAATTTTCATTCAGTTTTATGAAATAAACCCTTCAAACATGAAGGGTTCAACTTATATATTATATCAATTTTTAATCAGACCACAATGAATAACTTAAAAATGTTTGACGATCAAGTAAAGATCTTCTCCAATGCCGTGTGCAATTCCATCTAAAATGGCCTCTAAATTCATAGCATACATGTCGAGTTCTTCTTTATTTTCACAGAAAAAAACGGCTGTTCCGCCAATGACCCGCTCTTTATTTGTTGTCGCCACAGCCAATATAAATTGTTCAATGGTGTTCGCCATGCCCTATTACCTCACTTTCTTTTTAATGAAATCTGTCGGCATTCTAATGGCATTTTCTAAAATAGGCACCTCTTCTAATACACGGACAGCCAAATCTTCACGCTGCCATTGCGGTAAAATGAATACGCCAAGTGTGCCATTATTCAGATCACGTTTTGCAAGCGGACAAAGCGATGGTTCACCAGAATCTCGGTATACACCAAGCACGTTGGATAAATCAAATAAGATGGCTTGCCGCTGCCCAAGGTTTGCGATGGTTGTGGCCGAGTTAAAATTCTTCGGAGTCAAGATGAACCCCATTCCATGCTCTAAAATCAATTTTTGCTTTTCAGGCAGCCCGATATTCATAATGTAAATATCATTTACGTAAAGTCCTGCGCCGTCAAAACGAAGTTCCCCTTTTTGAATATTCACGATATCCTTTAATTGGCTCCCTGACATTAATAGTTTTGCCATGAAAAAACAAAGAATACCGACCACAGTCCCAACGACGAGCGAAAAGAAAATACAGGCGGTCGTTGTAATAAGGGCAGTAAGAATGGCAATATAATTTCGACTTTCAAAGGCGATCGCAATGCCTTCGATATATGTACTGCCTCGTGAGACAAGCTCATACGAATCCATTTGGGTCAATGTATTTCTTTCCATATTACGCACATCACGAAATTGCGTGGCTGCAAGCGTCAGAAAGGTAATTGCAGTGAATTCTTCCTGAATCAGCGCAGGCATAATAATAGCACCAAGCCCTGATGCGATAAAACCTAGCGCAATGTGAATCACTTGTCCATGAATATATGTGGGATATTGCCGATAATCAGTTCTTAGCATATAAAGCCTAGCCGCCATCCCAAAGATGACACCAATAATCACAGGAAACGTGTAATCCGTCATGTTGATTTTGCAGCCCCTTTTACTGGTTTTCTAGATGAACGGGTGTTCAAGAGTTTTTCAAGCTGACCTACACCTAATAGAAAGACAGCTCCTTGAACAGCCATGGAAAGAAACGAGAGATCTCCTATGACAATGGAAGATGTGAGGCGATGAATCGTAAGCGCATAAAGGGCTTCCCCCAGACATATAGCCATCATCCATAAAGTGATCCGTTCCGTTAACTGATGCCCATATGTTAAACACATCAAGATCAGCAAGGCAAATACAACCCAGTCCACCTTTATTATCGTGAACCAAACTGGATCATATAATGCAAAAATCATAAAAAAGGCATACGCACTGACCATGGAACCTAATTGCATGATTCGCATGATTCGATGAGCAGGCCGAAAGATCACGAATGACATGCAAGCATATAAAAAGGTCATCAAAAATCCTGCATTGATCCTAATGTCTAAAATAGAAACCATGACATGACTGCATATAATATGAATGAGAACACATACGCCTAGCACATTGCGCCACGTGCTTTTCTCCATGATAAATGTCACCATAATCCAAACGAACCATATTGACCAATAATAGTACAATGCCTCCAACCCTCATCACCTCAATTACATTATGGGAAAATCTCCAGTTTTTAAACGTATGAGAAGGTGCGGGATTTGCATGAAATAAACAAGAGATGACACCCTAATAGTTGAGGAGGGATGTATAATGGGTAAGGATAGACAGGAAAAACGCCTAAAGGCGTCAAGAAGAGTTGAATCTGATCGCGATCAATCCATTCATCACAAAGGGGCAACAACTTTAGAAGGCCCGGAAGACGCTCGCAAAAGAAATCAATAAAAAAAAGACATGTGATTACCACATGTCTCAGCGTGCAGGCAAACCCTCGCATTCAGTGTCAGTCCTGCGCATTGGTGCTCACGAATGTCAAATTCGCTCCGCAAAAAGCAGTTGTCTTTCATAGACAAAAAAAGTTTTCTTTCACGCTGAAAAGAAGACAAAGGGCTACATTTCATTTAGTCCTTTGTCTTCTTATTTCTTAAACTATAGTACGTAGTATCCACGCCTCTTTCTTTTAGCCAATGACTTGTTTCCCCTGTAAGCACAATCGGAGCTTGCCTTAGCTCCTCAATTGTTTTCATGCCAAGTACTGTCATCAACATCTTCACATCATCTTGTAGATCAATGATATCAGAGATGAGGCCCTTTTCTCCTCCACTCGTCAGGGATTTTAAGAAAAAGCCGGCTAATCCAACGGCAGACGCACCAAGAGCAATTGATTTTGTCACATCAAGTGCATCTTGAATGCCTCCAGAAGCTAGGACGGTTTGATCTGGAAAGGCTGTATGTACTTCAGCCAGACTCGCTGCAGTTGGAATTCCCCACTGGTCAAAATAGCGAAGTGCTTTTTGACGGCGCAGGTTCTCGATTTTAGAAAAATTCGTTCCCCCAAATCCACCTACATCAACACCAGCAACTCCAGCATCAAATAATTTCTTTGCTGTTTCCTTACTCATCCCAAATCCAACTTCTTTGACGACAACAGGCACCTCAATTGATTCAGCAATGGCTGAGATCCGCTCAACAGCACCTCTGAAATCACGATCTCCTTCAGGCATGACGATCTCTTGAATCACGTTTAAGTGAATTTGGAGCATGTTTGCCCCCAGCATGTCAACGGCATCCCGTGCTTGCTGAATTGTCGCCTCACTGCCCAAATTGGCAAAAACGAGTCCATCTGGATTCACCTTTCGAACCACTTCATACGTACGACGTTCGTCTGCATCTTTCAGTGCAGC
Organism: Bacillus sp. FSL K6-2869; assembly: GCF_040869405.1. Lineage (NCBI taxonomy): Bacteria > Bacillati > Bacillota > Bacilli > Caryophanales > Bacillaceae > Bacillus > Bacillus sp. FSL K6-2869. The sequence continues at coordinate 2,176,622 of NZ_CP152035.1, forward strand.
CATTTGTGATCCGACTGCTACTGGAATATTGGTTTCCTTCGCTGCGATAGATAAAGAGCGATTAATCTCATAGGTCGATTCTCCGCCTCCACCAGTCATTGCATTGATAAAAATTGGCGAACCGAAAGTCAGTCCGCCAATTGTCGTATGTGTATCAATTTGTGATGTCGCAAGATCTGGTAAACTGGCGTGAACGAAGGAAACATCTTGTAAACCTGTTGCTGCATGCTGGCCAGTCGACAAAGCATGCTCAATATGCTGTTTCTTTCTTTCTGCTCGCGTCAATTTTGATCACCAAATTATTTTAGTTTATTGAGTTTATCACCAATCAGGTCACCAAGCTGGAATCCGCTTGTATTTTCTTCTTTCGCCTGATATTGACGGTAATCCTCTTCGATTTGTTTTTCAGGATTCTCTTCTAATTCACGAATGCTAAGTGAAATGCGCTCTTCATCTTCATTGACATCAAGCACTTTCACTTTCACAGTCTGCCCTTCTTCAAGGACTTCTTGAGGAGTACCGATATGTTTGTGTGAAATTTGGGAAATATGCACAAGTCCTTCTACACCTGGCAGAATTTCAACAAATGCTCCAAAGCTCACAAGACGTTGAACGGTTCCTTCAAGAACATCACCTTGTTTTACCTTTTCACCAATTTGGCTCCAAGGTCCTGGTAATGTTTCTTTAATAGATAGTGAGATACGTTCGTTATCGCGGTCAACAGCAAGAACTTTGACTTTCACTTCCTGTCCTTCTTCAACAACGTCAGATGGCTTTTCGACATGCGCATGGGATAGTTGAGAAATGTGAACTAATCCATCAATGCCGCCAATGTCAACAAATGCACCAAAGTCCGTCAGGCGCTGCACTTTTCCATCAATCACACTGCCTACTGCAAGCTTTTGCAGGAAGTCTTGCTTCTTGTCTAATTGTTCTTGCTCAACGACTGCACGATGCGATAGAATCACGCGGTTTTTTTCGCGGTCAAGCTCTACCACAACAAGCGAGAGTGTTTTTCCTTTGTAGTCAGTGAAGTCTTCTACATAGTGTGCCTCAACAAGAGACGCAGGAATAAATCCGCGAACACCAATGTCGACCACTAGACCACCTTTGACAACGTCTTTTACTTCTGCTTCAAATACTTCTTTTGTTTCAAACTTTTTCTCTAGGTCTTCCCAAGCGCGGTCTGCATCAACAGCACGTTTCGATAAAATCAAAGCATCGTCTTCGACCTTTGTTACTTTAAGCTCTAACTCGTCGCCATCTTTCACGACATCTGATGCTTTTTCAACGTGAAGACTTGATAATTCACTGATTGGGATGATCCCAGGTTGTTTCACATTGACGATATCTACATTGACATGCTTGTCCTCAACTTTAGAAACAATCCCTTTCACTACATCTCCAACCTCTGGTACCTGAACATCGATTTGATTCATTTCCTCTGTCATTTCGATAACCTCCTTGGTCCAAACCTACACAGCTTAGTTAAAACGACTGGGTGAATATGTGTCCTTAGCATGATGATTGCCAGCCGAATATGTATTATAGAAACATTCAAATCAACAGAATTGCTTGAATGATCAATAAAAATAGTATTAGTATAAACTTCTAATAAAAGACCTTGTTTGTCAAGAGATAAACCTCTAACTTATAAAAGTTTTCTAAAATTTCTTACTGTTTTTCTACACGCTCTGCTGCATCTAAAATTTTACCTGCAACCTCTTGAATAGAAAGGGAAGTCGTGTCAATTTCAATGGCATCATCTGCTTTCTTCAGCGGTGATACCTCCCGCTCAGAATCAAGCTTGTCACGTCTTGCAATCTCTTCGATCAGCTGATCGTAATTGACATCATAGCCTTTTTTCTGATTTTCTTCAAAACGACGTTTTGCTCTTTCCTCTACTGACGCAAGCAAGAAAATTTTCACTTCTGCATCTGGAAGAACATGCGTGCCAATGTCTCTTCCATCCATGACGACACCGCCTCGGTTCCCCAGCTCTTGCTGCCTGCGGACCATTTCTTCCCGGACAGCTCGATGCTTTGCAACAACAGAGACTTGATTGCTTACGCGGTCTGTTCTGATGTCTTCTGTGACATCGATCGTGTCTAAATGTACTTTTTGACCTTCGTCAGTTGACACAAGTTCAATGACTGTGTTTTTCAATAACGCATCAAGTGCCTGTTCGTCTTCAAGGTCTACGCCTTGATTGAGTGCTGCAAGTGTAATTGCGCGGTACATCGCACCTGTATCGATATAAATATATGATTTTTTCGCTGCGACAATTTTTGCCACAGTGCTTTTTCCTGCTGCAGCAGGACCGTCAATTGCGATAGATAATTTCTTTTTCATAATACCTCTCCTTGATTGAATCTCCCTTATGAATTGTAACACGATCACCGCTCAAACGGGGGAATTTTCTATCAATCCTTTTGCTTAAATGTCTCAATCCAATCTTCAATGCTCATGTTATTCACACCCTCGTATTGTACGACTTTTGACAAAAATAGTTCTCCTTTCGTCAAGTGAAGGGTGACCTGAACCGCCAAAAGCAGAATGAGCTGAATGAGCACTGCTTTGAATAGCCATCTTTCCATTGTTTTCATACAAAAAGCCTCCAACGCTAGATTCTTTCTCTCTAGTATGGAAGCTTTTGACAACCTTTATTCTTATACTTTTTTCACACGTGTTAGAAGCTGCTGCTGGAAGCAATACTTCATGATGTGTTGCTGGTGGTCGTTTGTGATTTCAGTAAATTCCATGATCGCTCTTATTTTCCCCGTCTGTTCATCTTGATAAACACGATTCATTTCTGCAATCGCTTTAATTTTCACTGGTTCTTTAAGTGAAAGTTCAAACTCTGTGACGACCTCGCCATATTCTTTTAGTGAGACACCTTCTGGAACAGCAATTGCTACACCGCCAGCACTCATATTGACAATAAATGTGTCGAAGGTTTCTTCACCATTTTGCGTAATGGACGCTTTCACCATCGTATCCACTCGAAGATATTCTCTTCGCTGAAGCCGAATCATTTCTTCTTTTGGCGGAATCGAAACGACAATCATCGGGATATCTTCTTTTCTTTTCCCAATGACTTTGCTTGTACATTTGTATGGAATTTGATTTTCATCGAAAAAGAAGACGGTGATTTCTGTTTCTTGATTTAAATAGATCGTGCGCCCCGTTTCTTTATCAGCTGGATAATTAATGCAAATATCATCGTTATTATTTTCCAAAACTTTCGATTTTGCGGTTTTCACTTCTTTGTTCTCATTGACATACTCAATTGTGATTGCATCCCCTATTTGTAACATTCCTCATCACTCTTTTCATCTGTGAAATCGTATCCTCTCTTATATTAAACCATGTATAAAACAAAAGGAAAAGGCTTATTCGCCTTTTCCTCGCCCCCTTTTCTATAGGTCTTTATATATAGGTTCTGCATTTTTTAGTTTATCTACTCTTTCTTCTTTTCCAGTATCTGCATTAATGAACATTCGGTACGTGTCGTTTTTAATGGTTCCTAAAAACTCATAGCAGAGAACTTCCTCTGACATATCATTTTGAACAAGAGCTACATGTGTATCCTCGATCTTCACATGTTTATTTAAGGTCTTTTCAGCTTCTTTTCGAGAAATCTTTGGTGCTTTTATGTCACGTTTTCTGTGATTCATTAAATAGTCTTTCGCTGAGAATCCCACAACCTCACCATCATCTAAAGCGACTTTCATTCGAATGCTATCTGGATAAAGCAATACGTTATTCTGTAAAGGGACATAGGTAAATACGCCGATATTATCAAATTGCGCACTCTCATCTAAATGAAATGATTCAGTATCGAATCCATGCTTCTTTAAGAAACTTAGTGCTTTTTCTGAGGCATCATTTAAACTGATTTTTTGTTTTTTCACTTCACGGTTCTGAAGAAGATAGACAGGATGGCCGCCTTTTTCAGTCAAGTCTAAATAAAAGTTTGCCCGGTTGTCTGGGTCAGACATTGACAGGCTGTAGACATCACGGTTCGTTTTACTCCCACTTTTTCTCACCTTAAAATCTTTGTTATGGTCAGGCGCAAATTGCTGGGCGATGCGAATCGCTTCTTTTTTTGAAATCTTTTGCCCTTTTAAGTGATTGTAGCCTTGCGTTTCTGATTCAGTTGACACATTTGTAGGGCCAAGATCAACATCTGCAAACGCATCAGCATTTCTTTCAACGGTTTTTAATCCGTCAATGATGGTGTTGTCGTTTTTTCGATCTCCATCAGCCAGTGCCATTTCAACATCCATCCATTTTAAATTTTTGTTGAGTACGAGATGCTGCACTTGTCTAAGTTCGTTTTGAATATCTGCCGCTTGATCATATAAAGTGGTAATGGTTTTGTGTGTATCTTTGTTTAATGGTTCATCTGATAAAGATTTAAGTGACGATTTGTAGCTAAAGTCACCCACATTCGCTAGAAACTCTTCTGTTTTGTTAAAAGGCATCAATGTGAGCGGAAGCTGACTGACATTGTTATGCGCTTCTGATGACATTCTCCATACATCTGCCAGTGCTGGAGATATAGATGTTTGGCTATTCATCGCAAGTGTTGCGCCAAGTTTATCGTGCAGCTGATCGACTTGATACGTTAAATCATGGAAGGCTCTTTGATAGTTGTTCTCTGCATGAAGCAGCACTGCATCTTTTTCTTGATGCTCTTTATAGCCCCAGTATCCTGTTGAGATGACAGCAATTCCTAAAATAGCAATCAATATTCCTCTGATCATTTATTTACACCTCTTTTTATTCACAGAAAATATGTTTCCCGATTCGTTTAATTTGTGGTCTTCCCCAAATCCATGGGCTTGTTGCTGTATCAGGATTAAAGTAATAAACGGCGCTTTCAGATGGGTCCCAGCCATTAATGGCATCAAATACTGCCTTTTTAGCGGTTTCATTTGGCGCCATATAAAATTGTCCATCTGCTACAGCAGTAAACGCAAGCGGTTCAAAAATGACACCAGCAATCGTGTTTGGAAAGGTCGGGTTGTTTAAACGGTTTAAGATGACGGCTGCGATCGCTACCTGTCCTTCATAAGGTTCACCTCTCGCTTCACTATAAACAGCTTGTGAAAGAAGCTGAATGTCATTGCTTGAAAAACCACCTGGCATGTTGGCTGCTGTTTGTTTCGGCGTTTGATTTGCTTGACCATTTCCTGACTGGTTTCCAGACTTCCCAGACGAGCTGTTGCCTCCGCTTTGACTTTTTTGATTCTCTTTTGCACCTTGTGCTGTCTTTTTTTGCGTGTTTCTTTGCGCAGGAGCCTTTGTTTGCTGATCAAGAGGTTTCCCGCCATAGTGCGTAAACTGATTCCCTTTTTGCAACTGCTGTTGCACAAACTCTTTATAGTATTTCGTCTTTTGAACTAATAGGCTTTTTGTTTTTTCCCCTACGAGTCCATCGACTTTCTTTACACCAAACTGGCTTTGAAAATTGCGCACGGCCCAGTAAGTTCCCCAGCCATACACCCCGTCTATTTTTCCATTGTAAAAACCATTGTATTGGAGCCTTGCCTGGAGCTCGACGACATCTTCTCCTGTAGCTCCCCGCTGAATCACTTGATTCGTGAAAGCTTCACTTTTTTCAGCTGTCATCAATGAAGACGCGAGCAGAACAATTGAGAAGATAAGGACGATTTGTTTCATAAAACGAGCTTTGTCCATATTTGATCCTCCTGTACTTTTGATGTTTGAATATATGTTTCTTCCGATCCCTATTTTTATACATTCATCACAGGAGGGAATTGGATGGAAAAGACAAAAAACGCCCTAAAGACGTATAGGACGTTTTCCAATTTAAATTTGTACCATCTTCACGGCACGGGCTTTTTTGGCTTTCCGCAGACCAAACCACCATAAAAAAATCATGAACGGCAACATAATATATCCCCAATTTTTCATGCCAAGAAGAATGAAATCATATAAGCCATGAAAAAGAATAGGAAGTATTAAAGAGAGAATCAGCCATTTTCGCTGCTCTTTTTTATCAGAGAAGCGAGCTTTACCTATATAAAATCCCATCACCACACCAAATAAAGCGTGGCTTGATACAGGCAGCAAGGCACGTGTAAACGCGTACTCTACCCCATGACCCACTAAGTACAAAATATTTTCAAGTGTCGCAAATCCAAGCGAGACACTTGTTCCATAGACAATCCCGTCATAGTGTTCATCAAACTGTACGTGCGCATAGACACTGACCATTAAAATAAACCACTTTAATGATTCTTCTAAAAAACCCGATGTCACAAATGAAATCACGATAGGATTCGTGGCGATATTTTCCTCTTGGAGGACATACTGAATAAACATGGTTGGAAACACAAGTATGACACCTAGCATAAAAGATCTGATGACCATATGAACCGGCTCATTGTCGTATTGATCTTTCAAATAAAAATAACTTAAAAGTGCGATGCCGGGAGCTAAACCTGCTGAAATGATTGCGATCATAATCAGACCTCTTTCCCTACATTATCCTTTATTATCGTACCACGAATCACCCCTTTTTTATATGACTCGAGCCCATTTTCCCAAAAATAATCTTCTATATAATCCCAATTTACATAAAAAAGAACTGAATCCCTTAGAAGGACCCAGTTCTTTTTTTACCCGTTGATTCTTTTGTTGATTTCTTCTGCAATTAACCCGCCATGAAATCTTCCATTTTCAATGAAAATTTCGTTGGCGTTGTTACCAGCTGCAATGACCCCTGCAATGAAAATACCTTCTACATTTGTTTCCATTGTTTGTTCATCAAATGCTGGGCGACCTGATTCTGGATCGATTGTTACACCCATTTTTTCTAAAAATGAGTGATCAGGATGATAACCTGTCATCGCAAACACATAATCACTTTTCACTCGATCCGTTTGGCCCTGCTGGTTTGTAAAGACAATATCCTGTTCTGTGATTTCCTTCACCTCTGCACCGAACTCCATTCGAATGGTTTCATTTCGAACAAGCGCTTCAAACTCTGGTAAAATCCAAGGTTTGATGCTGGATGAATATTCAGTTCCTCTATATAAAACTGTCACCCTGCTTCCGCATTTCACAAGTTCCAGGGCAGCATCAACACTAGAGTTCTTCCCGCCGATCACCGTCACATCTTTATCAAAGTAGGGGTGTCCTTCTTTAAAATAATGATACACATGAGGAAGGTCTTCCCCTTTTACATTCATATAGTTAGGATGATCATAGTAGCCAGTCGCAATCACAACATAGTCACATGTATAGTCGTCTTTTGATGTATTTACCGTAAAACGGCCATCTTTTTTCGTCACAGCGTTTACCTTTTCAAAAGCATTCACACGAAGGCTTTTTCGCCTGACCACCTCTCGGTAATAGGAAAGCGCCTGAATACGAACGGGTTTCCGATTTTCAGTGATAAAAGCGACGTCACCGATCTCAAGCTTTTCACTTGTACTGAAGAAGGTTTGGTGTGTAGGGTAATGATAAATACTGTTGACCACATTGCCCTTTTCAATCACAAGTGCATCAATCCCAATTTGCTTGAATGCAATGGCAGCTGATAGACCGCACGGGCCGCCTCCTATTATGATCGCTTTTTCTTGTTTCATTTGTTCCACTCCTGTCGTTTCACTGCAATAGCAATTGCTGGGCTGTTTGATTCTTTGCATGATTCCATAAAAAAATCTCCTATTTAAGGATAGGAGATTTTAAGGCGCGATGCAAATAAGTCGCTTAAATCCAGCCTCTGAATCGAGAAGCTTCAGCCATTTTACGTACACCGACCATATATGCTGCTAGTCGCATATCAATACGGCGGTTTTGCGCCATTTCATAAATATTATTAAATGATTTCACCATCATATCTTCTAAACGAGTTTCTACTTCTTCTTCTGTCCAGTAGAACCCTTGGTTATTCTGAACCCATTCAAAGTAAGAAACAGTCACTCCCCCCGCACTTGCAAGTACGTCTGGAACAAGCAGTACACCACGATCTGAAAGAATTTTTGTCCCTTCCAATGTCGTTGGTCCATTTGCTGCTTCTACGACAATTTTGGCTTTAATGTTCGCCGCATTATCTTCTGTAATTTGATTTTCAATGGCTGCAGGTACTAAGATATCACAATCTAGCTCAAGCAGCTCTTGGTTTGTAATTGTATCATTAAATAATTTAGTGACGGTTCCAAAGCTGTCACGTCGGTCAAGCAAGTAGTCAATATCGAGACCATCTTCATCATACAAACCGCCGTAAGCATCTGAAATTCCTACGATTTTCGCTCCGGCATCATACATAAATTTAGCCAAGTAACTTCCTGCATTTCCGAATCCCTGAACGACAACACGAGCCCCATTGATGTCAATTCCTTTTTTCTTCGCCGCTTCTTTGATACAGATCGTTACACCTTTTGCCGTTGCAGTATCACGTCCATGTGAGCCTCCAAGAACAATTGGTTTTCCTGTAATAAATCCTGGCGAATTAAATTCATCAATTCTAGAATACTCATCCATCATCCATGCCATGATTTGAGAGTTTGTAAACACATCTGGTGCTGGAACATCTTTTGTTGGTCCAACGATTTGACTAATTGCGCGAACATAGCCGCGGCTTAGTTTTTCAAGCTCCCTAAATGACATTTCTCTTGGATCACAGATAATACCGCCTTTTCCTCCGCCATAAGGAAGATCCACAATACCACATTTTAAACTCATCCAAATTGAAAGCGCTTTTACTTCTTTTTCAGTAACGTTCGGGTGGAATCGAATTCCGCCTTTTGTTGGACCGACAGCATCATTATGCTGCGCACGATAACCAGTGAAAATTTTCACCGATCCATCATCCATACGTACTGGAATTTTGACCGTTAATAGGCGAATTGGCTCCTTCAGCAATTCATACACTTCTTGCGGATAGCCCAATTTATCAAGCGCTTTATGTATGACGGTTTGAGTTGACTTTAAAACATCTAGCTTATCTTCTGCGTTATGAGCGGCGTTTTGATCGGCTGCCATTAAAATAAACCCCCTAGAAATCTTTCATGATCTACTGCTCCCTTTCAAGCAATAGTATACACCTTCGTACTGGTAAAGCAAAGGTAAAAAGCGTTTTTTATCAAAATAAAATATCAGCGTTTATAAATATAAAAATGGATATAAAAAAATACTGTTGTTTCATCACAACAGTATTAAATATAATAGAAAAAAGTGATTAAAAATACAGTTGAATCGTTTTCACTGCATCTTCCTGCATGATCACTTTTCCGTATTCTTTTAACCGGTGAATGGTTAATGTCGTCGGTGAACCGAACTCCGCTAAAATAGAAATGACCGTATCTGCAGACAGTTCTTCGAAATCATCTAGGCTGAGAAAATATTGACCTTCATAATGGTAAACTGTACCCCCTAAAAGTCCAATACGACTTAAACTATGGGACAATTGAATCACATCTTCAAACGAGGCAAATTGATAGAGCACATGCTTGCTCTCGTCGAGCTTGACTTGCATCTCAATGTAATCTTCATCAAACTCATCATCAGCATCTTCCTGCTGACTCTTTGTCACAATGACGACCATCCCCTGCGCCTGAAGAGAAAATACTTCAACAGCAATCGGTCCATTCGCTTCAAAACCGAGCTCCTGATTCGCTTCGTTCATCATGTCTTTAAACAGCTGATGAACTTTGAACGAATCTTTCCAAAGGTCTTCTTTCGTAAGACCTCGGTCTGTCAGATCATCTAGTGTGAGAAAAATTTTGATTTTATTATAATTCAGACGCTCTAGCCGCATAACGTTCCCTCCTGCCTCTTCTAACACACATCATACTGTAGTATATGAGATGATGAGTCATAGGTTCTTAATTTTGTATTCAGTTTACACTGTGTCAAGACGGAAGACAAGCATGAAGCTATGCTTACGGTGACTTTTATGGAAAATATTGATGGGTCATCAACTTAGCGCGTTTTTAGCGGCATTAAATAGATCAGATGGGTTTCTGGTTCTGCTCCAAGTCGCATCGGAATCTTTGTTGTACCGTAACCATTACTAATCAGAAAGAAAGCACCTTTGACTTGGCCTGTTCTTCCTTTTTCATACGGACCAAATTTCCCAATACGAATTTGACCCCCATGGGTATGACCGCTCAAAACAAGATCAATTCCCTCTTCTTCACTCATCAAGTGATGCACATCTGGGTTGTGTGATAAAAGGATATTCACGTCTTCTTTGACAAACTCCGGCCGTATCGCTTCATAATCTGCTTTTTCAAGCCGGATATCATCGATTCCGCCTATTTTAATGGGCTGTCCTTCAAAATTCCACACAGCCGTCTCATTTTGCAATGTCGTCACCTGATAGGTATGGAGGAGGTCTTTGAGTTTTTGCTGATGCAGCTCATGGTCGTTATTCCCCCACACAAAATACACCGGGGCAATCCTTGCTAAACGTTTCACATTTTCTTCGACTCTAGCATAAGGGACTCCCTTTTCAGCTAAGTCCCCGCCGATCATAATGACATCAGGCTGCTGCTCTTCTACTTCCGCTAATAAAGTATCACTAATTAGACGGCGATGGGTATCAGAAATAAAGAAAATGACTGCAGGTCGATCTGACTGAAGTCCTTCTATTGTAAAGTAATGCTTTTTGATGTTGTTTTGTTTTGCCGTTTTCACCATTTTCGCTGTTACACACACACCTGTTGTCACAGCCGCTATGGCAGCAGTAAATCCGATGGCATATTTCATTATGAATGACTCCCTTGTATCAGCTTTCTTTTATAAGACGCTTGAATAAAAAAAGACGTTTCAACTGTTTAAACGTCTTTTGCTCATTTATTTACTTTCATAATAGAGATTGATGTCATATTGCGTCTGCATGAAGTGGAAAACGGCCTCGCGCTCTTTCCATTGATTTGATTGAGGCCATAAATCTGTGCTTTTCTGTATAATTTCACATCTGAGCTTATGATATTCATCCTCAGCCTTTTCTTCTTTTTTCTTATAATAATACGATGCGTAAAAAGCAAACACTTCAGCCATGATCCAAAACAGAAACACCTCATGGCCAAGCAATGTGGCAATCATCGCTTCCGGCTGCAGGGAGCCCCCGCTATTAGCTGTTATCACAAAATAAAACAGAAGAATCGCAAGTGATAAAAGGGCTGTCCATTGCCACCTTTTGCATTGTTTTGCAAACCCCTCGTATTTGCGTTTCCTTTTGATCAATGTTTCAATCATTTTCTGTGTCGGCTGATCCATATAGCGGCTGATTGCGTGCAATGTCATCACATACACCCTTGTCCCTTTTTTCTACATATGTATGTGCTTTTCGATTCATTCATGTCAAATATTAATTTTCTAATGGGATATTCAATACTTGTCCGCTGTACACGCTATTCCCTTTTAAATGATTGTAAGCTCGAATTTTCTCTTCCCCTGATCGGTTTTGATAATACTTCATGGAAATTCGATACAAGTTTTCCTCTGGTCCAACAGTATGCTGCACGACACGAACAGGCTTTTCTTCCTGCTTCTTTTTCTCTTCTGCTTCTTTTCGCTTTTTTTCTTCTTGCTGTTTTTGAAGAGCGAGCTGTTGCTGCTCACGCTTTTTTGCAGCTTCGGCCTTTTCACGCTCAGCCTTCTCTTTAGCGGCTTGTTCTTTTTTCTTTTGCTCTGCTTTTTCTTTTGAACGCTGCTTTTCTTTATCAGCATCTTTCTTTTTCTTCTCATCATCAGACGCATCCGCTTTGTCAGCGCTTGAATCATTTTTTGTGTCAACAAGTGCTGACGGGACTGGATCTGTGTCAGCACTCGATGTTTTATCAATATAAACACCTTGATTGTTGTTATCGTTAATTTCCTTTGATGTGTAATAAATCAACAGGAAGAAAACCGTGACGACAATAATAGGAAAGATAATAGCCAGTGTCGTAAACAATGGATTACGCACCTTTTTGGTTCGCTGCTTTTTATATTCATGAAAATCTTCTCGTGTAGGAAAGTGAGAGTCATCTGAAGGATGCACTTTTTCTTCTTCAAGATTTTCCTCTACATCATCATCATGGATGTTTGTCAGCTGCTGCTTTTTTCTCTTCATTCTCGACATTTCTTCCATGTTCATCCCTCCCCCAATATTTAAAACGAATTTGACATGCAAAGACTAGGTCAATGACAAAGTGTGTCATGACAGGAACGAATAAATTCCCTGTCCACTCGTATAAAAGTCCTAAAAAAATACTAATAGAAACCACAAGGATAAACAAGAGTATTTTTGACAAGTAGCGAAAGTGAAGAAGTGCAAACACAATGCTTGCAATCTCCAGTCCAAATTGCTGCTGAACGATCCCGCGAAATAAAATTTCTTCTGAAAAGGCAATGAGCAGCGTTAACCAAACAATATGCGGGATGCTGCGGTTTTTGAACATTTTTTCATTTAATCCGCCATCATCATACATATGAGCCGGAAACACCTTCATGACAATAGCGTCGACAATAATTACAAGCAAAGCGCCGCCAATTCCGTAAGTCAGGATACGCATATCTCGGATCTGCCATAGGGCTGTAAAATCAGTCCAATGATCAAACATAAACATCCCTAGTAAAAAAGAGACAATCAGCATGAGCAGCTGTGTGAAATACAACTGTTCTACTACTTGTCGATCGGTTAATTTTTCAATAATACGGCGATGTTGTTCAATCAATGCTGCGCCTCTTTTGTCAGGTGAAACAGACGATCCAGCTCGGTCTTCCAGTGTTTCATTTCATTCAGCTCCAATGGTTGATCTTTTTTTTCGTAATCAGACAGGTCAAGTCCGCATGAAGAGCAGCAGTTCCCAAAGGAAGCGTCCTCCGTTAGATCAAGCTGCTCATCAAAGTATGATAACAGAGATTGCCTAAAGCAGCGATGGCCAGTGATATGCTCTTTAAACTGCCACACTTTTTTTAGCTTTTCTGTTTGTCTATCCTGCAGCTTTTCTTTCAGCTTCTTCATGAGCAAACGGGGCTGTTCAGTTTGGTACATCGTGTAATAATGCGAGAGCATTCGCGCGCGCGTCTCCTGAAGCCCTGCTTCCATCAATTGTTCACGTAATTTCTTTTCATCATTTATCGGCATGTGTGATAATCGGGCTAAGAAAAAATCAATTTCTAGATCATCAAAACCTTCTGCTTGAATCAAATGACTTTGAATATCCGCATCCTCTTCTGTATATAAAAGAACGCTCACACTATTTTTCCCGTCCCGTCCAGCTCTTCCAATTTCCTGCATAAATGCTTCAATTGACTGAGGCGGACTCATATGAATCACAAAGCGTATATTTGCTTTATCAATTCCCATTCCAAAAGCACTTGTACAGCAAATGAGATCAATTTGACCACTGATAAATTGCTGCTGGATCAGCATGCGGTCTCCTGACTCCATTCCACCATGATAAAACTCTACACGTTGATTCGTTTTTTGTTTCACCAAACGTGAAATATCTTCTGTCATTTGCCGGGTCGGACAATAAATCAGCCCAGGCCCTTGAAGGGTTTCCACAAGCTCCAGTGCTCGTTTCTCTTTTGCTTCTTTCGTTTCATGTGCCTCTTTTAATAGTGCAATATTCGGCCGGTTGACTGAATGAATATGAACATCTGGATGCTCTAGCCGCAATGTTTGCACAGTATCTTTTAAGGTTTGTTTCGTTGCAGTTGCCGTTAGTGCTAAGGCGACAGGATTGCCGAGCGCTTCCCTCCATTCCCCAAGCTTGGAGTATTCCGGGCGGAAATCATGTCCCCATTCCGATATACAGTGAGCTTCATCTACAACGAATAGACCCACATGCATCGCTTTGAGCTGCTCTAACAATACCTCTGACATAAGCGCCTCAGGTGCGACAAATAAAAATTTATATGATGGCAAATGCCGAATAATATGTCTTCTTTCTTGAAAAGACAGTGTACTGTTAAGCGCAGCCACTCGCTTTTCACCGCGCATTTTCATGCGTTCCACTTGATCTTCCATGAGTGATAAAAGAGGTGAAATGATCAGCACTAACCCATCTGTCAAATAGCCCGGAATTTGATAACAAAGTGACTTCCCGCCACCAGTAGGAAGCATGGCAACCGTATCTTTTTGTTGAAGTACACTTCGAATAATGTCCTCCTGACCTGTTTTGAAGGCATCATAACCAAAGTATCGCATCAGCGTCTGATGAAGCTTATCCACTTGCTTTCACCATCCTTGTCAATGCCAATCGTATTTGAAAATAAGTAAATGAATGCTCGAGACTTTCTTTGATCAGCTTCATCTTGTTGGTTTGGAGCTGACCGGCTACCTCATGTATCGCCTTTTGAGCTTCACTGCTGACATATGGTTCGATCGAGAAGCTCGGCTCATGTATCGAGAGCTCCACAATATGATCTTCAATTGTCGCTTTTTTTAATGAACGAATATGAGCAATTTGATCAATACTGAACCCTTTTTGTACAAGCTCAAGCGTTTTATGGGTAGAGGTGGTCAGCACACGTTTGAATTGAAGATCATCTATCATTCGCTGGATGATCGGTGCCTCACCTTTTTGTGCACATTGAATAAAATAATGGAGCACATTCCAAAAAAGCAAGTAAACATACCATACATCTTCTTTCATCCATTCCGCCATTTGCTGGTACGTCCGTCCGATTCTTTCATTGGAAGTCAATGAATAAACAAAAAGCAGTGCCTCTTGATCAGTTAAATGAGCAAGAAGTGTTTCAAGCTCATGATGGATATCTTCAGAAAGCTTTTTCTTCTGGTGATATTGCGAGAAGAAGGATTTCGTCCAGTTTTGAACCGATATATCTCTTTGAATCGGCACATAGTGTTGTGATCGCGCTGCATGATGTGAAAGGACCTGCACAAGTAAAGACAGCCTCATCCATAATATTTTTGCTTTATCATGATACTTGGCACCATCAAAATAAAATGGCATCGGTTTTTCAGCAAAACGCTGACTTAGCATACTTATTCCTTCATCTGTGGCAATGAATGTATCCTCTGTCTTTCTGATTAAGTGCTGCTCTAGCAGCCTTTTTACAGAGCGATTCAGCTGATCCCTCGTAAAAGCTGGATAGCAGCCGAAGTAGCTAGAGAGCTGAAACAAACTTGCATCCTGTATCGTTTGTGATGATTTTTTCCCTTTAAAAAGATGGTAGACAGCACTAATGGAGCGTTCGCCGTTCAATTTATGTACGCTGTCCATCAACATGACATCCAAGTAATGAATCGTCATTGACCAAAGCACCTGTCTTCCTGACAAAATTCGAATATTTTCTCCCTTTATTTTAACAGATTTCATTGAAGAAGAAATGTTTAAACTCAATTAATGGGGGAAAGTTATGAACAAACCCTTATGTGATAAGCATTCTCAATCACTTTACAGTTGAAATGTGAATTTAAAATCATTACAATAAGGTTTGAGGAAATTGGTTTTTTATCGGTGAAACTAAAAAGGTTAAACCATTTGTTCCATCGAACAATCTGGGAGGTATTTTTTTAACATGGCAAAATATACAATTGTAGACAAAGACACATGTATTGCTTGCGGCGCATGCGGTGCAGCTGCTCCAGACATTTATGATTATGATGATGAAGGCATTGCATTTGTCACGCTTGATGACAATCAGGGGACTGTAGAAGTTCCAGAAGTACTTGAAGAAGATATGCTTGATGCATTTGAAGGTTGCCCAACTGACTCAATTAAAGTTGCGGACGAAACTTTCGATGGTGATCCACTTAAGCATGAATAGGATAAAAGCCCCTTTAAAAGGGGCTTTTTTTATATTAACTATTTTGAAGTCGGCGTTTATTTTCAAACCATGGACGCATTTTGACAAAAATGAAACTAAAGACGATGGTGATGATGATTCCTTTAATCAGGTTAAAAGGCAAGATCCCTGCTGTAATGGTTGCCTTTAGCACATGATCTGACAGGACGGGTGCATTCAAAAACCATGTATAAGCAGGAAGGAACAAGAAATAGTTTAAGATGCTCATCATGACTGTCATGAGTAATGTTCCGAGAATCATGGACCACGCTAACCCTCTTGCTGATTTAATCTTTTTAAAAATAAAAGCCACCGGTAAGATGAATAGTACACCTGCTGTAAAATTCGCTACTTGATCCACAGGAACACCGGACATGCTACCATGAATGAGGTAGTGCAGTAGATTCTTTAAAGCTTCAACAGCAATCCCAGCACCTGGCCCATAAATTAAAATCGCAATAATCGCAGGAATATCACTAAAATCAATTTTTAAATACCCAGGAAGCCCAGGGAAAGGGAAATTCAATAACATTAATACAAATGCGATACTGCTAAGCATGCTGATGACAACTAAACGTTTTACTTTACTTTGATTCAATATTCTCTCTCCTTTTCGATCAAATCTTTCGAAAAGAGGATTGTTCAATTTTAGCCACAAAAAAACCGCTCTGAATACATACACAGGAGCGGGAAATTTAGGCTACACAAATAAACGTATAAACAGACATGTTTTCAACGTTTACGAACCTCCATCTTCTCCCATCCAGACTATACTGTCGGCTTCGGAATCACACCGAATCCTGCCAAAAAAGGCTCGCGGGCTTAGAGACTATGCCTCATCACCGCCGGTAGGGAATTACACCCTGCCCCGAAGATTGATCATTATTCAATTCGACATCATTATATATGATATATGAGCATTTGTACAGATAAAAATCCTGAGCAAATTCATCAGTTTTAAAAAATCGTAAAAAACCTAAAATTTATAATGACAAATGCGTAAAAATTGGTTATCTTTTGTTTAAAGGTGTCCATTCTCGATCAAGACACTAAAAAATGTTCGTGTTTTCTTTTTCGCTTTACTGCTTTAATTTGATTGACACAGTGAAAAGGAATATGGTAAATTATCAGATATTTATGACGTTTATTTTAGGAGGAAATCTTACGATGTTTCGAGTATTAGTCTCAGATAAGATGAGCAATGATGGTCTTTTACCACTATTAGAATCAGATTTTGTTGAAATTGTTCAAAAAAATGTAACAGAAGCAGAAGATGAATTACACACGTTTGATGCCTTACTTGTCAGAAGTGCCACAAAAGTGACAAAAGAACTTTATGAAAAAATGACTTCATTAAAAATTGTTGGCCGTGCCGGTGTGGGAGTCGACAACATTGACATTGATGAAGCGACAAAACACGGTGTGATTGTCATCAATGCACCAAATGGGAATACGATTTCAACGGCAGAGCATACGTTTGCGATGATCTCATCTCTCATGCGTCATATTCCTCAAGCCAATATTTCTGTGAAATCAAAAGAATGGAACAGAGGCGCATATGTCGGTGCTGAGCTTTACGGAAAATCTCTTGGGATTGTTGGCTTAGGCAGAATTGGAAGTGAAATCGCCCAGCGTGCAAGAGCATTTGGCATGACGGTCAACGTATTTGACCCTTTCCTCACAAAAGAACGTGCCGAAAAAATTGGTGTCAATGCAAAATCACTTGATGAAGTGCTTGAAGTATCAGATATTATTACGGTACATACACCTTTAACAAAAGAAACTAGAGGACTTCTCAATAAAGAAACAATCGCAAAAACGAAAAAAGGTGTTCGTCTAGTGAACTGTGCACGCGGCGGCATCATTGACGAACGCGACCTTCTTGAAGCACTTGAAAATGGTCATGTCGCAGGGGCTGCTCTCGATGTATTTGAAGTAGAACCACCTACTGAGAATCCACTTGTGGATCATCCAAACGTCATTGCCACTCCGCATCTTGGTGCATCTACAAAAGAAGCACAATTAAATGTGGCGGCACAAGTCTCTGAAGAAGTTCTTCAATTTGCAAAAGGACTCCCGGTTATGTCATCTATTAATCTACCAGCGATGACAAAAGACGAGTTCAAAAAAATCCAGCCTTATCATCAATTTGCAGGAAAACTTGGACGTCTTGTTTCTCAATCGATGAGAGAACCTGTAAAAGAAGTCAGCATTTCATATGAAGGATCTATCGCAAAACTCGAAACATCATTTATTACAAAAAGTCTGCTTTCTGGCTTTTTGAAAGAACGCGTCGATTCGACTGTAAATGAAGTCAATGCAGGTATGGTGGCAAAAGAACGCGGCATTAGCTTTAGCGAGAAAATTTCTTCAAGCGAATCTGGTTATGAGAACAGCATTTCCATTGAAGTCAAAGGTGACCTTTCCACCTTTACATTAAAAGCAACGTATATCCCGCATCTAGGTGAACGTGTCGTTTCTATTAATGGTTTCAATATTGACTTTTACCCAGATGGGCACCTTGTCTATATTCAGCATACTGACGCACCTGGTGTGATCGGTCAAGTTGGAAAGATTTTAGGCGACCACGATGTGAACATTGCGACAATGCAAGTAGGCCGTAAAGAAAAAGGCGGCGAAGCCATCATGATGCTTTCTTTTGACAAGCACCTTGAAGATGAAATTGTCCAAACGTTAACTGAAGTAAGCGATATTCTTTCTGTACGTCTGATTGACCTATAAAAAATGGTAAACCTCATGCAAAAGCATGAGGTTTATTTTGTTGAAACGATTAAACGTTCACCCGTACGTATGAGATGCGTTGTCAGTGCATTGATTTTCTTCAATTGATCAACGGTCATTTGATGTGCTTTAGCAATGGACCAGAGCGTGTCCCCTTGTTGTATGACATATGTATGTTTCTCATAGCCATCTACATGAAGGGCTGGCTCTTGGAAACGATCTCTTGCAATGATTGTGAGCGGATCTACTGCATCTTCTTTACTAACTGACCAATTACCCCTGTGCACCTCAAAATGCAAATGAGTGCCCCTAGAAGCGCCTGTGTTGCCTATGATGCCGATCGGCTGCCCTGTTTGTACATGGTCACCATTCTTCACAAAACGCGCATTTAAATGCGCATAGACGGTTTCATATCCATTTGGATGCCGAATAAATACAACTTCACCATATGTAGCAGATACATAGGAACGAGTGACCACACCTTCGCTAGCAGCTAAAATGGATTCTCCTTCCGGTGCAGCAATGTCTAACCCCTTATGCGAACCACCTCTTGTCCCAAACAAATCAGTGACTTCACCTCTGATTGGTTCCACCCACTCGGTTGTTTTCTCTGCACGGGCAAACGGTGATAAGGTCAAGAACAAGAAACAGCTAGCACATATGTAGCAATACCTTTTCATCAGTGACTTCCCTTCTTTGAAGTTCTTTTCATGACAGCTTAGTATACCTCAAGGAAGCCCTTTTCTATACATGAAAAAAGAACGCAATAAGTTGCGTCCTTTAGCGTTCTTTGATAACAACTGGGTTTGGCAGTGCCGGTACCTCTAGCGGTTCTTTTAATTCATATGGGCCTACTTGATCTGTTCCTGCATTTTGTATCGTGACATCTGTAAAACCGAAATCTTTCGCTGTGAGCAGCAGTCCTTCAATAAGTAGAATATGATCAATTGAGTCCGTTAATTGTGCTGATGCTCCAAACGTGATGGTTGCATGTTTTCCTTTTGATGTCACCTTTTGAATAGGCTCTTCTTTAATGAGTGGATCGAGTCCTGCATCATTCGCCCGCTTCATCGCCTCTACCGCATCTTTATAAGAAGGATAATCATCTTTTGACGGCACCAAAAATGTCCCGCTCTTATTTTCTAAAACGTAGTAAGCGTGCTTTGTTTGTTTATTAATTGAAATGGTACCAAGACGGCCATTCGTCCCTAATTGAAGGTGCGAGCCATTGACAGACTTGACCTGTACTTGTTTATATTGGCTCCATTTTAACGTTTCTTTGACCATGTCTTTAAAACGATTGGCTTCTTTTAATGTATCAAGAGACAAATCACTTTTCAGCTGAAAAATCAGTGTGTCCCCTTTTTCACTCACATCCACCATATCCATATAGGCTTGAAGAGGTTTTGTCATTTCAGGCAGCTCCAGTTTTTCGTATGTATCAAGAAGCGCCTGCACATCGTCATGCTTATTTTCTTTTTGAATACTGATTGGGACAACTTGAGAAGTCGATTCATCTATGTATGAAATCGTCATATACTTTTCTTTGTCAGATGCATAAGCAACATGTGAAGGATCATTTGTGTTTTTTACCGCCTCTAATGTAGCATTCACCTGTCCTTTTTCAGCACTCGAGTCCATTTTCACTTTCTTTATATCTTGAGCAGCCGGCTGAAATAAATGAGGAGAAATCAAAAACGCCATAAATAAGACCACAACGGTTGCGACCGCTGGACCGATCCATCTGGCACTTTTCTTTTTCTTCCCGCTTGCCATCAGCATTTGCTGGTAAATCTGCTTAGATGAACGGTTGTCCTCCACCTTTGGAAGCTGACTGAGTAATACTTTAATTCGTTCTTCGCTCCAATTGGACCTGTTCGTTTTCATTCACTAGCTCCTCCTTCAAAAGCTCCATATGTTTTCGGAGCACTTTCAGGCCTCGGTGCTGCGTTGTTTTGACTTTGCTTTCCGAGAACTTTAGCGCCTTGGCCGTCTCCATGATTGAGTAGCCTTGGATAAACCTTAAAATGATGACGGCTCGTTGATCAATGGTGCAATGATCAAGTGCGGCATAAATTTCTTTGATATTTTCATCCTGTACAGCCAATTCATCTGGGAGCAGGTCTGGATCTTTTACATCCTGTTTATCCCAATCAAACGTGCCGAGCACCCGTTGTCTGATGGTTTGCTGTTTGCGAAACCAGTCAATTGCCACATGCCTTGCAATTGAAAACAGCCATGTTTTCTCGCTGCTTCTTCCTTCAAAAGTTTTATATGAGTGAAGTACCCGAATGTAAACCTCCTGAACGAGATCCTCTGCCTGATTTTTATCTTTTACCATATAAAATAAAAATTGGTACAAATCTTGATGGTACGAATCATATATTTTTTGAAAGGTTTCATGCATAGGAAACCCCTCCGTTCACTTATTTTTGTCGAGTGACTCTCACAAAACGTTACATTACAACTTTATGACAAATATATTACAAGATCGACAATTTGGAAAGGGCTTTTAGTTTAACTTCTCCTTAAAAATATGAAAATAGAAAAAACACTTCATTTTCTTTCGAAAAGAAGTGTTTCTCATGTAACAAGATTCTTCGTCAAGATTAGACGAGTTCCTGCTTTTTTTTCGGAATATAGAAAGTGAAATGAGTACCTGTTCCAGCTTTACTATGTGCATGAATGGAGCCTTGATGCGCTTCTACGATGTTCTTCACAATCGCAAGGCCCAGCCCCGTACCGGAACGTCCTCTTGTTCTTGCTTTATCTGCTTTATAGAACCGTTCAAAAATAAACGGGAGATCCTCTTCAGGAATACCGCTTCCCGAATCTTTCACATCCATTTTGAGCCCATTTTCCACCGATTGAACTGAGAAGTGAACTTCTCCGCCTTCTGGTGTATGACGAATGGCATTATCGATGAGATTTGTAAAAACCTGTTCTATTTTATCTGGATCAAATACAAAATACGGTTCTTCTACTTGAATTTCATACGTCAGGTTGATTTGTTTTTCTTTCGCAATTCCAAGGAATTTACGGTAGATTTTTTCAGTCAGCTCTTCTGTATCAGTTGATTCAAGATTCAGTGTAATATGACCAGCTTCCATACGTGCGAGATCGAGAAGATCATTCACAAGACGCCCCATTCGAAGTGATTCATCATAGATAATTTGGGCAATCTCTTTCTTTTCCTCTTCTGATCCGGCAATGTCATCGACAATCGCTTCACTATAGCCCTGCAGCATAGCAATAGGTGTACGGAGTTCATGACTGACATTTGCAATGAAGTCTTTTCTTAGCTTATCCAGTCTTCTCTCTTCTGTCATATCTCGAAGTACCGCTACCGCCCCTCTGACATCTTGCTGGTTATAAAGCGGAGACATGAGAAGAACCCAAGTACGCCCTTGCAGCGTGACTTCGATCATTTGCTCTTTTTCCGTACTGACGGCAGTATGAAACAATTCACGTGCTTCGGGCGGCAGTTCATCCCCATCTTTGATCTTCATATTTTGCTCGTAATACCAAGCCTGCAAGAATCTTTCTGCAGGAGGATTTGTCATGAGGATCGTTCCATCAATATTGATCGTGATGACACCGTCTGCCATACTGCTGAGAATGTTGGACAAATGTTCTTTTTCTTGATTTAAAGCGGTTATATGAAATTTAAGCTGCTTACCCATTTGATTAAAGGCGATCGCCAGTTCCCCAATTTCGTCTTGCGTTAAAATAGGAATCTTTGTATCAAATTTCCCTTTCGCCAAATCTTGTGCTCCCTCTCTCATCTTTCTGAGAGGATAGGTGACACGAGTGGATAAGAAGAAAGCGAAAATCGTGGTGAGCACAATCGCAATTCCGGCTGCAAGGAAGATATAACGCGTCGTATGTTTTGTTGTCTGCTCTACAGCGAGGAGGGATTGAGAAAGAAAGACCATCCCTTTCTTTCCGTTCGCCTCGTAAGGAACACCTACTACAATGCGTTCATCCTTCTGATTGCCTGTATCAGATTCAGCTCGTTTACTGATTTTTTTTCGTTCTGTCAGTGCTCTGTTCAAATCTTTGTCTGCTTCAATTTGTTCTTTTGTGATCGCAGGAAGCTTCCCGCCTTTTTCAGACGAATACCATTCTAGTCCATCCTCTTGAACAATCGCAATACTTGTCAATTTATCAGCTAGTTCTGATGTAATCGATCTTGCAAGCGATTGATCCTCATGGCTTTCTAAAATGACTGCTACTTTGTTGGCCATTTGTGTTAAATCAGACTTTGCTTCTTCCACATGGTAATTCTCAATGAACTCTAAAAGAAGCACAGTTAAAATCGATAAAACAATGAGCACGAGGAAAAGAATGGTTAACCATAGCTTTCCTACGACACTTTTCCACAGCTTCATTCAGCGCCGACCTCAAATTTGTACCCGACACCCCATACTGTCACGATTTTTTTCGCTGCTTCTGGTGACACTTTATTCAGTTTTTCACGAAGCCTTTTGACGTGCGTATCCACTGTTCTCAGATCCCCAAAGAATTCATACTGCCACACTTCTTTGAGAAGCTTTTCCCTGTCATAGACCTTATCCGGCGTTTTTGCCAAGAAGTACAAAAGTTCGTATTCTTTCGGCGTGAGGCTGACTTCTTTTCCATCTGCTGTGACCCGGTGCGCATCATGATCAATAGATAGATGAGAAAACACGAGAACATCTTTTGTGGTTGTTCCAGTATTAAGGTATGACGTTTGAGACGATCTTCTTAGCAGTGCTTTCACACGAAGAACCACTTCACGCGGGCTGAAAGGTTTGACGATATAATCATCCGTTCCTGCCTCAAAGCCTTGCACACGGTTAGCTTCCTCACCTTTTGCTGTCAGCATAATAATTGGTGTGGCTTTTTTATCTCGGATTTGATTACACACTTCAATCCCATCTGTCCCAGGCATCATTAAATCAAGCAAAATGAGGTCATAATCGGTTTGAAGTCCTTTTTGAATGGCTTCATCCCCATTTTCCGCTTCATCAATTTCATAATTTTCCCGTTCTAAATACATTTTTAAAAGGCGACGAATTCTTGCCTCATCATCGACGACTAATATTTTCGTTTGAGTTGTGTGTTCCATTAGACAATCCTCCTGCTTTCTCCGTTGTTACATACATTTTAACAAAAAGCCGAATCGAATCATAAAAGTTGGCCTTTTTCATGCGATTACGCGTAAGAATGAAGCCCCGCAATCACTAGGTTGACAAAGATGAGGTTAAACATAATGATCGCAAATCCGATTACAGCAAGCCAAGCGGACTTTTCACCATGCCAGCCTCGTGATAACCGAAGGTGGAGATAGGCGGCGTAAAATAAAAATGTAATTAATGCCCATACTTCCTTCGGGTCCCATCCCCAGAATCTCGTCCATGCAATTTGTGCCCAGATCATCGCAAAAATAAGACCGCCTAGCGCAAATACAGGGAATCCTATGGAAACAGCCCTGTACCCAATTTCATCGACTAAATCGAGATTCACCTGTCTTACGAGCGGCTGAAGCAGCGCACTTAGTCGTTTGCGAATGATCAATCTTAGCAGTCCATAAATAATCAGCCCAACGCCAAATGACCACAGCACTGTATTCACCTTTCTACCTGAAAAAACAGGCGGCAGATCAACTACAGGCTCTAAACGATCTTTTGTGATAAGTTCTCCTTTATGAGGTCCTACTAAGGCAGGAAGCTCATAGACCATGACGCTCTCTTCTTTATTTTTATCTACCCAATTAAATTTCGCTTCATACCCTGTCATTCTAAAAATGGACGTGACAGCGATAAATGCAAGGGTGACCACAATCATAAACATGACCAGCTCTAAGCCAAAGGTTTTCTTCCCCGGTTTTGTTTGATCGACATGCTTCAAAAGAAAAATCACACCTGCCACAAAACTGATCGCCAAAATGGCTTGACCAAGCGCTGCTGTCGTGACGTGAATATATAGCCAATTACTTTGAAGCGAAGGAATCAGCGGTGAAATATCCGATGGAAACATGCTTGCATAAGCAATGATTAATAAAGCGATTGGAAGTGTGAATAAACCTAGCACAGACACTTGATAGACAAAATATAAAATAATAAATGCGAGCACCAGCATCATGCCAAAGGCTGTGGTGAATTCAAACAGATTACTGACTGGTGCGTGACCAGACGCGATCCACCTTGAAATAAAATAGCCAAATTGACTCAAAAAACCGATGATGGTGAGCGTTATGCCGATAAGTGCCGCCTTGTTTTTGCGCGGACCCTCTTCTTTCTTTTTTCCTTTAATGGCCCCTCCAAAAAAAGGAACTGCCGCTAAATACAATAGAAAAGCTGCAAATAACAGGTTTTCACTGACTGCCGCCATCTAATCCTTCCCCCTTGCTTTTGCTGATACTTGTTGTATCAGGCAGTTCTTTTTGATCCACTGGCTGTTTGATGCCACTGCCATGCAGTAACACCTTGAGATCAGACTTTAAGCCGAACCAGTTTTTGTTTGTATGTCCTGCCACAAACACTTTTCCATCCTTTGCCGACAGCCAGATTCTTCTATGCTGCCAGTACATCCCTTGTACGACACCAATCATAAAGATCATTCCGCCAACAATAAGTACCCAGAGTGTTAAGTCTTTTCGAACCGTTAAACCTGTCACGTTTTTTGTTTCAACCCGGTCAAATTTCATTTTATAAAGATTGTTATCAGAACCCTCTACTGTCTCTTGAATCGCGACAAAACTTTTTTCACCTTTTGGTTTTTCAGGAGAGATCATTTCAAATACGAACGCAGGATTATTCGGATTCCTCGTTTTCGTACTAGGTGTGCCATCTTCGTCAAAATAAAAATCAGGCAAATAACTCATCACCTTGACTTTGTAACCGCTACCAAGATCATATTCTGACTTAGGCTCCAGCAGATTAATCTTCACTGTTCCGAAAGATTTCTCAGTATCTTTTCGAATCAGCTGAAAGACCATTTGATCGAGTTCATTTTGTTTAAAATCCACTTGATATAATGAGAAATTGTCAAACTTAAGCGGTTCATTCACTTTAATATCGTGTTCTGTTACCTGCTTCAGCTTTGGCTTTTCACCAAAAACAACTTCCCCTTCACGTTTGTATAAAACGGCATCGGTTTTATAACTTTTGACGACTTGACCATCGCCAGCCTTTTCAATAGCATTTTCAAAGACTTCTTTTTCTTTTTCAGATTCATAGCGGTCAATTGAAAACGCATTATTCTTTAAGAAGTATTGGCCTCCCGTCCCTGGGATTGGTGCCGTTTCGCCTTCTCTTACCCATAATGTTTCATCCACGTACATTCCTGGGACAAATCGAAGCATGGATCCAATGAGAAATATAATTAATCCAATATGATTGACGTAAGGTCCCCAGCGGGAAAAGCGGCCTTTTTCAGCTAAAATATGTCCATCTTCTTCTCTTACGCGGTAACGCTTTTGTTTCATTTTACTAACGATGCCTTCATATGTATGTTGATCTAATGTTTGGTTTGTTTCGCTGAAAAGACGCTGCCTTCTCATAAAACCTTCTTTTTTGACAACCCCTTGATTTTTGAGTGCGCGATAAAGTGGAATCACTCGATCAAGGCTGCAAATCACAAGGGAAATTCCGATAGATGCGACAAGGGCTAAAAACCACCAAGAATTATAAAGATCATGGAATCCAAGGATGTAATATAACTTGCCAAACGACCCATATTGCTCCTCATAATAAGTGGAAGCTGATGCACCTGGCGGAATAAACCGCTCCTGCGGAAAAATAGTTCCTAGCGAAGAAGCTAACAGTGTGATGACAATGAGCCACACACCCACTTTTACGGAAGAAAAAAAGTTCCATACTTTATCAACAATCGTTTTGTTGTATGTTTGCGAGCGTCTTGCACTGCCGTCATATCTCATATCAAGCAGTTTTGATGAATTTTTCTCTTTTACTGAAATGGGATTCCCGCATGATTCACATAGAACAGTACCGATTGGATTAATATGTCCACACTCGCACTTTACCTCTTTCATTCTATGACCCCTTTGGTTTAATCAAATTCATATATTCATAGACATTACGTTCTGTCATCGTCCCCTTTATGACTTTGATTACTTTGCCTTCAGGATTAATTAAAAATGTGGTTGGCAGCGGCGTAATATCATATGCCTCTGTCACTTGACGATCTTTGTCCATGGCAACAGGAAAATTCACGCCATAAGCATCCATAAAATTCTTCACAGCAATATTGGATTCCCCCACATTCACGGCAACAATTTCGACACCGCGATCCTTGAACACTTCATACTGATTTGCCATATAAGGGAATTCCTGCTTACATGGACCGCACCATGTACCCCAAAAATTGAGAAAGACGCCTTTGCCTTTTAAGTCCTTTAATTCAATCCGTTCCCCATCTACCGATTGAAGGACAAAGTTCGGCGCAATAGATCCTTCTTTGACTTGATCCTGTTTGGCAAATACTGAGTTATACATCGTATAACATAGTGCAGCAAGCATCACGAGGAGAATGCCCGTCCGTATGAAAAATCGTCTTTTCTTCATCTGAAGTACCCCTTCCCCATAGACATTCAGGTAAATTATAGCATTCTCCTTCTTTTGATGCTTCTTCATTTTTTGAAGTTTATGTGAAAATTAAAAAGCGCTTTTCCCATGATCCGCAATCGCTCTTAGGCGTTTTACTTCATGCGGCGTCAATTCTCTGCGATCTCCTGGTCTCATGCCTTCAATATGAAGAAAAGCATATTGCTCTCTTTTTAGTTTTAGAACGTCGTGGCCGATTGCTTCAAACATACGGCGAACCTGTCTGTTTCTGCCTTCATGAATGGTTAATTGCACAATACATGTTTGCTTTCGTTTATCAATCGAGAGCATTTTGGCACGGGCAGGTGCTGTTTTTTTATGGTCTAACATGATTCCTTTTTCTAACTTTCTAAGCAATTCTTTTGAAGGGATGCCTTTTAGTTTCGCTGCATACGTTTTATCAATTTCATATTTCGGATGCATGAGCTTATGGGCAAATTCGCCATCATTTGTAATCAAAATTAAACCGCTCGTATCATAATCCAACCGGCCGATTGGATACAGACGCTGCGGAACATCATCAAAGAAGTCTGTCACGACTTTGCGTCCTTTATCATCCTCGGCAGCTGAAATGACGCCGCGCGGTTTATAAAGCATAAAGTAAACCGGTTCTTCTCTTTCAAGCTTTAAGCCATTGACTTCAATTTTATCTGAAGAGCCCACCTTTACTCCGAGCTCTGTCACTGTTTCACCATTAACGGTAACTCGTCCTTCTTTAATTAATTCTTCAGCCTTTCGTCTAGAAGCGACGCCGGCATGGGCAATTACTTTCTGTAAACGTTCCATTTGTCTTTCACCTCATGTACTATCTTACTTGCTTGGCTTGAAACAAACAAGCATTCGTGGAAAAATAAGCGTTTCATCTGTCTAATTTCAACAAAAAAGCTGTTTTCCATCCACGAAATAAAAAAAGCGCCTGATTAGGCGCCGCTAAATAACAAACTGACGATAATAATCGATGCAATGATCCCAATCAGATCTGCTAACAGCCCCACTTTCAGTGCATCTCCCATTTTTTTAATACCAACTGCTCCAAAATAGACGGTTAAAATATAAAGGGTCGTATCCGTTGACCCTTGCATAACGGCGGCAAGCTTGCCAATAAAAGAGTCTGGACCATAAGTCGCAATTAAGTCTGATGTCATACCAAGCGCCGCTGTTCCTGATATAGGACGAATAAGCGCAAGCGGCACCACTTCTGTAGGAACACCAATCGCTGTAAACACAGGTTTTAATAACTCCATGACAAAGTCAAGTGCCCCTGATGCACGGAAAATCGTAATGGCGACAAGCATACCGACTAAATATGGAATGATTGAAAAGGCAATTTGAATGCCTTCTTTCCCGCCTTCTACAAATGTTTCGTACGTCGGTACTTTTTTAATCGTCCCTGCAATCAATATTCCTGCGATGATCAGTGGAATCAAAGCAAGTGACAGCCAGTTAATAAATGCCACAAGATCACCCCCGCCTGCTTCTGCGATAGTGGAAATAGCGATCAATCATAATCGCACCGATACCTGAAATAAGTGTCGCCAAAATGGTTGGGCCTACAATATCTGTTGGCTGATCTGCGCCATAGGTCATACGAATGGCAATGACAGTCGTTGGCACAAGTGTGATAGAAGATGTATTGACTGCTAAAAAAGTGATCATAGATCGGCTCGCCTCATTTTTTCCGCCATTTAATACTTTCATCTGCTCCATCGCCTTAATCCCAAGTGGTGTAGCGGCGTTCCCAAGGCCAAAGAAATTTGCCATGAGATTGGACAGAATATACCCCATCGCTGGATGATTCGCAGGAATCTCAGGAAATAGTTTTGAGATAAAGGGCCGGCATAATTTACTAAAGAAATGTAACAACCCCGCTTCTTCTGCGATCTTCATCAATCCTAGCCAGAATACAAGAACACTAATCAACCCAATTGAAATGGTGACCGCTTCTTTTGATCCTTTAAAGACCGCTTCATTCACTTCATGCATCGTTCCGTTAAACATTGCATAGACAAGACCGATGACCGTGAGGAATACCCAAATCAGATTGACCATGAAGATCCGCCTATCGATGTCTGAAAGACAGACTTAAACATTTCTTGAAAGCTTTTTTGGGGCATTCGGTTGCGTTTGTTTTCATAAAAAATGGGGACTTGCTCAATTACCTGACCATCCAGTAAGAACGTCATTTTCCCTACTACATCTGGGATCGCTTCTTTGTTTTTCTCCCATTTCTTTTCAGGCGTCAGCATTTCCGTTTCGATTTCCACTAGTTTTTTCTCATCCTCATTTAGTAAATAGTCCACATCCCGCTTAATAAACGCTTTTTTTTCGTAAAAAGTCCCTTTTAACGAAGCGAGCCTGCCTTTTTCAGCAAGCACATACGTTTTATAGTGATCAAATGCATACTCAAACATTGAGATATGATCCTTCCAGTCATCCGGTGCATTAATCGTCACAGCAATGAGCGCAGCATCTCCTTTTGCAGCTGTGGAGACAAGTGTGCGTTTTGCAAGTTTTGTATATCCTGTCTTCCCTCCAGTCGAATATTGATACAAACCCGTGAGCAGCTTGTTTTTATTTTTCCAATAACCCTCGATTGTTTTTGCTTTATAAAAGGTGGTACCGGCAATTTTTTGATATTGCTGATGCTTCATGGCGTACTTCGTTAAGATCGCCATATCATAAGCTGATGAATAATGGTTTTTATGATCATCGAGTCCATGCGGATTTTGAAAATTCGTATTCTCCATGCCTAGTTCAGAGGCCTTTTGGTTCATCATAAAAATAAAGCCTTCTAAGCTGCCGCCAACATGTTCTGCAATGGCAACAGCTGCATCATTTCCAGAGCGCAGCATGAGCCCGTATGTCAAGTCTTCTAAACTCACCTTCTGTCCTTCCTTTAAATAAATCGAAGAACCTTCCGCTTGAATCGCACGTTTTGACACTTTGACCATGTCGTTCATTTTTCCTGATTCAATGGCTAATACAGCCGTCATAATTTTTGTGATACTGGCGATTCTTCTTTTTTCGTGCTCGTCCTTTCCAAATAGGACTCTGCCTGACTGTCCATCTATTAAAATGGCGCTTCTCGCACTCACCGATAATGAGACGTCTGCTTGAGCGTGTGAGGAAAAAGGCAGTAAGAGTGTTAATAGAAGAAGGACTGCTGTTCCAATTTTTAAATAGGGCATGTTCATTCACGTCCTTGTCCGTTTTGTACAAGTGTATGCGCGGCTGAAAAAGTTATGATGCCTCGTCCATAAAAAAAAGCAACTCTCATGTGAGAGTTGCCTTGTCTTCTTTATACCATTTTCATTTGCTGATGAGATGTTGTATATTCCAGCTCTTCTCTCATCGTTAAAAAATCTTTTTCTAATGAAGAAAACAAACGTTTGACCTCAGCCGATACTTCATGATGGAAAACAATGCAGCTTTTTCCTGTGTATGCTGAACGGCTATTTTCATACCATGTATCCTTTTTTGGTGTAAAAAATTCTTCAATACATTGATGATAAATACGATGAAGCGTCTGCTGTGCGGCTTGCTGCGGGAATGTCTGTTGCTGCCTGATTTTCCTACAAACCGCCGCGGCATCCTCGCTATAAACTGCAAGCTTCCGCAATGTACTTAATATGTCACAATAATAGGCTTCCGCTTCCGGGTTTAATCGTTTCAAGCTTGATAAGGTAGCTTCGTTCAGAAAATCATTCACTTCAACTGCAACCTTTGATAAAAAAACGCCTGCTTGATCAACTTGAGCCTTTACATTCATATGTGCCATTTGTTTCGTGTTTACCTTCCCCTCATGGCTTTGTCACCATTTTATCTTTCAAATAAAGATTTTAGACCTAAAATCTTTTTTATATTTTATCATACATTTTTCCTTATTTTGAACTATTTTATCTCTTCAAATGTTTGATTGAAGTTTTCAAAAAAGAGATCAGCCTCTTCTTGCACCCCATCTGCTTCCACATTCTCTGGAAGTGGCGGTAATTCATCTAAGGCTTTTAAACCAAATTGCTCTAAAAAGGTAGGTGTTGTCCCATAAAGGATCGCTCGTCCCGGTCCATCGGCACGTCCTACTTCACAGAGCAGTGCTTTGGCAACTAAACTATGCAGCACTCGTTCTGATTTCACGCCTCTGATCTCCTCGACTTCGCTGCGTGTAATCGGTTGTTTATACGAGACAATGGCGAGCACTTCTAGCGCTGCCTGTGACAAACCTTTCGATGGTGTCTCTACTAATTTTTTTAAATATACGCTGTATTCTTTTTTCGTCAGCAGCATGTATGAATCTGCATATTCAATGAGCTCAATTCCTCGTTCTTGTTTTTGATATTCTTCCTTTACGGCAGACATAATATCAAGCAACGCTGCCTCATCAACTTCAAGAACAGACATGAGCTGTTTTCTTGTTAAGCCTTCGTCACCTGCTGCATATAGCAGCGCTTCTAAGATGGCTTTCCAATTCACGATATCAAGCGTCATGAATCGTTTCACTCCCTATGATATAAATATCTTCAAAGTTTCCTTCCTGCTCCAGCATGATTTGATGGCTCTTCATCAATTCGAGAACAGCAAGAAACGTCACGACAAGGTGTTCCTTTTGATCATGTTGAAATAAAGTCATGAAATTGGTTCGCTTTTTTGTTTTTCTTAAACGGTTCATAATCTCATTCATTTTGTCTTCAATCGGGATTTCTTGTCTTGTAATCTTTGATGGTGCTGGTTTTGTTATTTTTTTGCGGTTCAATACCTTTTGGAACGCACCTAACATATCATACACCGTGACGTGTAAGTTTGTGTCCTTCGCTTCTGCTTCTTTTGCAAATTCACTTAAATCACTTGGTGGTTTTGTGAAGGCGTTTTGCCGCTCTTCTTCACGTTCCTTCAGTTCTTGCGCTGCATTTTTATACTTGCGGTATTCAATTAATTTGCCAATCAGCTCATCACGAGGGTCCTCTTCTTCTTCCATCAGGTCTTCATCAAACAGCTCTTCCTCTTGTTTTGGAAGAAGCATTCTGCTTTTAATGCTGAGGAGAGTTGCAGCCATCACCAAATACTCACTTGCAACATCCAGTTCAAGCTCCCTCATCGTGTGGACATATAATAAATACTGCTCCGTAATTTTAGCGACGGGAATATCATAAATATCAATTTCCAAACGGTTAATTAAATGTAAAAGCAAGTCCAAAGGACCCTCAAACGAATCTATTTTCACCTGATATTCCAGCATTCTTTTCTCACCATTTCTACTGTCTTCTAAGTACCGTTTTCATCGGCTAACCTTTAGTATAAGACACCATAAAGCTCTCGTCCAATATAATTTCGACCATGAGGCAGCAGGCAAAAAAAGAAAAACAGTGGATTCGCCCATACCAATGAGGGCATTTATACATAGAATACCATTGTAATCAGAACTGATGAAAAAGGAGGCCGTAACATTATGGGAGATGGTTATTACTTCGGCGGAGGATTTGCGCTTATTGTTGTGCTGTTCATCTTGCTGATCATCGTTGGCGCGGCTTGGGTTTATTAAAGAAACAGAGCGTCCTTTCATAAAGGGGCGCTCTTTCTTCTTTTCTTTTCGGTATGTTAGACTGATAGTGGAAAAGGAGATGACCGCTGTGTATCCTAAAGCGTACGTGGCTTTTTTACATGAATTTCATACGACAAGAGATTATTTTGAGTGTCATGAAATTCTTGAAGAATTTTGGAAAGAAGATCCTCCTCATCAGCGCAAAAAGTACTGGGTGGGTCTCATTCAGCTTGCTGTTGCTTTGTATCATCAAAGACGAGGAAATGGAAAAGGAGCAAAACGGCTGATTTCAAACAGCCTTCATATATTAGATTCGGACCGGAACGTACTAACAGAATTAGGTCTTGATGAAGAGGCATTTCTTTTACTGCTGAGAACACTGAAAAAGAAAATCGATGAAGACACGCCCTACGAAAGTGTGATGCTGCCAATCCGAGATGAAACGCTTCTTTCTTTATGCCAAGAGATGGCGGAAAAAGAAGGCTTAACCTTCGGACAGGAGAGCAACTTATCCCATACATTCTTAATTGAAAAGCATAGACTGCGTGATCGGACAGACGTATTGCTTGAACGTGAAAAGCAGATGGAACGTAAAAAAAGCAGAGGCATATAACCTCTGCTTTTACATGTGTGATATTTAGTTTGTTTCATTGTGACACTTATGAAAGAAGCCTTGCGTTAATTCATTTGGAATGAGTGTTTTCGTTTTGAATACTTCTTCCACGGCTAATACCATTTCCTTGCCGATGCCTTGGTCACGATGGGACGGATTGACACTAATATGTTCGATTTGTACGTGGTCGTCTGTTTTCAGCACACCAATCGCACCGACGATATCCTCGCCATCTTTCCAAAGGAACAGCTGCCGATCTTCATCCATTTCATACGACTTTATCGTCTGCTGAAGCTGTTTGACGTCTTTCTCACCCGGCATAAAGGACAGGAGTCCCATGGCAATTTTTTCAAAAGACCTCTTGTAACGAATTAACATATATACCCCTCAATATTAAAATTATCCTATTTTACAGCAAATGTCTTATGAATCACTTGCTCATCACACATTATAAACACTTTTAGGCGGTTTTTAAACTCTTTTTCATCAAATTAACGAAACGTTCGATTTAGGTTGGCCATTTCAATAGCCGCTGCAGCCGATTCACTGCCTTTATTTCCAGCCTTTGTACCGGCTCTTTCAATGGCTTGTTCAATAGATTCTGTTGTCAGTACACCAAAGATAATCGGCACCCCTGTTGAGATGGCACTTTGTGCGATTCCTTTAGCCGCTTCATTACAAACATAATCGTAATGTGATGTTGCCCCGCGAATCACGGTTCCAAGTGTAATGACTGCATCATATTTTTTTGTTTCTGCTAGTTTTTTTGCCATATACGGAATTTCAAAAGCCCCCGGCACCCACACGACATCAATATCGTCACCGTTTGCTCCGTGTCTGAGCAATGTATCTTCTGCTCCATCTAGCAGTTTGCTTGTAATAAAATCATTAAATCTAGCGACGACGATTCCAAACTTTAATCCTTCTGCTACTACATTACCTTGTATTGTATTCATATGTTCATCATCCTTTTTTGTGATTTTTATTTTGTTTTCATTGTCGTTGTTTGCTTGTTTATATATGCCTGCAATGCTTCAATCGTCAGCATCTTTAAATCGTGTTCTTTTTGAATTTTTTGTAGTTCGGGTACGCGGGCCATGGTTCCATCTGCATTCATAATTTCACATATGACACCCGCTGGCACTGAACCCGCAAGTTTAGCAAGATCAACGGCCGCTTCTGTATGACCTGGTCTTTCTACTACGCCTCCCTCTTTCGCAATAAGAGGGAAAACATGACCTGGTCGGGCAAAATCTTCTGGTTTTGACTCTTTATTTAACATGGCCAATATGGTCGTTGAGCGCTCAAAAGCACTTATACCAGTTGTCGTTGACGTATGGTCGATGCTCACTGTAAATGCTGTATGATGTGCATCCGTATTTCGCTCGACCATGGGATGCAGATCCAAGTGTTTCGCAATCGAGGCATGAACTGGTGTGCAAATAAGACCTCTTCCATGTACAGCCATGAAGTTAATGACTTCCGGCGTTGCATGCTCAGCAAGTGCCACAAAGTCTCCTTCATTTTCTCTGTCTTCATCATCTACTACGATAATGATTTCTCCTCGTTTCAGGGCATTTACTGCCTCATCAACTGAATGATACATACAATCGCCTCCTAGAATCCGTGCTCTTTTAAAAATGATGGGGTTAATCGTGATGGCTGCTTTTCGTTTTGCTCTTTTGTTAAAAAGCGATAAATGTATTTACCGATCATGTCACATTCAATATTTACTACATCCCCCATAGATTTAGTCGGGAAAATAGTTCCTTCAAGCGTATGTGGAATGATAGAAACTGTCACATGAGCATCTCGCAAATCGAAAATAGTCAAGCTGACGCCGTCTATTGCGATCGACCCCTTTTTTGTGAGCATATCTGTGAGGGTCTTGTCCATTTTCAAATCATAGTAAATGGCATTACTCTTCTTTTCTACACGGGTAATCACAGCCGTTCCATCAACATGGCCTGAAACAAAATGACCGCCGAATCGTCCATTTGATGACATCGCTCGCTCTAAATTCACTTGGCTACCTGGTGCAAGCTGATCAAGTGATGTCGCTTTGACCGTCTCAGGCATCACATCTGCCGCAAACTGTTCTTTTGTGAAGCTTGTGACAGTGAGACAAACGCCATTGATGGCGATACTATCGCCTAGGTGAACATCTTCTAGTACACGACTGCACTTGATGATAATTTCCATGGCATCTGCGGATCTTTTGCTCAATGACTGGACTGTACCCACTTCTTCAATAATCCCCGTAAACATGTGATCCTCCCTTTCTCTTTCTTTTGTATTTCTCACTTTATGAAAAAGCGATGTTTGGGACATGTGATCGATTGAACACCTTCGTCGCTTTTTATGGTCCATACAAGGTAAATGAGGGATCACCTAATAAACACTGCATGCGATGACTATATTGACATACAGAAAGCCCCGGAAAAATTCCGGGGCTGTGGTTTTTTTGCATTAGAAATAAAACTATGATCAACACATATTTTTTGTTCATACATAGCTTTCGTTATCCTTCTCCCATCCAGACTTTCACTGTCGGCTTCAGCTTCTCACTGAATCAACCGTTAATAAATTAACGGGTCACGGGCTGTAAAGCATTTGCTTTATTACCGTCGGTCGGGATTTTCACCCTGCCCCGAAGGATACAATCGATATTTAGCTGTCCTTAGGGGCTATTATAGCGATCCTTGTGGTCAAATGCAACAATCAAGATTTATTCATCTGTTCATAAAAAGAGCCTCCCTATAGGAAAGGAGACTTGTTAATTGACGACTTTGACTACTTTTATAAGGCCGTCTATTCTTTTTTCATTACTAAAGTATGCTTTAATACGATCGCCTTTTTTCAGATCGGCCACATCATCTGCAAATTTCTTTCCGTTAAAAATGATTTTCGTGCCATTTTTGGCTTGACCGTAATACTCATCACCATCAATTTTTGTAATGGTATATTCATAGATGGTGTAATCTTTATCATTATTCGTTAAACTTTCGCCAATGGCTGTTGGCACATCTTCAATTTTCATGCCATTCATGTATAAATAACCTGCGCCTAAACAAAGCAGTAAAACAAATAAGATTGCGATTTTCAATTTGATTTTCCCCATATTTAGAACCTCCATCATCTGCACTTCGCCTATTTGTATGTTCTATTCCTTCTTTTGATGAAATAAAACCAAAAAAGCTGATTTTCATTAATGGTTACTTATATAACGATTCAAATGGACTTTTGGTTCCACCTTTTCATCATTACATATGATACGAATATGCGTTCTTTATTAAGGGGGTCTTTTTTCCTCTTTATCTGTTAGCAGGG
The DNA here is from genome assembly GCF_040869405.1 of Bacillus sp. FSL K6-2869. NCBI lineage: Bacteria > Bacillati > Bacillota > Bacilli > Caryophanales > Bacillaceae > Bacillus > Bacillus sp. FSL K6-2869. The sequence goes on from NZ_CP152035.1 coordinate 2,213,241, forward strand.
TAAACAAGAAAGACGAGCTTTTTGATTATATTCTTTTCTCTAATGCGAATAGATCTTCCTCTAACAATTGAGATCTTTGAACAGCGATATTTCGGCTGTCACGAACCCCTTGATTATAATAGTAGCTTCCAAGATGTTTTGTGATAAATTCTAATATATTGATGGCTGCTAATTCACCAATCTCCTCTTCTCGTTCTTCGGCAAAGTAACGCTGAATGGCAATCATCATCTGGTTTTTTTCTTCTTTTGTTAATGGTTTCAAAGTATCTCCTGCTTTCTTTCAGCATGATCACACGCTTTTTAGATTTGCACTTTCACTTATTTTTAGAGCTGCATATGGTGACACTCACAAATACGAATGTTTGTTCTCTTATCATATCACAAAAACGTGTCCATAACACCCTAAAAGAAAAAGCGTGTTTTAATCAATTGATCAAAATACGCTTTCTTTATATAGACTATTTATTTCAATATGGATAGGATCGTCGCTACAGAATGATCTACAAATGAACGCTCTGGGCGAGATTTCATGAGAACTGTAAGTCCAATAAAAGAAACAACCAGCGCCTGTGCTAAGGCTTTGGCATTCAGACTGCTTTCGAGCTCACCCGAGCGAATACCTTGTACAATTTTTTCTTCAAAAATGACCGAAAGATACATTTGATGCTCTCTTGTGAGAATTTCAAATTTCTCTTCGTGGGGGGCAAGCTCGACTATTGTATTGATGCAGAAGCACCCTTTACTCGGTCCATTTCCATATTCCTCTTCTACTAATTCAGCAAATAATGTATGAAATGCTTCCTTTGCAGATAGATTGTTTTGCAGTTTTGATCGAATATGAGCTGCATGCTGAGTTGTATATTTGCGTAATGCTGCTTCAAACAATTCCTCTTTATCACCGAACGCTGAGTATAAGCTCGGCCGCTGTATTCCCATTTTTGCAGTTAAGTCGCTTAATGTAGTCGCTCTATACCCCTTCTCCCAAAAAAGCAACAAGGCCTCATCTAACGCTTTTTCCTCATCAAATTCCCGTTGTCGAACCATCATCAACCCTCATTTCTACCATAAAAATCTCTTCACTAAATCAATCATCTATTTCTTATAAGTATTTTTTACTCATCGGTATATTATCATTTTATTTTATTGACATATCATTGTCAAACCGACTGCCTCTCTCAAGATCTTCACTATATCATCTTGACTTTAAAACGTTTATCTGGTTATCCTTAACAGGAATCATTTTATACTGATCAGTATATTATACTTTTTAGTACAAAAGGAGCTGATGACATGCATGAAAAAAGAAAAAATGAATGCCGTTGAACATTCTGATCTAGGAACGACTCATTTACAAATAAACACCCGATCAACGATGACTCGCAATATGGCTCTACTGTTTTCGACAGCCTCAGGGATGGCAGTTGCAAACATATACTTTGCACAGCCATTATTAGACTCCCTCGCATCCGAGTTTGGTATCAGCTATTCATCCGTTGGTATGGTCATTACGATTACTCAGCTTTGTTATGCGCTAGGACTGCTTCTGATCGTACCACTTGGTGATCTGTTCAACCAACGGCGGCTCATCGTAGCTCAAATGCTAGTATCCGTGTTATCTCTCATTCTAGTCGGTATCGCCCCTACCGCCACCGTCCTGTTCATAGGACTAGGTGCGGTGGGACTGCTCGCTGTAGTCACTCAGGTACTCGTAGCATTCGCAGCGACATGGGCCGCTCCTGAAGAACGTGGCCGCATAGTGGGCTTGGTTCAAAGTGGAATTGTGATTGGTATTCTTCTCGCACGAACGTTTGCTGGTGTACTAACCGATCTCGCCGGCTGGAGATCAGTCTATCTCGTTTCCGGCGTGATGATGCTGATCATAACTGGCGTGTTGTACCGGTATCTTCCGCGTGCTGACAGCAAGAGAGTCTCCATATCCTATGTGAACTTGCTCGCTTCAATGTTTATATTGTTCAGACAAGAACGAATTCTACGTATTCGTGGCGTACTGGGTTTTCTGATCTTTGTTGTGTTTGGCACGCTGTGGACTTCACTTGTACTGCCTCTCAGCACTACCCCATACAATCTGTCACATACGGCAATTGGTGCATTTGGCCTTGCTGGAGTTGCCGGAGCATTAGGTGCCGCTCGAGCTGGAAGCCTTGCTGATCGAGGCTTAGGACAGTTAACAACGTGCATCGCCCTTGTCCTATTACTCTTTTCATGGTGTTTTATTTTTTTCACTGAATATTCCCTCATTTTATTAATCGTTGGTATAGTCATTCTTGACCTATCTGTGCAGGCCGTTCATGTGACCAATCAAAGTATGATTTTCATGGTCCGGCCTGAGGCGAGAAGCCGGCTGACTGCTGCTTATATGATTTTTTATTCCCTCGGCAGTGCGCTCGGTTCTATTGTATCAACTAACATATACGCAAACGCTGGCTGGAATGGGGTATGTTTATTTGGAGCCTCTATCAGCGCCTTAGCCCTTTTATATTGGATGATCACCTACCGCTTCACGGCACAGATCACAGGAACATCAGATGTAAAATAAAAAAACACCGCAATTAAGCGGTGTTTTGGATTAAGCATCGATCACTTCGACTTTTTCCATGCCTTGTCCTTGTTCCATATCAAGAACAGCTTCGATACCAGATGTTACTTTGCCAAAAACAGTGTGAACACCGTTTAAGTGCGGCTGTGGGTCATGTACGATAAAGAATTGGCTGCCGCCAGTGTCTTTACCAGCGTGTGCCATTGATAATGAACCTCTCTCGTGCTGATGAGGGTTTCCTTCTGTTTCACATTTAATGGTGTAACCAGGTCCTCCAGTTCCATTACCGTTTGGATCGCCGCCTTGGCTTACGAACCCAGGGATCACGCGGTGGAATTTCAATCCATCGTAGAAGCCTTCATTCGCTAATTTTTCAAAGTTTGCTACTGTACCTGGAGCAGCCTCTGGGTAAAGTTCAAACTCAATTTTCTTTCCATTCGTTAATTGTATGTATCCTTTTTTCGCCATTTTTCACATTCTCCTTTCAGGTTAAACAACGCTCATTATAGCACATTTTCGGTGATGTTAAACATCCCCTGCTTGTCGAATGTGATTTACCTCTTTTGCCATCATTGATAAAATAAAAGAGCTTGATCCTTTTCTCCTAAGGAAATGATCACAGACTGAGCAAATCACTTCATCATATTGGAGGTTTCAAACATCTTTAAAAGAAAATTGAAACGTCAGACTGATTTGTTACGTCTATATGATGGAGTACGATTCAAATCATGTACTCAAAAGATGAGTTTCTCACCATCGAGAAACGCTTTCGACTTGAAGGAGGTCAACATGTTTAAAAAAACAATGCTTGGTATGATGGCAGCGCTCCTTTTACTGATTGGTGCGCCAAAAGTCAGCTTAGCGGATGCAGCTGTCGGCGATGTCATCGTCACACTCGGGCAAGACTTAACACCGGCTGATCGCCAGAAGGTGCTTGACGAGTTGAATCCACCTGAAAATGCGACAAAAATTGAAGTAACCAATAAAGAAGAGCACGAATATTTAGGAAAGTATATCCCTCGTTCTTCTATCGGGACGAGAGCATTATCATCTTCATCCATCACCATTGAAAAATCAGGTACGGGTCTGACCGTGGATACACATAACATTAAGACCATTACAGATGAGATGTATTTAAATGCTTTAATGACCGCAGGCGTGAAAGATGCAAAGGTTGTCGTGACGGCGCCGTTTGAAGTATCTGGTACAGCAGCACTGACAGGTCTATTAAAAGCCTATGAAGTGTCAAGCGACAAAGCCATTCCCGAAGATGTGAAACAGGTGGCAAACGAAGAACTTGTAACAACATCTAAACTGGGAGACTCTATTGGAAAAGACAATGCTTCTGCCCTGATTGCAAAAATCAAAGATGACATTGCCAAAAATGGAGTTCCTAAAACAACAAAAGAAGTGGAAGAAAAAGTAGATCAAGCCGCTTCTGATTTGAACTTAAATCTAACACAAGACCAAAAAGATCAACTTGTCTCTCTCTTTGATAAGATGAAAAATATCAATATCGATTGGAAACAAGTCGGATCTCAAATTGATAAAGCAAAAGACAAGATTACAAAATTCATAGAATCAGATGAAGGGAAAAACCTTCTACAGAAGATTTGGGATTTCTTTGTCTCTATTTGGAACGCGATCGTCTCTGTATTTACTGGTGGAAAATAAATGTCATAGAAAAAGCTGCCTGATGATCAGGCAGCTTTTTTTAAGTCGATGATTTCACTTTTGATTGATAAGGTAAATCCAATTTGACAATGTCCTCATATGTCTCACGCTCAACGACAAGCTGCGCTTCCCCATCTTCTACAAATACTACAGCCGGGCGCGGGATGCGGTTATAGTTGTTTGACATGCTGTAGCCATAAGCTCCTGTACAAAAGACAGCTAACAAGTCTCCCTGTGATAACTCTGGCAGATCAATATCCCAAATGAGCATATCTCCACTTTCACAGCATTTGCCTGCAATGGACACAGTTTGATCATGCGTTTGGCTCATTTTATTGGCGCTCGCTGCTTCATATTTTGCTTGATATAAAGCAGGTCGAATGTTATCACTCATTCCGCCGTCAATGGCTACATAATCGCGAATGCCAGGTACATGTTTTGATGAGCCGATCGTATAAAGAGTGGTTCCCGCATCTCCAACAAGGGAGCGGCCTGGCTCAATCCAAATTTCAGGCATCTCAAATTCATAGCGGGCTACATTTTCTTTCACCGCTTGAATAATTTTCTCCACGTATTCAGTTGCTGGAAGTGGTTCGTCCTCTTCTGTATAACGGATGCCAAAGCCTCCGCCTAAGTTCAGCACTGTGGAAATAAATCCAAACGATTCTCTCCATTCATCCAGCTTCAAGAAAATTTTATCTGCCGCAAGGACAAAACCAGCTGTATCAAAGATTTGAGAGCCGATATGGCAGTGGACACCTAAAAGCTCGATCACTTCTGATTCAAGTACTTGTTTGACCGCTTCGTCTGCTTGTCCATTATGAAGATCAAAACCGAATTTTGAATCTTCTTGACCTGTTGTAATATAGTCATGCGTATGTGCTTCAACGCCCGGCGTGATGCGGAGGAGTACTTTCACCTGTTTTGACAGCTCTTGCCCAAGCTGTTCAATGAGATTGATTTCATAGAAATTATCAACAACAATACAGCCGATTCCATGCGCTAATGCCATCTTTAATTCTTCTCTGCTTTTGTTGTTACCATGGAAATGAATTTTTTCTACTGGAAACCCGGCACAAATGGCTGTGTGCAGCTCCCCGCCTGAAACGACATCAAGTGATAAGCCTTCTTCTTTTGCCAGCTGGAACATGGCAATAGAAGAAAAAGCCTTACTCGCATATGCCACCTGAGCCTTTAGTTCTTCTTCAATAAATGCTTTCTGAAAGCTTTTTGCACGCTCCCGTATTAAAGCCACATCATATACATAAAGTGGTGTCCCATACGTTTCAGCTAAAGAAACGGCATCAACACCACCAATTTCTAAATGTCCGAGTTCATTTTGTCTGCAAGTGCCGTGTAAATACAATGTCATTCCCTCTTTCTCCGCCTCGGCTGAAAAAAGACAGCTGCACAAGCTGCCTTTTGCCGTTTCTCAAAGTTAAAAATACAATATCACAATCTTCAGCCACTTTCAACGAGCGTTAAGAATTTGGCGGAATTTTTGATCTGTTCTGAGGGTGAACGATGCTTGGCCTTACTTTTGAGCCAGGAACAGACGTCCGAATGAGCACTTGCCACAAAGCCTTTCCATTAAAAGGAATGAACGGCCACATATAAGGCGTCTGTAAGGAACGAATGGATGTTAAATAAATAAGTAACAGCGTAAAACCGATGATTAATCCATTCAGCTTAAAGATCGCTACTAGTGCTAATATGATCAGTCGGATGATTTTATTAGCGACACTCAGTTCATAACTTGGAGTGGTGAATGTGCCGATGGCTGCTAGCGAGACGTATAATATGACCTCTGGTGTAAATAAACCGACATCAATTGCAATTTGTCCAATTAAGACGGCTGCAATCAAACCCATAGCAGTCGACAAGGCGGTCGGCGTATGGATGGCCGCCATTCGTAAAAATTCCACCCCAAAATCAGCAAGGAATACTTGGAGAATGACAGGGATATGAGAAGGTTTGTTAAATCCAATATAGCTTAGATTGTCTGGCAGAAGATTCGGTTCTAGAATAAAAAGAAACCAGATCGGCAAAAGAAAAGTAGAACATAAGATGCCTAAAAAACGCACCCATCTTAAAAAAGTCCCAACCGCTGGCGCCTGGCGGTATTCTTCAGCATGTTGAACGTGATGAAAAATAGTGGTTGGCGTAATGATGACACTAGGGGATGTATCTGTAATGATGATGACATGCCCTTCTAATATATGGTTAGCGGCTACATCTGGGCGCTCGGTGTATCGCACAAGCGGGAAGGGATTATATCCTTGCTTAATGATAAATTCTTCTATTGTTTTATCAGACATCGTCAGTCCGTCAACTTTAATCCCAGACACTTCTTTTTCGATAATATCAACAAGATCAGGGTCAGCTATGTCTTCAATATAACAAACACAGACGTCCGCTTTAGAACGCTCGCCTACTTTAAGCATTTTGTATCGCAGTTTTTCATCCCGCACTCTTCTGCGAATGAGTGCTGTGTTCACAATGATGTTTTCAACAAAGCCGTCTCTTGCACCTCTGACAACCTTTTCTGTATCCGGTTCCTCCGGCATTCTGCCAGGGTAGCTCCTGACATCAATAATAAATGCGTAATTTTCACCTTCGACAACGACTGCCACAAGTCCAGACAACACTTGATCCACTGCTTCATCAAGCGTTTCAACTTTTGAGACTTGCTGATTGACAAGACGGTTTTCTACCACACGTGCAAGATCATCTGATTCAGGTTCGTTGTCATTGATTTCAATCAGTTCTTTTAATAAATAGATCACATATTGTGTATCACATAATCCATTTACATAGTAAAGCTGGATTTCCTGATCATGGACATAAATTTTCCGAACGCCAAGGTCAAAGCTGAGACCCATCCCGACATTGTCTTTGAAAAAATCTTCATTTTTCTTCGGATCTCGGTACACGTGCACCTTGTCTTTCTTCATGGAAACCACTCCTTTCTAAAATTAATTCGACTGCCTTCATTGTGATGGGGGACCCTTTGCTTAGATCATCTTTCCGTCCCATCTTGCCAATATCTCCAATGCCGACAACAATCGGAAGCTGTAGTGAATCGAGACAATACACTGTATCTCCACTCATTTTGTGTGGTTCCATTTCTGGAAGTCCATGTTTGTCAACGCCATATTCTGTCAGTTCACCTTCCCGGTCAATGGAGACATGTACCTTTGTCCATTCCGCTTGATGGGTTTTAGATGCCACTGCAATGGCGCCAATCACTTCAATTTCAGGGTGACGTGCTACGTGCTTCATAGCCGTCTCCCCTGTTCCTTCACCTGTTAAGCCAGAATCATCAAACATGACAAACACTGGGTCATACGGCGTTTTTAAAATCATCTGGACCAGTTCTGGTCCTGTTCGTTTGCTCGGATTCCCTTTTGAGCTGGAAATACATCTTCCGCCGACTTTCTTTGCGACAAGCTCTATCGTTTTGGCAGCATATATATCTCCGTCTGTCACTAAAATGACTTTGCGTCTTTGCCCCATATTAGGTTATCCTTTCGGTTTAAAGATAAGTGCAATGATAAATGAAAATAAAATCGCAGCTGATATTCCAGCAGAGGTTAACTCAAAAATCCCAATTCCGATTCCAATAAATCCGTGGACATCGGCCTGATGCATCGCCCCATGAAGCAAGCTATGACCAAAGCTTACGATAGGGACGGTAGCACCCGCTCCTGCAAATTCAATAAATTTATCATAAATACCAAACCCGTCTAAAATCGTCCCCGCCACAACAAAGGTCGTCATGACATGTGCCGGTGTGAGTTTCAGTACATCAAGTAAAAGCTGGCCGATCACGCAAATCAGTCCGCCTGCAACAAAAGCAATCAAATAATCCATTAGCTTTCTCCTCCTGCACGCTCAAATACAACTCCGTGCGCAATGGTTGGAATGGTCTCTTTTTGCTGAACCATCATTGGGCTGAGAAGCGCCCCGGTTGCTACAACCAATACTCTTTGCAAATTCCCTGCTTTCATTTCTTGAAAGATGTGACTGAATGTCACGACAGCTGAGCAGGCACAGCCGCTGCCTCCAGCGAATACATTTTGATCAGGTGTGTATATGATTAATCCGCAATCATCATGCTTCCGTCCAAGCTGAATGCCATCTTCTTTCAGAAGATCCTTTAAAATAGGCGATCCAATTCCAGATAGATCTCCTGTTAGGATGAGATCATAATCATCTACTGTTCTTCCTAAGTCTTCTAAATGTTGTTTGATTGTGTCTGCCGCTGCAGGCGCCATAGCCGAACCCATATCGAATGGATCTGTAATCCCAAGATCCATCACCCGTCCGACGGTGGCACTTGTAATTTGAATTTGGGAAGGTTCTTGGCTGATGACGACAGCACCGCTCCCTGTCACTGTACTTGTGGCTGTATCTGGTTTTTGCCCGCCATATTCTGTTGGATTACGGAATTGCCGCTCCGCCGTCGCATTGTGACTGCTTGTCGCAGCAAGTGCTCTATTGGCAAACCCACCATCTATTAACGCTGAGGCAATGGCGACTGATTCCATTGATGTGGAGCAGGCACCAAATAAACAAAGAAACGGGATTTTGAGTTCTCTTGCCACATAGTTGGCTGTCACGTTTTGGTTTAGTAAATCTCCTGCCAGCAAAAGGTCAATATCACTTTTTTGCAAATTCGCTTTTGATAAGGCCATTGATATGGCATCATCCATGAGCTGCCTTTCAGCCATTTCCCAGTTCTTTTGATAACAGTGCATTTCATCATAGGTTTTATCAATGAGATGACCGATTGGGCCTTCTTTTTCTTTCGGTCCTGCAGCTGTTCCTTCCGCATTCACATAAAGCTTGTGTTCAAATACCCAAGATTGCTTACCTGTTAGTTTCACGTTTTATTCCTCCTACGAAAACATCTTTTCCAAGACGTATCGAATAATCCCTACGACATATGCCGAGACGACACCAAACACAATGACGTTCCCAGCCAGTTTAAACATGTTGGTCGCTACACCTAACACAAGCCCTTCACTTTTATGCTCAAGAGCCGCACTTGTCATGCTATTTGCAAATCCTGTCACCGGGACAGCTGATCCCGCTCCAGCAAACTGGCCGATTTTATCGTAAATACCAATACCAGTTAAAATAGAAGAAATTAAAATAAGGGTCGCCACCGTTGGATTCCCTGCTGTCTTCTCATTAAAATCAAAAAAAGTAATATAGAAATTTTGCAATCCCTCGCCTATCGCACAAATCAAACCGCCGACAAGAAAAGCCTTGATGCAGTTCAGTACATAAGGAGGTTTCGGCTGATACATTTTCACTTTAGATGGATAGTTCTCTTTTAAACTTGACACGTGTTGTTCCCTCCACATTTTTAAATATAAATAAGCCAATGAAATAGCGAGCCAAACACCTTTCCTAAGACGATGGCCATGAGCAGCAGCACAATTTTCCCGTCCATTCCAATTCTTTTCGTTAAGATAGGAAGTACATTTAACACTTCAGTGAGTGCGGCAGCAAGCATGCCGACAAAAATGCCAGATAAAAGACCGATCGGTAGCGCCAGCCATTTGGATAAATGCATATGGACTTGACTTAAAGTAGCCCAGCCGCCAACGATCGCTCCACTTATCACGGCAGCCTCATATCCTTGAATAAAACGCTGCGTTTTCGTTAATTGCATTAATCGAGGGATAATACCAAGCACTGTGAGAAACGCCACAAATCCTGCCCCTACCGTTAAACCGCCGCCGAGCCCAACAAGCACCACAAAAAGCCATTTACCGATCATGGATATCTTTCAATGTTTCTTTGTTTTCATTGAGTGCGACATAATGATCAAGATCGAGCTGATATTTAAACATTTCCACTTCAAGCGGGCTTGGCTCTTCGTTTAAACGCTTTTTAAACACATGATTGAAAAATAAAATCATGCCAAAACCGAGTCCAAAGCTATATGGAATTTGTAATAAATACGGATGCTCAACCGTGTTTCCAGTAATCATCTCGTAAAGGCGGATATGAACAAGCCGCATACTAACATCCTCATGGAAATTCATGATGGCAAGGGCCGCTCCGACAAATAAGAGGAGCCATACAAACACGAATAATACGGGGGACAGTTGGCGTTTACCTGTGTCTATTTCAACAATGGCTTCTGAGCCTCCGACCGTTTGAATGTCGATGTCAGGCCATGTTTTTTTGATCGTTTTGACCACATGCATGATATCTAACACAACGATGTGACGATCCTTTTTGCTGACATGGTATATCGGCATTTTGCTCAGCTTTTGCACAGCACTGTCATCTCCAGTGATTTGGGCGATATCCTCTAAATAAATAAGCTGATCATTACCAGTCTTAATCCGATGGCGCAGCCGAATAAAGATTTGTCCGTCCATCCAAGTCACTTCCTATACGATGGGTTAAAAATAGTATGTGGTGAAAAATGGTTCTCATACTGAAAGAACTTGATTTACCGGTAATTACCACACAAAAAAAGCCAGCCGAATTGGCTAGCTGTCTTTTTGATCCATTTGCATTTGGATTTGTTTTAAAATCTTCTTTTCAAGCCGTGAGACTTGCACTTGGGAAATTCCGAGTCTTTCTGCTACTTCTGATTGTGTTTGGTCTTTATAATACCTTAAATAGACAATTAGTTTCTCACGCTCTTCTAATTCTTTAATCGCCTCTTTTAGCGCAATTTTATCAAACCATCTTTCTTCTGAATGATCGGCAATTTGATCGAGTAATGTAATCGGATCGCCGTCATTTTCATACACGGTTTCATGAATAGATGATGGTGAGCGGACCGCTTCTTGAGCAAGGACGACATCCTCAGGTGTGATGTCCAGATATTCAGCGATTTCCTGAACAGTCGGCATTCTTCCATGAGATTTAGACAATTCGTCCCTTGCCCGCCTGATTTTATTTCCAAGTTCCTTTAAAGACCTGCTGACTTTGACGGTTCCATCATCACGAATGAAACGCTGAATTTCACCAATGATCATTGGAACGGCATACGTCGAAAACTTCACATCATAAGACAAATCAAATTTATCAACAGATTTCAGCAGGCCAATACAGCCTATTTGGAACAGATCATCTGGTTCATATCCTCTATTTAAAAAGCGCTGAACAACGGACCAAACAAGACGCATGTTTTTTTCTACGAGGAGGTCTCTTGCTTGTTGATCTCCGTCTTGGCTTTTTTTGATGAGCTGTTTCACTTCATCATTAGACAGCTGTGCTTTTTTTGCTTGCTTTTTTACCTCCACATCCATATGAGCAGCTCCTTAATTACAAAGCGCTTTGCTTTTTGATAGATGCTTTGTTAAGCGGATTGTTGTGCCCATTTCTGGAGATGAGTCCACCATGACATCATCCATAAAGTTCTCCATGATCGTAAAACCCATCCCGGAACGCTCTAAGTCTGGTTTCGTCGTAAAAAGCGGCTGCCTTGCTTCCTCAAGGTCTGAAATGCCCATGCCTTCGTCTCGAATCGTCAGATACACAATATGGTCATCCAGCGTGACGCTAATGTGCACCTTGCCGTCTGGATTCCCGTCATACCCGTGAATGATCGAGTTCGTGACCGCCTCTGATACAACGGTTTTGATTTCTGTTAGCTCATCTAATGTTGGATCGAGCTGAGCGATGAATGCTGCCACCGTTACTCTCGCAAAAGATTCGTTTTGACTTAAAGCAGAAAAAGTCAGATTCATTTCATTTGTCATGATGCCACCCCCAATGTTTGCAGCGCAGTTTGCTCTGAAGGCTCCATACGAATAATTTTAAACAAGCCGGACATATCAAATAAACGGTTCACCGCTGGCGAGATCGCACAGACGACCATTTCACCGCCAAGTTGTTTAATTTCTTTGTATCTTCCTAAAATCACTCCAAGCCCAGAGCTGTCCATAAACGATAAATCAGCTAAATTCAGCACGATGTGGCGAATGTCCTCTGTTTCCAAATAATTCGTCACCTTTTGTCTCAATGTCTCTGCGGAGTGATGATCAAGCTCCCCTGTCAACCGAATGCAAAGTACGCTCTCTTTTATTTGAAAATCAATACCAAGGCTCATCTTTTCTTCCTCCTTGCTCTATTTTCGGATAAAGAATGTTTCTCTTTCTTCACATGCAAATCCTTCACCATGACAAAACTAGTGATCATTCGTCACATTTAGATGTTCTTTTCGTTCATAGCAAAAAAGACTGCCAGTTGCAGCAGTCTTTCACCTTTTACTTCCATTTAACAAATTCGGCCATAGCCCGTTTAAAGAACGTCCAAACACCGGCTTTTTCCATATCTTCTTTCGCTTCAACAGGACTTTCATGAAGCACTTTTCCATCTTTTTTCAAGATGATGGTGCCAAGTTTCGTTCCTTTTGAAAATGGGGCTGTGACATCTTGAGTTAATTTAATTTCTTTTTTGATCTGATCAACATTTTCGCCTTTTTTCGTTAGAAGAGAAATCGGTTCAGACGTGACAAGTTGAATTTTTTTCTTTTTCCCTTTGCTCACTTTGATCTCTGCTACATCTTGACCACGCTTGTACAGAGGATGCGTTGTATATTGACTAAAGGCGTAATCCAGCATTTTGACGACTTGAGCATTTCTGTCTTTTGGTGTACTTGCGCCGAATACAACAGCAATGACGCGCATGTTGCCTTTTTTAGCAGATGCAGTTAGACAGTATTTCGCCTCGCCTGTAAACCCTGTTTTCACCCCATCCACACCTGGATAAAATTTAATGAGACGGTTTGTATTCACAAGCCAGAATTTTTTATCCGTGTTCTGACGAAGATAGTCTTCGTATACACCTGTGAACTTGGTGATCTCTTCATATTTCAACAGCTCTTTCGCCATTTTTGCCATATCATGAGCCGTGCTGTAATGATCTTTTTCAGGAAGTCCTGTTGGATTTTGAAAGACCGTTGAGGTGAGTCCAAGCTCTTTTGCCTTTTTGTTCATTTGCTCAACAAACTGTTCTTCAGATCCAGCAATATGTTCTGCCATGGCAACTGAAGCATCGTTTCCTGACGCAATCGCAATGCCTTTTAGCATGTCTTTAACCGTCATTTCTTCTCCCGGTTCAAGGAAAATTTGTGAGCCTCCCATAGATGCTGCATGATCGCTCGTTCTTACTTTATCAGTCATTTTTAATTTCCCTTGATCCATCGCTTCCATGATGAGAAGCATCGTCATGATTTTGGTCATACTTGCAGGGGCAAGCTTTTCATCACTGTTTTTGTTGTAAAGCACTTTTCCCGTGTCACGTTCCATTAAAATCGCTGATTTGGCTTCATGCGCCAATTCTGATGTTTGTTTTTCTCCTGGCTTTTCAATCTTTTCTTTTGCCATCGCTGATGGTGAAACCATTGAAATAAGGATCATTAAAGTAAACAATGCACATATATGACGTTTCAAGTGGCAGACCTCCATTATCGTAATCCTTTCTATTTTTTCCTCATAAAGGCTGTTTTATTCAGAGATCGTTTGATTGCCATAAAAAAAAGCCCTCTGTTTATGAACAGAAGGCTTTTTCACACGATCTATGAGAGTTGTTTGACAACTTCTTTCACTAAATCAAGGAAACTTGCTTTCACTTTTTCCGTCACTTCGATCACTTCATCATGAGAAAGCGGCTGATCTAAAATACCTGAAGCCGCATTAGAGATGCATGAAATACCAAGTACTTTTATGCCTGCATGACGTGCCACAATCACTTCTGGCACAGTCGACATACCGACTGCATCAGCGCCAAGCGTTCTGAGGAAACGAACCTCTGCCGGTGTTTCATATGAAGGGCCTGTCATTCCTGCATAAACCCCTTGCTGCACAGATATGCCTAAATGTTTAGCCGTTTTCTCTGCAAGTGCCAACAAATCTTTATCATACGGTGCAGACATATCAGGGAAACGAACCCCTTGACTGTCGTTTGGTCCAATTAACGGATTGGTTCCCATCATATTGATATGATCTGTAATCAACATAAGATCGCCAGGATGGAAGGACGTATTCACACCGCCCGCTGCATTTGTCACAATACATGTTTCAATGCCGATTTCTTTCATCACACGGACAGGAAATGTCACCTGCTTCATATCATACCCTTCATAGTAATGGAAACGTCCTTGCATGGCACAAACGACCGTGCCTTTCAGCGTTCCAATGACGAGCTGGCCTGCATGCCCTTCTACTGTTGAAACAGGGAATCCAGGAATATCTTCATATTTCAATTTGATTGGATTTTCAATCTCATCGGCTAAAATGCCAAGACCTGAACCTAAAATTAATCCAACTGTTGGTACATATGTCGATGCTTGTTTAATATATGCCGCCGCTTCTGAAAACTGTGCTCCCACGTGATTTCCCCCTATTTGAGTTTAGATAAAAAGCTTGTTCCGTATTTTGGCAGCGTTGATTTAAAATTATCTGCTACCGTTGCCCCAAGATCAGCAAATGTTTTCGCTGTTGGCAGCTCATTCGCCTCTTGATGCTTTTTGCTGTAAGCAATAAGCGGAACGTATTCTCTTGTATGATCTGTTCCGTGATGAACCGGGTCATTTCCGTGATCTGCTGTGATCACAAGCAGATCATCCTCTTTTAATAGATCAAACACTTCAGGTAGACGTGCGTCAAATTCCTCTAGTGCCTTACCGTAGCCTTCTGGATCTCTTCTATGTCCATAAAGCGCATCAAAATCGACAAGGTTTAAGAAGCTCAGCCCAGTAAAGTCTGTTTTCAGCGTCTCCACTAGCTTGTCCATTCCATCCATGTTGGATTTCGTTCTGAGTGAAGAGGTGATTCCTTCACCATCATAAATATCAGAGATTTTTCCGATCGCAATGACATCAAGTCCATCATCTTTCAATTCATTCATGACGGTACGGTCGAATGGTTTTAATGCATAGTCATGACGATTTGGTGTTCTAACAAATGCCCCCGGCTCCCCGACAAATGGACGAGCGATGATGCGCCCTACCATATATTTTTCATCTAAAGTCAGTTCACGTGCGATTTCGCAAATGCGGTAAAGTTCGTCTAATGGCACAACTTCTTCGTGTGCAGCAATTTGCAGCACAGAATCTGCTGAAGTATAAACGATTAAATCGCCTGTTTTCATATGCTCTTCGCCAAGCTCATCCAGAATTTCTGTACCAGACGCTGGTTTATTTCCAATGATGCCACGCCCTGTTTTTTCTTTTAATTCATTTAACAGTTCATCTGGAAAGCCGTCTGGAAAGACTTTAAATGGTGTGTCGATGTAAAGACCCATGATTTCCCAATGCCCTGTCATTGTGTCTTTCCCGTTGGATGCTTCTTGCATTTTCCCATAATACGCAAGCGGTTTTTCGTCCGCTGGAATTCCTTTAATTTCTTTAATATGACTTAGCCCAAGCTTCGCCATATTCGGCATATGAAGCCCGTTCATTTTTTCAGCAATATGTCCAAGTGTATCTGCACCTACATCATTAAAATCAGCAGCATCAGGTGCTTCCCCGATTCCTACTGAATCCATCACAATGAGGAAAATACGTTTATACTGATAATCAGGCATAAAAAAGCGCCTCCTTCAATATTCTTGTCCTTTCACCTTTCACAACTGGAGAGGTCAGACATCTCAAGTATAAACCGTTTTCAAGTCAATTGACAACCATAAACGGTCCAAACATAAAAAAGCATGATACACGTTCACCGTGCCATGCTTTACTTATGCCCTTGGATGGAATTTGTGATACACGTCTTTTAATCTTGTTTTTGTGACATGTGTGTAAATTTGTGTAGTAGAAATATCGGCATGTCCGAGCATTTCCTGTACGGCTCTAAGATCCGCACCGTTTTCAAGCAAATGTGTCGCAAATGAATGTCTGAGCGTATGAGGCGTCAATTCTTTTTGAATACCTGCTTCTATGGCTCGTTTCTTTAAGTTCTTCCAAAAGCCCTGCCGCGACATTTTTTTTCCGTGATGATTCAGAAACAAGGCATCGGCCGGCTGTTTTTTGAGCAGCTTGTTTCTGCCTTTTTCTATATACACTTCAATCGCACTTGCAGCAGCTTCACCAATAGGCACGATTCGCTCTTTTCTTCCTTTTCCAAAACAGCGGATAAACCCCATGGTCAGATGCACATCTGCAAGAGTCAGATCAAGCATTTCACTTACGCGAATACCTGTTGCATATAAAAGTTCGAGCATGGCTTTGTCACGGTAGTCAAATGGTGTTTGCTGCTTAGGTGTATCGAGCAGCTTTTCTACCTCATCTAATGATAGAACTTTCGGTAATTTCCGCTCTGTTTTTTGTGATTCAATGTTCCATGACGGGTCATCTGTTGTCACTTTTTCACGGAGCAAAAATTGATGAAAGGAGCGTATCGATGATAGATGACGGACGGACGTTTTACTCGATTTCCCCTCGTCTTTTAACTGTTTTAAATAATGAATAATATGAAGGCGTGTGACGTCTTTTACATCTGTCAATTGTTCATGCGTCATTAAAAAAGACAAATAGTTCTGTAAATCTCTTTTATAAGAGACAATGGTATTTTCAGAGAGTCCTCTCTCTACTGTCATAAAATGAATAAAGTCGGATAATTGATCCTTCAATGGTTTCTACTCCCCGTTTTGATAAAAATAAATCAATCGATCCTGCCAGCTGTCTTGTTTCGGCTGATCCATTTCCATCACTTTTATCGCTGCACCTTCTGGTTTATCATAACGATGATAGCTTTCATATTCTGAATTTATCCATATCATAGCATAATAGAACAGGACGGTAAAACCAGTGAACAAGATAAATACTTTCATTACTTCACCTGTTGTTTTGAGCCATTTTCGCATGTTCTTCATGTCCTTTCTCGTGTTCTCATTACTTCAGCATATGCCAGGTGGGACAAGGAATATACAGCGAACATGCAAAAAACCTTTTCATTTTGAATGAAAAGGTTCCAATTCGGATTATTTGCCGGATTCATCATCATGACACCGGTGGCAAATACCATGGAATGTCAATCTATGATCCTTAATTTTAAATTTCCAGTCGCGTTCAATAATCTCTTCAACATCTTCTAATAAATCATCTTCTATCTCATCGACTGTTCCGCATTCCATACAGACAAGATGGTGATGGAAGTGGGCGGCT
This sequence comes from Bacillus sp. FSL K6-2869, assembly GCF_040869405.1. Classification (NCBI taxonomy): domain Bacteria; kingdom Bacillati; phylum Bacillota; class Bacilli; order Caryophanales; family Bacillaceae; genus Bacillus; species Bacillus sp. FSL K6-2869. The sequence goes on from NZ_CP152035.1 coordinate 2,230,616, forward strand.
CCTTCTTTGCGAAGATCATATCGCGAAACGCCGTCTCCAAAGTTAATTTTATCAACAACTTTCAGTTCAGTAAGCAATTCTAACGTCCGATAAACAGTAGCAAGACCAATTTCAGGAGACTTCTCTTTTACGAGGAGGTATACATCTTCTGCACTTAAATGGTCTTCTTCATTCTCAAGCAGTACTCTTACTGTTGCTTCACGCTGTGGCGTGAGCTTATAGCTGGAAGAATGAAGCTGTTTCTTAATTCGATCAATCCGATTTTCCATTGACTTTCCCTCCTACGCCACATTACTTGATCATTATATCAAATGATGTGCAGAGAGCCAACTATAATCATTTTAAATTGATAAATAAATTGATTATTATTTAATAACGATTATAAAATTATCAAAACAGAACACCTGCCAGCTTTTTCATCAGCATGAATGATAAGTATGATTCAAAAAAGGACGAAAGAGCAGCGAGGGTTAAAATCATCAGTAGAACAGAAGCATACCGGCCAAACCAATGGATTGGCGCTTGACTGATGGTTTTTTTCATAAAAAGCTGACCAATTAAACGAATGGAGAACGCAATCGCACAAGTTCCGATCACTAAATACGCAGGAATGAGCAAGATATTTTGAGGAAGCACCGAGACAAAAGATAGAAAAAAACCGCTAAGCCCCATTTGATTGACCAAAAAACCGACAGTAAACCCAACTACAATCCCTTTTAAAAAGATCATCAGAAAAATAAGCGGCAGGCCAATGATGGAAATTCCGAGTATCCACATGAGGCCCAAATATTTCATATGATGCAAAAAGCTTTGCAAAAACATTTCTTTTGATTCTGCTGCTTTCTCATTCGTCAGTTGACCAAAAAATTGATTTAAATAGTAGAATAAATCCTCTTTCTGACTCATTGTCATACTATTGACGATAATGGCTCCAAAAATGACGCCCATTAAAAATAGTACAGAAACAAACAAATAAATCGATAAATGATCTTTCACGTGCTGAAGAAGATGTTCTTTCCAAGACTTTTTCCGCATGCGCCTTCCTCCCAAATAGTAAAGGTTACTAGATTCTATGAGAGAGCAGACGAAACATGACAGTTTTATGAAAAGAAAAAACGAGAAAGCAGCTGCACACTGCTTTCTCGTTTCCTTTATCGTGCAGCTTTTTGTACGTTCACAAGCCCAGCCCCATAATAAAAAGGTTCGCCAAGTTTTGTTGCCGTTTTTGTCAGCCTTTCACGCAATTCATCATTTGTCAGATTCGGATGTTTTGATAGAATGACTGCCGCAGCACCAGCTACATGAGGTGATGCCATAGACGTTCCACTCTTATATCCATATTCGTTATGAGGAATGGTACTTAATGTTGAAACGCCTGGTGCTGATACTTCCACTTCTTCCCCAACAGAGGAATCAAAGGCTCTTTGCTTTCGTTGATCCACAGATGCGACTGCCATGACAGAGCTGTATTTGGCCGGGTAATCTATCGTATTAAGTGACCCGTAACTCCCAGCATTTCCTGCAGATGCGACAATGAGAATCCCGTTGTCATATGCTCGATCGACCGCTTCTTTCAGCGCCTCCGATTCACTTGCTCCCCCCATACTAATATTGATGACATCCATTTCATTCTCAATCGCCCATTCAATGCCTTTAATGATCCAGCTATAGTAGCCGTCACCATTTTCATCTGCCACTTTCACCGCATAGATCGAAGCTTTTGGTGCCACACCAACCACGCCTACCTTATTATCTAAAGCTGCGATCGTGCCTGCAACGTGGGTTCCGTGTTCATGCGGGTCAACGAGCGGATCGGACTCTGTTGGAACAAAGCTGACACCACCAGTTACATGTAAATCTTCATGCTTGCCGTCGATTCCACTGTCAAGAACAGCTACTTTGACATTCTGTCCGGCATATCCTCGTTTATGTACCTTTTGTGCTTTAATGCTTTTGATACCATAAGGGACGCTTTGACCGCTTGTTTTTGCTTTTTGGTCTTCCTCAATAAAAGTAACTTCTTTTGCTTGATGTAGTTTTTCTTTTGATGCTTCGTTCAACGAAACTTTCATCATATCTATTTTATCTATTGATTCTTTCACATGACCGCCAGCTTTTTCAACAAGCTGTTTTTGTGTTTTGTCTTGAACGGAAGAAGAAAAACCGATCATATACTCTTTTTTTGCTTGATCCTTTGCAGATACATCTGATGCGCCGAATGTCATCGATGCCAGCAGCATACTTGCCATACAAAGCCCTGCTCCAAATGATTTGACCTTCACGATACCCACTCTCCCTTTCATTTCTTTTTGTCATTTAACTACATTTTTAGACAAAAAGAAACGACCGTTTGTCCTATTTTTTAAAATTTTTCCAATTATTTGATCTACTTGTCACAAAAAAGCAAAATAAAAATGCTTATGATCCTGTTCATAGCGATCATAAGCATTCCTACCTTTATGTTTTTTCATCATATGCTGCAAGGCTTCTTGTTTTGTTTTTGTCTTTCTTTCGTGTGTACTAAAATGCGGTATATTTCCTCTCGATTGTTCTGGATTTCGACTGTGCTGCCTTTGAAGGTGTTCTCTCTTTTTCTTTGCTTTGCTTTTTCCCATTTCGCAAAACCCCTTTCGTTGTCGTTATGATACATGAAAGCACCTAAAAAAGATAGACGTATACACGCCTATCTCAAATTGTTGACAAAAGGCTAAAATGTACTTGATTTTAGCCTTTTGTCTTCTTTTCAGCGTGATAGAAAACCTTTGCAGTCTAGGAAGGACGAGCACTGGCGCGGAGCGAATATGACATTCGTGAGCACCGGAGCGAAGGACTGACAAAGAATGCGAGGGTTTGTCTACACGCTGAGATAGACGTAGACACGCCTATCTTTCTTTTCTCACCATATCAAGATGCGGAATTCCATCCTCATCATAACAATCTGAGACAGCTTCGAAGCCAAACGATTCGTAGAACGATTTCAAATAAGCCTGTGCTTGGATTTTAATCTTTGTTTCGCCTAATTCACTGAGCTTTTTTATCGCCTGATCGAGCAGGATCTTCCCGTAACCTTTTTTTCGGCCGGTCTTCGTCACAAGGACACGGCCAATGGATGCCTCTTTGTACATGATCCCGCTTTGGAAAATGCGGCAATAAGCCACAATCGTGCCGTTCTCTTTGGCGATTACATGCAGCGCCTCTTGATCACGATGATCAATTTCAGGATAAGGACATGTTTGTTCTACAACAAACACATTCACTCTTTCCATTAAAATCAGGTAAAGGTCCTCTTTAGACAGTTGTTCAAATGTGTGACATGTCCATTTAAGTTGATTCATGATTGATATCCACCTTACCGTAGACCCCGCCTCCGCCAGCGATCAGTCCAACTTCACCTCTTCTTGCTTTGATGATGTAATCGGCTGTTTTCTCAGGCAGGACCGCTTTTAATTCTTGTTCTGTTGCTTGATGAAGAATATTCATCTCTGTATGAAAGACAGCTTTTAACTTTTCTAACGTTTTGGCTCCAACACCTGGAATAAATTGAAGGGGAAGCTGGTGAACATAAGGAGGCCTTATTCCTTTGTCACTTTCTTGGTCAGCAAGCTCCTTTAACCGCTCACTCACCCCTTTTGTCATTCGGGTATGACCGCATGCTTGGCACTGTTCTTGCTCCTGACTGTAAGGTCTTACCCCGCATTTCTCACAGGTCGTATGATAATACTTTCCGAGCCGCGGAGCGAGCCCATAATTTCCAGTGATGTTTCTGCCATCTTTTCCTTGAAGCGCTAGCTCGAATTCAGCAAAGGAGGCATGATCCATTCGGATCTTAGTATATTCCCGCGCAATTTTCCCTAAAGAATGGGCATCTGAATTTGTTAAAAAAGGATAGCGGTTTAGCTCACTTAGCTGGGAGGCCATAGACGTATCACAGCTAAGGCCAAGCTCAACAGCATCAATGAGTTCTGGATCGAATACTTCGGTTAAAGACGTATTGACCCCTTTGCCGTATAAACTTTTATGCGGCGTAAAAATATGGGCAGGAATAAATAATCCCCCTAGTTCCTTCACCTTATGCTGAAGCGTTCTCCCATCCACATATAACCGCTGTGAACTCAAATGCACATTTTTCATATGAAGAGAAAGCCATGCGGAAAACTCAGACATTTTGCGAAGCGTGGGCATAAAGGCAAGCACATGAATCGGACCTTTTGATTGGTCATCATTGATTTCTAGCTCACTGCCTAAAAGCAAAACGGTCTTTCCAAATGATAAACCGCCATCGCTTAGTTCAGTGTAAGTGCCTTCCTCTACACCTTCTATCAATTCTTCTAGTACTTCAGGAGATTGTGCATCAATCACACCAATCATCCCCATCCCTTTACTTTGAGACGCTTCAATGAGAATTTGGTCAATGGTCAGTGACCTTGCACCTGTAATTTTGACAGCCCTGCCTGTTCTTGTTCGACCAATATGAATATGGATATCTGCAAAGAATTCCCTCATTTTGTAGACTTAAGTACCTCTTGCAATTGTAAGTATTGAATGGCATAGGCTGTTTTTGCATCATAAATATGCTGTTTTTCGATAAGGTGCAGCGCTTCTTCTAATGAAACTTCCATCACTTCGACAAATTCATCCTCATCCAGCTCTCGTTTCTCTTCAAGCGGGACCAGCTGATCGGCAAGGTAGATATGAACAATTTCATCCGCAAACCCTGGTGATGTATAAAAAGCGGTCAGCTTTTGGAGCTCCTGAGTTGTATAGCCTGTCTCCTCTTCCAATTCTCTCAGTGCTGTATGTGCCGGCTCTTCTCCTTTTTCTAATTTTCCAGCCGGAATCTCAACGATGGCTCTCTCCAGTGCTTTACGGTATTGTTTGACCAAAATGATTTTATTTTCGTCTGTACGTGCAATGACTGCTACTGCACCTGGATGTTTAATGATTTCGCGTTTGCCTGGTTTTCCGTTCGGCAATTCTACATCTTCAAGAACCAAGTCAATGATTTTTCCGTTATATAATGTTTTTGACGATAATGTTTTTTCTTCAAAGTCCTTCAATTTTGTCAGCTCCTCGTTCTACTTTCACTTTTTACTTCATTCATTTTAACATAGATGTTTTAGGAGAAGCCAAAATGCGGATGCCTACTTCAATGCGCCTTTTGAAATCACCTAGCTTGAATTCCAGAATTGTTTCACTTAATGTGAAAGGATAGGAGTGTGATTGAATTGAAAAAAAGACGAATTGGCACCTCTGATCTCTTGGTTAGTGAGGCGGCACTAGGATGTATGTCCCTTGGGACTGAAAAAGAAAAAGCGCTCTCTTTATTAGATGAAGCCATTGATCTTGGGATTAACTATTTGGATACAGCTGATTTATATGATTTTGGAACAAATGAGGAAATCGTCGGGGAAGCCATTAAGAACAGACGCCAAGATTTGATTTTGGCCACTAAAGGCGGCAACCGCTTTGAAAAAGGCAAACCTGGCTGGGACTGGGATCCTTCAAAAGCATATATAAAAGAGGCAGTGAAACAAAGCCTGAAACGACTTCAAACAGATTATATTGATTTATATCAATTGCATGGCGGCACAATTGACGATCCAATTGACGAAACCATCGAGGCATTTGAAGAATTGGTTGAAGAAGGTGTCATTCGCTATTACGGCATATCGTCGATCCGTCCGAATGTCATTAAAGAATACGCCAAAAAATCAAATATCGTGAGTGTGATGATGCAATATAGTTTACTCGACCGCCGCCCAGAAGAATGGTTCTCTCTTCTTGAAGAACAAAGCATTAGTGTCGTGGCAAGAGGTCCTTTAGCAAAAGGATTATTAACTGAAAAACCCCTTTCGCAAGCAAGTGCGGCGATTCAAAAGAACGGGTATCTTGAATATTCATTTGAAGAGCTCCAGCAAATCATTCCTTCGTTAAAGAAAGTCGCTTATGACCTATCACTGACAGAGCTGTCCATTCAATACTTGCTCAAGCATTCTGCAGTCAGCTCTGTTGTTTTTGGCGCAAGCTCGGTGAAACAGTTAAAAGAAAATGTGGCAGCGGCAAATGCACGTTCATTAAGCGACCAAGAAGTAAAAGCTTTGTCATATTTCACAAAACAGTCTGTGTATGAGACGCATCGTTTGAATCAATAGAATACAAATGGAAGAACAGCTTGCCACTTATGTTTTGTTTTAATGTACAACCCTATTGGTGCGATTCTGAAATGAAGTGATACGAGGGAGTTAGACGTGTTTTCTCTCAGGCTCATGTAGTATGTATTCATCTCAATGATATAACATAAAAAAGGGAGCATCGTAGCTCCCTTTTTTAACTTTTATACTTTCTCCAGTCTAAATGACTTTCATCTAGCAGCTCTGAGAAGCTTTTATTTTTTTCTTTTTCTTTCTGTTGCCGAAGGAGGTCTTGTCGTTTTTGTTCTTCTCTTTTTTCTGTCTCGGCGGCCAGATTCTGCTTCATTTGAAGGAGCTGCTGTTTCACATCATCCTTTATGCCGTCCTTTAGCTTTGCTTGATCTTGATTGATCTTTTTCACTTTGCCTCTCTCCTTTTGCTTTAGTGTATCATCCGTTTTATTTGCTCAGCAAGAGTCACGCCAAACTCCCAACATGTGGTATGATCTTCATAGAAACCCTTCGGAAAGGAAGAATCAGCTTGAAGAAGAAATGGCTCGCTATACTCGCCTTGGTATTATTTCCACTCGCTGCAATCGGCATTTTTTTTACCAATAAAATGATGTATATACGAAAATTAACGGATGAAGAGCTCATCAAACGAGAATCAGATGAAGGGCACTATCATCACGAGGAGTTTCAACAGCTGCAAAAAGAGAAAGTTTGTATTCCTTCAACATTTGGTTATGATCTTCATGGCTATTTTGTACCGCTCCCTCATACAACACGCACCATCGTTCTTTGTCACGGGGTTACAGTCAGTTTGATCAATTCCGTGAAGTATATGAAATTATTCCAAAAGCTTGGATGGAATGTACTGCTTTATGATCATAGAAGACATGGGATGAGCGGCGGAAAAACAACGAGCTATGGATATTATGAAAAAGAAGATTTGGCTCAAGTCGTCAAGTGGCTGAGAAAAAGGCTTGGGGAAAAAGCAATCATTGGGATACACGGAGAATCGATGGGCGCAGTCACAACTTTATTATATGCTGCAAAACCGGATGCAAACGCCAATTTTTACATCGCTGATTGTCCTTTTGCTTCTTTTGAGGATCAGCTTCTGTATCGATTAAAAACAGATTTTCGTCTTTCAGGACAGTGGATTCTTCCACTAAGTGATCAAGTGTTGAAATGGCGGGACGGATACAGCATTCGGCAAGTTTCTCCACTTGATGTAATCGATCAGGTGAAAGAACCTATCCTTTTTATTCATAGCCTCCATGATGACTATATCCCTTGTGAGCAAAGCGAGCAGTTATACGCACGCAAAAAAGGTGATAAACGGCTATTTATTGCGCCACATGGTGCGCATGCGATGTCTTATAGTGACAATAAGGAAGTCTATGAACAAGAGGTCGAAGCATTTCTGGAAGCATTTCACTTCAATCAAAATGAAAGAGGAGAATGAACAGCCGTTCGTCTCCTCTTTTTGCTAACTTATACGATAGTCACCACTGTTGTATGGTGTCTGCCCGCCAGCTCCATATGGCTCTCTTCCGATTGCTGCTGACTCATGACCGATAACCCTGCAGTTGCTGCCAATAAAAGAACTATCAAACTCATTTTCATATAAATGACCTCCATTTTGAATTTTTGATATGGCTTGAATTTTCCTTTCGTAATACCGGGTAGAAACTTCAAATAATCCAAGCTCATTATAATAATGAGCCGCATCAAGTGCCAGTTCCTCAATATCTGGGTATAAACGCTTGTCCTCCAACAAATCTAATGTATCGTCTATGATTTTTATTTCTGCATCAACGTATAATGCTTTTAAAAACTGAAACTTGCAGATGTAAATTTCATCTTCTAATTCACAGGCTTTCATAATACCTTGTTGATAGAGGGTTAACGACTCTTCTATTTGTTTTTGTTTAAACAGGATTTGGGTCAGCATAAATAGTGGGTCTAGAGAGCGATTCAGATGGGTTAAATTCTCCTTTTCAAACACTTCAAGAGAGTCTTTGAGATAGCGACTTGCTGTAGCAAGATCGTTCATTTGGTAATAGCAGTTACCTAAGTTGAAAAGGGCCGAACCTATGACTCGAGGGTTTCCAATTGAGCGTGCTCGCTTTAGAGCATTTTTAAAGTAGGGCAATGCATGTTCATAGCATTTCAAATCATCATAGTTTGCACCGATGACAAATTCACAGTGGATGATTCTCAGCGTGTACGTTCTGTAGGCAGAGTACGTATCTAACGCTTGCAAAGCATAGTGCATCGAAAAGTGGGTTTGTTTCATGTGGTAGTATATTTCTGCTAATTTAAAATAAAATTCTGCTCTTTCTATATCATCTGATATGAGATTGAGCTTTTTTTCTGCGGAACGGTAATAAGCAATGGCGCTCAAATAGTTTCTCTGTTCAAATTCAAACATCCCTGTAAAAAAATGAACATAATATTCAAGCATATCTGTTAATTTGTTCTGCGAATGTTCAATTGTTTCTAGAAGCTTCTTAATCTCCTCATCATTCGAGGCTTTTTTTGCCGGTTCAAAATATTCAAGCATGACCTTATGTCGAAAATCCATCAGCTGGTAAAAAAGCAGCAAGTTCTGATCTTGCTCCATCTCAAGGATTTCCTGCTCGATCTCGGCCTTTAGCTTCTCTGCTTTCATGACATGAAATCCGCAAATCTGCCTATACCATTCATTTATTTTGATTCCAACCTGAGGCGATGACAGCTTGAGCTTCAATTCACCTTAGCACCTCCCTCCTCATGTACGATACATGTTGTATTCTATCATATTTCCTCGAATGGAAGAAATATGAAATGTCGTTTTTCGTAAAGTTTTCGGTATCCCGCAATAACCGCTTCCATTGCCGATTTTTCGGCATTTACAGTCTCTATTTTTCTCTTTCTATTTTTCTCATTTTGTCGAAATGTTTGTTAAAAATGACTTTTTATCGTTGAAAAATCTCATTTTTCAAATTAGACAGTTCTCCTGTTTGATGAGATGATGATGGCACAAAAAAAGCCCTCTTCAGCAAAGGGCTTATAACACATCTGTTACGTGTTCCATATTCTCTTTTATCCAACTGACTGCTAATTCAAGCGTTGGAAATTCTTCCGTTTCAAATGTGACTTCATCTTGGAGAAGCCAGACGTCCTTTTTTACTGAATCCATTCCACCGATTGACCAGTGCAAAAGGCTATATGGATGATTATTATTTAAAAACGACACCCACGTTTTATTTTGTGCCGTATTTTGTATCACTTTCAGCTTTTGATCCACTACTTTTCCACCTTACTTTACAAGTATACCCATTCTCGGGCTGAGTATTTGTTGAGGACTTTTCAACATAAGTGTATTGGCTTTTTCATTAAAATCAATCGTCATTTCCTCGTCAAAAAACACCTTTTGTGCTGTGTGTATATATAGTTTTAAATGTTGGCTATTTTTAAGTGGTTCCCATTCACCTGTTCTTTCACTTGTTAACCAAAGCATCGGTACGCCACTCACTGCACAGCCACAACCTTCTGAATCGTAGCGAAGCAGTAACTCCTTCGTTTCGTTTCCTGTTTGCTGTTTTTCAATATACGTTTTAGCCAGTTCTGTGATGTGAATATACATGGCGAACATCCTTTTTAAATTGATGCTTACATTGTAACACATAAAACACCATAAAACATGACACACGACTAAATCCGAAAGTCACACTCTTTGAAATACACCCTCTTCTCACTATGATTATATCTATCTATTGGCTCTTTCTGCATCCTGTTTTTTAGATTTATACTGATGACGCTATCCATTTTAAAAGAAGAAACAGGAGGTTTTAGATCGTGAAAAAAAGATTATCTCTCTGCTTTATCGGGGCGCTGATATTGATGTTGAGTTTCACTATGCCCAACATGAAAGCGGCATCTATCCTTGATGAAGTACGAGAAAGCTATGCGACTTATACGGGATCTGGTTACTCAGGGGGCGCGGCTTTATTAGATCCTATTCCATCTGACATGAAAATTACGGCTTTAAATCCCCATGACTATAACTATAAAGGAGTAAATGCGGCACTTGCAGGGGCTTACCTTGAAGTAACGGGGCCAAAAGGAAAAACCGTTGTATATGTAACCGATAAATATCCAGAAGGAGCAAAAGGAGCTCTTGATCTTTCTCCTAATGCCTTTACCAAAATTGGCAATATGGAAGATGGAAAAATCCCGATTAGTTGGAAAATTATAAAAGCACCGATTAGCGGAAATGTAGCTTACAGAATAAAAGAAGGTAGCAGTGAGTGGTGGGCTGCGATTCAAGTGCGCAATCATAAATATCCGGTTATGAAAATGGAATATTACAAAGATGGACAATGGGTGAACATGGAAAAGACAGACTACAACCATTTCCTTGGCTTTCATATGGGGTCTACATCTCTTCCTGTTCGAATCACAGATATTCGCGGGGTCATAGTAAAGGATCAATTACCCGCTCTTCCATCTACTGCTGCTTCACAGGCCTATATTGTAAAAGGCAATGTTCAGTTTCCTAATTAACGAGATGAAGAGGCAGCTTATTTAAGAGCTCCCTCTCTTCCTTCTTTATCCCAGCGATATGCCTCATTTTCTATTTCTTTTATGATTTCATTCTTTCCCGCCATATAGCTTTGTATATCTTCCGGATACTGTTTTGCTAATTGTTCCTTGACAGACGCATACGCTTCAGATCGTTCTGGGTGGAGTCTTAAGTAATCTCGAAACAATAAATGTCTTTTTACATCAGGATGATTCCTTTCATACACATGGACATGATGCGTACGATTCAAGCCACCCTTTTGAAAAAAACGTCTCCCTTTTATACCATTTTCACCGAGCGCTTCGTATCCAAGGTGTTCAAATCTCTCTTTTTTTCTATCAATCTCTTCTATATCGCTTACTTCTATTAATATATCTATAATTGGTTTGGCAACAAGTCCTGAAACTGACGTGCTGCCTATATGGTATCCTTCTATCCAGCTTTTTTGAATGATTTGCTTGAGTCGCTGCTTTTCTTGACGGAATTCTTCATGCCATTCTTTTTTGAATTCGACAACCTCAACCTTGCGTCGCGGTGTCCATTTCATTTTTGATAGGGTGAGCTCTTTTTCCACATGAATGACATTTGTTTCAAAAAACCCTAATTTTTCATATAGCCTTTTTGCAGGGGTGTTTTCTTGCCCTGTGGTCAGTTCTATCGGCACATTCTTCTCTATGATTGTGGACATAAGTCTTGTTCCAATTCCCTGCTTTAGCGCTTTTGGATGCACAGCCAATCGACTAATGATCAAACAATCTTTTAGCTCTTCATAAGAGACTACACCTAATAAGAGATCATTTTGCTCAAAACCAATAAATTGCTCTTTTGCTTTCATGACATCTTGAATGGTCTCTTTTAATGGCGGAAGATCAGCATAGCCAATTTGTTCAGCTTCTTGTTGGTATGCAGCTAGTTGAATATGTAAGATCTGCTTTGCTACATCACTTATTGTGTGATCTAAATGAACAATCATTTCATTGCCTCCAGCTTCTTCACAAATAACACACGGTCTTCATGAATGCCATCGTAATCTGAAAAGACTGAGATGCCATCTACTGTTTTATCTCCCTTTTCTATCTGAAACCCAAGTTTTGTATGGTAAGCAATGGAGACTTTATTGATAGGAGCTGTGACAGCTTTAATGGTTGTTCTTCCTTCCTTTTCAGCCGCTTCATAAAAAGCTTGATAGAGGATTTTACCTATCTTTAATTTACGGTGATCTGGGTGGACGCCAACAAAGTGAATATAGGCTTCATCCGAATGAGATTGCGATAAAAAGCCAACCAAAAAGCCGATCAGCTCTCCCTTTTCAACGACAACAAAACTTGTTTGCTGGAAATGTTCAAAAAAGAGCTTTGGCAATTTTGCACGCAAATCTCTGCCTCCCCACCAGCTTTGAATGACGGATGTGACTGCGTAAAAATCTGACGGTTTCACTTGACGTATCATGATGGCCTCGCCCCTTTTTCCATTTTGGCTTTCCTTTGATTCGTTTTTTCTCAAAAATGCGATTGTTTCAATAGTCTACTGTCTGATCAAATGGTTGTAAAGACAGTATGCCTGTCTTTTTTCATATTCACTTGTTGGTTCTTCGTCTTTCAGCCGTCATCTCCTTTTAAATCTTCACACTTATTTCAAAAAGTTCACTTTTTGTGCGAAAGTTTCATTCATTTGTTATGTTAAGATGGTTCATATAGGAAATGGTACAAATGTTTATTGGAGATGATGAGATTGGTTTGGGTTGTTATTTCGCTTGTTGTATTTAGTCTTTTAAAGCTGCTTGTCACCTCTTTGCCCTCTGGTGTTGTTGAGCGCCTTTTTAGCCGCTACGCCGTACATGCTAAAGTAACAAGTGAGCAAACAAATATTACTTTTCAAGGTCGTTCGCTTGATGAGCAGCGAGCATCTGAAATCATTCAACATTTTAATGATGCGATCTTTATTGAACGCTATTATATTTACCCTGGTGATGAAGAACGCTTTCTTCATCCGAATGAAGGGCCAGCGCCGCTTACTATGCAAACAAAGCATGGGAAACATGATGTCACCCTTTATCTGTTCCATTATGATGACCATGTGGATGTGGTTCGGCAGTTTACACATAAGCCAAAGAAAAAGCTGATGGCTTATCGTCTGCGTTCTGAACCGCTCCAAACATTCCACAACATGGCACATGCCTAACAATCGTTGCAGCAGACGAGACGAAGTGTTCACCACTTCGTCTTTTTTGTATGGACAGCTTTTGAATGATTTACCAGTATGAATTTCACCTCATGTTGTTTACAATAGATACAGAACATACGTTCCTAGAGGTGAAGTACAATGAATGAACGAGCCATTCTGCTTGTGGATATGCAGTCATTTTATGCATCAGTCGAGAAAGTGGAGGCGCCTCATTTGGAGAATGTGCCGCTCATTGTCTCTGGAGATCCAGAACGAAGAAGCGGAGTCGTCCTGGCAGCCTGCCCTCTCGCGAAGAAACGTGGCGTACAAAATGCATCAAGGTTATGGGAAGCACAGGAGAAATGTCCTGAAGCAGTGGTCGTACGTCCACGTATGCAGCGCTATCTCGATGTCTCTGTCATGATGACAGAACTGCTTGAACAATACACAGACCTTGTCGAGCCATATTCCATTGATGAACAGTTTCTTGATATTACAGGCAGTCTTACACTATTCGGCTCTCCACATGAGATCGCTCAACATATACAAACAACGATTATGAACCAGACTGGCATTTACGCACGTGTGGGCATCGGCCCTAATAAAGTGCTCGCTAAAATGGCCTGTGACCATTTTGCCAAAAAAAACACATCCGGCATCTATGAACTGAGTGCCGACCGAGTTGCTGCTGATTTATGGCCGCTTCCAATCGGGAAATTATTTGGCGTCGGCAAACGAATGGAGCATCATTTGAAACGAATGGGCATCAGTACCATTGGCACACTTGCTACTTATCCGTTAGACCGATTAAAAAAACGCTGGGGAATCAATGGGGAGCTTCTGCAGCGAACAGCTTTAGGACACGATCCCTCTCCAGTCACTATTCACACACATGATCAGCAAAAAGCCGTTGGGCATCATATGACCCTTCCCCGTGATTACGCATCTTTTGAGGAGATCAAAGTTGCTCTTCTTGAATTGAGTGAGGAAGTCGCTCGGCGGGCACGTTTTAAGCATTATCTCGGTCAAACGGTGTCTGTTGGTGTAAGAGGGGCTGATTTTTCACATCCAACAGGCTTTCATCGACAAATGAAGCTTCATTCACCGACACAGTATGGCTCAGATATTGCAGAGGCAGCGATTCAGCTATGCCAGCAACACTGGGATGGCCAGCCCATTCGCAGTGTAGGCATTACCCTCTCACAGCTGCAGCCTGACAGCCACTATCAGCTAACTTTATTTGATCATCATTTGAAGAAAGATCAACTCAGCAAAGTATTTGATGAAATCCATCTGAAATATGGACCTGCGGCATTGCTGCATGCTTCGTCACTGACAAGCGCAGGGCAGGCATATCACCGCGCCGAAAAAATTGGCGGGCATTACAAATAACGGAGGCGAACAAGCATGAATCCCAATAAATTAACACCTGGATACAACATCATGTGGGAATCAAGCCGAATGATGCTACCAGAGCACCGGGAGCAGCTTCTTGCTCAAAAACGAAAGAAAAAAGAATATACACCTCTACCGCTCAGCTCAGATCAGCTAGAGGAAATGAATATTTTGATCACACAGTCGATTACCGAGGATCAAGCGATTTGCGTGACATATGTCTCATCCGGCATGAAAGCACAATTTTGGGGCTGGGTGAAAGCCATTCATTATGAAACACGCCAAATGAAAATCGTGAATGACGAAGATGTTCTAAACCTTTCCTTACATCAAATTATTGCCATCGATCTCAATTGATTTTCGCAAAACGAAAACATGATCATTGAAAAACACGCTTCGTTTTTCTGAAAAAATTATGATCCATCAAGGCTTAAAACCTTGAAAACGAGGCATATGCTCTTCGAATGAACGGAACGGTTCAAGCTTCTCTGTCATTTGACGGATGACTCCTCCATCAAATTGTGTATTTAATTTGCACAATTTTTCATGTATGATTGGAACATCTTACAAACTCAGGGGAGACACAGCATGAAAAATAACTTACGCACTTTACATCCACTTAGTTGGACGATCATCATCGGCACGATATTTGGCCGAATGGCGACATCCATGAGCATTCCCTTTTTAGCCGTTTATTTGACACAAGTCAAAGGCGCCTCAGCCTCTTCAGCTGGATTGATCATTGCCGTCAGCTCTCTTATTGGGATTGTTGCGAGTTTTTACGGCGGCTATGTTTCCGACCGAATCGGCAGAAAAAAGGTCATGCTTTTATCCATCTTTGGCTGGACACTTGTCTTTGTTGGCTTCGCGTTTGCAGATGCCATTTGGGTCTTCTTTTTTATGAATGCTTTAAATGGACTGTGCCGGGCGCTGTTTGAACCAACGTCTAAAGCACTCTTATCCGATGTCACTCCATCGAGCATTCGGTTGTTTGTCTTTAACTTACGGTATACGGCCATTAACATTGGTGTCATTTTCGGCCCGCTGCTTGGCTTATATCTCGGGTCATCAAAAACGACTTTTCCATTTCTCGTCGCTGCCCTCATTTACTTGTTGTACGGGTTAACGCTGGCATGGCAATTTCAAAAGCATCCAGTGGCTGCTCCAGAAAGCACCAAACAAATCGGCGTCAAAAAAGCTCTTTCCATTATTCAAAAAGATACGGTCTTTAGCATCATCCTCATTGGCGTTACTTTATGTTCATTTGGCTATTCACACCTAAGCTCAACACTGCCTCAATATTTATCGGCATCCCCTATGATTGAGGATGGACCTAAACTGTTTGGGTATCTTTTATCCTTAAACGCAGTGGTTGTCATTGTCGTTCAGTACCCGCTGATTATGATCGCTAAGCGCTATTCAACGATTTTGTCGTTAACGACTGGGAACGTGCTTCTAGCAGGCAGTTTGTTTGCCATTGCTTTTTCACAAAGTCTCGGTACGCTTGCTTTTATCATTGTCGTGTTTACGATTGGTGAAGTGCTACTCTTTGCGATGATGGATCTGTTTGTAGACAATATTGCAAAACCTGAAGTGAAAGGGTCATACTTCGGCGCAATGGGGTTTTCTCAGCTCGGCAGCGTCGTCGGACCGTTTGTCGGAGGATTGTGTATTGACTTATTTGGCGCAGCCCATCCCCTTTCTATTTTTTCAGTCTTGGCGATTGTCACCGCTGCAGGCGTTCCGTTTTTACTCATCGGATACTACCGCCTAAAAAAACGAACGGCGGCTGCCGTGGCTGTGAAAGTAAGTGGAGGTCATTAAAAAACCGCTCTCAATTGAGCGGTTTCAGCGTGTAGACAAACCCTCGCATTCTTTGTCAGTCCTGCGCGCTGGTACTCACGAATGTCAAATTCGCTCCGTAAAAGTAGCTGTCCTTCCTAGACTTCAAAGGTTTTCTATCACGCTGAAAAGAAGACAAAGGGCTAAAATAACGTTCATTTTAGCCCTTTGTCAACAATCTAAAACCGCTCTCAATTGAGCGGTTTTCTTTATACCCTGCGGATGGCGATCTCTTCCACCTTATGCTGATCGCCTTTTTTTAAAATCAAATCGGCTCTATATTTTGTCGGCAAAATATTTTCATATAAATTTGGCCGGTTCACTGTATTCCAAATCGTGCTTGCCATCTGATCTGCTTCTTCATCCGTCAAATCTTTGTATTGATGAAAGAAGGATTCAGGGTCTTGGAAGGCTGTTTCCCGCAACAAACGGAACCGTTCTTTATACCAGCATTGAATTTGCGTCTCAGCGGCATCTACATAAATCGAAAAATCGAAGTAATCTGATACAAACACGCGCGGCTCATCCTTCAGATCATCCAGTGCCGGTGATTGCAACACATTGATCCCTTCAATGATGACAATATCTGCATCTTCTACTGTTTCATACACCCCTTCAAGACGGTCATAGGTCAGATGTGAATATACAGGTGCATGCACAGTTTGTTTCCCTGATTTTAATTCATTTAAAAACGAAAGTAGCGCTTTAACATCATAGCTTTCCGGGAAGCCTTTCTTTTCCATCAGCCCCCGATCTTTTAACTCTTTTTGAGGATACAAAAAGCCGTCCGTTGTTACGAGACTCACCTTCAGCCCATCTCCAAGCCTTGATAAAAGTGTTTCAATGATACGTGCTGTCGTGCTTTTTCCGACGGCCACACTTCCTGCAATCCCAATTAAAAAAGGGATTTTCGCATGATGCGGGTAGTTTAAAAAAGCATTGACATGCTGATTTTTTTGTTTTTCTGCAAAGACATGTAATGTCAGAAAACGAATAAGTGGTATGTAAATATCTCGCACTTCTTCTAGCGATAAGTAGTCGTTTAATCCTTGAAGTGCTCTCACTTCTTCTTCTGAAACAGATACCGGCATATATTCTCCAAGAGCGGCCCATGCCTCTCTCGTATGGCGTGTATATAGTGTATTAAAATCTAGTCGTTCGTCACCCAAAGTCTTTCCCACCAATCTAAACTAAACTCATAACCAAAAAGACGATAATCCGATTGTAGCTTAAAATGAAGGCGCTGTCTTTATTTTTCAACGAAAGTTTGCTTCTTTTGCGAAAAAAAAAGCATTAAATAAAGGAAAATGAGGGTAAATAAGAGTATTCAGTTTGATAGATAGAAGGGAGCACACCAAATGAAATATGTGATGATTGGCGGAGATGCAGCAGGAATGAGCTGCGCTATGCAAATATATAGAGAGGATCCAGACGCGCAAATTGTAGCTTTTGAAAAAGGAGAGATTTTCTCATATGGACAGTGCGGACTCCCCTACTTGATCGGCGGTCTCATTGATCATCACAGAAAACTCATCGCACGCAGCGCTGACACTTTTCGTGACAAATACGGAATTGATGCCAGATGCTTACACGAAGTGACCTCAATTGACCCAGAGCAAAAAACAGTATCGGGTATTCATTCTAAAACAAAAGAGCCCTTTACAGAAACGTATGACCGTCTGTTAATTGCGACAGGAGCAAGCCCCGTCACACTTAATCTAGACAGTCATTCATTAGAAGGTGTCCACGTATTAAAAACAATCCCGCATGCGCTGTCTATTTTAGACAATCTAAAAAAAGACGTCACACATATCACGATCATCGGCGGAGGATATATCGGCTTAGAAATGGCAGAAAATTTAAAAGGGCTAGGCAAAGATGTTCATATCATTCAGCGGGGTGCAACACTTGGCCCAGGCTTTGATCCCGATATGGCAAAATATCTGAAAGAAGAAGCGGACAATCAAAGCATTCAAGTAGTACTTGGTGAAACAGTGCAAAAATTGAAGGGCAAGACACATGTAACAGCTGTTCAAACAGACAAACAGACAATTGAAACAGATATGGTCATCATTGCCGTTGGCGTCACTCCGCAAACATCCTTTTTAGACAGCACAGGAATTCAGCGTCTTCAAAATGGTGCAGTTGTTGTGAATGAATACATGCAGACGAATGTACAAGATATCTATGCGGCGGGTGACTGCGCAGCGACCTACCACCGTATCAAAAAGGAACTGGACTATATTCCGCTCGGCACGACAGCAAATAAACAAGGAAGAATCGCAGGCTTTCATATGACAGGAACAAACCGCGCGTTTCAAGGCGTAACCGGCACAGCGGTGATGAAATTTATGGACGTGACGGCGGGACGAACAGGTTTGTCAGAGAAAGAAGCAAAAGACGCGGGCCTTCCTTTCTCCACCATCACCATCGACAGCACTGACCACGCTGGATATTACCCAGATGCAGATAAGATGAAAGTGAAACTGATTTACAGAAGCGATGATCACACCTTGCTTGGCGCACAAATCATCGGTAAAGAAGGTGTTGATAAACGAATTGATGTCATGGCAACTGCTCTTTATCAAGGGCTGACTGTGACAGACCTTGAAGATTTAGATATTAGCTATGCCCCTCCTTTTAACAGTGTATGGGACCCACTTCAGCAAGCGGCAAGACGAATATAGAAAAAGGAGTGAAGCCATTGACCATTCAACAAATTGCTACGATTGAAATTCCTGTGACTGATATCCCCCGGGCTGTCTCTTGGTATGAACAGATTTTAGAGATGATCGTTTTACATCAATCAGAAGAAGCCGCCATGCTCACTTTTACCCATGGCGAGGGACCTTATTTTATCTCGTCAAAACAAAACACGAGAAACGAATCTACTTTATGAACTCTTTTACAGGAGTTCGGCATAGTATGATTGATCTATTTGTGAAGGATTTAAAAAACTTTCACCAGTATTTAAGCGAGCATGAAGTGACCGTATCGAATATTCAAATATTAGCTGACACAGACTTAGGCGGTTTTAGCTTCGAAGATGTTGATGGCAATGTCTTTGGCGTCACCAATATTAAGCCCCATCAAACAAAAAAAGAAACCAGCCTGTGACCGGTTTCTTTTTTTGTTATTTTTTCATCATCGCTTTACGTGCTGCTTTTTCAAATAAAAACGGGAATAATTGATACAATTTACTGCCAGCACTCATCCATCCTGGTAAATTAATCTCTCTTTTTTTCGTCATCATGGCGGATACGACCTTCCCTGCTACCTTGTCAGCACTGAGCATCATAAAATCAACATTTTTCACATATTCACCACTGCGATCTGCAATGGTAAAGAAGTCTGTGGCAATCGGTCCTGGATTGACGGTTGTGACATGAATTCCGCTGTCTGCCAGCTCCATTCTGAGGCTGTTTGAAAATCCGAGAACCGCATGTTTTGATGCGGAATAGATGGCGGATTTAGGGGTGGCAATTTTGCCTGCCTGTGACGCAATATTGATAATATGTCCCTTCCCTCTTTGTTTCATTTCAGGAAGGACCTTTTTTGTGCAGGCAATTAAACCAAAGACATTGACCTCAAACATCGACACCATTTCCTCAATGGATGCGTCTTCGACGAGATCGAACACACCAAAGCCGGCATTGTTCACCAAAATATCAACAGCACCCACTTGTTGATAGGCTTGATCAATGTCCTCAAGCTGACTGACATCAAGCTGAACGATGTGACATACGCCGCCAGCACTTATAATCTTTTCTTGTACACCTGCGAGCTTTTCAATTCGTCTTGCCGACACAATGATTTCTGCTCCTTCGGCTGCTGCCAAGTACGCCATCTTTTCACCAATACCGCCTGAAGCACCTGTAATCCATATTCTCTTTCCTGTTAGTCGCCCCATTTATTTCACTCCTTCATTTGCTCGATAGTAGAGGGTTCCGTCTTTTTGCACTTCTTCAATATGTCCAGCCGCTAAAAGCACATCAAGCTGTCCGACTGTCTCAGACATTGTCAGAAATAATGCTTCTTCATACAGGCCCGGAAATAGGGTGCGACAAAGATGAAAGGCGGTCATTTCTTTTCGTTGAAGCAGCTGATACATCGTATTTGCCCGTTTTTCCTGTTTTTTAAATCTTTCTTCGATCAATTCGTGATGAGAGGTAATGAGCTGGCCATGCCCTGGATAAATCGTCTGAATGGGCAAATGCAATAAACGCTCGAGTGATGCTTTATATTGAAGCAGCGATTTTTGACGTTCTGTTCCTTTCATTGGCGCTTCCATTAACGGATTGGAAGAAATGGTCGTAAGCAGCAGATCACCGCCGATGAAATTCCCTGTTGTTTCATCTAAAAAAGAAAGATGAGATTGTGCATGTCCCGGGGTCTCCAGCACTTGGAAGTGCTCATGTCCCTTCAAACGATCGCCTTCTTTTATGACGTCATCGACATGTGCCGTACATGAATATGTATAGGACTGCCTCACAATTCTTTCACACTCACCTTGACGAAGCGGCACACCTAACTGCTGAAAAAAATCATTCATAAAATGGATTTGACGCTGTTTAAACGCTTCATCCTGACTAATATAGGGCTCATTCAACTCGTGTCCGATGACACGGACATGGGGTTTCATCAGATCTAAAAGACCGACATGATCTGCATGATGATGTGTCAAAACCACTTGATCAATATCATCTATTGATAAATGATGTTCCTTTAATTGCGTGACAAAGGCATGCTGCGCCTCTTGTGTCATCGGTCCGCAATCGACTAAGGTCACGGCATCGCCTTTTAATACATATGCATGGACATCCCCCACCGCAAACGGTGTAGGGATGGATAATTGAATCATTTCTTCTTTCACTTTTATACGTCATCTCCTGAATTTTGACTCATAGATCATCTGAACTCACTCTTCTTTATTCATTGTATCTTGCAAAGGGCAGACTGTCATGCGGTTTAGATGGTCAATTTTTTTATCTCTCCCTATTGACACAAACTTGTCCATCGTTGCATAATGAACAACAAATATAAGATGCGCGATGACAAGGATTAGTAAGCAAAATAACGATGCAAGAGAGTGAGGTCCGCCGGCTGTAAGACTTCACCATCCTCTTATTTGCTGAACCTGCCCTTTGAGCTGTTAGGCAAACCTAAACGTTTCCCGCGTTAAGGGACTAGAGCTGAGTATGTATAATTGCATGCTAATTGAGGGTGGTACCGCGAAAAACCTTTCGTCCTTTGCAGACGAGAGGTTTTTTTATTTTCTACAAGGAGGAGCAGCTTATGAGTAAAATTGGATTTATTGGTGCAGGCTCAATGGCCGAGTCTATGATTAAAGGTCTTTTAAAGAGCGGCATTATGTCAAATGAAGATATCATTGTCACAAATAAAACAAATGAAAAACGATTAGAAGAATTAAATGCACGTTATGGAGTCAAAACAGATTTCGCTCGTTCCTTTATTTATGAAGAAGCCGATATGCTGGTGTTTGCTTTAAAACCAAAAGATGCGGAAAGTGGCATTTCTGAAGTAAGGCCCCATTTAAATGGACAGCTGATTATTTCTATTTTAGCGGGCATTTCTATTGAAACCATTCAGCAATATGCTGGCGCAAAAACGGCGGTGGTTCGTGCGATGCCAAATACATCAGCAGCCATACAACAATCAGCTACTGGCATTGCTGTCAGTGATGAAGTCACAGAGGCGCAACAGGAAAAAGCAGTTCAGCTGTTTGAAACGATCGGTCATGTGACGGTTTTAGATGAATCACAGCTGAATGCGGTCACAGCCATTGCAGGCAGCGGTCCTGCCTTTATTTATCATTTGATTGAAGGAATGGAGCGAGGTGCATCGGAACTTGGGATGGACCAAGAGACAGCGAAATTGCTCATTTGTCAAATGATTGCAGGCGCTGCAAATATGCTTCAGGATAGCGGTAAGGAACCTGCTGAATTGCGCAAAGAAATTACGAGCGAAGGTGGAACGACAGAAGCAGGACTGAATACCCTTGCTTCCTATCAATTTGAAGAAGCGATTGTCGATTGTGTGAAAACAGCGACAAAACGCGCAGCAGAATTAAACGACATGTTTTCAGCGAGTACGTATAAGTGATATGAAAAAGCACCTGTTTTGATGACAGGTGCTTTTTTTACATATGTCCATCTATTTTTCCTCGCTCGTCATTGAATTCAAGCAGTGTGATTGATCTTTTGGTTCTTTCTGTTCTTTATTTAAAGCGGCTTGTTCTATTAGATAATCACGCGCTTGATAAAAATGAACATCAATCAACAATTCTTGGTGCTTCATTGATTAGCACCTCCTCATATAGATGATTTGCTCATGGATAGGATGGCTTTTATTTGGGCGAGGTGATGATTTTCATGTAAAGCAATGGTTTCAGCTAAAATTTGGACTGTCATCGCCCCTTCTTCAGGATGAAAGCCAGAGCAATCCCATGTATCCTCGTGTAATAGCTGGAGTGTGTTGTTTCTGCTCTCTTTTAGGCGCTCAATCAAAGCACGAATCTCTTGTGCGGTGTACCTTTCATAAGCTCTTTCCTTCACATAAATCTCAGGATCATACGATTGGAAAGGTATGTTCTCATTTGAAAGTACCTGCTCTATCCGCTTCGACCAGACTTCCTCTGTATCATACAAATGGCCAGTGATTTGTTTAATAGTCCACTTGCCTTCTTCTAAAGATTGATCTAATGTGCGCTCATCACATGCCTGCACTAGCTCCTCAAGCTCACGAATACTTTCTCGAAGTGATGTGACGATTTCTGTTTTTGTTAATTTTCCGGTTTCCATTGCGTAATCAAAGTCTCCTTTATAGTGAATGCATTTCTCTTTTGGATTCATCTTGCTGTTTCTCTTTTAGTAACAATAAGTTGTTCATCAAACCAGCTAATATCACAAGACCTGCCATACACATAGCAATGACATGAATAGGAATCAGATCTCCGATGAACGCCATAATGATAAATCCACTAATATAAAATATGCGTGATAATGCAAGACCTGCCGAAAAAACCCGGGCTCTTAAATGACTGCTTGCATATGTCATAATATTTGTAGAGTACAAAACTTCGACTGGGCTGTATAATAGATTCGCTAATAAAACAACAAATAAAAATCCAATAAAATTTGTTTGTTGATAGGACAGTGCATGTAATATCGCTAACAATATGATCGATACCGTTGACCATCTTTTATAAAACTGAAAGGAGAATTTCGCCTTTTTAAAATAAGCTGCGAGTGTAATTCCTCCGATTATTTGTCCTAGTCCACTTATTGTATGTCCAAGGCCCAAGCCAAAATTCCCTTCCTTTGCTACTTCTAAAATGTACAAACTAAACATGACATAAACAATGCTTAAAGCGAATTCTCTAGACATCAATATCCATATAGCACTTTGAATTTTGGGTGACCCTTTGATTTCTTCAATGCCCTCTTTAAAGCTTTGAACATATGACACATACTCTTTTTTTTCAGATGTTTCTTTCGCTTTAATAGGGATTAGCAGCATTGCCGATAATAAGAATGTCATCGCATCCACCAAATAAATGGTGGAAACGGACCAGATTTCTGTGACCAACCCGCCTACACCTGTCGCAATCAGCATTGAGGCACTAAAAGACGTTGCCAGTATACTATTTCCCTTAGAAAGCTGCTCTTTATCTAGGATTTCAGGTATCATAGATGAACGAGCAGGCAAGTATATACCTGAAAAAGCACCATTTAACGCTAGTAAAAAATAAAGGATAAACGGTGTCACATTCAATGTAACTACTAAAACAAAGCCTAGTCCTATTATAAATCGTGCCAAATCTGCAAAAATCACAACTTTCTTATAAGAAAACTTATCTATAATTGGGCTTAAAAGCATAGATGTTAAAATGAGAGGAAGCATTGAACAAATAAATAGAATACTTAGGTGGGTCGCTCTGCCAGTAAGTTCATAGATTAAGCCAATCGTAGCAATCGTTCTAAACCAATCTCCAAAAGCAGATAAGTTTTGTCCAATAAAGAAACTGACAAAGTTCTGATTTTTAAAAAGCGATGTCGTTTCTTTCTTTAAAATCATTAGAGGAGTACCTCTGTCGTCTCATACCAGCCTAATTCTTTTTGCATAAACTCGACGGCTTGATCATAATTAGCTCTTTCTTTTTCTGGTATAAGATCAACTAAAATCGCAGGATACCAAGGTTTCGCTTCTTCTTTTATCACAAAATATTGCTCCGCCTCCTCAACTATCCCTCTTAACATGAGTAATTCTAATTTACGATAAATCTCTTCACGCTTTGGCATTTGATTGAGATGTGCTTTTTCTATTTTCATTGTTTTAGGGAAAAAGACAAGTCTTCTATCAAAAGCATGATACTCTCTAGATTTGACGATAGGTAACTCTTGATTTGTCAGGTTTTCAATATATTTTTGGGTATTTGCTTCATTTGCCCAAATCATACCTTGCATGTACGAGATGGCACCTGTGCCCAGTCCAATATATTGATCTTCATAACCACCGTAAATCACTTCGCCATATTGAAAACGTTTATTTTGATGCTCAGGAGCCATAAACGTATAGACATAATTTTGATGCCAGCCCTTCGTTTTTAAGTGACGATAGAGTGTATCGCTAAACTCAAACTTTTCTTTAGGATTGGGCGGCATAGGAACTTTGCCTTTATTTATTTTTGATAACCATCCCTTTGAACATGCAATGTATTCTAATGGATACGTATCAATACTGGTGCTTCCTAATGCCATCACTCCATTTATGTCCTCTATCATCTCTTCTTTCGTTTGCCCAGGGAGCTGATATAATAAATCAATATTATAGGATTGGAAATGCCGCTTCATTAAGTCTACCGTCTGAGAGATTTGATCAAAACTAGCTGTTAAATTGAACATTTTCCGATAATGTTCGTTTAATGTTTGGACACCAAAACTCCCTCTATTTGCTCCACCTTCAGACATGGCAGCAACTCTTTCTGGTGTAGCTGTCTTTGCTTCACACTCAAAAGTCCATTCATAGTCAGGTGATAATGTGAAGTTTTCTTTTATTGCAGTCGAAAGTCGATAAATCAGCTCAGGAGGCATAATGGAAGGCGTCCCTCCACCAACAAATACCACATCAAAAGTCATCTTTTGAATATTAGTTGATTGTGATAGAATGCGCATCTCATTGATTAAAGCATCAATATATTTTCCAATCATAGGCTCATATTTTGTGGATTTAATAAAGGGGCAAAACGAACAGATGGTATCACAAAAAGGGATATGTAAATATAAAGCATTTTTCCCTTTTTGAAATGTTCGTTCTTTTTGGATGAATTCTGTCACACGAGATTGTGCTCCTCCTTGGCTAGATTGACCAAAAAACGGATAAAGAAAATTCCATAAAGGCGGATGCTCTTCATAATAATTTTTCATATTTGACAATTCTCTCACCCAACTCTCATCTATTTTTAGTCCTTATACAAATTCACAGAGAAGCTAAATCATTCGCTTCTCTGCGGTACACACTGTTTTGTAAGTATTCGGTAATTTTTTAGATCGCAATCCATTCGTTACGTTTCATTTAAATCACCTCCTTATAATTAGAATAATTGTTACTTAATTACATAATTGATTATAATAGACTTTTCTGAATATTTCAATCATTTTAACTATTTTTTGTTAGTTCTATCGTTTCACATTGCCATTTCCATCTATAACTTCTGGCATAATGAAGAATAAAAAGAATATATATTCACAACAAAAAGCCCTATCATCACGATAGGGCTTATCACCACATATGCTTACTCTTTCTCTAATAAAGCATGAATTGTTGTTTCTAAGAGCGACGGCAAAACGCCAAAAGAGAATGGGACATGCAGCCGTTCTGTCCATTTGTGCGCATCCTTTCCTAATGGACCAACGTTGATGACAGGTACGTTAAGAGCTTCTTTTTCTCCTTGTGGTAACGAGTAGCCTTTTTGGTATAGCGGCATGTTGGCTGTATAATCGTCTATATCTTGATTTTCAAGCTGTAAGTAGCTTAAATCAGATAAACCAGGAAAATATTTGACTTCTTCTACTTCGATTCCATAGATCTCTTTTGCTTCTCTTTGAATCTTCTTTAAGGTCGTTTGAATATGCAGATCGTTTGTTGAAGAAACAGATGGGTAAAATGGCGGACTATAAAACAACACAATCAGTGCGCCATCTTCCTTACAAAGGGTCGTCAGTTCTGATACAATTTTGGTTGAAAAATCACGATCCCCAAGCTCACCCCGGTTGGCAAAGGCGTAGTTGACAATTCGCTCGACCTCCTGCTTGCCGGATCGTTCAGCAGCTTTTTCGTACAGCTCATGATACGTTAACACCGTGATGTTTGTATCGATGGGTGTAAAATGTTTAAAGCGTTGAAATGCAGCGGTTTTCTGTTTGAGATTGGCTTCGATTTGGGCTGCTGCTTGTTTCGCAGTTTCATAGAGGAGCCCGTGAAGCTCTTCACTAGAGCGGTTCATCATCAGCACATTAAATAAAGAAACAGCCGTGTGAGGCGTTTGAACAGAGTAAGCTTCTTTCAAATCCTTTTGCATCAAATTGGTCGGAGGCGGTGTCACTTCACCATCTACTTCCTCACAATAATCACTATTCAGTTCTAACAGCCTGTTTAATTCAGATACCATAAAATTTGCATTTAATCCTGAGAAGGGCTCACCTACATGTGTTTCAATTCCTTTGCAGAAAAATCCCGCAAGTACCTTCCCTATACTACCTGTATAGATGTATTGATGCGCATCCCCGGGATACTTTTCAAACATCGGCTCACTGTTTAAACAAGCGGTATACTCAAGGTCATACGTCTCCTTGAGCTCCTTTAGTTTCGGAACAGCCTCCAGCATTCCCTGTGAATTCACTTCTTCATCTGGCACTGTGACGAGCAGAATATTTCCTTCAAACCTCCCTGCCATCGCTCTTTCCAGCATGGAAAGCTGGACAGTCAGGCCTGCTTTCATATCCATGGACCCTCGTCCAAACAGCCAGTCACCTGAAGCTAAATCCTCTCTTGCCCTTTTGGGAAGAAGTGCACTTTTTTGAGAAAAGGACGCCATTAACTCTTCGGGCTTACACGCCATATTTTGAAATTCTCCGTAATCCTCTGTATCGACGACATCAAAATGGCTGAGGAGTAAAACAGTACGTGGCAGCGTACTTCGTTTGACAAGTGCCGTTAAAAAATACCGGCCATCTTTCATTGGATGCAAAGCCAAGTGATCAGGATGCTGCTCAAAATATGGCCGCTCCCTCAGCAAGTAATATAAATATTCCGCTAATGCGACTTCTCCCGTTGTACCAGATATGCTTTCATACTGCATCAGAGCTGTGAGTAGCTCCTTTAGTTCACTTTCCGTTTGCCATTTCATCCGTTTATCCCCCTTTGATGTCCATATCTTTCATTATACAAAATCATGTTCAAAAGCTATATGGTTTGAGCACCTTTTATGACGAATGTTTGAATGGCTGTTATAATCGGCTATACCATTCTATGAGGAGGCGAAGGTAATTGGAAACAAAGCTTTTTTCACCTTGGACATTAAAAGGTGTCACACTCAAAAACCGCATCGTCATGTCCCCGATGTGTATGTATTCATCCTATGACCGTGATGGAAAATTACAGCCTTTCCACTTTGCACATTATATTTCCCGTGCGCAAGGTCAGGCCGGATTAATTATGATCGAGGCAAGTGCTGTTTCACCTGAGGGAAGAATTAGTGATCAGGACCTCGGAATTTGGAGTGATGAGCACATTGAAGGGTTTGCCTCATTAAACGAACAAATCAAAGCGTACGGAACAAAAACGGCCATCCAGCTAGCCCATGCAGGACGCAAGGCTGAGCTAGATGGTGACATTCTTGCTCCATCCAGCATTCCATTTGACGAGCAATCTAAAACACCTCTTGAGATGTCTATCGATCAAATAAAAGACACCGTTCAGGCGTTTCAAGATGCCGCTGTCCGCGCCAAGAAAGCTGGATTTGACATCATTGAGATTCATGGTGCGCATGGCTATTTGATTAACGAATTTCTCTCACCGCTTGCCAATCACCGGACAGATGAATATGGCGGTTCACCTGAAAATCGTTATCGCTTCTTGAGAGAAGTGGTTGATGCAGTCAATGAAGTGTGGGATGGACCATTATTTGTCCGTGTATCCGCTTCTGATTACACAACAAAAGGACTAGATATTGCAGATTATATTGGCATTGCCGCATGGCTGAAAGAGCAAGGAGTCGATCTAATTGATGTGAGCTCAGGCGCTGTGGTGCAAGCCAGTATTAAAACATTCCCCGGCTACCAAGTCACCTTTGCTGAGAAAATAAGAGAAGGTGCCGGCATCCAAACAGCCGCTGTCGGTATGATCACATCTGGTGTACAGGCCGAAGAAATTTTACAAAATCAGCGTGCTGACTTGATCTTTATCGGCAGAGAATTTTTACGGGATCCGTATTTCCCAAAAACAGCCGCTAAAGAGCTTCGTACATCCATCGAAAGCCCGCGCCAATACGATCGCGCTTGGTAACATCTTTAAGCAAAAAGGTGTCTATTTTTTGAAATAGGCATCTTTTTTGTTTTTAAGAGAAACATCTTTGCCTTTTGTGCCGTCTTTTAGCTAAAGAACCACTTAGAGGAGATGGAAGAATGAACTCGGCATTGATTGAAAGAACGTATCATATAGATGGACATCACTTTTATACAAGGCATCGTCAAGGAAAAAAGCAAGCCACTATTATTTTTGAAGCAGGATATGGTATTTCAGGCGATACGTGGGCGAATATCGCTCGTGATATTGACGCAGAGCTTGGTGTTTTCTTATATGACCGTTTAGGCAATGGAAAAAGCAGTGAAAGCAAAGAAGGAAGAACTTTACATGATCTTGCGGATGATTTAGATACACTCTTACATCAAGCCAATATTCAGCCGCCATTCCTCATTGTGGCGCACTCATTTGGCTCTCTTGTCAGCCGCTTATGGGCAAGCCGCAGAAAAGAAGATGTTATCGGTATGGTCCTTCTAGACCCAGCAAGTGAGGAGCAAGAGCAGGTCATTCTGCCGCTCTTATCAAAGGAAGAACGCACTTCATATATGACGCAGTTCACAGCAGAATGTACACATGAGGACTTTGAGCAAATGCTGCGTACGATCAAAGAGGAGCAAACGCATTATGGGATGATGCCCCTTCTTGTCATTTCATCAGGCAAAAGCCGCTTGTTTCATCCAGCACATGAAGCTTGGCTCAGGCTTCATAAACGACTGCTCACATTGTCATCCCAAAGCGGATGGATTCAGGCGCAGAACAGCTCACACTATATTCATCACGATGAACCACATATTGTGCAGCTTGCGATTTATGATGTATGGTGTGCAGCAAAACAGCCTGTCTCTTATTATCAAACAGCCAACTAAAAACAAAAACTCCTTGACCGGACATCAGTCAAGGAGTTTTTTCATTATACCGTTGGTGCTGATTGACTTTTCTCAGACAGCAACTTTTCAATGCTGACAAGCTGAACGCATAACGTAAAGATGTCAATCGCCTGCTCTAGTTCTTCAAGTGTTGGGAACGTTGGCGCAATACGGATGTTACGATCAAGCGGATCGTTTCCATAAGGATATGTCGCCCCTGCACCTGTTAGTGTCACACCGGCTTCTTTCGCTTTTTGCACAACAGCTTTTGCACAATGATCGAGTGTATTTAAGCTGATAAAATATCCGCCATTTGGTTTGTGCCACTCAGCGATGCCTGTTCCACCAAGCTTTTCATCAAGGATCGAAAGAACGAGGTCAAATTTCGGCTTAATAATCGCTGCATGCTTTTTCATATGTTCCTTCAATCCTTCTGGATTCTTGAAGAAACGAAGGTGTCTTAATTGATTGATTTTATCTGGCCCAATGGTTTGAACTGATAGCTGTTTTTGAATAAAGCTGACGTTGTCCTGACTAGATGCCATTAGTGCAACACCTGAGCCTGGGAACGTAATTTTAGAAGTAGAGGCGAACATAAACACACGGTTTGCATGTCCTGCTTTGTCTACTGCTTGAAAAATATCTTTTAACGTATCAGGCGTATCTGTTAGATGGTGGACTGCATAGGCATCATCCCAAAAAATACGGAAGTCGTCTGCTTTTGTCTGCATAGAAGCAAGACGGTCAACAACCTCATCTGAATACGTAATGCCGTCAGGGTTACTATATTTCGGTACACACCAAATCCCTTTGATGGCTTCATCTTCTGCAACCAATTTTTCCACCTGATCCATGTCAGGTCCATCCGACTTCATATCTACCGTAATCATCTCTATGTTAAAATGCTCACAAATGGCAAAATGACGATCATATCCTGGGCTTGGTGCAAGGAATTTTACCTTTGGAAGCTCTCCCCAAGGTGTTTTGCTGCCATATACGCCGTGAGTCATAGCACGTGCAATTGTGTCATGCATCATATTCAGACTAGAATTACCGCCAATGATGATTTGTTCTGGCTTCAGATTGAGCACACTTGCAAAAAATTTCTTTGTTTCAGGAAGGCCTGTCAAGCCGCCATAGTTTCGCACATCTGTACCATCCTCAGCTGTCATTGCATCCTTTGATGTCACGACATCGAGCATGCCCATAGATAAATCGAGCTGTTTTGGTGAAGGTTTCCCTCTAGACATGTCTAAGTGTAAGTTTTTACTTTTGTACGTTTCATATTCTTTTTGTCGTGCTGCATATAGGTCATTTAATTCTGCTTCACTTAACGCTGTAAAACCGCTCATCTTTGATTGTGCCTCCCGTATTCTTCATAGTGTAATTCGTCATTTGTTTTTTCTTCACCATTTTACCACTACCTGAAAAAGAGCGTCATCATAAATATCAAAAAAATCACACAACTTTTTTTGACGATTCATCCAATTTTTACAGGGTACGGTCAATAGGAAAAGAAAAGAAATCATGTGCAGCTTCAGTCAGCGGGAATATATCGCGGGCTTCTTTGAGTAATTGTTTCAGTGACTCTTCCCCTTGGTACCGTGCACTAATATGGGTCAAAATCAGTCTTTTTGCGCCTGCTTCCTGCGCTGTTTTTGCTGCCTGTTCTGTCGTACTGTGATAATAATTATAGGCTAGTTCTGCATCTTCTTTCCCAAATGTTGCTTCATGGACTAACACATCCGCATTCTTGGCAAGCCTTGTTATATTCTCGCACAAACGGGTATCTCCTGAAAATGCAACGATTCTCCCTTTTTTAGGGGGTTCCAAATAATCGGTTCCATCAATCATTCTTCCATCTTCGAGTGTAACGGTTTCCCCATTTTTCAACTTCTGATACAAAGGTCCAGGTTTTACACCGATTTTTTTTAGGTCTTCGGCTTTTAGTGCACCAGGTACATCTTTTTCCACGACCCGATAACCGAAAGCTGGGATCCCATGAGACACTCGTCTTGCTTCTACTTGAAAGGTCTCATCTTCAAAAACGATCCCTTCCTCTATTTCTATGATATGCAGCGGATAAGTCAAATGCGTTTGTGTCGCTGAAAGTGCCGCGTTTACAAAAGCTTTAATGCCGCTTGGACCATATATCGTCAATTCATCCTCTCCGCCTTGAAAGGACCTGCTGCCAAGCAGACCCGGGAGACCATATACATGATCACCGTGCATATGCGTGATAAAGATCTTCTCAATTTTTCTTGGTTTAATCGTTGTATGTAATATTTGATGCTGCGTCGCTTCTCCGCAATCAAAAAGCCACACGGCTTTTCTCTCTTCTAAAAGCTTCAGCGCAGTGCAAGTGACGTTTCTTGTTTTTGCAGGAATGCCTGCACCTGTTCCTAAAAAGAGCAGTTCCATTACGATTTCCTCCTACAGCCGGTATACAATCTCTTCATTCATATAGAATACATGAAGACAGGATAAATGTGAATTCAGCGGAATTTTTGAAAAAAGTCAAACTCGGGCAGAAAAAGTCGAATCAAATGTTTGCTTTACGAACAATGAACCTTTAAAATAAAGAAAATGTACATACATTCTCGGTTTTTACAACAATGCTACGAATAAAGTGAGGTACTTTTCGTGAATACAGAAACTAACTATCCAAAAGCAGTCATTGTCATCTTTGGCGCAACAGGAGACCTTGCAAAACGCAAGCTCTACCCTTCTATACATAGACTTTATCATAGCGGAAAGCTTGGAGATCAATTCGCTGTTGTAGGTGTTGGACGTCGTCCTTGGTCTCATGAAGACCTAAGAGCTGTGGTAAAAGAATCGGTCTCTTCTGATGATGCAGAAGCAAAAGCAGAGGAATTTATTTCTCATTTCTATTACCATGACTTTGATGTCTCAAGCCCTGCTTCCTATCAAGCACTGAACACACTTCTTTCTGGTCTTGAAGATACATACAGTATCCCAAATAACCGGATGTTCTATTTAGCGATGGCACCGGAATTCTTCGGAACCATTGCGAAGTTTTTAAAAAGTGAAGGCGTATCAGAAACGACTGGATGGTCTCGACTTGTCATTGAAAAACCGTTTGGTCATGACCTCCCTAGTGCCAAAACATTAAATGAAGAGATCCGAGATGCATTTACAGAGGATCAAATTTATCGTATTGACCACTACCTCGGTAAACAGATGGTGCAAAACATTGAGGTGATTCGTTTTGCGAATGCGATCTTTGAACCGCTTTGGACAAACCGCTATATTTCAAACATTCAAATCACATCGAGTGAATCATTAGGTGTCGAAGACCGTGCGAGATATTACGAGAGTTCTGGTGCACTGAGAGATATGGTACAAAACCATATGCTTCAAATGGTTGCACTACTAGCCATGGAGCCACCGATTAAGCTCAATACAGAGGAAATCCGTAGCGAAAAACGGAAAGCATTGCGTGCGCTTCGTCCATTCTCGAAAGATGAAGTGGATCAATTCTTTGTCCGCGGACAGTATGATGCAGGAACGATTGATGGCAATATGGTTCCTTCCTATCTTGAAGAGCAAAATGTGGACCCAAACTCCAACACAGAAACATTCGTTGCAGGAAAACTTCTCATCGATAACTTTAGATGGGCCGGGGTACCATTTTACATTCGTACAGGAAAACGTCTAGAAAAGAA
Organism: Bacillus sp. FSL K6-2869; assembly: GCF_040869405.1. Lineage (NCBI taxonomy): Bacteria > Bacillati > Bacillota > Bacilli > Caryophanales > Bacillaceae > Bacillus > Bacillus sp. FSL K6-2869. The sequence continues at coordinate 2,263,877 of NZ_CP152035.1, forward strand.
ATCCACTCAAATCGTGGTGCAATTTAAAGACATTCCGATGAACCTGTACTACGGAAACGGGAATTCCATGCATCCAAACTTACTGGTGATTCACATTCAGCCAGACGAAGGCATCACCCTTCACCTGAATGCTCGCAAGCTTGATGGCGGAACGTATGCTAAACCAATTAAGCTTGACTATCAAACAAATTACAACGACATCATGAATACACCAGAAGCGTATGAAAAGCTAATTCATGACTGTTTGCTAGGTGACGCAACAAACTTTGCCCACTGGGATGAAGTAGCACTGTCTTGGAACTTTGTTGATCCAATTTCAGAAAAATGGGCTGAAACCAAAACGTTAAAACCAAATTATCCTGCTGGTTCTATGGGACCAAAAGAAGCAGATCAGCTTCTTGAAAAAGATGGATATCACTGGTGGAATATATAAAATCAACAAAAAAAGAGCAGTCTCCCGATTGAGGGGGTTCTGCTCTTTTTTTAAAGTCGTGTTTTCGTAATTTCAACCGTTGAAAAATCAAATTTATCATAGCGATGATGGCTAAAGGAATATTCAAACGGACGGCCTGTGTTTAAATAAGCCACCTGCTCCACTTCTAGCACCGGATCCGTAGGGTCACAGCCTAAATATTGCTGATCAAGCTGATCTGATTTAGCCGCTCTAATTTTTTTGTGCGCTCCTGCTACTTTTAATTGCAGTGTGTTTGTAATGTAGCTATAGATGGAACCCAATAAAACCTCTTCATCTATTCCTTTAATGACATTGACAGGCATAAAGGTTTTTTCTAATACATATGGCTCTTCTTCTACCAAACGGAGCCGAATAATGTCATAGACAGGTGTGCTTGAGTCAATGGATAAATGAGCTGCCACCTCTTCACTTGGAAAATGCACATCAAAGCGAATGATTTGGCTCGTCACGTTTTTATCTGCCATCACTTTCGTGAACCCTTTATTTTCATGACCTGATACGTTGATCGCACCTTGATTTAGCGCTGCCTTCACAATAAATGTGCCATGACCTCTTTTTCTAAAGAGCAGACCTTCCGCCACTAAAAGATCAAGCGCACGCTTCATCGTCATTCTGCTGCATTTAAATTCAGCGGCAAGCGAGTTTTCATCTGGAATGGGTTGATCTTCTGGATAATATGCTGTTCCTATTCTTTTTCTAATTTCTTCTGAAATGAGTTCGTACTTTGTCATCTCACACCACCAACTGACTTGTTTTTTCATATCCTATTATAGCGCTTTCTAGCCTTCCTCTCATTCTACACTAAGCCTAGTGCGCTTAAAAGGTTCGAGCCACTTTCATTTCAATCCTTTCATCTTTACATAAGAAAAATACTTGCCCTTTTCAAGGAAAGAGCAAGTATCTTGATTAGAAACCATTATTCTCTGAAACCGATTGAAACCAGTAGCCACTTTTTTTGATGGTACGTTTCCCGTCTTCCTCAAGGTTCACTGAGACAAATCCATAGCGATTTTTATAGGCATTCGACCATGACCAATTATCCATAAACGTCCACAGGTGATAGCCTTTTACATGACTTCCTTCTTGAATGGCTTGATGCACCCATTTAAGATGCTCAGAAATAAAATCAATGCGGTAATCGTCATGAATCATTCCTTCTTCATCCTGAAACCGCTCTTCTCCTTCGACACCCATTCCATTTTCAGAAATAAAGCATTCAATATTCCCATAGTCTGTCTGGACTTTTTTCAATATATCGTAAATACCCTTTTCATAGATTTCCCAGCCGCGGTACACATTCATTTTTCTGCCCGGCATTTCAAAAGAATCGAAATAATGATCTGGCATAAATGGTGCATCAGGGTGAGGCATATGTTCCTTTGCTTTCACTCTTCTTGGCTGATAATAGTTGATGCCGAGAAGGTCGATCGTGTTCTCTTGAATGAGTTCAAGGTCTCCTTCCTCCATAGCCGGCATCAATCCTTCTTTCTTTAACACGTCCACTAGCTTTTCAGGGAAATGTCCTTTCACAGCTGGATCTAGGAAGGACCGGTTAAAGAAGGCGTCAGCCATCTCAGCTGCTTCGACATCCCGTGGATTCTGGCTTCGCGGATACGAAGGAGTAAGGTTGAGGATAATGCCTATTTTCCCATCCTGCTTCATCTCTTTATAAGCCGCAATGGCCTTAGCATTTGATAAAATCTCATGAAATCCAACTTGCACTGCCTTTTGGAAATCAACTTCGTTTGGATAATGGAAGCTATACATATATCCACCCTCTACAGGAACAATCGGCTCGTTATGGGTAAACCATTTTTTCACCCGGTCGCCAAATAGCTGAAAACACAATGTCGCATAGCTGACATAATCGTCTACGACCTGCCTGTTTACCCATCCTCCCCTCTCCTGAAGCGCCATTGGCATATCAAAATGATACAAGTTCACAAACGGTTCAATGTCACTCGCTATCAGTTCATTGATCACATCATTGTAAAAAGCCACAGCTTCTTCATTAACAGCCCCTTTTCCCTCAGGTAAAAGGCGTGACCATGATATAGATAGACGAAACGAGTTGTGCCCAATCTCCTTCATGAGGCGGATATCCTCTTTGTATTTACGATAAAATTGCGAGGTCACACCTGGACCGACGCCCTGAAAAAAACGATTCGGCTCTTTTTCAAACCAGTGATCCCAAATGTTCGGTCCCTTTCCATCTCCTGGATAACTGCCTTCTGTTTGCGTAGCAGAGGCAGAAGATCCCCACCAGAAACCTTCTGGAAATGTATATGATTGACTGTTAGTTTCCATCGACATGTATTGAGTCTCCTTCACCTTTGATGTTTGTTTGTTTCGTTTTTTCTGTCGTGACTATTTTTTCATTTTTCACATTCATACGATCAATAAATTTTAGGAACGGGAACCAAATAACAAACACAATCATTAAATTAAACAGCTGAAGCAGACCGCCCGCTAATGAATTTGTTGCCATGACTCCGCTAATAAAGATCGGTACTGTCCATGGAATATTCACGCCTGTCGGAGGCGGCACAATACCTGCGGCCATCGCAAAATAAGAAATACAAGTAATCACCATTGGCGCCAAAATCCATGGAATGAGAATAAGCGGGTTCATCACAATCGGTAAACCGAAGATAATGGGTTCATTGACGTTAAATAATCCTGGTCCTAAGCCGAGCTTTGCTACTTGTTTCAATTGCTTACTTTTAAGAAAAATTAAAATCGTAAACACAACAGCCAGCGTCATACCGGTTCCACCCATACCCACTGTATAGATTTCGATAAACTGCTTGCTGATGATGTTCGGAACCTCACCTGTTTTTGTGTAGCTTTCTAGATTTTGAATGGACAATGTATTCCAAATCGGGTCCATGACAGAGTTGATAATAATTTGGCCGTGGAGCCCAAAGAACCAAAGAATTTGTATAAAGAAAATAGCGATCAAGGTCGGAATGATACCGCTTCCAAGTCCGACAAGCGGCGCCTGAATCGCATTGTAAATCAAGTCATGCATGTTGGTTTTGAACCCTTGTGTAATGATGATATTGATCAGTAAAAAGGTTGTGAGTGTCAAAGTAGCCGGGATAAGTGCAGCAAAAGACTTAGAAACAGCTGGCGGAACCCCTTGCGGCATATTGATGACAAATTTCTTTTGGACAAAATAGCGATAAATTTCAGCCGACAAAAAGCCTGTGATCATTCCAAGGAACATTCCCTTTGCGCCTAAACGATCGACTGGGATGACGCCTGCAATGGATGCACCGCCCTCTTGTTCTAGTAAAAATGGCGTAAGGAGCAGAAAAGAGGCTAAAGCGATCACACCGCCAAAGACAGCTTCCACATCATAGCTTTTCGATAAATAGTAGCCAATCCCAAATACAACAAACACACTCATAATGCTGATGGTCGCACTAGGTGCAATATTCAGTGCAGACTGAACACCTTCCAGTGCTGTTTGACTCATGATCTTATCTAAAAATGGCAAATTCATTAATACGACCATGATGGAACCAAAAATTGTTAATGGGAACGCAAGCATAAAGGCATCCCTTAATACCCCTAGATAGCGATTGTTGTTCAATCTCCCAGCAATCGGAACCAAAATCGCACTTATTTTATCAAACATTGGTTTCCCCCCTTGTTTACACCCTTTATTGTTTCAATGATTGCAATATCGGTAAAAGCTCTCCCACAAGCTCTTTTATTGTCATGGTTGACATGAAATGATCTTCGGCATGCATGAGCAGCAAGGAGAATGAAATCGTTTCTCCGCTTGCCTCTTGCTGTACCATCTGAAAATGGATATCATGTGCATTCCGCAAGTCATCTTCCGCTTCTTTGAGAAGGTCAGATGCTACTGTTTCATGACCTTCTCTAAATTGTTTAAGAGATTGAAGCAATTTGCTTCGTGCATTTCCGCTGTGTAAGATCAATTGAAAACTGATTTGTTCTTCCGTGAGTCCTTCGAGCGTTTTCTTTTCCATCCTTTAAGATTCCCCCATCAATGAAACCGCTTGTTCATACGCTTTTTGTCCATCTGCTAGCCCATACGCCTGCATATCGATGACCTCTACTTCAATCCCATATTTTTGAGCTTCTTTTTGAAGATCACCTTTTAAAAAGCTCATTTGCGGTCCAATTAATACAACATCGGCATGTGCCATTTCTTTTTTCGCTTGGTCTTGTCCGACTGCCCAAATCTCTGCTTCCTCCCCTATAGACTCAGCATGTGCCTTCATCTTTGTGACTAGTAAACTCGTAGACATACCTGAACTGCATGCTAATAAAATACGTTTCATTTCTCTCACCCCATTGTTGTAATAAAAGCGCTTCCAGTTAATATTATATATTTTTATTTTTAAATGTCTAGACATTTAATTTTATATGTATGTATTTTATTTTATAAATGACCGCATTAATACTCACATCAAGCTTTCAGAACAAAAGAGATCTCATCCAGATATGAACGAGACCCCTTTTCTTTTAAAAAATACTCTCCGAATGAACCATAAAGTAGCTTCTTCTTCAGAAGACAGTCTTTGAGAACTTTGTTAAAATAAGTGCTAATGACTTAGCTCATTCAAAAATCCAATTTTTCATCCCATAAATCATGAGAAGTAACTGCCCAGAGATGGAAACAGATTCTATTCCCACTCAATTTGATGGATAGGTAAACGTCTTTTGCTGCTACTTTTCGAGTCTATTCATATCTTTGCAATCAAAAGGAGTGGATATCATGGCAGTCACTCATTTGTGTGAAGCCTGTAAAAGAAACGAGATTGATGTTGTAAAAACTTCTGATGAACCAGCTCAGCCTTATCGTTTATGCAATGATTGTCACAGGCGGCTCTTAACCTATTCTTTACGGCCAATTGAATGGTATCACTTAGCGATCATCCACTCTCCAAAGAAATTTTTATTGCACGATGATTTTTATGAAGAAGACGGAGAGGCTTGTCAGCCAGAAGAAGATGTATTGGTCACAGCAGAAGAGAAAATACCCACATTACAAGCGGTTCAACACGATTTGGAGTCTTTATTAGATTTCTCAATCACAAGATGGTTTCTTCAATACGATGTCATCAAAGCCCTGAAAAAACACGATACACAAAAAATTTTGATGTCTGTAAAATCTAGATTTTATGGAACGGAAAATCATGAAGTTAAATCAAGAATGCTGGAGATCGCAGCTGATGTTTTAGGTACTGCAGCTTCGGATTGGGTAAGAGAGCTTTGGGAGAATGATGCCGATAAATTTTTTCATCCGCTTTCTTGGGCAGCAGCCAGTAGTTTACCAGCCGAGGAAGGAATGAGACGTATTTTTGATCAATTGAAATGTGTAAGTGAAAAGGAATTGCCAATGACGGCTCTCTCCAGCCTATATCGTTTCCGTTCACATCACATACTTGATTGGATGGAGTCTCATTGCTCCTCTTTTAACGACAGTTGGGGCAGGTTGGCATCAGCATGCTTTCCAACATGGCTCAGAATGAAATCATGGCTAAACAAAGGAAGACCTTTCAGTTTAATTGCACTCGATACAATGGCGAACTGTCTAGCAGTTAAAAACGATCCATTTATCGGGGAGTTATCTCCTAAAATACTTCGTACAGATATAAATGAAATAGAACCTATTTTATATGATTATCTTCAAAAAGATGGTGTTCCTCGTGTCAAAACGAAAGTAGGCATCATCGTGAAGAACAAAGAAGCCATATTTGAATAAGTCGTATAAACGGATAAAAGCGTGTGAATGTTTATACACACGCTTTTCACTAGTCTTCACATGCACATACTAGATCATAATTTGGTGTTGTGTTATCCTCTGGGCCCAGCCCGTGATCATCACGATTATCCTTTTCCTGCTTGGAATCCAGGGTACTTGGTCATACCGCCGTCTACATATAACGTCAACCCTGTCACATAGCTCGCCTCTTTTGATGCAAGCCAGACAGCACATGCTGCCACTTCTTCCGGTTTTCCGATATAACCAATCGGTATCAGCTCAATGACGCCCTTTTTCAATGCTGGATCATCAAATTTTTCGGCATTGATCGGGGTATCAATTGCGCCTGGTGCAATGCTGTTTACGCGAATTTTTTTAGGGGCATATTCTAGTGCCAGCGTTTCCGTCAAAAGCTTGGCGCCTCCTTTACTTGCTGCATAATGGACAAAATGAGGCCACGGAATTTGCTGATGGACCGACGACATGTTAATAATCGATCCTTCTATCCCGTGTTCCGTCATATACTTCAGTGCATCACGGCAGCCTAAAAACATGCCTGTTAAATTGGTGGACATCACTTTGTTCCAGTTATCTAGCGTCATTTCAGTTGAAGGAACTTCATTTTCAATTCCTGCATTATTGATCATGACATCAAGACTGCCATATGTATCGACAGCTTGATCAATCATCGCCTTCATATCCTCTTCTTTTGATACATCCCCTTGAATTTTGACAGCCTGTCCGCCACTTTTTTGAATCTCAGCAATCGTGTCGTCCGGGTTTTCTTTATCTGAGAAATAATTGATCACTACATTGGCTTTTTCTTGTCCAAACCGGCGCGCCATCGCCTGACCTATCCCTGTACCTGCTCCTGTGATGAGAACTGTTTTTCCTTCCAAATCTGGATACATTCGCTTAAACCTCCTATTTTGTAAAACCTAGCAACACACCGCCTGCGATAATCATCAAGCAGCCTGCAATGACAAAGCTTGTTTTAGATGCTTTCTCTTTTAATAAATAAATACCGCCTAAAGTCGAGATGACAATTCCTGTTTGAGACATGGAAAAACTTACTGCTACGCCAATGAGTGGAATCGCCAAAAGAAGCCCTAGATTTCCTGTCGACCACACAAGACCAGCAATGATATTTCTGAACGTATATTTGCTAAACGGGTCTTGCTTTAGACTAATCGCTAACGATGAAAGCAGCATGCCGACAGATTGTGGAACGAGCGCAGACCAGCCATCTATATGAAACCATCTTAAAATGACGACATATCCGACGTAGCCTACGGTTGAGATGAGCAAAATGATAATTCCCTTTTTAAAATTGCCGCCTTCGTTTCCGCCACTCTTTTTTTGACCGAGGGATGTCATGACAACGCCAGCAATAATAAATAAAATGGCACAAGAACCAATAAGTATGACCGTCATGGTTTGCCATTCTTTGAAGACAATGACACCAAATAATGTCGTGCTCACAAGCTGCATACCCGTTGATAAAGGAACAGCCTTTGACACCCCTAGAAAGGCGACACTTGAAAGCTGATTCATTTGCCCAATACTCCAAAAGATCCCAGAGATAACGGAAACCGCAAAAATAAGCGGTGTCAGTTCCGGCATTTTGATCAAATAGGCGCCGATTGAAAACAAAAAAGCGCCGAGGGTAATGCCGAGTGTTTGCTGATAGGCATTCCCGCCAAGTTTGACACTGATGAGAACAATACTTCCCCAAAATATCGCTGGGAGAAGTGCATATAAAATGCCCACTTCTATCCCTACTTTCTGTTCTTTTTTACTTAGCATCCCTCTTTTTCGGATTTTTAGCCGAATAGATGTAAACACAAAAAAGACCTTACCAAAGGTAAGGTCACAGCGTGTAGACAAACCCTCGCATTCGGTGTCAGTCCTGCGTGCTGGTGCTCACGAATGTCAAAGTCGCTTCGCTCCAGTACTCGGCCTTCCTAGCCCGCAAAGGTTTTCTATCACGCTAAAAAGAAGACAAAGGGCTAAAATCAAGTTCATTTTAGCCCTTTGTCAACAATCTAAGACCTTACCAAGGTAAGGTCTTTTGAGGTTTTATACTTATTTCATCCATTCAGTATGGAAGACGCCTTCTTTATCTGTGCGCTCATACGTATGTGCGCCGAAGTAGTCACGCTGTGCTTGAATTAAGTTAGCTGGAAGGACAGCTGTACGATAGCTATCAAAGTAAGCTAGTGCACTTGAGAATGAAGGAACAGGAACACCTTGTTCTACTGCAAGTGAAATCACTTTACGAAGTGATGATTGATAGCTTTCTACGATATCCTTGAAGTAAGGATCAAGCAATAGGTTTTTCAATTCAGGGTTACGGTCATATGCTTCTTTGATTTGCTGCAGGAAGGCTGCACGAATGATACATCCACCACGGAAGATCATCGCAATTTCACCGTATTTCAAATCCCAGTTATACTCATCAGACGCTGCTTTCATTTGCGCAAAACCTTGTGCATATGAGCAGATTTTACTCATGAAGAGAGCTTTTCTAACAGCTTCGATTAATGCTTGTTTATCTTCAGCTGATTGAGTTGGCTCAGGCCCTTGAATTAATTGACTTGCTTCCACACGCTCATCTTTCATCGCAGAAATAAAACGAGCGAAAACAGACTCCGTAATGATTGGAAGCGGGACACCTAAATCAAGTGAGCTTTGGCTTGTCCATTTTCCAGTTCCTTTTTGGCCAGCTTTATCTAAGATGACATCTACTAGCGGCTGGTTCGTTTCTTCGTCCACTTTTGTGAAAATGTCAGCTGTGATTTCGATTAAGTAGCTGTCAAGTTCGCCTTTATTCCACTCTGAGAATACTTCATGAAGCTCCCCTGCTGATAAACCAGCGACATGCTTCAAGATAAAGTATGATTCAGAGATCAATTGCATGTCTCCGTACTCGATACCGTTATGAACCATTTTGACATAATGTCCTGCTCCATCTGGACCGATATACGTTGTACAAGGCTCACCATCTACTTTCGCAGAGATGGCTTCTAAAATTGGTTTCACTAGCTCGTGCGCTTCTTTTTGACCGCCAGGCATGATAGAAGGACCTTTAAGTGCGCCTTCTTCACCGCCAGAAACACCTGTACCAATGAAGTGAATACCACTTTCCGCAAGCTCTTGGTTACGTCTTTGTGTATCCTTGTAATATGTATTTCCACCATCAATTAAAATGTCACCTTTCTCTAGGTGAGGAAGTAATGATTGAATGGTTGCATCTGTTGCTGCGCCTGCTTTTACCATTAAAAGAATTTTACGCGGCGTTTCAAGCGATTGAACAAATTCTTCAATGCTGTATGTGCCTACAACGTTTTTCCCTTGTGATTCTTGAAGAAACTCTTCTGTTTTGCTGCTAGATCTGTTATAAACGGACACGGAGAAACCGCGGCTTTCAATATTTAGGGCAAGGTTTTTTCCCATAACGGCTAGTCCAACGACACCGATTTGTTGTTTTGACATAATTCTGACGTCCCTTCTAACACACTATATTGATTACTGCTGAAATGATGTACCCTTTGAAATTACCACAACATCACCTCTTTTATCAAGTTTTCAGGCTAGTCATTTCCTCTTTCGTCCTGAAAAAAGTCTTTATTAAAACTTGTACCACTTGTTTTGCTCTCTTTTTCCTTAATGGTCACTCCTCTTTGGATGAGTGGTTTACCGTATTTTTCTTTCAGTCCGTCTAAAAGAGATTGGAGCGGTTCGTCTTTTGCATCTTCTGTATAAGAGAATAAATCAAGCTGCTTGACGGCTGATTTTCGTTCCACAAGATCGGTCCCCGTCACGCCTAAAAGTCTTACTGGCTGGTCATTCCAATGCTTTAGGAATAGCTGCTTTGCCGCCTCAAATAGATCTTCCTTTCGATCAGTAGGATTCGTGAGTGTGACGCTCCGTGTGATATTTTTCCAGCTTGCATACCGAATCATAATGAGCAGCCGGTTTGCCATCACTTCTTTTCTTCGTAATCTGGCACTCACCGATTGCGACAGTTTCTCTATTAATGAGACGAGTTCATCTGTATCATCAGAATCGTGAGGAAGAGTGGAAGAATTGCCGACAGATTTAAATTCGTATATCCTTTCTGGGTCGACAATGCCGTCATGCTCTCCGTTTGCCTTTTGCTTTAACCTCGGTCCATTGATGCCTAATAACTCTTTTAGCGCATATTCATTCGCTTTCGCTAAATCTTCAATTGTATGAATTCCGATGGTTTTCAGCTTATCTGCCGTTTTCTGTCCAACCCCATGCATGTCACCTGCAGGGAGCGGCCAGAGCATTGTCGGGACATCTCGTTTACGCAAAATGGTAATGCCCATTGGCTTTTTCCAATTAGACGCCATCTTCGCTAGAAATTTATTCGGTGCAATGCCAATACTCGATGGAAGCATGAGCTCTTCTACGAGCCTCGTTTGAATATCATGAGCGGTTTTCACGGCATGCTCAGCATAAGGTGTATCGGTTAAATCAATATAGCCTTCATCAATTGAAACGGGTTCAACTAAGTCACTATATTCTCTTAGTATGGTAAACATTTCTTGTGAGGAGCTGCGGTACCGGTCGAAGTTGGGTGTACGCACAATCAGTCCCGGACATAGCCGCTTCGCTTCCCAGAGTGGCATCGGCGGCTTCACCCCGAGTGCTCTTGCCTCGTAGCTGCAGGTCACAACAATCCCTTTGCGCTCTTTTGCATTTCCGCTAATGGCTAAAGGTTTCCCTCTCAAAGAAGGATCATACGCCATTTCTACCGATGCATAAAAACTATTCATATCAATATGAAAAATGATTCGCCCCTTCTTTTGAGAATCAGCCATTCGCTTGCCTCCTTAGGTGATCTACTTTCCTTCACTTCACCGTGATTTCACCTGTTTGTTCCATTAGACATTTCATATGGTGTATAGTACACTGTGAGTAATGAAATGGATGTGATAATCATGATTATTGATACATTCAATGAAGTCTTTTTCCTTGTTGAATTCTTTACGATTATTCTTCCAGCGCTGACCGCCATCGGTATTGCCTTCTTATTAAAAGACTGCCGAATGAACGAGCACCTCGGAGGACATCGTTTAGAAGAGTTGGATGCATCTTGTTTGAATCGAACAGACTTTCTGTTTATCATATATGATCGCATTACAACTTGGATTAGTAAAGTCATTCGAATGAAAAGATCATCAAATGATGATGAAGACCATTCGCTTCCTCTCTCTTATTAGATTTTATTATTGAGGAGGAAACGAATTGAAACGTTTATTGACAATTTGTACGACTTTATTTTTTATGATGGTAGCGTCACCTGCATTTGCTGCAAGTGCGCAAACAAATACAAGCTCTGATGGGTTTTTCCATCATTATTTTGTTCAGCCTTTTTCTGAGTTGATTATCTGGCTTGCGAACTTTTTCCATGATGACTACGGTTTATCTATTATGTTCGTAACATTGATTGTCCGACTGCTTATTTTCCCGCTTTTTGCAAACCAATTTAAAAAGCAGAGAGTGATGCAAGAGAAAATGGCACTCGTTAAGCCTCAGATTGACCAAATACAAAGCAAATTGAAAAAAACAAAAGAACCTGAAAAACAAAAAGAACTGCAAATGGAAATGATGAAAGTATATAAAGACAACAATGTGAACCCGCTGGCAATGGGCTGTCTGCCGATGCTGATTCAAATCCCAATTGTTCTTGGCTTTTACTCAGCAATCCGCTCAACACCTGAGATCGCAACACATTCGTTCTTATGGTTTAACTTAGGACAAACTGATCTTTTGGTGGCGATCTTTGCAGGGGCCATGTATTTCTTGCAATTTTATGTCACACAAAAATTCGCAAAGCAATCAGGCACCCAAACAGAAGCTGCACTGAAACAAGCAAAAATCATGGGCATGATTTTCCCAGTCATGATGCTGTTTCTATCAATTAATGCTCCCGCTGCTCTTCCTTTATATTGGATGACAAGTGGACTTTTACTCACCATTCAAACGATTATTTTAAATGTGATGTACCAAAAATCAAAAACAAAAGCTGCGGCAAACGATTCAATTAACCCAGCAGCTGAATAAATGATAGCCCCCTTACCCGAACATGATAAGGGGGCTTTATTTGTCTTCTGTAGAGCGCAACAAATAAAAGATGCGTGAGCTCCGGCACGCAAAATGACCCCTTATCCATGGATAAGGGACCTTTGTTTATGCTAATTCCTCTTTCAATCGCTCAGGCAATTGATCAAGATCCTCAATTTTCCCTAGAAACTTATTAGGGTCCACTTGTAAAATCATCTTGTTCTCTCTCTCAACGACGCCGAAGAAATATTCAGATGCTTTTGTGTTCATATGAAATGGCTTGATCTCACTTAGCTCGATATCTATGATATCTTTTGCATCAGAAACAAGGCAGCCAATCATTTGATCGTTTAATTCAAATAGTAGAACCTTAGACTGTTCGGTTACATCCAGAGGTTTTCCGTGCAGCATGACACCTGTGTCACTGACTGGAATGACCTCTCCTCTTAACGACATGAGTCCTTTAATCTCTTTTGGAAGGTTCGATACTTCTTGTAAATAAGGGACCTTCTCAATTGAGCGTATATGTTCTACGCTGATACCAAAATCCTCTTGTCCCACCTGGAAAATAATGATCTTTTGCGTGCTCACAGAGTCTCCTGCCTTTACGATGGATTTGTCGTTTCTTCGATAATGGCGAGAACCATTTCAGCTGTCTTGACTAATTCTTCAATCGGCATTTTCTCATTTTTCGTATGAATATCTTCATATCCAACAGCTAGGTTGACGGTCGGGATGCCGTTTCCAGCAATGACGTTTGCATCACTGCCTCCCCCGCTTGTCTGTAGTTCTGAAGGACGGCCAATTTTCGCAGCCGCTTTTTTCGCCACTTCAACGACTTGATCGCCGTGTGAGAATTTAAAGCCTGGATACATGATGTCAATTTGTACATCGGCACTTCCGCCCATTTCTTTAGCGGTTTTTTCAAAGGCTTCTTTCATTTTCGCTACTTGCGCTTCCATTTTTGCCGGTTCTAAAGAACGTGCCTCTGCCAAAATATCCACTTGATCACAGACAATATTCGTTTGTGTTCCGCCTTCAAAGCGGCCGATATTCGCCGTTGTTTCTTCATCAATACGGCCAAGCGGCATGCTCGCGATCGCTTTTGATGCAATCGTAATCGCAGAGACGCCTTTTTCAGGTGCCACACCTGCGTGAGCTGTTTTTCCGTAAATGGTTGCACGTACTTTCGCCTGTGTTGGCGCAGCCACGATAATAGTACCGACTTTGCCATCTGAATCAAGCGCATAACCATATTTTGCTGTCATCAGTTTCGGATCTAACGCTTTTGCTCCTACAAGTCCTGATTCTTCACCAGCTGTAATGACAAATTCAATCTTGCCATGCGGTACATTTTTCTCTTTTAGGACACGGATCGCTTCAAACATCGCAGCAAGCCCTGTTTTATCGTCAGCACCAAGAATGGTTGTGCCATCTGTCTTGACATAGCCGTCTTCAATGACTGGCTTAACACCATTACCTGGTACAACTGTATCCATATGAGAAGTAAAATAAATCGTATCTGCCTCTTGATTCCCTTCAAGTGTGCAAATAAGATTGCCTGCTCCATGACCGGTTGTCTCTTTTGAATCATCTTCAACTACATTAAGCCCTAAACCAGTAAATTTCTCTTTTAGGACTTCAACAATTTTTTCTTCATGTTTCGTTTCTGAATCGATTTGAACAAGTTCTAAAAATTCGTCTAATAAGCGTTTCTCATTGATCATGATGATGTTCCTCCTCTTATAGCGGCATGTTTCCATGCTTTTTTAACGGTCTATCTTCTTCCTTACTGCGAAGCAGGTCAAATGAGCGAATGAGTCGCTCTCTCGTTTCATCTGGCATTAAAATATCGTCGATTAATCCTAATTGTGCTGCCTTCATGACACTAGGTTCATTGTCCACCTCACGCAAAGCAGGATGAACAATTTCGTCTGCAAACGATTTTCCCATGACATCAATTTCTGCCTCTGGCCATGCATACACAAAGTCAGCACCTAAGCCCTTACTATTCATCGCAACGTATGCACCGCCAAACGCCTTTCGCAAAATCACAGTAATCTTTGGAACGGTCGCCTCAGCGTACGCATACAGAAGCTTTGCGCCGTGGCGGATAATGCCTGCATGCTCAGCTTTCTCACCTGGCAAAAAACCAGGAACGTCCACAAGGGTTAAAATGGGAATATGAAATGCATCGCAAAATCGAATAAACCGAGCCGCTTTATCAGCAGCATCTAGGTCAAGGCTTCCTGCCAGCACCTTAGGCTGATTGGCTACAAGACCAATGGAAGACCCTTGTAATCTGGCAAAACCTGTGACGATATTTTTGGAGAAACAACGCTGCGTTTCAAAAAATGAGCCGTGGTCGGTGATCGCTGTCACCACTTGTTTGACATCATAAGTACGTGATGGCTCCTTTGGCAAGATGTTCCCAAGATCGCTCGCATCATGCTTTTGCACCTTACGATGAATGACAGGCCGTCGTTTCGTTGGTATGTATGTTAAAAGCGTTCGAACTGCTTTTAACACGTCTCTCTCATCTTTCCCTGTATAGTGCACATTCCCGCTTGTTTGATGCTGAACTGCTGCACCTCCAAGCCGGTCAGGACAGACCGTCTCTCCTGTTGCTTTTTCTATCACTTTCGGACCAGTTAAAAACATATGAGCTGTTTGCTCCGTCATGAATACAAAATCCGTCAATGCAGGTGAATATACTGCACCTCCCGCACAGGAGCCTAATATAACGGATATTTGCGGAATTTGACCAGAGTACAGCACATTCCGTTTAAAAATCTGACCGTATCCCTCTAATGATACCACACCCTCTTGAATTCTCGCACCACCTGAGTCTTTTAGACCGATAACAGGCATTTGATTTTTAGCAGCCAAATCCATTAAAGCCGCTATTTTTTTCGCATGCATGTCCCCTAGCGAACCCCCGTACACGGTCGCATCTTGTGCATAAACGCCTACTTGTCTCCCATGAATCAGTCCCGTCCCAGTGACAACGCCATCCCCTAAATGTTCTGAGCGGCAGCCTTTAGCAAATGACTGAATTTCCATAAAGCTGCCTTCATCAAGAAGTTCATGAAGCCGCTGCCGAACAGTCAGCTTTCCTTTGTTTCGGTGAGCCGCTGCTCGTTTTTCACCGCCGCCCCATAAAGCTTTCTTGCGCCATTCAGTCAAGTCATTGAACGATTCATGCATCTTCCTGTTTCTCTCCTTTCAAAGGCTCACACAATTCAATTAGCACACCTGACGTTTCTTTTGGTGAAATAAACGCAATGCGCTTTCCGTTCGCACCATTTTGTGCGCGCTTTTTAATGAGCTGTACACCGAGCTCGTCAAGTTGACTGAGATCTGCCTGAATGTCACCTGACTTTAATGCAATATGATGAAGCCCCTCTCCTCTTTTTATTAAAAAGGTATGTAATGTGCTGTGATCCGACATCGGTTCAATCAACTCAATGTGCAGATCACCTAGGGAAGCAAAAGATACCTTGACCCCTTGATTCGGAAGTACTTCTATGTCTGAAAATTCCCAGTTAAACAGATTAGAGAACGTACGTGCTGTTTTTTGAATAGAAAAAACGGCAATGGCTATATGATCGATTTGATTCATCCGTTCACTTCCTTTGTACATCACTTGTCGCCTGCGTAAAAACGAGCTAGAATAAAGAAAGGTGCGCTCGTCGCAAAAACATTTGATTATAGGGGTGCGATATGTCTCAGAAATTCATGAAATTTATGGTATTGCTCATGATTAGCTTACTGTTAATTTCTTCACTTTTAGCAGGAGCGGCAGCCTTTTTATAAAGTGTTGATAAAAAAGCAGACAAGCAGGTGATTCGTTTTTTAACGAATGGCCTGTTTGTCTTTGGCCAGCTTTTCAAATGCATCGCTTGATGTCGTGATCCATACCTTTGTACCAATTGGAAGCTGATCAAATAGTCGTTCTACATCTTGATTATGAAGACGTACACAGCCTGCCGTAATAAATTTCCCTATCGATGTCTCATCACTTGTTCCATGAATGCCATAGGTTCTCCCGTCGGTTCCTCGCGCATCAAATCCAATCCACCTTCGGCCGAGTGGGTTATTCTTTGCGCCGCCTTCAATATTTTTTCTTCTGTAATAAGGATCTTTCGCTTTGATCATAATCGTAAATTCACCTTCTGGCGTTAAATCAGCTGTTTTGCCAGTAGAAGCCGGGTAGACTTTTTGAATTTTCCCATGATCAATATACGCAAGCTCATTCGTTTGTTTATTAATAATGACATACGGGTCACCTGGAAGCGGGTTTTGCCCGAGCGGCCAGATGGGTGAAAGGGACATGGTCAGCACAGTATAAAATAAAAGACGCATAGGCTCCTCCTTTTTCATTAGATTGACCAATGAAGGAGGAACTCATGCGTCTTTATTCTTTCATCCCTTTAAAATAACTTTTCAGCACCAAATATTGTTCCATTTCCCCGAGAAAATGAAATAGTGCGGCTCTAGCCTCAAATTCTTCACGTGTTTGCGGAAGCGGCAGTGCCTCAAACTCTTCTTTCATATCAATCAGGCGTCTTAAGAACTTATGCGCCGTGTTCCCTGGGTGAATATGTTCTCGTAAATCTCTAATATATTCTGCAATGATTTGCCCATGCTCCGTTGTAACAGATATGGACGTAATTTTCGGAAGCACCCGCTCAATGATTTCAAATTGCTTTTGTCTCATGTTGAAATAATGATAATAGAGATTTTCATGTCTTAAGACATGATTTTCAACATCACGGTATGCAAGAGCTTTCGCTTCTTTAATCAATTGATGCGTCTCTGGAATTTCTTTTCCTGTCCAGTCTTGTTTTCCGGTCATTAAATATTGCTCGATTTCTTCAAAGATTTTCGCAAAATTCGCTTCAATTTGTTCACTGTATTGTTTCAGCTTTTTATCAACGCTAGGCATATACAGGTTCATAATGAGTGCGACCCCTACACCAATGGTGATGAGTAAAAGCTCATTCCAGATGAGTTGAAGCGTAATGCCTCCAGACATATACAAATGAAGGATAATCACTGAACTTGTGACAATCCCTTCTTTAATCCGAAGTAAGACCGTTGTTGGAATAAAGACGAGCAGCATCAGTCCAATGACGAAAGGGTGATACCCAATTAGATCAAAAAACAAATAAGAAAATAAGATGGCAAGACTGCATGCGGCAAAGCGGGCCCCAGATGCGAGGAGTGACCTTTTTTTCGTCACCTGAATACAAAGGATCGTAATAATGCCGGCAGCTGAATAGTTTTGCAGACCGAGCATTTGTGCAATATAAATGGCTAGAGCTGTTCCTAATGCTGTTTTCAGCGTTCGGTAGCCGATTTTAAACATGATGTGATTCACTCTTTTCTGTCTACTTTTGTGAAATGATGAACTTTTTTTACTTTCCCCATTATAATCAAAAAAAGAAGGAGATGTTAAGTCTCCCCCTCGTTTTTTTCATTATAATATTTTTTGCAAGAAATCTTGAGCACGCTGTGAAGACGGAGATTCAAAGAATTCTACAGGATTTGCATCCTCTACAATTTTCCCATCATCCATAAAGATCACACGGTCTGCCACTTCTTTTGCAAAGCCCATTTCATGTGTGACGATCATCAGCGTCATCCCAGATTGAGCGAGCTCTTTCATGACCTCTAATACTTCCTTTACCATTTCTGGATCAAGAGCAGACGTCGGCTCGTCAAAAAGCATGATGTCTGGTGTCATCGCAAGGGCACGTGCAATGGCGACACGCTGCTTTTGACCACCTGACAGCCGGTTCGGATAATCATCTTTTTTCTCTAAAAGTCCTACCTTTTTCAAAAGATCCTCTGCCTGCTTGATGCTGTCTTCCTTCGATTGGTTCTTCACATTCATTGGCGCATACGTAATATTTTCTAGCACTGTTTTGTGCGGGAATAAATGAAAATGCTGAAATACCATACCAATATTCTCGCGCACTTTTAGTGCATTTGTTTTTGGATTGGTAATTTCCGTCCCCTGAATCGTAATCACTCCAGAAGTCGGTTTTTCAAGTAAGTTAATACAGCGAAGAAATGTTGATTTTCCTGAACCAGACGGCCCGATGACAGCTACCACTTCGCCTTCTTTAATCGTGGTATCAATCCCTTTCAACACTTCATTTTTACCGAAAGATTTTGTGAGTTTCTCTATTTTAATCATTTGATTTTAACTTCCTTTCCACCGATTTGCCGACGAAGGTAAGAATAAGCACGATGACATAATAGATGAGACCCGCAAAAATAAGCGGTTCAAGATAGTTATAGGTGACGGCACCTGCTTGATAGGCTCGTCTCATGACATCGCCCAGTCCAATGACTGTGACAATCGCTGATTCTTTTGTCAGTGTAATCGTTTCGTTCACTAGTGCTGGGGAAATATTTTTGAATGCTTGCGGAAGCAATAAGTCCTTCATCATTTTAGCATACGGGATACCTAAAGCAACGGCTGCTTCTTTTTGCCCTTTATCAATAGCATTGATTCCTGCACGAATGATCTCAGAAACGTACGCCGCCGAGTTTAGTGAAAAGGCGGCTACAGCTGCCCAGTATTGATCAATTTGAAAGCCAAGCAGCTGGGGAAGACCAAAATAAATAATCAAAAGCTGAAGCACAAGCGGTGTGCCTCGGAAGATTGACGTATAAAAATCGGCTAGCCAGATAAGTGGCTTAAATACACTAATTTTACAGAGCGTTAATAAGATTCCTAAAATAAAACCAAGGAACAGTGATACCACAACAATAGAAAGCGTTACTTTAAGACCTTCTAAAATAAAGGGCATCTGAGGTATTACTTCTTTAAAATCCATCATGATATTCTCCTTTTTTCCTTCAGATAAAATCAAAGAATAAACAGGAAAAAAGTTCAACACATGTTGAACTTTTCAGCGCTTTCTACTTGATTTTCATGAATGACGCTGATCCTTTTCCTGACTTACTTTTCATCAGCAAACCATTTTTTAATGAGTTTATCAAGTTCGCCATTATCCTTCATTTCTTTTAATGATTTATTGAATTTCGCTGTTAAGTCGCTATTTTTTTTGAATGCAATGGCTGAACCTTCGTTTGAGCTATTCAATCCAAATGCTTGGAAATCCTTTTCCTTTTTCAAGTAGCCAGCCGCTACTTTATCTTCAATAATGGCTGCATCAAAACGGCCTGCTTTAATTTCTTGAATGATATCAGAGATTTTATTACGATCTTCAACCGTTAAGTTATATTTCTTTTGCAATCCGTTTGCTTCATCTTGCTGGATAGAACCTAATTGAACGCCAACCGTTTTGTCTTTTAAATCTTTCTCTGTTTTTATACCGCTAGATTTTTTTGATACAACCAAGTTTTCAGCATTGTAGTAAACATCTGAGAAATCAACTTGTTTTTTACGCTTTTCAGTAGGCGTCATGCCTGCAAGCACAATATCAGCTTTATTTGTTTTAAGAGCTGACACGAGGCTTGCAAAGTCCATATCTTGAATTTCTAGCTTATAGCCGTTCTTTTTCGCTAGAGCTGTAGCAAGGTCGACATCAAAACCGATAATTTTATCACCGTCTTTTGATTCAAATGGCGGATAATCTGCTGAAGTCGCCATAATGAGTGTTTTGTCGTCTCCTGATGCGTTTGAATTATTAGAAGAAGTTCCGCATGCTGCTAATGCAGCTGCAAGACCAGCTGTCATAAGTAATAATAACCACTTTTTCATATGATAATGCCTCCTAGTATTTAAAATCATGAGTAGATTTGAATATTTATTCACTATAATGTATTTTAAACACTTTCTTTTTGATATGCAATAGTATTTTGCTAAAATTATTTTGATTCGTATGTCATATAAAACAAAAAAAACAGACCGATCAAAAGACCGGACTGCCTCTAAATGATTCATTCAAAAGTAACATGTTACACTTCTTCGCAATACTCATCGAAAGCGGCTTGAAGTTTTGACACCACTTCCATCGGTTCATGTCCTTCGATTTCGTGACGTTCGACCATTTTCATGATTTTCCCGTCTTTTAATAGAGCAAATGATGGTGAAGATGGCGGGAAGCCTTCAAAGTATTCACGTGCTCTTGCGGTTGCTTCTTTGTCCTGTCCAGCAAACACTGTGAGCAATTGATCTGGACGCTTATCGTAATGAACAGAATAACCAGCCGCTGGTCTAGCAATACCGCCTGCACAGCCGCACACTGAATTCACCATGACAAGTGTCGTTCCTTTTTTCGTCAGTGCTTCATCGACTTCTTCAGCTGTTGTCAGTTCCGTATAACCTGCCTGTTTAATCTCTTCTCGTGCTTGTTTCACAATATCATTCATAAATAAATTAAAATCAATATTCATAACCGTCCACTCCTTCTACGTACCAAACCATTTTAACTACATCATATCAAGGAAAACGCCGGCGGGCAAATGTCTTGTTTCGCCCCCCTTCACTTTTTTCAAACGTCGTTTATGACCTGTGGAATTGGGGAAAAGTGAAAGTAAAGTGATGAAAGGGAGAACTGCGTGATGGCACAATTCAAAAAAGCAATACTCATTTATAACGGAAATGCTGGACAAAAAAACATGGAAAAAACACTAGGTCAAACAGTGCCTCTTCTTTCTTTACATATTGATGAACTCATCCTTAAGCCTACAAAACAGCCGAATGATGCCTATCATTTCTGCCGTGAAATGGATGAGTCGGTTGAATTGCTGATTATACTAGGCGGAGATGGAACCGTCCATGAATGTATGAATGGAATTGGCGGTTTAGAAAAAAGGCCGACTGTAGCGATCTTACCTGGCGGGACGTGCAATGACTTTTCTAGAACGCTGGGCATCCCTCAGCAGATGCCAAAGGCCGCTCAAATGGTGATAGATGGCACTGAAAAAAAGGTCGATTTAATCAAAGCAGAGGATCGATACCTTTTAAATTTTTGGGGGATTGGTCTCATCGCAGATACCTCAAACAATATTAATGATAAAGAAAAAGCTGTCCTCGGAAAAATCAGCTACTTCACGAGCGCTCTTCGAACCCTTCAGCAGACAGAACCTTTCTACGTACGCATTGAAACCGAAGAGGAAAACTGGGAAGAAGAAGCTGTGATTGTCCTTGTCATGAATGGGCACTTTATTGGTACAAATAAAATAGATCTGCCAAATGCTTCAATTGATGATGGAAAAGCCGAAATTTTAATTTGCAGAAATACGAGTTTCTCTGCTTTAAAAGAGATTTTTTCAATGAACCGCGAAGAGCTAGAAGATTTTAAAGGTGACCTGTCTCTTATCCAAGCATCCCGCATTCATATTCATACTAAAGAGGAAATGGATGCAGATACAGATGGTGAAGTATACATGACCGCTCCTTCTTCCCTTGAAGTATTAAAACAGCATTTGACCTTTATCGTTCCGGCAGAATAAAGAAAACGCCTGCATCATTTCGATGCGGGCGTTTTTTTGATATAACGTCTGTATAAATATTCAAGTGCATACCCTAGCAGTGTACCTATCAGAAGGGAAATGCCTAATAAACTATTGGCGACTCCTTTAAATCCTCCTATCATCAACAAGCAATAGGCGATTTGAATGATTGAAACGATCGATATGATGAGCAGTAAGCGTTCAGGATGATTGCGTGATTTGGAAATATACCGAAGAAAAGCGAACGCAATGGCTGTGATAAACATCAGACCGATCGTAAGAAAAGCAAAAAAATCTAGTCCAGACATCTCATCGCTCCTTTCTGATTGATATGGAAATCCCCCTCTCATTGTGAGAAGGGGACATATAAATGAGCTTAATAGACGGACGTCTCTTCGTCAATGCCTTCAAGAATTTGTTTGATTCTTTGCAGGAATCTACCGCATACAAGACCATCGAGTACTCTATGATCTAATGAAAGACAAAGATTCACCATATCTCTTGCGGCAATCATTCCATTTACAATCATCGGGCGCTTTACAATAGATTCTACTTGTAAAATGGCTGCTTGCGGATAGTTAATAATCCCCATTGATTGAACCGAACCAAATGATCCTGTGTTGTTCACAGTGAAAGTGCCGCCTTCCATGTCACTTTGCTTCAGTTTGCCTTGTCTGACCTTGAAAGCAAGTTCATGAATTTCTTTGGCGATTCCCTTAATCGTTTTCTCATCCGCATCTTTAATCACTGGGACAAAAAGAGCGTCATCTGTCGCAACAGCAATGGAGACATTGATCGCTTTCTTTTGAACAATTTTATCACCAGCCCACATGCTGTTCATTTCAGGGAATTCCTTTAAGGCCTGAGCCACTGCTTTGACAAAGAATGCAAAGAACGTCAAATTAAAGCCTTCTTTTGCTTTGAATTGATCTTTTAGCTGATTTCTTCTTGTCACAAGGTTTGTCACATCCACTTCCATCATCGTCCAGGCATGTGGAATTTCATGCTTGCTTCTTAGCATGTTTGCGGCAATCGCCTGTCTAATCGGAGTGACCGGCAGTTCAACATCTCCAGGCATTGAAGAGATGGAAGGAGCCGCTTTTGCTTGTGACGGCTTTGCAGGTTCTGTTTGACCCGTACCTTCACTCACAGGTGCTGCCGTTTCTTGTGCGCCTCCACTTTCGATAAGCTTCAGCAAATCTTTTCTTGTGATTCTGCCGCCAGCTCCCGTTCCTTGAACAGCCGCTAAATCAATTCCGTGCTCATCTGCTAAACGCAGGACTGCCGGAGAGTATCGTTTCTTTTGACTCTGATCCACATTTGTTTGGTCAGGTTCTGGTGCATCATCTTGCGCAGGCGCCTCTTCTGTTTTCGCACTCTGCTGCGCACTGCCTTCTACTTCAATTTCACAAAACACTTCTCCTACTTGAAGTGTATCACCCTCTGCAGCCGCTAGTTTAGTGATTGTTCCTGTAAAGGATGACGGAACCTCTGCATTTACTTTATCTGTCATGACTTCCGCAATCGGATCGTATTTATTCACATGATCGCCAGGTGAAACGAGCCATTTGCTAATGGTTCCTTCTGTTACACTTTCACCAAGCTGAGGCATTTTCATTTGTTCAGTTGCCACTTTGAAACCCTCCTCTTTCTTAAAACGCCGCTAGTTCTCTCATTTCAGCTTCTACCTTATCCGGATTAACCATGAAGAATTTCTCCATTGTCGGTGCATAAGGCATTGCAGGGATATCAGGTCCTGCTAGACGTTTAATTGGCGCATCTAAATCAAACAAGCAGTGCTCTGAAATGATGGCAGCTACTTCACTCATGATGCTTCCTTCTTTTGTATCTTCTGTTAACAAGAGTACTTTCCCTGTTTTTGATGCCGCTTCAATAATCGCTTCTTGATCAAGCGGGTACACTGTACGTAAATCGAGAATATGAGCAGAGATTCCGTCCTTCGCAAGGCGCTCTGCTGCTTGGAGGGCAAAATGAACACAAAGGCCATATGTAATGACCGTAATGTCATCGCCTTCTCGTTTCACATCCGCTTTTCCAATAGGGAGCGTATAATCCTCTTCAGGCACTTCTCCTTTAATGAGACGGTATGCACGTTTGTGTTCAAAGAACAATACAGGATCTGGATCACGCACTGCGGCTTTTAACAACCCTTTGACATCATAAGGTGTAGAAGGCATCACAATCTTTAAGCCTGGCTGATTGGCAAAAATGGCTTCGACCGATTGTGAATGATAAAGCGCCCCGTGTACGCCGCCCCCGTAAGGAGCACGAATGACCATTGGGCAGCTCCAATCATTATTGGAACGATATCTAATTTTTGCAGCCTCTGAAATAATTTGGTTGATGGCTGGCATAATAAAATCCGCAAATTGCATCTCCGCGATCGGACGCATTCCATACATAGCAGCCCCAATACCTACACCTGCAATCGCTGATTCGGCAAGAGGTGTATCCATGACGCGTGCTTCCCCAAATTGCTCGTAAAGACCCGCTGTTGCTTTAAATACGCCGCCTTTTTTCCCGACATCCTCTCCGAGCACAAACACTTTCGGATCTCTCTCCATTTCTTCTTTCATCGCTAATGTGATAGCGTCTATATATGACATAACAGGCATTTTTCTTCCCCCTTACTCCGCATACACGTAACGAAGTGCGCTTTCTGCATCGGCATAAGCTGCGTTTTCCGCTTCATCAGTGGCTTCGTTTACGATTTGCATGATTTCTTTTGTCATCTCTTCTTTCATTTCAGAAGTCATGACATTTCCTTCGATTAAGTACGTTTCATATTGAATGAGCGGATCTTTCTTTCTTGCTTCGAGCACTTCTTCCTTTTCTCGATAGCTAGAATCATCGTCATCACTGGAATGCGCAGTTAACCGGTAAGAAATGGTTTCGATCAATGTTGGGCCTTCGCCTCTTGCCGCACGGTCTCTCGCTTCTTTGACCGCTGCATACACTTCAAGCGGATCATTTCCATCAACCGTCACACCAGGCATTCCGTACCCTATTGCACGATCTGAAATACGCTCACATGCCACTTGTTTGTCATACGGGACAGAAATCGCATACTTATTGTTTTCACACATGAAAATAACAGGCAGCTTATGCACCGCAGCAAAGTTGGCGCCTTCGTGGAAGTCTCCTTGGTTTGAAGAGCCTTCACCGAACGTGACAAAGCTAACAAAATTCTTTTGCTCTAGACGCCCGGCAAGTGCGATTCCAACCGCATGAGGAACCTGTGTTGTCACAGGTGATGATCCAGTCACAATTCGGTTTGATCTTTGCCCAAAATGACCTGGCATCTGTCTCCCGCCTGAGCTTGGATCGTCTTTTTTCGCAAAACCAGACATCATTAAATCTTTCGCCGTCATCCCGAATGCAAGGACAACCCCCATATCACGGTAATAAGGTAAAACGTAATCCTCTTCCCTATTGAGGGCAAAAGCGGCACCGACTTGCTGCGCTTCCTGTCCTTGACAAGAGATGACGAATGGAATTTTTCCAGAACGGTTTAAAAGCCACATCCGTTCATCAATTTTTCTTGCTAAAAGCATGGTTCTATATATGTCAATCGCTTGTTCATCTGATAATCCTAATTCCTGATGACGCATGTTACTCATCATGTTTCCCTCCTTGATTAAAAATGGATCGCCTTTCCGTCAACAGCCAGTGCTGCCTCGCCAATTGCTTCTGACAAGGTTGGGTGCGGGTGGATCGTCTGCCCCACTTCCCACGGAGTTGCATCTAATACTTTGGCTAATCCAGCTTCAGATATCATATCTGTTACATGAGGACCAATCATATGAATCCCTAAGATATCATCTGTCTTTTGGTCAGCAATGATTTTGACAAATCCATCAGACTCTCCAAATACAAGCGCTTTTCCGATGGCCATGAAGGGAAACTTCCCAATCTTGACTTCGTAGCCTTGCTCTTTTGCCGCCTGTTCAGTCAGTCCAACACTAGCGGTTTCTGGGTGAGAGTAAACACATTTAGACACGAGCGTTTCATCAAGTGGCTTTGGATCTTGACCAGCCATATGTTCCACTGCAATCATGCCTTCATGTGATGCGACATGTGCCAGCTGAAGACCGCCAATGACATCACCTATTGCGTAAATATGCGACTCTTTCGTTTGATAATGCTCATTCACGACAATGCCTTGCTTTTCTGTCTGGATGTCCGTGTTTTCAAGTCCTATGCCTTCCACGTTTGGCACTCGGCCAACTGAGAGAAGCAGTTTCTCTGCTTCAAACGACTGAATGTATCCACCTTGTTCCACTTGGATCTTGACGAGATTCTCGTGCTTTTCGGCAGTATCTGGCAGAACCTTCGCATTTGTCACTAAGGTGATGCCCTTTTTCGTTAAAAGCTTTTCCATTTCTTTAGAAATATCTTGATCCTCTGTTGGTAAAATGCGATCTGCAAATTCGATCACTGTGACTTTAACGCCAAAATCGTTAAGCATGGAAGCCCATTCGATCCCAATCACGCCTCCGCCGACAATCAGCATGGACTGAGGAAGTTCTTGCAGTTCAAGTGCTTCGTCTGATGTAAGGATGTGTGTTCCATCCGCTTCAAGTCCGGGCAGGACGCGCGGTCTTGACCCAGTCGCAATGATGACCTGCTTTGGAATCAGCATTTCATTTTCATCGCCATTCGCCATTTCTACCGAGATGGTGCCTGGCATTGGCGAAAAGATCGAAGGGCCTAGGATACGGCCTATTCCTTCGTATACATCAATTTTCCCTTGTTTCATTAAGTGTTTGACGCCGCCTGCTAATTTGTCGACAATCTCTGTTTTTCTTTTTTGTACGTTGGCAAATTGTAAGGAAATTCCGCTTGCTTCAACGCCAAAATCAGCGGCACGTTTGACCGTTTGATAGACTTCTGCACTTCTAAGCAGCGCTTTAGATGGGATACAGCCTTTATGAAGACATGTTCCACCGAGCTTTGATTTTTCTACGACTGCTGTTTTCAATCCAAGTTGAGAGGCACGAATGGCCGCTACATAGCCACCTGTGCCTCCACCAAGAATGACGAGGTCATATTCAGTTGCCATGACTTGTCACTCCTTTCTCCGCCTTTTGATCATTTGGGTATTCTTTTGGTGTTTCTTCTTCTTTTAAAATACGAAGCGCCCCTTCTGCTAAGGATTGCAATTCATTTTCACCTGGGTACACAACAACATCTGAAATCCAGTCAATGTATCCTCTAATGCTTGACGTAATTCGTTTGCTGTACGCAAGGCCACCTGTTAACACAATGACGTCAACAGCTCCTTTTAAAACCGCACTAGCCGCACCGATTTCTTTGGCAATTTGATAGCACATCGCTTCATAAATAAGCGCCGCACGCTCATCGCCTGCTTCAATCATGCGCTCTACTTTTACTGCATCTGTCGTACCAAGATAGCCCGCAAGACCGCCTTCGCCAATAATACGTTTGAGCATTTCCTCTTGCGAATATTCACCAGAAAAGCATAAATTAACAAGGTCACCTGTTGGAAGAGTACCTGCCCGCTCTGGGCTGAAAGGACCCTCGCCATGAAGACCGTTATTCACATCAATGACTTTTCCTTTTTGATGTACACCAATCGTAATTCCACCGCCCATATGGGTAATGATCATGTTCAAATCTTCGTAACGCTTTCCAAACGAAGCAGCCGTTTTTCTTGCGACTGCTTTTTGATTTAACGCATGAAAAATGCTTTTCCGCTCAATTGTTGGCAGTCCTGAAATACGAGCAATCGGCTGCAGTTCATCTACGACTACGGGATCAACAATAAAAGCTGGGATGTTAAGGCCAAGTGCAATTTCTCGGGCAATAATTCCGCCTAGATTAGAGGCGTGCTGGCCAGCATACCCTTCTTTTAGATCTTCAACCATTTGCTCGTTTACTTCATATGTGCCACCTTCAATCGGACGAAGAAGACCACCGCGTGCGCAAACTGCATCAAACTTTGAGATGTTCATCCCCTGTTCATGCAGTGTTTTCAAAATGGTTTCTTTACGGAATGAAAATTGATCAATGATATGAGGAAATTGCTTGATTTCCTCATCTGTATGTCTTAATGTCGTTTCAAAAATAGATCGTTCATTATGAAACACACCGATTTTTGTTGAAGTAGAGCCAGGATTAATAGTGAGAATACGCCATTCTTTTGTCAGCAAAAACAAAACCTCCGTTTCAACTCATTCATCCATTTAGCGACGACTTAAAATATGTTGACCATTTTGCAGGAATTGGCTTCTTGATTTGCGCATTCTTTCAATTCGCTCTTCAGCCAATCGGTCTGCCGCTTTATAAGTTGGAATGGCATCACGGTTAGAGATTTCAATCACTCGCTCAATGTTTTGGTAAATGCCTTCTACTTTTTTCATTGCACGATCTGCATTATAGCCATAAAGCTCATCTGCAACGTTAATCACACCGCCTGCATTGATCACATAATCCGGTGCATACACAATGCCCATTTCATGAATAAGATCTCCATGATGTGTTTCTCTCAGCTGGTTATTCGCTGCACCTGCGATGACTTTTGCCTTTAATTTAGGAATCGTCACATCGTTAATGGTTGCACCGAGTGCACATGGTGCGTAAATATCACATTCTTGATCATAAATATCATCAGGGTCTACCGCTTTTGCACCGAAGTCTTCTACAGCTCGCTGAACTGAGTCTTTGTTGATATCAGTGACGATGAGCTGTGCGCCTTCTTCATGCAGGTGTTTACATAGGTTGTAAGCCACGTTTCCAACACCTTGAACGGCAATTGTTTTTCCTTCTAATGAATCTGTACCGAATGCTGCTTTTGCAGCTGCTTTCATCCCTTTATATACACCGTAAGCAGTCACTGGAGATGGATTTCCTGAAGAACCAAATGCAGGAGAGATGCCTGTGACAAAGTCTGTTTCTTCATGGATAAGATCCATATCTTCTACCGTTGTACCGACATCTTCAGCGGTGATATAACGGCCATTTAATCCTTGAATGTAACGGCCAAAAGCACGGAACATTTCTTCATTCTTGTCTTTTCTCGGATCACCGATGATGACCGTTTTACCGCCGCCAAGGTTAAGCCCTGCCGCCGCATTTTTATAAGTCATACCTCTCGCAAGACGCAAGGCATCTTCGATAGCTGCTTCTTCATTTTCATATGTCCACATTCTTGTTCCGCCGAGTGCCGGCCCAAGTGTTGTATCATGAATGGCAATGATGGCTTTTAAACCAGACTGTTCATCCTGACAAAATACAAGCTGTTCATAATCGTATCGTTCCATATATTTAAAAAGTTCCATTTTCTATTCCTCCTAATACTTTCGCTTAATTAGATGTACAGATGGCAAGCGCAATTGAATAGAGCTTGCTTTCAGCTGAATCAGACCGGCTTGTTAAAGCAATCGGTGCTTTCGCTCCTGCCACCACAGCTCCCACTTTTGCATGAGCAAAGTAGATGAGAGATTTATAAAGAATGTTGCCTGCTTCAATGGTTGGCACAAGCAAAATATCTGCATGACCAGCCACATCACTCGTAATATTTTTATGAGAAGCTGCCGTTTGAGAAATGGCATTATCTAAAGCAAGCGGCCCATCAATCAGACAGCCAGAAATTTGACCTCTTCGATTCATTTGCGCAAGGCTTGCAGCTGTGAGCGTCGAATCCATCGCTGGGTTTACGACTTCTACCGCTGATAATACCGCCACTTTGGGCATATCATTTCCGACAGCTTGTGCGACTTGAACGGAATTCACCGTAATTTCTTTCAGCATATTTAAATCAGGCGCAATGTTCATCGCAGAGTCCGTCACATAGATAAAACGGTCAAAGCCCGGTACTTCGAAGGCAGCAACATGTGAAAGGACACTCGCTGTCCGAAGTCCATATTCTTTATTTAGGACAGCTTTTAACAGTACGGCTGTCGGGACATGACCCTTCATGAGAATATCTGCATGATTTTCACTTACTGCCTGAACGGCAATTTTGGCAGATTCTTCGGGTGAATCTGAATGAATAATATCTATCCAGTCTTCGTTGATCTCATGCTGTTTGACTAGCTCCTTTAGGTTGCGTTTGTTTCCAACCAGCAGGAAGCGAGCGACTTTTCGTTCGATTGCCATTTTGATGGCATGAAGCACTTCTTCGTCTTCTGCATGAGCCACAGCCGCTGTTTTATTCTGCAGCTGCGAGGCTTTGATAATCAGATCGTCAAGCTTCATACTTGCCCACCTTTCCTTGTGCTCGGTTCCTCTTTTTATATGCAAGTTCCGTGCCAGCTTGAAATGTGTGAAAAATTAGCCTTTTCGCAAAGAAATCATGCAATTCTTTGCAGTTTACGTGCATGTTACTGCATGCTATCTTTTGCAAGCTGATACTTATCCATTTTATAGTAAAGATTTCGAATGCTGATCCCTAACGTTTTCGCTGTTTTTGTGCGATTGAATTGATGTTTTTCAAGGGTTTGTTTGATCAGCTGCGCTTCAAATGCTTCTACTGCATCTGAGAGCGTCTCCCCCTCAAACTGACTAACAGCCAGTTCCTGCTGCTCTTTTTCCTCATGCTCGTCTGACTCCATGAAGGCGATATGCGCTTCATCGATCCATTCTTCTTGCGGATTTAAAAAGATCATCGCTCGTCCAAGCACATTTTCAAGCTCTCTCACGTTGCCTGGCCAGCTATATGATCGAAGTCTATTAAGCGCACGATCTGTTAAGCCGCTGACGTTTCGCCCATAGTCTAAATTGATCTTCTGGATGAGGCGTTTACTTAATGATTCAATATCTTCGAGACGCTGCCTGAGCGGTGGAATCGATATCGGGTATCTGTTCATTCGATAATATAAATCCTCTCTGAACTTCCCTTCTGCCATCGCCTTTTCAATATTGACATTTGTCGCTGTGATCACACGCACATCGACCGGTATCGCTTTCGTTCCGCCTACCCGAACAATTTCTTTTTCCTGCATGACACGCAGCAATTTCGCTTGTGTACTTGGCGTCATTTCACCGATTTCATCTAAAAAGATACTGCCGTGATTGGCTTCTTCAAACAGCCCTTTTTTCCCGCCACGCCTTGCACCAGAAAACGCTCCTTCCTCATAGCCAAACAGTTCTGACTCTAAAAGAGTTTCTGATAAGGCAGCACAGTTGACACGGACAAAGCGGTTGTACTTGCGATCACTTTCATTGTGAATGGCATGCGCAAACAGCTCTTTCCCAGTACCTGATTCTCCGCGGAGTAAAATGGTTGCCGGCGTTTTTGCACCCAGCTTTGCCTGCTCAAGTGCGACAAGCATTTGTTCACTTTCTCCAATAATGTCTTCAAATGTGTACTTTGCTTCAAGTGTTCGGATGAGCTGTCTTGCTTTATTTAATTCATTCGTCAATGATTGAATTTCGGATACATCGTGAATGACCCCGACACTGCCTTTTAGAATGCCGTCAACAATAACAGGTGCTACATTGACGATGACATCTTTTTTATTTGGACCAACCTTCATTCTGACGCCTCGAACAGGTCTTCTTGTTTCAAGCACCTTTAAGTGCATGCTTTCCCCTTCGGAAATATCAGCTCCTGCTGGTTTACCTACGACCTCTTTATCCGTTAAACCAGTCATTTTCGTATAAGCACGGTTGATCAAAATACCTTTCCCCTGCTCATCAACAACCGATATGGCTTCATCTGATGATTGAATAATAGCCTCAAGCATCGTTCTTACTTCTTTGAGGTTCGTTACTTCCTCCGCAAGCTCCACCGCATCTGTTATGTCTTTAAAGATGGATAAAGCACCTAACATTCTCCCCGCGTCATCAATAATCGGCAGACGGGTGGTCACAATTTGAATTTGCTGATTCAAAAATTGCTTTTGGTTAAATTCCGGCTCCCTTGACCTTAATATATCGGGAAGTTTCGTGTTCGGAATCACTTCTCGAATGTGACGGCCAATCGCATCCTTTTGCGAACACCCCACCATTTTGGCAGCCGATCGATTAAACAAGACCACTTCTTCGTCCATATTAATAAAAATCATGCCATCATTCGTTGCATTAAAAATGCGGTCATGTTTATAGGTTTGTTCCTTCAATATTTGAATAAGCTGTTGTTTCTCTGCCATTAATTCTGACATGACGTATGCCATCGAGCTTGGCACAATCACAGCATGCTCTGGTTTTTGTTCAATTAATTCTTTCAGTACAGCAGAACTGCCTGTGGTTTCAATGATGATATCAATGTCATCTTTTATGTATTCTTTCCAATCCGTCGTCGTCTCAATTCCATTCTTTTTCGCTTCATCCATCCCCGGTGCCTCGAGATCAAGGTCGGCAATCGCAATGATTTGAACCGTATTTGTTTTCAGCAATGTTTCAAGCAGTGCTGATCCACCTTGTCCTGCACCGACAATCAAGACTCTCTGCATCCCGTTACCCCTTTATATGAAAAAATTTGCACACCATATTTTTCCGTTGCAAAAAATTGCACAACACCTATATTACCACGTTTTCCTTTCTTGACAAAATATTTTTTGAATTAGACAATGGAAGTAAATGACGTTTAAGGGGACATTTGATGGGGAGAATACTGGCATTAGTGATTATTTTAATACCTGGAGCCTTTGCAGCACTTGGCATTAAGCTGCTGCGTGACACTGTTTTCGGCATCATCATTGCACCATTTCCATATTTATGGCTGCAAGGAATTGCAGGGTTGTTATTTTTAGGGGGAGGTCTTTATGTTGTTGCAGGATTTATTTTATATAGGGACCGTAAACGAAATAAAGTAACAACTCGTTTTAAGCAAAGGTAATCATGAAAAAGACCCGCTGTTGATAGCGGGTCTTTATTTGATTTCTTCTCTTATTTTGACGGCTCGATCAGGAAAATCAGTAAAGATTCCATCAACACCCAATCTCAACATATTTTTTATTTGCTTCTCACTGTTTACAGTAAACGGTCTAATCACTTGTTGGTCCGCATGGAGAGCGGCTACTACTTCTTTTGTCACCCCAGCGCCCTTTATATTCGGATGGTAGCCCTTAGCCGGGATTGTTTTTAAATACATGTCCGGCTGATGAATCACATCCATTGTGAGGACCGCCAGTTCAATGTGCGGCATCAGCTTGTGAAAAAGAGCTAAACTGCCGTGATGAAATGATGAGACAAGCACACGATCCTCTATTTGAAAGTGCTCAATTTGCTCTTTTACTTTCTCTTCAATCCCTGGATATCGATAAATAGAGTTTTTTAATTCAATGTTGATCATAAAGGATGATCTCTGCGTCACTAACTCTAATACTTCTTCTAAAAGAGGAATGGTGACCGCACCCGTTTCTTCATAGAAAGAATGACTGGCATCTCCTCTTTTTAACTCTTCATATGTATAGTCTTTCACTAACCCTTTCATATTGGTCGTTCGATTCAGCTTTTCATCGTGAATGACAGCCAGCCTGCCGTCTTTGGTGAGCTGAACATCAAGCTCAATCCCATCCGCTCCAGAATGGAGTGCGTGCTCAAAGGCAATCATGGTGTTCTCTGGATAGTTTCCTTTAAAGCCTCTATGTGCAAAAATTTTCGTCATATGCCACCTCTAAATATGATGATTACCTATATTATGACGTGTCTTTTTTCGTTTTGCCAGTTTGAGTACATAAAAAAACCTCTTCTGATAAGTGAGAAGAGGTTGACAGGTAAATTCGATCACGTAATCGCTCTGATGGCTTGCTCTGTCGTCTCTGCGTCAAGAGCAAAAAGGGAAGAAACAACTGCGACTGCTGTAACGATTGTTACACTTAACAACAACTTTTTCATAAGATAACCTCCACTTTCTTTTGAAGTATTTGTGCATCGAATTTCTTTTCAAGAAAACGAATGGCATTTTGATAATCATTTCGTTCCTTGAAGTATTTCGATATTTGTTCAGACAAATCCTCAAGCTCCACATATAATCTATTTTTTTCTATGTAGTCTAATTTTTCAGAGAATACGTCTGCTGCTCCACTATTTTCGCACATCAAATCCAAAATTTCAAATTTTACTATATATTCATTATTTTGGATATCGCAGCTATATTGAATCCCCTCTTTAATATATTCTTTCGCCTCATGATCTCCTAAATGAACTAAGGCATTTGCGAGAACATATAAAGATTGGATGAAATAATGGCTATTGTCGCGATGAATTTGAATGCTCATCCCTTTTTTGGCGTATTGTGCGCTTTTTTCATAATCATGTTTTGCGTAATAAAGAACCGCTAAATTGTGATAGCACTTTCCAATCAGCACTTCATTGTTAATGCGCTTACTTTTCTCAAGTGCCTCTTGGTACTTTTCTTCAGCTTCATCAAACTGTAGTAAATCAATACAGTTGCTCGCATGTAAAATTAAGCTGTCTATCGCCTGTGCGGTATATTCCTCATGCGCTTTAAACGTATCAATGGCTTTTTTAATATGATTAATGGAAATGAAATTTTGCTTCAGTTCGTAATAAATGGAAGCGACTTTATGATGAAAAGTTCCTACTTCAAGATCTTCATTCACACGTTTTAGCCGCTGCTCAGCAATCTTATAAAAACTAATCGCCTCATCATATTTTTTGACATAGGCAGCATATTGGCCTTTATAAAAGTAAAAATAAAAATTAATAATGTCATCTGCTTTTTCATCCAGCGTTCCGACACTTTTCATAATCTGATTGGCTTTTTCAATATTTCCAAGTAACATTTCATGTCTGCCGTCGACTAGCTGATAATAAAGGAGAACTTCTCGATCCTCATCTGTATTTTTTAGCAAATTCTGAATTTTCTCTTTATAGACAGCAGATTTTTCTAGGTCATTCTGAGAAATGACCCTCGTCCACTTGCTAATTTCGTTCGCAACCTCAGCAGAGTGGATTTTCAGCTTTCCCATAACCTCACCCTCTTCTTTTCATTATTATAGCATAGTAAAAGAATGTGAAAATTATTAAATTCGACAATGGGAATATTCAGTTCAAATGGCACAATCTCTAAGAAGCCAGTGACTTTAAAACGCCAACCAATCAGGTCAATAGAAATAGAACTTTCGATCTCATTTACTTTATTTACTAATTACATAAGACCTTTTCCTCTCATCCTTTTTCTTACGAATGAGCGTTTTCTTCTTCTATAAGCCAATTGATTAGCGTAGCTGATTACCACTATTTTATGTCCTATTCATTTCTTTCATGCTTTATTTTTCATTTTATTCTGAAAATAAAGCGACCCGTTTGTCCAATTTAAACATTAAAGATGATTTTATCAACATAACCATTTTTTAGCAATATTTTACGAAAATAAAAAAACGCCTCATTGAAGAAACGTTTTTTTATGGAAGGTGACTTAGCTTGCTCTATGCTCTAAACGCAGACGATCAGCTACCATGGCAATAAATTCGGAATTGGTCGGTTTGGCTTTTGACATGCTGACTGTGTAACCAAAGAGTGAGGAAATGGAGTCAATATTCCCTCTGCTCCAAGCCACTTCAATGGCATGACGAATCGCTCGTTCTACCCTGCTGGCTGTCGTGTTAAATTTCTTTGCAATGTCTGGGTACAATACTTTTGTAATACTGCCGAGTAGTTCAATATCATTGTACACCATCGAAATGGCTTCTCTTAAGTATAAATAGCCTTTAATATGAGCTGGCACGCCAATCTCATGAATAATCGTCGTAATGCTTGCATCTAAGTTCTTACGTTTCGGTTCAGGTTTGCTGCGAAGAACACTGTTTTGGATAGATGAAGATCGATGGCTGACTTGTGTGCCGTTTCCACTGACTTGACGAATATGACCTACGAGGTTTTCCATATCGAATGGTTTCAAAATGAAGTAGGATGCGCCCAAATCGACTGCTTTTTTCGTTACGTCTTCTTGTCCGAAAGCCGTCAGCATAATGACACTTGGCTGTTTGGTCATTTCATTGTTTTCACGGAGGCGTTCCAGTACAGCAAGACCGTCTAAATGAGGCATGATAATATCTAAGAGGAGAACGTCGGGCTCTTTATCTTTAAATAATGTCAGACATTCCTGACCATTATACGCCACGCCAAGTACTTCCATATCTTCCTGTCCCTCAATATACTCTGTCAAAAGGCCAACAAGTTCTCGATTGTCATCAGCTACACACACTTTAATTTTCTCCACGTTCTTTCCTCCCCAATGTCGATTCCTTAGTCTTTTGCATTTCTCTTCTGAGTGTTCAATTCGACAAAACCATGCTATCCCCTTTAAAAAAGTTTAATTTTCCGAATAATAGAGCATTATCTAGCTTTTTCTACGTTTTTCTTAATGAATCGACGATTATTGCAATTTGACAACACACTGTTTTCCATTTTGTCGAAAAATCTCTTTTTCCTTATTTTATAACATGATGGAAGAGAAAGAAAGGGTAGAAAAAAACTGCCGGAAGATTCGCGGCAGTTTTTCATCAGCTTGCTTTTTTGTTTTTTTGATAAAGATCAATTCCTGCTTCTGACAGCATCCATTCAATGTGTACGCCGTATCCGCTTGTCGGGTCATTGACGAACACGTGAGTGACCGCTCCAATGACTTTGCCATTTTGGATGATCGGACTTCCGCTCATTCCTTGAACGATCCCTCCTGTTTTGCTTAATAAGCGTTCATCTGTTACTTTAAGCACCATTCCTTTTGTTGCCGGGAATTTTTGCGGTGTTGTGCTGACGATTTTAATATCAAATTTCTCTACTTTATCATGGTCCACAACCGTTAATATTTCGGCTGGACCTTCTTTTACTTCACTTGATAATGCGACTGGAAGTGGTTTGTCTGCTACATGATTTTCAAGTTTTTCGGTTAACGTACCAAATATACCGAATGGACTGTTACGTGAAATATCACCTATCGTTTTTCTTTCGGAAGAAAACCTGGCCAATTTTTCTCCAGGGTTGCCTCCTGTCCCTTTTTCAATGGATGTGACAGTTGATCTGACAATTTCACCATTGTCGACTACGATTGGTTTTTTTGTATCCATGTCAGAAATCACATGCCCAAGGGCGCCATATTTTTTAGAAGATGGTTCAAAGAAGGTCATCGTCCCGATTCCTGCTGCGGAATCACGAATATAAAGACCGATTCGATAAGTACCTTCACTTGCATCTTTCGCGGGTGTTAGTGTCGTTTGAAAGGTTTTATGGTCTCTTTTTATGAGTAAATGAAGGGTTTCCCCCGTTTTTCCGGCTTTCTGAATAAATGGGGTGAGATCATTCATCTTCTCCATTTTCTGACCATTGATCTCAATGATCATATCCCCTGATTGAATGCCTGCAGCTTCACCTGGTGATTTTTTGCCGTCTGCTGTTGTGATTTGATGAAAACCGACAACGAGAACTCCGACAGAATGGAGTTTGACGCCAATGGATTGTCCTCCAGGAATGACTTTTAATTCGGGAAGAACATCGACTTTTGTTTTCTTAATAGGAAATCCTTTAAAATCATAAACAATTTCGGCTTTTCCCGCCTTTTGTCCCGTTACTTCAAGTTGATTCTTTTTCTCTGAAAGACTAAAGGCTGGTGAAGAAGCATTGGCTGACGCTTCAATGGACGTATCAATCGAATGCTTCTCGTGTTCAAATACTGCGACAGTTGTTGGAATGCTGATATATTCCTTCACTATGCTCATAAACCCTGTACTTATTAAAGAAACAAGGAGAATCACACCAATGGCTTTTCTCATCTTTTCGGGCATTCATTTTTCACTCTCCTCGCTCCTTACCCACACCAGAAC
The DNA here is from genome assembly GCF_040869405.1 of Bacillus sp. FSL K6-2869. Lineage (NCBI taxonomy): Bacteria > Bacillati > Bacillota > Bacilli > Caryophanales > Bacillaceae > Bacillus > Bacillus sp. FSL K6-2869. The sequence goes on from NZ_CP152035.1 coordinate 2,301,405, forward strand.
ATTAATGTTTTGGCTACATCTTTACTTTTGCCTTCTTAGCGAGGATTTATAACCGGCACCTTTAGAAAATGATTGGATAAATTGATAAAAGAAAAAGATGAATTCATGCGTATATACGGCGAATATGAGACAATATAAAAAAGGCAGCTGTTGTTTCAGCTACCCTGTCGTTTTGACATCATTTGCTTGGTGCAGTAATTCTTTTGCATGCTGTTTTGTGAGCTCAGTGACTTCTACACCAGCAATCATTCGGCCAATTTCACTCACTTTTTCATCATCACTGAGTGGTTTGACGTTCGTCATTGTTCTACCAGCTTTAGCGCGTTTAGAAATAAAAAGATGTGTATCAGCCATTGCTGCGACTTGCGGCAGATGGGTAATACAGAGTACTTGTGAGCCTGCTGCTACTTTATAAATTTTTTCAGCAATGGCTTGTGCGACTCTGCCGCTAACACCCGTATCCACTTCATCAAATATAATGGACGTCACTTCTTGTTTCGCTGAGAAAATACTTTTCACTGCCAGCATGACACGTGAAATTTCTCCTCCAGATGCTACTTTTGACAAAGATTTCATCGGTTCACCCGGATTTGTAGAAATGACAAATTGCGCTTGATCTATGCCATTTTTCCCGAGCTGTACGGGTTTTCCATCTAAAAGCGGGCAGTCCGTACTGCCAAAAGGTGCATATCGAATCGAAAAAGCGGTATCAAAAGAAGACTTCTCCATATATAAATCCTTCAATTCAGCTTGAATGTGCTTCGCCAGTTTTTTCGCCCATTTTTTACGGAGCTCTGACACGTTAAGCGCTTCAAGCAATGCATCCCGGCTTATCGCATCAAGTTTGTTTTTAAGTGTCTGCAAATGGCTGTCTCGATTTTGGATTTGGTCTATCTCCTCTTCAATCTTAGCCGCATATTCTAAAATTTCCTCAACGGTTGTGCCGTACTTTCGCTTCAGCTGCTTCATCTCATTTAGCCTAGACTCAATAAAATCAAGACGGGCTGGGTCAAATTCTAATTGATCAAGCATGCTGCGCATTTGAAAAGTAGAATCTTCTAATAAATAATAGGAGTTTGACACTTGCTCAGAGAGCTTTTTCAGATCGTCATTGATCTCAGAAACTTGCTCAAGCTCGCTTGAAGCCATCCCAACCCAATCAAGTCCTCCCTGCTCATTACGCAGAGCATTATACGCGTTTTGAAGCGAGGAAAAGATTTTTTCAAAATTGCTGATTTGATGACGTTCCTCTTGAAGCTTCTCATCTTCCCCAGGCTCTAATTGTGCCGCTTCAATCTCTTCCAGCTGAAATTGCAATAAGTCTAACCGGTGAACCATTTCTTGTTCATTTTCAGACAGCTGTTTGAGTTTTTGCGCCGTCTTCATATATTGATCATACGCTTCTTGATACTGTGAGAGAGCAGGTGCAATTTCTTCTGCTCCAAATTGATCAAGCAAATGTAAATGATTTTCATCCTCCATTAACAGCTGATTATCGTGCTGTCCATGTATATCAAGCAAAAGCCGGCCAACTTCTCTTAAAAGCGAGATGGTGACAAGCTTCCCATTAATGCGGCAAATGCTTTTCCCGCTTTGATTGATATCACGGCGAAGAATCATCATTTCATCAGATGCATCAATTCCTTGTTCCTCACAAAGGGCAAATACAGGATGATCTGCTGGTACAAGAAAAAGACCTTCCAGCTCTGCTTTTTTTTCGCCATAACGGACAAATTCGGATGATCCTCTTCCCCCTACGAGAAGTGAGACAGCGTCAATCATGATTGATTTTCCGGCACCTGTTTCCCCTGTTAGAACTGTGAGTCCTTTTTCAAACGAAACCGTTAACTCCTCAATGATTGCAAAGTTTTTAATGGTTAGTTCTGCTAACACTCATTTGACACCTCTTTTTGTAAACCTGATCTCTTTATAGAAGCTCTAAAATTTTGGACGAAACGGTATCCGTATCGTCTGGCGTGCGGCAAATGATTAAGATGGTATCATCCCCACAAATGGTTCCCATAATTTCTTCCCAATCTAAATTATCCATTAAAGCACCGATGGCTTGAGCGTTCCCAGGCATTGTTTTTAGAACGATTAAATGACTGGCAGCATCCATTTTAATAAATGCGTCCATTAAGGAACGCTTTAATTTCGATAGCGGGTTAAACCGCTGATCTGCAGGAAGGCTGTATTTATATGTTCCATTATTTGTTGGCACTTTGACTAAATGCAGTTCTTTGATATCTCTTGATACGGTCGCCTGTGTGATGTTATATCCATCCGCTTTCAAAATATCGACTAATTCGTCTTGTGTTTCGATTTCTTGGCTTGCGATAATTTCTCTAATCTTAATATGTCTTTGACCTTTGTTCATTTTGACCCCCCTAGGCGTTAGAATCTCAGTTTGTCTTTACGTTCTATGTTATATGATGCACACTTCAAAAAACAAGCATTACGTGAGAAACGGTCAATTCTGATCTTTTGACCATGTAAAAAGGAATAATAGCGAGCTATTATTCCTTTTGTTTCAATAATTCATGTGTCAGCCGGCTCAGGACTGTTTTTCTTTTCTTTCAATACGGCATGGGCTTCTTTGACGACTTTTTCAAGTTCAAATACTGGAAGTGCCGTATTCTCTTCTTGATCGGGATGCAGGACCAAGTGGAGGAGAAATTCGATATTTCCATCTCCTCCTGTAATCGGTGAAAACGAAACATCCTTTACATCATAGCCTTCTTTTGCAGCAAATTGATTCATTTCTTCTAGCACACCAAGATGTACAGAAGGTTCTCGCACAATGCCTTTTTTTCCAACAAGCTCTCTGCCCGCTTCAAACTGCGGCTTCACTAGCGCAATACAGTCGCCGCCTGGGATAAGAATATGCTTTAGTGCGGGAAGAATGAGTTTGAGCGAGATAAATGATACATCAATAGATGCAACCTCTGGTAATCCTTCGGTGAAATCTGCCGGAACAGAATGGCGGAAGTTGGTGCGTTCCATGACAATCACCCGATCATCCTGTCGTAATTTCCACGCAAGCTGATTGTAACCAACATCCACAGCATAGGATTTGACTGCTCCATTTTGGAGTGCGCAATCTGTAAATCCCCCTGTTGATGAGCCGATATCAATTAAAAGCTTTCCTTCAACGGTTAAATCAAATTCCTGAAGTGCCTTTTCGAGCTTTAGCCCACCTCGGCTGACATATTTCAGCGGATTCCCCTTCACAGTCAGCGGGGTATCACGAGCGATTTTTTCTCCTGGCTTATCCAAACGGTTTTCATTTGAGTAAACGATCCCTGCCATAATGGCGCGTTTTGCTTTCTCTCTCGTTTCCATTAGTCCTTGTTCGACTAATAAAACGTCAAGTCGTTCTTTCTTTGATGTCATGATCCAATTCCTTTTCTTGGTGCTGCGGGAAGCAGGTCACGTAACGTTTCAGCAACCTGTGTTTTCGTCAGTCCAATTTCCTCAAGTAGCGCATCGACACTTCCATGCTCAATAAATTCATCTGGAATGCCCATACGTTCTACTTTTATATGAGACGCTTTTTTGTCGTGAATATATTCTAATACGCTGCTGCCAAATCCACCCTGAAGCACCGCTTCTTCTATTGTTAAAATTGGCAAACCTTCAGACAGTATCTCATTTAACATGCCTTCATCAAGAGGCTTAATGAAACGTGCATTGACAACACGGATTGATTTTCCTTCTTTTTGCAGTTCTTCTGCTGCCTGCAGCGCCATTTTAATGGTTGTACCGAATGTTAAAATGACAGCATCTTTCCCGGGACGAAGAACTTCCCAAGAACCAATTGGGATGGTTTTCAGCTGTTCATCCATTTTGACGCCTAGTCCATTTCCACGCGGGAAGCGCATGGCGATTGGACCATCATCATATTGAATGGCTGTGTTGACCATATGCTGTCCCTCATTTTCATCCTTTGGCATCATGAGAACCATATTCGGCATATGACGCATGAAAGCAATGTCAAACACACCTTGATGTGTTTCTCCATCTGCACCGACAAGACCTGCACGGTCAATTCCAATGAACACATTGAGATTTTGACGGCAAATATCATGCAGCACTTGGTCATAGGCTCTTTGAAGGAACGTTGAATAAATCGCTAAAAATGGCTTCATGTCCTGTGTAGCAAGTCCAGCTGCCATTGTTGCAGCGTGCTGCTCTGCAATTCCAACATCAAACATTCGCTCAGGGAATTCTTTTGCAAATCCTTCAAGCTTTGAGCCAACGGGCATTGCAGGTGTAATCGCGACAATCCGCTCATCTTCCCGTGCAAGCTTTCTGACGGTTTCACTGACGAGACCACTCCATGACGGTGCAGCTGCTGTCGGTTTTACAAAGTCACCTGTGTCGATTTTGTATGGGCCTGTTCCGTGCCATGTGCCGATCTTATCAGATTCGGCCGGCTTATAGCCTTTTCCTTTTTTCGTGATGACATGAAGGAGAACCGGGCCTTTTGTTTTCTTTGCGTATTCAAGATTCTCAAACAAATCTTCATAGGAATGTCCATCTACTGGTCCTAAGTAAGTAAAGCCCATTTCCTCAAAGAACATACCAGAGACAAGCAAATATTTCAGACTGTCCTTGATACGTTCTGCTGTTGCAGCAAGCTTCCCGCCTACTGCTGGGATACGCTTGAATAAGTATTCAAGCTCATCCTTTACCCATTGGTATTTACCAGCTGTACGTAGTCTGCCAAGCATTGTATGGATCGCACCAACATTTGGCGCAATACTCATTTCATTGTCGTTTAAGATCACAATCATGTCTTTTTTTTCATCCCCGATATGGTTCAGTGCTTCTAACGCCATACCGCCGGTTAGTGCACCATCGCCGATAATCGGGAGAATGTATTCATCTGTTCCTTTAATGTCACGCGCTGCTGCCATTCCCATTGCACCAGATAATGAGGTTGAACTGTGTCCAGTCTCCCAAACATCATGTTCACTTTCATTTCGTTTAGGGAAACCGCAGAGCCCTTTATATTGACGAAGCGTATCAAACTCGGCGCCTCTTCCAGTTAACAGCTTGTGAACGTAAGACTGATGTCCAACATCCCAAAGAAATTTGTCTTTCGGGCTGTCAAATACTTTGTGAAGTGCAACAGTAAGTTCAACGACACCAAGGTTTGGACCAATGTGCCCACCAGAGTTCGCTAACGACTCAATTAAAAACGTGCGAATGTCCGCACTCAGCTCCTCTAATTCTGCATTTGACATTCCTTTTAGAAACGTTGGATTTTTTATTGATAAAAGATCCAATCAGGATCAACTCGCTTTCAACAAAATTTCTATCTACATATATAATGCCTTATTCCTATGAAAACCAATTCAGGAATAAGAGTTGTCTCATCATGATAAACTGTTTACAGTTTACCACAATTGCTCGAGGACCCTCAAATCTAGGCTGTTTTTAGTGATCTCGTGAGGCAATCAGATCGCATAAATCATGCAGCAAGTTTTGCTCCAACTCAAGATTTGAGACAATTTCTTTCGCACGAGTGATATGTTCATCCAGCTTTTCTTTTGCTCCTGAAAGCGTTAATAAAGAAGGATATGTCGACTTTTCATTTGCTGTATCGGAGCCGATCCGCTTTCCTATTTTCTCTTCGCTGCCTTCAAGATCTAAAATATCATCACGGATTTGAAAAGCAATGCCAATATGATAGCTGAATTCTCTCAGCTTTTCGATCTCATCATCAGATGCACCTGCCAGTATCGCACCAGCAACCACACTAAAGGTCAGTAGCTTTCCTGTTTTGCGGGCATGAATCGATTCTAATTCAGAAAGAGGGATTTGTTTCTGTTCTGCTTCCATATCATCAAATTGCCCGCCAACCATTCCGAGTGCACCTGCTGATGTAACAAGTTCATCGATGATTCGAAGCTTTTGATCAGCAGGTACATCGTCAGATAATTGCGATGTAATCAAACGGAAGCTTTCAGTGAGCAGCGCATCACCTGCAAGAACGGCCGTTGCCTCGCCGTATACTTTATGGTTGGTCGGCTTTCCTCGGCGCAGATCATCATCGTCCATACAAGGGAGATCATCATGTATCAACGAATACGTATGAATCATTTCCACTGCACAACCTACTGGTATACCGTCTTCTTCCTTTTTCCCATACGCATTTAAAAGAGCAAGAACAAGCACAGGACGCAGTCTTTTTCCGCCAGCTTTCAGAGAATAAAGCATAGAAGATTTCAGCTCTTCTGGAATAGACAATTCCTGCACATATGTAAATAAATAGTCTTCAATTGCTTGTTTTCGTGTTGTTAAAAATTCGTTTAAGTTACTTGTCACCAGCATCTGCCTCCTTCACAGAAAAAGGAGCCAGTTCACCGTCCTCTTTTAAAATGAAATCCATTTGCTTTTCAACATGCTGTAATTTTTCATGGCAAAGTTTTGAGAGCGTCATACCCTCTTGGAAATAGTGGATAGCTTGTTCTAGCGGTACATCGCCTTCTTCGAGCTTTCCCACAATCTCTTCAAGTCCTTTCATGGCCTCTTCAAATGTCATTTGTTCTTCTTTTTGTTTATTTGATTCTGTCATGATGATTGCCCTCCTTCTCAATAACCTCACAAATCAGACGTCCATCCTTCATTGTAATCGTCAGTTGATCCTTCGTTTCTACTTGATTCACACTTTTAATGAGCTCATCTTCTTTATAAGCTAAACTATAGCCTCTTTCCATGACTTGAAGCGGATTTAATGCATTTAGTTTACCAAGAACCGATTGGAACTGCGAATGAATTGTTTTCATTTGCACATTCATGCTCCGAACGAGCTGTTCTGTTTCATTGGCGTGGCGTTTTTTCGCCTGAAGCAGCTGCTCTTTTGGATGAAGCGGCTTCAGTCTATATGTTTGGCGGTCAAGTTGACTGCGTTTTTGTTCCATTTGTCTTGTCAGCTGTTTTTGAAAACGATCAAATACCATATCGAATTGTTGCTCTTTTTGCTCTTGTAATCGTTTTGGAAATCGGAAAGCATAAGAGGATTGAAGTGCCACAAGACGGTCTTTTGCTTGTGACGTTCGATTTTTTACTGCTCTTGTTAACCGAATGTCGATTGATTTGATTCGTTCAATTAAATCAGCGGTGCTTGGAACAGCTAGTTCTGCTGCTCCTGTTGGTGTGGGTGCTCTCATGTCTGCAGTGAAATCACTAATGGTAAAGTCTGTTTCGTGCCCAACTGCAGAAATGATTGGAATGTCTGATGCGAAGATCGCTCTTGCGACTGCTTCTTCATTAAAGGCCCAAAGTTCTTCAATTGATCCTCCGCCTCTCCCGACAATCAAGACATCACAAAGCTGTTTTTCATTGGCTTCTTTAATCCGTTCCACAATCGAACGCGGAGCATTTTCTCCTTGGACTAATGCCGGAAGCACAATGATCTTGGCCTGCTGATAGCGCCGATTGATCGTGGTAATGACATCTCGAACAGCTGCTCCTGTTGGGGATGTAATGACACCAACAACCTCTGGATATTCAGGAATTGTTTTTTTATAGCGCTCATCAAATAAGCCTTCACTTGCTAGTTTCTTCTTCAGCTCTTCATAGGCAAGATGAAGAGCACCAACACCATCAGGCTGCATTTCTTTTGCATATAATTGATAGCTTCCGCTCGGTTCGTAGACTTGAATGCCGCCACGTACGAACACTTTCATTCCGCTCTTTGGTGAAAAAGGCAGCTTGGACGCGGAGCGCTGGAACATGACAGCTTGCATACGTGCATTTTCGTCCTTTAAGGTGAAATAAACATGACCTCTTGAATGAATCTTCACATTTGATAACTCACCTTTGATCCAAATATCTTCTAAATGAGGGTCAACATCAAATTTTCTTTTTATGTATTTTGTAAGGGCTGTGACCGTCACAAAGGCTTTTTCACTCATGACGTATTCCTCCTCTTCAAAAACGCACATTCATCCACCGGCAGCACGCAGGTGGATGAATGGATCAAGCTTATGATAATGTACGTTTTGCTGATTTAACCGTATTGTGTGCAAGCATCGTAATTGTCATTGGGCCCACTCCGCCAGGGACTGGTGTGATGTAAGAAGCTTTTTCTTTTGCTGCTTCAAAGTCAACGTCCCCTACAAGTTTCCCTGTTTCTAGACGATTGACTCCTACATCAATGACAATAGCGCCTTCTTTAATTTGGTCAGCTTTAATAAAGTTTGCTCGACCGACGGCAACAACTAAAATGTCCGCTTTTAACGTATGTTCTGAAATGTTCGCCGTTCTTGAATGACAGTAGGTGACGGTTGCATTTTCGTTTAATAGCAATTGTCCAACCGGTTTGCCGACGATATTGCTTCGTCCTACAACGACCACTTCTTTGCCAGAGAGATCCACACCTGTTTTGTTCAATAATTCAACAATACCTGCTGGTGTGCAAGGGAGGAATGTGTCTTCCCCAAGTAGCATTTTCCCGATATTCAGCGGATGAAAACCATCTACGTCTTTCTCTGGTGAAATTCGTTCAATGACGGCTTTTTCAGAAATATGTTTTGGCAGTGGAAGCTGAACAAGAATTCCGTGGAATTGATCATTCGCATTGTACTGATCAATCATCTTTAGCAATTCCTCTTCTGTTAAAGAAGCATCTAAATGATCAAGCTGGAAATGCATGCCCATGGCTTCTGCTGCTTTTTTCTTCCCGCGTACGTAAGAAAGTGAAGCCGGATCATCACCGATTAGAATAACGGCAAGACCAGGTGTGACTCCTTTTTGTTTTAGCTCTTCTACTTCTTTTGCTAATTGTTCACGCTTTTCTTTTGCTGTTTCTTTCCCATCGATGATTGTTGCTGTCATGTCGAATCCTCCTATTGCTGCTTTAGGTCGTTTTTAATGTTTGAAAGTACACCATTTACAAATTTCGGCGCCTTATCGTCACCGAACAATTTAGCCAGTTCAATGGCTTCATTCATTGAAACACTCACCGGGATATCTTCTTGATATACCATTTCGTACACAGACAGCCTTAAAATGGCTCTGTCTACGTTCGCAATACGATCAAGTTTCCAATTCACAAGATGCTGTGAAATCATGTCATCGAGCTTGTCCTTTTGTTCGAGCACACCGAAAACCAGTTCCTCGAAAAAAGGATCTGATTCTTGTTCATCCAGCGCATGTGTAATGGCCTCTTTCGGATCAATATTGCTGACATCAATTTGAAATAATGTTTGTAGCGCCTTTTCTCTTGCAGTTCTTCTTTTCATTATTTACTCCTTTAACCACTTTATCCGCTTGTCGTTAAGCCATACAGAGATCATAACATATTTTGACCGTAGTCGCACCAAGATCCATGCGAGCTGTGACGAAAAACGAATCACTCCATGCGTGACGTAATCATCATGTGGAATTTTCCCAAAAATGGGCTTTAAAAAACCAAAGAGGCAATGCCTCCTTGGTTTCACTTCAACCCTTTTTACATTTCTTGATCAACTTCAGCTTCAGCTGTTTTTGTATCAAATTGAATGCCAACGACATGAATGTTGATTTCATTAATCGTTAAGGCCGTCATGTTTAAAAGGGTTTGACGGATATTTTCTTGAACAGCAGTGGATACCTTTGGAATGGATAGGCCAAATTCAACCACACAATACACATCAATTGTGATGCCTTCATCAGAGACATCTACTTTCACACCTTTACGGTGATTTTTCTTCCCAAAGCGTTCTGCCACATCAGCAGCGAAGTTGCCGCGCATTTCCGCAATTCCTTCGACCTCTGATGCAGCGATCCCAGCAATGACTTCAATCACTTCTGGCGCAATTTGCACTTTTCCCAATTGATCTTCATCAAGGTTCATTTCAAGCAAATTGTTTTCTGACACGATCATTCACCTCCGAAAGCTGTTATTATTTCATAATTTGATACGTTTCTAAAAACTTCGTATTAAAATTACCGCTCACAAATGTTTCGTGCTCTAGTAATCTGAGGTGGAATGGAATCGTTGTGTAGACTCCTTCAATGACGAACTCTTGCAGCGCACGTTTCATTCTTGCAATTGCTTCTTCTCTCGTTTTACCATATGTGATCACTTTCGCAATCATACTATCGTAATATGGCGGAATCACATAACCAGGATAAGCGGCAGAATCAATACGTACTCCTAAACCGCCTGGCGGGAGGTACATTTTAATTTCACCAGCAGAAGGCATGAAATTTTTCTCAGGGTTCTCTGCATTAATACGACATTCAATCGCCCAGCCTTCGTATACGACATCCTCTTGCGTAAGGGAAAGCTTTTCACCTGAAGCTACTTTGATCTGTTCTTTGATCAAATCAACACCAGTGACCATTTCCGTTACAGGATGCTCTACTTGGATACGTGTATTCATTTCCATGAAGTAAAACTTCTCTTCATTATAATCGTAAATGAATTCAACCGTTCCAGCACCTGTGTATTCAACAGCTTCGGCTGCTTTTACGGCAGCTTCACCCATTTGCTCACGAATATCTGCATTTAGTGCAGGTGATGGCGTTTCTTCCAGAAGCTTTTGCATTCTTCTTTGGATAGAACAATCACGTTCACCTAAGTGAATGGTATTCCCATGCTGATCAGCAAGGACTTGAATTTCAACGTGTCTAAAGTCTTCAATGAATTTCTCCAAATAGACACCTGGGTTCCCGAAGTTTTGTGCTGCTTCCTGCTGCGTGATGGTGACACCGTTAATGAGCTCTTCTTCTGTGCGAGCCACACGGATACCTTTACCACCGCCGCCTGCAGTTGCTTTAATAATGACAGGATACCCAATACCAGCTGCTGTTGAAACAGCATCATCAAGATCTTTTACGATTCCTTGAGAACCAGGGACAATTGGAACACCAGCTTGCTTCATTGTTTCTCTTGCCACATCTTTCGTTCCCATTTTGGAAATCGCTGACGCAGTTGGTCCAACAAAGATGACATTACATTCCTCGCAAAGCTCTGCAAAGTCTGCATTTTCAGCAAGGAAACCATATCCTGGATGGATGGCATCTGTACCTGTTAGCTTTGCCACACTGACAATATTTGTCACATTTAAATAACTATCTTTTGAAGCAGTCGGTCCGATGCAATATGCTTCATCAGCCATTTGAACATGCAGCGCATCACGATCTGCTTCAGAAAATACCGCAACTGTTTCAATTCCAAGCTCTTTACAAGCACGGATGATTCTAACTGCGATTTCTCCTCTGTTTGCAATTAATAGCTTTTTAATCATGATCGTACTCCTTACTCTGCTTTCACTAGAAAGAGGGGTTGTCCGAATTCTACAAGCTGACCGTTTTCAGCTAATACTTCGACGATTTCGCCTTTTACTTCTGCTTCGATTTCATTAAACAGTTTCATCGCTTCAACGATACATACAACTGAGTTTTCCTTCACTTTAGAACCTGTTGTCACATATGGATCTGCTTCTGGTGAAGAAGAAGCGTAAAATGTGCCAACCATTGGGGATGTGATTTTATGCAGGTTTTCAGACGCAGTTTCCTCTTGTGCAGGGGCTTCGGTCTGAGCTGGAGCTTGTGCTTTAGGAGCTTGTTGAGCTGGAGCTGCTTGGACAGGAGCCACTGGTGCTTGTGCCGCAACTTGCTGAACGACTTCTTTATTTTTCTTTAACTTGATTTTTGCACCTTCATTTTCGTACGTAAATTCATCAATTGTTGATTCGTCAATTAATTTAATTAGTTCATGAATCTCTTCAATTTTTAACATGGATTTGCACCCCTATGTATGGATTTATCTTTTTTTATAGGCTAGTACTAAAAGTACATACTATAACCATCTTACAGGAGGATTTCGTTGAATTCAACTATTAATGTGATGAGACACCTCGCGCAAGCACCTGAAAAAGGGCGTCAACCCGCATGAAAAAACGCCCTTTTCAGAAAAGGGCGCTTGTGCATTTTTTATTGATTCGATGGCTCAAAAGTGACGGCTACGTTATCAAGCCCTCTCATTTCTTTTGTGACCAAATCAATAATATCTGCTGCTTGGGACTTTGATTTTTTATCAGAACGAACCGTGATGTTCACTTTATCTCCTTCTGCACTGACGAGCGCATCTTTATACCCTTTTGTTTTGATTAATGTCTCCAGCTGACGCTCTGTTCCTTCGGCCTCACTAAGCGCTGTCATTTGATCATAAGCTTCACTTTTTTCTTGCGCTGTTGCATCATCGCTAGACACGATTTCGTTATACTCTTCACGCTGCTTGCTGCGCTTATCTTCAAGTTCAAGTCTGTAGGTTGTGAAAAGTTCATCGTCGGTCTGCTCTGAAACAGCCTTTCCTTCTTCTCCACTTGTTTCAACATCTTCTTGTTTCGCATTGGTTTCTTTGTCAGTTGATTTCTCTTCTGCGTTCTTTTCGGTTCCTTTATCAGTCCCTTTTTCTGGCTCAGCCTTTTTCTCTTCCATTCCTTTTGATTTTGTATCTTCTACTGTCACAGCATTCTCACCTTGTGGGGACATGATATAGTACACACTTAATACGACAACTAAACTTAGCATCGTTAATAGCCAAACCGTTTGTTTTTTTAACATCATTCCGAATCCTCCTTGATTTTTTTAGGGGCAACAGCCACTCTATGGCTCGGTACATCAAGCACTCGTGTAACCGCTTCAATGATGGTTTTCTTTATTTGAACGTTGTCTACTCCTTGAGCAACAACGAGGACACCTCGAATGTCTGGCTTTTTCGTTTGGACAACAACAGGTGTTTCTTCATTGCCATTTTTAATAATGACAACCTCTTCTTCTTTTGTTTGATCCGTGACACTTCGCACGCCGCCTTCTTTGTCTGTTTCCTCGGTCGTAGTGCTTTTATTGGATTTGTTTTTTTCAAACACTTTTAAAGAAGTTGCGTCTACATTTACCACGATGGATACATCCTCAACACCAATGATCGTTTCTAAAATCTCTTTTAGCTGATTTTCGTATTCTTGTTCAACATCCTCTATCGAGTTGTTTGACTTACCTGAAGAGGATGGTTTGAACACCGCCTGCTCTTCTGAGGATGTTTTTTTAGACGCAGGAACAGCAGCCTCTTGTTTACTTGATGGCGGTGACAGAATTTGACTGACTAACATGAATGACACGCCGATGATGAAGACAAGTAGTAAGTAATGGTGCTTCGTTAATTTTGGTTTCCCTTCACCTTTTTCAGGTGCTTGGAACATTGATTTCAGTTTTTGTCTCCAGTCCTTGTTATTCATGATCTGCTGCGTCACCTCCCTCAATGTTGAGCGCAATGTGTTCAGGCCGTGTATTCCAAACATCTGCAAGCGTCTCTTTCACCCTCGCCATCTCTTTTGCTGACGTCTCGGCGCTTTCCTCCTTTTGCCTGGAGAGATCAATGTCGACCTTTGCCACCGTTTCTACAGCATCACCTGTGAGCGGGACAAGGACTGCTTTGATGCGAAATTGATCTGCCTCCATATTCTGATCAAGGTGCTCCTCATCTGCCAACACTTCTACGTGTTTCATTTCATAGCTCTCCTTCTCCAGTGGCTCCTTTGCGCTTTTTTCTAGTTGGACAGCCATTTGCTTTAAAATATATGCACGCTGTGAAGCTTGTATTTCTTTTTTTTCTAAATTCATCTGATTTTTTATTTCTTCTGATTGCGCTTGGTCCTTCCCTTTCATGATTTCTGAGAAAATTTGGTCCGGATCTGCCCGGAATAACGCAAAGATCGGATTGAGCATCACGACAATTAACAATAAGCTCACGACCATTTTTGCATACTTCTGCATGCTTGAATTGGGAAGCAAAAGATCAATCACAATCGCAAATAAAATAAATAGGATAATACTTGTGATCCATTCTGTGAGAAAACTCAAATGGTCTCCCCTCCTTACTTCATCATCATGGTGAGGTTGCCAGCTGTGATGATAACGGTAATGCTTAAAAAGAACATAAGCGATACAACAGCTAATGCAGCAAATATATAAAGAACACTTTTTGAAATGACATCAAGGCAGCTAATAATTGGCCCGCCCCCTAAAGGCTGAAGAATCGCAGCGGCCAGTTTATAAATCAGAGCGAGCGACAGCACTTTAATCGCTGGGAAAGCCGCAATTGAAATCAAAATGGCGACGCCTACAAGGCCAACCGTATTTTTCAGCAGCACAGAGGCGCTGATAACGGTATCTGTCGCATCAGTAAACATTCTGCCAAGGACAGGGATGAAATTTCCGGTAATAAACTTGGCTGTACGAAGAGCGATTCCATCAGTGATAGCAGCAGATGCCCCCTGTACAGAAATGACGCCGAGGAATACAGTTAAAAAAACTGCCAGCCCGCCAATGGCCACATTTCTTAACAGCTGGGCAAGCTGGGTCACTTTGTATTGTTCGGTCAATGTACTGACTATGCTCAAGATCGCTGATAAAAAGATGAGCGGAAGAACGACATATTGAATAAAAACACCGCTCGTGTTCATTAAAAACAAAATCACAGGATGAAAGAATCCGGCTGAGACAAGCCCGCCTGATGAGGCAATAAGTGCTAATAAAAGAGGAATAAGAGCAAGAATAAAACTAGTCATCGTTTGAATGGCTTCTGTTGCATAAGAGATCGCAACATGAAAACTGTTTAATGCAATAATGATAAGCACCATATAAACAAGAGCGTATGCAACTTTACTAACAGTGCTTTGTTCAAACGCATTTTGCAAAAGCTGCAAAAGCGAACAAAAGATGGTGAGTAATATAAGTGTGCCTAAGAGCTTTCCATTGGCAATCAGCTCATGAAACAGATAATGAACAAAAGCCTTCAGCCACGTTTGGGGAGACAGCTCTTTATCGCCATCGATCATTTCCTTCACAGTACCTTTTTGGCTTTCAGGCAGAAAGCCACCATACTCGTCCAATATCGTTTCCCAAAAGTCACTGATAGAATGAAGCTCTAAGGCATCAGCCTGTCCACCCGCAACTTCTTCTGCGACCGGTTCTTCACTTGATAAAGGCACACTTTCTTCTGCACCTGCATACGGAACGATCATCCAAAAGAACATCATAAACCCCAGCACAGCTGTCACCCGTTTCATCATCATCACCTCTTTTCCATCAAGTCATGGACGGGATCATACCTAGGATCGTCTCAATGATGACCGTTAAAATCGGTACCGCCATGACCAAAATAAGAATCTTGCCGCCAAGCTCTATTTTTGAAGCGATGGCGCCTTGTCCCGCATCCTTTGTAAGCTGGGCACCAAATTCTGCAATATAGGCAATGCCAATGATTTTCAAAATGGTTTCCACGTATTTCATATTGACGCCTGCACTTGCTGCAATTTTTTCAATCATGGAGATAATGGCATAGATTTGATCGATTAAATAAAGGAAAATGACACACCCAGTAAACACAACAAGCATAAAGGCGAAGGTTGGCTTTTGTTCTTTGACGATTAATGCTAGAAAAGTAGCGATTAAACCAAGTCCAACAATTTGAATAATTTCGATTTGTAAGCCCTCCCCTATCCTTGAAATAGAAATACGGCTTTAATCTTCTTAAACAAATCATCCACAATGGTAGCAACCATAAATAAAATGTAGATAAATCCAAGCAGTGTCACCCACTGTGCGTACTCTTTTTTCCCCATTTGATCTAAAATCGTATGGAGAAAAGCCACGACGATACCCACTCCCGCAATTTGGAAAATGACGTTTACATCAACGCCCATGCTCTCGACTCCCTTCCTCTCACATCAATAACAGAATCAGTAGTAACCCACTTAGAAAACCAAGACTTCTCACCATTTTTTCATTTTTCGCTTGGGCAACTTCAGCTTCTTTTTCCTCTGATTCCAAATGACCTAAAGCTAGCTTGATATATTTTTGCTGAGCCGTCACATCATGCTGACCAAGGGTTTCTCCAAAGTGCTTCAGCGCCTCATATTCGCCTTTTTTTAATACGGTTTTTTTCCATACATCCTCTAGACTTTCATTCCATGCATGCCTCGCAGAAAAGGTTCCGACGTTGAGTTTTTCTGCAAATTGTTCAAATAGCCGATTCACAGGCGGTCCTACTTGGGACGCAATTTGGTCAGCGGCTCTAGCTAAAGGTGTTTGACCATACATAATTTCAGCTTCAAGAGATTGGAGTGCAAACCGGAGCTGGCGGATTTGCTTTGGCCGATCACTGTACCGCTTCGCAAACTCGAATCCTCCCCATGTCGTAGCCGCAACAATGAAAATAGCACCAATAAGCTTTAACATACGTCCACTCCCCGCCTCCGCTTCAGCTCTTGTCCCTCTTGGTCAAATATCCGTCCGATCGTGCCAGGCCCTTTTTCTCTATTTAATTCCACATATCGATCAAACACACGAAGCTGCCATAACGGTTCAAATGATGGCCGTTTAGATAAGTCTTCAAGAGAATACCCATGAGCTGAGACGATAATGGTGACTCCAGCATGGATTGCTTCTAACAGTGCCTGTACATCTTCACTTTTTCCGATTTCATCGACAATGATGACTTCTGGGCTCATGGATCTGATCATCATCATTAACCCTTCAGCCTTTGGGCACGCATCAAGTACATCAATCCGGTGCCCAAAAGAATGCTGCGGCACTCCTCTTATACAACCTGCGATTTCAGAGCGTTCATCTACAATCCCTGTTTTTCTAGGAGAAATGGCTGTTGTTCCTGTACTGACAAGACGGGCTAGATCACGCAGCAATGTCGTTTTCCCGGTTTGCGGCGGACCTATAATCAGTGTGTTACACCAATGTTTTTCATATAAATAAGGGAGAAACGGCAGAGCAATTCCGATCTTCTCTTTTGCGATACGAATATTAAATGAAGAAATATCTCTTAAGCCTTTGACGAATCCATTTTCGACGATGACCTTTCCAGCAAGCCCAACCCGATGTCCGCCAGATATGGTGATATAGCCCTGTTTTAACTCTTCCTCCAGTGTGTACATGCTGTAATTACTGAGCCTGCCTAATAGCTGAGCCGCATCTTCACCTGTTGTATAATAGGAAAGAAAGCGGGGTTTTCCTCCTTGCATCAGCTCAATTGGGCGATCGGTGCGAATGCGGATTTCTTCTATTTGCGCCCACTCTGCTTCTTTTAACATGCTGAGTTCTTGTCCAATTGAGTGCGGGAGAATATCCAACAAACTCCGCAACGAATTCCCCTCCTTTTTTTCTTCTCTAAAATGTATGATGCATGCCGTTAATTATGCCAAGCCATTTCACTTATAAATTCCAACAAGTATAAATACGACACCAATGAAAATAAACACAAGCTTCGCATAGGATAACTGCCCTGCAATTTGGTAGATTCCAATCGTCATCGTGATAATAAAAATGAGCGGCCCAATGATCGCTAATATACTATTGATGACAACCGCTTTACGCACATCATTTGTCACTAAAATGAGGATGGCGGCCGTCAGTTCAATCGCGGCAGATAAAAACCTCATCCCTGCCATGGCAGCGACTGATGGGTGTATACCCGGGAGAAATTGTTTCATATAGAACCTCCAGCTTTTTTTACACTATATGCTTCACTAGCTAGAAGTAGTCTTGTTTTTCAAAAGGAAGAGAGATGGATGAGAGAATAGAGTAAGGGGTGTTATAACGAGGCGTCCTATTTTTCAAATAAAAAAAGACTGTAAACACGAAGTTTACAGTCTCTCTCCGTTCATTACGCTCTTGAAACGTATGAACCGTCAGATGTATTGATCACTAGTTTATCACCTTGGTTCACAAAGAAAGGAACGTTCACGATTAAACCAGTTTCTGTTTTTGCAGGTTTTGATCCACCTGATGTCGTATCACCTTTAATACCAGGCTCTGTTTCTACTACTTCTAGTTCTACAGTGTTTGGAAGTTCTACTCCAAGTGTTTCATCACCGTACATGACGATTTGAACCGACATATTTTCAAGCAAATATTTCAGCTCATCTTTGATTTGCGCTTCGCTTAGTTCAAGTTGTTCGTATGAGCTTGTATCCATGAATACATGCTGATCGCCATTTGCATATAAATATTGCATTGTTTTTGTTTCAATTTGAGCTTTCGCTACTTTTTCACCTGCACGGAATGTTTTCTCTTGAATCGCACCTGTACGTAGGTTACGCAGTTTCGAACGGACAAACGCTGCGCCTTTTCCTGGTTTTACGTGTTGGAAATCCACTACACGCCAAATACCGCCGTCCACTTCAATTGTCAGGCCTGTACGAAAATCGTTTACTGAAATCATTTTGTCATCCTCCTACATTTCACCATCATAATATGATAAGTTCTTTCGGTGAGTGGGTCAATCGTTTATTGCCGTCAGCTGTCAGGACAATATCATCCTCAATTCTCACGCCGCCGACATCTGGCAAGTAAATGCCTGGTTCAACTGTCACAACCATTCCCTCTTCTAACACGACATCTGAGCGTGAGGAAAGGCCAGGTGCTTCATGTACTTCCATACCAAGACCATGTCCAGTCGAATGCCCGAAGTATTGACCGTAGCCATACTTTTCAATGATGTCTCGTGTGATGCGATCAGCTTCTTTTCCTGTTAAGCCTGGCTTGATTTTATCCACACCAGCGTTTTCTGCTTCTAATACGATATGATATATTTCCTTTAATTTGTCGCTTGGTGTTCCTACAGCAATGGTTCTTGTCATGTCTGAACAATAGCCTTTATAATAGGCACCGAAATCCAGTGTCACCAAGTCGCCAGATTCAATCACCTTTTCGCTCGCTCTCCCGTGTGGCAGGCTTGAACGAACGCCAGAGGCAACAATCATATCGAATGAAGATCCTTCTGCCCCTTCTTTTCTCATGAAAAATTCAAGCTCGTTCATGACCGCAATTTCTGTCAGGCCCGGCTTGATGTACGTGAGAATATGATCAAAGGCATGATCTGCAATCTTCGCAGCTTCCTCTAATATCTTAATCTCTTCATTAGACTTAATCAAGCGCAACTTTTCAACTGATTCCGAGACTGGAACAAGCTCGATACCGCTTGCTTTCCCCGAGTACTGCTGGTAGGTGGCAAATGTCATATGGTTTTGTTCAAAACCAAGACGTTTCACCCCAAATTCGTTTGCCGTTTGGACAGCAGTTTCCACAATGTTTCCTTTATGTTCAATGATGTCATAGCCCTTTACTTGATCCTTGGCTTGTTCCGTGTAACGAAAATCCGTAATAAAGGCGGCTCGATCCTTTGAAACGATGGCAAGACCGGCTGATCCAGTAAAACTCGTCATATAATGTAAATTAAAGCTGCTTGTAATCACTAAACCATCTATGTCTAATTCGGCCAAAAGTTTTCTTAGTTTTTCAAGTTTCATGATACTGCTCCCCCTTCACTGACTAAATAACGAATCGCCAATTTATATCCTTCTAAACCAAGTCCAACGATTTGACCTTGGCATACTGGAGCAAGAACCGAATGATGGCGGAATTCCTCTCTCTTATGAACATTTGTGATATGTACTTCGATGACAGGTAACGTAATACTTGCAATGGCATCTCTCAGTGCATAGCTATAGTGGGTAAAAGCACCCGGGTTAAACACGACGCCATCGTACTGATCTTCTGCTTCATGGAGCGCATCGACCAAATCTCCCTCGTGATTCGATTGAAAGAACGTCAATTGAATATTTGCTCTTTCTGCAAACTGAAACAAATCCGTTTCTAAATCTGTTAATGTTTTACTTCCATAAACTCCTGGCTCTCTCTTGCCGAGCCTATTTAAGTTGGGCCCATTCAGCACTAGAAAATGAGGCATATGACCACTCCTTCACCCTAATTCACTCTATATCGATGTCTGTTTCTTTTTCCTTAGAAACCTTTCGTTTCCAAAAATAATTTTATCATATGAATGGTGGATTTACACTTTATTCTGTCTTTTTCCCGAGTGCCCTTGCAAGCTTCTGACTCGTTAATTCATTGTATTCAAATGAAATACTGTATCCGACAAACATGCCATATAAAATATATAGGCAAAATGTCGTCACAATGGTGCTTTGCTGCAAATCTTGCACTTGCTTCACATCGGGGAATATAGGATTAAATACATAAAAAACAAGCAGCCATAAAATCGCGCCATAGATCAGCCCCATCCAAAAACCTTTGATCCGTTTGAGCAGTCCATAATAAATAAAGGCTGCTCCAATAGATAAAATCCCTAAAAGTACAATACTCATAAATGTACCAAGTCCGCCTTTTTTCCATTCACCAAGCACAAATGGCTGCAACAGCATATTTGGACTCACCTCTGAAAAATGAAACATATGGGTCAGAAATCCGATAAAGCCCCAAAAAACTCCGCCGACAAAACCTGTGGCTGCTGCCCTTGCCACCATTGAAGACGTTTGTACTGATTGATTTTTTTCTTCTTGGTTTTTCTTTTCATCACGTTTCATATGAACACCTCCAGCAAGTAGTATGTCCAAAATGTCATGAAAAAAAAGGATTTCCGTGTGAGAGTGTAAAATTTTTATAACAGGGTATACTGGCTAAAAAGAGGTAGATAGAATTCTAGTAGATAATCGACCTGTGAGCTAGTGATTTCCCCTCTTTTCCTGTACAATAAAGGTATAAGGAAATGCATGTAAATTACAGGAAACAGGCAGGTTGATGAAATATGTCCAATCAAACAAAACCTCCAGCATATGGAGGGCAGGCAGTTGTGGAAGGTGTCATGTTCGGAGGTAAAAAGAACTATGTGACAGCGATTCGGCGTAAGGATGAGTCGATTGAGTTTTTAAAGCTTCCCCGGACCTCCAATAAACGAACCGCCTTTCTTAAGAAAATCCCTTTTGTCAGGGGTGTTGCTGCACTTGTTGAAGCAAGCGCAAACGGCAGTAAGCACTTAAACTTCTCCAGCGAGCGCTATGACTTAGATCCTTCTGAAGATCATTCTCTTGAAAAAGAACAAAAAAGCTCGAAATTATCAATGATCTTTGGCATTGCTGTGATCGGAGTTCTCTCTCTTCTTTTTAGTAAATTTGTCTTTACTTTAGTGCCTGTCTTTTTAGCCGAACTTGTGCGTCCGGTGTTTTCTGGAAACTTCGCACAAATTGCAGTGGAAACATTCTTTAAATTGATCCTGTTATTAGGCTATATTTACTTTATTTCCATGACCCCTTTAATTAAAAGGGTATTTCAATATCATGGGGCAGAACATAAAGTCATAAACTGCTATGAACAGAATCTTGACATCACAGTGGAAAATGTCCAAAGCCAATCTCGCCTGCATTATCGATGCGGCAGCAGCTTTATTTTATTCACTGTCATTGTCGGCATGTTCGTCTATTTACTCGTACCGACAGATCCTTTATGGGTGAGAGTTCTGAATCGCTTGGCGCTTATTCCGGTTGTTCTGGGCATTTCATTTGAAGTGCTTCAGCTCACAAACAAACTCCGTGACGTGCCAGTGCTTAAAGTGCTTGGCTATCCTGGCCTTTGGCTGCAATTGCTCACAACAAAAGAACCCTCTGATGATCAAGTCGAGGTAGCCATTGCAAGTTTTAATGAACTTCTTCGTTTAGAGGAAGCATCTGCGAAACAAGCATCAGATTCTGCTCATCAAGTGATCTAGTTTATAAATCCGGTAAATTCTTTCGGAGGTGGACAGTTATGAATCGCCGAGTACATCCTGCTTTTACCATTATTTTCGCTTTAGGTGTTTTGGGATTTGTGTATTTACTCACAACGAATCCAGGCAGACTCTTTACGATGCTGCTATCAGTTGTGATCATTGGAGCGGTTCTATTTTTCTTATTTAGATGGCTGATGAATCGAAGAACTGGAACAGAAGGAAATCTTTATCGTAAAGCAGTCAAACAATCAAAACGTCGCTACCAGCAGCCTAAACCAAAAACGAAAAGCCAGATGAAAAACCGGGTCACTCATTTGCGAAGCGTGCCGACTGACCACAAGTCTAAGCCCGTCCTTCTCAAAAAGAAAAGCCAAACACATTTGACAGTCATTGAAGGCAAGAAAAACAAAAAGAAAAATCGCGCCTTATTTTAAAATGTCCAGCTCTTTAAAAATTGCTCGGCCTTCTGTCTGCCTAGATCGACGAGCGCCTTTTTCTTTTCTGTCATCAGCTGAAAATCAGTGGCAATGACGTGTTCTACAGGGATAAAAATAATATGACGTTCGTGTTTTGTGGCAATATGTCTTTCGTCATGAGCACCACGCATCGTTTCAAATAGAGCGCCAAACAGTTCAAACGCATTGCGGATGGAATGTTGAGGGCGTTCTTTTTCGTTTGGGGTTAATGTGACACCGACAAACGGTCTTTTTTTCTCTTCAGCAAAAAGCCAAATCGGAAAGTTGCTGAGCACGCCGCCATCCACGATGGTACAAATTCCTTTTGAAGACCTTAGTTTCACAGGTTCGAAAAAATAAGGCAAACTGCAGCTCATCCGAATGGCTCTGGCGACAGAAAACCGTTCTGGATTTAACCCATAGGAAGGAAGGTCATCTGGAAGGACAAGGATTTTGCCATTTGTTAAATCAGAAGCGACGATTTTGAGCGTATCTTTTTTCAGATCACCGAATACGGTGACGCCTTTTCGTTTTAACACGTCTGTCAGCCATTTTTCTAGACGGTCACCTTTGTAAAGGCCAAGACGCCAATAAATAGACACCCACCTGAGCATTTTAAACGGGATGAATTGACACCTTCGGTCAAGCAATTGATGCTCATGCATTTCGTCTAACAGCTCCCGAATCTCCTGACTCGTAAAACCCGCTGCGATGAGTGAAGCAATGATTGCTCCCGCACTTGTTCCAGCGAGACGGACAAATTGAAATCCTCTTGCTTCAAGCGCTTCATAGGCGCCTGCAAGTGCTGCACCCTTAATGCCTCCACCTGAGAACACACCATCTATCTTCATCAAGGAACCCCCTTTTCTGTCACACTATTAATAGTGTAGGAGCATTTGCCTTTCATTAGAACTATATTCAAAAAGGACACCCTTCGCCAGGTGTCCTTTCAGCGTGTAGACAACCCCTCGCATTCGGTGTCAGTCCTGCGCTCCGGTGCTCACGAATGTCAAATTCGCTCCGCTCCGATGCTCGTCCTTCCTAGACTGCAAAGGTTTTCTTTCACGCTGAAAAGAAGACAAAGAGCTAAAATAAAGTACATTTTACCCCTTTGTCAACAATTTAAAAGGACACCCTTCGCCAGGTGTCCTTTTTCTTAAGATTCTTGATTTGTTTGTTCGTTTTTCTTTTGAATCGCTTTCAGCTGAACGGATCGCTCATCGTTTTCTTCAAAGAATTGGACGAGGTCGCCGATGCGGTCAATGCTGTTCCAGCTGAGATGATGCTCAATACCTTCTACATCATCATAAATTTTCTCTTCATCTACACCAATGATTCTTAAAAATTGCTCTAGCAGTTCATGTCTGTATACGAGACGTTTTCCAATTTTTTTGCCTTTCGGGGTTAAAATTAGACCACGATATTTCTCATAAATGAGGTATTCATCTTTATCTAGCTTCTGAACCATTTTTGTTACAGAGGAGGGATGGACAGCGAGGGCTTCTGCAATATCAGATACTCTTGCATATCCTTTTTCTTCTATCAGCATATAAATTTGTTCAATATAATCTTCCATACTAGGTGTAGTCATAAAACCCCTCCAAAATGCACCTTTACTTAATAATCATAACAATTCTACACCATCGCCCATTAAAAAACAAGAAGAGTCCTTCGTCTTAACGCTTGTAATTCCAATCATCTGTGGCGTATTTCGTTTTGGCGAGGTGATGAACAAATGCCAACTCTTCATCTGTCAGCTCATAAGGCACAAGCTCGATATTTAATCCTTTTTCAAACCCTCGTTTAAATGCAACACGCGCATCGTCTATCGTACATGTTCGATCTGAAATTTCATTGATCGCCACCGCTTTGTTTTTAAAGCTGCGCTGCATCCGCTCTCTCACCCGGTCGTTTGGATACAGAAATAAATCAAACAATTTGTCCTCATCAAGATCAATTAAAATCGAGCCATGCTGGAGGATCACACCTTTTTGTCTTGTTTGCGCACTGCCTGCTACTTTTCTGCCTTCTACGACAAGCTCGTACCATGAAGGCGCATCAAAACATACAGACGATCTTGGATTTTTTAAGCTTTCTTTTTCTTTTTCTGTACGAGGAATGGCAAAATACGCATCGAGTCCCAGTTCTTTAAAGCCCTCTAAAATCCCTTCTGAAATGACGCGGTATGCCTCTGTCACCGTCGCCGGCATCTCTGGGTGCTCTTCTGACACGATCACACTGTAGGTCAATTCCTGATCATGAAGAACGCCGCGGCCTCCTGTAGGCCTGCGAACAAACCCAAGACCATAGCGCTCAACCGCTTCCATGTTGATTTCTTTTTCAACATGTTGAAAATATCCAACAGATAATGTCGCTGGATTCCAACCATAAAAACGGATCACAGGCGGGATCAGCTTCTCGCTATGCCAATAAAGCAAGGCTTCGTCCATGGCCATGTTAAAGGCAGGGTCTTGGTTTCCTGTATCAATGAAACACCATTTCTCTTTTTGCATATAAAATCCCTTCTCTTTTACGTAGTCAATGTTAGATAATGGTGGTGACCACCAATTTTCTCTCTTCATCAGTCTATCAAATAGGGAAGGAATTGAAAATAATTCTTACCATTTATGATGACAAGTTTCTTTTGCTTTACTATAATAGTATTTGTCTAAAACGTACCATCAGACAGGTGACTGTGCTGATGCTCAAGAAGGAGTCGAGTCGTATTGCCAATATTCAACTATATCGTCCTCTCACTTTGTGGACTTTTCGTTCTTTATTCCATCGGCAGTTACATTTATCAGCAGCGCATAATGAAAACGCTGACGGAAGCAGAATTTATCAAAGGTTACCGCAAAGCCCAACTCATTGATGTGAGAGAACCAAATGAGTTTGAAGGTGGACATATTTTAGGCGCAAGAAACATTCCCCTTTCACAATTAAAGCAGCGCAAAAATGAAATACGCCCTGACAAGCCTGTTTATCTCTATTGCCAAAATAATTTGAGAAGCGGAAAAGCTGCTCAAACGTTACGTAAAAATGGCTGTCGTGAGATTTATAATTTAAAGGGCGGCTTTAAAAAATGGGGCGGCCGCATTAAAACAAAGAACTAACAAAAAAGACTCTGGGAGCTAATGCCCCCATGAGTCTTTTTATTTTCTTTCAAAAACCAGCACTGGATTCCGTGCAGCCTTTGTTTCATCCATTCGTTTCACAACGGTTGTATGTGGTGCTTCCTGTACGATTTCTGGGTTCTCTTCCGCTTCTTTTGCAATTTGAATCATCGCTTCAATAAATGCATCAAGGGTTTCTTTTGATTCTGTTTCAGTTGGTTCAATCATGATACATTCCTCTACATTTAGCGGGAAGTAAATCGTTGGCGGATGATAGCCAAAATCAAGTAATCGTTTGGCAATATCAAGTGTCCGCACACCTAGTTTCTTTTGACGTTTACCTGAAAGGACAAATTCATGCTTACAGTGGCGGTCAAATGGCAAATCATAATGAGCACATAAGCGGCGCATCATATAGTTTGCATTCAACACCGCATGATCCGTTACAGCCTTTAAGCCGTCTGGTCCCATAGAGCGGATATACGCATACGCTCTGACATTGATACCAAAGTTCCCATAGAACGGTTTCACACGGCCGATGGATTCTGGACGATCGTAATCAAAGAAATAACGACCTTCTTTCTTCACAAGCACTGGCTTTGGCAAATATGGAATCAAATCCTTTTTCACGCCAACTGGACCTGAACCAGGGCCTCCTCCTCCGTGTGGACCTGTAAAGGTTTTATGAAGATTTAAGTGAACCACATCAAATCCCATATCCCCCGGTCTTGCTCTGCTTAATACAGCATTTAAGTTCGCTCCATCATAATAAAGCTTCCCGCCTGCTCCGTGGACGATTTCAGCCATTTCTAAAATATTTTCTTCAAAAAGGCCGAGTGTATTTGGATTTGTGAGCATGAGAGCCGCTGTTTCTTCATTGACAACACGGCGCAGGTCGTCTAAATCGACAAGCCCATGTTCATTAGATGCCACCGTAATCGTTTCAAATCCTGCTACTGTTGCAGATGCGGGATTTGTTCCATGAGCAGAATCAGGCACGATGACTTTTGTTCGTTTAAGATCTCCTCTTGCTTCATGGTATGCACGAATCATCATGAGCCCCGTCCATTCGCCATGTGCTCCTGCCGCAGGCTGTAATGTCACGGCGTCCATTCCTGTAATTTCTTCTAAATGGTCACCTAAATCATAAAGTAACTCTAATGCACCTTGCACAGTGTCTGCCTCTTGAAGTGGATGCACGTTCGAGAAACCTGCAAGACGTGCCACCTTTTCGTTAATCTTTGGATTATATTTCATCGTACAAGAGCCTAGAGGATAAAAGCCAGAATCGACCCCGTGATTACGCCTAGATAATGCTGTGTAGTGACGCATAATATCCAGTTCAGAAACCTCTGGCAGCTTAGCATCTTCATGGCGGATATACGTTTCATCAAATAAATTTGGGAGCTTCTCCTCAGGTACGTCTAAATCAGGCAGGCTGTAACCAATTCTTCCTTCTTTGGATAATTCAAAAATAAGCGGCTGATCTTGTTTATTCATGACGATCCCCCAATTCCTTGATGAACGTATCAATTTCTTCTTTTGTTCTTAGTTCTGTCACAGCGACGAGCATATGCTGCTGAAGCTCTGGATAATCCCGTCCCAAGTCATATCCGCCGATGATTCCTTTTTTAAGCAATCGCTCATTCGCTTCTTTCACAGGTTCATTCAGTTTCAACACAAATTCATTAAAATGAGCACCCTCTATTTCAGCCTGTAACCCATGTTTTTCTGCCTGCGTCTTGGCATAATGGGCTTTTTGTACGTTTTGATAGGCAATGTCTTTGATACCTGTTTTCCCAAGCGCCGTCATCGCAACAGAAGCGGCTAACGCATTTAATGCTTGGTTTGAACAAATATTTGAAGTCGCTTTGTCTCTTCGGATATGCTGCTCGCGCGCTTGAAGGGTCAGCACAAATCCTCGCACACCGTTCTCGTCTTCTGTTTGCCCGACTAAACGCCCCGGCACTTTCCGCATTAATTTTTTCGTCACAGCGAAATATCCACAATGAGGTCCGCCAAATGCAGCTGGAATGCCAAATGGCTGCGCATCACCAACGACAATATCTGCCCCAAGCTTTCCTGGTGGTGTCAGTAAACCAAGTGCAAGCGGGTTACTTGAGACGATGAATAAACTTTTCCCTTTATGTGCAATCGGTTCAATGTCCTTTAATGGTTCAACAACACCGAAGAAGTTTGGGTATTGTACAAGGACCGCTGCTGTTTCGTCACAGACGGCTTCTTCTAATGCGGCTAGATCGGTCTGACCTTTTCGCGCAGGTACCTCGACGACTTCAATATGCTGTCCTTTCGCATATGTTTTCAGCACCGCTCTTGATTCAGGATGAACCGTCTCAGATACCACAATCTTTTTCTTTTTTGTATGTCCTGCTGCCAGCATCGCCGCTTCAGCTAATGCCGTTCCGCCATCATACATCGAGGAGTTGGCAAGATCCATGCCAGTCAGCTCAGCAATCATTGTTTGAAATTCAAAGATTGCCTGCAATTCACCTTGAGAAATTTCAGGCTGATAAGGTGTGTACGCTGTATAAAATTCAGAACGTGAAATCACATGGTCGACAATCACAGGCTGGTAATGATCATACACACCAGCACCTAAAAACGAGGCATAAGCCACTGTATCTTTATTTTTTGCAGCAAGACGAGACAATTCCCGCACTAGCTCTGTTTCAGATGCGGCTTCTTTGATGTTGTACGCACCTTTGAATCTGACTTTCTCTGGGATATCTGAGAAAAGCTCATCAATTGACTGAACACCGATGACATCCAGCATTTCTTTTTGATCTTGCTCTGTTTGCGGCAAATACCTGTGCTTCATCCTCTATTCCTCCTCGTTATTTGGCTCTTTTATAAAATGGTGTGGCGACGATTTTGGCTTTTAGACGTTTTTTACGAACTTGCACTTCTACTTCTGTCCCAAGCTGTGCCTCTGATGTTTCAATCAAGGCAAGCCCAATATTTTTCTTTAATGTTGGAGATTGTGTACCGGTTGTGACTACACCAATCTGCTTATCTCCTGAGAAGACCGGATAGTCTGTCCGCGGAATCCCCTTATCTATCATTTCAATCCCGACAAGCTTTCGCTTCGGTCCTTCTTCTTTTTGTTTTTTAAGTGCATCTTTTCCGATAAAATCTGCTTCTTTATCCGTTTTTACAGCAAAACCAATGCCGCCTTCTAAAGGAGAAATATCCTTCGTGAGCTCTTGGCCATAAAGCGGGAGTCTTGCTTCAAATCTTAAGGTGTCACGTGCACCGAGTCCACATGGGATCAGTCCTTTCGGCTGTCCAGCTTCTAATAAAGCGGTCCAAAGGTGAACAGCATCTTCTGACTGGCAGTAGATTTCAAAGCCATCTTCTCCTGTATAGCCAGTTCTTGATACAAGCACCTCTTTTTGCGCAATTATTGCTTTTGATAAAAACGTAAATGGCTTCAGTGATGTTACCTCTTCATCCGCAACATCTTTGATGATGTCAGCAGCAAGAGGTCCTTGAAGGGCTAACAAGGCGGTTTGATCAGAGACATTTTTAATGAAAACGTCTTCCTCACCTTGATGTTTCAGCAGCCAATCCACATCTTTTTCAATATTTGAAGCATTGATCACAAGCAAATAGTTGTTCTTTTCTTTTTGGTAGACAAGCAGATCATCCACCGTTCCGCCATCTTCATAACACATGGCTGTATATAGTGCCTTACCGTCTGTAAGCTTTGACAGATCATTGGTTAATAACCTTTGTAAAAAAGGAAGGGCTCCCTGACCTGTGACTTCCACCTCACCCATGTGAGACACGTCAAACAGCCCTGCTTTTGTTCGAACAGTTTCATGTTCTTCTTTAATGGAAGAAAATTGGACAGGTAATTCCCAGCCCCCGAAGTCAATGGTTTTTGCGCCAAACGTTTCATACGCATGAAAAAGCGGTGTTCGTTTCAACATCAATCGTTTCCCCCTTTTTTCTTACAGTGCATCACAAGCTGAATTTTCAGAAAAAAATCACAGCAAAAAAGGACAGAGCGCTCCCTTTTATCAAAAAGAAGTCTCTGTCCTTGCACCTGAAAGTTTACAGCACAACATCATTGTGCGTTTTCCCCTTTGGTGGTTTGCTAAAAATCGCTGCGCAAACACTCTCCAGAGTTGCGTCCGGTAAGAGTACTTTTGCCTGAGAGATTCACTGAACCAATTCAGCTTGCTCCTTCGGCGCCTGTCAGTGCAAAATAACCGCTAGGTCTCTCCCCATACCATCATCCGCTCATATTCTTCACCTTTATTGGACATACTATCAAAATGGGTGACTTATTCTCTAGATCACTTACCAACATCCTACCATTAGAAATGGATGAAGAGCAACAGAAAAATCATTAACATTTTTAAAATAATCATTCATTATCGTTCGCTTTTATTGATATATAACATCTTTTAAATCGCTATGAAAAAATGAAGCGTTTAAAAACAGAACGATTTTATCATCACTCTACCAGAAAGGCAGGCGGTCACATTGAATATTCAAACGATATTTGATCAAAAATGGGCAAGTGAATTTCAAAAGCGGCTTACAGCAGACGGTCCCTGGGCGAATTGGGATATGTACCGTTTAGCAGCACAAGTACAAAAAGTGACAGCCATTGATTCATTTGAAGGACTGCAAGCACCTGCGCATCTGCCTGCATTTACTCCTTTAAAACACCAGCTCGAAGTCGCTAGAAGAGTCGTAGAAGAGATGAATGGGAAAGCCATTTTAGCAGATGAAGTGGGTCTTGGAAAAACCGTTGAAGCAGGACTGATTATCAAAGAATACATGATTCGCGGACTTGCCAAGAAGATTCTCATTCTCGTACCCGCCTCCCTTGTGTCCCAATGGGTACAAGAACTGCGAACGAAATTTTACATAGATGCTGTCGAGCAAAAGAAGAGCTATGTGTGGGAGCAGTGCGATGTTGTGGTTTCCTCAATTGATACAGCCAAAAGACAGCCACATCGAGACACGATCTTATCCATCTCCTACGATATGGTCATTATTGATGAAGCACACAAACTGAAAAACAATAAAACGAAAAACTATGAGTTTGTGAGAAATTTGAATAAAAAGTTCTGCTTACTGCTCACAGCCACACCTATCCAAAATCGGATAGGAGAAATTTTCAATCTCGTTTCTCTGTTGAAGCCAGGCCATTTAGGTAATGAAACACAGTTTAAAGACCTCTTTGCCAAAAAAGACCTTCAACTTGAGGACCATGACCGGCTAAAACAGTTAGTCAATAAAGTCATGATTCGGAACCGGAGACAAGACACTGGCATCGAATGGTCAAAGCGGCATGTAAAGACGATTTCTATTGATTTCTCCCCGACAGAACAAGCACTATATGATGAAATTTGTAAGTTAAAAGAAAACCCTTCCTATACGAAGCACATGTTTTCAATTATGACCTTAGAACGAGAATGCTGTTCGAGTCGTGAGGCCGTCTATATGACCATTAAAAAAATGCAAGAAGAGGAAAAACACATTCTAGGTGCTTCTGCGATGATGCACATCATGGAGAAAATCAACCAGGTAGAACAAAATTCTAAAGCACTTGAAGTCGTTAAACTCATTCAACAATTAAATGAAAAAGTCATTATCTTCACTGAATACCGTGCGACACAAATTTATTTACAATGGTTTCTCCAGCAAAACGGCATCAGTTCGGTTCCTTTTCGAGGCGGGTTTAAACGGAGTAAAAAAGATTGGATGAAAGATTTATTTAGAGAGCGGGCGCAAGTGCTCATCGCGACAGAAGCAGGCGGCGAGGGGATCAACCTTCAGTTTTGCAACCAAATCATCAACTACGACCTTCCGTGGAACCCAATGCGCTTGGAACAAAGAATTGGACGTATTCACCGGCTCGGTCAAGAGCGGGATGTCCACATTTACAATATGGCAACTAGCGGGACAGTCGAAGAACATATTTTAAAACTTTTATATGAAAAAATTCAGCTGTTTGAAAACGTCATTGGCGATCTAGATGATATTTTAACCCGAATTGATATCCAAGATGCTGAAACAGAATTGCATCAAATTCTCTTCCAGCACGAGTCTGACGTAGACATGAAAAAGAAATTAACCCAATTTGCTTCCTATTTAACAGAAGCACAAACACCGCTTTTAGAAGAAAGACAGCAAGGTTCATAAAGGAGAGTTGACCAATGGAGCAGCGCGAGATTCACACATTTCTTCTCCGTTTCTTTCAGGCAAATCAATGCGACATACTTGAAGAAAGTGCAGGGCACATGACCGTACAGCTGACAATCGAAATGGATAAATTGATCATGAACCGTCCTTTTTATTGGCATTGGCTCGAAAAAACGGGAGGCGTACCTGAGCCGCGGCAATTGACTTTGATCACCGATCAAAAAAAAGCTGATGACTCGGTCGAAGGAGAATTTGTCCACTTCGGCTCCCCTCGTTTATTCCAAATATTCGAGGTTGTGAAACAGCAAGGCCGTTTTATTCGGCTGTACGAAAAAGTCAGACCGCTCACAAACAGCCAGATCGCACTGGAGCCGTGGCTTGGTCTCAATGTCAAAATATCCTATCTGGCAGACCGTAAAAAAGACAAACTGCTGTCTCTTGGACTGCATCTAATACGCGGAGAAGTCATCGAACAATTTCAAGAGAAGCTAGAAGCGCGTGAGCTATCGTCTCAAATTCCTGATTATTGCTTCACAATGAGTACGATGATTAAGCCAGAGAGCGGCGTCAAACGGCTTTACAGCCTGATGGAACGTTATGCCAATGAAGAGCCGGATGATTGGGCGGTAAGAGCTGTTCAAAAGTGGAAAGAAGACTCGGAACTTTTAAACCAATTTTATGAAGGGACTTCAGACACATCTGTAGAATATGAAATAGAAAGACAAGCACTTAAAACTTTATACGAACCAAAAATCAGTCTTACGATTGAAAATGGCGGACTTTTTTACTTACAGCAAAAAAGAGGAGGCTGACTTAGCGAGTCCCCCTCCCTTTCATGTGATATCAAATTTTCGATCAATCAAAAGCAACGTTTGTCTGTTTGTATTGGGCGGAAACATGACGCAAGCAATCTATGAGGTCTTATCACCTGTGTTTTTCCATTTCATGCGTTAAGTGCCTGAAATACACGATTCAGTATTTTAGGAGGGTATTTGTATGGAAAAGAAAACGAAGTTATTAGACAGTGAATGGGTTCAATTATTACGCGAAGCGCACAAAGCAGGACTAACAGCAGAAGAAGTCCGTCATTTTCTCAAATCACGCGAAAAGTCCTCTGAGTCTCCCCCTATGGCAAGAAGTCATTCTATCAAACCTTTCTGAATGTGCTATAATATCGAAAGGAAGGTGATGACATTGATTGGCCAGCGTATTAAACAATACCGCAATGAAAAAGGCTACTCACTATCAGAACTGGCCGAAAAGGCTGGGGTAGCGAAGTCTTATTTAAGTTCAATAGAAAGAAACTTGCAAACAAACCCCTCCATTCAATTTCTTGAAAAAGTCTCCGCTGTTCTGGACGTCTCGGTTCATACACTGTTAAACGAAAATGATGAAACCGAATACGATGGTCAATTAGATAGTGAATGGGAAAAACTAGTTCGAGATGCAATGACATCAGGGGTTTCGAAAAAGCAATTTCGTGAATTTTTAGATTATCAAATCTGGAAAAAAAAGCAAGAAGAGGAGTAATGCGCATATTTTAGCGCATACTCCTCCAATTGCTATGCAGATCTTGTTATCAGTCTAAAGACTGACTTTATTTTTTATCTTCGCTGTGTGCTTTTTCGTTTTCTTTCACGTAGCCTTTTTCATCCGTATGCTTTTTTGGATTGATCGTTAAACCATTCCACTGAGTCGCTTCGAAGGAAAGATCAACTTGAATCGCATCGCCTTGGTATTTATTTTGGATATAGTTACCCGCTTTATCCTTCGTCTGGTCATTGACAAATTCAATGATCATTTCCATTTTATCGTAATCAAACGGATTCTTTGGAATGCCGTCATACTCTGGAGCTGTTGATCCATCAACGGTGGCAACATTAATTTTACCACTTTCATGTAAAAACTTCTCATCGACGGCATGACGAAGCTTTTCAAATGCGGTCTGATCCTGCTTTGACGTTAATAGATGCAGGTCAAGCAGGTTTGCATGGTCTAAAATAATATTTTTCGGGTATCCATTCCCACCTTCGGCTCCAACCGTTAGAACACTCACCTGAAATTGGCTGAGGAATTCTTCAGCTGTATTCTTCCCGCCATTTTTCGCTGATGTTCCATCTTGAAACTGGCTATAATCAAGACTCATCAGCACTTGATTAATTGCAAGAGACCCTTTATTTTCAAAATTAAATTCCTTCTTTATACGGTCACCGGGTTTTATGTTCGCAAGGTTGATAGCGCCGGAATTCTCTTTTGCAGATAGATTCAGCTCTCCTGTAGAGTAGACCGCGTTTGCCGTCTCAACATCATTAAATGCAGCCCACGTTCCCCCGCCAATTAAAGCAAGACCTAACGCTCCCGATAAAACACCTAAACGAATTGATTTTTTCATTGCCATGATTGAACCCCCTAATAAATTGTTTTATTGAAACCTGATTTAGGTTACAAACGAAAATTTATGCTTGTTCCTCTGACATATGTAACTCAGCCGTATGTCTTCGATGTTTGGCAGCACCAACAAAATGAATGGTTGAATAAACAAGCAGCATCACCCCTGGAATAATGAGCAAAAGAGCGGTCCCAGCAGAAGTTCCTGCATACGAAAGAAGCTTTCCTGCATAAGGAATGTTCACGCCCGTATACTGCGCAGTCACTTGATTCGCTTTGACGAGCGTGCCGTCTTGATACATATTGTGGTCTCCTTTTGTCTCAAAGGCTTTATTTACTCCTTTTCCTTTCACCCCAACAATGCGGTGAGTCACAAAGGATTGGTCTTGCTTCGTTTGAAACGTAATAATATCCCCTTTTTTGAGTGTTTCAGGTGAGGTGACATGTTTCACAACAATCAATGAACCAGTCGAAAATTCCGGTTCCATTGATCCAGATAATACTTGCTTGAACTCATAACCAAAAATCTGAGGATCTCCGCCTGTTGTCCTTGATGACAACACGACAATAATACACACAATCATCATCGTGAAGACCAGCGCGTAAAGAATACTCCCAGACATTTTCATCCACTTTTTCATACCTTTCTCCCCTTTACATATCATGTTTCATTCAGCAGGCAAATCCTATTTAGGACGCCTTTTCTTGACAATTCGAAAGCTGCATATGTTGAGACGTAAAGAATGGCTTTTCAGAACCACCAAACCCTTTAGGATAATAGATTTTAAACACATAGATTCCATTTGTTTTTGCTTTAACTGCCGTGACAGTCGTCATTTCTTCTGATGAGAGGGACTGTATAGCACCTTTTTCAATAACATGGCCATCTTGTAATGGCATCTGAACACTCTCTACTTTATGTAGTTCCCACTTCCATTCAGAGTGCGCGATGGGTTGTCCAATATTTTTTAGTGACATGCTCAGCTTTTGAGGCGCACAGACTGTCCCCTCAATGATCGTTTGATCGATCAGTTTCAAATGGCTTCTATCCCATTTCTTCGGCTGGCAATGCTGATCTGTCTCTTCGAAATTTTCACATGTTTTCATGACAAAATTCGAATGCTCAACATCGTTAAAAGAAGCGTTAGTAGACGTAATAAAAAAAGAAGTGAAAATCAAACAAATAGCACAAAATAGTACAAAGAGCAGCTGTTTCATTGAATCTTTCAACTCCTTGAACAATTGTTCTTTAAAAAGAACGATTACACTCAGTATAAGGAATTACCTATAAAATCCAAAACGTCAAATTAGTCCATTTTGTTCTTAAACAAGAACATTACCGAGAAAATTCTTCCATTTTCTCATTCTTTCGCCATATTCAATATTTTTTTCTGTGACATTTGTACTTCTTAAAAATTTACATAAAAGTGCAGGATTTGGTCAGGATAATAATTGGTGAGGTGATGTTAGTTGAAATATGGAAGAATCATGATCATGCTCAGTTTACTGTTAAGCCCTTTGATCCAAAGCGCCCATCTAGCTGAGGCAAAAGGAATCACTGCTGCCGCAGATCAATGGGAAATAAGGGCAGTCAAAGAAGCAAAAAAACGGTATCCGTTAGCACATGTTTTATTCAAACAAAAAGTGTGGGATCGGCACCGGGAGAAAGAATCCGTGAAGCAATATCATATTACGTTGAAAGATCAGGCCAAAGAATTTGGGGTATATGTCACCATTTCCTATAACCCTTACTCGAACAAGGTCAATAAAGTCATTGTTGTGGAAGAATACAGCTAAAATGGCATGAAAAAAACCGCCTGCTGGCGGCTTTTTACTTTTGTCGATGACGTTGACGTTTTTTTAGCATCATTGAGAAGCCAAAAGGCAGAACACCGAATAAACGCTGAGAAAATGGTGGTTTTGTCTCCATTTTTTCCTGTTTATGTTCTTTCCGCTCGTCACGTGGTGTATTCATATATTTAATAATTTCCTGCGTCATATATTTTACATAATCATTTGTCTTCATCGAACACTCACCTCTTCTTCCTTAAAGTGTTACCAAGAAGAGTACCGTTTTATACACTCGCTAATAAGTGCTGATCCATTGATTGATTTCTCCTGTCTCCTTATTCATCTCTAGTTCTCGCTCATCAGTTACACCACCCTTTGTCTCGATGTTAACCAAGAGGCGGACTAGCTTTTTTCTGTCATCGCACCCAATTCGCTTCAACGTCACTCGACCTTCTTCTGTGACAATTGGGCTCAATGGCTGATCACAAATACGATTTAATTTGTTTGCAGCTTCACTTAGACCTAAACGAAATAACTGCTGTTTTTGATAAAAAGAAATCGTGAGCTCTGCACTTTTCAACTCTTTTTGAAACCCAATGGTCATCGAGCCTAGAATCAATAAAAATAAAAGAATGACAGCAAATACGTGTGGATAAATAAACCCGTCTTCTCTTTTCACGTTTTAGGAATCACTCCTTTGTAAGTGAAAAAAACAGCTTCATGTACTTGACCAAAGACATCTGTGACTTGGAGAGTGGTGGTTTGCTCTTTTGTTCTTACATAGAATTGTTTCACCTTTTGTAATAAAGGGAGATGACCTGCCTGATCCGTTCGTTTACGAAGCATCTCTTGATACGGCTCAATCGTCACCACTCGCCCTTGATTTGAAATATACTCCAGTGCTGTTCCATTTTTCACCGCTCTTACAGCGACAGCACAATTTAGCTCCTCCTCTAATTGCAGGACCGTTTGTTTCCACTCCATTTGCGAAAATTTGTTGATTTCTGCAAACGGATGAGCTTTTTCAACAATTGATAAAAGCAGCATGCAGCAAAAAGAAAGCAGCAAAAATAGCTGCAATTGCCATATTGCTTGAGCGAGTGTAAAGCCTTGTTCATCGCTCCAAATGTCGAAAGCAAAGCGTCTTCTTTTTTTGTACTTTGTATGAAACACATCCCTTCTCCTGACCCCAAATGAATTCATATGTGATCTCGCCTCGTTTCTTTGGACTTGATTCATTTTGACCTTCTATAAAAGCTTTATTCATATACTCATGTAAGATTTGATAAGCTTCCAGTTTAGCCCTTAATTCTTCTTTCCCAATTGTCAGTTTTTCAAAGGATGGCACGAGCACAAGAGCAGCAAATAGAAAGAGGTGGCAAGAAAAGAGCATCTCAAACGTACTAAATCCTTTATTGTTTCTGAACATGAATCCGCCCGCTCCCTAAGTAAATCGTGAGTTTATATATTTGACTGCCAAATTGAACAATGAGAGAACCGCCGCTATTTGGATGTCCGTTTTTATTAAAGTGAAGGCCTTTTTGAAATGTAGATTGCTTGATGGTGCCTTTTTTGTGTGGATTAGAAGTAATGATCTGCTCACTATTCTGTTCGATGACTTGATAAGATACATCGTGCGGGTGAAACTCAACAGTTACTCGTGTTTTTTTAATAAATGCAGTATAAGATGCCAATTGAAGATCTTGTTTTAGCAAGTTCACTTGCTTTTTTGCTTCAGCACTTTCTAATATATTGGGCACTTTTCCACCTATTATCGAAAATAAGATAGAGAAAATCATGACGATCAAGAGCTGCTCAATGAGTGTAAATCCTTTCTCCTGGAAAAGCGATTTATTCATTTTTCACATCCCCGTTTTGAATGAAAATTGCCTTTCCATTCGGACAAGTTAATCCTTTTTTGACATAGCCTTCTTTTTCTAATTCAGCTAAAGATGGCGTCTTGCCGTCATGCTCTAATTCATATGCCATTACCTGTGTACTCACCATTGATTTCAGCCCTTCACAGCCCTTTGCTTGAATGCTTTGATGATGCCGAGTGATATTTGGAATGGTGATCAATAAAAGAATGGAGATCACAAGCATGACAATTAACATTTCTAACAGTGTAAATCCTTTATCATTCATGCCTTAGTCCTCCTTTTCACACTTGTTCCATTAGTTGATACATTGGTAAAAGAATAGATAAATACACAATGAGTATAAGAAATGCTGTTAAGCCATAGATGACAGGCTGCAGCCATGAAACCCATTTTTCAATTTTTAATTCTGCATTCTCTAAAAGAAATTGACTATATGTGTACATCTCTCTTGCTAGCATCCCACTTGCTTCCCCATGCTTAATGACAGCCGCAAAATGCCTTTCGAAAAAAGGAGACCGGCTTATTTGATGTTCCATACTCTCACCTTTTCTTAACTCCCCTATCATTTGTTCAGACATTTCTTGAAGGAAGGGTAAATAGGTCTGCTGTTTAAAAGCTTGCAAACTTTCGTAAATCGATAATCCAGCTTGAAGAAGTCCGCTTAGCTGAAGGGAAAAAAGATACGTATGCATCAGCTGCACCCCTTTAAATACCACCGGCAGCCTGCTGATGACTTTCAGTTTCTCAAGGGTCGATTTTTTCTTAAAAAAGAGCTCATAATATCCAAAAAGACAGATGCATATACAACCGATCATAAGCAGCAAAGCGTGTAGGAATTGGAAGAGGCCAAACATTCCTTGAATCAGCCATGTCATGCTTGTATTCATAGATGAATATAATAAAGAAAATTGAGGGACGATCATTTGCTGAACAATGATGAGCACAACAAAAACCGTAAACATAAGAAAAATCGGATATCGTAACATACGCTTGAATGTGTCTACCTGCATGATTTTTTTTTCTAGAAAACGGGCGCTTTGTTCAAGAGCTCGCGCTAGGCTGCCATGCTTCTCTGAAAAACAAAGAATAGCGACAGCTTCCCGCTGAAAATGAAGTCGCTCAAGTACAACGTAAAAAGGCTCCCCTTCAAGCAGCCACTGAATGCCTGGCGTTAATCGCTGTTGCTGTTTTTTTGATAACTGAATATTCACCATCGTTAATGCCTCAACCAATGTATATCCAGCTTGAATCAATTGAGCCAGTTTCGATAAGAATTCAGCTTGTTCTTTTTTAGACCATGCTTTAGAGGTTCGCTTCTTCATAAACCCAGCGATGATATGTGCTTTTTGATAAATAGCCGAGTGCCACTCCTTTCCGAATTAACCTTTGCAGTGTTTCGTATGACGAATGAGCGTATTCTCCTTTTGCCTCTTTGATACACTCACCAAGCTCCTTTCCGTAAAGCAATTCAAATACATTTGTTCGTCTGACTGGCCGATTTAGTTTGCAATAAAGCTCACACGTTTCGCCGCAAAATGGACATGCGAGTTCGATTAACCGCTGAGCAGCAATGGCAACCATTGTTTGTTCGAGTTCATTCATCGTCACACCAAATTCGAGCATTCGATAAAGAGCTCCTTTTGCATTCTTTGCGTGCAGTGTGCTCATGACTAAATGACCTGTCAAAGCTGCTCTAATAGCTGTTCTCGCTGTTTCTGCATCTCTTATTTCTCCAAGCACAATCATATCTGGATCATGTCTTAAAATAGCGCGTAAACCTGCCGCATACGTGATACCAGCTTTTTCATTTACTTGAACCTGCAACACTTCTTCATTTCTTGTTTCCACAGGATCTTCAAGGGTAATAATATTCCGATTAAAATGTTTTTTGGCAAACTGAATCAATGAATAAAGTGTTGTCGTTTTCCCTGAATTTGTTGGTCCTGTAAATAAAATGAGCCCATGCGAATGATTCAGAAACGATAATAATCTCGCTGAAGCCTTCGGGAACAGTGACAAATACTTTGTTTTCGGCACATGATCCTGCGGTAAAATCCGAATCACTAGACTTTCATCATTTACAGTTGGTAGTGTAGAGAGCCGAACAAACACTTGACCGCGTCTTAGCATCACAGCCAATGATCCATTTTGTGGTCTCCTTCTTTCACCAATATCCATAGAAGATAAAAATTTGAAATGAGCAATGAGCCGCTCTCCGCTCTTTTTGTCAATGATCCGCTGCTGAATGAGGTCAGCGTCTACACGAAAAGAGACTGAAGCTTCCTTTTCTCTCGGAACAATATGCACATCAGATGCTCTCATGCGGCACGCCTCTTCTAGCAGCTCTTGCCCCAAATATTCAATACCATACAAGTGGTTCACTCCTTTCAGTGACCATATTGTATGATGGCGCAACGTGCCTGACAAAAGCGTATTTCATGGTTTTCATGACTGAAAAGGTGTGAAAATGTTCAATTTGAGGTGTATTTCATCTATAAATAACAGAAGCACATATCAAAAAATTTGACTTTTACAACAACGGGTTCCGTTCAGAGGAGAAAATAAAAAAGAAGTGCTATTGGCACCTCTTTTTATGATCATTTCATTTGGTTCTTTCATTATGGATGATCTGTTACAAGGAGGTGTCTCCAAATTTAATCCTCCTTAATAGATTACTGATTTGAAGATAAAGAATATCCTTTCGTGTCTGATTTATGGGTAAAAAAAGAGACCAAATCTGTATGCGAATTGGTCATCTCATTCATATGCTCATTATATTGTTTCTCCTTGTCAACGGACCCGTTACTTTTACTAGTAACATTTTTTGGTTCACGTTGCTTCTTGCTGCTGCTCTTCAAAGATACGAAAGCCTCTTTTTTCTAAAGCTTTTGCAAGGCTGTGTTCAGTATTTACTTTTGAGAAATCAATGCCGAGTTTCACTACAGTTTGAGCGATTTCTGGGCGAATGCCTGATATAATCGTCTCAATTCCTAGCAACTTCGCACTATCAACCACTTTAAACAGCTGATAAGCAACCATCGTATCAACAACGGGAACGCCAGATATATCAATAAATAAATGGGTTAGACGCAGTCTAGATGCCTGTTCTAGTACTGATTCCAAAATGATTTTCGCCCTGTACGTATCAATTTCACCAATCAGCGGCAAAATACCGATCTCTTTTGAAACTGGAATAACAGGCGCACTAAGCTCTTGAATCATTTCTCTTTGTGCATTAAGCTGATTGATTGTCACGCGGTCATACTCTTCTGATAAACGTGCAATCATGTCATCAAATGTGGCGTGAAAATGCTGATTCCAATCGCACACATCTTTGAGTGTCACTTCAAGCTCCGTATGTTGTGTAAAGGTCTCAATTCTGGAACAAAAAATGTGGCGGAACACCTTAAATTGTCCGATGATTTCATATAAAGGTACTTCATGAACAGCTCGATCGCGGGCAATATCAACTGACCACTTTTTTAGATGGTCTTCTACTTTATCTGATAGCGTGACTAACGTTGCTGCAATCGTTTGGATAAATGCTGTGTTTTGTTCTTTCAGCTTCTTTTCTGTCTCCTCTGAAGCATGTTTGGAATATAATGAGCCTTCTTCTGTTCTTGTTTTCAGCCATTCTTCGGTCATGACAGGGGCTTCTTTAAGAATAAATTCATATAATTGCTCAGATTTTTCATTTTTCATTTCTGTCGTTCGCTCCTTTTTCACTTACAACTAGTGACAACCAACTTTTATGTATAAATGACCGCAGATGGTGAACAATAGCATTACACGTTTCATATTGGGCTATAGCCAAGTGGTAAGGCAATGGACTTTGACTCCGTGATCGTTGGTTCGAACCCAGCTAGCCCAGTTCAGCACAAAAACGAAGACGGCTGAAACATCATTCAGCTGATCTTCGTTTTTGATTAGGAAACCGATTGATGAATCGCTTTCTTTTTTGAAATTTTCATGAGTTCCCCTGGATTATAGCCGACCACTAATTTATTTCCATCAATGATAATAGGTCTCCGGAGCAGCTTTGGTTTTTCAATGAGAAGCTGAAGTACCTCATTTACTTTTAGATCATTAATATTTAAATTTAAGCTTTTAAAAGCTTGGCTTCGAGTAGCTAAAATTTCATCCATTCCTTCTGTTGTTAAGGACAGGATTTTTTTCAATTCGTCTAGTGTTGGCGTTTCTCTGAAAAGGTGACGCTCTTTAAAATCAATTTGATTCGCCTTTAACCAATGTTTTGTTTTGCGGCAAGACGTGCAGCTTGGGTATGAATAAAAAGTAATGTCACTCATTAGTCTTCCTCCTTAGGTCGTTAACCT
Source organism: Bacillus sp. FSL K6-2869 (assembly GCF_040869405.1). NCBI lineage: Bacteria > Bacillati > Bacillota > Bacilli > Caryophanales > Bacillaceae > Bacillus > Bacillus sp. FSL K6-2869. Next base: position 2,343,129 of record NZ_CP152035.1, read on the forward strand.
TTTCTCTTATGGACTAAGTACCCTCATGCATTTAGGCATAAACACTTTTTCATCACTTTTTCAAAAAAATTTTTTCTAACGAAAGAATGAATGTTCACACGTTGTCAAAAATGTAAATGTTTACATAACAAGTGATCATCAGCTATAATATGAATCAAAGGGGTTTTTTAAGGGGAGGGAAAGAAATGAATCGCATGTTCCGCGTTCTTGGGTTTTGGACGGGTATTTTTGCTGTCATGTTCTATTTAGGACATATGAAAGATGCATCCTTGCTGTTCTTCGGTCAAACCGTTCTTTTTGTATTTTTATCCTACTTGAATTTATCCGAAAGAATGTATATTTACATTTTCGGAGCGTACTTGACGATTTTCTTTGCCGGATTTACATATTATTCGATTTTCATCATGGTTCCCGGTACCGGACATTAATAGAAAAAAGCATCTCCTTTGAAAGAGATGCTTTTTTCGTGCGTGCTATTATAAAGAAAACCCATTGATAAACGGATTTTGCTCCTGTTCTGTAAGCACAGTTGTTTCCTCGCCATGTCCACTTAACACAAGAGTTGATTCGGGCAATGACAACAATTTGTCATGTATCGATTGAAGCAGCACGTCTTGATTACCGCCCGTTAAATCAGTTCTCCCGATACCGCCTTGGAATAAAGTATCACCAGAAATGACAAATCCCTCTTCCGCTGAATAGTAAGACACACTGCCAGGTGAATGACCTGGTGTGTGGAACATTTCTAATGTAAACGATCCAATTTGAAGAGGTCCTTCTGACGTAATCAATTGTTCAGCTTCTTTGACCGTAATTCCGTTACCAATTAGTCGAGCTGAACCGTTTAGCTGAGCATTTGTCAGCCATTCTTTTTCCTTTTCATGGACATAAAGCGGAATTCCCCATTCTTGACGCACCTCATCTGCTGCACCAATATGATCAAAATGGGCATGTGTCAATAAGACAGCAAGTGGTTTCAGCTGTTTTTCTTTCACATAAGAAATTAGCTTTTGCGCTTCGCCGCCTGGATCAAAAATTAAACATTCTCCCTGTTCATTTTTCCAAATATATGCGTTCGCTTGCACATAGCCTAGCGGCATTCTTCTCCAATTCATTTTCATCACCTACTACTTTTTTCATTCTTTTTTATTATGAAGGCTATTCAATAAAAATTCAAACAATCGTCAACTTGAATGTACTCGACAAGCTTTATGAAAACGGTTAAAATGAAAAGAAAGGAAATCAAGGGGATTGATGACAAAGGGGGACTTTCATATGATGCTCGTCATTATTTTTGGTCTAGTCACGATTTTAGCCGCTCTCGGCATCTATCGCTCACTCAAAAAAGTGAACGTACTGGCCATTGCTTTCGCTGGCGCCACATTTTTGGTTTTTGGATGGTTTACCGTCATGACCATCATCTATAGCGGTTATCCAACTGCACATTAAAAGCCTGCAATTAGCAGGCTTTTTCTATTGATTCAAATGTTTATTCACGCTTTCTAATTTGCTTGAAAGGGTGGTCGTTTGATCTCTTCTGTCATCTATGCGGATATTGGTTGCTACTCGGTGTAAACCCTTTTCAAATGGAGCTTCATGAATACGCTGAATGACCTCAAATAAAACGGATAGCTCCCCTTCAATTAATGTATTCATTGGTGTGAGCTGATATTTGATTTTCCCTTCTTGTTGAAAGCCCTCTAACAATCTTTGTACGTCTGCTACATATGCACTCACGCTTGGTGTCTCAGTGCCTATTGGAATGATGGTGACATCTGCTATCGCCATGGTTCTTGCTCCTTTCAATGACATCCTATTTCTTTCTCGTTCTCATTGTAACCCATCGCGATTCAAAAATGCCATGATCATGTGGCGTGTAAGCTTGGTTTGTCCCGTTCTATCGTCAAATCTGCTCTCTCTACCTTCCCAATATTTGTGAAAAGGAGCAAGCATATACCTGAAATAGCCTCTATCAGTCCTCCTGCTGCAATGACATAACCTGAACCGAATAACGTCGCCATATAACCACCAATGAGAGCGCCTAACGGTATCATTAAATAAGAGATCATGTTAATAATCGCATACACTTGTGGCTGATCCTCCGCTTTTACTGACAATTGAATCATTGTATGTTCAGGTACATTGACTGCACTGATGGCTGCACCTAAGGCAAATGCAGATATAAACACAAGTGGTAATAAGGCATTCATCCCTGTAATGAAAAATGCAATTCCATCAACGATCCCTGCCCCGATAAACAACAGACCGTATCGATTCACTTTCACCTTTGTTAAAACGAATCCCATCAAAAATGCACCTAATGCCGTGGTCACTTTGATGAATGAATATACTACTGGTCCACTATGTAAATCTTCTGTTAAATAAATAACCGACAATGCCTCCCACGGTGCCGCAGCAAAATTGGAGCAGACACAAAAAATGGCTAATGGAAACAAAATATGATGACTTTTCACAAGTGAAAATCCTCTTATTAATCGTTTTCCGTATGATAATCCTTTTTTTCCTTTATCCATGATCGCTTCCGTTTTATATGTAATCAGCAAAACCAGCAAAGCGGACATGAGGTAAAGAGGAATAATCACAAGCATTGTATATCCTACCCCTACAAATGCAATCATGACACCACAAATCGTCACAGTCACAAGCCTGACCACATGACTGGCTGATTGAATGGTTGCATTCGCCTTTTGTATCACATCTTCATGCACAAGCTTTGGAATAATGGACACCGAAGCTGGTTCATAGGAACCACCAGTCGCTGAATGCAGCAGCATACCGCCAATGATGAGTGCCAAAGGAGAAAAATCATAAAAGTAACTCACCACAATCACAAGAATAATCGCCGCCCGAGTTAAATCAGCAAAGCACATCCAAAATTTCAATTGATGCGGCTTCATCATTGGGGTAATAAACGGCCCAATAATGGCTTGAGGGACAAAACTAACGGCAATAAAAAATGCTGTTCCAATTGCTCCTTTTCCCCCTAGCACTAAAAGCCACAAAATGGTGTTAAAAGATAAACTATCAGCAGTAATTTTACACATTTTAGAAACAAATAGATAAGTAAAATTCCGTTTCCACAGCCTTTGAGCATTCAATCATCGACATCTCCCTAATTCATATCCTTTTTTTTACATCCACTCTTTCACAATAGCTTACAGGGATGCTCTCGTCAATCACATCAGCACGGTTTTTATTGACCATAAGAAATTGATTGGTTTGAACGTATTAAATGATTGTTGACAAAGGGCGAAAATGAACTTAATTTTAGCCCTTTGTCTTCTTTTCAGCGTGATAGAAAACCTTTGCAACCCTAGGAAGGACGAGTACTGACGCGGAGTGAATTTCACATTCGTGAGCACCGGCACGCAGGACTGACAAAGAATGCGAGGGTTTGTCTACACGCTGAAAGCACCGATTAGGTGCTTTTAATACTTACATGCTTCCCACAATAACCGCTTTGTTTTTTCATAGATCGAATCAAATTGACTCATAGAAAGCGGGTTCTTTCCTCGCCCAAGTTCCACCGTATAGCCCTCACTTTTACATTGATAAATAAACCAATCTCGATAACCTGCATAGCTATCAAGATATTGAATCGCTTTGTAACCGCTCACCCGTTCTAACCGTTCGACCGTCTCTTTTGAAATGGCCGGTTCGTGGCCAAGAAAACCCCAGTATATCTCTTCTCCTTGTGTATGAAGGGCAATTAACCGGTCAAAGCGTTTTCGTAAGGCGAGATGTGCCATTGCTTTCGCTTCTGGTTCTGTTAACGGCTGATGCCCTGGGAAATCCCTATAAGACGGTGCCTTCGGCTTATTACGATAATATTCGATTTCCCAATAAGCAGGAAATTGATTGTTTAAATCAATTCCTCGAATATTCGCCTTCCATTCTCGATAATCGGAAAATCCACCATTTAGCGGTGCGAACTCCTCACGGCACAACCCTAAAGATTCTGGACCATTGCGAACCAAATCAACACCGTCTGGATTTACCATCGGGACAATAGACAAAGCAGTGGTCTGCAATATACGAACCGCTTCGTGATGTCTTGCTTGCACTGGGTCCGATGCCGCTAAACAAAGTGATTTAAGCCATTTTAATAAAACGGAGGTCGTGATCCATTCATTTGCATGAAAAGAGGCATTAACATGTATGGAATGTAAATGTTGTACAGGCTCCGTACGGATTTCATAAATGGGCGTATCAAGCACTGATTGACCAATCACACTCATCTGAAGAAAAGGAAAAACAGCTTTCAAATATTGAAGCTCTCGTTCTAAGTGAGCGCTATCATATTCAAATGTTCCGCTGATCCAATCATCTGATTGCTGGAGCCGGTAAGGCGCAATGAAGCTTTGCACATCACCTACCGATTGAAATGAATGGGTCCCTTCTGGAAGTCTATACCCCGGTAAAAGGAGGTGCTCCGTATTTGACTGATTGGACAAACGGAAAGCTTCTTTCCCTATACCAAGCTGCTTTGCCACATCCTCCTTCCTTGCCTCATCCAGATGCCATTCAATTGTGCCAAACGACTTTTTCATTTACATCCCTCCTCTTACACTATATGAACCAGTAAGTAAAAAAAGAAAACCTCTGCATGTAAATAGCAGAGGTTTTCTTTTAAATTAAGACGCCTTTTTTAGCTCAGTGTCATCTTCTTTTTTAGATGGTGAATGGTCCGAGTTGTTTCGGTCATAAAATCTAAGGAGATCTCCATAGATAATTTGATCAGAGAATTGAAGCTCTTGTTTTGCCTTTTCTTCATAAGACTGACAACCAGACTCATCTTCTCTCGGCTCACCCGTTTCTTTGTTGTAGCACACACCAGCTGTAAAAACACTGTCCTTCGTAATAAAACTTCCATCTCGAAGCACTGTGAAGTCATTTGTATCTTTTGATAATAGGTCATGACCAAATTGAATTTGCTTGCTTGTATCGATTCCTAGAAGGTTCATGACTGTTGGACGGATATCTACTTGCCCGCCAACTGTATCAATCTCTTTTGGATGTTTATCCGTGATACCAGGAATGTGTACAACAAATGGTACTTTTTGAAGCTGAACTTCTTCAAAAGGTGTAATGTCTTTGTTTAAGAATTGTCCCATTGCTTCGTTATGGTTTTCAGAAATCCCGTAGTGATCACCATATAACACAAAAATGGAATTATCGTATAACCCTGCTTCCTTCATTTTTTTAAAGAAAAGCTTTAGTGCCTCATCTTGATAACGCACTGTAGGGAAGTATTTGTTCAACGTTTTGCTCTTTGAGTCATATTCATCAATGAGCTTATCTTCTTCATCTAAGTCAAATGGAAAATGGTTCGTTAATGTAATCAATCTCGTATAGAACGGTTGCGGGATCGTTTTCATTAAATCTACTGACTGCTCAAAAAACGGACCATCTTTTAGTCCCCAGCCAACTGAATTTTCTTCATTTACATCGAATGATTTAATATCAAAAAATTTGTCGTAGCCAAAGCTGTCATAGATCAGGTCACGGTTCCAGAAACTTTTGTTATTCGCATGAATAACAGAAGAATGATAGCCTTCCTCTTTTAACAACTCAGGTGCGGCTTTGAACTCGTTGCTTGGATTTGTGAAAAATACAGCTCCTCTTCCAAGCGGATAGAGTGAATTATCAACAATAAACTCGGAGTCCGATGTTTTCCCTTGACCCGTTTGATGATAGAAATTACTGAAATTGTAGCTTTTCTTGATCAATTTGTTTAAGAACGGCGTGATCTCTTTCCCATTCAATTTTTCATTGATCACAAAGCTCTGAGTAGACTCAAGCGATACTAAAATGACATTTCGTCCTTTTGCTTGACCAAACGTCTTTTCATTACGGTCTGTTTGATTTGCGCTTACATAGTTTTCAATTTCAGTTAAGCTATTGCTGTCGGCAAGTGCTCGCTGAGCGGATTGCTTCGATTGCAGAACCCCATCATAAATATGGAAGTTATATAAGCTGATGTTTTTCACTAGCATCTCACGGTCAAATGAACGAGTTAACAGCTCTGGTCTTTCTGTTTCAGCCAAACCAAGGTTAAAAAAGAAAGTGGCTGCCACAAATAAATAATAAGCTGCACGTCCCTTACGTGAAATCGTTACATCTGTTCTAAAGGAAGGCTGTTTTTTATAGAGCCAAATTAAAATGATGATATCAACAAACATCAGAAAATCAACTGGTTCAATTAAAGAGGTAATACTTGACCCGAGGTCACCCATATTGTTTGTTTGAAATAGGACGGGGATGGTTAGAAAATCACTGTAGAATCGATAAAATACAATGTTAGCTAATAAAATAAATGTCAGAACAAAACTCGTCACGATGATATATCGATTGCGATTTTTTTCTTTAAAGAATAAACCGATACCGAAGATAAACAAGAGAAAGCTAAGCGGATTAATAAACAGGATAAATTCCTGCATGAAATTTTCAATTTTGATATTAAAACTAGATTTATAGATAACATAGGTTTTCACCCACATTAACAAAGTCGCAATCAGTAAAAATGAAATCGCCTTTAATCTTTTCTTTCGCATTGTAACCTCCTTATGCTAAAAACGCACTCAGGTTAGGGACATCCCCAATTATTGGTGCTTCTTCAAAAATAACTAAAGTATATCTTATCCTGTCTATGCTGGAAAATCAATGTCTTTTTCCCCATGACAAACTTATGAATATGCTAAACATTCAATTTCATGCCTATCTATCGCTGATTTTAATAAAAATGACATCATTATGACATTTTTGTTCAAAACAGCCACTTGTTTTTTGCCATCCATGCACCGCCGATCACGCCTGCATCGTTTCCTAGTGAGGCAATCACCACTTCAACATCCTCAGCACATGGCGGGAAGGCATGATGTTTGACGACACGCTCTACTTTACTGCGAAGAAGCTCGCCCGCTTTAGATACACCGCCGCCAATGACGATTTTTGTTGGGTTTAAGGCACTGGCTAGATTCGCAAGGACAAGACCAAGATGGGTTGTTACTTCATCTACGACATGCATCCCAAGTTCGTCTCCGTTTTCTGCTGCCTCAAATACATCCTTTGCAGAGAGCGAAGTAAGTGAGCCAAGTGATGATGTATGGCTCTTTGTTTGTAATGTATCCTTTGCGATTCGGACGATCCCTGTGGCAGACGCAATGGTTTCAATACAGCCTGTTCTCCCGCAGTTACATGGTGCTCCTTGAAATGGAACGGCACAAATATGGCCAATTTCTCCACCAGCACCTGTTTCGCCTTGAACCACTTCTCCATTGACAATAATACCGCCGCCAACCCCTGTGCCCAGTGTAACCATCAGGATGTTTTTGGCGCCATCACCTGCACCCTTCCACATTTCACCGAGTGCAGCAATGTTCGCATCATTTTCGATGACAGATGGAAGTCCTGTCTCTGCCTCTAAATGGTCTTTCAAGGGATAGTTTGTCCAGCCCAGATTCGTTGTTTTATAGACAATTCCGGATACTTTATCCACTGGTCCAGGTGCCCCCATACCGATCCCAATTAGGGCTGATTTCGGCATGCTGATCTCAACTAGTTTATGATCAATTGACTTGGCAATGTCGACTGTAATTGTCTGCCCAGATTTATCCGTAGGAATCTCCCACTTATGCTGAATTTCACCATAAAGATTAATAAACGCAAGCTTAATTGTCGTACCGCCAAGATCAACTCCTACAAACCAATCCCCTGTCATATGTCCTCCACCTTCACATTGTTTTTCGATTTAATTTGGCTAGTTCCATTTGAAGGATGGTCATTGCGTTTGACCATTCAGTTCGATCGATGATGCCCGATGTGTACATTTCCTTCAATTCATCTGCCATAAATTCTAATTCCACTTCACGATCTCCGAAATACACGTAATTTCCAAATCTCATGAGCAGCTGCTGTACATCATATAACGTTTTCATTATTTTCACCATTTCTCTAAATCAACAGATAGGATAAGCGTATTCATAAATACGCTTTCAGTCAAGTCATTCAACGTGTTTGAGTGTTTTCAATATATTGTTTCAACTTTAAAAATTGGTCATTTTGCGGATCTTGTTTTAATGCTTTTTCGATGAAGTCGTCTGCTTCCGCTGTCTCGCCTTTTTCTACATACAACAACGATAAGTGATACAATTTATTCGGCTCATTTGGATCTTTTTCAAGCGACTTTTGCAAATACTCAATGGCCTTGTCAAGATGTCCAAGCTGCGCTTCGGAAAGCGCATATATATGAAGTGCTTCAGCTGAGGCATCCTTTTGCTTTACATATTCCTCTAGACGCTGACTTGCTTCGCTATAGTTCTTTTCATCAAATAAACTCGCTGCCTCGCTAGTTGCCGCCGCTTCTTTTTGATCGTCTGAATGAAACCCTGTATACAATCCAAAGCCGCCAATAAGGAGGAGAAGAAGACTAGCAAGAAGCATTTTGACAGGCTGAAACTGTTTAGGAAGACGGACCGCTAAAGCGGCTAAAAATCCCCCAGCGAGCCCCCCAAGATGCCCTGCATTATCAATCCCTGATACAGTGAAACCTATCCCTAAGTTGATGAGGATAATCACGATAATATTTGTCCCCATCGTACGAAAGAAGAGCTTCCGGTTAGAGATCGCTAAATATAACAATGCGCCTAAACAGCCAAAGATCGCACCTGATGCTCCTGCTGCGATGGCTGTATTAAACACAAAGCTCGCTATGGAGCCAAAGATGCCGGAAACTAAATAAATCAGCAAAAATCTTCCTGAACCATAAATTCTCTCAACAGCTGCTCCAACGGACCAAAGAGCAAATGTATTAAAGAGTAAATGCGTCAAACCAATGTGTAAAAACATAGGTGTCACAAAACGCCACCATTCACCCTCTAGTATCAGCACATTATTCTTCGCACCAAATGCTGTTAAAGTGGCTGTATTGGTACTTCCACCAGATAATTCGAGTAAAAGAAACATCACCACTTGAACTGCGATTAACAAGTAGGTGAAAATCGGTCTGCCATTTTGAAAAACGGCCCGTTCTCGTTCACGTTGCTTTTCCTGATCTTGAAATGCCTGAAGCACGTTCATTTTAAGCTGCATTACATCTTCGGCTGTATCTGCCTTCGCCTCTTCTACATCAATCGAGAGTGATGTATTCAGCCATTTTTGCAGCTCGTGTCCATCGTTTTGAAGGGTTTCTTCATTCAGTAAAACAGGTGTCACCGTCACCTTTTGTTGTTTTTGCGGTTGACCGTTTATGTCTTCCCAATCATCTACTGGATGATCAGCTGTAAATTGTAGCTGCAGGAGATGAAGAGAACGTTTACGCATGGCTTCTCTCAACTGATTCATCCGAAAGGCCTGCTCTTCCATATCTCGAACGATCTCCTGTCTAAAATTCACATCTCTTCTATAGAGACGGATGAGATCATATCCTGAGTTTCGTGGTGCTTCAAAAAAGATTTCATCTTCTGGGTACGGACTTTGAATCATCTCGTATCCTTTTTGTCTGAGTTCATCAATCACTCGCCAAAATAGACTATCTATGACATTCATTCATTCGCGCTCCATTTTTTACATTATTATAGCAAGAATTACTCTTATACGCATTTCTCAACAAAAAAATCCCGGCTTTTGCGGGATTAGAATGCTTGGCGAATAAATTTCGTCCGAAAATATGGGATTTTCATCAGCCATTTAATAAAAAAGTGACGCACTTGGTTTTGACCTAAGATCAAATTCATGAGCCGATAACGATTTTGCACAAGAACGAATGCAAACAGTGTGAACACAATGCTCCAAATCATTTTATTCATCATATTCCCTCCTATGTTCGTATCGTGGCTTAAATAGGATTTGTTTATGCATAAACCAACATTTTTATCTCTTACCATGCGATCTACTTTCACACTCTAATCCCTTGTTCTTTTGATTGAATATAATAGACCTCTTCACACTCAGATTAATCATAAGAAACGTCAAATTGATGAAGGGCGATTAAATCTTTGAACGCTTTGATATGCTCTCTTCTTATTTTTCCGACTACAAAAAAAATCAAGGTGCGTATGCCAAAAATAAACCCATGAATCATGATCAAGTTGTAAGTCAAAAGTATTCACTTCCTACCACAAATTACGGAAGTATCTTTTCTTTCCTCGAAATTTTTTCAATATATGACTCCTACTAGCTAAAATGCCCTGAGCTAATGAAACGAGCTCAACACAAAAAGCCCGTTTTTGGACAATGAGCGGGCTTTCACTTTTGATATAACGTACCTTTTTCACTGACAATCATAGATACCGGTATGTCGTGCGCTTCAGCCGGAATATGCCTCGTCTGCTGTAAAGACAAACAAAGGGCAATGGTTACGCCGTGGTAGTCCGCTAAGTAGCGATCATAATAGCCCCCACCAAACCCAATCCGGTAACCACGCTGATCGAAGCACACCCCAGGGACAATGATCAAATCAATGGCTTCTTTATGTACAGCTGTAGACTCAAGAGGGTCTGGCTCCAATAGCCCAAAGTAGCTGGATGTCATCTTTGTTTCAGGTGTATATTCATAAAACACCATCTCTTTTGTTTTCGGAAAACAGGTGGGAATACAAACTGTTTTTCCTTCTTCCCACGCTTTTTCAATCAGAGGCATTGTCGGTATTTCTTTTCCCCTAGACATAGTCAAAGCAATCGTTTTCGCCTGTTTCCATGCTGGCAGCTGCAACACGTGTTCATGAAGTAGAGCGGCGTGGCGATTGAACTCTTCAGCGCTTATCTGATCAAGCATGGCTAATGTTTGAAGGCGGAGCTCCTTTTTCATACAGGTTCATCTCCCATCATAAAAAAACAGCAGGAAAATTCCCTGCTGCTTACTTTGTTTCACGATGTAAAGTTTGTTTTTTATCACGTGAGCAATACTTTTTGAATTCAACGCGATCTGGATTGTTTCGCTTATTCTTTTTAGTAATATAGTTACGCTCACCGCATTCAGTGCAAGCTAGAGTAATATTTACGCGCATGTTTTTCCCTCCAAACTAAAATCAATTCACATTCAGACCTAACTATAATACCACTTCTAGCTAAGGAATGCTAGAATGTTTTTTCACCAATTTCATTTTTCAATGCATTCCACCCGCATCCTGATCCATATTGTCTGGTCATGTGATGAAAAATCGCCTTCTCCCCTATAAAAACACGTTCTTTGTCGTACTGTATACATGAGAACCCCTCTTCGTTCCACAGCTTTTTTTCATCTGATCCGTCTTCTTTTATTTTAACAGCGGGCAAGGTTTTCATACTCGGTTTCCCTATAAAAAGAAAAATGATGAAAAAAAGGTGATTTTTTCAGCAATTCCTTTTGAAACTAGCTTTTTTATGGTATAAAAAAGAAGGGTCGAAAACTGTCTGAAACAAACATGAGAGCCTTTTTTGGCTTTCAGCATTAAAATATGAATAAAAGGTGATGAAACATGGAAATTGCAATTATCGGATTGCTTGTTGTCAGTATTGTACTGATCGCATTCTCATATTTTCAAAGAGAGCCGATTAAAGAAGTCGAACAAGAACTTGAAACACTTCAACTATCTGCAATGCAAGAAATCTATAAACTGAAAAAGAAAATGAAGGTTCTTGAAGAAGAATTGCTTGAAACAAACATCGTTGTCCGCAAGCATTCAGAAATTGATCCATCTATTGCAAGACAAATCATTTCAAAGCATCAAAATGGCATGTCTCCTGAGGCCATTGCGCGCGCTGAGCATGTATCTGTAGAAGATGTGAACATGATCATTAAAGACAACGAGAGGGTGCTTGTATGACGAAAAAAAGCATCCAAACGTTTGCAGCAGGTATGATTCTTGCAACTGGTGTTCTGGCGATCGTCTTTTTCCTTACTGGAAAAGATGAAGTGGCAGCAGATTCTACAACAAAAGAAACCCTCGCAGCGAAAGTGACAGACACTGACGTAAAAAATTACTTAGACTCTAAAAAAGAAGTCTCCGTCAGCCGTGAAACATATCAACAACTTCTAGATTATAAAGAAAAAGCGCTGAAAGCAAGTGAAGACGGCGATTCTCAGAACGATAAACAAACAACGGACAAGCCAAAAGGCAAAACGGTTAAATTCGTGATTAAAAACGGTATGAGCACAAGTGATGTTTCAGACATGCTTGAAAAGGACGGAATCATCAACTCGTCTAAAGATTTTAATGATTACGTGATAGACGCAGGCTACCATAAAGAAATTCGTGCCGGCAAATTCAATTTAAAAACAGGTATGACATTCAAACAAATTGTCAAAGCCTTAACAAAATAACATCAAAAACCCTCTGGCGGCATTGACCTCCAGGGGGTTTTTGATTATCCAAATCGTCCTGATATATAATCATTTGTTCTTTGATCATTTGGCTCTGAGAACATCACATTCGTATCATTGACCTCAACAAGCTCGCCCATCAAGAAGAACGCTGTTCGGTCGGATACCCTTGCCGCTTGCTGCATATTATGCGTCACAATGGCAATCGTATATTTCTCTTTCAGTTTCATGATTAATTCTTCAATCTTTAATGTTGAAACAGGATCAAGCGCAGATGTTGGTTCATCCATTAATAGAATATCTGGGCTTGTGGCAATGGCTCTTGCGATACAAAGACGCTGCTGCTGACCACCAGAAAGACCTAATGCAGGCGCACTTAATCGATCTTTCACTTCATCCCAAAGGGCAACATCACGAAGCGCTTTTTCAGCGATTTCTTTCAATTGCTGCTTGCTCTTCACCCCGTGAATTCTTGGCCCGTAGACGACATTATCAAAGATAGACTGAGGGAATGGGTTTCCTTTTTGAAAGACCATCCCGACGTTTTTACGCAGTTCCACTAGATCGACACGGCCTTTTAAAATATTGTCACCGTTATACATCATATCCCCGGTGATTTTCACACCTGGCACTGTTTTGACCATGAGATTTAAAGTCTTTATAAATGTTGACTTTCCGCAGCCGGACGGACCGATAATCGCTGTGACCTCATGCTCTTTAATGTCTAAATCAATATGCTTCAGTGCGTGATGCTGACCGTACCAAAGGTTCATATCATTCACACGAAACACTTCTTTTTTGGCTGTTTCAGTTGCTACTGCATTCATCAAAATCCACCCGCCTTATCCGAATCGACCATTAATATAGTCTTCTGTTTTTTGCTGCTCAGGACGTGTAAAGATACGTTCAGTCGCATCGTATTCCACTAGATCACCGTTCAGGAAAAAGGCTGTATGATCAGATACACGTAACGCTTGCTGCATATTGTGTGTGACAATGACAATCGAATAATCATGTTTCAATTCCGATAATAGCTCTTCAATTTTTGCATTTGAGATCGGGTCTAAGGCAGAAGCCGGTTCATCTAATAAAAGCACGCTAGGTTTCATCGCAAGGGTACGTGCAATACAGAGACGCTGCTGCTGGCCACCTGATAATGATAAGGCAGAGCGGTGCAAACGATCTTTGACCTCATCCCATAGCGCTGCCTTTGTTAAGCTTTCTTCTACCGCATCATCAAGCACTGATTTTCTTTTTTCACCCGCATATTTTAGCGCATGCGTAATGTTGTTGTAGATAGATTTAGGAAATGGATTTGGCTTTTGGAAGACCATCCCGATTTCTCTTCTTAAATTCACCACATTAATACGGTCATCCAAAATATTTAACCCTTCGTACATGATCGCCCCTTCACTTCGTGCACCTGGAATTAGGTCGTTCATGCGGTTAATACTGCGTAAAAAAGTCGATTTTCCGCACCCTGATGGGCCGATTAATGCAGTGATTGCATTTTTTTCAATTTCAAATGAAATTTGATTGACCGCTCTTTTTTCACCATAATAAATACTTAAATCCTGCACCTGTAGAATCTGTTCCGCTTGAAGTGGAGCCTTTTTTGCTGCAATCTCTTTTTTTTCTGCTAGCATTTGAACCATATCCCCTTCACACCTCTCACTATTTATTTTGACGTAAGCTTCTTATGAATAAATGAACCAAGCCATCTAGCTGCTAAGTTGAATACTAATACAGAGAGCACAAGTACGGCTGATGCACCATTTGCAATGGCCTCTGCATCTGGAATAATCCCCTGTGTATTGACGTTCCATATATGAACGGCTAATGTTTCTGCCGGTCTAAAAATATTCAGTGGTGACGTATCGGAGAAAGGACTCCAGTTTGTAAAATCAAGACGCGGTGTTGAAAGGCCTGCTGTGAAAAGAAGAGCAGCCGCCTCACCGAAAACTCTTCCCGATGCTAAAATTGCTCCAGTTATAATGGATGGAATCGCACCTGGGATCAGAACCGTCTTCACTGTATGCCACTTTGTCACACCGAGCGCAAGCGATGCTTCCTTTTGATCCTTTGGTACAGATCGAAGTGCATCTTCTGTCACCCTGACCATCACTGGCAGGTTAAAGACAGTCAGCGCAAGGGCTCCTCCGATGATCGTATAGCCCCATCCTGTTAAATTAACAAACATCAGCAAACCAAACATACCGATGACGATCGATGGCAGAGAGGATAACACTTCAATACATGTACGAATAAAATCGGTTACTTTGTTTTGAGGTGCATATTCTGCCATGTACACCCCGCCGCCCACGCCAAGAGGCACGGTAAACAGCATCGTAATAAATAGAATGTAAAACGAGTTAAACAGCTGATCCCTAATACCGCCGCCAGAGCCAATCGCACTTGAGCGGGTAGTCAAAAAGTCAAAATTTAATTCTTTGGCACCGTTGAAGATGATATAAGAAAACAAGCCAACAAGTATCGCCGTAATAATGGCGGCACATAATCCAAAAACGATTGTGGCAAAACGATCGGTCATTTTGCTATTCATTAAATCTTCCTCCTAGATGACAAGTATCTGATAATGAGTATGAACATAAATGATACAACTAGAAGGACAAGTCCCATTGACCAAAGTGTATTGTTTTCAACACTTCCATACGTTGTATGTCCCATGTTTAACGTAATAATGGTTGTTAATGTACCAGCTGTGTCCATAATACTTTCTGGTAGATTACGCGTGTTTCCAATGACCATCTGAACGGCAAGGGCTTCTCCAAATGCTCTTGCCATTCCAAGCACGACCGCTGTCATTAATGTCGGCAGCGCTGCCGGTACAAGAACACGTCTGATCGTTTGCCACCTTGTTGCGCCTAATGCATACGATCCCTCACGTAAACTTTTTGGAAGTGAAGCCATTGCGTCAGTTGCAATGGATGTAACAGTCGGCAGAATCATAATAGATAGGACAATCGTTCCTGCTAAAACACTGTGCCCTGAACCGCTTGACTTAAAGTGTCCAATAAACGGCACCAATACTGTAAGACCTATGAATCCGTAAACAACGGATGGAATCCCTACAAGCAGTTCAATCACTGGCTGGAGAATTTTCCGTCCCCATGCAGGTGCAATTTCTGTCATAAAGATCGCTCCTGCGATGCCTAGCGGTGCTGCTATGAGTGCTGATAGAAGCGTGACAGCGATTGAACCAAAGATAAACGGAAATGCGCCGTATTGCGGATTTTCTGCTGTAGGGTTCCAATTGATACTGGTTAAGAACTCAATTGGGCTTACACCATTTACGATGAAAGATTGTAAACCCTTAATGCCAAGGAAGATTGTGATGGCAATTGATACAGCAATCATTAAGAATGCGCAAAATTTCACCAAAATACTTCCTCTTACTTCATCCATTTGCCTATTTTTTTTCGAGCTGATCAGTCGATCGCTCGCTTCTGTATGTTCTATCTGTTTCATCTTTTTCTACACTCCTATGAATGTCATAAAAGGAAAAGTGAAAAGCTCCACTTTTCCTTCATCATCAATTCAAGACCTTTTACTTATCTGTTTGTTTGCCTGTTGCGTCTCTTTCTACTTTCATATTAGAGACTGAGATGTAGCCTTGGTCTTTAACGATTTCTTTTTGTACTTCGTCACTCATCAAGTAATCTAAAAATTGTTTTGCTAAACCGTCTGGCTCACCTTTTGTATAAGAGTGCTCGTATGCCCAAATTGTATATTTACCGCTTTCTACATTGCTTTCTTCTGGTTTCACACCATCAATGCTAAGCGGTGTAATTTTGTCATCTGTTAAATAAGAGAATGCTAGGTACCCAATCGCACCTGGTGTTTCTGCAATCAACTTTTTCACTGTGTTTGAAGAATCCTCTGTGATTCCTTCTGCAGGAGTCGCGCCGTCAAGTGCATATTTCACAAATGTTGCACGAGTTCCTGATGAGTCTGGTCTGTTCACAAGTGTGATTTTTTGGTCTTTCCCGCCAAGCTCTTTCCAGTTTTTGATTTTACCAGTGAAGATTTTTTTCAATTCGTCCTTTGTGATGTCTTTGACACCAACTTCAGGGTTAACAGCTGCCGCCATTCCAACAACTGCTACTTTGTGGTCTTTTAAAGCTTTTGCGTCGATTCCGTCTTTCTCTTCTGCGAATACATCTGAGTTCCCAATTTGTACAGATCCTTCTGATACTTGAGAAAGTCCTGTTCCTGAACCGCCGGCTTGTACTTGAATATCGGCTTTTGGATGTTTATCCATGAATTTTTCTGCTGCCGCAAGAACTAAAGGCTGCATCGCAGATGATCCTGAGATGGTAATGGAACCTGATGCCTCATCTTTGTTTGAAGCATTTCCTTTACTGTCTTTTGAATCTCCGCTTGAGCTGCTGTTTCCGCATGCTGTGACGAATGCTAACAATGCGATAGTAAGGAAAGTAAGCAGCCATAATTTGTTCTTTTTCATTTCAAGAATACCCCCTGAATAATTTGTCCTACGAGTAATACATTAAAGGTTCTTTATTAATTTCGTTTAAATGGAATGTTAAGGTTTTGTAAATGTCGAAGATTTGTAGAGAAATTGCGGGGTTTTTTATGATTTTTGTCAATTTATATCGAAAAGTTTGAAGAAAATATAAAAAAACGCCCACAAAAAGTGAGCGTTTTTACCTAGAAAAGGTCTAGTTATTTGTTTCTGCTTCATTTTCAATTTTGTTTTTGTTCTTCGCTTGTGTATCATTGCTTTCCTGTTTTGATTTCAGTTCAAAGTACTTGTCTAATACTTGTTCACCAATATCATTTGTAATCGGATAGCGCTGGTTGTAATCTTGATACACCCAAGGCACGACAACTGAAATCGCTACTTCTGGATTATCAGCAGGCGCATACGCAACAAGTGTTGTGTTATACGTTGGTGTGCCGCGTTTACTTTTAATCGGGCCGTCATAGAATGATTGAGCGGTCCCTGTTTTGCCAGCTGGATTGTATTTTTTGTTGCCAAAGTTCGAATATGCTGTCCCTCTTGGGTTCTGCATCACAAGCTTGAATCCTTGCTGTACGCGTTTGATCTCATCACTTGTCATATCGAGCTTATTCAGTACATCCGGCTTGACGGACTCCGTTACAGCCCCAATGCCTCTTTGCGGATCTGGCTCTCTCACTTCTTTTACGAGCTGAGGACGTAAACGATAGCCGCCATTGGCAATCGTTGAGACGTATTGCGCCATTTGCAGCGGTGTAAACGTGTCATATTGTCCAATCGCATAGTCAAGTAAGAGACCGGATTGTGTAGACGTTCCACGATAACCAGTTGCTTCGTTTGGCAGGTCAATACCTGTCTCCACTCCAAGACCAAATTTACTAAAATTGTAACGGAACGTATCAAACGCCTTTGTATCAATTGGGAGCGGCTGATTCTTACGATATTCCCCTTTCCCAATTGCAATCGCTGTTTTAAACATATACACGTTTGATGAACGTTCTAGTGCGGTTAAATCATTAATGAGTCCCATATTTTGATAGGATTTTTTCGGCGGTGACTGAGCGATATAGAGCGGTTCATCGTATTGGGTGCTTCCAATATGAAGGACGCCTGTTTTATAACCTGTCAGCACAGTTGCCCCTTTTACTGCTGATCCCATCGCATATGATGATGTCATCGTTCCTAGTGCATAGTCATCAAATTTGTATGTCCCATTCTTATTGGTAATCTGTTTACCCGCAATCGAGAGCACTTCCCCATTTCTCGGGTCCATCATGACAACAAACGCACGATCAAGAAGTTCTGTGCCGCCTCTTTGCTTCGCACTTTTCAAGTTCTTTTCGATGATTTTTTCCACCGCTTTTTGCAGCTGAATATCAATCGTCAGCACAAGGTCTTTTCCGCTCTTTCCTTCTGTTAACACTTTAGAGCTTGTGACATTGCCTTCTTTATCCGTTGTACTTTGTTCTTTTTCTTTTTGACCTTGCAGGACATCTTCATATTGATATTCAAGATAGCTTTTTCCTACACGATCATTTCGGCTGTAGCCGAGTGATAGATAATGTTCAAGCAGTGACGACGGAAGACCTTCATCACTTGAAGACACACTGCCGAGCATACTGCGGAGCAGTCCTTTATAAGGATAGCTGCGTGACCAGTCTGTTGTGACATCTACACCTGGCAGCTCGTCCAAATGCTCAGAGACGTAAGCAATTTCACTTGGTTTAACATCTTCGTTTTTAATGAATTGAGGCGTAAGTGCATAGCCTGCATCCATTTGTCTTTTAATCGCAAGCACTTGCAAATCTTTTTTCGTCAGTTGATTTAATTCCTTGTCTGTGATGCGTTTCAGCTGGAGCTCGTATAGTTTATCATCAGAGACCTTTTCGTCACCCTTTAAATCGGCTTCTTTTTGAACAAGCTTTTTCGCTTCATTCGGATGGGTTAAGATCCAGAAATCTTTTTTATCACGATCTGTGATTTTCTTCGTACTTACATGAATCATATCTGCTAATTTTGTTGCCACTTTGAGCCGCTCTTCTTGTGAAGTCGTCGAGGTTCTCGTATATGTAATGGCATTTAGCGCTTTATTGCTGACAATCGTGTTATAGTTTCGATCATAAATTTTTCCGCGCGGAGCAGATGAGCTGACATTCACGTCTTCTTGTTTTTCTGCCTGCTTTTTATAATCTTCTCCATTCACAATCTGCACAAAACCGAGTCTGACCACAACACCGGTAAAAATAATGAACGCAGCTAAAAATAATAAATTCAGCCGGATCGGAAGTGTTTTGCGCCCTTCCTTCGCGTCTTTTTTGTTTTTCTTGTTTCTCATCACATCACCTTTTCTATCAAGAAAGAAATGGCACCCCTTTTTGTGTATAAAAGGTGCCATCATCATTTTAGCGGTTTTTCTATCATTTATCTAGAAATTTGATGTTCCATTGGTAAGAAATTTTACCTTTCTCCCTTCATAAGGTTCGTTTGAGAAACAGGCTTTTGACCGTCAGCCTCTTCTATATCAGCTGTTTTCTCTTTTAAATGAATGTCCTTTACAAAATAATAAATAAGGGTGTGCCCCGCTCCGAGTACGACAAGTGAAGCAGGAATCCCAAGCCGATCGCCCAGTAAGGTGACAGATAAAAGAAAAAAGACAATCGAACAAATACGCCCTGCATTTAAAAATAGTTCTCTGACGACAATATATTCAATTCGGGCTTTTCTTGCATATCTGGCATGACCGATGACATCGTAAGTTAAAGAGACATACGGAACAAGCAGAAGCGGGTAGCCGATCGCAATGGCTACAGCGTACATAAGCAGTGATACATAGGACAAGTGAAAGACGATTAAAAATAAAGCGCCGTATAAAATAAGCCCGCCAAACATAATCGCTTTTTTACGCCATTTTTTCTTAATCAAACGGGTAGCAAAAAAATAGGCGAAAAAGGCAACACCTGAATTGACTAGACCAAATGTGCCTAAAGCAAGCTCACTGTTTGTTGCAATAAACACAAAGACACTGATTAAAAAGACAAACACGCCTTCACGGAGCCCCTGAAAAAAGTGAGCAGTTGTGATCTTACGCCAATTCTCGTCCGCATGGCGCTCTTTCCAAATTTGCTTAATGATAAATTTTCCTTTTGATTGTCTCCTCTTGAGGAAAAAACTCATCACAACCGCTAGTGAAAACAAAAAAAGCGATAAAGTGAAAATCACTGTATAGCCTGTATCATCCGTTAATTGAGAAATCACAATTCCTGCAATGAGCGGCCCAATCATACCAGCTGTAGAGGTAAGCACTCCTAAAAATCCATTAAAGAAATCCCTTGTTTCAGGTTCAGTGATCTCAAAAGTGAGCACGTTAAAGGCAAGCCAGTAAAAACCATAGCCGATTCCAAGCACACTGCCTAATAACACGAGCCGAGCTGCCGCTTGCTCTCCTGCCATGAGAACAATTAAGTAAAAAGCGGCTAAGAAGATGACACCGAAACGAAGGACAAATGCACGATCTATTTTTTTAGCGAGCCGACCAGCAAATAAAAAGGTAATGGGCTGAAGGACAACTATCGCCAAGTTATAAATCGCAAGGTCTGTAAATCGCCCAGACTGTTTCCATAAATACACGTTCACAAACGTATTCGAAAGCGCAATCGCAAGTGCGTATAATCCGCCAATCGTGAGGAGGAGCAATAAATCTCTTGTGACATCCATGTCCCCGAACATTTTCTTTAATCTGCTCATATCATTCATTCTCCTTTTCTACACAATAGTCTGTCTCATCAAAAGGCAGATATGTAAAAAAAGGAGGGAAAATATAAAAAGACCCGCTCTCAGAGAGAAGCAGGTCTTTTCAAATCAAATCATTTATTTAGCTTCGCTGTAAAGGCGAGCCACTTCATCCCAGTTCACAACATTCCAGAATGCTGAAATGTAATCAGGACGACGGTTTTGGTAGTTTAGGTAGTAAGCATGCTCCCAAACGTCTAGTCCTAGGATTGGTGTTTTTCCTTCAGTTAAAGGAGAATCTTGGTTTGGTGTGCTTGTGATTTCAAGTTTGCCATTGTTCACAACAAGCCATGCCCAACCAGAACCAAAGCGTCCTGCAGCTGCTGCAGCGAAATCAGATTTGAATTTTTCAAATCCGCCTAATTCTTTTTCGATCGCATCTGCAAGTTCACCAGTTGGTGCGCCGCCACCGTTTGGTGAAAGAAGCGTCCAGAATAATGAGTGGTTCGCATGTCCTCCGCCATTGTTACGTACAGCTGTACGAATGTTTTCAGGCACAGAGTTCAAGTTAGCCACTAGCTCTTCAATTGATTGATCTTCAAGAGCTGATACACCTTCGATTGCTTTGTTTAAGTTTGTTACATAAGTGTTGTGGTGTTTTGTGTGGTGAATCGTCATTGTTTCCTTGTCGATATGTGGTTCTAATGCATCGTAAGCATATGGTAATTCTGGAAGTTTAAAAGCCATGGTTAAATTCCTCCTTAGAAATGTATGTACTGAAATGCTTCCTTAGTAAGCAAGCAATTCACCCTAATCAAAGAGTATCAAAAGAAACGGCTTGTTTCAACGTTATTGCTCATGATCTGAAACATTTCAGTGTTTATTTTGTATTTAACCCTTCAGAAAGAGTGTTAAACACCGATTTTCCATTTAGCGAAGCACATAAAACAAAAAGATTCCCAGCATCAGTGCTTGAATCAACCCTTTTGCAAATACGCCTGACACAAAACCAATTAATGAGCCAAGCCCAACTTTCACACTTGTCTTCAGATCTTTTTGATGAACGAGCAGCTCTGCGATGACACTGCCGATAAATGGACCAATGATAATTCCAGCAATCGGAATCACAAAAGGACCGGCTAAAAGCCCAATGGTACTTCCCCAAATGGCCGCCCGGCTGCCGCCAAAGCGTTTCACCCCAATCAGATTGGAGACATAATCCGCAGCAAATAACACAGCTGTAAACATGGCTTGAATGAGCCAAAAGGTGAGCGTCAATTTCTCAAAGCTAAAAAAGAGCCCATATAAAATAAACCCAAGAACCATGAAAACCACACTAGGAATGATTGGATAGACAAGTCCCACAAACGCAATGATAAATGCACAGCCGATCAAAATCCAATACAGCACGTCCAATCCGCTGCCGCCTCCTTTTTATATGCTGTATACATTATGCCTCATTCCTTCTATCTTAACCAGTAATGAAGGCCGTACTTGTACTGGATGGATAGACATTGATACAATGTGAGAAATAGAAAAGAATGTAGGAAGTGAATCGGTTGAACGTATTTAGTTTATTGTTAAAAGGAATTTATTCACCAAAAGATATTGCCAGAGCACGTTTTACTGGGATTGGAAAGGCCATTTTATTCATCTTTATCCTTTCGATCATCGCAGCTGTCCCCCAGGGCTATCATATGAGCCAAGAGATTTCAAATGCGATGTCAGGATTTCAACATGTGATTAAAAAAGATTTACCCGACTTTTCCATTGAAAAAGGAACGCTTCAAGCGGATCAAAGCACACCGATCGAAAAAGAAGAAAATGGCATCACGATTATCTTTGATCCCAATGAAAAAATAAAATCAAGTGAGCTTGAATCAAAACAAACAGCCATTGCGTTATTGAAAGAAAAAGCAGTGATTGCCATTGACGGACAAATGACAGATATTCCATACCAGCTGCTTGGCGGAACACTCACAAAAGATGAACTTGCCAGCGTCACAAACCAGAATCAAGCGATCATTATCCCTGTCATTTGTGTCTTGCTGTACCTATCTACTGCTGCTCTCATGTTCATCAGCGCAACATTCCTAGCCATGCTTGGCACATTTATTAAACGAATGCAGCAAAAAGAGCTGTCCTTTCAAATGCTTTGGAAGCTCTCTGCCTATTCACTCACATTAACAACCGTCTTTTTCGCCATCATGAGTGCATTAAACACGCCGGTTGCAAACTCATTTTTATTAAATTGGGTGATTAACTTTATTTTCTTATATCTTGTCGTTAAAGAAATACCTGCAAAAAAATAAGCTCCCTCATTTTGAGGAGCTTTCAGATTGTTGACAAAGGGCTAAAATGTTGTTGATTTTAGCCCTTTGTCTTCTTTTCAGCGTGATAGAAAACCTTTGCAGTCTAGGAAGGACAGCTACTTTTACGGAGCGAATTTGTCATTCGTGAGTACCAGCGCGCAGGACTGACAAAGAATGCGAGGGTTTGTCTACATGCTGTAAGCTCCCTCATTTTGGGGAGCTTTTTTATTTGTTTTGACCCTATGACTCATCTGGATGGATGATCGCAAACAAATAGTGATCCTCCCACTTATCATTGATCTTTACTTTTTTACGATGAAGTCCCTCATTTTCAAACCCTGTCTTCTCAAGCACACGAATGGAACCAATGTTAGATGGTTTTACGCCAGCCTCAATGCGGTGAAGGTACAGTTCATAAAAGGCATAATCGATAATCAAACGAATCGCCTCTGTCATATACCCCTTCCCGCCTTGCTTTTCATCAAGTACATATCCAAGCAAAGCCCCTTGAATTGGTCCTCTTTCAACAGAATTGAGTGAGATCGTTCCAATTAATGCATCTGTTTCATTTAAGAAAATACCGTGCATATAGGCTTCATCTTTTGCACGCCTTTGCATACTGCGGTTAATCCGTTCCTTTTGACGAGGTACAGTAAAAAAATCATCCTGAACCAAAGGTGTAAATTGCTGAAAATAGGTGCGGTTTTCTCGTTCAAGTGTTAATAGTGCTTCTGCATCACTTTCTGTTAGTGTTCTTACATATATATGCTGACTGATTTTCTTCATATACTCTCCCCCTGTTTTGATTTTATCATAATAAAGAAAGGGCTTAGGATTGCTTTTTCCAAACTTTTTTTCACTTACAAGTCATACTAGAACTCACTAGAACCACCCTTCCTAGCTTTTTCACTCTTTTTTGTTCTATCAACTCAGGGCCATGCATAATCTGAAGTAAACTCTTAAAAGCGGTGAGTAAAATGCGGCGAATTAATTTTTTACTAGTCAGTTTGTTTGTCCTCTTTATTATCTTTTTTGATTTAAAAAATGGAACGATCCCCGTTCAGGAAGGCCCTGCTGTTCCCGCCAGCGCCTTTCAAACAGCTGAAAAACAGGCATATAAAACTGTCACTGTTAAGCAAGGACAAACCGTCGTCTCTATCGTGCATACAAGTAAGCCATTAGATGAAGTGATCGAAGACTTTGAAGCACTGAATCAAGGCGTCAAAGCGAACGAAATTCGGGCAGGCAGCACATACAAGTTTCCGGTCTATAAGAGATAAAACGTTAATTCCTTGTCATTCATACAAAGAGACTGTTACAATATGAGATGTAAAACACGTCGTACACTGCAAACGAATTGCATGTACACTAAGGAGCGATTGACAAGTGAGTGAAGTCACACATCGTACAAAAACGCGTCCCGTCAAAGTGGGACCTTTAACTATAGGTGGAAACAATGAAGTCGTCATTCAAAGTATGGCGACAACCAAAACACATGATGTCGAAGCGACAGTAGCCGAAATTAAACGTTTAGAAGAAGCTGGCTGTCAAATCGTGCGTGTCGCATGCCCAGATGAGCGTGCAGCAAATGCGATTGCGGACATTAAAAAACAAATCAACATCCCCCTTGTTGTCGACATTCATTTTGACTACAAGCTTGCACTGAAAGCCATTGAAGCAGGTGCAGACAAAATTCGTATCAACCCAGGAAACATCGGAAGACGAGAAAAAGTCGAAGCTGTTGTGAAAGCGGCAAAAGAAAAAGGCATTCCAATTCGTATTGGGGTAAACGCCGGTTCGCTCGAGAAAAAGATTCTTGATAAATACGGCTATCCAACCGCAGATGGTATGGTTGAAAGTGCACTGCATCACATTAAAATTTTAGAAGACCTAGACTTTCATGACATCATTGTCAGTATGAAAGCATCTGATGTAAACCTTGCGATTGAGGCATACGAAAAAGCAGCAAAAGCCTTTGATTATCCTCTTCATCTTGGGATTACAGAATCAGGTACGTTATTTGCAGGTACGGTCAAAAGTGCAGCTGGTCTTGGCGCAATCTTGAATATGGGGATTGGTAACACACTCCGTATTTCATTAAGTGCTGACCCGGTCGAAGAGGTCAAAGTGGCACGTGAATTATTAAAATCATTTGGCCTTGCATCAAATGCAGCAACACTCATCTCATGTCCAACTTGTGGACGAATTGAAATTGACCTCATTAGCATTGCAAATGAAGTCGAAGAATATATTTCTAAAATTAAAGCACCGATCAAAGTAGCTGTTCTCGGATGTGCTGTAAACGGTCCAGGTGAAGCGCGTGAAGCTGATATCGGCATCGCTGGCGCTAGAGGTGAAGGCCTCTTATTCCGCAAAGGTGAAATCGTTCGGAAAGTGCCAGAAGAAACAATGGTCGAAGAACTGAAAAAAGAAATCGATAAAATCGCTGAAGAACATTATGCAAAAATGGAAGCTGAAAAAGCAAAACAAGCGAACGCATAACAAAGAACGCCTGACATCACTGTCAGGCGTTTTTCTGTTCCTGTCCTGTTAAAAGAACGGGGTGATAAAGATGCCGAGGATGACGGAAACGATTCCGATCCCGATTGACCACGCGCCAAGCGCATGTGCTCCTTTTCTTCTTGCAATATAACCAACGACGATTGCCGCTACGCCTAATAGCACCGGCAAGACAAATAATGAGATAATCGCAATCGCGAGTGCTGTATAGCCTATCCCCTTACTGCCTGAATCGTCACCTACATGGTCACGTTCTCTTCTGTCTTCACGATCTCTTGATGCTTGATATGGCTCTGCTATTTCAGCAGCTGTTTCCTCTAAATAGCCATCATCATTACTAAAGTGTGTGTCGATTTCACGATCATTTCTTCTGAAATCTTCGTCTCTTTCCATGATCAATTCCCCCTTTTGGTTAATAGAAAGGAGCTTTTTTAGTATGAGCAAAAATGTCTGTTTCATGTTTGCTAAAACTTGCTGGAATTGTGAATTGATTATGTTACACTTTAAGAGGATAAATATGAGGAGTGTGGGCATGTTACGTTTAGGAATTGATATCGATGGCACAGTCACGGCGCAGGACACCTTTGTCCCCTACTTAAATGAGTCGTTTCAATGTGACATCACACTAGATGATATGACGGAATATGATTTGACGAAGCTTTTAAAGATTTCAAATGAAGAATTTTGGGGCTGGATGAATGAGTATGAGCCTCTTATTTATAAACAGGCAAAGCCTGCCGAGGGTGCAAAAGAAATCCTCAATCAAATGAAACATCATCATCAATTGATTTATATCACAGCCAGAAGGCAGCATCACTCAGACATCACCTACAAATGGTTTGAGGAGAATCATGTCCATTATGACGATATCGAGCTTGTTGGCGGACATCATAAGGTGGAAGCTGTTCAAAAACATAAGATCGATGTGTTTTTTGAAGATCACCATGGCAATGCCACAATGATTGCAAAAGAAGCTGACATTCCAGTGATTCTGTTTAACTCACCGTATAATCAAATGCCAATTGATGAACGGATCATTCGCGTTAATAACTGGCAAGAAGCATCCCAATGGATCAAACAGTATGAAAAGCGTCTGCAAACTGCTTACTAAAACAGATCAAAAAGCCGATCCGTTTTTAATGTATCGGCTTCAGATTGTTGACAAAGGGCTAAAATGAACTTTATTTTAGCCCTTTGTCTTCGTTTCAGCGTGATAGAAAACCTTTGCAGCCCTAGGAAGGACGAGTACTGGCGCGGAGCGAATTTGACATTCGTGAGCACCAGCACGCAGGACTGACAATGAATGCGACGGTTTGTCTACACGCTGAAGCCGATCCGTTTAATGTATCGGCTTTTGGATTTTACGATGATGTCCTTCTTTTATTAAAAAATGATAAAGTGCACCCATCATACCTGCCTGATTGAAGTAATAGCACGTTTCCAGTGTCACCTGTATGTTTTTCCATGCATGCAAAGTATGTAAATGTTTCTCAATGTTTGGAATCAAATCGGGCCTTGCACTCACGCCCCCGCCAATGAGGATTTTCTCTGGATTGAGAACTGTTGCCACATTGTAAATACCAATTGCGATTCGTTTGTACCACTGATCGATCATCTTCTCAATGGCCGGATCTTGCTTGGCTTTTTCAAAGATTTCTTGACCGTCGATTTGCTGACTTTGTGGAATGCCCTGCTGCTCTTTGTAACTTCGTATCAATCCAGCTGTCGAAGCACTGCTGTTGAGTGTGGTAAACTGACCATTTTCTGTTTCTGTCAGCATCATGCCAAATTCACCGCCGCGAAAAGAGGCACCGCGAACAAGCTCGCCACCAGCAAAAATACCGCCGCCGACACCAGTCCCAAGCGTCATACATATAAAGCTGTCACACTCTTTCGCATGACCACTAAATTTTTCAGCCAGCGCTGCACAGTTCGCATCATTTTCTACTTCTACACGAAGTGATGTTTTTTCTTCCAAAAGCGTTTTGACATTTTGGCCATTTAAAGCAATAATCGCTCCTGCAAATTCCGTATAACCCGTTTGACTGTCAACAAAACCCGGAAGACTCATCGCAATCCCTTTGATATCCCAAGTCCTTTGATACTCTTTCACCACGTTCTCCATGTCCTCTAAAAACGGCTCAAGTTGTCGGCAGTTTGTTACGTAGTCGCCGCTCGTGATCAGCTCACCATTTCGATCCATGACCCCATGCTTTGTTTTTGTTCCGCCTACATCGAAAACAACATAATATGCCACCTTTGACCACTCCCCTATTTCAAAAGACTCAATGATGTTTCAATAGATGATCTATTGTTCTCATTTTAATGAAACAGCTATCCTTTGTAAAACGTTTTCAAGATCACAAAACAAAAAGCCAGCCCATCGGCTGGCTTCTTTCATGAATGAACTTCTTTCGGTTCGCAAGAAGGACACGTTCCGTAAATTTCAAATTTATGTCCGCTAATGTGATAATCCTCTAGATCAGCATCAAGCTTGTCCATAGGGCAAGCGTCGATTTCCTTTGTTTTACCACACGTCAAACAAATAAAGTGATGATGATGGTGGGAAAACGAACATTTAAAACGGAACAGTTTCTCCCCTGATAATTCCGTTGTCTCTAATATCCCAAGATCTTCATATAAAGACAGGTTTCGATAAATCGTATCAAAACTAAGCCCTGGGTAATCTTCACTTAATGCTGTTAATACATTTTTAGCGGTCAAGTATTTATCAGAATCAGAAAACAATTGAAGCATATCTTCACGTTTGCTTGTATATTTATAGCCTTTTTCCTTTAATAAATCAAGCGCTTCTTGTACGTTCATGATGATTCCCCCTTCTGAATTTCCCAATACTAATACACCCGATTAAAATCAAGATAGACAGCATCACAATGGTTCCACCCGGCGCTAAATCAAGATAATAACTTAAAATCAAGCCGACCATGACAGACAATTCCCCAAATAAGATGGAAAGGAAAATCGCCTGTTTAAACCCTTTGGCAATCCGAATACTTGCCGCAACTGGCAGTGTCATGAGTGCGGACACTAGGAGTGTACCGACAATACGCATCGATGCTGCGATGACAAGTGCAACGACTAAAATAAAAATAAAATGAATCCACTTAGCTGAAATACCAGAAGCCTTCGCATGTTCTTCATCAAAAGAAAGCAAAAACAATTCTTTATACAAGAGCACAACCACTAATACAACGACCAGTGAGATCCCAACAATAATCCAAAGATCGAGTCTTGAAACCGCACTGACACTTCCGAACAAATAACTGAACAAATCTGTATTAAAACCATTTGCAAGTGAAATGAAAATAACAGAGATCCCAATACCACCCGATAAAATAATGGGAATCGCCAGCTCCTGATAATGTTTATACACAGAGCGCAGACGTTCGATAAACAATGAGCCAGCCACAGAAAAAGCCATTCCTAAGTAAAGCGGGCTAACCCCTGTCAAAAGTCCAAACTTTTTATCAAGGAATAAACTTGCCGCTATCCCAGCAAGTGACACGTGACTAAGCGCATCTGCGATGAGAGAGAGCCTTCTCACGACAATAAATACACCAAGTAAGGGCGCAATAAAGCCGATCAGCATACCTGCGATAAACGCATTTTGTAAAAATTCATAATGAAAAAATGGAAATAGCATTATTCATGTCCCCCATGATGGTGATGATCGTGATGAATCACTTGAATGTCATGCCCGTAAAACTGAGAAAGCGCCTGATCATCCATCGAATCAAACGTTTCCGCATCTCCATGAAAATGAAGTGTCTGATTTAAACAAGCCACATGCGTGACTTTGTCAGAAACGGTTCCTACATCATGTGTAACGAGAATTAAAGACATTCCTTTTTCTTTGTTCAATGTTTCTAACAGCTGATAAAAGCCCTCTACTGTTCTTTGGTCTACACCCACAGTCGGCTCATCTAAAATAAGCAGCTTTGGCTGACTGACGAGTGCACGGGCAATAAATGTACGCTGCTGCTGACCGCCTGAAAGCTCACCAATGTTTTGATGTTTTAAGTCTTGTATACCAACTGAGCGTATGGCCTCATCTACTTGAAGCTTATCCTGCTTACTCATGCGTTTGAATAAACCAATCTTCGCCGTTAAACCACTTGCCACGACCTCGTATACAGAAGCAGGAAACCCTGTATTAAAGCTATTCGCCTTTTGAGAAACAAATCCAATTTGATCCCAGTCTTTAAATTTTTGAGCTGGTGTGCCAAAGAGCTTCAATTCTCCCTGCTGGGGTTTAATCAAGCCAAGCAGGCATTTTAATAAGGTTGTTTTACCAGATCCATTCGGTCCAACAAGTGCTAGAAAGTTTCCTTCCTCTACCGTTAAATGAATGTGATCAATGACATTTCGCTGTCCATATGAATACGAAATGTCCTTCATTTCAATAATTGGCTTTGCCATAAATCTTCCACCTTTAATCCAATATAAAAAGAATGATTACGATTTATACAACAAAAAGAAAATGGCAAAAGCCATTTTCTTTGTCCATACATACATTTCATTATATAAAAGAAAGATAAAAAAGTAAAATAAAAGCTAATGAATGGCTGTTTTGAATTTACCGCCTTTTGTTTCATGCGTATCCATAATCGTAATAAAGGCTTGACCATCAATTTCAAACACGATAGATTTCAGCTTCGTAATTTCAAGTCTTGTCACGACGGCGTAAATGACATCTTTTTCTTCATCGGTATAGCCGCCTTTTCCTCTAAGTTTGGTGGTTCCCCTACCGAGACGATGAAGGATCGCATCTGAAATTTCATCATAATAATCCGAAACGATAATAACAGCTTTTGTTTCATCTAGTCCTTGAATGACAGCATCAATTGTTTTCATTGCCAAATAATATGTCATGACAGAATACATAGCTTGCTCCGGTCCGAAGACAAAGCCCGCCCAAATAAAAATGAACACATTGACGATCATGACAAACTCACCGACGGAGAAAGGAATTTTTTTCGTCAGAAGAATTCCTAAGATTTCCGTTCCGTCCATTGAGCCTCCATTCCGTATCACAAGCCCAACGCCAAACCCGAGTAACAGCCCCCCAAATACAGTAGCTAAAATCGGCTGCGTCGTAAACGCTTCTACATGATGGAGTGAAGATTCAATCACGGCCAAGCTGACAATCCCAATCACAGTGGAAATCAAGAAGGTTTTCCCAATATGTTTGTATCCTGATATCATAAATGGAATATTTAAAATGACAACAATC
The DNA here is from genome assembly GCF_040869405.1 of Bacillus sp. FSL K6-2869. Classification (NCBI taxonomy): domain Bacteria; kingdom Bacillati; phylum Bacillota; class Bacilli; order Caryophanales; family Bacillaceae; genus Bacillus; species Bacillus sp. FSL K6-2869. Next base: position 2,373,766 of record NZ_CP152035.1, read on the forward strand.
GTCGCAAAATTAATGAATGGGTTATCCGTAAAAAGATAATCCAAAATAAGCGAAATACCGATGATGCCTCCATCAATAATATTGTTTGGCACTAAAAATAATTCAATGCTGACTGCTGCACATGCAGCTCCTACTAGAATCAGAAAAATTCTCAAAATAAAATGAGGCACTGATTCCTTTTTATGCTGTTTACTATTTGCCATACGTTCTCCCTTCTACACATGTTTAGTTTTCAATGAACATTTTATTCACTTTACTATTTTATCATTTCACAGAGTAAAATAAAATTTTTTGCACATTTTCCGTTTTCGCCCATACATTGATACAGAGGGGAGGAATGGAATTGATTTTAATTCAAAAAATTGTGTTGCAGCGTCTGAATCAGATCACAGCAAATGACTTGTTAAGGTATGCAAAACAGTATGGGGTCAGCTTAACATCCAATCAGGCTGCAGAGGTCGCCAAACTCATGAATGGGAAAAACGTCAATATTTTTAATGATGCAGAGCGCAACCGGCTGCTTAAGCAGGTGGAAGCGATTACGTCTAAACAGACAGCACAGACCGTCAATGATCTGTTTAATCAATTCACAAATTAGGCAAAAAAGGGCCGCATTTAGCGGCACCTCATCACATTGCATGCACTTTTTATTGACCCGTAATCTTATCTAGTAAACCTTCATCAAATTGCTTTTCTTTCAGCATCGCAATTTCGAATTTATAAGGTGGTTTCTTGTTCTTTTTATCTTCACCTACATAAGGCGTTTCTAGAATCTTCGGCACATCTTGAAGCTGTGGATGATGAACGATATAGCTCAGGGCATCAAAACCAATTTCTCCAAAACCGATATTTTCATGTCGGTCTTTTCTTGCGCCTTGTACATTTTTACTATCATTAATATGAAGAACTTTGATTCGGTCGATCCCGACAATTCGATCAAATTCTTCTAAAACTCCATCAAAATCACTCACAATGGGATAACCTGCATCGTGCGTGTGACACGTATCAAAGCAAACAGAAAGTGCTTCGTTATGTGTCACACCGTCAATAATTTGGGCAAGCTCTTCAAAGCTTCTTCCGCACTCTGATCCTTTTCCCGCCATTGTTTCCAGCGCAATTTGAACCTCCTGCCCCTTCACAATGACTTCATTGAGACCTTCAATGATTTTTTGAATTCCAGCATCTGCACCTGCTCCGACATGCGCACCTGGATGAAGAACAATTTGTCTTGCACCTAGCGCTTCTGTACGCTCTATCTCAGAGCGAAGGAAGTCCACTCCAAGCTCAAATGTCGCTGGATTCACTGTGTTCCCAATATTGATAATATACGGTGCATGAACGACGATATCTGTCATACCATGCTCTTTCATATGCGCTTGTCCAGCTTCAATATTGAGATCTTCAATTTTTTTACGGCGCGTATTTTGCGGTGCACCTGTATAAATCATAAAAGTATTTGAACCATAAGAGGCAGCTTCCTCACTCGCTGCAAGTAGCATATGTTTTCCGCTCATGGATACATGTGATCCAATCTTCAACAATGTGTCCCCCTACTTTCCGTTACGCTTTGACTTTCTACGTTCTTGTCTTTTGATCTTATCCATCTCACGTGTCATTTTCTTTTTATATCCAGGTTTGACGGCTTTCGGTTTTCTGACAAGACGTTTTGCTTTTTCTTCAATTTCATTTGGTGCTTTTTTACGTCTTTGACGCTTCAAACGATCATCTGCATCTCGCCATTCGCCATGAACAATCGTTTTGTTTTCAAACACAACACCCATTTTTTCAATTTGAACGAGTGCATCCTCATCAGCGAGATCATAAATGGTCATTGCAATGCCAGATGAACCAGCGCGAGCCGTTCTTCCCACACGGTGAACATAGAAATCAAGATCGGATGGGAGTTCATAGTTGATCACGTGGCTGACGCCCTTAATATCAATCCCGCGGGCAGCAAGATCAGATGCCACAATATAGGTGAACTCCAAATCTTCAATTTGTTTCATCACTTTTTTACGTTCACGAGGCGTTAAACCACCATGAAGTACCCCAATTTTCATTCCTTTTTCCTGTAGGAATGAGGCAATTTCATCAACAGTTGATTTCGTATTGGCAAAGATGATCCCTAAATAAGGCTGTACATTCGTCACCATTTCATGAAGTAATTTTAATTTATCACGCTGTTTAGATGGAACTAAAATATGCTGAATGTTTTCAGCCGTAATGCGTTTCGGTTCAACATGTGCATATTTCGGATTATCCATATATTTTTTGAGGAAAGGTTTTAATTTTTCTGGAATAGTTGCTGAGAACACAAGCATTTGCAACTGTTCTGGCATTTGTGAACCAATACGATCCACATCTTCTAAAAAGCCCATATCCAGCATCAGGTCTGCTTCATCAATGACAAGAGATGTTGCTTTGTACACATTCAGCGCTTGCTCATGAATAAGATCAGCAATACGTCCAGGAGTGCCGACCACTAAGTGCGGCTGATTCTTTAGCTTTTGAATGGATTTCTGCTTGTCCGTTCCGCCAATGTAAAGCTTTGCCTTGATTTCTTCTTCTGGAGGCGTATTTTTTAAGATCGTTTGTGCTTCTTTAAAAATTTGATTCGCTAATTCTCGTGTTGGTGCAGTAATGACCACTTGTACTTGCTCTTTGCTTGGATCAATTGAATGAATAAGCGGCAATAAATACGCATGGGTTTTCCCTGTTCCTGTTTGAGACTGTCCAATCACGCTTTCACCTTTTAAAACAGCAGGTATGATTCTTTTTTGAATATCAGTCGGCTCATAAAAGCCCAGTTCATGAATAGCATCTATAATAAAAGACTTTAATTCATATGTCGTAAATTTCGTTTCTTTCATGTTTTCACTCCTTAAGGCAATGCCTTTTTGCTCATCTCCTCATTATAGCTGATTTTCCGCAAAAAAACCATGTCCGCTTTTCTCACAGGAAACCAAATGATACTTCCCTGCATAACCTATGAAGAGAAAGAGAATGCAGTAAGGGAGGTACAAGTATGTTAGGGCAAAGGCCTATGGGCGATTTTCAGCCGCATCGCCCCTCACGCCGGCACCTTGGAAATGGCGGACAGCCCGGGATTTTTCAACGGAGACAGCAGGCTCCGATCGAACAGCCTTTTCAAGGGCAAGGCAACCAATTTCAACAAATGATGCCTCGCTCTCCGTCTGTACAAGGCGGCGGTCTACGCGGGATGGGTGGCATTCCTGGAGGCGAAAGCCGTGCACTAGGCGGCGGAGCCGGAATTAAGGGCATGCTGGCAAAATTTCTTCCTGGAGCTGGAGGAGCAGGGATCTCTGGAGCTGGAGGTGGTGCGGGATTACAAGGAATCCAGAGCTTCGCAAACCCTGCGAACCTTTCAAGCATGTTAGGAAATGTTCAAAAAGTACTCGGAATGGCGCAGCAATTCACGCCTATGATTCAGCAATACGGTCCTTTAGTCAGAAATTTGCCTGCCATGATTAAACTCTATAGCCAGCTTGGCAGTGCGGATGATGATGAAACAAATACGAATGATGCAGACGAAGAACCAAAAGAAATCACTGCAGAAACAGATGTTCCGCACGAACCAGTTGATGATGAAATAGAAGAAGGAAACGAAGAAGAACCAGAGGACATCCTTGTCAAAAAAGGGACTGTACACACATCAGCTGCTCCTGAAGCAAAACCGAAAAAAAGATCGGGTAGTTCCATTCCGAAACTATATGTCTAGTGATCTTTTAAAGGCGAAGTGTTTCCCATGTATAACAATCTTTGATATATGCGCTTACTTTGGCTATAATGAAGGAAGAGAATGATCAAAAGCCGTTTTTCACGGCTTTTTATATTGTTCTTCTCTAGCAGCACTTCCCTACAGGAGGACGAATAAATGAATGTAATTAAAATTTCGCCGCGTGGCTATTGCTATGGCGTTGTAGATGCAATGGTCATTGCTAAAAATGCCGCACTTGATAAAAACTTGCCACGCCCAATTTATATATTAGGTATGATTGTGCACAACAAACATGTCACAGATGCCTTCGAAGAAGATGGAATTTACACACTGGACGGACCAAACCGTCTGGATATTTTAAAACAGGTTGAAAGTGGCACAGTGATTTTCACCGCTCACGGCGTATCTCCTGAAGTCCGTCAAATTGCAGAAGAAAAAGGCCTTGTCGCCATTGATGCGACCTGTCCAGATGTCACGAAAACACATGAACTCATTTCAGAAAAAACAGCTGATGGATATGACATTATTTATATCGGGAAAAAGGGTCACCCTGAGCCAGAAGGAGCCGTCGGTGTTGCACCTGACAAAGTGCACCTTGTCGAAACAGAAGCTGATATTAAAGCGCTCGATTTAACGTCAGATAAACTGCTCATCACCAATCAGACGACAATGTCTCAGTGGGATGTTCATGATCTGATGGAGCTCATTAAAGAAAAATATCCTCACGTCGAGTACCATCAAGAAATCTGCCTTGCGACACAGGTACGTCAGGAAGCTGTGTCACAGCAAGCAGGCCAAGCCGATCTGACCATTGTGGTCGGCGATCCAAAAAGCAATAACTCAAATCGTCTGGCGCAAGTGTCAATGGAGATTGCAGGAACGCAGGCTTACCGAATTGGTGATCTCAGTGAGTTAAAGCTTGAATGGCTCCAAGGGGTAAAAACAGTTGCCGTTACTGCAGGTGCTTCCACACCAACACCTATTACAAAAGAAGTCATTCGTTTCTTAGAAAACTACGAACCTGATGATGAATCGACATGGAAAATTGAACGGACGGTTCCTCTTTCTAAGATATTACCTCGCGTGAAAACAAAGAAATAAAAAAACGTCAGAGCTGCTATGCTCTGACGTTTTTGCTTACACAAATTGAAACGGGTTTGTGTTTGATTCTGATACAAAGAATCGCACATCATATTTTTTATCTGTACATAGCGATTCTAGCTTTGTCTTCACGCCTTCTTTCATGATCTTTTCTGCGTAATGACCTGGGTCCACTACATTCAGTCCGAGCATCATGGCATCGTGAGCGACATGGAAATAAAGGTCGCCAGTCACGTACACATCAGCACCCATTCTTTTCGCTTGATGGATATATTTATTTCCGTCTCCTCCAAGCACAGCTACTTTTTTCACGACCGCTTCCTGATCTCCTACAAAACGCGCTCCATTCACATCTAACTTCGTTTTCACAAATTGAGTGAAGTCTTTAAGTGTCATAGGTTCTTTTAATTCTCCAATACGGCCAAGGCCTTTTTGAATAGGAGGAAGATCTGTCGTGTGTACACTGTAAGCCACTTCTTCATAAGGGTGTGCTTTGATCATTTCACGAATCACTTGTTTTTCAATACTTGCTGGGAAAATGGTTTCGATTCGTACTTCTTTCACAAATTCCAATTTACCCGTCTCACCAATAAATGGCACAGCTTCTTCTGATGGCAGAAAACTGCCTGTCCCTTCATTTGAAAAAGCGCAATGACTGTAGTTGCCAATATGGCCAGCTCCCGCATTTCCTAAAGCCGTCCTGATGGCCTCTTCAAATTCCACTGGGACATACAAAGCTAGCTGCTTAATTGGATCTTCGTATGTTGGAACTAGCACTTTTGTTTCCCCGAGCTCTAAAGCCTCTGCAAGCAAGTCATTGACTCCTCCATCAGCCACATCCAGGTTTGTATGTGCTACATACACCGCAATATCATGTTTGATGCATTTCTCAATGATCCGTCCTGCCGGCTGATCTGTCGCCACATGTTTTAATGGACGGAAAATTGGCGGATGGTGGGCAATAATGAGATCCACCTTCCGCTCAATTGCCTCATCTACCACATTTTCTAATACATCTAAGGTGATCATGACATTGGTCACTTTTTTATTCAGCGTTCCAATCTGGAGCCCGATTTTATCACCTTCCACCGCATATGCCTTTGGTGAAAATTGCTCAAATAATTGGATGATTTCATGCCCGTTCACTGTTTTAGCCAACAGTCAAAACCTCCTTTAGAATTTTTATTTTCGCATTCAGCTCTTTCAGACGTTCTTTGTTCTCTTCCGTCGGCGCTGCTTGTTGAATCTGGCCTTCTATATGCTCCATGTGCTGAAGCTCATTCATCCATTTGCGCCGGAAGACATCATTTTGCTCTTTGGCAAGAAACGGACCAACGAGCATGCCTGTTTCAATCGACATGCCTTCATAGGCTTTATCTTTGTCGCCAGTTTCGGCAATGATGATTTCGTATATTTTGCCATCCTCTTCTAAAATCACTTCATCCATCAGTTCATACCCCTCTTGATAGAGCCATAAACGAATATGATGGGCATGAATATTAGGCTGAAGAATAAGCCGCTCCTGCCCTGTGAGCTTGTGTTTACCTTCATTTAGAATGCTTGCAATGAGTGCTCCGCCCATTCCTGCAATCGTGACAGCATTCACCTCGCCTTTTTCAACCACTTCAAGGCCATTTCCTTTTCTGACTGAAATTTGCTCATCTAATTCAAGCCTATGTACTTGCTGCTTCGCAGATTGAAGCGGTCCATCAGTAATTTCACCAGCAATGGCTTTCAATGCTTTATGATGTAATATCGCATAACATGGCAAATAGGCATGATCTGAGCCAATATCAGCAAAGACCGCCTCTTTTGGTAAAAAGTCTGCGACTCTTTTTAATCGTTTTGACAAATTCATTTCATTCATCCATATCACTACTTTTCTTTAATGTTCATACTTGTCTATCTTATATAAATTATGGACTTTTTAAAAGTCGTTTTCAAATGAAAAAAGCTCTTCTGATGAAAAAGAGCTTTTTGCGCTTTATTATTTAATTTTGGATACCCATTCTGACATTTCATCGAGCTTTTCATTCGGAATTAGCCCGCCCGGCATCCCATTTCCGCCTTCTTGAATTTTCTTCTTGATGTCTGCTACTTCAAGCTTGTCGCCAACACCTTTTAATGCAGGACCAGCGCCACCTTCGTAGTTTTCCCCATGACAGCTAATACAGTTCTGCTTATACAATTCTTCCGGCGTCGCATTTGCGGTCTCTTCTTGCTTTTGCTCTTTGCCCCCAGAGGCAATTTTGTCTTCATCTTTCAGCCCCTTCATTGATAAGAAAAAAGTGAGTCCAATACCTAAAATGGCAATCAATAAGAATGGTATAAGTGGATTCCGTTTCATTTCTTTCATCCTCCCCTTTGTGAAAAACCCCTTTGAGACTATGCAAACAATTCTAATTCTACTTTAATTTTACAAAAAGTAAACGAATTATGATACAAAACTTTGGTCAAGTTCACAGATTAGACAAAAATGATTCAAAATGAGAAAAGAAGCCTTCAGCACATTTAGATGTATTTTTTATACATCTTTTCTCTAAGAACGTTGCAAATTCATTTGTTATTCAGTAAAATATAATCAGATCAAAAAAGCGTTTTCATTTTGATGAAGAAAGAACGGATCTCTCTCAAGATCCGTCCGGTTTCTATTCTAAGAAGTCTTTTAATCGTTTACTTCTGCTTGGGTGTCTTAATTTACGAAGAGCTTTCGCTTCAATTTGGCGAATACGCTCTCTTGTTACGCCAAACACCTTTCCTACCTCTTCTAATGTGCGTGTTCTTCCGTCATCTAGTCCGAAACGCAGTCTCAGCACATTTTCTTCACGGTCCGTTAGCGTATCTAATACATCTTCAAGCTGCTCTTTTAAGAGCTCATAGGCAGCATGGTCTGATGGAGAAGTCGCCTCTTGGTCTTCGATAAAATCACCAAGATGCGAGTCATCTTCCTCACCAATAGGTGTTTCTAAAGATACTGGCTCTTGCGCAATTTTAAGAATTTCTCTTACTTTCTCTGGTGTTAAATCCATGTCTTCCGCAATTTCTTCTGGCGTTGGTTCTCTACCTAGATCTTGTAGAAGCTGTCTTTGAACACGGATTAATTTATTAATGGTTTCCACCATATGAACCGGGATCCGGATTGTTCTCGCCTGATCGGCAATCGCACGTGTGATCGCCTGTCTAATCCACCAAGTCGCATATGTTGAGAATTTGTATCCTTTGCGGTAATCAAACTTCTCAACCGCCTTCATGAGCCCCATGTTTCCTTCTTGAATCAAGTCAAGGAACAGCATACCACGACCAACATAACGTTTCGCAATGCTGACAACGAGACGAAGGTTCGCTTCCGCTAATCTTCTTTTTGATTCCTCATCGCCTTCTTCAATCTTTTGAGCATACGTAATCTCTTCTTTAGCAGATAGCAAATTGACGCGCCCGATCTCTTTTAAGTACATACGAACAGGATCATTAATTTTGACACCTGGTGGTACGCTTAAATCATTCAGGTCAAATTCCTCTTCTGCCTTAGCCAGCTGCTGAACATTTGGGTCTTCAGTCTCTTCATTTTCACTGATGAGTTCTACACCCTGTTCGCCTAAGTATTCATAGTATTCATCCATCTGGTCTGATTCAATTTCAAAGCTAGACATACGCTCTGCAATTTCTTCGTATGTTAAAACGCCCCGTTTTTTACCCGTTTCAGTGAGCTTATCTCTCACCTGTTCAAAGGTTAATTCAGTTTCAGTTTCGTGGGCTTGTTTATCAGCCATTATGGATCCCTCCTTCCAAAGCTTGCAACGAATTCTAAAGTAACTTGCGATTTGCTTCTGCTCTGCCTTTCTCTCTCTATCAAACAGAATGAGCAAATAGGAATAAAATAAATAATGATGAAGGCAAGATGCTTGCGGCTTATGCTCCTCCCATTAAAGGATTCATTGCCAGCCGTAAGTCTTGTCATAAATAGTAGACGTATTACTTCAGCGAACGGTTCAACTGAATAATTTCTTTTGCAAGTGTTGCCGCTTTGAAGAAATCTTTTTGCCTCTCCGCCTCTGCACGTTCTAGTTCTTTTTCCTTTATCATTGACAAATTCCGATGATTCAACACTTTTTTTACATAATCACTTAATTCAGCTTCACTTAGTTCGTCTCCAACTTGAATCATGAATATATCCGTCAGGAGCTGATTAATCACATCATCTTCTATACGGTTCATCAGATGCTGCGGGGTCGGCTCCTTGCCTTCTTCATACAATGCATAAATGTATGTTGCCAGCGCTCTGTGCGAATCTATATTAAATTCAAACCCTATCCTATCAAGCACTTTTCGGATCACGTCATCATTTTTCAACATATGTGCAAGGAGCATTCGCTCTGCGTTTTCATATGCCGGCCTTAGACGTTTTCGTCTTACCTGTGTTGACAGATGTGCACGCCGCTTTTCAAGTCCATTTTCTTCTTGCGAGCTCTTGGTCTCTTGTCTCTGCTGCTTTTCAAAAAGCTCCAATTGCTCCTTTAATGAGTCAAGTGAAATGGAGAACTCCCCAGCCAGCTGCTTCATGTAAATCTCTTGTTCCAAGGAACCGTTTAATCGGCTAATTTCTCGGAGAACCTGCTTCATGTAAGTCAGGCGGTCTCCTTCGTCAGACAAATTCTTTCCTCTTCGGAAAAAGTTCATCTTAAATGTCATTAATGTCACACTTGCATCTATGATGTCATTCCTAAATTTCTCGCCGCCATATTTACGAATGTAATCATCTGGATCAAGTCCATCTGGTATCATGGCAACGCGAACTTTACATCCTCTTTTTCCAAGCAAATCTGATGCTTTCATGGTCGCTTCATACCCGGCCGTGTCAGAGTCATAACATAAAATGATCTCTTCAACGTTCCGCCTAAGAAGCTTTACGTGCTCTTCTGTTAAAGACGTACCCATTGTTGCAACACTTTCGCCAACACCACTTGTGACAGCCGAGATGACGTCAGCAAATCCTTCGAAAAGGACTGCACGTTCGCGTTTTCTAATATGCATACGCGCGTCATGAAAGTGATAAAGCAGCTTACTTTTATGAAAAAGTGGCGTTTCAGGACTATTCATATACTTTGGCTGCTGATCACCAAGTGATCTTCCAGAAAAAGCGACGACCGTCCCGTGATGATCATGAATTGGAAACATGACACGATCTCTAAAGCGGTCAAAAAAACCTGTGCCGTTTTCTCGTTGAATCAAAAGACCAGCCTTCTCCATCATCGCAGGATCAAACCCTCGTTTTTCTAAAAACTTGGTCACGAAATCCCACGAGTCGAGAGCATACCCGATCTCAAACTTGGCAATTGTTTCATCCGTAAAGCCCCTGGACCTTAAATAATCGAGTGCGTTTTGACCTTCCTTTGTATTTACCAGCAAATGGTGGTAAAATTTCTTAAGAAGCTCATGCGCCTCAATCATTTTATGATCTGCTGTATCCTCTTGCTGTGAGGAACTGATCTGCGCATTCGCTACATGATCCGGCAAATCAATATGGTACTTATCAGCAACATGTGAAACGGCTTCAATAAATGAGTAGCCTTCCATTTGTCTGAGGAACGAAAATACATTGCCTCCTGCACCACAGCCAAAACAATGGAAGATTTGCTTATCTGCTGAAACAGAGAATGAAGGAGTATTTTCACCATGGAATGGACAAAGACCGAAGTAATTCCGACCTTGTTTTCTAAGCTGTACGTATTCTCCAATCACTTCGACAATGTCTGCGTTTTTTTGGATTTGCTCCAAAAGTTCATCTGGTATACGTTTGCTCATCCTAATAACACTCCGTCGTACATTATTCGCCTTTTAATTCAAAAATCCTTCATGATTCGACAGGATTTTTTGTAGTTGGGCAATAAATCGCTTTTTATCCTCTTCTAAAAGCTTTTTGGGACCTTTTCCGTATACACCTTTTCTTCGCTGTTTACTGGAAACATGCCTGCGTTCCAAATCAAAATCAATTGTTTCGTTTGTGTACATTCGTCCTCTTTCAGACAGAACAATGACTTGTCTTGGAAGCAGTAAGGAGGCCAGACCAATATCCTGGGTGACAACAATATCGTGCTTGACAGCTAAGTTCGCAATGACTAAATCTGCTGCTTCTTTATGTGTATCAACAAACCGCCAATCTTCAAGTGGTGATCGTTTGGTTTGAAAATGCTCATATGAAGCAATGAAAGTCACAGGTACTTGAAATTGAGATGCGACAGAAAGGATTTCGTCTTTTACAGGACAAGCATCTGCATCGACATAAATCGTCCTTTCTTTTTTACGTTCATTCAGGTGACTAATTCTCCATCCCTCCACCTTATTCCTGCTTTAGAGAAGCAAAAAGACCATACTTTTCCCCCATAAAGCAATCAACAGTAAAACTCATTTTGTCGAAAAGTTATGTTCAGAATCACTTGACTTCTGCCAATATTAGTTTATTCGTTCTTGACTTAACTTAAACCTAAAATCAATCATTTTATCACAATTTTTTATTATAATACAAATGCAGCAAATATGCCATTGTTTTTGTTTACCCGTTTCCCACCATAGGAAAAACCCAGGAGGAGCATCCTGAGTTTATTCGGAACCTCTTTTGGTCAGCATTTGATGAATGACATTTGCTGTCTCCTCAACTGCTTTATTCGATACATCAACAACTTGACAGTTAATGCGGTCAACCACTTTTTCAAAATATTCTAGTTCCTCTTTAATCCGCTCGATATTCGCATAAATGGCACGGTCATTTAAACCGAGTGATTTTAAACGTTCTTTACGGATATGATTTAGTTTGTCTGGACTAATTTTCAGGCCGATGCATTTTTTGGGATCAACTGAGAATAACTCCTCTGGCGGATCAACTTCAGGAACAATCGGAACGTTTGCTACCTTCAAGCGTTTATGTGCTAAGTATTGAGAAAGTGGTGTCTTAGACGTACGCGATACACCAATCAGCACAATATCAGCCTTTAGAATACCTCTTGGGTCCCGGCCATCATCATATTTCACAGCGAATTCAATGGCTTCTACCTTTTTAAAATAGTCCTCATCTAATTGACGTACACGACCTGGCTCATGTTTCGCTTCATTTCCATATGCCGTCTCCATTTTATCAATAAGTGGACCGATAATGTCATAGTACACGACGCCATTCGCTTCTGCTTCTTCTATTAAGAATTGGCGCATTTCTGGCACAACAAGAGTAAAGCAAACGATCCCATTATCTGCTTTCGCCAATGAAATCACTTCTTTAATCGTACCGACATCCTCTACATATGGGATTCTTCTAATATTTGAATGGTCGGATGAGCCGCCATCAAATTGGCTAAGTGCCGCTTTGACCACGAGCTCTGCCGTTTCTCCTACTGAATCTGATACAACAAAAATTACGCGATTACTCATAACATCCCCTCGCAGTCTTCTGTAATTAGATAATTTCGTTCTCTGATAAGCTAACAAGTATTTTCGTCATGTTTGTTTTCGTAATTCTGCCGACCACTTCAAAGCCTTTATCCGTATCTTTTATAACAGGAAGTGCATCTATTTGCTTTTCAATCAAGTGCTTGGCCACATCCATAATAAAATCTTCTTTGCGGCAAACGGTAATGTTCGGCATTCTTGTCATAATAATATGGACAGGTATAGATGGAAGCTCTTGTTTCCCAATACTTGCTCGAAGGAGGTCTTTTCTTGATAACACGCCTGTTAAAATAGAGTGATCGTCCACAACGAATAATGTGCCCACATCCTCTAAAAACATCGTACAAATCGCATCATAAACCGAAACATTCTCGTGTATCACGACCGGAATGGACTGAAAATCTTTCACTTGAAGTTTTTTCAGCTTATCTGCCAGAAGCTGCGTGCCTGTTTTGCCTGTAAAAAAGTAGCCGACCCTTGGTCTTGCTTCTAAAAAGCCAGACATCGTTAAAATGGCTAAATCCGGCCTGAGGGTAGCCCTTGTTAAGTTCAGCCGATCGGCGATATGCTCTCCAGTGATCGGACCATTCTCTTTGACAATCTGTAAAATCTGCTCTTGCCGTTTATTTAACTCGATTGTACTCACCACCTTTAAATAGAGAGAGCGAATCCTTACTTTATGTATATCAATTTCATAACTCATCATATTATAGCGCATCTTCGTCCGAATGAAACAAAAATCCACTCAAAAACCGTGAATTAAATGAGTAAAAAACGATTGCCCTTCGAAAAAGGCAACCGTTCTTAGGTATTTATTTTACAATTAAATTGTTCATATTCGCAAATGATTGAATGACTTTTGCAAGTTTGACCATTTGTGCCAAACGATTTTGTTTCAGTTTTTCATCATCGGCATGAACCATGGTATGGTCGAAATAATGAACAATTGGTGCTTTTAATGTATCTAGCGCTTCAAGTGCTGATTGGTACTGACCTTTTGCCATATACTCGTTGACGGCTTTTTCCGCTTGCTGATACGCTTCAAATAGCTTTTGTTCGTGTTCATTTTCAAACAGTTCAGGCTGAATCTGTGCGTCTTCCCCTTTTTTACTGATTGAAATGACGCGGCCTAGTGCCTCAGCCGTTTCTTTGAAACTCTCCTGTTTCACGCTCTCTTCAAGAACAGCCGCTTTTTTCACAACCGCATATGGTTCAATATTTTCAACATCAAGGACTGCTTCCACCACGTCATGACGGATATGTTCTGCTTGGAGAACATATTTCAAACGGTGTGTTAAAAATTCAATGAGAACAGCTTCATGTTTTGCATCTACTTGAGCTAGTGCTAAAAGCTCTTTAAATGAAAGATTCCATTGGCGGTCGAGCAGGATTTGAACGATACCGCTCGCTTGTCTTCTTAATCCATAAGGATCTTGAGAGCCCGTTGGAATGACATCAATTGAGAAGAATGAACAAATAGAATCTAGCTTATCCGCCACTGCAACAATCGCCCCAATAAGTGTTGACGGCGCATCGTCACCGGCAAAACGCGGCATATAGTGCTCGTTGATACTCTTTGCCACTTCTTCATGCTCGCCAAGTGCTCTAGCATATTTTTCACCCATGATTCCTTGCAGTTCTGGGAATTCATAGACCATCTGAGTCACAAGGTCAAACTTAGAGATACTAGCTGCTCTTGCAGCGCGTTTAGACGTTTCTTCATCTGCACCCACATGACTAGCAAGGCGGACAGCAATGTCTGTTACTCTTTTCAGCTTGTCGCCAATCGTGCCAAGTTTCTCATGGAATACGACTTTATCAAGTTTTTGAATGTTGTCTTCAATGACGAGTTTTTCGTCTTCTTTATAGAAAAATGCCGCATCTGATAAACGTGCACGAAGGACCTTTTCGTTCCCTCTTGCCACATTTTCAAGTGCCTCACTGTTCCCGTTTCTGACCGTAATAAAATGCGGCAGTAATTCCCCTTGTTCATTTTTCACTGGGAAATAACGCTGATGCTCTTTCATTGTCGTGACAAGCACTTCTTCTGGCAGCGCAAGAAATTCTTCTTCAAAAGAACCAAATAGAACGGTTGGATATTCAACGAGATCGTTCACTTCTTCTAGAAGCTCAGGATCAACTGGAATGACCCAGCCTTTTTCGGAAGAAAGGGCATGTAATTGCTCAGTAATTAATTGTTTTCTTTTATCTGAATCAACAATGACAAATTGATCTCTTAATGTTTGCTCATAAGAAGCTGGTGTGTCAATGCTGGCTGTCGTCCCTAGGAAACGATGTCCTCTAGTCTCCCGTCCACTTTTCACTCCTGCAATTTCGACAGGAATGATCTCTTGACCAAATAAACAAATAATCCATTTAATTGGACGGATATAGCGTAAATCCTCGCTTCCCCATCTCATGTTCTTTGGAAAACTCAATGAAGCGGCAATGTCCCCCAATGCTGGAAGAAGGTCTTTGACTTGTTTTCCTTCTTGAAACTTTTGGACATGGACATAATCCACACCTTTGATGTCTTTGAAATACAGATCATCAGTTGAAGCACCTTGTCCGCGGGCAAAACCTTCGGCAGCTTTTGTCCAATTGCCTTCAGCATCTTGAGCAATCTTTTTAGCCGGTCCTTTTGCTTCTTCTTTGATGTCCTCTTGTTTTTCTGCAACACCTTTGACGAGTACAGCTAGACGTCTTGGTGAATTAAATAAAGCAACGTCTTCGAATGAAATATTTTGCGCTACGAACCAAGCTTTTACTTTGTCACCCAGCTGCTTTGTGCTTTCTGGCATGAAACGAGCCGGCATCTCTTCTAAGCCGATTTCAAGTAATACATCTTGTTTATTCATGAGAAGCCGCCTCCTCTTTTAGCATAGGGAATCCTAGTTTTTCTCGTTCTTCGTAATATGTTTTGGCTACTTTTCTCGCTAACTGACGTACTCTTCCGATATAGCCTGTTCGCTCAGTCACAGAAATCGCGCCTTTGGCATCAAGCAGGTTAAATGTGTGAGAACATTTGAGTACATAATCATATGCCGGGTGAACAAGCCCTTTGTCCATTTGGCTATGTGCTTCTTTTTCATATGTTGTAAATAAATCGAACAGCATATCCGTATTAGATGTTTCAAACGTATACACAGAATGCTCGTATTCAGCCATTAAGAATAAATCTCTTACAGTAAAGCCATCTGTCCATTCAAGGTCAAATACATTTTCTTTGTCCTGGATGTAAGAAGCAAGACGCTCAATTCCGTATGTGATTTCAACAGAAACTGGCTTACATTCTAAACCGCCGACTTGCTGGAAATACGTAAATTGCGTAATTTCCATTCCATCAAGCCAAACTTCCCAGCCAAGTCCTGCGCAGCCAAGAGATGGGTTTTCCCAGTTGTCTTCAACAAAACGAATATCATGTTTCAGCGGATCAATGCCAAGCGCCTTCAATGATTCTAGATACAGTTCTTGAATATTGTCAGGTGATGGCTTAATGATCACTTGAAATTGATGATGTTGATACAATCTGTTTGGGTTTTCTCCATATCTGCCGTCAGCCGGGCGTCTTGAAGGTTCTACATAGGCTACCTTCCATGGCTCTGGCCCAATGCTTCTGAGGAACGTGTATGGACTCATCGTTCCAGCACCTTTTTCTGTGTCATATGCCTGCATTAATACGCAGCCTTCATTTGACCAATGCTTTTGCAGTGTCAAAATCATGTCTTGAATATTCAATGATCGCACCTCCATCTTTTTTACACCATCCGCTATGTATGGCGGTGGGGCCTAGAACCTTTTTGCAAAACACAAAAACTCCCGTCTCTATGCTCACAAGGTTCCTTGCAAACATAGGGACGAGAGTTTTTCCCGCGGTTCCACCCTATTTGCTGGTGTCGTAGCACCCAGCCGCTTTGTTTTACGTTGCTCAAGAATGCCTTTCGTTACGTGTCCATCCTTAGCTCACACCGCCCTAAGGTCGCTTTTATGGCTGATACGTAAGTACTTCTTTCTGTCAATGCAACATATTTGATCTTAGATGATCTTACAAAAAGTCACGAGAGATGTCAACTTTTGTTTTCACCGTCCATTAGCTTTTTCATGGATTCCATTTGATTCATGAATTTTTTTGATTTTAAATAAAGACCTGAATACTCTTCATAATAATGATCGAGCACTTGACGAATTTCTTGTTTCGTTTGTGGTTTCACGTCAACCTGACCAAGCCTTGATAAATCAAAATAATGAAACAAACGGAGCAGTCTTGCTGCTGCTGGGGATAAGGGCAGTTTATATGGATCTTTAGAAAAGCATTGCCTACAGATGAATCCGTTATCTCTAATTGAGAAATGGAACTGCCCTTCTTTTTGACCGCAGTGTACACATTGGTCCAGTTCAGGCTTCAACCCCATCACTGACAGCATTTTAACCTCTACGATAAATAAAATAATATCAGCATCTGTGCCTTCATTGAGATGGCGTAAAGATTGAAGAAGAAGTTCAAACAAGTAAGGGTTTGGCTTCTTTTCTTCTGTTCCTTTATCAAGTAATTCTGTCATATATGCGGCATATGCGGTCAGAAATAAATCTTCCCGAATGGTTCGCATGCTTTCCATCATTTCACCTTGCTGGAGCGTTCCAAGTCCTGTTGATGATTGGATCAGGAAGGTTCCGTATAAAAACGGCTGGCTTATGGCTGACAGGCGGCTGTTCGATTTCTTAGCGCCCCTTGCCATCACACCAATTTTCCCATGTTCTCTAGTGAGCAGCGTGACAATTTTGTTTGTTTCGCCATAATCTGTTGTTCTAAGGACGATTCCTTCACTTTTAATGAGCATTTGTCTACACTCCGAGCGTTGGAGGGGGTCAAGAATTATAAGATTGGAAAATCAAGTCGTGCTATTTCTTCTTCAAGTACATCGGGTCTTTCCAGGTTCTCCTTTTCTAACTCTTTGAAAAGCAGATACGTGTCAACGCTTCCTGTTTGTGAAAATACGTTCCATGTAAAATTCAACATAAAAACCCCACCTTTCTTTATTAGAAGCAGCAACGCTACATCCAACATATTAACTTTATCTTGACCAGGCTACCTCCATTTCATGATAAACAATTTTTACTAATCGAACCGCACCATTGTCAGATCTACTAACAACTGTATCGGTTTTTAATATTCGTCTTCTCTAAATCCGAAATCACGAAGATGTGTGGATTTATTACGCCAGTCCTTCTGCACTTTTACCCAAAGCTCTAAATACACCTTTGAGCCTAAAAGTGCTTCAATGTCTCTGCGCGCTTTTTGTCCCACTTCTTTTAATAAGCTGCCGCGCTTACCAATCACAATCCCTTTTTGTGAATCACGTTCGACGACGATGGTCGCTGCAACATGAATCTTGCCGTTTTCATCTGGCTTGATCGATTCAATCGCAACCGCAATACTGTGAGGGATCTCTTCTCTCGTTAAATGCAGCACTTTTTCACGAATTAATTCAGAAATAATAAATCGCTCTGGGTGATCTGTTACTTGATCTGCCGGATAAAATTGAGGGCCTTCTGGAAGATAACCTTCAATTTGCTGAAGAAGCGTATCAATGTTGTTGCCTTCAAGTGCTGAAATTGGCACAATTTCCTTAAATGGGTAACGTGTGCGGTATTCATCAATTAAAAGGAACAGTTCATCCGGATGAATTTGGTCAATTTTATTGACGACAAGGAACACCGGTGTCGATGTTTGCTTTAGTCGTTCAATGATGAATTCATCACCTTTTCCATAGCCTTCCTGTGCGTTGATCATAAACAAGATCAGGTCGACTTCCTTGAGTGTATTTTGAGCCACCCTCATCATAAAATCGCCAAGTTTGTGCTTCGGTTTATGAATTCCTGGTGTATCGATAAAAATCGTTTGTGACGTGTTCGTTGTCAGTACACCTTGCACTTTGTTTCGAGTCGTTTGGGGCTTATCACTCATAATCGCAATCTTTTGCCCAATCACACGATTAAGAAAGGTCGATTTCCCTACATTTGGTCTTCCAATAATTGATACAAATCCTGATTTGAAGCTTTCGTTAGTCATTTAAATCCTCCGGTGAAAATGCGCCTGGCAATAGTTCGTTTACTGTCGTTTCGTATATATGTCCTTTTAAGTTCGTTAGAATCACTGGCATATCAGGTGCACATAGCTCTGAAATGACCTGTCTGCATGCGCCGCATGGCGAAACAGGTCGATCTGTATCAGCCACTACTGCAAGCATTTGAAAAGATGTGATGCCCTCTGAGTAAGCTTTAAAAAGTGCTGTTCTTTCCGCACAATTACACATACCATATGCTGCATTTTCAATATTGCAGCCGCCATACACTTTTCCGTCATGCGATAATAATGCTGCACCGACTTTGAATTTAGAATAGGGTACATATGCAAAATCTCTTGCTTTGACTGCTTCTGAAATCAACTCTTGTTTGTTCATTCTAGTTCCCACTTTCAGAAGAAATGGTACCACTGTCACATTTATATTTTACATAAATCACGTGACATTTTCACGCCCATTTCTAAAAATGTTAATAAATAGTAATATTGTTCTATTGCATGATCTTCGGTAAGAAGATCATCAACCCAATCATAACCGAAATGGCGGCGTAAACGCAAACAGCGCCTGCTGCCGCGTCCTTCGCTCTCTCAGCAAGAGGATGCTTCTCTTCTGTGAAAAGATCTACTGTATGTTCAATCGCTGTATTCACAAGTTCTAACGCAAACATCCCGCCGCATAAAAGCAGAATGATCATCCATTCAACCGGATGAATGTGAAACCAAAAGCCGCAAATCACCACGATGATGGCTGCGACTGTGTGAAACCGAAAATTCCGTTCATTCAAGAAAGTTCGCCATATTCCTCTAAATGCATAATAAAAACTCCGAAAAAAACGGACAAGCGGCGTTCGCTTCTTACGATGATCTCGAAAGGCCATAATCATCCAAGATTTTTGTCTGTTTGGCGAACATTTCTTTTTCATCTTCTTCTGTCATATGATCATAACCAAGCAAATGAAGAAAACCATGAATCGTTAAAAACCCTAGCTCTCTCATGAAGGAATGTCCATATTCCTCTGCTTGCTCTTTCGTACGATCAACACTAATGATAATGTCACCAAGTACAGGCGGAATGTCATCAGCTCCAATGATTTCAATTTCCCCTTCGCCTTCTTCCTCAAGGGCAAATGAAATTACATCTGTTGGTGCATCTTTTCCTCGGTATTCTTTATTAATTTGATGTATTTCTTCATTTGAAACGATCGATACTGATACTTCTGCTTGATCTTTTACTTCAAGAGCATCCGCAGCAAATTGAAGAAGCTTTTCCACTTCTTCAAGCTGCTCTTTCGATACTTGTCCTGTTTCATCTATTAAATCGATTAACAATGTCATTTACTTCACCTTCTGCTTCGGGGCATCTGGATATTCAATCCGAGAATGGAAAATCCCCTTTAATGTTGTACAAATTGTTTGGCTAATAATATTTAATTCTTTAAATGTCAGATCACATTCACTAAATTGCCCATCCTGCATCTTATCTGAAATAATGCCTTTCACAAGCTTTTCAATCCGCTCAGGGTTTGGATTATGCATCGAACGAACCGCCGCCTCCACGCTGTCAGCTACAGAAATAATGGCCGCTTCTTTCGATTGCGGTTTTGGACCAGGATAACGAAATTCTTCTTCTGTCACCTGATCATCCCGTTCTTTTGCCTTATAGTAAAAGAACTTCAGCAGGGACTTTCCGTGATGCTGTTCTGCAATGTCCACAAGTTCCTCTGGAAACTTCTTTTCTCTCAGCATTTCAGCACCATCTGTCGTATGGGCAATAATAATATTCTTGCTCAGCTGAGGAGAAAGCTTGTCGTGCGGATTATCAATGTTCATTTGGTTTTCAATAAAGTATTGGGGCCTTTTCGTTTTTCCAATGTCATGATAATAAGCTCCAACCCTTGCTAACAATCCATTTGCACCGACTGCTTCACATGCAGCATCCGCTAAATTCGCCACCATGACACTATGATGATATGTACCTGGCGTCTCTGTTAAGATCTTTTTCAGCAGCGGATGATTCGGGTTCGATAATTCAATAAGCTTCATGGTCGAAAGAATGCCAAACATGCTCTCAAAGACTGGCATTAACCCGATAACCAAAATAGCCGATGCAAACCCTGACACAATCGCCATGATGAGGTTTACACCTATTTCAAGCCCTGATGGAGAAGAATTTTGAATCAGCGTAATGGACAGCACGACAAGTACATTCACCAAAGCTACCCAAAGCCCCGCCTGCAAAATTTTCGATCTCGCATTATGTTTTCTCAAAAATAAAATTCCTGCCATCCCGCTTATTAGATAATAAGCACAGATGACATAGTTAAAGACACCTGTTACTCCTTGATTAAACATCATACTGCCGCAAAGGGCAAATACAAGGCCAGAGAAGATTGCCAGCCGCTCATTGATCAGCAGCTTAATCAGCATCGTACCAAGTGCAACAGGCACGACATAGCCTATGGTCGTATACTTCGTTTCCTGGAAGAGACTGAATACTTCCATGATGATTAAAATAATGGTGAAAATGAGCGAGTACAGCAGTAACGATTTATTCTTATGGACGAGCGACTTTTTCCTCGATTCCAGTGAGTGGACAATCGCCGCTAAGAAGAGACCGATTAAGATGATAAGACCGCTTACAGGCTTAAACAAATTGGAACTGTTTAAAAGGCCGGTCAGTTCTAATTTGCGATACACTTCACGGTCAATGAGCTCGCCTTCTTCCACTAAAATTTGCCCTTGCTTGATTTGAACTGGCTGGATATTATCAGCTGCTTCTTGTCTTTTCTTCTCTGTTGCCACCGGGTCAAATACATAGTTTGGAATAATCGCAAATTCACCAATTTCTTTCGCTGCATTTAAATATTTTGACGGAATCGAATTGTTTTCAAGCTCTGCTTTCACTTGTTTCTTTTCATCTTGCAGCTTAGAAGCTGTGATTTCTTTACCCATGAGAGAATTGACCACTGTGATGATGGAATCCTTTGTAAAAGAAAGGTTTTCGTCACTTGCTTGGAGCAGTGCTTTAATCGATTGATCCGAAACAGCTTCCTGCATATCGGTTGTGAGTTTTTCTTTTACACGCTTCACCATCTCTTGATCTGTTGGCGGGTTCTCTTTGTCATCAGCTGCTGCTTTCTTCTCTTCTTTAATGGCTTCAAAGAGGGATGAGATGAGATCAACACGATTATCAGAATACGCTTTTTTGAGTGTATATTGGTCTTCCACTTGATCCGTTGCTTCTTGTTTCTTTTCTTCTGTTGCTTCTTGATCATCAACGGTAGACGGAGAATAGATGGTTTGTTCGCTCACTGAAAACAAATCTAGGTCGAGCGATTCAGGCTTTACATGGAAGAAGAGCACCACAAACAGAATGGCTGCTAAACCAGCGTATAGCAGTACGTTTAAATAGCGTGAGCGCTCCATTTTCTGAGGTTCTTTTTTAGACAGCAGCCTTTTGCGCTTACTGCCTTTCTGATTCTTTCTCAAGGAAAGTACCTCCTTTTTTACTTTAAACCACGATCGAAACAAAATGACCCGATTAAGGCGATCGGGTCACTCAGTTCATTTTTGCTTTTCGTATGCTCCAATGATCTTCGCCACAAGCGGGTGTCTGACCACATCTGTCTGATCTAATTCAATGAATGAGATACCCTTGATCTCAGCAAGCATGTCCTTTGCAGCTGCAAGGCCTGACTGCATCCCTTTAGGCAGATCAATTTGTGTAATATCTCCTGTAATGACCATTTTAGAACCAAAGCCCAGTCTCGTCAAAAACATTTTCATTTGAGCTGGCGTTGTATTCTGCGCTTCATCTAAAATCACAAATGCATCATCAAGCGTCCGCCCTCTCATATAGGCAAGAGGGGCAATTTCAATCACTCCGCGCTCAATTAAACGTTCCGTATGATCACTACCAAGCACATCGTGCAAAGCATCATATAGCGGTCTTAAATAAGGATCGACTTTTTCTTTTAAATCTCCTGGCAAAAAGCCAAGACTTTCTCCTGCTTCAACAGCTGGCCTTGTCAGGATAATTCGTTTGACATGTCCATTTTTCAGGGCATGTACGGCGTTGGCCACTGCCAAATACGTTTTACCTGTACCAGCAGGTCCAATCCCAAAGACCAGATCATCTTTTTTCATTGCCGCAGCATATTCACGCTGGCCGATCGTTTTGACTCTGATCGACTTTCCTTTGGCATTTTTCGTAATTTCATCTTCATACATATTTTCAAAATAATTGAGCTTGTCTTTTTGCGCCATTTTAATGGCATAGACGACATCCCGTTCAGAAATCTCAATTCCTTTACGAATGAGATGTAAGAGAGATGTAATCAAACGGCTCACAGTATCTCTTGATGCTTCCTGACCAGAAACATACACTTTCTCTCCACGTGTGATAATGGAGACATTCAGCTCGTTTTCCATCAGTTTCAGATAAGCATCTTGATTGCCAAATAAAGCAATGGCTTCGTTTGGGCTATCCAATTTTTGTTGAATCTCAAGTAAATGTTCTGTCATTCTCTAGTCTCCCTGAACAATAGGTGTTGGTTGAACAATATCTTCTATTACTTGGTAAAGGATGATTAACTTAACTTTACCATTCCCTGTTGTCTCGTGCAAAACTTTTTCACTTTTCACCTCACCTGTTTGACCTAGCTTTTCTTCTAATTCTTTTTTACCCATTTTAATCCCTGCTTGAACCGCTTCTTTATTTGTGTATTCTCGATTTATTTTTTCACTTTCTCGTGTGATTTCCTTTTCATAGGAGAACGGTAGTTGCATATTCAAAAAATGAAGCGGGTGAACTTCTGTTTCTGTTTTCGGCTGCTGAAAATCATCTTTTTTAAAGGAAAATCCCCAAAATGGGATGGAGCCTCCAAACAAGGAGAGCTTGTGCTTTGTCTTCATTTTACCCGTAAAGACATCAAAAGATGTTCGGAGAGGGACAGAAACTTCAGATCGGTACCATGTTTCACCATATATTTTCGCTTTGGCTCCGACCGTTTTTTTCTGATCTTCACTCCCAATTAAACCTGAGACGAGCATCTGCCCTTTTTTCACATGCTCATCGACCTGGGCAAGCGGTTCCCCCTTTTCTACATACATTCTCGTGATGACCGCCTTTTTCTTGGCAACGATGTGCTGAGGACTTGTATATTTCTCCTTTTCAGGTTCATTTTTTTCGACCACTTTCATTTGAAACGTCGTTCCGTTCAGTTCAACTCCGACCCATGTAATGCTCTGAATATTGGTCGTCAATGACTTTTGTATTTTTTCAGGGGTCCCCATAAGAAACTGAAAACGCCCTTTTTGTACCCCTATTTCGTCCAGATGCTTTCTCATTTGGTGTTCTGTTTCTGGATTCGCACCTTTAATCTCAATTTTCCACACCATATTTGAAAGAGCCAATATCGTCACTAGGAAAAAAGCCATCCCGAGGGTAAATCCAATATTTCTTCTCGACCACAGAAGAAGAAACGGGAACCCTTTCTTTTGATGAAATGAACATTTCACCTCATGATGTCTGCGCACTTTTCTAAAGGCATGTACATCTGAGAGGCGAATAAATAAGCGCACGCTGTCTTGACGGCGGCTCACTTGAAAAATTGTGATCCCCTGTCTCGTGCACTCATTGATCAGCCGCTCAATACCGCTTCCTCTTATCTCCACTTCCACTCTGCCAATAAAATAAGCAAACCATTTGTTCTTCACGTTTCTCCCCTCCGTCAGTTAAGAATCAATATAACGGACCTCATCGATTTTCCCCTCTAATAAGATCTCTTCTGGCAAAATCGTTTTAATCACAAAGTCTTTTCCTGAAATAATGCACTGTCCTTGCTTGAGCATCAGCCTTACCTCTTGATCACTGAAAAGTAAAAGCCCTTTATGGTTCTCTATGTAAATATGGAGTCTGCCAACCATCGTAATACGGGGAAGATCCATCATCACGTCCGGAGGGATTTCAAGTGTTCTTGTCAGCCATGCTTTAAGTCGATTTTTTCTTTTTCCCATTCAATAAGAACCCCTTCCCACCTCATGTGTATGAGATCAAACTGAAAGATGGTGAGACTGATGAGAAAGCCTCTATATCATCCTATTCCTCAGCGGTTCATATCATGCTAATGAATCCCGTAAAACAGCCGTTTCATCATTTTGACTAAGAAAAGTCTCCATTACGCAACAAAAAAGCCCCCTTAAGGATGAGGGGGCTTACTTCTTTATCTTTTATATGGTCGTTTCATCGTTCGATGCGGCTTTTTGGCACGAGGCTCTCCAAATACTTCACCAAGGATCATCCCTTGAACGACCGTATCTTGGTTGAGTTTCTCAATCATTTTCGGCTTCATTCCAGCAGATGCTGCCTTTGGCCTTGTAAGTTCTCTTTCAAGCGATTGAAACTCTTTATTCAGCTCGCTTTTTCTTTCTTCCATTTCGGCAAGTGTAGCGGTATAACGATCCTGTAAGGATTGTGAACCTTGTTTTTTCATCCCGCCATGATCATGTACATCGCCAAAATCGTCAAGCTGGTCCGTTACGACCGGATCTGGACTTGTTTGTTTTGTTTGCTTTTGCGGCACTGGTTTACGCTGAGGAGCCGGTTTGTTTTGCTGGTTCTTTTGTTCGTTCTCCTCTTGTTTACCGATTTTCCCAAAGACCGCAGAGATAATACCGATGATAATCGCTATTAGTAACGGATTTTCAAATAGAATGTCCAATGGGCTCCCTCCTTAAAGCGTGAGAGGATGCTTATTTGTTTTCATTATCAGATGGACCTTTTGTCATTTTGCCAAATGAATCTCTCATATCCGTATCAGCATCGATATTCTTAATGTTCATGTAGTCCATGACACCGATATTACCTTCACGTAGTGCTTCGGCCATTGCAAGTGGTACTTCCGCCTCAGCTTCTACTACTTTCGCGCGCATTTCTTCAACTCTCGCACGCATTTCTTGTTCTTGTGCAACAGCCATTGCCCGGCGTTCTTCTGCTTTCGCCTGTGCAATGTTTTTGTCGGCTTCTGCTTGGTCTGTCTGCAGGATTGCCCCGATGTTCTTACCGATATCAACATCTGCGATATCAATCGAGAGAATTTCAAATGCTGTACCTGAATCTAATCCTTTACCAAGAACCGTTTGAGAAATCATATCAGGATTTTCAAGAACCTTTTTATGATTATCTGATGAACCGATTGTCGAAACAATCCCTTCACCTACACGAGCAATGATCGTTTCTTCCCCTGCACCACCGACAAGTCTGTCAATGTTTGCACGAACTGTAATACGTGCTTTTGCTTTGACTTCAATCCCGTCCATCGCAACACCTGAGATAAATGGTGTTTCAATGACTTTAGGGTTTACACTCATTTGGACAGCTTCAAGTACGTCACGGCCTGCTAGGTCGATTGCCGCACAGCGAGCAAAGTTCAATTCGATATTCGCACGCTGAGCTGCGATCAATGCGTTGATCACGCGGTCAACGTTACCACCTGCAAGATAGTGGCTTTCTAATTGGTTAATCGTCGCATCAAGACCTGCTTTATGCGCTTTGATGAGCGGGTTGACCACTCGGTTTGGAATCACTCGGCGAAGTCTCATTCCTACAAGTGTAAAAATGCTCACTCTTACGCCAGCCGCTAGGGCAGAAATCCACAGCATCACCGGTACAAAGGTGAAGAAGATCGATAGAACGATCAAACCTGCTGCGATAATCACGAATAATAGTAAAGTAGATGGATCCATTTTATTCCTCCTATAAAATCAGTATATCTATACTTTCCTCACGACAATGCGTGAGCCTTCCGCTTTCACAATTTTTACTTGTTCATCCTTATCGATAAAAGCACCTTCTGACACAACATCAATGCGCTCGTCTCCGAATACAATCGTACCAGATGGACGAAGTGCTGTTGCTGTCACTGCGATTTGTCCTACAAGATCATCTCTTGTTTCATTTGAGACATAACCACTTTCTTTATTGGTTGAATCGGTTAAAATGAACTTTTTAAAAAATTTCATACGTTTCCCCAACACCTTTGTCAATAAAATAACTGCTATGATTGAAACAGCAGTGGCAATCAAGATGGAAATCGCCATTTCTGTAAAGCTTCCAGCTGCTAAAAATAAGCTGACAACGACACAGATTAGTCCAATGACACCCACGATTCCCCCTGGCAAAAATAATTCCAGAATGATCAACACAATCCCTGCCAAAAACAGGAACAATGTCTCATATCCTGCAAAACCTGCCACGAGATGACCATAAAAGAATAGAAGAAGCGCTGTGACTCCCATGGTGCCTGGGACCCCAAAGCCGGGAGAATATAATTCAACAATTAACCCTAAGCTCGCGATGGATAAAAGGATAGGAATGACGATCGGATGCGTGAGAAAACGCGCCACCTTTTCAGCAAAGCTCACTTCATCGTATTGAACAGAGGCATCTGCTAAGTTCAGTTTCTGAAGCAAGTCATCCATATTTTTCGCTTCTCCTTCTGCATAACCGAACTGAAGCGCCCGATCTGTGTTAAAGGTCAGCAGTTCTCCTTTTGGTGCACCAGCTTCTTTTGCGTCTATATCTACATCTGCCATCGCAAGAGCATATTTTGGATCACGCCCCTGCTTTTCAGCAGCGTCACTCATTTCAGCAAGCCATAGAGATTCAGATTTTTGATCGGCAGCGTTGCCTTCACCGTCAATGATCGCAGCAGCCCCCATCTTTCCGTTTGGGGTCATATAAATTTGATCGGCATTTAGGGCAATGAATGCCCCGGCTGAAAGCGCTCTATGATTCACAAACGCTGTCACTGGGATGTCGGATGCACGAATGGTATCGGCTATTTCAAGCGCCGCATCGACTGCACCACCTGGTGTATTGATGTCGAGAATGATGTGCTTCGCCCGTTCCGACTTTGCCTGCTCAAATGATCGTTCAATGAATTTAGAAAGTCCTTTTTCTACTGTATCTTCAATTGGGATAACATGAACTTTCTGATCTGCTGATTTCGCGGTCAATTGAACCCCTAATAACAAGCATATTATAAAACAACTGAAGAGAGCAATAGAAATTTTCATTTTTTTCATCTATTTGGTGATCCCCCCTCTCTTTCTTTCATTTTACCGTTCCTTTACATACGTTACAAATGTATCATAGGTTTCATTTTTATATGACAGGTTTATGGAGGCATAAAAAAAGTACCCTTCTAACATGAGAAGGATACTTTTTTATTGAGACAGTTGCTCGCTGACAAGTCTGTTAATCACAGCACCATCAGCTTTACCTTTTACTTTTGGCATAATAGCGCTCATCACTTTACCCATATCAGCTTTCGATGAAGCACCGGTTTCGGCAATTGTTTCTTTCACAACCGCCTGCAGTTCTTCTTCAGAAAGCTGTTCAGGTAAATAAACGTCTAAAATGTCAATCTCTTTTTGAACTTTATCTACTAAATCTAAGCGATTAGCTTTCGAAAATTCATGGAGGGAGTCTTTACGTTGCTTAATCTCGCGGGAAAGGACGGTTAGTTCCTCATCTCCGGTCAAACTGTCTTTCTTAAGCTTTATTGCTTCATTTTGCAGTGAAGCCTTTACCATACGAATGACAATAAGCTTGTCTTTCTCTCGGTTTTTCATAAAAAGCTTCATATCAGAATTTAATTGCTCAAGAAGACTCATAAAATCCACCCTCTTTAGAATTTACGTTTTCTAGCAGCTTCAGACTTTTTCTTACGCTTTACGCTAGGCTTTTCATAAAATTCACGCTTTCTTGCTTCTTGCAATGTTCCAGTTTTGGATACACTGCGTTTAAAGCGACGAAGAGCATCTTCAAGCGATTCGTTTTTTCTAACGACCGTTTTTGACATTCTCTTTCCCTCCCTCCGAATACACCAATCGACTGCATTAAAAAAAGATATACATATGCAAAACATGTACCTAGACATTATAATATAAGCCTAGGTTGAGGTCAACTAAGTGATTTGGAAATATATTTTCGTCATGAGCAGGTAGACAAGTCCATATATTCATTGGTAAGAGGAGGACTTTTCTATGATGGCGATCATTTATTTTTGTGCACTTATTTTCATTTTTTTATGGGCAATGGGTTTGCTTAGAAAAGGATTAATGGCACTCACGTCGTCTCGTATTGAGAAATCACTTCTTCTCTTTACAGATCATCCAGTCAAAGCATTCTTGGTCAGTATTGTGTTTACAGGGGTTCTTCAAAGCAGTTCGGCGTTTATGGTCATCGTTATCGGCTTTGTGAGTACAGGCATTCTCACGTTTAAAAAATCCATACCCATGATTCTTGGAACGAATATCGGCTCAACATTTACGACAGAATTTATTGCCATTAAGATGGACGTGTTTATGTGGGTTCTGATTGCAGCTGGTCTTTTATGTATCATTTTGGGCAGGAAGTCTTTTCGATATGCAGGAAAAAGTTTATTTGGGCTTGGCATGATCTTTTTTTGTATTCAAGGTTTTTCAAAAATTGCAGGTATGATGACCAGTCAGCCAGAGACACTGCGTTTCCTTGAAATGATGCAGCATTCCGATTGGACAGCTCTTCTCTCTGGTACAGTGTTCACGGCGATTGTTCATTCAAGCTCTGTATGTATCGGTATTTTGATGGGATTTATGAATGAAGGGACTGTCGCTCTAAAAGAAGGCATCAGCTTTGTTTTAGGGTCCAATATCGGAACATGTATTACTGCCGTGATGGCTGCTATCTCTGGCGGTTATGCAGCCCGCCAAACCGCGTATGCACACGTCGTGTTTAATGTTCTAGGTGTTCTTTTATGTCTTCCTTTTCTCGCCTTTATTACAGAGTTTGTTGCGCTTTTAGCAAGCTCTCCTGCCCAGCAGATTGCGCACTTTAGTCTGCTGTTTAATGTTGCAAGTTCTCTCCTCTTTTTCCCGTTCATCCGCCCTTTTCACGCCTTGATTTTGTTCCTTCTTCCAAATCGGTCAACATAAAAGAAACCGGCTTGCCTAATGGCTGCCGGTTTTTCATTCATTATGAGGTCATTCTCACTTGATCCGTCTGCACGTCATCACTTATACGGACGAATTGTCCTTCGTTATAAGGATAGCCTGCTTTTGTAATCTTCACTTTCACCAAACGGCCGATCATGTCCTCTGTTCCTTCAAATACGACCTTCATGTAGTTATCAGTATATCCTACATACAGATTGTGCGTTCCGTCTTGTTCTTTGAACGATTCTTCTGGAATAATCTCTAAGACTTCGCCTTCATATGCCGATGCATATTCTTTCGCAAGCTGATCAGAAAGAGCAATGAGGCGGTGAACGCGTTCGTTTTTCACATTCTCATCTACTTGATCTTCCATTCTTGCAGCAGGCGTACCTGTCCGTTTGCTGTAAGGAAACACATGGAGCTCAGAGAATTGATGGTCTTTGACAAAATTGTATGTCTCCATAAATTCTTCTTCTGTTTCTCCTGGGAATCCAACGATCACATCTGAAGTGACAGCAAGACCTGGCAATGCTTTTTTGAGCTTCGTTAAACGCTCTGCAAAGAATTCCATTGTGTATTTACGGCGCATTCTTTTCAGTACAGTATTAGAGCCAGATTGAAGCGGAATGTGCAAGTGTCTCACAATTTTATCTGACTGATCGAGCACTTCAATCACTTCGTCTGTAATTTGACTTGCTTCAATGGATGAAATGCGGATTCGTTTTAATCCCGCCACACGTTCATCTAATTCTTTCAGAAGCTTAGCAAAGTTATAATCCTTTAAATCTTCACCGTATCCACCTGTATGAATACCTGTTAATACAATTTCTTTGTAGCCAGCATCGACAAGCTGCTGCGCTTGATTGATGACTTCTTCTGGATCGCGAGAACGCAGTAATCCGCGAGCCCAAGGGATAATGCAGAATGTACAGAAATTGTTACAGCCTTCTTGGATTTTTAATGAAGCACGTGTTCTGTCAGTAAACGCAGGAACATCTAGTTCTTCAAAGACCCGTGCTTTCATGATATTGCCAACTCCGTTGATCGGCTGTCTTTCTCTTCTGTATTCTTCAATATAACCAAGCAGTTTATGCCTGTCTTGTGTGCCAACCACAATATCAACACCAGGAATCGCCATGATTTCTGCCGGAGACGTTTGTGCGTAACAGCCTGTTACACAAATGACACCATCCGGATTATGACGAATGGCTCTTCTAATGACTTGGCGGCTTTTTTTATCGCCTGTATTGGTGACGGTACATGTATTAATGACATATACGTCTGCTTTTGATTCATAATCTTTTCTTTCATAGCCAGCTTCTTTAAACAGTTGCCAGATGGCTTCTGTTTCGTAGTGATTGACCTTACAGCCAAGTGTATGGAACGCTACTGTTCCCATCATGATTCACCTCTTAATAACTCTGTTTGATAAGATATAGCAGAAAGCGCGTAAAGAGGAGCTGTTTCTGTTCTTAAAATGCGTGGTCCAAGCCCGCAAATGACTCCACCATGCGCTTCAAGTTCTTCAATCTCCTTTTCTGCTAAACCGCCTTCTGGACCAAAAACCACTAATAAGGTTTGTCCGCCCTTCATCTGTTGGAGCACCGTTTGAAACCGGCTTTGCTCGCCTTCTTTCGATGATTCTTCGTATGCAACGACACATTTATCGAATTCACCGGCCAGTTGAATCAGCTCTTTAAATGTTGATACTGGATGAACGCGCGGAATGATATTCCGGTAAGACTGCTCAGCAGCTTCTTTCGCAATTTTTTCCCAGCGATCTCGTTTTTTTAATGACTTTTTTTGGTCAAGTTTTGTAATCGAACGAGTCGCTTGAAACGGAATAAAAGCACTTGCGCCAAGCTCGGTGCCTTTTTGGATAATCCATTCAAGCTTATCCCCTTTTGGCAGACCGCTTGCAATCGTCACCTTGATCGGAAGCTCTCGATTCTGATTCGTCCAGCCTTCCAAGTGACAAATCACTTCTTCCTTTGTTATTGTATCAATTTTACTGAGCGCTTCAAAGCCGTCTGTCGTTAAGCAAAGGATGTCTTCTCCTGCTTTCATCCGCATGACGTTTGCAAGGTGATGAACATCTTCACCCTTTATGACGATGTGTCCCTTTTCCGTCACTTCTTCTTTTGTGAGGTCGATAAAATATCGTTGCATACGTGTCCTGACACCTACTCGCTTTATTTTTTCGCTATAATGCTGACCCAATCTTCCATTGACAGCACTTCAACAATCTCAAAACCGGCTTCTTCTAAAGCCGTTTTGACTTGTAATTTCTTTTGTCCGATAATGCCTGATGTAATAAAGTAACCGTCTTTCTTCAATAGATCATACGCTTGATCTGTAAAGCGCAAGATGACCTCTGCAAGGATGTTGGCCACAATCACATCGCGTTCACCTGAAATCCCATCAAGTAAATTGTTTTGTTTTACCGTTACTTGCTCGCTCACACCATTTAATTCGATGTTCTGCTTTGCACTTTCCACTGCAACGGTGTCGAGATCAAATGCATGAATGTCTTTTGCACCGAGCATTGCAGCGGCAACACTTAAAATGCCAGATCCTGTTCCAACGTCAATCACCGTGTCGTTTTCCTTCACATAGCGCTCAAGCGCCTGAATGCAAAGAACCGTTGTTGGATGTGTACCGGTTCCAAATGCCATTCCAGGGTCCATTTCGATGATCAATTCATCAGAATGAACGGGTGTGTACTCTTCCCATGTTGGGACGATGGTAAATTTCTCAGAGATTTTCACAGGATGATAGTATTTCTTCCATGCAGTCGCCCATTCTTCTTCGTTTACTTCACAAATTGACAGTGTATTTCGTCCAAGGTCAATATCATATAGAAGAAGATTGTTGATGGCTTCTTTGATCTCTTCTACCGTTTCCATCAAAAAACTATTCATCGGAAGGTAGGCTTTGACGATAACCCCTTCCTCAGGATAATCATTCGGATCGAGCTGGTAGATCTCACCGTATACATTTTCACGTTCCTTGACTAAATCAAGCGGGTCCTCAATCACGACACCACTTGCACCTGCTTCATGCAAAATATTGGTGATCGGTTCCACCGCTTCATTTGTTGTATGGACGCTAATTTCTGACCACTTCAATACTACCAACTCCTTATCCGTCTTACTCGCCTTTAAATGCGCGTTTCACCTTATCGAAAAAGCTCATTTCTTGTTCGTCCGGTTTATTTCCGCTCACTTCAGCAAATTTTCTAATGATATCTTTTTGATTTTCAGTTAAATTCGTCGGTGTTACGACGCGTACAACGATATGCTGATCGCCTTGACCATAACCGCGTACATTTTTTACACCTTTTCCTTTGAGTCTAAACTTCGTACCCGTTTGTGTGCCCGCAGGAACTTTTAATTTGACTTTCCCATGTAATGTCGGCACTTCAATTTCATCACCTAGTGCAGCCTGCGCAAAGGTAAGCGGCATTTCGCAGTAGATGTCATCTCCATCTCGTTCGAAGAATTCATGCGCCCTCACATGGAAAACAACAAATAGATCGCCTGGAGGTCCTCCATTTACACCTGGTTCACCTTGACCAGATACTCTAAGCTGCTGACCATCGTCCACACCTGCTGGGATCGTCACATTGATTTTCTTACGCTTACGCACTTTACCAGATCCACCACATGTTGAACACTTATGCTCAATTTGTTTACCAGTTCCGCTACAGTAGTTACATACTCTGCGGTTGACTACTTTACCAAATGGCGTGGATTGCTCGACATTTAGTTGACCTGATCCGCCGCAATGTGAGCATGTCTTTGCCTGTGTTCCAGGTTTTGCACCTGATCCATGACACGTTTCACATGATTCCTCGCGGGGAATCTCGATCGTTGCTTCTTTCCCAAATGCCGCTTCTTCAAATGAAAGGGTCATTGTATATTGAAGGTCCGCTCCTTGACGTGGTGCATTTGGATCTCTTCTTCTGGCTCCGCCGCCAAAAATACTAGAGAAGATGTCATCAAAGCCGCCGAAGCCGCCAAAGTCTCCCCCACCGCCAAATCCGCCGCCACCAAATCCTTGGTTTGGATCGGTGTGACCGAACTGGTCATAATGTGAACGTTTTTGATCGTCAGAAAGGGTTTCATAGGCTTCTTTTACTTCTTTGAATTTATCATCTGAGCCAGCTTCTTTATTAATATCAGGGTGATACTTTTTTGAAAGCTTGCGGTATGCCTTTTTGATTTCGTCCTTTGAGGCGCTCTTACTCACGCCAAGCACTTCATAGTAATCACGCTTACTCATCTCTTCACACTCCCGATTTTCTCACATAAATACGATTGTATCATTTTAAATTGATCTTTTTCAATTCCTTTTCATCGTTGAAAAGAAAAAAGTCAAAGCCAAGAGATCCTGACTTTGACTTTCTGACGAGTACGTTTCAGCAGTCTTTTTCAAAAGTAAAGGTGATTATTTTTTCTCTTGATCGTCGTTTACTTCTTCGTATTCTGCATCCACTACATTGTCATCTGCTTTTTGAGCACCTTCAGCGCCTTCTTGCTGAGCTTGTGCTTGTTTTGCAGCTTCTTCATAGAGCTTTGTCGTTAATTCTTGAACGATTGTTTGTAGCTCATCTTTTTTCGCTTTGATGTCTTCAAGCTCGCCTTTTTCGATCGCAGCTTTTAGCGCATCTTTTGCATCATTCGCTTTTTTCACTTGCTCTTCATCGATTTTGCCTTCAAGATCTTTTAATGTTTTTTCTGTTGTAAACACTAATTGATCTGCTTCATTGCGCACTTCGATTTCTTCTTTTTTCTTTGCATCTGCTTCAGCATTTTCTTCTGCTTCTTTGACCATTTTTTCGATCTCATCATCAGAAAGACCTGAAGAAGATTTGATTGTGATGTTTTGCTCTTTGCCTGTACCCATATCTTTCGCACGTACGTTGACAATACCGTTTTTATCGATATCAAAAGATACTTCGATTTGTGGTACGCCGCGTGGTGCTGGCGGGATATCAGTCAATTGGAAACGACCTAATGTTTTGTTGTCTGCTGCCATTGGACGCTCACCTTGTAAGACGTGAATGTCTACAGCAGTTTGGTTGTCAGCAGCCGTTGAGAATACTTGAGATTTACTTGTTGGAATGGTTGTATTACGTTCAATCAGCTTTGTGAATACGCCGCCCATTGTTTCAATTCCTAAAGAAAGTGGTGTGACGTCAAGAAGAACAACGTCTTTGACATCTCCTGTGATAACTCCACCTTGAATTGCCGCACCAAGTGCAACCACTTCATCAGGGTTTACGCCTTTATGAGGCTCTTTACCTGTTTCTTTTTTGATTGCTTCTTGTACTGCAGGAATACGAGTTGATCCACCAACAAGGATAACTTTATCAATCTCGCTAGCAGATAGACCAGCATCTTTCAGTGATTGACGTACAGGTGTCATTGTACGCTCTACAAGGTCTGCAGAAAGCTCTTCGAATTTAGCACGCGTTAGCGTTAATTCTAGGTGAAGAGGACCTGCATCTCCAGCTGTGATAAATGGCAGTGAGATTTGTGTAGAAGATACACCAGAAAGATCTTTTTTCGCTTTTTCAGCAGCATCTTTTAAACGCTGAAGCGCCATTTTATCTTTTGAAAGATCAATGCCGTTTTCTTTTTTGAATTCAGCCACTAGATGATCGATGATGACTTGGTCAAAATCGTCTCCACCTAGACGGTTGTCCCCAGCAGTTGAGCGTACTTCAAAGACGCCGTCTCCAAGCTCAAGGACTGATACGTCAAATGTACCGCCGCCAAGGTCATATACAAGGATCGTTTGATCTTCATCTGTTTTATCTAAACCATAAGCAAGTGCAGCTGCTGTTGGTTCGTTGATGATACGTTCTACTTCAAGACCAGCAATTTTACCAGCATCTTTTGTTGCTTGGCGCTCTGCATCGTTGAAGTAAGCAGGAACTGTAATAACCGCTTTTGTTACTTCTTCGCCAAGATAAGCTTCAGCATAAGATTTAAGGTGTTGAAGAATAATTGCAGAGATTTCCTGCGGCGTGTAGTTCTTGCCTTCAACTTCTACTTTATAATCTGTACCCATATGTCTTTTAACAGACATGATGGTGTTCGGGTTTGTAATTGATTGACGTTTCGCTACTTCACCTACTTGGCGCTCTCCATTTTTAAAAGCGACAACAGATGGTGTTGTACGTGCTCCTTCAGCGTTTGCAATAACTTTTGGCTCGCCGCCTTCGAGTACTGCAACGCATGAGTTTGTTGTTCCTAAGTCAATACCAATGATTTTACTCATATTCGATGACCTCCCATTATGTAGTTATTGATTTACTTTTACCATTGATGGACGAATAACTCG
This sequence comes from Bacillus sp. FSL K6-2869, assembly GCF_040869405.1. NCBI lineage: Bacteria > Bacillati > Bacillota > Bacilli > Caryophanales > Bacillaceae > Bacillus > Bacillus sp. FSL K6-2869. Next base: position 2,409,456 of record NZ_CP152035.1, read on the forward strand.
GTCTTTGAGTTTATAGCCCTTTTGCAATTCTTCTACAACGATGTTTGAATCGTAGTTTTCATCTTCAACTTGCATGACGGCTTGATGAAGGTTTGGATCGAACTCTTTGCCGACAGCTTCAATTGGTTCAACGCCTTCATTTTTCAACGCTTCTACCAGCTGGCGGTAAACCATTTGCATACCTTCTAACAAACTTTTCGTCTGCTCATTGTCTGGATCGATTCCAAGCGCTCTTTCAAAGTTGTCGAGAGCTGGGAGAAGGTCGCTGACAACATGTTGAGAACGATATTTTTGCACGGTCTCCACTTCAGTTCGAGCACGGCGTTTATAGTTTTCAAAATCTGCTTGAACACGCAGAATTTTGTTTTCTTTTTCATCTAGAAGCTGCTGCAATTCATCAATCTTCTCTTGGAAGGCAGACTGTTCATCGTGCTTTACTTCCTCAGTTTCTGCTTGAACTGCTTCTTCTTGTGCTTCAACCTCTGCTGCTTGCTCAGGTGTCTGTTTTTCTTCTGACATTGTGTTCACCTCCCTCAAAAGATTCAATTATACGAAGGGGCTGTGCCCCCACCTTTTATCACCCTACTCATCATACAAATTGGAAAGTGCGTTTGACAAGTCTTTTGATACATGATGCAAAAGACTAACGACTCGCCCGTAATCCATACGGGTTGGACCAATGACAGCGATGGAGCCGAGTGATTTTTGATCAATCGCATAAGTTGCTGTGATTAAACTGCAGTTCTCCATTGCTTCCAAATTGTTTTCTGAACCGATTTTAATGGTGATTCCTTGCTGATTTGGATGAAACAGCTGCATGACATCGTTCTTTTGTTCAATCAGCATCATGAGTGAACGAATGCGGTCAATGTCATGAAACTCTGGCTGGTTCAACATATTAATCTTCCCGCCAAAGAAAAGTTTTGATTCATTTTGTGTTGAAGTGAATGTGTTACCAAGTGCATCTAAAATATGATCATAGTCTTTTAAATGCGTGCGAAGGAGCATCACTACTTCTTTATACATCCTGTCCTTCAGCTGATCCATCGGGACTCCGGCTAAGCGGCTGTTTAAAATATTCATTAGCTTCTCAATATCGGAGACATCAAGATGCTCAGAGAAGGTAATGGTTTTGTTTTCAACATGCCCGCTGTCTGTAATCATAATCGCTACTGCTTTATTAGGCTGGACAGGGACAAGCTGAATTTGCTTCAATCGATTTTCACTTAGCTTTGGACCAAGGACAATCGATGTGTAGTTTGTGAGATCTGATAAAATTTCCGCCGATTTTTGAACTGTTTTTTCCAGCTCAAAAATTTTCTCCTGAAATACTGACTGGATGAGCACAAGCTCTTTAGATGACAGTTTTCGCGGAGAGAGCAAATGATCTACATAATAACGATATCCTTTTTCGGAAGGAATTCTTCCTGATGAAGAATGGGTCTTTTCAATAAAACCGAGTTCCTCCAAATCAGCCATTTCGTTTCTAATCGTCGCAGAGCTGAATGTAATGTCTTCTTTTTTAGAAAGAGTCCTTGATCCAACTGGCTGCGCCGAACGAATAAAGTCATTAATAATGACTTGTAGAATCAAAAGCTGACGATTTGTTAACATCATCATCACCCCTGTTAGCACTCTCTTTCAACGAGTGCTAATTGTATAAACAAAATTACCAAACTCAAATTAAAATGTCAATTATAACTCACCGAGAAACGCTTGAAATACTTCATTCCCTAACAATTTTCCTTTTCTTGTTAAACGAATGCCAATCTCATCCTGTTCAATGAGACCTTTTTCTGCTAATTCTTCAAGAATGGCGGGAAAGAGTGCTTCTGGTGATGCTCCAAATTTCGCTTGAAAGTGAGCACTTTTCACGCCTTCAATTTTCCGCAAACCTAAGAACATTTCTTCTTCGATCTGTTCTGCTTTTGTCACCTGATGCGTTTCCTTATATGGAAACCCTGTTTGTTCAATGAGCTCTAAGTAATGCTTCACTGGTCCAGCGTTCACATTGCGGACGCCATCTACATACCCGTGCGCTCCTGCGCCAAAACCAAAGTAATCTTCGTTGCTCCAATAGGTGAGGTTATGTTGGCTTTCAAAACCTGGTTTGGCGTAATTGCTAATCTCATATTGTTTGAGTCCGTGCCGCTCCATTTCATCCATGACGAGCTCATACATTTCAGCCTCACGTTCTTGCGGTGGTAAATGCAGTTTCCCTTTTTGCATCAAATTGTAAAAGACCGTCTTTGGCTCGACAATCAGCGAATAAACCGAATAATGTTCTGCACCTAATGAAAAAGCGGTCTCTAGTGAATGCATGACATGATGCTTCTCTTGATGTGGCAAACCAAACATAAGATCCAGACTAATGTTGTCAAACCCAACTGCTCTTGCTCGCTCGAAAGATGTGAGAACATCTTTCTTTTGATGAACCCGTCCGATTTTTTTGAGCAGGTCATCTTCAAATGTTTGAACACCAAAGCTCAGCCGATTAACGCCTGCTGATTTTAAGACATTCAATTTCTCAAGCGATAGTTCGTCTGGGTTTGCTTCTACTGCAAACTCGATTAAGTTTTTGGTTGGTTTTAATACGCGGTGAATACTGTCCATAAGCTGATCTAACTGGCTGGTTGTGAGTGATGTCGGGGTTCCTCCGCCAATAAAGATCGTCTTTAGTTCTTGCTCCCCTTTTTGATCGATCGTGTGCTGCATTTCTTTTTCAAGAGCGGCTAAGTATTCATCGACCGGCTGGGTTTTAATGAAAAATTTATTAAAATCACAATAGTGACAAATGTGCTCACAAAATGGAATGTGAATGTATGCTGCTTTCAATTATTGACACCTTCTTTACAGGTAAAGAGCCGCAGTTTATCGCTGCGGCCTCTTCGTTTGTTTTCGACTATAAACGTCAAGGCGAGCATTGTAAAGCAGGTTGCCTTGAGGATGTTATTTTTTCGGTGTGCTGTCGTCCATTTTCAGCACGGCCATAAATGCTTCTTGTGGGACTTCTACAGAACCCACTTGCTTCATGCGCTTTTTCCCTTCTTTTTGCTTCTCAAGAAGCTTTCTTTTCCGGGAAATATCTCCACCATAACACTTCGCTAGTACGTTCTTGCGCATTGCTTTAATGGTAGACCGTGCAACAATCTTTTGACCGATCGCTGCCTGAACTGGTACTTCAAAGTGCTGGCGCGGAATCAGTTCTTTCAGCTTTTCTACAATGATCTTTCCGCGTTCATACGCATAATCGCGGTGAACAATAAAGGAAAGTGCATCGATTTTTTCGCCATTGAGCATGATATCCATTTTCACTAGAGTGGATGGGCGATAGCCGATCAGCTCGTAATCAAAGGATGCATACCCTTTTGTATTGGACTTTAATTGATCAAAGAATTCGTATACGATCTCTGCCAGAGGAATTTCGTACACAATGCTCACGCGGTTTGCATCAAGATATTGCATATCAATGAAATTGCCGCGCTTTCCTTGGCAAAGCTCCATCACAGAACCAACATAATCATTTGGCACCATCATTGTTGCCTTCACGTATGGCTCTTCAATTCGCTCAATCTTTTGCGGATCAGGCAAATTGGATGGGTTATCTACAACGATTTTTTCTCCGTCTGTCATATACACATCGTAAATAACACTTGGCGCTGTCGTAATGAGGTCGATTTTAAATTCACGTTCAATCCGTTCTTGGATGATTTCCATATGAAGCATGCCAAGGAAGCCGCAGCGGAAACCGAAGCCTAGTGCTTGGGATGTCTCTGCCTCATATTGAAGTGAAGAATCATTTAATTCAAGCTTTTCTAACGCTTCACGCAAGTCGTTATATTTCGCTGTGTCAATTGGATAAAGGCCGCAGTACACCATTGGGTTCAGCTTTCTATATCCAGGTAGAGCTTCTTTCGCAGGGTTTACCGCACTTGTGATCGTATCCCCTACACGTGTATCGCCGACATTTTTAATAGCAGCTGTTAAATAGCCAACATCTCCAACAGTGAGTTCGTCTGTTGGCATTGCTTTCGGTGTAAATACGCCGACTTCAAGCACTTCAAATTCTTTGCCTGTCGCCATCATCTTGATTTTTTGACCCGGTTTGACGGTTCCTTCGACAATTCGTATGTAAGCAATGACGCCACGATACGCATCGTAGAGAGAATCAAAAATGAGGGCTTGAAGTGGTGCTTCTGGATCTCCAGCTGGTGCCGGCACCTTTTCGACGATTTGTTCTAAAATATCCTCGATCCCGATGCCCGCCTTAGCAGAGGTGAGAACAGCTTCAGATGCATCCAACCCGATGACATCTTCAATTTCTTGTCTTACACGTTCAGGTTCTGCACTCGGCAGATCAATTTTGTTAATGATCGGCAGGATTTCTAAGTTGTTATCAAGAGCTAAATAAACGTTCGCAAGTGTCTGTGCTTCAATGCCTTGTGCTGCATCCACCACAAGAATTGCACCTTCACAGGCAGCTAGGCTTCGAGATACCTCATAGGTGAAGTCGACATGCCCTGGTGTATCAATCAGGTGCATAATATATTCTTCTCCATCCTTCGCCTGATATTTCAGCTGGACAGAGTTTAATTTGATCGTAATGCCGCGTTCACGCTCTAAGTCCATGGAATCAAGTAATTGTTCTTTCATTTCTCGTTGCGTAATCGCCGCTGTTTTTTCCAAAATACGGTCAGCCAATGTGGATTTCCCATGGTCAATATGGGCGATAATGGAGAAATTTCGAATTCTTGATTGCCGTTCTAATCGTTTTTCTTTATCTGTCACAATCTATCACTCCTACTATAAAACGCGGGTTGCGCTAGGTTAGATTATATCAATAGGGCTGTAAAGATTCAATCGAAATCAAGAAAAGCCGCTCATCGGTTAGCGGCTTTTGCGAAAAGGTGTGATATCTTATGAAATAACATCCAACATGATGCTTACAACAGTTTATTTACCATTCACCCAATCATAAAGTGTACGGGCTGCATGCGTCATACCATCTGATAATGCTTTTCCGGCCTTAGAGAAGGCATTAAAGCTCTCCATTTCTTCTAGCTGCTTTTGCTTTTCTGCTAAGTCTTTTTGTGTGACAGCTGTTCCGAGGATAGAAGCTTCTTTTTCTTGATCATCATTCGTTTGGACAGTGAAGGCCCCTTTTAATTGCGGATCATGATACCCTTTCATTTGCAGCATGCCATTATTGGCTTGCTGCATTCCTAAAAAGACACCGAATAGCAATACGAGCGATAAAATAATGGTTTTTCCGAAAAATGAGCCCATGTCCTCCACCACCTTAAGACCGTTTTTTCTCATCCTTTGCTTTGCCGTCTACCTTTTCTGCGTCCCAGAAAATTTCACTGAACACATCAGCTGCTGCATTGGATGCGTTTTTCAGTTCTTCCATATTATTATCCACACCGCCAAATTCTAATAGGAGGGCTTTATCAGATAAATCTTGATTATAGATTCCATTATCACCAATTTCTCCTTTGGCAAACACACCGACACTAAGTCCTTTATATTTTTTCTCCATCAAATGGTGGAACTCTGTCGCCAGCTTTAAGTTTTTCTCATAGCTTTGATTTTTCTTCCCTACAACAAACGCGATTCTCGCATATTTCTTGCCTTTGATTTCTACTGTCGTATCTTTCTTTCTTCTTGAATCCCGGTGAATATCGATTAAGTAATCTAGATCATCATTTTTAGCGAGAGCTTCTTTTACAACCAATCTGGATTCATTATATGATTGAGGATACTTCAACCCTTTTTTCAGCAGTCTTTTTTCAATTTCTGTTTTATCCACTGTGTTGCCGATTCCTTGCTGATCGAGCGCTTTACCAAACATCTCCCCGACAAGGGTGACGTTCACTTTTGAGTGGCGCGCATTGTTTGGGTTTGTTTCTCCTTTTAAAAATGGTAAATATGATTCCGTATTATGTGTGTGATAAATGTATACAGCTTTTCGTTTTCCTGTCGACTGGTCCGGCTCTTTTGCAGGCGTTTTCGGTTCATCTTCATCAAGCTTGTCCAGCTCAGCTAGATTTGCTTCTTTTTCATCTTTGATGACTTCACTTGGAGGCGGCGATTCCATTGGCATATTCGTATAGTCTGTACCTTCACCTGCTAGGATGATTTTTGTATCAAAGTGTTCAAAGCCTGGCAGCTCTCTTCCTAGAAAACTGCGGGGGTCTTCTAAATTGATACTTGTGGCAAGTTTGAGTGACAGCCCGGAGAAATGAAATCCTTTTTGATCTTCAGGGACTGCTGAGGCAAAATATTGATTTTCCATCCCCATTAGAGTTGCAAAGAATGCCCCTGACAGCTCATCTGCCACACCATATAATGACGCTTGAGGCCTAAGCTCAGGTTTTAAAGACGTCAAAGCCCCTGACATGACAAACACAACCACCAGAGAGACAATAAACAAAAAAATACTCTTCACTACTTTTGTTCCATTAATCGCAACGACCAACTGTCGAGGACGGCGAGGTCTTTTTTTCATGATTTACTCCCTCCAGCACGCTTTCTAGTAATTACACTATGAGCGAGCTAGAGAAAGTAGAACTGATTAATGATTATAGGAACCCATGTTGTCTTGAGAGATTTTTTGATGAAGTGCTGTATTTAACCCATTGGCGAGGACGTTCGCCATGTCATCAATGAATGTATCCACTTCCTTCGGTGTGACCATTAGATTTTGTCCAAGCGGTGCAAGCACCTCATGGATCAACTGTCTTTTTTCTTCTTCAGGAAGCGTTCCGACGATTCCTAAAAAGGATTGACGCGTTTCATCATCTGGCAAATCTTCTTCATTCAGCACTTTTTTCTTGCCAAATGTCAGACCCGCTGGTACTAAAGATCGGGAAGGTCTATCATCTTTCAGTTCTCTACCAAAATGCTTTAACACGTAATCAATCGTGTCACTTGCGATCGTCACTGCATCGACCACTGTCGGTACACCAATGGCAATGACTGGAATCCCCAAGGTCTCTTTGCTTAATTCTTTTCGTTTATTTCCGACACCCGATCCTGGATGTATACCTGTATCAGAAATTTGAATTGTCGTATTCACCCGTTCTACTGCACGTGCAGCCAGTGCATCGATGGCGATCACAAAATCTGGTTTAGATCGTTCAATGACACCTTGTATAATGTCACTTGTTTCTATACCAGTCAGCCCCATGACCCCAGGCGATAATGAAGACACTGGGCGATAGCCTTCCTGCACATTCTCAGGCTGTAATTCAAATAAATGGCGTGTCACCAGCAAATTTTCAACTGTGAGCGGCCCTAAAGCATCCGGCGTGACATTCCAGTTTCCGAGTCCTACGACAAGACAGCTCGCATCCGCCTGAATGCCGTGATCTTTTAAAAATTGAGCAAAATGATGGGCAAAAACTTCAACCACTTTTTCTTGCATCTCAGAGTCTTTCTCCCGAATTCCTTGCGCCTCAAGCGTCAAGTATGTCCCTGCCTTTTTTCCGGTCAACTCTTCTCCTTCTGTCGTAATCTCCACAGTGCGGATGCGGATGCCGTGCTCTTCCTTCTCCTTCTCAACAATTCCTTGAATACCGTCCTTTTTGACCACATTCGGATCGTTCTCTTGTTCTAGTATCTCTTTTGTTTCAACGGCCAAATCGGTCCGGATTTGATAAGCGCTTAAATCAAGTTTCTGTTTCTTCATGAAAAGGCTCCTTCCATCAAGTAATTAACAGTAGTCTTTCCATCTCTTTCAAGAAACATTCGAGCGCTTCATCAATGAAAAATACTTTACATTTATATTGCATTCTAAAGGTGTGTTTGATAGAATACAATTTGTTCTATTGTGAAGATTTAACCTTAAGACAATTGTGTTTAGGTTGTATCTTAGGAGGTGAAACACATGCCAAATATTAAATCAGCGATCAAACGTACAAAAACGAATAACGAACGCCGTGCACACAACGCAACAATCAAGTCTGCGATGCGTACTGCGATTAAACAAGTTGAAGTTTCTGTAGCTAACAACGATGCTGAGCAAGCAAAAGCTGCTCTTTCTTCTGCTGCAAAACGCATTGACAAAGCCGTTAAAACTGGTCTTGTACACAAAAACGCAGCTGCGCGTTACAAATCAAGACTTGCGAAACAAGTAAACGGACTTTCTGCATAATGATTGCAACGCCTCAGTGATGAGGCACCTGTTTAACTGTACGTCCGTCCTGAACGGCTCAGCCATAAGGACAGACTGGCAATTATACATCTAAACAAAAACGACCCTCTTTTGAGAAGGTCGTTTTTTTATGTTCAAGCCCCTAATAACCGAAGCAGGAACAATTCTAATAATAGCTGCTTGTCCTTTTTACCCGTTTTCATTTCATAATCAATCGTGGAGAGCTCTTTGACGATGTACTTTAGCTCTTCTTCTGAAAACAGTCTTGCTTGATCCATCGCGAGTTTGACCCGAAATGGGTGGACTTTCAGGTTTGACGCAATTTGTTTTTGCCCGTATCCCTGTTGAGCAAAGTACTTTGTCTGCAATATCAACCGAAATTGATTTGAAATGAGTGCCAATATTTTAATGGGTTCCTCATTTTGCTTTAGGAGATCATAAAACATTTGCATCGCTTCAGACCGGCGCCTGTTCACGATTTGGTTAATCAGTTCGAAAATATTCTGCTCCAAACTTCGTGCAACGAGCTGATTGACATCCGCCAGCTCAATTTCCTCTCGCTGCCCAATATATGTACTTAGCTTTCGAACCTCTTGAAAAAGTGAGGACAGGCTCCCGCCACATAACATGACAAGCTGTTCTGCCGCTTCAGCCGAGATTGTTTTTCCTTCTGTTTTCACCAGCGTGATGGTGAAATCTGTTGTTTCTTTCGGATTTAACTCTTTCGCCTCAACTACAGCCGCTTTCTTTTTTAACAATTTGGTGATTTTCTTACGTTCGTCCAGTTTTTCATATGGGGCCAATAACACGAGAATCGTGTAGGGTGCTGGCTTTTCTAAATAAGCTTCTAACACAGAAAGCTGATGCTCGATCTTTTCTTTTTTCTTTTCTGCAGTGAGGAAATAAGGGTTCTTGATCACAACGAGACGCCGCTCTCCCATAAACGGAAATGTTTCTGCGTCCGTCACAGCCTGCTCAAGCGGCACCTCTTCCATATCGAAGACAGAGTAATTAAAATCCTTTGTTTCTTCGTCGACGACAGCTTGTCTCAATTTTGCAGCTGTCTCTTGAAGTAAATACGTTTCTTTTCCATATAAGCAATAAACGGGGTGAATATCCCCTTTTTTTAAATTGTTCCATACTTCAAAGACCATTCGCTTAAATCCCTCTCTTTCACTTCCTCCTCTATCCTAAAGTGTGTAGAGACATTAGTAAAGAGGAAGCTGAAAGTGCCGCCTCCTCATTTATAGTAAACGTCTCACGTAAGCTCCCGGGTCAGCTTACAGTCAGACGATATTCACAAAATGATCATGAAAATGGAAAACGGTTACTTTACCTTCTAGCAATTCCAAATGAGTTCAAGTATACTAAAAATAGCCAGGAGGGATGAAAATGAATGAATTTGAAAAGAATGTTCAAAGCAAGCGGAATGATGTGACCGACTCAGCTGTTGGTTTTATCGTCACATTCGGATTTTTCGCCTCAATGTTTATTTTGGCAACAGTGATACACCTCGTTGGATCTTAACTACATGAATGCAAGATGACTGCCGTTTTGGCAGTTTTTTTATTGATTTTGTAAGATATCATATGGAGGATGAGCGTAAAATGTTCCATCCTCTTCAAGAAATTCATAGGTCACACTTCCATCGATATCTGTACGATACACCTTTGTTTGATGATCATTTAATTTTTTCAAAACTTCTTGATGAGGATGGTGATACCGATTTCGTTCACCTACTGAAATCAGTGCATATGACGGGTTTAAATGCTGAAGCCATTCTTCACTTGTTGATCCTTTACTCCCGTGATGCCCAACCTTCAAGACATCCGCTCGTAGCTCAGGGTAAGCTTGAATGATGTCTCGTTCCCCTTCTTGTTCAAGATCCCCAGTCAGCATAAAACGCTTGCCGCCAAGCGTAAAGGTGAGGACCAGTGAATCATTATTTTTACTCGTCACCTGGTCACGTGCGGGATGCAGAACGTCAAATTTTTGTCCTCCAATTCTCAGCTGATCCCCTCTTTCCAACTCATCTACAGGAATCCGTTGATCAACCGCTTCCTTTAAAAGCTTCGCATCCTCTGGATTTCGAGCAAAGCCTTTTGGGATTGCAAGGCGCTTGACTTTATTTCGCTTTATTAACCGCATCGCTTCTCCCATATGATCTTGATCTGCATGGGTAAGGATGAGGACATCAAGTTTTGCTATGCCTTTAGAATGCAGAAATGGAATAAGCGTTTGATCCCCAATTGTAGATACTTTACGTCTTTTTTTCCATGGCTCTTCTTCAAAAGAAAGTCTGCCTCCTGTATCGACTAATATATGCCCGGTTCGATAAGGTAGCTGAATAAACAAACTATCCCCTTGTCCTACATCTAACATCGTGACCTCTCCTTTTTGAAGAAAATTCGGCGTGAAATAGTGTATAGCCAGCACACAAACGAGAATCAAAATCGGCACAAGATAAGATTTGATAGAAGTTTTACATTCCATCACAACGAATAGAAAAACAATGGAGGAAACCTCTAGGAGCACATGCCACCATGTCGATTTCATAAAAATGAGAGTAAGACCATCGTAAGCAGCCATATGTGCTGACAATTGATGACTAAACTGGATCACCCAATCAAGCAGCTGAAACAGTGTTTGTCCAAGCGGAAGATAAATGATAGATAAAAGAAAAGAGAATAAGGACAGAGGCATGACAACCATTGTATAAAAAGGAACAAACATCATATTTAAAGGAACACTCAGCAAGGAAAATTGTTGAAAATAATATAAAAGAATAGGAAGCGAAGCAAGCTGTGCAATCAAGGAAATGAGCAATAACTGCATCACCGAACTTTTTGCTTTTGATAAAATACTAGTGGATAGCAAAATAAATAAGGTCACCACAAATGACAGTTGAAAACCGACATCAAATATATAAAGTGGTTGAATGGCTAATAAAAGCAAGAACGCTGCACTTAACACGACCGCAGAAGGCTGTTTCATTTCTTTTGGCAGGCTTGTGATGACTAAATAAATTCCAGCCATGAGACAGGCTCTTAACACAGACGGTGCAGCACCTGTTAAACAAGCATAAACCGGCAAAAAGGATAATAAAAGAATACGCGCTGTCTCTCTTGTCACGCCAGCGCGGAGTAGACACCAAAATAGACAAGCGAGCAATGTTTGAACATGAAGTCCTGAAATGGCTAATAAATGAATGATGCCAAGCATTTGATAATCTCTTAATGTATCAGGGTCTATTAAATCACGATCGCCAAAAATAAGTGCCTGCACAATCCCAACAGAACTCTTCGGAACGTGATCTTCTAGAAATTTCAACCCCTTCTGCCTAATAGATGAAAGGTAATGTGAAGGGCTGTCATGTTTCGTGCAGCTTTTCATAGACTGCGTTAGGAAAATAGCATCAATGCCTTTTGTTTTTAGAAATTGATCATATTGAAAGCCATTCGGTATGGTTGCATGTTTAGGCAACCGCATCTCACCTGTCATATGACAGCTCATACCTGGCCCAACATCTTTTAGCGCTTCTTTTTCACGCTCCGTTTGAATCGTATAAAATGCCGCTAGTCGACGATTCTCTGATGAAACAGTCGCTGAAAAGCGATTGCCATCTATTTTCGGAATCGTTTCAATCACAACCGAATCAGAAAATGCTTTTTCTTGTACAGGATGATCCGTTTCAAAAGACTGATGCACCATAAAAATGAGCATATAGATCATTCCACACAAACTGACCATTAGAAAGAGCTGGGGTGTTTTTTTCAGCAGACTGAAAAGAAGCCATACAAGAAGAAAAAGGAGAAAATACAAATGAAGATGATATGCGGCCAGAGCAATTCCAACAGCTGCTGAAATCGCCCCGAACGGCAAATACTTAAACATAGGAAGTAAATAATTGATTCGCCTTTTCATGCATTTGACGAATTTCTGTTTCGCTAAGTCCTGATTCACTTAGTTTGCCTATTAAATCCGCAACAAAGGCTAATTTTTCTTGGTTTTTTAAGTCAATAATCATCTCATCTAGTTCAACCTGTTCTGTTTGAACTCCGGCCTGTTCAAATAAATCAACAGCATATGGATGATTTTTATAATCCTTCGCATAATACACTGTTCGAATACCTGCTTGAATAATCGCTTTACAGCACTGCAAGCAAGGAAAATGCGTCACATATATTTCAGCATCAGCCGTTGGTGCACCAAATTTGGCACATTGTAAAATAGCGTTCATCTCCGCATGGATTGTACGAACGCAGTGATGATCTATGACATAGCATCCTACATCTGCACAATGTACGTCGCCGGCAATGGATCCATTATATCCACCTGCGATAATGCGCTTGTCTCTTACGATCGTTGCCCCAACAGCTAGCCGCTCACAGGTGCTTCGCAAAGCAAGCAAATGGCTTTGAGCCATAAAATATTGATTCCATGAAATTCTCTCCACGAGCTGATCCCTCCAAAATGATGTATGGTATTAAGTGTACATGCCTTTCTTCTATACCGTCAATTCTACTTAACCGTCAGTTGATTTTTCAGCCGTTCAATGGTCTTCTCTCCAAAACCCGAAATATTCCGCAAATCTTCAATTTGCTGAAATTCTCCATGTTCTTCTCTATACGCAATGATGGCTTCCGCTTTGGCTGGGCCTATTCCGTTAATGGTCTGCAATTCCGCTGCATCAGCTTGATTGACATTCACCCCTTGACTCTGTTCATTTCCGGGCGGCGTATCAGCCGTTGCTGTTTGTCCCTGCTTGTCACCTTCCCCCTTCTTTCGTACATAAATCATCATACTGTCCTCTAATTTTGCTGCTTGATTGATGTCAACTGTATCTGCCTTGCTCGTAAAACCACCTGCTCTTTTAATCGCTTCTTCAACTCTGTCCTCAGCCATAAATGCATAAACGCCCGGCTTCCGTACAGCTCCTTTGACCTCTACTACGATGGATGTTGACTCTTTTTCTGCACTCTCTTGTTTTTCTTCTAATGTGACCCGCGTTTCATGTTGTTCTTTCAATACACTTGGCTCGGCGCTGCCTTTCTCTTTTCCTACTAAAAAGAAGAAACAGATGATGATGAGGATGATGATTCCCGCTATCAAATAAAGTCTGTATTTTTTCAACGAAATGAGCTGCTTCACTTGTTCACGCTTCTTTCAATCATATTTTCACGCTACTTCACATACTGTTTAGAAGATAACAGATCCTATGCGTCTAAGGAGGGAGAACGTTTGAATATAGGGTTAATCGGTACAGGAAACATGGGTACCATACTTACTGAGGCATTTATTGAATCAAAAGCAGTCAATCCCTCATCCATCACCATTACAAATCGGACCATCGAAAAAGCGTTCAATATAAAAAAGAATCACCCAGAGGTCGAAGTGACGAAACAGCTTTCAGGAGCTGTAACAGATAAAGATTTCATCTTTGTTTGTGTCAAACCACTTGATATTTATCCGCTTTTAAAAGAACTGAGCCCACTTTTAAAAGAACAGCAAACCATTGTCATCATTACAAGTCCGGTTCATCCTGAACAGCTTCAAGACATTGTTCCTTGTCAAACAGCCAGACTGATCCCAAGCATCACCAACCGCGCGTTATCAGGCGCATCACTTTTAACATTTGGTTCATCATGCAATGTCACGACAAAAGCAGCGCTCAGACAACTCGCTTCCCGCATTTCAACACCAATCGAAATTCATCATTCAATCACACGGGCAGCCTCAGATATTGTCAGCTGCGGTCCTGCCTTTATTAGCTTTCTTGTTCAGAAAATGATTGAAGCCGCCGTTGAAGAAACGGATATTTCAAAAGAAGAAGCCACCACCTTATCAGAAGATATGCTTGTAGGACTTGGCCGTTTGATTGAAAAAAGGGTGTATACCCTGCCTACACTGCAACAGAAGGTGTGTGTAAAAGGCGGCGTCACCGGTGAGGGTATTAAAGCACTTGAAGCAGGTGTTCAAGATATGTTCCACCAGCTTTTTCAGAACACTCACGACAAGTTCGATGAGGATGTAGAAGCGGTTGCGCATCAATACCCGCCGAGTGTGTTTACTGATGATCTCAGAAATTAAACATGTTCGCAACAAGCGAAAAAAGGGTTTTAAAAAACCATCGTCCATTAAACGATGGTTTTTGGTTTCTTCGCTGAAATAAAATACCTTTCGGCCAATTCCTGAGGTGCTTCATTTGTAAAATCAGCGGTCACTTCAATCTGTTCAAAGCCAGCGGACTCAAGGAACGCTGCATATGTCTCAAAAGGAAATGTACGCTGTTCGTGCGTTTCATCATAACGCTCATACACGTCTCCGTCTTTTACAAAAAAGCTTAAATCATGAATGACCGAATATGGATGATCTCCTTGATCACTCTGCCAAATATAGCTGATCTCTTCATCTTGATCGGCATAAGTAGAGCCAGGAAATACCTCTTCCATTTTATAAGGGGTATGAACATCAAACAATAAAACCCCACCTGCCTCTAAAAGCTGAAACATGTTTTTAAAGGTTTTTTTGACGTCATTTTCGTTTTTTAGATAATTCAAAGAATCACAGCAAATAACCGCTGCTTGAAAAGTTTGTTCAAACCCCTCGAGCTCTCTCATATCTTGATGTAAAAATTGAATAGACTGCTTATGAGCCTGTGCTTTTTGCTGCGCAAATGCCAGCATCTCTTCACTTAGGTCAATTCCTGTGACCATGTGGCCTTTTGCAGCTAACCGAAGAGAGATCTCTCCAGTTCCACAACCTACATCGATAATCGCACTATTTGGCTTGATATACCGCTGTATCCACTGAACCCATTCATCATAAGGGGCATGTGTCATGAGCTCATCATACACACCTGCAAACCCTTGATAAATCATGAGTTAATGCCAAGCGAAAGCGTTTCTCTCGGCGCATCTCCCCAAAGCTTCTCTAAGTTATAGTATCCTCTTTCCTCTTTGTGGAACACATGAGCAATGACATCTCCTAGATCAATCAAGACCCATCTTGCTTCGTCAAAGCCCTCCATCTTTTTAACTTCGATGCCGCCTTCTTCTGCAAGGTGTTTCACTTCTCTTGCAATGGCCTGTACTTGTTTGTCAGAATTCCCGTGACAAATGAGAAAATAATCTGCAACAAGTGAGATCCCTTGCATATTCAGGGCAATAATATCCTCTGCCCGTTTATCATCGCACGCTCCAGCTGCGATGTTTAAAATTGATGATGCATCCATCAAAATTCCTCCTTAGTTGTTCTTTTGCACAAGTGAGTTATAAGTAGCAAGTGTATCTGGGAAAACTGGCTGATTCTTTTTCATTAAAAAGCTGACGGTGTTTTTTAAAGATTGAATCAAGGCAAGATCCAAATCCTGCTCTGCTAACTCTCTTACTTCCTCTACACCAGGAAAATGGCGTCCTGGCTCTATATAGTCGGCGACATAAATAACTTTTTCAAGCAATGTCATGTTCGGTCTGCCGGATGTATGGAATTCAATGGCTGTTAAAATATCTCGGTCGTCAATTCCAACTTCTTTTTTGACCAAATAGGCACCAACTGGGGCATGCCAAAGCTCAGGTGAATATTTAAGCAATAGAGGGTTCATCTGTTCTTGCTGGATGATGCCCTTCATTTCTTCTTTCGGTCTAAATTTAGCATAATCGTGGAAAATAGCCGCGACCTCTGCTTTTTTCACATCTACACCAAAACGTTCAGCTAATGAAATGGCCGTCTCCATGACCCCAATTGTATGTGTATATCTATGCTCTGTTAACTGCTGTTTGACACAGTTTAAAGCTTCTTCACGATTCATATAAATGATGCTCCTTTATATAACACTCAACAGCTTTCGGAATCAAATAATCAACAGGTTTCCCCTGCTTCATTCGCTGCCTAATCAATGTCGATGATACATCAAAAGCCGGAACATCTGCAAACAAAAGAGGATACGCCGTACTTCCTTCATAACCTGGCCTTTTCATCCCAATAAAGGTGATCATCTGAAGCAAATCATCGATTCTGTGCCATTTCGGCAAATACTCGACCATGTCCGCTCCAATCATAAAAAAGAACTCATCTTCAGGATGGCGCTTCTTCAACAGCTCAACCGTATCTACTGTATAAGATGGGCCCTCCCGCTCCATTTCAATAAGCTCAACTCGAAAATGAGGATTTGACTGAATCGCTTTTTCCACCATTTTTACGCGGTGATGACTCTCTGCTCGTTTTCGGCCCGTTTTATGAGGGGGCTTGTGATTTGGGATAAACCAAATTTCATCAAGCCCTACTTGGAAACGCACCTCACTTGCCATCAGCAAATGCCCATTATGCGGGGGATCAAACGTACCCCCGAACAACCCTATTTTTTTCATATCATATCCACCTTTACGGCAGCTTAATTTGTTTATTTTCCTTTGATTCCTTATAAAGGACAATCACATTTCCGATCGTTTGAACGAGTTCAGCTTTTGCACCTTTTACAAGTGCTTTTGCAACCTCTGTTTTGTCCTCGTCGCAGTTTTGCAATACGCTGACTTTCAAAAGTTCTCTTGCTTCAAGCGCCTCGGAAATTTGCTTGACCATATTGTCATTTACCCCGCCTTTTCCAACTTGAAAAATAGGTGATAAATGATGTGCTTGCGCACGTAAAAAACGTTTTTGCTTACCTTTTAACATGGTGTTCCTCCTAATTTCTCTATGACAATTGACTTCATTTTTCGGGCGTCAGGTGTAATGCCCGTCCACAGTTCAAAGGCTCTTACCGCCTGACCAACAAACATGCCGACGCCATCGACCGTTTTCAAACCTAACCCGGCTGCTTCGCTTAGCAGCTTTGTTTCTATTGGATTATACACAATATCACAAACGACCGCTGTTTTTTTTGCGTTCGCTAAAGAAATTGGGGTTTCTTCAACATTCGGATACATACCAATCGAGGTCGTATGGATGATGACATCATATTCCCCAAGCCGCTCTTCTGCTGTATTTAATGCAATGGCACGAGATGTGATTTTCCCACCGGCACTTTCAATTAAAGCCTCAGCTTTTTCAATGGTACGATTCGTAATGTCAAAGCTTTTCGGTGCATACTCAGCAATTGTCATATAAATCGCTCTTGCCGCTCCGCCAGCACCAATCATGAGAAATGACAGCTCTGATAACGGCCGATCCAAGGCTTCAAGCAACGAATGAAGAAAACCCTCTCCATCTGTATTGTACCCAACGAGTTGACCATTTTCGAGGCGAACCGTATTGACGGCACGCAGACGTTCAGCTGTCACATCAATTTTGTCAAGGTACTGCATGATGTCTACCTTGTGCGGAACAGTGACGTTAAAGCCGCTGATTCCTAAGGCTTTCATACCGTTAATGGCATCTTTCAGGTCATCATTTTCTACTTGAAAGCCATGATAATGTCCATCAATTCCAGCATCCTTTAATGCTGCATTATGAATATCCGGAGACATTGAATGGCCAACAGGGTTACCGATTACTCCGTATAAAGGTTTCAAGGTCTCTCCCCCTCTGAACATTTAAATTAACGAACGTCTCATAAACACGTGCACGCCTTTTGGTGCATACACTTTGATTTGTTTTCCAGCATCATTCGCAGTCACCCAGCCTAATCCTGAAAAGACAATGTCCATTTTTGGCTGATCTATGGTGAAAGTGTGCGGAACGAGCGGCGGGAAATCTTCCATGCCCTCTTTTGATGGCGGTGAAAGCAGTTCACCTGCATGCTTTTCATATAAGTCATCTGCATTCTCCATCTTTGTCCTGTGAATGTTGAGTTCATTTGGCATGTAGCAAACAAAGGATGTTCTGCCGCCTTTTACATAATCAAATCGAGCCAGTCCGCCAAAGTAAAGCGTTTGAGCTTCATTTAACTGGAACGTTCTCGGTTTCAATTCTTTTTTCGGCGTTAAAATCTTTAAGTCATTTTTGCCGACATAGTGCGCCATTTGATGGCGGTTGATGATCCCCGGTGTATCGAATAAAGCAGACCCATCATCAAGCGGGATTTCAATCGCATCAAGTGTTGTCCCTGGGTATTGGGATGTGGTGATCACATTCTCTTCTCCAGACACCTCTTTGATAATGCGGTTAATAAATGTTGATTTCCCAACATTTGTACAGCCGACAACATAGACATTTCTGCCCTCACGGTAATGATCAATGGCCTCCATAACCTCAGGCACACCTTGTCCTCTGCTCGCACTGATTAAAAACACATCAATCGGATTGAGCCCATTTTCTTTTGCTTCCCGCTTCATCCATTGAACAAGACGGTCTTTTTTCACGGATTTCGGTAAAATATCTACCTTGTTGCCGACAAGTAAAATGGGATTACCACCAACAATACGGCTCAGTCCATTAATCCAGCTTCCGTTAAAGTCAAAAATATCAACGACCTTGACGATCAGAGAATCAGTCTCGCCAATGCTGTGTAAAATATTTAAAAAGTCGTCTTCTGTTAAAGATACATCCTGAATTTCATTGTAGTTCTTTAACCTAAAACAGCGCTGACAGATCACATCTTCTTTCAATAGAGATGCTGCCGGCGCATATCCTAATTGATCTTTATCTTCCGTCTGAATGGCTACACCGCAGCCAATACAAACAACCTTTTCCATTATTACTCTTCCTCCCACTGAATGTGGCCCTTACGCTTTAAGGCTCCTAAAATTCTACGTTCAATCTGCCTGTTAAACTTCGTGAAAAATCCGTCCGATGCCGCAACAGGTACAACCAAAATGGTATGGAAGCCATGCCTGTTTCCGCCAAGCACATCTGTCATAAGCTGATCGCCAATGACAACCACATCTTCTTTCTTCAATTGCATATCAGCGACGGCCTTATTAAAGGCTCTTCCCATCGGTTTTCTCGCTTTATAAATAAACGGGATATGAACAGGCTCAGAAAAAAGCTTGACCCTTTTTTCATTATTGTTCGATACAATCGTCACCTGTATCCCGTGATCTTTCATCTCTTGAAACCATTCAATTAAACGCGGGGTCGCACTTGGACGATCCCATTCTACTAGTGTGTTATCTAAATCCGTAATAATTCCTTTTACATTTCGTTCTTTTAGTTTTTGCGGCGAAATGTGGAAAATACTTTTCACAAATTCATCCGGTAAGAAATACTTCTTTAGCACAATTTGCACCCTTTCTTCCATTGGTTTTTCAGCGATTGTGTCGAATCAAATCACAATTTGTCTGTCTATCGAATACAATGAAAAAGTTTTCGACATATGATGAGGACCTTCAACAGGTGTGGATAATTTTACACACATTATCCACCTATATTTCATCACGCTTTCATTCAATTATAAACACTCTACCCACAAGTTATCCACTTAACCATGTGGATAACAGAACGATTGTTCTTGTTTCCCATTCATGGTAGATTAAAGGTACTTCAAAGACATTCGATCAACCTATGATGATATGTCTTTTCCTCAAGTTTTATGCCAACTTTTTCAGGGGAGGTGTTTTTCCCATCATATGGGTTTCTAGTATGAAAAAGCTGTCAGATGATTTACTTATAGAATCGTATTATAAAGCAAATGAAATGAACTTAAATCGCGACTTCATTGAATTAATTGAGACAGAAATGAAAAGACGTTCGCTCGGGCATATGCTCTCTGTTTCCTCTTAATTCCATATATCCAGGAACCATGCCTCCCGAGCACTCTCCTTTTTTAAACTCAGGTGACTGATATTATATCACTTGCGCTATAGGCTTACTACTATTTTCCGTAAAAAACACCCCTTCTGATCAAAGAAGAGGTGTCTTATTTGCAAGGCTGTTCATTCCAAAAGCATAACCCTCCACCTACGACCAAAATGACGACAAGGAACACAACAAGAAAAGCGTAACCGATTCCTGCTCCTTGAGCTGGATAAGGCGAACACGCAGGGTAAGGATAAGGACATCCCCACATATCAGTTACCTCCTTCTAAGAAGATATACTGTTAGACTATGCTGGATGGATCGTCTTGTTTAGGCAGATGGCCTGCATTTAAAAATGTTTAATGACATCACGCTCTTTGATTTCGTTATAAATGATTCTTGCCCCTTTTGGTGTCATATGATTGCCAGAAGGGTCAATGAGGCCAGACTGAATCAAGGCGTTGTCACTATCTTCACCTGCTTCTCGGATGAACGCTTTCCAATTGTCGACAAGCGGCACTTGCTGTTTTTCAGCTACTTGTCTTGTGATGTCATTGTATGAGTTTTGCCAAGCTCTCGCCCCGCCTCTCTCAGCAAAATAAGATGACTTATATCTAGAATAATAATACAAGCCCTTTTTGCCTCCTTCCACCACAGGCACGCACGTCATGAGGATCGGGGTAATTCCCTCTTTCCTACTTTCAGAAATGAAGTAGGATAAGTTTTCCTTAAATCGTTTTTTGGTCACACGGGGATGTTTCCCGTCTAGAATCGCCGCATCATTTGTACCGAACATGATGAGGACGTAAGTTGGTTTTTGTTTTAAAATATCCTGCTCAAAGCGCAGCTTCGCATCTTCTGTTGTCTGCCCGCCAATCCCGGCATTGTGTACCTTGATTTGGCCGCGCTCGACGTTTTTCATGAGATTCACCCATTTTTCAGATGTGGGATAATCTCGAAAATCCCAGTTCGATCCTCTTGTGTTACTGTCACCAAATGCAATGACACTTTCCTGCGCCTGCTTCGAGCACCCAGCCGCAACACATATCAGGATGAAAAGGAAAACAAATTTCTTCACAACATTCACCTCCAAAAGCCCTCTTCATATAGTAAACGACAAGACTTTTGGTTTCAATGAATGACTGTTTCTTAATGTAATTGAACCGGCAGATAATCTCTGTCATGGTGCAGCAGTTCGCTCACTTTCACAAACTCATAGCCCATTTTCTTTAGTTCAGGTACGACTTGTTTCAGCGCTTCTACTGTCTGCTTACGATTTCCTCCGCCATCATGTAAAAGGATGATATCACCGCCCTGAATATTCTCAATAATACGGCTGGCAATTTTGTGAGCACCTGGCCTTGACCAGTCCTTCGGATCTTGCGTAAAGGACCACATCACGACATCGTATCCTTGCTTAGAAAGAATGCGGAATGACTTCATCGTCAAGCGCCCGCCCGGGGGACGAAATAATAAGGATCCGCCAGGCTGGAGAGAAGCGATATGAGCCGCTGATTCTTTTAATTCTTGCTTGATTTCTTTCGATGACAAAAGGTCAAAATACGTATGGTTCATCGTATGATTGCCAAGCTCATTTCCTTCGCTCACAATCCGCTCTGCGAGGAGGGGATATGCATGAATACGGCTTCCGATGACAAAAAAGCTGGCATTCACTTCATGCTCTCTTAGTACATCTAGTATTTGATTTGTGTATACCGGATGAGGCCCATCATCAAAGGTTAACGCAATCTTTTTCCGTTCCTCTCTCATGTCCCAAAAGGCTCGTCCCGTTTTTTCTAGGTCGATTCTTTTTAATGTACGCGCCTCTATGTTATCAGGAACAAAAGCGCATAATACCAATATACATAACAAGATATGCAACCCTTTCATCAGACCGCCTCCACAGAACATCATTACACATTAAATTGCCCGCTTTCTGATGAATTCATTCAAGTTTCGTGATCGTCTACGCTTCTTTTTCACATAAAAAAAAGCCGGCCCATCAGGCCCGCTTTTTGTCTCACGTTTGGTTTCTCTCTTCAACTGTCGAACGTTGCTTAGAATTCATACAGACACTCTCCTTCTTGGATTTGATTTTGAGCCCATAGCAATTTTTGATAATACTGGTTGGACTTCTGGTATTGTTGAGAGGTTTCTAAGGCTGTCGCAATTTCTAGTGAGATATCCTCTATATAAGAGTATAGGCTAAGTTTTTCCAAATAATCAATGGTTTTTTGCAGTTGTTCTTCATTGATTTCCTGAACATATAAAGCATCCAGATACTCAAACATATGACAGAACAGCTGGTCTTCATGCTTCTTTGCGGCCAATTTCCCATCCTCTAATATGCGCCTTGCTTCAGTCTGCTCATTTTGTCTAAAAAGCAGCTTTGCCAGTGTATAAAGTGTATGAGGCAGCGTGGGAAGCAGCTCTTTTTTGGCGAGGTCAGCCGATTCGGTTAAATATCGTTCTGCTTCTTCTCGATAACCTAACTCCCCATAACATTTCCCTAAATTATAGAGTGCTGAGCTATAAATGCGCGGGTGATCAATTTCGGATGCGAGTTGTTTCGCCTTTTTCAAGTGAGGCAGTGCTCGATCTTTACGTTTTAAATCTTGATAATTTCCTGAGATGACAAAGAGACACTGAATAATGCGAATGGAATATGCATCATGCTGATCGTATATTTCAAGCGCTTTTAAAATATGGTGCATGGAGACATGCGTTTGTTTCATTATATAGTAGGCTTCTGCTACTTTAAAATGAAACTCGGCCTGCTCAATATCATCAAATACCATAGACAGCTGTTTTTCTGCCATGCGATAATATTTGACGGCCTCCAAATATTCTTTTTGACTAAACTCATGCATGCCACGAAAAAATGCATGGTAATAATGCAGCATATCAGATAACTCATGATTGGAATTTTCGATTTTATCGACAAGGTTAGATACTGAGAAAGGTTGATATTTTGAAGGGTGTATATAGTCGAGCATAATTTGGTGCCGAAAACACATGAGCTGATAATAAATCAGTAAATGCTGGTCCTCTTCCATACGTTCAATTTCCGCTTCTACTTCTGCTTTCAAGATTTCCGCATCTGGAACACTGAACTGCCGTATCATTCGATACCATTCATTAATTTTCATACCGACATGTGAAGAAAGAACCTTCCCCATGTTCCGAAAAAACCCCTTCCTTTTCGGTCTAATATTACATATTTTAGCACGCTTCTAGACCGCCAAGCACCGCAAAGAAACCGCAAACATATGAGAGGTGCAGCAAAAACATACGCACAGAAGCACGTTTCTTTCAAATAAGATGATTTTTTCATCGTACAGACACAGACAATCCTTCCTTCACATACATTTGAGGATATAGGCAGCGGCCTAAACATGGTGGAGGTGAAAATCGTGGCAGGAGTATTTACAGCGATGGGATTGATGGTCAAAGAATTGGTGTTTTTAGTGTCCTATGTCAAAAACAATGCCTTTCCACAACCCCTTTCGGGAGATGATGAAAAAAAATACTTAGCCCTTATGGCAGAGGGCGATGAACACGCAAGAAACATGCTGATTGAACATAACCTTCGGCTCGTCGCCCATATTGTCAAGAAATTTGAAAATACCGGGGAAGACGCTGAAGACCTCATCTCCATCGGGACGATCGGACTCATTAAAGCCATCGAAAGCTATTCCTCTGGAAAAGGAACAAAGCTGGCAACATATGCTGCGCGGTGTATTGAGAACGAAATCCTGATGCATTTACGCGCGCTCAAAAAAACAAAAAAGGACGTCTCTTTGCATGACCCCATCGGTCAGGATAAAGAAGGCAACGAAATTTCATTAATTGACGTCTTAAAATCAGAAAATGAAGACGTGATTGATACCATTCAGCTCAACATGGAGCTTGAAAAAGTAAAAGAATATATCGACATTCTCGACGGCCGGGAAAAAGAAGTCATCGTCGGCCGGTTCGGTTTGGACTTAAAGAAAGAGAAAACGCAGCGGGAAATAGCCAAGGAGCTCGGGATATCGCGGAGCTATGTGTCTCGGATAGAGAAACGCGCACTGATGAAGATGTTTCATGAGTTTTACCGGGCGGAAAAGGAGAAACGGAAGCGGGAAAAGGGGAAGTGATTTGAATTTTGTAAAAGAATCCTTCTTGTTAGTGGATAAAAAACAGACCATATGAGGTCTGTTTTTTATTTTATCTCTAAGCTAATGTCTTTCTGTATTACTTATTAAAAATAGCCGTATTCTATTTAATCGCCTAATGGGAGATCCTCTTTGTTGATTAAATATAACTTGTTATTATCTTGATATTTGCTAGGATAATGACCAATTAGATACTTCGTTAGGGTTTTCAGTTCAGCTATATCAATCATTTTTGATTCTATAACATTTTCCCAAAGTGTATTCAATGTTTCATCATCTATTATCTCTAGCACTTGCGGAACAAATTTTTTATTTTCTCGTTTATACGCTTGATAAGCTGTATAAGAAACCGCATCTAATACTGAATACCAGCCATATTGTTTTTGTTCATCCTTTTCTTTATTTGCGAACTCGGCTACATCCATATAATCTTCACTATCTATGTAGTTACATAAATCATCTGAACTTAACTCTTTACCAGAAAGCCATTTCCAGCAATCTTCTAAAGCTTTTTCTCCTATGTGGTAACCCTCATCTTCTTTATCTATGAATGCATACATTTTTTCGGCTATTGCTAAGCCTAGTGCAACTTTAGCTTCTTCACTAATGTCATTTATAAAATCCATTCTATAGCCTCTTTTCTATTTTTTTATTTTAACGACATTTTCTGTAACACCATTTTTAACATCAAAAGATAAAGTATCTCTTGGGTATGGGACACTTGGATCTCGTTCTGATGTTACTTTTATTTTCAATTCAGGATAGTGATCTGTCAGTTGCTTGAATATTCCTCTTTCCTCACTTGGAACTTGATCAAACAAACCTTTTGTACATTTATTACAAACTCCATTTGGATTAGATTGATGGATATTTAGTATACCTTTTATCTCTTCTGGTTTCAGTCCTGCCTTTTTGACTGCATCCTCAAATTCTGCTATCACACCTTCTTCTGCATGATCCATAAATTGAGCATGCCCTCTAACTGATCTTTTATATGGTGCCTTAATTTTCCGATCAGGATAAACTTCATCTAATGAAGGAAGACCTCCTTCTTTCCTAACTTTTGGTGACCCACCTTCGAAAACGCTACGTTCCAAACCTCTAACGTCTGTTTTACCTACAGCAACAGTTTGAGTTTCTGGAACATTCCACTTTTTCCTTAAACGATCTAAATCAGTCTTTCCTATACTTGCTTGATTAAGGTGGGTGCTTTTTTGATTGATTCCCATTTTGCCATTAAACCCTTTCGCACCAAATGGCAAAAGCATCCCCAGCGCCGCATTCATACTTGCTTCCTGCTGTTCTTTCGAGACTTTATTTCCAAACATGTCTCGACCCGTAATCGCTTCGCTGAAGCCGTTGGTCGCGGTGAGGCCATATAAGCCTTTTTGCGATGTTTTCAACGCATCAAAAGACTTTTGTGATGTCTTGTAAATGTCGACTGCTCTGACTGCGGCGGACGTGGCTTGAGTCGTTTTATAGACGGCTTTTCCGCCTTTGAAAATACGGCCCGCCCATCCGACGATCGGGATGTATCCTGCTGCTGCCATGCCGCCTGCGGCGACTCGCTGTCCTGCGGTGAGTTCTTCACCTGTGATCGGATCGACACCTGTTGCGGCACGTTTTGCATCGTTCACGCCTGTCAGTTCATTGACGATATTTCCTCCGTAATCAAGAGCTTTTTCATACCACGGACGGTTGGCGAGTGCTTCTTGTTCCTTTGCAATCTTGCGGGCTTCTTCTTGATCTTTTTTGATTTTTAGATATTCAGAAGTTTGCTTCTCAATATCGCTTTTTGCCTTGTAGATTTCGCTATTTTGATACGCTTTCTTGTCAAAATTCATAGGCGAAATGGACTTTCCGTCATTTGTGGCATTGATCATTTCTGCGTACAATGCCATTGTAGCCTGCTGCTCCGTCTCTGACAAAGCATATTCATCTTTTAGATTTTGATCAAGTTCTCTTAGGTCTTTCACTGTCTTTTTTCGCTCGTCTTCCGCATCTTCTATTTTTTCATCAAAAGTTTGGCTATCAAATACCTCTAGTGAAATGAGGTCATCTATATCTTGAAAAATGGTTTTGAGTGCCTTTTTTTGATCTTTTACAATGCTTTTGGCGTTTTTGATGCCCATATAAACGGCATTGTCTAAAAAGTGTTCTTCAACAAAGGTGTCGCCGCCAAAATTTGTATCATCAAGTGTCCCAGAAACACCTTCATGAAAGGCTTTTTGTTTATCAATGAAACTAATAAACATGTCCACATTTCCGGCGAGTTCTTTGTAGAAGCTTTTAATGTTATCGGCACCTTTTCCAGTGAAGTCGTCACCGAGATTGGCAACACCTTGAAGTGCCTTTTTTAAATCTATCATTTGTTCACGGAGTTCCTGATAGTGTTTTGCCCTCGTATCCATGGCACTGGTTAGTGCTTTTGCATCAAGTATCTTTCCCAGAAGAATTCACTCCTTCCTATTCATTGACAAGGTCAATTTTACCAACACAGGGTTTGCCATGAAATAGGAATAAAGATACAAAAAACAGCACTTAGATGATTCAGAGTTCTCGAAAATTTAAACTTGTAATAAAGTAAATTCTTCAATTATTAGCCCTACATCATTCCACTTGTAATATTCTTTTAAGATGTTAATGCTCAACTATTTTATTCAAAGAAATTATCATTTTCCTATCTAAACTCTTAAAAAACACGCCTTCATAATCAAAACCATGTTCATCATACCCTACATGTAAATGCATAGTTTCATCTAAGTTATGTAACTTCTCATATGTACTCACTTTCATCTTGCTCCCTCTAACTTTTCTTATCATACTGAAAATCAATATCCCTCAACTCAACCCACTCAACAAGATCAGGCACCTTTTTTGTCGTCAAAAAATGGTGAACGATTTGATAAGCTTGATTCCGATCGACATAGCTACATGACGGCACATACAATGGGGCGCCTGCGACCAAATGCTCGATCGTTTCAATTTTTTCTTCCTTTTTAAAAGGGACCAAAAAATTTGGATATCTCATGATCAAGAATCCATACGGTTCCGTATAAAAGAAAACTAGACTTTCACTTTCCCAATCTTCTTCTATCTCAATAGAAGATTCTCCGTTACCTTGTTTCCAATACTCTTCACCCTCCTGAAAGAAAATTCTTTTCATGAATTCTTCTCCTGGATTTGCTACTGGAGCTCCCGTGGGGCCGTAGTATAAAAACATCTATGTCTCTCCTTCATGCCTATATCAATTTGGATTTAACCAATTGTTCTATTTCCCTCAAAATCATAAAAAGCTTGTGTTTGTTGGTTTAATTTTAACATGTGATATAGTTTTGGATTTAGCTTTTGAAAGGTTTGAGAGCTGACCCATTTTACTTCTTCAATATCATGATCAGGATCTAGAATGTTCATCTCTCCCCCGATAATTTCCGCAAAGAACGTAATGATAAGTGCATGATGCTTTTTGTCTTGAAAGAATGCTTCTCGAACCGAATGAATTTCATTTACTTTGCAAACATACCCTGTCTCTTCATTCACCTCGCGGATCACGGCTTGATGCAGGTGTTCGCCTTTTTCTACAGCGCCACCAGGCAGTTCCCAATATCCCTTTACATTTTTAACTGCTAAAATATTTTCTTCCGTATCGTAAATAATAGCTGATACTACATCTACTCGTTTCAAATGTATCTACCTCCATCGCTCTTTGTTTACATCAATTGTCGAATAAATAGCACGAACTGTTCATTTCAATACATTCATTATACGGTATCCTTGATACAAGCAAAAAGAAGCATTCAGAAGATTGGAGGCCACATTATGTGGATCATCATCATTTTACTGATTGTCCTCATTGGGTTTACTGGGAATATCGTTTCTTTATTAAGACAAATGAAAGAATCAAACGAGAAAATTATACAACTGTTAGAACATCAAAAACCGAAAAAATAAAAACCTCACTCTTTTAGAGAGAGGTTTCTTAGCGTACGCAAGTATTCTTACCGTTTCTCATGAAACAACATATTTCTGATTCGATGAATATAATGCAGCGCAATATGAACGAGACATAAAATAAGCCCGATCATCGCAAGTATATAGATGGGCAGCATCAAACCAGGTACATAGTTAACAATAAAACCCAAACAAAAAGCTGTCAGCATATATAGGCTAATCAACCTCATGACTACCATCCGAAGCCCTCCCTTTCTACACTCACTTTAACATGATTTCCCTTTATTTTCATAATATGCTTAAAAAATACGAATCTACTAAGATTCGCATAATCATTACGTATTCAATTCACCTTTCTTCTCACGCGCTTCCTTCCACTGCTCAAGCTCAGACACCGTCAATAATTGATATCCTTGTTTGGTGAGTTCTTTGATAATCGTGACGGCTGCGTTGGCTGAGGTGTCATAGATGTCGTGCATTAAGACCGTTTCACCGCTAGATGCATGAGTTAGAATGTAGTTCGCGACGTATTGGCTGTTTCGATATTTCCAGTCTTCAGGATCCACATCCCAAAGGGTCACTTTCATGTGAAGAGCTTCGTTGATTTGCCCGTTTGTCCCGCCATATGGTGGTCTAAAATGAGTCGGTGTGAACCCGCTCGCTTTTTCAATGATTTGCTGCGTGTCTTCTACTTGTTTGATGGCTTGTTTTAAAGGGAGTCTTGTGAGCAAAGGGTGGTTATAAGTATGATTTCCGATTTCATTTCCACCTTTTCTAATTTCACCTAGCATATCGGGATAATATTGAACCCTGCTTCCTAATACGAAAAATGTTGCATGTCCTTTGTTTTCTTTTAAAGCTGTTAAGATCTTTGAGGTCGTTGATGGATTTGGTCCATCATCAAATGTAAGGGCAATGGCTTTTTGATTTGGGTTGAATACTCCCTGTTTTGGAGGTTTTACGATCTTTCTTTTGGCGATCGGTTCTTTTTTCTCGTTTTTGTTCTTTTCTTTATTGATGTATTCTGGCTTTAACATTCCTTTAAGCAGTGTTTTCTTAATCGCCAGCACTTGAGGGCCTTTATTGTCTGGTGCAATTTGCCCTGCTAGAAAGTAGAATTCAATAAAACGATCTTTGATGGCAAAATACTGATAGTTCTTCGCCACAGGAGACGTTCCCTGTTTGAGCAGCGGCTGATTTTCAGCTAGCGTTCGATCTTTTTTTAATTCCTCAAAAGTCATATGAGATAACTTTTGAAGATTGTCCTTCTTTGATAGGAAGATATCGTTGATTGATAAAAATATCTGTTTCTTGAAATCAAAGTTCATCACCTTCGTTTGATTGACGCCTTGCTTTCCGCCCTTCACTTCATATGTATTGAATTTGATTGCGACGGTTTGCTTGGCATAATGAATGATCTCATAATCGATGTTTAGTTCGTATCGTTTCTCTTCATTGACATCACTCGCTTGACTAAATGATGTTTTAAACTTTTCTAACGCTGTCTCTGCAAATCTTTTGATCTCCTGATCTAGTTTTTCTTGATGAAACAGCGGATAGTTGACAGCATATCTCATGAATTTCCCGTCATTCACAAGTGTGACTATTTCAACTTGTTTGTAGCTCGCATCTTGTTCTACTTTTTTTCTCTCTGTCCCGCTTGCTTGCTGATTATGATAAAACGCAGCGATACCGATGACGATTGCAAGTCCACATAGGACGAGGCTGATCTTCCCTTTCGTTGGCACAATGATTCTCCTCTCGTGATGCCGTCCTGTCTGGATGACGTGTGTTTGTAGGATAGACTTTTCTCAGCCCCTTTTTAGTTTGCAAAAAACACATTTGTCACATTTTCGACATATTTCACAAGATACATATAAAAAGGGCTTGATCGCTCAGCCCTTATTTTTGCATATACAGTTGGAATAACTTTGTTTCTTCATCAATAGAGCGTGCCTGGTCAAAAGCTGCTCTGACTGTTTTTGAGTTATTCACCAGCTCATACAGCATGGTGAGAACAAAAATAAATGACGCATTTCCATCAATGTAGTCATCGGGCGCTGTATAGGATATCGCCCCTGTTTCTAAAAAAGCTTCTGCCACCTTTTTTTCACCTAGTGTACAGCCTGTACATATAATGTGGACTCCATTTAACGAAGCATACCGCTTTATGTCATCCGCACCAAAAGCAGCACCTCTCGGCTCACCCTCTTCGTATACATCTTCTCCTAACTCCGGCATGAGAAACGCTCCTTCTTCTCCGTGAAAGGATAAAAGAATGAAATCCGTTTCGCCTCTATTTTTCCCTGATAAAACATCAATCAGGTCATTCGGTCGGCCTATCCAATGCATATCGACTTTTGCACCAAAGTTTTCAAGTGCGGCACGAAGTGCAAAGGATTCCAGTTCACTATTTGGTCCGGCTGCCAATGTGATGCGCATGACTGGCTGGCTCATTTATATCCCCTCCAAACGATGATAAACATAGCACCATTTTTTCCTCATCTACATAAGCACCATTTATTTTTAGTGCTTTTTCTTCTACCGCATACGACTTAAATCCAACAGACTTGTAAAGATGTTTGGCTGGGTCATTTGTTGTGACCACTGTTAAATATATTTGTTCGATGTCTTTTTTTTCGCGTGCAAAAGAAAGAACTTTTGTCAGGAGTGCCTTCCCCATTCCTTTTCCGCGTCCATTAGCCGTTACATACATCGCTGCCACATTGGCACGGTGCTTTAATTTCTGCAAGGTTTCTTGTATGAGTGTAACCGAGCCGACCAGCTGACCTTGATGGAAGGCTCCGAATGTCCACATAGATTGTGTAGAGGCAAAACGAGCCTTATATTTATTCTTCGTATCTAGCTTCTCTTCCTCGTAACTCATAGCAAAACTCTCTGGGTTTAATCGGAGTGCTTCTAATCTCAAGTTCGCATATTCTTGAGCATCTTCTGGTGTTAACAACCGAATATTCAGAAAATCGCCTCCATCAGAATGAATTGATACTTCCAATTTTATCTTGAAAGGCGCTTTTGATCAAAGAATATTGGTTCATTTACATATAGCACATTTCTTATAGACTTTTAGGCTCTCTTTCGTTTTTGTGAAAACAAGGTCATTTTGATCATGTTCACTCGATATTTCCTATCCAAAACGATTCTTTTCTCACTTATCTTTTCACTTTTTTTATATTAACCTATAACTAATTCATAAAAAAAAGAAAAAAAAAGGATTGATATGAACAAAAACATATCATAAGATAGAATAGTAATAAAAAGACAAAAAAGGGAGGAATTTGATATGACAGAAACAAGAAATGAAATCAAACTACATGTTCTTTTTGGTGCTTTAGCAGTAGGATTCCTTATGCTAGCTCTTTTTTCCTTCTCGCTACAAGTACTACCAGTTGCTGATCTAGCAAAAGAATTTGGTATTCCAGGCAGTGTTGCCGCTGTAGTTCTTAATGTGGTTGAAGCAGGTGGAGCTGTCACTACAATTGTCTCCATTTTAACTGCTGTAGGTTCAGGCGGCCTTTCTCTTATTGCTGCGGCTGGTAAAGAGACAATTCGTCAATACCTTAAAAACGAAATTAAGAAAAAAGGCCGTAAAGCCGTTATCGCTTGGTAATTTATTTAACGACTCAATAGAAGGAGACTCTGTTCTCCTTCTATTTAAATTTTTGTGCAGGTGAGAAGATGTTATATCCATTATTATCACTACTTCTATCCATTAGACTGGAGCAACAGTATTCTAATATCGCTCAGTTCGTTATACGAAAAATTCCATTTCTCAAGTCGTTTTCTTCAAAACAGTACATATTTTTTTCTTGTATTCTTGATATCATATTCGGATGCATGATTGTATTCGTTATATCTTCATTTCTTTACTCCCCCGTCTATCAAATAGAATGGGAAAGTGCTTTTGTGATGTTTTTATTTCTATTTTCTATCGTCAAAGGAATTGAATCTTATAGAAGAACTCATCTTCTTCCTTTTAAAGAATTGATACAGCTAGCACCTGTTTCCTCTAGACAACTTTTTCAAACGCTTCTGTTTTCAGAATTGATTTGGCTTGTGTTTACGAGTTTGAGCACTTATTTGATCTATTTTTTATTCCAATATGATATTGTTCAAACACACGATCTGGCATTCTGGTTAAAACATGTCAATGTGATGCTGACAAGTATCTTCCTATTTATCATCAGCAATAAGATATTCGGTGCTTATATCTATAACATCGTCGTGAAAAAAATCGGGGCTATTCGTGTCCTCTTTTTTGCAAGCATCGCTTTGCTTTTTTTCTTATTCGGAAGGGTTCTCATATTAAACATCATTTTCCCTTTTTATCACACCTTCCAAAAACTTTTTCAATCGATCTCATCGCTTGCAGAGGATTCGTTTTGGATCACTCTTTCAAACAAACTGATCTCTTTATATCAACATGATCTTCAGCAAATGCATCATACTTTATTTTCAGATGGCTCTGTTTTTCTACAATTTCAAGCTCTGTTCCATTCACCTATTACATTGATTGTTGTGCTATTAGGTAGTGCGATTGTCATGAGAAGTCCTGTTCGATGGATTCCAACGGAAAAAGATCAAGACCAAAGCTCAAAGCATTTTCGGGATTTATTTTATTGGTACTTTCAAGTACTGCATAAAATTCAGGGTTCGCTGTTTAGACAAAATGTGTTGATTCAAAAAGACATCAAGCTGCTGAAAGAAAAAAGGTGGCTCTTATCTAAAGAATTTTTTAATTATATGTTCATGTCATATGAAGCCTTCTTTTATATTGGTGTTTTTACCGGATTGATCTCGATCATCGATCATCAAGCCTTGCAAATTCAGCTGCTATTCACACTCAATATTATGATACTAGCGAATCAATCTTATGAGATGAGAATGCTGACACCTTCTATTTTTGCTTTAAGTGCTGAAAAAAAGAACATTTGGCTTTACGAGCTTTCTCAAATATCTCTTTTGCAATTTTTCTTATCAAAAATCCAGTTATTTTATTGTTTATTTTCCATACCAGCGCTCTTTTTACTATTCATTAATCTATCTATTATGACTGTGTATCAACTGTTTCATGTTCAGATGCTCATTCAACTGGTGGTATTAGGGATTGGCTTTTTCATTTTTCCTTTGATTCAGCTTTACTTGTTTCCATTCACAACGAAATTCAATTTTATTCATGAGCATGAAATAGGGACAACAAATGAGGAACTAGAGATCATCGATAAAGGTCAGGCATTTGCAAGAAACTTTCTTGTTCTGCCTTTTATGTACTATTTGATTTTGACCTCTTTTCTCCCTATATTGCAGCAATCCTCAGGGCTCGTAAACGTGCTGTTCGCTATATATTTTGTGATCGTTTCAGTGATTTGCTGGATATTATGCCGCAAGACCATTTATAAAGGAATTGAGTATGTTGAAAAAAATAAGATATTTTCTATCGGAGAATAGATTGATTCTACGCCTCGGCTATCTTTACGCCGGTGTATTTATTGTAGCTTTGCTCATTGGAAGTCTCCTTCCTTATGATCAGATTCCTTATTTAAAAAAGGATGAAGACATGTTTTTTCTCTCTATTTTTTCAAACAATTTACAGGTTGGGCTTGCCATTCTAGGTATCGGGGCTTTTACTGGCGGCATTATGTCTGCTGGCATTCTTTTTTATAATGGCTATATCATTGGAAAACTCATTCAGTTTTTGATAGCTCAGCATGAAGTACAGCAGTTATTCACTGGCCTCATGCCACATGCTTTTGTTGAGGTTCTTGGTTTGATCCTATTTTCAATCGTCAGTGCTTTTCCATTTATTTATCTTTACCGGTTTATGAAAGGTAAGGCCATTGATGTAAGAAAGCTGACTCGGACTGTGATTCAGTTAATCTTTGCCGCTGTAGTGCTCTTGTTGATTGCCTCTCTTTTAGAGGAATATGTCAGCCATGTACATCTATCTTAGAAGAAAGGAGAATGTGGTTCTATGGAGCTACTTCTACGCCCTAAGCAATTTTTCAACCAACATCAATCGACCAAAACTGTTATAGGTTTAGTCTTACTATCTTTATTTGTTTCAACTGTTTTTTTAACATTTTTCATTATTGATTTGTTAGTAGAGGAACCATTATCTGCGGGAAAACAATTAGCCAGCATTGTGTTTATCTTTTTACTGACAATCCCACTTTATTTCATATTGAATTTTCTCGGTACTGTCGTGACTTCAATTTATATGTACTTTTTTCATAAAACGTTTATTTTGCGCAAAATGTATTTTGTCATCTTGCTTTATAATGCGTTTCTTCTATTAGTGAATAGCGCAGCAATCTATTGTGTGATGGTACTCGATTTAGATCATTATTTTATCTTCATCCAAGCGGTTTCGTTTTTGATCAACTTGTACCTTTTACGCATCCTATATGATGGGATCATTTATTATGCTAAAGGATCAAAAAAAGCCGCCCTTGCGACCGTCATCTTGTATATGCTGGTGACCACTGTTTTTGTTATTGGAGGATTTATCAATGGCTAGTTTGCAAGTGTCTCAGCTATCTTTTCGTTATGAAACAACTGAAGAAAGCTCTCCCCTCCTTGATCAAGTATCCTTTCATCTGAAAGAAGGTGATCGTGCTTGTATTATCGGAAAAAACGGCAGCGGTAAATCGACACTTTTAAAGATCATCGCAGGTCTGCTTCCTTCAGTATCCGAAACGGTTTTACTCAATGAACAGCATCATCCTGGGTCAGCTCTTTATAAAGGGTTGGTCGCGTACATCCCAGATAAGCCTTTGGTTTATGATGCGCTGACTGGTATCGAGCATATGACTCTTATACAGTCGCTATGGAAAATGAATCAGTCAGAAAAAGAGGTATACAAAAAGACCTTTCTCTCGCTTTGTGATGCATTTGATTTAACTCATGCACTTAAGATGCCTGTCAAACAATATTCACTAGGTATGAGATATAAGCTTTTCTTTAATTGTATGGCGGCCAGATCACCAGAGCTAATCATTCTTGATGAACCTTTTACATCTCTTGATGAGGCATCTCAAATGCAGTCTATTTCTTTATTAAAAGAAGAATTCTCTGATCAATGTGTTTTATTTACAAGCCATCAGCGCTACCTTTATTCAGAATTAGGAAATCGTTTTTTCGAGCTTGATCACGGACAACTAAATGAAATAGAGCGTTAAACATACAAAAGGCATCCCATCACAGGATGCCTCACTTCTATATACCATTATCTTACCATTTACAGCGTTTGACCGGGCGGCAGCAAGGATTCTTGATATCACTGCCACAGTCATATTCTTCCACAATATACTCATTTCGAGTAGATTGCGTCACAGGGTAGTAGTTTTCAATTCTTTTGATGTTTTTATTGACGTTTGTGATATGAGTTGGATGAATTTTTCTGATCGTTTGTACATTTGTTGTCGTGTTGACAATTTGACGTGTAGGGGATACAACCGTTTCAACTTCTCCATGATTCCCTCTGCGAGGCCCAAAGAAAAAATTGTCTAATCGATTCCGGCTCATTCTCAACACCCCTTCAAGTTGTCTTTCACTTACACTCTATCGTATGTCAGAGGCACGATTAGTGATTAGATGCTTGTCTATTTTTGAAAAAATCCGCTTGTGATCTAGTAGTGTCTTTCTTTACAATAGGACAATTTTAACATATTATACAAATGATCTCTTGTGAAGGAAAGGACATTCATTGATGAAAACAAGACATAAGCTTTTTTCATTTTTCATCCTGCTCGTCGTAGTTATCACCCTTCCCTTGCTGTCGCCTATGGTTTTTACAAATGCGACTGAAAGAGGAGCGATACGGCATGCCATTTATCAAGAAGGCTACCCTTACCAAAGCTATTTTGCTATTTTGCAAAAAAAGGACGATGTAGACCCTCAATATGGTCAGCTGTATGATGTGTATTGGCAGGCTTGGAAAAGCGAGACAGGAATGACACCTTCCGTCTGTTATTCAAAAAAGATAGAAGACCATGAATATAAGGTCAGCTGCGGAACTGCACCATAACATTTTTCAATAACTTTAAAATTAGAGGTGAACGATTTGATCAACACAACACAAACCATCGAACGAAACAAACTGGACATTGCACTTGAACTGACGCAATTGCATTTGAATCGATATGAAGCAAATCATCCTGATCAGCTGAGTGAAATTTATGCGAAATATTATGCGCTTCTTGAAGTGCTGGACGTATCCTCATCTGATCAATTAATGGATTTACTGCCAGATGAACTGAAACAAATACTTGATTAAAAAAGCCATCTATCCGCACAGGATAGATGGTTTCCTTTAGACACGTGCAGCCATATCGGTTTCGATTTGTTCTAAGCTTCTTCCTTTTGTTTCAACTAATACAAAGCGCGTGAACAACAGGCCAATTAAGCAGATGACCCCAAATGAAGAGAAAATGACGCCAAAGCTGAATTGGTCAGCCAAGATAGGGAACACAAGGCCAACTGCTAATGATCCCGTCCAGTTAAAGGCAGAAGAAATGCCCGCTCCAATACCCCTGACAGAAAGTGGGAAAATCTCACCGATGATAATCCATGTGATCGGTGCCCATGAGAAGGCATAGCACAAAATAAAGCAGCAAAGTGAAATCAATGTGACCCAGTTTAATATGCCTTCACTCACTCCGAGCGCACCTAATGCCGCTGGTGCAAAGAAAGACAGGGCCATCCCCGTTCCCCCAACTGTGAGAATCGTTCGGCGGTCGAACCGGTCGACGAATTGTAAAAAAATCACGGTCGTCACAACAAATATGACACCAACAATGACGGTAAAACCTGCGGCAACTTGCGGAGCAAGACCTACATTTCTTGCGATACTCGTTGCATAATACACAATGGAGTTCGCCCCCTGTATTTGCTGGAGTGTTGCCATTCCGACCCCAATAAAGAGAGCCATTCGGAATTTCTTTTGAAATAATTCACGAATGCCTGAGCGTTCTTCTTTTGCTACTTCTAAAATTTCTTGCATTTCTGCTTCAATCTCTTCACGTGATGAACGAAGTGATCCTAATACTTCACGTGCCTTATGAGCCATTCCGTGTTTAATTAAATATCTTGGAGATTCAGGAAGTTTCAGCATGCCAATATAAAGCACGATCGCAAATAAAGCAGCACTTCCCAGCATCCAGCGCCAGCTGTCTGGAATTGGTTCAAACACAAATGCGACGATATAGCTAAGCAATAATCCACTCACAATCATCAGCTGATTCAGGCCGGACAATTTCCCGCGAATTTTAGCTGGAGCGATTTCAGACATGTAAGCAGGCACGAGCGATGAGGCTGTCCCTACAGCTGTTCCTAAGAAAATCCGGGCAATGGTTAATGAGATTTCTTCTGGTGCAATGGCTGAGCCAAGCGCACCGACAAAAAAGATAATCGATGACACCAAAATGAGCTTTCTGCGGCCAAACTTATCCCCCATCAGACCGCTTAAAATGGAACCAATGATCGCCCCGCCCATTAATGAAGAAACGACGATGCCAAGCCATAACGGGCTGAGCTGAAATTCTTCCTGAATGTGCCCTTCTGCCCCTGCGATAATACCAATATCATATCCAAATAAGATACCTGCAAAGGATCCGAAAAAGAAGATAAATTTACTTGATACTTTTTTCTCCAAGTGGATGACCCCCCTCACTTAATAAACCGCTTTCATTTCTCCCTGCCATTCTACCGTTCACAGTAGAATGCATTTCACCCTTCTTTATAAAACCACATATTCTGCATTCACAAGCTTTGCAAAATGAACAATTTGATCAACCGTTAAATTGAGAGATACGACTGTATGATGACCTCCGCCGTGCTTAATCCATGCTTTGACTCCATCTTGAAAGTTCGGTTTGATTTTCCAGAGGACTCGTGCCACCGGTAAATGTGGTGCTGCTTCCTGCGGCTCAAAGGCTTCCACTTCTTGAATCAGCCATTTGAAATGTGTTCCAAAATCAGCAATGGAGACAACAACGCCCTCGCCTGCTTTTCCATCAAACACAAGACGTGCTGGGTCTTCCCGGTTTCCAATGCCTAGCGGAGACACGACAATGACAGGTTTTGTATGTGCAAGCGCAGGATCTACTTCTAGCATATGAGATTGCAGCACTGCTTCCTGACCAGCAGTCATTTCATATGTGTAATCTTCCATAAAACCAGTCGATTGATGATGGCTCATCACCTTTAATAAACGATCCAGTGCGGCGGTTTTCCAATCCCCTTCACCCGCAAAGCCATATCCCTTTGCCATCAGTCGCTGAACGGCTAAACCCGGAAGCTGCTTCATACCATGTAAATCTTCAAAGTTTGTCGTAAAGGCATTGTAGCCGCCTTCATCTAAAAAACGCTTGATGGCAATTTCATATCGTGCCTGCACTTTCACACTTTGTTCCCATTCTTCCGCCGAATAGCTCCCATAATCCACGTCATATAACGTTAAGTACTCAGCAAACAGAGCATTAACTTCTGCTTCTTCCACAGCATTTAC
Organism: Bacillus sp. FSL K6-2869; assembly: GCF_040869405.1. NCBI lineage: Bacteria > Bacillati > Bacillota > Bacilli > Caryophanales > Bacillaceae > Bacillus > Bacillus sp. FSL K6-2869. Next base: position 2,447,917 of record NZ_CP152035.1, read on the forward strand.
ATAGTTCACAAGGTCGCCTATTCCAAAGTAATCAACGGTCCAGCCCAGCTGGATCTGCGCTTCAATTTTATCTCCTTCTGTCACCGCAACGTGGCGCATATTGTCACCAAACCGAGCCACTTTGATGTGGAAGCTCTCATGATAGGCAGCCGCAACGTCCATCCAATCAGCGATTTGCTGCTTCACCTCCTGCTTCGACCAATGACCTGCAACGATTTGGTTTTGCTTATTTAAACGTGCATTGATATAGCCGTACTCTCTGTCTCCATGTGCCGATTGATGGAGATTCATATAGTCCATATCAATCGTGTCCCACGGAATGTTTTCATAGTATTGCGTGACGAGATGCAAAAGAGGCTTTTGCAAAAGAGACGTACCACGTATCCACATTTTTGCTGGAGAGAACGTATGCATCCAAGTCATCACACCGATGACCTCATCACGATAGTTGACCTCTTTCACCAGCTGTGTGATTTGATCCGCACTAACCGCCAGTTCCTGCAGAATAATTGGATAAGGCAGCAAACCGCTCTCATTTAAGGCATCTGTTATCTTTTGCGCATCTGCCTTCACTTGCTTCAGTGCTTCACCCCCATATAAGTGCTGTGAACCGACGACAAACCAACATTCTTTCTTCTGACTTGTTAACATAGAAATCCCTCTTTTCTTTATCTTGAAGGTTTTTGTCCGTAATACGCATGTGTTCCATGTTTTCTTAAATAATGTTTATCTAAAATCACCTGCGGAAGAGGCTCCGCATATTCGTTCAATTGCTTTGCAAACAGGTTCATTTTCGCTACTTCATCTAAAATGACACTGTTCGTTACCGCACTTTTTGCATCTTTTCCCCACGTAAAGGGACCATGACCTTGCAGCAAAATACCAGGAACCGCCATTACATCTATCTGTCTTTTCTCAAACGTTTCAATGATCAGGTGTCCTGTTTCCACCTCATACCCGCGATTCACCTCTTCTTCTGTGAGAAATCGAGCGCACGGAACAGGTCCGTAAAATGTATCGGCATGTGTTGTGCCCATTGCTGGTAAATCAAGTCCAGCTTGCGCCCATACCGTTGCCCACATTGAATGGCTATGTGAAATGCCGCCAATTTCCTCAAAATGTTTGTAAAGAACAGCATGTGTGGCAGTATCGGAAGAAGGATTGAATTCTCCCTCGACCACTTGACCGTCAAAATCGACCACGACCATGTCTTTTGCTGATAATTTGTCATACGCTATGCCGCTTGGCTTAATGACAAACAGTCCACTGTCACGATCGCACGCACTGACATTGCCCCATGTAAATTTCACAAGTCCGTACTTTGGTAGATCTAGATTCGCTTGAAACACTTCTTCTTTTAACCGCTCTAACATACAGGTGCCGCTCCTTTCTGTGGCGTCAAATGTTCTACTGCCGCTTTTTCTATCGGGAGTCCTTCTTGATAGCGCTTTATAAATGCCTCAAAACCTTTAACATCCAGTGGATCAGGATCAATAAGCTCTTCTAATGTATGGGCAAATACTTGATGCTTGAGAAAATGGCTCAGTGTTTGCTGCTGGTGATTGATCATATATGAAGCAAGGACCGCCATCCCAAACGCACCGCCTTCTCCCGCCGTTGATACGACGGATACAGGTGTCCCGAGTGCAGCAGCGACCATTTTTTGCCCAACTATCGGTGTTTTAAATAAACCGCCATGTCCTAGTAAGCGATCAATCTTGACTTGTTCATGTGCTTTTAACCGATCCATCCCGATTTTCATTGCGCCAAATGCAGAGAAAAGATGCGTCCGAATGAAATTAGCAAGGGTAAACCGGCTTTGAGGAGATCTAACAAAAAGGGGTCTTCCTTCTTTTAGTCTCGTAATATTTTCACCAGAATAATAGCCATAGCTTAAAAGCCCGCCCCCATCATGATCTGCTTCTAAAGCTTGATTTAATAGGGTTTCGTACAATCTTTCTGTTTCAACTGGCTGACCCATTGCTTCAAACGCTTCTCTGAATAGATTCATCCAAGCGTTGAGGTCACTTGTACAATTGTTGGCATGAACCATCGCGACTGGCAGGCCATCTGGTGTCGTGACAAGGTCCACTTCTGGGTACACACCTTTTAGATGTTGCTCTAACACAATCATGGCAAATACAGATGTCCCAACTGAAATATTCCCAGTTCTCTTTTCCACACTGTTTGTTGCGACCATCCCTGTTCCTGCATCACCCTCTGGCGGGCAAAAAGGGATACCTGGCTGCAACTGTTTGCCTTGGTCTAAAATCGCTGCTCCAGCTGCTGTTAACACACCAGCTTCTTCGCCTGCTAAATAGATGCGCGGCAAAAGATGACGAAGCTTCCACGGGTAGCCTTTTTCTGCAATCAATGCTTCAAATTGATGAAGCATCACTTCGTTGTAATCCTTCGTTTTTTCATCAATGGGGAACATTCCCGACGCATCGCCAATTCCGATGGCCTGCTTCCCTGTTAACAGCCAGTGAATGTAGCCGGACAAAGTGGTCACATACTCTAACCGGGACAGATGTTTTTCCTCTCCTAGTATCGCTTGGTATAAGTGAGCGATACTCCATCTTTCTGGAATATGAAATTGGAATACATCTGTTAGCTTTTGACTCGCCTCGGTCGTTGTTCCATTCCGCCACGTTCGAAACGGGACGAGGAGCTCTCCTGTATGATGACAGGCGACGTAGCCATGCATCATCGCAGATATCCCGATGGAGCCAATGGTTTGAATCGTCACCCCATACAATTGTGCAGCCTGTTCTTTCATCTGACGGTACGCCACTTGAAGACCTGTAATGATCTCAATTAAGTTGTACGTCCATATTCCTTCTTGAAGAGAACTTTCCCATTCAAATGCACCTTGCGCAATTGGCTGAAACTCTTCATCTATTAAAATGGCTTTAATTCGTGTCGAACCAAATTCAATGCCCAAAGATGTCCTGCCTTCTCTAATGGCTTTGGCCGTCTCTTCACGATTCATTTTGTTCACCCCCATGATGATAGCGGTTTCAAATATCTATTTCGTTTGATCCATCTTTACCTGTGCACAAAAACAATATAATATTTGTCCGTACATATGTCAATAATAAATATAGTTGTGCATACACAATCAGACAAAAACTTTCATATTCTCTAAGGATTAGACGGTAGACACTGCAAGCGCCTGTTTTTGATTAAGCAACCATGTTAAAATATGTCCATACAAGTTCTTCTCAATCCGAGTAGAGGATCAACTGTGAAAGAAGTGAAACGATGAAAAAGAAGTACCAGATCATTATGGATGATATAAAAAGCAAAATACTGACAGGGGATTACCGGATCGGGGAGCGTATTCCAACCGAATCAAGCTTACAAGAGATGTATCAAGTAAGCCGGCATACGGTGCGAAAAGCCATCTTAGAATTATCGAGTGAAGGTTTTTTACGAAGCGAAAAAGGCTCAGGCACATTTGTCACCAATCAATATCAAACAAAACCTGCTGGACATGCTCATATGAAAACGATTGGCGTCATCACCACATACATATCAGATTACATTTTCCCGTCGATCATTCGGGGCATCGAAAGCCGATTAAATGAAGAGAACTATTCTTTGTTACTGGCGAGTACAAATAACGATGTGGAACAGGAGAAAAAAGCGCTTGAAATGATGCTGTCCTTTGGTGTGGACGGATTAATTGTCGAACCGACAAAAAGCAATTTATATAATCCAAATATTTCGTACTACCTATCCTTTAAAGAGCAGGATGTCCCGCTTATTATGATCAATGCCTACTATGAGCAGTTAGAGGTTCCCTTCCTTTGTTTGGATGATGTAAAGTCCAGCTATTTAGCGACAAAGGAGCTGATCACCTCTGGACATCAGCACATTGGACTGATTTCAAAAACAGATGATTTACAAGGAAAATATCGAATGAAAGGCTATATTCAGGCACTCGGTGAAGCGAAGCTCAATTTCCTACCAGAGCATGTCCTTTTTTTCGATACAGAATCGAAACAGTATTTAGGGGATCATATCAAAACCTTTTTACAAGCACACCAGCATGAGCTGACCGCCCTTGTTTGCTATAACGATGAAGTCGGGTTAGAAGTAGCAAATGTATGTAGTGAAATGGGTTTATCTATTCCAGATGATCTTTCCATTATTGGACAGGATAACTCGTATATTGCCCAAAAAAATGCCCATGTGAAACTGACAACGCTGACACACCCTCAAGAGCAAATGGGACGAGATGCGGCAGACTGGATGATTAAACACGTACAAGGGAAAAAGAATCTCCCTGATCAAACATTTTATGAGCCTGAACTCGTTCCTGGTGAAACGATTAAAGCGCTGAACGCAAGAAAAAATGAGCCCTCTTCATAGGAGGCTCATTTGGTTTTAGGCTCTTGTTCAAGCATATTCATCACGTCATAGGCAATTCGGTCAGGAGAATCTTGCGTGATACGATTGCGATAGTTAGACAAGACGACCACTCCCGTTTTTGAATGCGGGCGGAAGCCCATGAAGCTGGAGAAACCAGAAGTTGCACCATTATGGCAAATCAATCCCGTATCATCTATGACCCACCCGAGTCCCATTGACATGTTTTTCCCTATCTTCACCTTTGGCTCGTGGGTCATTTTCCATGGAGAAGCGACGTCTGCACTCATATGCGCAGAGAGAAATGAAAGCAAATCCGTGATCGTCGAACGAATCGCACCAGCCCCTTGATAGTCATGCATCTGAAGCGGAGGAACCTCTTTTCCCTTCTCTTGATGACCGAGGATCATCTTCTCTTTGACGTCCTCCTTGATCGTAATAAAGGTGTTCGATAGTTTCAGCTCATCCACGATATATTCAGTCAGCAGCTCTTCATATGTTTTGTGAAGAGACCATCCCATGATCAACCCGAGGAGTCCCATCCCTACATTGGAGTAACGAGATGGGTATTCCTTTCGCTCATTCCATTTTTTCGAGTGTAACAGTTTCATTAATTCATCAAGGGAGTATTGACAGTACATATCTCTTCTCACTTTTGGAAGGAACCTTAGTTGTAAATCTCTGAGAAAACGATGTGAAGGAAGTCCAGACGTATGGGTTGCCAGCTGTTCCAATTGGATGGGGTGATTCTTTCTTATTTCGGGACAATACAGTGAAATGGAATCGTCTAGCTTCATCTGCCCTTTTTGAATCATGCTTGCCAATATACTTGTCGTAAAGACTTTTGAAATAGAGCCGATTTCAAAAATGACCTCCTCAGGCTGCACGCGCTGCTGTATGGGGTGATCTCCGAAATGAAAAACGTGTCTTTCTCCTTGATGAATCAGTCCGATCACGAGCAGTGCCTGTTTCTTTTTCTCCGTATAAGAAGAGGCAATTCGCTGTACTTCTTGTTTGAGCATCATCAATGGATCATCATCCTTCCCCTTCATTTTGATCTACAATCAATTGATCAAGCTTTGTATAAATGGATGTCAATGTGTTGATCTCTTCGAGGCTTAATTTTGAATAGTATTTTTCAATGATCGCAAGTTCTATCTTTCTCATATTCTCCAAGTACGTCTTTGCCTTTTCAGAAAGTTCAACGTGCAATTCCCGACGATTTTGCGGGTTGATGCTGCGGCGAACCCATTCTTTTTTTTCAAGCGTGTTTAACAACTGGCTCACAGCACTTTGGGTGATGCCTAGTTGCTGAGCAATCTGAATAGGTGAGCTTCCCCCTTTTCGCTCTACGAAATCAAGGACAATGTGCTGCTTATCAGTTAACTCATCTACAAATAACTCTTCAAACTCTAATCGGAGCTTTTGATGGATGCGCGCTTCGATTTGGTTTAATTCTTGGATCATCGTTGTTTTGGATGTCACTGTCATCACCTTCATAATTAAGATAACTTAAGTATAAAGGTATATTAATTATTAATCAACAAAAATCCCTATCTTTTATCAAAGATAGGGAACATGCCGATTATACTTCTTCTTTAGGTGAAGGTACTGCACATACGCCATCTGCACATGCTTCTTCAAATGAAGCATCAGCCGCTTTCTCCGTTTGCGCTGCCTCTTCTGTCCAAGCCGTTTCAAGTGCACGAAGGAACGTATCTGCTGGCTGTGCACCAGCAACCGAATATTTGTCATTGATCAAGAAAAAAGGCACAGCAGAAATCCCGAGCTGTGTTGCTTCTTTTTCGTCTTCTCGTACATCGTCTGCAAATTCTTGCCCGTCTAGAACCTTCTGTACTTCGTTCTGATCAAGGCCTGCTTTTTCTGCAATATCTAAAAGGGTTTGACGATCACCAACATGCTTTCCATCTGTAAAATACGCTTGAAACAGCTCTCCCATGACGAGATCGCCTTTTCCCATTTTTCCAGCATATTGTGCGAGCTGGTGGGCATCAAAGGTGTTTGTCAAAACGAGTGGATCGAATTGAAAATCGATTCCTTTCTCCTTGCCCGCCTGTTTCACCTGTTCATTCATCGCGATGGCCCGGCTGCGGCTCATGCCATATTTTTTGACAAGCATATCATGCACATCATAATCCACTGCAACAGGTGCATTCGGATCAAGCTCAAAGCTTTTAAACTCTACTTCTACCTGTTCTTTATGAGGGAATTGCTCAAGCGCTGTTTCCAACTGTTTTTTTCCTATATAACAAAAAGGACAGGCGATATCTGACCAAATTTGTACTTTCATCTTCATCTTCCTTCCGTTGCTTACGTTTTTTCTTTCAAGATGTAACTATTATAGTTACATCTTATCGTTTATGTCAAGTGATCCTTCTTTTTAAGTACCATGTATTAAAAAAACCTTTCCTTCAAAAAAGGAAAGGTTTTCATCACGGCTATTCTAAATTCGCATGGTGACCGTACATTTTATGGGTGTCGAGCTTCTTCATTTCCATCAATCTCAAGATGACCGCATCATACATAAGAAGCAAAGTTTGCTCAAATAATGAGCCCATCGGCTGAATCGTATGATGGTTTCCTTCATGTTGATCCTTTGGCGCACCTGACAGTAAGATGACTTCATCCGATAGATCAGCTATAGGTGACTCAGCTGAAAGCGTGAACGACGCCACGCTTCCGCCAATCGCCCTTGCCTTTTTCGCGAGCACAAGCAGCGTCTCTGTTCGGCCAGAACCGCTCCCTACAATCAATAAATCCTCAGATGTAAAAGCAGGCGTATTCGTTTCACCGATCACATAAGCTTCGACACCAATATGCGTGAGTCTCATCGCAAACGATTTCCCCATCAAACCAGACCTGCCAGCCCCTGCGACGAAGACCTTTCGAGCCGCTAAAATGCTTTTGACAAGCTGCTCTGCTTGTTCGTCTTGAATCGCGGGCGAGTGCTCAGAAAGCTCGCTTAGAATCGCTCTCACATAGTCACTTGTTTTCATGATTGTGCAATCAACTGCTTCATTTGCGCAGCCACTTCTGCTTTATTGTCTTGGCTCGCAATGCCGCCGCCGACAATAATCAAATCTGGATTTAATTTGACGACTTCAGGTAACGTATCAAGCTTAATACCGCCTGCAATCGCTGTTTTTGCCTGTTTGACCACTTGTTTAATGGTCATGAGGTCATCAAATGAGTTTTGACCAACCGCTTGCAGGTCATAACCTGTGTGCACACAAATATAATCTACCCCAAGCTCATCAAGCTCTTTCGCGCGGCCGGCGATATCTTTGATACCAATCATATCGACTAAAATTTGTTTCCCTCTTGCTTTTGCTTCTTTCACCGCTCCTTGGATAGACATATCTTCCGCTGCCGCAAGAATGGTCACAATATCCGCTCCAGCCTCGGATGCCTGCTGCACTTCATAACCGGCAGCATCCATAATTTTGAGATCCGCCAGCACACGTAAATTCGGAAATGCCTGTTTAACTTCTTTTACAGCACGAAGTCCTTCGTTGATCACAACAGGTGTCCCAATTTCCACCACATCAATAGACGCTTCTACTTCTTTGATCAGCTCGATCGCTTCTGGTATATTCACTAAATCTAACGCTAATTGTAATTTCATCTACATTCACTCCTGTTTCATCATGTCATCTTCAAGAGCTCCGCGGATGATGCATCTTGAATCTTTCTTGCATGAAACGAGTATAACAACAGGAATGGCGCAATCCTAGTACGCACTTTTTTTTTACATACTATACTTTTTCGCATATGGGCACAAAAAAGATACTGTCTTTCGACCAGTATCTCAGCGTGTAGACAAACCCTCGCATTCGGTGTCAGTCCTGCGTGCTGGTGCTCACGAATGTGACATTCGCTCCGCGCCAGTACTCGTCCTTCCTAGGGCTGCAAAGGTTTTCTATCACGCTGAAAGGAAGACAAAGGGCTAAAATCAATTCATTTTAGCCCTTTGTCAACAATCTGAAATACTGTCTTACGTTCAGTATCTATTGTAGGTATTTCTATTTATCGTCTTTTAAGAAATTGCTGTCGAGATATTGTTTGCCCCAATCATACATCGCCTCTAAAATTGGCATTAAGCTTTCTCCGAGTTCTGTGAGAGAATACTCAACCTTTGGCGGAACGACAGGATAAACCTCCCGGTGCACAATGTGATCTTCCTCTAATTCTCTTAGCTGATTGACAAGCATTCTTTGCGTAATCCCAGGCATTAACGACTTTAACTCACCAAACCGTTTTGTCCCTTCTCTCCCAAGGTGCCATAAGATCAACATTTTCCACTTACCGCCGATAATATTCAGCGTCAGCTCTTTTTCGCAATTGAACACTTTATTTTCCATTCGTGATGACATCGACATACACTCCTTTAATCTCAAACCACTTTATCATATACTGCGGCAAAATGGATTGCCCTAGCATACAGTCTTTGTTATTGATTTTGTTTTTTGACGAAAGCCATCACAGCCTTTGTCATCTCTTGCGCTTCTTTTGGCGCTCTGTCAGATCCAAACCATTTATTTAAATCACTGTGGCTCAGCGAATGAACCCGAAACACAAACCGAGAGCCTTTCTCATGATTCAGTTTTTCTGCAAATCGGTACACCTCTGGATTTTCCCAGCCTGTGACCAAATAAACAGGCGGTACATTCGTTTGATTCATATAAGTGACCGGTGATGCCTTTGTCCAGTTCTTCTCCTGTTTGCCAAACACTTTTTTATACGATGGAATGGCTTGTATAAATTGATTGATGTTTAACGGCCCATCTAAAATCACGATAGAATTAATCGTTTTTGGCGACAGCCCCACACGTTTTAAGTAAGTCGAATCTGTAGCAACCAATGCTGTCAAATGACCACCCGCTGAGTGACCCATGACATTGATTTTTGACGAATCGATTTGATATTCATCTGCATGATCCTTGACCCATTTAATAGCGCTTGCCGTATCATCTGCCATCTGCTCATAATTGGCATAAGGGTGAAGCCTGTAATTCATTGAAACAAACACATACCCTTGACCCGTAAAATAATCAGCCTTTGAAGCGACTCTATTCTTATCGCCGCCTGTCCAGCCGCCGCCATGGAGATAGATCATGACTGGATGCTTCTTCTTGTCTTCATCTTTTCCCTTTGGCATATACATATCGAGTGTTTGCTGTTTGTTTTGTGTGTCTGCATAATGGATGTTCGTCGTCGGCTTAGGCTGGTTGAAGCGGAACACAAAAAATGCGCATACCAATAATCCAGCGATGACCGCCGCAAATAAGAGCCATTTCATGATTCGATTCAATGTCATTGCACCTTTCTGTGTTGGGATGCCTCTATCCAAAAGTTGAATGTTCAAAAAAAGATAGGAATCGTTTGTTAACTCCAAATCTTTGATTTGAACAGAAGAGACATTGGTAAATTTCAGATGAATGTCTGCTTGCAGGTTCGGGGAATCATATGGGATGTACATTACAATACAGTTGATCAAGTCGTAATGTTCATTATACTCTTTAAAGTAGTGAAATTCATTGATTTGCTTTAGATGGTTGATATTGAAATTAGGGATTTGTTTCTGGATTTTTTCATTTAAAAACCATGTCATTGTTTGGCCTCCAAGAGGTTATTGTATAAGTGCAATGATTCGTTTTCTTGTTTCTTCATGGTATTGAACATAGGAATGCAATAAAGGATACGATTCAAGGATCTGTTGATATGATTTGATTTGGGGATATTGCTCTTCAAATGACTGACGTAGCACGTTTAACTGTTTTTTCGGTATTCGTTTATGATCGATCACATAACTTAGGCTACCTGCAACAAGTGAAAAAAATAAATAAAAGTCATCTGAAAATATACCAGTTTCTGCTTCAAAAGAGACGATTTCATCTGGATAAGATGAATCTAATAAGTATTGATAACGTTGTTTTAAATCATCGAATAAACCTTGTTTATCTCGGCTGATTTTCATGGATTTTCCCCAATCTCTCATTGTTTTTAATTCTTATTTAGACGCTAATGAGATCTTCCTATAAACTGCAAATAAATTCTTGTGAATCGAAACATACGTTTTACGATTCTATTGCGAGTAACATCCCATTGATGTTAAATAGAAAATTTGCATTTGAATCAAATTCTTCAAGAAGTACATTTTTAAAGTTCCCTATCCCATTAGGATGGTAACCGCATTCGAAAATTTGCCAATTCATCTCTTCTTGTATCAATTCTTCAAATCTATCATTACCTTCACCCCCATTATAATAAAGACTCGCCACATTCATAAATCGCAATTCATGTTGAGTAACTTTATTTAATTCTGATACTTTTAAGCTCAGTACTAATTCTTTATGAAACAAATCAAATGTGACTCCGAGTACATTACAACCCCATCTAGATAATCGATCCATTTTTCTACATACTAAACAACTCCTTCACTCTCCTAACGTATTCTCTTGTTTTTTGATAATGAATCCTATTCTGTCACAGGGTTTGTAAATATTCTTCAAATGAAATAAAGTCCACCTTTTTACAGATTCGTTTAAAATTTTCTACTTTCCTGTAATAGTAACCTCTGTTTAAATGAAAGGAACCTAATATTTGAATACACAGAACAATGTAGATCGTGAAATTTACCATCTAATTTTTATAGTTTCTAAAGAGTTTATTTTTAAAATCATCAGGAAGTTTTTGATTCGGAAATACAACTGAAACCCAACCTAATACAACCTCATCTAAAGGTCTCCACGTTTTCAACATATGATTGTCCTTGATTTCAATTTTATGAGTTGCTAATACCCCGATTTCATAATCTCTTTCTCCATAAATCATCCATTTCGCAGAAGGAGACACCCATAAGATGCGAGATGCAGTATTCATGATGCTATCATTCAAACTCTGCTGCGGGTAATCTGCTAAAATATCAAGGTAATCACTAGATGAGATATGTAACGGTATTTTCACCCAAGGATAATAACCAAAATCCTGATAAAAATGATCCATACTTTTCTGATCTTCTAATACAGCCATAAATATATTGTCGTCACCATGAATCAAAGCCACATGCTTTAACATATCCCAGCTGTCATCAGATAATAACCAATGAAATTCTTCAAATAAATAATCATGCTGTCCTGTTTTAAACACTTGTTCAGGGAATGTTTTTTTACAATGAACTAGCGAATGAATAAATGATAAATAATGTTCAAATTCTTTCGGATTAGTGATAAACAATTTTATGCCCCTTTTGAAGAATAATGAGTTGCAAATTGAGTGACATAATCATTGACTTTCTTTTTGTCATTTAATAATAGCTCTAACCAATCTGTTAAGCTAGGATGATCTAATGGTTTCCATCCTTCTTCTAAGAATGTCTTTGGTGCTTTTTTAGATGCCAAACCTAATATACAAATTTCCAGCTCTCTATCTCCCCAAATTGCCCACTCCAAAGAATGAGATAACCAAACAACGATATTTGAGTTAGTGATAATAGCATCAGCTATGGAGCTTTCTGGACTGGTCCATAAGGCATTTACATAGTCCTCACCAGAAATGTCAACACTCGTCCTCAGCCAATTATAATAACCAAATTCCTTCATATAGTATTCTACTGGATCTGGCTTAAGGACCGCCGTTAAAAAGTCCTTATCTTGTGTTAAAACTGATAGCTTTTTTATTGTTGTTAAAACCTCATCACTCAATGCCCAATCAAACTCTTGAAACAAAAAACAATCAAAATTCTTTTGGAATACTTGTTGTGGCAGATGTTCATTTTGATAAAACACATTCTCGACTAAAGACTGATAGGATCTGAATTCTTTTTCTGAATGCATAAATAAGTGTTCAAGCCGTTTCAAATCTTTGCTCCTCTCTTTTCACCTTTTAAGACGATCTAGTAGTTTATTTAATTCTTTCTCTGTTTTTTACAGTTTTTAAATAATAAAAACTTCTTTTCTCGTCATCATCCCATTTAAGATATTTAGACAATTATACTAATTATGTCGTTTATATGACATATCCAAACGAATCCATATATCATCATATTATCAAAAAGTCTCCATTTCTACTCATAAAAAAAGCACCCTAAACGGATGCTTCTACCAAATGATATTTTTTCAAAATACGATAGGTGATTTCTTTTGCTTCTAGTCCGGTGCCTTCGATATTTGTGGCGAAGATGTAGGTTTTGTTTTCATGTTTGATGAAGCCTGCGTACCAGCCGATTCCTGATCCGGAGCCTGTTTTTCCGTATAGCGTGGCGTGTTTCTCTTCTTCTTGTATCATCATTCGTTTGACGGTTCTCATAACCGATAGGTCAAATGGGAGACTTTCTTCATATAGCTGTTTAAGGAAATGAACTTGTTCTACTGGAGAAATGCGCAACGTACTGCTTAGCCAAAATTGATCGATTCCGCCAGATATGTCTTGATTCCCATAATGAATGGCTTTTATCCAATGGCCCATGCGTTCTTCCCCGATGTCACGCGCCATGGCTTGATAATACCAGACGACTGAATCTCTCATGCCAGAGCCCAGTGTATGGTCCTTATTCCAGTTATCAATCTCTCTTTTTACTCCGTCCCAATATTTGATGTCGTATTCATCTTTAACTGCACCTGTTTGAAGTCCGATTAAGGCATTTGCGATTTTAAACGTTGATTGAGGTGCAAAGCGCTTGTTCGCTCTTTTTTTGTTATACACCCATGGTGATTTTTCTTTTACTTCTTGAATCACAAATGTGCCTTCCCGCTCTTTCAAAAATTCATCTACTGACCACGATGGTGATGTTCCTTCGCTTGATGAAGGTTGGCCGATAAAAAGTGCCATCAGCATAATAGTGGAAAATAGCCATTTTATATGCTTCTTCAAAAAAACCGCTCCTTTTCCCATGATTTGTATCGATTTTAGCATGTTGAGCGATAAGACATAAGGTACGCTTGTCCTCTTTTCTGCTAAATAAAAAAAGCCGGTTTTATCCGGCTTTCTGTTTATTGTACGTTCAATTTTTTCTCTTCTATCGCTTGCTTTGCAATTTTCGAAATCGTCATATCGTCCATTGGCGGGTTATGAAGGCCAGCACGAATGTCTCGATAGTAACGTTGAAGCGGGCAGCTAAGGCTTAAGCTTTTTGCACCGACTAAACGCATGGCTTTATCGACCACTTGCAGACTATCATTGACGACTGTATGCTTCACAGCACCGAATTCATTGATTAACAGCTCTCTTTTCTCTGGCTGCTCATACAATGTTGTCGTTGAATAGATGACATGGCGTGCTTGCTTTAGTAGTAAATCAATTTCGCCAATCAGTGTTTGGACATTTGGCAGTTCGCTAATCGTTCCGCTAATACTGTTCGGTGAATGGGTGATGGCATACTGAACAGCATAGTCTCTTGCCGCTTGTGCAATCCCTAAATAGCAGGAAGGAATATGTGCGATCCAAGGATTCAGCGTACCACCCCGAGGTCCTTTTTGCACTTCAACCAACATGTCATCTGGAACTTCCACATGATCTAGAATTAAATCATGGCTCTCTGTTCCTCTCATGCCAACAACATCCCACGTTTCTTCTATAGAAACACCTTTTGTATCACGGTGAATTAAGAAGAAGCCCATCGCTTCTTTTTCTTCGATCCATACACCGACGAGAAAATATGTGAGTGCTGGTGACATCGTTGTGAATGTTTTCCTGCCGCTGATCACCCATTGATCTCCTGATCTCGTTGCAGTTGTTCCAGGTTTGCCTCCTCTTGTTGGACTACCTGTCTGCGCTTCACTGACAGCCCGGTTCACAAGAGCCCCATTTTTGATTTCTTCAGCAAAAAATTGCAGCTGCTTCTCATTCCATAGTTTCTTTTCATAAATTTCACCAATAACTCCTTGGTGCCAGCCGATCGATAAGGCAGTTGCTCCATCCATACTTCCTAGTGTTTCTTGAAAAAGGACCATATCCTTTACAGATTGACCCCCGCCCCCGTACTCAACAGGCAGAGACAACGTTGTATAGCCCAGTTCTACTAATGATTCGATATTCTGTTTAGGAAAATAGGCACCCTCATCATGTTCTTTTGCAGATTGTTCGATCGTTTCACGAAGGGATTCTAGTTGATCTAGCCAATTTTTTTGAAAATCTGTATCGACAAATAATGCTTTAGACAAAACGTATCCAACTCCTCTGTTTCTCGCAATCTATCATATCCGATTTATCCAATAGGTATTATTAAAACACACTTTACTTATAGGATTTAATGTGTTAAATTTTATCAATATTAAGTACATATGTCAAAGGAACGTGATGCTTTTATGATTTCTGCTACTAATCTACATAAATCCTATGGGTCAACTCATGTGTTAAAAGGAATTGATTTCACTGTACACGAAGGTGAAGTGGTCGCCATTATTGGACCGAGCGGATCAGGAAAAACAACCCTTCTCCGCAGTTTAAACAGCCTTGATATCCCAGACAAAGGAACGCTGACAGTTGGAGAAGCCACGATTCAATTTGAACAATATCGAAAAAAAGATCTTCTAAAACTCAGACAGCAATCGTCTATGGTGTTTCAGCATTATCACTTGTTTCAAAATAAACGAGCACTTGAAAACATCACAGAAGGATTGATTGTGTCTCAAAACATGTCTAAAACAGAGGCGGAAAAAATCGGAGAGCAATTGTTAACGCGAATTGGGCTGCTTCATAAAAAAGAAGCATTTCCAAGTGAATTATCCGGCGGTCAACAGCAGCGGATCGGAATTGCCCGTGCGCTTGCCATGAATCCTGCGGTGCTTTTGTTTGATGAACCAACGTCCGCACTGGACCCAGAGATGGTCGGAGAAATCCTTGAAATGATGAAAGATATTGCGAGCCAAGGAATGACAATGGTCATTGTGACGCATGAAATCTCGTTTGCAAAAGATGTAGCGGATACAGTGATCTTTATGGCAGATGGGGAAATCGTTGAAAAAGGCTCACCAGAAGACGTCCTGATGAAGCCTCAGCATGAACGGACGAAACAATTTTTATCAAGAATTCATCGCGGGATGTGGCAAGGATTGGAGGAAGACAGATGAAGCGCAAGACTTTATTCACTGCCGCTAGTATCCTTCTGTTTCTCCTCTCTCTCATTGGCTGCAGCAGTGTGAAAACGACAACAGATGATGGCAGACAAATTGTCAAAGTCGCACTAAGCGCAGAAGTCAATCCGCCTTTTTTAGCCACAAATGACCGCAACGAGCCGATTGGCTATAACATCGATTATTTAAATGAAGTCGAGAAACGTTTGCCACACATTCATTTTGATTATATCTTTGGCGAGGAAGAATCCAATTTAATTGGGATCGGCGCTGGGAAATTTGAAATGGCGGCTAATTGGTTTTTTAGTAATCCTGAACGTGAAAAACGCTTTCTTTATCCTAAGGTGCCATACGGCTATTCGATGACAGGTTTAATTGTGAATGAATCAGAGCAAGATATTCAATCTCTAGACGATATGACATCAAAAAAGCTCGCTCCCGTCAGTCCTAGCGGCGGCCTTCGTTCCATATTAAATCAATATAATGAAGAAAATGATCGGAAAATTCCGCTCACGACCATTGAAAGTCCTTCAAACGAACTCAATTTAAAACGAGTCGAAAGTGGACGGTCCGATGCGGCTTTTATGAATATTTCGACCTTTGATACGATTCAAAAACATCTTCACCTGAAAGTCAAAGTGGGCGGCATTGTATCAAAGGAACCTATTTATCTTGTCTTACAGCCTAGTCAAAAGAAACTAGCATCACAATTGGACCGAGTGACACAAGAGATGATAGAAGACGGAACATTACCTGACCTTGCGAAGAAATGGTTTGGCGTTGATTTCTTTCAAGATATTGACTATATATCAGAGCAAGGCTATCAGTATGAAGAAAGGAAGGAAACGCCATGACGTTTACAGCTGGAGATTGGCTAAGAATCTTTTTACAAGTGGTGGATCGTCTGCCACTCACATTTCTTATGATTGTGGTGTCATTGTTTTTTGCCATCATCATCGGATTGCTGTTTGCTTGCATTCGAATCAAACAAATTCCAGTGCTGAAACAATTGGCGGTCATTTATTTGTCATTTACACGAAGTACGCCGCTCATTGTTCAGTTATTCCTCATTTATTTTGGCCTGCCTCAGCTTTTACTCATGGCCGGAATTCAAATCAGTCATTGGGATCGTGTGTTATTTGTGATGATCACATTCTCGTTACATACGGGCGCTTATTTATCTGAAGTCTTTCGCAGTGCATATTCCTCTGTTGGGAAAGATCAGCTTGAAGCAGCTTACATTGTTGGGATGACAGATACGCAGGCATTAATGAGGATCATTATTCCGCAAGCCTTTCTCATTGCACTTCCGAACCTCGGAAATTACACCATTGATCTCGTAAAAGATACCGCCATTGCATTTACAATCGGACTCATTGATATGATGGGACAGGTCAAAATCATCCTAGGCAATAACTACGGGATAGGGATGTTTGAAGTGTACGTCATCATTGCAATTGTGTATTGGCTGATTTGCATCAGTATTGAACTGATCACGATGCTACTGGAAAGAAAATTTGTGAAAGGCCGCACCAGCCTGTCACGCTAAGGAGGCGATTTGATGCAAACCATTGATATATCATTTGCGATTGACCAAATACCACATATTCTAAAAGGCGTTCCCTTTACCTTATTGATTGCACTTGTTTCTATGGCTGTGAGCCTTTTGATTGGATCTGTTTTTGCTTTCATTCGCCTCTTTCGTATCCCTGTGCTCCGCCAGCTGGTCACGCTCTATGTCTCATTTTTTAGAGGAACACCTCTCATTGTTCAGTTGTTTGCTTTCTTTTATGGCATTCCATTTGTTCTGACCAAAATGAATAGCACTTTTGGGTTGACCTTTCACCCGGATATGGTCTCCCCGCTTACCGTTGCCCTTATCACCTTCAGCCTGCATTCAGCCGCACATTTAACAGAAGTGGTCCGCAGCGCACTCCTTGCGGTAGACAGAGGGCAGCTTGAAGCGGCGAAAATCGTTGGCATGACCACCAGACAGGCGATGATTCGCATTATTTTACCGCAAGCGTTTGTGGTTGCCCTGCCAAACCTAGGGAATCAGCTCATTCAGCTGTTAAAAGCCACATCCCTTTCGTTTACAATTGGTGTACTGGAAATCATGGGAATCTCTCGCATCATTGCAAATGACGGCTACAAGTTTTTAGAAACGTATCTCGTATCTGCTTTGATCTATTGGATGCTTAGTATTTTCTTTGAACTCGCTTTTGCTTTGTTAGAGAAACGAGTCAGCGTGTACGGAAAATCTCTTGGACGTTAAAAAAGCCGATCAGGTACAAACCCTGATCGACTTTTTTATTCTCCTTTTTTCGGTGTGTTATATAGTTCTTTCGGTGCTGGTTTGAGTTTAGGCGCAGAGCCGAACACGACAGGAGCAGAAATATATCTGAATTCTCCCTTTCCATCCATACTTCGGCCATGTGCCCATCTGCCTTCTTTGCTTTCTTCTCCTCTTGAGAAGTTAAACAAATCATAGGATACTTGCTGTTTTTCCAGTGAGCGCGGGAAGGTGGTTGGAACAACGACATCCCCTTCTCGTTCTTCCAATTCCTTAATTGCAGCCAGCCACATATTTTGATGATATGTATCACGAGCAATGAGAAAGGAGAGCATATCCTTCACTCCGCGGTCATCGGTCATTTCATAAAGCCGTGTAACCTGAAGTCTGCCTTGTGACTCCGCGTTCAAATTTGCCCGGAAGTCAGCCATTAAATTTCCACTTGCAATGATATATTTTGCATTCCACGGATACCCTTGACTATCTGCTGCCATTGCCCCTAAGCCTGCAACAATTGCATGTTGAGGATTCATTCCGCCCATGACGGCTGCAAGTGCTGGATCACTTTGATACGCTTCTTCTTGTTCTTTAACTGGGGCATTATCAAGTAATCGAGCAATCATCGTTGCCAGCATTTCGACATGACCGATTTCCTCCGTTCCAATGTCATGGAGCAAGTCTTTATATTTTTGATCCGCTCGGCAGTTAAACCCTTGAAATAAATATTGCATCATCACGCTGATTTCTCCATATTGACCGCCTAACACCTCTTGCAATTTTTTCGCATAAAGAGGGTCCGGCTTAGAGGGCTTTGCTTCATATTGCAGTTCTTTAATGTGATAAAACATGATGTCATCTCCTTTATTTACAAACATCTTTGCACTTATCACTATTCAGCCGATCCCCTCTTTATGAAAAATCGCATGCTCTTATGAAAAAAAGAGAACGGCATCTGCCATTCTCTTTATCGTCCTACTTATTCAGCACTGACTAAAATTTTCACTTGATCTTTTTCATTGATTAATGCATGGAAGCCATCTTCGATCACATCGTCCAGCTTGATTTTCTTCGTGACGAGTGTATCTGCAGAGAAATAGCCTTTTCTCATTAAGTTTAATACAGATGGGAAAACATCTCTGTAGCCGATGATTCCTTTGACTGTACGTTCTTTAATGACAATGTCATTCGGCATAATTTCTGCGCCCTTTTCCCAAATGCTTACAATGACTGTTTCACCTGAAATTCTAGTTGATTGGATTGCTTGCTTCAATACAACAGGTACACCTGTCACTTCAAAAGAAACATCGACTCCACCATTTGTACGGCGTGCGATTTCTTGAACAACATCTTCATACTGAGAAGGATCTACAATGATCGCTCCAAGTTCTTTTGCTTTTTCTTGGCGCTCTTTTGATAATTCCACTGCATAAATGTCAGTAGCACCAGCTGCTTTTAATGCTTCAATGACAAGTAAACCAATTGGTCCACAGCCAAACACAGCTGCTGTATCCCCAGCTTGTACTTTACTAGAACGAACGGCATATAAAGCAACTGCAGAAGGTTCAACAAGTGCACCTTGCTCATATGAAATTTCGTCTGGTAACAAATGAAGTAATTCTTCATCGACAGATACATATTCAGAGAATCCTCCACCGCCACCAGCAAGTCCTAAGAAGCCCATGTTTTCATCTAAGTTGTAAGCACCTTGGTGCCCGTGAGTTGCAAAAATAGGTTCAACAACCACTCGATCGCCTACTTTGTAATTGCTCACGCCTTCTCCAACTTCTACAACTTCACCAGAGAACTCGTGTCCCAGTGTAATGGGTGCTTTTTCTTTTGTAAGTGGATGAGGTTCATTCACAGGAATGAAGATCGGTCCGCCTAAATATTCATGTAAATCACTACCACAAATGCCGCACCATTTTACTTTCAGTTTCACTTTTCCTGGAGCAACTGTTGGTTCGTCAATTTCCTCTAGTCGAATGTCCTTTTGATCGTGCCAGCGTAGTGCTTTCATTTGTAAGACTCCTTTTCTCATCAATTTAATTAACTTACTTAAATAATGATAACATAATTTTTTTAATTTTCTAAGTAAGATGCACTATTTTTTTGACAGTCAATGGACGAAAAATGACAAAACATAGCAACAGACAAATAAGAAGCATACATAGGCAGCCAATTATGACAGAAGTACGTATCGATAAAACATGCGCCAATGCGCCGCATATTCCTGTCATCATCATCGTCAGAACTGCTTCACATAACGCATAAAAACTTGCCACTCTCCCCATAACCTCTACCGGGATATTCGTTTGATAAAAAGTCATAAAACCGGTGTTTGCAAATGCTAAAAAGAAAGCGAGAACAAAAAAGCCAGCTGCTGCGACAGTCAATGTGCTTGAAAAAGCATAGATCAAGTATCCAAAAGCCACAAACAAACTCCCCGCACCAAGCATCACTGAAATAGGCAGCCTTTCGACAATGACCGTATTGAGACATGCCCCTGCGATAATCCCTGCCCCAGCTACACTGACAAGAAACCCATATTCGGTATTGGTCAACATCAGCACTTCCTTTGCAAAAGCTGCTTCAAGTGAGTCAATCGCAGTCGGCAGCACCGTGATGGCGGCACTAAATAATAAATACACGGCCATCACTTGACGGGATGTGAGACTGAAATGAAAGACAAGTTTTGCATCTTCCTTTAATACCGAGAGAGAAAAGCCCTTTTGTGCCCCGTCTGCTTTTGACAAGATCGGTAAACACATCGTCAAAACAGCAGATATCAAAAGGCAGATTGCATTTACATAAATTGAAAGGACTGGTGTACCAATGAGAAAAAGCAGCCCTGCTACGGCGGGTCCGAGTAAAAATCCACCAGACTGAAGCAAAGATCGAATGGCATTAAACCGTTTTCGTTTATCCGCCGGGATTAGTGCTGTCATATACACCATCGAAGCTGGATGAAACATGGCTTGTGCCATATGAATGAGAAATAGCATCACATATACGATCAATAAGTGGCCAGAAAATAAGACAAAGGGTAAACAAGCAATCAGAATGGCCCGGCATAGATCTAGACTGATCATGACATTCCGCTGATTCAGTCTATCTATTAAACTACCAGACCAGCTATTTGTTAAAAGAGCCGAGACAGGTCTTAACATATAGACGGCTGTTACAGCAAGAACGGAGCCCGTTTCCTGAAAAATCAGCAGGTGGAGAGCAATCATATAAATCCATTCTCCTATGTTCGCAATACCAATCGCTCCAAGTAACATGCTCATATCCCGCCAATGTTTTTTCATCGTAGTGCCCTCCTTTTTGTCATCAAAAAAAATCCCGCCCCCAAGACATTTCTGTCTTGAGGACGGGATTGACTCCGCGTTGCCACCTCAGTTCATTCACCTGTTACCAGATGAACCTTAGCAGGTTATCGCTAACCCTTCTCTATAACGGGAGAATGCCGCTGCACCACCATCACAATGAATCCGGTACAGAGCTAAGAGGCTTGGTTCTGTAAAGCTTCCCAGCTCCTTCTCAGCTTCACGGAGTTCTCTGTGTGAGGCAGCCATTACATACTCTTCTCTATTTGCGCTTTATCTTTTTTTCATCACGATCTTCAGCTGAATTGTTACATATTGTACTGCGCCTCCGTCAAGGCGTCAATGTTTTTTCATGTTAATCCGCATAAATCATTTTTCTAGTCATGCCGCCATCAACAACCAAATCTGTTCCTGTCACAAATTGATTGTCTTCATCTGTTAAATAAAAACAAGCTTTGACAATATCCTTTGGCGTTCCTACTCGATTGGAAAGGTGCTGCTGATGGTCAATTTCTCGCAAATTTTTCTCATCCTTCGTTTCAATCCACCCAGGGGAAATGCTGTTTACTGTTATGTGATCCTGACTAAAAGAAGCAGCCAGCGCATGAGTAAGTGCTGATATCCCGCCTTTTGATGCAGCATACGCTTCTGTATGAGGCTCTGACATGGTCGCACGGGTAGATGATATATTCACAATGGAACCGCCGTTTGGATTCTCTTTGATATAACGTGCCGCTTCCCTTGCACATAAAAAAGCACCTCGCAGGTTTGTATGCAGCACATGATCAAACTCATCAACCGTTAGCTCATAAGGCGATTTTGTACACATAACCCCTGCATTATTGATGAGAATATCGATCGTTTGATAACGAGCCACAGCAGCCGACATGATGTCTTGAATATCCTTCTCTTGTTTCACATCCGTTTTTTTAAAAAAAGCCTCAAAGGACTCCTTTTTCAGCTGATCTTCCAAGCGCTTGCCCTTCTCTTCGTCAATATCCGCAAGCACAACACGCGCCCCTTCTTTCGCATAACCATAAGCGATCGACTCACCAATTCCATTGGCTGCGCCAGTGATAACGACTGTTTTATTGTGAAAATTCATCGTTTACCCTATCCTTTCTCTCATGAGATGTTGTCGTCTATCATACCACTCATGTATACACGATACCTAGTCAAATGGGACATAGAAAAACCACCACCTAAATCATACATTAGGAGGGTGGTATATTTGTAATTCTACATATTGACGACATAGTCGTTTGCTTCTTGTATAAAGTCTGGGAAAGTTTGTGTTTATCATTCAGTCATTCTATTCGGCTCTTTTTCTGTATGACTATAATTAAAAAGCAGCTTTTAGTATATCTAAGTAGTCCGCTTTCGTAACGGCACGAACATTGCTTTTTGTAGAGTTATTTTGTTCTGCTAGTTCAGCCATTTTTTCAAAATCTTCTACTTTTACATAAGATAATTCTTTTAGTGATGGAATACCTAAATTCTTTGTGAATGTATACATACCATCCATTAATTTTTGAATCGCCACATCATCTGCATCCGTTTTATCTGCAAAGCCCATAATGTTTGCAAGCTCTATGTGCAATGATTTGTTTTCAGCTGCATTAAATTGTATGACATAAGGTAAAAACACAGCATTCGCGATACCATGAGGTGTATCATAAAGACTACCGAGCGCTTCGGCTAAACAATGCACAGCTGCTACATCAGCGGAACCGAAGCATAAGCCAGCGAGTAAACTGCCTTCCTGCATTTTGTATCTTGCTTCTAAATCAGATCCGTCTTCATACGCCTTCGGTAAATAGGTCACAATGGTTTTCATTGCACTTGCCCCCATCGCCTTAGAAATAGGGTTTGTTTCTTTACATGTATAGCCTTCAATCGCATGGACCAGTGCATCAACACCTGTTGCCGCTGTTATACTTTTTGGCACCGTAGAAGTAAGAGCAGGATCCAAAATCGCAATAGTTGGTCGAAGCAAGGCATGTTTTAAGGTGATTTTTTTATGTGAAGCAGCTAACGTAATCACAGATGAACGGGTCACCTCAGAGCCAGTTCCAGCCGTGGTGGGAATACAAATTAAGGGTGATACATTTGTGTACGCTTTCTTGCCTGCAATATACTCTGCAGGATTACCGCCATTTGGACCTAATAAAGCAATGGCTTTTGCCGTATCCATTGGGCTGCCTCCACCAATCGCAATTACCGCTGATGCTTGTACTTTTCTAAAGAGCTCTGCACCCGTTAGACATTCATGATCTCTAGGGTTTGGAGATACTTGATCAAAGACGACAACGGAATAACCAGCTTCTTGCAAATACGCTTCAATAGGCGTCACCAATCCTGCGCTTTTTACACCAGGGTCAGTCACAATCATAATTGTAGCACTAGGCAATACAATGTCCTCTACAATAGAGGCAATTTCTTTAGATTTTCCAGTCCCCATGATCATTTTCGTATGACAATCATATTCAAAATTTATCATTGATTTTCTACCCCTTCATTTGTTGATTTAATCGCTTGTTTTTCTACTCCCCACCATTCTATTCCTTTTAAACCTGGAATGGTAGAAGCGTAAAAAACAGGGTTCTTTCCTACCTTTCTTTGTCCCATGTAATCATTTAGAGCCGCAAAAGCAAATTTGCCTAAAATCGCAATGGCAACCAAGTTAACAATGGCCATAATCGCCATCGACAAGTCCGCTAACGTCCAAACGATTTGTAAGTTGGCGAGAGCACCAAACATAATCATCATTAAAACAGTGATGCGATACACGAATAGCGCGGTTACACTGTTATGAATAAAACCGATATTGGCTTCACCGTAATAGTAGCCACCTACAATGGAGCTAAATGCAAAAGTAAAGATCGCAAATGCTAAGAAAATACTAGCCCAAGAACCGAAATGCTGCGCCATTGCAGCTTGAGTAATTTCAATACCTGACAAATCACCTGCTGTTTCTACTGTTGATAGCATAATAATAAATGCTGTACAACTACAAACAACTAATGTATCAAAAAATACGCCTAATAATTGAACAAACCCTTGTTTTACTGGGTGTGAAACATGGGCAGCAGCAGCCGCATTTGGCGCACTTCCCATTCCTGCTTCATTGGAAAATAAACCACGTTTGACACCGTTCATTATTGCAGCGCCGATTCCGCCTCCAACCATTTGCTCTAATCCAAACGCACTTTTCATAATACTTGCTAATGCTGCGGGTACATCAGCGATATTTGTCACAATCACATAAAGTGCTAAGATAATATAAAACGAGGACATGATTGGCACAATGATTTGGGTAAAGCGGGCAATTCTCTTTACACCACCAAAAATGATGAGAGCCGTAAGAATGGTTACGAATACCCCCATGCCAATTGGACTGATACCAAATGAATATCGAAAGGCATTTGTGATGGTGTTCGTTTGTACTGCATTAAAAATTAAGCCAAAACTAAGAATAACAGAAAAGGCAAAGATCCTACTTGGCCATTTCAGTCCAAATTGCTTTTGTATATAATAGCCTGGCCCCCCTTTAAAACCATCACTTGTTCTCACTTTATATATTTGAGCGAGTGTGCTTTCGACAAATGCAGAAGCTCCCCCTAAAACTGCTGCAAACCACATCCAAAAAATAGCTCCAGGACCACCAACTGTGATGGCAATAGCAACACCTGCCATATTTCCAGTTCCAATCCTCGTCGCTGCTCCGATAAAGAAAGCTTGCATTGAAGAAATGTCTTGACTCCCTTTTATTTTTGGGGCTTTTTCAAAAATAGAACGGAAGATCTCTTTTAGTAAGACAATTTGCATAAACTTCATTCTCACCGTAAAGTAGATTCCAATCCCTATTAACATAACGACTAAAATATATGTCCATAAAAAGTCATTTATTGAATTGACAATCGTTTCAAACAAAGCCATCCCCCCTATAAAATCTGAACATTCTAAATAATGAAAGCGCCTACTTTCATCATAGTAAAAATGTTATGATCTATCTATAGAAGTTTTCTGATTGCATCAATCGGCTCATCCGATTTAGGAGGGATTGACGTTGGAAATAAAGCAACTGATGATGTTCCAAACAGCATCAAAAGTATTAAACTTTACAAAAACAGCACAAATACTTGGCTATGCTCAATCTAGTATCACGGCAAATATCGCTGCATTAGAAGAAGAGCTAGGAACCCCTCTTTTTGAAAGGCTTGGAAAAAGGGTGGTTTTAACAGAAGCTGGCATAAAGTTTCAAGATTATGCGGATAAGATTTTAGGTTTAACAGGAGAAGCATTAGAGGCTGTTGGCGGGATGAGTGAGCCAAGCGGCATTTTGAGAATATGTGCATCTGAAACACAATGTACCTATCGACTTCCTCATATTTTAACGGACTTTCAAACAACGTATCCTAAAGTAGAACTGATTTTCCGTCCCGGAATAGCTGAAAAGGATGTTTTAAATCTATTACTGGAAGGACAAATTGATGTCGCCCTATTATCGATGAATCCTGTCGTATCCTCACATTTAATTGTAAAAGAATTAAAAGATGAACCGATGGCCATTGTATGCTGTCCAACAAATCCATTGAGCAAAAAACAAAAAGTATATCCTATCGATTTAGACGAGCAAAGATTGTTGTTAACTGAAGACTGCGATTATCGTTACGCCTTCGAACACTCTTTGACACAGGCAGGAGCAAAACCGAGAAGTAAACTAGAACTAGCAGATGTAGAAGCCATAAAAAAATGTGTAATGGCTGGTCTAGGAATTGCTGTACTTCCCGAAATTTCTATAAAAAGAGAAATAACGGAAGGCCATATGATTAAAATCAATTGGATGGGGCCCTGTCTCACAACGAAAATCCAACTATTCTGGCATAAAAATAAATGGATGTCTCCTGCTTTGAAGGCGTTTGTTGATTTAACAGAGGAATATATACTCAGGCACGGCTAACAATTGACATGGAATATAGTAGAAAAGATTCATCTTTTTATATGTAACAAGCAAAAAAACTTACAGGAAAAATCCTGTAAGTTTTTTTCGATGGATCATTATTTAGAAATCATGCCATGCGGGTCAATCACAAATTTCTTCGCCACACCCGAATCAAAATCGCTATATCCTTTAGGGGCTTGATCAAGGGAAATGACGGTCGCATTAACGGCTTTGGCGATTTGTGCCCTTCCGCTTAAAATAGATTTCATCAAGCTGCGGTGATATTGCATGACAGGGGTTTGGCCTGTCACAAAGGTATGGGCTTTGGCCCAGCCAAGTCCAATTCGCACTTTCAGAGATCCAACTTTTGCATCTTCATCCACAGCACCTGGATCTTCTGTGACGTAAAGTCCTGGAATTCCAAGCTTACCGCCAACTTTGGTAATATCCATAATTGTATTTAAAACGGTGGCTGGTGCTTCTCCTTGATCTCCATGACCTGAAGCTTCAAAACCGACACAATCGACCGCACAGTCGACTTCTGGCTCTCCAAGGATGTTTGTCATTTGTTCACCGATTCGATCATGTTTTCGTAAATTAATCGTTTCGCAGCCAAAGCTTCTCGCCTGCTCGAGCCTTTGTTCATTGAGATCGCCGACGATGACAGCAGAAGCGCCAAGGAGCTGAGCGGAATGCGCTGCTGCAAGACCTACTGGCCCTGCACCAGCAATATAGACAGTAGAGCCTGGTTTTACGCCAGCCGAATACGCACCATGAAAACCTGTCGGGAAAATATCAGAAAGCATCGTCAAATCAAGTATTTTTTCCATCGCCTGATCTTTGTCCGGAAATTTGAGTAGCTGGAAATCAGCATATGGCACCATGACGTACTCCGATTGGCCGCCAACCCATCCGCCCATATCTACATATCCATAAGCTGAGCCAGGTCGATCGGGGTTCACATTTAAACACACATGGGTTTTTTGTTCTTTACACATGACGCAGCGACCACAGGCAATATTAAATGGAACTGATACGAGATCACCCTTTTGGATAAACTCTACATCTCGTCCAACTTCAACGACTTCACCAGTAATTTCATGACCAAGGACAAGTCCTTCAGGCGCAGTTGTACGCCCTCTTACCATATGCTGGTCGCTCCCGCAAATGTTTGTTGTCACCACTTTTAAAATGACGCCATGCTCACACTTACGTCCAACATTGGCTTTAGGTACACCAGGGCCATCCCTTAAAACCAAATCAGGGTATCCAATATCCTCAACTGCTACATTTCCTGCTCCTTTGTAAACGACACCTTTGTTTCCCGACATGTTTTCATTCCTCCCTTTTTGTTTAAAAATGAAGTCTCTCCAAAATTCTCTCTTTCTCGGGCTTTTTCCTTCTTTTAACCGCACATTGACTCAAAAAATAAGTGACAAATGTCTATCTAGGAGAGAAAAATGTATTTTCCAGTCAAATAAAAAAGAAAATATTGAAAAAAAAAGCTAAACATTTGCAGAACATTGTCGATATAAGGAATAAGCCAGACAGGTATCCTTAATCGACAAACAAATTCCTTATATATACTATCATTCCTTACACACCTGGCTGGCCCCTACATATGAAATGAATGCAAAAGACTCTTCTTGTGAAGAGTCTTTTTTATTGATGAATGATCAATTCCCACATGCAAAAAAGGCCCTTCTGGCGAAGAGCCTTTTTTTGAGTGCTTGTTCATTACCTGGGAAATATTTTCATCATTTTAAGGCTTTGATACAGATGTATGTATCATAATGGTAAACAGAGACGTCTCTAAAGTGATACGCTGAAAAAAGACAGCTGATGTCTTCTTCACTGTACGTTGAAAGAGACTGTGAGCGTTTTTGTTCCTTCATCAGTTCCTGCTTTTGAAAAGATAAGAATACTTCTCCATCCACTTGAAGAACACGATATACCTCTTTCATGACTTGTTCGATATCTGGCAAGTAATAGATGGTCTGCACTGTGAATAATTTATTGAATGATCTGTCTTCAAAAGGTAATTGCTCAGCTTTTCCAAGTGTGATAACGGCTTTTTCCTGCTCGACAAGCCTCTTATGTTTTCTTTTCGCGTATTTTACCATATGACGCGAAGCATCGATTCCATATACTTTTCCTCGGTCAAGTTTTTCCGCTACTTTAGATAATGTCATACCTCTTCCAGTACCAATTTCTAAAATCCGGTCGTTTTCTTGTATATTTAAGAGTTGAATCGTCCATTGATTGATATTATGATGATTTTTTTCCATATAGCGGGCAACCCATTTTGAGAACAAGCCCTTTGGTTCCCTCATTTGTTTTCCAATCCAGCTTTGAATCAATGTCAACACCTGCTTTGCACCAGTAAATAAAACTATTTACGAATTTTCTTACTTTTCATATCGGCTCTCGCCTAACAAAAGTTAAGACCTAGTCCTAATTTCTTTGTCTTTTATTAGACGGCACCTTTTCTGAAAATGTTTCGCACGTAATGAAAAATATTTAAACAAATAGGCATTTTCATTAATTGTGCTCAGATTGATTTCGTTTTCCGCATGAGCTGCATATTTTATGAATGTATCTTGATTAGATAAAGGTGGTGCTAGATTATGGGCTTTGGCGGTTATTCTGGAGGCTACTGCGGTGGCTACGGTGGCGGTTTTGCAGGCGGATTCGCATTGCTTGTTGTACTGTTCATTTTGTTAATCATCATCGGTGCAAGCTGGATTTGCTAATGTAAAAGGAGCAGGAAACGATAACGTTTCCTGCTCCTTTTCTTTAATACCAATAAGTTGGATAATTGTACATATAGCGTCTGAGCATTTCTTCTTGCTCTCTTTGCATTCTGTATGGATTGCCGTACCCGTGCTTTAAAGAATGCGGAATAGACGCATACCCGTGCCCCACTGACGGAAACCTCATATATGGTGACATCGACATTCATTGATCACCTCACAATCTCCTTTTACGGTTATCATATGTGCAGGTGATCAATGTGGAGCGTGTCTAAACCTGGTCCTTCTCCCTTGTATAACAATCAAGCATTGCAAGCATCATAAACATGTCAATCTCCTCCTTTTCATGTTTTTATTGTCCTTTTTAGTTCATGTACTTTAGTTGTTTCTGCTTCATTTCTTCATAAAATGTTTCGACTTGTTGTTCATAAAGAACGGTTTCAATGTCCTTGTATTTACGTTGGATCGTCAAAGTAATAAAAAATAAATGGATTGTCATATACGCTCACCTCCCTTCAGTTCGCAGCACGCGAAATAGCCCGCAGATCTTCTTTATCAGTTGACCTGCGGGCACACAAAAATGCAGATCAAAAGACAGTGTCTTCTAACCTGCGATGGATGATACGTGAAATCCTCGTTTACTTAAACAGTTTTGTAGCGTGAACCGTAAAAGGTAAAGGAAGGACACGAGCTCTTCCACAGGCTGATGACATGATGAAATTGGTTGTTGAATTGATCACAAGTAGATACGAATAACATATTCTTCAGCCTCCTTTACGTTTTTAATTACTTTGTAAGTATATCCAGCAAGCACCATTTTGTAAACCTGTTTTTAGTAAATTAGATGAT
Organism: Bacillus sp. FSL K6-2869; assembly: GCF_040869405.1. Taxonomy (NCBI): domain Bacteria; kingdom Bacillati; phylum Bacillota; class Bacilli; order Caryophanales; family Bacillaceae; genus Bacillus; species Bacillus sp. FSL K6-2869. Next base: position 2,477,550 of record NZ_CP152035.1, read on the forward strand.
TTTTGTGTGTTTGACTAAATTTCTACAGACATTCTTGTCCGATTATCCAGTGCAATTAAAAAAAGTCTCCTCAACACATGAGGAAACTTCAGACTGTTGACAAAGGGCTAAAATGAACTTGATTTTAGCCCTTTGTCTTCTTTTCAGCGTGATAGAAAACCTTTGAATTCTAGGAAGGACGAGTACCGGCGCGGAGCGAATTTGACATTCGTGAGCACCGGCACGCAGGACTGACAAAGAATGCGAGGGTTTGTCTACACGCTGAAAGTCTCCTCATCATATGAGGAGACTTTTTATTTAATCTTCATCTAGTTCTTGTAGCTTTTTTTGAAAAAAGATCGCACGTTTCACGCAAAGAAAAGCGGCCAATAGGAAAACACAATCAACTGCCATCATCAGCATTTTTAGTGATGCTTCTATGTGCTGATTTGGTAAAATCGTACCAATATATAAAAAGGTGCTGACAGCAAGCAAAATAAAAGCGTATTGCTTGTAATCTGTCACTAAACCATCCCACTTTTTCTTCACTTGTTTCACCTTCCCGTTATCAATGTCTATTGATAGCTTACCATAGTGAGAGAAAGTGAGGGGCATGTAAATCTATCCATTCGTTACTGCGTCGAGCCCTTGTTCAATATCATGTAATAAGTCATCAATATCCTCAATACCGACAGAAATACGGATTAAACCATCTGTAATGCCAAGCTCTTCTCTGCGCTCTTTTGGAATGGATGCATGGGTCATACGAGCAGGAACAGAGATTAAACTTTCAACCGCCCCTAGGCTTTCTGCGATTGTAAACAATTTCAATTGGCTTAAAAACACGTCGACATTTTCTTCTTTTCCAATATCAAAAGAAATCATACCGCCAAAGCCTGTTGCTTGAGTTTTTGCAAGCTCATGACCTGGGTGAGCGCTTAAACCTGGGTAATAGACACGTGTAATCGCAGGATGCTGTTCTAAAAACTCAGCGATTTTCTGCGCGTTTTGTTGATGTGCTTCCATTCTTAGTCCGAGCGTTTTCATCCCTCGCATTAGAAGCCACGCATCTTGCGGTCCAAGAATACCGCCTGTAGAGTTTTGAACAAAGTGCAGTTCTTCACCAAGCTCTTCAGTAGCTGTCACGACAAGTCCGCCCACCACATCACTATGGCCGCCTAAATATTTTGTGGCACTGTGCAAGACAATGTCAGCCCCATATGAAATCGGCTTTTGAAAATATGGGGTAAAAAACGTATTATCGACAATCATCAAGATGCCAGCTTCTTTTGTGATCCGGCTAATGGCTTGTAGATCGGTCATTTTCAGCAAAGGATTGGTTGGTGATTCAATATAGACGGCTTTTGTTTCTGGTAAAATTGCTTTTTTCACCGCTTCAGGATCGCTTGTGTCTACAAATGTGGCTTTAATGCCAATTCGGTTGAGCACCTTTGTCATCACACGATAGGTTCCGCCGTACACGTCGTCAGTCAGTACGATATGATCTCCGCTGTTAAACAGCATCATCACGGCTGTAATTGCAGCCATCCCTGAACCGAATGCATAGCCGTTTGCCCCGCCTTCAAGATCACGAATGACTGTTTCCAGTGCTGTTCTTGTTGGATTCGCAGTTCTGGAATATTCATATCCAGTGTGCTCGCCTGCTTTAGGCTGCTTATAGGTGCTGACTTGGTAAATGGGAACAGACACGGCTCCTGTTTTTTCATCACCAGTGATTCCACTATGAATCATCATTGTTTTTGGCTTCATTTTATTTTCCTCCCTCATAAATACCTTTACTTAGATAACGTTCACTGCTATCAGGAAAAATAGTGACGATCACCGTCCCAGGTGATGCCTTTTTCGCTTCCTCTAAAGCGGCAAATAGAGCGGCTCCAGACGAGCTTCCGATCAGAACACCTTCCTTTTCAGCTGCTTCTTTCACCATTCGGAAAGCATCATCGTCACTGACGGTATAAATCTCGTCAAATAAAGTCGATTCCATATAATCTGGAATAAATTCAAGGCCAATTCCTTCCGTTCTATGCGGTCCCGGCTTTCCGCCATTTAAAATAGATCCTTCTGGTTCCACGATCACTGTTTTTATCGCTTCTTTTTGCTCTTTTAAATAGGCAGCACAGCCTTGAAACGTTCCGCCAGAGCCCGCTCCTGCTACAAACACGTCTATGTTCCCCTGGAGGTCAGACCATATTTCTGGCCCGAGCGTTTTATAGTAAGTCAATGGATTTACTTGGTTTTTAAATTGTAAGACACAATAATCATTGTCAAGGCTTGCCTCTAGTTCAAGGGCTCGATCAATCGCACCCTTCATCCCATCTTTTCTTGGTGTATGAATAATCTCTGCACCAAGCGCCTTCATGAGCTGTTGTTTCTCTTGACTAAAATGTTCTGGTACACAGAAGATCGGATGCAATTGATGTTTTCTTGCACTTAGCGCAAGCCCGATGCCTGTGTTTCCTGCAGTTGCTTCAATAATGGTTCCGCCTGGGCGCAGTTTGCCCGATGCCAGCGCTTCTTTAATCAGCATATCACCTAAGCGATCCTTAATACTTCCGCCTGGGTTCATCATTTCAAGTTTTGCATAAATGTCAACACCTGCCGGCACACCCATCCCTGACAGTTTTAAAAGCGGTGTGTGGCCGATTAATTCCGTAATATCATGTATGACAGCCATATAAATCCCTTCCTTTGTATGGAAAAGAAGGGGGAAACCCCTTCTTTTATTGTGTTTGCTTTATCATACGCAGGACAAGGTCTGTTGAGTGAATCGCTGCTTGCTCTAGAAATTGATCAAAAGAGATATTGGATTCTTTCCCAGCAATATCTGACAACGCTCGAACGACCACAAATGGCGTTTCAAATAGATGGCAAACTTGCGCAACTGCTGCTGCCTCCATTTCCACTGCATACAGCTCTGGAAATTTCTCTCTCACAAACGCGACACGACCAGGATCATCCATAAATGAATCTCCTGTTGCAATCGTTCCTTTTGCCACTTGAATATGATCGATTTCTGAAGCAGATTCCTCTGCCAGCTTCACAAGCTGATCATCTGCGATGAAAGCAGCTGGTAATCCTGGCACTTGTCCATATTCGTAATTAAAGATCGTCACGTCCACATCATGATGTCTAACATCTGTAGAGATGACAATATCACCTACATTTAATGAGTGATGGAAACCGCCAGCTGATCCTGTATTGATTACATAATCTGGCTGAAAGCGGTCAAGCAGAAGTGTTGTGCTGACCGCTGCATTTACTTTTCCAATCCCTGATTTTAATAAAATCACTTCTTTATCTTCATAAACACCTGTTGTAAATTCACACCCAGCGATGTTTTCTTGTGTGGCATTCTTTAGTTGGTCTCTTAAAATCGTCACTTCTTCTTCCATTGCACCTATCACTGCGATTTTCAAATCAAAAACATCCTTTCATTCCCTTTTCTTCGCTTCTACGATCCACACAAAATCATTCATTTGATGAAAAGATGTGCTAAAACCTTCTTCTTCAAAGATTTGCTTTAACACACCTATGGATGGATAATATTCCGTTTCTAAATCCTCTGCAAGCTGATCGAACCCAGCGGCTTTCGCTTTGTTCGTTGCAGCTTGATGTGCTGCTTGATTTTGAAACATTGTATCAGCAAAGACTATTTTACCACCTGAGGGAAGGATGTTGCCATAGGTGTGGATGGCTTGTTTTTTTTCTTCGTCCGTTAAATGATGGAAAGCATATGAACTGACGATCGTATCAGGCTCAAAAGGTGGGGCTGGAAACGATAAAAAATCTCCGTCATGAAATACATTTGGTATTCCTTTTTGAAGAGCCGCTTTCTTCATGGCCTCTGAAGGTTCAACGCCAAACACTTTCTTATCTGCTTGAAGCAGTGCCGCCGTTAGGTTTCCTGTGCCGCTTCCAAACTCAATGACATGTTGACCTGCACGGCGAGTAATCTCTTTTAGAATGGCCGGATACCGGCGAAACACTTCTTTATACTGCTCGTCATGACCACTTACCGTGTCATCATAAGATTCAGCCCAATGATCAAATAAAGAAAGAAACTCACGTCCCATTTTTCTTTCCCTCCACTTTATCTATTTATTCCTATCCGTATAGTATGTTTTATTCCGTCGAACAGTTCCTATCCTACCACATCTTCTGATTCTTTCCTACTAAAAAATACTGAGTGGGGTGGAAAAATATTTGCCCTTTTGAATGGGAGAGATTATGATGAATCTAGAGCATGGAGGGATGAATGAAATGGATTTTCAACTGGATTTTTTAAAGGACAAAATTGAATTTTTTGAAGCAACGTCTTTAAAAGAACTTGAACAAAAGATCCAAAAACAAATTGAACATAATCAGGCGATCTTGCTGACTGTTCATTCTGTGAGTCATCAAACGACTGTCATTGATGATAAGATTTTGTATACAGCAGTTGTTCATTTTAAAGCGAATGTCTCATAAAAAAAAGATCAGCGTATAGGCAGTCAGGTCTGTGCGCCGGTGCTAGTCCTTCCTAGACTGCAAAGGTTTTCTATCACGCTGAAAAGAAGAAAAAGGCTAAAATGAAGTTCATTTTAGCCTTTTTGCATGCATCTTTTTTATTTTATTTTAATTTTTCAACCTTCACAGGTTTCCAGCCTTTTTCGTCCACCCACGTAATTTCTACACGGTAGCGTTCACCTGTTGATTTATCACGGATGGTTCCTTTTGCATCTTGAGGTCCTCCGTTATTTCCTAACCAAATAACAGTCATTTGATCTTCTGAGATTCCTGTCGCATAGGACATGGCTTTGATCATTTCTTTCCAGTCTTTTGAGTTAGCATCATAGGTTGCTGTATGTGATCCCGATTGCTCTGTTCCTACAGGCTCCCAGTTATCGTTTTCATATGTTTTGTCTACGTCACTTGTTTTACCGCCATCTGTTTCTGTGGCATCTTTTAACGCATCTTTGTTTGGTTCTTCTTCATCATCTGTTTTCTTTGTATCGTCTTTTTTGTCAGATGAATCATCTTTTTTTGCATCCGCATCATCGGATGTATCTTTCTTTTGATCTTTCACATCTTCTTCTGAGTTTTGTTTATTTTCACTCGATGCAGGTGCTGTTTTGGATGGTTCGTTGGCTACATCTTTCGGTGGTCTATTAAAAATTAACAAACTCGATGCGACAACCAAAATAAGCACCACAACGATACCAATTAATATGTTAAGCACCATATTCGCCTTTCTGCGCTTATCACGATGTTCAAATCGAGAATTTCTACTCAAAATCTCTGCACTCCTTTGCCTCTGTTCCCTAAGTCGTTACTATTCTAACATGACATGAAGGGATGTTCTATGTCTGTTTCTTTTCAATTTCATTGACCTTTTTTACAATATCATAAAACGCTTCATTTGTCTTAGCCCGGCCACTTGCCTCATCAAGGTGAACAACGACGAGAGCGTATTTTGGTTTTTCTGCCGGAAAGTATCCGGCAAACCACTTGTGATAAAGTGGATTCCCCTGTTTATCTTTGCTGGCGGTTTGGGCCGTGCCTGATTTCCCTGCTATATGGAACGGCAGGTCTTGAAATCTTCTTCCTGTTCCTTTGTCAGACGTCACAACCTGCCTTAAGTACTTTTGCAAGGTTTGAGCTGTATAGCGGTCAATACTGTCACCATCAGGTCGTTTGTTTTGAAAAGATAGCATCGTTGTTCCGTTTTGATACATCACTTTATCTGCAATCCTCACTTCTTTTCGTTCTCCGCCCCTTGCAATCGTTGCCATCATATTGGCAATTTGTAAGGGGGTTGTTTTGACATTTTTTTGACCAATCGCCGTTTGCGCAATGGCTTTTTTGACATACTTGTCTCTTTTATCTCCCCACACACTGCCTGTTTCTTCACGATCAAACTGTTTGAATTGTTGCTTATGGTATACATCCCCTTCCCAGCCTGCTCGATCCACAAGCCCAAGCTTTGAAGCTGTCTTTTCAAGGATTTGATCATCTGTTTGGATGAGCTGCTCAGCGAGTGTCGCAAATGTATAATTACAGCTTTGCGCAAAGCTTTCAGACAGATTCAGTACTTCCTGCTTTCCTTCTGGCTCTCCATATAAATTCTTTCGACAATCATACATCGTTTGTGGCTGGTTCAAGTTTTTTTCAATCGCTGCGGCAAGTACGACTGTTTTAAATACAGAACCGGGAGCCATTGCGGTCAGCATGTAATTTCTTGCCTCATGCCGGTTTTTGCTGGTCACATTTGGAACACTCGCCATCGCCAGCACACTGCTATTTTGAATGTCGAGCAGAACCGCTCCGCCTTTTTCAACACCTTGTGCTTTGAGAACATTCTCCATTTCCCTCTGCATGTCTTCATCCATGGTTGTCTGCACTTGCAGCGGATAAAACGAATGAGCTTCTGCTGTATATTTGACGTCCATCCCAAACAAAGGGTTTCCCCTTCCGTCCACATGATATAACAATTTTGTGTCTTGCTCTGGTAATAGAAATTCGTCAAATGTACTTTCCAAACCGAATGTACCGATCTCAGTGCGAATCGAAAGCTCTTTTTTGTCCGGATAACGCTTTCTCAAGAGTTCTGGATTCTCGCTTGTGAAACCTAATGTGTGGAGGGCAAGTCTTTTTTTGTCCTTCTCTTTCATATATACGCCGTAAACACCTGAATATTTCATATCATTGATGTCTTTTAGCTTTTTTTTCGTGATATCATCTTTTAAAATGAGTGGTTTCTTCGTTTCTGTCAGCTGGCTCTTCAATTCATCTTCTTCCATCTCAAGTATAGAAGCGGTTTGCTTTAAGTGAGGGAGGTCATATTGCAGGAAAGGAAATATGATGACCGCAGGCTCTTCTTTTGTGAGAAGTGCCTCGCCGTTTCGATCTAAAAATTCGCCGCGTCCGTCTGAAATGACTACTTCTTCTGTCCGCTGCCTGACACTTTCTTGGATCAAATTAATATCAAGCTTTGAAAAAGATTCTGTGAAAAACAACTGAATTTCCGCTAGTCTAAATAGGAGACCAAGCAATAAGATAAAAATAATGACACCTGTCCATTGGATTCTTCTTGTTTTCAGCATAAAAACACCTCGTCCCTATTGTGGACGAGGTGTTTATCGTATAAACGTAATTATGAAATTTTTACAATTTGGACGAACATTTCTCCGCCAGGTGTTTGAACCGTGACTTTGTCGTCTACTTGTTTGCCTAAAAGGCTTTTTGCAATTGGTGAATCGTTTGAAATTTTGCCTTCAAACGGATCAGCTTCTGCACTTCCTACAATCGTATAAGACTCTTCTTCACCGTCCGGTAATTCAACGAATGTCACCGTTTTACCGAGTGAAACAATATTTGAGTTACCTTCATCTTCAATAATTTTGGCATTACGAATCATATTATCAAGCGTCGTAATACGACCTTCTACAAACGCTTGCTCTTCTTTAGCAGAATCATATTCCGAGTTTTCAGAGAGGTCTCCAAAACTTCTAGCGATTTTAATACGCTCTACAACCTCTTTACGTTTAACCGTTTTCAAATATTCAAGCTCTTCTTCTAATTTGCGCTTTCCTTCTTCTGTCATTGGAAATACTTTTTCTTGTGCCATGAATCATTCACTCCTTCTATTAATCCTCATCATACAAGCTTTCTGCATGTGAGTGACGACTGAAATATACAAGAATGAGGACATATTCCGGCCCTCATTCCTTCTGTCCCATATTCGTAAAAGTACATCTTACATGGCGTCCCTTTTAGATGCAACTATTATGCCTTTTTATTAGGCAGGAACAGCAGCGGTCTCATGATGATGTATTATCTTCATCGCACAAACTGTGGAAAGGCACAGGAAGCTCCTGTACCTCGTTCGGCCATTTCGATCATATGTAGAAGAATAGCTTATCCATTCTCCATCTTCCAATACATAATATGGTCAGTGTACGATATGTCTATGCTATATTATTACAAAATTGCATTTTGATCAAGAATTGTTTGAAAATTTGTGTTGATTTGTTTGTCGTTTTTTTAATATACTTTTACAAAGCAGGAATAACTGAAACTTTCAGCATCCCATCGTGATTTTCCTGTCTCCATTTCGCAGCATTGTTTTCCTATCATATCAAATCTTTTACTCAGGGACTGCTTCTTACAATGCTCACCGATAATTTCGGACTAGCCATTACTAAAGTATTGACTACAAGAGCATGATGTTGAAAAGACCTTTACGTCGTAAAGGTCTTTGTTCTTCTCCACCATTTACTCTCCGCGGTTTTGAAGAATCGTTTGAATTTTTGTCACCATGAGGTCTATTGCGACATGGTTTTGTCCACCTTCTGGAATGATGATATCCGCGTATCGTTTTGACGGTTCAATGAATTGATTGTGCATCGGTCTGACGACAGATACATATTGTTCAATCACGGAATCAATCGATCTGCCTCTTTCTTTCGTATCACGTAAAATACGGCGAATGATCCGAAGATCTGCATCTGTATCCACATACAGTTTAATATCCATTAAGTTTCTTAGACGTTCGTTTTCAAGAGCAAAGATTCCTTCAACGATGATGACATCTTTGGGTTCAACATGTACCGTCTCTTCTGAACGTGTGTTTAGTTTAAAATCATAAATCGGTTTTTCAATGGACTCGTACTTTAGCAGCGCTTCTACATGCTCAATCATCAGGTCATTGTCAAAAGCAAGCGGATGATCATAATTGGTCAGCAGGCGCTCTTCAAATGGCATATGACTTTGATTTTTATAATATAAATCTTGCTGAAGCATGAGGATTGAATGTCCTTTAAATTTTTCGTAAATGGAATTGGTGACGCTCGTTTTACCTGAACCCGAGCCGCCAGCGATTCCAATCACCACTGGTTTTTTCCCCATGTGCCGGTTATTTCCCCTTTCTCATCATGTTGCTAGGGTATACTTTTTGATCAAGCTTAAATTTCACAATTTGCAGTGGATGACGAGCGGCATCGAGTTCGTTCCCTTTTTCGTCCCAAATCGTCTCAATCTTGCATGTGAAATTTTCGATTTCTGGACCGAAAAATTCAACTTCGTCGCCAGCTTTAAAGAAATTACGCTGCTGTAATGTGACAATTTGTTCTTGTTCATCATAATGAAGTACAAGTCCGACGAAATCAAAGGTCGTTTTCTTTCCGTGAATGCCAAACATTTGTTCATCCGTTCCTGGTACACCTTCAAAAAAGGCAGGAGCCGTGTCACGGTTGGCACATTTGTCTAATTCATCGAGCCATTCTTGTTGAATGACGAAATTGTCTGGATCCGCACAGTAAGCATCAATGACTTTACGATAGACACTGACAACTGTTGCTACATAATGAATGGACTTCATTCGTCCTTCGATCTTTAAGCTGTCAATTCCCATTTCGATCATTTGCGGTATGGATTCGATGAGTTTTAAATCTTTTGGACTCATCGCAAATGGTGCATCTTCTTCACCGAATAAAGGCGCTTCCTCAGAGCCTTCTAGTTTATAAAGGTCATAATCCCAGCGACAAGATTGGCAGCAGCCTCCGCGGTTTGAATCTCTCGCTGTCATATGGTTACTGAGCACGCAGCGGCCAGAATAAGCAATACACATCGCCCCGTGAATGAACGTTTCGATTTCAATATCCACTTTTTCTTTCATTTCTTTAATCTCTAGGGCGCTTGTTTCACGTGCAAGGACCACACGCTCGAGCCCTTCTTCCTTCCAAAACTGCACCGCTTTCCAATTTGAAAGAGACTGCTGTGTGCTCAAGTGAACTTCAAGCTTTGGAGCTACTCGTTTGCATGTTTCAATGATGAGTGGATCAGCGACAATAATTCCCGCTACACCGGCTCCTTCAATCCCTTGAAGATATTCTTCCAGCCCGTCCATGTTTTCGTTGTGGGCGAAAATATTCGTTGTCACATAAATGCGAGCACCGTATTTGTTCGCAAATGCGACACCTTCTGCCATTTCTTCAATTGAAAAGTTATCTGCATTTGAACGAAGTCCAAATTCTTTCCCACCAATAAAAACAGCGTCTGCTCCATAATGCACAGCAATTTTTAGTTTTTCTAAGTTTCCTGCTGGCGCTAGCAGTTCTGGTTTTTTTGTAATGACACGTTTTCCATCGATCACTTCAGAAATTCCATCTTTTAAAAGTGCCATTTCCTCTGCCTCCTTTTATCTTAATAAACCGTTTCTTTAAAGAAGAACCCTGTATCGATTGAACGGTTGACAGGCTGGATCTCTTCAATACGCTCCACCCATTCATCTTTCTGATCTTCATAGGCTTCCTTATCAGTCACTAGTAAATCAATGGCTTTTCGATAGAGGGATGTCACCTCTGTCATATAAGAAAGTGACTTTAAAATTCCGTCAATTTTAAATGAGTCAATGCCTGCGTCGACAAATTCTTCTAATTCATCAATCATACATACATCATTTGGACTCATAATGTGTGTGCCATTTTCATCCTCAAAAATAGGATATTTGTTTTGACGCTCCTGGTCGTGAAGGAATAGACCTTGTTCCATATTTCTGCCTTCCACGTCCATTTGTTTGCCTTGATATTCAAAATAGTTGCCAACAAGTGTCCGTTTGGATTGGAACATACAGGTCATGCCGTGGACTTGAATTTCAATCTCCACTTCGGCGTTTTCTTTGATATCAATCACGCTATCCATATTGAGTTCTTTGGCAAGAACAGCACGTGTTGCGCCTTTTCTGCCCCAGTAGTTACAAGTGTAATAGTTTGTCCCAGTTGTTTCTGTACTCCAGTGCAGATTCAAGTTGACACCTGTTTCTTTTGCGGCCATGATCACTGCCGGATCTCCAAAAACGACACCATCCACGTTTAACCCATCGAGAAAGGTTAAATAATCTCCAAGCAGTGCCACACGGTCATTATGAAAAATCGCATTCATGGCGACATATACTTTTTTGTGATGTGCATGTGCGAGTTGAACCGTTTGTTTCACATCTTCTCTTGAAAACTCACCTGCAAGACGGATTCCATATGTTTGTTCACCTATTAAAAATGCGTCAGCACCCGCTTCAATGAGCGGCAGTACATCCGACACCTTGCTTGGCGTCACAAGCAATTCTGGTTTTTTCATGATTGGTCACCTCTTTTTGTACTAATAGCGATCCCATCTCCAACCGGAATGATACACGTTTGGTAGTTAGGATTTGACATCAGCCATTGATTGTATCGATCAATTTTGCCTATTAATTGTTTTTTTCGTTTATCTTCAATTTCTTCTTCATAATTTGTCGCAACTAAGCCTTTAAATAATACGTTGTCTGTAATAATCATTCCGTCATCGGACAGCATCGGTTCAAACAGCTCAAAAAAGCGTTGATACTGACCTTTTGCCGCATCAATGAAGATCACATCATAGGGCGCCATCGTCTGAACCGTTTTAGCTGATTCGATCGCATCGCCAAAAAACACGTGAATTCTATCTTTGAAATGTAATTCTTCAATATTCCGTGTCGCTTCCTCATAACGTTTCGCATTTCGCTCAATCGTATAGATTTCAGCATCTGGCAGAGCTTCTGCCATTCGAATCGCTGAATAGCCAATCGCTGTCCCAACCTCAAGAATCTTCTTCGGTTTTTTCAAAGAAAGCAGCTGCAATAACAGTTCAATGCTCACCTTTTCCATGATTGGCACATGATGCTCTTTCGCATACTCCTCTAATTGAGCGATGGCATTAGGACTCGGCTCAATTAAATCTTCAATATAATCATTTATTTGATCATCTTCGATTGTCATTATATGTCTAGCTCCTTCATGACCTGAAAAAGAAGAGTCCTGCCTGCTGCAGCTCTCTTTCTCGTCAATCTTTCGTTCATCTAAGTAAAAACAACCCGATATATTTTACCACAAAGATGTGGTAATTGCGAACCTATAAAATGGATATAACAACGAAAAAAACTGCAGGCAATTTCACCATTGTCTACAGTCTTTTTCCTTTCACATGAGCGCTAGTTGCTGCCTGTGATGTATTTCGCTTTTGCTTTGTTGTGCTCATTTAACGTTTTCGTAAAGACGACTTCCCCATTTTTCTTTGCTAGGAAGTAAACAAAATCTGTTTTCTCTGGATGGAGTGCTGCTTTCCAAGAAGATTCTCCAGCATTGGCAATAGGTCCAGGCGGCAGCCCTTTGTTTGTATACGTATTATAAGGTGATTTCACTTTTAAATCTTTGTAATAAACACGGGACTTATGCTCGCCAAGCGCATAAAGAACGGTTGGATCTGTTTGAAGCGGCATGTCCTTTTTCAACCGGTTATAAAACACACTTGAGATTTTTGACCGGTCTGTTTTTTCGGTTGCTTCCATTTCTATCAGGGATGCCATCGTTAGGACATCATGGATGGACATCTTTCTCTTTTTCATGTCCTTTTCATACGTTTTCACATATTGATCTGTTTGTTTAATCATCGTGTCAATGATGGTTTCAAGTGATTCATCCTCACGATAAAACGGATACGTCGCCGGGAATAAATATCCCTCTAACGGATGCTTGACCTGTTTCCCGGTCACTTGTGATGTCACCGTTTTCGGGTATTTTTTCATCAATTTTTTAATAAAGGCTGGATCATCCAGCTTCGCTTCAACTTCCTTCGCTGAAAAATTCGTCTGGTTTGCGATAATAGTTGCAATATCAGACAACTGTTTCCCTTCAGGTATCACAAGCTGAAATGCGTAATCTGTCCCGCCAGATGTCAGCTTTTGAATTAGCTGATCCGCATCCATTGTTTGTTTGAGATGAAAATAGCCCGCTTTAAAGCCTGACGCTTTTTTGTACTTTGCATAGTAAGTGAAAATCGTGTCATTTGAAATCAGCTCATTTTCTTTTAAAATGCTCGCAATTCCACTGACAGATGTCCCATTTGGAATATGAATATTAATGGTTTGTTTGCTTTTTTGATCGACCGGCCCGAGTGCTGATTTTACATATAAAAAACCTGATAATGCTGCAATGATGATCACAGCAAGTACAGATAACAGGACGATCCCCATTTTCCGTTTAAAAAATGGTCGTTTCTTTTGTTCTGAAAACATGCATGGCCCTCCTCACATCTAGCTTTTATAGTACATGATTCAACGGAGTTCGGCAATTACTTGCTCATGCATGTCATGACAGAACTTGCCATAGTGTGGCTAAACCGACACCGCCTCCACTGCCAATTGCAGCCATGACATAACTTCCATTCGGTAAGGCGCGGGCTTCGTAAAACAGTCTCACCATCATAGCAGCTCCCGAGGCGCTATATGGATGCCCAAGACAAAGCGCACCGCCTCTTTTATTGATACGGTCATAAGGAATACCTAGTGTCCGGGCAATGAGCACTACTTTGAGCGCAAACGCTTCATTGATTTCAAAAAGTGCAACATCTTCTATCTTCACAAGTTCTTTATGTAAAAGTTTCTTGATTGCATCAATTGGTGAAGCAGCAGGATAATGCGGGTCCATAGCGGTCACGGCACTCCCGATATACCGCAGCATAGGGCTGAAGCCTTTTGCCTCCGCTTCCGCTCTTTCCATCACAACGACGGCAGCTGCACCATCTGCTTCTTTACAGCTATTGGTCACAGTCACAGTACCTTTGCCTGGTAAAAAGACAGGTTTTGCCCGCTTTATCAAGCTTGCAATCGGTCTTATTTTAGCTGCCGCTTCATCTGTACTCATCCCGCCAATCGGAACAATTTCTTCTGAATACGTTCCTTGCTTGAATGCGGTTATACTTCGTTCCCAGCTTAAAAGTGCATAGTCATCTTGCTCTTGTCTCGCAACTGAAAATCTCGACGCCGTCAGCTCTGCCGCTTCCCCCATATGAGGGTCCCCTATCCACTCTGGAGAAAAGCGGGCCCTTTCTTTCATTGGTGACCGAGAAATGCTTTCCGTTCCACCAGCGATATACATTGATCCCTCCCCCGACTGAATCATGATGCACGCTGTTCTAATGGCTTCAAGACCGGAAGCACACTGCCTATCAATGGTCATACCCGGAGTATGTAATGAAAGCCCTGCTTCTAACGAGGACAGACGGGCAATGTTGCCACCACCCCCGACGACATTGCCTAAAATGATGTCATCTGGCTTGGTCACGTTTGAAAAATGCTGGATCAAGGGCGCAGCTAGATGCTCTGGCCGGTAATCCTTCAACATTCCATTTTTCTCACCGAAGGGCGTCCGCTTCGCTTGTACGATCACTGCTTGCATGATAATTGTTCCTCCGCCCACTTTTTCATACTGGCACGAGCGATTTTCCCTCCTGATGTTTCGATCATTTTGTCCGTGACGAGCCATTTTTTTGGTACTTTGTATGCCGCTAATGTTTCTTTTACAGCTTGCCGAATGAGTTTTGTTTGCTGTACATTCTCAATAATGGCAACAGGGATTTCGCCCCAATATGGATCAGGAAGTCCAATCACGATTGACCGATTCACCTCTGGCTGTTCATTCAGCACACGCTCAATTTCCTCTGGAAAAATATTCAGTCCCCCATAGACAATCATGCCATTCTCGCGGCCGCTCATATACAAGTAACCATCTTCGTCGAGCCACCCCATGTCATATACGGTCAGCCACTCTTCGGGCGGCTTTCCATCTTGTAAATAGCCTGAAAAAGACATTGGGCTTTTCACATAAATTCTCCCTATTTCATTTGGCTGGCAAACTGTTTGATCTGCCCTCCTGACTTCAACCTGAATAGAAGGAAAAGGCTTTCCGACAGAAGTAGGCTTTTGCAAAAAGTCATCTGAAGATAAATAGGTGACAAAACTCAATTCTGATGTTCCATAAAAATCAAAAAATGTGATGTGAGGATAGCGGTTGACGAGCTGTTTTTTTGAAGAGTTTCCCCAATCTGCACCAGACGACAGGACAAGAAGCGGATTCTTTCCGAAAGCATCCATTTGCAGTAACGATTCTGTCATGGTCGGAACCGTATAAATAGCCGTGATGTCTCCTTTCTCTAAGGTTTTCTTTGCTTTCTCTGGCACAAATTTTTCTAACAATGTCACAGTGCCACCGAAATAAAGTGTGCTGATCGCACCGTATAAAAAATGAGAGGATAAAAGTGTGCCCAAAATCAGCACATGATCTTTATGTGTGATCCCAAAGACGGATGTTGTCATTTGAAAGCTCTCGATCCATGACTGCTGGCGTCTTATAAAGGCTTTGGGCGATCCCGTTGATCCTGAAGTAAATCCCATATAAAAAGCAGGATCTTCCTCCGTATCACTTTTGTTCGATTGAACGTTTATGCTGAGGCTGATTCTTTCTTTCCATTCAGATAAAGAGAGCACTGGCATATCCAGCTTGTACTTTTCAATTCTTTTGATATATCGATCTTCCACAATGACAAGGTCTGCCTCGCTTAATAAGAGCTTTTCCGCGCATTCCTTATCACTCCACCGCGGATCAAGAGGCACCGCTGTCCATCCTGCAGAAGCTGCACCAGCAAATAGTTGGAGAAACGGAACACCATTTGATACTAAAAAAGCGACTCTTTTTTGCTGATGAGGCGTTTCTTTTAACCATTGTGCAGATGACTGCACACGCTCATGCCATTCTTCATAAGTGATCTTCTCTTTTTCATCTCTGATCGCCATCTGATCTGGCTTCACTTTTGCAT
The DNA here is from genome assembly GCF_040869405.1 of Bacillus sp. FSL K6-2869. NCBI lineage: Bacteria > Bacillati > Bacillota > Bacilli > Caryophanales > Bacillaceae > Bacillus > Bacillus sp. FSL K6-2869. The sequence goes on from NZ_CP152035.1 coordinate 2,493,198, forward strand.
GAGCTGCATAGTTTTCCGTTATTCTCATCAAACTGCTCGCCTCCCTCTATGTAAGTCCCTTTTTCGATATGACATCGCTTGAATGATTTTCACCGTGAAGACGGCACATATCCCTGCTTTGATCAGATCACCCGGTAAATAAATGACGCTGAACAGAGCTGCTTGCGTGATCTTTATATGCATCATCATGGCTTGAAAGGGAATTCCGCCTATATATAATATCCCGATACTGCATACCGCATAGATCAAAAATAGTCGTAAGGCCGTCACTTTCTTCAGCCGGTTCAGCCACAGGCTGATCATAAAGGCAGCCACTGGATAAGCAAGTAAAAAACCACCGCTTGGCCCAAAAAAGACCCCTATTCCGCCTCTCCCTCCAGATAAAAGAGGTGCGCCTGCTGCCACTATTAGAAGAAACAGAAGTAAACTAATCAGCGCTTGCTTTGGTTTTAACAGCCCTCCAGCAAGCAAAAGACCTGCGGTTTGTAAGGTGATTGGTACAGGTGTAAACGCAAGAAAAATAGGCGGAATCAATCCTAACATCCCAATAACTGCTGTCATTAATGCCATTTGCATCATATCGTGAATTTTCAATTTTCATACCCCTCACTCGATGTTTTTGATAAAAATAGCGTAAAAGGTCGAGTGATATATGTCAACTAAATTTCAATAATAGTTTACATATAGAATGTAAAAAAAGACCTGTGAAGAAAGATCACAGAGATCATGTTCACAGGCCTTTTATTCGTTCTATTCTTCTTCGTCTTCTTGATCTAAGAACGTATTTAACGTTTCTTCAATCATGTCCCACTCTTCATCCGTTTCAATTGGCTCTAATTCGCCATCTTCACCGTCTTCATTTGGTGTGAAGCTTGATGCATGAATTTCAATTTCTTCGTTATCTTGTTCAGAAATTGGGTAGTAAAGAACATATGATTTGTTAAAATGGTCGCTTTCAAAAGTAAATAATACTTCGCAAAGCTGTTCATTTCCATTATCATCAACGATTGTAATTTGCTTTTCTCCGTGTTCCATTTGATTCACCTCATTTTAATTTAAGCTGTCTAAATACCCTTGAAGTATCATAACAGCCGCCATTTTATCAATGACTTTTTTACGCTTTTGTCTGCTCACATCTGCAGAGATGAGCATTTTTTCTGCTGCCATCGTTGACAGACGCTCGTCCCAAAGCACAACAGGAACATTGTACGTGTTTTCTAACACTTTCGCAAATGATTGGCTGGCCTCGCCTCTTGGACCGACCGTACCGTTCATATTTTTTGGAAAACCAAGGACAATTTTATCCGTTCCATATTGCGAGACGATCTCAGACAGGCGGCTGAGACCAAAGTCTCCGCCTGCTTCATCAATTTTAATGGTTTCAATCCCTTGAGCTGTCCATCCCATTTCATCACTGATTGCCACACCAAGGGTTTTCGTGCCTAAATCTAAGCCTAAAATTCTCATGTTTTACGCCTCTTTATGTGTCTCTAAGTACGATTTAACCAATTCCTCAATTAATTCGTCTCGTTCTAGTTTACGAATTAGGTTGCGTGCATCCTGATGTCTTGGAATATAAGCAGGGTCGCCTGACAGCAAGTATCCGACAATTTGATTGATCGGGTTGTATCCTTTTTCTTGGAGTGCGTCATAAACTGTTATGAGTACTTCATTCACATTGGTTTCAGCTGAATCATCAGAGAAGTTAAACTTCATTGTCTTATCAAATGAACTCACTGCTTCTTGCACCTCTCTTCCAACATTCTACTAGCAAGCTTTTTTCTAACCGCTCATCTAATACCATTATTCTACACTACATTGACTGATTATAAAACGGATTTGACAGATTCTTCGACAGTTGCCAGTGCTTCTTCAAGCTTTTCTGGCTGTTTCCCACCTGCTTGTGCCATATCTGGGCGTCCGCCTCCGCCTCCGCCGCAAATTTCAGCTGCCTGCTTCACAAGTTTTCCTGCATGAAGACCTTTTTCAATGACGTCTTTTGTCACACCAGCTGAAATGTTGACTTTTCCATTTTGAACGGCACCAAGTACGATGACAGCTGAACCTAATTTCGCTTTTAAGTCATCAACCATCGTTCTTAAATGGTTCATGTCTTTGGCGTTTACTTTTTCAGTTAACACGTTCACTCCGCCAACTTCGATGACTTTTTCTAAAATAGAGCCAGCTTCTGCTTGACTTAATTTCGCAAGAAGTGATTCGTTTTCTCTTTGAACTTCTTTTAAATCAGCCTGCAAGGAAGCGATGCGTTTTGGTACATCTTTTGTATTTGATTTCAGTTCATTAGCTGCCTTTTCTAAAATCGCAAGCTGATCATTTAATTCTTCATAAGCACCTTTACCTGTTACAGCCTCAATACGGCGTGTTCCAGCACCAATACCCGATTCAGATGCAATTTTAAACAATCCGATCTCTGCAGTGTTTTGAACGTGACAGCCTCCGCATAACTCGATGCTGTAATCACCCACTTGCACCACACGGACAATATCGCCATACTTCTCGCCAAACAGCGCCATTGCGCCCATTTCTTTTGCTTCAGCAATTGGTTTCAGGTCAATGGCAACCGAAATGCCTTCCCAAATCTTTTCGTTGACGATTTTTTCAATTTGTGACAATTCTTCTTTTGTTACTTGTCCAAAGTGAGAAAAGTCAAAGCGAAGTCTGTTTTCATTCACAAGTGAACCCGCTTGGTTAACGTGGCTACCCAATACATCTTTTAGCGCTTGGTGCAAAAGATGTGTCGCTGTGTGATTTTTCACAATGCCTTTTCGAAGCGCTGATTCGACTTCTGCAGTGACTTCAATGCCTTTTTGAACCGTACCACTTACGACGACTCCTTCGTGGACATGCTGGCCGTTTGGCGCCTTTTTCACATCTTTGATATCAATGATCGCTTCGGCACTTTTTAACGTTCCTTTATCCGCCACTTGTCCGCCGCTTTCCGCATAGAAAGGTGTTTCATCTAATAAAATTTGCACCGTTTCCCCTTCGTGAGCTTCTGTGACAATTTCACCGTTTTGAAGCAATTCGATAATGCGAGCATCTGCAGTTAAATTTTCGTAGCCAACAAACGTACTTTCTGCTTTAATATCGCCTAAAGCCCCGCCTTGAACCTGCATACTACCTACATCTTGTCTGGCATTTCTTGCACGTTCACGCTGCTTCTCCATTTCTAGCTGGAAGCCTTCACGATCGACTGTCATGTTCTCATCTTCTGCATATTCTTCTGTAAGTTCGACCGGAAATCCATATGTGTCATAAAGCTTAAACACATCTTTACCGGAAATTTGTGAGCTGCCATTGTCTCGTTCTTTTTTGATCACTTCTGATAAAATGGCTAACCCTTCATTCAGTGTCTCATGGAAACGCTCTTCTTCATTTTTGATCACTTTTGCAATAAATTCTTCTTTTGCTTGAACATCTGGATAGAAATCCTTCATGATCTCCGCAACAACTGGAACTAGGTCATACATAAATGGACGGTGGATATGGATCGTTTTTGCATAACGCACAGCACGGCGCAGCAAACGTCTTAACACATAACCTCGGCCTTCATTAGAAGGAAGCGCTCCGTCACTGACGGCAAAGGCAACAGTACGAATGTGGTCAGCAATGACTTTAAATGCTGTGTCTTTTTCTTTTGACTCCCCATAGCTTTCTCCAGAAATCGTTTCTACTGCACGAATAATCGGCATGAACAGGTCTGTATCAAAGTTCGTCGGTACGTTTTGAATCACAGAGACCATACGCTCAAGACCCATTCCTGTATCAATGTTTTTCTTCGGAAGCGGTGTGTATGTACCATCTGGATTATGGTTAAATTCAGAAAAAACAAGATTCCATACTTCTAGATAACGTTCATTTTCTCCGCCTGGATATAATTCAGGGTCGTTCATGTCGTTGCCATATGCTTCGCCGCGATCATAGAAAATTTCTGTATTCGGACCACTTGGCCCCTCACCAATATCCCAGAAGTTGCCCTCTAGACGAATAATTCGTTCCTCAGGGACACCAATTTTATCTCTCCAAAGAACATACGCTTCTTCATCCTCTGGATGTACCGTTACAGATAACAGATTCGGATCAAAGCCAATCCACTCGTCACTTGTGAGGAATTCCCAAGCCCATTCGATTGCCTCTTCTTTGAAATAGTCTCCAATAGAGAAGTTGCCCAGCATTTCAAAAAACGTATGATGGCGTGCTGTTTTCCCTACATTTTCAATGTCATTTGTACGAATTGATTTTTGTGCGTTGCAAATACGCGGATTCTCAGGCACGACGCGGCCATCGAAGTATTTCTTTAATGTTGCCACCCCGCTGTTAATCCATAAAAGTGTTGGATCGTCATGCGGTACGAGGGACGCACTCGGTTCAACAGCATGTCCTTTTTCTTTAAAAAAATCTAAAAACATTTGACGTACTTGAGCTGAAGTTAAAGTTTTCATCATAAATCCTCCCTTTTTTATTCTCAATCTTCACACAAACGAAAAAACATCCCGCCCTATGCAAGCAAAAAACTACTTACACAGGGACGAGATGCTCTCGCGGTACCACCCTGATTATAGACATATGCGTCTATCACCTTCACATCCGATAACGCCGGAAGAGAGCGGCAGTGTTTATCTGCACTCGGGACTAGCTTCCGTTAAAGGTCTGATAAGGCTTTTCTCAGCAAACAAAGCCTCTCTCTGCAACAGCTTTTTAACGTACTCGGGTCCGTCATTGAATTCAATATGTATGAATCGAAATTATTATAGACAACTCGGCTCGTCTTGTCAATGAACGCTTCGTCTCATGTGAATATATTGCACAATGATGACCCTGATAATGGCTGCGGACGGCACAGCTAAAATCATTCCAATCAAGCCAAACAGCTCCCCTCCAGCGAGTAACACCAGCATGATCACGACAGGATGCATATGCAGGCTTCTCCCGACAATGATCGGACTTAGTACATTGCTTTCTAAAAATTGAAGCACGGCTACTGTAATCAGCACAATGATCACTGACTTCACTGAGATGGTAAAAGCGATAAAGACAGCTGGAATCGCTCCAATAACCGGGCCAAAATACGGAATGACATTCGTTGCGCCAATTAACATACCTAGTACAAGCGGATATGGAATATGAAACAGCCAAAGAACAATGGCGGCAGCACCTCCAATTAAAGAACAGACAAGCAATTGCCCTCTAATATAATCCCCAAGTGAGTCATCCACTGCTTTCACAAAGGCATGTCCCCTTTTTCGGAAGCTTGGCGGGGTTAAATACCATGCTGCCCGCTTCATCGTGTTCATATCTTTCACCATATAAAAGACAAGAAAAGGGATGAGTGCAGCAACTAAGGCGTAATCAAGCAGTACTTTACAGCTAAGAATCATCCGCTCTGCCCCATTTGCGGCATACGTCTCAGATTGGACAATAAAACGATCCAGCCGTTCATGTAGTCCATCAGGCCAGTGGCTTGTATGACGATGAACATGTGATAAAGCACCATTATACGTTTCGGCAAGCATGGGAATTTGCTCAGACAATTCATTTAACTGAGCGATTAAAACAGGTGCCCCTTTATACACAGCCAAACCAATGCCGCCAAAAAACAGCACATAAATCAATAAGAGACTGACCGTCCTTGGCAAACCTCGCTTATGTAGTCTTTCAACAATTGGATAAAGAAGATAAGAAATAAAAATAGCGATAAGAAGCGGGATCAAAACCGCTTTGAGCAATAAAAAAATAGGCATCCATAACTCGTCGAGCTGAACCAAAATGAGTAAAGACGCAAGGACAAGCAGTACACCTGCAGCATATATTAGAAACTCGATCGGACGTTTCTTCACCTTTTTCACCTCTCTTCTTATTGTTTAACCAACTTCTGCAATTATCCATGTAAATAAAATTTGTCCTAACTTTGTTAAAAATGAATACACATGAAACATACAGCTCCATCCAAAGTCACTGTTTGCTGTAAAATCTCGTTAGAAAATATTCCATTATTTTCTTATTTTTGCCTCATTTATGCTAGAATCCACTTTAGCTCAATCATTAGAAGAGGAGGTTCTTCATGATCACATTCGAAGAAGTCAACAAGCATTACGGGCAGTTCCATGTACTTAAGGACATTAACCTACATATTCAAAAAGGTGAGGTTGTTGTGATCATCGGTCCTTCGGGATCTGGAAAAAGCACGATGCTCAGGTGTATCAATCGTCTTGAAAGCATTGATGAAGGAAAAGTCCTTGTCAATCAAGTGTCTGTTCAGCATCCGAAAACCAACATCAATCTCATCAGGCAAAATATCGGGATGGTGTTTCAGCACTTTCATCTTTATCCGCATAAGACGGTGCTTGAAAACATTATGCTTGCGCCTATGAAGGTTAAAAAAGTGAGCAAAGAAGAAGCAAAGGAAACAGCTGAATTTTATTTAAATAAAGTTGGCATTCCTGAAAAAGCAGACACCTACCCTTCTAGACTCTCAGGAGGACAGCAGCAGCGTGTGGCAATCGCAAGGGGACTTGCAATGAAACCTGAGGTCATGCTTTTCGATGAACCAACATCAGCTCTTGATCCAGAGATGATCGGTGAGGTGCTAGATGTGATGAAACAGCTGGCTAGGGAAGGGATGACAATGGTCGTTGTCACGCACGAGATGGGATTTGCCCGTGAAGTCGCAGACCGCATTGTGTTTATTGATGAAGGAAGAATCCTTGAAGAATCAACACCAGCTGCCTTTTATGAAAAACCGCGCGAGAAACGCGCTCAGCTCTTTTTAAGCCGTATTTTAAATCACTAGGAGGTATAAATTTGATGAAAAAAATGAAACGCTTTGGCCTATTACTGTTGATGACGTGCTGTATGATCGCTCTCGCTGCTTGCGGCTCTGCCGAGAAAGGCTCAACCGATGCAAAACAAGGCAGCTCATTAGAAGCCATTAAGAAAGACAAAAAAATCGTTTTTGGTGTGAAAAACGATACTCGTTTATTCGGTCTAAAAAATCCTAGCAGTGGGGATATCGAAGGGTTTGATATTGATATCGCAAAAGCGATCACTAAAGAAATGCTCGGTGATGAAGGAAAAGCAGAATTTAAAGAAGTGACATCTAAAACAAGGATTCCTTTACTGCAAAAAGGAGATATTCATGCCATTGTTGCCACAATGACGATCACAGAAGAGCGTAAAAAAGAGGTCAATTTCTCAGACGTATACTTTGAAGCAGGACAATCACTGCTTGTGAAAAAAGGCAGCGACATTCAATCGATTGATGATCTTAAAAAAGGTACGAAGGTGCTTGCAGTGAAAGGGTCGACTTCTTCTCAAAACATTCGCGAAAAAGCACCAGAAGCATCCGTTTTGGAGTTTGAAAATTATCAAGAAGCCTTTACAGCCTTAAAATCAAATCAAGGGCAAGTTCTGACAACTGATAATGCGATTTTATTTGGCATGGCAGACGAAGATTCAAATTATGAAGTCGTTGGCGGAACATTTACCGATGAACCATATGGCATTGCTGTGAAAAAAGGCGATGAAGAATTAACAGAAGCCATTAATAAAGCGTTAAAGGCATTAAAAGATAATGGAGAGTATGACAAAATTCATAAAAAATGGATCAAAGAATAATCAATTGACTCGATCAACCTCAATACCCTCAGGAGAGCCGCTTGCCGGCTCCTCTGTTGATTAGGAAGGAAGTGAACTGATTGCTGCGGTTTTCCATTTTAACTGAGAACTTCCATCTTTATTTAGAAGGGTTTAAATATACGATTGGTGCAAGTGTCATTGCGTTGATTGGAAGCTTTTTCATCGGTACACTCATTGCCATTATGAGAATTGCGCCACTAAGGCCGCTCAACTGGTTAGGGACGGCTTACGTGGAATTTATTCGGAATATTCCGTTATTATTGATCACCTTTGTGTTCTTCTTTGGTTTACCGGTACTTGGCATTGTGGCAGATGGCTTTACAGCAGGAACCATTGCCCTCTCCATTTATACGTCTGCTTTTATCGCTGAAGCCATTCGTGCAGGTATACAAGCTGTACCGCTTGGACAAATGGAAGCAGCTAGAGCTTCTGGTCTGTCATATGGCGGAACGATGCGATATATTATTCTGCCGCAGGCAATCAAAATTGTCATTCCCCCACTTGGGAATCAATTTATCAATCTTGTGAAAAACTCGTCTATTTTAGGTGTCATTGCAGGGTTTGATCTGATGTACCAAGGAGACCTTATCGCTTCGAGAACGTTTGTGACATTTGATGTATACATCTTTGTTGCCATGTTCTATCTTTTATTGACCATTCCGCTTAGTCTAGGCGTTGGTTATTTAGAAAAAAGATTAGCCCGAAGCCACTAGAAAGGAGGAAACACAATGGATTTTATAGGTGCCTACCAGCCCGATCATCTCGCCTTTTTACTTGAAGGATTTGCTGTCACCTTAAAAGTGGCTTTTATCTCCATCATTTTAAGCTTTATCATCGGATTAGTCGTTGGCACATTGAGGTTCGCACAAATCCCTATTTTATCAAAGGTGCTTGCGGTCATTGTTGAAACCGTCCGGAACCTGCCGCTTTTGCTGATCATCTTTTTTACGTATTTCGCCCTGCCTGAAATCGGTATTAAGCTGAGCATCACCGCCTCTGCCATTGCGGCTTTAACCGTGTTTGAATCCGCCATGCTGTCAGAAATCATTCGCAGTGGGTTAAAATCAATTGATAAGGGACAAATCGAAGCTGCCAGGTCCTCTGGCTTAACGTATATTCAAACGTTAAAAATGATTATCATGCCACAGGCGTTACGCCGAATGGTACCGCCGATTGTCAGCCAATTTATTTCTCTTTTAAAAGATACATCGCTTGCCGTTGTGATTGCCCTTCCAGAACTATTGCATCACGCGCAGATTTTAAATGGTCAAAGCCAATCTTATTTACTTCCTATTTTCCTCTTGGCGGCCATGATGTATTTTGTTGTGAACTTCAGCTTGTCTATACTTGCACGGAGATTAGAGTACAGGCAGGCATAAAAAAAGGACATCCGCTCATGGTGGATGTCCCTTTTTGTTTAAAGCATTCGCATAACTCGTTTTCTCATCTTTTTCATATCCCGCTTAGATGGCATATCATATCGACTTGCAAAGTGATATGCGAGTGCACCTGCACCAAGCGTTAATAGTGAAGAAGTCATTTTGCCCATTCGAAATTCCCCCTTAACACTTATAGTTGAATTGAACGTTCATCGTCACTAAACAGGTCGTCTAAACTGCTTAGTGTACCGTCTTCCTCCACTTGGTGAGTAGATATTTTGCCTTTTGACAGTGTCAATTCAATAAAACAGCCCCAGCAATAATATTGATTGACCCCAATTTTTCCGATGTCTTTACATTTGCAATTTGGGCAAATGAGCATATTGAGCACCTCTTTACGTTCGGTTTAGAACAAGTGCTTCCTTTTGAACATCCATCAAGGTTCCGGCAGCATGCAGCTGCTTTCGAATCCCTGATAGCTCTGTAAAGAAGCCGTCCGAGAGTTCATATGCTACGATTGTGCCCGAATTTGTACAAAAGTATACATCTTCCAAAACACCTAATGTTTCACCATCTGGCGTACGGATCATTTTCTTTTTTAATTTCGAAAAGAAGAAGGATGGGGCGGAGGTATCTATCTCGATGCCCTTCTGGCAGCTCACATATAGACCTTTGTCTGTCAGTTTGTCGCCAGCTGAGAATGGAATGAAAGCACAGTCTTTCTTTTTCCCATCTAAAACATATCCCCCGCAGCTGCCGCCGGCTAAAAAGCAAATATCTTTGATCGCCCCAAGTGAATGAGACAGCTCGTCTGTATAGATCGTCAGTCCTTCAAGCTCTCGACATGTTCTCAAAATGTGATCAACCACCTTTTCGGAACAGTCTTATCGTGTGCGTTTCCTCTATGACTCATACGAAGAAATGGCTTCCATGAAGGAAGCCATTTACTCTTGCATAAAATCAAACGGGGTGATTCCCTCCATGCCAATATTGGCATCATGTACGCTGAAAGGAAGTTCTTTTTGGAGAGCTGCTAGCTCAGCGTCCATGATTTCTTCCGTTTCAGTAAGACGCATGGTTAAAGACGTTTGTCTGAGGGAGTCTTCATTATTTTTCACGCCCCACTCTAATGCTGATTCCTCACCGCACAAAATTAAAAACTTTTTACTTCGTGTAATGGCCGTGTAGAGCAAATTTCTTCGAAGCATTCGATAATAACTTCTCACGACTGGCAGCACCACGATTGGGAATTCACTGCCCTGGGATTTATGAATCGAGCAACAATAAGCGTGTGTAAATTGATGAAAATCTTTTTTCGTAAACGTGATTTCGTTTCCATCAAAGGAGATGACCGCCATATCTTCTTTTTCCGTGTTTTCTTTCGCATAAAAGATCGAGACAATTTCGCCAATATCTCCATTAAAAATGTTATTCTCCGGCTGATTGACAAGCTGAAGTACCTTATCACCTGTCCGGTAGACGACATCACCAAAAGGAATTTCTCTTCCTTTTGGCTTTTTAGGATTCAAAATTTGCTGAAGCATTTTATTCAGTTCATTAATGCCTGCTTTTCCTTTATACATCGGGGCAAGCACTTGAATGTCCTTTGCTGAATACCCCTTTTGCGCAGCATTGCTGACCACTTTCTCGATAACTTCTTTCATTTGGTCACTAGAGCATTGAATAAAGGATCGATCCTTCGAGCGTGCAGTAATATCCTTTGGCAATACACCATTTTTCATATCATGCGCAAGCTCAACAATTGTTGAACCGTCTGCCTGCCGGTAAATATCAGTTAGTGTAACTGCCGGTACAGCTTGTGACGCAAGCAGGTCTCTTAACACTTGACCAGGTCCGACAGATGGAAGTTGATGTTCGTCTCCAACCATAATGACTTGAATATGATCTGGGATCGCCTTAAACAAATGGTTCGCAAGCCAAATATCCAGCATACTCGATTCATCAATGATGACAAGCTTCCCTTCAATCGGCTGGTCTTCATCATGTGAGAAGCCTTCTGATCCATTCCAGCCTAGCAGCCGGTGAATGGTCACAGCAGGAAGTCCAGTGGATTCTGTCATTCGTTTCGCAGCACGTCCAGTTGGTGCGGCAAGCACGAACGGAAATGCTTCATCTTTTTTATAATCACCCGGGTCAAGAGATACGCCGTGAAGATCGCTGTAAAGCTCGACAATCCCTTTAATGACCGTCGTTTTCCCTGTACCCGGTCCGCCTGTTAAAAGCAGCATTGGAGACATGAGTGCCTTTTGAATGGCTTCTTTTTGGGTTGGTGCATACTGGACACCAAGCCGTTCCTCCAGTTCACCGAGTGCAAGCAGAAATTCTGATTCAGGAAATTGATCTGCATATTCCGTTTGAGCGACAATTTTTTGAATGCGTTTTGCCACACTTTGCTCCGCATAAAAGAGCGACGGATGATAACAGCGCTCATCTTCAATAATCATGTCTTTCCCTTCACCAAGTGCAATGATCTGATTGGCAACGTCCATTTCAGTCACTTTGTAGTCATTGCCTGTTTGATTCAGTAGTTTACGGGTCTCGACAATCAGATCTTTCGTTTGTATGTATGTATGACCGTCCTGCAGGCTTGCTGTCTCAACGGTATACAAAAGGGCTGCACGAATGCGGTCTGGATCATTTCCAGATATCCCTGTTCTAGCGCCGAGTTCATCTGCTTTAATAAAGCCAATCCCCTCTACGTCTTTGACGAGCTGATAAGGGTTTTCTTCAATTTTCTGCAACGTTTCACTCTCGTACACTTGGTAAATCTTCATGCTAAGCTGAGGACCAAAACCATATTGATTCAGGCTAATCATGATTTGCTCAAGCCCCTGATGCTCCTGAAGTGCGGCAGCCAGCTTATCTGCCTTCTTTTTTGACAGGCGAGGGACGTCATACAACACAGACGGATCACGCATAATTTGATGAAGCGTCTGATTGCCAAGCTTGCCGACGATTTCTTCCGCCGTCTTTTTTCCAATCCCTTCAAACAAGTCACTAGAGAGATAATGAATGATGCCTTGCTTTGTTGTAGGGACTTCCTTTTGAAAATGAGTGGCTTGAAACTGCTCGCCAAACTTCGGATGACTTGTGACCTTGCCATAGAAGGTGTAGGTTTCCTCCTCATGAAGCGCTGGGAAGTACCCTGTGACAGATGCTGTCTTTTCCTCTAAATTCTCTGATGTTTCAATGACTTTTACTTTTAACACCGAGTATAAATTACTTTCGTTATGGAAAATAACGGCTTGAACCGTCCCTTTTAAAAACGGTTCATCTTCAAGCTTCATTTGATCTGGATGTTCCTGCACAGGTCTTCCCTCCTTCCGGTTATTCTGCCTCTTGAATCAGCTTTTGCGCATGCAATGCAAGCATATGATCAGGCTGCACATCAATGGCTTTTCCTAACATTTCAAGCGCTTCGTCCTTTTTCTCTAAATACGCATACGCAACGCCTGCATTATAAAAGGCGTCTGCATGCTGCGAATCTCTCGTAATCACTTCAGTAAAGACTGCGACCGCTTCCTCCAGCAGATGTTCATTCGCTAAGCACATGCCAAATTGAAATCTTGCTTCGTTGTCTTCTTCGTTTAGCTCAACTGCACGCTGAAGATAAGGCATCGCAAGCTTAGGCTGCTCTAATTTCATCAGTGTCTGCCCTAACATATAAAACAAATCACTGTTTTCCATTCCAGCTTGTAGCGCTTGCTCAAAATAGTCTTTCGCTTTCATAAAGTCTTCTTTCATCGTGTAAACATTTCCTGCTCCGTAATAGGCTGCAGCTGCTGTATGATCAAGTTCAATGGCTTTTTGAAAGAAGTTCAAAGCACGTTCAAATTCATGAACACTTGAAAGTAAATTCGCAAAGTTGATATATGGAACCGGGTCCTTTGGGCTTTCTTCAATGGCTTTCGTAAAAGCTTCAGCTGCCTGTTCGATGTTCCCTTGATTTAAAGCTTCAATACCGATTTCGTTATGATTCATTCGCTCTCTTCATCCTTTCATTAAAAAACCTCAACAGCGACGTTGAGGTTTTTAACACATGTTACACATACGACAGCTTTTGGCCATCTTTAAAGACATCGTCAATGGTTCCGCCGCCAAGACATTCTTCGCCGTCATAAAAAACAACAGCTTGTCCTGGAGTAACAGCACGAACGGGTTCATCAAAGATCACCATTGCTTCCTGCTCACCTGTCATTTTGACTTTTACATGATGGTCTTCTTGACGGTATCGGAACTTCGCTGTACATGTGAGTTCACCGTTTTCGCCGACAATATGAGGACGAGTCCAGCTGATGTTAACAGCTGAAATACTTTCAGAGTATAAAAGCGGATTGTGGAAGCCTTGTTCAACAAATAAGATATTCTTCTCTAAGTCCTTCCCAACAACAAACCACGGATCACCGCTTCCGCCAATGCCAAGTCCTTGGCGTTGACCGATCGTGTAATACATGAGTCCATCATGTTCACCTTTTACTTCTCCGTCCATTGTCTGCATCACACCGGGCTGTGCAGGCAAATATTGGCTAAGGAACGTTTTAAAGTTTCTTTCCCCAATAAAGCAGATGCCCGTAGAATCTTTTTTCGTTGCTGTTGCGAGCTCTGCTTCTTTCGCTAATTCACGCACTCTTTTTTTCTCTAAATCGCCGATTGGGAACAACACTTTATCAAGTTGTTCTTGAGTCAGCTGATTCAAGAAATAAGTTTGGTCTTTGTTTGTATCAAGACCTCTTAGCATTTTCACTTCATCGCCTGTTCTGTCGACACGGGCATAGTGGCCTGTTGCCAAATAATCCGCTCCAAGCGACAATGCATGCTCAAGAAATGCTTTGAACTTAATTTCTTTATTACACATGACATCTGGATTCGGCGTTCTGCCTGCTTTATATTCATCAAGAAAATATTGAAACACTTTGTCCCAATACTGTTTCTCGAAATTCACTGCATAATATGGGATTCCAATCTGGTTACAAACACGAATGACATCCTCATAGTCCTCCGTTGCTGTACATACACCATTTTCATCTGTGTCATCCCAGTTTTTCATAAATATGCCGATCACATCATAACCTTGCTCCTTTAACATGAGCGCAGCAACTGATGAATCGACGCCTCCGGACATACCGACCACAACTCTTGTGTCTTCAGGTCTTTTTGTCATCTTCATCAACTCCAATTTCAATGAAACAACGTGCGCGTTTCGTTCTTCAGGTGCCTAGCTGTTTCATTTTTCACACACGAACAAAAGGGGAGCATTTATTTGGCTAGGCGTTTCACGACAGCCGCTATCTTATGCGCCGCCTGCTTCACATGTTCCTCTTCATTTCCAAGACCGAAGCTTATTCTGACTGAGGATGTCAGCTCTTTTGCTTCTTCACCATACATGGCGCTTAATACGTGCGAAGGAAGGACAGATCCAGCCGTACATGCTGACCCGCTCGAAACAGCAATCCCTTCCATATCTAAGTTCACAAGTAACGATTCAATAGAAACGCCCGGGAAGTGGACATTTAAAATATGCGGCAATGTCTCTTTCGGATGTCCATTGATAGAGAAATTGAGTGATTCCTCTTCGAATACTTGCAGCATCGCTTCTTTGAGCTTACCATAATGCACTGCTTTTTCTCTTCTATTTTGCTTTGTTAATTGAACTGCTTCTGCAAGTCCAATGATTCCCGCCACATTTTCAGTACCAGCACGGCGTTTTCTCTCTTGTTCTCCTCCGAATAGCTGCGGTGAAAGTTTTACACGCTCATTCACGTATAAAAAGCCTGTTCCCATCGGGCCATTTAGTTTATGACCGGACGCAGATAAGAGGTCGATATGAAGTTCTGTGACATCAATTGATATTGTCCCAAATGCCTGTACTGCGTCTGTATGAAAATAAGCAGTGTGTTCGTGTAAAAGTTGACCAATTTCTTTAATTGGCTGAATCACACCCGTTTCATTATTGCCGTACATGATAGTCACAAGAATTGTATCGTCTCTTAGTGCTTGTTTTAATTGATCAAGATGAATCAATCCAGTGTGATCCACATCTAAATACGTCACATCAAAACCAAGATTCTCTAAGCGTTCGCATGTATGCAGCACTGCATGATGCTCAGTTTTTGTTGTGATGATATGTTTTCCTTCATGCTGCCTTGCCATTGCCACACCTGTAATGGCCAAGTTGTCTGCCTCTGTTCCTCCGCTTGTGAGGATGATCTCCTGCTGCTTACAGTGTAATTCTCCTGCAATGACTTCCCTTGCTTCATCGAGCCACTTTCTTGCCTCGCGCCCATATGAATGAATACTAGAGGGATTGCCAAATATCTCTGTAAAGTAAGGCATCATCTTGTCCACAATCCGTTGATCCATCGGCGTTGTGGCTGCATGATCTAAATAGATACGTTCCATTTACGGTACACCTCTGATCTAAATATAGAACATATACGCCTCTTGATCCTCGTCATCTTTATAGCTTGCCAAGTCTTCAAGAGTTGTATTGTCCAGTACGTCTTTTACTGCATCACGAATACGAATCCAAAGTGCACGCTTTGCTGGTTCTTCGTTTTCAATCACTTCAACAGGACTAATAGGTCCTTCTAATACACGAATAATATCACCGGCTGTAATCTCGTTTGGCTCATGGGCAAGCACATAGCCGCCATACGCTCCGCGGATACTTTTCACAAGACGTGCATTGCGAAGTGGTGATACAAGCTGCTCTAAATAATGCTCAGACAAATCATTGTTTTGAGCGATTGATTTTAATGATGTAGGGCCTTCGCCATGTTTTTTGGCTAATTCGATCATGATCGTCAGACCATATCTGCCTTTAGTAGAAATTTTCAAGTTAAACACCTCTGCGTTTTCTATTTCTATGTCATCAATTATTTTTCTGATTTCATATACGCTTATATAGACCAAAAGCAATTATATCATACTTTTAGCCAACTTTCATTTGCGGGTTCTGAGCTCAAAACGAGGACGCATCCCTTTTCTATTTGAAGAAATTTCGGTACTCTATACAAACAAGACATTGCTTTAGGAGAGATAATCATGAAACCTTTAGCGTATCGGATGCGCCCAAGTCATATTGGAGACATTATTGGGCAGGAGCATCTCGTTGGGGAAGGTCAAATTATTAGACGAATGGTCGAGGCAAAACATTTGTCCTCGATGATTTTATACGGACCGCCGGGAATCGGCAAAACATCCATTGCAACTGCAATTGCTGGCAGTACAAGCATTGCCTTCCGTACATTGAATGCGGTGATTCATAACAAAAAAGATATGGAAGCTGTCGCCGCTGAAGCGAAAATGAGTGGTCAGGTCATCTTGATTTTAGACGAAGTCCACAGACTCGATAAAGGGAAGCAGGATTTCCTTCTGCCGTATTTAGAAAATGGCATGATCATTTTAATTGGCGCGACAACAGCTAATCCGTATCATGCGATTAACCCAGCCATCCGCAGCCGGACACAAATATTTGAGCTGAAGCCGCTGGAAACAGAGCAAATTAAAGCTGCATTATCTCGAGCTTTACAGGATGAACATCGCGGGCTTGGCGGTTATTCGGTCAAAGTTGATGAGGAGGCAATGAATCATTTTGCAAATGGATGCGGAGGAGATGTGCGTTCCGCTTTAAATGCGCTTGAACTAGCCGTCTTATCGACAAAAGCGGATGAATCTGGACAGATCACGATCACTCTAGCTGCAGCAGAAGAATGTTTACAAAAAAAGAGCTTCTCGCATGATAAAAACGGTGATGCCCATTATGATGTCCTCTCGGCTTTTCAAAAATCCATTAGAGGATCTGACGCAGATGCTGCGCTTCATTACCTTGCAAGACTGATTGAAGCGGGAGATCTCGAAAGCATTTCGAGACGATTACTTGTGATGGCTTATGAAGATATTGGCCTAGCCAGTCCGCAGGCAGGGCCACGTGTGTTAAGCGCTGTTCAAACAGCTGAGAGAGTTGGTTTTCCAGAAGCACGAATTCCACTCGCTAATGCCGTGATTGAACTGTGTCTTTCTCCAAAGTCAAACTCCGCTTACCAAGCGATTGATGCGGCACTGCATGATATTCGCACGGGGAAAATTGGTGAAGTTCCCGTTCATTTAAAAGACGCCCACTATAAAGGAGCAGCAGCACTTGGAAGGGGCGCCGATTACTTATATCCGCACGATTATGAAAATGGCTGGGTGAAGCAGCAATATTTACCTGACCCGCTGAAAAACAAGCAATATTATGAACCAAAGCAAACTGGAAAATTTGAAGGTGCACTAAAGCAAGTGTATGAAAATTTAAGACGGCAAAAATAAAAACAGCCCCCTGCTCTAAGCAGGCGGGCTGTTTATTTATCTTTCACACGTGTAATCGGAATGTCTTTTAACAGTTTCATAATGACATGACCACCCATAATCAGTCCAGCCACAGATGGAACAAATGCATTGGATGATGGCGGCATTTGTGCCTTACGAATTTTCGCTTCATCATTTCCAACTTCTTTTCTCACATCTTCACGAATGACAATCGGACTTTCATCAGAGAAAATAACTTCAATTCCCTTACGAATGCCTTCCTTCCGCAGGCGTGTTCTGACGACTTTCGCAATTGGGTCTGTATGTGTTTTCGAGATGTCATCAATTTTAAAGCGTGTCGGATCTGTTTTATTTGCAGCACCCATACTCGAAATAATGTTCACATCGCGTTTCAGGCACTCTTTCATTAAATGAATTTTATAATGAATTGTATCTGATGCATCAATGACATAATCAAGTGGATACTCAAAGAATTGTTCATATGTTTCTTCTGTATAGAACATTTTGAGCGCAACAACTTCACATTCTGGGTTGATGTCAGCAATTCTTGCCTGCATTAAGTCAACTTTAGGCTGACCAACCGTTGATAGCAGAGCTGGCAGCTGCCGGTTTACATTTGTAATATCAATATCATCTTTATCAACAAGAACAATACGGCCAACACCTGAACGAGCAAGAGCTTCTACTGCAAAAGAACCTACGCCGCCTACTCCAAGCACTGCAACTGTACTGTTTTTTAATATATTTAAGCCTTCCTTGCCAATGGCAAGCTCGTTTCTTGAAAACTGATGTAACAAGTGCCTCACTCCACCTTTATTTAAAATGAATCGAAAGAATCATATCATATTCAGAGTTCTCCGTCATCCTTCTCAAATAGAAAAAAACACAAAAAAGTCCCGATCACGCCGCCAGCTTTTCCTTCGTTTTGAACCCCGCACCATGCAGGTGGGTGCTTTCTTCCTCACTTTATAAGTCCTCAGAAGAGGCATTTATGCAGAAAGGAAAGGCAAGCTCCCGTAGAAAAAAATGTTCGGTCAAAACTAGGTAACCACCGTACGTATCAGGACTTTATTTATTGGTTGATGAAAGCATATCATAGGCATGTCCCTTTTTCAAGCGTTTACATGCCTATAAACATGCGCCTATTTTACTGTTTTACTTTTGTTTTAATAGCCAAACTCAGTTCATCTAGCTGCGCTGCGCTTACAGTGCCAGGAGCATCTGTGAGAACACAACTTGCACTTGCCGTTTTCGGGAACGCAATGGTATCTCTTAGGTTAGATCGGCCGGCAAGCAGCATCACTAAGCGGTCAAGTCCAAGCGCAATTCCGCCGTGCGGAGGCACACCATGCTCAAATGCATCAAGAAGGAAGCCGAACTGATCGTACGCTTCTTCTTTAGAAAAGCCAAGTAAACCAAACATTTTCTCTTGAATGTCCTTTTCAAAAATACGAATAGAACCTCCGCCAAGCTCATAGCCGTTCAGCACAAGATCATACGCTTGAGCTTTCATATCTTCTGGACTTGTTTCAATTAATTCAAGATCATCACGAACTGGCATTGTGAAAGGATGATGAGCAGCATAGAAGCGGCCTTCTTCTTCATCTTTTTCAAGGAGCGGCCAGTCGACTACCCATAAAAAATTGAAGACAGACTCATCGATGAGTTTAAGCTCTTTGCCAAGTTTCAAACGAAGTGCGCCAAGCGCATCATGGACAACAGACGTTTTGTCAGCGACAAAAAGTAAAAGGTCGCCTTCTTCAACTTGAAGCTGTTCTTTTAATTCTGCTTGTTTTGACTCATCAAAGAATTTAGCGATTGGTCCTTTTAACTCTGTCCCTTCAGCTTTTAGCCAAGCAAGACCTTTTGCACCATAGTTCGCTGCAAATGCACCAAGTGCATCAATGTCTTTTCTTGAGTAGTTTGCTGCAGCCCCTTTGACATTAATCGCTTTGACAGCTCCGCCATTGTTTACAGCACCGCTGAAGACTTTGAAATCTGAGTCTTTTACCGTGTCTGAAATGTTGACAAGCTTCATGTCAAATCGGGTATCTGGCTTGTCAGAACCATAGGAATTCATCGCTTCATCGTACGTCATACGAGGTAATGGCAATGTCAGGTCAACGCCTTTGACATCTTTCATCACCTTTGCCATCATCTCTTCAGCAAGCGTCATGATGTCTTCTTGGCTCATAAAGGACATTTCAATATCGACTTGTGTAAATTCCGGCTGACGGTCAGCACGCAAGTCTTCATCTCTAAAGCAGCGAGCGATTTGATAGTAGCGGTCCATCCCAGACACCATGAGCAATTGCTTAAATAATTGCGGAGACTGCGGCAGCGCATAGAATTCTCCTTCGTGTACACGGCTTGGCACAAGATAGTCACGTGCACCTTCTGGCGTACTTTTTGTTAAAATTGGCGTTTCAATGTCTAGAAAGCCGTGATCATCTAAGAAATGGCGGAATGCTTTTGTGACTTCATGTCGCATTTTCATCGTTTCAAACATCGCAGGGCGGCGAAGATCTAGGTAGCGATATTTTAAGCGCACATCTTCTGATACCTCATCTGCTTGATCAGAAATCACAAATGGAGGCGTCTTGGCTTCATTTAAAACAGTGACTGTGTCGACTTGAATTTCAATTTTGCCTGTTTTTAAATTTGGGTTGATCGTGGCTTCTTCTCTTGCGACCACTGTCCCTTTAATATCAAGGACATATTCATTCCGAATCGATTCTGCTGTCTCAAGAGCCTCTTTTGATTGGTCTGGATGAAAGACAACTTGCACAATGCCTGTACGATCACGCAGGTCAATAAAGATTAATCCGCCAAGGTCACGACGTTTTTGTACCCATCCTTTTAATACAACGGTTTGACCGATTTGGTCTTCTGTTACTTCTCCACAATAAAAAGTTCTACCAAACACAAACATTCCACTCCTTCTTTACGCTTTCTGGTGGGCTTTCATCATTTGAATCAGCTCATCAAGCTTCACTTCAATTTGTTCACCCGTTGTCGTATCTTTTACGTTTACAATTTGCTGCGCAAGCTCATCTTCACCAAGAACTGCAATAAACTTGGCTTTCAAGCGGTCTGCCGCTTTAAATTGTGCTTTTAGCTTTTTCCCTGTATAGTCCATTTCACTTGAAATGCCTTCTTTTCTTAGGCGATTCAATAAGCCAACAGCATAATCTTTTGCTTGATCTCCTAATGC
Organism: Bacillus sp. FSL K6-2869; assembly: GCF_040869405.1. Lineage (NCBI taxonomy): Bacteria > Bacillati > Bacillota > Bacilli > Caryophanales > Bacillaceae > Bacillus > Bacillus sp. FSL K6-2869. The sequence continues at coordinate 2,513,778 of NZ_CP152035.1, forward strand.
CGCAATATATAAATCAATGCCGTCTTGAACAGGAAGCTCAATCTTCTCTGCATCAATCGCTGATAGGAAACGTTCAATACTCATCGCAAAGCCGATACCTGGTGATTCAGGACCGCCAATTCCTTCAACAAGTCCATCATAACGGCCGCCGCCGGCTAATGTTGTGATCGCGCCAAAGCCTTCTGCATTACTCATAATCTCAAAGGCAGTGTGATTGTAATAATCAAGACCGCGCACTAAGTTCGGATCGACGACATATTCAATGCCTAGATCGGTTAAGTATTGTTTTACTTTTTCAAAATAAGTCCGTGATTCTTCATTTAAGTAATCTTGAATGGATGGTGCCGTTGCCATCAGTTCGTGATCGCGGTCCTTTTTACAATCAAGAATACGTAATGGATTTTGATGTAAACGAATTTGGCAGTCGTGACAGAATTCATCAATTCTTGGTTCAAAATGCTCGACAAGTGCTTGACGGTAATCTGCACGGCTTTCTTTGTCACCAAGGCTGTTAATGACGAGTTTTAAGTTGGAAAGACCCGCTTTCTCATACACACTCATCGCTAATGAAATGACCTCTGCATCAATGGCAGGATCTTTTGAACCGATCGCTTCAATTCCGAATTGATAAAATTGACGATATCTTCCCGTTTGCGGACGCTCATAGCGGAACATTGGTCCAATGTAGTACAGCTTTGTAGGCTGTGCAGGCTGTGCAAACAGTTTATTTTCAACATAAGAACGGACAGTTGAAGCTGTTCCTTCTGGGCGAAGTGTGATGCTACGTCCTTTTTTGTCTTCAAATGTGTACATCTCTTTTTGAACGATATCTGTTGACTCGCCTACTCCTCGTGCAAACAGTTCCGTATGCTCAAAAATCGGTGTGCGGATCTCTTTGTATTGAAAAGCTGCACATGTCTCTCTCGCAATTTGTTCAACATACTGCCAGCGTTCTGATTCTCCCGGTAAAATATCCTGTGTGCCTCTTGGAATATTAAAACTCATTTTTCGTCCTCCTACGACCATCATTCATTTTTTATGTGGACATATAAAAAACCCCCGCCTCTACTATGTGTATAGTAGGGACGAGAGTTATACCCGTGGTGCCACCCTAGTTGGAACATAATCTAACCATGTTCCCGCTCAAATCCTTAACGCAGATTCACGTTCTCCGCCTAATGACTCATTTTTTGAGTGTTCAGCAGGAAACCTACAGAGTGTTCTTTCGTGATAAATGCCATGCGGATTCGCTTTCAGCCTAAGGCGATTCCTCTCTGCTCACGCAATTTACCCTACTATTCTCTATCATCAGTTCCACATTTTAAATTTTCAAGTGTGTTGATTTATATTATAATAAGGTCGGTGCTGCCACTCTGTCAACCCTTGCCGTGTCTCTTTTTCTTTTCCAGCTCTTCTTTTGACGTGCATCCGTATTCAGATGCCGTTTCTTCAAGGAAGCCTGGTTGATCCATTTCGTCGTGCTGCCAGCGGTCGATATCACGATGTCCATTATATTGCACTCGTCCTAATTTTCTGCTTAATCTCATGTTTGTACATCCTTTTATCACATTTTTATCTAGTATAAACAGATTGATTCAATTTTATTAGGGAAACTGCAAGGAATTCATCCATTACATAACGAATTAACATTCATCGGTTTTACAAGGGAGGGGAAAACACCGTTTTGAATCTGAAAACACACCATCACATGATGTTGCTGCTCACCTGTTTTGTCCTTATTGCCAGCACTTGGCCAATGACACATGCGACGGCTCAAACAGATCAAGCTGTCGTTGCAACAGATGAAATCAATGTGCGAACCGGACCTGGTTTAAGCTACGGGATCGCAGCAGTTGTGAAACGAGGAGAAAGCTACCCGATTCTCACTGAACAAGGAGAATGGGTACAGATCGGGCTATCGAACGGACAAAAAGGCTGGGTCGTCTCATGGCTGATTACCAAGTCATCTGATGCACAAAAGCCTGCTAAGCAAAAGACGCAAGGTCAAAGTACGCAAGGAAGCAGTTCGATTACGTCAACAGCCTCTGACCTTCGCATTCGGACAGGCCCAGGGACTTCCTATCAAGTCATCGGCACTTTCCCGCAGGGCGCTTCCGCTAAAAAGCTGGACACAAGCGGCGAATGGACAAAAATATCGTACAAACAAGCGGAAGGCTGGGTCCACTCTGATTATATTTCTGACGGACAAAACGCTTCTTCATCCAGTTCAGCTGAGCCCGCTCGTTCTAAACAGTCCGGCACAGTTGGCGTATCAAGCTTGAATGTTCGAAAATCGGCGGCACCAAACGCACAAGTGGCCGCTTCACTTTCCCGCAACACTCAAGTCACCATTTTACGGGAGCAAAATGGCTGGTATGAAATCGAAGCAAAAGGCGTTAAAGGCTGGGTTGCAAGTTATTATATTGTCTCAAACCAAGGAACAAGTGCAGCACCTGAAAAGAATTCATCCTCTTCGTCATCTCATCAGAAAGCGTACATCGTTTATGATGGGACGAATATTAGAAAAAGCGCTTCTACCTCTGCTGGAATTGCAGAAAGAGCAACAAAAGGAGCTGCTTATCAAATTGTTCGTACGCAAGGTGACTGGTACGAGGTGACATTATCAAACGGCGGAACAGGCTACGTGGCGAGCTGGGTCGTTCAAACAAAGAAAAATAGCAGCGAAGCACCAAGACCTCAGCAGGATTCATCGTCTGGCACTGGATCTTTAAAAGGCAAAACAATTGTTCTTGATCCTGGGCATGGCGGAAAAGACAGCGGCACGATCGGCGCAGACGGTGCATTTGAAAAGAATATCACGATCAAAACCGCTCATTTGCTGGCGGGTAAGTTAAGAGCTTCTGGAGCAAATGTCTATTTAACAAGAAGTGATGATACATTCATCAGCCTTCAATCGAGGGTTGCCACTTCACATTACCGAAATGCAGATGCATTTATTAGTCTTCATTATGATAGTTTTATGGACCAAAGTATCAGAGGGAGCACCGCATATTATTATCAAGCATCCAAAGATCAACGTCTGGCGACAAGCGTTCATACGGAAGTCGCAAAACGATCACAGATCCCTGATAAAGGAGTCAAATTTGGAGATTATTTTGTTTTAAGAGAAAACAAGCGCCCTTCCCTTTTATATGAACTCGGCTATTTAAGCAATCCTCAAGAAGAAGCGATCATTTATAGCGCCTCTTACCAAGAACGAGTGACAGAAGGAATGACAGAAGGATTAAAACAATATTTCCGATAGAAAAAAGAGGCCGCGCGCCTCTTTTTTGTTTGATCGCAAAAGAAAAAGACTCTAAACAAACTCTCAGCAAGAGTTTATCTACAGTCTAAAGTGAATCTATTCTTTGCTATCCATCCAGATGGTGACGGGTCCTGAGTTGGTCAATGAGACGTCCATCATCGCCCCAAAACGTCCAGTTTCAACATGGATGCCTTTTTCTCTAAGCGTTTCATTGAAGCATTCGTAAAGTGAATTCGCCACATCTGGTTTGGCAGCTTTCATAAAGTTCGGCCGTCTGCCTTTTCTCGTATCACCATAAAGAGTAAATTGAGATACAGACAGCACGCTTCCTTTTACATCTAACAAAGAATGATTCATTTTCCCGTTTTCATCTTCAAAAATACGCAAGTGTGCGAGCTTTTCAGCTAAGTAATGCACATCTTCTTCTGTGTCTTCATGTGTAACCCCAACGAGCACCATATAGCCTTCATTGATGGCACCTGTGATCTCTTCTTCTACTTTCACAGATGCACTCGTCACACGCTGAACAACAAGCCTCATAGACGATATACTTCCTTTCTAATTCATAAATCGGCGAACTGAGTAAATGTCTTTGATTTGTTTGATGCGTTCTACCACTTTGTGCAAATGGTTAATATTTTGGATAAAGATCGCCATATGGATCGTCGCCACTTTGTTACGATCAGACTTACCAGAAACCGACGAGATGTTCGTTTTGGTTTCGTTGACTGCTTGAAGCACCTCATTAAGTAAGCCGCGTCTGTCATATCCTAATATTTCAATTTCCACATTGTATTCTTTACGGTTTCGAGCAGGCTGTTCATGCTCCCACTCAACCGGGATTAACCGTTCCTGCGCTTCTCCTGTCTTCACGTTCGGACAGTCATCACGGTGAACAGATACGCCACGGCCTTTTGTAATAAAGCCAACAATGCTATCACCAGGAACAGGATTACAACACTTAGATAAACGGACAAGCAAGTTATCAATGCCTTTCACTCGCACGCCAGCTTCTCGTTTTTTCCCGTGATATGGTTTTGACTCTACAGACACTTCTTGAACGGTTTTCTCTTGTTCTTCCTGATCTCTTTGTTTTCTTTCTTTTTCCGTTAAACGATTCGCCACTTGGAGTGCCGTAATTCCGTTATAACCGACAGCTGCATACATGTCCTCTTCATTTGAGAAATTAAATTTATCGGCCACTTTTTGCAGATTTTCAGCGGTCAAAATGTCTTTGACATCGAACTCAAGGTTTTTGATTTCTTTCTCCACAAGTTCTCGGCCTTTTTCGACATTTTCTTCACGGCGCTGTTTCTTGAAAAACTGTCTGATCTTGTGCTTCGCTTGGGAGGTTTGGGCAAGTTTGACCCAATCCTGGCTTGGTCCATAGCTATGCTTAGATGTCAGAATTTCAATAATGTCACCTGTTTTTAGCTTATGATCAAGTGTGACCATTTTACCGTTGACCTTGGCTCCGATTGTTTTATTCCCAATTTCCGAATGAATCCGGTATGAGAAATCAATTGGTACGGAACCAGACGGCAGCTCGATGACGTCACCTTTTGGTGTAAATACAAACACCATATCAGAGAAGAGATCGATTTTTAACGATTCCATAAATTCTTCCGCATCTGTGGATTCATTTTGGAATTCAAGGATTTCTCTAAACCAAGACAGCTTCTTCTGGAAAACGGCTTCTTCCGTCGATTCTGCTGACTCTTTGCCTTCTTTATACGCCCAGTGTGCGGCAATTCCGTATTCAGCAATTTCGTGCATCTCCACTGTACGAATCTGAACTTCAAGCGGGTCCCCTTTTGGACCAATCACCGTTGTATGAAGAGACTGATACATATTCGGCTTTGGCATCGCAATATAATCCTTAAATCTGCCTGGCATCGGCTTCCAGCATGTATGAATAATACCAAGTACCGCATAGCAGTCTTTAATGCTGTCAACCAAAATACGTACAGCCAGCAAATCATATATTTCATTAAATTGCTTATTTTGCATGACCATTTTTCGATAAATACTATAAATATGTTTCGGTCTGCCGGAGAATTCAGCCTTAATGTTCACCTCAGACACGCGGTCTTTTACTTCATTGACAACCTCGTCCAAGTATTCCTCACGTTCCGCTCGTTTACGCTTCATGAGATTCACAATCCGGTAGTATTGCTGCGGATTTAAATAGCGGAGGGCTGTATCTTCAAGCTCCCACTTAATCTTTGAAATCCCTAATCTGTGCGCAAGCGGTGCAAAGATCTCAAGGGTTTCATTTGAAATTCTTCGCTGCTTTTCCTGCGGAAGGTGTTTGAGTGTTCTCATATTGTGAAGACGGTCTGCCAGCTTAATTAAGATGACGCGAATATCCTGCGCCATTGCAACAAACATTTTACGATGGTTTTCAGCCTGTTGTTCTTCTTGTGATTTATATTTAATCTTTCCGAGCTTTGTCACACCATCAACAAGCATGGCTACTTCTTCGTTAAAATGCTCTTTTAAATCTTCTAATGTCACATCCGTGTCTTCGACAACATCATGCAAGAAGCCGCCAGCAATGGTCGAAGGATCCATTTCAAGATCAACAAGAATTCCCGCCACTTGAATAGGATGGATAATATAGGGCTCACCGGATTTCCGGTATTGCTCCTTGTGAGCATTTTCAGCATATTCGTATGCACGCTCTATAAATTGAATATGTTCAGCGGACAGGTATTCTCTTGCCTTATCAATGACCTGCTGCGCCGTTAAAACTTGTTCGTTCGCCATGGAATCACCTTTTTAAATGAAAACTGTATTGTAGTTTATTATCAAGAAAAATTCGATAGATGTAAAGAGAAGAAGTCCGCTAAAAGATTTTTGATAGGAAAAAAGCACCCTTCTTACTGAGTGCTTTTTTCGTAAAACTCCATTAGTATTGCATTAACGTCAAGATGTCGTAACCGTCAAGCTTCTTTCTGCCATCAAGATACGTCAGCTCAATTAAAAATGCAATCCCTGCCACAACGCCGCCTAATTCCTCAACCAGCTTGATGGATGCTTCAATCGTTCCACCTGTCGCAAGCAAATCATCTGTGATCAGTACACGCTGACCAGGACGAATTGCATCTTTATGAATCGTTAATACATCTTTACCGTATTCCAAACCGTAATCGACTTTGATGACTTCACGAGGAAGCTTTCCTTCTTTACGAACTGGGGCAAAACCTACACCAAGTGCGTATGCTACAGGGCAGCCAATAATGAATCCACGCGCTTCAGGTCCAACAATGAGATCAATATCTCTTTCCTTCGCGTATTCAACGATTTGATCCGTTGCATAACGGTACACTTCGCCTTTATCCATTAACGTTGTAATATCTTTAAATTGTACACCTTCCTTTGGGTAGTCAGGTACAACTGTCACATATTGTTTTAAATCCATCTTTTCCTTTTCCTCCTCGTACGTCAAAGCACAGGTGAGACTTCGCTCATCATGCTATTCAGCCATTCCTTCAGCTCTTTGGCTGAGGAATATGTTAGTGTTTGATCGAGTTCCATCAATCGTTGTTTTGCTGTATAAGACGATGATGCCGTTAAATCTTTTTTAGGGGCATCACGCACTATTGACAGCACACCATTCTCTATTTTAACAAAACCGAGTTCAAAAAACACCTTTGTCATAAAAATGATTGTATCTTTTGTCCAACCTCTATGTTTGGCAAGCTCCATGCCTTGTTCTTTAATAGGAAAACTTCCCCGTTTGAACAAGAACCCATAAAACCATTTGAATTGATCACGGCTCGGGAATGAGGACATAAAGTGATCTTCTTTCCGCTGAAACACCGTATAAATTCTTGCTGGTTGTTGATTTTCTAAAAGCAGCTTGAGCAAGTGTTCATCGGCAGGAACATCGGCAAAGATCACATACTTTTCCTGCACATCAAACGTGGATACATTTTCTGCATCAATAAGATGAATCGGAATATCCACCAGCTCCGATTGCTTTTTTGTTTCTTCGTCAAAACAGAAGACCATCGTTTTTGCTGGATCAAGTGTTGATACTTTCTTTTCCCAATCTTTTTTCCCGCGTAAATCAAACAGCTGCCATTCATCGACTCTAGCGTCTTTTAGCATGAGCTGAGGTTTCTTTCGGTTATTCCATTCATTAATCGAGACCTCGCCAACGACAGAAATTTGGCTCCCTGGGACAAGTTCTTCTTTTAGTTTGCCTTGGTGAAAACCGACACAGTCGAGCAGCTTGTCTTCGTCTTTTAGTGACATTTTAATGTGATTTTGATTGGCCCCGATCGTTCGGATGTCTTCAAGCTGGGCGTCTTCAATCATAATGAACGGCTTAGGATTCTGCATGCCAAACGGGGACAGCAGCCCCACTTCTTCAATGGCTTGCACCGTCATTTCGTCCACTTTACATACTGCATCGACCCGTTGAATTGGAATGAAATCTTCTTCTGTCAACGTTTCATTTGCATATTGATTCAATCTTTCCCTAAGTAAAGGAACATCATCCGCTTGAAGTGTCATTCCAGCAGCCATCGGGTGTCCACCGAAATGCGGCAGGATGTCACGGCACTTGCTCAAATGGAAAAATAAATCAAAGCCAGGAATACTTCGTGCTGACCCTTTCGCCATCTGCGTTTCTTCATCTATTCCAAGCACAATCGCCGGACGAGAAAATGTATCCGTCAATTTTGAGGCAACAATGCCGACAACGCCTGGATTCCAGCCAGCTTTTGCTACGACGATAGCAGACTGGTCAGCACCTGTCTCTTCGACCATTTGAATGGCTTCTTCCGTGATCGTACTCACAATTTTCTGCCGTTCTTTGTTCAATTCTTGTACAAAACGAGCGAGTTCTTCTGCTTCATCCATATCCTCAGTCATGAGAAGATGAACAGCCGGATCTGCCTGCTCAATTCGTCCAACAGCATTCAGCCTTGGCGCAATTTGAAAGCCGACCGTTTCCTCATTTGCTTCTTCAAGAGTGGCGCCTGCTTCTTTTAATAACGCTTTTAACCCAGGCCGTCTAGACTGTCGAAGCTGCATTAGGCCTTTTTTGGCAATCCATCTATTTTCATCATGCAGCGGGACAAGATCCGCAATTGTACCGATTGCAGCAAGATCTAATAATTCTACTGGGAGTTTACCGAGGAGTGCATGTGCCACTTTAAACGCCACACCGACACCCGCCAGCTCTTTAAACGGATACTCACACCCAGGCTGCTTAGGATGTACAATCGCAAGTGCCTCAGGCAATTCCTCGCTTGGTTCATGGTGATCTGTGATGATCAGGTCTAATCCTATTTCTTTTGCAATACGTGCTTCATTTACAGCAGCGATCCCTGTATCCACAGTGATGACAAGCGATGCTCCTTGCTCTTTGATATATCGGAAAGCCTGTTCGTTTGGCCCATATCCTTCTTTAAATCGATCTGGAATATAAAAGTCTACCTTCGCAGATCGTTCTTTAAGTGTATGTAAAAGTACAGACGTACTTGTCACACCATCTGCATCATAATCTCCGAAGATCACAATCGATTCCTGCTCTTCGATCGCTTTGTTGATGCGCTCTACTGCTTCTTTCATTCCTTTTAATAAGAATGGATCATGAAATTCGGCTTTTTGATCAAATAAAAAAGACCTCGCTTCTTCTACTTCTTCGAGCCCTCTTTGTACAAGAAGTGATGCAGTCAGCGCTGAAATATTCAGATTTTCAGAGAGTGATTTCACTTTTTCTTCGCTAGGATGTTCATATTCCCAACGCATTTTGGATAATAACATAAATTCACCCCTCAACCACACTATTATACTAGAGTGGACTGAGGGGTTTCAATTTTTATTTTATGAAATTGTACTGGAAGATTATTTTTCCTTCCGGTCAAAAGACGCTGGCTGTTCTTTTAAAGGTGTGACATTCGTTTTCTTTTGAACGTCTTTGTCTACCTTTTTTGGAGAAGCAGTAGGAGCAGTCACAGCGGCTGCACGTTCAGCTTTTAATGCTTTTAATTCACGTTTCAGTTTCACAATTTGGAAAATTCCCGCAAAAGCCACAATGAGTCCGCCCATCAGAACAGAACCGATAATGACAAGGATCAGCGGCCATTCAGCCGTTCCAAATAAGTAGTCTACCTGTACAGGCCGCACGTTAATAACAGCAAATACTGAGACAATTAATACGAAAATAAATGCGAGTATGATGGTCCATTGTTGTTTATTCATCTACAAATCCCCCAAGCTTTTTCTTTTATTCTTCCCTCTTTCTTGTCCTTTTTAAACACAGAAAGAACATGGCGGAAGGTTTTCTATCAGCATGGGCGCTTAGCTGCTGAGTTTTTCTTTAATGAGGCTCTTTAATTCTTTTCTTTCTCCAGAGATGACAAGGGTGTCTCCTTCTTCAATCACCGTATCTGGTCCTGGATTTAAAATTTTCTCATGTGATTTTCTTACAATGGCGATGACTGTTACTTGATAGTTTTGGCGAACACTCAGGTCTCCGATCGTCTGGTTAACAGCCGGTGCGTTCTTTTCAATCTTAAACCATTCAATGATGAGTTCATCAATGGCCACCTCCACTGTCTCAAGCGCTTTTGGTTTATAGACCATGCCGCCTAAAATAGCCGAGATTTGTCTTGCTTCTTCATCGCTAAGCAAGATACCAGAAATACATTCTTCGTGATCATCTTCTTGAAAATGATACATCTCTCTTCTGCCGTCATCATGTGTGATAATGGCAAGCTTCTCATTATTTCTTGTGATCATTTCGGCTTTGTGACCGATACCTGGCAGTTCAGTTTCCCGAACCTTCATAACAGCCCCTCCAATGAATAAAAGCCAAATGCCCCAAACGGACACTTGCTTTCTATACTGATCTAAACGTATGTCATTATAGCAAAAGACCATTTCAAGATCAATGAAACCCGAAATGTTTTTACATATCATCTTATTGTTGTGACGATGACAAGTATGATGCATGAAAAAAAGACTGCCAAGCTGGCAGTCTTTCGTGTTTAAATATCTTGTTCTGTGTCGATTTTAGCCGGCTTTTTCAGCTCACGACCTTTCCATATCAGCCAAATTTGCGCCGCAATGTAAAGGGATGAATACACCCCTGTTAATAGGCCGACAAGTAAGGCAATGGAGAAGTTTGTAATAGATGCTGAACCGAAAATGAGAAGTGCAATCACCACTACAAGTACAGTGAGTACAGTGTTCACAGAACGCGTAAAGGTTTGCTGTAAACTTAAATTCACAATGTACGATAAATCTTCGATCGTTTTCGGTTTGCGTTTCTTCATTTGCTCACGCACCCTGTCGAAGGTGACAATCGTGTCATTGATTGAGTACCCAATGACCGTGAGTATCGCTGCAATGAAGGTGACATCCACCTCTAAGCGCGTAATGCTAAAGAAGGCAACGATAAAGAATGCGTCGTATAGAAGAGAGACAATCGCTGCAATCGCCATTTTATACTCAAATCGGATAGATACATATAAGATAATCCCGATTGAAGCTATGATGATAGCGTATAATGCGTTACGTGCCAGCTCTTTTCCGACCGTCGGAGACACTGTACTTACGTTAGGCTCCGTTCCGTATTTATCTTTGAAATAATCTTTCACTTCAGCAATTTTTTCTTTATTCGGAACACCGACAAATCGAGCTGCTGCTTGATTTTCTTTTTGCCCCGATAACACAACACTGTCTGTCTCAAGGTCTAGCTTTTTAAAATCTTGCTCCACCTGTTCTGTTGACAGTTTATGGTCACTTTGAATATCAACTCTAGTACCACTTGCAAAGTCAATACCTGCATTGAGCTTGAAGATCGACAGCACAATGATTCCAGCAATGGTAATGGCTACCGAGAAAATCATAAAGCCTTTACGTTTGCTGACGAAATCCCATTTATCAAATGGTGTTTTCGGTTCAGTATTTTCAGTTGTTTCATGAATATCAATGATGTCTTTCTGACGAACACCAAACCAGCCTTTTCTGCGGTCGAAATAACGACTTTCTACAAGTAATCCAAGAAGGAATCTTGATAGGAAGACAGCCGTGATAAAGCTTGTCAAAATCGATAGGATAAGCATGGTTGCAAACCCTTTGACAGAGCTTGTTCCAAAGAAGAATAGAACCCCGCCGGCAATAATACTTGTTAAGTTTGCATCAAAGATCGTGGCAAACGATCTGCGGTTACCCGATCTGAAAGCAGAACGGACAGATTTACCGAGCTTGAGCTCTTCTTTAATCCGCTCATACGTAATAATGTTGGCATCGACAGCCATCCCTACCCCAAGAATCAATGCAGCGATTCCAGGCAGTGTCATGACCGCCCCCATCCAGTCAAAGACTTGCAATGTGATATAGATATAAGCTGACAGTGTAATGACAGCAACAAGACCTGGTAATCGGTAATAAAACAGCATGAATAAGAAGATAAATGCGATTCCTACAATTCCTGCAAAGACTGTTTCGTTTAGTGCTTGCTCACCAAACTGTGCACTCACAGATGTTGAATATTTTTCGGTTAATTTTACTGGCAATGCGCCGGCATTTAAAATGCTCGCAAGGTCTTTTGCCTCTTGAACCGTAAAGTTTCCTTCGATTTGTACGTCACTGCTGTTAATTTCTTGGTTTACATTCGGCGCAGATACATACTTATGATTTGATTTAGAGACTTCTTTTTTGAAGGAATCTCCCTTATGATAATCAAGCCAAATGACAAGCTGATTGTTTGGTGCCATCGCCGCTACTTTTTTTGTCACGTCACCAAACTTTTTCGCATCCTTTAGTTTGACCGTCACGATCGGCTCATTCGTTTGATTGAATGTTTGTTTTGCACCATTTTCAACAAGATCAGATCCGTTTAGGAGCTCTTTGTCATTCGTATCTCTGAAGGAAAGCTGTGCTTCAGTCGATAGAATCTCCCGTGCTCTGTTTTGATCTTTTACACCCGCAAGCTGTACGCGAATACGGTTGTTTCCTTCAATCGAAATGTTCGGCTCACTGACGCCAAGCACGTTGGCTCTTCGGTTTAAAGCCTCTACTGTACTGACGAGAACACCATTTGTGATCTTGTCTTCTTTTTTCACTGGGTGTACATCATACAGAACCTCAAATCCACCCTGTAAGTCCAGCCCTAGCGTCATATCTTTCGCAACGGGCTTCGTTAATAAGCCCACACCAGTTCCGATTAACAGAACCACTAAGAAAAACGCAAGTATGCGCCCTTTTTTCATTATGTATTTCCTCCTTAAACACCTGAATCCATTTAGATGGCTTATTTCAACAGTTCGTCCAGCATATTCTTGCCATCTTCACTGTCCAAAAAAGCAGACGTTTTAAACGACTGAACGGTTGCATAGTTCATAAATTCGCCAATTTTCACAGATAAAATATCTGCAACCATTTCATGAATCGGATACTCTTGTTTTTTCTTCCACTTCTTATTCTCTAAGTATGACCATAATTCCTCTAAATCTACATCTTTATAGCCCAAAACGATGAATTCTTCAAGCTTACTGAACAGAAAAGGCTTTAAATGGTCTTTGTATATAGCAGCCGGATGTTGTGTCATTGTGAGGCTCCCCCTTTTCAGTTTTTTATCGAGAGACTTGTCATGCTTGGACGATATACACGCATATCTTATTGTATATGATTCTATGTCGTTTGAGAAGGCAGGTGATCTGTGATTTGACGAAGCAAACGTTTTTAAAAGGGACGATTATTTTAATTTTAGCAGGTTTTATTACAAGAATATTGGGTTTTGTCAATCGAATTGTGATTGCAAGGTTCATTGGTGAAGAAGGCGTAGGGCTTTATATGATGGCAGCGCCTACCTTTTTTCTCGCCGTGACGCTGACACAATTCGGACTTCCTGTTGCGATTAGTAAGCTAGTTGCAGAAGCAGAAGCCCGTGGTAACAAACAGAAAACAAAACGCATTCTAGTGATGTCCCTTGCGATAACAGGAACACTCAGCCTCATTTTCACTCCGCTCTTTTTATGGTTTGCCCCTATTATGGCGGAAAATATGCTGACAGATCCTAGAACGGTCTATCCTCTGCTTGCCATTACACCCGTCGTACCCGTTATTGCGATCTCTAGTGTGTTAAGGGGCTATTTCCAAGGAAGACAGCAAATGAGCCCGCTTGCGATGTCGCAAGTACTAGAACAGGTCGCAAGAATTTCACTCGTGGCAGTATGTACAACAGCGTTCCTGCCTTATGGAATTGAATACGCAGCAGCAGGCGCTATGATTTCATCTGTCATCGGCGAAATGATTTCACTTGCTTACTTACTGATTGCCTTTCGTTATAAAAAGACCATCCGTATCCGAAAACGTTTTTTCAAGGCAATTCATGATGGAAAGGACACATTTAAGCAGCTCATGAGTATTGCCCTGCCAACAACAGGCAGCCGTTTCATCGGCAATATCTCTTGGTTTTTAGAACCGATTGTCGTCGCGCAAAGCCTTGCGATTGCCGGTTATGCAGCTGTGGAAGCAACAAGGCAGTACGGAGAATTGACGGGACTTGCGCTCACCCTTTTGACACTTCCTAGTTTTATCACGTATTCTCTCTCCACCGCACTAGTTCCAGCGATTAGTGAGGGGATGGAACAGAACAAACGCAAAACGGTCGAATACCGGCTCAAGCAGGCGATGCGCCTTTGTTTATTAAGCGGGGGCATTTCATGTATTATCCTTTTCGTGTATGCAGAAAATTTAACCCTCTTCATGTATGGTTCATCTCATGCTGCTGTCTATGTAAAATTCATGGCGCCCTTCTTTTTGCTCTATTACTTTCAAGGGCCGCTGCAGGCTGTCCTTCAAGCATTAAATTTAGCGGGGGCAGCGATGACCAACAGTTTGATAGGAGCTGTTGTGAAAACAGGCATGATCTTTGTTCTTGCTTCACAGCCTAGCTTTGGCATTATGGGCGCAGCGCTTGCGATACTCATCGGCATCGTTCTTGTCACGTTGCTCCATGCGGCAACTGTCGGTAAAGTGCTGCCTATTCATTTACCATTAAAAGAATATGGACTTTGCGTCCTTGTGATCATCGGCACTGGGGCAGTCAGCTTATGGATGAAACATCAAGCGAGCGGACTCTTTTCCGCACCTTTAGAGCTTGTCATGATGATCGTTTTGACGTGCGTGCTGTATGTCATTCTATTAATCTGCCTTGGGCTAGTGAAACGAGAAGAGCTACGCCGCATCCCGTTTATTGGGAAGCTGCTTTAGCTCATTCTTTCTTGATCACTTCATCTTTCAAATCAATATAAAAATCCTTCTGATTAAAGCTACAGTAAGAGATCTGCTCGATGTCATCATAGCCTCTTTTGGCAAGCTCCTTTATCAGCCACTGTTCATCATGGTTGATCTGCTTGAGATGATCATGCTGAACCACACCGTCTGCAATAAGAGGGAGCTCAAGCGCTGCATGTTTGCGCTTGTTTTCTTTTTCAACAACGGCGAGCTTCCCTGAAGGCTCTAAGATGGCATATGAGACATCCTGGATACTATCGATGTTATTTTCTCTTAATTGAATGAGCAAATCATCAAAATTGTATCGCTGTTTTCTCATCGCACCCTCGTCTATTTTTCCGTTGATGATGAGCAGGGCTGGCTTACCGTCGAGAAAACGCCGGACACCTTGAAATTTTAATGACAAATAGGCAAGGGTGATTTGAATGAAGGTTAACAGCAGGATCGGCCATACTGTATGTAACATGTGATCCTCTACTTCTTCTATGGCGAGCACCGCAATTTCAGCGATCATCATAAAAATAACAAGATCTAAAATACTCAGTTCCCCAATCTCCCTTTTTCCCATTAATCGAAAAATAAACCAAATGAGAAAATATAAAATGATCGTTCTCATGGAGATAATTAAGATGTCCTGCATATGATGTAAACCCTCCTTCTCCACCATAGCTTGTGTCAAAACACTTTATTTATGTAGAAAAGAAAGCCTCGGTTTTTATCACGAGAAACATGTCTATTTTTTCTTCTCCGTGAATACATTTTAGTAAAAGACAAGCTTCGGTCAATTGGAGAGGAGACGAATCACATGCAGGAAACGAAACAAATAGGAAAAGGCATTTTATCTGGCTTAATTGCTATTTTTGTCGTGATGATTGTCACAAGCTTACTTGTATCACTGATGCTTACCTTCACAAGTATGCAGGAATCATCGTTTAAATGGATGATCATGATCTTGTCCTTTGCGGCACTTTTTCTAGGAGGAATGATTTCTGGAGGGAAAGCAAAGGAACGGGGCTGGCTCATTGGCGCCATGACCTCTTTTATCTTTTCACTCACTGTCTTTTTATTTCAATATTTAGGGTTTGGAGAAACCTTTTCACCAGAACAATTCATCTATCATGCAGCCTTTTTGGGAATTTGTATGCTAGGGGGAATGATTGGCGTTAATCTTCGGGGCAAATAAAAAAGAGCGAATGATATCGCTCTTTTTTTATCGCTATGTATTGGAGGATTAACCTTTGTCAGCTAATTCTCTAATAGCACGTCGGTCGAAAGTTAAACGGTTGTTTTCGCTTGTTTTGATGACTACTTTTGATTCATCAATGTAGTCGATTTCACCGTGTAAACCACCGATTGTGACGATTTTATCGCCTTTTGATAAAGATTGCTGCATCTGACGCACAGCTTTTTGTTGCTTTTGCTGTGGACGGATTAACAAGAAGTAAAGCACAGCAAACATGACAACAATCATAATGATTGAACCCATACCACCATCCATTCTATCTCACCCCTTTC
The DNA here is from genome assembly GCF_040869405.1 of Bacillus sp. FSL K6-2869. Taxonomy (NCBI): domain Bacteria; kingdom Bacillati; phylum Bacillota; class Bacilli; order Caryophanales; family Bacillaceae; genus Bacillus; species Bacillus sp. FSL K6-2869. The sequence continues at coordinate 2,529,823 of NZ_CP152035.1, forward strand.
TAAAGCATTGTAAAGCCTTTCGTTTATGCGTTAAAAGTTTTTCGCATTCGGTTTGTTAAAGCCATAACGCTCAAAAAACTCTTCTCTAAAATCACCTAAACGATCCTCACGGATAGCTTCTCTCACTTGCTCCATTAATTTTAACAGAAAATGAAGATTATGATAAGTTGTTAATCGAATTCCGAACGTCTCATTTGTACGGATTAAATGTCTAATATAAGCGCGTGTGTAGTTTTTGCATGTGTAGCAGTCACAGTTTTCATCGATTGGTCTGAAATCTCGCTCATATTTAGCATTTTTCACAACAAGGCGTCCTTCACTTGTCATCAGCGTACCGTTTCTTGCAATTCGCGTAGGCAGTACACAGTCAAACATATCGACACCGCGAATCGCACCGTCAATTAATGAATCTGGCGAGCCGACACCCATTAAGTACCTTGGCTTGTCTGCCGGTAAATATGGCGTTGTAAACTCCAGCACACGGTTCATCACATCTTTTGGTTCACCAACAGATAAACCTCCAATGGCGTAGCCTGGGAAATCAAGTGAAACAAGATCTTTTGCACTTTGTTTACGAAGCTCTTCGTATTCTCCGCCCTGCACAATGCCAAACAGCCCTTGATCCTCTGGACGCTGGTGCGCTGTTAAGCAGCGCTCTGCCCATCTGCTTGTCCGCTCTACAGAACGTTTCATATAATCGTACTCTGCTGGATACGGAGGGCATTCGTCAAATGCCATCATAATATCTGAGCCGAGCGCATTTTGAATCTCCATCGCTTTTTCAGGAGAAAGGAACAACTTATCTCCATTTAAGTGATTACGGAAGTGAACGCCTTCTTCTTCAATTTTTCTAAATTCACTCAAAGAAAACACTTGGAAACCGCCTGAATCTGTTAGAATCGCTCGATCCCAGTTCATAAATTTGTGCAGGCCGCCTGCTTCTTTGACAATATCATGCCCCGGGCGCAGCCATAAATGATACGTATTGCTTAAAATGATGCCTGCTTCCATTGCTTTTAACTCTTCAGGCGCCATTGTTTTGACTGTAGCCAGTGTACCAACTGGCATAAATACAGGTGTTTCAAAGGAGCCGTGCGGTGTATGAACGCGTCCAAGACGTGCACCTGTTTGTTTGCATGATTTAATGAACTCATAACGTATCGGTAATTGCGACAAAAATGAGCCCTCCTGTCTTTGTTGTATAATGTTATTGAATCAGCATGGCATCGCCAAAACTGAAGAATCGATATTCCTCTTTTACAGCCTCATTGTACGCTTTTAGGACGTGTTCTCGTCCAGCTAATGCACTGACAAGCATAATTAAAGACGATTTTGGCAGGTGGAAATTCGTGATCATGCCATCAATTGCCTTAAATGTATAGCCTGGATAAATAAAAATCGACGTCCATCCGCTTGACGCTTTGAATTCACCATCATAAGCACTTGCAATGGTTTCAAGCGTTCTTGTCGAAGTTGTTCCGACTGAAATAATCCGCCCGCCTTCTTTGCGCACTCGATTAAGCTCTTCTGCCGTTTCTTCATTCATTTCGTAAAACTCTGCGTGCATTTCATGTTCTTCAATGCGTTCAGCACTGACCGGTCGAAATGTGCCAAGTCCTACATGGAGCGTAATAAACGCAATATGCACTCCTTTTGCTTTAAGAGCATCTAGCAGTTCATTTGTAAAGTGAAGACCGGCAGTAGGCGCAGCAGCGGAACCAACCTCTTTGGAATAGACGGTTTGATAACGCTCACGATCGTCAAGCTGCTCTTTAATGTACGGAGGCAGCGGCATTTCACCTAAGGATTCAAGTACTTCATAAAAAATGCCTGTATACTGAAACTCAACTTTTCTTCCGCCATGTTCCAGTTCTTCTGTACATACCGCTTTTAATCGTCCATCACCAAATGTAATGACTGTTCCGTTTTTCACACGTTTTGCTGGTTTCACGAGCGTTTCCCATTTGTCTCCTTCTTCTTGTTTCAAAAGAAGCAGCTCCACTTTAGCACCCGTATCCTCTTTCGTTCCAAACAGACGTGCAGGCAATACACGTGTATTGTTTAAAACGAGACAATCACCCTTTTGAAAGTAATCTGTGATTTGCGAGAATGTATCATGTGTGATGTCACCTGTTTGTTTATTTAAGACCATCAGTCTTGATGCATCTCGTTTTTCAAGCGGCACTTGTGCAATCAATCTTTCTGGTAAATCAAAATCAAATAGTTCTAACTTCATTTCCTTCACCTATTCTGTAGTTAACTAGTTAACGTTATTTCATCCGTCCGAAGACATTGAGTAAAATGGTTAGGACGATGCTAATGACAATGCATGTAATCACAGGAAAAAAGAACGTTACGTTCCCTTTTTTCACGAAAATATCGCCTGGAAGTTTCCCAACCAATTGAAACACTAAACCTGCGGCAAAAAGGACACCACCTAAAATCATCAACATTTTAGGGAATTCAGTCACGAATCGGAACCTCCATATGAAAATGTTCATACGCTTCTCTTGTGACGACCCGCCCTCTTGGTGTTCTTTGCAGAAAACCAATTTGCAGTAAATACGGTTCGTACACATCTTCAATCGTATGTGATTCTTCTCCAATTGTCGCTGAGATCGTATCAAGTCCAACAGGACCGCCTCTAAATTTTTCAATCATACTTAAAAGCAGTTTATGATCGATATGATCAAGTCCGAGTCTGTCAACTTGCAGACGCTCAAGAGCATCTTCTGCAATGTCTTGTGTGATCGCATGATTTCCAAGCACCTGCGCAAAATCTCTTACTCTTCTGAGCAGACGATTGGCGACCCTCGGTGTGCCTCTAGATCTTCTTGCAATCTCTTCAGCTGAACGAATGTCGATCCCAATCTCAAACAGCTCGGCTGTTCTTGCTACAATGTGAGCCAAATCTCTTTGCTCATAGTATTCCAATCTTGCATGAACTCCAAACCTATCACGAAGCGGCGCTGTTAAAAGCCCAACACGGGTTGTAGCACCTACAAGCGTAAATGGCGGTAAATCAAGCCGCACAGAGCGTGCTGTATCTCCTTTTCCAATTACGATATCTAGACAAAAATCCTCCATCGCTGGATATAGCACTTCCTCTATTGAACGTTGCAAGCGATGAATTTCATCAATAAACAGAACATCGCCAGGTTCAAGAGATGTTAAGATCGCCGCCAAGTCGCCAGGACGTTCAATCGCTGGTCCAGACGTTGTACGCAGCTGAACATTCATTTCATTGGCAATGATCGACGCAAGCGTTGTTTTCCCAAGTCCCGGCGGTCCATATAAAAGAACGTGATCCAGCGTTTCCTGCCTCATTCGGGCAGCTTCAATAAATACGCTGAGATTATCCTTTACTTTCTGCTGGCCAATATATTGACTAAGCGTCTGTGGACGCAGACTTTGCTCAATGGCTGATTCATGGTTGTCTGCTTCAGTTGAGACGAGCCGTTCATCCATGAGACATCACCCTATTTCAACATTTTTTGTAAAGCTTTTTTCACATATTGATCGGTTGTAAGATTCTTCTCTTCTTTTAATAAAGGAAGAACCTTTTTGATTTCACGATCACCATACCCAAGGACACTTAAGGCTTCAACCGCTTCATCTAAAGCGCTTTGCTGTGTTTCAATTTGAATATGATCCTCGTGGTTAAATAAGTTTCCTATCATTTCAGGCACCACATCTGCGAGCTTCCCTTTCAGATCTAGAATGATCTGACGTGCTGTTTTTTTGCCAACACCCGGGAATTTAATGAGGAAAGCTTCATCCTCTCGTTCGATCGCTGAAATGACAGCGCCAGGGTCACCGGAAGCAAGAATCGCAAGCGCACCCTTCGGTCCAATCCCTGTGACATTTAACAGTTTTGTGAACAACGCTTTTTCTTCTCGTGTTTGAAATCCATATAACGAAAAAGCGTCTTCCTTTATGTAATGATACGTATAAATCGTTTCTTGTTTTGTTACTCGATAGATAAACGGATTTGGGGTATAGACTTGATATCCCACTCCGCCGTTTTCAATGACAACATATTGCGGGCACACATAATCAATGGTCCCTTTTACAAACTCTATCACCGTTTTCACCTCTTTGACTGTTCTCCATTGTAACATAAATCGAAGAGAAAACCGTAATAAAAGTTAACATACGTTCGCTCAGCCTTTTTTCATAGTCAACCCATGAAAAAGAGCTTGCGGTCTTCACACCAGCAAGCTGTCATACGATTAAAACGATTGTTCATTTCGGTAAGGTTTCATGACTTCAAGCACATGCTCAAATTCATCTTTTGTTCGAAATGGAATGCCTTGTGCAAGCTGCTGCTCTACATGACTTTCCAAGCGGGACGTATCAATTTGAAAAAAGAGATGAATAGGCTCCGCCCACCCGTCAGGCCTTCCATGAAACGTAGAAATCACGCCGTCTTCTGATAATCCGATATATCCATTTGCTTTACTCAAAGGCGATATATCGTCAATTTGTTTTCTAAAAAGGGCAAAATCCTCTCGCTGTTCTACCAATGTCCAGCCCTTATACTGGGCCCAAAATGTGTCTTTGTCTTCTAATGATGCCCGCTGTCTTTCAATACTTACATCGCCGTCTAGATAGACCTTTTCAAGCTGAACGTTGATGGTTTTTGACTCTTTTTGCAAGTGTTCTGCTGCTTCCATATCAACAGCGAAAAAGAGTACACTTGTCATGATAAGTCCTGTAACGAAATACTTTATTTTCACTTTCACTATTTACACCTCTTTAGAACATAAGATCGATGCATGACATATGTAGTTTGACCCATTTTGCTACACATTAACCAAATCGATGTCTTGACACATATTGAGAGTCTTTCGTTGTATCCTTCGTGCGTAAATGTTATGTTTTATACAATCCATTGCTCTACCGAATTACATGGTTTTTTCATCATTCGTTTTTCAGCCGCATAAACTGAAACCAAAGAAGGTGAAGTCAATGTCAGATGTCAAAAGATTAGCCGAATCGATTCAGTATCAAGAAGAAAAGCGTTTTAATAAGCTCGTCTTTAAACCGGCTGAGCTTGAGCTGTGCGGCAAAGGAAGAAGTGCCTATGTATTTTCATACAAAAAAGACGGCAAGAAAATGGCGTTAAAAGTCTTTTTTCCTTCTTATCGAAACATCGCCCGCAAAGAGGCTGCAATTTATGAAAAACTTTCCGGCTCCTCCTATTATCCTGAGATTTACGAGTCTGGGGATCAGTATATTTTAATGGAATATATTAAAGGTTATACTTTCTATGAATGCCTGACAAAAGGAATTCCGATCAAAAAACAAATGATTGAACAAGTAGATGATGCATTGGAAGAAGCACGCGCGAAAGGTTTAAATCCTTCTGATATTCATCTGCGAAATTTAATTTTAACAAAGGATGGCCGCGTCAGGGTCATTGACGTCGCCCGCTTCACGCAAACGAAAACATGTCATCAATGGGATGATTTAAAAGCTGCATACGCCTATTATCAAAAACCTTTTTTCCCTAAAAAAGCGCCGCGTCTGTGGCTTGAAGTGATTGCCTATTTGTATAAGAAAAACTGGCTGTCTCGAGGTCAGCTGAACAACCGAAATGATTTTACTGCATAATGAAAGCCGCTCGAAAAGAGCGGCTTTCAGATTGTTGACAAAGGGCTAAAATGAACTTTATTTTTGCCCTTTGTCTTCTTTTCAGCGTGATAGAAAACCTTTGAATTCTAGGAAGGACGAGTACCGGCGCGGAGCGAATTTGACATTCGTGAGCACCGGCACGCAGGACTGAAAAAGAATGCGAGGGTTTGTCTACACGCTGAAAGCCGCTCTCTTTGAGCGGCTTTCTGTTTTATTCTGTTTCTACATGGATACTATTCACATTTAATAGGTTAATGATTTCATTATTCAGCTTAAACCAATGATTGGCTTCCTCAATTTTTTTATACACATCATAGGTAGCTGGACGTTTCAGCTCGAAATCGAGCACTTCCCCATTGTTCATATGAAATGTTACCTTAAATACTTTCATCATAAGATCACCTTCCACTCTGTCTTGTTCACTAACCGAATCGGTCAGCTCTTTTCATTCATTCTCTATTCAATCCGTTTCCCCTGCTTCTTTCCTTCTAAACACAAGAAGTTTAAATTTTGTTTAAATTCGCACAACATATCTATCTATGTACTCTTCAAAAGAAGTATATTGAATGAAAAGGAGGCTACCTTTATGAAACAAAAGAAAAAACGAACATCTCCAGAGAGACAAACAGTCCTGTTTCATTTAACAGATGCCCTCATCCCAAGTGTTGAAACGATGGCGATTGCAGTAAGAGCATTTTTGCACCTCGTAAGAAAAGCCATTTCAGCCGTTTTATAAAACCCCGCACTAGAGGAGTGCGAGGTTTTTTTTTAGGATTGATAGATTTGGCTGCCTTGATTGATAAACTCTTTTGCCTTCTTCTCCATCTCTCTTTTCACTTCTTCTGATTGGTTGCGGATGTCATGGGAAATTTTCATACTGCAAAACTTTGGTCCACACATGGAACAGAAATGAGCGGTTTTAGCACCTTCAGCAGGCAATGTTTCATCATGGAATGCCAGCGCACGTTCTGGGTCAAGAGACAGATGAAATTGATCCCGCCATCTGAATTCAAATCTCGCTTTCGATAAGGCATCATCACGCTTTTGAGCAGCAGGATGTCCTTTTGCTACATCAGCTGCATGTGCGGCAATTTTATAGGCGATGACGCCTTCTCTTACATCTTCTTTGTTCGGCAGACCTAAATGCTCTTTTGGTGTCACATAGCACAGCATGGCGGTTCCGTACCAGCCAATCATCGCCGCACCGATCGCGGATGTAATATGATCATATCCCGGTGCAATATCTGTTGTTAGAGGACCTAACGTATAAAAAGGTGCCTCTTTGCATATCTCCATCTGCTTATCGACATTCTCTTTGATTTTATCCATTGGAACATGACCAGGTCCTTCAATCATGACCTGTACATCATGTTTCCAAGCGATCTCTGTCAATTCCCCTAACGTTTCCAGCTCTGCAAACTGCGCTTCGTCATTTGCGTCCGCAATGGATCCCGGTCTGAGCCCGTCCCCAAGCGAAAAGGCAATGTCATACGTTTTCATGATTTCACAAATTTCTTCAAAATGGGTATACAGAAAGTTCTCTTGATGATGAGCGAGACACCATCTTGCCATAATGGCTCCGCCTCTTGAAACAATTCCTGTGACCCGGTCGACTGTGAGCGGAATATACCTTAACAGGACGCCCGCATGAATGGTGAAGTAGTCAACCCCTTGCTCTGCCTGTTCAATTAATGTGTCTCGGTATACTTCCCACGTCAAATTTTCTGCGATTCCATTCACTTTTTCAAGTGCCTGATAAATCGGGACAGTTCCTACTGGGACTGGGCAATTGCGGATAATCCATTCTCTCGTTGTATGAATATCCTTTCCTGTAGACAGGTCCATCATCGTATCTGCCCCCCATCTAATTGCCCATGTCATCTTCTCCACCTCTTCTTCAATGGACGACGTCACAGCTGAATTGCCAATATTCGCATTAATTTTCACGTGAAAATTCTTCCCGATGATCATCGGCTCACTTTCAGGATGGTTGATATTCGCTGGAATGACCGCTCTTCCACTAGCCACTTCCTCTCTAACAAACTCAGGACTTAGCTGTTCTCTCAAAGCGATAAACTCCATTTCAGGCGTAATGATCCCCTTTTTTGCATAATGCATTTGCGTCACACAAGCACCTTGTTTCCCGCGGAGCGGCACATGATGAAAATCTGTATGGGCAGCTTGAAAGGATTCTTTCCCATTCAAGCGATATCCATTATCTTCTGGCTTTACTTGACGCCCTTCATAGCTTTCAGTATCTTCTCTTTCTTTAATCCATTTTGATCTCAGGCGCTTTAATCCCTTTGTGACATCAATATGAGCCTCCTCATCTGTATACGGTCCACTTGTATCGTACACACGAATCGGTTCATTTTGGATATCACCTGCTTGTGTTACTGTATGTGTGAGCACGATTTCTCTTTTTGGCACCAAAATGTCAGGTCTTGAACCTTGTTCATATACCTTTCGACTGCCTTCAAAATTTGATAATAAAGATTGCGATGATGGAACATTTGTCTTTTCATTCATTTGCTGTTCTCTCCTTCTTTTCGTGTGACCGGTCAGGATGGAATCAGCACCAGCAAAAAACCAGATTCTATGTAAAGAACCTGGTTTCGTCGTCAGAAAAAAACATGTATGCCATTCATATGGCACATGTATCATCTTCAACTTCCCCACGCTGGTACGAGCCAGATCAGGTCCAAAGGGTTAAGAAGCTTGTCTTCTCTCTCAGCCCGCATTTCCGGGCACCCCTAGTCACTTATATTGATTTCCACAACAGTGTAGCATAGCTGAGAAATGAAAAAAAGAAGTTTCAGGAAAATAGTTCCTTTCCCCTACAATGAATACACGATCTTCACGATATACATCTTTCTATACACGATCTATCTCTCTCATTTCGATTAAATTAGAAATAATCATTGATCCTTTTCTCCTAATATGTATAATTAATCTAAACGGAGAATTTTTATACAAACATGATTCAAAGGAAGTTCTAGTCGATTGCAAACATTTCTTACATTTATCGTCGTTGGATTCTCAATTGCTCTACCTGTTGGAGCGATCACGGTTGAAATGACAAAGCAGGGATTAAAAAACGGATTCTTTCATGGATTAACTGTAGGCGCTGGTGGTATGACCATCGATATATTGCTCATCTTGGCTTTATATGCTGGATTTGCTCAATTTTTATCTTTGCCCTTTATCCAAATTCCGCTCTGGCTGATCGGTGCCATCTTTTTAATGATTCTTGCCTACGATTCGATTAAAAATGCGGATCAAGACATCCATTTAGCAGGAGAAAAAGTGAATAAATCATTCGCTAAAACATACCGAAATGGGCTGCTCGTCGCGGTATCCCCTGGAAACCTTGTGTTCTGGGTATCTGTGTTTGGTGCTGTACTGGCAGATGCTTATAAAAATACAAATTCATCTGAATTTATATTGGCTGCTGCGGGTATTTTGGCAGGGATTCTTCTTCATGACATCGGTCTTCTCACGATTGTTTCCCTAACAAGAAAAGTGATGAACCGAACAATGATTAAGTGGACATCCATTATTGCCGGTATTTTATTACTTGGATTTGGCTGTTATTTCTTTTATGAATTTTATATCGGGATCAAAGTTTATTTTTAAAGAAAGGCTAAAGTTCGTCATGAACTTTAGCCTTTTTTATTCCAGCCTATCGGGTCATGCCTGTCTGACCTGTTTCAAATTGCGTTTTTCTCATATCTCTGAAGCGTGTAAATGCGCCTTCGTCTTTAATGACTTGGACAGCTCTTCCATCTGCATAACGAGTCGCTGCTTCTTCTACTTGTGATACACCCTCTGATGTCAAGCGCCCATCTGTTTTAAGAGCAATATACACATTTTCATCCGTCACCATAACTTGTGAGTCTGTCACATGGTTCATTTTGTTCACTCGGTTGGCGATTTTTCTTGAACGCTGGATGTTCTCTTGTTTATCGTAGCCAGAGAACGACATTTGGTTATGATAGTTCATATCTCCATGACTGTAGCGTCCATCTCCACCAGTAAGCGGCATTCTCACTTGATCCTGTGTAGGGCGTGAACGATAATCAACATTCGTTGTATTTCTTCCGTTCATTCCCTCCATAAGCTCAGAAACTGGTCCTTGATGATCTTGATTGTTGTCTGTTGCCTGTTGATTGGAGTGGTATCCAACTGGCTGGCCTGATTGATTATGACGTGTATCTACACCCGCATTGTTATTTGTACCACATGCCGTTAATCCAATAGGTAGAAGCACTAAGGCGATTGTTTTTTGCCATTTTTGTCTCAAACGAAAAACCCCCTGTACAAATTGAATCTCATGAGCGCAAAACAGGCTCTGTATTAGCATGTACAGTTGAGGACAAAAACAAGCTGTCAGTTATAAACAAAAAAAGGAACGATTGAGATCGTCCCTTGTGTCATTAATCTTCTTCGTCTTCTTCTGGTCTTGCAAAAACAGATGGGTTTTGATAAGGCTGCTGCATATAAGGCTGAGCTGGATAAGCACCCATTTGACCATATGGAACAGGGTTTGGATAATGTCCAGGCCATGGTTGATGATGCTTCATACCATCATCGCATCCGCAGTCTTCCTTGCCATATGCTTCATTTGGAGCGTTTGGATAAAAGCCTTGATTGGCATTGGCATTTGCATTTACATTTGCGCCTGCATTTGGATGCATATGGTGGTGCCAGTGATGCCCATCGTTTGCATGATGCTCATGATGTTCACCGTAATAAGCCGGTGCTTGATACGCAGGATAATACGGCTGAGCCGCCGGGTAAGGGTACGGCATCATGTGATGGTGATAATACGGCTGTACCGGATAACAAAGGCCTGATCCCGGTAAAATAGGAGAAGCGGGTACCATTTGCTGAGGATATGGATACATTGCTGGCATGTAATGACCATGACCATAATAAGGATCATATGACTCTTGATGATGGTGGTGATGCTCTTTATTTTCAGCCATGCCCCCTACTGCTGCCCCTCCAACATTCGGCATTTGCGGGAAATTAGGAAGGTTTGGGTAATTACTATGTTCCATATCTTTTCCCTCCTCTTTTTGATGTGGGATATGAATGAATGGATCATATCCCTTTGCCACTTCATCTTTGAAATGATCCTTATTTTCATGATGAAAATGGTCCTTGTGATCTTTATGATCCTTTTTCTCATGAACATGATCTTTCTTTTCATGAACGTGATCTTTTTTCTCATGATGTTCTTTTTTGGGAGGAGGCGTGAATGGCTGGTAGAGATTCGTCTGATAATAGTTTACATCAACTTGTGGAAAAACTGGCTGTTCAATCTTTGGTACTGGTGGCACATAAGGTACCGGTTCATTCGGCTTTTCCTTCGGCTTCGTATCTTGAACTTGCACGACATCCTTTGGCTTTTCTTTTACATACGGGTGTTCTTTTGCTTTTGGCATTTCTTTTGCTTTGTGATGATCGGTTTTTACAGGAACACCACTAGATGGAATTTTGATTTTCATTCCTGGCATGATCAAATCTGGATTACTGAGCTGCGAATTTAATTTTTTCAATTCTTGAAAGTCGACTCCGTACTTCTTTGAAATTTTCCAAAGGGAGTCTCCTTTTTGCACAATATGAATTTTCAACGTTTTCCCCTCCTATGCAAAACGTGAACGTAGCGGTTATGTCAGAAGTACAATATGTTTCAACATAAATTTATGCCTATTTACAAGCCGATATGATAAAAACTTGTTTTCTGATAGGAGGGGACACTTCATTATTTAATGGTGAGCATCTTATTTAAAGCGAGCAATGCCTCTTTTGTCGTCTCTTCATTCACTTGAATCAAACCGACCGGCTCCCCTTTTTCAATGCTTTCAAGTGACCATAGTAGATGAGGCAGATCAATACGGTTCATTGTCAAACATGGACACATATCTGGATTGAGGGATTCGATTTGTTTGTCAGGGTGCTGGTCAATGATGCGTTTCACTAAATTCATTTCTGTTCCAATGGCCCACTTGCTTCCTGCTGGTGCCTGCTTGATCGTATCAATAATAAATTTCGTTGAACCAGCTAGATCAGAAGCCTTTACAACTTCATGTGTACACTCTGGATGAACAAGAATCTGTATGTCACGGTCTCGTTTTCTCGTTTGTTCAATATTCTCAATGGTAAATTTCTCATGAACAGAGCAATGACCTTTCCATAAAATCATTTTGATTCGATGAAGCGGTTGGTCGGTGATGAGCTTTTCTTCTATTTGATCCCAGACAGCCATGTCCTCTAGCGGAATCCCTAAATCATAGGCCGTGTTACGCCCTAAATGCTGATCAGGAAGAAAAAGAATCCGCTCTTTTTGGGTCAGCGCCCACTCCAATACTTTTTTAGCGTTTGAAGATGTGACAGTCGATCCGCCATGTTTGCCGACAAATGCTTTAATATCAGCCGTTGAGTTTACATAAGTCAGCGGAAGGATCGTATCTCCAAACAGCTCAGTGAGCTTATCCCACGCCCTGTCTGTTTGTTTCATATTCGCCATATCTGCCATTGAACAACCTGCTCTCATATCTGGCAAAAAGACGTGCTGATTCTTTTTTGATAGCATATCCGCCGTTTCTGCCATAAAATGAACCCCGCAAAATACAATGTATTCTGCTTCGTGATTGTCAGCAGCAATTTGTGCAAGCTGCAATGAATCACCTGTCACATCAGCAAATTGGATGACTTCATCTTTTTGATAATGATGACCCGGTATAAAAAGCTTTGATCCAAAGGCGCGTTTAATCTCTAATACTCTCTCTTTCATTTCATCATAAGAGCGCCGTTTATATTCATCTGGCATCATGGCTGTATGCTGCGCTGCTAACACATCAAGCATGGACATGAGTCGTTCCCCCTTTATGGCTGAATTCCATATTCATACTAAAATCGAATGATGGAGCAGAATGTGTGAGGAATCCAAGTGAAATAAGGTCTACACCTGTTCCCCGGTAGTTAGCCACATTCTCTAACGTGATGCCGCCTGATGCCTCTGTCAATATGGTTTCAGGGGTCATTTGTTTAAAGCGCTTCACTTCGTCTGGAGAGCAGTTGTCAAACATGATGACATCTGCTTTGGCATCAATGGCTTCCATCAGCTGTGCTTCTGATTCAATTTCCACTTCAATTTTCACCATATGACCGGCGTATGCTCTTGCTTTCTCCACAGCTTCCCTGATAGAACCACAAGCCGCAATATGATTATCTTTAATCATCACCCCATCGGATAAGCCGAAACGATGATTCTTTCCGCCTCCGACTTTTACTGCGTACTTCTCCAGCATGCGCAAACCGGGTGTCGTCTTTCTCGTATCACAAATCGTAATAGATGGATCAGCTAATCGCTCTACTGCTTCATGCGTTAGTGTAGCAATCCCTGTCATTCTTTGCAGGATATTCAACACCACCCGCTCCCCTTTCAGCAAGTCGTTGACGGGGCCAGTTATTTGTGCCAATACAGCCCCTTCATGAATCCAATCACCTTCTTGGAAGAACAGCTCAGTTTGAACTTGTTCATTCAGCAGTTTGTATCCCATATCAATGACTTGTGTCCCGGCCAATACGCCTGATTGTTTCGCCATGATGTAAGCTGTTCCTTTCTTGTCTCCAAAGATGGCATCAGCGGATACATCTCCAAACCCAATATCTTCTTTTAAAAAATGAGTGAGCATTTGCTTTAACTGTAAACGTTCCATTTGGCACCAATCCTTTCATTTTTTACGATATAAATATGGCCCTGTTCATGTACAATCTGTTTTGCTCGCCACGAAGCATCATGCCGATTTGGATAATCGGTGCGATAATGACCGCCCCTGCTTTCTGTTCGGAGTAATGCAGATTTGACAAGGCATATGGCTAAAGCCCATTGATTAGTTATTTCGATCTGTTCATTTGTGATATTCTTCACATTGATTTGCTGAAAAGAGACTTGTTCTAAATGATCGAGCAAAGTCTGTAAGCCTTTCTCATCTCTCACAATTGCGGCATATGCCGTCATCCATTTTCTGAGCTGAGCCAGTGACACCGTTGGGACAGACCATACTTCTTGAATGGAAGGAGCAAGGTTTTTATCTTGCCAGGTTTGCAACCGCTCAATATACCGTGCTGCGTTGTTTCCTAAAACGAGACCTTCTAAGAGCGAATTACTTGCCAGTCGATTGGCGCCGTGTAAACCTGTACAAGCTGCTTCACCAATGGCAAAAAGTGATGGAACTGTTGTTTCTCCATGTTCATTCACCTTAATTCCACCCATTAAAAAGTGCATACCGGGTGAAACTGGCAGCCTTCCGCTTGCCATATCAACTCCCGCACGCTGACACATCGAAGCAATCGCAGGAAAACGTGCAGAAAAATGCGGAATATCACGGATGTTCAGATAAATGGAATGACCGAGTTGCTGCTCATGGAAAATGGTCCTTGCCACCACATCTCTAGGCGCTAAATCGCTCTGTGGGTGGATTCCTTTCATGATCCGCCTGCCTGATTCATCTTCTAAATAGGCGCCCTCTCCCCTGACTGCCTCTGATACGAGCCCGATCGCTTTACCTGAAGTGGTCAAAAGGGTCGGATGGAATTGCACAAATTCGAGATCTACTAGCTGTGCCCCTGCGCGATAGGCCATCATCAGACCATCTCCTGTCACAGACAGATCATTTGTGTTTGTTTCATATAAGGATCCACAGCCGCCAGTGGATAATACAACTGCATCTGCGGTCATTGTATGTACATGACCTTTTTCGTCTTTCCACACAACACCTGTACATACCCCATCATGAACTAACAGATCCATGACATGATGATTTTCGTATACATGAATGTGTGAGCCGAGCTTCCCTTTCAAAAACTGCACGAGGGTTTTTCCCGTTTGATCTCCTCCTGCATGCAGAATACGATGGGTCGTATGGGCTCCCTCTTTACCTAACTGCGGGATTCCCGTTTCATCTCGATCAAATGGGCAGCCCTCTTCTACGAGCTTCTTTACAAGATCTTTTCCATGACGGACGATCTCCTGTACAGTTTTGTCATCATTGTGACCACACCCCGCAGCTAAAGTGTCTTGCACATGCTGATCGACAGAATCATGTGCGGAAAAGGCTGCAGCGATTCCCCCTTGTGCGAGCATGGAATTACTAGAGGAAAATTGTTTTTTTGTCATCATGATGACTTGGCAGTTCTCTGAGATCGTATTCACAAAGGAAAGAGCCGCAATGCCCGACCCCACCACAATGACTTTTTTAATAGATGACACAATTGCCCCTCCTGTCATTTACACCTGTCTTGACACATATCATTACACAACACTACAATAAATACAAGAAAAAATTTTCACACAGGAGATGGATGGATTTGATTTATTTAGATTATGCAGCTTCTACACCTGTTTCTGAGGAATCACTGCATGTATTTCAGCAGTTGAGCAAAGAATGTTACGGAAATGCGAGCAGCCTGCATGATGCAGGAGGAAGAGCAAATGAAATCTTGTCTTACAGCAGACAATCACTTGCAGCGATTCTAGAGGGCGAACCTGATGGCATTTACTTTACAAGTGGCGGAACTGAATCCAATATCCTTGCGATTCAATCGATCATAAATGGGCTACCTCCACATAAACAGCATGTCATTACCACATCAGTAGAGCACCCTTCCGTTCATCATGCGGTCAATGCCTTGAAGCGTCTCGGTGTGAAGGTGACGGTCATAGACCCGAATCAAGAAGGAATTATCACAAAGGAGATTCTCAAACAGGCTCTATTGCCTGAAACCGGACTAGTATCCATCCAGCATGCCAACTCAGAAACTGGGATTATTCAGCCATTAGCTGAATTAGCGACGCTCTTAAAAGAAAGAGATATTCTTTTTCATACAGATGCAGTGCAGACATTCGGAAAAATGCATGTGTCGATTAAAGAACTTGGGGTTGATGCCCTCTCCATTTCGAGTCATAAAGTGTATGCACCTAAGGGCGCCGGTGCTGTCTATATGGGAGCACATGTCCCTTGGAAGCCTATATATCAACATACTGTACAGGAAAATGGTCTACGCCCAGGGACAGTGAACGTACCTTGCATTGGTGCTTTTGTGGCCGCGAGTGAGCAAATCATGCTGAAAATAGAGCATCAGCAGCAGCTGGATATTCAGCTTCGTGATTATTTTCTTCAGCAGCTAAAAAAAAGGCAGCTGCCTGTCCGCATGCTGCAAGAAAGTGACCAGCGCCGCACGCTCCCTCATATTATTGGTTGTTTTTTTGAAGGGTTTGAAGGACAATATGTAATGTTAGCTTGTAACCGGCATGGGATTTGTATATCCACAGGAAGTGCATGCGCTTCTGGTTATCATCACCCTTCCCCTGCTGTAAAGGCATTACATGTATCAGATCGTGATGCCCTTCAATTCATTCGACTATCATTTGGACGAGGATCATCAAAGGATGACATCGATCAGCTTTTGCATACATTTGAGCGCTTGCAAAAGGAGAAGAAAGGAGCATAAAACGTGGAACAAGAGAGAAAACTCATTGGCGAAGAAAGAAGAAACGCCATTTTAAAGTGGCTGAAAGAGACAGATACACCACTCACCGGAAGTTTTTTAGCCAAAAAAGCCGCTGTCTCACGACAAGTCATTGTACAAGATATTTCATTACTCAAAGCAAAAAACGAACCCATTATTGCCACAAGCCAAGGCTATGTGTATATGGCGCAGCATACACCGGAAACTGAAATTGAACAGATTATCGCTTGCAAGCACGATCCTCATCGTACAGAAGAGGAGCTCACACTGATTGTAGACTACGGTGTAACGGTGAAAGACGTGATGATTGAGCACCCTGTCTACGGGGAGCTAACGGCCTCTATTCGAGTGAGTACGCGCAAACAAGTGGCTGACTTCGTTCATCATATTTCTAATACAGGCGCCTCCTACTTATCAGAGCTGACAGACGGCGTACACTTACATACCCTTACTTCCTACAGCCAAAAGCAGCTTGACCAAGCCATTCAAGCGCTTGATGACGCTGGATTTCTCATTAAAGACTAAAAAAATAGTGTCCCCTGCAGGACACTATTTTTCATTCGTTAATTCATATGTTTGATAGCTGCCGAGTAGTTTCACTTCACAGCCAATCGCTTCTAATTCTTGAATGGCGCCAGGGACAAGTACATCATCCATCTCTTTTTCGATATCAATGATAAATAAATAGTGTCCAAGGCCTGTTTTTGTCGGACGCGATTCAATTTTGGACAAATTGAGATTCCGCCATGAAAAAGCCGATAACACGCGGTGCAATGCACCAGACTGATCATCCTTTGGCAGGCTGACAACAATGGTCGTTTTTGGCTTTGAAGAAAAACCAGAATTCATTGGGAACGATGCCTTCGCCTCTTTATGTAAAATAACAAAGCGTGTATGATTGTGCGGATAATCATGAATGTCTTTTTTCGCAATCGTCAATCCGTACGTTTTTGCGGCGATTTCATTCGCAATCGCACCAACAGCTTCATCTGGATGCTCACTGATGTATTTTGCTGCATAGCCTGTTGATTCCACTGGCCGATGCGGAATATCAGGGAACTGCCTCTTCAAAAATTGATGACACTGCGCAATGGCGTGCGGATGTGACTGAATCACATCTAATGTCTCCCAGCTCTCCGCTCTCGATGGATGGACAAGCAGGTGCTGACGAATCGGTGCTGTCATTTCGCCCACAATGGACAAAGCGTCCTCATGAATTAAATAATCAATCGTTAAGTTCACAGATCCTTCGAGTGCATTTTCAAGTGGAACGACCGCCAAATCTACTTCTCCCTTTGACACGGCATCCATACATTGCGGAATGGTTGCATAAGCCCGTTGCTCTGCTTCTTTTGGAAAACAAGAACAGACAGCCAAATGAGTAAATGTGGCCTCTGGTCCAAAGTAACCTACCGTTAATTGCTTCATCTGCTATGATCTCTCCTTTTACGCCCCAGAACCTAGAATTTCAACTTTTTCGACAAATTCAAGTTTTCTTAATTGATTCATGACTGT
Source organism: Bacillus sp. FSL K6-2869 (assembly GCF_040869405.1). Lineage (NCBI taxonomy): Bacteria > Bacillati > Bacillota > Bacilli > Caryophanales > Bacillaceae > Bacillus > Bacillus sp. FSL K6-2869. The sequence continues at coordinate 2,547,517 of NZ_CP152035.1, forward strand.
ATTGATATCATCTGCCATGCCGGCCGTACTGATCGACAGGGTAACATTCGCTCTTCCTTGCAGCGGAATCGTTTGGTGAATGGATAACACATTACAGCCAGAGTCAGCCACAATTTGCAGCAGCCTAGACAGAGCCCCAGACCGATCCTCCAGGTGGAAAAACAATGTGATGATCTGCTCTTTGACCATCGTATAAAATGGAAAAACAGCATCTCGATATTTATAAAAAGCACTGCGGCTTAAATCCGCTTTTTGAACAGCATCGGCAACTGAATCCGCTTTTTTGCGATCGAGAAGCTTTTTGACTTCAAGCGTTTTTCGCATCGCATCCGGAAGTACATCCTCTCTTACTAAATAGAACGTTTCTTCTTTCACCTGTTTTCTCCCCTTTTAAAAACGGGAGAGCCCATGAACTGGACCCTCCTTTTGATCAATCGATAAATTCAAATTCAAATTCAAGCAGACGAATGATGTCTCCATCTTTTGCACCACGTTCACGCAGGGCATCATCAACGCCCATTCCGCGCAGCTGTCTAGAGAATCGTTTCACTGACTCATCTCTTGAGAAATCTGTCATCTTAAACAGTCGCTCAAGTGCTTTACCAGTTAAGACAAACGTACCATCAGGATCTCTTGAGATCTCAAATGCTGCTTCTCCTTCATCAAACTTGTACATCACACGGTTATCAGAGAGCTCTTCTTCATTGTAGAGAGGGAATTCCGGTGTTGTTTCAAGCTGATTGGCGATTTCAAATAAGAGCTCACGAAGCCCTTCTCTTGTGATCGCACTAATTGGGAACACTTTATAGTCATCTGTTAATTTTTCTTTAAATGCCGCTAGATTGTCAGCTGCATCCGGCATGTCCATTTTGTTCGCTACAATGATTTGCGGACGCTCTGTCAATCTCATATTGTATTGCTCAAGCTCTTCATTGATCGTCACGTAATCTTCGTATGGGTCACGCCCTTCAAGTCCAGACATATCAATGACATGGACAATGACACGTGTACGTTCAATGTGGCGTAAAAATTGATGACCTAAGCCAACACCTTCGTGCGCTCCTTCGATCAGTCCTGGCAGATCCGCCATGACAAAGCTTCGGTTATCGTCTGTTTCAACAACTCCGAGGTTTGGCACAAGCGTTGTAAAATGATAATCCGCAATTTTTGGTTTCGCAGAAGAGACAATCGAAAGCAGCGTTGACTTCCCGACACTTGGGAAACCAACAAGTCCAACATCTGCAAGTACTTTTAATTCTAAGATGACGTCACGTTCTTTACCTGGCTCACCGTTTTCAGACAGCTGTGGTGCAGGGTTTGCTGGTGTTGCAAAGCGTGAATTTCCACGTCCGCCACGTCCACCTTTGGCAATCACAGCCCGCTGTCCATGCTCAGTCAAGTCAGCTAGTACTTGTTCCGTCTCGGCATCTGTCACCACTGTACCCGGCGGAACTTTAACAATCATTTCTTCCGCATTTCGGCCATGCTGGTTTTTACTCATTCCATGCTCACCGCGGTCCGCCTTGAAATGACGCTTATAACGAAAGTCCATTAACGTTCTGAGTCCTTCGTCTACTTCAAATACTACATCTGCACCATTTCCGCCGTCGCCGCCTGCTGGCCCGCCTTTTGGCACATATTTTTCACGACGGAACGCCACCATACCGTTTCCGCCGTCACCGCCTTTAACATACACTTTAACCTGATCTACAAACATAACTTCCTCCGTTTCTCTGCATCACATATCTCGTTCTTGCCTCAAACAAAGCTCAATCATGGACTCGTGATTCGTCACATGAAATTGCGTTATACTCATACATGGATAGTTTGCGTCATGAAACGCATTTAACGCATCCAAACTTGTTAATTTTCCTTTGAAATCAAAATATAAGATCACATCATTCTCTTCATGATCCGTTTGGAAAGTGACCGTTAAATGATTTTCAGTTTTTTGGCAAACTGATTGATCGAATATCGAAAACAACTCCCGTGATACCGTTAGCAGCTGCGATTCATATGCTGATAAGTCTCGGGTTTCACCAAGCACTTCATATTCTAGGGTGATAAAATGCGACTCCCAATTAAAGGTTAGAAAGTAATAGGCCAATTGGGGAATTTTTAAATTTGAGAGTTTGGATTCATGCTGTGCTTCAATGACCATTTCTTCTATTATTTCGAACACTCGGTCATATTTTTCTAATGTCAAGTTGCCTTTGATTAACTGCAATTTATTCATCCAGTCGTGTCTTGAACGACTAAGCAAATGGATCAATTCATTCGTTAATGCAACGTGAGTTAATTTTTCGTTTTGTTTACTTGGTATCTCTTCCATTATCGCACTCCCAATCGTTTGGTCTCTCTTTTAGGAGTCTTATCATCAATATGTCTCCCTGAATTATAACAGAGAAGACAGCTTAGAAAAACACTAGTTATGTGAGGAAAGGTTGTTTTTTCTGATCGTATAGGAGAAAATGAGGCAAAGTCAGCAAACATTCTTTGATATTTATGGAGTGCATCTTCTTTTATCATCTTCGGTACTACTTGTAAAAAGCGCAAAAGCTCCCTGAATAGTGAAAAAAACTCCAGTCAATGACCGGAGTTTTTAGCAATTATTGTGCCGCAGGATATACGCTCACTTTTTTACGGTCACGACCGAAACGTTCGAATTTAACTGTTCCGTCGATTTTAGCGAAAAGAGTGTCGTCGCCTCCGCGTCCAACGTTTTCACCTGGATAGATTTTCGTTCCACGTTGACGATAAAGGATAGAACCACCAGTTACGAATTGACCATCAGCACGTTTAGCGCCTAAACGTTTAGACTCAGAGTCACGTCCGTTCTTTGTAGAACCTACCCCTTTTTTAGATGCGAAAAATTGAAGATCTAATCTAAGCATGAAGTTCACCTCCTATTTTTTTGTAGATATTCTCACATAATCGTGATAATCTCGTTCAATTGTTTCTAAGGAAACGACCATGCCTTCTAAAAGCAACTGGGCTTTTTCAAAGGTGACTGGATCTGTATCAGCTGGCAGTTCAAAAGAGAAATACCCGCCTTCATCTCCAATATCAAGCAGTGGATCCATTCCTGTCAGTGCAATAATTGAATTGACTGATCCGAAAACAACAGCAGATACACCTGCACAAACGAGATCCTGACCTTTTTCAGCAAACTCGGCATGTCCAGTCATCTGAAAAGACGTAATGCTTTCATCTGCTGGCGACCGAGTAATGGTTGCTTTGATCATATCACTCACACGCCTTAAGCGTTGATTTTTTCGATAACAACTTTAGTGTAAGGTTGACGATGACCTTGTTTTTTGTGGTTGTTTTTCTTCGGTTTGTACTTGAACACAGTAATTTTCTTACCGCGACCTTGTTTTTCAACTTTAGCCGTTACTGTTGCTCCAGCAACTGAAGGGTTACCCACTTTGACAGTGTCTCCGCCGACAAACAATACGTTTTCGAAAGTAACTGTTTCACCTGCTTCAGCAGCTAGTTTTTCAACATAAACAGTTTGACCTTCTTCAACTTTTACTTGTTTACCACCAGTTTCGATAATTGCGTACATCTCTGCACCTCCTAATAAACTCAGACTCGCCGAATACAGGGGGCCAATAGGCACTTTACACCTGCTCCGCGCGGTTGTAGCACGGGTGCTACATATCCATAACATTAAAAAATATATCAAATTAGACGCTGAATGTCAATGTATTTTCACCATTAGTACGGTAAAAGAAGATCTTCCATGGAAGAGGTGGTTCTTCGATCTGAAAAATAAGCATGGAGCAATTCATTTTCATCGAGCTGGCTCATTTTCACACCATTCCGTTCGATAATAATGGGATGCTTACAGCCCCTTTGGAATCGCGCCATCACTTCATATATTTTCTCCTCAGCACCCGCTCTCAGCGGAATGAGTTTCTCTACCTTTTGCTCTTTTTTACCGTAATAACGTTCTAGTAAAAAACGTACCCTGATATAATGCCGCTGCCGGTGCTCCATCACAAGCGAGTAGGCTAAAAAAGTGAGCAGGATCCAGCCGTTGAATTGCAGCGGAGCAAAACAGAGTAACCCTGCTGTCAAAAGACCGAAAAAAATGAGAGAGCCTTTTATTGCAAGGGCATGTGCCTGTTGGAAAGGGTAAAAAACAGATAAGAGCAAAAAGAATAATTTCCCGCCATCAAGTGGCCAAATGGGCAAAAGGTTCACTAAAAAAATCGCTACATTATAAAAAGTAAACATCGTAAAGACGTCATATGAGATAAGTGAGGCTTCCATGAGAAGCCAGGCGACGAGCTGGAGCGGGACATGCTGAAGCGGTCCGCATAAAATGACCGCCAGCTCTTCTTTTAGCGGACGGTTCCCATGCTCTTCTACTTCTACCGCCCCGCCAAATGGCAGTAAAAAAATCCGCCGAATCCGCCAGTGATAATAACAAGCAGCCGCTGCATGTCCAAGCTCATGGACACAGACGATGATGAGCAGACAAAGCAGCGGCTTAATTTGACCTGATAGCATGGCAAATGCCATGACTATCCAAAGGAGCGGGTGAACATGGACCTTTGTCAGCATGAGCAGCCATCTATTCAAAGGTCATCACCTGAATGGGATCAATAAACTGTTCATTTTGCTTAATGGCAAAGTAATATGTCCCCTTGCCTTGTTCATCAAGCGCAATTTGACCAATTTTTTCCCCTTTATCGACAAAATCGTATAAAGCCACATCAGCTTCTTTTAGTTGCCCGTACCAGCTGTAGCTGTTATCTGCATGCTGCACCACGACTGTGAGCCCCGTATCACTTTTCTTTTTCACTTCTACGACATAGCCTTCTTTCATACTATCGATGGCTTCAGCAGATGTTTCAACTTTCACTCCGGCACCATTTTGCGTAAAGGATTCCTGCACTTTTCCAGAGGCAGGGACAGCCAGCTCTTGATTGGCTTGTACGTCCTTTTGTCCTTCTTTTTTATCGGTTAAAAAGGCAAGTGGGTTTCCGACAGTCTTCTCAAACCACCGGTTGGCGGCGGCAAATTGAAAATCTTGTTCAAAGGTTTGACTGATCATCGGCTTCAGCTGCTGAAAAGGCCCCGCCTGCCCTTTAAATGAAATAGCGGCAATCAGTACAAGAGAGGCAGAAAGTAAACATTTAAGCACAAATGTATTTGAATGAAATAACGGATGGCGAAATTTTTTCGGCTGATGAGACGTTGACTCGTAGGAAGCCGAGCTAGAATGCTTTTCTTCTTCTGTTAACATGACCCATGGCGGAATATCATCTTTCTTCTTGAAAGCTGCCTTCTTAGGGGCAGCAGCTGGCTGCTTCATTTTGCGGCGCTGCGCTATTTTCTTTCGATACTCGTCCACTCTTTTCATAAGATCACCCTTTACATACAAACAGTTTGTACATTTTATGTGACGACCTCATATGATATGCAACAAAAAGACCGATTCTCATCGAATCGGTCTCATCTCACGTGAATCATTATGCTCTTACACCGAAAAATGCTTTCAGCTTTGCAAACATCCCTTTGTTTTCTTCTTCAAAGGATTGAAGAGGAACAGATTCACCTAGTACGCGGCGAGCAATATTGCGATACGCAATGGAAACTTTATTTTTAGCATCCATGACAATCGGTTCACCATTGTTTGAAGCCTTAATGACATCATCATCATCGGCTACAATGCCGAGAAGATCAATTGATAAATGATGGACAACTTCATCCACATCCATCGAATCGCCATTTTTCGCCATGTGTGTACGAATGCGGTTCACAATCAAACGAGGCGGTTCAATATCCTCTTGTTCCAGCAAGCCGATAATTCGGTCTGCATCTCTCACAGCTGAGATTTCAGGTGTCGTGACCACAATCGCTTTATCAGCACCTGATACTGCATTTTTAAAGCCTTGCTCAATTCCAGCAGGACAATCAATGACAACATAATCAAAGTCTTGTTTCAATGATTGAATTAATTCTTTGATCTGCTCCGGCTCTACCGCCGTTTTATCGCTTGTTTGAGCAGCAGGTAAAAGATACAACAGATCCTCGAACCGCTTATCCTTCACAAGCGCTTGGTGAATCTTGCATCTTCCTTCTACTACATCGACTAGATCATAAATAATGCGGTTTTCAAGCCCCATCACGACATCTAAATTCCGAAGGCCGATGTCGGTATCAACTAGACACACTTTTTTCCCTTGAATTGCTAGTGCTGTGCCTAAGTTTGCAGATGTTGTTGTTTTGCCAACGCCGCCTTTTCCTGAGGTAATCACAATAGCCTCGCCCAATTTCACATTCCTCCCTCAAGCCTTGTCAGATTAGGTCTTATATGAGCCAATTGCTGCAGGCGTTCAATGATCATATTGCCATCTATATCTAAATAAGCACATTCCATTTCATTTCCATCTTCTTTTTGATCCGGTGCACGGTTAAACACCTGTGCGATGCGAAGCTGGGTTGGAATCATATGAGATGCCGCAATCACAGCTTGCTTGTTTCCATTACATCCAGCATGCGCTACACCTTTTAACGCACCGAGCACAAAAATATTTCCCCCTGCACGAATGGTTCCACCAGGGTTGACATCTCCTATTAATAAAAGATCCCCTTCGACATAAAGCACCTGTCCAGAGCGTACAATTTTTGCTACAGAAGTAATCTCAGCCTCTGCTTTTAAACGTCTCGCTTCTTCAGTTGACATGACGTCACTTTCAATAGAGTGAATGACGAGATGTTCATTTTCAGACACCGCTTCAGTTAAACGCGCCTCTTGATCCTCTGTTAAATATCGAAAACCAAGTTTAATATGCACATTGACTTTATGTCCTTCTCTTCCATCTGTATATTGCTCAAGTAAAAGAACCTCTCGCAAGCCAGAAAGAAGGTCTTCAAACGAACAGTCATCATTTAACTGTAATGTTAATCCGTTTTTTGTACCTTTTATTGTCACATACTGCTGTTTTTGAGTTTTCAAGATGCTCACCTCAACAACATACTCATTTCGCCGTAATTGGACAAACTCCTGCTTTTATTCGTCGATCAGTCCTTGTTTCACATTGATGAAAAAGAGCCTAAGCGGCACAACAAGTATGAGAGACGCAGCAGTATTTAAAAGAATCGTTGGAATAAAGCGTTCGATGACATACGTATTAAAAGGCATAATACCTGGTTGAATCGTCGCTTGAACGCCGTACACATAAAACTCCATCACTGCAACAGCAATCATCGATAGAAAGACAACGACTAACATATTCGTTTGGAGAACTTTGAAGGCTTTTGCTAACAAATAGCAGAGCGCACCAAAGCCAAACATATGAACACCAAGAATACCTGTATACGAAATATCATATAAAAGTCCAAAGATAAATCCATAAATCACACCATATTTTTGATTCACAAAAGCTGTCATAAATACAAGTGCGAGTAAGATGAAATGAGGTGCTAAAATTTGATTATCTGAAACAAATGGGAGCTTCACTAAATCGACAAAAATACTGTCAAATACGAAAATAAACAACATGACGAAAGCAAGAAGGACACGTTTCACGAGCCTTCCTCCTTCGTTAATTGAGATGCATCTGCCGTACTTGTGCTGCGATTCACAACAATCACGCGGTCTAAATTATTGAGTTCAGCAGCTGGTTCTACATAAATAATTTTTGTCAGTCCGTAATGGTCCGGCTCAATTTCGCTTACCTTTCCAATCGTCAAGCCCTGCGGGAATACGCCCCCTGCTCCAGATGTTTCAACAAGATCTCCTTTTTTGACATCCCCATCAGCATCGGATTTTAAAATGTTCATTGTCAGCATTTTTTTCTTGCTGTCATAACCGTTAATAATTCCATTGAGTTCTTCTTTGCCCTTTTTCGCAAAAATTTTCGTTGAAATTCTATTATTTTGATCTGTAGAGCTTAGCAACCTTACAGTCGACGTAAAATTGTTGAGCTTATCACTTTCAATTTTCCCAATTAACGCACCACTCTCATTGGTGACCGCCATATCTTTTTCAACGCCTTGTTTTTTCCCTTTATCAATCATGACAAAACTATCCCAAAGGGACGGGTTTCTCGCAATGACTGTTGAAAGAATGGGCGTGTAGTCACGAATAGAGTTCACATATCCGAGCTGCTTGCGAAGCTTTTTGTTCTCATCTTCTAGTTCTTGAAGTTTCGCCTCATATTGGGTTTGTCCATCAAGTTTTTTTCGAAGACGCTCGTTTTCATCATATGTGTTCTTTAAATCTTGTACGTTCCCATAAATACCGGCAATAAATTGTGATGGTTTATGAAAGACACCTTGAAAAAAGCCTGTCGTATCCCCCACTAATTTTTCCGGCCATGAAGCACCTCTGCCGCTTTTCACTGAAAAACCAATCATGGCCACCAGTACGATGACACAGACAAGGAGCAACATTAATCTTTTATTCATAAAAAACTGCGGCATGTCTTACACCTCTTTATTTACGCCCAATTATCGATTATCTTTAGATTTTCCTTTGAACAAGTGAATATGTTCTAGTGCTTTCCCTGTTCCGATCGCCACACAGTCAAGCGGATCTTCAGCAATAATGACAGGCATTTTTGTTTCATCACTAATGACTTTGTCAAGATTACGCAGCAATGCACCACCGCCTGTTAAAACGATTCCACGGTCCATAATATCTGCTGCCAGCTCAGGTGGCGTTTTTTCAAGTGTCATTTTGACCGCATCGACAATTGTTTCCACCGTATCGCGAAGCGCTTTTGCAATTTCTTCTGCCGTAATAGAGATCGTTTTTGGCAGACCTGTTAAAAGGTCACGGCCGCGAATGTCCATCTCATCATGTACGTCAGGCTGCGCAGAACCGATTTCCATTTTAATCGCTTCTGACGTGCGATCACCAATCATAAGATTATACGTTTTACGAATGTAGCTGCTGATCGCATCATCCATCTCGTCTCCTGCAACACGGATCGATTGAGATGTCACAATACCGCCAAGTGAAATAATGGCTACTTCTGTTGTACCGCCGCCAATATCTACAACCATGCTTCCAGTTGGCTCCCATACAGGAAGGTTAGCACCGATTGCCGCAGCAAATGGCTCTTCAATAGGGTATGCGTCACGAGCACCAGCTTGTCTTGTTGCATCAATGACAGCACGCTCTTCTACTGCTGTAATACCAGATGGTACACACACCATCACGTACGGTTTACGAGCAAAAAGCCCTTTACCTTTTAATGCTTGATTAATGTAATATTTCATCATTGTTGCTGTCGTCTCGTAGTCTGCAATGACTCCGTCTTTCATTGGGCGCAGTGCCACAACATTACCAGGTGTACGACCGATCATGTTTCTAGCGTCATTTCCAACCGCCACTATAGACTTCGTATCAGTTTCCAAAGCTACGACCGAAGGTTCTCTCACAACAATGCCTTTTCCTTTAATAAAAACAAGCGTATTCGCTGTTCCAAGATCTATTCCAAGGTCTTTTGTACCAATTCCAAACATATGTATGTATCTTCCTTTCTTAAACCAAAATTCCCTTTAGGGAAAAACTCATAAACTCTATTATATCGTAAAACATTGAAAAAAAAAGTGTTACAAATACCCTTTTTCCTTCAAACTCACAAATTTTTGATCACCGATCACTAGATGATCAAGCAGCTGTATTCCAATCAGCTTCCCACATTCAAAAAGTCGCTGTGTGACTTCAATATCTTCCCTGCTGGGCGTCGGATCTCCAGATGGATGGTTGTGCACACATATAAATGAAGCGGCCGAACGTTTAAAGGCCTCTTTAAAAATTTCACGCGGGTGAACAATCGACGAATTTAGACTTCCGATAAACACAGTATGTTTATGAAGAACTTGATTTTTGGTATTGAGATAAAGACAAACGAAATTCTCCTGCGTCAAAAATCTCATATCTTCCATCACAAAATTCGCACCATCTTCCGGCGTGCGGATCACATAACGATTGTCCGTCGTTTGATGGTGTAATCTAGTGCCGAGTTCTAAAGCAGCTAAAAGAGAGATCGCCTTCGCTTTTCCAACTCCTCGAATCTTTGACAGTTCTTCAATCGAAGCTTCCTTCACAGAACGAAGACCACCAAATGTTTGCAAAAGTCTTGCGGACACTTGAAGAACTGATTCCTTTTTTGTGCCTGTTCTCAAAAGAATCGCGACAAGTTCATGGTTTGATAAGCTGCTTGGGCCATATTTGACAAATCGTTCGCGCGGCTTTTCATCATGTGGAAAATGCTTCAGCAGCATAGGGAAATGATTCAAGATCTACACTCCTTTTTTGATTCCTTCCCGTCATCAAAAAGGGGTGATACCAAATGTTTCAAGCACTCTGACTGTTTTAGCAATAGGGAGTCCTACAACGGAAAAATAATCACCGTCTATTTTTTGTACAAACAGGGCACCTTTTCCTTGAATGCCGTAGCTTCCAGCTTTATCAAGAGGCTCACCGGTTTCAATATAGCGGTCTATTTCATCTTGTGTAAGCGGCCAAAATGTCACGTCTGTCTGTTCATAAAATGTTTCTTTTCTATTCTCTGATTGAATCGTGACACCAGTCAAGACTTGATGTGTCTTACCTGACAATAATTGAAGCATTGAGGCTGCATCTTCCTTGTCTTTTGGCTTTCCAAGACATTTGCCATCAATTGCAACAATTGTATCTGCACCAATGATCACAGCTTTGGGATGTATTTTTTGAATATCATTTGCTTTTTGTTCTGCCAACCATTGGACGTTCTCAGCAGGAGAAAGGTTTCGATTTATTTCTTCTTTTAAATCACTTGCTTGAATGTCATAAGAAAACCCTGCTAAATCAAGCAATTCTTTTCTTCTAGGTGATTGAGATGCGAGTATTAACTGGTTCATGTTTGTTCATCCTTTCAGGGTTTAGCCTAAGAAGTAAGATACCCATTCATCCTATCAAATGAACATCTTACCGACAATTAACGAAAATGCCATTTTCATGTTCCTACATCATTATGTTGGAAGCAAAAGAAAAAAACTAGTCATTTTTTGACTAGTTTGGCTGTTAAAAACATGATTTTACGTATTTAGTTGATCCAATAGCGCTTGCTGAGATTTCCAGCCATTTTCAGCAGATGGGTCATTTAAAAGCTGTACAGCTTTCAGCAAACTGCTTTTAGCTGGTGCGTCGGTTGTTTTGGCATTTTCAAGCTCAGAAATCAACTGAGTGACTTCTTTTTGATCCACATCTTCTCCTGCAATCACCTTAGAGGATAAGACAGATGCCTTCTCTATTAAACCTGTCAGCTCATCCGGCACTTGAAATGAGAGCTCTTTTCCTCCCCATGCTTCAAAGTGCTGATCGATCAATTTTTTCCCAACGGCACTTGTCATACCTTGTTCTGTGGCAAGTCCGGCAATAACATAATAGCCATCATCCATTGATACCTTTTTACCTGCATATCCTGCCTCTTTTAAACTGTCAACTAAGTCATCTGCTCCTTTTTCAGAAGAAAACTTTCCAGCCTGCACCACAAAGGTTGAAAAATGACCTGCTGCACTTTTTTCACCTTCATTGTCCTTTGACGTATCTGCAAGATCAGCCGGTGGTGCATCTCCCCCAGCTTTCGCCGAAGGCCCGCTTCCAGATGCTGAGACGCTGATATGATCGCCTCCTGATGGATTGGCAGATCCATCTTTACTTAAACTTAGTGCAAATACACCGAGGCCTGTCCCTAGAACGACTGCAAACACAATCGTTGTCATCACTCGTTTGAAGGGACCGCGGTTTTTACTGAACTTCTGGTCAAAAGAACCTTTTTTCTTTTGATAAGGTGTGACGACCTTTGGATCCGAATGGTAAATGTGATCAGCTGCATCGTCCCATTGAAAATCTTCTTCTTTCGGTTTAGACGGTTCTTCCCCGGAAGCGGCTGTCTCCTGTTCCGACTGCCTCTTTTCCTCCCAGTTCGAAAACGTCACTTGATCCTCTTGCTGTTTTTGAGGCTGATGCTCTTCTCCATGCAGCATTTCTTCCTTGCCATTAATATTGACCTTTAACCCTTGTTTTTTTGCCTGCCTTTTTTTCACTGTCATTCCCCGCTTTCTGACATTGTTTGTAAGAAAGACCTTTCTGTCCAATGAAATAGCGCGAATGTAACCCGTCCTTCTTTCTGTTTCACACTTTAACATAGCCAATAAAAAAAAGAACAAGACTTTTGTCGGCAGGTTCAAAAAGTGTTCGCCAATTTTCTCATCCAAAAAAATCACCAATTGGGTTTAACAGATCACACAAAAAAAGATAAAACCAGAAAGAACAAGCGATGGCAGGAACAAAAGGAAAGGGTTCATTTGCCTTGTAAGAAAACACCTTTGCGTAAACCATTCCCGTGACAGACGAAAGAAAAAGAATGGTCAGAAACGGCTTAAATCCGAAGCAAAATGCAAGCACACCAAATAGTTTGACATCCGCTCCCCCCATACTATTTGGCTTGAAATGTTCTAAACTATAAAACAAAAGAAGACAAATAAGAAGAGATGCCGCTCCTTCCCACCAAATAAAAAGCGGTTCTAGCGTGCGGTATATGACGAAAAGAGGAAAAAAGAAGAGAAAGAGCTCGTTGGGTACTCTCATATAAAAAAGATCGCTCACGACAGCAATCACGAATAAACTACATAGACTCACAAGAAAAAGGCCCTCAAAAGAGAAACCAGCATGTCTATAAACGAGGAAAAAAAGGCCGCCTGTCAACAGCTCAACCATTGGATAAAGCAAAGAGAGCCGGGTTCCACAATGCTTACATGACCCTTTCAATACAATATAAGAAAAAAGCGGGAGCATGTCGTGAAAAGAAAGCGGCTCTTTACAAGCTCCGCAGTGTGAACGAGGAAAAAGAAGAGACCGTTTCATTGGAAGCCTCTCACCAACTAGATGAAAAAATGACCCCATGACCATCCCTGTGAAAAACATAAAAAAATCAATCAAATTGAGTGACTCCTTCCGGAAATAGAATAGACCGGATTGTACCATAGCGATTCACCTTTGATCACCTTGCGAAAAAGTGATTTCCCCCCTCTTCTACATATCAAAAGAAAAAAGACGCACATTGCATAGAAGCAATTTGCGTCTTTTCCTTACTGTAAAATACGACTTCGTACATCTGAGATAAAATAAAGGGAACCTGTCACCAGAATCATTGCTGAAGGGTCATCTCTTTTCTTCTGAATGAAGTCAAGCACTGCACGAGGGTCTTCATCAAACGATTTTGCTTCTAAATGACTGCAAGCATAAAGCTTTTCCGCTGATTCAGCTCTTGGAAAGTCAAAGGAAACAAAATGAATCGATGAACTAATCCTTTCAAGCTTTTCGATCATTTGTTTGTAAGGTTTATCTTTTAACGCACTAAAACATACATGAACCTGTTTACTAGAAAAATGAGCTTGTACAGTTTCGATTAAACGGTCCATTCCTTCTTCGTTATGAGCACCATCTAAATAAACAAGAGGCTGATCTTGGACCTTTTCAAATCTTCCAGCCCACACCGCCTGCCGAATTCCTTCATAAACTTGCTCATTTAGCACATGGATATATCCTTCTTGCTCCAGCCATTCAATGAGTAGAACAGCAAGGGAAGCATTTTGCCGTTGATGCGTTCCGATTAACCCTGTCTCTAGCTGCGAGTACTCCCTTTTTGGGGTAGTGAATGTGAAGCGTTCACCTGTTTCAGTCGGATGCTGGTCCTTAAAGGTACAAGTATCATGTAACGAGATAAACGGCGCATTCTTTTCTTCGGCTTTGTGTTGAATCACAGTAAGAGCTTCCGCTTGATGAACGGCCGTGATTATCGGAATCCCAGCTTTAATAATGCCAGCTTTTTCTGCTGCAATCTGATCAAGTGTGTCGCCTAAAATGGCCATATGATCGTGACCAATCGACGTAATTGCTGTTAAGATGGGCGCTGCCACATTTGTAGAATCAAGTCTTCCGCCAAGTCCTGTTTCCAAGAGGACAAAGTCTACTTGGTGCACATGGGCAAAATAAGCAAACGCACATGCTGTAATGATCTCAAACTCTGTTGCTGCACCAAGCTCTGTATCATCTAATTCATCAACTAAAGGCTTGATTTCGTTCACCAAACTCAGCCACTCTTCGTCCAAAATCGGCTCCCCATTAACACTAATTCGTTCATTGAACGTTAAAATAAATGGCGAGGTGAAGGTTCCAACTGAATAGCCCGCTGACTGTAAAATGGATCGCGTAAATGCAATCGTTGATCCTTTTCCATTTGTTCCAGCTACATGCACCGCTTTTATTTTTTGTTCAGGATGGTCTAGTCTGTCCATCAGCCATTTCATTCGTTCAAGTCCCGGTTTGACACCGAAAGCGAGTCTGCTATGAATCCATTCAATGGCTTCATGATAGGTTGTAAACAATGTCATCTCTCATTTCATACGAAATTTTCAAAAAAGACGACTCCAATTCATTAGGAGCCGTCTTTTCACTCTTATGCTTTCAGCTCTTCAATACGCTTTTGAACAGCTTCGCGTTTTGCGACATAATCACGTTCTTTCGCACGCTCTTCTTCTACGACACTTTCAGGTGCTTTTTTCATAAAGCCTTCATTGCCAAGCTTTTTCTGAACTCGTTCCACTTCTTTTATCAGTTTATCAAGCTCTTTTTGCAGACGGGCAATTTCTTCGTCTAAGTTGATTAAGCCTTCAAGCGGCAGAATGAGTTCTGCTCCAGAAATAACAGCCGTCATCGCTTTATCACTAGCTGGGACATCTGTGCCAATTTCAAGAACACTTGGGTTCGTGAAGCGCTCAATATATGAACGATTTTTCTCTAAACGTTCCTGAACATCAGACGTAGATGCTTTAATGTAAAGCTCAACTTGTTTGCTCATTGGTGTGTTGACTTCACTGCGAATGTTACGAACAGAACGAATCAGTTCAACAAGCAGTTTCATATCAGCAGAAGCTTGTTCGTTGGAAAGCTCCGGCTTCACTTCAGGCCATGCCGCTACAGTAATGGACTCACCTTCATGAGGTAAATGCTGCCAGATTTCTTCTGTTAAGAACGGCATAAACGGATGTAGAAGTCTCATCGTTTGATCTAATACATACGCAAGGATCGAACGAGTCGTTTTCTTCGCTGCTTCATCTTCTCCATAAAGCGGAAGTTTCGCCATTTCAATGTACCAATCACAGAAATCATCCCAAATGAAGTTGTATAAATGTCTACCCACTTCGCCGAATTCATACTTGTCAGCAAGCTGTGTGACACTTTCAATTGTTTCATTTAAGCGTGTTAAAATCCATTGATCAGCAACTGATTTTTCTCCTGTCAAATCAAGCTCATCGTACGTTAAACCATCCATATTCATGAGAGCAAAACGGGATGCGTTCCAAATTTTGTTTGCAAAATTCCAAGTGGATTCAACCTTTTCAAAGCTAAAACGTAAATCTTGACCTGGAGAGCTTCCAGTCGCTAAGAAATATCTCAATGAATCCGCTCCGTACTTGTCGATAACCTCCATTGGATCAATTCCGTTGCCAAGTGACTTACTCATTTTACGCCCTTGTTCATCGCGAATAAGACCGTGAATGAGGACATCTTTGAACGGTTTTTCTCCTGTGAATTCAAGACCTTGGAAGATCATACGGGATACCCAGAAGAAGATGATGTCATAGCCTGTTACAAGCAGATTGGTTGGGTAGTAGCGCTTGAAGTCTTCACTGTCTGCATCTGGCCAGCCCATTGTAGAGAAAGGCCAAAGCGCTGAACTAAACCATGTATCAAGTACATCGTTATCTTGCTCCCAGTTTTCAATATCTTCTGGCGCATCAAGTCCCACGTATACTTCCTTCGTTTCTTTATGATACCAAGCCGGGATGCGGTGTCCCCACCATAGTTGACGAGAAATACACCAGTCACGAATGTTTTCCATCCAGTGTAAATACGTCTTTTCGAATCGGTCTGGAACAAATTGAACTTGCTCATCACCTTTTTGCAGATTGATGGCTTCATCTGCGAGCGGCTGCATTTTCACAAACCATTGTGTTGATAAATATGGCTCCACTACAGCGCCACTGCGCTCACTGTGACCAACTGAATGCATGTGGTCCTCAATTTTGAACAAAATGCCTTCTTCTTGAAGATCTTTCACAAGCTGTTTACGACATTCGAAGCGGTCCATTCCTTTGTATTGAAGTGCGTTTCCATTCATTGTGCCATCTTCATTCATCACAAGAATGCGCTCTAGGTTATGACGGTTTCCAAGCTCGAAGTCATTCGGGTCATGAGCCGGCGTTATTTTTACAGCTCCTGATCCAAATTCCATATCGACATAGTCATCCCCAACGATTGGAATCTCTCGACCTGTAATTGGTAAAACAACTGTTTTCCCAATCAAATGCTGATAGCGTTCATCTTCAGGATGTACAGCGACTGCCGTATCTCCCAGCATCGTTTCAGGTCTTGTTGTCGCAATTTCAATCGAACCTGATCCATCTGCAAGCGGATATCTCAAGTGATAAAACGCACCTTGCACATCCTTGTAGATGACTTCAATATCAGAAAGGGCCGTTTTTGTTGCTGGGTCCCAGTTAATGATGTATTCTCCTCGATAGATCAATCCTTTTTCATACAATTGAACAAACACTTGGCGGACCGCTTTATTCAAGCCTTCATCTAATGTAAAACGCTCACGCGAATAGTCTAGACCTAGACCCATTTTCGCCCACTGGCTGCGAATAAAATCGGCATACTCTTCTTTCCACTTCCACGTTTCTTCTACAAATTTTTCACGTCCGAGATCATAGCGGCTCACACCTTCTTCGCGAAGCTTCGCCTCGACCTTTGCTTGTGTTGCAATACCCGCATGGTCCATTCCTGGTAGCCATAAAACATCATAGCCCTGCATCCGTTTCATACGAGTCACGATGTCTTGAAGAGTTGAATCCCAAGCATGCCCTAAGTGTAATTTTCCTGTCACGTTTGGTGGAGGAATGACGACTGTATATGGATCTTTCGTTTTGTCATTTTGTGCTTCGAAGAATTTCCCTTCAAGCCAGTACGTATAGCGGTCTTTTTCAATCGCATTTGGATCGTACTTTGTTGGCATTTCTTGATTATTTGTTCCCATTTGTGTTACCTCCACATTTTTTCGGCTGATGAAACATAAAAAAAGCCTTTTCATCCTTATAAAAGGACGAAAAAGCTTTTTCGCGGTACCACCTTTTTTCACGAAACACTTAGACGTGTCCCGTACTCTCTAAAGGATAACGGGGATCTCCCGAATTTCTCTACTACATGTTTCAAGAAATTAAGCTCACAGGCGACCTTCCAAACAAGTGCATCCTAGAAAACCTTTCAGCTATTGGTTTCCCTCTCTTTAGGGTCTTGCTCGTACTCTTCCTGATCCACGCTTACGATATATCACGTTCATCAGCTTATACTCATCTTTTATTAATATTACTAAATGCCTTTTGTTTTCGTCAATCATCTTTTCCGCTTTTCTTCTTCTTTATACAAATTGGGCAGGCACCCTTTGCCTCTTTGCCCATATGATAATAACAAAATAAAGAAGGAGGGCGTTTTATTTTGAAAAAGATCAATCCTTACACACTCCCCCCATGGCTTAGACAAATTCGGGCAGTTGCCTCCCAAGTCGTTCTCCCGATTGCCATATTTCAAGGCTTTCGCACGATCATTTTTCCCACAACATTTGACGTCCTCATCTTAGGAATTCTTATATTTCTCGCCTGTGCCTTTCACCTTGATTGGTTTTAAGAGAGCTGAAAGTTGCAGGCTCACTCTTATGTATAGGTCCCTCGTTAGACATTTCATAGCGCAACAGCAAACAACCTCGTCACTCTTCTGATGACGAGGCATTTTGTTCTTCTTCAAGGCGTCTAGCCTGCTCAATTTCGTGTATTTTCATGACGGTCGGCTCAGAATTTTTCATTTGCCAATACGCCCTTAACAGCTCCTGACAACTTTCCATCTCATCCTGTCCGCCTGCTTCATAGGCTTTCACCGTATCAAACAAACTCTGCGGATAAGCGAGGTAGCTCAAGAACAAATGAATCTCTTCCTCACGAAGTTTATTTCCCTTTTGATACGTATAAAACAAAGATGTGCATTCAGGACAAGGAGTAGGGTAGGTTTTGAATGTGCGATAGTAAAAGGTCAAAAGGTCATAAATAGGGGCAGCCTTTTTGGACCGCTCAAAATTGGTGAAATGTCCTGTACCTACATCATTGTACAAAAAGTGATGGATTGACAATTGCCCATGGTTTAACACAATACGTGTCGTCTCTTGGTCTTTCATTTCCTCATGCCAATCCTCTAAACGTTCAAGTGCAAATTCACTTGCAGACATCGCTTCTGAAAAATACATAGCAGCAGCCAGCTCAAATGGCGACATATACCATGTTTGTTCTGCCCGCTCGATAAATCGTTCATACATGTCTTTCTCTGTTTCCCATTTGCTTTTCATTTGGGTGTAGTGAGCCTCTATTTCCTGCTCAGTAATGTCCATCATGACTTCTGTTCGTTTATGAAGTCTTGCAATCTCTTGAAATAAATATTCATGTTTATCGTCCTGCTCTTCTCTCTTTTCATTTGTCAGCCATGGCATGAGATAATACGTGTACTGGCTTTCTCGATGATTAGAGAAAAAGGAACCGCTCTTCGTGCGATAAATCGGCACAAAGGAGCGATAGCCTTTTGATTCTAGTTCAAGCATTTGCTCTGTAAACTGCATGTGTCGATGGGGTTTTACTCGCTTTAGTGCAAATACGCCCTGCTTTGTATACACTCTAACGACAGCTGGACTGACAGGTTCGATATATTCAGCCTCAAGCCCGTATTCGTATA
The DNA here is from genome assembly GCF_040869405.1 of Bacillus sp. FSL K6-2869. Classification (NCBI taxonomy): domain Bacteria; kingdom Bacillati; phylum Bacillota; class Bacilli; order Caryophanales; family Bacillaceae; genus Bacillus; species Bacillus sp. FSL K6-2869. The sequence continues at coordinate 2,566,370 of NZ_CP152035.1, forward strand.
GGACAGATTGGATTTCATCCACGTTCTCTCACCACATTTTCTCGGTCCATCATCTCATACTATGCGTTGCTTTTTTGATATTCAGGAATATAAAGAATCTGCCCTTCTTCAAGCTCTGCATCCACCGACAATGAATTCGTTCGAAGGAGCTGCTGCACATTCAACTGATATCGCTCACAAATACGATCGACCGTATCTTCTTGCTGAACTATACATATTTTCATGCGAGAAAAATCTTCCTCCTCCTGCTTAGCGAACAGCTTCGTTAAATAAAGAGAATTCTCACTGCCAGACGCTTCTCTCTGGTCATGTTCAAACTCCTCAGCTTCTTGAGCTGATTCATACACCTTTGGTGCTTCACGTTCATATAATCGTTCGAACTGATAGCTGTCATCCCGCTCTTCCTGTGTCTGTTCCATCTGATAAGTAGGTGATTCAAAGGCTGGATAAGCTGGCGGCGCTTCTTCTTCCTCCTTGCTCTCTGCTTCAGGGTCTTTCCTCACTTCCACCTCAAAGAACGTATCATCCCGCTCCTCTTCTTCTAGCAGCTTAGGCGGGTCAAAGAATGGCGGCTCTTGTACTTGAGCTTCTGGGAAGGAACGATACCCAAGCGCCACGGCTTCTTCTTCCTCGTATTCCTCCTCTTCTTCTTCTGCTTCTTCCACCATCACCGTCTCGATGTCTATTTCATCCTCTTCTTGTTCAGTTCGCGCTTCATGTTGCAAAGCGGCCTGCTGTTCTGCATTTTCTTTATGCTCTTCACGTGGCAGCATTTCTTGCTCTTCATATTCAGGCTGCGCCTGATATTCATAAGTGACATCGCCATATTCCTCTTCAGCACGATGGACAAATTCATATGGCTCTTCTACAAGTGGTTCAGGCGTTCCTTCATCTAAAAGACCTTCAATGGCCAAATCAGCCTGAATCGTGAGCAAACGGCTTTCTGTCAGCTGGTAATCAAATGCATCAATAAACACAAATACATCATTTAAATGACTAATTTTGTTCTTGGGGATCGTGATATCCACCGGAAATTGATGCAGCAGCTCCGCCGTTCCGTCCTCTCTTACCTTCACCTCATCAGCCTGCCTGTATGATGCATAGGAACTGGATTCACCCATTAGCTCCTCTTGATTTATGTTGTATTCTCCTGTTAGCTCGAGTGAACCTCTAATGGAAACATAATCATTCACTTCTTGAACGAGAATGTCAGGATCGAGAGAAATTGACAGTAGCTCACTGACTTCCTGTCCGTTTTTGAAATAAATGGACTCTTCTACCGAAAACTGTAATCGATTGTTTTGAGACAAGTCGGTGTCCTCCTTTCATCTAATCCTTCAAAATAAAATTAGATGTCAATACAGGTGTATGAAGGAGGCAGTGAAAATATGATTGGTTTTATGCAAAGCAAAAAGCCGATATGTCTCCATATCGGCTCAGCGTGTAGACAAACCCTCGCATTCGGTGTCAGTCCTGTGCGCTGGTGCTCACGAATGTCAAATTCGCTCCGCTCCAGTACTCGTCCTTCCTAGACTGCAAAGGTTTTCTTTCACGCTGAAAAGAAGACAAAGGGCTAAAATAAAGTTCATTTTAACCCTTTGTCAACGATCTAAGCCGATATGTCTCCATATCGGCTTTTGGTTACTGAGCTAATTTTTGAAATACCTTTTCAACTGTCTCAATTGTATACTCGATGTCTTCATCCGTATGAGCAGTTGAGAGGAACAGCCCTTCGAATTGTGAAGGTGGAAGGAAGATGCCGTGATCAGCCATTTCCTTGTAGAATTCAGCGAATAAAGCGAGGTCAGCTGTTTTCGCTGTATCGTAATTGACGACTTGTTCGTTTGTAAAGAAGAATCCGATCATGGAACCGGCACGGTTAAATGTTAATGGAATCCCATGTGCTTTCGCCGCTTTTGAAATGCCTTCTTCCAAACGATCTCCTTTGCGTCTAAACTCTTCATAAGACTCAGGTGTCAGCTGTTTTAATGTTTCAAGACCTGCTGTCATCGCAAGCGGGTTACCGGATAACGTTCCTGCTTGATAAATCGGGCCGCTTGGCGCAATTTGTCTCATAATGTCCGCTCTACCGCCATAAGCACCAACTGGCAAGCCGCCTCCGATGACTTTACCAAGACATGTCAGATCAGGCGTAATGCCAAAATAGCCTTGTGCACAATGATAATCCACACGGAAGCCTGTCATGACCTCATCAAAAATGAGTAAAGAGCCATATTGCTCAGTGATGTCTCTCAATCCTTGCAAGAAACCTTCTTGCGGAGGGACAACCCCCATATTTCCTGCAACTGGTTCTACAATGACACCTGCAATGTCGTCTCCAAATTCTTGAAAAGCAACTTTGATGCTTTCTAAATCATTGTATGGAACGGTGATCGTATTGCTTGCTGTACCTTCAGGGACACCAGGGCTATCCGGAAGCCCAAGCGTCGCCACACCCGAACCAGCTTTAATGAGCAAAGAATCACCGTGGCCATGATAACAGCCTTCAAATTTCACAATTTTGTTTCTGCCGGTAAAACCACGTGCTAGACGAAGCGCACTCATCGTCGCCTCTGTTCCAGAGCTGACCATACGAATGACCTCAATAGAAGGAACTCGTTCTGATACAAGCTTAGCTAATTCATTTTCAACTAAAGTAGAAGCACCGAAGCTTGTACCATGTTCAGCTACTCGCTGAATGCTTTCAACCACACGGTCATTCGTATGCCCTAAAATAAGCGGTCCCCACGATAAGACATAATCAATATATTCATTTCCGTCAATATCGTATATTTTTGCGCCTTTGCCTCGTTCCATAAAAATCGGGTCTGTATTGACTGATTTAAATGCGCGCACAGGGCTGTTCACACCACCCGGCATTAACTGCTGCGCTTCTTTAAATGCTTGCTTTGACTTTTCATAGCTACGTCCCATTTCAATGTCCTCCTGTCTATCCGTTCTTTATTCTGAGAGCCATTTCGCTGCATCTTTTGCATGATACGTAATGATTAATTCTGCGCCCGCACGTTTCATGCTAGTCAGCATTTCAAGAACAAGCTCTTTTTCAGAAATCCAGCCATTTTGAGCTGCTGCTTTCACCATTGCATACTCTCCGCTCACATTGTACGCAACAACAGGAAGTGTAAATTCATTTTTCACATCACGCATGATATCTAAGTATGAAAGTGACGGCTTCACGATCAGGAAGTCAGCGCCTTCTTCTACATCAGACTGCGCTTCTCTCAGTGCTTCTAAGCGGTTTGCAGGGTCCATTTGATACGTTTTACGATCTCCAAACTGCGGTGTGCTATGCGCCGCATCACGAAACGGACCGTAAAAAGCACTTGCATATTTCACAGCATATGACATCACAGGCACATGAACAAAGCCGGCCTCATCAAGCGACTCACGAATTGCGATAACAAAGCCATCCATCATGTTTGATGGAGCAATGATATCTGCACCTGCACGAGCCTGACTGACAGCGGTTTTCGCTAAGAGCTGAAGAGATTCATCATTTAAAATTTCTCCATCTTCAACGATTCCGCAATGTCCGTGATCTGTATATTGACATAAGCAAGTATCAGCAATGACCACAAGCTCAGGGAAATGCTTTTTGATTTCAAGCGTTGCTCTTTGAACAATCCCATGATCGTGATAAGCTTCACTGCCTACATGGTCTTTATGGTCTGGCACCCCAAAAACAATGATAGATTTAATCCCAAGGTCAACAAGCTCTTGGACTTCTTCTTTCACAAGATCAACTGAAATGTGATAGACACCCGGCATTGAAGGGACTTCTTTTCGGACATTCTCTCCCTCTACAAAAAAGATGGGATAAATGAAATCAGAGGGTCTTAAAAATGTTTCTCTCACCAATTCTCTCATTCCTGCGCTTGTACGCAATCTGCGGTGTCTGTTAAATTTCATCATTGGTTCAACTTCCTTTCAGATAAACGGCACATCAAATCAAGCATCCCGTCTATCGTATAAGTATCTGGGGTTTCAGAAGAAATCCCGTATTGAAGCAGTGCCTCTTGTGTAAGAGGACCGATGCTCACAAAACATGTGTCTGATGCAGCTAATCTATCGATATCAGCCTCCATGGCGTGCATAAAAGAATGAACAGTGGAGGAGCTTGTAAATGTAATAAAATCAAATGATTGCTCCATCATTGCCGACTTGAGTGCGATAATTCCGTCCTCATCCTTCACTGTTTCATATATAATCCACTCTTTTACGTCAATGCCAAGCGGAACGAGGGTATTCTTCACCACATCTCGTGACAGGTGGCCTTTTGCTACAAAGACACATTCTTCTGGGTGTACATGTTCAATTAAAGCATCTGCCAGTTCTTCTGCTATAAATCGCTCTGGAACCACATCCACTTTTAAGCCGTGCTGCATTAGATAGGCAGATGTTTTTTCACCTACAGCCGCCACTTTCAAGTGGGATAAGCTTTGATGTAATTGATGCTTCTCTATATAACTAAGAAAAAAAGACGCACCATTTACACTTGTAAACACAAGCCAATGGCTTGCTTCTAAATCTTCTAAAAATGCCTTCGCTTTTTCTTTTGTCAGCGTTGGCTCAAACCTGATAAGAGAGGTTAAAACAGCATGGCCGTTCAGCGCTTCAATTTTCTGCTGAAACGCACCCGCTTGACGTTCATTTCGAGTGACAAGCACCGTCTGTCCGTAAAGCGATTTGGCTATCGTCATTGGGAAGACAGATCCTTTTTCACCTTGTCGATCAAATCCTTTGCTCCCTTATCAGCCATCTGCTTCGCACATGCTGTTCCAATTGCCTCAGGGTCAGTACCTGTTACGGTTTCTCGAATAATCGTATGCCCATCCGCAGATGCCACAAGACCTGTCAATTCAATTTCATCACGCTCATTCATCGTTGCGTAACCAGCGATCGGCACTTGACAGCTTCCATCCATTTGTTGAAGGAAGGCTCTTTCAGCAAGGACCGTTTTCTTTGTATACTCATTTGTGAATTGAGCTAACAGCTGCAAGAGCTCTTCGTCATCTCCCCGGCATTCTATCGACAATGCGCCCTGCCCTACAGCAGGAAGGCAAGTATCAGGAGATAAAAATTCCGACACGACTTCTTGACTCCAGCCCATTCTAGACAATCCGGCAGCCGCTAGAATAATCGCATCATATTCTTCATTTTTCAGTTTTTCAAGTCTCGTATCAATGTTTCCACGGATCCATTTAATCTCAAGATCTGGTCTCTCCTGAAGAAGCTGGGCACTGCGCCGTAAGCTGCTCGTTCCCACAACCGCTCCCTTTGGCAGTTCATGAAGACGGAGATGATCCTTTGAAATCAATGCATCCCGCACATCTTCACGCTCAGGAATACAGCCGATGACTAAACCTTCCGGAAGAGAGGCCGGCATATCTTTCATGCTGTGTACCGCCATGTCAATGTCATGGTTCAGCATTGCCTGTTCAATCTCTTTAACAAACAGACCTTTTCCGCCAACCTTTGATAAGGTCACATCTAAAATTTGATCACCCTTTGTCACAATCTCTTTAATTTCAAAAGAATAAGAAGGGTTTAGTTCAGACAACTTTTGAATGACCCATTTTGTTTGTGTAATCGCAAGTTTGCTTCGTCTAGAACCTACTTTAATTGTACGCATTACGTCTTCCTCCCGACAATGCCCTTAAGACTCATCATTATTGAAACCAATGAAAGGTTGATAAGCTACCAAGCAGAAAATAATTGATCATCAGCACAAGAAATGAAGCGACATTCCATCGCGCCACAATTTTGCCCTGCATATTTCTCACCAGTCTAATGTATAAGTAAAAGCCGTATAAAAACAGCATAATAAACGAACCGAGCACCTTTGCATCTGTCCAGTACAACGTATCATACGAAATATATGCCCATATAATGCCAAGAATTAAACTAAGCAAGAGCATCGGCACGCCAATAATATTTAAGACATACGCCATGTGATCAAGCTTTGATAAGTCTTCAATTCTCAAAAGCCATTTTCCCCATTTTTTCTTTTTCAGCAAACGATATTGAAATAGGTAGAGTAGTGAAAAAGCAAATGAAAGTGAAAAAGCGCCGTATGATAAAATGGCCATCGTAATATGAATGACGAGCAGCTCACTCGTCAGCTTTCCCGTCAGTTCGGCAGAATGAAGATCGGATGGTGTAAAGGTGTGAATCGCCATCATGGAAAAACCAATCACATTTGTAAAAAAGACAATAAATTCAACGCGTAATACTTTTGTCAAAACAAGTGACAATGTCACAAGCACCCACGTATAAAAATATAACCCCTCTGCTACATTCAACACAGGGAATCGGTCTGTTTCCATCATAATATAAAACATGTAGACTGTTTGCAGCAGCCAGACAATAGAAAGCAACCAGAAAGCCATTTTTCCAGCCTTCCGGTTGTGTTGAAGAAAATCTATGAAATAGAACAAGACACTGAGTGCATAGATCAAGGTCGTCGCTTCGCCTAGTCTCGCTACAATGGATTCCATCATCGCTTAATCACTCACTGGCAACTGTAGCAAGGCCTTGTGCCATATTTGTTTTAAACAGCTGAAATGCCCCTTGCTCCACCTGCATCGGCTCTGCCTTTTGCTCTTCATCTTCAACCTGTAAATCAAAGATTTCTTTAAAGAGTAAAAGTTTTTCCTCTGCATTCGGCTCCCCGGCAATTTCTTTGGCCTTTAAGATAGGATCTTTCAGCATTTGATTGATGATGCTTTTCGTATGTTTATTTAACAGCTTCATTTCACGATTTGTGAGGTTTGGAAGCTTTCGTTCGATGCTTTGCATCGTATCCGCTTGAATCGAGAGTGCTTTTTCTCTTAAAGCAGAAATCACAGGAACCACTCCGAGTGTATTAAGCCATTGCTTAAATTCCACAATTTCAGCTTCGATGAGAAGCTCCACCTCTTCAGCTACTGCACGGCGCTCTTTCAGGTTAGCTGCCACAATGCCCTCAAGGTCATCAATGTCATACAAAAAAGCACCTTCTACTTCAGAAATAGCTGGATCTAAATCACGTGGTACTGCAATATCCACCATGAATAGAGGTCTGCCTTTTCTCTGTTTGTTCGCTTTTTCGACCATTTCCTTTGTGATCACAAATTGTTTAGCCCCAGTAGAGCTAATTAAAATATCCGCTTCAGATAAAGTTTTTTCTAATTGATTCAAGCTCTTAGGCTCTCCTGAAAAACGGCCGGCCAGTTCTTTGGCCTTTTCAAACGTTCGATTGATGACTGTTACCTGGCCAATCCCTTGACCTTGAAGGTTTTGAGCCGCCAGCTCGCCCATTTTACCCGCACCAAGAATAAGGACATGCTTATCAGAAAGACGTCCAAAGATTTTTTTGGCAAGTTCCACTGCCGCATAGCTGACAGATACAGCATTAGACGCAATATCTGTTTCCGCATGAGAGCGCTTCGCAACTGTTACCGCCTGCTTAAACAAATAATTGAAAACGGTACCAATGGTCTTCTCCTCTTGAGCGACTTTAAAGCTTGAGCGCACTTGACCGAGTATTTGTGTTTCACCAATGACCATAGAATCAAGTCCACAGGCAACTCGGAATAAATGCTCAACCGCTCCATCATTTTCATAAAACTTCAAATATGGAGAGACATCTTCTTTTTCTAAACCGAACCAATCTGCTAAAAATCTTTTTATATAAAACCGACCAGTATGAAGCTGATCTACAACTGCGTAGATCTCTGTTCGATTACATGTTGAGATGACGATATTCTCTAGAATGCTTTTTTCTTCTTTAAGCTTGGACATCGCTGTTCCGAGCTCGCTCGGTTCAAAGCTCAGCTGTTCCCGTATCTCAACAGGGGCTGTTTTATAATCTAAACCCACAACAAGAATATGCATAACTTCAGCTTGCACCCCCAACGCCCTGTCTAATTTATAATAATTACAATATAGAATTTATTATTTATAATGATTATAACATATATTCATTTTTAACTGGATAAAAATTGTGAACAGATTTCAAAAATGTTGTGATATAGTAGAAAAATGTTCGACATCGAATGCCATATCATCACTTCAAGCAATTTATCAGATTTGGCGCGTGCGGACAAATGATCTGCTTATAAGAAGGTGACATCTTTGAAGAAGAAATCTATTTTGCTGCCGCTCACTTTGCTGGCTGTAGCGCTTTATGCCATTCTCTCAGGAGATCAATTTGACATTTGGAAAGATCAGGAGAAATGGTATACACTTGTACTGCTTTTTGGCCTTGCTTTCTTATATCAAGGAAAGAAGGAGCAGGAAACCTCTCATGTGTTTATCGGTATGCTCATGACAGGCCTTGCGCTACACTTTATCCTTCAGCCGAAATTAGAACACTGGCCAGATACATTTACGATGATTGTGTTCATCGTCGGCCTCGCACTTTTGATGAAATCATCACAGAAAAAGGAATATCGAATAGAAAGTGTTGTTCTCATTGCACTCGGTCTATTCCTTTATTTCTTTCAACAAATTACAAAGCAACTTAGCACACTTTCGATCCCTACTTCCGGTTTTGAATTGTACTGGCCATATGTATTGATTGCCGTCAGTCTCCTCTTATTATTTTTAAAAAGGAAATAACTTATACAATATAATTGTTTGATAAGCCATCAATTGGATGTTTTATAATACACATCTTACGAGAAGAATAAGATCCAGTTTAACTGATATAGACGACAATAACCGCCTTATCTGCAGTTGCTTGTGTAGCAACATTTTGCGGGTAAGGCGGTTTTGTTTTTTTCCCCTTATGTCAAGTATCATTAAATTGATATCAGTGTCACTGTCAAGCAATTATTATCATTTTTATGGTTTCGTCTCAAGTTCATTTTCATCAGGTAATCTAAATCCAAATTCTTTTTCCCATAAATCATTTCCGCTATCAAACATTTCATTTAGTATATCCACTTCATCAGCTTGATTCCCAAATCCAGCATCATGAGCTAAAATAACGCCGAAATACGACATACAATCGTAATAATAGTTTTGTGGTAACAGCATATGTAAATGCCAAACCTCATCAATTTCAGTATTTGGGGCAAAAGAACAATCGGGATATTTTTTGATCAGGAACCAAAATTTTTTGTATTGATCTACTAATCGAGTGACATTCTCTTTATCCATTCCTTCAAAATAGTAACCAAACTTCAAACATGCTTCTACTAAGTCCACCGAAAAGTCAGGATAACTCACTTTATCCATTCATTGAATTCCCCTTTTTAAAATATTTTTTAGAATCAAAAATCGAATGATTCCTATACAAAGACATAATGGAATGATGTAAGCAATATTGAAAAATTTCGAACTTTCCAACATGAATGTAATCACTGTTATGATTAATATCGTTCCTAGCTGATTCAATGTATTCATACCTGCAAGTGCCATACTTCTATAGTGAGGATCAAAAAAAACTAAAAAAGATGCTTTGATTAAGCTCATAAACAACGGGTTAATGAGTGTCAAAATAAAAAAACCAATTAAAAACAGTGAACTATTAGGCGCTAAAATCATTAGAATTAACCCAAACGTGAGATATATCGTTATAAGATAGACTTTCGAATGTATTTTTTGTATATCCATTCTTCGGATCAATAAATTTCCTAGTAAAACCGATACTCCGCCAATTAGCCAAAATAATGATACAGTAAGATCACTTGCTGAAAACGTTTCTTTCAGAATAATAAACGAATAATTCATTACTACAGGTAAAAACATCCCATCAATAAACATGATGAACAAATAACTCTTTGGTACTTTTTTAAATATTTCAACATTCGCGAAAGATATACTTTCGATTTTCAACTGGGCAACAATTGGATACAAATACTCATAAACCAACAAACCAATAAAAAAGAGCAGAAAAACAAGATACATTTCTGATCCAAAGAATATAAACAAAATTGGCCCACTAAAGAAACCAATTGTTTTAGCTGAGAGTAAAAACATATTACGATATGCAATATCTTTATGGGGTTGATTGGATAAAAACATGTTAAATCCCGATTCTAAAATAAACGATAAGCCATTTATAAAAAATTGAAAAGCAAGCATTAAAAAAAACATTAGATTAAATAATTGATTGTTTAAAGCAAAAAACGAAGCAAGGGTTAGGATAGACAATGTGGTGATGAAAAATTTTGCCGTGTATTTAGATAAAATTTTAAATAAATAGTTGCTCACAATATTACTTAAAATAAACGAAAAGCCACCAATCAGATACATACTGCCTGCATAAAAATATGAACCAGTCATCTCAAAGAAATAAAGAGGCAATCCAGTCCAAACTAGTGCCCCTATGAAAACAATCATAGTATCCAAATAAACTAATGTACTCACTCTACTAATATTCATGTACACTATTCCTTATTTAAGTGTTAAGAAACAGAGATTCTAAAAAACCTCTGTTTCTCATCATACTCTCTTACTTTTTCTTTAATTCCTTTTGCATTTCTTTCATTTCATTTAGCGAGTAATTATAGCATGTTCTCGCTTTCAGTTTTGATTGTTTTTCCTTCATTTCATTTAGTGAGTAATTGTAACAAGTTCTTGCTTTTAATTTCATTATTACCACTCCTATCTGAAATATTTTCAATATCATATTACTGCAATTGATTTTATTTGTAAATATGGAAATTAATTATAATTTAACATCTATTTAAATAAACTTTCGGCATTCAATAATTTCTAGAAACAGAACGAATTTAAACTTAATCGCTTTCCTTCAAGTTCTACGTTTTTCTCACCATATGAAAAAAAGTTGTAAGAAAACAAATGTTTTCTTACAACTTTTTATTATCTTCTTAGCTGTTAATCTTCGCAAGGATCGCATTCCAGGCTTCATCTTTTCCCTTTTTTGTTTCAGAAGAGAAAAGGATTAATTCATCTGATGGGTCGATGTCGAGTGTCTGTTTGACGACTTTCGCATGCTTTTCCCATTTGCCTTTTGGAATTTTATCGGCCTTTGTCGCAATAATGATCACAGGAACTCCATAGTATTTAAGGAATTCATACATGTTCACATCATCTGCGGATGGCTTATGACGCAGATCCACAATTTGGACGACTGCTTTTAACTCTTCACGCATTGTAATATACGTTTCGATCATTCTCCCCCATGCTTCGCGCTCTGTTTTTGATACTTTTGCAAAGCCATAACCTGGGACGTCCACAAAATGGAGCATATCATTAATAATGTAAAAATTAAGCGTCTGGGTCTTTCCTGGTTTAGAAGACGTACGCGCTAAATTTTTCCGATTAATCAATGAGTTAATGAACGAGGACTTTCCAACATTTGATCGTCCAGCAAGTGCGATCTCAGGCAGTCCCCCGCTCGGGTACTGCTCTGGTTTCACCGCACTAATGACGATATCTGATTTTGTTACTTTCATCTTCCCTCTCCTACTAACGCTTTCTCAAGCACCTCATCTAAATGTGAAACCGGAATAAAAGTTAATCCGTCTCTCACACTTTCAGGAATATCATCAATATCCTTCTCATTGTCCTTTGGAAGAATAATCGTTTTCAGTCCTGCACGATGTGCGCCTAATGCTTTTTCTTTTAATCCGCCAATCGGAAGCACTCTTCCTCTTAACGTAATTTCTCCTGTCATGCCAACCTCTTTTGAAACAGGACGTCCTGTGAGTGCTGATACAAGAGCCGTCGCAATGGTAATACCAGCTGATGGCCCGTCCTTTGGAACCGCACCCTCTGGAACATGGATGTGAATATCGTGCTTTTCATTAAATTGAGGATCAATGTTCAGTTCATCTGCTTTTGAACGAACATAACTGAATGCCGCCTGCGCAGATTCTCTCATGACATCACCGAGCTTACCTGTTAGCAAAAGCTTGCCTTTACCCGGCGAGAGTGAGACCTCGATGGACAAAGTGTCTCCGCCAACTGTGGTATATGCAAGGCCTGTGACAACGCCGATCTGATCTGTCGTTTCCGCCTGACCATAACGGTAAAGTCTTTTTCCGAGGAATTCAGATAAGTTCTTTTCCGTCACTATGATGCGTTTGCGGTCTTCAGCCACAATTGCTCTTGCCGCTTTTCGGCAAATCGCCGCAAGCTGACGCTCTAACCCGCGGACTCCTGCTTCTCTCGTGTAATAGCGAATCATATCGTAAATCGCTGCTTCACGAAGCTGCAAGTTCCCTTTCTTTAATCCGTGCTCCTTTAGCTGCTTCGGCAGAAGGTGATCTTTCACAATTTCTGCTTTTTCAACTTCCGTATACCCTGCAATCGTGATAATCTCCATTCTATCACGAAGTGGACCTGGAATGGTTGCTAAATTGTTGGCAGTTGCGATAAATAAGACTTGAGACAAATCAAATGTCTCTTCAATATAATGATCGCTAAAGTTATGATTTTGCTCTGGATCTAACACTTCAAGCATCGCAGAAGACGGATCTCCTCTAAAGTCAGAAGACATTTTATCAATTTCATCTAAAAGAAAGACCGGATTCATCGTGCCCGCCTTGCTCATCCCGCGAATGATACGGCCCGGCATCGCACCTACATAAGTTCTTCGATGACCACGGATCTCAGATTCATCACGTACACCGCCAAGAGAGATACGGATAAACTTTCGATCGAGTGATTTGGCAATGGATTTAGCAAGTGACGTCTTCCCTACCCCAGGAGGTCCTGCTAAGCAAAGAATCGGTCCCTTTAATGAATTTGTCAGTTTCTGAACAGCAAGATATTCGAGTACCCGCTCTTTTACTTTTTCAAGCCCGTGGTGCTCGTCATCTAAAATTTCGCTTGCAAGCTTTAAATCTAGACGATCTTCTGTATAAGTGCCCCACGGCAGATTGATCAGCCAATCAATATAATTGCGAATGACAGAACTCTCAGCAGAGCTTGAAGGGATTTTTTCATAACGGTTCAGTTCTTTTAAAGCCGTTTCACGAACGGAATCTGGCATGCCGGACTCTTCAATTTTAGCCATAAGCGTACTGACTTCGCCTGTTTTCCCCTCTTTGTCTCCAAGCTCTTTTTGAATAGCTTTCATTTGTTCGCGCAAATAATATTCTTTTTGCGTTCGCTCCATTGAACGTTTGACACGCTGGCCAATTTTCTTTTCAATCTCTAGCACTTCTTTTTCATTGTGAATGAGACTGATGACCCGATTCAACCGTTTTTTGACATCGACTGTTTCCAGCACTTCTTGCTTGTCTTTTAATTTCAAAGGAAGGTGGGAAGCGACGATATCCGCCATTCTTCCAGGTTCTTCAATATCCGTTACCGTTGCATATGTTTCAGCTGAGATTTTTTTTGAAATTTTTATGTACTGATCAAAGTGATCTAACAAAGTGCGCATGAGTGCTTCTGCTTCTGCGTCCTTTAATTCTTCTTCTGTCAACTCTTTAATATCGACTGACGTATAGTCTTCTAGCTCCATGTAGGATTCGATCTGCGCTCGATTTAAGCCTTCGACGAGCACACGGATCGTTCCATTTGGCAGCTTCAGCATTTGTTTAATTTTTGTGTAGGTGCCGACTTTGAAAATTTCCTCTTCACCTGGTTCATCTATTGAAATTTCCCGCTGTGTTGCTAGAAAAATCATATGATCGTTCATCATCGCCTGTTCTAATGCTTGAACAGACTTTTCGCGCCCAACGTCCAAATGCAAGACCATTGTTGGATAAACAAGCAAGCCTCGCAGCGGAAGGAGCGGAACATTCTTTTTGATTTCATCTGCCATGTTGATAGACACCTCCGTCACTAGTATGAATCATTATAATATACCTGTTTCAGTCTTGTACAATGTAAAAGACTTGAGAAATGATGATCTTACCGTAGTATACCCTTTCTTTTTATCTTGAAAAAGAAAAAAAGATCTATTTCACTAAAAAATCCCCATATGAGATGGGGATTAAACAGATTTCCTTTTCATTTCTTCTTCTAGTCCATCTTTCTTCTCATCTGGCGGATTGACCAAACACTGATCCAGCACTTCTTGGAAGTGCTTCACAGGCACAATCGTAACCCCTTCAATCTCTTTTAAGATCGACTGCTGATTGTCATAAGGGATGATCACTGTTTTGACACCCGCTTGTTTGGCTGCCTTGATTTTTGGTATGACACCGCCGATCGGCTTCACCTGACCTTGTAATCCAATCTCACCGGTCATCGCCGTTAAATGATCAATCGGGATTTGATGAATGGCTGAGAAAATGGCTGTGGCCATCGCAATTCCAGCAGACGGCCCATCAATCGGGGCACCAGCCGGAAAATTAATGTGGATATCATATTCATTTGTTCGTATGCCTAAGTTTCGAAGCACGGTTAAGACATTTTCAACTGAGCCCTTCGCCATACTTTTCCGTCTGATCGATTTCGACTGATTGCCGATGCTTTCTTCTTCCGCAATACCAGTAATATTGATACTGCCTTTTTCAAGCGCTTTACAAATGTTCACTTCAATTTCAAGCAGAGCCCCGCTGTTCGGTCCATACACGGCAAGACCATTTACTACTCCTACCTTTGGCTTTTCCGGTACTTTTTGTTCATATCTTGGTGTCAGCTGGCTTGAATGAATGACCCATTCTACATCGGCAATCGTAATATCCTTTCGGTTTTCAGTGACAGCCATACCTGCGGCAATCTGTACCATGTTGACCGCTTCACGTCCATTTTTCACATAGGATGTTAACAAGTTCAGTCCTTCATCACTTAATTCCTTCTGTATTTTCTCGACTGCTTTAGCTGCAACAATTTTCAGCTCATGCTGATCCAAATCCTTGAAGAAAATCTCCAAACATCTTGATCGAATAGCCGGCGGAATTTCGTCCGGTGTTCTTGTCGTGGCACCAATCAATCGAAAATCAGCGGGCAACCCATTTTGAAAAATATCATGGATGTGATTCGGGATCTGCGTATTTTCTTCACTGTAATAAGCACTGTCTAAAAACACTTTTCGATCTTCTAGCACTTTGAGCATTTTGTTCATTTGAATCGGATGCAGTTCTCCAATTTCATCGATAAAGAGAACGCCCCCATGAGCATGTGTGACGGCTCCTTGTTTCGGCTGCGGAATGCCTGCCTGTCCCATGGCTCCTGCTCCTTGATAAATGGGATCATGTACGGAACCAATCAAGGGGTCTGCGATGCCTCGTTCATCAAATCTTGCCGTTGTGGCATCAAGCTCAACAAATACTGCATCTTTTTTAAATGGTGAATCAGCGTGACGCTTCGCCTCTTCCATCACTAGACGGGCAGCAGCTGTTTTTCCAACACCAGGCGGCCCGTAGACGATGACATGTTGCGGGTTCGGTCCACACAGGGCAGCTTTAAGTGCACGTATACCGTCTTCCTGCCCTACAATATCTTGAAACCCCTTTGGCCGGACTCTCTCTGATAAAGGTTCACTCAGTTTAATGGATCGCATCTTTCTGAGTGCTTCCATTTCTTTCTTTGATTCTTTATCGATCGTCACCTTTTGTGTGCGCTGATTTTTAAGTAAGTTCCAAAAGTACAACCCGATGACGATACCAAAGAACAGTTGTATGAATAATACGATTCCTGTCCAGCTCAATCGGTGCTCCCTCCTTCATCTATCGTTATGTATTGGTTTCTGTCTGCTAGTATTTCCTAGAGCTGGACGGAATAAACACAACTTCCACGATAAATAAAAAACTCCTGAATCAAAAGATTCAGGAGTCATTCAAATGGGCTTATGCTGATGTTTTTGTATCTTTATTCACGACTGTACCGTCTTTTAAGACAAGACGAGGCGGCTCACCATCAGCAACCGTTGCACCAGTAATGACACATTTCTCAATATCATCACGAGATGGAAGATCAAACATCACATCAAGCATGATGCCTTCAATGATGGAGCGAAGACCACGAGCTCCTGTTTTACGCTCAATTGCTTTTTTCGCAATTTCGCTAAGAGCATCTTCTTCAAACTCAAGTTCAACATCATCAAGCTCAAGCATTTTTGTATATTGCTTAACGAGCGCATTTTTAGGCTTCGTCAAGATTTCTACAAGTGCTTTTTCATCTAACGGCTCTAGGCTTGCAATAACCGGAAGACGACCGATGAATTCTGGGATTAAACCGAAGCGAAGTAAGTCTTCTGGCAGAACTTTTGATAGAAGGACTTCTTTTTCAAGATCTTCAATTTTATTTTCCGCACCGAATCCAATCACTTTTTGACCTAGGCGGCGTTTGATAATTTGCTCAATGCCGTCAAAGGCTCCACCACAAATGAAGAGGATATTTGTTGTATCAATCTGAATGAATTCTTGATGAGGATGCTTACGTCCACCTTGAGGCGGTACACTAGCGACTGTTCCTTCAAGAATTTTCAAAAGGGCTTGCTGTACACCTTCCCCAGATACATCACGGGTGATAGAAGGGTTTTCTGATTTTCTTGCTACTTTATCGATCTCATCGATGTAGATAATGCCTTTTTCAGCTTTTTCTACATCATAATCTGCTGCTTGGATCAGCTTTAGTAAAATATTCTCTACGTCTTCCCCAACGTAACCTGCTTCTGTTAAAGACGTCGCATCTGCAATCGCAAATGGAACATTTAAAATACGTGCAAGTGTTTGAGCAAGTAATGTTTTACCGCTTCCTGTAGGTCCAATCATAGAAATGTTACTTTTCGAAAGCTCAACATCATCAATCTTACTGTTGGAATTAATCCGCTTGTAATGGTTATAAACCGCTACAGCTAAGGATTTCTTCGCATTCTCTTGTCCGATGACATATTCATCAAGAATCTCCCGGATTTCATGAGGTTTCGGAACATCCTTGAATTCAACTTCTTCCTCAGTACCGAGCTCTTCTTCAACTATTTCCGTGCAAAGCTCGATACATTCATCACATATATATACGCCAGGTCCTGCGACCAGTTTACGCACTTGATCTTGCGTTTTTCCGCAAAACGAGCATTTTAATTGACCTTTTTCCTCGTTGAATTTAAACATTCTTTCACCCCTTATTCTTCTTCACTTGCCTGTAGCTAACAGTCAGCTACCCTTCTGGGTCCAGTATGTATGCATTTTACCATACTTTCCTAAAAGACGGTAATGATGTGTTTGTAACACTGCACATTGAGATATGTATGACAGAAAGATGCGACTTACACTATCGTTTCCAAAAGATGCGATGATAAGTCAAAAATTGTACAAAACAAGGCACGAGTCACTCGCGCCCTGTTTTATTATTATGCACCATATTAACGGTTTTCTACAAGAAAATCAATTGCTTTACGAACTTTTAAATCTTCTTTCATTGCTTCAGTAGAACCGATCGCTTGTTTGATATTTTCAACTGGCATGTTGTATGCTTCAGCCATTTTTGAAAGTTCTTCTTCCACTTCTTCATCAGACACTTGTAGGTCTTCTGCAGCAGCAATTGCTTCAAGAGTAAGATTAGATTTTACGCGTTTAGCAGCATCTTCTTTCATTTGCTCTTTTAGCGCATCTTCATCTTGTCCAGAGAACTGGAAGTAAAGCTCAAGGTTCATCCCTTGCATTTGAAGACGTTGTTCGAATTCTTTCATCATGCGGTCTAACTCAGTGTCAACCATCGCTTGAGGAACGTCAACTTCCGCATTTTCAGAAGCTTTTGCTACTAGCTCTTCACGAAGTTTGCCTTCTGCTTCGTTTTCTTTTGCTTCTTCAAGACGTTTCTTCGTTTTTTCAGTTAATTCAGCAATCGTTTCAACTTCTTCATCAACATCTTTAGCGAACTCATCGTCAAGTGCTGGAAGTTCTTTTGCTTTAATTTCATGAATTTTCACTTTGAATACAGCTGGTTTACCCGCAAGGTCTTCAGCATGATATTCTTCTGGGAATGTCACTTCAACGTCTTTTTCTGCACCTGCTTCAAGACCAACCAATTGCTCTTCGAAACCAGGGATGAATGAACCAGAACCTACTTCAAGAGAGTAGTTCTCAGCTTTTCCGCCTTCGAATGCTTCTCCATCAACGAATCCTTCGAAATCTAGAACAACTGTATCGCCGTTTTCGATTGCGCCTTCTTCTTTGACAACAAGCTCAGCTTGACGGTTTTGCATAGCTTTTAACTCTTCTTGGACATCTTCATCAGATACAGATGTGTCGTCTTTTTCTACGTTAAGACCTTTGTAGTCACCAAGTTTCACTTCTGGCTTCACTGTTACTTTTGCAGTGAAGATTAAGCTTTCGCCTTTTTCGATTTTCTCAACATCGATTTCAGGGCGGTCAACCGGCTCGATACCAGCTTCGTCGATTGCTTTCGGATATTCAACTGGAAGAAGAATATCTAGTGCATCTTGATAAAGAGATTCTACTCCAAAACGCTGCTCGAAAAGACCACGTGGTACTTTCCCTTTACGGAATCCAGGGATTGATACTTGCTTAACTACTTTCTTAAATGCATCATCAAGTGCTTTGTTAAATGTTTCAGCGTCAACTTCTACTGTTAAGACACCTTCGTTACCTTCTTGTTTTTCCCATTTTACTGACATGTGTGTTTCCCTCCAAAAATCTATTCAGATTGTGC
Organism: Bacillus sp. FSL K6-2869; assembly: GCF_040869405.1. NCBI lineage: Bacteria > Bacillati > Bacillota > Bacilli > Caryophanales > Bacillaceae > Bacillus > Bacillus sp. FSL K6-2869. The sequence continues at coordinate 2,584,919 of NZ_CP152035.1, forward strand.
GTTGTTACATTCTAAAGCATCATAAAGACTTCGTCCAATCAAAAACCACGCACTCCGCTAAAGAAGCGGTCTTATGTATACAACATTTGACTTGATTATACATAACGTCTTTCAACCGTTGGAATCTTACAACCGCACGATATATGCACAAATACAACCATTATATTATAACATAACAAGTCCGTCTTTCAACTAAATCGACAAATTACAAATAAGAAATTTCTTCAATATCTTTCAGCATTGTACAAGCTTCTCTCAGCTCTCGTTCGTTAAAATCATACAATAAATGCAATTCTTCGAGGTCAATCTCGATTCCATGCATTTCATAGCCGACTTTATGAAGTGCCGCAGCCCAAAGATTCGGATCCGTATATTTAGGAAGAAATGGATATAGCACAAATAAGTGCCGGCGCCATAACTCTTCAACTCCTTGGTAAAGGGTTGGGTTCTCATTGCCGAGTGTGTCATCGAGCTTTCGAAGGACTTGCTGAAGCAGTGGCATTTGCTCTGGCTTGACAGCCTCAGAAGGAACAAGCGTTAAAGAATCACCGAACTTCGTCACATGAACCGGCTTTGCCACATCATGATCTGACAGAAGTTGCAGGATCAATGATTTGACCAAAGGGTTGCCATCAGGCTTTTGTAGGATCGTATTTAATAGACCCATATGCGGCGTGATGTTTCGGTCTTTCAGCGAATGGATGAACTGCACCTGCTCTTCTGGCCGCTCGAGCATTTCATCTATATTGATTTCTCCGCTGCCTTCCTCGTCTTCGTCTAAAATCTCTTCTGGTGATTCAATCATCTTTCTGCTAAATTCAAGCAGCTTATAAAAATGCTCCGCGCTTTCTGCTGGAAGGTGATTTTCTTCAAGGACAGCCTCAATTGTTTGTTTGACTTCCTCGTACTCTTTCAGCTGAATTAAGATGGTCATATATACTTGAAGCACAGTGAAATAGTGGCCATATCCTTCATGTAGCATCTTTTCACAGACTCGCTTTGCATCCTGCAGCTCACCAAGCTCTAGAAAACAAATCGCCATACCGAGATGAATATCGGATTCTTCATCGTCATCATACGATTTCGCTTCTGAAAATAAGTGAAGCGCCTCTTGATACTGTTTATCTTTTAATGCTGCCATTCCTTTTTCAATCAGTCTTTCTTTCAGACCAGGAAACAAAATGACATTATCTTTCTTCTTGTCATGTTTCATGCTTACGTTCCTTTCGGGCGCATATTTTTTATCAGTTTACCAACGAAGGTTAGTAAACACAAGTAACGAGAGGTTTTCATGCAAAAAAGAAGCCGTCACACCACGGGGACGGCTTCTCGTTGTTTATGCACGCAGCCAGCTGCTACGTTTTTCTTCAAATGCTTGAATCTCATCTTCTAGTAACAATGTTAATGAAATCTCATCATAGCCATTCAGGAGCATTTCTCTCCAGTGTGGATCTACATCGAAAGGAGTAACATTCCCTTCATGGTCTTGAATCTGTTGTTTTTCCAGATCAACTGTCATTTCATATCCTTTGTTTTCATATGATGCAGCAAACGTTTTCCACACATCATAATCAAGGCGGATCGGAAGCATCCCGTTTTTAAAACAGTTTTGATGAAAAATATCGGCGAAAGATGGGGCAATGACAATTTTGAAACCATAATCATCAAGTGCCCAAGGCGCATGTTCCCTTGATGATCCGCAGCCAAAGTTTTCGCCTGCGATCAAAATAGAGGCTCCTTCATAAATCGGCTGATTGAGTTCAAAATCTGGATTCGGACTGCCATCTGCTAAATATCGCCAGTCGAAGAAGGCAAATCGGCCATATCCTGTTCGTTCGATTCTTTTCAAAAACTGTTTCGGAATGATTTGATCTGTATCTACATTTATACGGTTAAGCACAGCGGCTTTTCCTTTATGAGTGACTAAAGGCTCCATCTATGACACAACTCCTTACACGACTGTTTTCTCTTGATTAAACTTCCTGACATCGACAAATCGGCCATGTATGGCAGCCATTGCAGCCATTGCCGGGCTGACAAGATGCGTTCTTGCACCCTTCCCTTGACGTCCCTCAAAGTTACGGTTTGATGTAGATGCACAGCGTTCACCTTCTGGCACCACATCGTTATTCATGCTGAGGCACATACTACAGCCAGATTCTCTCCATTCAAATCCTGCTTCTAGGAAAATTTCATGAAGACCTTCTTCTTCTGCTTGCAGTTTGACACTTTGTGAGCCAGGAACCACAATCGCTCTGACATGATCAGCTACTTTTTGTCCTTCAATCATAGAAGCGGCTTGGCGTAAATCAGTCATTCTTGAGTTCGTACATGAGCCAATAAACACATGCTCAATCGTAATATCTTCAATACGCTGATGCGGGTGAACCCCCATGTATTCATAAGCACGTTTTGCTTCTTTTTGGTCATCTTCTTGTGCAAAATCTTCAGGTCCTGGAATTGCTGCATCCACAGGGAGCACCATTCCTGGGTTAATTCCCCACGTGACCATTGGTGAAATATGATTTCCATCTAAAACAATGGTTTTATCATAGGTCGCACCCGGATCTGTTCTTAGTTCTTTCCATTCTTTGATCGCTGCTTCGAAATCTTCACCCTGCGGTGCGTATTTTCGTCCGCGGCAATATTCAAAGGTCACTTCATCAGGTGCGATCAATCCTGCTCTTGCGCCTGCTTCAATTGACATATTACAAACGGTCATCCGCTCATCCATTGACATGTTTCTGAATACTTCCCCAGTGTATTCAATGACATAACCTGAACCGAACTTCACGCCATGTGCGCCAATGACTGCTAAAATGACATCTTTGGCTGTTACCCCTTTTTGAAGCGTTCCGTCTACTCTAATTTCTAGTGTCTTCGGACGCTGCTGCCAAAGTGTTTGTGTGGAAAGCACATGCTCAACCTCACTTGTGCCAATCCCAAAGGCAAGTGCACCAAATGCGCCATGAGTAGATGTATGACTATCTCCACACACGATTGTTTTCCCCGGAAGTGTTAAACCAAGCTCTGGTCCAACGACATGAACAATTCCTTGGTCTACACTGTGAAGGTCAGCTAGACGGACCCCAAATTCAGCACAGTTGCGCTCTAGAGCACTGACTTGCTTCTTCGCAATCTCATCTTTGATCACAAATCGATTCACAGTCGGAATGTTGTGATCCATCGTCGCAAATGTGTTTTGTGGTCTTCGCACCTTGCGCCCTTTTTGTCTTAATCCTTCAAATGCTTGAGGTGACGTCACCTCATGCACCAAGTGCAGATCAATATATAAAAGGTCTGGTTTTCCCTCGCCATTTTTGACAACATGCTGATCCCATATTTTTTCGATGATTGTTCGAGGCATAACCCTTTTTCCTCCCTCTACCTAATTCAACAAGATTTCTATTTATACAATGGTTTTCGCCCGTTGTTTGAGTGCATCTACAACGGCTTTCGTGATATCATCAGTCGTTTCATACGTTCCCTCTTTTGCTGCTAGGTCCTTTGTTCGTTTGCCAGAGGCAAGAACGGCTTCCACAGCTGCTTCAATTGCAGCCGCTTCTTCTTCTAAAGCAAAGGATGTTCTAAGCAAGCTGGCTGCTGACAATATAGTAGCCAGAGGGTTTGCGACATTTTGCCCCGCAATATCGGGTGCTGAACCATGAATCGGCTCATATAAATGTAGGCCGGTGCTTGATAAACTAGCAGATGGCAGCATGCCGAGTGAGCCAGTAATCATAGATGCTTCGTCACTTAAAATGTCACCAAACATATTCTCTGTCACGATGACATCAAATTGAGCGGGCTTATAAATAAGTTGCATCGCAGCATTATCGACGAGCATGTGCTCATATGCGACATCTGGATACTGGGATGCAACTTCTTCTACCGCATCCCGCCATAGTTTACTCGAAGCGAGAACATTCGCTTTATCCACAGACGTTACTTTTTTCCGTCTTGTTAACGCCATGTCGAACGCTTCTTTTAATACACGAACAATCTCTTCCTTTGTATAAAGAAGTGTATCAACCGCAGCTTCTTTTCCTTCATCATCCGTGTAGCGCTCACTTGGTTCGCCAAAGTAGAGGCCTCCAGTTAATTCACGAACGATGACGAAATCTACTCCGTTAATGTGATCTTGTTTTAACGGTGAAGCCTCACTCAAGCTATCAAATACTTTGACAGGGCGGATGTTCGCAAATAAGTCCAGCTGCTTGCGAATGGAGAGCAAGCCTTTTTCTGGGCGAAGTTCTGGCGGGTTTTGATCCCACTTTGGTCCGCCAACGGCTCCTAATAAAATCGCATCTGCGCTTTTGCACACTTCTACTGTTTCTTTAGGGAGCGGATTGTTTTTTTCATCTATCGCTATACCGCCAATGAGAGCTGTTTCGAATTCAAATTCGTGTTGAAATTGAGCCGCTGTCTCTTTCAGGACAGCGACGGCTGATGTGACGACTTCCGGTCCGATTCCATCGCCGGGCAAAAGTGCAATTTTCTTTTTCATGAGTCCCTTCCTCCTTTCTTATGAGATGGCGTGATGTTTCTCAATTTCTATTAGGTTTGATTTAAAGATTAAATGTCTATTCACTGCATTGACGTAAGCTTTAGCCGATGCTTCCAGCACATCTTGCGCTACACCGCGTCCTGCTGTTTCTTTTCCTTCTATTGAAACAGTGACATATACTTCCGCTAGTGCGTCTCTGCCTTTTCCATTGGATTGAATACGATAATCTAGCAAATGAATTCTTTCCTCCATACAGCGCTCAAGCGTGTTGTACACAGCTTCTACACTGCCTGCACCTGTAGCTGCTTCTTGAATGACTTCCTGCGTTTCTTGATTTTTAAGAGAGACTGTTGCTGTCGGCATTTGCTCTGTCCCATAATGAACTTGAAGACTTTCAAATTCATAGCCGATTTTACGGTCTGCTACTTTTTCTTCTAATATAATAGAGATTAAATCATCATCTGTGATTTCTTTCTTCTTCTCTGTTAAGTTCTTAAACGTTTCGAAGAACTTATTGATTTCTTCTTCAGTCAATTTAAAGCCGAGTGTTTTTAAGCGGTCTTTAAACGCGTGTCTTCCGGAGTGTTTACCAAGGACAAGCACATCTGTTGTGACGCCTACAAGCTCTGGAGAGATAATTTCATAGGTTGTTTTTTCTTTGAGGAATCCATCTTGGTGAATACCTGATTCATGGGCAAATGCATTGTTTCCAACGACTGCTTTATTACGCGGTACAATCATACCTGAGTATTTGCTCACTACATCACTTGTGCGCTTAATTTCATTCAACTGAATAGTTGATTCGACTTGATAAAAGTCTTTGCGAATATGAAGGGCAACTGCAATTTCTTCTAAAGCAGCATTTCCTGCGCGCTCTCCAATTCCGTTGACAGCTGTTTCAATTTGATCTGCTCCATTTTCAATGGCAGCAAGTGAGTTCGCTACAGCCATTCCTAAATCATCATGACAGTGTGCTGACAAGATGACTTGATCGATATTTGGAACGTGTTCTTTCATATATTTAAAGATATTTCCGTACTCTTTTGGTGCTAGGTATCCAACAGTGTCAGGCAAGTTAATGACACTTGCGCCTGCGTCGATCACTTTTTCTACAATTTCTGCTAGGAAAGAAAGATCTGTCCGGCATGCATCTTCTGCTGACCACTGAACAACTGGGAAGCGCTCTTTCGCGTATTTCACCATTGAAACAGCTTGTTCAACCACTTCTTCACGTGTTTTCTTTAGTTTATGCTTGAGGTGAATGTCAGAAGTCGCAATAAAGACGTGTATTCTTGGTTGAGCTCCATCTTTTAATGCGTCCCATGCAGCATCAATGTCACCTTTCACACATCGTGCAAGTCCTGCAACTGAACAGTTCTTAATCGTTCTTGCAATTTCTTGTACGCCTAAGAAATCCCCTCGGGATGAAGCGGGAAAACCCGCTTCAATGATATTAACCCCAAGGCGCTCAAGCTGCTTAGCAATGATTAGCTTTTCTTGTGCATTTAAGTTCACTCCTGGTGATTGCTCTCCATCTCGAAGTGTTGTGTCAAAAAAATTAATTTTTCGCACCGACGCTCACCGCTTCCTTTTTCTTTCCTTGTTTAACGAAAGGCATCATTTCACGAAGCTTTCTTCCGACGATTTCAATTTGGTGCTCATTTTCATTTGCATTGATCGCATTGAAACGTGGACGATTCACTTGGTTTTCAACAATCCATTCTTTCGCGAATGTTCCGTTTTGGATGTCAGTCAAGACTGCTTTCATTGATTCTTTTACTTTCGCATCCACAACGCGTGGTCCTGATACGAAGTCACCCCACTGCGCTGTATCAGAGATTGAATATCTCATACCTTCTAATCCTTCTTCATACATAAGATCAACGATCAATTTCAGTTCATGCAGACACTCGAAGTATGCAAGCTCTGGCTGATAACCAGCTTCTGTTAATGTTTCAAAACCTGCTTTTACTAATGAAGTAAGACCTCCACAAAGAACTGCCTGCTCACCGAATAGATCCGTTTCTGTTTCTTCTTTAAATGTTGTTTCAAGAACGCCCGCTCTTGCTCCACCGATTGCTTTTGCATAAGCAAGTGCTTTGTCTTTCGCTTGACCTGATACATCTTGATAGATAGCAAATAGTGCAGGTACACCAGCGCCTTGCTCATATGTTCTTCTTACAAGATGTCCTGGGCCTTTTGGAGCCACAAGATACACATCTACGTCACTTGGAGGAACAATTTGATGGAAGTGAACGTTGAATCCGTGTGCGAATACAAGTGAATTCCCTGCTTCTAATTGATCTTTGATTTCTTCATCATATACTTTCTTTTGCTGCTCATCTGGAAGTAATACCATGACGACATCTGCTTGTGCTGCTGCTTCTTTTACTGTGAATACTTGATGACCGTCTTCTTGTGCTTTTGTATAAGATCCACCTTTTCTTACGCCGACAATGACATCTACGCCGCTCTCTTTTAAGTTCAATGCATGTGCATGACCTTGTGATCCGTAACCAATGATAGCTACCTTTTGACCGTTTAATACGTTTTCTTGAATATCACCGTTATAATATACTTTTACCATTTGACTCTCTCCTTTTGTTTAGACAATTGAAATTGTTTTATTTGTTTGCGGCTTTTGCTGATTATCTCTCGCAAAGGCCGTGGTGCCAGTTCTGGCGACTTCTTTAATGCCGTATGGCTTAAGTAATTCAATGAGTGCTTCAATTTTTGAAGACTCACCTGTCACCTGAATGACGACACTTTCTCTGCTCACATCTACAATAGAAGCCCTAAACGGTTCAATGACCCCCGTGATCTCCATTCTAGATGCTGGTGCAGATACGACTTTTATCAAAGCCAGCTCTCGCTGAACGATTGATTGGTTTGTAATATCCGTTACTTTGAGGACATCGATTTGTTTGTTCAGCTGTTTTGTCAGCTGTTCGATGTCTTTCTCCTGGTCTACATGGACGACGAACGTGATGCGTGATACATCTTGAATCTCAGAATGGCCGACCGTAATGCTTTCAATATTGTAGTGTCTTTTGGTAAAAAGGCCTGTGATTCTGTTCAGTACGCCTGATCGATTTAATACAGTCAACACAATAATTCTTTTCAAGGTTTCACCCCCACCATCTCATGAAGTCCTTTCCCCGGTGCTACCATCGGGAATACTTTCTCATCTCTCGCTACATTGACATCGATGAAAACAGGCTCTCTAGACGTTAATGCTTCTTCTAGCTTTTCTTGCGCCTCTTCGTCTGATGAGATTCTGATCCCTTTAATGCCATAAGCTTCAGATAATTTTACGAAGTCTGGCTGCTCTGAAAATTTAGAATGTGAGTAGCGTTCTTCGTAAAAAATTTCTTGCCATTGTCTTACCATTCCAAGACTGTGATTATTGAGAACAATCACTTTCACTGGAAGGTTCAGCTCACGGATAACGGCAAGTTCTTGCAGGGTCATTTGGAAACCTCCGTCTCCTAAAATCGCTACAACCGTTGCCTCTTGATCAGCTAGCTGCGCGCCAATCGCTGCCGGTAAACCAAATCCCATTGTGCCAAGCCCACCAGATGTCACCCATTTATCGGCATTTTCGAATGGATAGAACTGTGCAGCCCACATTTGGTGCTGTCCGACATCAGTTGCCACAATGGCTTCACCTTTTGTGAATTGATGAATGTATTCAATCAACTTTTGAGGTTTAAAACCTTCAGCTTCGTTTTCAACGTACCAGAGTGGATATTCTTCCTTCCACTGATTTAGCTGGCTCTTCCACTCGTCTGATTCACCTTGTTTCCCGTCCTGCTTGATCAGTTCTTGAAGCACTAGCTTACTGTCACCAACAACTGGGATATGGGTGTGAATGTTTTTACCAATTTCCGCTGGGTCGATGTCAATATGAGCCACCTTCGCTTGCTTTGCAAAATGATTGAGGTTGCCGGTTACCCTGTCATCAAATCTCGCTCCGATTGAAATGAGTAAGTCACATTGATGTAGTGCCATGTTCGCTGCATATGTGCCGTGCATACCTGCCATTCCTAGGAAAAGAGGATGCTTTGCCGGGAATCCACCAAGCCCAAGCAATGTATGAGCGACAGGGATTTGTTGCTGCTCTACATATTGCCTTAATTCTTCCGACGCTTTGCCGTGAAGAACGCCAGCTCCTGCAAGAATAACTGGTTTCTTTGCTCTGCTTACAGCTTCTACTAACTTGCGAATTTGCAAATAATTCGGCTCAATTTTCGGCTGATAACCAGGCAAATCGATTGGCTGATCGTATTCAAATGTCCCTTCAATACCAGCGACATCTTTTGGAATATCAATCAAGACTGGACCAGGTCTGCCGGTTGTTGCGATGTGAAATGCCTCTTTAATGACACCCGGTAACTCTTCTGGACGTCTCACTTGATAGCTGTGTTTTGTGATTGGCATTGTGATACCAAGTACATCTGCTTCTTGGAAAGCATCTGATCCAATGACTGAGGTAGCCACCTGTCCAGTGAAGATAACCATAGGTAGTGAATCAATCATCGCATCCGCAATTCCTGTGACTAGGTTGGTTGCCCCCGGTCCTGATGTGGCAATAACAACGCCTGGTTTACCAGATACTCTTGCGTATCCCTCCGCTGCGTGAATCGCTCCTTGCTCATGTCTTGGCAGGACATGAAACAAACCAGAATCGTAAATTTTATCGTAGATTGGTAAAACGGCTCCGCCAGGATAACCAAAAATGACTTCTACTTTTTCTCTTTTGAGTGCTTCAATTAACATGAGTGCACCGTTCATCGTTTGTGGTGCATTTGATTTTTCCGTCTCCATTTGTACATTTGTCCCCATTTGATTTCCTCCTCTTTGTCTTGCTTCAGTCAAGTCCTTTCACCCTTTTCCATTCAAGATAGAGATATGAGACCATATAAAAAAGCCTTCTCACCCCACAATGACACTACTTTTCACTAGGTCAAAGGGGCGAAAAAGCTTTGTTTTTCGCGGTACCACCCTTGTTCACGGCAAATCATGCTGCCGTCTCATGGACATCTTTCATCCATTTTGGTAACGAGTGATGCAATGTCACTCGGTCTGCCCTACTATCATTTCAAGCAGACACTCAGAGGTGAGTTCACTTTAGAAAGTAACACCGGTTTCCAGCTAGCACCGGCTCTCTGTAGATACTGACTCTAAAGCTACTAGTCCTCTTCAACGTTTATCGATATCTATTTAGCTTGCGTGAATGTTTTCATCGGTAAAGACTACTTTTTCTCCTTCTTCAACGACTCGCTTGCGGAATTGTTCAAGAAGTTTGTTTGTGTGGAACCCTGGTTTTCCTTCGCCAATGATACGGCCGTCAACTTTTACAACAGCGATGACTTCGGCAGCGGTTCCTGTCAGGAAGACTTCTTCAGCTGTATACACATCGTGTCTTGTGAAAGGTTCTTCTTTCACTTCGTAGCCTAAGTCTTCTGCGATTTCCATGATGGCATTTCTTGTGATGCCTTCAAGAGCGCCGATATAACCTGGCGGTGTATAGAGCTTACCTTTTTTATAAATAAACACATTGTCCGCTGAACCTTCTGCCACGTACCCTTGATCGTTCAGCATCAGCGCTTCACTCACACCGGCCATATGGGCTTCGATTCGGACAAGAATGTTATTCAAATAGTTTAATGATTTCACTTTTGGACTTAGTACGTCAGGACGATTTCGCCTTGTCGGTACTGTCACAATATCAATACCTGTTTCATATAGGTGCTTTGGAAAGATGGCCAGCGGCTCTACAATGATCACTGTGTTGGCTCTCCCACAGTTGTTTGGATCTAAGCCAAGATCACCGGCTCCTCTTGAGACAACAAGGCGGATATAGGCATCTTTTAGGCCGTTCCTTTCAACTGTATGAATCATTTTTTCAGTGAGCTCCTCAAGTGAATATGGAATGTTCAGCATAATCGATCTAGCGGAATCATACAGGCGGTCTAAATGTTCTTTCATTCGAAAGATATTTCCGTTATATACACGTATTCCTTCGAACACACCGTCACCATATAAGAAGCCATGATCATAAACTGAAATTTTCGCATCCTCTTTTTTCACGAGTTCATCGTTTAAAAAGATCCACTGTTCCTTTTGGTCTTCCATCTTCAGTGAGCACCCTCTCTTTCAAACAAAAAGTAGTTGAATTTTCAGACACTTTATATTGAAGTGTCTCACGCTTACTCTGCGTGTCTGTTTGCTTTTGTTGAACCCATCTTACGCCGCTTTCCATACAGTGTCAACAGCATTTTTAAAATTATTAGACAATTTAGACTAATCAAAATAAAATGTATACGCTTACACCTTTGCTAGACAAGGAATGAAAAAACTTAAAATTTTTTGTATTTTTTCTTCAATTTGTTTACTCTACATGAACGGTTTTCTTTTGAACAAGCTTTTGTGATATTTTTTCACACGGTTTTTGAAGAATATTGTGAGATTTCATTGCGTTTGTTTTTTCCTTCAGCATGCCTTTCTAAAGCGTTTTCCTATGAATTTATGATAGAATGAGAGCATCTAATAGAAGGAGGGCAATACATGGCTAACATCAGAGGTTATATCGGAACGTATACAAAGGGAGACAGCAAAGGAATCTATTCTTTTACTTTAAATACGGACAAGCAGCAGATTGAACAAGTAGAAGTGGCTGCAGAACTTGAAAATCCTACATATTTAACTGTCTCAGATTCTCAAAAGTTTGTGTATGCTGTTGTGAAAGAAGGAGCACAAGGCGGACTTGCTGCGTATCAAATTGATGCCGACACCGGCGCACTTCGTTTCATCAACCAAGAGCTTGCCGATGGGGCTTCTCCTTGTCACGTCAGCGTGGACAGCCAAACGAAAACGGCGTTTACAGCAAACTATCATAAAGGAACAGCAGAGATGTACGAAATTGATGCTGAAAACGGCTCAGTGATCCGCACGCTGTCACAAGCGCAGCATGAAGGCACTGGACCAAACGAAGACCGTCAAGAAAAACCGCACACTCACTTTATGGGTTTGACACCTGATGAACAATTTGCAGTAGCTATTGACCTTGGCACAGACGGAATTTATACGTATAAGAAAGAAAACGGCAAACTTGAGCTTGCCCATACATTTGAAACAAAACCAGGCAGCGGCCCTCGTCATATTACATTCCACCCAACGAAGCCTGTGGCCTATGTGATGACAGAGCTCAGCTCAGAGGTCATTGTACTTCGTTACTTTGAAGATGGTCATTTCGAAGAGATCCAAACAATCGCAACCATTCCTAATGACTTCACAGAGAATAATCAAGGCAGCGCCATTCATGTGTCTTCTGACGGTCAATTTGTGTATGCAGGAAATCGTGGACATGACAGCATTGCTATTTTCAAAGCAGATCATGACGGCAAACTAAGCCTCGTTGAAATTGCTTCATCTGAAGGAAATTGGCCTAGAGACTTTGTCCTTGATCCAACAGAAGAATTTCTCGTCGGCTCAAACCAAGAATCTAGCAATCTTGTGTTATACAAACGTGACAAAGAAACCGGTCGACTCACTGTCTTACAATCAGACATCACCGTTCCGCATCCGGTTTGCGTGAAATTTTTAGGATAATGAAAAAAACCTCCGTTTAGGAGGCTATAGATTGTTGACAAAGGGCTAAAATGAACTTTATTTTAGCCCTTTGTCTTTTTTTCAGCGTAGTTGAAAACCCTTGAAGTCTAAGAAGAACGAGCACCGGAGCGCAGGACTGACAAAGAATGCGAGGGTTTGTCTACACGCTGAAGCCTCTGTTTAGGAGGCTTTTCTTTAAGCAGACGGCATACCGCCATCTTCAAGCTTTTGATCAATGAAAGACGTATCGCTTTTTTCACCGAACCATTTTCCCAGCCTGTCTTTTGCTTTTCCTTTGACATCGTCATCAATGTACATTGCGACTTGAAGCAGAGCAAATGTGATGGCGCCTAGATCATCTGTGTAGCCGATCCCCACCAATGTATCAGGGATTAGGTCAATCGGAAGGATAAAGTACCCTAGCGCCCCAATGATGAGGGTCTTCGCTTTAACCGGTACTTCGGGTTTTTGCAATGTATAATAAAGTAATAACACAGCATAGACAAGAGAAACTCCAGCTTTTTGTGCCGTCTTTTTTAACTTTTCCCAAAAGGCATGATCATTAAAATGCTTCTTTGAACGCTTTAATAGTTCTTTTTTCTCAGAACGATTCATCGTATCGCCTCCATATTCAGCATAGCCCTTCCACCTTATTTATACAAGAAATCCACTCATTCGACAAACAAAAAGCAGCAGAAAGCTGCTGCAATCTACTGCTCTTTGTAAAACTTTTCGATCGCCTTATCGATGTATACCCATCCTTTATACGACACATGAATCGTATCCTTAAAGAAATATGGGTCATACTCATGCGAAGTCAAATCTGCGACTTCATACCCATTATCTCGAATTTGACGATTGATTTTTTGATAATAATCTGTACGCCCCTCTTTCGGAAAACCAGTGTAATCATACCATTTTCCGTTGACGGGAATCGTCACGAATAAAGGCTTCGCCCCTGCCTGTTTTAAAATATCCAGCATGATCTGGAAATCTTTATATTCAGGTGATTCTGCATAAGAATTGTCACGACGAGAATCCTTCATCTTTTTCATGATCGGCTTCAGCTTACGATCAAACAGTCTCTGATCAATATAAAACGGGTTGTCCCCTGCTTTTTCAGATCCTAAGACGCTCGCTTCTTTTTCAAGCTCAGTCCATGTTTTCCCTTTCACTGAAGGAGACGGACGAAGCTTGCGCTCATGCCCAGATCCGATCGTATAGTACATGTCTTTCTTTTGAAGCATGCCATAATACATTTTTGCAATAGGAGAAATCGCACCAAAGGCGAATTTGTTCCCAGAAAGCTCTGCTTTAAAAAGCTCTGTGATGACCATGTCGTTCTTTACTGCCTTAAACTTCATGATTCTTTTGATGAGCTTTTTTTTCACAGCTGGATCAATTTCTTTATTATAAGCAAGATCAAGCGCCTGAAGCGCTGAATAGTTAGGAGCAAAGTGATTCTCGTCTGATCCCCCTTTGACAAACCACTGCGGGGACACGATAAACACAAGCTTTTTCCCTTTTAATTCATCCATATGCGCTGCAAAGTTCATGGCATGAATTAATGATTGCGATCCACCTTTTCCAACAAGATAAGGTGTAAACCCTTGAGGATTTTCATGAAAGAAATTCGAAGGGTGATATGGATCAAAACGTGATAGTTCAGAAGATCCATAGATCGGCAAATAAGTTGGATCTTTTAGCATTTCATCTTGTAAATAAAGCCCTTGGAACATCCCTGGATCTAATTCTGTGGCTGACTTTTGTAATTTGTCTTTTGGGATCAGATGTGAGAGCCATGCATTTGGTACAAGAAGAACACCAATGAATAGAACAGCCGCTAAAATAAGCGGCCCAAAAAAACGCTTTTTCATTACTTCATCTCTGCCAGCTGCTCAGCAATATGATTCGGCGTATCCCACACATCACGATCGAATTCTGTAATCGGAACAGTGATTCCGAGTTGACTTTCAATTGCCATAAGCAGTTCTACTGTACCAAATGAATCAAGAAGACCTTCTTCAAAAATCGCAATCTCTGGATTTTCTTTCACAACGTCGTCCTGACAAACCTCTGCAATAATACCGTATACTTGATTTTTAAATTCCATAATTTTCTACTCCCTTAATCATTAATGATGAAATGGTTTTCCTGAAAAAATATAAAATCCGAAACAAATCACATGGAATGTAATAATGATCGACACAACCATTGTGACCTTATTATCCGGCCACCACTTGTGCTTTTTATTCCATTTCTCAAATAAATTGTAACCGGACATGACAACTGCATGATATAGTCCGTAAATAATATATTGAAGGGCAAGACCATGCCAAGCACCCATCAATAGAAAGAGGACAAAGTACCCAATATTTGATACAGCCATTCGGTTCTTGATCCACTTCTTTTTGGTCATAAAGAACACAAATCTCATAAACACGTAGTCTCTGAACCAGAAGGACAGGGACATATGCCAGCGATTCCAGAAGTCTTTAATATTTCGGCTGATAAACGGTTTATTAAAGTTCTCTGGCGATTTAATACCCATAATATAACTCACACCTACAGCAAATGCTGTATATCCAGCAAAGTCAAAGAACAAATACATGCTGTAAGCATACATATACGTTAACTGCTGAACAAAGTGACTGCTGCTAATATGATGAATATTCATCAGAATATATGTGTGAATCAGATAACCAATAATGAACTTATATAAGAAGCCAATGAAAATTTTATGAATACCGGCATATAGAAGATCACTGTATGCTTCCTTTTCAGGCGGTGTATCCATATCTTTTTCAAATCGGCGGTAACGGTCAATCGGACCTGATGAAATCGTCGGGAAAAAGACAATGAAATAGACCAAACGGTGAATCGGAATTTTCTTCTTAATCAAGCCGTCTCTTGTCTCGATAATTAACTGAACACCTTTAAATGTTAAGTACGAGATCCCCAAAAAGCTCAGCCAGTTTATTGGCGGCGGCTGGTGCGGCTGATGAGTTAAAAAGAACGGTAAAATCTTAGACAGCACAAGCGGCAAAATAGATGCCACCACTGCTGCATAGAAAACAGATGCCTGATTCGCCTTTAACCTGTATGCAAGGTACAGGCGGATGATGAAGACTTGCCACACCGTGAACAAGAAGAGCAGCAGCGCGCCATGGGCATCCTTTGAGAAAATAAGTGCCAGCGCCACAACCGTTGCAAACATGTTGTAGCCCTGCATTCTTTTGCCGCGAAGACCAAGAATGATCGTCGGCAAAAGAAGAATACCAATTAGAATGAAGAAAAAGAATGAACTAAACGGAATCATAGAAGAACCTCTTTCGCGATTCTCTTACGGTCAACCTTCCCGTTTGGCGTCATGTACAGCTGCTCAAGATAGACAAACTTTCTTGGGATCATGTACGCTGGCAGTGAATCCGCCATTTCTTTCTTAATCGCACTTGTCAGCTGATACTCTTTTTCAAATGAATGAGCTGCTGGAACAATCGCTGCAATCAAGTACTCAACATGACCGTTTGGCTGGAATGGCACAATCACACAAGCATTGACATAGGTTGTCTCGCTCACATGATATTCAATTTCTTCAAGCTCCATTCGGTATCCATGAAGCTTAATTTGATAGTCGAGACGGCCATGGCACGTAATTAAACCATCATGCGCCACACCCGCGTCACCTGTACGGTAAGCAGGACGTCCTTCGTATTCAAAGAACACTTTATCTGTCAAGGCTTGTTCACCTAAATAGCCACTCGTGACGCTTGGCCCCACGATGACAATTTCGCCTTTTTCACCATCAGGAAGTGTCTTGCCTTCTTCATCTAAAATGACGATATCTGTATCAGGTTTGGCATAGCCGACTGGTAAAGAATCGTGCTGATCAAGAATCGCCTGCGTCACTTCAATCGATGTGATCGCAACAGTTGCTTCAGTTGGACCATACGTATTAAAGACCTGCGCCTTTGGAAAACGCTCCAGAAGTGAATTTGCTACAGCTACAGGAAGCGCCTCACCGCAGAACAAGAAAACTTTCAGCTCAGGTAAAAGCTCCCCTGTAAAGGAAGGGTCCATTAAGCACATTTGCACAAAAGAAGGTGTTGATGTCCACACTTCAACGTCAGATTGACCAAGTGCGGCAAACATATCCTTTGGCTTATTGACGAGATCTTTTACTAAACAGTAAAGCGTACCGCCTGATTGAAGCGCTGGATAAAGATCCATCACTGATAAGTCAAAAGAAAATGGTGCTTGATTTAAAAATGTGCGTCCCTCACCAATTGGGAAGTCACGGCACATCCAATCTGTAAAGCTTTCTAAATTATTGGCAGTTACCTGAACGCCCTTCGGTTTTCCGGTACTACCAGATGTATAAATAATGTAGAAAACATCATCTTGTTGAACCCACTGCGTGGATGGCGGTGCTTCTTTTTCAAGTGCTAAAAGCGATGCCGCACTCTTCACTTCAATGTGTTCTTCTACATCTAATACATTCTGCTCATTTGCACAAATCAATAGACTGGCTTTTGAGCTTTCAATAATTGAGACGATACGCTCGACAGGTATTGAGATATCGACCGGAATATATGGTCTGCCTGATTTCACACTGCCTAAGAAAGAAATCAGCATCTCTGGCTCCATATGACCGTATACAATGACAGGTTCACTGCCAGCTGCGACTGCATCGATCGCACCAGCCATTTGGTCTGATAAATGCCAAAGTTCATCATATGTGATCGATGCATGTTGAGAAACAAATGCTGGCTGTGTTGGTTTCGTTTGCTGGTATTCATGAATCGTTTGTAATAGTTTCATAATTTAATCTCCAATTAAAAATCGTTGTAAATGAATGATCCCGTATTTGCTGTGTGGAATCCGTAAATAAAGAACAATAATAGCAAAATAAGTAAGTAAAAGCTTGTATATCCTATCCATTTTACAGACTTATTTTCTGATAGCTTTTTGAATAGCATATTGATAACCTCTTTTCTTTTGACACTTATAGAGACGCATGACTCATTCAAAGAGTTTCATATCAAACGATAAAATTTTTAAGAAATACTAAAAAAATGTCGAACCTTGGAACGTCTCTTTTGAGCAAAGCTGTCTTATTGTAACAAAGATTTAATACATTTGAAATGAAATCCGATCTTAAATTTGCCTTAAAATTGCTGAAAGCTGTCGAACTAACGCAAAAGCCACCTAGTTGGACTAGATGGCTTTGATTTCATTTACTTCTTATATTTATTGACTTCGAACATGAGAATGTTTTTGAACACCACATAGTCCTTTTTACTTTCAAAAGGACCTTTATTGTTGTCATGCTCATCAATTTCATAAAAACCTGGTCCTTCGCCAGCATCACGCTTTTTGTACCAGGATAGGAAGGCGTTGACTTCTTTCATGGAAAGGTCATACTCTTTCTGTAAGCCATTGACCATTGTGATGATGAGAAGGGCATCGCCGTCTTCATCTGTTGTATCGTCTTTAGGCGGTGTGGTTGGTTCTGGGTCTTTGTCTCCTGGATTTGTAGAATCATCTTTTGGTGGTGTTGTCGGTTCTGGATCTTTGTCACCGGGTGTTTCTGTGTTGTTTGGAAGTTCCAGGTCTTTTAAGGAGATAGAGATGACCGATTTATAGTTTCTATCAGCTAATTGAGTAAAGTTATTGTTGGGTATTCTACCTCCTATGATATATAAAGTATCATCTATAATCACAGAAGAATGAGCAATACGCATATCGCTTTGCGGCGTATTCACATAAGATTTCTGTTCTGTATTAACGTCATAAAGATATTGATATTTTGGAGCAACTGCCGTAACTAATATATTTTCTTTATAATTAACAGCAGACAAATACTCCCCTTTAAATCCGTCTTTTTTTTCTGTCCACTTATTATTAGAAGGGTTGTATTCATAGATTATAGATTTTGTATTACCGGAAACTGCATAAAACTTCCCTTTCGAAACCACACTTGTAGCATTTTTAATTATTACACTTGGTTGTAGTTCTTTTACCCATTCGTGTGTGGTTACATTATAACTATAAAATTCATCTCCCCCACCTAGAACATAAATTTTGTTATCAATAGCTCCAGCCTGTACATTATATGCTCCTTTTAATGACTTAAACGGAACATTTTCTAACTTAGTCCATTCATCTTTTTTTGCATCATAAACTTCAAAGCTATTAAACTTTCTATCTTCAGATCCCCCTGCTATAACATAAATTTTGTTGCCAATTGTTACTGTTGCCGCCCCTCCCCTAGCAGTTGGCATTACACTTTTTTCAAACCATTTGTTCATGCTGGGATCATACATATAAGTTTGATCTGAATATCCTTTATTATAAGAACCTCCCCCTATAATATAGATGTTTCCGTCTACTACTCCTGTACTAGCACCAATTCTTGCCTCCGGTAAGTCCGCAAGCTTTTTCCATTCTGCAGTTGCAGCTTGTGCTACTTGATGTGATTGCAGAATAGCAAGTACAAACAAGATCATTACTAATAACCATTTTTTCAAGAATATCACTCCTTCAGATAGTCTTACTCTATATGTATCGGATTAAACTGTACATTTTCTACCACAAAATAGAAGTGAATTTAGAATAGTAGTGTTCTTCTCTAATTCACTTTCATATCACTCGCTACTTTTTACCTATTCATTACCTATTTTTATATTGTTAAAATAAAACATAATTATTTGAGAAGGGAGTGAACCTTCTGGGCAAGATACTTGATGCAAAAGCACTAACAAGTGCCATGGACACGAGGGCAAAACACTACCAGGAACTCCGCGAACAAATGGTAGATTTAAAAAAGGCATTACAAGGTGTTGCCAATCTCGGTGATGATTTCACTGGGAAAGGAGCCGATAACATTAAAAGCTTTTATAAAGAGCTTGCTGGAAATGTAGACATGTTTATCAGCTTCATTGATAAACAAAAAGCCTTTCATGAAGGTGTTTCTGGGACACTGGATGATACGAGCTTTAGCGGCGATACCTTTGTAGAAGAACACTTTTTAGACAACGCAGTACATATGGGTATCAAGAATGCCAAAAGCATTGTGAAGGATCAAAAAAAGGCACTCAAAACCATTTTTCAAGACATTGATGACCTCATTTCCCTAGAGGTATTTGATAGCCAAACCTTTGATGAAAAAATAGAAGATGCGGAAGATGAACGAAAAAAGACGGTCAAAGATCTGAGAGAACTTGATCAAAATTTAAAAGATGAATATGCTTTGTCAGAGACGGAGCAGCAAGCTACAATGGCATTGTACGCTGAAATGATGAATGCGACAAATGACGGAAAAGCGATTTCACCTATGAATTTTGATAAGAAAGCGTATCAAAATAGCGAAATCTACAAGGCAAAGAGCGATATTGAGAAGCAAACTTCTGAATATCTGAAAATCAAAAAAGAACAAGAAGAAGCCCGCAAGATTGCGAAGGAACAAGAAGCGCTCGCCAACCGCCCTTGGTATGAAAAAGCCCTCGATTATGGTGGAAACATCGTGAATGAACTGACTGGCGTGAACGATGCAAAACGTGCCGCAACGGGCGTTGATCCAATCACAGGCGAGGAACTCACCGCAGGACAGCGAGTCGCGGCAGGCGGCATGGCAGCAGCCGGTTACATTCCTATCGTCGGCTGGGCAGGCCGCATTTTCAAAGGAGGAAAGGCTGTCTATAAAACGACCCAAGCCACATCAGCCGCAGTCAGGGCAGTCGATATCTACAAGACATCCCAAAAATCCTTTGACGCCCTGAAAACATCTCAAAAAGGTTTATATGGCCTCACCGCCACCAACGGCTTCAGCGAGGCGATCACAGGCCGGGATATGTTTGGAAACAAGATCTCAAAAGAACAGCAGGAAGCGAGTATGAACGCGGCGCTTGGAATGCTTTTGCCGTTTGGACTAGATGGTGTAAATAATAAATTAAAAAATAAAGCAACACTAGACGTACAGAAAAACTTAAATAAAAACCATCATGAATCTAGAAAAGCTAGTTTAAAAGAAATTAAACGTCAATTAAATATACCAAGAACACAAAACCCTGAAAGTCAAAAGATGGTGCCCTTAACAGATAAAAATGGAAAAAGAATATTAAATGAAAAAAACCAACCAATCCTTACGAGAGAGCTTACATATGAAGTTAATGGTAAAAAGATTGTTATTCAGGATCATTCAAATGGTCACGATTTTGGAGAAGGAGGCATCGGAAACCAACCTTCACACCACAATGTAAGACCTGAACATAACACCCGCAATGGTAAAGTCGAAGGTGTAGAAGACCATTATTATTTTGAAAGAAGAAACAATAAATAACTCAAACGAGGAGTATCCAAATGATTAGAGAAGAAAAATTTATGAACCCACAAGCGATGACTCAAATTTTCGGGGGAATCCCCCATTTTAAAAATGCAGAAATCATGAATGTTGATTTAAACAGAGATGGTCCTACCCTATTTATAAGACTAATGACAAAAGACTCCGTGAAGAATAAACCTAAACGTTGGGGGAATTTTGATGTTGTCTACGTTGAATTATCATTCATTGGTGTAACGGATTTAAAAATTAATCATTTAGGAAATAATAATATAATTGATCATTTTGAGATTAGCACAACAGAGAATGGAGGATTTCTAAAAATAAATTGTAAGAATCAAATGCAAATCGAAACCATATTTGATTGGGCAAGGGTTGAACAAATTTCACCGGGGCTAATTGGGTCTTAAGATAACTTGCGTTTTCATAAACTCCAAATATTTAATCCACTTTAAGAAGGGCCTCTCTTTATTAAGAGAAGCCCTTCTTAAATTCATTTTCATTAGCTAATAACAATCATACAATGCTTTTTGATTATTCAACACTTCTAATAATTAATTCAAATCCCGTAGTAAAACACCTTTGAACAATTCAATAGCATTTTCCTCACCAGAATCATTCGTGCCTAGTTTCCCTTGAAATGGTCTAGACAGTATAGACTTTTTTAATGTTTTTGTGAGTTGATTTTAGCCTGACCATCCTGTTGGACTCGAGTCATAAAAGATTGCTAAAATACTTTGTTAAACAATAGGAAAAAAATAAAAAAGCCAGAAACTTTGATTCATTAATGTTTTTAGCTTTTTAACAGTTTCAAATCATCATACGTCCCAGTAGAGATTCGAACTCCAGATCGACGGCTTAGAAGGCCGTTGCTCTATCCTGCTGAGCTACTTTATATATCGCTATTCGTTCACGTTCATGTATAACGGTCACTTTTTGAACTTAGTCCGATTGACTTTATTTCTACTATATTTACTTATTCTGTACAATTCAAGCATCCATATAGTAGAAAACAATTCTATTGAAAAGGTAAAGGCACTTTTATTAAAGGAGTGTTTCAAGATAGATAACTAAGAATGTTATCCAGCTATATGTTTTATCACTTTACCTCACTAAAACAAACCTCTTATTTGAGTCGTGTCATAAATTTTTCAAATGCAGGTTTGTGAATGTGGCTTGTTTAACCTCGACAGTAGTTTTAAAAAATACTATCAAGATTCTCCTAAAACAATCATCAGACCTCTGAAACACAACTACCAATGGGCATGTGCATCAAAAAAGAAATCCAACTAATCTAGATGCCTTCTTACAACTATTTCACCTGTTCTTGCAACACTTCTTTTAGTAATTCAACCGCACTTTCTTCACTTGGATCATTTGTTCCAAGTTCACCTCGGAATGCTTTAGAGAGAATGGATTGTTTTAACCCATCAACAGAACAAGACTTTAATATACCAACTTCATTCTCTACCTTATTGATTAAACTTTCTACAGTTTTAACGATTTCCTTTTGTTCTTCTAATGGTGGCAAATATACTAAGACCTCACGAATAGTTTCCATAGATAAACTAGGTTGAGCAGTAGCTTTCATTTTTGATTTTATATAAGCTTGTCCAAAAGGCGATTGTAAATAAAGTTCTAAATACTTTGGTAATACTGCATCCACGCTTATCTTTGCTACATTCGGCGCTAAATGCCATCTTTCTCCATTTCTGTTCGGTGCAATACATACATTTCCTGTTCCTGCCCCTATAAAAACCATAAGTATATCATCTTCTTGTACTTGAGAACGAGATAACAAATCTGATGTATCTTTATCTATATACATTATATTAGATTTTACAAATTTACCCATCTGAACGTTTTGTGCCCTTATAACAGGAACATCCCCCCCAGGCTTCAAATTAATATACTTTGTATATTCAAAACCAGCCAGTTTTGTTACATGACCCAAAAACTCAACATTTGTAACTGTCCAAGTTTCCGGTAAAAATGGTACTACTTCATCTATTATTGGTACTGTATCCATGTAAATTTTCCTCGGTTTTTTTTCTTTATTCCGCTTTGCCCTTTCGTATATCTCAGTATAAGTTTCTTTCCTTTTAAGTACAATGTTCTCTAAAAATTGCTTTACTGGTAATATGTCTTTATTATTTTGTCTCCACTTCTTAGTCAATTCCCCACGAAACGCCTTATCCAAAATAGCCGCTCGACGAAGTTCAAATGTTTCCTTCGCTTCCTCAATCAACTGCTTCGCTTCTTCAATTTTACTTAAAAGATGCTCTACTTTGTCAGCAATTCGTTTTTGTTCGTTTAAAGGAGGTAATGGCAATGCAATTTCTTTGCATTTACTACCTGAAAGCTCCTTAAATGTTGTGCCACTTGCCATAGATTCTAAATAGGTTGTGGAGAATTTTAAATACCAATATAAATATTCTGGATAATAGGCGTTACTTGGTAGAAAACTTTTAAACCCTTGATTTGTACAAATATCATTGGAAGCTATTGTAACGTATCCTATTGGTGCTCTTGATGAAAGTAACACGGTGTTACTAGGCAATATTTTAGCAGAACTGTTAGCTAGACCAACTTCAGTTATATTCCGCTTTCCTCTACTAATATACATATCTTGATATCCCGAAAGATCAGCGGGGGTTAACCATGGTATATCACCATCTTCAAAATATTCTTTTACTGTAGATTTAGGTGTTCCACCCCCTATTACATCTGTGATAGAACCAGTTTGTGTCCAAATCCAATTTTCAGGAATTCCAAACCGTTGCTTCTCTTCTGGTACTATTGCTCCTTCCAATAACTCCTCAATGGTCTTCTTTTTCTTACTCACTGTTTGACCACCTCATCCTCTTCAACAGCACGCAACTCCTCAACCACTTCATTTAATAAACCCATAGCCTGCTGAAGCTTTGCAATTGCTTCTTCTGCTGATTCAATTGGATCTGGTAAGTTGTCATAGGATGATAATGATTCATCTGCAATCAATCCGATATCTAAACTATCCCCTTTTTTTGCAATGTCCTCTCTTGTGAACACATTCCAACGTTCATCCTCTACTTTTGAGCGGTCTTCTGCTACATATGCTTTCATAAAGTGTTCAAAGTGTGCCATTGTTAGCTGATTCCGTTTTCCGAATGACGTCATATTGGTGCGGAGATCGTATACCCAAACATCCTTTGTATTATCTTGGTCTGTTGTTCCTCTTGTGAAAAATAAGACGTTTGTTTTCACACCTTGAGCATAGAAAATCCCCGTTGGTAAGCGTAAGATTGTATGCAGATTGCATTTATTCATTAAATCGCGTCGAATCTGTGCACCAATCCCGCTTTCAAACAAGACATTATCAGGTAATACAACTGCTGCGCGTGCATGACCATCGTCTTTTAAAGCGTTATAAATTAACTGTAGAAAATTAAGCTGTTTATTGGAAGTTGCAAACGTCAGATCATCACGGGAGACACTCTCTCCACCTTTTTTCGTTCCAAATGGTGGATTGGTTAAAATGACATCAAAGTTTTTCATCCATTTTCCATTACTAGATAACGAATCCCCTTGTTCCAGTCGTCCTTCGATATCATGAAGTAATGCATTCATTAAAGCAAGACGATGAGTCCCTGTGACGAGTTCCATTCCAGTAAACGCTTCTTTCTTTTGGAAAACGCCCAGTTGTGGATCTAAATCATAATAGTTATCTGTCTTATTTTTCAGATACTGGTCTGCCGCAATCATAAAACCAAATGTACCAGCTGCAGGGTCATTGCATCTTTCTCCAGGTTTAGGGTCAATCAGCTGCACCATTACATCAATTAATACACGCGGTGTAAAGTATTGGCCAGCACCTGATTTTGTTTCGCTTGCGTTTTTTTCTAACAAGCCTTCATATAAATTACCTAAACCTTCTTCTTTTGCGTTGTACCAATCAAGGCCATCAATGCTCTTCAGAATTTTCTCTAGGTTCTTGGGTTCAGAAATACTAGTAGCAGCATCACTGTAGATTAGACGCAGCCGCTCATTTTCACTGCTTCCTAATTCAAGTAACAATCGCTGATAAAATGTTTTGAGTTCTACCCCTTCTTTTTCTAGCAAATCATCCCATCTATATCCTTCGGGTATTACATTTTCTGTTTGTTGTTCTTTCATCATTTTTAAAAATAAAATATAGGTTAACTCCGTGACATACTGTTGATATGTAATACCGTCATCACGAAGCACATTGCATAAATTCCATAATTTTTGAACGATTTCTTGGTTATTCATCTTTTTTCCTCCTGAAAAACTTCTAATCTATTAAATCAAATTTGATGATTTTTAGTTGAAAGCGAACCTTCTCATTATAACCCAAAAAAGTGCCTCAATGAAGAGGCACAGTCGTTAGCTGATATAAAGGTTCTCATTGATCGTATTCACAATTTGATCAATATCGTCACCGAACTCACGTTTCAGTAATTTGTAGCCACCAGACGTTCTAAAAGGTTCTTCCGAGAATGCCTCTTCTGCGGTAGGCGCAAGAACAGGCACTTGAAGTAATTGCTTTTCTATTCTCTCTAACCACTTCTTTTGCCTAGGCGTCCAATCATGCAGTGAATACACTTTGTGCATTGCCTGTTTAATACGTGCTTCATGGTCAACGAGTGCTTCACCTAATGCAGCTTGGCGAATAAAACTAATAATATCTGCTGCAATGTCCTCATTTTTTGTCTGTTTCCAAGCGGTTTGTAAATGAGATTGCTTAAAGCCTTTTGTTTCTAAAATCGTCATAAGTTCTCGTAAATCTTGTCTTGTTAGATCTTTTGGCCGTGTACAGATCAGATGCAAAGCGGGAATTTCATTGATGTTTTCTTGGATAAACCGAACAAAACCATCCAGATAATCTTCTGGTCGCTTGTTTCCTTCACCATACCCACGAATGACGTCTGTTACTTCATCTTCCTTATCAGATATATAGCGTTTTTCACGTGTCACTTGGTACGTTTCCATGTATTCAAATAGGATATTATTCTGTGTGGCTTCTTGCGGTGAGTATGTTTGAATTTCTTTCACCCATTCATCCACATGTTTTCCATTTGATAATTCTTCAAACTTTCCCATGCCTTCTTCGTCAAATCTTTGTTTGCGACGTTGGATTTTTGCTACTAATTGATCACGATAAAACGAAGCTTCCTCATCAGTCGTTGCATTTACAAGAGAATCATACAACTCACCAATACGAAAGTTTTGTTTCTTCACAACTGGTTTCATTTCTGTATAATGTTGCAACTTGTCATATATACCAACAGCGTCGTAGATGTTAAAGTGTGTTTTCCCAATCTCTGGGCAAAGACGAGTCGCACGGCCAAGCATTTGATCATAGAGAATACGAGATTGTATTCTTCTTAAAAACACCAAATTTGTGATCGGCGGCACGTCAATACCTGTTGTAAGTAAATCAACTGTAACAACGACATTAGGTAGTCGCTCATTTTTAAACCGTGTAATGGCATCTAATGGCTTGTAGATATATCCAGTAATTTTCATAATGGCATCATCTTCAATTTCATCGCCACGTTCTTTAAAGGCTTCTTTTAATAAACGAACAACAAGATCTGCGTGTTGATCAGTAGCTGCAAAGATGAGCGTTTTTTCTTTACCTGCAGGGTCAATATAATCAACTAATTTATTTAATACTGCACGGTTAAACGGTTCTGTAATGACTTTTTTATTAAACTGCTCCACTTCAAAGTGCACAGTATCTTCTAACTTTTCTAGTTGAATCTCCCCTTTATCAACATCATACACTTCTACTTCCTCATCTTTTTCAAAGGTGATGCCCACTTGTGAAAGTTCTGTTTTAAACAAATAAGGGGGCTCATGGTCCACTAGATATCCGTCCAACACTGCTTCGCTATATGAATATTTAAAAATTGGCATACCGAAAATGTCTGTTGTATGTAGAGCAGGTGTTGCGGTAAGCCCTAAACATGCCGCATCAAAATAATCGATAACGCGCCGATATTGACTAATATAATCATTCTGATCACGGAACTCTAATTCTTCCTCTGTCATTTCTCTATCACTTGTATAGCCTCGATGCGCCTCATCTACAATGATGAAATCATATTGCCCGACGCTTGGAAGCTTTTCGCTATCGTTATAAAAAAGTCTGCGAACCATTCCCTGCACGGTTGCAATCTGCACCTTCGTTTCAACTTCCGGTGTGAGATCGCCTAATGACTTCACATCATATATATCAGCAAATGAGTAACCTTCAATTTTCGTATCTTTCAGTGAATCCTCTGTTTGTTTACCGAGTGAATTACGATCGACAAGAAAAAGAATGCGGCGACACTTTTTAGACTTAATTAAGCGATACATAAGCGCAATAGCGGTACGAGTTTTTCCAGTTCCTGTAGCCATTGCAATAAGCATTCTTCTGTTTCCTTCTTTTAACGACTTTTCTGCAGCCAGAACCGCATTCTGCTGATAGTGACGCAATCCAAACTTCGTTATATCCTCTTCTTCTAGACGCTTATCCGCATCCTTATCATCTTGGCTAAGAAGAAGCTGTAAATCTTCGGGTGAATGCCATCCTTCAAGCGGACGTGCATGTTCAAATGGTTTGCGTGAATCCCAGAACCAAATGCCCGATTCCTCTTGAAGCTGTCTTAAATAAGGGCGGCCATTCGTTGCATATAAGAATGGGATTTGATAATCACCCGTTGTTGGTGTAATCTGTTCATCTTCTATTTGCACGACATTTTTCGCGTACACTTTTGTTTGACTATCTAATGCCCCAGGAATCGTTTTCTTTTCTGCTTTTGCTTCAATGAAACCAACAAGCTTGAGTCCAATAAACAATGCATAATCAACCCAGCCGCCATCGACCTTCCACTCAGCAATGGCCATATGTTTGTTTTTCTCTGGTAGAGTCCTGTTTTTTTTATAGTTTAGTAAATTCGTGTCTACTTCCCATCCAGCAGCACGTAACTTCTGATCAATGATGATACGTGTTTCATCTTCAGTCAGCTGCTGCCTACGCATGAAGTTTTTGGACGCTTTTCTACGTTTCATTTTCTCATCTGCTTGCTCTAATTCAGCTTGATAACGAATTGCCTCTAATTCTTCTTCAAGCTGTCTCACTTTCACTTCATACTCTTGTTGGAGCTGTCGTGTATCTATTCCTGTTTGTTTATTTGGCTCTATGTACTCTGGGGCTTGAAAATTCCAATCACCGTATACCTCCATAAACCAAGTCGACAAACGAAAAGCCAAATGCAATAAAGATTTCGCTTCTTCTGTTTTTTGATAACCCGCTTCGTGCATAGCCACATTCCCTTTACGACGAAGCGTTTCAACGATATCTATTAACTCTGGTTCAAGTATTCCTTCGCGACGTAATATATTGATGCGCTCTACTTGTTTCGTGCCATATGCTTCCTTAATATTTTCAGCGGCTAGAATAAATTTTGTCAATGTTTCGGCAAATAAACGTAGTTTCATTACTGTTGTATGTGGGTCATGATATACATTTTTCTCAGCTGTTTCTCCTAAATTGGAAAGTACTGCCCACTTTCCTTGAAAAAATGAAAAATTGCTATTCATCATTATCACCGTTTCCCAAAAGGTTTTATATGTTTATTATACTATATTTATACAAAAATTAGGTAGTCTTAATCCACAACTGACAAAGTTAAGTTAATTGACGTTTGTTCAACAAATTTCATATCATTCTTTTTGTGCTTTAATCTTTTTATCGGCAAGAACAATATTGTTTCGAATAGCCAACTCACTGATAAAGTATCTTCTTTAAAATAACCTTTCTACTTGAAAGGTTATTTAAGCTTATCTTTGAACGTACATTCCTTCCAGAAAAATTTCTTGTGACTAATCTCGAAAGAAAACTATATAAGATCATCAATAATATGATTAGATTCAGAAAGAATACAACAGTGGTAAAATCCTAATGATACGGGTGGTTGTTCTTCTGTCTTTATTATTTGAACACACACATTCTCAAACTGTTCCACACTCGTTCTTCAACATCTAGTCATTATCACCTATGTAAATCGTTTCATTTTCACGGAATTTCAGTATTTATTCCCCAATACCCCTCCTAATAATGGTAAACTCTCTATTGATTGCGACCAAGCTTTAAAGGAGAATGCCATGAAAACGTTAGATGTTCAGGCCTTACACCATACAATTGATCAAACACTGACACAGTTAATACAACAATCACAACATATCAAATCTCTTGAAAGTCAAATCAATCGAATCATTTCATTGGATGGCTCACTAAAGGGGGAAGCTGGAGAAGCGATTCGAGCGTTTTACGCAGAGTGCCATATCCCTTTCTTGCAATTCTTTCAAGTCACAATTAGAGAATACAGCGCCGCACTCCAAAAAGTTCAGAAAGCACTTCATTCATTTGAATCAAATGAAAATGGCTTTATCTCTCAATCATTTCTTGAGCATGAGCTTGATCAAGGTTTAAAAAATGCCGAACGAGCCGTATCTGATATCGTGTCAGATGTGAGCAGCGCCATCGGCAAAGTCAGCCATATCATTCATTTACTAAGTGTTGACGAGTCTGCTTTTCAAGCCAGTTACCAAAAAGCCTGGATGAACATCTCAAAAACCATCGGTACGCTCCATGCCTTTGACAGGGAACAAGCCAGTGCTTTGAATGAATCCAAGAACTCCATACAAACAATGAAGGAATACATAGATACTCTAGGCACAATGTTCACTGGTGCGAAAATCGGGATCACCACCTATCAAAAAGGATCCATTCTCAAAGATAAGGAAGACAAAAAGATCAGCAGTAACCTAAACGAATTGAATAAAAAAATAGACAATCCCGATGGAAATCCAATGGCGATCATGCTTAATAAGCTGAATGATAAAGAGCGATCGAATGTGGATACGGTTGTAAATAGGAAACCCTCTAATAAAATTAATCAAGACGCCGTGTTCGTAAATGGAAAAGTATATAATACAAATGAAAAGATTGACTTCGCAAATGCCAAAACAGTTGACGTTATTCGAGATGGAATGCTCTATCGGTTACGAATAACGCACCAAAACAAAGTGAATATTGAGAGCATCACAAAGATTTCCGACTTAAAACAAACCCCAAAAATCTTAAATACAGCAGTTGAATTTACAGGAATAAATGATGCAATTCGAATCATAACAGGGAGAGACCCTGTATCAGGTGACAAAGTCGCTGACATGGACCGTCTAGTATCAAGCTTGTACATGATACCCGTAGCTAAAATCGCTAAAGTTGGAAAATACGTATTTAAAATCATGAAAGGAGAGAATGTAGCCAAGAAGATTGTCAAAACACCTTCCTTCGGCAAACACTCCGTACCAAAAGGTCCGTATCGTGAAGTAAATGGTTTCCCGGCAAAAGTAAAACCAGGCGCTCAAGAGAAACATATTCCTGATGCACCTAACTATAAGCAAGAAGTTGCGAATGGCCGTCCAAATAAAAGCATTTTCAATGGAGATAATAAAATAGCACAAGAATTGCTAGATAAGTTCGCTGGGAAAGGTACAAAAATAGGTGAGCACAAAGAAAGAGTAGACTTTGGCCAAGTGATTGGAAAATACTATGATAAAGATACCGGTAAGTATGTAGAGACTACTAGAGGCTTAATACATTACAGCAAAAATGGCGCTCATATAGTACCATCAGAGCCTTTAAAACCATAAATTAAGGAGAATTCGAATGGGATATGATCCATTAATTTCAGCATTACGAAAATATAAACATAACGATTTGATAATAGAATGGAAAAACGGTTTAAAAGTTATTGGGGAATCTGACACGCTTTATGAAACAGATAACGGATTGGAAGATGACGATGTCAATTATACAGAATATGACGCAGTCGCATTTCAAGTTAATAACATCTTATCGCCCCCCGCTAATAACGACTGTGATATATACGATTGGTTAAAGCAAGAAAAAAGTCCCTTAATTGAAATTTCACTTTATAAAGATACACCAAATGCAGTGTATTTAGCAGACGGTCAAAAATTATGGGAATTGGACAGTGATGATTAACAAATGAAAGCCCTCTCTAAATTAGAGAGGTTTTTCATTTGTGTCTGTTTTAAATATATTTAGTCGCTACCTTCAAAAATAACTCTATTTTTCAATTTATACATTTTTGATTTTGATCCATTTACGTTCATAGTCATTGAAGCAACTGAACAAAAATCAGCCACCCATTTGATAGGTTCTTTGATACAAAGACAGGGAACGGAAACACTTGAAAATAAATCAGCTACCAATCCGCTCCCAAAACCTTAATTTGAAGCGATAAACAACCTTATGTTCCAAGAAACAAAAAAGCCTGAAATCCTTTCATATCAAGGATTTCAGGCTTTTAATTTAGTACGTCCCAGGAGAGATTCGAACTCCCGACCGACGGCTTAGAAGGCCGTTGCTCTATCCTGCTGAGCTACTGGGACATGTTGTTATGTAGTGTGCTTTGGTGTATTACCTCAGCGACAAGATTTATTATATTACTATTGTTCTTTAAAGTCAACGGTTTTTCGAAAGTTTTTTCATAAGGGGCAAATGCTGCACCCTTATGAAATACCTTCCAATGTGACAGTGTTTTCGAGGTCTTGTATGACGTGACCTTCGTCCGTGAAAAACTGTACGTTTGCTTCGCTTCCATCTAGTGTTAGTATAGCATAGCTGCGCTCTTTGCGCACTCTTGGCAGGTGCACGCTGCCTGGGTTAATGAGCAGTTTTCCTCTTAGCAGTTCACTGCCTGGGATGTGCGAGTGGCCAAAGCAGATAATGTCTGCGCCTAGCTCTTCTGCACGGTAGTAGACTTGAAGCAAGGATTGTTTGATGCCATGCAGATGTCCGTGAGTGAGAAATAGTTTTCCGCCTCCATCCAATGGGAGCAGGAGTTCTTCTTCAAAATCGCCCATAAAGTCACAATTTCCTTTGACGACTTTGTATCCTTCGAGTGCTGGGTGGTTCGTTTCGAGTTCTGAATCTCCGCAGTGAATCATCATGTCCACTTCAGCCGCATGCCGTTTGGCAATGGTTTGAAGTTCGTCTGTGAGTCCATGACTGTCACTAATGATGAGTATCTTCATGGCTTCATTCCCCCTTATTCATTTGCGTCTAGCAGTGATGAAAGCTTTTGAAGCGCGACCGCTCGATGGCTGATCTTGTTTTTTTCCTCTGGTGATAACTCGGCCATCGTCTGGTCTTTGTCTTTGACGATGAAAATTGGGTCGTATCCGAAGCCGTTTTCGCCGATCGGTTCTTCTGCGATAAAGCCTTCTACTGATCCTTCTACCGTTTTTGTTTCTTTCCCCGGTATACTGACAGCCAGGGCACATCTAAATCTAGCAGTGCGGTCTTCTTTTTCGATACCTTGCAGCTCATTCAGCACCTTTTCCACGTTCTCGGCATCGTCTTTATGCTCGCCCGCGTACCTCGCTGAATAGACGCCAGGTTTTCCGCCAAGGTAATCAATCGACAGACCCGAGTCGTCTGCAATCACCATTTCACCTGCTTTGGCTTGAATGGCCTCGGCTTTGATGATCGCATTTTCTTCAAAGGTATGTCCTGTTTCTTCAATCTCTTCCGTAAATCCGATGTCCGCTAGTGTTTTGACCGTGAATCCTTTTGGCTCAAGAATGGCTTTGAATTCTTTCGCTTTGCCCGCATTGTGCGTTGCGATGATGGCAGTTTTCATCCTGATCAAACCCTTCTCTTTATTCGATAACTTCTCCTGTCACTGCTTTTTGCTTTTCAATTAATTCTTTGATGCCTTTTTCGGCTAAATCAAGCAGTCCGTTTAGTTGTTCTCTTGAGAATGTCGCTTCTTCGCCAGTACCTTGAAGTTCAACAAAGCGTCCAGCGCCTGTCATGATGACATTCATATCCACTTCAGCTGAAGAATCTTCTTCATAATTTAAATCTAACAGAAGTCCCTGTTTAGAATCAATTCCGACGGATATTGCGGCTAAATAATCAGTGATCGGATTTTCTTTCAAAACGCCTGCTGATTGAAGCTTTTGAATCGCTAGTGTCATGGCCACAAATGCACCTGTGATAGAAGCTGTGCGTGTTCCACCGTCTGCTTGAATGACATCACAATCAATCCAAATGGTGCGTTCACCAAGCTTTTCTAAGTCAACGACTGCGCGCAGAGCTCGTCCAATTAAACGCTGGATCTCCATTGTACGTCCTGTGACTTTTCCTTTAGATGATTCTCTTATCGTTCTTTGAGCCGTTGCTCTAGGAAGCATGCTATATTCTGCTGTAATCCAGCCTTTTCCTTCTCCTCTTAAAAAAGGAGGTACGCGGTCCTCGATAGATGCGTTACAAATCACCTTCGTATTTCCCGCTGAGATTAAGACAGAGCCTTCTGGGTGCGTGATGTAGCCTGCCTGTATTTCAATTTTTCTTAATTCGTCGTATTGTCTTTCATCTAATCTCATGTTTTACCTCCGTTACAATATACATTCCGCGCGGGTGTCAGCGGGGTTCTCCTATTAACTTTGACAACCTCGATCCGTTCTAATCGCTTGGAATAAAAAAGAGGCAGCGAATGTGCATGCCTCTTTTTCTCCATTATATCAATGTGTGACGTTAAAAACTACCTGTATTCACTTGTTCTGGTCTTGAAACTGGCTTTGTGAGTTCTGTTCCTTTTTCGTTCACAAGCTCTGCCTTTCCGTTTACCTTCACAGACACGCTTTTCACATCTGGCAGCTCTGTTAATGTCAGCACAATGCTATCAAGAACTTTTTGTGAAATGACCTTTTTCTTTTCATCTGCACTGCCAAAAATGGATTCATTGAAATCTAGTGTCACATGACCGTCTTTTACTTTCGGGACATCATTGAGCTTCACATCTTGATCAAAGTCTGTCAGCAATTGGCTTGTTTTGCTTGGCCCAGAGACGAGCTCATCAATGGCTGCTGTAATTGGATCATCATCGTCTTTTGGCGCTCTTTTGGTCACCGGGACATAGTACGTCTGTTTGTCAGATTCAGCTAAATAGTAGACGGTCACAGGCTTTGTCGATGTCATATCAGCCGCAGCCTCGTGCTGAATATTAATGCCGTCCTCTCTGCTTAAATCATCTGAAATCGGCGTCCCATTCACAGGCATCTCTTTTAATTCATGGCCATTCATCTTTAATTTGACTTTGGCTACTGAATCAAACTGCGTTAATGTCCAAGTGACCGATTGCAAAATGCGCTGTTCGTCTTCTTTTTTATAGTTTTTGAATTCATTTGAGAAATCCACAACCGCAGTGCCATCTTTAATATCGACAGATACGCTCGTGTCCGCCGGCAGCACGGCTCTGAATCCATTTGGCATCAGGTTAGAAATCGGTCCCCCGTCTACGAGGTATTCAAGTGTTTGTTTCGCACTTCCTTCGTTTTTCGGTAGCGGAATGGATTGAGACACAACATACCCATTTTTATCAATTAAATATAATTCTCTCATGACGGTATCTGCTTGCTTCTCTTCTTTTCCTTCTTTCGCTGTTTGTTTCTCTTCTTTATTTTCTTTCACAAACGTGACATTTTGTGGTGGATCAATCTCTGTTTTCGCTTGGTCTGTTTGAAACAATCCGCATCCTGATAAAAGCATGGCTGACGCAATACACGTAACAGCTGCTGTAGTTCCTTTTTTCAGCATACTTCACCCTCCTCTAGTGGTTTGTACTAGTATGTATACGAGCTCCCTCAGAGGATTAGACCCTTTTCATAAAAAAATAACCCACTTCCATGAGAAGTAGGTTATTGCTGATATACGTGTTCAAGCGAAACCGTTTCGACCTTTCCTGGCAGGTAGCCGAACCAGTCTTGAGCGATATTTTGAAAGTTTTGCTGCTGCCCTGTTGTATAAAAAGTATGAACAGGCTCTTCCTTCGAATCATTTAACAGCCCTTTATATGAAAGAATGGTGCTCGCTTCTCTCGCAGTCTCGTCTCCTGAAGAAATGATGTTGACGCCACTGCCCATAAAGCGCTGAATCGGTTCTTTTAAAATCGGGTAGTGCGTGCAACCAAGAATGAGCGTATCAATGCCTGTTTCTTTCATCGGTTCAAGAGAAGCCTTTACGACTTCATCTGCTGTATGATCTAAAAACGTACCACTTTCCACAAACGGCACAAGCATTGGACATGCCAGACTTTGAACAGTTAGTCCTGCTTTTAAAGAAAGCAGTGCTTCTTTATAGGCTTCACTTTTGATCGTATTGGCAGTGCCGATCACGCCAATATGCTGATTGTTTGTCACTTTGATCGCTGTGCGGGCTCCGGGCTGGATCACGCCAATGACCGGGATATCAAGTGTTGCTTTAATTTCATCAAGTGCTATCGCCGTCGCAGTATTACACGCAATGACAAGCATTTTAATATGGTGGTGTCTTAATAGGTAGTGCGCCATTTCCCATGTATATTGAAGAACCTCTTCTTCTGCTCGAGGGCCGTATGGACATCGTTTTGTGTCGCCTACATAAATAATTTTTTCTTTTGGCAGTTGTCTCATGATTTCCTTCGCAACGGTTAAACCGCCTACGCCGGAATCAATCACGCCGATTGGTTGATCCAACAAAATCGCCTCATTTTCTTTTCATTTGCTGCTGTAGTTTCGTTAAAGATTGGTTGAAAACGATGGCTTCTTCTTCTGAGAAAGCCCCTAGAAGTTCACTGACGTATTCTTGGCGTTTGACAATCACTTCTTGAATGATCCGCTCACCTTCAGGTAATAAATGAATGCGAACCACGCGGCGGTCAGACGGATCTTTCACCCGTTCAACAAGTTCACTTTTTTCCATTCGATCAATTAAATCGGTTGTCGTGCTGCAAGCCAAATACATCTTTTGTGATAGCTCACCTATTGTCATATCTCCGAATTCATAAAGCCACTGAAGCCCTACAAATTGAGGAGGTGTAATCGTATATTGATTCAGAATTTCTCTACCTTTTTGCTTAATGATTGCAGCAATATGGCGCAATGATTTTTCAATTTCTGCAACATGGCCTGACTCATTCGTTTCCATTTCATTGATACCTCACTATAGCATCTCACTTTGATTAAAACGTACATTCCTATTTTCCTCGTTTTTCAAAGAAATTGCAAGAAGAGACTCATGGAAACGATATAGAAATAACCGGCTCCTCCCTGGTGCGGAAGGAAAACCGGCTGACGTTAGAGCTCTAGCTCACCCATACGCAGAAGCTCGACTACGGCCTGTGAACGACCTTTAACTCCTAGCTTTTGCATGGCATTCGAAATATGATTTCGAACAGTCTTTTCGCTAATAAAAAGCTCGCTTGCAATTTCTTTTGTTGTTTTATCTTGGACGAGCAATTCGAATACTTCTCTTTCTCTTTTGGTTAATAGCGGCTTGGATTGAAACTCTTTCTCCTTCAAGTATTGTAACCCTCCTTGCTAAGGTGAGAGCTCTAGTCTCTATAGAATGGGATTCTGTATAGTCGAGATATCATATGCCGGGTACTTGAGGTAGGTGACGTTAAAATCGAGAATTCCCGCAGATCAGCGTCCAATTTCCTCGCCTTCA
Source organism: Bacillus sp. FSL K6-2869 (assembly GCF_040869405.1). Classification (NCBI taxonomy): domain Bacteria; kingdom Bacillati; phylum Bacillota; class Bacilli; order Caryophanales; family Bacillaceae; genus Bacillus; species Bacillus sp. FSL K6-2869. The sequence continues at coordinate 2,620,961 of NZ_CP152035.1, forward strand.
AACCGCACAAAAAAGGACGAGTCCCCTATAGAGACATCGTCCTTTATCAAACAAGCTTTTAAAATATCGAAATGGCTCCTGTTAAAAGAGCAATAAGTGTTGTAAACAGGGCTGTGAGTACGGTCCATAGCAGTGCGTACTTTTGCAAATCACCAATATCTTTATTCAGCATACTCACAAGCAGTAATGTGGAAGCGACAAGCGGACTCAGTAAATGGACAGGCTGTCCGATAATAGAGGCGCGCGCAATTTCCACTGGATCAATTCCGTAAGCTGCACCGGCCTCAGCTAAGATTGGCAGCACCCCGAAATAATAAGCATCATTTGAAAGAACAAATGTAAATGGCATACTCGTCAACGCGACAATGAGTGGAAAAAATGAGCTGTATGAATCTGGAATCATGTAAATGACCAAGTTAGCAATGGACTCCACCATTTTTGTTCCCGAAAAAATGCCTGTGAAAATTCCTGCTGCAAACACAAGGGTAATGACCGTTAAAGCATTTCCTGCATGCGATAAAATCCGCTCACGCTGATCTTCAACTTTTGGATAGTTGATCATAAGCGCAATGACAAAGCCAATGAGAAAGAGTACAGGAATCGGTACGATATCCAATACAAGTGTGGCCATGACAGCAATCGTCAGGAAGAAGTTGACCCAAATCAAGTTTGGTCTCTTCATATCAGCTACGCCATCTTCAATTGATGCCGCCAATTCAGGAGAGATCGAGACCTCTTCTTTATACTGAATCTCGGCAACCCCAATGCGCTTCCGTTCTTTTTTTCCAAGAACATACGCTGTAAAAAGGATAAAAAGACCGCCCCCTATCATCGTCGGGAGTAATGGAATGAAGAATTCCGCTGCATCTAAACCAAGTGCAGCAATCGCACGAGTAGCTGGACCGCCCCAAGGCGTCATTCCACTCATAATGCCTAGTGATAATAATGAAATCGTCCCTAAAATCAGCGGGTTCATCCCAATTCTTAAGAAAAGTGGCAGCATAGCTGATACGGTAATCATGTACGTTGTGGTCCCATCACCATCTAATGCAACAAGCATAGACAAAATCGCTACCCCAAAAGCAATTTTGACCGGATCGCCTTTCACAAGACGTAAAATCAGTTTGATCAATGGGTCAAACAATCCAGCATCCAGCATGACACCGAAGAATAAGATGGCAAATAACAATAAAGCAGCAGATGGTGCAACGGTCTTGAGTCCATCAAGCATCATGTCCCCTAATCCGCTGTAAAATCCACCGATTAATGCAAAGATGATTGGCACAACGGTGAGAGCCACCACCGGATGCATACGTTTTGTCATAATAAGAAATGTAAAAGTCACGACCATCAAGATCCCTAAAATAGCTAGCACTTCATATCCCTCCATCCTCTTCTTTACACGATCCACAAGCGCCCCTTTTGCACTTGCGGCCCGAAATGTTAGCGCTTTCTATTTCAAGGATATAATAGCTTTTTTTATAATGAAAATATCGATTTTTTCGTCTATTCAATAAATTTTTTTTATAATTAGCCTTGCTGACTTCTTAAAAACTCAATGAATGCTTTCACAACAGACAAATGAAGGGAATCCGGCTGGTACATGAGCCATGTATCTCTTAAAACAGGCTGTCCATCTTTATACGAAAGACCTTTTACAAATAGCTCATCACTTGGTCTGAGGCAAATTTCCGGGACAATGGCATAACCTAAACCATGCTTCACCATCTCTTTTGATGTATCTTGCCTGTCTGTCTCCATTGTCACAAGCGGAGGCATCGTGAACGTCTCCTGCCACCATCTGTTAATCAATCGTTTTAATGAACTATCCGTGTGATAGTCAATGAGCGGCAGCTTAGGAAGATCCTTTAGCTGTATTTCTGATTTTGAAATGATACAAAGCCGTTCTTTATCAAGCAAAAATCGCTCTCCATTCCAGTCGTAATCTCCTCTTAAAATCCCTAAATGTACACTTGATGTACCTAATAAATCCATGACTTTTGTGCTCCATCCTGTGTTCACCATAAATTGAACATGTGGATACTGCTTAGAAAACTCTCTTAAAATTTCCGGCAGTTTATATTGAGCAAAGTTACTCGACACCCCTAGTCGGATCGTTCCTTTGACCTTTTTTTGCATATTGAGCATGCCATCTTTCGTTTGCTGGAGCTGCTTGAGCATGTCATTTGCGTATTTAGCCAAGTATTCGCCCTCTGATGTAAATTCAATTCCTCGTTTTCTTTTAAAGAAAAGCTTCATGTCAAATTCCTCTTCAAGCTGTTTCAATCGATAACTTAAGGCAGGCTGCGAGACAAATAATTTTTCTGCCGCTTTTGTGATGTTCTTCTCTTCATATAGCACCTTTAAAAACCGCCAATCTTTCTCATCCATTGTGTGCCCTCCTTTTGACCTTGTTATAAAAATAATTTATCGTTTTCTCTTAAAATAATGTATTTAACTTATTTCTTATTATACTTTACCATTTTGATTAGATAAATAGTAACTAAACAATTGAGGGTGAGATCAATGAGAAAAGTTCCAATCACAATCATGCGAGGCGGTACAAGCAAAGGGGTCTTCATTCAAGCCAATGATGCACCATATGAACACGATGAGCTCGAAGCATTTTTATTAGACATTATGGGCAGCCCTGACCGGCTACAGGTTGATGGAATCGGGGGCGGTAATTCTTTAACAAGTAAGGTGGCCATTATCGATAAAGCCACTCGTCCAGATGTGGATGTGAACTATACGTTTGCACAAGTCAGCATCAATGAAAGATTTGTCGACTTTAAAGGAAACTGTGGGAATATCTCATCAGCAGTTGGGCCGTATGCCATCATTAAAGGACTTGTCGAAGCAGTTGAGCCTGTCACAACAGTACGTATTCTGAATACCAACACGAATAAAATCATTGTGGCAGAGGTAGAAGTCGAGAACGGAGAAGTGAAATTTGAAGGACAGGCAGAAATTCCAGGAGTGAAAGGAACAGGTTCTCCCATTTATTTATCCTTTGAGAAACCTGAAGGCGCTGTCACAGGTAAAACCTTTCCGACTGGAAACAAAATGGATACGATCCAGACAAAGTTTGGAGAGATTCCGATCTCAATCGTTGACATTGCAAATCCAATCGCCTTTGTCCGTGCCAAAGATATTCAATTAAAAGGAACTGAATTGCCTGAGGAGTTTACAGACGAATTGCTGGATGATTTAGAAGAGATTCGTTCCATCGCTGCTGAAATGTGCCACTTTGCACCAAAAGAACTGGCCACATTACAGTCTCCAGCTGTTCCTAAGCTTGCAATTATTAGCGAGCCTGCTGATTATGTAGATACAAATGGAATATTGAGAAGAGCAGCAGATATGGACATCATCGTTCGGATGCTATCGATGCAAAGACCGCACCAAGCACTTGCCATTACCGGATCTGTCTGTGTGTCAGCCAGCTGTTTCATGGATCAAACGCTTCCGGCACAGCTTTTTCAAGGTCAAGATGATACACTTCGAATTGGTCATCCTGCTGGTATTATGCAAACTGAAATTGATATCTCACAAAACAGAGTAAAAGTCATTCGAACCGCAAGAGAAATTCTAGATGGAGTGGTCTTTACAAAAAAAGACTACATGGTTCAACCTCAAATAAAAAGAGAAGCATAAATGAGACGTCATCTTGTCGACAAAGAGCTAAAATAAACTGATTTTAGCTCTTTGTCTTTTTTTCAGTGTGAAGATCTTAAAGCAACTCCGTTCTAACACCGAATGCAACGGTTTGTCTCCACACTAATCGAACAAGAAATTGTCTACTTGGGCGGTGCATCAATATCTCCTGCTGAATGGGCTTTTATATGTCCTTGATCATCTTTTAACTGAATATGACCATAACGGTTCACACCACAGCAAATCCCTTCCTGCCATGTTTGCTTTTCACGATCTAATGAAATACGAAGCGGTTGATTCAGCCGATATAATCGTTTGTTATAGAGGGCTATGAGGGCTTCAAATCCTTCCATTTGCCAGCGTGCATGGTATTTTTCAAAGGCCGCTGCCAAATCTTTCACTAGCTGGTCCGCTTTCACCTCAGTCAGTTCTGATAGGCAAACGGTTTTATACGGAACGTGCTCGGGCTTTGTCTCTACATTGATGCCCACACCGATGTAAATGGCGCTGCGGTCTGCTTCAATTAATGTGCCAGATACTTTCGCTTCATTAATCAATAGATCATTTGGCCATTTGATTGCCAGTTGATCCTCTGCTCTCATGAGTGGTTTGAGTACATCATAAATGGCGAGTGCCGTCAGCGGGGCAATCGTTGATTGGGTGGAGATATCTACTGGCGGTTTTACTGTCATCGTGACAGCTACATTCCCTGTAGGCGTTTCCCACGGTCTGCCAAGCCTGCCTCTCCCTGCTGTCTGTTGCCGGGCATATACAGCAAATGAAGGGGTTTCTCCTTGCTGAATAAGCCTTTTCGCTTCATTATTTGTACTATCAATGGTGTCGTATTGAAAAATCTTCATGTGCTCTCCTTTTGTTTCATCTTCATATGATCTTTTTATTATAACAAAATGAAGCATTCACCCGTGATTCTTTAATGTCGCTGGGCCTGAAAAGTCTCTTTTTCCTCTTCTGTAAACGGTACAGGGGCACCGGTGTCTTTACTTATTTGCACCATGGTGACTGAGCCTGTAAAACACGGTTCTTGCTGTTCATTTTCTCCTAAATAATGAAGGATGAGAGAGCTTGATCCAACCTTTTCTGGCTTTACATACACACGCAGCCTCTCACCGATTTCCACTTGCTTGATGTAATCACATTGAAGGTTTGCCACGACCGTAATCGTCTCTCTCGCTCGCTTCATTCGTTTATCTACAATTCCCGTTTTTTGAAAGAAGGCAATCCGTGCCTCTTCAAAATACACAAACGGGGTGACATTGTTCATGTGACCAAACATATCCGTTTCTGAAAAACGGACGGTTGTTTCCACATAAAATCGAAACGATGCCCTCCACTCTTCAAATGGTTCTTCAATATATGACGGCAGCCTCATTTGATCCACTCCTTATTCGCAAACAAAACGCCTCTCCCGTATTGGAAGAGGCGTTTGTTATGTTTTTGCATCCAGCCTCTTGTAAACACTCATCATGATTGGCAAGGAGGACTGAATGTGATGTTATTCTGCGTGATCGCTTCCGAAGAAGTTACGGAAAGCTTGTAATGTTGTATCTCGGTTAAGTGCTGCAATTGATGTTGTGAGCGGGATTCCTTTCGGACAAGCCTGCACACAGTTTTGAGAGTTCCCGCAGTTTGCAAGACCGCCATCACCCATAATTTCTTCTAAGCGGTCAGACTTATTCATTGCACCTGTCGGATGTGCGTTAAATAGACGAACTTGTGAAAGCGGTGCAGGGCCCATAAAGGAAGACTTATCATTCACGTTTGGACAAGCTTCAAGGCAGACACCACATGTCATACACTTCGAAAGCTCATACGCCCATTGACGCTTTTTCTCAGGCATTCTTGGTCCAGGTCCAAGATCATATGTGCCATCGATCGGCACCCATGCTTTGACTTTTTTCAATGAATTGAACATACGGCTTCGATCAACCTGCAAGTCTCTCACAACCGGGAAAGTTTTCATCGGCTGAAGACGAATCGGCTGCTCTAGCTTGTCAATTAGTGCTGTACATGACTGGCGGGGCGTTCCATTAATGACCATGGAACAAGCGCCGCATACTTCTTCAAGACAGTTCATGTCCCAGTTAATAGCCGTTGTTTTTTCACCTTTTTTATTGACCGGGTTACGTCTGATTTCCATGAGTGCAGAAATGACGTTCATATTCGGACGGTAAGGGATTTCGAATTCCTCATCATAAGGCTTGCCATCTGCTGTATCTTGACGTGTGATAATAAATTGAATCGTGTTTTTTTCACTCATCTTATTTCTCCACCTTTTTCTTCGAGTAATCTCGTTTACGAGGTGCAATTAACGATACATCGACGTCCTCATAGTGGAATGCAGGTTTTTGGTTTTTCCCTTTGAACGTAGCCATCGTTGTTTTTAGGAATTCTTCATCGTTTCTTTCTGGGAATTCCGGTTTATAATGTGCGCCTCGGCTTTCATTCCGGTTATAAGCCCCAATCGTAATGACGCGTGCCAGCTGAAGCATGTTGTCAAGCTGACGCGTGAAGGCAGCGCCTTGGTTGCTCCATGAAGCTGTATCGTTGATGTTAATATGCTTATAGCGCTCCATCAGTTCTTCAATCTTCTCATCTGTTTTTAAGAGCTTCTCATTGTAACGAACGACTGTAACGTTGTCCGTCATCCATTCTCCAAGCTCTTTATGAAGCACATATGCATTTTCTGTGCCATCCATGCTAAGGATGTTGTCCCATTTCTCCTGCTCTTTCTTCACGGCACTGTCGAATGTTGCAGATGATAAATCTTCTGCAGACTTTTCAAGACCGCTAATGTATTTCACAGCATTTGGTCCAGCAACCATTCCGCCGTAAATCGCAGAAAGCAATGAGTTTGCACCAAGTCTGTTTCCGCCGTGCATAGAGTAATCACATTCTCCGGCAGCAAACAAGCCTTTGATATTCGTCATTTGATCATAATCAACCCATAATCCACCCATTGAATAATGAACAGCCGGGAAAATTTTCATCGGAAGCTTACGCGGGTCATCACCCATGAATTTTTCATAGATTTCAATGATTCCACCAAGCTTAATATCAAGCTCTTTTGGATCTTTGTGAGAAAGATCTAGGTACACCATGTTCTCTCCGTTGATGCCAAGCTTTTGCTCCACACATACGTCGAAAATTTCACGCGTTGCAATGTCACGCGGTACAAGGTTCCCGTATGCTGGGTACTTTTCTTCTAGGAAGTACCAAGGTTTTCCGTCTTTGTATGTCCAAACACGTCCACCTTCACCACGAGCTGATTCACTCATGAGACGCAGCTTGTCATCTCCTGGGATCGCTGTTGGGTGAATTTGAATGAATTCTCCATTAGCATAATGAGCACCTTGCTGATAAACGATCGATGCAGCTGATCCAGTATTAATCATAGAGTTCGTTGATTTACCGAATACGATACCAGGACCGCCAGTTGCCATGATGACAGCATCTGAACGGAAGGATTCGATTTCCATTGTCGTCAAGTTCTGCGCGACAATGCCTCGGCATACTTCCTCGTCATCTAAGACAGCGCCAAGGAATTCCCAGCCTTCATATTTCGTCACAAGCCCCGCTACTTCATAGCGGCGAACCTGCTCATCTAGTGCATATAATAACTGCTGACCTGTTGTCGCACCAGCAAATGCTGTACGGTGGTGCTGTGTTCCCCCGAAACGGCGGAAGTCCAGTAATCCTTCTGGTGTTCTGTTAAACATTACACCCATACGATCAAGTAAGTGGATAATGGACGGCGCTGCTTCACACATTGCCTTTACTGGCGGCTGGTTAGCTAAAAAGTCTCCGCCATATACCGTGTCATCAAAATGCTCATAAGGTGAATCTCCTTCACCTTTTGTATTGACCGCTCCGTTAATTCCGCCCTGTGCACAAACAGAATGCGAACGTTTCACAGGTACGATTGAAAATAGTTTAACAGCTGTTCCCGCTTCTGCTGCTTTGATAGTTGCCATGAGACCAGCTAAGCCGCCTCCGACAACGATGATGCTAGAATTACTCATTGTAGCCCCTCTCCCTCTTCTACTAATCTATTTCCTCTTAAACAAAAGCGAAAATTGCTCTTAGCCCTACATATGAAAGCGCTATAAATATACCTAATGTCACATATGTGGAGATTCTTTGTGAGCGTGGTGAAACTGTAATTCCCCAGCTGACAGCAAATGACCACAAGCCATTAGCAAAGTGGAAAATAGTAGATAAAACACCGACAATATAGAAACCTAGCATAAATGGAGAGCTTAAAATATTCGCCATCATGTCATAGTTTACTTCAGCTCCAAGCTGCGCTTGAATGCGTGTTTCCCATACGTGCCAAGTGACAAAAATCAATGTGATGATACCTGTAATCCGTTGCAGTCTGAACAACCAGTTTCTTAAGTAACTGAAGCGAGACGTGTTGTTTTGTGCCGTAAAGGCTATGTACACCCCATAAACAGCATGATAGATCAGTGGTAAGAAAATCACGAACAGCTCAAGTGCATATCTGAATGGAAGCTGTTCCATAAAGTGTGCAGCTTTGTTAAACGCCTCTGGTCCATTCGTCGCAAAGTGGTTAATCACTAAGTGCTGTACTAAAAATAGACCGACCGGAATGACGCCAAGCAAAGAATGCAATCTCCGATAAAAAAATTCTTTGTTCCCCGACATTACTTTACCCCCTAGTAAAAAAAGTGCAATTGCTTGAAAATTGTCTTACCCCCGCTTCTTTCAATTGTAAGCACTTTATTCAAATTTATTGACAATTTCATTTTACTCCTATGTCAAAAAAGCGTCAAGAAACCGCGTACATAAATTAAAATTTTCCGAAATTTAAAAGTTTTAAATCAAAATTCGTTTTACTACAATAAGAATTTCTTAGACTTCAGGGAAAACTCTGTCATCATATGCCCACATAAGCTATAATAAATTGTTGAAAGAGGGGAGCCATACAATGAATAAATTCGAATCTAACTTAGAACAGCTAAAAGAAATTGAAGTCAATGGATTTGCCTACGAGCTGATACGCGAAGTTCTGCTGCCTGACATTCTTGGTCAGGATCATTCATCTATGATGTATTTTGCGGGTAAACTGCTTGCTCGTAAATTTCCTCAAGAGTCATGGGAAAAGATCCCCGAATTTTTCCATGATGCCGGATGGGGAACTCTCACGATGGTCCATTCTAAAAAACAGGAAATTGAGTTTGAGCTCGAAGGTCCACTTGTATCGAATCGACTCAGCTATCAAAAAGAGCCATGCTTTCAAATGGAAGCAGGTTTTATCGCTGAACAGATTCAGCTTCTCAATGAGCACGTGGCTGAATCCTATGAACAAGTAAAAAAGCGTGCTGATAAAGTCATTTTAACCGTTAAATGGGATTTAAGAGACCCTAGCTAACACTGTTTATGAAAGGCGATGACTTCGTGTCACGCCTTTTTTATATACCCTTCTATCATAGCACAGTTGACGTACCGGTTTACGCACGTTTTTCTTTCTTCATATGCTGATGATTTCCAATATAAAAATGAGGTGTATCCTTTCATGGGATACACCTCTTTTGAAGATTTAAGAATGAGCTGCGGCGCTCACCTTTGATAATTCAAACGCATCATGAAGGGCTTCTACCGCTTTCACCATATCTTCACGATCAACGACTGTTGAGACTTTGATCTCAGACGTACTGACCATTTTCACTTGAATGTCTTTTTGAGCTAACACAGCGAACATTTCAGCCGCAACGCCTGGGTTTGAGACCATACCAGAGCCAACGATAGATACTTTGGCTAATTTGCTTTCTGTCTCAATCTGCTCATAACCAAGCGCACCTTTGTATTCTTCTAATACTTCAACTGTTTTAGACAAATCATCCGTTTTCACAGAGAAAGAGATGGAGGTCTGATTGGTGCTTGTGACAGACTGAATGATGATATCGACATTGATATTTTGCTTCGCAAGTGTCGTAAAAATAGTTGACAGCGTTGTTAAACCACTTGAAAGGCCGCATACCGTCACGCGTGTCATCTGATCTTCAAATGCAATGCCTCTTACAATTAAATTTTGTTCCATGGATGATTCCTCCTCAATTAACGTACCCGATTCATTTTCAATGCTAGAACGGACTTCTAGTGGGATTTGATAATTTTTCGCAAATTCGACCGCTCTCGGATGCAGCACACCTGCTCCTAAATTGGCTAACTCAAGCATTTCATCGTATGAAATGCCTGCAAGTTTTCGCGCAGACGGTACATAACGAGGATCTGTTGTAAACACACCTGGTACGTCCGTATAAATATCACATTTGTCCGCTTTGAGTGCCGCAGCTAGTGCCACTGCTGTCGTATCTGATCCACCACGCCCAAGTGTTGTAATATGTAGATCATCCGCAATTCCTTGGAAACCTGCTACAACGACGACTTTTCCCGCACTCAGTTCTTCTTTGATTCTTACTTCATCTATGTCCACGATTCTTGCATTTCCGTGCACCTTCTCTGTTTTCATCCCAGCTTGCCAGCCTGTAAAGGAAATGGCATCATAGCCTTTTGCTTGGAGCGCCATCGCTAATAATGAAATGGTCACCTGCTCACCAGTTGTCAGTAGCATATCCATTTCTCTTTTGCTTGGATCATCTGTGAGTTCTTTCGCTAGGTCTACTAGAACATCCGTTGATTTGCCCATCGCAGACACAACCACGACCACATCATTTCCTGCCTCGCGTTCAGCGATGACTCTCTCTGCGACATTGCGAATTTTTTCTGTCGAGCCAACAGATGTTCCACCAAATTTTTGTACAATTAGTCCCATGTCTACCACCCTTTTTCAAAAGATCACGTGTGAGAGAAGAGGCTGCGGAGACTGCTCTTTTCACTGCAAATAAAAAAGCAATGAGAGAACAAATCTCCCATTGCTTTAAAATCATCATCAAACGATGCAAACAATGAGATAGCCCTCCAAGAAATACATTCTTGACAGCCCTACATTTCTTCAATGTACAGCCAGCGAATAAAATGAGTGGATTTTATTCACTTCGGCGACGCTCCCCTTTCAGCCCTCTTCCTAGATCCCCTCGATCTCTGAAGGCTTACTCTTGAAGTTCGCACCTCTATCTTCAACAAACAACACGTTCATTTATTAAATTAGTCACATCTTAACAGACTTTTGGAAAAAGTACAATCTATTTTTTTAATGCCTCCATTAAAAGTTCAGCCGTTTGTTTCGGAATACCAGCGTCCTGAAAATCCTGGATAGAGGCTTCTTTCATCTTTTTCACAGAGCCAAAATGTTTAAGCAACTGCTTTTTGCGCTTTTCCCCGATACCTGGGACATCGTCTAGAATAGACTGGAATGCATTCTTCCCGCGCAGCTGCCGATGAAAACTAATCGCAAATCGGTGCACTTCATCTTGAATACGCTGCAATAAATAAAAGGCCTGACTATTCCGCTCCAGCGCAACAATTTCAAGCGTATCACCCATCATAAGATTCGATGTCCTGTGTTTTTCATCTTTCACTAGACCTGCCACAGGAACAGACAGATTTAATTCATTTTCGAGCACATCTATGGCTGCGTTGATTTGTCCTTTTCCTCCGTCGATTAAAATCAAGTCAGGAAGCGGCAGTTCATCCTTTAACACACGGGTATACCGCCTTCTAATGACTTCACGCATGGAAGCATAATCATCGGGCCCCTCAACGGTTTTAATTTTGTATTTTCGGTATTCCTTTTTATACGGCTTCCCGTCTTGGAAGACAACCATAGCGGATACGGGGTCTGCTCCTTGGATATTGGAGTTATCAAACGCCTCAATCCGGTATGGCATATAAATATTGAGTGCATCGCCAAGCTGCTCCACTGCACCAATTGTCCGTTCTTCATCACGCTCTATAAGCGAGAACTTTTCTTTGAGAGCAATTTTGGCGTTTTGGTGGGCAAGTAAAAGCAAATCCTTTTTCTTTCCTTTTTTCGGCTGATGAACATTCGTTTCAAGCAATTGCTCAATCATCTCTTGATCGACGCTGTCCGGCACCAAAATTTCTTTCGGCAGAAAGTGGTTGTTTTTTTCATAAAACTGCCCCATAAACGTGAGAAATTCTTCCTCAGGGTCTTGATACATCGGAAATAGGCTGACATCACGTTCGATTAATTTCCCCTGTCTGATGAAGAAGACTTGGACACACATCCAGCCCTTATCATAAGCATAGGCAAACACATCACGATCGGATAAGTCACTCATCGTCATCTTTTGCTTTTCCATCGTTGAGTCAATGTATGCGATTTGATCTCTCAGTTCTTTTGCCCGCTCAAATTCTAATTGTTCGGCCGCTTCTTGCATCTTTTCTGTTAATTCTTTCTTGATTTGCTGATGTCCTCCGTTTAGAAATCTTGTGATTTCGTCGACGAGCTGTTTATTCGTTTCTTCAGAAATGTCATACACACACGGAGCAAGACATTGCCCAAGATGATAATAAAGACAGACTCGGTCAGGGAGTGTCGCACATTTTCTAAGTGGATATAAACGGTCGAGCAGCTTTTTCGTTTCTCTTGCTGCTTGTACGTTCGGATATGGACCGAAGTATTTCCCTTTATCCTTTTTCACATTGCGGGTGACAATCAGCTTAGGGTGACGTTCATTCGTAATTTTAATAAAAGGGTACGTTTTGTCATCCTTGAGCATGACATTGTATTTCGGGTCATATTTTTTGATTAAATTCAGCTCTAAAATAAGTGCCTCAATATTTGAAGAGGTGACAATGTATTCAAAGTCTTCGATTTCACTGACAAGCCGCTGCGTTTTGGCATCATGAGATCCTGTAAAATAAGAGCGGACCCTATTTTTTAATACCTTTGCCTTTCCCACATAAATGATCGTATTTTGTCTATCTTTCATTAAGTAACAGCCTGGTTGATCAGGTAAGACTGACAGCTTTTCTTTGATCAATTTGTTCATTTTTTCATCCGTCCTTGTTTTCCTCTTTCACTCCTTCTAGTGTATCACGAACATTTGTTTTATACCACGATGAAAGAAAAGCGGCTCTCTATACGAGAACCGCTTTTGAGATCATGCCACGTGGGCATAGATCGGTTTATAGATGTTTGTTTACAAGCTCAGCTAGTGCTTCTTTTGGTTTGAAACCAACAGACGTTTCGACGACTTCACCGTCTTTTAAAACAAGAAGTGTTGGGATACTCATAACGCCGTATTTACCAGCAGTTTCTTGGTTATCATCCACATCAATTTTTACAATTTTCATTTTATCGCCCATTTCTTGATCAAGTTCTTCAAGAACTGGAGCAATCATTTTACAAGGTCCGCACCAAGGTGCCCAAAAGTCTGCAAGAACAACACCTTCTGCAGTTTCTTGTGAAAATGTTGCGTCAGTAGCTTTTACGATTGCCATTATTCATTCCTCCAATGTAAATTATGCTTTTTAGTATAGCATCTACCAATGTGACTTGCGAATGAAATGCTTACGAATCATTTTTTATGAAATGAATTAAAAAACAAACCGTATGATCGCACCAATAACAACAATCGCACCGATGATCATCAGAATGGTTCTAAGCATATGACATAACTCCCTTTCCGCTTCATTTACAATGTATGATGCCCCAACATTCTTCTCATCAAACATTGAAATATGCGATCAAGCCAGATCGACGGTCAACATTACAACCGACATAGGCGGCAGATCAATAGTCAGCTCGCCGTGCTTAACAGCAAATTGCCGAAAGTCCGCGGGCTGAATGGAATGAGGATCATCGAACGTGTTGTGCGCATTCATCCGATCAGCAGTCAGCACACGGCCAGCGACCTTCGTTTTTGTATCGATTCCCTCTATCGCAAGAGATACGTCTGCTTTTTCATGGGGATTCACATGACATAAACTAATATGCATCTTGTCAGATGATCGCGAGGCTGACACACTGACTTGAGGGATTTTTTCACCCCGGCGTTCATATGAAGGGGCATTCAATTCTACTTCAAGCGCTTCTTCTTCTTGATGCACTTGAAACATGTGAAATACGTGATAGGTAGGTGTCAGGAGCATCTTTTCGTCCTGCGTTAACACCATCGCTTGCAGCACATTGACGGTCTGGGCAATATTCGCCATATGAATCCGCTGGCAATGGCGATGAAAAATATGAAAATGCAAGGCACAGACTAGAGCATCTCTTAATGTGTTTTGCTGATACAAAAACCCTGGATTTGTCCCCGGTTCTGGATCATACCATGTCCCCCATTCATCAATAATCATCCCGATTCGCTTGTCTGGATCATAACGATCCATGATCTCTCCGTGATCTACAACAAGCCGCTCCATTTCAGACGCCTTTTTCAGCGTTGTAAACCACTCATCCTCATCAAAATCGGTCGCTGACCCTTTCTTCTCCCATGTTCCTGGGACCGTATAGTAATGCAAACTGAGCCCATCCATCCAAGGCGCTGCGCGCTCCATTAATACTTTTGTCCAATTCACATCATTTGAATTCGCACCGCATGCGATTTTGTAAATGCGCTGACCAGCAAATTCTCTCACATACGTTTGGTAGCGTTTATATAAGTCTGCATAATACTCTGGCGTCATATTTCCACCACATCCCCAGCTTTCATTGCCTACACCAACATACGTCAGCTCCCACGGTTCTTGTTTTCCATTTTGAATCCGCCAATCCGACATAGGTGTCCCCTTAGGAAATGTGATATATTCAATCCATTCTGCTAATTCTTGAACAGAACCGCTTCCAACGTTTCCACAAATATAAGGCTCACATTCAAGTAATTCACACAGTCTCATAAATTCATGTGTACCAAACGCATTTGATTCAACGGTGCCACCCCAATGAGTATTCACCATCGGCTTTCGTTCACTCAGATCACCGACGCCGTTTGCCCAATGATACTCGTCTGCAAAACAGCCGCCCGGCCACCTCAGCACCGGGATATGTAAGGCTTGAAGTGCCTTTAGTACATCGGTACGCATCCCCTCAATATGGTCAATCGATGAGTCTTTCCCTACCCAAATGCCGTCATAAATTCCTCTTCCTAAATGCTCTTGAAAGTGTCCATAGATGTGTTTAGAAATGCGTCCAATCACTTCATTCACTTTTACTGTCCCATTCACTTGTAAACCGCTCCTTTGTTTCGTGATGACATACAAAAAAACCCAGAATACCTAGGCATTCTGAGTGTATGAGCGTTAAGAATGGATATTCATCTTTTTTAACTCTTCATTTAAAAGCGGAACGACTTCGAATAAGTCACCGACAATTCCGTAATCGGCAATTTTGAAGATTTCAGCTTCTGGGTCTTTGTTGATCGCAACAATGACTTTACTGTTGGACATACCGGCTAAATGCTGAATAGCTCCTGAAATCCCGCAGGCAATGTAAAGGTCAGGTGTGACGACTTTACCGGTTTGACCAATTTGCAGGGCATAATCGCAGTAGTCAGCGTCACATGCACCACGCGAGGCACCGACTGCTGCGCCAAGCGTTTGGGCAAGTTCTTTCAGCGGTTCAAAGCCTTCTTTGCTCTTGACCCCCCTGCCTCCTGCGACAATGACCTTCGCTTCAGATAAATCTACACCTTCTGATGTTTTTTTAATGACTTCCTTCACGATCGTTCTTAGGTTTTGAATATCGACAGAAACTGGCGTCACTTCTCCGCTGCGTGACGCATCACGCTCCAGCGGTGCCACGTTGTTTGGACGGATAGTAGCCAAAAGCAGACGATCTGTTGAAATGACTTTTTCAAAAGCTTTTCCTGAATAAATCGGTCTAGTGAAAACAAGATGTTCACCGGTAACGCTTACATCTATTGCATCTGAAATTAAGCCTGTTTGCAGGCGTGCAGCTATTTTTGGTGACAAGTCTTTTCCGATCGATGTATGACCGAACAGCACTGCATCAGGATTGACTTGATCTAATATTGCTTGAAGCGCCTGCGCAAAACCATCAGACGTATAATAAGAAAGATGCGGGTGCTCGACGATCATCACATGATCCGCTCCATAATAAAGCAGTTCATCCGCTTGGTCTTTGACGTGATCCCCTATTAAAACGCCAATCACTTCACCGCCATCAGCCACCTCGTGAGCGGCAGCAATCGCTTCAAAAGTCACATTTCTTAATTTACCGTCACGACTTTCTCCAAGTACAACAACTTTTTTACTCATCCTTTAAGCTCCCCCTTGTTCTCGTGATATCGTAAAGTGGATGTTTAGATGACTTTTGCTTCATTTCTTAGCAGGTCTGTCAGTTCCTTGACCTGATCCTGAAGCTCGCCGCTCAGCACCTTGCCACCCTCTTTTTTCTCCGGTAAGAAACGTTCGATTGTTTTGATTTTATATGGCACATCGTCTTCATCTAAATCTAGATCGTCTAATTCTAATGCTTCTAAAGGCTTTTTCTTCGCCTTCATGATGCCTGGTAACGATGGATAACGAGGCTCATTGAGACCTTGCTGCGCGGTGACCACTAGCGGGAGCTCGGCAGAAATCACTTCTACATCACCCTCTGCATCTCGCTCAATTGAAGCTGAGCCGCCGTCGATTTGAATACTTGTAATGGTTGTGACATATGGAAAACCGAGTAATTCAGCAAGACGCGGGGCCACCTGTCCAGACCCGCCGTCAATCGCTACATTCCCTGCTAAGATCAAGGAAGCTTTTTTATCCTTGAGATAGTGATATAGAATCGTAGAAGCGGAAAATTGATCCCACTCCTCCAAATCATCTTCAACATTTAATAAAACGGCTTGATCGCAGCCCATTGCAAGTGCTGTTCTAAGTTGCTTCTCCGCATCTTCATTGCCAACTGTCACGACCGTTACTTCTCCCCCGTGCTCATCCCGAAGCTGAATCGCTTCTTCAATTGCGTACTCATCATAAGGATTAATAATGAACTCTGCCCCATCTTCTTGAATAGCACCAGACTGAATAGAGATTTTCTCTTCCGTGTCAAACGTACGCTTCATTAAAACAAAAATATTCATTCATTTCTCCCCCTTGTGTCGTACTAATCCCTTATTCTCCTTTAAAATTCGGTTTGCGCTTTTCGATAAAAGCCTGGATGCCTTCTTTGGCATCATTCGACTGGAACACCTCAGCAAACTTTTTGGCTTCCAGCTTCATTCCGCCATCATATGAGTACACTTTTGTCGCATTCAATAACTCAAGCACATACTCAAGCGTTTTAGGGCTTTTCGCTGCAAATTTCGCAGCCAATGTTTTGGCTGTTTCCAGCGCTTCTTCTTCTGTTTCCGCAAGTTTTGAAACAAGTCCGCAGGCAAATGCTTCTTCTCCTGTAATCGGCTCAGCTGTTCCCATCATTTCAAGTGCTTTAGCTGATCCAACATAGCGAGGCAGGCGCTGCGTTCCGCCGAATCCTGGGATAATACCGAGATTTAATTCCGGCAGTCCCAGCTTTGCATCTTTTGTTGCGATTCGAATATCACACGACATCGCCAACTCAAGCCCGCCGCCTAATGCTGCCCCGTGAATGGAAGCAATCACCGGTTTTGGACATTGTTCAATTCGTTCAAACACTTGCTGTCCTCTGTCTGCAAGGCTGGCATAATCAGATTCTTCCTGCAAGGTCGTAAATTCTTTAATATCAGCACCTGCTGAGAAAAATCTACCTTCTCCATGAATGACAATAGCTCTCACTTCACTGTTTTGTTCAAGCTGATCAAACATGTCGTTGAGTTCAGTGAGAAGCTGAGAGGATAAGGCATTTGCAGGTGGGTGTTGAATCGTGATGAGTGCTGTCTGTTCGTCTTGGTGTAAGCTAAGTATTTTTTCCATGTCAATCATCCTTTTTCAATTGTCTTTAAGATTGATGTATTCCGTTTAAGAGAAGATCATGTACACTTTCTGCGAGTGCAGGCAGGTCATACTTTTGATCATTCATGACCCATGTTGTAGCGGTTTCATCAATCGTCCCAAATACCATTTGTCTCGCTAAGCGGACATCTAGATTTTGTCTAAATTCTCCTGTCTTCTTTCCTTCGGTTAAAATGGAGTCTAGCATATTTAAATACCCTTTCAGCACCTCATTGATTTTTTGGCGCAGTTCAAGGTTTGACTGCCTGAGTTCAAGCTGTGTCACAAGGGCCAAATGATGGTCTTGCGATAGCAGGCGAAAGTGTTCTCGAATGAGGAGAAGAAGCTTTTCTTTGGCAGACGGTTTCTTTTGAATATCTGTTTCCATCCGTTCGATGAATTGTCCCATTTTTTCTTTGAACAACGAGATCAAAATGTCCTCTTTGTTTTTGAAATAGAGATAAATGGTTCCGTCTGCTACCCCTGCTTGTTTGGCAATCTTTGAAACTTGTGATTGATGGTAGCCGTTCTCTGCAATCACCACAACGGCTGCATCAATAATTTGCATGTACTTCGGTCTTTTCTGCTTCAATGTGCTTCGTCCCTTTCTAAATTGAATGAGCATTCATTCATAACTTTATGTTAAAAAGAAACGAGTGATTTGTCAAGTGATGTTCTTCTTTCTTTTCAACCTTTAGCATACCAGAGCAGACACGTACAATTCAAATCATCCGGCCGCTTGACCGGATGATGCTGGTTCATTCTCTCATCGATCGACTGGTTCTTCTGTTGAAGATGATTGCTTTCTTTTTTCTTCTTCAATTAACACTCTGCGCAAGATTTTCCCTACAGCCGTTTTAGGCAGTGATTCCTTAAATTCGTAGACACGCGGCACTTTAAATGAGGCAATTCTTGTTCTAACAAAACGATCCAGTTCATCCTCTGTTACATAGGCATCCTTTTTCGGGACAACAAAGGCTTTTACTGTTTCCCCTCTATACGGATCTGGAATACCCGCCACAACCACTTCTTGTACAAGCTCATGCTCATAAAGGGCTTCTTCAACCTCTCTTGGGTAAATATTATAGCCGCTCGCGATGATGACATCCTTTTTCCGGTCTACGATATAGAAAAAACCATCCTCATCCATATACCCAATGTCTCCTGTGAAAAACCAGCCGTCTCTTAACACTGCCGCTGTCTCCTCCGGCTGATTCCAGTATCCTTTCATGATTTGAGGACCTTTGACGATAATCTCTCCGTGCTCATATGGCGCTTTGAGTCCACCCGTTTCGTCACAATAAATACCGGCATCTGTATTCGGCCAAGGGCACCCGATACTTCCTATTTTGTTCGCTCCCCATAAGAAATTGGCATGAGTGACAGGAGAAGTTTCTGAAAGTCCATACCCCTCCACCAGCCTTCCTCCTGTTAGTTTTTCAAAACTCTGTTTGACTTCTACAGGAAGAGCGGCCGATCCGCTTAAGCATGCGGTGATGGATGATAGGTCATACTTTTCAATATTCGGATGATGAAGCAGGGCAATATACATCGTTGGTGCTCCTGGAAACAGCGTCGGTTTCTGTTTTTCAATGGTCTTCAAGGCATCCGCTGCATCAAAACGCGGAAGAAGAATCATTTGATGACCTTCTTTGACTGCAAGGTTTAGCACGGTCGTCATGCCGTATACATGAAAGAACGGAATAATCCCAAGAATCCGCTCTTTTCCGCGGTTCGTTTTATACATCCAGGATGCACACATTTCTGTATTGGCTACTATATTTTCGTGTGTGAGCATGACTCCTTTTGGTAAACCGGTCGTTCCGCCTGTATATTGCAAAACTGCGACATCCTCTTTCGGTTGAAAGGATATTTGCGGAATCCGTTCTCCTGACGATTCTTTCATGATCTGTGAGAAATGATGAATGGTCTCACTCTTCTCCACTTGGATGACCATGTTGTTTTTCCTTCGCTGGACAATCGGAAACAATATGTTTTTCGGAAATGGCAAGTAATCTTGTAATTTTGTGATGATCAAATGTTCCATACTTGTCAGCGCTTTCATTTTATAGGCCTTTGGATACAGTAGATCGAGAGTGATCAGCACCTTAGAGCCGCTGTCCTCCATTTGATATTCCAGTTCTTTCTCCGTATAAAGCGGATTGGTTTGAACGACAATGCCGCCTGCTATTAAAACCGCATAATAAGAAATCACCGATTGCGGGCAGTTTGGCAGCATAATCGCTACTCTGTCGCCTTTTTTGACACCGATGTCAATCAAGTGACTGGCTAATTTCAGTGCATCTTCTTGTAACTGCTGGTAGGTGATGTTTTTTCCTAAAAAATGAATGGCTGTATGCTCAGGTGCTGCCTCTGCGGAGCTGAATAAGTAAGATTGCAACGTTTCATTTGGGATGGTGAGTTCGTGGGGAATTTGATTCGGGTAATGCAGAAGCCAACGTTTATCTGACTGCATAAAAACCCTCCTTCCTGAACTTTCGTACTATTTTATTATAGCAAACTTTTCCTTATGGCTGTTTGCTTTTTTCAAATCGAGCTCGTTCCATGACACATCTTCATTTTTTCGCCGGTGTTTCTATAGAGGCTCTTTTCCCTTCATGATGCCACTTTTCGTATAATCCACCGATCTCACGAAATGACTCATGGACTCTCTCCACAATCTGTTTATGGATACTAGGGTCATTAGGTAAATGTGTGTGAATGTTGTCCACTTGATATTGTCTCATCATGTCTAGATGCACAGTTAGAAAGATGGTGTCTTCTAAAATCCAATAAACGACTTCATCCGCCTCTTTTGTTCTTTTATGAAGCACTTTAATCCCTCGTTCATATTGAATAAGAATATAGCCGGCTGGATCAATTTCAATATAGGGGCTCAAATCATCAAAAAAACCAGTCGTTTGAAAAGGACGTGCAATATACGGTTCATATATGTCTTGGGGAAGAGATGTCTTTTTGAGACAACTGTCAATGCGCTTTATGAGTTCGTCTTTTTGCAAGATTTGATTCATTCTGATTCGCCGCCTTTGATGAGTGAAAAGCTGTCAAGGTTTTCCCTGACAGCTTTCTAGAATGTATTCTTCATTTTACAGGAACATGTAAACGGCACCAATAACCGCAAAAGTGCAGGCAACTACAATTAATACTTTGGCTAGTTTTTCCATGTCGTCTCCTTAAATGCCGGCTGCTACTACATAAGACAGCCCAACAGAAATAATGAGTGAAATAAACCCTACCGCTCTATTATCATTCTCAATCTCTTTGTCTACTTTAAATCGTGGTGTTAAAAATTCAAAAATGAAATAGCTGACGAGCAGCATCACAAAGCCGTATACGCCCCATCCGACCATTTGAAGAAGCGAGTTGTGCTGGGCGATGGAATGCTGAAAGACATTGGCAATCCCAAAAATCTTCCCGCCGGTTGCCATAGCAACAGCTAAGTTCCCCCGCTGAATCTCTTCCCAGTTTTTATAGGAGGTCACGAGTTCAAATATGGTAAGAAATAAGACAAGACATAGGACGGCCACGCTGTAATAGGCGGCAATTTCCACAAGTTCATTTTCCCAAAAGGCTTTCATGCGTTTTCTCCTTTTTACTTTAATTCGACGATGGTGACGCCTGATCCTCCCTCGCCTTGTTCTCCAAAACGAGCATTTTTTACACTACGGTGCTGTTTTAATAATTCCTGGACCCCTTTTCTCAAGGCGCCAGTGCCTTTACCGTGAATGATCGACACGCGCGGATAGCCAGCTAAGACGGCATCATCTAAGTATTTCTCGACTCTGCTTAAGGCATTCTCATAACGCTCTCCTCTTAAATCAAGCTCAAGTGATACATGATAGTCTTTTCCTTTGACCGCCGTGATGGCTTTCTCTTGTTTAAATTCCGGTGCTGATTTGATAAATTCCATATCTTTTTCTTTTACTTTCATTTTTAGAATGCCCATTTGGACACTCCATTCTTTGTTACCCGTTTGTTCGATGAGCGTTCCTTTTTGGCCAAACGTCAGCACTTTGACTTCATCGCCTGGCTTTAGCTGTCTTGCTGCTTTTTTCACTGGCTCTGGTTTTTTCTTACGGTCAAACTCAGGGACAGCTTCTTCAAGACGCTTTCTCGCATCAATGAGTTCATGTTCTTTGAATGAACGATGCTCACTTTTAATGGACCGAAGCTCTTGAATAATCTCTTCTGCTTCTTTTGTTGCTTGTTCAATTTTTTCTGCCGCTTTTTGTTCAGCTTCTTCCAGCAGTTTGTCCTTTTGTTCATTCCATTCAAGGATTTGTTTTTGCAGTTCTTTATGGAGCTTCTCTGCTTCTTTTCTATAGAATTCCGTCTCATGCAGTTCTTCTTCTGCTTGTTTTTTGCTGTCTTCTAATGAAGCAATCATCTGATCGACTTCATTATGTTCTGCGTGCATATCTGCTTTTGCACGGTCAATTAAATGATGAGGCAGTCCTAGACGCTTGGAAATTTCAAATGCATTACTTCGTCCCGGCACCCCGATGAGCAAGCGATATGTAGGGGATAAGGTTTCAATATCAAACTCTACACTCGCATTTGTGACGCCTTCTCGGTTATACCCGTATGCCTTCAGCTCAGGATAGTGAGTCGTTGCGATGACGCGCGCATTTGTTTGATGAACTTCATCTAAGATGCTCATCGCAAGTGCTGCACCTTCAGCAGGATCTGTTCCTGCACCTAATTCATCAAATAACACGAGTGAATTAGACGTCAAATGCTTTAAGATATCCACAATATTGACCATATGAGATGAGAAAGTACTCAAGCTCTGTTCAATAGACTGCTCGTCTCCAATATCAGCAAAGACTTGATCGAATACAGCCACTTCTGATCCTTCTTCGACTGGAATATGAAGACCTGCCTGCGTCATCAGCGTAAGAAGTCCGAGTGTTTTTAAAGTGACGGTCTTACCGCCTGTATTTGGACCTGTGATGACGATCGTAGAAAAATCTTTCCCTAGCTCAATATCATTTGCCACAACCTGATCTCGGGGCAATAGGGGATGTCTTGCCCGTTTTAAATAAATCTCCCCTTGGTTATTCACAGTAGGTTTTGTGGCTTTTTCTGCTTTTGCATATTTGGCTTTGGCGAAAATAAAATCTAATGTCTGAAGTTCATTCACATTATGAAGCAATTCATCAATGTGCTCTGACACACTCGCTGTCAGCATTTGCAAAATCTTTTCAATCTCTTGCTTTTCTTTTAGGCGAGTTTGCTGCAAGGTGTTATTTAAATCTACGACCACCTGCGGCTCAATAAAAAGAGTTGCGCCTGAAGAAGATTGATCGTGAACAATCCCTCCATAATTCGAGCGGTACTCTTGTTTTACGGGAATGACAAATCGATCATTACGAATGGTCACAATGGTGTCTGACAGCATTTTCGAGGCAGATTGTGAACGAATCATTGATTCTAATTTATCTCGTACTTTTGATTCTAGTGATCGTAACTGCGTTCGTATGGTGCGGAGGGCTGGCGTTGCATGATCAAGCACTTCTCCATTATCACCAATACAGCTTTCGATTTCTTTTCTCACGTCTGGCAGTAAAATTAGCGATTCTGCATATGTATGAAGACGAGGTATCTCTACTCCGTCCTCATACATAGAGGCGAGAAAGTGCTTCATGTTTTTTGTGGTATATAACAGCGCCGCAATTTCCATCAGCTCAGAAGGGCTTAATATACTGCCTATTTCTGCTCGTTTGACTCCTCGTCTAATATCCGTTAACCCGCCAAATGGCGCAGATCCTTTTAAACGAATCACATCTTGCGCTTCTGCTACCTCTTCTAGCAGATGCTGAATGCTCTCGATATCTGTGAGTGGTATTAAGTCCTGCGCTTTTTCTTTCCCTAAAGTCGAAGCAGTATAGGACATGACTTTTTCTTTTACTTTATGAAATTCTAATGATGCTAACACTTTTTGTTGCAGCATGGTCCAGCCTCCTAACGACTACCTGTCACGCGTTAAAAACTTTTTCATCTCATTGAGTGAAAATGTATTCACGACATTTGCTTTTGGTGTCCAGCCCTTTCTTGCAGCTGTGACACCGACGTCCATATGATCGAGCATAGCGATGTTGTGTGCATCTGTATTGATCATGATGTTCACACCCGCTTCGTTTGCTTTTATTAAATGCTCTGTTTTTAAATCAAGTCTTGACGGGTTGCTGTTGAGTTCCAGTGCAGTGCCCGTTTTTTTCGCAAGCTCTATGAGCTGATCAATATTTAAGGCATAGCCGTCTCGTCTACCGATCAAACGGCCAGTTGGATGAGCAATTAAATCCACATGCTGATTATTCAAGGCATTTTCTAGGCGCTCCATAATGACTTCCTCCGGCTGAGAGAAGCTAGAATGAATAGACGCAATGACAAAATCCATGTCTGCTAGAAAGTCATCATCATAATCTAACGATCCATCCGGCAGAATATCCATTTCGACCCCTTTGAAAATGTGAAAATTTTCGAGTTCTTGATTCAGCTTGTCAATTTCTTTTGCTTGCAAACGCAAACGTTCTTTTGTTAAACCGTTTGCTACTTTTAAATATTGTGAGTGGTCTGTAATGGCCATGTATTCATAGCCTTTTGCGATACATGCCTCTGCCATTTCGCGAATAGAAAAAGCGCCATCACTCCATGTCGAGTGCATATGAAGATCGCCTTTGATATCTTTTCGTTCTACAAATTGCATACTTTCTTTATACGTATCAATCTCTGCTCCGGTTTCACGAATTTCTGGCGGAATGAGCGGTAGTTGGAAATGTGCATAAAAAGCGCTTTCGTCTTCAAATGTTTTCACATCCCCAGTTTCGATCGTTTCAACCCCATATTCACTAATACGCTCACCGCGCTCCTTCGCAAGCTGTCGCATACGAATGTTATGATCTTTTGAGCCAGTGAAATGGTGCAGCGTTGTTGCAAATTGGTCTGTTGTCACAAGCCGGAAATCTACACTGATTTCAAAATCAAGTGCAAGCATGACAGATACCTTCGTATCACCGCTCGCAATGACATCTTTGACATCATCAAGAGCAACAAGTTGTTCTCTCACTTGTTCAGGATTATCAGTCGCAATGATGTAATCTAAATCTTTGACCGTTTCACGCGCACGTCTTAAACTACCCGCTCTTGAAAAACGGATGATTCCCTCCATCTGTTCCAGCGCATGATCAATTCGTTCTGCCACATCTAATGCAAAACCAATTGGCAGTCGTTCTGGCTGCTTCCCTGCCTCCTCAAGAGCGGCAAGAATCTTTTCTTCTGTTTTTCTGCCAAACCCAGCAAGCGTTTGTACTTTTTCCGCTTCACATGCTTCTTTTAAAGACTGTGCATCGTGAACACCAAGCTCTTGGTAGAGCTTAGCAATCTTCTTCCCGCCGAGTCCTTGCAATTTTAAGAGCGGGACAAGTCCTTCAGGCACTTCTTTTTTTAATTGTTCGAGTGTTTCAGACTGTCCTTTTTCGATATACTCTGTGATCACAGCAAAGGTTCCTTTTCCAATGCCGGGTAATGCTAATAGGTCATCTATTTGAGAAAGACTGCGGTCATCTTGTTCCAGTGCCGCAGCTGCTTTACGAAAGGCAGAAATTTTAAAAGGATTATCTCCTTTTAGCTCCATATAAACTGCAATTGTTTCAAGAAGTTTGATTATATCTTTTTTATTCATCTCTCATCCTCCAGCCGCTTTGGCATCTTCCTATATAAATATACAAACTTTCCCTTCATCCTACAACTTTCTGTCATGGAATGAGAAAAAACTTCTCCAAGAAAGGAGAAGTTCTTAAACTCCATACGTCGACCAGAGGTCTTTGACAAGACCGGACAGGTAAGGGGTGCTATTTACGATCACATCTGCTAACATTGATTTGCTCATCATGGTTTGAAGCGCATCGACTGGAAGTAATGCAGCCACAAACAATAGAATAAACACAAATAGATAGGTTTCAAGAAATCCTAAAACAGCGCCAAGCAGTTTGTTGACCTGTTTAATCACAGGGATACTTGCAATGGTTGTGAGCAATCCGCCGATGATAGCGAGCAGGATTTTGGTCAAGATAAACAGAATGATAAACGCAATGGTATTATAATAAGCTGTTTCTAAATTCCCACTAAAGAAAGCGAGCTGCGCTTGACCGCCGCTAAAATTAGGTGCTGGAATCCACGTAAGCTGTGGTGCAAGTGACTGATAAAACAGAGAAGCCACTAAAATAGAAACAACAAAGCTAATCAATTTAATAAATTGAAGAATAAACCCGCGTTTTAGACCGACAAGCGTTCCCATAAGAAGCAAAAACAAAATGATGATATCGATCACGGTAATTTCATTCCTTTTCTTTTAGATGAAGCTCTAGTTTTTCGTATTGCTCTTTTAATTTCAAGTAGTCGTGGACGACATTGACTGCTGTCAGTACAGCTAATTTGTTTATATCAAGGTATGGATTTTTTTCATTGATTTCTCTCATTTTATCATCAACAATTGAAGCAACATGTCGCATATGCATCTTCGTTTCTTGGCCGATGATCGTATAGGACTGTCCGTAAATCTCAACTGTTGTTTTCGTTTTACCGCCGTCAGACAACGTTTCTCCTCCATTCCACGAGAATCCTAGTCTCTATCATAACATGTTTAGACATTGAATGGAAAGACGAGCCCTTCCCTGTTATGGTACACTTTAGAAATCAATGATATCAAGGTAAAAAGGAGTTATCCACTGTGCCCCAATCCGTCTTAAAAGCAACATCAGAAGACATGAAAAAAATGAAGAGGATGTACGCTCAGCATTTAACTGACACTTTGCCACCAGGCGCTCTTTTTCAAGCAAAGGTTCCCGGCTGTACGATTACAGCCTACAAATCTGGAAAAGTACTGTTCCAAGGACAAAAGGCAGAAGCTGAAGCGAGTCAGTTCAACCATTTACAAACAGCTGAAACAAAAAGCAAAAAAACGCCATCCATCACACCGTACAGCCCACCACCCGGCATCGCTTCCATGTCGGTTATTGGCTCAGATGAGGTCGGTACTGGCGATTATTTTGGACCCATTACGGTCTGTGCGGCTTATGTTGATTCCAGTCAGCTTGCTCTCATGAAAGAGCTCGGGGTGAAAGACTCAAAAGGACTAAAAGATCCGCAGATTATCAACATTGCCAAAGACTTGATCAAAACCATCCCGTTCAGCCTTCTCGTGCTTCGGAATGAAAAATACAATACGATGCAGGAAAAGGGCATGAGCCAAGGGAAAATGAAGGCACTGCTTCATAACCAAGTCATCACCTCCGTGCTAGAAAAACTGGATGGCAAGAAACCAGAAGCCATTCTCATTGACCAATTTGCCGAACCAGGCATTTATTTCAGGCACCTTGCGGGGAAAAAGATCATTCGGGAGCGTACATATTTTAGTACGAAAGCAGAAGGCATCCACTTATCGGTTGCTGCAGCTTCTATTATTGCAAGATATGCTTTTTTAATTGAAATGGATAAATTATCAAAAGCAGCGGGCTTTGACATTCCAAAAGGGGCCGGTCCGCATGTTGACAAAGCGGCAGCAAAGCTGATGAAACAGCACGGTGAAGAGGCTTTACGCCAATTTACAAAACTTCATTTTGCCAACACCCAAAAAGCGAAAAAATGGTTATAATCAAAAAAGAGCTATCGCCCATAATGCGATAGCTCTTTTTATTATCCGCGCAAGACGGCTTGATACGTATCTTCTAATGCTTTCAATACGTTTGTATGAACAGCCGTGACTTCTTCCTCGGTCAACGTTTGTTCTGGGTTTAAATATTGCAGAGAGAATGCAACAGACTTTTTGCCTTCTTCCATATGCTCACCCTCATACACATCAAAGACGGAAAGGTCTGTGAGCAATTGGCCGCCAGCTTCATAAATGACTTGCTCCAACTGTCCGCTTGAAATATGCTGATCGACGACAAGTGCGATGTCTCTTGTCACTGCTGGGAATCTCGGAATAGCCGTATATTTCATATCCTCTGTTTCAGACGTCATCACATCTGTTAAATCAAATTCAAATACATACGTTTCTTTCAAATCTAATTCCTTTTCCACTACTGGATGAAGTGCAGCTACAAAGCCAATCACTTTTCCATTTAAATGAACATCGGCTGTACGTCCTGGGTGAAGGCCCTCACGCTCTGCTTGAACATACGTGATCTCTTCTGATACACCAAGCTTTTCAAACAGCCCTTCTGCAATACCCTTCGCAACATAAAAATCGACAGCTTTTTTCTCGCCCTGCCAAAGATTTTTATGCCAAAGACCTGTTAACGCACCTGCCACATGCTCTTTCTCTACTGGTTTTGCGCCTTCCGTTTCCGCTAAGAAAACAGAACCTGTTTCGTAAAAGGCAAAAGAATCAGCTTGCCTTGCTAAGTTATATGCGACAGAATCAAGTAAGTTTGGCAGAAGGCTTTGTCTCAGCACACTGCGTTCCTCACTCATTGGCAGGGAAAGTCTTGTTTGATAAGCTGGATTTAAAGCAAAGGCTGTGGACTTATGCTGATTCGTTAATGAATACGTAATCGCTTGAGAAAGACCTGCGCCCTCTAAGAAACGTCTCACCTTTCTGCGCTTCACTTGGTATGGCGTGAGACCGCCAACGGTACCAGCTGTCGCAGGCAGTGTAGATGGAATATTGTCGTATCCGTATAATCTCGCGACTTCTTCAATGAGGTCCTCTTCAATCGTAATATCCATTCTGCGGGAAGGAACCGTTACGACAAGCACATCATTTGATTCACCCACAGTAAAGCCTAGTTTGTTGAAAATCTGAATCATATCTTCTTTTGAAATGCTCATGCCAAGCACCTTGTTCACACGCTCAGTTGATACGTGGATGACATTCATACTTGTTTCAAGGTGGTTTTCCTCAACTGTACCACTTAGCACTTCGCCACCTGCATACATACTGATCAATTGCGCTGCTCTTTCGGCTGCTGATGTCGTCCGCTGCGGATCGAGCCCTTTTTCAAATCGTGTGCTTGATTCACTGCGAAGCCCTAAGTCTCTAGATGCTTGACGGACGGTTTGACCGTTGAAATATGCCGCTTCTAAAAGAATCGTTGTCGTCTCATCACGCACCTCTGATTCAAAACCGCCCATGACGCCTGCAACAGCATGCGCTTTTGTGCCATTTGTAATGACAAGATGCTTCGAAGACAATGTACGTTCTTGTTCATCCAGAGTTTGAATCATTTCATTTTCAGCCGCTTTACGAACGACCACCTGCTTTGAACCAAACCGGTCATAATCAAAGGCATGTAGAGGTTGACCGTATTCAAGTAAGACAAAATTCGTAATATCCACGACGTTGTTAATTGGGCGGATACCTGCATTCATCAATCTTGTTTGCATCCAAAGCGGTGCTGGTCCAATCTTTACATTTTTAATGATCTTCGCTGCATAAAGTGGATTCGCTTCTTGATCCTCAATTTTAACAGAAATATAGTCTGCTGCTTTTTCAGAAGAAGTGTCATGCGCTGTATCAGGAAGCTTGATGTCTCTCCCTAAAATGGCGGCAACCTCATAAGCCACTCCTAGCATATTAAGGGCATCGGCACGGTTTGGTGTTAAGCCAAGTTCAAGTACCGCGTCATCTAATTGAAGCGCTTGAAGGGCATCATCTCCTGGTTTCACGTCATTCGGGAAAACAAAGATACCTTCTGCATATTCTTTTGGTACGAGCTTGCTCTCTACGCCTAATTCTTGCAGAGAACAAATCATGCCATGAGACTCTTCACCGCGCAGTTTTGCTTTTTTAATTTTAAAGTTTCCGGGAAGGACTGCACCAACCGTTGCGACGGCCACATGCTGTCCTTTATCCACATTTGGAGCCCCGCATATAATTTGCACCGGTGCGTCTTCGCCGATATCAACAAGACATTTGTTTAATTTATCCGCATTCGGATGCTGTTCACGTTCAATGACGTGTCCAACGACAACGCCTTTGATGCCTTCGCTTTTATACTCAACGGCTTCCACTTCAATTCCGCTTCTTGTGATTTTCTCTGCTAATTCATCCGGCTGAATGCCTTCTAAATCGACATAGTCCTCTAACCATTTATATGAAACAAACATGTTGATTTCCTCCTCTTAGTCCTGCTTAAATTGCTTCGTGAATCTAATATCATTTGTGTAGAAATGACGTATGTCATCTATGCCGTATTTCAGCATCGCAATACGTTCAACACCCATTCCAAAAGCAAAGCCTTGATAACTATCTGGATCAAATCCGCTCATTTTTAATACATTCGGGTGAACCATTCCTGCACCTAAAATTTCAATCCAGCCTGTTCCTTTACATACAGAACAGCCTTTCCCGCCGCATTTAAAGCATGACACATCAACTTCAACGGAAGGTTCTGTGAATGGGAAAAAGCTTGGGCGCAGTCTAATTTCACGATCTTCACCAAACATTTTTCTTGCGACTGTCTCAAGCGTTCCTTTGAGGTCACTCATGCTAATATTGTGATCGACCACAAGTCCTTCAATTTGCATGAATTGATGGGAGTGAGTGGCATCATCGCTGTCACGTCTATATACCTTACCAGGGCAGATGATTTTCACAGGGCCTTGGCCTTTATATTTCTCAAGTGTACGTGCTTGAACGGGTGATGTTTGCGTTCTCATGAGTGTGTCTTCAGTAATATAGAAGCTGTCCTGCATATCACGTGCCGGATGTTCTTTTGGAAGATTGAGCGCTTCAAAGTTATAGTAATCTGTTTCCACCTCTGGGCCCTCTTCAACGGTATAGCCCATGCCGATAAATAAATCTTCAATATCTTCTACGACAATCGTTAATGGATGTCTTGCCCCGATTTTGATCGGACTTGCTGGTAATGTGACATCAATGGTTTGAGAAGCCAGTTTCTTTTTCACTTCTTCTGCTTCTAGCTGCTCATTTTTTTCAGCAATGGCACCAGCAATCTGCTCTCTCACTTCATTTGCAAGTGCGCCCATTTTTGGTCTTTCTTCAGCGGAAAGCTTGCCCATTCCGCGCAGCACTTCTGTAATCGGACCTTTTTTCCCTAAATATTGAACACGAATATCATTGACTTCTTTGAGCGAGCTGGCTGCTTCTACCTTCGCTATCGCTTCTGTTTCAAGCTGTTTTAACGTTTCTTGCATGAGTGTTATCCTCCTTTTAATATACAAAACCGTCTGAATAAACGGGTGTTTGATTGTTTGAAGACAATAAAAAAACCCGCCCCTCCAAAAAAGAAGGGACGAGTTGTGGTCGCGGTACCACCCTTGTTAAGCACAAATATATGTGCGAATAAGCTTCATTGACATAACGGAATCAAACGAATCCGGTCCACCTTTACGCAAAACCTGCGGTCCCGGTGACAACTCCAGAGGTGAATTCCTGTTTCAGCATTCCTTAAATGCACTTTCAGTCTACGATGCATTCTCCCTATTAGGACGCTCCGTGAAACAATCTTCCTCTATCATGGTTTTTAAAATATTAGTTTCATTATAGTGAAAAATAGGACGTGATGCAACACTATCCGCGCAAATGATAGACAAGAACCGCTGCTGCCACAGCCACATTTAATGATTCCGCTTGTCCGTACATTGGAACATATAAATTTTGATCTGTCATTTGAAGAATCTCTGGATCAATACCTGCTCCCTCGTTGCCTACAATTAACGCAAATGGACCTTCTGATGCTATGTGTCTATACTCTTTCGCATCTTTCAAAGCACTGCCATATACAGGTATGCCTTGCGCCTTTAATGCTGGAATTGTCTGTTGTAGCGTTTGTTTTAAGATAGGCAGGTGAAAATGAGACCCTTGTGCTGAACGGAGCGTTTTTCCGTTAAACGCATCAACGGTTCCATCCCCTAGAATCACAGCATCAAGCCCCGCTGCATCTGCTGTCCGAATGAGTGTGCCTAAATTCCCCGGATCCTGCACTGCATCTAACAGAAGCATTCGTTCATACTTTTTCTCCTCAAATACAGGAATTGTACAAACCGCTGCGATTTGCTGAGGTGTTTCCGTTTCCGTCATCGCAGTAAAAGCCTCTTCACTTAATTCATACAGCTCAATGTCAGGCTCGATGTCAGCAGGGAGCATGTCAGGCGTTGCGACCATTAACTCTTTTACAACCCCGCTTTTCAATGCTTCTTCTACTAAGTGTTTTCCTTCAACAAGGAACAGCCCTGTTTTCGTTCGTTCTTTTTTTGTATGGAGCTTTTTCCATTGTTTAATGTGTGCGTTTTTAGCTGATTCTATATATTTCAAGCGACTTTAACTCCTTTAAATATCATGAATTTATTATATCTCAAGCACACTACATAATAAACCTGTCTTTGAGACAGAATAGGGCTATCACCATCAAAAAAGGAGTGTGGGCAATGGATTTTAATTTAAGAGGCGCAGTGATTCAAAATATTACTGGCCATAATCAAGAGCAGCTTGAGCATACGATTTTAGATGCGATTCAAAGTGGCGAGGAAAAAATGCTGCCAGGGCTTGGCGTTTTGTTTGAGGTGTTATGGCAAGAGGCATCAGAAGATGAAAAAAATGAAATTCTTGAAACATTAGAGCAGGGCTTAAAGCCTGAGCATCAGCAATAACAAGAAGCCGGTTTGCTTATCTATGAGCAAGCCGGCTTTGTTCATTTAGCCAGTGATTGGTGTCTCCATTCGAAGAGCTGGATCGCGCCAAATCTCGATCCATTTTTTAATAGCGAACACAATAATGACAAAACCTAAAATCAGCATAATCATCGAAAGCACGGCGTTCAGTACACTGTAGCCAGATGCTTCAGGATTGAGATAGACATTTGCAACCATCCAATAACCAGCATAATTCACCGTCACATATAAGTAAGCAAGTGGAATTAAACAAGTCAACATATACCGCCTTTTATCCGCAATTTTTAATACAACCGTCGCCCCAATGATTAATCCGACCGAAGCCATTAATTGGTTTGACACGCCAAAGAGTGCCCAAATGGACCCAATGTCTCCAGAGTAAAGCAAGTATCCCCACATAAAACAAGCAAGTGCACTTGCAAAGACTGACCCTGGTACCCAGTCATTTCGTTTCAGCGGTTTATATGCTTCTCCAAAGAAGTCTTGGATCAAATATCGCGCGACACGGGTTCCTGCGTCAATCGCCGTTAAAATAAAGACGGCTTCAAACATAATCACGAATTGGAAGAAATAAGAGGCCAAATGACTAAAGAACGGAATACCCGTAAAGATGTACGCCATCCCTACAGCTAATGTAACAGCTCCACCTGTTCTTCCTTCTAAGTCAAGACCGATTTCTTTGCTTAGTTGAGGAAGATTCTCGACACTCATACCAAGCGTACGGAACACTTCAGGTGTACTATTAATTGCAAAATAATCTCCCGGATGAAGCGCAGTAGCGGCAATTAACGCCATGATTCCCACTAAACATTCTACGAGCATCGCGCCAAACGCCACCGGCTTCATATCACTCCAACGATCTAGCATTTTTGGCGTTGTGCCAGAGCCAACAAATGCATGAAAACCAGAAATCGCGCCACAAGCAATGGTAATCGAAATAAAAGGCCATACAGGTCCAGCTAAGACAGGCCCTCCTCCATTTACAAACTCCGTAAACGCCGGAAATTGGATGGTTGGATTAACCACAAAGATTCCCGCAATCAGCGCGATGAAAACACCAATTTTCATAAAACTGCTTAAATAGTCTCTTGGTGCCAAAAGCAACCAAACCGGCAGGGCCGCAGCAAAAAAAGCATAGATTGGCAGGGCAAGGGCAAGCGTTTTTGTATCAAGTGTTAACAAATCTCCAAGTGCTGTTCCTTGAATATTCGGTCCAAGGAATACCCCCAACATCAGTAATATGAATCCCGCAGATGTCGCCAGCTTTAAATTGCCAGTCTTTTTATAATAAAGGCCGACTCCCATCGCTATTGGAATGGTAATACCAACTGCAAAGGTTCCCCAAGGATTTCGTTCTAAAGCATGAAGCACAACCATGGACAGTCCTGCCATTGTAATTGTAATAATAAATAACATGGCGAGCCCTGTGCAAAATCCTGCCACAGGACCAAGCTCCTCTTTCGCTACCTCGGATAGTGATTTCCCCTTTTTTCGCATCGAAGCAAACAAGACCACAAGATCATGAACAGCTCCGCCAATCACCGCTCCAATTAAGAGCCAAAGGAGACCAGGTAAATACCCAAATTGTGCGGCTAAAATCGGACCAACTAATGGACCAGCAGCGGCAATTGCAGCAAAGTGATGCCCAAATGTGACCCATTTGTTTGTTGGCACATAATCTTTCCCATCCTCGAGTGCATGAGCCGGTGTAGGATGATCATCTGTGACCTTTAATACCTTCACCATCATAAACGTGCCATAGAGGCGATAGGCAATCGCTAAAATACACATCGATCCTATCACAATTGAAACCGCATTCATTTAACCATCCCCTTTTTATAAACAATTTGTTACAAATATAACATAAATTGATTGATTTTTCTTTCTTTTAAAACCCAGTTGACAAATAGGAATAATTGATTTAATCTAAATTAAGCTTCACCTACTTCCATAAACTCTCTTTTGACAGAGCCTCAATTGGCTCTGTCCTTTTTATTGATTTCATCTTACATAAATACAAGATGGATCACATGTGCCTTCCTCACTAGAAAAATATCACTTCATTTTCTGAAAACAGTTCTTTTGACACAACTTACATTCCAAAGTTCATTTCCTGGGAAATTCAACGCAATTAAAAAACCTTTCCCCATACTGAGGAAAGGTTTCATCATTAAGAACCGTACGTAATTTGTTCGACCGTTTTTTGATCAAGTCTTTTGATGACTTCTGTTAAAAGCTTCACCGCATTTTCATAATCATCTCGATGAATCATGGCTGCATGGGTATGAATATATCTGCTTGGAATCCCGATGGATAGTGATGGAACGCCATGACCTGTTAAGTGAATACCTCCAGCATCTGTTCCTCCACCTGGCATGGAATCATATTGATAAGGAATGTTTAATTCATCTGCAGTTTGGACAACAAAATCGCGAAGCCCTTTATGAGAAACCATGGAAGCGTCGAATACAACAATCGTTGGTCCTTTGCCAAGTTTGCTTGTTGCTTCTTTTTCAGTAATACCTGGTGTATCACCTGCTACTCCAACATCAATAGCAAATCCAATATCAGGCTGGATGGTAGCTGCAGCTGTTTTAGCTCCGCGTAAGCCAACTTCCTCTTGGACAGTTGCTACACTGTATGCAATATTTTCATGCTGAGTATCCTTTAAATTCTTCATGACATCAATCGCTACTGCACAGCCGATACGGTTGTCCCAGGCTTTTGCAAGAAGCATTTTTTCGTCATTCATTACCGTAAACTCAAAGTAAGGTACGATTTGATCTCCAGGGAGGACGCCCCATTCCATTGCCTGTTCTTTGCTCGAAGCCCCAATATCAATGAACATATCTGTGATTTCGATTGATTTCTTTCGTGCTTCTGGTGATAAAACATGTGGCGGTTTAGAACCAATCACACCTGTAATGTCTCCTTTTTTCGTCACAATGGTGACACGCTGCGCCAGCATAACTTGAGACCACCAGCCACCGACCGTTTGAAAACGAATATAGCCTTTGTCATCGATTTTTGTCACCATGAATCCTACTTCATCTAAGTGACCAGCAAGCATCACTTTAGGCCCATTTGCATTTCCTTCCTTCTTAGCAATTAAGCTGCCAAGGCGGTCTGTAGAGACTTCATCCGCATATGTTTCTATGTATGACTGCATGACTTTTTTTACATCACGTTCATTTCCTGGAATCCCTTTTGCATCCGTTAGGTCTTTCAGCATAGTTAATGTTTGATCTAGTTTTGTCATTCTGTGTATCCTCCTTTTTCTTCATGGTGCATTCTTATTATACAAAACCTCTTTCGTTCAATACGATCTTTTTATGAATATTTTTTCGTTAATCGAAATATTTTTTTAAAAAAAGTTGAAACCTTTTGTCTTTCTCATTCGTAGTACATCAGATAACGGTATTGGAGGTGCATCCTGTCATGTTTGTCATCCTCATTAGACTTGCTCTTGTTGCATTGCTTGTCTATATTTTCTACATGGCGGTAAAATTCTTCTCAAACCCGAGAAGAAAGCTGAAACAAGCACAATTAAAAGAAGGCTTTTATTTTATGGACGAACAGCAAAATGCCCGTAAAAATTTTAATTTCGTCTATAAAGGTGTCTTGTTTGAAGGGGAGAAGCATGTTCCTTCTAAGGATCATCCTCTGTTTGTCCACTCCATTTACGTTTGGACGGAGTCACCTGAGAAGCTAAATGAATTCACATTAGAAGACTTTGAAAAACTTGAGGAAAACATCATTGAACGGTATCCTCAAACAAAAATTGATTGGGATCAGCCCATCAAAAAAATCAAACAAAAAAAGGGAGCAGACACGCCGACTTAACGGCGTCTGCTCCCTTTTCAGATGAGATTGAGATAGACCAATATCACCAATTGGACAACAATTAAAGCAGGCATACCCATTTGAAAAGCAGGATGCTTCGTTTTATGACGGAAATAC
Organism: Bacillus sp. FSL K6-2869; assembly: GCF_040869405.1. Lineage (NCBI taxonomy): Bacteria > Bacillati > Bacillota > Bacilli > Caryophanales > Bacillaceae > Bacillus > Bacillus sp. FSL K6-2869. The sequence goes on from NZ_CP152035.1 coordinate 2,657,072, forward strand.
TGCATGCCAAGAAATGACCCAGCAGCACCAAAAAGTACTGCAGCACTCCATAAGTGCGCTTCTGATATTCTCCATTTGTGTGCTTTCGCCCGGCGTTTATCCTCTCCCATGAGACAAAACCCATAGACATTGACCAAGATGAACAGCACGATCAGAGCGATATTCATTGATTTCACCTCACATGATGAGAAAAAAAGATCACTCCTTGGCGGAATGATCTTTTATATGACTTACTTGTCTAGTTGTGCTTTTGCAGCATCAGCAAGCTGGTTGAATGCGTTTAGGTCATTCACAGCAAGATCAGCAAGCATTTTGCGGTTTACTTCGATACCAGAAAGCTTTAAGCCATGCATTAAACGGCTGTAAGAAAGACCGTTCATACGAGCTGCAGCATTGATACGAGTGATCCATAGTTTACGGAAGTCACGTTTTTTCTGACGACGGTCACGGAAAGCGTAGTTTCCAGATTTCATCACCTGTTGGTTTGCTACTTTATATAATCTATGTTTTGAACCGAAATAACCTTTTGCTAATTTAAGAACCTTTTTACGACGCTGACGCGACACAGTTCCGCCTTTTACTCTTGGCATTGTAATTCCCTCCTATGTTTCCTATTCCAGATTACTTGATGTTTGCAAGTTGTTGTTTGATACGTTTGAAATCTCCAGCACTTACGATTGCGCTCTTACGCAATTTACGTTTTTGCTTTGTAGATTTGTTAGCGAACAAGTGACTTGTGTACGCATGAGAACGTTTAAGTTTACCAGAACCTGTTTTTTTGAAACGTTTAGCAGATCCGCGGTGAGTTTTCATTTTTGGCATTGGATGTTTCCTCCCTCTGTTACTTTTACTTTTCGACTTTTGGTGCAAGCATGAGGAACATGCTGCGTCCGTCCATCTTAGGTTTTGTTTCTACTGTTGCTACTTCAGCGCAAGCTTCAGAGAAACGGTCTAACACGCGCTGTCCGATTTCTTTATGCGTAATCGCACGGCCTTTAAAGCGGATAGAAGCTTTCACTTTATCTCCCTTTTCAAGGAATTTGATTGCATTACGGAGCTTCGTGTTAAAATCATGTTCATCGATTGTCGGGCTCAACCGAACTTCTTTTAAGCTAATGATTTTTTGATTCTTACGTGCCTCTTTTTCCTTCTTCTGTTGTTCGAATCGGAACTTACCGTAGTCCATGATTCGGCAAACAGGTGGTTTTGCATTTGCAGCAACTAACACAAGGTCAAGATTGGCTTTCGTAGCAATTTCCAGAGCTTCCTGGCGGGTTTTAATCCCCAGCTGATCGCCATTTTGTCCGATCAAACGAACTTCACGCGCACGAATACCTTCATTAACTAATTGATCTTTGCTAATAGTGAGCCACCTCCATGAGATTTTGAATTGAGTTCACAATTCATTTTGACCATTTCGTTGTATGTTTTACAGGCAAACAAAAAGTGTGGGCATATAAAACACCCACACTGCGAACATTTGCATGAAAAAATAAATGTACGGTCAACCTGTCAACTACAAACATGTGTCAATCAGGTGAGAAGCGGGTGCTTCTGCTTGTGATATCTATTCAATTCGTTAACTATTCTACACAATTTTCATTTGTCCGTCAAGTAACCGAACTCTTGAAACAACTTTTTCATTTTAGCATGACGAAACGTTTTGGGCAAGCTTTTTTCAAACAATGCTGCGATTAAAGAATCAATTGCAAGAAGATTGGGATGACAATTACGGTGACAACCCCTACTACCACCACAGCGATACTCGCCATTGCCGCTTCCACTTCCCCCATCTCAATCCCAACAGAAACGCCAAGCGCATGTCCAGAAGTACCAAGTGCAAGGCCTTTGGCCACTGGGTTTTTAATCCGAAACAATTTTAAGAAGAAGGCACCTAGCGCATAGACAATCACCGCATTAAAAATGACTGCAAAGGCTGTAATATCTGCAATTCCGCCAATATCTTTTGCAATTGGCAAAGCAATCGCTGTCGTCGCTGCTTGTGGGAGCATGCTTTTCATAACAGCAACATCAAGATGAATCCCTTTTGCTACTACATAAACAATCGTAATAGAACAAAGTGAGCCGACAAAAATAGCGGATAAAATTTGCCACCAATATTTTTTCAGCAAAGCTCGCTGTTTATAAAGAGGAATCGCAAACGCGATGGTCGCAGGCTCTAAGAAAAACTTGATAATCTTACCGCCTTCATTATAATCTGCATAGGAAAAACCGCCAATTTTCAAAAATAAAATGCCTAACACCATGGCAACAAATAGCGGGGTGAATAAGAAGAAACCTTTAGACTTTTTAAATAAAAATGTGCCAATCCCAAAGGCCACTAATGAGACGACAATGCCAAAATAAGGACTCATAGTACTTGTACCCATCTTACACCTCTCCTTTAATGCGTAGTTGAAGCTGGTTTATTTGAATGAGAAGGAGTGGATTTGCTCTCCTTTGTCTTTTGTCGCTGCTGTGGTCTTTCTGATAACTGCATCAGAAGCTGAGAGAACAGCCCAGTGGCGGCAAGTAACATAATGGTTGCAATGATAATCACACCCACTACCTGTACCCCTACTTCTTGCATGACACCTAATGATTGAATGACCGAGATACCAGAAGGAACAAATAGAAAACTAATAAGACCTGTCAATGAGCTACCTAATTGCTCTACCTGCTCTAGTTTCACAATCTTTGTTGTTAATAAAATAAATAAAAGAACCAAACCAATAACAGATGCTGGCATCGGAATCGGTAAATACATTGAAATGAGATTAGAAACGAACATTACCGTTGCAAAGATAAATGCTTGAGATAGAAATCCATATACTTTTGTGGCACTCATGCCCTTTCACCTCTTTCTTCGACTGCCCTCAGTATATGGCATGAAACAAACAAATGAAGCGTTTACAATAAAACTCACCTCATATCCTGACTGAAATGCAAAAAATGAGGATTGAAATGCAAATGAAAAAAGCCGCCCTATTCTAATAGGAGCGACTTCTTTAGTTCTTTCGCATATGTTCGGCTGACAGGGACGATAGACCCGTCTGTCATATGAAGATTATACGTTGAATTAAACCAAGGCTGCACTTCTTTCATATGAGACGTGTTGACGATATAGCTTCGGTGAACTCTCATAAAATAAGCCTCAGGTAATTTCTTTTCAATGACCACAAGCGGTTCTGTCACCTCATACATTTGATCTCTTGTTTTCACAACCTTTTTTCCTTCACTAAGCCCTATATACATAATCTCGTCAACCTGCAAGATCACAATAGACTCATCGACAGAGATCGCTAATTTTTGGTTGTGAGAAAATTTGTCTTCTGAAAGAGACGGCTCCTGCGTCTCAATAGCTTTCCACTTCTTAAACTTTTGCATCGTTTGCAACAGCCGCTCTTCATCAAAAGGCTTTGTTAAGTAATCTAGTGCACTCACCTCAAACGCCTTCAGCGCATATTGATCAAATGCTGTAGCAAATACAATCGCCGGCGGATCAGACATTCGGTTGAGTCTTTTGGCAATATCAAATCCATTCTCACCTGATAAATCGATATCTAAAAAGAGCAAATCGGGCTTATGATCGACCATCCGGTCAAAAGCAGATTCTATATTTTCCGCTTCCTCCATTTGAACATTCTCTTTTGTTCTTTGTAACAAATATTTTAATTCGTCTCTTGCTAAAACTTCATCATCTACAATCAATACCTTTATCAACGAGAATCATCCTTTTTTACATAATCCATTGGAATGCGAAATGAGATGTCAGTGCCATTGCCGCTATGAATGGATAAAGCAGCTGGCTGGCCAAAAATTCCTCTTAGCCGCTGGTCTAAATTATAAAGTGCTGTACCTGTTCCTTCTTTTGATTCAACTGGCGATTTTAATAATTGAGCCATCTTGTCGTCTTCAATCCCCTGGCCATTATCTGTGACTTTCATATAGACATGCCCATCTTTTATCAAAGCGGATACGATGACTTCACAATTTGTTTGATGTTTAGGAAAAGCATGTCTCACTGCATTTTCAACAAGCACTTGAAGCACAAAGGGAGGGATCATCACCTGTTCCAGCTCTTTTTCAATTTGAAAGGTCACTAGATATTTATTTGGAAATCTCGCTTGCTCCAGTGATAAATAAGCCTCCACATGCTGAATTTCTTTATGCATTGGAATAAGCAGCTGGCGAGCACCTTGTAAATTCGATCGAAAATAAATACTCAGCTGTAGTAGCAACTTCCTTGCCATCTCTACATTCGTTCTACACAAAACGGAGATGGTGTTAATGGCGTTAAATAAAAAGTGCGGATTCACCTGGGCCTGAAGCGCCTTGATCTCTGCATCTTTCAGCAGACGGCTTTGGGTCTCAGCCTCCCCAAGCTCAAGCTGTGTGGAAAAGAGCATCGCCAAACCTTCTGCAAGCTCTTCTTCTACTCTGCTTAATCCGACTGGAGAATTGAAATACATTTTTAATGTTCCAATTGTTTGACCATTAGACGTAAGTGGAAGCACTATGGCTGCTTCAAGCGGGCAGTGGGCGACTGAACAATTGATTTCATCTTTTGAGTGCGCCTTCATAATCTTCCCACTTATCAACACTTGCTTAGACAGTCCTGTAATCAGGCTTTTCGATGGAATATGATGATCAGTTCCATCTCCGACATGCGCTAAAATCTTTTCTGTATCTGTTAAGGAGACAGCATCTGTTTCTGTTAAACGATGAATGATTTCTGCCACACTTTTACATGATTGTTCGTTTAGCCCTTGCCGGAAATAAGGAAGTGTCTGATCTGCGATAGAAAATACCCGATGCGTCTGCATCGCTTTTGCCTGCTCTTCCTGACGAATCACTGACTGTAAAATAGATAAAAAGATAAAACTCCCGATTCCATTCACAAAGATCATCGGCAGCGCAATAATACTCACAAGGCCCCAAGCATCAGCAAATGGCTTCGCAAACAGAAGGATAATGACCATTTGTAAAGATTCCATCGCTACACCAAAAATCGCTGCTTGTCGCGGTGTGACCATTCGATTCTTCCGCTTAAATAGCCTGCCGACATAGCCTGCAATCACACCGGCTAAAATGGAAGAAATTGCACAGCTAAGCGCGGTGCTCCCTCCTAGTGAATAGCGATGAATGCCAGCTAAAAGCCCAGCACCAATCCCTACAAACGGCCCCCCTATTAAGCCGCCCATTTCGATCCCCATAATTCTCGTATTGGCGATAGAACTTGATGAGCCTAAGTGATATGAAAATTCGTGGTTCATCACAATCTGCTGCTGGATTTCAATTCCAGTGTAATTGCTGATGATACTAAAAGAAGCAAAAATAAAGACAAGGATTGCCTTTTTTCGAAACCCTTGATTATGTAGTAAGAGATTGCGAAAGCCCTTGACATGGGCAAGCACAAATCCCAAAATAACGATGATTCCTACACGCTCAATCATCATAATAATTAAATGAAGCAAACCGGCCACCTCAATTGATGTATGTGATATCTACTGTCTATCTATTCTATCATGCACGGTCAATGCACAAAAATCTCTCAAATCTTTTCTTTATTGCCCTCTCCTTCTATTGTAAAATGAACATGAGCCTGTCACATGCAATTGAGGGTAACTACATACATAACAAGGGAGAAGATCATGAAAGCCGTATTTTTCGATTTAGATGATACTTTGCTTTGGGATGAAAAAAGCATTCATACCACTTTTCAGGAAACATGCAGGGAAGCGGAAAAGAAATATGGACTTGATCCAGAATCGTTTGAACAGATCGTGCGTGAAGAAGCAAGAAAGCTGTACTCTTCTTATGAAACATATGATTATACTGTTATGATTGGCATTAATCCTTTTGAAGGACTGTGGTCTAATTTTAGTGAGCCGATTAGCGAAGGCTTTCAAAAGCTGAACGCCCTTGCACCAGAGTATCGCAAAAACGCTTGGACGAACGGCTTAAAAGAGGCAGGCATTGACGATGAAGCATTTGGTCAATACTTAGCAGATTTCTTTGCAGCAGAGCGTAGAAAACGCCCGTATGTTTATGAAGAAACGTATCCTGTTTTAGAGCGCCTGAAGGGCACCTATGAATTACTCCTTTTAACAAATGGAGATCCTAGTCTGCAAAAAGAAAAACTTGCAGGTGTTCCGGAACTTGCCCCTTATTTTAATGAAATTGTGATTTCAGGAGATTACGGAAAAGGAAAGCCTGATCCTGGCATCTTTGAGCACTGCCTTCAGCTGTTAAATCTCACAAAAGATGACGTCATCATGGTAGGAGATAATCCAAAAACAGATATTCTCGGCGCTTCTCGCGCTGGCATCCAAACCGTTTGGATCAATCGTCATGGCAAGAAAAATGAAACAGATGTGACACCAGATTATGAAATTAAAGACTTACACGAATTGTTTGATATTTTAAAATAAACCATAGGAAAAACACCCTTCTCCTGATCGAGATTGGGTGTTTTTTCGTTTTCGGCTATACAATTGCTGCTAAACTTTGTGCTTGACGATCTAAGCCTCGTGCTGCTTCTCCTACATTCATGAATTCCTCGCTTGCTTGCTTGACAAGATCCCGGTTTGTAAACACGCTTGTCTTTGCACGGCTTGTTCCGGTGCTGACCTTTTCAACTTCTAAATGGATCGCCTTCACATAACGATCCACCTTTACGATCGCTTCCTTTGAATCTGTCGCAAGCTTACGGATTTCTGCCGCGACGACACTAAAGCCATTTCCATAGGAACCCGCATGCGCAGCTTCTATGGCCGCGTTCAATGCGAGCAGCTGCGTTTGGGAAGCGATACTGTTAATCGTTGTAGCAATTGAGCTGATCGACTCCACCTGCTCTGTTAGCCCTTCTAGCAAACTCATGTTTTGATCCGTTTCACTCGCAATATGTTCAAAAGAAGCATTTACACTTTGACTATGCTGGATGCCGATTTCCGCTCGCTCCATTAATTTTGCAGACATATCCTTTAGGTCTTCTACTACCTGCTTCATTGTGTTTTCTCTCTCCGTAATATCTGTTGCCACTTTCACGACGGCCACTACGTTCCCCTCTTCATCGAGCACTGGTGTATACGTCGCTTCAAGCCATAAGGTGTCACCGTACTTCGTGATCCGCTGCACCTTTTCCTGAAACACTTGACCATTCTTCAAACGCTTCCAAAACATTTGATAACTTGCGTCTTCTGCAATATGCGGAGGACAAAACTGTCTATGCTTTAAACCAATCATTTCTTCCTTTGAATATCTCATGGCTTTTGCAAAAATATCATTGACCCATAGGACCTTACCTGTGACATCAAATTCAATCATCGCCAGTGAGTGCTCTAGCGCACGAAGCACAGCTGATTGCTCCAATACTTGTGTTGATGAAGTGTTTGTTGTTTGAATCATCGCTTTCATTCCCCCAATTTGCCTCTATCTAATAGTACATACTTACCCATACTTTAGTACTATCTAAACGTATCATTTGCGCACTTGGATCACCAGTGGAGAATTTTTTTCCATAAGAAAAAAGCCAGCAACCTCAAGAGATGAGATCACTGACTGTTTCGTTTGCCTTCATTATTTTTTTGCTTCTGCGACTGCATGTTTCACAAAAGCTTCGAGGTCCATTGTTTCTGAATCTTGTTCCCCATATTTTCTTACATTGACCGCGCCATTTTCTGCTTCTTGATCACCGACAACCAGCATGTACGGAATCTTTTGCATTTGCGCTTCTCTAATTTTGTACCCTATTTTTTCATCACGACTGTCTAGTTCTACACGCAGTCCTTCAAGCTGCAAACGTTCTTGCACTTTTTTCGCGTAATCTAGATGGACAGATGGTGAAACCGGGATGACTTGGAATTGTACAGGTGCCAGCCATGTTGGAAGAGCTCCTTTGTATTCTTCAATTAAGAAGGCAACGAAGCGTTCCATTGTGGACACAACTCCTCTATGAATGACAACTGGACGATGGTGTTTTCCATCTTCTCCGATATATGTGAGATCGAAACGCTCTGGAAGTAAGAAGTCTAGCTGTACAGTAGACAAAGTCTCTTCTTTTCCAAGAGCTGTCTTTACTTGGACGTCAAGCTTCGGACCATAAAATGCCGCTTCGCCTTCTGCTTCATAGTAGTCATGTCCAAGCTCGTCCATTGCATCTTTCAGCATAGACTGTGCTTTATTCCACATCGCATCATCGTCAAAATACTTCTCTGTATCCTCTGGATCACGGTAAGATAAGCGGAACGTATAATCATTTAAGCCGAAGTCTTGATACACTTCTTCAATTAAACGAACTGTACGGATGAACTCATCTTTGATTTGATCTGGACGAACAAAGATATGGGCATCGTTTAATGTCATCCCGCGAACACGTTGAAGGCCGGATAAAGCGCCTGACATTTCATAGCGGTGCATTGTTCCAAGCTCTGCAATCCGAATTGGCAGTTCACGATAGCTATGCGGTTCATTTTTATAAATCATCATATGGTGCGGGCAGTTCATTGGACGGAGAACAAGATCTTCATTGTCCATTTCCATCACAGGGAACATGTCTTCTTGATAATGCGCCCAGTGGCCTGATGTTTTATACAATTCTACACTCGCAAGAACGGGTGTATACACATGCTCATAACCAAGGCGTACTTCTTTATCAACAATATAACGCTCAATGACGCGGCGAATTGTGGCCCCTTTTGGCAGCCAGAGCGGAAGACCTTGGCCCACCTTTTGAGAGTTCGCAAACAGTTTCAATTCTTTGCCTAATTTACGGTGATCACGCTCTTTTGCTTCTTCAAGCAGACGTAAATGCTCGTTTAATTCTTCTTTGCTGAAGAAAGCTGTTCCGTAAATACGCTGAAGCATTTGGTTGTTACTGTCGCCTCTCCAGTAAGCACCTGCAAGGCTTAACAGCTTGAATTCTTTGATTTTCCCTGTAGACGGCAAGTGAATACCGCGGCATAGATCGAAGAATTCACCTTGCTCATAAATTGTGACGGCTTCGCCTTCTGGGATTGCTTCTAACAGCTCTAGCTTCAATTCATCGCCAATTGCTTCAAAGCGTGCTTTCGCTTCTTCTCTTGAAACTTCAATGCGCTCAATCGGCAAATTGCTGTTAATGATTTTTTTCATTTCTTTTTCAATCTTTGGTAAATCTTCAGGTGTAATCGCTACATCGATATCGACATCATAGTAAAAGCCATTTTCAATGACAGGGCCTACGCCAAACTGGACGTGATGCTCTTTTCCATAAATGCGTTTGATTGCCTGTGCAAGCAAATGCGCTGTGCTGTGTCGCATAATATCGAGCGCTTCTTCACTCTTATCTGTGATGATCTCGATTGTTCCACTTTCTAACAGCGGCGTACGCAGATCTATTTCTTTGCCGTTCAATTTACCGGCAAGCGCTTTTTTCTTTAGGCCTGGGCTAATTGATGCCGCGATGTCTTCTGTTGTAGCTGTTTTGTCAAACTCCTTGACTGCTCCATCTGGAAATGTAAGTTGAATTTGTTCTGACATCTCTAGTCACTCCTTTTTTTGGCAATATAAAAACCCCGCCCCCTGGAAAGGGACGAGGTTGAATAAACGGAATCGTGGTTCCACCCTTTTTCCCGTATTTGCAGCTTGCTTTGTCAAAAGCAAATACGGCTTGTGGTTCAATAACGGGAATTCCCGTCAGCTATTACTAAACAGTTCACAGCTGATGTTCAAAGGTGGTAAAGCAAATGGTCCTCTGCTAGGAAGCTTTCAGCCACGGCTTCCCTCTCTTTAAGCGGGTGTTCATTTGTTCATGTCCTTATCAATACGGTCTCTGTATGAAGTTACACCGTATTATAAAACGTTTTTTCGTGAAAATCAAGAAAGCTTTTCACTTTTCTTTTCCAAATGACTAGGAACAAATTGAACATGCTGTTCCTGAAACGAATGAGGCGGGAATACCTCAACTCTTTCTTGAAAAATATTTTGAATGGTTTGCACCATCGAGTGACCTGTATCATCTGTAAATAGGTCAATCTTTTGTGGCGCAATGGATACAAGCGGTGCAATCAACTGCGAATCAATATACATTGGATGCTCTCTTACAAACTGTCTGTCTATGTATTGTTTTTGATCACGCTCAGAAGCGTACCGAAATTCCCAAATCATCAGGCGGTCCTGATGCACAACATGTACTTTTTCAAGCTTAGGTTCTCTTGACATCACATAGTCTCGAAGGGATTGAATAAAGTTTTGATATTCTTGTTCCATTTTATATTCTTCGATGGATACTTCAACATAGTTCTTCAGCCTTCTGTCATACGCTGAGAGCCTAAATGTCATAAATGAACCAATGGAAAAAACACCTTTCTGTAAAGAAATCGTCTCAAGCTCTTTTTTTAACAGATCCTCCCTCGGTGGGTCTTGATGAATTCCAGGAATGTCATCTAGATCCCCTTTCATGATGCTATGGGCGATTGAAAGAATTTGGTGTTGCTCTTCTGGATCTTTAAATAAGTATGTGTTTTCAAGGATGCTGCGCATGCGTTCATTTTCTTTGCATTCCAAAAAAAAGTGAATCAGCAATGTCCGCACAATGTGCTCTATGGCTTCTCCTGATTTCTTCGCTTCTATGAGAAGCCGGTCTTTCCCTTGTTGAATCGAAATGTGATGCCGACTGTCAAAGTGTTCAGCAAGATGTAAAAAAGCGGCGGTATCATATTCATCTTCAAAGATTATTTCAAGCATGTTTGTCCCCCCTAACGACATCTGTTACATATATATGGGGAGAACATAAAAAATAGACGCCTAAAATAAATCAGGCATCTTTCTTTTTAAAATCAGTGGCACTGAGATAAAGATCAAATAAATCAAACAAACAATCGCTAAGGCGGCATAATTTCCGCTCACAAAGCTTGATCCAAGGACATTTAACGCCACAGTACCAGGTATTAATCCTAAAAAAGTCGCTGCCGCAAATGCACGATAATTCGCACGTGAAGCTGCTGCGGCATAACTGACAAAATCAAAGTGAATGGGCGCAATGCGTAATAAGAGGATATAAATAAATCCATGCTCTTGAATACGGGACGTCACCGCTTTTAGCTTCCGATTGCTTGATTCGGTTTCCTGCTTGTTTGAACGGAAGGTTGAGGCAAGCAGGAAAGACCCTGTTGCACCTGCTGTCGCACCAGCTAAGGCATAAATGGTCCCAAGGACACTGCCGAATGCCAAACCTGCTGCTAGCGAAAAGACGGTGAGAGGGACAAGCACAAATGGACGAAAAAGTGATAAGAAAAGAAAGACAAAGGGAGCTAGCATCCCAAATTGAAGAATCCAATTCTTCACATCTTTCGGCGACAGTTGAAAATGCTGTTTGTTGAGCCACCATAGCACAGCAGCTAGGACGCCAATCACGAGGAAAAGCAGCCATTTTCTTTTATTCATTTCATCCGCTCCCCTTCACGTGACCTATCTTTTTATAAATGACGGCGATTTTCCCCTTCAAGCAGAACTGGTTCAGCTAGGTAGAGAATGCGTTCCATTAATCGAGCTGCCTTCACCTCTTCTTTTTCCCCGCGCTGTGAGTACGTAAAGTGATGCTTTAACTCATTCGGTGAGAAATTAGAAGAGAAAAAAGTCGGCAGCTGCTCTGCCATGCGGTATTGCAAGATTGTTCCTAAAAGTTCATCTCGTACCCAGCTTGTCATCGACTCTGCTCCGATATCATCAAGCATTAAAATTGGTGTAGATTTGACCATATTCAGCTTCTCTTCGAGTGTATGATCGGCTAACGAATTTTTTAACTCTCTCACAAATTCAGGCACGTATACAAGGAGAGATGGATACTCTTTTACCGCTAGCTGCTGCGCAATCGCTGCCAGAATAAATGTTTTTCCGACCCCAAACTTTCCATGTAAATAGAGGCCTTTTCCCTTACCTGTTTCATCATAACTTTGCAGGAATTGACCTACTTTTTGAATGACTTCTTGTCTTCCAACCACATTTAAATCAGCAAACGTCGCTTGAAGAACATTCTGCGGAATATACATGCTTTTCATGAGTTCTTGCTGTTTTTTCTGTCTATCAAGCCGCAGTTTGACAGGACAAGGGGAATATTCAATATCAATGCTCTGACCTTTGATCACAAGCTTCGGGTGATACCCGTCTAAAATGACATTTACACTCTCTTCCTCTAAGCAGTAAGAACAACCCTTTGATTGCTGTACATATTCAAAGAGCCTGTTCAAGCTGCGATTGATCATGTCTTCTTGGATGTCCTCTTGATGCTCCTTTAAAAAAGCTTTTACATCTTCATCAGCTAGGACACTTTCTTTAATCTGATTGTATCTCACGCGAAAATCTACCCGTCCTTTTAGCTGATCAAATGAACGACCGATCGGTTTCATCTCCATCTCACCTCACATTAATGTGCATTGTACTTTTTCATATTATTAAACTGATCTAACAATTTTTCTTTTTCTCGTTCGAGGTCCTCTGTAGACAAGTTATCTGTCTGTTCTTTTGGCTGTTCTTTCGTTTCAGCTTCCTTCATCCAGTCAGGCAGCTTCTCCTCGCGGATCACTTTTCCTGATCCATATGATTGACGCTTATTTTTTTGCTGCGCCCATTCTGTCATTTGCCTATTTTCTTCTTTGGCAATTTTCATTGCAGCTGCCACGGTTTTGATTTTCTTTCGCACCCAGTGAGCGGCGATTTTCTGCATATATGTTTTGGACAGTTTCATATCGGTTTTTAGCAGTGTATAGTAGATCAGGACATTCATGACCCCAGGCTCTAGCTGCTGCTCAAGCATAATATCTTCAACAATTCTTAAGTCTGCATACGTCGGCTCAATGCCATCTGCCATATCTTTTAGAAGCTCTCTAGGCGAAATATGATCAAGCTTTTCAATCAATTTCGCATCAGGCGCATCTGCACCTGGCTGCTGCGTGACATTGTGACGTAAATGCCTTGGCTGTTTTTGATCAATCAGCTTCGGCTGTTCGCCTCTGTATTCAATTTGATACCAGTCTCTCGCTGCTTTTCGCAGATCCTCAGTTGATATCATCTGATCTGAACCACAGGCACCTGCGACAATATTTTGCATTTGCAGCGGGGTGATGCCATAGACGACCGCTAACTTCTTAATTGTCTCTTTCACTTGCTTTGTCAAAGCTTTTCTTGGAATCATCATGTCCGACATGCCTGCTAACAATAGATCAAAATCAAAAGATTCATCTGAAAGCGGTGCAGGCTGACTTGAGCCAACTGTCACATATTCGTAGCCCTCGTCAAGCGATGACGCCTGATTGATTTCCTCTGTCATCTTGCGCTCTCCTGGCTGCAAGACGTGAAACACTTCTTCAAACGATCGGGAGATGTTCTTTGCATCAGCAGGAACTCCTGGATAAGAAAAATAATCACGAAGCTGCATATATTTTGCTTTCTCTACCCGATGATACAAAAGGACATTCAGCATACCGTCTTGGAAAAATTCATCCGGTCTCAGCGGCGGCACGAGCTCATATGTAAACAGTCTGCCTTCTTCCGTTTCCTGTTCATATGTGCGGAGTAATCCGATCGCTTCAAGCTTTAAGCGCTCCTCAAAAATATCATTTAAATTCGTTTGCAGCATCACCATCAGCTGACGGTGAGGTGCGGGTTTCCCCCACATTCGATTTTGTTCCAGCTCTCCCCACAGCGTCATGTATAAACTGAAAGCGGACATGCCAATAAGCGGCTGATATAAAAGAGTAATAAGCTGTCTATCGATGTCACCGAGCAATGAAGCGCTTTTGACGACATACGGATCGACGGCTAGCACTTCCTTCCAATGCTCTGTCATATGCTGATCCTCCCTTAATACGGTTGTCTTCATTGTACACTCTTTTTGCGTTTTACGCTTTACGCAGGAAAAAGAGCATGAAGAATCTTCAGCTCTTTTTTAGCGTTCTTTCTTTAATAAATCTTTTAATTCATCAATAAATACATTGATATCTTTAAACTGACGGTAAACCGAGGCAAACCTGACGTAAGACACTTCATCAATTTTCGCCAGCTCGTCCATCACCATTTCCCCAACAAGCTCGCTTTTTACCTCTGACATGCCTTGGTTACGCAATTCCTTCTCAATGTTAAAGCAGACATCCTCGAGCTGTTTTAAAGCGACAGGACGTTTTTCACACGCTTTAATGAGGCCTCTCAGCATCTTTTCCCGGCTGAATTCTTCTCGAATTCCTTCTTTTTTCACCACAATCAATGGCAATTCTTCTAATTTTTCAAACGTCGTGAAGCGATATTGACAGCTTTCACACTCTCTTCTCCGACGAATGGACTTCCCTTCATCTACTGGTCTTGAATCAAGCACCCTTGTGCCAAGGTGCTGACAAGTGGGACATTTCATTTCATCAGCTCCGATCTCTTCTTGGAAGTTGTTTGTCTAGTTCTTTATAGAGGGACAAAACAGCCTTTTGACTGTAGCCAAAGTCTGTTGGCAGCGCTGTTTCTGTTGTCACATTAAAATCGACAGCTGTTTCAAAAGGACGAATTGAAATGACAGTCGCCACGAGAAAGGCTTTTTTCGGCGTTCGTATGTTTGCGCTGATTTCACCTCGTTCTGCTGAAACAGATGTCACTTGATAGGAATCGTTTCTTGAAAGAACGGCTTCTACCGCTTGGAAAACTTGAGTTTGTGTCGATTTGTAGTAATGGCTTTTCAGCTCTGACACTGGATGATGGTCAGATGTTTCTGTATGATTTGAAATGAATCGTTTTAGCTTTTGTCCTAAAGTCATACACGTATCCCCTTTGTCATAAACCCTCTTCTTTATTTTATAAAAAAAACCTTTGTTTTCCTAGAACAAAAGTATAGACAGGTTGGATCATGCTGGATGTCGTGTATGGAACAAATATAAAAAGGAGCATAACACAAAGGCATTTAATGCTTTTGGCCAGCTCCCATTGCAATCTTTTTTATGTTTACAGTGCTTTGGCTTGCGCCTGTTTCACTTGTACAGGTCCCATGCCTCGAGGAATTTCGATGTTTTCTCTTGTTTCAGCACCTAGTTCATCTCCGATATGATCTGCTGCAATATTCGGATCTAGATCGCCGCAAGTATAAACATCTATGCTCGCATAACCATGTTCAGGAAAGCTGTGAATTGTCAGATGAGATTCAGAAATAATGACAACTCCACTTACTCCTTGAGGTGCAAATTTGTGAAAAGCAACCTCTCTTACTTCAGCTCCTGATTTCAAAGCTGCATTTACAAACGTTTTTTCAATAAAATCCATGTCGTTCAGTTTATCACAGTCGCATCCCCATAACTCGGAGATAACGTGACGTCCGATTGTTTCCATCATGGACCCCCCTTAAACAAGAATGAAAGAGTGAAGTTCTAAGCAGCCGGACCGGACATATACCACGGGGGAAAGTTAGTCCAAAGAGGTCCTAACCCTTTAAGTATACCCGAATGAGTCTGCGAACAAGAAGTTCACGAAAAATAGTATACTTTGTTTAGACCCATTTTGCAAGCTGTGTTTTTAGTGGGATTTTCTCTCATTTCTTGAAAAGGGACGTTCAGTCTTCTTCATTTCAAACAGCTGAAAGCTCTTTCATCTGGGAACCAACAAACTTTACAAGATCAACCACTCTGCAAGAATAGCCCCATTCATTGTCATACCATGCAAGAACTTTTACTTTTCTGCCTTCCATCACCATCGTTGTAAGTCCATCAACGACAGCAGAATAAGGGTTTGTGTTAAAGTCTGTGGAGACAAGTGGTTCATCTGTGTAGTCTAATATGCCAGCAAGAGATGTTTTTGAAGCCGTTGCAAAGGCAGCATTGACCTCTTCTGCTGTAACATCTTTTTTCAAGTCGACCACAAGATCAACCATCGATACATTAGAAACTGGCACTCGAAGTGCAAGTCCATGTAATTTCCCTTTCATGTGCGGCAGCACTAAAGAAAGCGCTTTAGCGGCACCCGTCGTCGTTGGAATGATGGACTGGGCACATGCTCTTGCCCGGCGCAAATCCTTGTGGGGGTTGTCGATATTTTTTTGATCATTTGTATAAGCATGAACCGTTGTCATTAAGCCGTTGTCGATGCCAAATTCATCATCTAACAATTTGACAACTGGTGCTAAGCAGTTTGTTGTACAAGATGCGTTTGAAATAACGACGTGCTTTTCAGGATCAAGATCATCCTCATTGACACCCATTACAATTGTAACGTCTTCATTTTTACCTGGAGCTGTGAGTACGACCTTTTTCGCTCCGGCATCTATATGGCCCATCGCTTGATCTTTTGAATTAAATTTCCCTGTTGCTTCGATCACGATATCAATCCCAAGCTCTCCCCATGGAAGCTGCTTTGGGTCTCTATTATTGAGCAAAAGCACTCTTTTGCCATTGACAATCAACGCGTCATCTTCTGCTGTCACATCGCATTCGTAACGTCCATGATTTGTGTCATATTTAATTAAATGTGCTAGCGTTTCGGCAGGATAGCTTGCGTTCACCGCTACAATTTGAATTTGATCATCAAGCATTGCTTTTCTGAAGACCATGCGTCCAATTCTGCCAAACCCATTAATCGCTGCTTTTACCTTCATGAACAGGTCACTCCTCTATTATGTGTTATACTCAATAAATTTATTTATGAAATTAGTATATCACATTAGAATGTAATTGCCAGTATATAAACGTATATTTTCAAAAAAGGGCTGTTCTTTGCAATGAAATTGACGAAAAAAGCATAAAAAAAGAAGAGTACTGTATGTACTCTTACTTATCTGTATGTTCCCATTCGTTTAATATGTTCTCTAATTGCTTTCTAATAAAAGCAAGATCTTTTGTGTTTTCTATCACGCGGTCTGCTTTTTGGCACTTTTCCTCAAGAGGCTGCTGGGAGTGAATGCGATTCAGTGCTTCTTCCTCGCTCAGGTCGTTTCGATTCATGAGCCGCGACAGCTGCAATTCAGGCGTCGTGTACACAACGATGATGCGGTCGACTAGCCCTTCCAGCTTGCTCTCGAATAGGAGCGGGATATCAAGCACAACGAATGTTTCATTGTTGCTCACCCCTTCATCACGCTGCTCGAGCATTTCCTTTCTGACTTCAGGATGAACGATGGCATTGAGCTTTTTTCTTTTCTCTTCATCAGAAAAAATGATCGCTCCAAGCTGCTGCCGGTTCAGTTCACCATTTGGCAGAAGAACCTCTTCACCAAAAGTTTGAACGATTTGATGAAGGGCAGCCGATCCTTTAGAAACCGCTTCTTTTGCAATGATATCAGCATCCACCACCCGAATGCCTTTCTCTTTTATCATCTGCGAGACTGTGCTTTTTCCGCTAGCAATCCCGCCTGTTAATCCAATGACGAGCGTCAATTCGTTTCCTCCTTTACAGCTTCCACACCCCAATTAAAATGAGTAACAGCCCTGGTAAGCATGCGAGTTTATCGATCCAGCGCCAATTGGCCAAATAATGACCCGCACGCAGTCCGATGCATACAAAAAGAGAACTCATCACAGCGACCGTGATGCTCATGACAATTGGAGAAAAACCAAGAATCGCTGCACCAATCCCTGCACCAAATGCATCGATGGATAAAGCAATTCCAAGAAGCACCGCTTCCATTCCATTAATGGTGCCAGAGCGGTCAATATCTGCGCTTGTAGGCTTTCGCAAAATATGAATGACAAGCCCAAGAGACTGCACTTCTACATTGAGAAGTGTTTTTTCATGAAGGAGCAAATCACGCTCTTTCGCTGGTTTATAAAATTGATACAGAACCCAAAGTCCGATGGCAATTAAGATGCCTCCACCCAGTTTATCTGTCACTGAGACAGGGAGGAATGTCGTGAGCAGGCTGCCAATCAGCATGGAAATGAGCAACACAATTCCTGAACAGCAAGCAATAATAACGATGGCTTTAAATGGAATCCTCATCTTGCGAAGACCATACGTAAAACCTACAGAAAAGCTGTCAATGCTGACGGCAATAGCTAAAAACAGAAGCGAAAACGAAATCATACCTGTACTCTTCCTTTCTGTTCATGCAACGATGATCAAGAGTCTCTAGGCGTCCTTAGACTCTTCTTCACTATATGAAGAGCAGGTGGGCTGTGTGTCAGTCTACACCTTGCTGAAAAAAGAATGTTTTTTATCGTATGCATGGCAAAAAGGAAGCATGCTGACGGCTTACCTTTATGAAGGGCGTTTTTGGCAGGTCACACAAAAATGAGTGCCGCGCCCTCCCACCACTGTTTTCTCTATGATACTGCCGCACGTCTGGCAAGGTTCTCCCCGCCGGTCATATACAAGAAGCTGTAATTGAAAAGTCCCAATATCACCTTGTGAATTGATGTAGGAGCGAATGGTGCTACCTCCTGCATCAACAGCCACTTGAAGCGTGTCAATAATATGTTTGTGGAGCACCTTGCAAGATGCAAGACTTAGCTGATTCGCTTTTGTTTCTGGATGAATGCCTGATTTAAACAGCACTTCATCTACATAAATATTACCAAGGCCAACCACGATTTTTTGATCAAGTAAAGCCGTTTTGACCACGCGGGAGGTTTTCTTTAATTGCTCCCATAAATATTCTGGTGTAAATGAGTCTGAAAAAGGTTCATATCCCAGCTGTGATAGCGGAAGTTCTTTTTCTTCTTCGCCTGGCTGAAATAGATGCATCGTCCCAAATTTACGGACATCATGGTACCGAAGTTCGGTACCGTCTGTGAACGTAAAGACGACGTGTACATGTTTATCATAAGGCTCACCAGTTTCATGTACACGGTATTTCCCTTCCATTCTTAAATGGGAGACCATCACATAGTGGTCTAAATGAAAGAGTAGAAACTTCCCTCTTCTTTCAATGGTTTGAATGGTTTCTCCTACCATCCTTCTAGCGAACTCTTCCGGTTCCCCAGGACGTTTGATGATATTTGGCCATTTGATATCGACCGTTTCAATCGTTTTTCCTTTGACTAACCGCTGAAGAGTGCGCCGGACGGTCTCAACCTCTGGTAATTCCGGCATGCTCCTCGCTCCTTTTTCTCTCTCTTTATTTTGCGTCGTACCAAGATGGACCTGAAGCGAAATCGACTTTTAGTGGCACATCGAGCTGAAGTGCGTTTTCCATGACTTCAGGGACGATTTTTTCTAATATGGCGATTTCTTCTTTTGGCGCTTCAAAGATCAGTTCATCGTGCACTTGCAATAACAGATTTGCCTGCAGATTCTCTTCTTTTAACTTTCGTGCCATATCAATCATCGCTTTTTTGATGATATCGGCAGCACTGCCTTGGATCGGTGTGTTCATTGCCGTTCTTTCCGCAAAGCTTTTCACATTAAAATTACGGCTTGTGATATCTGGGATATATCGTCTGCGTTTAAGAAGCGTGGTCACATACCCTTTTTGTTTTGCTTCCTGCACGATGTCCTCCATATAGGTTTTCACGCCTTTAAAGCTTGTTAAATAACGTTCAATGAAGGCCGCTGCTTCTTTTCTTGTAATCCCAAGGTTTTGAGACAGTCCATAATCACTAATTCCATATACGATTCCGAAGTTGACAGCTTTGGCCTGTCTTCTCATAGAGGAAGTCACTTCTTCTTCTGAGACATGGAACACATCCATGGCTGTTTTCGTGTGAATATCCATATCTTGCGTAAAGGCTTCAATCAAGTTCTCATCTTGAGAAATGTGCGCGAGTACACGCAGCTCAATTTGAGAATAGTCAGCTGCAAACATGAGCCAGCCTTCTTTTGACGGAACGAACGCTTGACGAATTTTTCGGCCTTCTTCTAAACGAATCGGGATGTTTTGAAGGTTTGGGTCTGTTGAGCTTAATCTTCCTGTTTGTGTAAGTGCCTGATTAAATCTTGTGTGCACTTTATGCGTATCTTTGCGCGTCACTTTCATTAAGCCTTCCACATAAGTAGATTGCAGCTTTCCTATTTGACGGTAATGCAGAATGGACCGAATAATTTCGTGCTTGTCTTCAAGCTTTTCAAGGACATCCGCAGACGTAGAGTAGCCTGTTTTGGTCTTTTTGATAACCGGCAGTCCTAATTTTTCAAATAAAATCACACCAAGTTGCTTCGGTGAATTGATGTTAAATGTTTCTCCTGCTAACCGATGAATGGTTTCTTCATATTCCTTCAGCTTCTTCGTGAGTTCTTCACCCATTTTCTGAAGACGTTCAACATCCACTTTTACCCCAAGAGATTCCATTTCACCTAAGATGAGGGCAAGAGGCAGCTCTAAATCTTCATACAGCTCATGCTGATCATTTTTTTCTAACGCTTCAAGGGTCAAATCATGCAGCGCAGAGATCGCTGCTGCTTTTCTTCCAAGATGGTCTTTTAGCTCTTCTTCAGGTGGAATCGCCTGTTTCGCTCCTTTTCCGTAAACTTTTTCATCGGAAAGGGCTATGTTCAGGCCATATTCCTTCGCCACACTTGCAACGTCCTCATAGGATTTCTGCGGATTGACCACATAGGAAGCGAGCAGGACATCGTTATCGACACCTTTAAGATCAACATCATGCCATCTGAGCGCAACAACCGCTCTTTTGGAATCAAAGACCCATTTCTTCTTCGTTTCATCCTGTACCCATTGTTTAAACGCTTCAGATTGAAGAGCATCTTCTTTTGTCATAAAAAATGCACCGTTCTCATTATGGATCGCAAACCCTATCAAATCGGCTTCGTGATAATTGTCTCCTAGCTGTTCTACCACAAGTGCAGCGTGATCTGTCAGCATGTCCTCCGTGACATCTGTCATTTTCTTTACGTCTAGTTCGTCTATTTCTACTGGTTCATCTGATTCTGGCGCTTCTCCTAAACGCTCTAGCAGCGTTTGAAAGCCCAGTTCTTTATAAAGCGAGATGACCTGCTCCATGTGAGGACCTTCATAGGCGAGCTCTTTGCTTGACACATCTATTGGTGCTTCTACGAGAATCGTCGCCAGCTTTTTACTCATCACCGCTTGTTCTTTATATTCTTCAAGCTTTTCTTTTAGCTTTTTCCCGCTGACTTCGTCAATATGATCAAGCAGATTTTCAAGGCTTTCAAACTGCTTTAGTAATTTGATCGCTGTTTTTTCACCGACACCAGGCACGCCAGGGATATTGTCTGATGAGTCTCCCATCAGCCCTTTCATGTCGATGATTTGATCTGGTCTGAGGCCGTATTTCTCTTCAATATGGGCCGGTGTGTAATATTCTACTTCTGTGATGCCTTTTTTCGTAATGGCTACTGTTGTATGGTCTGTTGAAAGCTGCGTTAAGTCTTTATCTCCTGAGAAGATTTTGACCTCAAAGCCGTCCTTTTCTGCCTCTACAGCCAGTGTGCCGATAATGTCATCCGCCTCGTATTGCGGAAGCTCGTACCTTTTCACTTGATAAGCATCTAATAGCTCACGGATGAACGGCATTTGTTCTGATAGTTCTGGCGGAGTTTTTTGTCTTCCGCCTTTATATTCCTTAAAGGTCTCGTGACGGAAGGTGGTTTTACCCGCATCAAATGCTACGAGCATATGAGTCGGCTTCTCGTCTTCAAGCATCTTCATTAAGATCATCGCAAAGCCATAAATGGCATTTGTATGTACGCCTTTATCATTGGATAATAGCGGCAAAGCAAAAAAGGCTCGATAAGCGAGACTGTTTCCATCCACAAGTACTAATTTCTTTTGATCTGTCATCTTTTAATCCTCCATCGACTGAGCCGGCTCAGCCGTCTCTTTCGCACATTGTATGTTCATTTTATCAAAGTTTATTTTGAAAAGAAAATAGACGAGCCTGCATAAAAAAGGGACGAAAACAACAAGTGTTTTCGTCCTTCCAAAATTGGCTCCTTGGATGAAGGGGTTCCTATTCATCCTACCAATGATTGATTAACAAAACATGAATTCATTGTAAAGATCATGTAAATTTTAACGCCACTTTCCATTCTTCTCTATTTTGACTTTAAACTCACGGTAAACGTCGTCCCTTTGCCTTGTTTGCTATGAACAGAAATCGTTCCTTCATGTGCTTCGACAAGGTGTTTGACAATGGCAAGACCAAGCCCTGTACCGCCTGAGTTTCTACTTCTATCTTTATCAATTCGATAAAATCTCTCGAATATTCTTGGAATCTCACTCTTTTTCATACCGATCCCTGTATCTGCTACATCAAATTCATAGCTGTCTTTCCTCTGTCTTGCTGTGATCGTGACACTTCCTCCCTCTGGTGTATAGGTGAGGGCATTATTGATCAGGTTGAGGAAAATTTGTTTTAATCTCAGCGGATCTGCCATGACATAGACCGGCTCTTTCGGGACACGCACTTGTAGGTCAATGCCTTTTTCAGCAGCCTTTTGTTTTAGCAGCACTTCAATCTCTTGAATGATTTCTGTCGCATTGGCTTCTTGAATATTCAGCTTAAAATGCTGCTGTTCAATTTTCGAGAGATCAAGTAAGTCTTGGATGAGCGTTTCTAAACGAATACTCTCTTTTAGGATGATGGACAAAAATTGTGTCAGCGCTTCTTTATCGTCAATGGCACCATCCAGAAGTGTTTCA
This sequence comes from Bacillus sp. FSL K6-2869, assembly GCF_040869405.1. NCBI lineage: Bacteria > Bacillati > Bacillota > Bacilli > Caryophanales > Bacillaceae > Bacillus > Bacillus sp. FSL K6-2869. Next base: position 2,679,630 of record NZ_CP152035.1, read on the forward strand.
GAAAAGCCTTTAATTGACGTGATCGGTGTCTTTAATTCATGTGACACGTTAGCGACAAAGTCTTTTCGCATCTGTTCTAGCTGCTTTGTTTCTGTCACATCATGAAAGACAAGAACAATCCCTTTCCATTCATCGTCTGTACTTAAGATCGGGACACCATCGACTTGGAAATAACGGCGCTCGATGTCAACAGCGAGACGTAAAAACTTTCGGACCTTGGTTTCTGTCATGAAAATTTCGTCTATTAACTCAATAATCTCTTCATGGGTAAAGGCTTCATGATACAGCTTGTGCATATAAATGTGTTTTTGCACTTTGAATTGCTTGCGGAATGTTCGATTGACTAAGTGAATATAGCCCATTTTATCAATCAAAATAATCCCTGCTCCAATGTTTTCAATGACTGTTTGCAGACGATCTCGCTGCATTTCGCCAGCGCTTGTCATGTCTTGAAGACTTTCTGCCAGACGCTTCATTGATGTATTGAGTTCACTTGTTTCAATGATCAGCTCTTCATAGTTATTTGTATCATAGTTCCCTCGTTCAAGCTGTTTGGCCACCTTTGTGGCATAATCAATCGGCTTTACATACTTCATCGACATGCGATAGCCAAAAAAGACGATGATAATGATGGCCGAACCAAGACAAAAGGCTAATGCAAGCCAGAGCTGGCCGTCAATCTCATTCAAAGGCTGGAATGAAGCATGAAGAAATAAATATCCCGCCGGTTCGTTTTGTTTCATCATTGGAACTGCATAATGAAACAGCGCATCCTTCTCATCCTCAATGAACGTTCCTGTTTTTTGGAGCTGCTCACTTTTCAGTGTGTTTAAAATGACAGCCCTTTGTTCTGCTTGACCCGTTGTATGTATGATATTCCCCTTCACGTCCACAATCGACGCATTCATATCGAGATGCTGCTTTGCTTGATTGAGAATCTTCTTGTTTTGCTCCGCATTCAAATCTTCAACATTCATAGAAGAAAGAAGAAAACTCGATTCCTTTTCCATTCGTTCGGTTAATTTTGTTTCATAGAAAATATGAAACATATGATCCAAGAAAAGACCAAGCGCAACAAACACAATAAACAGGAGAAAAATGAGCCCAGAAAAAAGGCGGGTTCTCACTTTACTCATTTGGCTTTGGCTCCTCCAATTTGTAGCCTAAGCCTCGAATGGTTTTAATATATGTTGGTTTTTTCGTGTTCTTTTCAATTTTGTCCCGCAAGTGGCTGATATGCACATCCACAATACGAGTATCACCTGCAAAGTCATAATTCCAAACCGCACTTAACAATAGATCACGCGTAAGGACACGGCCTTTATGCTTAGCCAAATAAAGAAGCAGTTCAAATTCCTTTGGCGTGAGCTCTAGACGTTCTTCTTGGAAATAGACTTCGTAATGTTCAGGTAAAATGCGCAGGTCTCCAATTTTGATTTGGTCTGCAATGATCTCTTCCTTCTCTTCTTGCACGGGAGCCGGCTGAGATTGCTGTGCTCTTCTCAAAATGGCTTTTACCCGAGCACCCACTTCTCTAGGACTGAAAGGTTTTGTCATGTAATCATCGGCTCCAAGTTCAAGACCGAGCACCTTATCAAATTCATCGTCCTTTGCTGTCAGCATTAAAATAGGGAACATCATTTTTTGAATTCTCAGTTGTTTGCACACTTCAATGCCGTCCATTTTCGGAAGCATTAAATCAAGCACAATCAGATCAGGCTGTTCACTTGCTGCTTTTTCAAGCGCTTCTTCTCCGTCTCTTGCTGTGACGACATCGTAGCCCGCCCTTTCAAGGTTATAGCTTAGAAGTGTTACAATTGATTCTTCATCATCCACAACTAATATTTTTTTATTCATGTTGTGCCTCCAATTAGTGATTTCCCCTGCATCCGGTTTTTTGTATCTTATGTGAAAAGCGAGAAGTCATGCTTTCTCTTTCATTTTAACGAAAGCTTAACAAGAGAACAATTTAAAATTTCGACAAGATTGACTTTGTAAACAAAAAGAAGACTCCTCATACGAGAAGCCTTCTTTTTTATTCATATTAAGACAATACTTTCATGACGTTCTTTACAGATTCAACAGAACGGTCAAGCTGACTTCTTTCTTCTTCTGTCAGCTCAAGCTCGATGATCTGCTCAAGGCCGTTTCCACCTACGATTGTTGGAACTCCAAGGTAAATGCCTTCGTAGCCATATTCACCTTCAAGGTATGCAATCGTCGGCATGACGCGGCGTTGATCTTTTAAGATCGCCTCAACCATTTCTACGAGTGAAGCAGCAGGTGCATAATACGCACTACCGTTACCTAATAGGTTGACGATTTCACCGCCGCCTTTTCTTGTTCTTTCAACAATTGCATCAATTCGCTCTTTAGGAATTAATGTTTCCAGCGGGATACCGCCTGCATAAGAGTAACGTACAAGAGGCACCATGTCGTCCCCATGTCCGCCAAGAACAAAGCCCGTCACATCTTTCACAGATAGGTTTAATTCTTGAGCAACGAACGTACGGAAACGTGCTGTATCAAGAATTCCTGATTGTCCGATGACTTTTTCTTTTGGTAATCCTGATTCTTTATAAACTGCATATGTCATTGCATCAACAGGGTTTGTTAACACAACAATGATCGCTTCTGGAGAATATTTAACGATTTCACGTGTCACACTGCGCATGATTTTTTCATTTGTTGACACGAGGTCGTCACGGCTCATTCCCGGCTTTCTTGCAATTCCTGCCGTAATGACCACGACATCAGAACCGGCTGTATCTTCGTAGTTAGAAGTTCCTGTAATATTCGCATCGAAGCCTTGAACAGGGCTTGCTTCCAGCATGTCAAGTGCTTTCCCTTTTGTCGGGTTCTCAAGCTGAGGGATATCCACTAATACGACATCCGCTAATTCTTTTTGAGCTGTTAGAAATGCTGTAGTTGCTCCAGTAAAGCCTGCTCCGATGACAGATACTTTTTTACGCTTGTTTGCCATTTCCTTTTTCCCCTTTAACTTTAAAGTTTAAGAATCAAGACAAGTTTTTGATGAGCTCGTCAGCAAACTCAGAACATTTCACTTCTGTTGCACCATCCATTAATCTAGCAAAATCGTACGTGACGACTTTAGATGCAATTGTTTTTTCAACAGATTGAATCACTAGATCAGCAGCTTCTTGCCATCCAAGGTGCTCAAGTAAAAGCACGCCTGATAGAAGAACAGAAGATGGATTCACTTTATCAAGACCAGCATATTTCGGTGCTGTTCCGTGAGTCGCTTCAAAAATAGCGTGTCCTGTTTCGTAGTTGATATTTGCACCAGGTGCGATACCAATTCCACCAACTTGTGCTGCAAGTGCATCAGAGATGTAGTCTCCGTTTAAGTTCATTGTTGCGACAACATCGAACTCAGCTGGACGAGTTAAAATTTGTTGAAGGAAAATATCTGCAATGCTGTCTTTGACAATGATTTTGCCAGCAGCTTCTGCTTCACTTTGCGCTTTGTTTGCCGCATCTTTTCCATCTTGTTCTACAATACGATCATATTGTGCCCATGTAAAGACTTTGTCGCCAAACTCTTTTTCAGCCACTTCGTAGCCCCAGTTTTTGAAGGCTCCTTCTGTAAATTTCATGATGTTTCCTTTGTGAACAAGCGTCACAGATTTACGGCCTTGGTCAATCGCATATTGGATCGCTGCTCTGACAAGACGAGATGTTCCTTCTTCAGAAACTGGTTTGATTCCGATACCTGATGTTTCTGGGAAACGGATTTTATTCACACCTAATTCGTTTTTCAAGAAGTCGATTAACTTCTTCACTTCGTCTGATCCTTTTGCATACTCGATTCCTGCATAGATATCTTCAGTGTTTTCACGGAAGATGACCATGTCTGTGTCTTCTGGACGTTTCACAGGAGATGGTACACCTTTGAACCAGCGAACTGGACGTAAGCATGTGAATAAATCAAGCTCTTGTCTTAGTGCCACGTTCAATGAACGGATTCCTCCGCCAATTGGTGTTGTCAGTGGTCCTTTGATCGCGATTAAATATTCACGAATGTCTTCAAGTGTTTGCTCTGGAAGCCACTCGCCAGTTTTATTGTAAGCTTTTTCACCTGCATATACTTCTTTCCAAGTGATTTGCTTTTCACCTTTATATGCTTTTTCTACAGCTGCTTCAAGAACTCTTGATGCTGCTTTCCAAATGTCAGGACCGATTCCGTCCCCTTCGATAAACGGGATAATTGGATTATTTGGTACATTCAATACGCCGCCAGTAACTGTAATTTTTTCGCCTTGTGACAATGATATTACCTCCCAGGTTATGTAGTGAATATTTGAAACTTCCAAGCTTGATGTCTGCAAGCCAAGAAGTTTTTCACGTGATTCGTTTTTTGTTGATATGGAGGCTGATTGGTTTAGATGGATCAGCCTCCGCTATTCTATAAACATTAGTCTCTTTCACTGATCGGAACAAACGTTTGAAGATCAGGTCCAATATAGTCAGCTCTTGGACGGATCAGACGGTTGTTGTCATATTGCTCTAAAATGTGAGCAATCCATCCAGAGAATCGGCTGATCACGAAAATTGGTGTAAACAAGTCATGATCAATCCCAAGACTGTGATAGACAGAAGCAGAATAAAAATCAACATTTGGTGGAAGATTTTTCTCTGATGTCACGATTTCCTCTGCACGTACAGACATTTCATACCATTTTGGCTCGCCTGTGAGATTTGTTAAGCGCTGGCTCATTTCTTTTAAATGTTTTGCACGCGGGTCACCCTGGCGGTAAACGCGGTGGCCAAAGCCCATAATTTTCTCTTTCTTCTCTAGCTTACCATGAATATAGGAATCTACGTTTTCAACTTCGCCAATTTCTGACAACATCTTCATTACGCCTTCATTTGCGCCGCCATGAAGTGGTCCTTTCAATGCGCCGATAGCCGCTGTTACACCAGAGTAGATATCTGATAGTGTAGCAACACATACACGTGCTGTAAATGTCGATGCGTTTAATTCGTGATCCGCATGTAGAATGAGCGCTTTATCAATCGCTTCAATTTCTACTGGTGAAGGCTCTTCGCCGTTTAGCATATATAAGAAGTTTGCAGCATAGCTGTATTCTTCTTTTGGCTGTACAGGCTCAAGTCCCTTTCGAATACGTGAGAATGCAGCGACAAGTCCAGAAATTTTCGCTTGTAAGCGAATGGCTTTTCTGTAATTCGCTTCTTTGTCCATAATCTCTGATTCGTCATCAAGTAAACCTAATAAGGATACCGCTGTACGAATCGCAGACATTGGATGAACCCCATCCAGCGAATAAGATTTAAAGTGCTCAATGATCTCTTGCGGAATATGAGCATTTTCATTGAGCTGCTGCTTTAACTCGCTTAGCTCCTGCTCATTCGGCAGCTTTAAGTGCCATAACAGGTAGACAATTTCTTCGAAAGTCGCTTTTTCAGTTAAATCATCGATATTGTACCCTACATAAGTAAGAGTATCATCAATAATTGAGCTTACGGATGAAGTTGTTGCCACGATACCTTCAAGACCTCTTGTTGCTGTCATGTTCAATCTCCCCTTTTTAAAAAGATTCCCCTTCGTTGCAAAATTCTCGCTTTTTGAAAGCGCTATCCAACCAAAATAGGCTGGCAGGTTTAGAAAAGAAAATGCTTACATTTACCTATACGGTTAGAGCGCTTTTAGCCTCATATCTCGTGTTTGATCAATGAGTTCAAAATTAAGCCTATTCCCATTATAAACAATAATCAGACATTTGTTAAATGTTTAACTATAATTTTTTTTGATATTTTTTTTTCCAGCCTTCCGGTTCGGGCATGGAATAAAGGGATTTTGCTTCTTTTAATATATTTAATTATGTTTTTTTGCAAAAGCTCACGCCAGAAAAAAAATCAAAAGAAAGTGGCATGAGCCACTCTCTTTTTAACCGCTGAAAAATTTCACTGCTTGCATCGCTAAATAGGCAATTCCAGCACCAATCAGCGGGCCAACAGCCACACCTTTGAATAAGCTGACTGCCAAAATCGTACCGAATACAAGTGCCGCTGTGATATGCGGATCGTTTTCGAGTAGCACAATGCCGTTTTTTGCAATTAATGCTACTAATATACCCGCTCCAAGAGCTATCCAAGCATAGGAAGATTTCATCGCTTCTCCAAGTTGTTTAAATCCAATGTCCCCTGTTGCGATCGGTACAAGCACAGCGATCGTGATGACCGTAACACCCCAATTGATACCTTTTGATTGCAGAACCGGGAATATTTTTTGATCCAGGCCAATCAGCTTAATGGCAATCAGCACAGAGACCGCTAAAATTAACGAATTGTTTTTTGCAATAAGTGCAATAACGAGTAAAAGAACCAAAAACAAATTTGCTTGAGTAAACATACGCCGCTCCTTTCTTTCTTTTTATTGCGACCTTTTCATATTACTAATCTTTTTGAATAAAATGAAGTATCGGACATGCTTGTTTTTTGGAGGGGATTGTGTGAATCACACTTATGTGGCCATTTTTTTGCGAAGTTTGATGATTTTCAGCATCGCCGTTTGTGCGGTTGTTTTTTTATATCAGTCTTTTCCGTTTTTATATCCATTTTGGATTGCATTTGCCGTGTCGTGTTTGATTCATCCAGCCGTATGCAAAATTGAAAACATGACCGGGATGCCAAGAGGTTTTGTTGTCATCATTGTGTTATTACTCTTTTTAGTGGCAGCAGCTGGATTCATGACACTTTTGGTGGCGGAAATCATTTCAGGAAGTGCTTATTTAGCAAAGGTCCTGCCAGGTCATCTTGATCAACTGATTGGGATCGTGGAACGTTTTTTCACAGATCAGATTTTGCCTTTATATCATGATTTGACTGCTCAATTTAATACACTTCAAGCAGGTCAAAAGGAATCGATTTTAGGACAAATCCAAGCACTTGGTGACGAAGCAGCGGCAAAAATCGGGACTTTCCTTTCAAAAACTCTTGAATTCATTCCAGCTTTTTTAGGTCTTTTGCCTGATGCAGCAGCGACGCTTTTATTTTCCGCACTAGCGACTTTTTTTATCACAAAAGATTGGTTTACGTTAAAAAAATATGGTTCTCGTATCTTTCCCGCCAAATGGATGCTTCATACACGTGCCATTTTATCTGAAATCAAAAAAGCCATTTCTGGCTTTATGAAAGCCCAGCTTCTCCTTGTTGCCATGACCATTGGGATCGTGCTGATTGGACTTTTCATCTTAAAGGTCGAGCATGCGATTGTGATCGCTCTATGTATTGGTCTAGTTGATTTACTTCCTTACATCGGGAGTGGCACCGTTTTTCTTCCGTGGATCATTTACTCCGCGATGACAGGAAATCTTTCACTCGCCATTGGACTGGGCATTTTGTATATTGTGGTGCTCATTCAAAGACAAATATCAGAGCCAAAAGTCTTAAGTAAATCAATCGGTCTTAATCCTTTAGCAACACTTGTGGCGCTGTTTGTCGGGTTAAAATGCTTTGGTTTTCTTGGACTTGCACTCGGTCCCGCTTCTCTTGTCGTTTGGCAGGCGTTTCGTAATGCAGGGGTTTTCAGAGACCTTTATCAGTACATTCGGTATGGTGCGCAAAAGTAAAAGAGACCTGATGCGAAGGTCTCTTTAGCGTATAATCGTATAGCGTTTGCGATTGGACATATTTCTAAGCCAGCGCTCAAAGAGCGGTTTGATCCGTTTTCTTGTCATGGGAATGAGCAGCACAGTCCCAATCAGATCAGAAAGGAATCCAGGTATGAGCAGCAGCAACCCGCCAATCAGAATGCAGAAGCCATCGACAATGGTGGCCCCTGGCATTTTGCCATACTGTAAATCTCGCTGCACTTTCTGAAATGCTTCTATTCCTTGTTTCCTTGCAAAGTAAGCACCTAATGCGCTTGTTAGCACAATGAATAGCATCGTTGGTAAAATACCAATGATGTTACTTGAGATTAAAAATAAACTAATTTCCACTGCCGGGAACAGAATCAATAATAGTAGAAAATATTTTTTCAACCATATCACCTCATGGGGTCTCTTTCATCGAAAGCTGTTTACTTTTTTTAGTGTAACATAAAAAAAGAGAGGAGTCAGATAACTCCCCTCGTGTGTGATTTAAAGGACGCTTGCACGGCCTTTGTAGATCGCTCCGCGTGCTGGATCTACTGTAATCTCTTCGCCTTCTTTTAGAAGTGTTGTGGCACTGTCAAGACCGACAATGACTGGAATTCCAAGACTAAGCCCAACGACTGCTGCATGGCTTGTTAGACCGCCTTCTTCCGTGATAAGGGCAGACGCTTTTTCTAAAGCACCCATCATATCACGATCTGTGCAGTTTGCGACAAGAATCGCACCATCGTACATTTTTTCCTCTGCTTCTTTTCCGCTTTGTGCAATAACAACCGGTCCAAATGCAGATTTGCGGCCAATTCCTTGACCCTTCGCAATGATGTCACCGACAACATACACTTTCATTAAGTTCGTTGTACCAGCTTCTCCAACCGGCACACCAGCTGTAATGACAATCAAGTCGCCATGTCTTACATAGCCAGATTCAATAGATTTTTCTACTGCATTCTCTAGCATTTCATCAGTAGATGACGTATTTGATCCACTCTTCGCAAATACACCGAATACGAGAGATAGCTTTCTTGCTACTGATTCGTTTGCTGTGACTGCAACGATTGGTGCTTTAGGTCTATATTTTGAAATCATTCTTGCTGTATGACCACTCTCAGTAGGTGTCACAATCGCTGCCACATCAAGCTTCATAGCTGTGTGCGCAACAGATTGACCGATTGCATCTGTAATGCTGACCTCTACTTCTTCGCTTCTGCGAGAAAGGATTGCTTTATAGTTAAGTGCTTCCTCTGAACGTGAGGCAATGTTGTGCATCGTTTGCACAGCTTCAACTGGATATGTTCCTGCTGCTGTTTCACCAGATAGCATGATCGCATCTGTACCATCAAAAATAGCATTTGCCACGTCACTTGCTTCCGCACGAGTTGGACGCGGGTTTCGCTGCATGCTGTCCAGCATTTGAGTTGCTGTGATGACAGGCTTGCCTAAACGGTTGCATTTTTTGATTAGCATTTTTTGAACAAGTGGTACTTCTTCTGCCGGAATCTCTACACCAAGATCTCCACGAGCGACCATTAGTCCATCTGATACCTCAAGGATTTCATCGATGTTATCAACGCCCTCTTGGTTTTCAATCTTCGGAATGATTTGAATGTCAGCTGCGTTGTTCTTTTCAAGTAGCTCACGAATTTCAAGAACATCAGAAGCTCGTCTTACAAAAGAAGCTGCGATGAAATCGACACCTTGTTCAATTCCAAACAGAATATCATTGGCATCCTTTTCTGTAATACCCGGCAAGTTCACACTCACACCCGGTACGTTGACACCTTTTTTATTTTTCAGTGTGCCTGTATTCATTACTTTTGTGACGATTTCTTTTCGGTCCTTATTTAATTCTTTTACTTCTAGACCAATCAGACCATCATCTAATAAGATGGTTGAGCCCACTTCTACATCATGAATTAAATCTTCGTACGTCACACTGATTTTTTCAGTGTTTCCCACAATGTCTTCCATACTCACGATAAGATCAGCACCAGCAACTAACTCAATTGAGCCGTTTTCAACTGTGCGTGTACGGATCTCTGGACCTTTTGTATCAAGAAGGATCGCAATGTCCTTGCCTAAAGTTTTACCTGCTTTGCGAATGTTTTCAATACGTGCACCATGCTCTTCAAAATCTCCATGAGAGAAGTTTAGTCTGGCTACATTCATTCCTGCTTCAATCAATTCAGTCAGCTTTTCAATGCTTTCACTTGCTGGACCGATTGTACAAACGATTTTTGTCTTTCTCATTACTGTTCCTCCTAAGGTCTTCTCGTTTTATATAGAGAGCTCTTGTGAAAGTCGGTACATATTTTGATCGACTGTATGCTTTTTATCTAAGATGTCTAAAATATCGTGATGAACGAGTTCGTTGCTTTGAATGCCTACACAGCGTCCGCCTCTTCCTTCAAGAAGAAGTTCTACTGCATACGCTCCTAGGCGACTTGCGAGCACTCGGTCAAACGCACTTGGAGAACCTCCACGTTGAATATGTCCTAAGACAGATACACGCGTTTCAAGGCTTGTCTCCTCTTCAATTCTCTTACCAAATTCGACACCGCTACCTACGCCTTCTGCGACGATGATGATACTGTGCTTCTTGCCGCGCTCATGTCCTCTTCTCAATCTGGCAATAATTTCGTCCATGTCATAGTCTGCTTCAGGAATCAAAATCGATTCAGCTCCGCCTGCAAGACCTGACCAAAGGGCAATATCCCCAGCATGTCTTCCCATTACTTCCACTACGTATGTACGTTCATGAGATGTGGCTGTATCACGAATTTTATCAATGGCATCAATGACTGTATTTAGTGCTGTATCAAAGCCAATAGTGAAATCAGTACCAGGAATGTCATTGTCAATCGTGCCAGGGACACCTACACATGGAAAACCGAGCTCTGTTAATTTCTTCGCTCCCATGAATGAGCCATCTCCACCGATGACAACAAGTCCTTCAATACCGAATTTTTTTAAGTTCTCAATCCCTTTTTCACGACCTTCAACTGTCTTGAATTCAGGACATCTTGCCGTGTAAAGTTTTGTTCCTCCACGATGAATGATATCGCCTACTGAACCTATTTCGAGTTTCTCAATTTTACCGTTAATTAGACCTGAATATCCATTATAAATACCGTAAACTTCTACATTATGGTAAATTGCTTTCCTTACAACTGCGCGCACAGCTGCATTCATTCCTGGGGAATCCCCACCGCTCGTTAAAACTCCTATACGCTTCATCTTTTTCACCTCAGAGACCATATATGAATTAAACATACCATTTCCACTGCTTGAAAACAATCATGAGCAAAACCGGATGTTTTCAATACGAATTTCTAAAACCGTACTTATTATACAATTAAATAAAATGTTTTTAAACAAAAGTTAAGAAAGTCATGAAAGCACTTTGTTCAAAAAATAGTTGATTCAAGTGCTATAAACCTTGTCAAATCAACGTTTTCAGACGTTTCAAATTTTATGAAAACAAAAGAAAATTATTTTCAAATAGCGCTTACATCAGATCGTTTTGATGAAAAAAGACGAAAAAAATAAACGCCAGCCAAAAGGCTGTACGTTTATTTAGTTTACCCCAATATATTGATTTTCAATCGATACTTTGCCGATTGCTTTGTATTTTTGATATCTTTGTTCGACTAATTCTTCAGGCGATTGTTTGAGCAAAGATGTAAGTGACTGTTTTAATGTTTTTTCAATGTAGGCTGCTTGTTGTTTCACGTCTCGGTGTGCTCCACCTTGCACTTCTTTAATAACATCATCTATAATATCTAATTCTTTTAGGTCTGGAGCGGTAATTTTCATTGATTCTGCAGCTTTTTTCGCAAGTGATGAGTCCTTCCAGAGCAGTGCTGCTGCACCTTCAGGTGAAATCACTGAATATGTTGAGTTCTCTAGCATAAATAGGTGGTTTCCTACGCCTAAGCCTAGTGCTCCGCCACTTCCGCCTTCTCCAATGACAATACAGACAACCGGTACACGAAGTCCTGCCATTTCGAAAAGGTTTTTCGCAATTGCTTCACTTTGCCCGCGTTCTTCAGCTGCTTTACCAGGATAAGCTCCTTTTGTATCAATAAAGCAAATGATTGGACGATTAAATTTATCTGCTTGTTTCATCAAGCGCAATGCTTTACGGTAACCTTCTGGATGCGGCATCCCGAAATTACGGCGCAAGTTTTCTTTTGTGTCTTTTCCGCGCTGATGACCAATGACTGTGACAGGAAGTCCTTTAAACGTAGCAATTCCTCCAACGATGGCTTCATCGTCGCCATAAAAACGGTCACCGTGACATTCGAAAAAGTTATCAAACAGCTCTTGAATGTAATCGAGAGTTGTTGGGCGCATCGCATGACGAGCAATTTGTACTCTGTCCCAAGGCTTTAAATTTGTATAAATGTCTGTTTCAAGCTTACTCAGACGCGTTTCAAGGCGCTCAATTTCCGCACTTAAATCCATCTCTGAGTTTTGTGTGAACTTTTTCAATTCATCAATTTTCGCTCGAAGTTCAATGACAGGTTTTTCAAATTCTAGTTCTCCAGCCACTCTCGTTCACCTCCTGTGCTGTGTAATGCTAAGATTTGGCCTAATGTTTCTTTCATTTCTGCACGGTGAATCACAGCATCTAACTGACCATGCTTCATTAAAAATTCAGCCGTTTGGAAGTCCTCTGGTAGGTCTTCACGAATGGTTTGTTCAATGATTCTGCGACCAGCAAAACCAATTAATGCACCAGGCTCTGCAAAGTTGTAATCACCGAGAGACGCGAAACTAGCTGATACACCGCCAGTTGTCGGATTGGTCATCACAGAGATAATCAGACCTTGATCCTCGCTGAACAGCTTTAATGCTGAACTTGTTTTTGCCATCTGCATCAGACTAAGAATCCCCTCTTGCATTCTTGCTCCTCCAGATGCAGTGAAGATGATAAATGGCACCTTGTCCGCTTTTGCTTTCTCAATAGCTAATGTAATCTTTTCACCAACGACTGAGCCCATGCTGCCCATACGGAACGTGGCATCCATGACAGCAATGACAGCACTTTGACCTTTAATTTCACCTTTTCCTGTTACGATGGCTTCATTCAAAGATGTTTTTTCTCTGTCTTTCTGAAGCTTTTCTTCGTAGCCTGGGAAACCGAGCGGATTCTCAGAAATGAGGTGACCGTTAAATTCTTCAAATGTGCCTTCGTCTACAAGGCTTTCAATACGTTGTTTTGCATTCATTTGCAAATGTCTGCCGCAATTCATGCAAACACGTAAATTTTTATCTAGTTCTTTGGTGAGCATTATTTTTTTACATTGCGGACATTTGGTCATGATGCCTTCAGGCACATCTTGACTTGCCTGTTCAGAGGGTACAGATGCATATTTTTTCTTTTTACTGAAAATATTCTTGATTGACAAATGACTACCTCCCTTTTTGAAGGGTTTTTTCTTTACACGCACATCCACTATTATAGGACATGTCATAACTGTACCGAAACTATTGTACTTTTTTTGTCAAACGCTGTCATCCTTCATTCAATTTTTTCAGTGGGGAATTGATGAGAAATGAGTATAGGTTTGGGGCGCTGAGTAGTTGGTATATGTGAATTGTGAACGTCTACAAAAAAATCTCATTTAGGATGAAAAAAATTTCGTGTAAGAGAGGAAATGGTGCACGTTTTTCCTCCAAATTCAGAAAGAACGTGCACACTTTTCCAATTCGATTACTCGCCGATAATCGTTAATTTTCTTGTTTTTTCTGCAACAGCTTCTGGGTCTACTTTGATTCTTGAAACGCCCGTTTCCATTGCTGCTTTCGCCACTGCTTTGGCTACCGCTGGCGCTACTCGTGCATCAAATGGTGCAGGGATAACGTATTCCGCTGACAATTCTTCATCTGATACAAGGGAAGCAATCGCTTCAACAGCTGCAATTTTCATTTCTTCGTTAATGTGTGTCGCACGTACATCAAGCGCCCCGCGGAAAATACCAGGGAATGCAAGGACGTTGTTCACTTGGTTCGGGAAGTCAGAACGGCCAGTTCCTACAACACTTGCACCTGCTGCATGTGCATCTTCTGGCATGATCTCTGGGTTTGGATTCGCCATTGCGAAGATGACAGGATCTTTTGCCATTTTTCCAACCATTTCTTTAGTTAAAGCACCTGCTACTGAAACGCCGATAAAGACATCTGCGCCTTCAATCACTTCTTCTAAAGAACCTTCTTTACGATCTTGGTTCGTGAATTTAGCTACTTCATTTTTCACTGCATTCATACCATTCGGACGGCCTTCATAAATAGCGCCTTTTGTATCACACATGATGATATCACGTACACCGAAATGATAAAGAAGTTTGATAATCGCAATTCCTGCTGCTCCAGCGCCGTTTGCAACCACTTTAATTGAAGACATTGATTTTCCAGACAGCTTCAGTGCATTCACAAGTCCTGCTACTGTTACAATCGCTGTCCCGTGCTGATCATCGTGGAAAACAGGAATGTTTGTCTCTTTTTTCAAACGCTCTTCAATGATAAAGCAGTTTGGTGCTGCAATATCTTCAAGGTTCACGCCGCCAAACGTCGGCTCAAGAAGCTTCACTGTTTCAACGATTTTGTCTACATCGTTTGTTGCAAGCGCGATTGGGAATGCATCAACACCTGCAAAGCTTTTGAATAAGACAGCTTTTCCTTCCATTACTGGAAGAGATGCTTCTGCCCCAATGTTTCCAAGCCCTAATACAGCACTTCCGTCTGTGACAACAGCGACCATATTGCCTTTCATTGTATAATCATACACTTTGCTTGTGTCGTCATAAATATCTTTACATGGCTCTGCCACACCTGGTGAGTAAGCCAAGCTCAAGTCTTTCGCATTTTTCACTTGTACCTTTGATTTTGATTCGAGTTTGCCTTGATTCTCTTTGTGCATATGTAATGCTTCTTCTCTTAATGACATGTGATGAACACTCCTTCAAGTGGAAAATGATTTAATGAATTGCTAAGTTGATAAGCACATACTTGGCAGTTTAAATACACAGAATCTTTAAAATGATAACACAATAGGTGAAATTGTAAAACATATTCAGACGATTTGTCATCATTTAATCACAACGTTTTGTTCACCTAGAAGCTCTTTTAACTGGAAAATGACCGCATGATCTGCATGAACTTTGTATGCATCTGGAAGTCTCATCGTCTTTTTTTGCTTTTCATAATACAAATAGACATCTGCTTCTCCGCTGTGCATGGAGATCACTCGCTTCACTTGTTCTAGCAGCTCCTGCGTATGGTTCTCTTCTTTGACTCGAATGTAGACAGATTCTTTTCTTTTAGAGCCCATCTCTTCCAGTAGAACAGCTTCTTGCACGATGATTTGACTGCTCTCATTTCTGACATCTATTCTGCCTTCAACATAAAGCATTGCGCCCTCCTCAAGTAAGGGGGACAGCTTTCTAAATTGCTCTGGAAAGACGACACCTTCCATTTCTCCCGTTTCATCCCCGAATGTGACAAATGCCATCGATTGTCCATTTTTTGTCCGAATCGATTTCACCTTTGTCAAAAGACCACCCATTGAGATCTTTCGCTTTATATAGGAAGAAAGTCTGATGATTTCCACCGCACCATTCTCTCTTAAGCGATCTCGATACGCTTGTACAGGGTGATTTGATAAATATAACCCGAGTGCCTCTTTTTCAAATTGCAGGAGATCAACAAGCGGCAGTTCGTCTATCTCCGCATATTTTGGCTTAATGGAGAACGTTGTATCCCCAAGAAAGTCCAGTTGATCCTCAGGTGTTAAAAATGACACATGGTCTAACGCAATATCTATCGATGCTAATAACGAAGCACGATTTGGATGAAGCTCATCCATTGCCCCTGAGAAAATGAGGGCTTCAATCGTTTTTCGGTTGACACTCTTTGTTGATACCCTTGCGCAAAAATCAAATAAATCTTCAAATGGCCTTTCCTGTCTTGCTCTGTATATATCCTTTACAGCTGACACTCCGACATTTTTAATCGCTCTTAAGCTGTAGCGGATCTCCCCTTTTTCAACCGTGAATGGAAATTCGCTCTTATTAATAGAAGGCTTCAACACCGATATCCCTTTTTCCTTTGCCTCATAGAAATATTGAGCCACTTTGTCTTCATTTCCAATCACACTCGTTAAAAGACCGCACATAAAATATAACGGATAATGCGCTTTTAAATAAGCAAGCTGAAAGCCGATCATGCTATATGCAACAGCATGGCTTCTATTAAAACCATAGTTTGCAAATTTGACGATTAGGTCATAAACGTCATTTGCAATGTTAACAGGATACTCCTTTTTTAGGCATCCTTCAACAAAATGGCTTCGCTCTTCATCAAGCACCTTTTTATCCTTCTTTGAAACGGCTCTTCTTAGTAGATCGGCCTCGCCCAGCTTAAAGCCTGCCATCTTTGCTGCAATCAGCATGATTTGCTCCTGATAGACGATGACCCCATATGTATCCTTTAAGATGTCATACAAATCTGGATGCGGGTAGGAGACTTTCACTCTGCCATGCTTTCGGTCGATAAAGAGCGGGATATTCTCCATCGGCCCCGGGCGGTATAAGGCATTGACAGCCACGATATCTTCTAGACTAGAAGGTTTCAGTCGTCTCAGCACCTGACGCATACCTTGTGACTCCAGCTGGAAAATCCCCGTTGTATCTCCCGCTGATAACAAATCAAACGTTTTTTGATCTTCATATGAAATGTCACTAAAGTTAATGTGGACGTTTTCCTGTCTTTCAATCTGGTTTTTAATGGATTCAATTAATGTTAAGTTTCTCAAACCTAAAAAATCCATTTTTAAAAGACCGAGATCTTCTAAATAATTCATCGCATATTGCGTCAAATACACTCCATCATGCCCTTCTTGAATAGGCACGACTTGTGTGAGCGGCTCCTCACTTAGGACAACGCCGGCTGCATGTGTTGACGTATGTCTTGGTAATCCTTCTACCTTTAAAGCGGTTTGAAACACTCTTTGCAGCTCTTCAGATTGCTGGAGCAGTGTTTTTAATTCTGAGGAGACTGTCACCGCTTCTTTCAGTGTCGTCCCTGGCTTTGATGGGATGAGCTTTGCAAGGCGGTCTGCTGCTTTTGAATCAATTCCCATCACACGTCCGACATCTCTTAAAGCTGCCTTTGCGGCAAGTGTTCCAAACGTGACAATTTGCGCCACATGCATATCCCCATATTTGTCTTTTACATATGAAATGATTTCATCTCTTCTCGTGTCAAGAAAATCGATATCTATATCTGGCATGCTGATTCGTTCAGGATTTAAAAAACGCTCAAATAAAAGCCCGTGACGGATCGGATCGACATCTGTAATAAACAGAACATACGCAACTAAAGAGCCTGCTGCTGATCCCCGGCCAGGACCTGTGACAATGCCATGATCATGAGCATACTTCATAAAATCCCACACAATGAGGAAATAATCACTGAAATTCATTTTTTGAATGATGCTCAGCTCATACTCAAGCCTTTTGATATATGTGTCATTTGAAGCAATCTGTCTTCGTTTCATGCCTTCTTGGCACACTCTTCGTAAAAATTGATCAGCTGTTGATTGATCAGGCGTCGGATAGGTTGGCAGTTTCGTCTGGCCAAGATTTAAATCGACCTCGCAGCGGTTTGCAATCTCAACCGTTCTTGCCAGCAATTCTGGATCATCACCATACCACTTCATCATTTCTTCGATCGATCTGAAATGCTTGTTTGCTTGGTCTTCCTCAATTTCTGATAACTGCTGGCCTGCTTTAATGGCTTTTAAACATGTATATGCGGTTTTGTCCTCTTGATGGATATAGTGGACGTCACCTGTTGCCACAAGCGGGATGTTCGCCCTTTTTGAGAGTTCCCTGAGCTTATGAGACAGCTCTTCGTCCTGCTGAAACGGCTGAACGGCTAAATACACATGTTCCTCACCAAAAAGATCTTTTAAATGGCTGGCTGCATCCCTTGCTTCATCTAGCTGATCATGTTGCAGCAGCGTTTCAATATAGCCGGATACGCCTGGTGTGATGGCAATAAGGCCATGATGATAGGCTTTCAGCCATTTCTCTTTCAGGCCGGTTTTTGACTTTGATTTCAAGACACTGCTAATTTTGATCAAGTTTTGATAGCCTTCATTGTTTTTGGCAAGGAGGATCAAAGGATAAGCCTCTGTCTCTTGTTCATCTATGAAGACAGAAGCTGTTAAACCGATAATCGGTTTGATGCCATGTGTTTTACATTCCTTATAAAATTCAACCGTTCCATACATCACATGGTCATCGGTAAGAGCGAGCGCTTGATAGCCAAGTTCTTTCGCCTTTAATACGAGCTCCTTGACCTTCGCTGCACTGCTCAACAAGCTGTATCCACTGTGCACCTGAAGATGAACATAGGACATGCTTAATCCACTCCTTTCGTCTAAATTCATTCTTTCATTATAAATCGCGATGCGGTGAGAAACAAATGTTCTTTCTTTTCCGCTCGTTCATACTTGTCCAGCATTCGCCATATATTGAATAGAGTGAGGTGGGAAAAATGGATGTGAAGGAAGCCTTTATTCCAAACTTTATTAGCTGTTATTTTATCGCACTAGGGGTTATTTTGGGCGGTGCCATTATAGGCGGGGTAGGTGCATATTTATCTGGTCAGCCCCCGCTATCAATTATTTCAAGTCTTGCCAACCGCTTAAAAATTTGGGCACTTGTTGCGGCAATCGGTGGAACTTTTGATGCGGTCTATAGTTTTGAAAGAGGGATTTTCGAAGGGAACACACGTGATATTTTCAAGCAGATCTTGCTCATTATCTCTGCTATGGGCGGTGCGCAAACGGGGTATCTCCTGATTACGTGGCTCACTCAGGAGCATGTATCATCATGAGGGTGCCTGAGCTGTATAAACGTCCAGGCTGGCAGCGTTTTTTTGCTGGGATGATGTTCGGCGCAATTATCAGCTGGCTGATTTTTCTCTTTACGTATGGCACCTTTCAGGAGAAGCAGGTGACACTGCTCAGAAGCCAGCAGCACCATATGGACAGTCTGAAAGAACAAATCACACTCTATCGGGAAGATTTGCATAAATTAAATGAAGACAATAAGCAGCGTCTGCTTATTCAGAGCGTAGACGTTCACCTCGTCAACCGTGAGCAGTACAAAATCCCGGAACCAGATACCTTGAAATTCGAAGATCAGGTGAAAGAGGATATCTCAGAGGTGATCACAAAGGATATTGAAAGTGTGTATAAAACAAAAGAGCTCTTAAAACGGACCGTGGAAAATAAAGAATATACGATTAGAGAAAAGGCATACCGCGCCAAAGTCACCGAACTGACCATCTATACAAAGCTTTCGCTTGAAGTACGTATTTCCTTTGCTGAATAATAGATGATGTGGAATTTTTATGAATTTCTGCACTCAATGATCGCTTTTCACTTGTTATTTTTATACACTAAAAGAAGAACGAGATGATTATAAGAAAGAGGTGAGAACAATGGAGGTTTACAGCTATCGTCAAATGGCACGAGACAAAGCAAGCCGGATTAAAGACGGCATGTGTGCTTATGCTGAGACAGAAATGATGGCCCATTTAATTAAAAAAGAATTAAAGCATCAAAATCTCCAAGCCTATGAAGATTCAACTGACATCGGCTGCTGGTTTATCCCTGTATCCAAGTAACCCTTTTCTCAAAGCTCAAAAAAAGAGAGGGGGACTTGAAGCCCCTCTCTCACGATGATGATTTACATACTTCTTCTAAATCACGCAAAATCTCATCTGCAACTGCCCAATCATATATGGACGCACCGGCTGCAAGCGGGTGACCTCCGCCATGATATTTTTTAGCAATGGTGTTAATGACGACGCCTTTTGAGCGGAATCTCACACGAATCTGATCGTTCTCTTCCACAAAAAAGACCCATGCCTTAATCCCTGCAATATTTCCAAGTGTCCCAACAAGCTGTGAGGCTTGCTGCGCTGTTGTTTGGAACGACTCCAAAATGTCACGTTTAATAAAAACAGAAGCTACGCCATTCTCTGATAAAGAGATATGTTGAAAAATATAGCCATTTAATTTCACGACATTCAAATCTGTCTCATACAATTGATTGAAAAGGTCTGATGATGAAAACGGATATTCGATGAGTTCACCCGCATATTTGAGTGTCTTTTTCGTTGTGTTTGGGAAAAGGAAACGGCCTGTGTCTCCTACAATGCCGGCATAAATGAGTTCTGCCGCCTTTGTATTCAGCTGATATCCTTCTTCTTTCCCCTCTAAATACAGCTCATAAATCATTTCACTGACAGAGCTTGCTTCTGTATCAACCCAAAGCAAATCACCATACGGATCTTCATTCGGATGATGATCAATTTTCATCAGTTTATCGCCCATTGAATAGCGCTGATCATCAATTCTTGCTTGATTCGCAGTGTCACAGACAATGACAAGGGCACCTTTGTACACTTCATCCGGCACGTCATCTAATTCATATAAAAATGAAAGAGATGGCTCAGGGGTTCCTGTTGCATAAATATTTTTTTCTGGATAGGTGGCACGCAAGATTTCCGTAAGGCCGCACTGCGATCCATATGCGTCTGGATCGGGTCTTACATGTCTATGAATGATGATGGTGTCATATAATGATATGGTTCTAATCAGTTCTTTTTTCATAAATACTCCTTCTTATGCGATACTCTTTTTATTATTAAATCATAATCTACCCAGACAGAAAAGTGAGGAATAGACAATTTATTCTAGTAAGCAAGCCTATTTACGTTTAAAATAGGGTTGTAACCACTTACAATGGAGGCTTGGCACATGCTTGTTTTGATTGTGTTTATTATTTGTTCTGCCATGTTTTATTTATACTACAAAGCAAAGAATGTCCGTACGAACCGGCCGGTCGAAAAGAAATTCTGGTCTGCCAAATCAAGTATGGCACTTGGCTGCTTTGTCCTGCTCTTCGGTGTGAATCAATTATTTTTAAACCGCTCGTCACTCGCATTTGTCATTGGGTTTATTTTTGTTGCAGTTGGTATCGGCAGTACATGGGCCGGATATAAAGCCTATAAGCACTATCTTCCGCTCTTTTTAAAGGAAGGCGAAAAAGACCACGCATAATAGAGAAAGGGCTAAAATGAACTTGATTTTAGCCCTTTCTCTTCTTTTCAGCGTGTTAGAAAACCTTTGCAGTCTAGGAAGGACAGCTACTTTTACGGAGCGAATTTGTCATTCGTGAGCACCAGCACGCAGGACTGACAAAGAATTCGAGGGTTTGTTTACACGCTGAAAGGGCGCATTCATGCCGCCCTTTTCTGCCTTTTATCCTCTCTCCATCAGCTGCACCATCAACATCGCTTTGCCTACAATATTTGACTGATGGTAAACTTCCACTTCCAGCTTTCCAAACTTGCGCCCAACTTCTAAAATATTCGGTTTGATCTGTATCGTGGATTCCATTTGAACTGGTTTTAAGAAATAGACAGAAAGACTTTCTACAATTAGTTCACCTTTTTTATGAGACTTTAAGAAGCGGTTGGCTGATTCGATTAAAATTTGTGTAAACACACCATACGAAATATTACCGAGTTGATTTGTCATTTGTGGTGAGACTTCATATTGGTACACCGCATCTGTTTTTGGTTTTTCTGTCTCAGTCTCCTTAAACCCTCGTGACACGACATCATCCAACTTTTCACCGACCTGCGGCTGCTTTTGAATCATTTGCAGCGCCTTCAGCACGTCCTGACGACTAATCATCCCAATCAGCTTCGCATGATCATTTACAACTGGCAGTACCTCAATACCTTCCCACACCATCATTTGTGCAGCTGAAGCGACAGATGTTTTGCCAATAACGGTCAGTGGATTTTTTGTCATCACCTTTTCAATCGGTGTAGAACGGTCATGGCCTGCAATATCCTTTGAGGTCAAAATGCCGTGAATTTTCATTTGATCGTCTGCTACCGGGAACCGGCCGTGTCCAGTTTCATAATTCTTTTCATACCATTTCTCAAGTTTGTCTTCTGGCGATAAATAGACGGTCCGTTCTATCGGCGTTAAAATATCCTCCACAAGCACAATTTCTTTTTTAATCAACTGGTCATAAATGGCCCGGTTAATGAGAGCCGCTACGGTAAATGTATCGTAGCTTGTTGATAAAATGGGCAGCTCAAGCTCATCTGCGAGCTGAATAATTTCATCATCTGTTGAGAATCCGCCCGTGACCAGCACAGCCGCTCCCGCCTCTAATGCTTGCCGGTGAGCATTGATTCGGTTTCCGACGATTAACAGGTTGCCTGCTGCTGTGTATCGCATCATCGCATCCAGTTCCATTGCACCGATGACAAATTTATTTAACGTTTTATGTAAGCCGGCTCGTCCGCCAAGCACCTGACCATCAATGACATTGACGACTTCCGCATATGTCAGCTTTTCAATATTTTCTTTTTTCTTCTGTTCAATTCGAATGGTACCGACTCGTTCAATAGTGCTCACGAACCCTTTATTTTCAGCATCCTTAATAGCCCGGTAAGCCGTGCCTTCACTGACTTTCATTTCTTTCGCTATACGCCGGACAGAAATTTTCTCTCCGACATCCAATGAATCAATATACGATAAAATTTGCTCATGCTTTGTCGCCAATCCCGTTCACCCTTTTTGTTTTCAGCGTTTTCATCTATATTTCATTATAAAGGCAGGAGGCTTTTAATAGCAATTTGTCTTTTACACGAGCACGATACAGGCAAATAAAAAAGCCGGTAGAGTGCCGGCTTTTCTTTCTATTGATTATATCTCGATGGATTCTCCACTGTTTAA
Organism: Bacillus sp. FSL K6-2869; assembly: GCF_040869405.1. Lineage (NCBI taxonomy): Bacteria > Bacillati > Bacillota > Bacilli > Caryophanales > Bacillaceae > Bacillus > Bacillus sp. FSL K6-2869. The sequence goes on from NZ_CP152035.1 coordinate 2,702,109, forward strand.
TACGTGACCCACGCCGCCATGCAAGCTGTCTGCAAACGCATGAGGATCTTGCTCAATCGGCGGGAATGTACTGTAATGAATCGGTACGACTTGTTTCGCACGAAGCCATTCTGCTGCGATTCTCGCATCGTCTGGTCCCATTGTGAAGTTATCACCTATTGGCAGGAAGGCGAGCTCAATATGATTCAGCTCCCCAATGAGTTTCATATCCGAGAAGAGAGCCGTGTCTCCAGCATGATAAATTGTTTTGCCTTCAGCAGTAAATAAAATACCGGATGGCATCCCTGTATACGTAATCGTTTTGGATTCTTCATCAATGACCGCTGAGCCATGGAACGCTTGCGTCAGCTTGACTTTACCAAATTCAAATTCACGTCCGCCGCCAATAGAAAGCGGGTGTGTTTTCACCCCTTGCCAGCCTAAATAAGTGGCAAGTTCGAATGGCGCAATCACGAGTGCGTCATTGTTTTTAGCGATTTCAATCGTGTCTCCGACGTGATCTCCATGCCCGTGCGTGAGCAAAATCACATCTACTTTCACATCTTGCGGTTTGATATCGGTGTGCTTATTTCCATTTAAAAATGGATCAATCCAAATATGGTATCCGTTTGTTTCAATGTGTACGACTGAATGTCCATGATATGTAGCTTTCATGTAAATATATCCACCTTTCGAATTTGATCTCATTTTGTCTATTCCCTCTATAAAAAGCTGAAAAACTTAGTGCCTGTGAATTACATTAAGACCACCTGTTGCTTCAATGACGGTTCCTGTAATGAGGTCTGAACGGTCATCACATAGAAATGAAATGATACGACCGATATCCTCACCTGTCCCAGACCGACCAATCGGTGTTTCATCGTCTTTTATCTGACGTGCTTCCTCTATCGTTGATTCTTTCATGTCTCCAACGATTTTGCCTGGACACACCATATTAGCGGTGATGCCGTTTTCGGCTTCTTCAATCGCAATGGTTTTCGTCAATGACGCAAGGCCCACTTTTGCCGCTCCGAAAGCTGATCTGTGCATCCAGCCTGGCGCATGGTCTGCTCCTTGGAAGCCATATGTGATAATGCGGCCAAAGCCTTGTTTTCTCATCATAGGGATCACCATTCGGAACAAATGGAACACTGCGGATAGGTTGCCTTCCATCATTTGATACCATTCGTCTTCAGAGTAATCCGCGAGTTTTTTTCGTTCAAAAATATAAGGTCCAGCATTATTGATCAAGGCGTCAATCCGCCCAAATCGCTCTGCTGCCAGCTCGACCATGTTTTTTAAATCTTCTTTGTTTGTCACATCGCCTTGGACAAATTGAAGCTTTTCTTCGTATTCTTGCAGTTCTTCTTTCATCTGCCGGACAGCTTCATCATCACTTCGATAATTCACTGTCACAGAATACCCCATATTCAGTAAAGACTCGGTGACTTTCCTGCCAAGTCCTTTAGAACCCGCTGTTATTAATGCGTGTCGCACACAATCTCCTCCTAAAGCAAAGGTTGCAAGTTCATGTGTTTCTTTTGTTATCTTTACTTTACTATAAACCGGCTTCCTTCGCACTTTTGAACCCTTTAACAGTGAGGGGAAAAACGTATAGGGTGATTCATCCACTTTTTCATATCCCATGAACCATGGATATCGAGAAGCAGTGAAACAAACCGATAGCATTCTCTCACCTCATGAAGCTGACGAGGAAGCGGGCAAATCTCTTCATACCCTAATTGAACCGCTTGTGCAGCTTCTTTCGTCAAAAGGTATTCGAGTGCAATCAAATCAAACGCAGCTGGTCCAAATACGACATATTCCGTATCAACTAGACTCGTCACTTGATCATCGTCTTCAATATATTGCGATGGGTCTAAATCAATTAAAATGAGACTGGTTGCATCAGGAGGACTTAGCTTTTCAAGCTTTTGCTGCACCTTTTCTGCATAATTCTGATATTCAGGCTGATCAGCGTAATAGTGGCTGATGAGTTTGGAAACTGCCTTTTTTAACAGCGCATGGAATTCTCTCAAATGTCTCTTTTCTCCCCCATATACTGCACCGAAAAAGTTTGTTTGATATGAATGAAGATGCGCTAGTTTCCTCCCGTAATCCCTATAGAATTGTGCTGAACGGCCCTCAAAAGATGTTAAAGGGATTCCTTCTACTTTTTCCATGACATAAAAGTGTTTCCCCGCCTTCTTCACTTTACGAACAACTTTCGGAATATGAAAGGAATTCGTATGAGCCAGCTTTTCATTGATTTCATCAAGATGCTCCTGTACAGTACGGGCATCTACTCCATAAATCATGTTGATCCCATACACAAATTCACTTTCTTCTCTTGCAGTTTTAGGAGATTTCACTACATATTCCGTCTGATCTTGCAAGGAAATCAGCCACACATCATTAGCCCGGCCGTCATATGGTTCTCCTAACGTTTTCACTAATACGATAGGCTGGTCAAACAAAGCCTGAAGCGTTTTCTTCATGAACTGTTGTCACTCCTTATTCAGCTTGACACTGGTATGCTTTCATTTTCTCCAGTGAAGATCAATCTCCTTTTTCCCATGAAAAAAACCATCCGTATAAACGAATGGTTTTGGCGAATTATGCTAGGCAGGCTTTTGCTTTTTCTAAAGCGAGCTGAATTTGTTTAAATCCAGTTCCACCTGCACTTGTTCTTTTTTCAACAGCAACATACGGATCGAGAACAGTGTAAATATCTTGTTCAAAGAGGCCGCTTGCTTCTGTAAATGTTTCAAATGGAAGGTCACTTAAATAGATGCCTTTTTGAATGCATGTATACACAAGCTTCCCAACGATTTCGTGTGCTTCACGGAATGGCATACCTTTTTTCGCAAGGTAGTCTGCCACTTCGGTCGCATTTGAGAAATCTTCTTTTGTTGCTTTTTTCATGACATCTTCGTTCACTGTCATTGTTTGAATCATGCCTGTGAAGATTTGCAGGCTACCAGCGATCGTTTTCACCGTATCAAACATGCCTTCTTTATCTTCTTGCAAGTCTTTGTTATACGTAAGCGGCAAGCCTTTCATAATCGTGAGCAGCCCCATCAGGTTGCCATATACCCTGCCTGTTTTTCCGCGGATCAATTCAGCCATATCCGGGTTTTTCTTTTGCGGCATCATGCTGCTGCCTGTTGCGTACGTGTCATCAAGCTCAATGAATTTGAATTCTTGAGAGCACCATAAAATGATTTCTTCACAAAGACGTGACAGGTGCATCATCACAAGGCTGCTATTAGACAAGAACTCTAAAATGAAATCCCGATCACTCACGCCATCAAGGCTGTTCTCGTAAATATGGTCAAAGCCAAGAAGCTCTGCTGTATATTCACGATCAATTGGGAATGTCGTTCCTGCTAACGCCCCGCATCCAAGTGGTGACACATTAATCCGCTTCAATGAATCTTGAAAACGCGCTTTGTCCCGCTCAAGCATCCAAAAGTAGGCGAGCATATGATGAGCAAAGGAGATAGGCTGTGCACGCTGTAAGTGCGTATATCCTGGAAAAATCGTTTCAACGTGCTGTTCAGCTTTTTCTACAAGCACTGTTTGAAAAGAAGAGATCAGCTCAATGATATGCTCTACTTGGTTATTCAAATATAAATGCATATCGGTTGCGACCTGATCATTCCGGCTTCTCGCTGTGTGCAATTTGCCGCCAAGCGGACCAATCTCATCAATGAGCATTTTTTCAAGGTTTAAATGAATGTCCTCATAATCTACTGAGAAATCGAGTTCATCCGCCTCTGCCTTTTTCATGAGCGTATTCAGTCCGTCTTTGATTGCAGCGGCCTCCTCATCGCCGATGATACCGCATTTATTCAGCATACTTGCATGGGCAAGGGAGCCGGTCAGATCTTCTTTGACTAATTGTTTGTCGAAATGAATGGATGCACCAAACTCATCGACCCATTTTTCTGGTGTTTTTTGAAATCGGCCTCCCCAAAGCTTTTTCATGCTTTAACCTGCTCCTTTTTGTTCACGATGCTGTTTACTTTTGTTGGTAAACCCCAAAGGTTGATAAATCCTACAGCTGCATCATGATCGAATTCATCTGCTTTTGTATAAGTTGCTAGATTTTCATCATAAAGTGAATATGGTGATTTACGTCCTTCTACAATGGCATGGCCTTTAAATAGTTTCACACGTACAACACCTGTTACGTTCTTTTGCGTTTCTTGTAAGAATGCATCTAGTGCTCCTTTAAGTGGTGAGAACCATAAGCCGTTGTATATTAATTCAGCCATTTTTTGTTCCACGATTGGCTTAAAGTGTGCTACTTCTTTGACAAGCGTTAAGTCTTCAAGTTCTTTGTGTGCTTTTAACAATGTAACTGCACCTGGGCACTCATACACTTCACGAGATTTGATTCCAACAAGACGGTTTTCAACATGATCGATTCTGCCTACACCATGCTGGCCAGCAACTTCATTTAAATGAAGGATGAGATCAGATAATGAATACTGGATTCCGTCAATGGCTGTTGGTTTTCCTTTTTCAAACGTGATTTCAATGATTTCAGGTGTGTCAGGTGTTTTTTCAAGTGGATTTGTCAGATCATAAGCACCTTCTGGCGGCGCTGCCCAAGGATCTTCTAAAATACCACATTCGTTACTTCTGCCCCAAAGGTTTTGGTCAATTGAATATGGGCTGTCTAAGTTAATCGGAATTGGAATCCCGTGCTTTTGTGCATAGTCGATTTCTTCATCACGAGACCATTTCCATTCACGCACTGGTGCAAGAACTTCTAAGTCTGGATTCAATGCTTTGATTGATACTTCAAAACGAACTTGGTCGTTTCCTTTACCTGTACATCCGTGTGCAACGGCTACGGCATTTTCTTTCTCTGCGACTTCCACTAACTTTTTGGCAATGAGCGGACGAGATAGTGCAGACACGAGTGGGTATTTCCCTTCATACATCGTGTGGGCTTGCAGTGCAGCAAGTGCAAATTCTTCAGCAAACTCTTCTTTTGCGTCGATCATGTAAGATTGAACAGCTCCGACTTGAAGTGCTTTTTGTTGAACGAATGCTAAATCTTTTCCTTCACCTACGTCCAGGCAGCAAGCAACAACTTCATAACCTTGCTCCTGTAACCATTTAACTGCAACAGAGGTATCAAGACCTCCGGAATATGCTAATACGACTTTTTTATTTTGTGACATGTTTGAAAAGCTCCTCTCGCTTGTTTTGATTCTGTGAATGTTTTTTGCATAAAAATAAGTTTTAATTTATAAACATGCATTTAGTATGTATACACTGTAACAAGGAAAAATTGTTTTTTCAACCCCTTTATGAAAAAAACTCTGCCAAATTTTCTTGGCAGAGTCATTTTGGGCTATTTTTGATCTTTTTCAAGCTCTCGCAAGACATGAGGAAGCTCTGGAATAATGAGTTTGGTCATGGCTAACCGAACTGCTCCGGTAGAGCCTGGTGTGGCAAAAACGGCTTTTTGGTTAATCACCCCTGCCGTCGCTCTAGATAAGATAGCGGCTGATCCAATATCTTCTGTATAGCTCAGCATGCGAAAAATTTCTCCAAAGCCCGGCAGCTCTTTTGAGAAAAGAGGTGTAATGGATTCAATCGTAACGTCCCTTGCTGCAATACCAGTTCCCCCGTTTAACAAGACGGCATCAATCTTCGCTTCACTTGTTCCTTCTAAAACGGCATCTTGAATCGCTCCAATGTGATCTTTCACAATATCGTATGCAAGAATTAGGTGCCCTTGTTCTTTGAGCAAATCAATCATCAGACGGCCGCTTTTATCTGTTTCTTTTGTCCTTGTATCACTGACGGTAATGACTTTTACATGAAGCCTCGTTTTCGCTTCGCGTTTATGTTCTTCGACGCTCATATCTTCACACCGCTCCTTTCATATTGCCTCACATTATAGCATGCTGATTTCAATAGAAAAAAGCCCTTTTCCGCTGAGGAAAAGAGCTTCAAAAGGATGTTACGCTAAACGCATAACGTCTCTTGCAATCATGACTTCTTCGTTCGTTGGAATCACGATGACTTTTACAGGAGAGTGAGGGTAGCTGATGAATGCTTCTTCGCCTCTCATGTTGTTAAGAGATGGATCCCAATATACGCCCATGAATTCTAGACCACGAAGTACACGTGCTCTCACTTCTGAGCTGTTTTCACCGATTCCAGCTGTGAAGATGATGGCATCTACACCATTCATTCTCGCTGCATAAGAACCGATGTATTTATGAATACGGCTTGCAAAAATATCTAGTGCTACTTCAGCACGGTCGTTTCCTTCTTCTGTCGCTTCTTCGATATCACGAAGGTCACTTGAAAGACCAGACACACCTAAAAGACCACTCTTCTTATTCAAAGTAGAAAGTACTTCTTCCGCTGTATGTCCTGTTTTCTCCATAATAAATGGAATAAGGGCAGGGTCAATGTTACCTGAACGTGTTCCCATTGCAACACCCGCAAGTGGTGTGAAGCCCATTGACGTATCGATTGATTTTCCGCCTTCAACTGCTGCGATACTTGCACCATTTCCAAGGTGGCAAGAAATCAAACGAAGCTCTTCAAGAGGACGGCCTAATAGCTCTGCTGCACGCTCTGTTACGAACTTATGGCTTGTCCCGTGGAATCCGTATTTACGAATACCAAAGTTTTTGTAGTAGTCGTACGGAAGGCTGTATAGGTAAGACTGCTCTGGCATTGTTTGGTGGAACGCTGTATCGAACACAGCAATCGCTGGTACGTCAGGCAGAATTTGTTTGAATGCTTTGATTCCTACAACGTTTGCAGGGTTGTGAAGTGGTGCAAGCTCTGAAAGCTGATCAATGTCTTTGATGACTTCATCTGTTAAAACAACAGAATCGCTGAATTTTTCTCCGCCGTGAACGACGCGGTGTCCTACGCCATCAATTTCATTAAAGTCTTTGATGATGTTAAATTCAATTAGTTTTTCAAGCAGCATTTTAACCGCTACTGCATGATCTGGAATATCTGTGACTTCTGTTTTCTTTTCTCCATCTACAGAAATCGTGAAGATACTGTTGTCCATTCCGATTCTTTCAACAAGACCTTTTGTTAAAACGGTTTCTTCTGGCATGTCGAACAATTGGAATTTAAGAGATGAGCTTCCTGCGTTGATTGCAATAATTTTGGACATTACTGTCGCTCCTTTTACTCAGTTGTTATATAAGGTTTCACGTTTTTTCGGTGCTATATTCAACCTGTTTGAACGGGTCTTTTATAGTTTAACGATAAGTCCGAAAAATATCTGACTTTTTCATTTAAACATTGAAAACTTTGCATTTCAAGTACACCTTCGAACTGTTACCGCTTACATCAATAAGTCGTTATTTTCTGAATAATAAAATAGCCAGACATCACTCTGGCTATTTTTTCGTTTCTTTTTCTTCTATAAACCATTGGTCTAATTTTCTCATGACGCCAACCATTGCTTCTTTCTGTGAGAAAGATGGCAGATTGGCAAATAGCATACGTTTCGGTGCTTCGAGCCCCTCTTTTTTCTTTTGCATCACAAATAAGCTTTTGGCATGCTTTTTGTCTTTGAACATAGAGACTGGCAGCTGAATTAACGCATTCATATATGCATGTTCTTTGATGAAATCCTTTAATTGTACGCTTTCTTTTCCTTCAAACAAATCATTTGGAATGATGAAGAATAAGAAGCCGCCTTCTTTCGTATAACGAAGACTTTGCTCAATGAATAAATAATGCGCAAAGGAATGACCTTCTTTTGCCTTTAATTCATAGTCTTTAGCGCGCTCATCGTTTGGATAAAACCCGACAGGAAGACTACATACAGCAACATCTGCTGGTGAGATAAGAAGCGGCTCAAGGCTGTCCTGGTGGAAAAGCTCTAATTCTTTTTCTTCTAAGTTCGCTTGTGCCCACGCAATTTTAATGAGCACGTCATCAATTTCAGAGGCAAAACCGCGTGTTGTTTCTGCTGTTACATTGTTGAGGACCGCAAGCAGTAAATTCCCTGTTCCCGCTGCTGGATCAAAGACAACCAGCTCTTTTTGTCCTTCTAAAAATTTATTGACCAAATAGCTGACAAACAGACCAATTGTATCAGGTGTCATCTGCCGGTTTGGATGTGAAATATCCTTTTGTCCTTTTAATACGGCGAGCTGAAACGCTTTACGAATCTGCTCATGATCATAAGAGGCGAAATCTGCTTTCTCTATTAAATCTTTTAGTAAACCGTTTCGATCATTTGCCTGGAAAAAGGCTTCTCCTGCTTCTGCCAATGCTTCAATATAGGAAATGTTCTGTTCCTTTTTTAAACGAATTGAAGCTGTATCGAGCAGCTCAAAAATCGTACTCACTTGATCTTTCTGCAATGCTTTTCTCTCCTCGCTTTGTTAAAAGCTATATGTTCTCATTGAAAAGAGCCCCAGTATGAAGCCGGAGCTCTTGTCGATGCTGCTTTTATAACAGTGATTTCGCAGCCTCAATGGCTTTTTCATAATTTGGATGATTGGTTGCTTCGCTTACGTACTCAGTGTAAACCACTTTTCCGCTTGGGTCTAATACGAAGACCGCACGCGCCAATAAACGCAATTCTTTCATATATAAACCAAACGCTTCACCAAATGACATATCTCTATGATCAGATAATGTTTCGACATTTTCAATTCCGTTTGCTCCGCACCAGCGTGCTTGTGCAAATGGTAGGTCTGCACTAATGGTATAGATATTGACCGGACCTAAACCGGCTGCCTCTTCATTGAAACGTCTTGTTTGTGCGTCACACACACCTGTATCAATAGAAGGAATCACTGAGATAATCGTCACTTTTCCTGTTAAATCAGAAAGTGAAACTTCCCCTAGTGAGTTCGTTAATACCGTGAAATCTGGAGCCTGCTCGCCTACTTTCACTTCATTTCCTACAAGCGTTACTGGGCTCCCTTTAAATGTGATCGATGCCAAAACAATTCCTCCCTTATCAAATGTATGGTTCTATCATAGTAGAGAAAGCAAAAAACTGCAAAGCCTAATCGTCCATTTTGAAAAAAAAGTTAACTGCAGGGCAGCTAACTTTTTAAAGGTCTATGTCGTCTAGTTTTCGTTCTTTGTGACGATGCTCCCGTTCATCCTTCTTAAACATGTGCTGAAGACGTTCAATTGCTTGAGGAGCAGAATCCAATATTTTATCGAGCAGATGTGTGTGTTCATCCAAATGAAGCATTCGTACGCCATTTGTTCCCACAATTAAAAAGGCGATTGGTGTAATCGATACTCCCCCGCCGCTTCCGCCTCCAAATGGGAGTCTCGGTTCTTTTCGTTCTTGTTCATCAGACCGTTTTTCTTTCTTTTGGTTACCGTTGAATTCACTGCCGCCGGCTGCAAATCCAAAACCAACCTTTGACACAGTGAGAATGACACTGCCGTCAGGGGTTTCGACTGGATCGCCGATGATCGTGTTCACATCAATCATTTCTTTTAAGTTTTCCATCGCTGTCTTCATCAGACCTTGGATTGGATGATCTGCCATTTTCGGGTTCCTCCTTAAACAGATGATTCATTCTTCGTTGCTTGAAGAGAGGCATTTTTTCTCGCCTTTCTCCCTTTTAACCAATGGACAAGTAATCGAATGGCTGCAAGCATAGCATGTCCAATCCGAAAATAAGCTATACATGCAAAGTGTGTCTGTGACACATTGTGCTGAAAAGCGGGAATCACTTCATAGACGGGTTTGTGCTTAAAGGTGAGATGCTCCTGCATAAAGGCAAGAAGTGCTCCTTTGACTGACCACACACCACCGGCTGCTACACCTGTTAAAGCTGCGTCATGAAAACCAATCCATGTGGACCAGTGAAATGAGACGATTTTTATATGAATGAAAAACGTTCGCATGATCCGGTTTAGATCGACAATTTCTTTTGTAATACGCTCCATTTGATGAAGGATTTCCTTTACATCACGTTTTCCCACTTTTTTATGCATGGTTTCTTTTTCTTGATTAGGCGTTTTGGTGCTGGCCATTTTCTTTTCACGAATATCAATCGTTTGATCTTCCGTATTCACTTTCACCATCGGAATGTCTTTCTTCAGTCTGACGATTCCATATAACGTGATGATCTTCACCGCAATATGGTCATTGTCATTTGCATGTGAATAGTCCAGTGAAATGGTCACTTTCATAAAGATCAATAAGATCACAAGGAACAAAAAAGCTGCGATCCAAACGTACAGCACTGTGCTCACTTCCTCCATAACAAATGATGCTTCCACTACGATTATGGCTCTCCTTCTGGATTTTATACCCAATCACCAAAAAAAAGAGTTTGACCGGTACTCGGCCAAACTCTCTTTGATTATGCGTTTGATTCTGTTTTTTCATATAAATGTTCATGAACAACCACCGTATCTGCAAAGTAGTCATGAACCCCTTGCTTTTTCGGCGTGAACCCAACCACAGCATAGAGAACAAAAAGCGTATTAATATATCGCCCCACAATTTCTCTAAAGAAAATGACATCCCATGGCAGCTTCTTCTCCGGCTGAAGTGAGACGACTTTGATTCCAAACACCATCTTTCCAAGTGTTTGTTGGAAAATCTTCGTCATGATCGCAAAATAAAGCAGAAAAACAATTGTCGTTGTGACGGAAAATGGGGAAAACCAGCCTCCACCTTTTGACCAGCCAAAGAGACTAAAGATTGGAGAAACCGTCAAATGGTTAACACCCCATACGACGAGCCAATCTAGGATAAATGCCCAAAATCTAATCCAGAAACCTGCAAAAGCCTGCGCTTCAATTGAAGTGCGCTTCGCAAGAGTCGGCCTTGATTCTCCCTCTTGGCTGCGACTTTCCGTTACTTCATCGAATGTAGAATCCATCTATGATCCCTCCTTTATTTTGAATAGAGATACATCGGTTTAGACCCATTTGAGCCAGCCAGTGTTTCTTTTAAGTTCAGAAAATCAATTTCGCTTTTAAAGAGCTTACTTGCACTCATATTGAAAAGAGAGTTCCAGCCAAAGCTTTGTGAATAGCTGATCACTGTCGCTCCTTTTAGGCCTTTTTCATTTTTCTTCATTGCTTTTAGAGCATCTTCATAGTACCCAAGCTCATCCACTAATCCGTTCGATTTCGCCTGTGTTCCGTCATAGATTCGGCCGTCAGCAATTTTCTTGACGTCCTGCTTAGACATGCCACGTCCTTCTGAGATGACTTTCACAAAGCCTTCATAGGAGTTGTCAACCATGCTTTGCATGATGTCTCGCTCATCTTTTGTCATATCACGATTTGGGGACATGATGTCTTTGAATTTTCCACTTTTAATGGTTTCATATTTGATGCCTAAATTATCTGCCAGCTTTGCATAATTCAAACTTTGCATGATGACCCCGAGAGAGCCTGTTAACGTTTCAGGTGAAGCAAAGATTTTTTTCGCTGGAGTGGATACATAATAGCCGCCAGAAGCCGCCATTGAACCCATAGAAACATAAATTGGCTTCTTCGCTTTCTTTACTTCTTCTAATTTTTTATGTATTTCAGCACTTTCATAGACACCGCCGCCAGGAGAGTTGACGCGCAGCAAGACACCTTTCACAGACGCATCGTCTTTTGCTTTATCTAATTCTTTTAAGAACGCACGATGATCATATGCTTCCCCGCCTAGAAGGCTGGATGCACCGCCGTTATCTTGAATCGTACCATTAATCTCAAGTACAGCAATTTTACTCGCACCGCTGCCATCTTCTAGTACCTTTTCTTCGATTTCGTCCCCGAATTGATAGCTCATCTTATTATCATTGAAGCTTTCATACAAGGCCGTCGTGATACTAATCACAATCGAAAAGCCGAAAACACCAAGTGCAATGATTAAGGCTACCCATCTTTTCGCATTCATTTCTTTCTCCTCCTTTTTGTCTCACTTCGTTCATACGAATACACACATGAAATGTTTCACAGGAACTGTGGTTTTTTTACATTTCATTTCAACATATGATAGCATCGATGTGAAATGACGATCAACTTTACATCTTCTATCATTTGCTCATCATGACGAAAAATTGGTTATTTTATCCTCTTCCTACATCTAATAGATCAGATCATCTCCACAACGAAACGCCCAGACCTCTCTAGCCTCCAAAATGAGCTATTAAATTATGCTCAAAGTCAGCGTTGTCTAATCACTTACAATGACTCATTTCTCAAATGGAAGCCTCTATCATGATGAAGCCTCTTTCTAATATTTTTACTTTCATATGAAAAAAGTGTAAAATGTGAGCAAGGGTTTTCTATGTAAGCCCTTTATTACTCGAAATCTATTTTTGACAACAAAGGGGAGAACGTCAATGACAGACAATCGTCGCAATGTATTTTTCTTTTACAAAAAAGATCATGAATTGGATGGACACATTTCTTCTCTGGAGAAGCTCGCTACCGATCAAGGCTTTCACGTCGTAAAGCGTGCAGAAGATGCCCATATCATTGCTTCAATTGGTGGAGATGGTACATTTCTTCAAGCGGTTCGCAAAACGAACTTCCGGGATGACTGCTTGTATGTAGGGGTATCAAAAACAGAGAATTCGCACCTATACTGCGATTTTTCGTTAGAACATTTTGATAAAATGATTGATGCCATGAACACTGAACAGATTGAAGTGAGAAAATATCCGATCATCGATGTAAGCGTTGACAGTACAAACCAGTTCCATTGCTTAAACGAACTGTCGATCCGCTCAAGCATCATTAAAACATTTGTCATCGATGTGTATATAGATGATTTCCATTTTGAAACCTTTAGAGGCGACGGGATGATTATTTCCACTCCAACCGGTTCAACGGCCTACAATAAATCGGTCAACGGCGCCGTGGTGGATCCGATGCTTCCGTGTATGCAAGTAACCGAGCTGGCATCGCTGAATAACAACTCATACCGTACACTTGGAGCTCCTTTCATTTTAAGCAGTGACCGCAAGCTGACACTAAAGGTTGTTCAGGACGGTAACGACCATCCGATTATCGGTCTTGATAACGAAGCGCTAGGTACAAAACATGTCAAACAAATTGATATTGGCCTTTCTGGTAAAGTGATCAAAACGGTCAAATTAAAAGATAACTCCTATTGGGAAAAAGTAAAACGCAGATTCCTTTAATCAAAAAGCTCCTTTAAGGGGCTTTTATTTTCTTTTCAGCGTGATAGAAAACCTTTGAAGTCTAGGAAGAGTGAGCACCGGAACGGAGCGAATTTGACATTCGTGAGTACCGGAGCGCAAATCTGACACCGAATGCGAGGGTTTGTCTACACGCTGAAAGCTCCTTTACGGGGCTTTTTTTCATGCCTTTTCATTCAAGGTCATGGTGTCTTTGAAAAGATATGGTATGATGTCACAAGTATACATGTACGAAAAGGAGAACACGATGCCATTACAACATTTTGATCAATATCCATTAAGCGATGAATTGAAACAAGCGCTAGAAGCGCTTCATTTCCATACACCTACACCCGTCCAGCACGAGACATTATCCGTTGCTTTTTCAAAGCAGGACCTCATTGTCAAATCTCAGACAGGCAGTGGCAAAACAGCAGCCTACGGTCTGCCAATTTGTGAAATGGTAGATTGGGCTGAGAATAAACCTCAAGCCCTCATCCTCGTCCCAACAAGAGAACTTGCCATGCAGGTCAAACAGGATCTGACCAGCCTCGGACGATTTAAACGAATCAAAGCGGCCGCCATTTATGGAAAAGCTCCATTTCAAGCACAAAAAATAGAGCTTTCACAAAAGAACCACATTGTGTGCGGAACGCCAGGACGAATATTGGATCACCTTGAAAAAGGGACACTTTCTTTAGACAATCTGTCATTTTTCGTGTTAGATGAAGCAGACGAAATGCTGAACATGGGATTTATTGATCAAGTCTCTTCTATTATTCAGCATCTGCCGCCAAAGCGGATGTCGATGTTATTTTCAGCGACGATGTCTGATGAAATGAAGGATTTGAGTGAGCAGTTTTTACAATCGCCAAAAGTGATAGAGATTGCTCGGGAGGAAACGACGAAGCAGCATATCACCCACACCTTGATTGAAACCGAGGAAGAAGGCAAGTTTTCATTACTTCAACGAACAATTGTCATTGAAAATCCAGATAGCTGTATTATTTTTTGCAATACGCAGGAGCGAGTGAATGAGCTGACGATGAAGCTGGATGAGTGGGATGTTCCTTGCGATAAGATTCATGGCGGGATGAGGCAGGAAGACCGCTTTGCTGTCATGGATGAATTCAAAAACGGGGAATTCCGTTATTTGATCGCAACAGATATTGCAGCCCGAGGAATTGATGTCAGTGATATGACACATGTCATTCATTACGACTTGCCATATGAAAAAGAACGCTATATTCATCGGACCGGAAGAACTGGCAGAGCGGGTAAAAGCGGAAAAACGATTGCGTTTATGACAAGGCACGGGCAAACGCTCATTGAAGAATTAAAAGAGGAAGCTGACATTCATTTTCAAATTCAGCCTTATCCTACAAAAGAAGAAGCAGAACAGCATGTGGCAAGCTTTGAAGAAAAAATTGAAACACCGATTCAAAAGGAAAATAAGCAGGCCGGCATAGAGAAAGATATTATGAAGCTTTATTTTAACGGCGGGAAGAAAAAGAAACTCCGGGCAGTTGATTTCGTTGGAACAATCGCCAAAATAGATGGCGTTGCGTTTGATGACATTGGGATTATTACCATTCAGGAAACGAAAACATATGTCGATATTTTAAATGGCAAAGGCCCTCTTGTGCTAAATGCCATGCGTCACACAACGATTAAAGGCAAGCAGTTAAAAGTACATGAAGCACGTGCATAAAAAGTGAAGGCTAAGCGCCTTTACTTTTTTTATTTAAAATAAAATAAGCTTACAACCCTTGAACCATCAGCCTTTCCCGCGTCCAACATGACAAATGTCATATTGAATACATGATGGGTGCTACTATGAGCATGACACCTTTCCTTCTATACTTTGAAGTAGAAAGAAACGGAAAGGACTTGAACGTTCATGACGACTTCAACAAACACACAGCAGCAAGCCACTTTAAGAAAACAAGTTGGCCAATTCTCTGGTGCTAATTCGAAAAAAAGTATCATTCAACTCTTTAATACATTCATTCCATTTTTGGGGCTTTGGTTTCTTGCCTATTATAGCCTGAACATCTCCTACCTTTTAACCCTCTTCTTTGCGGTGATTGCAGCTGGTTTTTTAGTACGTGTCTTTATTATTTTTCACGACTGCTGCCATCAATCCTTTTTTAAACAGAAGCCGCTGAATCACCTGTTCGGTTTTGTAACGGGCGTACTCACCCTTTTCCCTTATCTTCAATGGCAAAGAGATCATTCAATTCACCATGCCACAAGCAGTAATCTAGACAAACGAGGTACTGGCGACATTTGGCTCCTGACAGTCAAAGAATATCAAGAAGCATCAGCTTGGACGAAATTTCGCTACAGATTTTACCGTAATCCTTTTGTGATGTTTATTTTAGGACCGATCTTTGTTTTTCTCTTAAAAAACCGTTTCAACGTCAAAAATGCTCGTAAAAAAGAGCGCTGGAACACGTATTTCACAAACGTGAGCATCATTGCACTAGCAACTGCAACATGTCTTCTTTTTGGCTGGCAGGAGTTCCTGCTTGTCCAAGGTCCAATCTTCCTGATCTCAGGATCAATCGGCGTATGGCTGTTTTATGTGCAGCATACATTTGAAGATTCTTACTTTGAAGCAGATGAACATTGGAATTATGTGCAGGCGGCAGTAGAAGGCAGTTCTTTTTACAAATTACCAAAGCTTCTTCAATGGTTAACAGGCAATATCGGCTATCACCATGTTCATCATTTAAGTCCGAGGGTACCGAATTATCACTTGGAGCATGCACATGATCATAGTGAGCCGCTTCAAAATGTTCCAACCATCACTTTAAAAACAAGTATCGAATCAATGAAATTTAGACTTTGGGATGAAGAAACGAAAGCATTCGTTACCTTTAAAGAAGCACGGCAATCTAAGAAGATGCCCGCACCTGTCATTAAAGGAGACATTCTGAAGAAAAATGCATAATTGGTGCAAGCTCTTTCTTACTCTAGAAGGAGCTTGTTGCCATTTACAGGATGCAACCGTAAGTTGGATTTGATAAAGTAAGGAAAAGAACGAAAAACGGAAAAGGTGGCACACGGATGAAAAAACAGTTTAAAATTCAAAAATTGCATGGGATTTCCCCCTATATATGGGCCATTTTTTTCATCCTGCCCTTCTATTTTATCTTAAAGACGCCTACGACTTTAGGTATTGTCATTGGCATTATTTTGAACGTGGTTTTTTTCGGAGTGTATCGTTTTGCCTTTGTCGCAAAAGGCTGGTCTTTATATGTCTTCGGTCTTTTATTGATTGCGATTTCTACAGGCTATGTGATGCTCTACAGCTATATTTATTTCGCTTTTTGCATCGCCTATTTCAATGGGCACATTAAAAGAAAAGTCCCTTTTTATATCTTATACTATATTCATCTAGGGAGCGCCGCCGTAGCAGTGAACTTTAGCTTGATTTTAAAAAAGGGATGGTTTCTCACACAAATTCCTTTTGTTGTGATCACACTTATTAGTGCCATTCTGCTCCCTCTCAGCATTCGAAGCCGAAAAGAACGTGAACGCCTTGAAGAGAAATTAGAAAATGCCAATGAACGGATCGCCGATCTTGTCAAACTTGAAGAAAGACAGCGCATTGCTCGTGATCTACATGATACACTTGGACAAAAACTCTCTCTTATCGGTTTAAAGAGTGACCTTGCCCGTAAACTCGTGTATAAAGACCCTGAACAGGCACGCGCCGAACTAAAAAGCGTCCAACAGACAGCTAGAACGTCTCTAAATGAAGTGCGGAAAATTGTTTCTTCCATGAAAGGTATTCGGATCAAAGATGAGATATTGAACATCAAGCAAATCCTTGAAGCCGCCGATATTGACATGATTTATGATGAAAAGGAAGCGCCGAAACACATCTCTCTTCTGAACGAAAACATTTTGAGCATGTGCATCAAAGAGGCCGTAACGAATGTCGTCAAACATAGCGACGCCACTGTCTGTCAAATCACCATTCATCAAAAGTCAAAGGAAGCTGTCATTACAGTTGAGGATAACGGCACATTTAAAGGCGGTGATCCATCCTCTCAAACAAAGGGACATGGCCTTTTAGGGATTAGAGAAAGATTGGAATTTGCAAATGGACGCCTGCACATTGAAACAAAAGACGGGACGAAGCTGATCATGAGTATTCCAAATGATTCAGCAGCGAAAGATAAGGAGGAAATAAAATGATTAACATCTTTATCGCAGAGGATCAGCAAATGCTGCTCGGTGCTCTTGGATCGCTTCTTGATTTAGAAGACGATATGACCGTTGTTGGAAAAGGGACAAACGGCCAGGACGCCATTGATTTTGCTCAAAAACATCCGGTCGATATTTGTTTAATGGATATTGAAATGCCCGGGAAATCTGGGCTCGACGCCGCTGAAGAACTCAAAAAATCTGATGTGAAGATCATCATCTTAACAACCTTTGCCCGTTCCGGCTATTTTCAAAGAGCGCTGAAAGCTGGCGTTAGCGGCTACATGCTGAAAGACAGCCCAAGCGAGGATTTGGCAAGTGCCATCCGCAGTGTGATGAAAGGGAAAAAGGTGTACGCCCCTGAATTAATGGAAGACTTGTACAGCGACGAAAATCCTTTAACTGAACGAGAAAAGTCGGTTCTAGAACTCGTCGCAGACGGAAAAAACACAAAAGAAATCGCCAAGGAACTCAGCATTAAAAGCGGCACTGTCCGAAACTACATATCCGTTATTTTAGATAAACTAGAAGTCAAAAACCGAATTGAAGCCATCACTCGTTCCAAAGAAAAAGGCTGGTTTAAATAAGAAAAAAGATCAGGTCATACACTGCCTTGATCTTTTTTTCTTTTTATCAGAATTCCTCTATCCACTGCTAAAATATCATTGACAACAAACCTCACTTCTATGGTATGATATCTGAGTGATAATAATTATCATTATCACTCATACAACCAAATACACGGCTGATGTGCCGATTTCAAAGGAGTTTACATTCATGAAGAAAATATTGTTCCCTCTGATGCTCATCTTCGTACTTGCGTTGAGCGCATGTGGCAATAGCAGCAACTCTTCCTCAAATAAAGGAAAAAATCAATCAACGTCATCAGACACGATTACATATCAATCTGAAAATGGACCTGTGAAGCTGCCAGCAAATCCAAAACGTGTTGTTGTTCTCGCCTCTTATACAGGAAATGTCTTGTCACTTGGTGTGAACCTTGTGGGCGTTGACTCTTGGTCAAAAAAGAATCCACGTTTCAAAAAGAAATTAAAAAATGTGGAAGAAGTATCCGATGAAAATGTAGAAAAAATCATGAAGCTAAAGCCTGATGTCATCATCGGTTTAAGCGGTGCAAAAAATGTAGAAAAACTGAAAAAAATCGCCCCTACCGTTTTATTCACGTATAACAAAGTCGATTACCTTCGGCAGCATATTGAAATTGGAAAAGTCTTAAACAAAGAAAAAGAAGCAAAAGCATGGGTCAAGGATTTCAAACAGCGTGCAGCTGAAGCTGGCAAAGAAATCAAAGCAAAAATTGGTGAAGATGCAACCGTATCTGTCTTTGAAAGCGGCACAAAAGATCTTTACGTCTTTGGAGATGCGTGGGGTCGCGGAACAGAAATCCTCTACCAAGCAATGAAACTAAAAATGCCGGAAAAAGTAAAAGAAAAAGCATTAAAAGCTGGTTATTATGCGGTATCACAAGAGGTCATCCCTGAATTTGCCGGAGACTATATGATCATTAGCAAAAACAGCGAGATGGACAATTCCTATCAAAACAGTGAAATCTATAAGTCCATTCCTGCTGTGAAAAAACATCGTGTGTATGAAGCAAATGCGGAAGAGTTTTACTTTAATGATCCACTCACACTTGAATATCAATTATCATTCTTTAAAAAGCACTTTTTAGGTAAATAAACCGAAGCAAGGGATCTCTTCCCTTGCTTTTTTGCTGTCTGCTTCTAGCGGGAGTGCCTGTTTTCCGCTACAATGATGTACAAGTAATTCAAAAAGTGTGGTGCTCGTTTTGTTTAAAATTTTGCTGATTGAGGATGATACAACCCTCTTCCAAGAAATCAAAGAACGTTTAGTCAACTGGTCTTATGATGTGTATGGGATCAACAATTTTCAACAGGTCATGCAGGAGTTCACTTCCATCCAGCCTGATTTAGTCATTATTGATATTCAACTGCCAAAGTACGATGGCTTTCATTGGTGCCGGATGATTCGGCATCATTCTAATGTGCCCATCATCTTTCTTTCCTCTCGTGATCATCCTGCTGATATGGTCATGTCGATGCAGCTTGGAGCTGATGATTTTGTACAAAAGCCCTTTCACTTTGACGTTCTCATCGCCAAAGTAAGTGCTGTTCTTCGCCGAGTCCATGATTATAATGCGGAACCAGCCAACTTAAAAGTCTGGTGCGGCGCTACCCTTGACCTCGAAAATAATACAGTGACAAATGAAAACGGTGAGATTGAATTAACAAAAAATGAGTTTTTTATTCTAAAAGAATTAATTCAGCATAAAAACCATATCGTCAAAAGGGAATCTCTCATCCAAGCTTTATGGGACGATGAACGATTCGTGAGTGACAATACACTCACTGTAAACGTCAACCGCCTTAGAAAAAAACTAGACGAAATCTCCCTTGGCGCCTTCATTGAAACAAAAGTGGGTCAAGGTTATCTTGCAAAAGAAAAGGATGATCAATGATGCTGCAAGCATTTCTAAAAGAACGACGAAGCTGGATCTTGTTCTTTCTTAGTTTGCAGCTTCTCATTCTCTTTGTTGCATATTTGGATACAACAATTCCACTCGCTTCTCTTTTTTATATCGTGCTTTTGTCTACATTACTCTTCATTGTTTTTCTTTTTTTTCGTTATCGGAAAGAAACTGCTTATTACATGCAACTGAAAGAATGGGATGAAAACATAGACCATCAAATACGTCTCAAACCCTCTTCCCCCTTTGAACAAATTGTACAGGAGGCAGCGTCAGAGCAAATTGACCGATACCGCCAGATGACGGCTAAGCAAAAGACTGCGCTGGAAGAAGAAAAAGATGAACTGCTCTCATGGATACACGAGGTGAAAACGCCGCTCACGGCGATGCACTTAATGATTGACCGCATAACAGAACAGCCGCTCAAATCAAATATGACATATGAATGGCTTAGAATACATTTACTCCTTGATGCACAGCTGCATCAAAGCAGGATCCAACATATTGAAAATGATTTATTTATTGAAAAACTGGATCTCCAAAACATGCTAACGAAAGAAATCAAAGCGCTCCAATCGTGGTGTATGCAAAAAGGAATTGGCTTTGACCTTTTATTAGAAAAGCGAGACGTATTAAGTGATACAAAATGGTTATCCTTTATGATCAGACAAGTGCTGACAAACGCCGTCAAGTACAGCCAATCATCTGACATTATCATCGAAAGCAAACAAATGAACGAACAAGTGGTGCTCACCATCACAGATCAAGGCAGAGGAATTGACCCAAGAGACGTGTCCCGTATTTTTGAAAAAGGCTTTACCTCCACAAGACATCACAATGACACGGCCTCCACAGGCATGGGGCTCTATTTAACAAAAAAGGGAGCTGACGCTCTTCATATCACAATCGAGGTCAACTCCACATTAGATCAAGGGACAACTTTCACCTTTATCTTTCCGAAAAAGAATGATTTTGTGCATATTGCAAGCATGTGAACATGCAGTTCAAGAAACCCAATCTCTTCATCCAACGATGCATTGAAGAGATTGGGTTATTTTATACAGCCATATCACGCTACTTCACGGCATATTTCTCCTAGCTGTTTCCTTCTATAAATACTCATTAGCAGCCCGACTGACATCATTTCTAGAAGAATATGAGATCCCCCATAGCTCATAAAAGGCATGGAAACTCCTGATATAGGCAATAATCCAAAGTTTGTGAAAATACTTAAGATAAATTTTGCTGCAAATGTGGTTGCCAAACCAATCATTAACATCTTGCCATAAGCAGATTGAACTCGTTTCGCTGTATGAACTACTCTATAAATCAAAGTCACAAACAAAATAAAAACGGCCAATCCTGCAAACCATCCGAATGAATAAATGATATACGTCAACATCCAATCAGTGTGAACATCATACAATGCGTACGGATTTATCTGAAAACCATTTGAGCTAAATTCATGAAGTGAGTATTGGTAAAAGTGAGACATATCAGCTTGATAAAGAGAAAATAATTGAACAATGAGATAGACAACACCTGCTGCTGTAAACGGAATAAGCTGTCTCATTCTTGCATGAGATACATACATCATCGTTATGCATATGACCATAAAGGTGATGGTTGCAGAAAGAGATCCGACTATATGTAATAAAATAATAGGTAAAGTGACAATCGCTAATCCTAACCAAGACTTGAAACCATTCTTCCAGTTCCAAGATTGGTAAATGCCCGCTAACGAAATAATCATCAGAAATGGAAAAATTTCAGTCAGATTGATCGATCCATTATTTAAGCTTAAAAAAAGAATACCGTTCACTCTTGTCCCAATCATCATTGTAAGAATCAGCATTCCAATCGTTCCTATGTATAAATGCCATGAATAGGGTAAAAATCGCCGATAATCAAAAGCAAACAGTCCAAGCATCAACGCAAGACCAAATACATAGTAAATGAGACTTTTATAAAAGATATTCGTGTCTTGAAAATGCAGTAAATGAGAATGAAACTGAAAATAATACATCACAAACAGCCCAAATGAACAAGTAGCTAGTACAAGAAGTATCGTTTTAAAGTCCACTTGAGTTTTGTGTGTTTCATGGAGCTGCATTCCGAGTATGGCTGCATCTCCAATTTGATCGAGCGCTTGATTTACCGCCTCTTCTTCTGACATGCCCGCACTTACCGCTTCCTCTTTCAGCGTGTATAAATGATCACGAAGCTCAAGCTTTATACTTGCATGTACGTCTTTATTTTTGATTCGTTTACACACATTTTTGATATATTGTTCAAACTTTTTCTCTAGTCCCATACGACTTTCTCCCCATTCAAAACGCCATCTACTGCATCTTTGAAGACATTCCATTCTTCCTTCTTTTCCTTCATAAACGCTTTGCCCTGTTCATTAATCTTGTAATACTTCCTTTTTCGATTGCCATTCCCTTCGCCCCAGTAAGACACAATGAATCCTTTCCCCTCCAAAGTGTGCAAAATAGGATAAATGGTTCCCTCTTTGAAGCTAAAAATCCCTTCGGATTTCGACTCCAATTGCTTAATCATTTCATATCCATACATTGGTTTTTCACTTAACAAGCTTAAAATAAGGGTAGCAGTACTCCCCTTTAGAAGCTCTTTACTCACTTTCATCCATCGTCACCTCTAATACATAGATTTACTATGCATATATTTGATATGCATATCTTACATGAAATCACATACTCTGTAAAGGTTCATCAGAAAAAAACAAGAAATTTGTTACATCATAGCGAAAAACAGATAAAATAATTGAATAACAATCTGAATTCTACATAAGGCTTTGACATATAAAACAAGCATGTGACAACAATGTCACATGCTCGTCTGTTTTGTTCGCCAAATCGCAGGAAGTCTGATCGGCTTCTTTTTATACTAGAGATATCAATTAAATAAAAAAGGGGTTCGACAGATGAACATTTTAGAAGCTCGCAAGTTATATAAAAGCTATGGAAATAAATTTAATAAACAAGAGGTGCTGAAAGGCATTGATTTGACGATAGAAGCTGGAGAATTTGTCAGCATCATGGGGCCATCAGGCTCGGGGAAAACGACCCTTTTGAACGTATTGTCATCGATTGATCATGTGTCCAGCGGATCGATTCGGATCGCAGATGCAGAAATGACGCAAATGAAAGATCAGCAGCTTGCTGAATTTAGAAAAAAACAGCTTGGCTTTGTTTTTCAGGATTATAACTTACTTGATACACTCACAGTTAAAGAGAACATCCTCTTGCCATTATCCATCTCCAAAACGCCTAAAAAAGAAGCTTTTGAACGCTTTCAACAGCTTGCAGAGGATATGGGGATTTATGAACTAAGAGACAAATATCCAAATGAACTGTCTGGGGGACAAAAGCAACGGACATCTGCGGTACGTGCCTTTATTCATGAACCAAGCCTCATTTTTGCTGATGAACCAACCGGAGCACTTGATTCCAAATCAGCGTCTGACTTACTGAACAAGCTGCAAGAATTCAATCACAAGCGCAAAGCAACCATTGTCATGGTGACGCATGACCCTGTTGCAGCCAGTTATTCAAGACGAGTGATTTTTATCAAAGATGGACAGATCTATACACAATTGAATAAAGGCGCACTAGAGAGAAAGATGTTTTTCGAGGATATTATGAAAACGCAAGGTGTTTTAGGCGGTGTGAAGCATGAACATTAATCAGCTCGTCTTCCGCAATCTGAAGAAAAACTTAAAAAATTACTATTTATACGTGTTTGCACTTGTATTTAGTGTGGCGCTCTATTTTTCCTTTGTCACCTTGCAGTATTCACCAGCACTTGATGATGTGAAAGGGTCTATTAAAGGCGGTGCGTCCATTAAAGCCGCTTCTATTCTGCTGATCGCCATCGTCGGTATCTTCCTTTTATATGCAAATAGCATTTTCATCAAACGTAGAGGAAAAGAAATCGGTCTCTTGCAGCTCATTGGAATGACGAAACAAAAAATTGCCAAGCTGCTCCATGCAGAAAATTTTATCCTCTATATGATTTCGATGGCTATTGGAATATTGGCCGGATTTATCGGTTCAAAGCTGATGCTGATGGTTCTATTTAAAGTGACAGGTGTTCATGCAATTGCCAATCTTCATTTTTCTGGCACGGCTCTTTTGCAAACAATCATCGTGTTTCTCTTGATTTATGTTGTCATCATGCTAAGAAATAGACGTTTTATTCAGAAGCAAACGATCTTAGCTTTGTTTAGAACAACCTCTTCTACAGAGCAGCGTATTAAAAAAATCTCTGTCTTTGAAATCATCATCGGGGTTCTAGGCATTGCCTTTATCAGCTCAGGCTATTACATTTCTTCTCAGCTTTTTAATGGCTCATACACATCGATGTTTTCGTTATCTTTAGCCATGATCTATATTTTAGGTTCTGTCATTATTGGTACTTTCCTTTTCTATAAAGGCTCTGTTTCATTTATTGCCAATATCGTACGAAAAAGAAAAAATGGCTACCTTGCCATTCATGAAGTCTTGTCTTTATCGTCGATCATGTTCCGTTTAAAATCAAATGCATTGCTGTTAACGATTATTACTACCGTATCTGCACTTGCCATCGGTTTGTTATCACTCAGCTATATTTCCTACTACTCAGCAGAAAAAACAGCTGAACAGCAAATTCCACCACATTTTGTCATGGGATCAGAGAAAGATGCTGGCACATTCACTCGTGCACTTTCTGATCAGCATATTGCCTATGAGAAAAAGCAGTTCGAGGTCATTCAAGCCGATTTTGATGCAAATCAAATCATCGATACGAAGTTAAGCAGTGTGAATAAAGCTCCAGGAGTCTTAACACTACCTGTGATCAGCGAGAAAAACGTACCAAATATTCATGTGGAGAACAACGAAGTCATGTTAAGTGGCTACAATGATTTATTGAAAAAATTCATGCCGATTAAAAGCTCTGGTGATGTGAAACTTTTAATAAAAAAACCAATTGATTTAAAAGTAATTGATATGAAAAAGGATCATTTAATCTCTTACCAGTTTACTTCTGGCGGCCTGCCTGTTGCTGTCGTCAGTCAAAACGTCTTTGAGCAGCTGGATCAAAACAAAGATCCTAAACTGCAGCTTGAGAATAACCAATATATTGCGATCAATATAAAAGATGAGGGAAAAGTTGAACAAGCCAATGACGTCTTTATGTCTGCGAAATTGAGTGATGAAAGCATGTCTAGATTTGCTACCACTCAGCAGCAAAAACAAACCATCGGACTGATGATGTTTGTAGTTGGATTTTTAGGCCTCAGCTTCCTTGTGACATCAGGCTGTATTTTATACTTCAAACAGATGAATGAGAGCGAAGAGGAACAAAGCTCATACACGATTCTGCGTAAGCTTGGTTTTACGGAGACAGATCTCTTAAAAGGCATTCGGCTCAAACAGCTTTTCAACTTTGGCATTCCGCTTCTCGTCGGGCTCTTGCACAGCTACTTTGCTGTACAATCTGGCTGGTTTTTATTTGGCAGCGAACTGTGGACACCTATGCTGATTGTCATGACGATTTATACCGTTTTATACTCCGTCTTCGGATTCCTATCTGTCCAATATTATAAAAAAGTCATTAAAGAATCGTTGTAAAGTATTCCCCATAGGCACTGGCCTATGGGGATATTGCACGTCATGTTGTTGATTCAAACTGATGCGATAAAATATGATCTCTTGCCGCATAAGCTTTTTGTTTGATCTCTTCTACGTTCACTCCAACTAGCTTCCCATTTTGTTTCACTGCTTTTCCAGCCACATAGACAGAATCAACATTTGAAGGGTGTGCCGTTTGCACAACTGCTCCAGCTGGATCTGTCATCGGAAGAAGATTCATGCTTGTCCGATCGATCAAGAGAAAATCAGCTTCTTTTCCAGGTGTGAGTGAGCCAATTTTGTCATCAAGCTTCAAGGCACGAGCCCCATTTATTGTGGCTGCTTCAAGCATTTGCTGTGCAGACAATCCAAGTTCAGGCCCTGGCATCGTCCCTTCCATCAATAAAGATTGATTTTGAATCGCCCGCTCCGCCTGTAGTCCGAATTTCATTTGGGTAAATAAATCTCCGCCTGTCGCTGTCACCACATCTACACCAAGCGTTGGCAGAACGCCATTTTCAATGGCGAGCCCTGTGACAGGATATCCGTGTCCCATCATCATTTCAATCTCAGGTGTAATTGAGATAGAGCTTCCGCTGTCAGCTAACATCTTCATTTGATCTGCATCAATTGCATTGATATGCACCATATTCAAATCAGGCCCGAGCAGCCCTGCTTGATGAAGCCGCTCAATCGATCGATCCGCCGCTCCCCAATTTCCAAAGCCAATGTGCATACTGCATAATGCATCTAGTGATCTCGCTGTTTCAATTTCAAAGACGGTCGTCTCCCATGAAGAAAATTCAGGTCCACGAATGGCAAGTCCCATCGTCAACAGCTGATCCGATGATTGAAAATGTTTTTGTTTCACGCGGGCTGCGTCTTCCATATTCGTGAGCGTACTCTCTCTGTCCCAATACGCTGCATCTCCAGAGGTACCAAAACCAAAGACCGCTCGAATACCCGCATCTTTTAAACCTCCAATGAGTTCTTCTGTATGATCCATAGAATTGATCATCGTCCAGTCGAAAAATGTGGTTACTCCTGCATCTAATGCCTCTAATGCGCCTAAATAATTAGCAATTCGATCATCTGATGGACGTCTCATCGCCCCATAATTGCCATAATAAATTTTGCTCAAATACGTTTGCAAAGACCAATCTGTTCCGATTCCCCGTATGACAGACTGCCACACATGACGATGGGTATCCACAAGCCCTGGCATGATGACCATGTCAGACGCATCAACAACATCAGCACCGCTTACTTCAATCGAAGGTCCGACTTCTAAAATATGTGCCCCTTCAATTAATAGATCTCCCTTCTCCAGAAAACCTAAAGATGGATCAAGTGTGATAAGAGCCGCATCTTTAAACAATGTTTTCTTCATCCATATCCCCCTTTTCAAATAAAGAGAATGAGTCACTCACTCTCTCTGTCATTTTAAGACATAACAGGTTCAAATTAGAAGAAAAGTGACTCAAGGAATGTGGTTTTATGAGCTGATATTCCGAAAATAGTTGTATATCCGTTTTAATTTCACGTCATGCTTCCCTTTTGGACTTTCCATCATGCCAAATTCAAAGAACTTCACCGGTTTAATCCCGACATATTGCAAAAGAGCTCGTTTCATTAACACCTTGTGGGCATTCTGCAAAAAGAAGAAAGGGTAGTGGGTCGGTCCTTGCATTGTCGATACACATACAGCCCTCTTTCCTTTTAACAAGCCTTCTGGAAGCAGCCCGCCTGTTTGACGGTAAGCAAAATTCGCTGCAAACATGCGATCAATAAAACCAAGTAGCATGGCTGGCGGTCTCCCCCACCAAATCGGATAAACAAACACGATGTTGTCTGCCCATTTGATTTTCTCTTGATATTCTTGAATCTCAGGGTCCTTATGCATATCACGTCTTTTTTTCTCTTCATTAAAAATAAGTACAGGATCAAATTTGTCTTGGTATAAATCTATGATTCTCACTTCTTGAACGTTTGGATTTTCTTCACTGCCCTTTAGGATTTCTTTAAAAAAAGCACCATTTAAACTATTGTGATGGGGGTGAGTATAAATAATGAGTACATTCATGACTTGGCTCCTTTAGTTATCATTTGATAACCAAAAGCATACACCCCTCTCATTTAGTTGTCAAATGATAATTGTTTTTTGATAACAAATTTGATATAGTATGTAGGAGGTGAAAAATGATGAAAAACCCACATTTTTTCAAAGAGTTTGTCACATTTGCTTCTACTTTTTCTGAGCTGAAACATGCTATGATGAGCAAGATCAAACCATCTGATCTAACCACTCTACAATATTTGATTCTGGAGCAGTTAGCCGTCAGTGAGCCGCTAACACCTAGTGAAATCGCCGATTGTCAGCACATGTCTCTTCCGAATGTCAGCAGAGAATTGAAAAAACTTCACGAAAAACAATTCATTGATAGACAAGAAGATAAAGATGACAAGCGAAAACATGTCATTATGCTGTCTAAAAAAGGCCGTGCGTGCATGGACAAAGCATTTCAACAAATTGAATCCATGCTCATGGACAGCCTTTCTTCCTCTGACCAAAATCAAATGGATGATATCGTACAAGCTCTCCGTCTATTAAATCAAACCATCTTCAAAAAATGATCGAATGAAAAAAGCATGAGCGTATCGCTCATGCAAATGATTTTTGAACACATTAGTAAAGAGATGCCAAAAGATACGTGATGAAACCTACTATTGGAATAATCGGGATCATCAGCTTCAATGTTTTATTCGTATTCTTATATAAATTCCACAACAAGACTGGTACACCAAACGTCAATGTATCAAAGACAGCAAGCACTGCCCCTTTACGCTGTTCTTTATGAGCCATTTGAAAACCTCCAATTCACCAAACTTTTTTCACACAATAACCTGCTATCCCAGCCGATATTCCTGCATTAATGACTGTACATGCTATACAACCAACAGGTCCTGTTAAACAAACATAATAACAAGCCCCAAGAACCATTGAACGAAGCGGAAGAGATTCATTCGGGCCACTTTTCTTTTTTAAACAACTCCAAAATTTGTTCCAATTAAAGCTCGTTTGAATTTCCGAATCTTCAGCATTCATAATTTTTCTATTTAATTCCATCATATCTTTTTTCGCACCGTTTTCACCATAGGTAAAAGATCCTTTTAAAAACTCCCCATTTGGATTGATATGAAACTCATTCTTCAACTTTCCATTTTGAATGAAATATGAGTGTAAATTACCTTGCTCATCGTATTCCGCAAGTTGAATATAATGGGACTTTATCTGACTTAGTGAAATTGAAATAAATGATGCTGTGCTTACTAGCTGATTATCTGCTTTCTTCTTTGTTAGATAAAAATAAACAACATTCGCTTTAGCATCATTCAAATGAACTGCTACACTTTCTCCATTTAATTGATACCCTTTTTTGTAGGCTATTTCTTTTGCCTGTAAAAATTGAAAGCTCTTTTTTGTTTTTTTTATGAGCCTTTCAGCCACTTTATTGTTTTGTATCTTTTCAAAAGGCATATCCTCTTCTATGCTAACAGCTTTCCCCACAGGATATTGTCCGCATAGAAGTGAAATGAATAATAAAACAACAAGCATCTTCCTTACTTTCATTATGTAGCCTCCTTTAATAAATCCCATAAAAATTATACCTTTTTATGGAAAATGGCATAAGAGGCTTATTTACCAAAAAAAACCACTATAAATAATGTAGCATATCTCCTACTTGATATCATTTCCTTCAGGTAATTGAATCGTCAGCATGTCTGATAAAAATGAACAGGATGTAACTGAAGCTTCTCCCGAGATAGTAGTCAACAAAAAAGCGCCAGATGTTTTCCATCCAACGCTTCTTCAAATGACATGTTCAACATCACGTCTCTTTTGCTCTATGTATCCTTTATCCAATAAGCTGATAGGCGATATATAATGCAACTAGCCAGATCATGACCGCAGAGGCTTTATTGATCCGGTTCATCCACTTGCCGTTTGTATCTAGCTTTCCTAACATTTTCCCGAGAAGGGCAAGACCCATAAACCATAACCACGAGACAATGATACAGGCTGCGGTAAATGCCACCTTTTCCGCCCCATGATATTGAAGAGAGTTCGTTCCTATCACTCCTATTGTATCGAGAATCGCGTGAGGATTTAAAAGTGAAACGGAACAGGCAAATATGATTTGTTTTCTCACAGGCATCAGGTCTATCGTTTCTTGATTACCTGTTGCGGAGCTCGTGTTCCAAACCGACCAACCCATATAAAGTAAAAAGAAAAATCCAATGATAAAAAGACCCATTTGCAAGATAGGAATGGTGAGTACAACAACCGAAACCCCAATGACAGCTAAAGTAATTAAAAGTGTGTCGCAGAGAGCAGCTGTAATGACCACAGGCAGTACGCGATATAATCGAGGCTGAAGGGCTCCTTGCTGAAATACAAATACATTTTGTGCGCCCAAAGGTAAAATAAGACCAAAGGCAAGCACAATCCCATGAATTATCGCAATCGACATTTTCAGAACATTCTCCTTTTCAAGTCATCCTTACACATTTTAACATAAAACATCATGAACGAATTTTACATATTTGATTTGTCCAATAAAAAAAGCGCTGGATGATTTTCCATCCAGACGCTTATTGTTTCTACTGTTATGATGATTTTCGTGCAAGCTCTCTTTCTCTCAGCTCAACACGTCGAATTTTCGCTGACGGAGTTTTTGGTAGCTCGTCAATGAATTCGATTTCTCTTGGATATTTGTACGGTGCTGTTGTATTTTTCACGTGTGTTTGCAGTTCTTTAATCAGCTCATCGCTTTGTGCAGATGCATCACGCAGGACGACGTATGCTTTCACGATTGATCCTCTGATTTCATCTGGACTTGCCACAACCGCACATTCTTTCACTGCTGGGTGTTTAATCAGTGCATCTTCGACTTCAAATGGACCAATTGTATAACCTGAGCTGACAATGATGTCATCCCTGCGGCTTTCAAACCAAAAATACCCGTCTTCATCTTTTTTCGCACGG
The DNA here is from genome assembly GCF_040869405.1 of Bacillus sp. FSL K6-2869. Classification (NCBI taxonomy): domain Bacteria; kingdom Bacillati; phylum Bacillota; class Bacilli; order Caryophanales; family Bacillaceae; genus Bacillus; species Bacillus sp. FSL K6-2869. The sequence goes on from NZ_CP152035.1 coordinate 2,732,640, forward strand.
TCACCGGTAATAAAGTAATCCCCGCGGCGCTGCGCCTTTGTACGCTCTGCATCTTTGTAGTATTCCTTGAATAAAGCCGGCGTTTCAAGATGAACGGCAATGTCACCTATTTCTCCTGGAGCACAGATCTGGCCATTCTCATCAATGATCTCTACTTCATTGCCTGGTGTTGGTTTGCCCATGCTGCCTGGCTTGATGTCCATTCCTTTCAGCACCCCGACTAGCAGCGTGCTTTCTGTTTGCCCGTAACCATCTCGCACTTCGATATCGAAATGTTTTTTGAACGTATCGATGACTTCACGGTTGAGCGGCTCTCCCGCAGAAACAGCACTATGCAATTTTGGTAGCTCGTACTGACTGAGGTCATCCACTTTTGCCATAAATCGATATTCTGTTGGTGTACAGCATAGAACATTGATTTCATTTTTTTGAAGCAGCTCTAAGTACGTATTCGGATTAAATTTCCCTCCATAAACAAAACCTTCTGCTCCGCTTCCTAAAACAGATAAGAGAGGACTCCACACCCATTTTTGCCAGCCTGGTCCTGCTGTTGCCCATACTTTATCCCCTTCATTAATGGAGAGCCATGCTTTGGCCGCAGTACGTAAATGTGCATACGCCCAGCCGTGTGTATGAACAACCCCTTTTGGGTTACCTGTTGTGCCTGATGTATAAGAGAGAAACGCCATGTCCGTACGTGTTGTGTCTGCCAATTTCAACTCGCTTGACTGCTCTTCCTTTTGCGCAACAATGTTTGTCCAGCCATGATCATTCTCACCAATCGAGAATGTTTTGAAATCTTTTGGCTGGTTGGTTCCTTCAAACGATTGAATGAATGATGCGTAAACAATCGCTCCTTTTGCTTCTGCATGTTCAATTCGGTAATCTATATCTTTAGCGCGAAGCATTTCTGAACAAGGAATTACAACCATTCCTGTTTTTAAAATGGCTAAATAAATGCTGTATGCCTCTAGCATACGAGGTACCATCACAATGATTTTATCGCCTTTTTTAAAGCCTGCATTTAATAGAACATGACCAATTTTATTCGCCTCTTCCACTAATGCTGCATATGTCACATGCGCTTCATGGCCATTTCCGTCCTGCCAGTGCAGGGCGATTTTCTCCTGGTCATGACTGAACGCTTCAATCTCACTGACTAAGTTATATTGTTCTGGTGCAATTAAGTCTTCTCTTTTCATGGTACAGCTCCTTTTAGCCTCTTTCTATGAAACGAATCATGTTTCAATTTACCTATTCTAACACTCATAACTGAAAAATGCTTGAATTAGGACCTACTCCTAGTATTATGCCATGATTTTTTCATTTCGTCTTCTTTTTTAAAAATATTCTAACAATTTATGTACAAAAAAAAGAGCGGGGATGAACCCGCTCATAAGCCATAGCTTTTTAATTGTGTGTCTTAGAAAGATCCGCCACCCATATGTTGTTGAGCGTAAGATACAAGACGCTTAGTGATTTCTCCACCAACTGATCCGTTAGCGCGAGCTGTTGTTTCTGGTCCAAGGTTTACGCCAAATTCTGAAGCGATTTCGTACTTCATTTGGTCGATCGCTTGTGCAGCGCCTGGAACGACTAATTGATTAGAACTGCTTTGTCTGTTTTGTTGAGCCATGTGTTCTCACCTCCTTGTGAATATAGAATGTGTAGAAACACATGACTTCATGCGATTGATTTTATGGTAATTATTATGAAATTTTTTATTTAGAATAAATCAGCGAATTTGTCAGCTGCTTTCTTTTCATTTGTGACAACGATTGTTTCGATCTGCTCCACTGCCTCATCAAGCATTGGCTCGAATTCAGCAAAGCTTTCGTAGCGTTCTACTTTTTCAAGCTTTGGTTTTGTTTTTGGAGATGGCGGCGTAAAGATCGTGCAGCAATCCTCAAATGGCTGAATGCTTGTCTCATATGTGCCAATTCGTCTCGCTTCTTCGATAATGTCATTCTTATCCACGGCAATTAGCGGGCGAATGATCGGTGTGTTTGTGACATGATTAATGGCATACATGCTTTCAAGTGTCTGACTTGCCACTTGACCAAGGCTTTCCCCTGTAATAATGGCAAGCGCATCACGCTTGTCTCTTATTTTATCTGCAATTTTGAGCATCATTCTTCTCGTTGAAGTCATCGTATAGTTTTCTGGTACTTGTTTGTGAATGAGCTCTTGGATTTTCGTAAAAGGAACGATGTGAAGCTTGACTTCGCCTCCATAGGCAGCTAAGCATTCCGCTAGATCAATGACCTTTTGCTTGGCACGTTCACTTGTATAAGGCGGGCTAAAGAAATGAACAGCTTCAATTTGAATGCCTCTTTTCATTGCCTGATAGCCTGCCACTGGGCTGTCAAAGCCGCCAGAGAGCATCAGCATCGCTCTTCCGCTTGAACCAACTGGCAGTCCGCCTGCACCTTTTACATCTTTAAATGTAATGTACGTCGCAGGTTCTCTTATTTCAATTCGCAAGTGAACATCTGGCTGTTTCACATTAACGGTTAAGTTGTCTGTATTCCTTAAAACATGTCCACCAATTTCTCGGTTCATTTCATTTGAATCAAGCTCAAATTGTTTATAAGAGCGTTTCGTTGAGACCTTAAATGTATTTCCTTGTTCATACACTTCCTGAACCGCTGAGAGTGCCGCTTCTTTGATGGCATCAAGATTTGTCTCACATTTTACAGCCAGGCTAAAGCTTTGAATGCCAAATACACCTTTAAGCTGTTCTGAAATCGGTTCAGGGTCTTCTCCGTTTAGCATGATCGTAATGCGGTCTCTGTCAGATGCATACTTTAATGCTTCAAAATCTTTCAATACAAAGCGGATATGCTGCCTTAGTTTTTCGATAAATTTCTTTCTATTTTTCCCTTTTGTTGAAATCTCACCAAAACGGACTAAAATATGGTCATACTTCATGTTGTTATCTCATTCCTTTTAATTTTTTCACACTTTGTGCGATCGATGTGATGATTTGCGGCGCTAGCTCTGGTCCTTGTCCATATGTCAAACTGATTCTCATGCTGCTTTTGGCTGCTTCTTCTGATTTTCCCATCGCCAGCAGGACACGGCTTGGTTCCTTTTTCTTAGCAGAACAAGCAGACGTTGTCGAAACGTAAATGCCTTCTTTTTCGAGCATATGCAGAAGGACTTCGATCTGAATACCTGGCACTGAAAAATTCACAATGTGCGGTGCGCTATGCGTCAGCGGTGTGTTTATGACGACGCCTTCTATCTTTCCAAGCTGCTGCTCTAGCTCTGTTTTTAAAGCGATCATCTCATCATGATGCTTGTTTAAATGTTCAAATGATTGCTTTATGGCTTTTGCTAAACTGACAGCTCCAGCAGGGTTCTCAGTCCCTGAGCGAAGGCCTAGTTCCTGCTCTCCTCCTGTGATAAATGGGGCAAGCACTACACCTTTCTTTAAAAAGAGCGCTCCTGTGCCTTTTAAGCCATGAATTTTGTGACCAGACATCGTTAAAAGATCAATATCCATCTCTTTAGGCAGCGGAACCTTGCCAATTCCTTGTACGCCGTCGACATGAAAAATCGCCTCTTTGGCATACTTCCGAATGATGCTGGCCGCTTCCTCTATCGGCTGAATCGCGCCTGTTTCATTGTTTACATGCATGAGACTGACAAGCACTGTATCAGAGCGAAGCACTTCTTTTAAATGCGTCATATCTGCACGGCCATGCTCATTTACTGGAATATAGGAAATATCAAAGCCAAATAATGTTTTCAGCTGTTCAAACGATTCGATGACAGATGGATGCTCAATCGCTGTTGTGACAATATGTCTGCCTCGGTTCATCTTGGCAAGAGCAGCCCCTTTGATGGCTATGTTATTTGCTTCTGTTGCACCTGAAGTAAAAATAATCTCATATTGTGTAAAACCTGTATAGTGAAGGATTTGTTTTCGCGTTTCACTTAATAGACGGCTCGCATCAATTCCAAGTTGATGCAGCGAAGACGGATTCCCAAAAAAACGTTCACTCACTTGCTGATGTACTTGTAAAACCTCTGGATAAGGCTTTGTTGTGGCACTATTATCAAGATAAATCATATCTTAAACTCCTTACAAAAAAACTTAAAAAATAAATGCATTTATATGTTACCATAATGAAGTCAGACAGAGAATTTTCTGAAAATGGCAGTTGACAACTTTTCATTTTCACTATATCATCCATAGTGCAATTGTCATATAAACACCTAAATTGTCAGAATATTTAAATTTGACACAATACACTGATTGAGGAGGGACTATTTTGAAAAATAGTTTAAGTATAAAAGAAACATTGGCTATTGGACTAATGCTTTTTGCATTATTCTTTGGCGCAGGAAATATGATTTTCCCGCCTGTTCTTGGACAATATGCTGGTGAAAACGTATGGCTTGCCATCGGTGGATTCCTACTTACAGGCGTAGGTCTTCCACTATTAGGGGTTATTGCTGTCGCCCTTACAGGTACCGGAGCCAAAGGTCTTGCCGATAAAGCACACCCTAAATTCGGGACTATCTTCACCGTTATTCTGTATTTATCCATTGGACCATTTTTCGCCATTCCGCGAACTGGTACGGTTTCGTATGAGATAGGATTAGCTCCATTTCTCTCAGGTGCCCAAGCCACTTCATGGGTACCACTATTCATCTTTACCGTAGTGTTTTTCACTATTTCATACTTGCTTGCGTTAAATCCTTCAAAGCTGGTTGATCGTATTGGTAAAATTTTGACACCGATCTTATTAACTGTTATTGCTATTATTGTCATTAAAGCCATTGCTACGCCAATGGGAATGATCGGTGCTCCAGATAAAACATATGAGGCAAATCCGCTTTTCACTGGATTTTTAGAAGGCTATAAAACAATGGATGCACTTGCTTCTATCGTATTTGGAATCGTCGTGGTGACAGCTGTTAAGGACAGAGGCATCACAGAGCGAAAATCTCTTGCAGCAGCTTGTATTAAGGCAGGACTCGTAGCAGCTGTTGGACTGGCACTCGTGTACATTTCACTTGCTTATGTGGGTGCTTCAAGCCCCGATGCCACGGGAATGGTTGGAGCAAATGATGGCGGCAAACTGCTTTCACTTTCTGCCAACTTTTTATTCGGTTCTGCTGGTAACATTGTTCTTGGCGCAGCCATTTTATTCGCTTGTTTAACGACTAGTGTTGGACTTATTTCATCATGTGGAGAATACTTTTCAAAGCTCTTCCCAGCACTTTCTTATCGTACCGTCGTTCTAATTGTTTCTCTATTTAGCACATTCGTTGCAAACCTTGGACTCGCACAGATCATCTCACTATCTGTTCCAGTTCTTGTGACCATCTATCCACTGGCCATTGTCATTATTTTATTATCGTTCCTTGACCGCTGGATTAACGGCAGAAGAATCATTTATATCACTTCTCTCATCTTTACTGGTTTCTTTGCCATCATTGATGGATTATTAGCTGCCGAAGTGAATCTAGGCGGATTGCCTGGCATCTTGAAATCAATTGTTCCGTTTTACGATTTAGGCATTGGCTGGATCATACCCGCTATTATCGGTGCTTTGATTGGTGTACTTATTTCCATGTTTACCAGCCCACCAAAGCAACTTGCCTCATAACATCACAAGCCAAAACATCCCCTTCCAAAGAAGAAGGGGATGTTTTTTTTATTGTTCTTCATATACTAAAATAGAAAAATTCATGACTTTTGTACGAAAACACATGTTGACATCAGGCGTACATCCTTTATAATTAGTGATTGTTAATGATGAACGGTTACCTAGCAACTAATTAACAGAATATTTCAACATAATAATGGAGGCTTTAAATGCAATGAAGGCAACTTTGTCGACGAAAGATACGGTTATCATAGGTTTTATGCTGTTTGCTCTATTCTTCGGCGCCGGTAATATGATTTATCCACCAGAGCTTGGGCAATATGCTGGGCAAAATGTGTGGAAAGCAATGGGCGGATTTTTATTAACAGGTGTCGGTTTACCTCTTCTAGGGATTATTGCAATCGCTTTGACAGGTCGAGATGCGAAAGGATTAGCTGATAAAGCTCACCCAGCTTTTGGAACAGCGTTTACCGTCATTTTATATTTATCTATCGGGCCACTTTTCGCTATTCCTCGTACAGGAACGGTTTCATATGAAATTGGTGCACTACCCTTTTTAGCTGGTGTACCAGCTTGGCTCTCACTTTTTTTATTTACACTGGCCTTTTTTGGTATTACGTACTATCTTGCGCTAAATCCAACGAAAATTGTGGATCGTGTAGGGAAAGTATTAACACCGATCAAATTTACGATCATTTTGATTATCATCGTCAAAGCCATTTTGACACCGATGGGCGTCATTGGCACACCTGATGTGTCCTATAGCAATGGATCATTTTTCAAAGGGTTTTTAGAAGGCTATAAAACCATGGACGCTCTTGCATCTATTGTGTTTGGAGTTGTTGTCATCAACGCTATTAAAGGACGCGGCGTGACAAGTAAAAAGGCCCTGACATCTGCTTGTATCAAAGCAGGCCTAATTGCAGCTTGCGGATTAACATTTGTTTATCTATCACTTGCTTATTTAGGTGCTTCAAGTACACACGCCATTGGTTTTGTTGGAGATGGCAGTAAGATCTTGGCTCAGTCTTCACAATTTCTTTTTGGCAGTTTAGGAAATATTGTGTTAGGTGCGGCGATTACGGTTGCCTGTTTAACTACAAGTATCGGTCTCGTGACATCGTGCGGAGAGTATTTCTCAAATTTATTACCTAAACTTTCTTATAAAATGGTCGTTACACTCGTCACATTATTCAGTTTTATCATTTCAAATTTTGGACTTGCTCATATTATCGCTTTTTCAGTACCTGTGTTAACTGCGATTTATCCGTTAGCGATTGTGATTATCGTCTTATCACTTGCTGACAAATGGCTTGGTCATAGAAGACCTGTGTATGTCCTTACTTTGATTTTAACTGGCTGCGTCAGTCTGTTTGACGGCTTAGCAGCGGCGAAACTGCCGATTGGTCCTGTGAAAGATCTCTTTCAAACGATCTTGCCGCTATATGACCTTGGCATTGGCTGGATTGTACCTGCCATACTCGGAATCGTAATTGGATTTGTTATCTCTCTATTCACTTCTTCTGCTTCAGAAGAACGCCAAAAGCAAGCTTCATAACATGGAAAAAGCTGAAGTCCTAAAATGGACTTCAGCTTTTTTATTGATGCTGATATTCTTTTTCTTGCTGAGTTAAAAGCTTCTGAACGGCTCCAGGTGATGCTTTTTCGACAGCAGCTGCTGCCACATCAAATGAATCGTTATAATCATAGGCATAAAATCTTCGTTCTGCCTCTTTTAATTGCTCTGAAAGAATGTGGTTTTGACTTCTAAACCGGTTGCCGTATTGTATAATCCGTTCAATTTGATCCACTTTACGAAGCATGTCATGTGTTTCATCAACCACTTGTCTGACTGTTTCAGAGGCTTCTTTTAATTGCTGGTTCACTGCTAGCATATTCAGCGGCAAATTTTCTAGCTGCTCCTGCACTTGCTGAATCATCTCCTGCGCTTTTTCAGCACGTTCTTTGATGTCAGCAGGCACACCTGGAATGTTGCTTTTGTGCAGCTGGCGCACTGTATCTGTCAGCATGGTTTTAAGTTCAGCCAATGTTTCTCTTGCCTGTAATTCTTCTTTTCGTAACGATTGAAGGTGATCTTTAAACGCTTCATGAAGCGTTTTGGCTTCCTCAATAAAGGTCTCAAGCTGATTGATTTCATCCATTAATAATGTGTATGCGACATGGTCACGATCAAGCTTCTCTCGTATTTGCTTCATGAGCTTTTCAATTTCTTCTAATCGTTTTTCGAAGGCTTTCTGCTGATCCAGCTCTCCCGCTGTCAGCTTGTAGCTTTCTTTCACAAGAGTCGTTTCTGCCTTAGTCTGCGTGTGGTCTTGTTCAAGTTTTTCAAATGCCTCGGTCAGCTCAGGCATTTTGCTCTTGATTTCCTGACCTGCTTCTACTTCTGCTTCTAGCTGATCATACAGCGTCTGAATCGCATCATCAATCATTTGCAGAATGCTTGATGCTTCATCTAAATTGAGTTCATCAATCAGCAGTTTCTCCGCCCGGGTCAGCTGTTTATTCAAGTTCTCCAGCTCTTTTGTGATCTGGATGTGCTCTAGCTTGTAGCCTTTGTCTGTCATTTCTTTATAACCGTCTTTCAGCTTCGTCAGCTGACCTGGCACAGTTTGTTTGCAGTCTGCGATGAGCTTCGGTACATCATTGATATATAATTGCAGCTGATCGAGTCTGCGGTCTTGCTCAAGCAAAATTTTCCTTGCTGTCATGTAGTTTCCGTTTTCTGTCTCTTCTTCATACTGCTTGATCCCTTCCCAGGCCTCATCTAAGTCCTGCTCCATTTTGTCATAAAGGGTGCCGTATAAATGGCTGTAAGCAAGTAGATTTTTTCGTACCGTTTGATATTGCTCTTTGACCTTCTCGATGTCTTTTCGGTTTTGCTCTTCACTTGTGACAAGGTCTGCAATCTCTTTTAAAATGTCTTCGATGTTTGAATCAGCAGCGGTGAGCAGATCTCCTATATGCGCAAGGACTTGCTTCGCTTTGGAGAATCGATATTTATCAGAATACTCCTCTGCATCATATAATAGCTCCTCTACCTTTGGAAGATGGGCTGTGACGATATCGTCCCACTCTGCACGCCATCTTTCAAAAAACTGCTCTGTTTCTCCGGTCATTTTTAAATGTTTGATTTTTGAAATTTCTTCTACAATTGATCTGTTTAAAATTTCAATTTTCCATGCTTCCAATCGGTCAATCTCTTTATATATATTTTTTCTGAGGAAATAACCGACTGAAAACAAAGCAAGCAAAATGACAATTAAACCGATGATAAACTCCATAATGAGCCCCCTTGTTGTGATCTAAGTGATGTCAGGGTAGTGTCCCGAGTAGACCTGAGAACCCTTTCGTGTCCGCTTTGCATTTGTTTTTTATAAGCAGGATTGTATTTTTCCCAATACGATCCATTCACGGTTTTATGTATGTTTTTTCAAGAAAGTCATTCAGGCTTTCTATCATTTGATCACATGTATTGATGTGACCTGTTTTTATGTATGCGGAAGCTGTCGTTTTCATTGTTATTATGATACCATGTAACCAGCATTTTTGGTCATGATTTTTCATTATTTTCGCTGATAAACATGACGTTTTTCAAAATATCGACAAGAGGTGACGACATGTTGAAACAAGATGCACATTTACATACGCCATTTTGCCCGCACGGTACGCTTGATCCTTTTCATTCTTATATTGAAAAAGCAATGAAAAAGGGATTTGATTCCATCACCTTTACCGAGCATGCCCCGCTGCCTCCTTCGTTTCGAGATCCAACGCCTGAACAGGATAGCGCCATGAAGCTTCGAGACCTTGAAGCCTATTTGACGAAGCTGGATCAGCTGAAACAGGAATACAAAGGACAGTTAATAGTAAAAACTGGGCTTGAGGTCGACTATATCAAAGAGTATGAAGAGGAAACAAGTGCCTTTTTAGACTGCTACGGCCCTGAACTAGACGATAGCATTTTATCTGTTCACTTTCTTCCTGCTGGCAATGATTATATTTGTCTTGATTTTGATGAGCACGCCTTCAAGCAGCTGATCAGTATCTATGGCAGCTCCGAACACGTCTATCAAAGCTACTATGACCAAATTCATTCTTCTATTCTATCATCTTTAGGTCCATATAAGCCAAAGAGAATCGGTCATATCACCCTTGTCCAGAAATTCAAACAACTTTTCCCATACGAAATGTCGCCAGAACTATGTCAAAGGGTCACCCTTTGTCTTGAAGAAACGGCAAAAAAAGGCATGTCCTTAGATTTTAATACATCAGGTCTTCGTAAAACATATGCCAGAAGTATCTATTTAGATCAATGGATGATTGATCTTGCAAAACAGAAAAAAATTCCGCTCATATTCGGGTCTGATGCCCATCAAGCGGAAGATCTCGGGTATGCGTATGATCAATTTGAAGACATCATGAGTTTCAGGTGAGGATCAAGTGCGGGTTCGTTTGGTTCTAACAGATGATGAAGCGACCGGCTCAGTTCCTTATAGTACGTTTGATAAAAGTAAGGCTCGTTTGGGTTGATATAAAGCACCTCTGTTAAATATTGCGGCTGTAAATATGGCATCATCAGAAGTGATTTTAGCTGGATCATAAATGATGAGAGTGACAGCTGCTTACAAATCACATGGGTGCTTTTTCCTTTTTCAATGATGAGCTGAAACAAGTATTTTTCCTTTGTTAAATAGGTGGACATGATTTCCCTGATCAGCGTTGAATCAATGGTCACCTCTCGATAAACGAAACGGGTTAATTGACGATTTTCATGCTGATAAGATAAAATATCAAAAACCACATGAAGTAAACATTCTTTTGCATGACGGGTTTCCATGTGCTGGATGTGCGATTCAATCATCTGAATATAGCCTTCATAAAAATCGGATACGAGTTGCTCGAGCAGCCCTCCTTTTCCTTGAAAGTAATAAGATATATGGGCAACGTTGACGTTTGCTTCCTTCGCAATCTCACGGACAGAGGTTCCAGAAAATCCTTTTTGGTTAAAAAGTCTGATGGCAGCTTCAATAATACGGTCTTTTGTTTGCACGGTTGTTGATGTTTTCATCCGCTCACCCCTCTTCATGTGTACATACTTCAAGGTGAAGGCGGAAGTTCCTTTAATCATTGCTCGACAAATCCCACATGCGAAGCGCAAGTTATGTATTTTTGAGATAGAAAGTAGGAGATTTTCATGTTTCATGTCGAAAAACAGTCTGGTGATCCATCGAAAGACTATCAATTACTCATCAAACAAGTAGAAGCGATTACGGATGGTGAACCTGATCTCATTGCCAACCTAGCCAATGCTGCGGCGCTGCTTTATCACTCGCTTCCTGAAGTCAATTGGGCAGGATTTTATTTAGCAAAAGGCGGAGAACTTGTGCTTGGTCCATTCAACGGACTGCCCGCATGTGTACGCATTCCTTCTGGAAAAGGGGTTTGCGGTACAGCATTTGCGACAGGTGATGTACAGCGTATCGCTGATGTCCATGCATTCCCTGGTCATATTGCATGTGATGCAGCATCGCAATCTGAAATTGTGATCCCACTTAAAGTAAATGGACAAATCATTGGGGTACTCGATATTGACAGTCCAGTGAAAGATCGTTTCAATGAAGTGGATGAAACGTACTTAGTTCATTTTACAGAGGTTCTCCAAAATGCGTTATCAGCCTCTACTGATGCGTCATAATGCTTGAAAAGCAGACAATGTGTCTGCTTTTTTGTTTTGCTTTCTTCCCGGATGAATGCCGACCACGTTTGACATTCTCCTCTTTAAATAGGTTGACTTCTCCTATCTGGCGTCATATAATAGAGTTTGTGTGAAATATGGCAGCCTTTTTGTTCGGCTTTTTTGTATCATTTTGTTCCTTCTATATGGAGGTGCATCTTGTAACTCCCTGCTGCTGGAGCGAGGATGCATGAAAACATAATGACGGAAAAGACAAAGAACAGACGGTTTTTATTTTTCACAAATAAAAACAATAAGGAGGAGTCACATTATGGCTCGCTATACAGGTCCAAGTTGGAAGATTTCCCGCCGTTTAGGCATTTCATTAAGCGGAACAGGTAAGGAACTTGAAAAACGCCCTTACGCTCCAGGCCCACATGGTCCAGGACAACGCAAAAAACTATCTGAATACGGTTTACAATTACAAGAGAAGCAAAAGCTTCGTCACATGTACGGTGTCAACGAACGTCAATTCCGTACACTATTTGACAGAGCTGCTAAACTTCCTGGTAAACAAGGTGAAAACTTCATGATCCTTCTTGAAACTCGCCTTGACAATCTAGTATACCGTCTTGGCCTTGCTCGTACGCGCCGCCAAGCTCGTCAGCTAGTAAACCATGGTCACATCCTTGTTGATGGAAGCCGTGTAGACATCCCATCTTTCTCTGTGAAACCAGGTCAAACGATTGCTCTTCGTGAGAAATCTCAAAACCTTGCAGTTGTGAAAGAATCAGTTGAAGTGAACAACTTCGTACCTGAATACCTTACTTTCGATGCTGAAAAGCTTGAAGGAACTTTCACTCGTCTTCCAGAGCGTTCTGAATTAGCGCCTGAAATCAGCGAACAACTAATCGTTGAGTTCTACTCTCGTTAATTTCATGACTCTCTCAGAGAGTGATCAAACAAACCCTAGAGACCTTGATTGTTCAAGGATTTCTAGGGTTTTTTGTTTGGTTTTTTGTACGATACTCTCTAGCTACAAATAACTTATTTGCACACAAGAAAATTAGAACACCGATTACTCTTTACTCTTTTTCGTTTTCCTCTTACAATTACATTTACTGGATAACTCACAACTTAAAACAATAATGTAAGGAACGTTAAGGAGGAAAACAATTTGTCGATCATTTCATTTATGTTAGCACTTATGCTCATTTCAATTGTTATCTATGCGGTTTTGAGAAAGACAAAAGTTGTCGATGAAGCGCCTGGAGCTATCGCTGAAATTCTCCTCATTTTACTCATCTTTTTTTCGATTAGTTTTGTCATCATCATTCCAAGTTCTGTACTTTATGTTGTTTCATTAGGAGTGAATTTTCTTTTTGGAGAATATATTACCTATGCATCATTTCTTTCATTATTGACCTTCTGTCTATTCGTCAGTGGGATTGTTCTTTTTTGGTCGATCTTTTTAGTATTCATTGGTAAAGGAATTTCCTCTTTGCTAAGATTTCCTCAATGGTTCACGTTTATCTTTGAATTTTTACTCTCATGGATCGTTGTGCATTTCTCAATTAAGTTTGTACTTAATATGAACATAGTCAATGTCTCAATTTGGGAGCACGGCACACTCATTTTATCTTTCTTTGTCAGCTTCTTATTTATTGGAATTGATCTTATCTACTCAAGTATTGAACAACGAAAACAGCCGCTGGATGAACAAGCAAAAAGCTCCTAGAGATGATTTCTAGGAGCTTTTGCTTGCCCAATTTGTGATCAGCTGCTCAGTTGTCAGGATAGTCGCAAATTCGTCATGCAGTGTTGCAAGTGAAAGGCGATGGATCGTTTCTGGTTCATAGTATGTACCGGTTTGATCTGCGAGTCCAAAGGCGGCTGTTGCATCCGAAATGAGGTATGTATTAAAGCCTAGGTTTCCACTCATTCTTGTTGTGGTAGATACGCAGTGCGGTGTTGTGAGTCCAGCAATCACAACAGTGTTGATCTCGTTTGATCTTAGTTGTTCCTCTAAGTTTGTACCTATAAAGCTGCTGTTGACTTTCTTTTGTATGACCATTTCTTCATCTAACGGTTTAGCGATCTCTTTGAAGGAGTGCCCTTCATTTGCTGGATGAAATAAGGAGTGCGGCTGATCCGATGTATGCTGAATATGAATGACTGTCCATCCTTTTTCTCTCCAAAACGTCAATAGACGACTGATGTTCTTCTCTGCATCTAGGTTATTCCGTTCTCCCCATTTTTCGTGCTCGAATGCTTTCTGTACATCGACCATAATCAAAGCCTTTTGATGATGTTGCACAAATACCCACCTCCGAAGATTCTCGTTCATTATATGTAGTGTAAGGAATGGCGATTGATTTGTACATGTTTTTATTTGGCTATGTACGATGTTTTGTCTGTTTTTGCAGTAAAAAGACAAACCACACACTGGCTATTAAGTAATAGATACCAATGATGGATGTACAATTAGATATGACTTCTGCCCATTGCACTGATTTGACGATTGCCATCCAGATCATATAGATGATCAGAAATGAACATGGGAAATAGAGAAAGTAGCCTAAGAAAGCATATTTGAGTTTTTGCGTCATCTTTTATCCTCCTAAAAACCTTCTGCAACACCTAGCAGATTCTATATAACCATGACATCAAAAAAGACAGCACAAATCGCTGTCTTTTTTATTTTTTAATTCGTATTCTGTCCTCCGCCATTCAATCCTTCTTTCACATAGCCTTTGACTTGGCTTGAGGTTAATAGACCGATATGTCCAACGCCGTGGATGAGGACATTTCTTGCGCCAATTAAACGCGAAAGGCTGTTGACGACGATGAGATCGGCTGAGCTATAGACGGATGTGTAAAGAATTTTTTGATTTGGATCGGTGCCTGGTAATGCTCTGAGTGAAACGAGTCCATTCGCTCCACCAAGTGTGACGACGTTTTCAATTTTATCTCCGCCGTCTAGGTTCTTAATATAGTATAACGTGTTCGCACCGCCCATACTATGAGCCACAATATCTACTTTTTTGGCGCCCGTTTTGGCTAGTACATCTTTGACGAATCTAGAGAGCCTCGGGCCATTGTTTAGGTTATTGCCTGTTTTGTCTATGAAATCGATTGCAAAAAGTTGGTTTTGATCCCATCCCTGTGATACTAAGTATCGTTTGATCGAAGCAAAGTTATAAGACGCACCACCCATGCCATGCACCATCACAACCGGATTATGCGTAGCCGCTTTGACTTCTTTCGGCTGGATGAAGGCCATTGAACCTAGCACTAAGGCAAGGGCAACAAGAATTTGCAAACTCTTTTTCTTAAATCGAATCACTTTCATTCCCCCTTATTCATCTTATTTGACTCTATTTTATACAAGAAAAATATGTCAGAAAAGTGAACAAGGTAATGTTTATGAGATGATTTTACAGAAATATAAATAATCATAAAGCACCTTGGACTTTTTTAAATTAAAACAAAAAGACTACGAGCCCCTCTATCTTTCATATATAATGTGAATAGACAAAAGGAGGTTCTGCTAGATGCTGTTTACTCAAACACCTGCACTACCCTATTATGCCGTGATTTTCACATCAAAACGAACAAATGTCGAGCAGAAAGAATACGCCGTGGCTGCTCAAAAAATGGAAGAATTAGCGAAAGAACTAGACGGGTTTCTTGGAATAGAAAGTGTACGAGATGAACATGGTGTTGGAATCACTGTCTCTTACTGGGATTCATTAGCAGCCATCAAAGAATGGAAAGCACATACAGCACATCAGCGTGTTCAAAAAAAAGGAAAAAAAGATTGGTATGAATCCTATACAACCCGAATTTGTAAGGTAGAACATGCTTATACAAACGAAGATTCACTCCTTGAGTAAGAAACAGACAAATGAGAGAAAACCGCTCTGTAAAAGCTGAATTCCTACTTCTGAATAAAAAAGAAAAGCACCTCAATGTATATGAACATTTGAGGTGCTTTTCATGATACTTACTGTTTCATAAGGATTTATTTATACGTCACAAGGAAATATTTCTTTTTCCCTCTTCTTAAGACCGTAAATTGGTTTTCAATTCGGTCATCTGCTGAAAGGACATAGTCTTTGTCGGTTTGCCTCTCTCCGTTGATGTAGACGGCACCGTTTGTGATATCTTCACGTGCTTGACGTTTTGATGGAGACAGTTTTGATTCGACAAGAACATCAACCAGTGTTAATTCTTCTGCACTGTCTTTCTCCATTGATGGCACATCTTTAAAGCCTACTTTCACTTCTTCTGCTGTAAGAGATTTGATCTCGCCTTTAAATAGCGCATTTGAGATGTTGACAGCCTGTTCTAGTGATTCACGGCCATGCACAAGTGTTGTGACTTCTTCTGCCAAACGGCGCTGTGCTTCACGTTTTTCAGGGGCTGTTTGCACTTTTTCTTCGTAAGATGCGATCTCTTCTTTCGATAAGAACGTAAAGTATTTTAAGTATTTCACAACGTCACGGTCATCTGTGTTGATCCAGAACTGGTAGAACTCATATGGAGATGTTTTTTCTTTATCTAACCAGATGGCGCCGCCTTCTGTTTTCCCAAACTTCGTGCCGTCTGCTTTTGTCACAAGCGGCATTGTGAGACCGAATGCTTTTGCGCCTTCTGCTTCAGACTTACGGATCAACTCAAGTCCAGATGTGATATTTCCCCATTGGTCACTTCCGCCAATTTGCAGCTTACAGTTTTCATTTCTGTAAAGGTTCAAGAAGTCTAACGATTGCAGAATCACGTAGCTGAATTCTGTGTACGAAATCCCTGTTTCAATACGGGAGCTGACGATATCTTTTGCGAGCATGAAGTTGACACCGAAGTTCTTTCCAATATCACGAAGGAACGTGATGACATTCATTTGACTGATCCAGTCATAGTTATTGACGATGACAGCTGGGTTGTCACCTGCTTCAAAATCAAGGAATTGAGAGAGCTGGCCTTTGATTTTCTCTGACCACTGTTCGACGATTTCTGCTGGGTTTAGTGAACGTTCTGCTTTTTTGAAACTTGGGTCACCAATCAGTCCAGTTGCGCCGCCAACAAGTGCAATCGGATGATGGCCTGCTTCTTGGAATCTGCGCAATGTTAATATTGGCAGTAAGTGACCAATGTGCAAGCTGTCAGCTGTTGGATCAAAGCCGGAGTATAGCTTGATTTTTTCTTCTGCTAATAATTTTGTTAAACCTTCTTCATCTGTTTGTTGCTGAATTAATCCTCTGAACGATAATTCTTCCATCAATTGACTCATATCCAAATCTCCTTTTTTTACAATTCAACATAAAAAACGCCCCTTCGAATGAACGAAGGGACGATATATATCGCGGTACCACCCTGCTTAAAAGACAAAACAACACGTCTTTTCACTTACACTGATAACGGACAGATCCGTTCTTTCACTAATCAGGCAACATGCATGCTCCTTTTCGTAAAAGCGGTTCGTGAGGGTAATTCGAATATCTCTTTGTACTGACTCGCACCAGCCGTCAGCTCTCTTGGACAGGGAAAGATGATTCTACTGAATCTCAGTCAAAACCTTTTCGTATTCAACTAAAGTCATTTTTAACATACTTTTGATATCAAGTCAACTGACGGAAGCGATTAATCTTCCATTGTCGAGAGATCGCCAGCAGGTAAATTCAGTTCCCACGCTTTTAGCACACGTCTCATAATTTTACCGCTGCGTGTTTTTGGCAGTTTGTCTTTAAACTCAATTTCTCTCGGTGCTGCATGTGCAGCGAGTCCTTTTTTCACAAACGTACGAATCTCTTCTTTCAGCTCATCTGTCGGTTCGTATCCGCTTCTAAGCGCTATAAATGCTTTAATAATTTCACCGCGCACAGGATCTGGTTTTCCGATGACACCAGCCTCTGCAATGGCCGGATGTTCCACCAGTTTACTTTCTACCTCAAATGGACCGACCCGCTCTCCTGACGTCATAATGACATCGTCGACACGTCCCTGGAACCAGAAGTATCCATCTTCATCCATATAAGCTGAATCTCCTGAAACATACCAATCTCCCGGCATAAAGTAAGATTCATATTTTTCAGGATTGTTCCAGATCGTATGCATCATAGACGGCCAGCCCTTTTTGATGGCAAGGTTCCCCATCCGGTATGGCGGAAGTTCATTTCCGGCATTATCTACAATCGCAGCTTCAACGCCTGGAATTGGTTTCCCCATCGAACCTGGTTTGATATCCATGCATGGATAGTTACAAATCAGTTGTGCACCTGTTTCTGTCATCCACCAAGTGTCATGAATTCGTTTACCAAATACAGCGTCTCCCCAGCGGATTACTTCTGGATTAAGTGGCTCTCCTACACTTAACACATGACGGAGTGAGCTGAGATCATATTTTTGAATGAGATCGTCTCCTGCTCCCATCAGCATTCTGAAGGCTGTCGGTGCACTGTACCAAACGGTCACACCAAGCGATTCAATGGTTTCGTACCACGTATCAGGATTGAACCTGCCGCCTAAAATGACATTCGTCGCTCCATTCAGCCACGGAGAAAAAATACCGTACACCGTCCCTGTTACCCAGCCTGGATCAGCTGTACACCAGTAGACATCTTCTTCTTTCAAATCAAGTACCCATTTACCCGTCTGGCCTTGCTGCACCATTGCGCCATGAACATGGAGCACACCTTTTGGCGTACCAGTGGACCCTGACGTGTAATGAAGCAGGTATCCATCTTTTTCATCCATCCACTCGATTTCAAGTTCCTTCGCTGCCTGTTCAAATGCTTCTTCAAAGTGAATCGTCCGCACATCACCTGCATCCTCTTTTTCACCGCCGACAATGATGACGGATTCAAGCTTTGGAAGTTCTGCAAACGGAATCCGCTCAAGCAGATCAGGCGTTGTCACAATCACTTTTGCCTCACTATTTTCTAAACGATCTTTGACGGCACCTTCCATAAATGCCTCAAATAAAGGACCGACGATCGCACCAATTTTGACAGCACCAAGCAGTAGAAAATAGAGCTCAGGTGATCTTGGCATAAAGATAAACACGCGATCCCCTTTTTGCACATGTGCCTGTTCTCTTAATAGATTTCCTGCTTTGTTTGTCTTGATTTTCATATCCCTGAACGTATACTTTTCATCCCGCTCTGAATCTTTGTAGTGAAGCGCCACCTTGTTTTTACGAAACGAGTCCGCATGTCTGTCAATCGCTTCATAAGCTGCATTTACTTTTCCTGTTTCATACCAAGAGAAATTTTTTCTCGCTTCCTCCCATGAAAATTCTTTGTATGCTTGCTCATAATCATTTAAATGATAGTCCCCTTTTACTGATGGTAGCGTTTCCACTTTCATCAAACAGTCCCCCTTTGCATACGTTTACAATGACCATTATAGTATAGATGACTTTTTTTCTCAATTTTTAAAAAACTTCTGATGAAACCGTTTTAATTATTGTCAGATTTAAGATAAAATAGAGACGACTCACTAGAATTTGAGGCGGTGGATACGTGGAGCATCCTAAAACTTATTATTCAAAAACAATTACGAGAGAAACAGGCACCATCCTGATTGAAGGCCCGGTACCTGCATCAGAGCTTGCGAACTATACGTTTCATGAAGGACTAACGGCATTTCGCACACCCGAGGAACAGAAACAAGCACTTGTTGAAATAGCAGATCTTCCTGAAGGACGTATTATCATTGCTAGGGTGGATGAGCTTGTCGTAGGCTATGTCACGTATTTGTACCCTGATCCGCTTGAACGCTGGTCAGAAGGCAACATGGACAATTTAATTGAGCTCGGTGCCATTGAAGTCGCTCCTCCATTCAGAGGCTGCTCACTTGGCAAGCATTTACTGGATGTGAGCATGATGGATGAGCAAATGGAGAATTACATTATCATTACAACTGAATATTACTGGCATTGGGATTTAAAGGGGACAAAGAAAAACGTGTGGGAGTACCGCAAAATGATGGAGAAAATGATGAACGCAGGCGGTCTTGTCTGGTTTGCAACAGACGAGCCAGAGATTAGCTCACATCCAGCCAATTGTTTAATGGCACGGATCGGAAAAAATGTGAGTCCTGATTCGATCGAGCGTTTCGATCGTCTTCGCTTCCATCAGCGCTTTATGTATTAACGTTCAATTCGTTTTTTTGGCAAAGGGGATTGGTAAACATGATGATTGAACAAATTATGGAGCGTGATGTGATCACGCTGCGCAAAACCGATACGATTGAAGAGGCCATTCAAAAAATGAGTGCACATCACATTCGGCATATTCCCATCGTATCTGAGCAGGGATCTGTCATTGGGATGGTGACAGATCGGGATATTAAAAATGCCAGTCCAAGTATTTTTGAAACAGAGAAAAGGCAGCTTTTTATTCAGCGGCCGGTTGAAGACATCATGGTGCTAGAGACGATTACCGCTCATCCGCTTGATTTCGTTGAGGAGATTTCAAGTGTCTTTTTTGAACACGGAATTGGCTGTCTTCCCGTTGTGAGACGCGGCAAGCTTGTAGGGATCATCACAAAAACAGATTTACTTCGTACGTTTGTAAGACTAACAGGTGCAGATCAGCCTGGATCACATTTAGAGGTTGAAGTAGCGCAAGTGACAGAGGGTCTTGCAGACATTACGGCCATTTTAAAAGAGCAGCATATTCAAATGCTGAGTGTACTCGTGTACCCACATGCCAATGAAGCCTCTAAAGTGCTCGTCTTCCGCCTTCAAACGATGCATGCAGATCATGTGATGAAGCTGATTCGTGCAAAAGGTTATAAAGTGCTCTGGCCTATGGAGCAGACGATCAAATGAAGGAAGCGACCTTTGTTTTTTCACCATCTTTTCAAACGTACCAGTTTCACCAAGATCATCCCTTCAATCAGCTTCGCGTCTACTTAACTTATGATCTTCTTCAAAAAATGAAGGCATTAACGGATGATGAGATTGTCGCACCTCGTATGGCGACGCTGGAGGAATTAAAGCTCGTCCATACAACAGACTACATTCAAGCAGTACAGCGGGCAAGTGAAGGAAAACTGTCCACCGCAGAGGGGGAACGTTATGGTCTTGGCACTGAGGATACCCCGATGTTTGCAGGGATGCATGAGGCAGCTTCTCTCCTAGTTGGCGGGACATTAACAGCGGTTGATCAAGTGATGCTTGGACATTCGCAGCATGCGCTCAATCTTGGCGGCGGGCTTCACCATGGATTTAAAGGGCGTGCTTCTGGCTTTTGTATTTATAATGACAGCTCTGTGGCCATTCAGTATATTCAAAAGACATATGGCGCTAGAATTTTATATATTGATACAGATGCTCATCATGGCGATGGTGTACAGTTTAGCTTCTATGATGATCCAGAGGTATGTACTGTTTCCATTCATGAAACAGGGCGCTATTTGTTCCCTGGAACTGGACAAGTACAGGAAAGGGGTCATGATAAAGGCTATGGCTATGCATATAATATCCCGCTTGACGCATTTACAGAAGACGAATCATTTTTAGAAGCCTATCGAACAGCAGTGACAGAGATTGCTGCTTTTTTTAAACCAGATGTCATTTTGACGCAAAATGGAGCAGATGCCCACTATTATGACCCTTTGACGCATTTATCTGCTACCATGAAAATATATGAGGAAATTCCTAGAATTGCCCATGAGCTGGCGCATCAATATTGTGATGGAAAATGGATCGCTGTGGGCGGAGGCGGCTATGATATTTGGCGTGTCGTCCCAAGAGCATGGAGCCGCATTTGGCTTGAGATGAAAGGCATTACACCACCAGATGCACTTCCTCAGGAATGGATTCGGGCATGGGAAAAACAATCGCCTGTTCCGCTTCCATCCACATGGCTAGATCCTGACGATTTATATCCACCGATTCCAAGAAGAGCAGAAATTACAGAAAAAAATGCACAAACGGTAGAAAAAGCACTCATGCCTGTGCGACGAGAAAAGAAAAAGGCATAAAAAAAAGCAGGCGTCCACTGATCAAGTGAGCCTGCTTTCTTTTTTATTTCGTCGATTGTCTTTCTTCGATTCTATGTGGCAATTCAACAATTTGATCTTCTACTTGTTCTTTGTTCATGAGCTTTGTCAAAAGTCTCATCGCAACAGCGCCAATATCGTAAGTCGGCTGAACAACTGTTGTCAATTGAGGGCGCACCATGAGGGATAGTCTTGTGTTATCAAAACCAATCACTTCTAAATCTTCAGGAATTGATACGCCTCTGTCCTGCGCTCCATGAATGACACCTAGCGCCATTTCGTCAGTAGCTGCAATCACAGCCGTCGGCTTGTCAGATTGATCAAGCAGATTAGCGAGCGCTTCAATACCAGAGTCATATGAGTAGTCTCCTTCAGCAACAAGCGCTTCGTCAAACGCGATACCAGCTTCTTCAAGCGCACGCTTATAACCAGCAAGCTTTCTCATAGAGTTAATTGGTTCTGACATTGGTCCAGATACAAACGCAATTCGTTTATGTCCTTTTTCAACTAATAGCTGAACTGAATCATAAATGGCTTGTTCATAGTTAATGTTGACTGATGGTGTTTGTGCCTGCTCTTCAACAGATGCAGCAAGTACAATGGGTACAGGAGAGCGCTTAAATTCTTCCACATGCACATCTGTAATGTTTCCGCCCATAAAAACGATTCCATCTACTTGTTTGCCAAGCATTGTGTTTAACAAATGCAGTTCTTTATCAGTATTTTGGTCTGAGTTGCTCAAAATAATGTTGTACTTGTACATCGTCGCAATATCTTCAATTCCTCGTGCAAGCTCTGAATAGAAGATACTTGAAATATCAGGGATGATGACCCCAACTGTTGTGGTCTTTTTACTTGCAAGGCCTCGTGCGACTGCGTTCGGACGGTAGCCGAGACGATCAATTGCTTCAAGCACCTTTTTTCTTGTTGTTGGTTTTACGTTTGGATTACCATTAACAACGCGTGATACCGTTGCCATACTTACGTTTGCTTCTCTTGCTACATCATATATTGTAACATTATTCACATAAATCACTCCTTCAAATACACTTCATATCTATAGCATTCACCAATTGGGTAGAGACATGTCAGATACGAGGAAAATAATATCCTATTTGTCATTAAAACGATGAAAAGAGACACATAATTTTTCAATCTACATCAAAATGACATTCTTTTATGAAATTATACACGTTTTTTCTTCATATGAAAACGTTCCCTTTCTTTTTATAACTAAATTAAACAAACTTTAATGAGCTTGTTACCTGTAAATTGAATCATATTTCACCAAAAATCGTCGTGAACGTCAGCTATGACAATGATCTTAGCAGATTCTATCGAATTTTAAAAATGAAAACATTGTGAACAAGCGTATTTTTAGCTTGCAATGTGCTCTTTTCCTTTAATTTCCAATCTTAATCGTATTTTTTCATGAAAAAACCGCCGGGCTGTCATCCGGCGGCTTTTCTATTTATGATTACGCATGAATGTTGACAAGTGGTCTTAACGCATCTAACCATTTTTCGAATTGTGGAATGTCCATTTGCTGCGCTGAATCAGATAGAGCAACAGATGGATCTGGATGCACTTCTGCCATCACACCGTCTGCTCCAATCGCAAGAGCTGCTTTAGCTGTTGGAAGAAGTAGATCTCTGCGTCCTGTTGAGTGTGTCACGTCAACAAAGACTGGTAAATGTGTCTCTTGTTTCAAGATTGGCACAGCCGAGATATCTAGTGTATTTCTTGTGGCTGTTTCGTATGTGCGGATGCCTCGCTCGCAAAGGATGATTTGGTCATTTCCTTGTGCGATGATGTATTCAGCTGCATTGATGAATTCTGAAATTGTTGCTGCTAAACCGCGTTTTAAAAGAACTGGTTTGTTCACTGATCCAGCTTCTTTTAAAAGCTCGAAGTTCTGCATGTTACGTGCTCCAATTTGGATGACATCGATATGCTCAATCGCTTCTTCAATATGAGCAGGATTCACGATTTCACTAATAACTGCAAGACCGTATTCATCTGCTACACGTTTTAGAATTTTTAAACCGTCTACGCCAAGTCCTTGGAAGTCGTATGGACTTGTGCGAGGCTTAAATGCGCCACCACGAAGAAGTTTTAGTCCCTGCTGTTTCGCTGCTGCCGCTACTTCTGCAACTTGCTCGTAGCTTTCAACGGCACATGGCCCAACGATGAAACGTTGTTTTCCGTCACCGATCGCTTCTCCATTGATATTTACAATTGTATTTTCAGGTTTTTTCTTACGAGAAACAAGAAGTGCTTTGCTGTGGTCATCTTCTTGAAGCTCTAAACCTGCTTTGAAAATTTCTTTGAAAATATGTTGAATCGTTGAATTTTCAAATGGGCCATCATTTTCTTCAAGAATTTGATTAAGCATTGTGCGCTCTCTGACAGGGTCATAACGGTTGACACCTTGCGCTTCTTTAGCCTTTCCAATTTCTTTTACAATGTTTCCTCTTTCATTGATCAGTTTTAAGATTTGAAGATTTAGTTCATCTGCTTGCTGTCTCAATTGTTCCAATTCATTGTTGCTCATTTTTGTCATCCTTTCCTCTGCCCGCTCTCGCTTTTTATTTTTGATCTCTTATAATAGGGTTTATTATAAACAAAGATTTGGGAATTGTCACGAAAAAATTCTTTATTACCCAAACGCTTTTAAGCGATAAAGTATTATGTGTAAGATTATAGCATACTTTTGATACAAGTAAACCTTTTTTATAAAAAAAACGTCAGCAATCGCTGACGTTTTTCTACATGTTATGTTCAAGCGCTTCTTTTGTAATGCTTGAGTGAGAAGCATGCCACTTTACTTTGCCACCGCTAAAGATGAGTGCCTGCGGGCTTTCGTGCTTGATCCCTGACTTTTCAGTCACATAGGATGAAAGCTCTCTTGTGTTTTGAATTTGCAAGAAATAAGCAGGGACATCCTCATGTTCTGACGCAAACGCTTCAAACTCTTGAAAAGCAGCTTGGCTGATTGGACATGTCAAACTGTGCTTAAAAAAGACAAAGGTTCCGTCTTGATTCGTTAGTTGATCAAACTGTTCTTCTGTTTCTATGAGTTGTTTAGACATGATGTGCTCCTTCCACACTTAAACAGTGAGTTAGCCTTTCGTAGATTGTTCTACTTTTTCTTTGACATCTTTGATGCCGTCTTCAATGTCTGCTTTTGCTTCTTGTGCTCTTACTTTTGCTTCATCTGCTACATCTGAAGCTTCATTTGCAATATTTGCTGCAGCATCTTCTGCTTCGCTTTTTACTTGTTTAGCTTTTCCAGCTGTACGATCTTTTATGTCTTTTACTTTGTCTAAAATCTGGTTTGACTGCTCTGCTACGAGCTGAGACAATTCAGATGTTTTGTCTTTCGCAATCGTCACATATTCAGTGCCTTTTTCCTTTGCATCTGTTGTGAGACGATCTGTTTTTTCTTTTAGGGCATTCGCTTGGGTGTTCAAATCATCGCGAAGCTCTTTCCCTGACTTTGGTGCTAAAAATAATGCCGTTGTTGCACCGATAATGCCACCGATAAGTGTTCCGATCAAAAAGTCTTTGCTATTGATTCCGTCTTTGCTCATGATTATTCCTCCTATGCGAAAATGGTTGTTTATTGTTGTTTACGCTGTTTCCATTTTTTATAGATTTCAAGTGCTGCGTTACTCCAGCTTACCACATCCGTGACTTTCTCTTGATTTCGTTCAACGGATGAAGAAACCGCACCAGCTGCCTGCTTTATGCTTGTATTAAATTGGTTGATCGAGCCACCAATTCCCTGCACCGCATCCACAACTGTGTTAAGTTTTGCCGATTTGTCTTGAATATCTTCAGCAAGCTGATTGGTCTTATGTAGCAACTGTGCTGTCTCTGTGGTGATGCCTTGCATCTGTCCTTCAAGACCTTCTAAAGTTGATGCGACATTCTTTAATGTCAGCTGTAAGGATTTCAATGTTTTGGACAAGTAGATGACAAGAATGAGGAAAGCGATTGCGATGAGTGCAACGCTTAAATAGAGAATAATAATCATCTGATACCTCCTTTGCTGCGGGCATATTCAATTCAATACCCTCTCGTTGTATCATTCAAACATCGCCTAGAATGACCGATTGAATAATAATTCTACACTTATTCGCCAATTCCTGTCCACAGCGAACGAAAAAAAGCGGCACATCTTGTCACATTTAGCCCCTTTGTCACATTTTATTCAAAATAAAAAAGCGCCGATTGAATCGGCACTTTTTGACAGGCAATTATACTGCGACTTTCTCATAAGCACGAAGATACTTTTGAATATCTCCTGCTCCCATAAAGACCAAGATCGCATTTTCATGTGCTTTCAGCACAGATGTCTCTTCTTCTTCAATCAATTGGGCTTGCGGAATTTTTTCCCGCAAATCTTCAATGCTTAGTTTCCCAATGTTTTCACGAGCTGAGCCGAAAATATCACAGAGGTATACATAGTCTGCTTTTTTCAGACTGTCCGCAAATTCACTTAAAAATTGCTGTGTACGAGTGAAAGTGTGCGGCTGGAAGACTGCTACAATATCACGGTCTGGATACTTCTGGCGGGCTGCTTCGATCGTGACTTCAATTTCAGTCGGATGGTGCGCATAGTCGTCAATTAAGACTTGTTCACCGACTACTTTTTCATTAAAGCGTCGTTTCACACCGCCAAATGTCGTTAAAGCACCTTTGATGAGCTCTACATCAATGGCCTCATAGTGGCATAATGCAATAACCGCTAATGAGTTAAGGACATTGTGGTTTCCGTAAGCAGGAATGTAGAAGGTATCATAAAACGTATTACGTACAAATACATCAAATGTGGTGCCTTCTGTGTTTTTCACAACATTTCGTGCTTGGAAATCATTTTCTTCATTGAATCCGTAGTACACAACAGGTACTTTTGCTTGGATCTTGAGCAGATGCTCGTCATCACCGCAAGCGATGATGGCTTTTTTCACTTGAAGTGCCATGTTTTGAAACGCATCAAACACGTCATCAATATCCGTGAAATAATCAGGGTGATCAAAATCAATATTGGTCATGATCGCATAGTCTGGATGGTAGCTGAGGAAATGTCTGCGGTATTCGCACGCTTCAAATACAAAATACTCGCTGTTTTCTTTCCCCATTCCAGATCCATCACCGATTAAGTAGGAAGTTGGTTTTGCCGCTTGCATCACATGTGCAAGCAGACCTGTTGTCGATGTTTTACCATGAGCACCCGTAATTGCAACGTTTGTGAATGAATCCATGTATTCTCCAAGAAATTTATGATAACGAATGACAGGAATCCCTTCAGAAAGAGCACGCTCAATCTCAGGGTGTGTATCTGGGAATGCATTTCCTGCAATCACCGTCATCCCTGGCTGAATATTATCTGGGTCAAATGGAAGAATTTTAATATTTCGTTCTTCTAATGCTTTCTGTGTAAAGATATGTTTTTCGATATCCGATCCTTGGACAGTATACCCAGTATCATGAAGAATTTGGGCCAGTGGACTCATACCTGTCCCTTTTATTCCAACAAAATGATAAACAGTCATAATTGTACCTCCAACAAACGTCTATCTGACTTACAGTATATGACGCTCATTTCAATTTGCAACTTGTGATTTTTGTCTCTAGCTGATCACAAATCGCAGCTCCAAATAAAGATTTTTTTCCGATCTTCCTATTCTAATCAATATTAACTATGATTAGTATCCGACAACTTTCCCATTTCTAACACCTGCTTTCGCTCATTTTCGTTAAAAAGCGTTCAGACAGGCATGCGAAAAGCGTCCAATTCAAAAATTGCACCTATGTGCTATCATACCATGTTTATCAAAAAAATGAAGTGGTTTGTTTAGATCAATTGTTCTAAATCACTCAGTGTCATGAGGACCTCTCTTGGCTTACTGCCTTTTGCCCCAGAGATCATCCCTTCACGTTCCATCATATCAATCAATCTCGCTGCTCGATTGTAGCCAATTCTAAATCTTCTTTGCAAACTGGATGTACTTGCACTATTTTGCTCGATGGCGAATCGGCATGCGTCCATAAACAATTCATCTTCGTCTGTAATGGCAGAGCCTTGGAGCATCAATTCTTCCTGTTCAAAAAGGAACACAGGTTTGCGCTGTTTTCTCACATGCGCTACCACTTCATCAATCTCTCGATCTGATACAAAGTTCCCTTGCAGCCTTGTCGGTTTGCCAGAGCCATTTTCTAAGAACAGCATGTCTCCTTTTCCGAGAAGCTTTTCAGCACCTGCCATATCAATAATGGTTCTTGAATCCACTTGGCTTGAAACAGAGAAAGCAATTCTTGTTGGGATGTTTGCTTTAATGAGGCCTGTAATGACATCAACAGAAGGTCTTTGCGTCGCAATGAGTAAGTGAATCCCGCATGCTCTTGCTTTTTGGGCAATTCGGCAAATGCTTTCTTCGACTTCATTTGGTGCGACCATCATTAAATCAGCCAACTCATCAATGACAACGACGAGATATGGTAGTTTTTCACCCATTTGTTTTTCTTTCACCAGTTCGTTAAATCGTTTGATTTCTCTCACACCAGAGTGTGCAAACAGTTCGTAGCGTCTTTCCATTTCATCTACTACCCATTTCAGGGCAGCTGTTGCTGTCTTGGCATCAGTAATAACTGGGCTCACAAGATGCGGAATGTGATTATACGGCGCCAGTTCGACCATTTTAGGGTCGATTAACAGCATTTTCACTTCATCAGGTGAAGCTTTAAACATCAGGCTTACGAGAATGGTATTAATACAGACACTTTTCCCTGAACCTGTTGCTCCGGCAATTAAGCCGTGCGGCATTTTTTGCAAATCAACCACAACGGGCTGACCGGAAATATCCAATCCGAGCGCTGCCGTTAATGGAGATGGGTTGTCTCTAAAGGCACTGCTTCTGATCATTTCTCTCAAGAAAACCATTTTACTGTGAAGGTTCGGCACTTCGATTCCAATCGTGTTCTTCCCAGGAATCGGCGCTTCGATGCGAATATCTTTTGCAGACAAACTGAGTTTGATATCATCTGACAGGTTTGTAATTTTGTTCACTTTCACGCCTGGTTCAGGATGCACTTCAAATCTTGTAACAGAAGGACCTTGTGTCACATGAACAACACTTGCTCTGACATTGAAATTTTTCAGTGTGGCATTGAGCAGTTCTGCCCGTTCTTTCACCCATGTTCCGTCCTCTTCTTTTTGTGCTGGCGGAACATCTAGAAGGGCTAAACTCGGAAATACATATCCTTGTGCATCTGCCGTTTTCTTCTGTCCTTGCACGCGCTGATCACTTTTTAACATCATGACGTTAAAAGGAACGGTGGAGGTTTGACCGCTTGAGCGCTTTGGCTGTGGAGAAGACGGTTTTGGTTCTTCACGTTTTATTTCAGGCGTTTCTTCAGGTGTTTCCTCAAGTTCTTCTGCCATATCCCCGGCGATCTCTGCTTGTCCAGAGTCAGCAAATTCATCTGATGCTTCTTCAACTGGCATGACTTCATCATCTGTTAATTTTTCTTCCGGCAGAGAATCATCATCTTGCGAATCTTGTATGATCACCGGTTCTTCTTGTTCAAATGCTGCCGCTGACACGTCTGTTTGACTTTCTTCTATCCATGCAGCCTCTGTTGTTTCCCCCATAGCCTCTACTTCATTCTCTTCCAGCACCGCAGTTTCTTCTACCGGGCTTTCTATCTCCATGTCGAGTGCTGGTGATGCGCTTAAAGCTGTTTCAAATGTAAAGCTCTCTTTTTTCTCAGTATCATCTTCAAGCGGAATCATCGGCTCTTCTTGTTCAACGGTGACTGCCTGTTCTTGCTCCATCTCTAGAGGCTCGTTAGATGCTTCAGCTTGCTCCATATGTAAGGATGCTTCTCGATCGTCTTTGGTCTGTGACAATGCTTGATCTTGATCCTCTGTCTCACTGAAAGGCTCGTCATATAAACGTTCCATCGTTGATTGAACGTGATCTTGATAAGCGAGTTCCTCTTGCAAAGTAAGCGGCGTCGTGACAGATTGCTTCTCTACTTGTTCTGCTCTTTGGGCTGACATCATGTCTTCCATACGTTGTTCTTTTCGTATAGACGGGATGTTCATTTGCTGTCTTACATTCCGTTCACGCTCTGCTTCTTCTGATAACAGTGTGACACGCTGTGACGTTTCTTCTGCCGATTTCATTTTGACAGAAGATGTGTCTTCTTTGGCTGCTGCATGTTTTGGACGCATATCCTGGTGGTAGCCATAGATAGGTGAAGGGATTTGCTCTGGTTTAAAAGGCTTTTTATTGAGATCAGGCTGCACTGTTTGTTTTGGCTGATAGGTCGTCTGCTTTGCCTTTGGCTGACTTGGCCGCGTGCGCCTTCTTTCTTGTTGCTTTGCTGCCTCACGTGCAGGTTCATCTGGAACGAGAGGAAAGCGGAAATTGCCTTTTGGATATTCATAATACACTTTCGTATCTTCAACTTTTTTATATTCTTTATGCTGTTCAACAGCTGGCTGCTTTGGTGCAATCGGACCTGTTTCAGGCCTCTCAGCTTTTTCTTCTTTTTTTTCTTCTCCTAAAAATACACTAAAAAATTTATCTAACCAACTCATCATTTATCACTCACTTTAACTCCCCTTACGTTTTCTTGGGCGATTTTTAGTATACCATTGCTTTTTCATGCAGAAAAGCTAGAAAAGTGCTACGCTTTGCTGTTCATGCTGTCTGTAGATGAAAAAAAGTCACTAAGTACGTACTTAGTGACTTTTGGTATAACACATTCTTCGCTCATTTGTACCCGTTTATGGGAGGTTACGCTTCAAATGGTTCGCCAGCTTGGCGGCTTCCTTCTAGAACAAGGATTCCTTTTTCAGCAGGCGCATTCGGAAGATCTAATTCTTTTGCAGAACAAATCATTCCGCTTGAAGGAACACCTCTTAGTTCAGCATCTTTGATCACCAAACCGCTCGGCATCACAGCACCGACCTTTGCAACCACAACATATTGACCTTGATCAACGTTTGGTGCACCGCACACGATTTGTAAGGTTTCATCGCCAACATCTACTTGGCAAATGTTCAGTTTATCTGCATTTGGATGTTTTTCTTTTTCCTTCACATAACCGACCACAAACTTAGGTGATAGATCAACTGTTAATGTTTCACTGACACCGTTGCGGTTTAAAATTTCATTGATATCTTGAACAAGCGTTTCAGAAAGCGGTACAGATCCGTTTTCTTCAATTTTCATGTAAGTAGATGCATTGAAAATATTAAAACCTGTTGTTTCTTTTGTGTCTTGATTGAAGATTCTTACGACATCTCCAAACGTTTCATGACCTACTTCTTCTCTTGTTACATCTTTCAATGAAATAAGGAGTGTGTCGCCGACACCTTCTGCATTATAAAAAACGTTCATTCTTCAAAATTCCCTTCTACTGCTGTTTTGGTCTGCTTTTTGCAAGAATAAAGATCGGTTCAAGCTTGCCTTCGTCATATAAAAATGACAAGGCCGTAATCGGAACCGTGCCGCTGGCGAAGAAGCTCATCGACATTTGCCCTAAAATATCATAGCCTGATTCATTGCGTACATCTGCAATGATGAACACATCTTGATGGGGAACGGAAATGGCCATTTGCCCCTCTACTTTTTGCGCGTATTCTTGTAAAATCGATTCATTTAAAATTCTGCTTGCATCGTACCCGTCATTTGCACGGAAGAAATAAAAACGGTTGCCCGCCACTTCATCCATTTTCACGACAGTCTTTAGTGAACGGACGTTAAAACTTGCAGTTTCTCTGATTCGTTCTTTTGTCCAGTTTTCCTTTTGCAGCATCTTCTCGTCAATTAATCTGTAGGTGCTTCCAAGGTCAAGTGCATAGTAGATTCTTGTCTCTGCTGTATGCTCATCAAAAACGAGCGGAATCTCATCACTTGATGTTTCTGGAAAGGACGTTGAACGAATGACCGGATAAATGTGCTTTTCTTTACCTGAGATGTGCTGCGCTTCACCTTTCATTGCGCTGAGCGCCTCTTTCACATAATAAACGATCTCATCTAGTGTTTCATCAGGCTTTACTTCCCACTTTGCAATAATCGGCGGGAGCTCAAGCGTGATGCCCTTTCCTGTATGTTTATCTTCCACACGAAGCGTATCTTTTTCCCTGTCAAACTGGTGGGTCCAGCTGTCGTTCGTCAGACGGCTTTTCAATTGATTGGCAAGCTGTCTTGATGTCATTTTCGCCATGATAAGACTCTCCTTTCGTTATTTAGAAAGAGAATCTGTTAAAAATGCTTCAATCTCTTCCTTTGTCTTACGATCTTTGCTGACAAAACGGTTGATCTCTTGTCCGTTTTTAAAGACTAAAAAGCTTGGAATTCCGTAAATTTCCCACTCTGCACAAGTGTCGATGAACTGATCTCTATCCACATAGAAGTATTCAAATTCTGGATAGTTTGCTTCAAGCTCTGGCAAAAACGGCTCAATAAATGTGCAGTCCGGGCACCAGTCAGCTGAAAATAGTAATACGGTTAAGTCTTCTTGAATCACTTTTTGTAATTCTTCGTTTGATTCAATTTTTTTCATGTTTGATTCCTCCAGTTTGTATACTTAAATCTCCGAATTGTATATAGCCTTTCTTTCTCATCCATTCTGATACTACCAAACTAATCACTGCCGGGCCAACGATATGCAAGAGAGCAATTGCAAGGAAAACGGAAGGATGAAATCCCATGACTGTGAGTGTCATGAGCTGGCCGACAAGACCACTCGTTCCCATACCCGCTCCTGCCGCATTATTGACCATCCCAAAGCCAATGATACCAATTGGCGCAAGAATCAGTCCTGCAATCGTCGGCGGAATGAGAATGAGCGGATTTTTCACAATGTTCGGCAGCTGTAGTTTTGATGTTCCAATGCCTACCGCAGCAAGACCGCCAAAACGATTTTCCCTAAATCCTGCAGCAGCAAAGCCGACCATCTGCGCACAGCAGCCAATTGTTGCCGCGCCAGCAGCAAGACCGCTTAAATCAAGCATCAGCGCAAGCGCAGCGCTTGAAATCGGTGAGCTAAGAGCAAGTCCAACAATGGTTGCAACCAGCATGCCCATGATGAGTGGACTTTGGTCAGTCCCCCATACGATCAGCCTGCCGAGCCCTGTCATCACCGCCTGAATCCCAGGGCCAATAAAAGCAGCGGTGAGAAAACCTGTGATAATGGTCACAAGCGGCGTTAAAATAATATCAATTCTTGTCTCACCACTGATCAGTTTGCCTAATTCCACACCAATGAGAGCAGCCACGAAGCTTCCAGCAGGTCCCCCAAGCTCTGCTCCAGCGGCACCTGAAACAACACTTGCGAAAATAATTAATGGAGATGCGTTTAAGCGATAAGCAACCGCTACGCCAATTGCTGGTCCCATCAGCCCCATTGCGAGCGTTCCCATTTCCACGATGAGAGGAAATGATAACAGGCCGCCTGCTGTTTTTAAAATCAGCCCTACCACTAATGTAGCAAATAGACCTAAAGCCATATAAGAGAGTGCATCAATAAAATACACCTTTGGCGAAAGGGAAATACCCTTTCTTTTTAAATAAGTCATCAACGTCGTCTTCCTGCTTTCTCATAGGAAAGACGAAGAGGCCTGTCCTTCCCATTATATGTAGTCTTCTTACGATGAAAAATAGTCTCTACCATGAATATCATAATCATATTTTTTTTGCTTTATCAAGCACTTCTTGTGTAACATGAAAAGAAACAGGGCAAACCTTTACTAAGTTTGTGCACAAGGAGGAGATTGTTATGCAATTAACGGTTTATTTAGCTGGAGAAATTCATAGCCAGTGGCGCGATGAAATTAAGGAAAAAAGCCAGTCTTTGAAACTACCAGTGACGTTTGTTGGTCCAATGGAGAATCATGACCGATCAGATAACATCGGAGAAGATATTTTAGGCGGGCAGCCAAATGCCATCTTAAAAGACGATGCGGCTTCTGATTTGAACAATTTCCGCACCGAACTATTATTAAATAAGGCAGACGTTGTCATCGCCCGCTTTGGTGAGAAATATAAACAGTGGAACACGGCAATGGATGCTTCTTCTGCCATCGCCAAAGGAAAACCCCTTATTTTGATTCGTCCTAAAGAATTACATCATCCACTAAAGGAACTATCAAACAAAGCAAATATCACTGTCGAAACAGTGAATCAAGCAATTAAGGCGTTGTCATACGTGTTTGAACAAGAATAAGAAAAAGGGCTAAAATGAACTTGATTTTAGCCCTTTTTCTTCTTTTCAGCGTGATAGAAAACCTTTGCAGCCCTAGGAAGGTCGAGTACCGGCGCGGAGCGAATTTGATATTCGTGAGCACCCGCACGCAGGACTGACAAAGAATGCGAGGATTTGTCTACACGCTGAAGGCTGTGCTCTTAAAAGAGGCAGCCTTTTTCTTATCGTTTACACTTGTTGATAAATCGAATCCACCGTGCTTTGATCACAATTTTTCACAAGACGAACAATTAATTCTTTTGCCGCTGCATAATCATCCACATGCAAGACAGAGTGACTTGTATGAATGTAACGCGCACATACACCAATAACAGCAGACGGTACACCTTGATTTGAGATATGGACACGTCCAGCATCCGTACCTCCTGGCGATACGAAATATTGATATGGAATATTGTTTGTTTCGGCTGTATCGAGGACAAATTCTCTCATGCCTCGGTGCGTAATCATCGTGCGATCATAAATACGAAGAAGTGCACCTTTTCCAAGCTGGCCAAATTGTGATTTGTCTCCCGTCACATCATTTGCAGGACTCGCATCTAGAGCAAAGAACAGATCCGGCTGAATCATATTCGCAGCTACCTCAGCCCCTCTGAGCCCTACTTCCTCTTGTACGGTTGCACCTGAATATAGCTGACATGAAAGAGCTTCGTCTTTTAATTCTTTCAATAATTCAATGGCAAGTCCGCACCCATAGCGGTTATCCCAAGCTTTGGCTAAAATCTTTTTCGGATTGGCCATTGGGGTAAAGACCGTTGCAGGAACGATTTGCTGCCCTGGGCGAACACCAAGCTCTTTCGCTTCTTCTTCACTGTCTGCACCAATATCAATCAGCATATCTGACGGTTTTACTGGTTTGCTTTTTTGTTCTGGTGTCAGAAGGTGAGGAGGTGTGCTCGATACAACTCCCGGAATTGGTCCGTGATCCGTATGAACATCCACGCGCTGCGCAAGCATCACTTGACTCCACCAGCCGCCAAGTGTTTGAAAACGAATCATTCCATTTTTCGTAATGGATGACACCATAAAGCCGACTTCATCCATATGACCAGCCACCATAATCTTCGGCGCGTTCTCTGGGCCTTTGCGGACACCAAACACTCCGCCAAGACGATCCTGTATGAGTTCATCGGAATATTTCTCAAGTTCCTTTTTCATAAAAGCA
The DNA here is from genome assembly GCF_040869405.1 of Bacillus sp. FSL K6-2869. Classification (NCBI taxonomy): domain Bacteria; kingdom Bacillati; phylum Bacillota; class Bacilli; order Caryophanales; family Bacillaceae; genus Bacillus; species Bacillus sp. FSL K6-2869. Next base: position 2,767,423 of record NZ_CP152035.1, read on the forward strand.
CGCACATGGTGCTCATTACCCGGAGTTCCCTGTAATTCTGTTAAATTTCGGAAAAGCGACATTGTTTCTTCGTTCATTTGACAGTTACCCTCATTTCTATGTAATGACCATATAAATTCCTATAAAAATAACACTCACTTTATACTATAAGAATTCTTTCGGTTTTCCAAGTATCTCTCCAGAAATTTTGAATATGCTTTCAAGTATTCGGATTTCTTAACATCGCTGGACAAGTTTTGTATAATGGAAAAAACAGCAATACGGAGGTGCAGCACGTTGAAGTTAAAACATGTTCTGATTGGTGCGAGTATTGGCGTAGCCGCTGCAATTGTTGCAAAGAAAGTCTTTTTCCCGACGTATATCTCGTCTGAAAAAGCGTTAAAAATTGTGAAATCCGCTTTTAAACAGCGCGGCCCGATTGACGGCTCTTGGATTTATACTGTACCAGAACCGTATACCGTAAACGGTGAAACAATTGATGTGTACAAATCTGGCATTACACGCTCCGCCTTTGGCGAGCTGGAACAGTATGAAGTCATGATTGATGCAAAAACAGGCATGATCGTTGATGTCATTGATTCTGTTGCTTAATAAGAAAGCTTCGCAAAGACAAGTCCTTGCGAAGCTTTTTTTAGATGGCTTTGATTTTTTTGTATACAGGGTGCCACATGGCGTCTTGCACAGCCTGAATGAGATCATCAGGGGTTTCTTCTGCAATTCCTTCGTCAATCGCTGCTTGTGCCACACGGACAGCCACGGTCGCTGAAACCGTTCGGAGCTGATCAACACTTGGGAGCATCGCAGCACCCGGTTTTCCGACATTAACCATGCTCGCAATCGCTTCAGCACTCGCAACAAACATGCTGTTTGTCATGAGGCGTGCTTTACACACAATCGTTCCAAGACCAAGCCCTGGAAACACAAGAGCATTATTTGCCTGCCCAATTTCATATGTCACACCGCCATATTCAACAGGATCAAACGGGCTTCCCGTTGTGACAAGCGCACGTCCTTCTGTCCATTCAATGAGATCTTCCGGCTTCGCCTCTGAAAGAGGGGTCGGGTTTGACATCGGTAAAATCGCTGGCCGCTCTACATGTGACGCCATTTCTTTCACTATTTCCTCTGTAAATGCCCCACCTACAGTTGAGGTACCAATTAAGATCGTAGGTTTCGCCTGCTTCACGACCTCTAACAAATCAATTGAATGTTTTGGACCATTACGTGCATAATCCTTCACTTCATCAGAACGTCTTGCATACGGCTTTTGGAATGGCTGAATGTCGGGTGAATCATCTGTGAGCAATCCCGTTTTATCAATACACCAGAAATGATCATATGATTCCTCTTCTTTGACACCATCTCGCACGATGGCATCACGAATTTGCTCGGCTATACCAATCCCTGCTGTACCTGCTCCAAAGATCACGATTCGGTGATCTTTCAGCGGAACCTTCGATGCTTTTGCACAAGCCAGAACGGCAGCAAGTGAAACGGCTCCAGTTCCTTGAATATCATCATTAAATGTACAAATACGGTCCTTATATTTTTCCAAAATGGCGCGCGCATTTTTTGTACCGAAGTCTTCCCAGTGAAGAAGTGCATTTGGAAAAGTCGCACGGGCAAGCTCAACATATTGATCAATAAACTGATCATAGCGCTCTCCTCGAACGCGGGAGTGCTGATTTCCCACATAAAGCGGATCATTTAAAAGGCTTTCCTGGTTGGTTCCAGCATCAAGCACCACTGCCAGTACACGGCTAGGATCAATACCTGCTGCGGCTGTATAAACAGCCAGTTTTCCGACTGAAATGGCGATTCCACCAACACCCCAGTCACCGATGCCTAAAATTCCTTCTGCATCTGTTGCGACAATGAGATCAATTGATTCATCCACTCCGTAAGATGCAAAAATTTCTTCCATTCCTTCTAGATCATCAATGGATAAATAAATTCCTCTTGGCTTTCTATACTCGTGGCTGTAACGCTGAATCGCTGTTCCTACGGTCGGTGTGTAAACAATCGGCAGCATTTCTGCCAAATGCTCATTTAATAATTTATAAAAGAGCACTTCATTTCTGTCATGAAGCGCAGTTAAATAGACATTTTTCCCAAGTGCGTCTGGCTGTGCTTTGAACTGTTCATATGCACGCTTTGCTTGATCTTCTAGTGTTAACACCTTCGGCGGCAGAAATCCCTTTAACCCAAGCTCTTCCCGCTCTTCCTTTGTAAATGCGACCCCTTTGTTTAAATAAGGGACAGACATGACTTCCATCCCTCTTAACGGTGTCTCGATGACATCACCATGTACACGATAAAATTGATTCACCTGCACTCTTCCTTTCACAAGTTCATTTTGTCGTTATTTTGTGTGAAAGGCGAAAAAACATACAGATGATCTTTTATCTTCCGGTTTCTCTTTTGACCTCATGGGTCATTGCCCCGTCTTCATCCCACTTTACAGCACGGTAGATGGCATCATGATAAAACAAGTACCATGCATTGTTTTCTTCGGCAAATGCCTGCCATTTTTGTTTCGCTGGGATCGAGGTCATTGGATAATCATCGTATGCCAAGACCCATAGCGGGTTTTTATGAGCGTGTGTCGGCATGATATCCGCTAAATGAATAGCTGTTTCTCCCTGACTTGTGAGCGTTAAGATGCTATGTCCATCGCTATGTCCACCTGTATGATGCAGGCGAATGCCTTCTGTTACTTCGATGCTATCTTCAAATGTCATGACTTGATCGGCAACAGGCTCCCAGTTTTCTTTCCAATATGTATTTCTTGAGCGGATGTTCGGCGCTCTCATTTCGTCCCATTCAATTTTGGACGTGATGATTTTTGCCTGCTGAAAAACAGACACAAGCTTATCGCCTTCACGTTTTGTCAGCCCGCTTGCATGATCAAAATGCAAATGAGTCATTAAGACGTAATCTATATCAGATGGGCGCAAACCGAGAGCCGCAAGTGATTCCTCTATTTTCGTTTCCTCTGTGACGCCATAATTGCGTTTTTGTTTCTCTGTCAGCTTCCCTGACCCGATGCCGGAATCTACTAACAGATGAAGACCGTTCCACCGTATGAGCATTGGATCACACCGTAATTCAATTTGATTTCGATCATTCACAGGGTATTTTTTTGACCATAATGGCTTTGGCACCACGCCAAACATGGCACCGCCATCCATGTGTGTATCTCCCCCATTTAACCAGAACAGTTCCATTTCACCTATTTTCATTGTCTCCATTGCTGTCATCCCTCCTTTTTCTATCGTAGCAAATACAAAGGAAAATCGCATGTGCTAATCTTTTTATCAAAAAAGCTGACCGCAATCGTTCGTTGCAACCAGCTTTGTTCGCTTGTTATTCAGGGAATTTTACTTCTGATCGATAGATCGGTTGTCCCATGGAAGAGAATTTCTCTTCATATTCTGTCATGACATTTCCTTCGAGACCATCCTCATGTAAATCAAGGCTCACATATGTTAAAAGGAGTCCGTAAGACGAAAAGCTTTTCAAGGAATATTCAAATAGTCCGCGGTTATCGGTTTTGAAATGTAATTCACCGCCTGGACGGAGGATCTGTTCATATCGCTTTAAAAAGGCTTTAAACGTCAACCTACGTTTTTCATGCCTTGATTTTGGCCACGGATCAGAGAAGTTCAAATACACTCGGTCAATCTCATTTTCCGCAAAGACATCTGTCAGTGTCTCTGCGTTGATGTTTAGAAGCTTTACGTTTTCTACATCTGTTTCTTTGATTTTATCGACTGCCGTCACAATGACACTTTTAAATAATTCAATGCCGATATAGTTCATCTCAGGATGAAGCTTGCCCATTCCGGCAATAAAACTCCCTTTTCCTGTACCGACTTCGATATGGATTGGATGATCATTTCCAAACAGCTCATGCCATTTCCCTTTGTATTGTTCAGGGTTTGCTAAAGCAATATGAGCATTTTCAGCTAAGTAATCATCCGCCCATGGTTTATGTCGCATTCTCAATTTGATACACCTCTATTTTCTTTACATTTTATCAAGATACCATGAAACATAAAGAGCCGCAAGACAGCATCTTATCCGCACATATGAAAAAGACCAGCTGCTAATTAGGCTGGTCTGCTTCATGTATAAAATCAAAGCTGAATGCACAGTTTAACCACATAAATGACACGCCCTGAAAGGAGCATACGTATGGGATTAAACCGCCAACATCAGCTTCAATTAATCAAAGATATTTTAACTGATCACCAGCTGGATTGCTGCGGGACTGTTGCAGAATATGAACAGGTGGGACGCGTGATTCAATTAATGCTGGCAAAAGAAGATTTGGATGCTGACGTTCGTCAGCTACTAACAGATATTTATGATTACAGCCAAAAAGGTACCTCTGTCAGTTCAATTGATGCACATATCGAAGCGCATCAATCGCATCTATCTGACTGGGTCGAGAACATTCCACTGTCTTAATGGATGTTTAACCGTTTTAAGAGTGCATGTAGCTCGGCTTGCACTTCTTTTTGCGCCTTTTCATTTCCTTTTCTTTTATGCCAAACGACAAACGATACGGTTTCAGCCAGCACATACCATGCCATGCGTTTTCGCAAGTTGTCGGTCAGCGGAGCACCATACATAGAGAGCCAGCTTTCCCAGTTCTCTTCTTCAACATAATGGTATAAGAGCGGTCCAAGATCAATCGCTGGATCCGCAATCATTGCCCCGTCCCAATCAATTAAATAGAGCTGGTTTTCATCTGTCAGCAGCCAATTATTATGGTTGAGGTCACAATGGCATACGACCTTATCCTCGAAATGAACTGCCTCCACATGTTTCTCTAAATACTGGATGGCGCGCGTGATATCATGTGAGTCAATCTGCTCTTTTAAGATCGATGCCTTGAGATGCATCAAGATCGATGCCGGGTCAAGCGAGTGCTTTTCTAATCGTTTCAGCATATCGAGCAGCTCTTTTGATGTATGAATTTTTCTTAGCTGCTCCGCTACAGGACGGTCATTCATGTCCTTTGGCTTCAGCTCTCTGCCGCTCAGCCAGTGCTGCGCAGTAATGACATCCCCATTTTCCATTCGTTTTGTCCAGACAAGCTTCGGCACAATGCCTTCAGCTGACAAAACCGCAAGAAACGGTGACGTATTGCGTTTTAAAAATAGCTTTTGGTCATTGTGTGTTGCGAAGTACGCATCTCCCGTAGCGCCTCCAGCAGGAGAGATGTGCCATTCGCTACCTAATATTTGTCCCAACCAGTTCATATCAATTTTCAACCCATCATTTCTTAAAATATTTTAAATCATGCTTTTTTAGTCGACAAAATTCAGCCGATTGAGATCAATTGGCTGTTTATTTTTTATTTATATGATCATAAAAACAAAAAGGACAGCTATTGAGAATGAGATGCTAAACAATAGCCGTCCTATAGATTTTATCGCTACCTTCTTATACTCGTCAAGCAAAACTAGAAAAACAGGACAAGAACCTTATGAAAAAGGAAGTCTTTTTTCATGTTTCTTTTGCTCGTGCGCACACTGGCTGCTTCTTAGCCACGTAATTTTAACGATCGCTCACTAGCCTTAACAAACACTGGAGTGGCGCCAATCACTTCTCCATCAGCGTGAAATAGGATTTTTTCATCTGCCTCCAAGTAGGCTTCTTCATGCTGAAAAAGGGTGACTCCCTCCATTACAAGGTGCTTTTTAAAAACCATTGCACTTAAAAATAAGAGGACTTTCAATGGATTCAAATCCGTGACAACGATTGTTTGAAATCCTGATTGCCTCGCACTTGCTTCCGGCGCTGCTTCCAGCCCGCCTCCATAATATGGGTGATTACATACGATCACAAACCACACTTGGCGAAAAACTTTTCTCTCATTTTCAATAAAAAGAGCAAGGTCAAACGGTTTGAAAGACCATAACGAATGTAGAAAGGACAGCGGGTAGATGATAAACCCGAGTTTGAGTCGGTTGAGCCACTTTTTCCCTCTAAAATGGACCGTTCTCTTCAAGACATGCGCATCAAAACCAACACCAATATGATTGAGAAAAAGAACAGATTGCGGACTTTCTGCATGATCTTGAAAGGAACCGAGAGAAAATGTTTTCGTCAGCATCCTTTTTTGTTTTCTCACTTCTTTGATCACATCGTGACGCTGGATGCCCAGCCCCTTCGCAGCATCATTCCAATGACCTGCTGGGACAAAGCTTAGCTGCACATGATCAATTTCTTTCAAACCATTCAGTACTTCATGAAATGTGCCGTCACCGCCAATGACGATCAGCCGTTTCAATCTGTCGTCTTGCATAGCGCTAATCTGTCTCGCCAAAACTTCGGCATGTCCTTCATGCTGGGTAAGAAACGATCTGTATGAGATCTCTACCTTTTGTAATTCTTTCTCTATGCTTCTCCAAGTGCGGAGTCCTTTTCCTTGTCCTGCTGCTGGATTGACGATAAAGTACCATTCATTCATATATTAGCTCCACTCAGGTCTCATTTTTTGGTGACCTTGATATGCCTTTAATCGAGCCATTCCTGCCTTCTTTTGCTGTCTGATTCACCATAAGCGAGCAATGCCTTTGTCGCTTTGAATTGCTGGTGCTTTGTCGGCGCCGTGTTTTTCCGCTGCTTTTCAAACCAATCCTCCGCTTTCTTCTTATCGACAACCTCCATCCCGAATGGAACTTCGGGCAAATCAATATACGAGGTGCGGCTGATGAGGATTTTTTTCACAGGAAGCTCTACACCACTTTGCTGTAAAATTTTTGACACAACAGTTCCAGAGCGCAGAAGGCTTGCGCAAGGGTTTAAAACGGATTGAACAGCTTTCCCCGTCGCCCGTTTTTCCCAAAAACGTTCCTTCGATCCAATATATACACTGTCTGGCTCTGCCTCTAAGAATGATAAGCAGATGACTTCAAGCGGTGTAATGAGCACTGGACACAATTCCATCTCAGCTTTTTGAATGAGCAGCACCGGCTTGTACATCACAAAATAAGAATCTGGCAGCTGCCTTGCAAGCATCCGCAGCTTTTCATCATAGCGAATGTGATGGGAGACAGTTGAAATATGAGAGATCGTCGAGCTGGCCCATTTTAACTGAACATCGTAAAGATGATCTTTAAAAAAGTGAATCAGCTTCGTTTCATCGGTAGGAACGTTTGTAAAGACACCTTGTTCTATATCTGTTGGCTCGTTAAAAAGACTCAGGTCCCGTTCCTTTTTCATATCGGCTTCTTTTTGCTTTCTTTTTAAGGAGAATTTCTTTCTCTTTTCTTCCTCTTGTTCAGGTGCTTGCTCGATGGCTTGGTCAGCCTGCTTTTGCACCTGCTCTTTGGAAGCCTTTTTTAACTCGTCCCATCTTTGTTTTTTCAACCGAATAAACTGATTGATGTAATGATGCGGGTCTTGTTCATATCGTGATATATAATCTTGGATTTTAATAATTTGCGCCATCTGCTGCTCACTCCAACCTCTAGAATCATTTATGTAGTGTAAATTGTTTGATCGCGTGATAACGCGGGGTTTCTTTTAGACGGATTTCAAATAAAGCGATACTAGAAACCTCCATCGAATATGGTTCTTTCCGTAAGGGTGCTTGTTCTATATAGGACTGTTCCCTATTCCATTTGCGCGCAATCGTCATATGTGGATGAAAGGGTCTCTTTTCGACAGGATGACCTGCTGTCAAAACGGCTGCTTTCACTTTTTCTCTTAGATCCATCAAAGGCTTACTTTCACTAGGCTTTGCAAAAAAGACTCTCGGGCGCTCCTTTTGGCCAAATATCCCTACTTCATTCAGCTTCAGCGGGAAAGCAGACACCTCATGAGACAGCTGTGCAAGTAGCTCAGAAATCTTATTTAAACGGTCCTCTGGAATCGCACCTAAAAACACAAGGGTGACATGATAATCAATGGGTGCTGTCCATTTTTGAAAAGACAGTCCGCTCCTCTTGTCTATATCCGCTTTTATTTGATGCGCAAGTTGTTCAGGGATTGGAATCCCGATAAAATAATGACGGCTTTCGGCCATATTTTCACCTGTCCTTTTTAACAAACTTTACGAATCCCCATTGATGATAGTATAACTAAAGTAATGCGGAATGAGAAGAAAGGGTGTCACATGATGAAGGTTGCACAAAATATAGCTGAATTAATAGGTCATACACCACTTGTAAAATTACAGCGCCTTCAGCCAGAACATGGCGCTGCTATTTATTTAAAACTGGAATCATTTAATCCTAGCGGAAGTGTAAAAGATCGGGCTGCTTACAATATGATCCTTGAGGCAGAAAAACAAGGAAAGCTCACAAAAGGGGCAACGATTATTGAACCAACAAGCGGGAATACAGGAATTGGCTTAGCGATGAACGCTGCTGCAAGAGGCTACAAAGCCATTCTGATCATGCCTGATACGATGACCCAAGAAAGAATCAATATTTTAAAGGCATACGGCGCACAGGTCGTCTTAACCCCAGGGGAGGAAAAAATGCCAGGCTGTATTCGCAAGGCAGAAGAATTAGCTGCTCAAATTCCTAACAGCTTTATTCCCATGCAATTTGACAATGGTGCGAACCCCGATGCTCATAGAGGGACAACAGCTGTAGAAATTATTGATGCAGTGCAACAGATTGGACAGCCGCTTGCCGCTTTTGTCGCAACTGCTGGAACGGGCGGAACCATTACAGGCACTGGAGAGGAACTCAAAAAAGCATTCCCGGAATTGACGATACATGTGGCAGAGCCAAAGGGGTCTCCTGTTTTATCAGGCGGGAAACCTGGCAAACATAAGCTTGTTGGCACAAGTCCAGGATTTATCCCACAAATTTTAAACGAACAGGTGTATGATGAGATTGTGCAAGTGAGTGATGAAGATGCTTACGACATCACACGAAAGCTCGCCCGTCTTGAAGGTATTTTAGTCGGTCCATCATCTGGCGCGGCATGCTATGCAGCCATTGAAGCAGCCAAGCAAATGCCAAAGGATCACATTGTCATTTGTATGACAGCAGACACGGGTGAACGTTATTTATCAAGTGATGTGTTTCAAGATTAAAAAAGGAACAGGGCGTATGCTCCTGTTCCTTTTAGATTGTTGACAAAGGGCTAAAATGAACTTGATTTTAGCCCTTTGTCTTCTTTTCAGCGTGATAGAAAACCTTTGCAGCCCTAGGAAGGACGAGTACTAGCGCGGAGCGAATTTGACATTCGTGAGCACCAGAGCGCAGGACTGACAAAGAATGCGAGGGTTTGTCTACACGCTGAAAGGAACAACTCAGACCGTCTTGACCTCAGTCTGTTCGCCTGTCACAAGTAAAACTTGTTCATCAGTGAGCGGGCATAAAGAGAGCGTATTTTGATCTTTCTCTATGATATGCTGCGCGGCTTCACCTAAATAAGGATTGTTTATATGCGGTACCGGATAGCTGTTGATCTCATAGAATCCTTCAAAGGAAGATAATTCTAGCGCTTTCTCCTGATCATCCATCAGTGAGATGTATTCAATGCTTGGCGCCATGATAATACTCCCCGCGGATTCTCCGATATACAGCTTGCCTTTACCGATCTCTTCTTTCAATACACGATCGAGCCCGTGCTTTCTTAATTCTTGCAGCAAATAAAAGGTATTGCCGCCAGATACATACATGACATCATTCTTTCCAATGATCTGTGTGATCTCCTGAACCGTTTGCTCGGGCAGCTGAACAGTCTCTACACGCATTTCTAATTGATGAAAGGCTTCTTTTGCTGCATCGACATAGTGCGTGACTTCTTCCACTTCACTGGCTGCCGGAATGAATGTCACACTTTTTCCTTTTAAGGTGTCGCCTGCAAAGTCAGACAAGAGAGAATAGCTGTCTTTGAATGAAGAGCATAAGAACATTTTTTTCACGGTGAAACCCCTCTTCTCTTTCCTTTTTTATTTCGCCAATTCATACATGGCTTGTGCATATAGCGCAGTTGCTCGTAGTAAATCATCGATTTCGATATATTCATCCTTTTGATGTGCACAATCAGGTCTTCCTGGGAATAGAGGGCCAAAGGCAACGCCTGCTTCTAATGACCTTGCATACGTTCCTCCCCCAATCGCAATAAGATGGGCAGGATCTCCTGTTTGTTCTTCGTAGACACGCTGTAATGTTTTCACAAGTGGATGGTCTTTTGAGACGTGATGAGGAGGACTGTCATCAAATTTCTCAATCGCTGCCCCTTTTATTCGTTCAATCCCTTTTTTGACTTCCTCACCGTCCGCTGTTACAGGATAGCGGACATTCAGCCCAAGCTTCGCTTCTTCGTTTTGCGAATAGCGGATTGTGCCAACATTCAAGGTCAAGTCACCACTAATATCATCTTTACAAGCGATGCCGAGTTTTTGTCCTCTTGTGTCTTGATCAAATAAAGCATTTATTTGTGATGTAAAAGCGAGCCCTCTTTCATCTAATTCATGCGCACATAAGAAATTCGCCATATGAATGCCCGCATTTGTGCCATTCGCCGGCTCCATTGCATGAACTGATACACCTTTTAATGTGAATGTCAGTCCATCTGCTGTATGGTTTGTCTCACCGGTTAGCTGATTTTCTGCAAGATAGGCTGCAAAAGCCGTTTTTAAGGCTTCAGCATCATGATCATTTGCTGCTGCCACAATCGCGCGAGCCTCATCTGGGACCATATTAAGACGCATGCCTGATGTGAATTGCTTGAGGATGTAACGCTTGTTTTCTTCTGATTGTTCGTATGTAAAGGATACGATGGCATCTATGATCCCTTTTTCAGCATGAATAATTGGAAAATCAGCATCTGGCGCAAACCCAATTTGCGGCATCGCCTCATGCTTGAAATAGTGATCGACGCATCTCCAATCGCTTTCTTCATCTGTGCCAATGATGATTCGAATCTTTTTCGACAGCGGTAGACCGGCATCTTTTAACATTTTCAATGCGTAAAACGCCGCCATGGTCGGCCCTTTATCATCAATGGCTCCTCTTGCAAAGATTTTATTTTCTCTTATGTCCGCTGAAAATGGCGGGGTTGTCCAGTCGTCTCCCGCAGGCACGACATCCACATGGCATAGCACACCGACGATATCTTCGCCTTCTCCATATTCAATATGACCAGCATAACCATCAACATTTTTCACTTTGAAGCCCTCGTCCTGCCCTTTTTTGAGCATATACTGAAGAGCCTCATCCACTTTTTCACCGAACGGTTTTCCTGCTATGCCGCCTTCTTCATCCAAGACACTTTCAATTTGTAAAAAAGATTGTGTATCCTGAATCAAATTGTCTTTTTTTCGTATGACTTCTGCTTCCCAATTCATTTTTCCATTCCTCCTTGAAAAAAGGTTGCAATCCACCCTTAAAACGAATATTATATTAAGTGTTTTGTAATAATGTTCGTAAATGGAGGATTTTATGTTTCAGTTAAAAGAGAACCAAACCAATATAAAGAAAGAATTACTCGCTGGTATGACGACATTCTTTACGATGGTATATATTGTAGCCGTCAATCCAGGAATCCTTTCAGATGCAGGCATTCCTTTTGACCAAGTCTTTACTGCAACCATTATCGCTGCTGTTGTCGGTACACTCTGGATGGCACTCTTTGCAAACTATCCGATTGCCATTGCACCAGGTATGGGGCTGAATGTCTATTTCACCGTCACTGTTGTCGGTGGTGGGGGTCTCAGCTATCAAACAGCATTTAGTGCGGTATTTGTTGCTGGAATACTCTTTATCATTTTATCGTTAACATCCCTTAGAAAACAACTCATTGAGGCGATTCCAGATAATTTAAAGTACGGGATTACAGCAGGTATCGGACTATTTATTGCATTCATTGGGCTAAGACAGTCTGGAATCATCACTGCTGATCCACAAAATCTTGTGAAGCTTGGCAATTTAAGCTCACCTGTTGTCATTTTGACACTCGTCGGTTTAATGATTTCTGTCATATTAATGGTTCTTCAAGTGAATGGAGCGCTGTTTATCGGCATGTTAGCAACCACGTTAATTGCACTTGCAACAGGTCAGCTTCATTTTCCTAAAGTGCTAGTGGATACCCCAGCACTGCCTGAAGGAATGCTGATTACAAATCCATTCGCTGCGTTTGGCGATGTATTTTCCCATCACTTGTATGCTGTTGTCTTCTCCTTTTTACTTGTGACGATTTTTGATACAACAGGAACAATGATCGGGGTTGCGGAACAAGCAGGTTTAATGAAAAATGGTCAGCTCCCAAAAGTACGCAGAGCCTTACTTGCTGACTCTGCTGCAACGACAATTGGCTCAATGTTTGGAACAAGCCCAACCACAGCTTACATTGAATCTTCATCAGGAGTGGCTGCTGGCGGAAGAACTGGACTGACCTCTTTAACCGTTGCTGCATTGTTTATTGTGGCTTTGTTTTTTGGTCCGCTCGTTCAAACCATTTCGTCTTTGCCGTCCATCACTTCACCTGTCTTAATCATTGTCGGCTGTTTGATGATGAATTCAGTGTCACGTATTCGCTGGAATGAGCTTGACGAAGCATTTCCTGCTTTTCTTGTGATTCTTTCCATGCCGCTGACATCTAGCATCTCTACAGGAATTTCACTAGGATTTATTTCATATCCACTTGTGAAGCTGGCAAAAGGAAAATGGAAAGAAGTGCATATTCTTGTGCTCATTTTTGCCGTCTTATTTTTCGTGCAGCTCTTTTTCTTAGAAGGATAACCAAAATAAAAAGACACATTTCTCATTTGAATGTGTCTTTTTTGTATGAATGATTTTTTATTTTGTAAATTTTCTGTGTTTATTTTTTGCTCTTTCTTAAGTGGCAATTTTCTTTATACACCTTGTGTTTATTGGGTTGTAACCGGATTCAAATCATGATATATACCATAATTTCATTCATGAAGACAAGTTTAAAAACACGTAAAGTTGACTTTTTGGTGGAACTAGATGCATAATAACGTGTATAATAGAATAAAACATTAAGAAACACGAACATTTACCATTGTTGCATGTCCTTATGTCGCAGTTTTAGTGTAGTAAGTTGTGGTTAGTCAAGTCCATCCGATCTTATTGATAGGGAGTGGTTTTTTGAAACCTTCAACAAACCGTATGATGACTCGAATAAAATCAGTTTATATGTTCATTCAAGAGAAAGGTCTTGTGACGACACAAGAGCTGGTTGATGAATTCGGGATCACACCTAGAACCATCCAAAGAGACTTAAACGTGCTTGCCTATAACGATCTTGTTCATAGTCCAAGCAGAGGCAAATGGGAAACAACGAGAAAAAAAGTAAAAATATCATCATAAGCGAATAATGAACTTCCATATAACAAAAAGAACCGGCGATATGCCGGTTCTTTTCTTTTTCTCTATATTAATCACGATTGATTAAGCTGTCTAACTCTTCCTCCGTCAATTCACGGTATTCTCCTGGCGCCAAATCTTCGTCTAATGAAACAGCTCCCATCGAGAGTCGTTTTAAAAAGATCACTTCATTGCCCACTGCTTGTGCCATCAGCTTCACTTGATGGTACTTCCCTTCAGTAATCGTTAAACGGATTCGTGTATCTGCCTCTTGGTTGGCATCTACTTCAACCTTCGCTGGCTTCGTTCGGTAGTCGTCTAAAATCACAACTCCCTCTTCAAGACGAGTGATGTCTTGATCTCCAAGCGGGTATTTTAGATGAACTTCATACGTTTTCGGGACATGCTTTTTCGGAGATAACAATTGATGAGCAAGCTGGCCGTCATTTGTAAGGAGGAGGAGACCGACTGTATCCTTATCCAGTCTCCCCACAGGGAATGGCTCCCTTGCAATATCCTCTGGCTCTAGTAAATCAACAACCGTCTCATCTCGCAGATCCTCCGTTGCTGAAATGACACCGTCTGGCTTGTTCATCATGAGATAAATGAATTCTTTATACTCTACACGCTCTCCATGCACGAGCACTTCATCATTTGTTGGATCGACATGATCTTTCACCTGCTTCGCCACTTCTCCATTCACTGTGACAGCCCGGGCCTTGACCAGCTTCTTTACATCTTTCCTTGAACCAAAGCCGGTATTGGCCAGCAATTTATCAAGCCTCATGCTTCTCCACCTCTTCTTAACTCTTTTTTCTTAAAAATGATGGCATCCGGCTGCCAAGTACACGCTCTAACAATCCAACTTTATAAGATAAGAACATATACACACCGCCGCCAGTGATCATTGAAATCAAAATAACAATACCCGCTTGTATGATTCCGCCTTCATATGAAATGACTTGACTCACAAGCTGACATGTCACATAAGCCACTACAGCCATGATTGCCGTTAAAATACCAATTAAAATAAACCGTTTGAAAATCCTGCGGAACGAATAGCCTGCATGGCGCTTGATCATGATGAACATATACAAAATCGAGGCACTGTAGCCTAATGCCGTTGCAAGCACAGAACCGTTTCCTTGCAGCCAGCTAATCAGCGGGATATTGAGAACCGTTTTAATGATAATCCCTAACAAAAGACTGACGATCGCAAATTTTTGTTTGTTAATCCCTTGTAAAATCGCTGCGTTAATGGTGAATAAAGAAAACAGTAACGCAACAGGTGCATACCAAAACAAAATAGAAGTCCCAATCTCAGGATGCACAGACGGATAGAAAAACCAATAAACTGGTCCAGCCAATGCCGAAATACCAAATGAAGCAGGCAGAACGAAGAATAAAATGACCTGCATCGTTTGATCAATTTGTCGATTCAGCAGCTTGTAATTTCGCGCTGTAAAGGATTCCGTTATGGTAGGAATCAATGTTAAACCAAATGCAGTTGCAAGTGACACAGGAATCATGACAAGCTTCGGTAAATATAACGTCACAATAGACAGAACCGCTGTACTAATATCCTGATGTCCTGATGCAATCATCGCTCTGTTAATTGTATTTGTATCAATATAAGAATAAATCGGAATGGCAAGCCCAACAAACACATAGGGTGCTGCATAACTGAACAGCTCTGTAAACATTTGCTTATAAGATAATCCAGAATAGTCCCCTGTATTCGGCTGCATTGCCAAAAGCCGATCTTTCCGCTTCAGCCAATATAAATAAAGCGTAAATAGACCGCCAAACGCACCAATGAGTGCGGCAAATGTGGCATAACCAACCGCAATAACAAGACCGCCGTCAAGCACTTTTAAAATGATAAACGTCGCTGTTAATAGGAAGATGATTCTGACAAGTTGTTCGATGACTTGGGAAACAGCTGTCGGGCCCATCATCGAGTGTCCTTGGAAAAACCCTCGCACAAGACTCATAATGGGTACAACCAATAGACCCAAACTGACCATCCGAATCACATAAACCACTTGATCGACCGTCAAACCGCCCGTTTCATTCGATCCTCCAAGCTGAATCTTGGCAAAGATCGGTGCGGTCAAATATAAAATAGAAAAGGCGATAATACCGGTGACAAGCATGACCGACATACCCGCCCTGAACATTTTTCTTGTTGTCTCATAATCGCCGATTGCATTATATTTAGAGACGAATTTCGATACCGCTGTTGGAAAACCGAGCGTAGCAATACTTAAAAAGATCGTATACTGATTGTATCCATATTGGAATAGCGCACCACCAGTCGCTCCGACCATTGCGCTAAATGGAATTAAGTAAATCATACCAAGAATACGAGAGAGATAAGTCCCTATCGTTAAAACCAACGTACCACGAAGCAGTTTATTAGACATGCGCTTAACCACCATTTTTCTAATGAATATTCAACTTAACTATTTTAACACATCATTTCATCGCACAGGTAACAAATCCAATACAGAAGTCACAAAACCAATCAATTCATATTTCAGCCTTCCCCAATCTTCGTTATAATAGAGAAATGACTGAAAGTAGAAAGAGGAATGTAACATGAAACATTATGATGTCATTGTCATTGGCGGTGGACCTTCTGGACTGATGGCCGCGATTGCATCGGCAGAACACGGTGCATCGGTTCTGTTAATTGACAAAGGAAACAAACTTGGCAGAAAGCTCGCCATTTCTGGCGGTGGACGCTGCAATGTGACCAATCGCCTTCCAGTAGAAGAAATCATCAAGCATATTCCCGGAAACGGCCGTTTTCTATATAGTGCATTTTCTGAGTTCAATAACGAGGATATTATTTCGTTCTTTGAAAATCTAGGTATTGAACTAAAAGAAGAAGACCATGGACGTATGTTCCCTGTCTCAAACAAAGCACAATCTGTTGTGGATGCCCTATTAGATAGGCTCCGCATGCTCAATGTGACCATTCGAACGAATGAAAAGATTAAAACCGTTCTGTATCAAGACGGACAAGCAGCTGGAATTGTTACAAATAATGATGAAAAAATTTCAAGTCATGCCGTTGTCATTGCTGTTGGCGGGAAAAGTGTGCCGCATACAGGCTCTACTGGCGATGGCTATGCATGGGCAGAAGCCGCTGGTCATACCATTACAGAGCTCTTCCCAACCGAAGTACCCGTCACGTCAGACGAGCGTTTTATTAAGGACAAAGTGCTTCAAGGTCTTTCATTAAGAAGTGTTGCCGTGAGTGTTTTAAATAAAAAAGGAAAACCCGTCGTCACTCATGTCATGGATATGATCTTTACACACTTTGGCTTATCAGGTCCTGCCGTTCTGAGATGCAGCGGATTTGTTGTGAAAGAACTGAAAAAGCAGCCGGCCGTCCGTCTTCAAATTGACTTATACCCAAAGCTCAATGACGAGGAGCTATTCCAAAAGCTTCATCGCGATCTAAAAGATGAACCAAAAAAAGCCATTAAAAATGTCCTGAAATCTTGGATGCAAGAGCGCTATTTATTGTTCCTTTTAGAACGAAATGGCATTGATCCACAGGAGACATTTTCTGGTCTCGCTAAAGATAAACTGCGCGCTTTTGCTCATGATTGTAAACATTTCATCGTCCATGCAAATGGGACGCTTTCTTTAGATAAAGCCTTTGTTACAGGTGGCGGCGTTTCTGTCAAAGAAATTGAACCGAAGAAAATGGCATCCAAAAAAATGGCCGGTCTTTATTTCTGCGGAGAAATTTTAGATATTCACGGTTACACAGGTGGTTACAATATTACGTCAGCACTTGTGACAGGCAGGTTAGCTGGCATGAATGCCGCACTAGAAGTAAAGGAGAGATTTCAATGATTAGACGCGCACTTCCGATTGTCCTTGCAGTTGTCATTAGTTTGACAGCCGCTTTCTTTATGAAGCTGTCCATTACCCCGTTAAAAATCGCCATTATTTTAGCGTTTACGATTTTCGCAGTTTGTTTAAAAGAATATGTCTACCGTCTGCGCAAACGAATTGAAGAAAAGTCATCTTCACATATCGATGGTTGATAAATGGAAGCAAAACATGTTACGGTAAAATAGAGGTCGAGTGAGAAACTCGCCTCTTTTTGTTTGAAAATAGTTGAGACAGGGGATATTAAACAAAATCCTCTGCTTAAACGTGTAGAACAACAGGAGAGTGAGATGGTGTGAAAAACGTATCAAGTGTATTTTGGATTGTGATTGCAATCACATTTATTGCCGTTCAATGGGGAGCCTTTTCTCCAGAATCACTGCAAAATGTGACAGATCAAATTCAAACATACATTACAAATGACTTTGGCTGGTATTATTTATTAGTCGTATCGCTTCTAGTCGGCTTTTGTCTATTCTTTATCTTTAGCCCTATCGGAAAAATTACGTTAGGAAAGCCAGGTGAAGAGCCTGAATTTGGTCTTTTTTCTTGGTTTGCCATGCTATTTAGTGCTGGAATGGGTATTGGGCTTGTTTTTTACGGAGCAGCTGAACCGATCAGTCATTATGCGATTCAATCACCAACGGGTGACACTGAAACTGCACAAGCCTTCCGTGATTCCCTTCGTTATACTTTTTTCCACTGGGGACTTCATGCATGGGCGATCTATGCCATTGTTGCGCTTTGCATTGCATACTTTAAATTTAGAAAAGATGCGCCTGGCTTAATCAGTGCAACACTGCAGCCAGTTTTAGGAGATAAAACGCACGGATGGATCGGAAAAACCATCGATTGTATTGCTGTGTTTGCGACAGTTGTTGGTGTTGCAACGAGCTTAGGATTAGGCGCAGCACAAATCAATGGTGGATTGGATTATCTATTTAACATTCCAAATGCCTTTAGCACACAATTGATTATTATCATCATTGTGACGGTGCTGTTCCTTGCATCTGCTCTTAGCGGTATTGGTAAAGGGATTAAATATTTAAGTAATATCAACATGGTATTAGCAGCTGTTCTGATGTTTTTCTTACTTTTGGTAGGTCCAACAGTTTATATTTTAAATTCATTTACTGACTCTATTGGACAATACTTATCCAACATCGTTCAAATGAGCTTTCGCTTATCTCCAAATGACCCTGAAAAGAGAGAATGGATTAACGGATGGACGATCTTTTATTGGGCATGGTGGATCTCTTGGGCACCATTTGTCGGGATCTTTATTGCACGTGTATCACGTGGACGAACCATTCGAGAGTTTTTAGTTGGTGTGTTAGTTGCTCCATCTATCCTTGTATTTCTTTGGTTCTCTATTTTCGGTGTTTCTGCGATGGACTTACAGCAAAAGAATATTGTCGATGTTGCAGGCCTTTCTACGGAAACCATGCTTTTTGGTGTACTAAATGAATATCCGCTGGCAATGATCACATCGATTCTAGCTCTTATTTTAATTGCGGTATTCTTTATCACATCAGCAGACTCAGCTACATTCGTTCTCGGAATGCAGACAACCTATGGATCATTAAATCCATCCAATAGTGTAAAGATCAGCTGGGGTATTATCCAGTCAGCAGTTGCGGCAGTGCTCTTATTTTCAGGCGGTCTTGAAGCCTTGCAAAACACAGCCAAACTTGCTGCTTTACCGTTCTCTGTTGTCATCATTTTAATGATTGTATCTCTGTACAAATCATTAAATGAAGAACGAAGAGCGATTAAACAAGCAAATAAGTACAATAAACCAAGAAGTCCAAGAGTAAAAAAAGCATAATCATCACAAGAGAAAAGTCGTTCCTCATCCGAACGGCTTTTTTCTCGTTGAAATAATTGAAGATTGTCATGACATTGTGTATTCCGATAAAATAGTGTTGAATCATCACTTTTCTACATAATGGAGGTTTATATGACGTTACCTACGTTCAAGTACAACCCAGACCCAGTTTCATTACATGTGATTAAAAAAGAGCAGACGATATGCCCCGTTTGTGAGAAAGAACGAGATTATGTATATCATGGTCCTTTTTATTCTATTGAAGACGTTTCTGGCATTTGTCCTTGGTGCATTAAAGATGGATCAGCTGCTCAAACATATAATGGAATGTTTCAAGACGATGTGAGTTGTGATGACGTCGATCATGAAGAATATATAGATGAACTGATCTACAGAACGCCGGGTTACCGCGGATGGCAGCAGGAATATTGGTTAAGCCATTGCGGGGATTTTTGCGCGATTGTGCAGTATGTTGGATGGAAAGAAATTGAGCATTTAGAAGAAGAACTCTCAGAGGATATTGAAGAGATTTGCAGTGGTGGACATTTCACAAAAGAGAACCTGAAACAATGGCTCGTGAACGGAGGAGACTTGCAAGGCTACCTCTTTCAATGCGTTCACTGCAAAAAGCATCGTTTGCATATTGATGCTAGTTGATCATATCAAAAGGACCTTTATTTCAGCCCTTTTTCTTCTTTTCAGCGTGATAGAAAACCTTTGCAGCCCTAGGAAGGACGAGTACTGGCGCGGAGCGAATTTGACATTCGTGAGCACCAGCACGCAGGACTGACAAAGAATGCGAGGGTTTGTCTACACGCTGAAAGAACCCTTCAGCAGGTCCTTTTATTTTTTATATAAAATGAGCGCTGAAAAACAGTAGAGCTGCTCTCCTCCTTGCTCACAGATCACCGCCACATTGTATTTGATGTCAATAATTTGGTCGTCGTCCATTCCTTTTAAAAAAAGATTGATTTCGCTTTGCAAATCTTTCTCGTGTTCTTCATCAAATACAGCTACCTTCAGCACATATGCCACTCTCCCTTCTCTTGCTACTCTATTTTTATGCAAATAGAGACGGACATATGAACAAAAAAAAGCCTTCCATCTTGTCGATGAAAGGACTTCTTTTTACAGCTTCGGTTTTGTTTCTCCTGTCCATGCAAGCATGCCGCCAACGACATTGGTTGCTTGATAGCCTTGGTCTTCTAAGAAATAGCAGACATTCTCACTGCGTTTACCAGAACGGCAAATAATATAATACTCTTGCGTCTTATCAAACGCATCTAGCTTCTCAGGAATATCGCCCATTCGAATATGGACTGCCTCTGGAATCATGCCTTCTGCTACCTCTTCATCCTCACGCACATCGACGAGTTGAATGGCTTCTTCTTGCTCTAGTTTTTGCTTTAATTCTTCTATTGAAATTTCTTTTACTGACACGACTCTCATCTCTCCTTTTATTCACGGTGACACCATTATAGCAAATCATACACATCACTGCGTATTCACCCGCTTGGATTGAAGGAAAGACGGGAATCGTTTCTTCACATCAACTGCCGGCTGCTCGCTTTCAAACTCTATCTTTTTAAATACTTGATAGGCTAGCCACATGTGGCCATATGCGAGAATGCTGATGCTAAAAAACGGCACGATCCCTGGCAAATAAGCAAATAGGATAAAGAGAACAGCCGAGAAAACGAGCATAGAGAGCGTATATTGCAAATACGAGATGCCAAGCAGAAGGGAAAATTTCAAATAAAGACGCTTTTTCCACTCATAATGAGCCAGCAGCGGAAAGATATAAAACAAGCTGACAATAAACAGAAAACCAAAGATATAGATCGCAAAGCGAAGCACGTGTAAAAACCAACTCGTTGGATAAATATAAGCAAGGTCTACATAAATAATTGTCCCGATGATGACCAGCACCACTCCAATGACATTAGAGCGTACAAATTCTTCGCGGTATACTTTCCAAAAGGTTTGAAAGACGCTGACTTGCTCATGCCCTTGTATCCACTTTCTCATCACAGAAAATAACGCTGTTGTTGCAGGCATGAAGCCAAAGATTCCAAGCCCAAGTAAAGTGAACAAAAGCCATAACAAATTCGTATAGGCAAGTCTCATCACCCACTCACACATGCGCAACATTCTGCTCATTGATCCATCATGATCCATCTCTCTTCCCTCCTCTCTTTCTCGTTACACCGTCTCTTTTTGAAACAATTCTTCTATTTCAATCGGACGTTTTTCTGCAACTGAGCGCCACATGCCTTCGCCAAGTGCAATGGAATAAGCCCCCGCCTCTGCTCCTGCCGAAATGTCATAAGGAATGAGCGGATCTTTTCCTAAAAATAAATCTGCTAATAATAGCGGATCTCCGCCTCCATGACCACCTGATTGTTTCACAACTTCAATCGTTTCTTTTCCACCAAACATCGGGTAGTATGCAATTGTCTGTTCAGGGAATTGAAAAGGGATTCTCGATGGCACATGAAACTCATTTGTTTCAATCCGTCCCTTCGTCCCGTTAATCGCAAGCCGGTAGCCTTCATAGGGCGCTGAAAATTGAATCGAATAACTTAACAAAGCCCCCTGATCATAAGCCACTGACGCCACATATGTATCCTCAATATCAATTTCTCGATCAAAAATACAGGCATCCGGGCGATAATTTGAGTATTGCTTTGACTGCTGCTCACCTGATTCAATATGGTCATCCTCCACCTTTGTGCGCTCTACCCGCGGATTCCACCTTGCTTCATAATGACAGGTATCTCTTACATGACAGGTTCCACAATATCGATTCTCTTCACCCTGCAAAGGATTCCAAGGACTTTCATCCCCATAATAATTCAGTGCGCCATAGGCAAATACTTGCTTCGGCTTTTGATCAATCCACCAGTTGACCAAGTCAAAGTGATGGGTCGATTTATGAATAGACAGACCGCCTGAATATTGACGCGAGCGGTTCCACCTTTTAAAATAACTGGCTCCGTGATACGTATCAATGAGCCAGCTTAACTCAACAGACGTGACCCTTCCAATCTTTCCATCTAAAATGAGCTCTTTTATCTTTCGGTGGAACGGATTGTAGCGATAATTAAAGGTGACGGTGACCTTCCCTTTGCTTTCTGCCTCTTTTTCCATCACCTGTTTGGCGTCTTTTGCTGTTGTGACCATCGGCTTTTCCGTTATGACATCCAGATCATGATCCAGTGCCTGCAGGATATATGTGACATGTGTATCATCTCGCCCCGCCACAATGACGATGTCTGGCCTTGCTTCCTTCACCATCTGATCAAATGCATCCTCATGAAAAAATGAGACGCCCCTTAGTGATGGAAAACGTTCCTGACAAAGTGTATACCGCTTCTCATCTACATCTAAGAGCCCCGTAATCCTGTAATGCTCATTGAAATCCTCGGTGAGCGGTTTGATAAACATATTAAAAGCACGGTGACTGAGCCCGCAAACGGCGACCCTTTTCACATTCCCCCACCCCTTTTTCTAATGGTTTTCACGAAGCTGTTTCATGAGAGACAGTGCCTCTTTAGATTTCTCCGTATACACAGGAATAAAGGCGACCATATCTCGGTGTAATCGAAAGGTATAGCCATTTAGCTGCTTTGTTCCTTTCTTGATTTGGACCGCATAATCGACTGTATTTCCCGTCTTTGCATCTTCCACCGTATATGGTCCTGCCCCTTCGCCATCTACCCGCATCTCTTCAAGCAGCTGAAAGCTTTCAGGATCATCATATGTTCTAAACATTTCTTCCGGGACAAACATCACGTCCCCCTCTTTTGCAGTTATTTCAACAAGAAGTTTTTCAGGAATTGCAGGGAAGATGTGAACGTCGTATGTCTCTTGATTTGGTTGAAAAGCTTTCTCCACTAATTGGTCTTTCATTGCTTTTGACATGTCAGAAAAAATAAGGACATCAATCCCCTCTGTTTTCCCCTGACAGGCGGACAAATAAAAGGCAGCGATGAAGCTGAGGAGCCATGCCGCAGCCCTTTGATGCCGCCTCATACCTTTTGAAACACAGACAGCTTTTCTAGTTCAGTTAACGCCATAATAAAAGCGCCTGCTCCATGCAAATCATTCGTGCTCCGCTCTCTACCAACGTAATAATCATAAAATCCCGCAGATGTTCCAATACAAATATCGTTCACCGTAAAATCGCCGTTGTCTTTTTCCTCCGTT
This sequence comes from Bacillus sp. FSL K6-2869, assembly GCF_040869405.1. Classification (NCBI taxonomy): domain Bacteria; kingdom Bacillati; phylum Bacillota; class Bacilli; order Caryophanales; family Bacillaceae; genus Bacillus; species Bacillus sp. FSL K6-2869. The sequence goes on from NZ_CP152035.1 coordinate 2,790,685, forward strand.
TTATACTGAATCAACCCTTGATACGCTTTGACCACGTGATCAACATATCGAAGACTGACATATCCTTCATTCATGGCTTTTGCCATCGCATATATGAATAGACATGACCCTGAGCTTTCAAGCCAATTGTCGCTATGACTTCCTTTATCAATGATTTGATGCCATAGACCCGTTTCATCGTCCTGATATTTTGCCACACTTTCCAGCATATCTGTCAGTGTGTCCTTCCACACTTTTCGTCCTTCATGTCCTTCTGGTAAATCTTCGATCATATCGGCTAACGCAAGGACATACCAGCCAAAGGATCTTGCCCAAAATTCTGGGGAACAGCCCGTCTGTTGATCAGCCCATGGCATCACTTTCCGTTCATCCCATGCGTGATAGTAAAGGCCCGTTTTTTCATCTTTGGTATGCTTTCTCATGAGATGCTCTTGATGGATGACCATGTCCACCAGCTCCGATTCTCCTGTCAACTGGGCATACTTTAAAGCAAAAGGCCCACCCATATAAAGACCATCTAGCCACATTTGATAGGCATAATTGTCTTTATGCCAAAAACCGCCCTCAGACGTGCGATTCAGCGTCCGGTAAAGCCCCCGAAGCTTTTCTGCTGCCTTCACATACCGCTTCTCTCCCGTTCTTTCAATCAGCGGGAATAAAATGAGCCCTGCTTGAATGGCATCAAGCTCGTCTCTGCGGAATAATAGATTCCCATGGTCATCAATGAGTGAGTCAGCATAATTTTTCACATAATCAAAGTACGCCTCGTTTTCTGTTGCTTCGTAAAGCTTCATCACTCCGCAAAGGAAAACTCCTTGATGATAGTGCCACCTTCCAGCTGGCGGAAGTTCAATCGGTGTATACGCTTTCATTATTGTTTGTGCTAATTTCTCTGCATGCTCAAGCGGTGATCCCTTTTCAATCGATAATGTCATTGGTCTTCATCTCCCCTTTTAATAAATCCCTTCTTCTCCAAACTTCTTCGCTAAACGGTTCGCCATCATAACCAAAATAAGTCCAACGGCTGCTTTAAATAAACCAACAGCGGTACTATAGCTGAATTGTCCTTGCTTCAGACCAGCTGTATACACATACGTATCAAAAATCTCTGCGACTTCCCTGTTGGTCGCATTGAGTAATAAATAGACATGTTCAAATCCAAGCTCTAATGTATCACCGATTTTTAAAATGAGTAGTACAACAATGACACTTTTAATCGCAGGAAGGGTGATGTGCCACATTTGTCTGAGTCTGCCGGCTCCATCCATTTTTGCTGCTTCATATAGCTGCGGATCTACTGCTGTAATCGCTGCAAGATAAATAATGGTTGACCAACCCGCTTCTCTCCAGATTACCTGCAAAATGTACATGGGTCTAAACCATTCTTGACTAAGAAGGAAGTTAATCTTTTCTCCTCCGAAGAAAGCAATCAATTCATTGATTAACCCGCCATCTACCGTTAACAAAACAAAAGATAAGGACACGACAATCACCCATGACATGAAGTGAGGAATATAAATCATTGTCTGAACAAATTTCTTAAACAGTGCCAATCTGACCTCGTTTAAAAGAAGGGCTAATAAGATTGGAATCGGAAAGAAAATCACGACATTCATGGCAAATAAAATGAGCGTATTTTTTAATAAAATGAAAAATGTTGGTTCTGTAAATAAGCGAATAAAGTGTTTGAAGCCAACCCACTCACTGCCAAGAATTCCGAGAAACGGCTGGTAATCTTGAAAGGCAATGATCAGCCCCCACATAGGGACATATTTAAAGACAAGAAAATAAAGGAGCCCTGGCAAAATCATTAAATACAGAAATTTTTGACTAAGTAATTGGTTAAGTAAGCGCTTTCTCTTTTCTTTTTTCAAAGCTGCCGCAGGCACACCCTTGGCAGTGACATCCTGTGTTTTCACAGATAAAGCCTCCCCTCATGCTGATGCATGTGTTAACTGTATCTTAAGGATGAAAAATCCGTCTACAATCATATCATCAGATCATATTTACTCAGGGGAAGCTACTCAAAACGTTACATAAAACATAAGAAAATGATCCTAATCTCAGAAAATGATTATTGACAAACCTACCAGATTTTTGGATTAATAAACTAAGGGGAAAAGATTGTTTCGTTTGAAATGGGGGGTTTTATGAAAAGAAAGCAGTATAAATTTTATTACAAGCTGGTGACGTTTTTTTTCGTGCTTAGTACAATTCCTGTTATTATTGTCGGTATTTTTTCTTATCAGCATTCGCAAAAAACTGCACTCGAAAATATTTCAAATGAAAAGCTGGACAGCGTCAAACAAACGCAATCCAATATTGAGCATATTCTAAAGACAGTAGATCATTCTCTCACTCACTATGTCAGTTCGCCGCCTCTCCTTCAAACACTGGCAGAACCTTTAAATCCAGACCAATTCCAACTTTATAATCAAGTCCAGCAAGAACTGAATTACCTGCAAACCTTCGACACCGATCTCTCCAATATTACACTTGTTAGTAAAATGGAAGATTGGTATATGAACAATTCTGGTCTTTATCATGTCTCAAACGGAGATCAAGAGAAAGCGTTAACCTCTTACCTCAATATTCCGAGTCATTCCAGCTGGGCACTTGAAGAAAATAATCCACTTGTCTCAACAAAAGAAGGAAAGACATCCTTTTGCAAATACAATGTGAATTTAATCAAGCAGCTTCCGATGAACAGTGTCCAAAAGAAGGGGATCGCCGTCGCCAGCATTCCAAGCTGCGTGATTGCTGACAACATGCCTGACTTCTCTCAATCTGATAGTATGTTTGTCATTGATACAAACGGAAAAGTACTGCTACATAATCGAAAAGAACAAATTGGTGACTCGTTAAAAAATCAAGATTTCGTCAAACATGTCCTGTCACTTGAAGAACGATCCGGACAATTTGATATGAAAATCGATGAACTAAACTATCAAATTACGTTTCAAAAATCAGATTATAACGAATGGACATACTTATCCTTTGTCTCCATTCCAGAACTAAAGCAGCAAACGAAATCAATCGGGTGGATCACCTTTATTATTTGCTTTATTTTGTTAGCGCTTTCATTATTATTTTCATGGTTTGGCTCTAGACACTTTTATAAACCGATTCGCTTATTATACGAATCCTTTGCACGTAATGAGTCGTTTTTGCATAAACAGCCTTTCCAAAATGAATTTGAGCTCATCGAATCGAGCATTAAACAAATGAAAGATCAAAACAATGATCTAGAGGAACGGATTGAGCAGCAAGTGACCCACTTACAGCAATACTTTATGGTGCGGCTGCTGCTTGGCAAGCTGACGGAAGAAGAGATTCACAACCGATTTCAAAGTCTAGGCTTTCCTCGTGACTGGTCCCATTTGTCCATGCTTGTGACCCAAATCGATACACTAAAAGGAACGCCGTATGAAAAAAAGGATGCAGACTTGCTTTTATTTGCGATAAATGGACTGATTGAGCAGATTATTCCGCTAGAGGAGCACCTTCAGCCGACCGTTGTCAATCAGCATCAAACGACGATTGTCCTCAATCAATCGAAGTCAGAAGAGGAATTTACTGAATATTTAAATCAATTAGCTGAAACAATTCAGCAGCGGATTGAGGAAGAGCTGGGCTTATCGATCAGCATTGGGATCAGTCGCTCATTTAAAGAGCTCTCTATGGCCAAACATGCTTATATTGAGGGAAAAGAAGCCTTAAAATATAGGCTCAAGGCAGAGAAAAAATCCATTCTTTTATACGAGCATATTCAGCAAGGAAAGACGTTTAAGACTCACTTCCCAAAACAGCTGCAGCATGATTTATTTGATGCCATTAAAGCAGGCGATCAAGGCAAGGCAGATCACTATTTACATGTGCTTCTGCAATCCATTTTTTCTAAAAATGCTGGACCACATGAGTACCAGATTGCTCTCGCTCGTTTTTTAAACAATCTCATCGAGCTGATGCATTTACTAGGCATTGAATTGTTTGAAGTCGAAGATAATAAAATGCTCTATGATACGATCTTTGAGTTTAAAACGTTTGAAGATACAGAAGCGTGGCTGAAACATGAGATCATTCGACCCATCATTGATCAGCTCGGCGCGCGTGAAGACTCTCAATATAAAAATATCTCAGAGAAAATCATTCATATCATTCATCAAGAATTTGACTCAGATCTGACATTGGACGAAATCGCTACACGCCTGCACTACAATCCAAATTATTTAAGCAGTATTTTTAGAAAAGAAATGGATATCTCCTTTAGTGAATATCTCTCGTCTTACAGACATCATGTCGCCAAAAACTGGTTGGTGGAGACGGATATGTCGGTGAAAGAAATTTCGGAAAAGCTAAAATATAAAAATCCGCAAAATTTCATCCGCTCCTTTAAAAAGCTGGAAGGCACAACACCTGGGAAGTACCGTGATCAGAAAAAAGGCATATAAAGCAAAGTCCCGCTCTCACAAGAAGCGGGACTTTTTTATTTAAACTGTTCATTTAGAATGCTGTCTTCCAGCACTGAAAGCGGCTCGCCATACACTCGTTCAATATGGGCTGCCCCCCAATCACATAACGCATTCAAAATTCGCTCAAGTGACTGTCCGTATTCACTTAATTCATACTCCACTTTAGGCGGCACTTGTTCATATACAATGCGGTTAATCACACCGTCATTTTCAAGCTCTCTCAGCTGCTGTGTGAGCATTTTTTGTGTGATATTTGGCATGAGGCGCTTCAGTTCACTCGTCCGCTTTTTCCCATGTGTTAAATGACATAAAATGACACACTTCCATTTCCCGCCGATCACTTCAAGCGTTGCCTCCACAGAGATATTATATTTCTTCTTTTCCAACGTCTCTTCACTCCTTTTGATGCTGTACAGGCACTTTTTAGTACCTATATTACAAAAAAGTACGTACTTTTTTTTCTGTCATCTATGTTAGATAATAACTCTTGCCGATCGGCTTCGTCTATTAAAATGTCATGAAAGAAGGATGTGAATCACTATGCAAAACAAACAAAATCACTTTGCCCTTCTCGCACTAGCGATTAGTGCATTTGCTATAGGTACAACTGAATTTATCTCTGTAGGTCTCCTACCGATGATCTCAGAGGACTTTGGCGTGAGTGTCAGTCAGGCCGGCTGGACTGTTTCTTTATATGCGCTCGGTGTTACCTTTGGCGCACCAATTCTAACCTCCCTGACTTCCGCTATGAACAAAAAGACATTGCTTTTGCTCATTATGCTCGTCTTTTTGATCGGAAATACACTCGCCACGATTGCCCCGACCTTTTCTGTACTGTTAATCGGACGAGTGATTTCAGCCCTATCACATGGTGTATTTATGTCGATTGGCTCGACCATTGCCGCAAGCCTTGTGGTGAAAGAAAAGCGGGCAAGCGCTATTGCCTTTATGTTCACTGGTTTAACAGTCGCTACTGTGACCGGTGTGCCATTCGGTACGTTTCTTGGTCATGAGCTCGGCTGGCGGACGTCATTTGGTGTGATTGTCATGATTGGCCTAATCGCACTGATTTCTAACTATTTCCTTGTTCCGTCTCAATTGAAACAGGGCGTGAAAACAACGTTTAAGGATCAAGCAGCCTTATTAAAGACGAAAAGAATTTTGCTTTTATTTGTCATTACTGCTACAGGGTATGGAGGAACTTTTGTCGTCTTCACCTATTTATCCCCTCTCTTGCAGCATGTGACAGGTCTTGCGCCTGGAACAGTTGCCTTGATCCTGCTGTTATACGGGATGACCATCGCCGCTGGGAATGTCATTGGCGGAAAAGCGGCGAATAAACAGCCAATGAAAGCACTGATTTATATGTTTATCATTCAAAGTCTCATCTTGTTTATCCTTAGCTTTACTGCTGGATTTATGACACTCGGGATTGGAACTGTGATGCTGATGGGACTGTTTGCTTTCATGAATGTACCCGGCCTTCAAGTTGCCGTCGTTGATTTTGCAGAAAGGTATACACCTGGAGCTGTCGACGTTGCTTCCGCTCTGAATATCGCTGCCTTTAATGCAGGTATCGCCATTGGTTCATTTTTAGGCGGCATCGTGACAGATACCCTTGGGCTTGTGCATACCGGCTGGGTTGGCGGCATCATGGTGCTCATGGCGGCCATACTCACGATGGTGAGTCATCAAATCGAACCAAAAGAATACAAACAAACCATTTAAAGGAGACTTTCATATGAACGATTTACAAAGTACAAAAACATTAAACAACGGCGTCCGCATGCCAGGATTTGGTCTTGGGGTCTTTCAGGTTGAAGAGGGAACGGAATTAATTGAAGCTGTTAAAACAGCCATTCAATTAGGATATCGCAGTATTGATACAGCTTCTATTTACGGCAATGAAGAAGGTGTTGGACGAGGCATACAACTTGGTCTAGCAGAAACAGGCCTTCGCCGCGAAGACATCTTTGTGACATCCAAAGTGTGGAATGCCGATTTAGGATATGAAGCGACACTAAAAGCATACGAAGACAGCCTGAAAAAACTTCAGCTTGATTACCTTGATCTGTATTTAATTCACTGGCCAGTTGAAGGGAAATACAAGGAAGCATGGCGCGCGCTTGAAACGCTGTACCGTGAAGGAAAAGTTAGAGCCATCGGTGTGAGTAACTTCCAGCCGCATCATCTAGATGAATTATTGAAAGATGCGGACATCATTCCAGCGATTAATCAAGTCGAGTTTCATCCAAAACTCACGCAGGAAACGCTGTTTACGTATTTGAAAACACATGGTATCCAAATGGAAGCCTGGTCACCACTTATGCAGGGGGAACTGCTAAAACACCCGCTGATCACAGAGCTTGCGGGCACATACAGCAAAACACCTGCTCAAATTATTTTGCGCTGGGATGTGCAAAAAGGCGTCATTACGATTCCTAAATCAACGAAAGCCCATCGTTTAAAAGAAAATGCCGACATTTTCGATTTTGTCCTATCTGATGAGGATATGAAGCGCCTGTCTGCTTTAAATGAAAATAAACGAATTGGTCCTGATCCCGACAACTTCGACTTTTAATGAAAACACCCCCGCTTTTTACTAAGCGGGGGTCTTCATGTTCATCATTTTGATTTTTTAAAGGAAGCTTCATATTCTTCTATGATTTTATTTCCACCATTTGATTTCCACTTCTCTACATCTTTCTTAAATTGTTCTTCGTTGATATCACCAAGAATGAACTTATAGGTTGCATCATCGATGATTTTCTTCAATTCATTTCCTCGCTCTGATGCCGTTTCTGAATACAGGCTTTCAGCAGGGTTAGCGACAATGATGTTTTTATTGTCTTCTTCTAGCTCTTCATATTTTGTACGAACTGCATCGCCTTTATTTTTCAAGTAACGTTTATCAATCCCTACGAGGCTGACAAGCGGCTGTACATCTGTCTGCCAGCTTTTCACTTGGCTTTCTTCCCTCACAAATGTATTTCCATCTTGTTTGTTATAATGCTTTCCATCAATCCCATACGTCATGAGACCATATACGTCTTCTTCTGCAATGCGGTCAAAGAAAGCCAAAATTCTCTTTAACTCTGCTTCTGATTTGACGCTTGTTTTAGGGAAGGCGAAGATGCCATTATGGCCGCCTGATGCCCATACACGTTCTTTGCCATCTGGGCCTTTGATTCGGTTGATAATATCCACTTCCATGTTCTTATCTGTTGCATCATCTCTTAAGTTCACTGCATCTACCATATTTCCAACATAGATACCCGCTTTTCCTTGTGAGAACAATTCTTGCTGCTGCGTTTTGCTTGTGACTGGGAAGTCTTTGTTTATATAGCCATTGTCACGCAGTTTTTTCATATATTTCATTGTATTCATATACTCATCCGTCATAAAGTCTGGCGTAAATTTGCCGTTTTCTTCTTTCCAATCTGTTGGCATTCCTTCATAAGAACCTAGCGTTTTAAATGCACCGTAAATCAAATCGTTACGGTCTGTAAAACCAATTGTATCGTCCTTGCCATTTTTGTTCGGATCTTTTTCAGTAAATGCCTTGGCTACTTCATAAAGGTCATCCAGCGTTTTTGGTGTATCCAAATTTAAATTTTCAAGCCAATCCTTTCGAATGACAATCCCTTGTCTTGAAAGTGGTCTCTCTCTATAAATGCCATAAAGCTTCCCATCGATAGAGGCATTTTTATTAATCAGTTCGTTCATCTTACTTAAATTTGGATAATCCTTTAAGTATGGACCGATTTCCCAGAACATGCCTGATCTAAACGCATTGATAGCAGATGAATTCTTAATGTCTTGAATCGTCACAATTTGCGGGAGGTTCCCTGCGGCAAGTGCTGAATTTAAACGGTCTTCTTTCACCGCATCAGGCACCCACGTTATATCAAGCTCTGTATTTGTGAGCTTCTCAATCTCTTCTAACACTGAATCTTTCGGCGGCTGCTGATGATACAAAATCGCCATCCATGTCAGTTTCACCTTTTTGTCTAAATCAACCTTTCCATCTGATGAGCTTGCCCCTTTACTTGAACAAGCTGACAGAATACCGCTTGCGGCAAATAACAAAACAAAGGCAATCAGCCATAATTTCTTTCTCCCCATAAGATCCCTCCGTTATTCCATCTTTTTAACCCTTTACAGAACCGAGTAATGCCCCTTTGTTGAAATGCTTTTGAATAAATGGATAGACAAGCAGAACGGGAATGGTCGCCACGACGATGACCGCCATTTTAATGGTTTGGTCTGGCGGCGGTGTTGATGAGCCCATATCTGACATATCTCCCTGCATACCGCTTGATACAATGACGATTTGTCTTAACAGGACCTGAATTGGCCATTTCACCGAATCGTTTAAATATAAAATGGCTGTCATGTACGTATTCCAATACGTCACGGCATAAAAAAGTGAAATCGTCGCAATAGCTGGCAAAGAAAGTGGCAGCACGATTTTAAAGAAGATCCCTAAATCGTTACAGCCGTCCATCTTCGCTGATTCTTCAAGGCTTGCTGGTATGTTTTGAAAGAAGTTTTTCAAAATGATCAAATTGAATGCATTGATGGCCACTGGCAGAATGAGTGACCAGTAAGTATCAAGCAGCCCAAGTGTTTTCACGACGATAAACGTTGGAATCATCCCTCCGCTAAACAGCATCGTGAAGACAACGAGAAACATGAGAGTTCTTCGGCCCTTTAGCTCCTGACGAGACAGCCCATACGCCATGAGTGAGGATAAAAACATGCTGACCGCTGTTCCAACGAGTGTCACAAGAATGGATACAATCAGGCTGCGATACACAATATCTGTAGAAAAGATATAGCGATAGGCCTCTAGAGAAAACGTCGTTGGAAACAAAATAAACTTCTTTGAGATGACCTCTTCTACTGTCGCAAAAGAGGCGGCAATGACATGGATGAACGGGAGCACACATATTAATGCGAACATGAGTAGAAAAGAGTAATTAAATACATTGAACAATCGGCCTTTAATAGAACGATCTATGTTCATCACGCCCTTTCTTTGTAAGCGTTATCATTTCGTCTGAACATAAGCTGCAGCCTTTGACGATATCGTGATTAAAATGTAACAAACGGGGGAAGAAAGCGTCTATAATCATCATGACAGACCACAGAGATGATCATGCCATTCGTGCTTTTAGCCTCATCAATGAAAAGAAAAAGATCATGAGCTAATGTCATGATTATGCCCTATGCCTGATCGTTTTCTTTCAGAATTTCTGCCGTATTGACATCTGGCCTGTAGCCTAACTCCTGCTTCGTTTTCTCAGTAGACCAAGGTTTTCCTTCGTTTTCTGATACAGCATAATAAGTCCCGAATGGAACGTCCGTTTCGATGGCAGCCTTGATCATGCCGAAAAGGTCTTCATGTGAAAGAAGCGTTCGTTTCGTTCTTTTTTTGGTGTGCAATCCTTCCATCTCATCTGTCACGACGGTTCCAATTCTCAAATTGATGACAGACATACCTGTTTGATCGTGAAACAAACGTCCAAGCTGTTCGGAAGCAAATTTTAAAATGCCATACACATTTTTCGTTGCTGGTACATCATCAGTCGTAATTTCTCGCCCTAGTAAGGAGTGCCCATCTTTTTCATAGCGATCTGTCACATGGTTACTGCTTGCAAAAATAACTTTTGGAATGCTTAACCTGGCCGCTGAACGAAACATATTATACGTGCTTATCCAAAACACCTCATTCATTTTTGCAAACTCCTTTTCATTCATCACATCATGCGTCATGTCTATGTTTAAAAGATGAATGATCACATCTGTATCTCTTGGAATGGCTTGAAACAACTCCTCTTCAATTGCCGCATTTGCAAAAATGACTTCTTCTACACATCTTGTTTGATCAATGATGGTCAGGTCATACTCCGAAAAGAGCTCTTTAGTTAATAAACGTCCGATGACACCACATCCGCCAATCATGGTGATTTTTTTCATCTGTTTCCTCCTTCATCTTCTATCGGAGTAGTATGTCCATGCCGTCTATTGATTACAGCCACTTTTTCAAAAAACGTGTAGCCTCGTGGCGCATAGCAGCCGTTTCAAAATGACCTGCATGTAAACCGACAAGCTGATAACGTTCCTTTAAGGAAGCAGCTTGATAGGCTTGACTTAATGTCTGTTGAATTCGTCCAACACCTTCAGCAGGTGTAAGCTGATCATGCTTTCCAACTAAGCTTAAATGCGGTCTTGGGAAAATCATTTCTTGGATGTCAGCTGCTGTAAAGTGCTTAGCTAAGCTCGGTACATAATAGTAAAAACCGTGTCTATCTAAATGATTTGTTTCAATCAATGTGTGATGATCAACCTGTGCGCAAAGATCCACACACACACTGACCCTCTCATCAAGTGCTGCCGTCCACCATGAAAGAAGGCCGCCCATTGACATCCCAAAAACAGCTAAACGCTCTGGAAGCACATCAGAGCGGGACAGCAAATAATCAATTGCACACATGCTCTCATACAGCATCATGCCCCACATCACTTTTCCTGTTAACAGCATTTCTTTGAAAATTTCACTTTCTGTTCTTCCCCTTCTTTCACCAAATCCCGCGTGATCAATCGCCAACACACTATAGCCTTTTGAAGTGAATTCTTTTGCGTATGAAGGCGCTTGCAAATAATGAGCCCCCTTCAATAACTCTTCTTTCCCATCCACATAATTCCCACCATGAGAATGCTGAAACAAGACAACTGGCCTTTTTTTCACTGTATCTTTCGGCTTCACAAAATAAGCCGGAACTTCCTCCACCCCATGAATAGAGAGAATGAGTGTTTCTACTAAGTACGATTCACGTTCCTCAATCTTTAACGTATACGCCTCCACACGATGGCGCTCCGGCATTTCCCCTAATAAACTGAGCAGTTGTTCACGTTTGCTTTCCTTTTCCATTGACGTCACTCCTCATTTTCTTGATCAACTTGTTAAATACGAGATTGATGGAGGAATTACCTTGTTTTCGACAAAATTATGTCCCGGGAAATAAACAACACCCATCGGCTGATACCGATGGGTGCGTTCATTAGTTCGCGACAATATTGACAAGTTTTCCAGGAACCGCAATCACTTTACGGATTGTTTTCCCTTCAAGCTGTTCTTTTATCCGTGCATCACTTTTCGCAAGCTCTTCTAGTTGCTCTTTTGTTGCATCAGCAGGAACCGTTAATTTTGCTTTCACTTTTCCATTTAGCTGTACGACAATTTCCACTTCATCATCGACAAGTTTTGACTCATCATATTGCGGCCATGCTTCATAAGAAATAGACCCTTCATGACCAAGTTTATTCCAAAGCTCTTCCGCTACATGCGGTGCAATCGGAGAAAGAAGTTTCACAAATCCTTCTGCATATTCTTTCGGCAGTGTGTCAGCCTTGTATGCATCGTTGATGAACACCATTAATTGTGAAATCCCAGTATTGAAACGTAAGCCTTCATAATGATCCGTTACCTTCATGACGGTTTCATGGTAGCTGCGTTCTAATGCGCCGCCAGATTGCTCTGTCACTTTATCACTGATGGAGCCATCTTCATTTGTAAACAGACGCCATACACGATCTAGGAAACGACGAGCACCATCAAGACCTGTTTCAGACCAAGCAATCGATGCATCTAAAGGTCCCATGAACATTTCATACAGTCTTAATGTATCTGCACCATGAGATTCTACGATATCATCTGGGTTGACAACATTCCCTTTTGATTTACTCATTTTTTCATTATTTTCACCAAGAATCATTCCTTGGTTGAACAATTTCATGAACGGTTCTTTTGTTGGAACAACACCAATATCATACAAGAATTTATGCCAGAATCGTGCATATAGCAGATGAAGCACAGCATGTTCTGCTCCACCAATATACACATCAACCGGAAGCCATTTCTTCAGCTTTTCAGGAGATGCAAGTTCTTCTGTGTTATGTGGATCAATATAACGTAAGAAGTACCAGCAGCTACCTGCCCATTGTGGCATCGTATTGGTTTCACGGCGTCCTTTTTTACCTGTCACTGGATCGACAACCTCTACCCAATCTTTAATATTCGCTAAAGGTGATTCACCTGTTCCGCTTGGCTTAATCTCAGTCGTCTTAGGCAAAATCAGTGGAAGCTCTTCCTCTGAAACAGCTGAAGATGTTCCGTCCTCCCAATGAATAATTGGAATTGGCTCTCCCCAGTAACGCTGACGGCTGAACAGCCAGTCTCTTAAACGATAAGTGACTTTCTTTTCACCTTTTTGATGTTCTTCCAGCCATGCAATCGCTTTTTCAATTGCTTCTTCTTTCCCTAAGCCGTTTAAGAAATCAGAGTTGATGTGCTTTCCATCACCTGTGTAGGCTTCTTTGTCAATGTCTCCACCTTCGACAACCTCTTTGATGGGAAGATCGAATGTTTTGGCGAATTCATAATCACGTTCATCATGAGCAGGAACTGCCATGATCGCTCCAGTGCCATATGTGGCTAACACATAATCTGCAATCCAGATCGGCATCTTTTCCCCATTCAATGGATTGATGGCATAAGCACCTGTGAAAATGCCCGTTTTCGTTTTAGCAAGATCTGTTCGCTCTAAGTCACTCTTAGACTGAATTTCTTTGATATATGCTTCAACTGCTTCTTTTTGAGCAGCTGTTGTAATTTTTTCAACTAGTGCATGCTCTGGTGCAAGAACGGCATATGTTGCACCAAATAGTGTATCAGGACGTGTTGTAAACACAGTAAACTGTTCGTCATGTCCTTCTACTTCGAAGTGAACATGTGCACCTTCAGAACGTCCAATCCAGTTGCGCTGCATATCTTTGATGCTTTCAGGCCAATCAATGTCTTCTAAATCTTCTAACAGCCTGTCCGCATATGCTGTAATTTTTAGCATCCATTGCTTCATTGGACGTCTTTCAACAGGGTGCCCTCCGCGCTCACTTTTCCCATCAATGACTTCTTCATTTGCAAGGACTGTACCAAGTGCTGGGCACCAGTTTACAGGTACTTCATCAATATACGCCAATCCTTTTTCATACAATTTCAAGAAAATCCACTGGGTCCATTTATAATAATTCGGATCTGTCGTGTTAATTTCTCGATCCCAATCATACGAGAAACCTAATGATTGAATTTGGCGGCGGAAATTATTAATGTTCTCTTCTGTAAATTCAGCTGGATCATTTCCTGTATCCAGCGCATATTGTTCCGCTGGAAGACCAAATGCGTCCCATCCCATTGGATGAAGAACATCGTAGCCCTGCATACGTTTCATACGTGATAAAATATCCGTTGCTGTGTATCCTTCAGGATGCCCTACATGAAGCCCTGCTCCTGATGGATAAGGAAACATATCTAGCGCATAAAACTTTGGTTTATCTTCCGAGTCAGATGTGGCGAATGTTTTATGTGTCAGCCAATAATCCTGCCACTTTTTTTCAATTTCCCGATGCTGAAAACTCAATGTAAAAACCTCCTTTAATATGTACGGCTTTATCTGCTCAGATGACCACTGCAAGAATTCAGATTTTTCTAAAATCAACAAAAAACCCTCATCCCTGGAAAGGGACGAGAGATTTTTTGGTTCCCGCGGTACCACCCTTGTTAGCGTCATGAACTGTTCATACGCTCACTTAATATCTTTAACGCAGACATGCGACAGAAGCTTTAACGCAACTGCAACTCTGAGGCGAGTTCAGAAGCAGATTTGATTGACTTTCACCAGCCGTCAATTCTCTAAAGACAAATACTGCTTTCCTACTACTCCTCTTCACTGTTCTTATCGTAACCGTCATCTAAGTAGTATTTTATAGAATTATGATCATAAGTGCAAGCAGGTTTGTATACAATGGGAATGTACCCTAGACTAGGGTAAAGTGAGGATATTATTCGTGTGGAGATCGGTTATGACGGTTGGAGCCTGCATCCTGTGAACGTTCTTCTCTCACAAAATCGAAGCTTCGCAGAACTGCTTCTCCTCCGTAACCTGAAATAATGGATAAGATGATCAAGTGCAGACTAGATTCGGGATTTGAGGATAAGACAAGCAGTGTAGCAGCAATCATCCCAACGAGCCAATCTTCAATAAACCCTAGATAAATAAACTTCTTTGTCATTCTGGGCTTCTCTAGCCTGCCTTTTTTCTTTACGTGACCGAGAATGCCCATGACCCCTCCAATGGCGCAAGCAATAATGACTTGTTGCAGCATTTTCATCACCTTCCTAAAGCCCTTAGAATAGTAAAGCGACTTCAGGCTGTCCAGCCCCCTGTAATGCCATTCTGCTGTTCCGTCATAATCCATGTAAAAGGTCTATTCTCTCTAACGAAGAAAAAAAGCTTGTTTCTTCCATTATATGTGAATGACCCAAAAACAATCTTGATGCATTGGAATCATTTTCACCTAATCCATATTAACTATTTTTGTCATTTTATGAATTATCCTCAAATGATCCCTTCTTTTTCTAATGAAAAGTCTCCTTACTTACTCTATTCTAATGGAGGACAAACTATGATGACAAATTTAACAAAGCGATTGCAATCATTGAAACAGAACATATGTTATGTTACGTTTAAAAAGAATTCATTTGGTTTTAAAAAAAACCATCTTAAATGTCTGATAGCAGCAACAAAGGAGGGTAATATGGTCAGCTCGAACATCTTCGGCTTGCAAAAACAGCTTGAACTCATAAAAAAAGCGCTGGATCATGCGCGGATTGGTGTTGTCATTACAGACCCTTCTTTAGAGGATAACCCTATCGTTTATGTGAATCATGGCTTTACACAAATGACTGGATACAAACCAGATGAGATTCTTGGACGTAATTGTCGATTCCTCCAAGGAAAAGACACAAATCAAGAGCAACTTGCCTTAATACGTCACGGAATTCAAAACAAAACACCTATTACCACACAGCTCAAAAATTATAAAAAAGACGGTACTTTTTTTTGGAATGAACTCAATATAGATCCTCTATACATTGAACAAGATGACAAAACATTTTTCATTGGCTTTCAAAAGGATATTACAAAGCAGAAAGAATATGAACAACTCCTAGAAGATTCCTTACAGGAAGTCACCTCTCTGTCGACGCCAATTGTCCCAATCAAAAATGGTGTTTCCGCTCTTCCACTCATCGGAAAATTATCAGAAGAACGCTTTGATGCCATCGTCGCGAAGTTAACTTGTATATTAGAAGATTCAAAGGATGATTATTTAATTGTCGATCTTTCTGGTTTAATTGATGTCGATGATTCCGTTGCAGCGCGAATTTTCAAACTGCATCACCTGCTGAACTTAACTGGAACTGAACTCATCATCACTGGGATCAAACCACAGCTTGCGATGAAAATGAAAGACTTAGATACAGACTTCCAGAATACGATCACTTATTTAACGGTAAAAGAAGCAATCAAAGGATTGCCATTAGCTGAAAACCCTGTTTAAACAGGGTTTTTTTAATTGAACCGCTCCTCGAAATGGAAAAATGAGGTATGATAGGTATAAATAGCGATATAGGGGGGCTGCCAAATGATGATGTTACTCATCATAGGTCTTTTATGTATTTGTTTCGCCATAGGATATGCCGTCAATTTCTTATTACTTAAACACCAAAATCAACAAATCTTTTCAAAAAAACTCTTCTATCCTTTTTTGACCATTGGTCTTGTTTTTTCTATTATGTCATTACCGTTTGCCGGCACAGGTGCTCCGAAAGCACAAGCAGATCCATCTTCTGAACAGCTGCTGAAAGAGCAAAAACAATTAGCATCTGACATCTCTCGTCTGAAGGAAGACAAAGAAACGCTGACGGCCTCTTTAGAAGACGTGACCAAAGAAAAAGAAAAGCTATCCAAGAAATTAGAAAACATCACCTCCGAAAAGAAGACAGTCAAACAGCAAGAAAAAACCATCCATGAGCTTGAAGAGAAAATAGACAAGCTCACCTCTACAAACGAAACACTCAAAAAAGAACACCAGAAAGTAAACAAAGACACCACGTCATCGGCCCAGCGATCTGCTCCTAAAGATGATGGGTCGAATACTGGCGGTCATGAGTCACAAAAAGAAACAAAAAAAGAATCTGCCGCCTGTAATATTAAAGGAAGTGTCAACGGCATATATCACACACCGAGCAGCAGATACTACTCACGGACAAAAAACGTGACCAAAATGTTCTGCTCCGTAGAAGAAGCTGAGCGTGCAGGGTACCGGGCACCAAAGCAATAGACATCTTTTGACGATAAAAAAACCTCCTGTCAGCCCAATATAGGTACAGGAGGTTCTTCTTTAAATTTCTCTTCTTAATGCTGTTAATACATTCGTTTTTGTCGCCTTACGTGCTGGATTGAGTCCAGAAATAATGGCGACTCCTGCACTAATCACTGTTGCTGTGACCACAAGGCTTAGCGGAATATAGGAGAAGGTGATCGAGAATTGATCACTGGATCCCCCTTCAGACATGGAAGACAAAATCGCTGGAATGATTAAATTCACTGCAAAACTAACGATGTACGAGATGATGATCCCGATGATCGATCCAATCACCCCAATATAAGCACTTTCCATGAGGAACATTCGCTTAATAATGGAAGGATTCGCACCGATGGCTTTCATGATCCCAATCTCTTGTGTCCGCTCTGTTACAGCCATTGTCATCGTATTGAAAATGCCGATCGCCGAAATAATCACCGCAATACATCCAACAAAGATGAGTCCAATTTTAAAGACTGTAAAGAACATATCCATTCCTTCAAGCTGATTCGTCACAGAGATGACTTGATAGCCGTCATCTGTCAGCTTATCCGTGAGCGCACCGACATTGTCGAACTTATCAGCATAGACAGACGTCATTTTTTCGACATTTCCTGCATCAGGAGACAGATCGAGCACTTGACTAAATTCTTTTTCATAAGCATTCGGAATAAGAATTTTATGATCCTGCTGCCACTCCAAATTCGGTTTCTTCAATACACCGACGACACGGAAATCGAACGTCTTTTCTTTCACCACTTCATTTTTTTCATTAAATTTTGGTACCTTGATTTGAATGACTTTGTTTAAAATTTCCTTCGTATAGCCTTTTGGCTCTTCCGGTGTCTCTTCACCATTTGATATCTGATTCATTTCTTTTTCATAGTCTTTTCGTTCTTTTTCCGTCCAAAGTTGTTCTGCCATATGATACCCAACTACAATTTCATTCGCCGATGTTGGGACTTTTCCACGGTCTAGTTCAAGGCCTGCCTCTTTTTCTTCTTTCATATCTGTCAGTACAGCCTGCGTATCACCTGAGCGATTATCGAGCTCGACGTGAACCGATGGAATGATTGACGTTCTTGCAACGACAGATTTCGCATGATCATATTTCTTTAAATCGTCGACCTTGACGTCACCTTTTTCTTTGCCTAACACTTTAATTTCTGTGATAATTTGTTGTTTCATGATTTCATCTTGAGCGGATTTTTGCAGACCAAAACCAACCGACGCTAGAACGATTAAGAAAGAGCATGCCATTGTCGTTGCAAGTATGGTCATAAACACACGCAATCGATTTTTCTTCATATTTCTTCTGATGAATTTGACCTGATCTCTAAATTTCAATGGACTGATCCCCTTTCTTTAATACACCATCATGAAGCTGGAACGTTGTGTCTGCGATTGAAGCGACTTCATCGTCATGTGTAATGATGACAAATGTAATTCCTTTTTCACGATTGAGCTGCTGGATAAAGGCTAGAATTTCTCCTTCAGTTTCTGAATCCAGACTGCCTGTTGGTTCATCTGCTAAAATAATAGACGGATTAAGGATCAAGGCTCTTGCAATACTCACACGCTGCTGCTGTCCACCTGATAGTTCATTAGGATAATGTCCTGCGTGATGTTCAAGACCAACTCGTTTCAGCATTTCCTTTACTTTCACTTTTCGCTCAGACGGCTTCACACCTTTTAAAGTGAGCGGAAGTTCAACGTTCTCATATGTTGTTAAACTCCCGATCAATTGAAAGCTTTGAAAGATAAAGCCAAAATGATCTAACCGAAAGTCTGCCCATTCTTTCTCATTAAAACCGGTCACATTGGTGCCATCAACCATAATTTGTCCGCTTGTTGGCGTAATATATCCCGAAATTAAATTCAGTAAAGTGGATTTCCCCGAACCGCTTCGTCCGACGATACATGCAATTTCGCCTCTTTTAATAGACAAGTCAATGTCTTTGAGCACAGGAATCTCGTTCTCCCTGCCCTTTTTCCCAATTTTAAACACATGATCTAACGATTGAATTTGAATCATCTCTACTCCCCTGCTCTCTGTTTATCTTTTTCGATAGATTAAGAAATAACTCGTCAGTGCGCCTACAGCTCCACCGATGCACATGCCAGCAATATAACCAAAAATGGAGTTGTCTGAAGAAAATCCAACCCAGCCAAATCCTAGAACACCGAAGGCAATGACCAATATCTGAATGGGCCTATCCATTTTGGGGTAAACAAAGAATCGTCCATTTCGTTCAACTGGATGTTTAATAAAACTGAATAAACCAATGAGATAAAATACGATTAGCATCACAATGGGCACGATAAATTCTACACCTGTAAACCAAATTGGATTTTCAACTAAATTACGAAATTGAAAACGGTCTGTTATATAAGTAATTGGAGCAATGGGCATAATAAAGTAGTCATAACTGACATCAACCCAACTTCTATCCGTTTTTAATAAATAGTCTAAATGAAACATCGGAAGCCAAATTAATAAATAAGGTAAAATTGATGTACTGAATGTAACAATGGCTTGACTAATTGCGCTTCCTGTTAAAGCACCTGCTGCAAGACACAAACTATAAAACATTAAGGTGGACACAAGTGCAATCAAATAACCACTGTTAAACGCAATCGTCTCTTGTGGTTGAATGCATAAAATGAGTATATAAGTAAAGACATATGACAATACATGAACGAGCGTGATAATTCCGGCACCTAGGAAAAACTTTGTGTGATAAATGGTCGTTCTGCTAAACGGCAAAGATAAAGTAAAATCAATTTGCCCTTTATTTCTTTCAAAACCCAACTGGGTAATTGCAAAAATTAAACTCATCGTCCATGAAAGGATGATAAAAATATCAGAACCGAAATCATAATAAAAGTAATTATCGAGTGGAGTACAAGTCGGATCGTTTAAACAAGTTTGAAAGGATGAGTATTCCATTAAAAAGGATAATGGCGTCGCAAAGATCGCAACAAGCATCACTAAAATGAATGTCAGCTCAGACTGCTTCCATTCCTTATATAACAATTGCCGCTTTACCATCTGCGTTTCCCTCCAAACTTCGCAATGAATACTTCTTCTAAATTTACAGGCAGTTCATGCCAGACTTTTGGTTCAAGCGATTTCAAATACTCTTTTGCTTCTTCATCTGTTTTGAGTACAAGTGCTGTATAGAACACACCCGCTTGATCTAAGATGGCAACGCCTTTTTTTCTAATACTTAAGTTCATATCCTCTTCAAATGCCATCTGGATTTTGACGTAGTCATTCTTTAATTCGTCTAAATCCATAACACTTGTGAGCTGATTTCCTTCCAAAAACCCGATTCGGTTACACATACGCTCAATATCCTCTAAACGGTGAGATGTAATTAAAATCGTTGTTTGTCGTTCTGCCACCTCGTCAATCATCAGCTGAAGAACGTCGTTTCTTGTGACTGCATCAATCCCGTCTGTCGGCTCATCTAACAAAATGACTGCTGGTTTGATGGCAAAACTTAAAATGAGGGACAGCTGCTTCTTTAAACCTGTCGACAATTCACGGTATTTCACTTTTTCCGGAATCTCATACCGGTTCACAAGCTCATTGGCATATGTCACGTCAAACTTTGGATACAGTTGTTTTAACAGCTTCACAAGCTGTCCATAATTGTACCGGTCAAAGTAGGGATTTACGACTGGCATATACACAATATTTTGCTTCACTAACGGGTGGTCTTTTACGAGTACATCTCTAAAATAAATCTCTCCTTCATCTGGAAGAAGGATTTGCTGAATCAAGCGAAGCAGTGTTGTTTTACCAGAGCCATTCCGGCCAAGCAGACCAAAGATCTCTCCTTCGCCTATCTTGAAGGAAACGTTGCTGAGTACTTCACGTCCATTTAATTTCTTTGATACATTTCTGACCTCAATCAACTTGTTTTCCTCCTTTTAGACTTGAGCTGATCTCCTCCAGCCACTCTTTGAGTTGATGAATATCAATACCGGCATAATGAGCTTCAATAATGAGTTGCCTTAATTGCTCCTTCATCTCTAACACCTTCCCTTCATTCAGCTTTAACTGTGCACCTTCTGTCACATACGTTCCACGGCCTCTTAATGTTTCAATAATTCCTTCCCGTTCAAGCTCTTTATACGCTTTGCTGACGGTGTTTGGATTCGCAATAATAATGGTGGCAAGCTCTCTCACAGAGGGCAGTTTGTCACCTGGTTTCATCACGCCTTTTAAGCACAAAATTTTTAACTGCTCAATGATTTGTTCATATATTGGTGCAGCGCTTCTTGGATCTATTTGAATCATGATGGCTCCCTCTTTTCTCATTCATGCTTTTGCAGTCCTATCGCTTGATCATGTCCTTGCATTAAAGGGACCGAATTTGGAATAAAATCTTTTTGAACTTCAAAACCAATGAAAACGAGAACGAAAAAAAATGTACATGCTAACGCAACAGCCAGCACCATCCACTTTAAATTGATTGGTTTTTTTTCTTTTTTCATGGTTAAACACCTTTCTTCACGTTTAAGTGTCTATAGTGTATTAGTTGATGTAGTACACTTAATACAATATAGACACTTGATTGAAAAGTCAAGGGACTCTAGAAAAAAATAGGCAGACGAACCAGATAAAATGACGAAGCTACTTAAAAGCTTTCGGAAGCCAGGTTTGCTTCTGGTTTAGGGTGTTCAACACGTTAATAACTTTCATAATCGCCTGAAAAAGTGCATAATAAAAGACCCCGAATATTGAGGTCTCTACAATGTTTTAATTAGATACTATTACTTTGTTTTTGGACTTGCTTTTGAACAGAATTAGCACCCACCATACTAATAAAAATATATAGCCTATAACTGTAAAGATAGACCAAACTGCACCCTGTCGCAATTGACTAAATAAGTGTTCAAATTCATTCATTCCTTCTACTCTACCAATGCTATTTATCAGGCTAATAATCGGAATTGTAACAGTAAATACAATGGTTAGGATGGACAATCCCCTTTGTTTATTTTTCACAACACTGAATATTGCGGTTCCTAATGTTGCTAAGAAAAACAAGTAATATAATGCCCAAAACCAATCAGGAAGAGTCTCCCACATTTCTTCTACCCCCTTGAAGATATTTGCAATTTCTATATATAACATACTTTAACAGAACAAAAACCTATTACAAATATATATCCAAAAACAACAATCTTTGCGAAAACAGCCAAAAAATAAAAACAGACCCTTAAAAGAAGGATCTGCTCATCATTCGTTCTCGTATGAAATACCTAAAATCATTTGGTTTTGCAGACTTTGAATTTGTACACGCGTTCTGTCTAAACGTTCTCTTTGCTGATCATTGGCGACATCTTTTAACTTTTCTAATTCATTCACCGCATCCTCAAGCATGAGCTGCGCTTTTGAAAATTCTTCTACGTTATAATGTTCTTGGCGAGAGCTCAAATCAAACTGTTCGCTTGCAAACTCAAGAGTCTCAGTGCTTTTTTGGACAAATTCATCGATTGATTTTCTAGTTGCCATCTAGCCATCCCTCCATTTCATCATTGCTCTCGCCTATTTTGCCCACGTAAAGCTTTTTCACTAAAGAAAATGTTGGACAGATTCAATTGTCCTCTTTCGTGATTTTTGTTAAACTTTAAGGATGCCTATTATTATGCAAGGAGGTTACTGACTTGGATCAGCATAACCCTTTTTTATATTCAAACAGCGAAAAACGTTATCACACATGGAATTATCATTTGCGTGAGCACTTTGGTCATAAAGTATTTAAAGTCGCATTAGACGGCGGCTTTGATTGTCCAAACCGTGATGGTACTGTCGCACATGGAGGCTGCACATTTTGCAGCGCAGCAGGATCTGGTGATTTTGCAGGGAACCGGGCGGATGATCTCATCACTCAATTTAATGAAATCAAGGACCGGATGCATACAAAATGGAAAGATGGAAAATACATGGCGTATTTCCAAGCTTACACAAACACACATGCGCCGCTTCCTGTTTTAAAAGAAAAATACGAAACCGTCATGAATCTGGATGGAGTGGTTGGTTTATCGATTGCCACAAGACCTGATTGTCTGCCAGATGACGTCGTGGAATATTTAGCTGAGTTAAACGAACGGACATATCTATGGGTTGAACTTGGTCTACAAACTGTACATGAGCGGACAGCGATGCTCATCAACCGTGCCCATGATTATGAATGCTACGTAGAAGGTGTAGAAAAACTGCGAAAACATGGCATTCGAGTCTGTTCACATATCATCAACGGTCTTCCTCTTGAAAACCGAGATATGATGATGGAGACAGCAAAAGCTGTCGCTGATTTAGATGTGCAAGGAATTAAAATTCATCTACTTCACCTGTTAAAAGGAACACCGATGGTAAAGCAATATGAGAAAGGCAAACTAGAGTTTCTCAGCCAAGAGGAATATGTCCAGCTTGTCTGTGATCAGCTGGAGATCCTGCCCCCAGAAATGATTATTCATCGTATTACAGGCGATGGTCCCATTGAATTAATGGTAGGTCCAATGTGGAGTGTGAATAAATGGGAAGTGCTCAATGCCATTAATGCTGAGCTTGAAAGACGTAACAGTTACCAGGGCAAACGCTTCGTCAGATTGGAAGAAGCGGCAAAATGATTTTAAAACGGATGCTCCCTTTTAGTAAAGAACTGTTAGAACGTGCTTGTCAAAAAGGCGATATTGTCATTGATGCAACGATGGGGAATGGCCATGATACACGCTATTTAGCTGACCTTGTCGGGAGAGATGGACAAGTTTTCGCATTCGATGTACAGAAGGAAGCCATTGAGCAAACAAGCAAAAGACTCGGTGAGCACTATCCAAACGTTCACCTTATCCATGACGGACATGAACAACTTGCTGAACATCTGCCAGCGGATGCTTATGGCCACATATCTGGTGCAGTGTTCAATCTTGGATACTTACCAGGAGGCGATAAAACCGTCACAACTCAGGCCCATACAACCATTGAAGCGATCAAACAGCTCATGGATTGGCTTAAGCCTGGAGGTCTGATCGTTCTTGTGATTTACCACGGGCACCCCGAAGGAAAAAAAGAGAAGGACATCCTTCTTGATTATTGCAAAACCCTCCATCACGAAGAAGTACAGGTGATATCTTATCAATACATGAATATTCAAAACGATCCGCCCTTCGTGGTAGCCATCGAAAAAAAACTCAAATCCTCTTAATGGATTTGAGTTTTATTATTTAATAAGCGTATTGGTCAATGATTTCTTCAAGCACTACTTCTAGCTCTTCTGCATCTGCAAGCTCTGATCGAGTAAAGCGGACACGTACAAGCTGTTCTCCGTCATTATACATTTCTTCCAGCCAGCCACGCAGCCCTCTTGCTCTGCGGTCAACTTCAAAAATGAGATCTAGCCCCTCTTCATCAATGAAGAAAATCACCTCTAACTCATCAAGCATTTGACGATAATAATCGGAAGTCGGTATGAACTCAAACTCTTGAACAAAGGGAAGGCGGCGCCTGAAATAAGGTGCTTCTTCACAGTCTGCTTCATGAAGGTGAAAGCCTAAGTTTCCAACAGCTTCAAGCACACGTTTCACCCACGGGTGCGCGCTTACAAAAATACGGTCATGATCAGATTTATCAATACCACCTTGAATATCAAGGTCTGTCACAACAGCCACCTCTACTTTACCTACAGTCATTGGTGTATCAAGAGGAAGGTGAAACGAGAATGTAAACTGCTGAGCTTCCGCAGGCTGAATCGTGAATGATTCAGTCACTCGGACAGAATGGATGGTTGTGTGTTTTCGTTGCTCTTCATCATCTTTTACAATGGTGTACCATGTTTTCAACTTTAAATCAATATAGCGAATATCTTGAGGCACTTTTCCGCCCTTCACATGGACTGTTCCCTTTACTTCTTCTCCCGGTTCATACGCATCTTTCTCCAAAATTGTATCCACTTTTGCTGCACCGATTCCCACACTTGCTGCAAACTTTTTAAAAAATGACATATTCGACCTTCCCCTTTTTTAAGTTTTTCAACAAATATACGTCATAAGGAGTAGATACGATTCATTCGATCCATACTTTTCTCCTATTTTTCGTACACTAAGAATAATATCGGCAGCAAATAAGAGGATTGTAATCATAAAAGAACTGTACATGGCCCAAAGCGAAACAGTTCAAAACAAAAAAGCTTGTAGAAAACCATTTTCTACAAGCTGATGAGCTTACTTTATCCTTTATGAAGATTTCTTCCAAGGCATTTTCTGATAGGTTCGATAGGCTCTGCCATTGATATAGAAAAAGAACGATGTTTTCCCGCTTGATTTGATCAACCGCTTTGCCAGCTTGTTCATCTCTTTTTGGGCTGTCACTTTTTCATCAGACAAATAGACCGCAAGTAACCCTCTATTGATTAGTTTGTGAAAATTCTCGTGTGGAATGCCTTTCAGCTGTTCATCCGCTTTTTCAATAAAATGCTGTAGTCTATCCATCATCTCATGATGAGAGTTGTAGTACGAGCAAAAATTCAAATCGCCTTCCAACCTGTCCTCTTCTTGGTCGATTAAATAGTCCAGTAAGATGTGCAGACCTTGGATATAAGGGAAATAACTTTCGTAAATTTGCTTCGCCTGCTTCTCTGTAAAATCAGGCTGCAGTGCATAAGCCACAAGACAGAAAATACCCAGCGTTGATCCTGCACATGCGGAAAACTCATACCACTCCATCTTTGGTAAATCCTTTTCATACTGGCGGAACCATGACTCTAATCGAGGTTCACGCTCATGAGGAACCACATGCTTATGTACTTGTAAATCACTATAATAATCACACAGCGTATGTAAATAGGGCTGAATGATCGGATAATGCGCTAGACGTGACAGCACATCTTGGCACGTCCTGACTAGCGCATGCAGGTACCCATGATCCTCTTGATCATCACGGAATTGATAATACGGCTTAAGCTCCGCATGAATATCGAGTGCATCTCTCATTGCCTGATGCAGCATATGAAAATCCTTTGGATCAAGTGATGTACTGCGATCACACAAGTTATCTAAGTAATCGCTAATCGTTTGGTACGCCACAATGAATTCAATACACGTTTCCTTCGCTTCACCTGCAAGCAGAGATAAAATTCCCCCGCCTTCACAGTGAAAGGTTTTACTGGATATACTCGCTAGTGCCTGCGTTCTCAGTTCTTCATTTTCAATCATTTCTGCATGAGCCCGCCACTTTTTTAGCTCCTGATGAACTAGCGGAAAAATATCTTTATACACCTTCGTCATCAGTGCAAAAGGACGTTCTGGTACTGACAAATCAATCCACCCCCAACTTAAGCTCACAATCAAATATATTGATCAGTAAAGGCTCTTGCCGCCTTAAACACATCTTCTCGCTCGGGCTCATTAAAAATTTCATGATAAAGCCCTTCCCATTCACGGTATGATTTATTGGTTGATTCAATGCCATTGAACCATTTCATCACTCTTGTTTTATCTACAATCTTGTCATCGCCTGCCTGCATGAGCAGGAGTGGAATCGACCGAAAAACATTCGTAGGCTGCATCGCCGCATCGATATTTTTCACCAGTTCTCGATACCAGCGAACCGACACCTTCGTCACATAAAGCGAATCATTGGAATCTGCCTCTATCACATCTTGATTCCGTGTGGCAAGTTCGATCGACAGCCCGGATTCGACTTTAAAAGACGGCGCCAGCACATTTAGCCCTTTTGACGCAAAATCCATCAGCTTCTTCGGTTTAAATTGCAGACCTAAACAAGGTGATGATAAAATAAGGCCATCAATCTTCGTATGGGTATACTGCTTGAACCATTCAATCGAAATCAGTCCCCCCATACTATGTCCAAGTAAAAATGTCGGAAGTCTGAACGACTTCGCATGTTCAATCCATTCATCGACTGTATCAATGTATTCTTGAAAAGAACGAATGTGGCCTCTCGCACGTGTCGATGTCCCTTGCCCAGGCAGGTCACCCATGACGACGTGATAGCCTGCATTTCGCCACATTTCGATCAGCCATTTATATCGGCCATGATATTCACTAGCACCATGTACAATGACAATTGTACCAACCGGTCTTTCAGCATGCCAAGTCCACAAAGTAAACACCTCACAAATGTTGTATTAAGAAAGGAAGTCGAAAAAGTGATTTATCCATATCATCAGTTTACACCTGAGATTCATGAATCGGTCTTTGTTGCAGAAAACGCCACCATTACAGGTGATGTCACAATTGGAGAATATTCAAGCGTTTGGTTCCAAACGGTCATTAGAGGCGATGTAGCTCCTGTCAGAATTGGAAAAAACGTCAACATTCAAGACTTATCCTGTCTGCATCAAAGTCCTGGAAAAACACTTCTTATTGAAGATGGTGCTACCATTGGACACCAAGTCACATTACATAGTTCTATCATTCGAAAAAATGCCCTCATTGGCATGGGATCCATCATTCTCGATGGTGCGGAAATTGGCGAAGGAGCCTTTATTGGTGCAGGTAGCCTTGTCCCGCAAGGAAAAGTCATCCCAAAAGGCTCACTCGCTTTTGGTCGTCCAGCCAAAGTCGTTCGCCAGTTAACAGATGAAGATATCCAAGACATGGATCGTATCCGCAGAGAATATGTAGAAAAAGGACAATACTATCGTTCCCTTTTATCGCGTTAACATCATATATGTATCTTCACTTTATCATGTTTTTTTCAAGATATTAAGCAATAACTATGTACCGCTTGTTATTTTACCCTTTTCCACCACTTTCTATCATGACAAAAAAGGTTTTCAGCACAAAGCTGAAAACCTTTTTCATTAGCTAAAAATAACTTCTTTCGGCTGGTGATTCAACTGCTCTGGATCAATGCTGCGCTCTACATAGATGCTATGCCAGATCATAAAGATCAGGACAGTCCAAATCTTACGACTATGATCTGCTTTTCCAGCACAATGATCATTTAATAAATCAAGAACATATGCCTTGTTAATGTATTCATCTGTCTGACTGTTTTTAATGATATCTTTCGCCCAAGCGTTCATCTCATTTTTCAGCCAATGACGAATTGGCACAGGGAAACCTAGTTTTTTACGGTTTAACACATGGTCTGGTACAATGCCTTCTGCTGCTTTACGCAATAAATATTTCGTTGTACCGTCTTTCGTTTTCAGCTCTTCTGGAATTTTAGAAGCTGCTTCAAATACGACCTTATCAAGGAATGGAACACGAAGCTCAAGAGAATTCGCCATTGTCATCTTATCTGCTTTCAGCAGGATATCCCCGCGCATCCACGTATGGATATCAACATATTGCATTTTGTTAATATCACTGTAGCCTGCACTTTCTTCGAAGTATGTTTTCGTCACGTCACGATACGTGATGTTCGGATCATACTGCTTTAAGAGGTTTTTCTTCACTGGCTCTTCAAAGATTTTCGCATTGCCGATATAACGTTCCTCTAATGGCGTACAGCCGCGAACGATAAAGCTTTTCCCTTTCATTCCTTCTGGCATTAAACGAGCCAGACGAAGAAGAAGCTTTTTCAGCATGGATGGTACAGATTCAAAAGGCTTTAGAGATAGCGGCTCACGGTAAATATTATATCCACCGAACAGCTCGTCTGCTCCCTCACCTGAAAGAACAACTGTGACTTGTTTTTTCGCTTCTTTTGCCACGAAATACAATGGAATCGCCGCTGGATCAGCCAAAGGATCATCTAAATGCCAGACGATCTTCGGAAGCTCATTCATATATTCCTCAGGAGAAATCACAGCACTAAAGTTTTGCAATCCCAGCTTATCAGCTGTTTCTTTTGCTACATCTACCTCACTGAATCCATCCTGCTGGAAACCAACAGAGAATGTCTTCAGTTCAGGGTGAAATTCCTTTGCGACCGACACGATGAAAGAAGAATCGATCCCACCTGATAGGAATGAACCAACAGGCACATCACTTCTCATGTGGACTTTTACAGAATCATAGATAGCATCACGTACTTCTTCTACTAATTTCTGCTCTTGTGTTTGTTCAGGTTTGAATTGAACTTTCCAGTAAGTCTTAAATGCAATGTCTTGGCCTGGACGCAGTGTAAACTGATGACCTGGCTCAACTTTGTGCACTTTTTGATCAAGTGTATTTGGCTCAGGAACGAACTGAAAAGACATATACTGCTGCAAAGCAGTCTCATCAAATAAAATGTTCTCATTCACAGCCATTAAGCTTTTGCGTTCAGAAGCAAAGTACACTTGGTCATCCATTTGTGTAAAATAGAGCGGTTTAATGCCGAAAGGATCTCTTGCGCCATATAATAACTGCGCTTCTTTATCCCAAATCAAAAATGCAAACATCCCGCGAAGCTTCGATGCCGCTTCTTCTTTATAGTGGCGATATGTGGCAAGAAGGACTTCCGTATCAGAATCTGTGCTGAACGTATAGCCTTTTTTCACAAGCTCTTCTTTCAGCTCCACATAGTTATAAATTTCTCCGTTGAAAATAATCCAATATTTTTCATCTTCATAAGAAAGCGGCTGCTTTCCGTGTTCAACATCTATAATACTTAAACGTCTAAATCCAAATCCTACATGCTCATCATGAAAGTACCCCTCATCATCCGGACCTCGATGAACGATGAGACGATTCATTTGCTTAATTAACTCTTCCTGCTCAGTAGTTTCGGACAATGGACGGTGATTAAATACACCAACAAACCCACACATATTATTGCCTCCACGTTATGTTATTTCTTAAAAGTAGACCTATAATTAGACAGTATTTTGTCCAATTTTGTTTCACATTTTTACGCTTTTTGTAGAATTTTTTTTAATCAAAAGGAAAACCGCTTAAAATAAGCGGTTTTGTATGTTGTTATTCTCCTAATGCTTCCTTGCGAAGCGTGTCGGCTTTATCCGTTTTTTCCCATGGAAGATCCAAGTCATGACGGCCAAAGTGACCGTATGCAGCGGTTTGTTTATAGATCGGACGACGTAAGTCAAGCATTTTAATAATGCCAGCTGGACGAAGATCAAAGTTTGCACGTACCACTTCAATTAATTTCTCTTCAGAGGCTTTTCCTGTTCCAAATGTATCAATTGAAATGGAGACAGGCTGTGCAACACCAATTGCATAAGCAAGCTGCACTTCACATGAATCTGCAAGACCAGCTGCTACGATGTTTTTCGCTACATAGCGAGCCGCATATGCTGCCGAACGGTCAACCTTCGTTGCATCCTTACCAGAGAAAGCACCTCCACCGTGACGAGCATACCCGCCATAAGTATCAACGATGATTTTACGTCCAGTTAAACCAGCATCCCCTTGAGGTCCACCGATAACAAAGCGGCCTGTTGGGTTGATGAAGTATTTTGTTTCTTCATCGATCAGTTCACTTGGAACGACAGGGCGGATGACATGCTCTTTTAAGTCGCTTTGAATTTGTTCAAGCGTCACTTCTGGTGCATGCTGTGTAGAAATAACCACCGTATCAATACGAACTGGTTTGTTTTGTTCATCATATTCAACTGTTACTTGAGTTTTTCCGTCTGGACGAAGGTATGCAAGTGTTTCATTCTTGCGTACTTCTGTTAAACGGCGAGATAATTTATGTGCAAGAGAAATCGGCAGTGGCATAAGCTCTTCAGTTTCGTTGTTTGCAAAACCAAACATCAGACCTTGGTCACCTGCACCGATCGCATCAATTTCTTCTTCAGTCATTGTTCCTTCACGTGCTTCAAGCGCTTTGTCTACACCTTGCGCAATATCAGCAGACTGTTCATCAATTGATGTAAGAACCGCACATGTTTCCGCATCAAAACCATATTTCGCACGTGTGTAGCCAATTTCCTTAATCGTGTCACGCACCGTCTTTGGAATGTCGACATAAGTAGACGTTGTAATCTCACCGCTTACTAATACGAGACCGGTTGTTACAGAAGTTTCACAGGCAACACGTGCATTTGGATCTTTCTTTAAAATTTCATCCAAAATGCTGTCTGAAATTTGATCACAGATTTTATCTGGATGTCCTTCGGTCACTGATTCTGAAGTAAATAAACGACGATTTTGACTCATAATGGCTATTTCCTCCTGTACAAGACCACATCATCCCAAGATGAGGCCTCCAATATGATACGGAACTCGTTCCCTCTTATATTTCAACATGTTTATATTAGAGATGTTATTGGCAATTTGTTCATATGATATCCCAAAAATAAAAAAACCATTTCCTTCATTGCGAGGAAAGGGTCTGAGATCGCATGCCTTTCACTCTTATCGCTCAAGGTGTTCTTGTACCTTGCATCAGGTTAGCACCTTGGTTTCTCAGCATGTTCATGCCTTTTTCATAAGAAACCGGTTGCTGGGCTTCATCGGGCCTGTCCCTCCACCAACTCGGGATAAGAGTATCCGTTCAATAAGATATCTTATCTTAAACCCTTGCGTCATGTCAATGGTTCATAGGAATTATCTCCCCTTTTTTTCACCTCATCATTAGCATCACCAAAAAGCATATTTTCATAGCAGAAATGAAAAAACACACACAAAAATGTTTAAATAGTATAGACTATTATTATCAATGTGTTATACTAATCAAAACAAACAAATTCAACGGTAAAGGAAGGGTTTTTTTATGAACTCAGTGGATTTAAAAGAAGATTTGCAGTCATTGCTCTCATTAGAAAATACGCACCAAAATTTATCTGTTCCGAAACTTGTTGAAAAGATTTTGGCACGTAATGAAGGCGTTTTAACTTCAACTGGTGCTGTCCGCGCCACAACGGGTGCCTACACTGGACGTTCGCCTAAAGATAAATTCATCGTAAAAGAAGAAAACTCTGAACATAAAATTGATTGGGGTCAAGTGAATCAGCCGATCTCGAAAGAGGCATTTGATCGTTTATATACAAAGGTTGTGTCATACTTAAAAGAACGTGATGAACTATTTGTCTTTGATGGTTTTGCCGGTGCTGACGAAAAATACCGTATGCCAATTACAGTTGTAAATGAATTCGCTTGGCACAATCTCTTTGCAAAGCAGCTATTCATCAGACCTGATGGATCAACACCATCATCAAACGAAAAACCTTTCACCATCTTATCTGCACCTCACTTTAAAGCAGATCCTGAAACAGATGGCACAAACTCTGAAACGTTTATTATCGTTTCTTTTGAAAAACGGACGATTCTGATCGGTGGAACAGAATATGCAGGAGAGATGAAAAAATCCATTTTCTCTGTTATGAACTACCTGCTTCCTGAACAAGATATTTTATCAATGCACTGCTCTGCTAACGTCGGTCAAGAAGGCGATGTTGCTTTATTTTTCGGCCTTTCAGGTACTGGAAAAACGACGCTTTCTGCAAGTGCAAGCCGCAAGCTGATTGGAGACGATGAGCATGGCTGGTCTAACACAGGTGTCTTCAATATTGAAGGCGGATGCTATGCAAAATGCGTGAACTTAAGTGAAGAAAAAGAACCACAAATTTACAAAGCCATCAGCTTCGGATCAGTGCTTGAAAATGTAGTACTTGATGAAGAAACACGTGAAGCAGATTATGATGACACATTCTTTACTGAAAATACACGTGCGGCTTACCCAATCGAAATGATTGATAACATCGTGAAACCAAGTATTGCAGGTCACCCATCTGCCATCGTCTTTTTAACAGCTGATGCATTCGGCGTTTTACCTCCAATCAGCCGTTTAACGAAAGAACAAGCCATGTACCACTTCTTGAGCGGTTACACAAGTAAATTAGCGGGAACTGAGCGTGGTGTGACGTCACCAGAAACAACGTTCTCTACTTGCTTTGGTTCACCATTCTTGCCACTTCCTGCTCATGTCTATGCTGAAATGCTTGGTAAAAAAATCGATGAGCACGGCGCAAAAGTATTCCTTGTGAATACAGGCTGGACTGGCGGCGGCTACGGTACGGGCAAACGAATGAATCTTGCTCATACAAGAGCAATGGTGCAGGCAGCGATCGAAGGCGATCTTGACAACGCTGAAATGATCACTGACGACATCTTCGGATTACACATCCCGCTTCATATTCCAGGAGTGCCAGATGAAGTGCTTCAGCCTGCTAAAACATGGGACGATCAAGAGGCTTACAAAGAAAAAGCAAACTTCCTTGCAAATGAATTTAAAAAGAACTTCAAAAAATTCAGCCATGCAGCAAGTGATATTGAAGCAAAAGGCGGACCACTCGTCTAATCAAAAGGAAAAAGCTGAGGGAATGATCCCTCAGCTTTTTTAGTTCGTTGAATGTAATGACACAAGACGGTACGTCACCTTCGTGACATTGTCTGTGAGCTCCAGCTTTTCAACATGTGCTGTCCCTGTTTTTTCTCCGTCTTTCGTTTTACGCACCTCAAGCGGAATATTTAATGGATAAATGCGGTACCCTTCCTTCATGAGCTCAAACACATTTTCTTCAATTCTTGTCTCTTTTCCTTTTGTGACAATCATTGTATTAAATTCAACAGGCATTCCCATAATGAAAATCCCCCTACTTTCTATATTTCTTTCTACCGTTTATTTTACCACATTTCCGCCTTTTCGGCTGTGCATCCATGTCGTCAACCGTCTGACAATCTCCCGGTTATGCTGTGGCGGGAAATAATGATGATATCCGTGAAAATACCATGTTTCCACAGACTTGCCATGCTGACGCAGGGCATCTTCTAATAAATACGCATGCTCAATGGATACATTCTCATCCAGCTCCCCATGAATGATTAGGACAGGTGCTTCAATTTGGTGCACATGATTCAAAGGCGTTCTAGCCTCATATGCTTCTGGTACCTTATGCGGAGGACCTCCTATCACACGCTTCATCATTCTTCTCATATCCACACGTTCTTCATAGGTGAGCTTCATATCACTTACGCCTCCCCATGTCACAAAGGAAGCGGCCTCATGCTTCATTTCAACAGCGGTCCATATGCCCATAATTCCGCCGCGGGAAAAACCAAAGATATGAATGCGCTCCTGCTTCACCTTTTGATGATGTTTCAACAGCTGAAATGCAGCAAATGCATCTTTCCGATCTTCTCCGGCAAAATCCTCGTTCCCTTCGCCTCCTTGATTCCCTCGGTAGAAGGGCGCAAAGACGACAAACCCTTGCGCAGCAAATTGCACAATTCGGCCAGGTCTAACCATTCCCACATTTTTAATGCCGCCCCGTAAATATAAAAAACCGTCATAGAGACCTTCTCCGGCCGGTTCAGCGAGCAGCCCCTTCATCCGAAGTCCATCGGCCTCATATGTCACTGTATATAAGTGAATATGCGGATGTGGCGACGGGAACCTTCTCTTTTCCACAATCACTTGAATTCTCTCCTTTTCATTCGGTGTTACGTCAAATGCTTGATAATGGCCTCTGCGACGAGCTGTCCTGATTTTGTCACCATCGGAGTGCCGCCGCCTGGATGACTTGTGCCGCCAACAAACCAAAGTCCTTCAATATCCTTTGATTGATTATTGATGCGAAAAAATGCCTGCTTGAACGAGTTTGACGACATGCCATAAATGGCCCCATGATACGCTCCCGTTTTTTGCTGCAAATCAAGCGGGGTTTGTACCGCTTCAAATTCTACAAGCTGGTCAAGGTCAAAGAGACCCTTTTCCTTTAGTTTTGTTTTCATATGCTGGCCATATGTCTCCTTTAGCATGTCCCAATTTTGCTCTTTTGTCACATATGGCGCATTGGCCAATACAAACAAGTTACTTCTTCCTGGTCCTCCGCTTAAAGCTGGCTCTGAATGACCTGAATAACAGATGTAAAGCGTCGGATCATGAGGAAGCTGTTTTTTCTGAAAAATATCCTTGAATTCTTGTTCATAATTCTCTGGAAAAAACACGTTGTGATGAGACAGTTGTTCATAGACTTTAGGGACGCCCAACAAAAGAACAAAACCTGATAACGATGGCTCAATGTTTGCCAGTTTTTGATTTCCAAAGCTCGGGCGGTCTTCTTCATCAATTAATTGGCGATAAACAGTCAGTGCATCTGCCCCCGCAATGACTTGGTCTGCCTCATATAACTGCTGATCTGTTTCAACTCCTTGGATTCGCTTATTCTTTACATGAATCTTTTTGACTGATTCATTGAGATGAATTTGGACACCCAATTCCTTTGCCAGTGTCTCAAATGCCTCAACTAAACGATACGTACCGCCCTTAATACCATAAATGCCTTTTTCTCCTTCTAAATAAGCCATCATATTAAAAATAGCAGGTGCCTCGTATGGAGAAGAGCCAATGTAAGTCGCATACCGGCCAAACATCGCCAATGTATGAGGATGACGAAAATATTGACGCAGCAAGCGCTGAACAGATGTAAAAGGTTTGACAGCAAGAAGGGCTTTCATTAGCTTGACATCCGCTTTATCCTTCCAGGTCAATAATAAACGATTTAAAAACTGATCCTCTGCCATTTGAAAAAGCTTCTTCGATTCCTGTAAAAATGTCCGGTATTGCTGTGCATCCTCTGGACTAAAAACTGCAATTTGTGATTCCATTTGCTCAATATCTGGCGTAAACTCGACCGTATGTCCATCTGAAAAAACGTTTTTAGTAAGGGGGAAAATCGGATAAAACGTCACATAATCCTCCATTCGTCTATGACAGGAGGTAAATACTTCCTCAAAATACGCCTTCATTGTAATGGTACTTGGTCCTAAATCAAAAGAGTAGCCAGACGCTTGATGGCGTTGTAATTTCCCGCCTAAAGAAGCTTCTTTTTCTAAAATGGTGACCTGGAAACCGCGTGACTGTAAGCGAATCGCAGCCGATAACCCGCCAAGTCCGCCGCCAATAATGATCACTTTTTTCATTCGTACCTTCTTCCTTTCCATTCATAGCCTTCTTTTTTCAGCCCAATTTTCATAGAAGCAAAACCAATGGCAATCAGGCTCATGATACTGACAGGCAATAAAAAGGCCATCGTAGACGTTCTTCCATTTTCGATATCAATGACCGCTTTAATGGATACACCCAGCCCGTAGCAAAGAAGGGCTAAACAGAGATTGACCACATCAAAATGAATCAGTGCGATCATAAAGCAAATAACAGGAACTACATAAAGGACGGAGTATAAACAAAAGACACTGCTTAACAAAGCAATGTTTCGATTCACTCCCGGGAACAAATTTTTCCGATATCCTTCCCATACTTCCTGTCCACTCTCATACATTCTCATGTAGACAAAAGAATGAATACTTGCCAGTGTGAACGGAAAGCCCTTCGCTTTCACTCGTTTAGCCAAAGCCATATCATCCACAAGAGAATCCTTGATCGCTTCATGACCACCTATTTCGTGATAACAGTTCTTTTCAATGGCAATAAAGCCGCCATGTGCTGCAGCAAAAGCGGGATGTTGAGATGTTCTGACCCACTTCACTGGCAGATGACAGCCAATCGTAAACATCATCATAGGAACGACAAGATGCTCAAAAGGCGTTCCCGTTTTTTGCTCTGGGAAACCTGAAAGCATGCCCGTTTTTTGTATGCATAACTGCTTGTACACCGCTTCAATAGCTCCTTGCTTTAAGCGGACATCTGCATCTAAAAATAACAGCCAATCAGAAGATGCTGCCTCAGCAAGCTGGGAACAAGCATATGATTTTCCAAGCCAGCCGCGCTTCAATACTTGACCTGACTGCACACGAATCCATGGATATGTCTCTGCGAAGCCCTCTGCAATCATTCTCGTCTGATCTGTCGAGTGATCATCCAGCACGATCAACTCTTTCGGATGGAGACGCTGATCAACAATCGACTGAAGGCAAGCTTCCAGCCGTTTTTCTTCATTTCTCGCTGGAATGAGGATCGATAATGAAATGGGGTCATCAGGTGAAAGAGATGCCGGCTTGAGTACAGGAAATTGCTTCATATTCCAAATCGTAAACATCAATTGGCAGAGCAGCAAAACACTGATGACAATTAAGAAGATCGCCATGTTTTCACCCACTTTTTAAAGGAATCAAACGCATCACTAGTTGACCGGCTTGTCCTTGTCACCTGCCTAAATTGTTCGTTTGTTGAAAAATCTGGATCAGCAATAACCTGTGCTTGATGTGCGTTTAACTGTGTTTCAAGCAGGTCTCCGAGTAAACTTGTTACTTCCTTACTCCGAAGTGATCCGCCAGCTACTAGGACATCTTCTCCAAATTCAACCGATACCGTCGGTTTTTGAAATTGATTAAATGTATAATGCAGCGTCACAGGTTTGATGACGACCTGCTCAAATTGCCTGACTAAAAAAGAAGCTCCGCCTTCCAGTTCAAGCGGCCTTATGTCTTGGTGCATAATTTTCCCCTGCGGGAAGAGCCACACAGCCCCGCCAGCCTCCATCTTCTCCTTTGCGGTCATTAATGCCTGCTTGACACTTTTCAGCTTCTCTTTATGAACTGGAAATGCACCAAGTTTTTGAAAAAAAGCATATTGCTTCAACTGCTTCTCTTCCATCATCATGGCATGATCCAGCTCAGACATTTGTTCTATTAAAAGAAAAATGATCAGTCCATCCCACCATGAACTGTGATTAGCAAGATAAAGAACAGGATGCTTCTCCTTTGGGTCAACCGTACCTTTCATCATGACACAGCGAAAATGTTTGTTCAGTAAATATCGTTCAAGATAAAAATAAAAGAATCGTCTAAACGATCGGTTTTTGTCGCTTTCTTTCAAATCGAACCCTTCCTTCACACAAGATGACAATGATCAGTGCTAAATAAAAAATGACATCCAGCCCGCCCTTTAATGCTAAAAGACCAAAGAAGAACACCATGGCCTGATAAATACGCCCATTCCAGCGCAATGCCTGCTGATCAATTGATATAAGCGGGAACAGAAATGAAAGTCCTGCTCCAATGATACCCCAGCTGACAAAATTCTCAAAAGGGATACCAAAGAAACCTCCGCCGTCATACCACACCCAAAACTTTCGTTCAGCCGCTACCGGATCTAATATGAGATCAAGCAGTACAATCCATATACCCGTTTCGACGGCTCGTTTCCACTTCGATTGTTGTCTTGATAAAAAAAGACTATTTAAAAACACCCCAACCCATGCAAAAGCGATCGTCAAAGGCACTCCAGCCACAAGAAATCCAAGCGTCGGATAATAATCATAGGCCCCAAATGGAAAATCAGTTGTGATCCCCACCCATTCAACTGTAAACGTCAACACACCCACAATGGCTGCTCTTACGATCACAAAGCTCCATGCCCCGTAAATATTTCGGCCAATCTCAATGACGCAGCAGGCGTAAAGCACAAGAAAGATACCATTCGCAAACTGAAGCCATGCCGGCACTTCAAAAAAGACCATTAAAATAAGACCTACTACATACCAACCAACAAATACCCAACTCAATCTATACACGAAACCGCTCCTTTATTTCTGCCAAATTCAAGAAAGCATTCATGCTTCTAGTATAGAAAAAAAGACACGTTCTATAAATAAACAATGCGCTTCTTATTTCATCTAGGCACTCACCAAAAATCCCTTTTGACATACTTTAATTAGTGATCTAGAACAAAGGAGGCGAATTACTCTTGAATCGTTCCATTAAAGTCAGACTGGCATTCATATTCGTTGTCCTGCTCTTTATTCCATTTGTCGCCTGTAAAAAAGACCAAGAGCAGACCGTACAAGTAGCCGAGGTGACCCATTCGGTCTTTTATGCACCGCTTTATGTCGCCCTATCCGAAGGATTTTTCAAAGATGAAGGCTTAGAGGTTGAATTAAAAACCACTTGGGGCGGCGATAAAACAATGACAGCTCTCTTATCCGGCGGCGCTGATATCGCTCTGACCGGATCTGAATCTTCTATTTATGTGGAAGCACAAGACACGAAAGACTCTGTCATGAACTTTGCACAGCTGACACAAACAGACGGTACATTTCTTGTTTCAAGGGAAAAAATCAATCAATTTTCTTGGGATCAATTGAAAGGAAAAGACTTTCTCGGACAACGGAAAGGCGGCATGCCGCAAATGGTCGGTGAATATGTCCTGAAAAAAGAAGGCATTGATTTGAAACAAGATCTTCGCATGATTCAAAATATTGATTTTGCCAACATTTCAGGTGCTTTTTCCTCTGGAACTGGCGATTTTGTGCAGTTATTCGAACCGACAGCTTCCTTAATTGAAAAAGAAGGCAAAGGGTACATTACCGCCTCCTTTGGTGAGGCTTCCGGCAAGGTGCCTTATACCACCTTTATGGCAAAGAAGAGTTACTTAGAAGAAAACAAAGAGACAGCTGAAGCCTTTACTCGTGCCATTTACAAAGCGCAAAAATGGGTCAAAGCAAAGAGCCCTGAGGAGATTGCCAAGACAATCCAATCTCAATTTCCTGATACAGACCTTGATGTCTTATCAACAGCTATCAAACGCTACAAACAGCAGAACTCCTATGCAACAGATCCCCTTCTAAATGAAGAGGAATGGAACAAATTACAGGAAATCATGAAGGCAAGTGGTGAACTGCCGGAATTTATCCCGTACAAACAACTTGTCGATTCATCCATTGCCAAGAAGGTCACAGATCACAAATAGAACAGGAGGTAGCACATGTCTTTCCTTCAAATTGACCATGTGACCCACACGTACTTCTCTTTAAAAGAAAAAACAACGGCCATACAGCACATCAATATGGAGATCACTCAAGGTGAATTCATCTCATTTATTGGTCCTAGCGGCTGCGGGAAAACAACCTTGCTTTCCATCATCGCAGGCATTACGCCACCCTCTGAAGGTCGAATTTTAATCGAAGGAAAAGAACCGAATCAACAGGAGCATCAAATCGGTTATATGCTCCAGCAAGATTATTTGTTCCCATGGAAAACGATCAAAGAAAATGTCATTCTCGGGTTAAAAATTGCAAAACAAGATTCACATGAAGCCACCTCAGCTGCCCTGAGCTTACTGCCAAAGCTTGGACTCAATGATGTCGAAGAAAAATACCCGAAAGAGCTGTCAGGCGGGATGAGGCAACGTGCGGCTCTCGCCCGAACGCTTGCAGTTGATCCCGGTCTGCTTCTGCTAGATGAGCCATTTTCAGCACTAGATTACCAGACGAAACTGACATTAGAAGACCTCGTCTTTCACACATTAAAAAACTACCAAAAAACGGCTGTTCTTGTCACGCATGACATCGGCGAAGCCATTGCGATGAGTGATCGCATTTTCTTATTCTCAAAGCATCCCGGCTCTATCCAGCGAATGTTTACCGTTCCCGATGATCTGAGGACGCTCTCTCCTTTTGAAGCGAGACAGACAGCCAGTTTCCAAGAGCTCTTTCAAACGATTTGGAA
The DNA here is from genome assembly GCF_040869405.1 of Bacillus sp. FSL K6-2869. Classification (NCBI taxonomy): domain Bacteria; kingdom Bacillati; phylum Bacillota; class Bacilli; order Caryophanales; family Bacillaceae; genus Bacillus; species Bacillus sp. FSL K6-2869. The sequence continues at coordinate 2,830,770 of NZ_CP152035.1, forward strand.
GGAGCTGAAGACAGTTGAAACACAGTGATCTTTTACATGAAGCCTATCGAAAAAAAGTTCGAATGGAAAAACGCATGACGCGAGTCTACCAGTTGATCATTTTCGCCAGTTTCTTTTCACTTTGGGAGCTTGCGAGCCATTTCAGACTGATTGACCCGCTCATTTTCAGTTCACCATCTGCCGTCTGCCAATTGTTTGTACAAAAATTATCAGATGGTTCATTAATTAATCATATGAGCATTACGCTATTTGAAACAGTGCTCGGCTTTCTACTTGGTACTTTTTGCGGCATTTTATTAGCCGCCGCCTTATGGTGGTCCACCCGTCTTGCAAATGTTCTAGATCCTTATTTGGTTATTTTAAATGCGATGCCGAAAGTCGCTCTCGCCCCCATTTTAATTGTTGCCCTTGGACCAGGCATGATCAGCATTGTCGCGATGGGTGCCATTATCAGTGTGATCATTACCACCATCGTCATTTATACAGCCTTTCAAGAAGTCGATGAGAATTATTTAAAAGTCATGAAAACCTTTGGCGCGAAAAAAAGAACGGTCTTCCGTGAGGTCATTTTGCCAGCAAGTATTCCAACGATGATCTCTGCCATTAAGGTCAATGTTGGTCTTTCTTGGGTTGGGGTCATTGTGGGAGAATTCCTTGTTTCCTCAAAAGGACTCGGCTATATGATCATCTATGGCTTTCAAGTCTTCAACTTTACACTCGTGTTCTTAAGTCTTTTCATTATCGCCGTCTTCGCCACCATCATGTATCAGCTTGTTGAATGGCTAGAGCGCCGTTTTCTGCAAAAATAAAAAGCGCAGGGTCATTTCCCTACGCTTTTTTTAACGAATCAAACCGTTCTTTTCTAAATAAGCAAGACTTTGCCTCAAGACATCATCTTTCATAATAAAACTGAAATTTTTATTTTTTGCGATGGATCTTGGTAAGTCTGCGAAAAGAACGGGTCCTTTCGTTTCAAAATACGTGTCCTGCTTGACGAGCCTTTCAATATCGGCGAAATAAATATTTTTGACAATGACTTTCTCTCTGCCAAGCACCTGATATTGACCAATATACGTTAATTCACGAACAACAGCACCCGTCTCTTCGTGAATCTCTCGTATAGCGGCTTGATCTGCTTCTTCATTTGGCTCTACTTTCCCTCCTGGAAACTCGTAGCCTCGATCCTCATGTTCAGTAAGTAACCATTTTCCTTGATAGCGGCAAATAGCCCAAACATGCTTAGGATGACTTGAAAAAGGCTGCTCTTCAAAAGAGAGCTTGACCGTATTATGATAATAATCTTTAAATACATGCATGTGAAATCCCTCATATCCTGTCCTTGCTTCTTGTAAAACATCATACCACAGATCACATTTCTCTGAAGAATTTTTATGAAAAGTGAAACAAACGAGTGCTTCTATCTCGTCTGTATGTAAAATAAGTATTCTTGCTAAAACCTTTTTATCATCTCCATCCTCATCCCATTTTAATCATGAAACCTTTTGCCCATGATGACGTAAATCAATAAGTGTTTGTCCTACACAGACGAGGAGGAAACCAACATGAGCATCACAAATGGATCAAAACAAGAAAATAACAAAGCATGGCCAATGAGGCAACACGAGAAAGAAGACGCTTCTCTTGAGGCAGTGAAGAAACACCTCATGAAAGGACAAAAGTTAGATTTAACAAAAGACAATCCAAATGTAGATCAAATTCATATCGGACTTGGCTGGGACTTATCTGGTCAGCCAATTGATTTAGATACGCAAGTGTTTCTTTTAAATGAAGAGGACAAGCTTCTGTCTCCAAAACACCTGATCTATTATCATCAGCAGCAAAGCTTAGATGGAGCTGTTCGCCATCTAGGTGATCATCAGGTCGGCGGAGGCCATCGGGATAATGAGATCATCATTATGCAGCTGAGCAGAGTCTCACCCGATATTCAGAAAATCGTCGTAACAGCCACGATACATGATGCACACGAGCGGGCACATCATTTTGGACAGGTGACCAATGCCTACTTGCGCCTTTCAGATCAAATCACACAACAGGAGATTTGTACCTTTCAGTTAACAGAGGATTATTCATTTTGTACATCCATCATTTGTGCTGAACTAACGAGAGTTGAGAACGAATGGAAAATCACCGCAACCGGACAAGGTACGACCCTTGATTTAAACGACCTATGCCGCATCTACGGATTCACATCTTGACAAAGAAAAGGAGCTGGCACAAATGGGATTTCATTTCAACACGATCGAAGAACTGACCTTACAAGCAGAAGGCAACGGGATCTTTTTTGCCAAAAAAGGCGCTATGATTGCCGATCAAGGTACATTTCAATACCGTAAACGATTACTTGGGACGAATAAAGGGAATATGGTCAGCCAAGTATTTAATCATATTAGCAGAAAATTAACAGGTGAAAACCTTGAGATGATGGAAGTGAGTGGACAAGGCACTTGCTACTTGGCTGATTCTAGCGAGCATGTGACCGTCATCAATCTTGAGCCGAACGGTCCTTGGCAACATGTTAGCGTGGAAAGTGAAGATTTACTTGCCTTTACTGAAGAATGTCACTATGGCGTGACACCAGTAGGCGTTGGGATTTTATCACAGAAAGGGCTATTTACTTCAAAGCTCTCGTATCAAGGTCACGGGGCGCAGGTTGCCATCAAAACAAATGGAAACCCGCTGATTTTAAAAGCACCTTGCCGTGTAGATCCTGACGCCATTGTCGCTTGGACGGGCAAAGCACCGAAAGTCAAATTAGATGTGAACTGGAAAACGTTCATTGGACAAACATCAGGCGAATCCTACTTGTTTGAATTTCATGAACAGGACCAAATTGTGATTATCCAGCCATCTGAACGAACATCTGGAATGCGGGTCGGGATAGATGATAACCGGTACAAACCCCAGAGTCAGAGTACCTCACACGAAATCACCAACTCACAGCAGGAAAATAGAGGCGGAATCAGTGATCTAATCGGCGGTATCTTACAGCCTCGAAAATAAAAGTATGTAGAATGTCTCTACATACTTTCAGATCGTTGACAAAAGGCTAAAATGAACTTTCTTTTAGCCTTTTGTCTTCTTTTCAGCGTGATAGAAAACCAATGCAGTCTAGGAAAAACGAGTACTGGCGCGGAGCGAATTTGACATTCATGAGCACCTGACAAAGGATGCGAGGGTTTGTCTACATGCTTTTTCAATTCATCAGTCCATTGGTCTCAATAAAGTTCTTTGTCTCTTCGTTACCGAGATCATGAATCATCGAGTAAATCTCTTTTCTTTTCCTATCCATTTCGTCGTTTGGACTATCATAATGATATTCAAGAAATGGAACATGCGCCCGAAAAAAACCTTTCCAATCTGTCATATACTGTTCATCAAAATACTCTCTTAACTGCAAGATTTGGTCATCATCTGCTTCTATCTGAAATTGCCAAGCAGCCGCGTCTCTGTGCTGTGAGATTGATCCGTCTTGAACGGATACATAGTATGTGTGTCTCGCCATCTGATTCATCCTTTTTCCTTTAGTATGACCAGATATGAAGAAATTACGGCTTTTTGCGCAATTTATTTTTAATCATGTCTAACACATCAATAAACAACTGTGGAATGGGAATTCCGAGAGCTCTGGCTGTTGAGACAATCTGGTACGATTCATAAATAATATAAAAGATGAGCGCTAAATCCTTAATTGTCCCCCCAGTCTTCAGCATGACATCGAAGAAATGTGCCATGGATATTAAAGAGATCGTCACAACCTTTCGAACAAGCCTGGTCAAAAAACGCTTCATCGTAAGTTGTCCAGTCACAGATTCTCTTAGGCTTGAACAAATTAATTCTATAGCCATGAGTGTCACTAATATCATGAGTAAATATCCTGCTCCACCAAACAGAAAGCCCATTGCCGACAAACTGACTGTAAACAACGAAAAGATGCCTAAATCCTTGCTCACTTGGCATCAACATCCTTTCATAGTGGAACTTCTTACCTCAATAGTATATGCCGCATTTGATGAATAGCTTGGACGACAAAAAATAAAGGCATGGTTAGCTGTTCAAAAAATTCGTGAAGCGCATAAAAAGAGCCGCCTGTGACGGCGGCTTTCTTGGTTAAACTCTGACATCAATAAACGTAGCGTCTGAATCTTTGGGCTGAACAGCTTGAGGCTGCTGCTGCACTTGATCGAGCATCACCATGGCTTGGGCTGTGTTCGTGGCAAGCTGTGAATTCAATAAACTGATATTAAGTGTTTTTTGAATACTCGCCACTTGCTGGCTCATCATTCCTGCAATTGAGGACATCTTCTCCCCTCCCTTCCCTTTTCTCTTCGGCTGAAAGCCCCATCAATTCAATGGGCTGTCTGTCACAAATCCACAAAAAAAGAATGCCGATCTGTTTGATGATCGACATTCCTTTCACATTCGCTTATCCTAAGTATGCTTTTAGCATCCAGTTGTGTTTTTCAATGGATTGATGAATCGCAAGCAGCATATCGCCTGTTGTTTCATCGCCAACTTCTGCAGCCAGCTCCATGCCTCGCTTAAGTTCTTCTGCAATATTAGAGAAATCATCATACAGATTTTTCACCATTTGCTCGGCTGATTCATTGCCTTCCGCTTCTTGAATGCTAGAAATTTCTAAGCACTCTTTCATTGTCGCAACAGGTTGTCCATTTAAAGCAAGCATACGCTCAGCCAAATCATCAATGTATGTCGCTGTTTCTGTATAAAGTTCCTCGAATTTTTCATGGAGTGTAAAGAAATCTTTTCCCTTTACATACCAGTGATAGTTATGTAATTTTACGTAAAGCACAGTCCAATCTGCTACTTGTTTATTGACGACGTTTAATAATTTTTCAGACATGTTGATTCCTCCTTATGTAGTTGCGTTTAGTATGGGATTACCCTTTTTTTATTATACTGAAACCTGCCATCATTTTCTTCTATTTTGACCGCATGAAATATATGTTAATATGGAAATAAGGAGGGAGTTAGATGCTGTTACTTGGGATTATCAGCTTTATCATTATCTCAATCGTTGTCTTTTTATCACTGTGGACGACATCAAAGGCTTATGATTACAAGCATAAAGTCGATTCACCACAGGATGCTGAACCAAACCAACGTCCTAACCCAAAATAAAACCGCTTTCAATGATGTGAGGTATCTTCTTCTTCAGTAGATGAACTCTCTTTTTTCACATCACCTACATGGATGTTTGTCTTCGGCATATTATGCTGCTGTTTAGCTGTCACATGGACTTGTATGATATAAAGGCCATCTTGTTTGAAAGCTGTATGCAATTCATATACACCTTTCTCCTTTTTCTTTGGCTGAATCATCTTGCTGTTATCCTTGTCGCCATCTTTCCACACTTCAAATTGAACATCATCTGCATCATCAACAGGCGTATCACCATATGTGACAGCTGCTTTTACGATAACGTTTTCATTTTTCTCCACTTGCTCCGGCCCTGTTAGTTTGACTTCTAATAGCTCAGGCACTTCTCCCTTGTCATTGCTCGCTGCCGAGTTTCCACATGCACTAAGTAATGCGAGCATCAAAATGATTCCTACCATTTTCCGCATTCGTGTATCCCCCTTTTTTTACTGACATGTCCATTTTAACAAATATCCCCTATTTTAACAGCTCTCGTTTCATTTCATATAAAAAACCGGACATTCAATATGTCCGGTTCATCATCTTACTGATTATCCAAATACTTTTAATAGCTCTTCTTGATCCTGAGACAGCCAGAAACGCATTAAACGTTTTGCTCCTTCAAGATCATGAAGCTTCGCTTGACCGCACTGCTCTTCATTTGCAGCAGGAATTTCTGTTACTTCCACTGCATCTTTGAATGTTGCATCAAGCAGTTCAACGATCTCTCTTGGTGTCGGTGCACCGCTGACAACTAAATAGTAGCCAGTCTGGCAGCCCATTGGAGAAATATCAATGATATCAAAATGATCGTATTTCTCTGAGTGTGTTCTAATATTAAACGCAAGTAAATGCTCTAATGTATGAATCGTATCAGGTTTCATTGCCTGCTTGTTTGGCTGACAAAAACGGATATCAAATTTGTTCACTTCCCCATCTGATCCCACTTTATGAACGCCGCAATGACGAACGTAAGGTGCTTTTACAGCATTATGGTCAAGTTCAAAGCTTTCGACTGAAGGCATTAATCACCACTCCTATAATTGCAATTTCCTATATTATAACATATTGTTCCGACCAGTTTAGTTTATAAAACTTCCCTTCCTTGTCCTTTTTTCTTATACTGTGAAAAGACAGACAAGGAGGAACCTCTATGAAACAAATTTTTATCGGCATCATTCGCTTTTATCAAAAATGCATTTCCCCTCTAACACCGCCGAGCTGCAGGTTTTACCCCACTTGCTCAAACTACGGGCTAGAGGCGATCAAAACGCATGGCGCTTTAAAAGGCGGCTGGCTCACGATTAAGCGAATTTTAAAATGTCACCCGCTGCATCCTGGAGGCATGGATCCGGTCCCGCCTAAAAAGGAAAAATAACTTACTTTTCTTCATAACCATTGACAACTAAGTCAAGCTTACCTGTTCCAGGATCAATGACAAGACCATGTACAGGCACATCAGATGGAAGAAGCGGATGATTTTTAACGACAGATACACTGTCTTTCACACTTTCTTCAACTGAGCTAAAGCTTTTGAGCCACTGTTGAAAATCGATTCCTGAGTATTCCAGTACTTCAATCCGTTTTTCTGGAATACCACGCTCAATGGCTTTATTTAAGAGTGTTTCGCTGTCTATTTTACTCATCCCGCAATCGTGATGCCCAATGACGTACACCTCGTCAGCATTCAATTCATAAACAGCCACTAAAATGCTTCGCATAATACTTCCAAATGGGTGAGAAACAAGAGCGCCAGCACTTTTGACAATTTTAATATCGCCATTTTTCATGTTCATGGCGCGTGGAAGCAGTTCAACAAGTCTTGTATCCATACATGATAGAATGACAGCTTTTTTCTGTGGAAACTTCGTTGTTGTAAACTCTTCATATCGCTTCTCTTCAATAAATTGTTGGTTATATTCGATGATTTCGTCTAAAAGTTTCATAAGTTTGTCCATTCCTTTTTCTTTTTTTAAAAATAAATATAGCACAATGTTTTAAATTTCGTCACGTTTTGACGTCTATTTTTTTAGAGGAAACATCTTCTGATGAAAATTTTTTATTTTCCTCTTTTCAAATCGTAATTATTACGATACAATAACTCAGGACATTAAATCGTAATTATTTCTATCTAATAGGTTGAGAGGAGACATTCTTAGATGAAAAAAATCTTTTTTATTTTAACAGCTGCTTTATTAGCGGTCGGTCTTGCCGCTTGCTCAAGCAGTGCGGGGACAAATGCTTCAAAAGGAAAAGCAGACGGGAAATTAACCATTTACACGACGATCTTCCCTATTCAAGATTTCACTGAAAAAATTGGCGGCTCTCACGTGAACGCTCAAAGTGTGTACCCTGCCAATGCAGATGCACACAGCTTTGAACCAAGTTCAAAAACGATGGTTGAAATGGCTGAAGGAGATGCCTTTATTTACAGCGGAACAGGTGCTGAAGCATTTGCTGATAAAACGGCTTCTACATTAAAAGACCAAGGCGTGAAAACAGTGAAAGCAGCCGAAGGCATCAAGCTATTATCAACACAAGAAGAACATGCTCATGAAGAAGGGGAGGACCATGATCACGATCATGAAGGTGAAGATCATGACCATGATGGACACGACCACGGAGATAAAGATCCCCATGCATGGCTAGACCCTGTTTATGCACAGCAAATGGCAAAAAACATTAAAGACACACTCGTTTCACTAGATCCAGATCATAAAGACGAATACACAAAAAACTATGAATCACTAAAAAAAGAATTACAATCGTTAGATCAGGAATTCAAAACAACGTTATCTAAAGCAGAACATAAAGAAATTCTTGTTTCTCACGCAGCATACGGCTACTGGGAAAAACGCTATGGCATTGAGCAAATCAGTGTACTAGGACTCTCTGCTTCTGAAGAGCCTTCCCAAAAACAGCTTGAAAATATCGTACAACAGGCAGAAAAGCATCACATCAAGTATGTCATTTTTGAAAATAACGTCAGCAGTAAAGTATCAGATACGATTCGCAGTGAAATTGGGGCAAAAAGCCTTACACTGAAAAATCTAGAATCCATTACAGAAGATGATGCTAAAAATGGCGAAAGCTATGTCAGCTTAATGAAACAAAATTTAAACACATTAAAAACAGCTTTAAATGTTGAATGAATTCATGAACCCCGTGCGATCAGCCGGGGTTTTTTACTGCACAAAAAAACACACCATGATCAGGTGTGTTTCTTTGTTTACATTTGATATTTTTTCTTAAACTGCTCCGCTCTGCCGCCTTTTTCTCCGAATTTCTGGCGTCCTGTATAAAATGGATGCGTATCAGAGCTTGTCTCTACTTTAATGACAGGATAAGTCTTCCCATCTTCCCACTCTACGGTCTCATGTGATGTCTTTGTTGATCTACTTAAGAAGCGGTAACCGCTGTTTACGTCCATAAATACAACTTCATGTGAGGTTGGATGAATATTTCTTTTCAATGTCAAAACTCCCTTCATCATTAAAACGTAATGATTACGTTTTATAGTTATATTCTACTCCCCCCTTTTACAACTTGTCAAAAAACAAGCTTTCTTAGTCAGGAAGAATAATCTAAAAATGGTGGAGAATAATAAACACCATCAAAAGAGATGCGATAAGAAAGGCGGAGAAAAAATTGACTGATCTCGTTTTAGCTAGAAGTCTGTTCGGCACAACAATGGGCTTCCATATTATTTATGCCTCGCTTGGCGTAGGCATCCCGCTAATGATTTTGTTAGCTGAACTCATCTTTCAAAAAACGAAGGACCCGCATTATGCCATCATGGCCAAACGATGGACAAAAGCGCAGGCTGTTCTGTTAGGTGTTGCCATTCCAACCGGTACCATTGCTGGTACGCAGCTTGCCCTTCTATGGCCTGGTTTTATGGAGGTCATCGGAAAAGTCATGTCACTGCCATTTCAAATAGAAATTTATGCTTTCTTTATTGAAGCATTATTTATGTCTATTTATGTGTACGCAGCAGATCGTTTATCACCAGCCATGCGCATCATTACCGTTATTTTCGTTGTCATTGGTGCAGCAGCTTCAGCGATTCTCATTACAAACGTACATGCTTTTGAAGGAACACCCGCTGGCTTTCAAATGGTCAATGGAGAAATAACGAATATCGAACCTTGGAAGGCATTTTTCAATCCTAGTTTTGTTGTAACTGCTACTCACGTCGTACTGTCTGCTTTTACAACAGGCGCTTTTGTCATTGCTTCTGTCGCTGCATTTAAAATGTTGAAAACAAGAAAAAACGAAAAGCTCTATACCTTTCATCGAAAAGCCCTTTTTCTCGGACTGATTGTAGGCGGACTTTTCTCTTTTCTCACAGCCTTAAACGGTCACGAATCAGCTCAGCTTCTGTATGAATATCAGCCTGAAAAATTAGCGGGTGCTGAAGGTTTATTTGAAACGCAATCACATGCGCCTCTAGCCATTGGCGGTTTTACTGATGCCAATACGCAAGAAATCAAAGGAGCTATCGAAATCCCTTGGGCACTTAGTTTTCTTGCAGGAAATAGCTTTGATACTGTGGTTAAAGGGTTAAATGATTTTCCTAGGGACGAGTGGCCGCCTTTATTTATTCACACATTATTTAACGGAATGGTCATTATCGGCTCATTGCTCATTTTCTTTGCTGTGTTAGCACTGTTTTACCGCAAAATTTTAAAACGCGACCATTATCCAAAATGGCTGCTTGTCCTTTATTTATTTGGCGGGCCTCTTAGTCTTTTGGCGATTGAATTTGGCTGGATCTTTGCCTGTACAGGCCGTCAGCCATGGGTGATTTATCGAATGCTCAAAACCTCTGAAGTCGTCACATCATCAGGATCTATCGGTACACTTTTCATCCTTTTTGCCATTGTCTATCTCATTTTAGGCATCGCAACTGTGATTGTACTGACGTACTACTTTAGAAAACATTCAATTGAAGAAGACTTACGGTTAACAGAATCTTAAAAAGGGAGCGATCTTGATGCAAATGGATGTAACAACTGATGCACTCATTGCAATCACCATCTTATGGGGATTCGTGTTTATCTATGCAGTGATGGCATCAATGGATTTCGGTGCAGGATTTTGGTCAATGATTTACATGAACAAAGAGCAGACAAAGGCCGCAAATATCGCAAATAAGTATCTTTCTCCCACTTGGGAAGTAACAAACGTCTTCATTGTGGCCATCGTCGTTGCCTTGTTTAGCCTGTTTCCAGGTGCAACATTTGTGCTAGGCACTGTTCTATTAATACCCGGCAGCATTATTTTGTTGCTTCTAGCACTGCGAAGCGGATTTCTCGTCTTCTCTCATTCACTGCCTAAAAAATATAGAAAAGCCGTGACATATATTTCAGGAATTAGCGGCTTTATTATTCCGTCCATCCTCATCATGGTTCTCCCCATTACACATGGTGGATTCATCTTTCAGGAGAATAATGTCTACTCATTAGATTTAGGATTGGTCTTTACAAGCGCAAATGTCTATTCTTTCGTAGGTTTTGCGATTTTCAGTACCCTTTTCCTCTCATCTTTGCTTTTAGCTGATTTTTCTAATGTTGCAAACGAAGATGAGGCTTATAACATTTATAGAAGAGGAGCACTGATTACAGGTCCGCTTTCTCTCATGATGGCTTTCTTTATCATGCTCACACTGAGAAGTGAGGCCAATTGGCTGTTCACAAAAATGATGCAGAACATCCCGATCCTGCTTGTTTCTCTGCTCATGTTTTTGCTTGCAGGTTTGGCTCTATTTTTACCAAACAGCCGCTTTAAACATCGGAAAGGGAGACCACGTTTAGCGGTTATCGCCATTACAATTCAATATTTCTTAGCAAGCTATGTGTATGGACATGCGCATTTGCCCTATATGGCCTATCCTGATATTACCATCATGTCTGGGTTTACAGATCCCGTCACATTTAGGGCATTATTTATTACGTATATTGTAGGGTTTATCATCCTATTCCCTGGGTTCTACTTCTTCTGGAAATTGTTTATGAAAGATAAGCGTTATATTCGTCAGGAAGATTAACATGAATGAACGCCCCTTACTTCGGTTACATTATAGATGAAAGACATACTCAAAAGGAGGTCATCTGTATGAGTCAAAAAATCCTTTGTGAAGTAAACAACTGTTCCTACTGGAATGCTGGAAATCGTTGTGGTGCAGATGCAATTTATGTCGTCAGCCATACAGGAAATACGGCTGAGAAAAGTGAAGAAACTGACTGTAAAACGTTTAAACCTCAAGACCTTTAAGTCTCATTAAAGGAGGCGCTTCGCTTTGAAAAACGATCGGCTTGCTCAAACGTTTCTTGAAGAAATTCAGGACGCGGACGAGGCTGCATTTTATCTAGCAGCTCACTCCTTTTTAAATCTTTGGGATTATGAATACGGACATGTTTCCGACATGCCCAATGACATGCATCAGTATATTGGACAGCTTGCTTACGACAGCGGGCTTGTAGAAGAGTAAGAAAGAGCGGATGACCGCTCTTTCTTTTTGTTCAGACAGGAAGGAAAAACTTTCCTCAACTATACAGTGGTTCTATTGATGGTGCAAATGGCGATTCATTCGTTTTCATTTCACAAAATCATGTTTTGTAAACACATCAATTTTATCTGAGAAAGAACGAAGCGCTTGATAATCAACTTCTACACCCATACCTGGAGAACGCGGTACTTCAATAAACCCATTTTCAACTTTAATTTCAGGAAAAATGATATCCTGCTCCCAATATTTCGACGATGCTGAAATATCCCCAGGAATCGTAAATTGCGGAAGTGATGCAAGTGCCACGTTTTGCGCGCGAGAAATGCCTGTTTCAATCATTCCACCGCACCATAATGGAATCTGCTGCTCCTTGCAGAACGCATGAATTTTAAGTGCTTCAGTCAGCCCTCCAACTCGTGAAGGCTTCACATTAATAATCTGACAGCTTCCAAGTTCTACAGCTTTTCTCGCATCATCTAAAGAACAAATACTTTCATCCAAACAGATTGGTGTTTTTAAATGCTTTTGCAAATGCCGATGATCGACAATGTCATCTGCGGCTAAAGGCTGTTCAATCATTAATAAACGAATATCGTCGAGCTGCTTCAGTTTGCTAATATCTTTTAATTCATAAGCAGAGTTTGCATCCGCCATTAACGGGAGGTGAGGGAAAGACTCCCTTATCTTTTGTAGAAGTCCAATATCTTGTCCCGGCTTAATTTTCACTTTCACACGCTGATAGCCTTGATCAACAAACTGCTCGATTTGCTGAATCATATCATCTATTGGTCCTAACCCCGCAACGACACCAGATGGAATTCTATCTCTAGTACCGCCTAAGACGTCACGTAAGGACTTATTTTCTCGCTTCGCATAAATATCCCACACAGCTGCCTCAATTCCCGCTTTGGCCATTCTATTGCCTTTAAAATGGTACAAGCTGTCTGGTATGTCCGAAGGATGTGTAAAAGACCGGGTCAGCACGTTCGGGATAAAGAAAGCCCTCAGCATGTGATAGCAGGTCTCGATGGTTTCTTCTGTATACCACGGAGAAGAGAAGGCAGATACCTCTCCCCATCCAGTTAATCCTGTTTGATCTTTGACCTCGACAATAATAAACTCACGCTCTGAAATGGTCCCAAGGCTCGTTGTAAATGGCTGTTTGAGTTTCATCGTGACATGATATAAGATCACACGTTCAATTTGAATCATCTAAAAACCCCTTTGATTTGAGTCTGTGCCTCTGCAATTTATTCGACGCATTCCTTGGCAGCTCATCCACAAAGTGAAAAGCGGCGGGCCATTTATACTTGGCTAATTGCGACTGACACAAAGCATAGAGCTCATTCTCCGGAATCTGCTCATCTGTCACAAGGAAGGCAGCAGGTACCTCTCCCCATTTTTTATCATATATACCCGTCACTCCGGCTTCCTTTACATTTGGATGTGTTAAAAGAACTGCTTCAATTTCTGCTGGATAAATATTTTCTCCACCAGAAATAATTAAGTCTGACCGCCGATCAAGCACAAATAAGAATCCGTCCTCATCTACATAGCCAATATCACCCGTTTTCAGCCAGCCCTGCTCAAATGCAGCAGCTGTTGCCTCTTGACGATAAAGGTAGCCTTTCATGACATTTGCACCTTTCACCATGATTTCACCATGCTCAAAAGGACGACACGGACGGTCCTCATCTTGAATCTTTAATTCACACCCAAAAAGGGGTTTTCCCGCTGATCCAAGCTTTTCCACACTAAATTCGGGCGCAAGTGTCACAATTTGCGAGCAGGTCTCCGTCATACCGTACGATTGAAACACAGGAAATCCTTTCTCCTTACTCTCTTGAAGCATCGCATAAGGTGCAGGGCCTCCGCCTAACAGCAGACAACGCAAAGATGATGGACATTCTTCAAGTCCACTTAATAAACGGGACAGCATGGTTTGAACAACTGACAACATCGTCACTCGATGCTGTTCAATAGCATTCTTGACTTCATCGACATCAAACTTTTGATGTAGCACGACAGTCATACCGTATATGACAGATTTAAATATAGCGGATAAACCGCTTATATGAAAAAGAGGCAAGGCAATGAGCCAGCGGTCGTCCTCCCTGATCCCTAAATTCAATGCCGAGGAAACAGCACTATGAAAATGATTGCCAAACGTTTGCTCCACCCCTTTAGGGCGTCCTGTCGTTCCAGATGTATACATAATCGTCGCCGTCTCATTTAAATCAATATCATGTACGACCTTCTTTTCCATATCATGATCTGCATCAGGTAAAGTCTCTATTGTATAAACAGGTAAATCACCATGATGCTCATTTGCATATGCAGGCTCTGTTAATAAAGCCATGACTTTCGCATCTTCCAACTGAAAACGTCTCTCTGCTTTTGTTAACTTATTGTTCAATAACACAATCTTGAAGCCTAATAAAAAACAAGCGTGAACAAGCATGACCATATGAGGATGGTTGTTCATTAAAATCGCAACCGTATCCCCTTTTTTAAAAGATGCACGTGTCAGTCGATTCGCAAGTTGGTCTACATCATTCGCTAAATCACGAAATGTCCACTCTTTGTCTTGATAAATGAGTGCGACCCGGTCTGGCGTTAAATACGCACGGTGCAGCAGCCAATTGGGTTGCTTCATCATGACACCTCCTTTTCATAAAAGAAAACAGCTCAGTCTGATGCACTAAGCTGTTTTCATCCATATCATTGAATCAAGGGAAACGAGGGAACTGACCGAAGTCTGGCTTCCGTTTTTCCTTAAAGGAATCGCGTCCTTCTTTTGCTTCATCTGTTGTGTAATAAAGAAGGGTCGCATCTCCTGCAAATTGCTGAATACCAGCTAATCCATCTGTGTCCGCATTAAATGCAGCTTTCAAGAATCGTAAAGCGGTCGGGCTCTTTTCTAGCATGTCCTCACACCACTTCACTGTTTCTTCTTCCAGCTGCTCTAATGGTACAACTGTGTTGACAAGTCCCATATCAAGCGCTTCTTGTGCATTGTATTGACGACATAAGTACCAGATCTCTCTTGCTTTCTTATGACCCACAATACGTGCAAGATAGCCAGATCCATAACCAGCATCAAAGCTGCCCACTTTTGGTCCTGTTTGTCCAAAAATCGCATTGTCTGCTGCAATCGTGAGGTCACACACGACATGAAGCACATGCCCGCCGCCAATCGCATAGCCCGCAACCATCGCAATAACTGGTTTTGGAATGACACGAATTAAACGCTGTAAGTCTAGGACGTTTAGACGTGGAATTTGATCGTCTCCTACATAGCCGCCATGACCGCGTACTTTTTGGTCTCCACCTGAACAGAATGCTTTTCCTCCAGCACCTGCAAGGACAATGACACCAACATCTGAATTGTCGCGAGCACGTGAGAATGCATCAATTAATTCACTTACAGTCTTTGGTGTAAATGCATTATGTACATGCGGACGGTTAATGGTGATTTTTGCAATCCCATTATATGTTTCATATAAAATTTCGTCATACTGACGCTCAGTTTGCCATTCAATAGCCATCAATATTTCCTCCTCTAATCTTGCGATAAAATAAACTCACTTACTATTTTACCAAAAAAATGTGGTTGTTCCACATGAACTGTATGCCCAGCATGCTCTACTACTGTGAATTGACTGTATTCAAGCTCCTGCTGCATACGTTTGGCGATGTGACAGAACTTTTTATCAAGTGTTCCGCAAATGAGTAAAACAGGCTGTTTTATCTGCTTTAATGCTTCCCACATAGACGGCTGTGAGCCCGTTCCTATACCTTCTAAGCTGCGAGCCAGCCCGTTAGGATCGGCTTTTAGCCTTCCCTCTCTCAGTTGCGTTAGCCTGTCCGCTGGCAAGGATTTCTGCGAAGCAAACAGCGGAATGTTCTCCCAAAAATCCACAAACTGCGCTAACCCTTCATGTCTGATCTTTTGAGCTAGCTGATGATCATGATTCAGCCTCTCCATCCGCTCTTTAAAAGAGTTCAGCCCTGGAGATGTACTCTCAAGAATCAGTTTGTTTACACGTTCTGGATAACGGGAGGCAAATGATAAAGCAATACGCCCTCCCATAGAATATCCGAGAATGTTCACTTTGTGAAGCTTTAATTGATCTAAAATCTCAGCAAGATCTGCCAGCTGCTGGGACATTGCATATCTTCTTATACTCTTTGGTGAGTCTGTGCGGCCATGTCCAAGCAAGCTGACCTGAATCAATCTCGTATGTTTTTGTGTATAAGTATTCAAAAAAGCCCAAGAAGCTGCACTCCCTGTAAAGCCATGTAAACATAACGTGGCATTTTCAGCAGATGGGTTATGGTCTATCACCTCATACGCCACACCATCGTGCATTCGTATTATGAGTGAAGGCATTCTTTTTTCACTTCCCTCAATATCTCGTCCATCATTTGGCGATGTTTGCCAACGCGAGAATGCCGGTCAGTTTCAATCTCAATTAAATGAAGCCCTGGTTTTTGGATATGCGCCAAGTACACATCTTTTAACTCTTCTTTCGTTGTCGGCTTCGAATAGGTTCCCCCATATAGCTTTGATGCATACTCAAAATTCAACCCAGTCGGCGTACCAAAGAGCTTTTCATAATACGGTTCATCGGATGCCTGCGGAAGGAAAGAAAAGATTCCTCCACCATCATTGTTTAACAACACAACCGTGAGCGGAATGTCCATTAGCTTAGCTGCAAGAAGACCGTTCATATCATGGTAAAAAGATAAATCGCCGATGACTAAAGTGATGGGTTGTTTCAAGGCTGCATATGTTCCAAGAGCTGTGGACACAACACCATCAATGCCATTTGCTCCGCGATTCGCCATCATCCGAAACGGTTTTGACTGCGTTTCAAAAAAAGTATCGACATCTCGAATAGGCATACTATTTCCGATAAAGAGCACACTCTCTTTTGGCAAAAGGTGCTGCAGCTGACGATAGACATTTCCCTCAAATGTCAGGTCCTCATCATTGTATTGATTTACATGCATTCTAAAAGAAGAATTGACACTCTGCCAGCGTCGTAAATAAGATGTATCCTGACGCTTTTCCGCTCTCATCAAGACTTCTTCTACAAAAGAGGCTACATGACTTTCAATCATGTATGATGCGCTTAAACCAGGATCTCGATAACCACCCGCAGCATCGACGACAATCTGCTTCACTTCCGCATGCTTTTCTAGCCACTTAAATAAAGGCTTAGACACAGGCATCGGTCCAAAACGAATGACCATTTCAGGCAAGAGATGCTGCTGCAATGCCTCATCTTTTAACAAAGAATCGTATGCATCTATGATGTATTCTTCACTTTCATGTCCATTTCGCAAAAGAGAAAGCGGGTCAGCTAAAATTGGCAGATGCAAAGCTTTTGCAAGACGTAACACTGACGCCTGCTCTTCCGGCGAGTGAAGTTCACCAGCAACAATGATTCCTTTTGCCGCTTTGTTCATGATAGACACTAATTCTGACATAACCCGATCATCCGGACGAGCTTGACCTGCTGCTAAAACTTTATTCGCAGCTCCTTCTTCTCTATCAAAAGGATCAATAGACAAGTCAGGAAGCAATGGTTCTCTCAGCGGCACATTCACCTGAACGGGTCCCTTTGGCTCCTGCATAGACACATGACTTGCCCTAGCAGCAGTAGTTTGGACATACCGCAGCATCGTTTGGCTTTCTTCTGGCAAGGCTAAGTCTGTGAACCATTTAACAAACTTACCGAATAAGAATTGCTGATCAATCGCTTGAGGTGCCCCAACCTCCCTCAATTCGTGCGGCCGATCAGCAGTTAAAACAATCAATGGTACTCGGGAATAATGTGCCTCGACAACAGCTGGGTAAAAGTTAGCTGCTGCCGTACCTGATGTACAAATGAGTAGCACTGGTGTTTGGCTCGCTTTCGCAAGACCCAGTGCATAAAAAGCAGCAGACCGTTCATCCACTAACACATGGACATTGATTTCTTGATGAGCAAGAGCGAGCATCGCAAGCGGTGTTGAACGGGAGCCAGGACAAACAACTGCCTCATTCACACCACTTTGCACAAATTCATCCATTAATCTGCCAATATATCTTGTCATGATTTGATTATTCAATAGGACGACCTCCAAGAGCAGACAGCATTGGTCTTAATTTCACTTGCGTTTCTTCATACTCTTGTTTTGCAAGGGAATCCTCTACAATTCCACATCCAGCAAACAAACGAACTTGGTCTTCCTCAATAAGACCTGATCGAATGGCGACAGCAAATTCTCCATTGTCCTTAGAATCAATCCATCCCACTGGCGCCGCATACCAACCACGTTTCAACGGTTCGATTTCACGAATCACCTCTACCGCTTTTTCCTTAGGATATCCTCCAAGCGCTGGTGTTGGATGAAGCTGTTCAATTAATGAAAAGAGTGAACAGCTGCTTTTAATTTCTCCCACAATGGGTGTAAATAAATGCTGAATGTTTTTCGTTTTATAAAGACTTGGTTGATTTGGCTTATGCACATGATGGCAGTTTGCTTCAAATGCCTGCTCAATCATATTCACGACAATTTGATGTTCAATCAAATTTTTCTCATCATGAAGCAGTTCCTCACCTAGTGCCTGATCTTCTACTTCACCTTGACCACGTACAATGGAACCTGCCAAACACGATGAAAACACTTCACCACCGCTTTTTTTCACTAAACGTTCAGGCGTCGCCCCGACAAATGCTTGTCTTCCCTGCTCTATAGCAAATACATAACTCGTTGTTTGATGTTTTAGTAATTCTGCTAATAGTGGAGCGAGTTCTATTTGATTTTTATAGTGAAGCAAGACTTCTCTTGCTAAAACAACCTTTTCATATTCGTTCACACGAATGTGTTCTGTCGCTTCATGGATTGCTTTCATCCATTCCTGGACATCTAACTCTTCCATATGAACAAGCTCAGCTTGTCCATGATTTCTGACAGGCAATGCATCAAAATTAGAAGCTTTCTGTTCTAACTCTTGAATGAGCTGATGAACATTCCCGTCCACCTCGTTCCATTCATTGATCGTTAGAAACGTGCCTTCTTTTGAAACAGTCAGCATCATCGATGGCACAAAAAAATGAGCCTCGCCAAAAGCTTCCCAGTGACGCGCCTTCTCTTCATATGGATCAAATGAAAATCCTCCAAATAAAAGCGGACCAACTGCCGCTTGCTTTAACTCCTTCTCATCATGAAAATGGAACATATGCTGTTTCAGCTGCTCCCATTCTTGATGGACGATATTGAATCGTTCTTTGCCTTGCTCTGATGATTTAATCACGGCCGCTCTGCCAAGTCCAGAAAATATCATTTGGCTTTCTGGATCAGACCAAAAAAACCGCTCGCCTAAAAAATCCGCTTCGCCGCTTTGGAAAAAGGCAAGAGGATCCAGATCGTCAACTCTTCTGGAGTAGCTTATCAAAACAGCATGGTTGACGTTATTCGCTTCTTCTAATGTCGCAAGCGCTTCCTGCCGGAAAGTACTTTGCACTGTTGTCACCATGATACATTCCTCCAAAATCCATGAAATAACATATAAAAATAAAACCATCATGTAAAAAAATACATGAACATTCGAGTATGTCGAATGACCTGCTTTTCTATTATAAACCTTAACAGATGAACTTAGTAAAGAAAACAGCTTTTAAAACCTCGAATCCTTATTATATCACGCTTTCAAGATTTTTTCGCTCCCGCATATTGAAATGAGAACATCCCTTAAAAAATGGTAAGACCTGTTCGAAGATCAAGCTTTCTCTCTAGATGGGAACGATTAGCAAACATCTTTTTCTTGTTTCATCGCATCAATATATTGACACCTTTTTGAACTTTGCTAAACTGGAATTTGGACGTGTACGTATTTTTTTATTTAAAGGAGTATATTTTATGCAGCATCAATCGATATCAGATCAGCTTTCACCAATTAAGCCTGATAAGAACTGGCGGATTTGGTGGAATTTACTACGACCGCATACATTAACAGCGGCATTTATTCCCGTTACTTTAGGAACTGTCCTAGCACTTCCGAGTGGTCAAATACATGTTGGGCTATTTTTAGCTATGCTATTTGCATCGATGTTTATCCAAATTGCAACGAACATGTTTAATGAGTACTTTGATTATGTTCGCGGATTGGACAATGAGAAATCTGTCGGTATCGGCGGAGCGATCGTGAGAAACGGTGTAAAACCAAAAACAGTTTTAGGCCTCGCTTATGCCTTATTCGCGCTTTCTTTATTACTTGGGATCTATATTTGCATGATGTCTAGCTGGTGGATTGCACTCATAGGACTAATTTGTATGGCGGCAGGCTATTTTTATACCGGTGGCCCTGTACCAATTGCTTATACACCATTTGGAGAACTTGTATCAGGTGCTTTTATGGGACTAGGCATCATTTTAATTAGTTTCTATATCCAAACAGGAACATTGACATCAAAAGCTGTGCTCATTTCAATACCCATCTCTATTTTAGTTGGTGCCATCTTACTGTCGAACAATATCCGTGATTTAGACGGTGATAAAGAGAATGGACGAAAGACACTTGCTATCCTAGCTGGACGTAAAGCGGCAGTCAACATCCTACTTTCCATGTTTGTGATCTCATATGTACTCATTTTTGTTTATATCTTTATGGATATCGTGGGTCTTTGGAGTCTTCTTGTCTTACTCAGTGTGCCAAAAGCTTATACAGCCATTAAAGAATTTAAGCAAAAAGAAAAACCAATTGAATTAATGAATGCCATGAAGTCGACAGCACAAACCAATACGTTTTTTGGTTTCCTGTTAACGATCGCATTGATCTTACAATATTATCTCCCATAACACGAAACGCCTGCAGCCGCAGGCGTTTTTTATTGAAGAATTGCTTCAAATTGGCACAAGTCTTACATAAAAATTTGCTCATACTAACAATATGTTTGATATGAAAGGGTGATCGCTTTGTTGTCTAAAAACGAATTACATCAGTTGAAGCAGCGACTTCTCGATGAAAAACAAGAAATTGAAGCCAAAAGCCATGATGATGAACAGAAAGTATCATTTCCTTATGATTCAGTGGGCGAACTGTCAGCCTATGATAACCACCCTGGCGACCAAGGGACAGAACTATTCGAACGCGGAAAAGACATTGCCTTAAACAGTTTGGAACATGAGCATCTTTCCGATATCAATGAAGCACTCCAAGCAATGGCAGACGGCTCTTATGGTTTGTGTAAAGTGTGTAAAGCCCCTATTCCTAAAGAACGCTTAGAAGCCCTTCCCACCGCCGTCACATGCACAGAGCATTCAAAAGAACAGACCGTTTCACAAAACCGTCCCATTGAAGAGGACTTATTAAGTCCGCACTCAGGGCAATTTGAAAATGAAGAAAGTGCTGCATATGACGGAGAAGATGCCTACCAAGACGTAGAACGCTATGGGAACTCTGATACCCCATCCGATATGGAATTTCCTCCATTGACATACGATGATGTGTATACACAATCAGAAGATGAAGATGATGTGGAAGACTATGAAGGGTTTGCAGCTGCTGATATTGAAGGAAAAGCAAGCAAGGTCTATCCAAATAAAGCACACGAAGCTTATGAAGAAGCATTAGATGAAGAAGGCGTCATGACAGTGTTTGGTGACTTGAAGCCTTACGAAGAAGATCCTTATACTAAAAAAAATCATTAGTCCCCACATATTGGGGGCTTGATGTTTATATCATGTAATAATTGGGAAATAAGTTGAAGAGTGAATTGATTGGGAGGAGATTTCTGGATGGCTAAAAAAAGTATCATTTGGGCGGTTATCGTCTTCTTTATTACATACGCATTATTTTCTATTGCAGGGTTCCTGTTCCCTATCGACAGAGAATGGTATGACGCACTAAATAAACCTGAATGGACACCTAGTGGTGGTGTCATCGGTGCGGTCTGGGCTGTCTTATTCGCCCTCATTTCGTTATCTGCCGCCATCATTTATGCAAAGTATGGTTTTCAAAAAATCACATTACCATTTTGGATTCTGTTTCTTTTAAATTATGTATTCAATCAAGCCTTTAGCTTTTTTCAATTTACACAAAAAGATCTATTTGCAGCTACGATCGACTGCCTGCTTGTAGCACTGACAGCACTCGCACTTGTCATCGTCTCGCGTAAACTAAGCAAAGTTGTCCCAATTTTATTAATTCCTTATGTTTTATGGGGATTCTTTGCGACATACTTGTCTTATACGATCTATTCCATGAATATGTAAAAAAGACCGCTGTGATGGCGGTCTTTCGTTTTGTGGAAAATAAAAAAGAGGTCTTTATTAGACCTCTTAAAAAAATGACCCGTACGGGATTCGAACCCGTGTTACCGCCGTGAAAGGGCGGTGTCTTAACCGCTTGACCAACGGGCCAGAAAAATGGCGGAGAAGGAGGGATTTGAACCCTCGCGCCGCTTGCGCGACCTACACCCTTAGCAGGGGCGCCTCTTCAGCCACTTGAGTACTTCTCCATTTGGCTCCGCAGGTAGGATTCGAACCTACGACCGATCGGTTAACAGCCGATAGCTCTACCACTGAGCTACTGCGGAAAGTCATGGTGGGCCTGAGTGGACTCGAACCACCGACCTCACGCTTATCAGGCGTGCGCTCTAACCAGCTGAGCTACAGGCCCATGAACGATATGCAAATGGAGCGGGTGATGGGAATCGAACCCACGACATCAGCTTGGAAGGCTGAGGTTTTACCACTAAACTACACCCGCAAAAATATGTATGGGGCGATTGATGGGAATCGAACCCACGAGTGCCAGAGCCACAATCTGGTGCGTTAACCACTTCGCCACAACCGCCATACTGATATTTATTTGTAAAAGTGGCTCGGGACGGAATCGAACCGCCGACACACGGATTTTCAGTCCGTTGCTCTACCAACTGAGCTACCGAGCCATGTATTCATTTGAAAATGGCGGTCCGGACGGGACTCGAACCCGCGACCTCCTGCGTGACAGGCAGGCATTCTAACCAACTGAACTACCGGACCATTAGAGAAAAAATTTGGTTGCGGGGGCAGGATTTGAACCTGCGACCTTCGGGTTATGAGCCCGACGAGCTACCGAACTGCTCCACCCCGCGATGATATCATTTTTTAAAAATATGGCGGAGGAAGAGGGATTCGAACCCCCGCGGGCTTTGACACCCCTGTCGGTTTTCAAGACCGATCCCTTCAGCCGGACTTGGGTATTCCTCCGTATAGATGGTGGACCTTGTAGGACTCGAACCTACGACCGGACGGTTATGAGCCGTCTGCTCTAACCAACTGAGCTAAAGGTCCTTTATAGCGGCGGAGGGGATCGAACCCCCGACCTCACGGGTATGAACCGTACGCTCTAGCCAGCTGAGCTACACCGCCATGATATAAAATAATCTTTTGAAAAGTGGAGCCTAGCGGGATCGAACCGCTGACCTCCTGCGTGCAAGGCAGGCGCTCTCCCAGCTGAGCTAAGGCCCCATAAAAGATGGTCGGGAAGACAGGATTCGAACCTGCGACCCCTTGGTCCCAAACCAAGTGCTCTACCAAGCTGAGCTACTTCCCGATCTTAATGGCGCGCCCGAGAGGAGTCGAACCCCTAACCTTTTGATCCGTAGTCAAACGCTCTATCCAATTGAGCTACGGGCGCTTATTTTATAATGCCGAGGGCCGGACTTGAACCGGCACGGTAGTCACCTACCGCAGGATTTTAAGTCCTGTGTGTCTGCCAATTCCACCACCCCGGCGTGGATGGTATAAGCGGAAGACGGGATTCGAACCCGCGACCCCCACCTTGGCAAGGTGGTGTTCTACCACTGAACTACTTCCGCATTACAGGATTTCTTTATGTTGTTTGGCAATGCGGGTGAAGGGACTTGAACCCCCACGTCATAAAGACACTAGATCCTAAGTCTAGCGCGTCTGCCAATTCCGCCACACCCGCATGAAAATGGTGAGCCATGAAGGACTCGAACCTTCGACCCTCTGATTAAAAGTCAGATGCTCTACCAACTGAGCTAATGGCTCGCTTTTAAAGCGACTTGTCTATCTTACCATATGAAAGTGGTGCCGGCAAGAGGACTTGAACCCCCAACCTACTGATTACAAGTCAGTTGCTCTACCAGTTGAGCTACACCGGCTTTATCTATCCTAACATTATGTAAGAATAAATATGGTGGAGGATGACGGGCTCGAACCGCCGACCCTCTGCTTGTAAGGCAGATGCTCTCCCAGCTGAGCTAATCCTCCACTATGTAGGAATCTCTCGATCCGACAAAGATTATTATATACAGGTTTCACTCATTTGTAAAGGCTATATTAAAAAAATTTTATTTCATTTTTCATGACGTATTTCTTTTAACAGATGATGTTGATGTTACCAGTCAAAACGGCTTTAATTCAACGATTAACAGCTGTATTTCTCTTCTCTATATTCTCTTTAAAAACGAGTAAATCCTTTAAAAATATCAGCAGCCTTTCAATTTTTATACTTTAATGATATAGATATTTCTTTATTTCAACTGTTAAACGCAATGAATGTTTTGATTTCAATAAAATAGACTTATACAACTCCATTTAAATGAATGAATTTGTATCAGGCATCTATACACCTGCTATTCTTTCTCTCTATTACTTTTCTCCATACTTAAAAGTGAACATGCTTCACAGACTTTCACGTTAATTTAGAGCATCTCCACGCTTATAGTGAATTAAAACAACCTGATTTATACCACATCTGTATCAAGGTGATCTTCTTTCAAACAGCACAAAAAAGACCAGTTCCGATTGGAACTGATCCTTTGAAAAGCTTGGCGGCGTCCTACTCTCACAGGGGGAAACCCCCAACTACCATCGGCGCTGAAGAGCTTAACTTCCGTGTTCGGTATGGGAACGGGTGTGACCTCTTCGCTATCGCCACCAAACCTGATGGAGAGAATGTTCTCTCAAAACTAGATAACAATGTTCATTTTTCACATTAGAATATAGGTTAAGTCCTCGATCTATTAGTATCTGTCAGCTCCACGTGTCACCACGCTTCCACCTCAGACCTATCAACCTGATCATCTTTCAGGGATCTTACTTCCTTGCGGAATGGGAAATCTCATCTTGAGGGGGGCTTCATGCTTAGATGCTTTCAGCACTTATCCCGTCCGCACATAGCTACCCAGCGATGCCCTTGGCAGAACAACTGGTACACCAGCGGTGCGTCCATCCCGGTCCTCTCGTACTAAGGACAGCTCCTCTCAAATTTCCTGCGCCCGCGACGGATAGGGACCGAACTGTCTCACGACGTTCTGAACCCAGCTCGCGTACCGCTTTAATGGGCGAACAGCCCAACCCTTGGGACCGACTACAGCCCCAGGATGCGATGAGCCGACATCGAGGTGCCAAACCTCCCCGTCGATGTGGACTCTTGGGGGAGATAAGCCTGTTATCCCCGGGGTAGCTTTTATCCGTTGAGCGATGGCCCTTCCATGCGGAACCACCGGATCACTAAGCCCGACTTTCGTCCCTGCTCGACTTGTAGGTCTCGCAGTCAAGCTCCCTTGTGCCTTTACACTCTGCGAATGATTTCCAACCATTCTGAGGGAACCTTTGGGCGCCTCCGTTACATTTTAGGAGGCGACCGCCCCAGTCAAACTGCCCACCTGACACTGTCTCCCTGCCCGATAAGGGCAGCGGGTTAGAAGGTCAATACAGCCAGGGTAGTATCCCACCGATGCCTCCACCGAAGCTAGCGCTCCGGTTTCCAAGGCTCCTACCTATCCTGTACAAGCTGTACCAACATTCAATATCAGGCTGCAGTAAAGCTCCACGGGGTCTTTCCGTCCTGTCGCGGGTAACCTGCATCTTCACAGGTACTATAATTTCACCGAGTCTCTCGTTGAGACAGTGCCCAGATCGTTGCGCCTTTCGTGCGGGTCGGAACTTACCCGACAAGGAATTTCGCTACCTTAGGACCGTTATAGTTACGGCCGCCGTTTACTGGGGCTTCAATTCGCACCTTCGCTTACGCTAAGCGCTCCTCTTAACCTTCCAGCACCGGGCAGGCGTCAGCCCCTATACTTCGCCTTACGGCTTCGCAGAGACCTGTGTTTTTGCTAAACAGTCGCCTGGGCCTATTCACTGCGGCTTCTCGGGGCTTTAACACCCTAAGAAGCACCCCTTCTCCCGAAGTTACGGGGTCATTTTGCCGAGTTCCTTAACGAGAGTTCTCTCGATCACCTTAGGATTCTCTCCTCGCCTACCTGTGTCGGTTTGCGGTACGGGCACCTCTCACCTCGCTAGAGGCTTTTCTTGGCAGTGTGGAATCAGGAACTTCGCTACTAAATTTCGCTCGCCATCACAGCTCAGCCTTCACGGGAAACGGATTTGCCTATTTCCCAGCCTAACTGCTTGGACGCGGATATCCAATACCGCGCTTACCCTATCCTCCTGCGTCCCCCCATTGCTCAAATGGTGAGGAGGTGGTACAGGAATATCAACCTGTTGTCCATCGCCTACGCCTTTCGGCCTCGGCTTAGGTCCCGACTAACCCTGAGCGGACGAGCCTTCCTCAGGAAACCTTAGGCATTCGGTGGACGGGATTCTCACCCGTCTTTCGCTACTCATACCGGCATTCTCACTTCTAAGCGCTCCACCAGTCCTTCCGGTCTGACTTCACTGCACTTAGAACGCTCTCCTACCACTGTTCGTAAGAACAGTCCGCAGCTTCGGTGATACGTTTAGCCCCGGTACATTTTCGGCGCAGAGTCACTCGACCAGTGAGCTATTACGCACTCTTTAAATGGTGGCTGCTTCTAAGCCAACATCCTGGTTGTCTAAGCAACTCCACATCCTTTTCCACTTAACGTATACTTTGGGACCTTAGCTGGCGGTCTGGGCTGTTTCCCTTTCGACTACGGATCTTATCACTCGCAGTCTGACTCCCAAGGATAAGTCATCGGCATTCGGAGTTTGACTGAATTCGGTAACCCGGTAGGGGCCCCTAGTCCAATCAGTGCTCTACCTCCGAGACTCTTACCTTGAGGCTAGCCCTAAAGCTATTTCGGAGAGAACCAGCTATCTCCAGGTTCGATTGGCATTTCACCCCTACCCACACCTCATCCCCGCACTTTTCAACGTGCGTGGGTTCGGGCCTCCATTCAGTGTTACCTGAACTTCACCCTGGACATGGGTAGATCACCTGGTTTCGGGTCTACGACCACGTACTCATGCGCCCTATTCAGACTCGCTTTCGCTGCGGCTCCGCATCTTCTGCTTAACCTTGCACGGGATCGTAACTCGCCGGTTCATTCTACAAAAGGCACGCCATCACCCGTTAACGGGCTCTGACTACTTGTAGGCACACGGTTTCAGGATCTATTTCACTCCCCTTCCGGGGTGCTTTTCACCTTTCCCTCACGGTACTGGTTCACTATCGGTCACTAGGGAGTATTTAGCCTTGGGAGATGGTCCTCCCGGATTCCGACGGAATTTCACGTGTTCCGCCGTACTCAGGATCCACTCTGGAGAGAACAACATTTCAGTTACAGGGCTGTTACCTTCTTTGGCGGGCCTTTCCAGACCTCTTCGCTTATATCGTTCCTTTGTAACTCCGTATAGAGTGTCCTACAACCCCAAGAGGCAAGCCTCTTGGTTTGGGCTGTTCCCGTTTCGCTCGCCGCTACTCAGGGAATCGCATTTGCTTTCTCTTCCTCCGGGTACTTAGATGTTTCAGTTCCCCGGGTATGCCTTCTCATACTCTATGTATTCAAGTATGGATACTACTCCATTACGAGCAGTGGGTTTCCCCATTCGGAAATCTCCGGATCAAAGCTTGCTTACAGCTCCCCGAAGCATATCGGTGTTCGTCCCGTCCTTCATCGGCTCCTAGTGCCAAGGCATCCACCGTGCGCCCTTTCTAACTTAACCATTTCTTACTTTAGAAAGAATCACTATGTGTGATGAACTTTGCATTGCATTCAATGTGAATGTATTACTTATTGTTATCTAGTTTTCAAAGAACAATCCTGTCTCGCTAGAGACATGTTTGAAGGAATGATCCTTCAAAACTAAACAAGACGAAAACGCACACTGCTCCATATATCCTTAGAAAGGAGGTGATCCAGCCGCACCTTCCGATACGGCTACCTTGTTACGACTTCACCCCAATCATCTGCCCCACCTTCGGCGGCTGGCTCCATAAAGGTTACCTCACCGACTTCGGGTGTTGCAAACTCTCGTGGTGTGACGGGCGGTGTGTACAAGGCCCGGGAACGTATTCACCGCGGCATGCTGATCCGCGATTACTAGCGATTCCAGCTTCACGCAGTCGAGTTGCAGACTGCGATCCGAACTGAGAACAGATTTGTGGGATTGGCTAAACCTTGCGGTCTCGCAGCCCTTTGTTCTGTCCATTGTAGCACGTGTGTAGCCCAGGTCATAAGGGGCATGATGATTTGACGTCATCCCCACCTTCCTCCGGTTTGTCACCGGCAGTCACCTTAGAGTGCCCAACTGAATGCTGGCAACTAAGATCAAGGGTTGCGCTCGTTGCGGGACTTAACCCAACATCTCACGACACGAGCTGACGACAACCATGCACCACCTGTCACTCTGTCCCCGAAGGGAAAGCCCTATCTCTAGGGTTGTCAGAGGATGTCAAGACCTGGTAAGGTTCTTCGCGTTGCTTCGAATTAAACCACATGCTCCACCGCTTGTGCGGGCCCCCGTCAATTCCTTTGAGTTTCAGTCTTGCGACCGTACTCCCCAGGCGGAGTGCTTAATGCGTTAGCTGCAGCACTAAGGGGCGGAAACCCCCTAACACTTAGCACTCATCGTTTACGGCGTGGACTACCAGGGTATCTAATCCTGTTCGCTCCCCACGCTTTCGCTCCTCAGCGTCAGTTACAGACCAGAGAGTCGCCTTCGCCACTGGTGTTCCTCCACATCTCTACGCATTTCACCGCTACACGTGGAATTCCACTCTCCTCTTCTGCACTCAAGTTTCCCAGTTTCCAATGACCCTCCCCGGTTGAGCCGGGGGCTTTCACATCAGACTTAAGAAACCGCCTGCGAGCCCTTTACGCCCAATAATTCCGGACAACGCTTGCCACCTACGTATTACCGCGGCTGCTGGCACGTAGTTAGCCGTGGCTTTCTGGTTAGGTACCGTCAAGGTGCAAGCAGTTACTCTTGCACTTGTTCTTCCCTAACAACAGAGCTTTACGATCCGAAAACCTTCATCACTCACGCGGCGTTGCTCCGTCAGACTTTCGTCCATTGCGGAAGATTCCCTACTGCTGCCTCCCGTAGGAGTCTGGGCCGTGTCTCAGTCCCAGTGTGGCCGATCACCCTCTCAGGTCGGCTACGCATCGTCGCCTTGGTGAGCCGTTACCTCACCAACTAGCTAATGCGCCGCGGGTCCATCTGTAAGTGACAGCCGAAACCGTCTTTCATCCTTGAACCATGCGGTTCAAGGAACTATCCGGTATTAGCTCCGGTTTCCCGGAGTTATCCCAGTCTTACAGGCAGGTTACCCACGTGTTACTCACCCGTCCGCCGCTAACATCCGGGAGCAAGCTCCCTTCTGTCCGCTCGACTTGCATGTATTAGGCACGCCGCCAGCGTTCGTCCTGAGCCAGGATCAAACTCTCCGAGGTATGCAGGATGCATATCACACATGCGTTGCTACACGATGTAGCGAACTTAGCATGTGATCATTTCCTGCCTCGTCAGTCTGACTGACTACCTATGATGTATCATAGGATTTTTTATAAAAACTCGAATTAACAGGTACGTTTTGTCTTGTTTAGTTTTCAAAGATCATCTTCGTTATCGCTCAGAGGCGACTTTATTAATATAACATTCTATCAAGATGAAGTCAACAACTTTTTTCTTGAATGTTATTTCTCAACCGCGCTGTTTCAGCGGCGAATACAAATATAACACCTTTTAAAAGAAGAAACAAGTATTTTTTCTAAATAATTTATTTTTCCTGATCTCTTCCTATATATTCGTACAAAAAGGGCTTAACTCCGTAATTCACTATTGTTGATCCTGTAGGTCTTTAGTATATTTATAATAGATTGAAATTTAATAACCGCAGGGGGAGCTTTGTGCTGAGAGTGAACAATTCGTTGTTCTGACCCTTTGAACCTGTCAGTTAATACTGAAGTAGGAATGTGGAATCACTTGCATACATGCATGTATGCAAGCCGATATGTTTTTCTATGAATCACATACTCATCCTGACATGGTCTCTCCTTGCACAATTCGTGAAAAGGGGATTTTTTTATGCAGCAATCAAATCAATTAGTACGACTGATGGAGATCGCCATCATGACTTCTCTTGCACTTGTTTTAGATTATTTATCAGGTCTCTTTTTAAGAATGCCAAACGGCGGGTCAATTGCACTGATCATGATTCCTGTCATTCTCATGTCCATTAGATGGGGCGTGTCTGCTGGATTTATCATCGGTGTGTTAATCGCAGGACTGCAGCTGATGAACAATCCTATTATTGCTACACCTGTACAAGGATTTCTCGATTACTTTGTCGCATCTGTTGTGATTTGTTTAAGCGGGCTATTCTCAGGATCAATTAAAAAAGCCATTCAGGATAAAAAGCGAAAGAAACAATTCTTCTATATTATCCTAGCTGTATTTGTCGCCAGTTTCTTCAGACTGCTGACGTTCTTTATTTCAGGTGTTGTTTTCTTTTCTCATTATGCACCAAAAGGAACACCAGGATGGGTGTATTCATTAGTTTATAACAGCACATATATGATTCCTTCATTTATCATTTGTAGTATTGTTCTTTGTTTACTCATCCCTAGTGCATCTCGTTTGGTTTTTCCTCGACAAAAATAACCCAGCTGTTTCAGCGGGTTATTTTTTTATGCATAATTTGCTGCTCTATTGAATCTATTAATAGTAGAAGATTTCATGCTGGAGGTACGACAATGAATCCTTACTCCATTATGCTGTGCTGTTACATCCTCAGTCTCGCCTACTTTTTGGCCAGTTTCTATGAGGCATTAAAAATAGCAGGTGTGAAAGGAAAAGTAGAGGCTTCTCCTTTTATATCTTATATTTTACTCGCCACCCTTTTTACTTTTTTCTCTCATTATTACTGGAAGCTGACGATATAATTTGTTGAACATGATCGCTTAGGACAGACAGTTCCCATCCATACCCTATTTCTTCATGGTTCTCACCAGCCAGCTCGAACTGGCTGGTGACGGCAAAACTAGGTTGAAGTTTTTGATAAAATTGCTTCGCTGAATTTTGCTCAAATACCCAGAGCAGCATATTCTGATAGCCTTTCTCTATTAAATAATCCACACCTTTTGCAATCAAAGCCATCCCCGCTCCTGATTTCTGTTTTCTCTGCAACAAATAGATGGCATAAAGCTCACCATCATATATTGAATATCTCTCATCACGCTGTTTTCCGAAGGAAGCAAAACCAAATACTCCGTCAGCATCCTCTGCGACAAACGTGCCTTCAAGCGACCTGCTTCTCCAGCTCTCTTCCCGCTCCTCTACATTCAAAGCATCTAAATACTCTTGTGAAATAATGCCATGATAAGTCGTTTGCCAGCTCTTCACATGAATTTCGGCAATTTTAGGAATATCATTATGTACTGCATGTCTCACCTTCAT
The DNA here is from genome assembly GCF_040869405.1 of Bacillus sp. FSL K6-2869. Taxonomy (NCBI): domain Bacteria; kingdom Bacillati; phylum Bacillota; class Bacilli; order Caryophanales; family Bacillaceae; genus Bacillus; species Bacillus sp. FSL K6-2869. The sequence continues at coordinate 2,862,139 of NZ_CP152035.1, forward strand.
CTGCACACCCCTTTTAGCCATTTCTTACTCTATGTTTCATATGATAAGTTGCTATTTTATAAAATTCAATCCTTAATGGATATTCGTTGACATTTTGTCAACACCCCTATATATTGGGTACGACTTCTTCTATTGAAGAGTTGAACTTTATGAAAAGGGTGAAGAAAGAGATGGAATTTAAAACAACTGAGCTTCGGCAGTTTTTAAAAGAACAACTGCAAATACGTTCTCTTTCATTAAGAGAACTCAGTACACAAACAGAAATTGATAAAGCCACACTGTCTAGAATCATGAACGGAAAAAGAAAACCGACTTTGAACCATTTACAGCGGCTTTCAGATGCTCTACACATTTCTTTAGATCATCTATTGGCCACGGCTGGATTTTCAATTAAAAACGAAAGAGTTCACGGTAATACGTTCATTCAAGCAGTAGAAGAGATTGAGCGAACGCTGAAAGATCATGATGTCTATGACGGGAAATTCAGCGAGAATGAACTGAAACAGAAGCTAAATGAATATGAGACCTATAGTCAATCAGACGAGGGAAAAGAAACGATCTCGGCATATTTTGAAAAAAAGATAGAGACGATAAGTGGTGTTGGGCCATTTCTTGATCAATTGAAAAGCATGTACTGCTCGTTCATGAGCGGACGGGGGACTTCTCGAGAATTGATGTTGATGGGAGGCGCATTACTTTACTTCATTATGCCCGTTGATTTAATACCAGATTATATTTTTCCGATCGGCTATATTGATGACGCTGCAGCGGTGCAGGTCGTATTAAACCAGCTGACAAATAGGTCATAGCAGGTGACAGAGACATGAAAAAACAGAACAGCATTGACTTCGCATTATTATTCACTGTCATTTGCTTCTTTGTGATCAGCCTGCTGGCTGTGTATAGCGGATCGGGACAGTATGAAACGCAAGATATGTTTTATTTCGTCAAAAGACAAGTTTTCTGGTATATCGTCGGCTTTGGCCTTATGGCGGCAGTTGCTTACTTTGATTATGAACTGCTTGAGCGGTTATCTTTTCGATTATTTGCAGGTGGTCTCTTTCTCATCATTCTCGTTCATTTTTTTGGCACGAATCAAAATGGCTCCCAAAGATGGATCAGCTTGGGGCCCATGAAAGTGCAACCATCAGAATTTATGAAAATTTTTGTCATTCTTCTGTTAGCGGCTATTTTAAATCGATACAAACATCAGCGCTTTTCGTTTAAAGAAAGCATGATTCCTACAATGAACATCATATGCTGGACCGCTGTTCCTTTTTTCCTGATTTTAATTCAGCCAGATTTGGGGACGGCACTTGTAATCTTGTCTATTGCTTTTACACTGATGCTTGTGTCAGGCATTTCAAGTAAGATGATCGCTGCATTGATCGCTTCTTTTCTCGCGCTTCTTGCATTTTTGACCTACTTGCACAATGAACATTTTGAGCACTTTACAAAAGTGATTAAACCTCATCAGCTTGATCGCATTTATGGGTGGCTCTCCCCAGATGAATTTGATTCGACATATGGGTATCAACTGAAACAAGCAATGCTTGGCATTGGGTCAGGGCAATTATCAGGAAGCGGGTATACAAAAGGAAATCAAGTACAAGGGGGAAATATCCCTGAAGCCCATACAGATTTTATATTTGCAGTCATTGGCGAGGAGTTTGGTTTTATCGGCGCCTCCCTATTGATCTGTTTATATCTTATGATGGTCTATCGAATGATTCATGTGGCTATGCATGCGAATACCCTTTATGGGCTTTATATATGTGCTGGGGTGGTTGGGCTGATCGTCTTTCAAGTCTTCCAAAACGTTGGGATGACAGTAGGGCTAATGCCTGTGACTGGTCTTGCCCTTCCTTTTATCAGCTATGGGGGCAGTGCGCTTTTAACCAATATGATCGCCATTGGCCTTGTGTTTAGTGTCAATCTGAGGTCCTCATCCTACATGTTTGGACGTAACTGGGATTGAAGGTGATGTCATTGATTCTTTCTCACCTAAAAAAAATCGACCACATTCTTGCTGGGACGATTGTTTGTCTTTGTTTCTTTGGATTGCTGATGGTGTACAGTGCGAGTTATCCTTTAGGCGAAATAAAATATGGACAGGGCAGCTACTTTTTCATGAAACAGTGGCAATGGCTTTTGATTGGGTTCTTCTTTTTCATCGCTGCGGCCCTGGTTCCATATCAAGCTTACCGTAAATGGATTCGATGGCTTGTGATGCTGTCATTGTTATGTCTTCTCCTTGTCCTGCTTCCTGGAATCGGTGTTGTCAAAAACAATTCACAGCGATGGATTCAATTGGGCTCTTTGATCATCCAGCCGTCTGAGGCTGTGAAATTAGTGATGATCATCTATTTTGCCTATGTATATGCAAAGAAACAAGCGTACATTACATCCTTTAAAAAAGGAGTCCTGCCTCCACTTCTTCTTTTAAGTCTAGCTTTTTTATTGGTTTTGAAACAGCCAGATTTAGGTACAGCAGTTTCTATTTTATTGAGCTGCGGTATCGTCTTATTATGTGCTGGACTTAAAACACGCCACCTCATTCTACTAGGTTCGACGGCTGCGGCAGGGATCACTTTTTTTGCTGTGACCGCTCCTTATCGTTTGAAACGGATCACTTCTTTTCGTGATCCTTTCATGTATGAAGATGGAGATGGTTATCAGCTGATCCATTCTTATCTCGCCATGGATTCAGGAGGACTGACCGGGAATGGTTTAGGCGGAAGTATTCAAAAACTAGGATTTCTTCCTGAAGCCCATACAGATTTTATTATGGCCATCATCAGTGAAGAGCTGGGAATCATGGGGCTGTCGTTTGTGATGGGTGCCTACCTACTCATCATGTATCGCGCCGTTCGAATCGTTCAAGGTTTACAAGATCCATTTGGAAAGCTATTAACGATCGGGCTTACTTTTCAAATCATGATTCAAGCAACCTTTAATCTAGGAGCTGTCTTTGGGCTTCTCCCCATTACAGGCATTCCTCTTCCCTTTATTAGCTACGGCGGATCTTCATTGGTGTTCATGATGATATCTGCAGGCATTCTTGTGAATCTCTCTTCATCTATCAAAAGACACCGGCATGTGCCCCAAGTAAAATAGACACCCTCAATCAGAAGGTGTCTATTGATTTTTATTCTTCTATTTGACGATCAGCGATTTCTTTTTTTCTTGGCTGTTTGATTTCATTCGTCAGTTCTTGGATGCTTTGTTTCACATTGCCTTTGCCAGAGAAATTCTCAATAATTTCTTTAACATCAATTCCAGAGGAAGCTTTCAGACTTTCTTGAAGACTGGACATAAGGTTTGTCGCATAGCCGGTCACTTTGTTGGCGCCGCTGCCTTCCCCGTTACCACCTGTATCAACAACTGTAATTTTATCAATGTTAGAAAGTGGAGCAGATACTTGTTTCGCATATTCAGGTAGCATTTTCACAATCATATCAAGAATCGCCGCTTGACCATACTGTTCGAATGCTTCTGCAATTTTCTCTTTCGCTTCTGCTTCCGCAAGTCCTTTCAACCTAATGACTTCTGCTTCTGTTTCCCCTTTTGCACGATCGGCTTCCGCTTTGGCAAGCCCGTCAATCCGAACTTTCTCTGCTTCTGCTTTCGCCATTGCTTCAATGCTGTATTTCTTCGCATCTGCTTCTGCAAGACGCTTCGCTTTTTCCGCCGCAGCCGACTGCTCAACAGCATAACGGTCCGCATCTGCTTTCTTTTTCACTTCAGAATCGTATTGACGCTCACGACGCTGGATCTCTTTTTCTTCTAATTCAATTTGCTTCTGACGTTCAATGATTTTGACTTGCATTTCTTGTTCAGTTACGTGCTGACGATTACGAGCTGTTTCAAGATCGTACGCTTGGTCAGCGCTTGCTTTTGCTGTATCTTGTTCACGTCTGAATTCTGCTCTTTTCAGCTCATTGATTTTTTCTGCTTCAGCGATTTCAGTGGCACGCTCAAGCTCAGATTTCTTCGCATCTTTATCTGCTTCTGCACGTTTGATACGTGTTTCTTTATCTGCTTCTGCTGTCGCAATATCTGCATCGCGTTTCACTTGAGCAATTCTAGGTTTACCTAGTGATTCTAAATAGCCATTTTTATCACGGACATCTTTGATTGTAAACGATACAATGACAAGACCCATTTTCGCTAGATCTTGAGAAGCGACACGCTGTACTTCTTGAGAAAATTTCTCTCTGTTTTTATAAATCTCTTCAACTGTCATTGACCCTAAAATGGAGCGAAGGTGTCCTTCTAGTACTTCTCTTGCTTCATTTTCACGATCTTCTTTTGTTTTCCCTAAAAACTGCTCTGCCGCAGTGGCGATTTCTTCAATTGATCCGCCAATTTTAATGATGGCCGTTCCATCCGCCATGACCGGTACACCCTGTTCAGTATAGACTTCAGGCGTTGAAACATCTAGCTTGCTAGATAGTAAGCTGAGCGGCTCTGCTTGTTGAAAAACAGGGAGTACAAAGGTACCTCCACCTCTTACAATCTTAATCTTGTTTCCACCTTCATCCACGTGAACATTTTTACTTCCGAGGTAACTTCCTGTGACGATTAATGCTTCATCTGGACCAGCAGTCCGGTATTTCGAAACAAATACACCAATAAGTGCAATGAGAATCACAAGCACAATTCCAATAATAATTAATATGGTTGTTCCTGGCATAGCATTCCCTCCTAGATTTCTTCATTTGGTATAACAGATAACACGCCTTTGTTCACTTCGACGACCAGCACCCGGGTTCCATATGGAATCTCCTCTTCGTCGAAACTGACGGCAGGCTTTGAGATTTTTCCGCTGTTACTAATTAACAGCACTTCTCCAAACCCATCTTTTGGTACAGATACAATGATCTCCCCAGTTCTTCCTTTTAGGTCGGCCTCCGTATATGAAAGAGATTCTTCAGCAGAGGAAAGCGGGACTAAGACAAATACATGTAAACAAGTAACGAGAACCACTGCGAGGATGGCAGATAATACGGCGCCAAGTCCACTTCCTACAATTGCTGTTTTTTCAGAGATAAATCCTCCAGCCGAGAAAAAGGTAAGAAATGCGAGGATCAATGTTGGTTGAAGGAACGGGACAGGAATCGCTTCAAACAATCCATCAAATACATCGCCAAAAAAGACGAAAACAAGCGTCAGGATTCCTGATACCATCAATATGTATAAGTACAGCGTCTGAAGAGGCAGCCCAAACACATCCATCTTCCTCACCCTTTCTTTATGAAATGAGCAGCCTTTCATTCATTTAGACCATGCTCACATCCAAGTGTATTCCTTCTAACAGGTAATACGAACCACTTTTGTAAAGGTTTCATTTTTCATCACAATTCATTAAAGGATTTCTCGGATAGCTAAAGAATGATTGTCTTGTACCAGTATGATAAAATTTGACCTTGAGGTGAGAGAAATGAGTTTATTACATGAAGCAAGACAAGAATTGTGGCAGGAGCTGCAAGGATTGAGCGAAGAACAATTAAATCAAAAATTATCTGATGATACTTGGAGTATTCAAGAAGTTGCAGATCATTTAAAGAAGATGGACCTAGTTGCTGCAAAACATCTAGCTGCTGAGGGGAAAAAAGCACCGATTAAAGAATATGAGCCAAAGCCGGTGGAAATGGCAGAGGATCGTTCAAAAAAAGCCACCGCACCTAGTATTGTTGAACCAGAGCGCAAGCATGTGACACCTACACATTTAAAAGATGAGCTTGATACAGCTCGTGAGAAATTAAATCAAATTTTATCAACGTTTACAGAGGAAGATTTCAAACGCGTGATTGCACATCCTGTGTTTGAAGAGCTTTCATTAAAGCAATACCTTGATTTTATTGGTGCACACGAAAAACGCCATATTCATCAAATTAAAGAAATTAAAGAACAGCTATAATATATAAAAAAGACTCCCTTTTGGGAGCCTTTTTTCATTGTTACACTGTTTTAGGTGTTAAATCAAAGCAGCGAGCGTAAATCCAGTTGTATGCTTTTTCGTTCAGGTCTCTTGGGTTTCCAACTGTTTGCGGATCTTTCATTGCTTCTTTAGATAAACGGTCGATCATATCTTTTGGTACACCTTGTTCTTCTAATGAAGGAACTTCTAGGTCTTCCACTAAATCATACATCCAATTCACTGCTGCTTTTGCAGCTTCCTCTGTTGTCATTCTGCTTGTATCAATCCCGAATGCTTGCGCAATTCGAGCGAATTTCTCTGGGTACCCTTTCCAGTTATATTCCATGACAGGTCCCATCATTGCCGCTACACATTGGCCATGTGCGACTGGAATAATGCCTCCAAGCGTTTGGCTCATCGCATGGGCTGCGCCAGCTGATTCACTGCCATAGGAAAGTCCGGCAAGCATCGCAGCTTGTGCCATCCCATATCTTGCTTCCAAATCCTCTCCATCGGCAAAGGCACGGCGAATATAATGAGCAGCATATTCAATGGCCATGAGCGCTACCGCATCTGTAATTGGCTGAGCAAACTTCATCGTATAGCATTCGATCGCGTGCGCAAGCGCATCGATACCCGTCATTGCCGTCACATGCGGCGGCATAGATACATGAAGCTCAGGATCAATCACTGTTAGGTGAGCTGCAATGAGCGGTCCACCTGTGTTGAATTTGAATTCCCTTTCTTCGTCAGTGATCACTGCCCACTGCGTGACCTCTGAACCTGTACCAGCCGTTGTCGGAATTGTGGTTAACGGAGGGATTCTATTTTCAAGCGGTTTTTTCCCCTCAGCCGCTTCGTAATCAAGAACTGATCCTTCATGAGTCGCTTCCACACCGATAGCCTTCGCTGTATCCATTGAGCTTCCGCCGCCTACTGCGACTAAACCATTACAGCCTTCTTTTTCATATAACGCAGACCCTTCATTCACTAAACGGACTGGCGGGTTTGGTTCTACTTTATTAAATAGAACCACATCAACTTGCGCTTCTTTTAATGAAGCAATCACTGGATCTACAACACCTGCTTGATAAATACCAGGATCTGTGACAAGCAATACCTTTGAAACGCCGTATGCTTTTACTTCTTCCCCAACATGTTTCACTGCCCCAATGCCATGCTTGATGACAGTCGGAATTTCAAACGTATGGAATTTTTGCATGCTTTCAATTTTCATATTTAAAGTCATATAGAATCTCCTCCAGATAAGTGATATTTATTTAAACCAATGAACCGCTTCTGGTTTTGTATTTCGATATAAATGTTTTAGTTCCGTATATTCTTCAAGGCCCGTACGTCCTAATTCACGTCCAAGACCTGATTGTTTATATCCACCCCACGGTGCTTGGGCAAAATAAGGATGGAAGTCGTTGATCCATACCGTGCCTAATCTTAATTGACGAGCCACTCGTTCGGCTTTGCCGATATCAGAAGACCACACCGCTCCTGCTAAACCATAAATCGTGTCATTTGCCAGCTCGATGACTTCTTCCTCTGATCGGAAGGATTCGACAGTGAGGACTGGTCCAAACACTTCTTCCTGTACAATTCGCATCTCTGATGTACAGCCTGAGAAAATCGTCGGCAAGTAGAAGAATCCTTTTTGAAGCTCCTCTGCATCAGGTCGTTTCCCACCTGTTTCTAATGTTGCGCCTTCTTCTAAACCGATGCTGACGTATTTTTCTACTTTTTCTCGATGCTCAGCTGAGATAAGCGGTCCGCTCTGGGTTCCTTCATCAAAGCCGTTGCCTAGCTTGATTTTTTTCGTACGCTTCACCAGTTCTTCTAAAAATTCATCGTGAATGGATTCTTCCACTAACAAGCGTGAACCTGCTGAACACACTTGCCCTGCATGGAAAAACACAGCATTCATTGCCTGGTCAACCGCTACGTCTAAATCAGCATCTTGAAAGACGATATTCGGGTTTTTCCCGCCGAGCTCAAGGGCGATTTTCTTCACATTCCCGCTGGCTCCCTGCATGATTTTCTTACCTGTTTCAATACCGCCTGTGAATGAAATTAAATCGACTTGGTCATTGACAGCCAGCTCATCTCCAACAGTTGCTCCAGGTCCAAGCACTAAGTTGGCAACGCCTGCTGGAACACCCGCTTCTTCCATAAGTTTGAAAACTTTGATCGTGGTTAATGGTGTAATTTCACTTGGCTTTAGTACGATTGTATTTCCAGCTGCAAGGGCAGGAGCGATTTTCCAGCTCGCTTGAAGCAATGGATAGTTCCAAGGAGTGATTTGACCGCATACACCGACAGGTTCTCGGACTAATTCGCTTTTTGAGTTTGGAATAGGCGATGCAATGATTTCCCCGCCATCCTTATCAGCAAGCCCCGCATAATATTGGAACACGTTCGCAATATCGTCCATATCAGCTTTGCTTTCTTCTAATGTTTTACCCGTATCAAGTGATTCTAATTTGGCTAATTCATCTAGGTCTCGCCTAATCAATTCAGCAATTTTGAACACAATATTTCCTCTTTCAAGTCCAGGCATGTTTGCCCAATCACCTTGATCGAAGGTTTTTCTTGCTGCCTTAATGGCTAACTGCGCGTCATTTCTTGATCCTTCACTGACTGTCGCGATCACTTCTTGATTAAATGGATTGATGATATCTCTTGTGTCGCCACTCTTAGCGCCAACCCATTGTCCATCGATAAATAGTGTTTGACTCATAGAAGGAACCTCCTCTGATTCTCTTTGGTAAGTTTGTTAAATAAAAATTTAACGTTTTGAACATAATTAACTTAACATGTTCAAATTTTTCTGTCAAAGGGTGGATATGCTTCTTTTATTTTGACATTTTGCATTCTTTCGTTAACATATAGTCCATAAAGATTTTTTTGAACGTATTGAATTCACTTAATAGAAAGCAGGGACAAGATGAAAAAGCAGGAACAGCCACAAGCAGAGGAACGCATTTTAGCTGCTAAAGATCTCGTCATTGATTCCATCGCTGAAACAATGGATCTCTATGGCATTACTAGAAGTGCGGGTATTTTATATGGGACGATGTATTTAAATGAGGAAATGACGCTGGATGAGATGCGTGAAGAGCTGCAAATGAGTAAGCCTAGTATGAGTACGGGTGTGAAAAAACTGCAAGACATGAATATTGTCAAAAAGACCTTTCACCGTGGCCGAAGAAAACACAGCTTTGTTGCTGAGAAAGACTTTTTTAAGTTTTTCATGAACTTCTTCCCGCAAAAATGGGAACGAGAGGTTGAGGTCAATCTAGCAGCGATTGAAGAAGCGCAAGAACGCCTTCAAGATGTAGCTCGTGATGATCAGGCGGAGGAACATGAAAAAGAGGAAGCGAAACAGCTCATTGAACAGCTTGAAAGCTCAAAAGCCTATTATGACTGGCTTAGACGATTAGCCCACTCGGTTCATTCGGGAGAAATCTTTGACTATATTCCGATTGATCAGAAAGAAAAATAGCCGGGGTGTTTGTGTTTTACAGCTTGAATTTTACAGGAGGATTGATTATAATAAGTTATGTCGTCATACTCGGGGCATTAGCTCAGCTGGGAGAGCGCTACGCTGGCAGCGTAGAGGTCAGCGGTTCGATCCCGCTATGCTCCATACTCCGGTAAAATGGCGGTATACCAACGTTTACTTAACGGTGACTTAGACGTTGACTTAACGTGGTGTACCGCTCCTATGTCGCGCAGTGTAGCGCACCGGTAAATTAGTCGTCTTCTATACGAATAGGAGGCGATTTTTTAATGCATTCAGAACGACGGAAAGGTAAGCGTGTCTAGGCGGAAAGGACGATCACTAAAACCACGCGCGGAAAAACGTATTCAATCTCGGTCATCTGCGAGAAAATATGCGCGGCCAAGCTCGCGGAAAATAGGGCCCCGGAAACTATCGATCGGTACCGGAGGGCGTGTCGTTACTTATTAGAATACGCGCGTATGATCGGACTAGACGATGACATACGTGATATAGACGTCGACTTTGCTCGCGGCTTTGTTGCACGAACGAGTTAAATTCGACGGCCATAAGTTCAAAAAAGACGAACACAAAACGCCCGGCATGTCGCCGAAGTCCGTAAACGATTATATAAAGACGCTCCGGACACTCTTCCGATTTGCTCAACGCGAAGGGTCGGTTTTATTGAATCCGTTTGATGATACGCATATCCGGCTGTGGAGATTATAAAGCTTAAAGAAAAATAGGAAAAATACTCTTAAGAGTGAGCTTTGATGTTAGAAAACAAAATAAATCTACGAACTGTTTGAAATATTTTAACCGTGACTATCCTTTCCGTATGTATTTAAGTACAGCGCCCTCGGCTCCGCCTCGTCCGCAAAAAAAGAGACGCTCGCCCTGAACGTCCCTACTCACCGCCTTCTTCGTCCTCTATTTCGAACAGGTCTTCGTACTTCCATCCGCCAGCTCTCATGATCGCAACAACCTGCCAATCCTCGTGCCGGCCATTCGAATCGAACCGCGAGATAGAACCCTGCGGAACGCCCGACGCCTCGGACAGTCTTGTTTGCGTCCAGCCATCCGCCTTCATTAGTTCCTTCAGACGCGGCCTTACGTTTATGCTCTCTAAACTGCCGCCGCACTCTACCTTTAAGCCGATGCTTGGTGTAAAGAATTATCGGAAGCAGTTTACAGGAAACAAAAAAAGCACCCCTCGGATGCTAACTTTATTAGTTTAAATCTTCCATTACTCTGAACCCTCTTACTTCGGCTCTTCTCGCATAAATTTCTCTATAAATAGCATGTACAGCAGCTATTGGATCAGAATCTTTATTTATTCCCCTAACCCTAAACTTTTTTAAATCAGTTCTCGCCATAGTATCTGAAGAACCTTCTTCATCCCAATAGTTTAACTCTAATATTTCTTTTCTAGCTAGGTTTAATAAGCTCCTGGCAATAGGAGAATCTCTTAAGTCTCCTTCTCCTGTTTTTCCTGGTGCTTTTAGGATCACCTCGTAAGTATCACTGGCGTCTGATTCGAAACCTTGAATCCAGTAATTATTTAAATCATTATCATCAAAAATTTGGGTTCCATTAATTATTCTACGTCCATTTTGAAACAACTTCACTCTTAAAAGAGTTACTCTATTATTCTCAAAAACCCTCACAAAATCTTCATCATCTACAGCCCTTTGAGTATTTTGAATATTAAATACCGATCCATAAATATTTTGAAATGCTTCTTCTAAAATCATTCCAACTCTCGACATCGTTTGATCTTTATTGAGGTTTGTCGGAGGATAGTTTCTGTGTTGGACAAGCATTCTTTTTTCTTGTAAATCGAGAGCAAAGAAAGTATTAAGGTAAGGAGCGACATCAGGCGCAAAGCTGTTTTTATCTTCATCAACAGAATTGACATTAGGCGCATGTTCCTCACTGAAGCAGAATGTAATGATATTCTCAGTAACATCAATCTCATTAGTTATACAGTATTCAAAACCATACTCACCGGGAAGTTTCGCTACACCCCTTAAGTATTCAAACAATTCATTTGTTCTTAATGTTAGATCATTTGCACTAATTAGTTGGTATACCCTGAAATCCATATGCATAAGAAGACCTACCTTTTCGTTTAATAAAAGATAGGTTTATAATATCACATTTTTTGAATAATTTTCAAATTATATGTTGTAAATTTCCACATCATCAATATCTATCCATGTTTCAAAACCCATATCGTCTGATAGCCTTATTTCAGTACCGTGTTTACCTTCTTTAATTTCTTTAACAAAACCAATTAATCCAAATATTTCTTCATCGCTATTAGATACAACCTCAACTTTATCATTTAAAGTCAAAATATATCCTCCTTTTAAAGCTGTTTTTTTTATCATATTCATCTTACAACCACATCCTTATCTATTCAACAGTTCATTTTGTATTATTATGTAATATAAACAAAATTATTCTAAATTTATCTGTAGAAACTTCCCGAATAATTTTCAAGGGGCTAAGATATATTATTTACCTAATCCCTAGATCGCTAGATCGCTAGAGCAAGTTAAATATTGTGGTGAATAAGGAAAATTAACCCTCCTTGTCCCCCCTTCCATTTTGCACTGCGGGATTTTAAGTGATTTTCAAATACGTTTCTCGTTTAAAACTACGAATAATGCGTTTCCATCTTCGTCAGGAAATAACGAAATCTCTTTCGGATAGATGTCCTGGAAGCGCGGATGACTTAACGGAGATAACTAACGTAGAAATAACGTCGTGAAAGCTGGCAGCGTAGAGGTCAGCGGTTCGATCCCGCTATGCTCCATTATCAAAAGCCTATCCAATGATGGATAGGCTTTTTCATTTGATCTTACTCATAAAAGCTTATTTGTCTGGTTCTTGAATTTGATAACCAAAGACTCCTTTTATCTCAACATCCCCGCAGCCTTCTTTTTTAGTCAGTTTAATACCATGGGGTCTATAAATGTAGCGCCCACTTGATAAAATTCGGTCTGTTGCACTTAGATCATATTGGTTACCTGTATACTCTTTGACTGATGACGGAAAATCCGTTCCTGATAAGGATGTTCTGAAGAGTGTCACCTCTAAAGTACAACCCTCTGCATTTAGTATAGAAAATTGGTAGCCATAAGTAGATGGATATTGTTCAGGATTATTTTGACCTCCTGGTACCCACAGATCTTTTTCCTGTTCCGTCATGATGAAATCAACTTCTACTTCTCGATAAATGGTCTTAGCTGCAACCTTTTCCATATTAAAATGGAACATGACAATGAAACAAAGAGACATCATTACACTTATCCGCTTCATACAACCCCTCCATTCATTTTTACCATTATAAAACAAATAACTCCAAAAATGGTTTTATTTTACTTTTTTATAATAGATAAGGGTTGATTCATTCCATATGTGTTAACTTTCTATGACCTTTCTTAATGTTTCTTTGGTCTTTGGACCATATATGCCATCTGGGGTTAACCCATGCATCATTTGAAATCGAGACACTGCATTCGCAGTCTTGGGTCCGTAGTACCCATCGATTCCATTATTGATCGCTCCCTTATCAGGATAAAAATAAATCGATGCTAAGGCTTGTTGTACAGCTTTTACAGCTGACCCTTTTGTAAGAGGCTTCGTCACTTTTAAAATACCTGCAGGCAAACTGTATGTTTTTTTGACCTTGTTGGTTTTAGATGTTGATCTCGTTGATATGGTTTTGATAGATGTTTCTTTCACAGGTTTAGCTGTTGTCATTTGACTTGATGCTGATGCAATACCAGCTTTGAAGCCATCCCACCGATTTAACAGCTTACGCGGACACTCTTTCCCGCTCCAATGCTTATGCGGCACCACGTTTGATAAAGGAATTCCTAAATCCCCCATCAGTTTTCGAATGAGCCATTGGGCGTTTTTAACGGCTTGTTCAAAGTTACCGCCTGCATTTTCACAAATTTCAATTCCAATTGATTTCATATTGCCGGTTCCCCTGCCATCTCCTGCGTGCCAGCCATTTTCGTTTAAAGGTAAATGCTGATAAATGACCTGATCATCGACCGTGTAGTGCCAGCTAACCCCGGTACTTGCCCGAGCAACAAATGCTGCATGATTTGCCGCATCAGCCCCCCGTCCAGTGTTCGATGTATTATGCACCGTAATATAGAGCGGCTTCATCCTGTTTCCTGGTCTGTTGCGATTTTGTTTTGGGATGAGTGCTTGAATGATCTTCACCATATTGTTTCTCCTTCAAAAATTATTTTGTTAACCCTCTTTGTTTCAGGGCATCTTTTTGCAATTGACCTTTATAGGTCACATAATTATTTTTAAACCAAGCGATCACGGCAGTGACCATAGTGAAAATTGTGGAACCTGCCACATATAGTGCCTCTCCTACGGTTTGCACTTGCTCCTCGCTAATCGGCAGCACTGTTTGTCCAAACATGACAAGCGTTTGGTTGATAAGCGCAATAAAAAGAAGCACTGTGCGAATCACAGTGCCTTTGTCGAATGTTTTCATGATGTTTTCCTCCTATTTTAAATTTCGTTCAATTTTATCGAGCTTGTCGATCACGACGTCATACTTCTCACTAAACTTTGCTAACACATCATTTTGCGCCTCGATTTGCTCATTGAGTTTGTTTTCTCTTTCCTTTGTCGTGTTTAATACGTAAAACAGCACCCAACAGAACAACACCGCAAACGGTCCTTGTGTCATTAAATATTGAGTCAAATCCATTTCCACTACACTCACCTACTCCCTCACTTTGCACATTCTAAAAGAAGGCAAAATAAAAACGCCTATTCAGCGTTAGTTGCATATTCTTCGTTTGTTATTTCTTTGTATTGTTTCGGCGTAATCTTCTCGAAACGAACAAATTTTGCTACATCTTCATTTTCATAACACTTCCATTGATAGAACAATGAAATACTATGGAACCAATTCAATTAAATTACCCCCTTTTCAGTCAGTAACATGACAAGTTCTGCTGTTGTTTTTGATTGTTCCTCTGCTCTCTTTTCTGACTCTGCAAGTTGCTGAAGCAGATTAGCATTTTGCTTCTTTAAAAGTTCTATATCACTTGGTGGAAAAGAGGCTGGCTTTAAGCTATCGATATACTCTTTGGATGCTGATTCAAACCATTCTCTCGTTTCCTCATCATATTCAGGAACATATAAATTCTCTTTCGGTCTTACATCCGTCGCTTTTTTCGGCATCTCATCATAATCACTTATTACATCTTCGCCTTGATATTTAAACTTCTCGTCATAGTAATAAATGTGCATTTATCTTCCCTCCTTTACCATAGTGGAATAGATTCATTTAATTCAAATCTGCTTACATACGAGTTGTCATTGGCGGACATTCCATCAAAACGTAATGAACCATCTGTATCGAGTATAAATCTAGCAGCTCCATAGGACCCTACCGTTGCGCCGACAAACACAGTTTTAGCTGAAGGTTTTTGAGTAAAACGTGCTATGACTGTTTCATTTGCTGGAACTCCTTCAAACGATCCCCGAATGTGTAAAGTATTTAGACGTATGGAGAATTTGAGAGGGTTTCCCGCAAAATGTTTTATTGTTGTGCCAGCGACTAACGTTACTTGATTCCATGTACTGCTTATATCATCATCTGTAAGGACACGTGTCCACTTAGTCCAAGTAGAATCTGTTTTTTTAACTCTGTAGTATGATTTACGTCCTTCTTTCTCATATACAGTTTGTAATAGGGTAGTCCCATAACTGATTACAATCATAAAGGCTCCACCAATTAATTCAGGCGCGTTTAGACCTTTGTTATAGATAAGATAAAGCCCTGTATCAGTTATCTCGTTGTAATCTGTGATTTCACTTACACCTCTATAAATTGGCTTACCATTATTTTCGGTCAATCTATATAATTGACCATTATTCCATCTGTCTTTATCAGCTATTGTCGGCAGCTGCGTCCAAGTAATAGATATATGGCCCAAATTATAGTAGAAGTAATATGCATTGCCTGCTGTGTCTATTGCGAAACCTGTTCCAATATTATTTTGCCCCACTGTCTGTATCCCTCTAATGGCATATTGTGAAGGGCTATCCTCTATTCCGCTGGGAGCATAAAAAGTGCATGTTCCTTTTTCCTTAATTGAGTCAAAAATTTTTGAGCCGACAGGAACATTTAAAAGTTGTACTCCACTATCTCCTGTAATTTTATACAGCTGCGATTCATTCCATTTCTTTTTTTCTACTTCTGAAGAGTGTTGGCTCGGATCATTGATATGAAGAGTTATTTGTTCTGATATACCAGTATCGTTATGGAGCAATGTTTTCAACATATCGTTGAATAAATCAGCATGAGCCTTGTCACTCGTCTCAAAAGAACGTGGAGTTTTTATATCCATTGTGTTTTCTCCTTTCTACAATTTCGTATGTTGTTTCGAGTTTTATCGATTAATAATTTTTTAACTTTTACCAAAAGTAATACATTCATTCTAATTATGACACGCAGCTTTTTCATCAGTAAATACAGATAGACGCTCTATGAAATTGTGGAGTGTTATCTTTTCCCATAATTGAGCCAATTATTTCAATAATAATGTGAGCCCCTGTTCTCGTTCCTTTTTGTATTGAGCACATTAAACAGTAAGAAAGGTAATTGGGTCTTATGAAATTAAATTTTAACGACATCTACTTCCATTTGAATCACCTTCTTTCCGGCAAAAAAATAAAGCCATTAGGCTTTGTATATTTCTCCAGTTATATTTTGATAGTCTTCTGCCGAGATCCAGCCAATGCTTACATAAAATGCAATGTCCTCTGGGCCGTAACACTGCCAGTCCCAGAATTGTTTGATATCCGCTACAGTTGGAAACATCATTCTGAAGCACCTACTTTTTGCATAGCTAATAGCTGCGTTAATTGTTTTGATAACAAAGCATTTTGTTTCTTTAAAAGTTCGATATCACTTGGCGGGAGTGGGGCCGGTTTTAAGCTGTCTATATACTCTTGGGTCGCTGATTCATACCATTGTTGTTTTTTTACATCAAATGCTGCTTTATAGAAGGATGGATTATTAGGTGGAGCAATTGTTGTACATTGATCTGGCACTACATAATTTCCTTCGTCATCCACCTGAGACACTTCTATAGGTCTGACCAATTCGTATCGATGATTGTATTCATAGACTTGTATCATACTATCACTTCCTTAATTTAATGGGATGACCGTGTCTAAATAGTAGCCAGTTACCGCACTATCATTTGCTGATAATAAACCAGTTAGCTTTAGCTCTCCTGTTTTGTATATAAGTAATTTACTATGACCCGTTGTACCTGATACGGGAACTGATACTACTAGTCCTTTATCTGGTAAGCCTGTAATTGGAATACTTCCACAGATAACTTCTCTATTTGCTTTTAGGTGACCTCTCAACAATAATAAATTTCCCCATCTAGTATATTCAACTGGTCTTTCTCCAATAGAAGAACCATTACCTAAGGTTACATTTAGCCACTTAACATTTTCAAAATCAGCATCAGTCACTAGTTTTTTCCACCCTTTAAAAACACCATCAGTATGGACTGTTCCGAACCAATGAGTGTTGTCGTAACTTCTGCAGACATGAATGGTCTTTCTACCATTTACAGTTTCTAAGATATCGATATTAAACCAAGAAGAATCATTATCGACAGGCATATTTACAATATTAGATCCTACAGCAAAGTAAAAGCCGGATGGCAGCGTTAAAATATCAGTTCCTATTGACATTGAAAGTCTTAATCCCTTTGAATTTAATAGGTTATGGTCATTGAGACGTTTCCAACCGCTCCACTCTTGTTGTGTACCCGTTACATCAGTTGTTGAACGGTTAATATAGACATCTCCTGTATTGTTTGCACCGATGACCCATCCATAGGTATTCTCACTAAAAACAGACAAAGCCCTCATGGAACTTCTTGTCGGAAGATCTGGATGTGCTTCATGAATGTACCATGAATGAACTCCCGGCAATTTTATCAGCTTATCTAAAATACTAGGATCATCCGCATTAATTCTTTCAAAAGCTTTTCCAGCGTCAGCAGTAATTTTAGATAGTTGTCCTGCGTCCCATTTGTTTTTTTCGTTTTGAGTAGGCATTTGCAGCCAATTGATCGCAATTTCATTCACATGATAGTAAAAACAAAATGAATTACCTGAAGTGTCGATTGCGATTCCTACACCGATATTATTTTGACCTACTAGCTGAAAGCCTCTTAATGCAGCATTTACTATAGCTGGAGAATCGACTACTCCAGAACCACCTGGCGCATAAAATGAGCAAGCCCCTAGCGCTTTAATTCCCTCATAGATACTGCCACCAGCAGGGATATTAATCAATTGGGACCCATTATCATTTGTCAGTTTATATAGCTGTGATTCATTCCATTTTTTCTTTTCTGAACCAGATACGTGAGGAATTGGATCTCCCTTATGAAGGTTGAATTGTTCTAGTAGTTCCTGATCATTTTCAATCAAAATTTTCACTAAATCGTTAAAGAGATCTGCATGAGCTTTATCACTCGTCTTAAAAGGTTGAGGTGTTTTTATAACGGTTTCTCCTTCCAAAAAAACTTTATTATTAAGCGATATTATGATAAAAGCAACTAGTTCACTTCGTTCTAAATCGGAAACCAAACGTGATAAATTCATTAGGATTCAGATCATTAGAACAATATTGGACACAAACTTTTCCATCTGTCCCGATTGATGTCCTATGAATTTGTGGTGTACTACTCTTACCTATGCTTGACGCTACTCCAATAAAGTGAGTCGATTGTATTGGTCTAAATCCTTCTTTTAAGGTAAAAGCAACAGAGTCAAAACCAACCTTACCACCGGTAATTGACCCAATAATTTCAACCACACCTAATGCATCTTTACTATATTGCACGGTGTGGGGAATACCATCGACAGAATTATATATTTTCCAACCATTTTCGAGCTGCGGAGGTTCTACCTTGTTCCACTTCACCTCATCATCCGCATCAGACAGTAATCTACGCCAGCCCTGCCAGCCTAAATTTAAATCAAGATAATTCGTAAAGACGTTATTGCGATAATCTACAGCAATCACCCATCCAAACGTCCCCTTGTTATTACTGTCCGTAGATGTAAAGTGATAAAAACCGCGTGCAGATAAAGCTGAAGGATTGTCCTGTACACCTGCTGGAGAATAAAACGTGCCAAATGCCTTTCCCGCCTGTGTAATTTTATCGAGTAAACTCTCTGTAGTTCCTACAGATACACGTACACCACCCGTGTCATTTGTAATTTTAATTAATTGGCTGCCATTCCATTTATCTTTATCAACTGTTCTCGGCAGCTGCGTCCAAGTGATAGATACATGGGTAGAATTATAGAAGAAGTAATATGCATAACCCGACGTGTCTACCGCAAATCCAGTACCAATGTTATTTTGTCCAACAGTCTGTATTCCTCTTAAATAAGCATTGCTGGGTGCAGGGGAATCTTCTACCCCTGGGGATGCAATGAAAGTACAGGTCCCCTTATCTTTTATCTCATCATAAATATTTTTGTCAGCTGAAACAGAGATCAAGTGTTTGCCGTCATCACCTGTGATCTTATATAACTGCGATTCATTCCATTTCTTCTTCTCTTCTTCAGATGCATGTGGCTTGGTGTCATCAATATGGCCAATGTGTTGTTCTAACAGTCCCTGATCATTCTCAAGTAAAACCTTTACCATGTCATTGAATAAATCAGCATGGGCTTTGTCGCTAACTTCAAATGACTTTGGTTTTTTTATCTCCATTTCCATCTACTCCTTCTTTTAGAAAGTTTGGGTCAATTTCTTTTAATTGCTCTAAAGTCAGTATGTGCTGGTGATATCCCTCTTTCATCTCTTCCATTGAACAATCCCCTAATTCAATGGCTTGTTTGACCAACTCAGGTGTCACCCATTGAAAATATAATGCCATGACCCAATAATTCATGTTTCACTCCCTCCTTTAATGAAAAGAATCTCACTTTTTAGCGCCTTTAGTTCTTTTGTTAGATGATCACATTGGTGTTCAAGTTGTTTTCTCATCAGCTTTTCTTTGGCTACTTCTTGTGCTAGATAATCTAGTGGAAGAGGTGGTTGATACATCGGGTTGGCTTTGGATTCTTCCCACCATTTCTTCAACTCTTCTACCGTTGGCTTTGGCACATCTAGATACCACTCGTTTATATAAGAACCGTCGCCGTCATTTCTTAGTTCAAAATCTTTTTGTGGGTCCGCAGCGGGGTATTTATACTTAATGGCTTCATATAAAATCATCTGACTCCTCCTACACTCTCGGAAAATTACGGCCGCCTAATTCCGTAATATCGAAATAGTTGTACCAGCCTGAATTATCAGATATATAACGATCGGAATTTCCCGCATATCCTATATACATGTAAATTTCAATGTAATCTCCTTTATTCGCTGGCACATTCGCAGCCCCATATAAACCTATATCAAGTTTTGCCGTTTCAGAGGGTGTGGCAGGGAGATGTCTATAATGAGATATATTTTTATAATTTTTACCATTTAAAAAAATAGACAGCTCAAAATTTGCATACATTTGAACCGTCTCAATATAGACTCCAGCGTTTACTAGATACATACCGTTTTCCGGACAAATAAAACGACTATTTTTTATATCAAAATGATTGTGACTATCTTTTATTTTTCGATTAAAAAGGATTTTTTGTCGCTCTGCATTATTAAGCAGCTGCTTACCAGTTGTGCCAATATTCGTATGAAGAAAACCAGAGAGTTTATGCCAGTCGGTCCACCCCGATCCCGTCCACCAATGCCTGCACCAAATTCCAGTACTATCAAAATAATTACCAGCTTCGTTTCCAGTGCCATAATAGTATTGTACAAATCGAAAATTACTGATCTTCTCATTCTTCACAAAGCCATATCTCGTCGGATATCCCGTATCATTGGCTTGGCCAATATCCATAAACGTAATGCCAATTGGATATTCCTCACCGCTGACTGATGCATCTTGAATGGCTTGGTCGCCTGTTAAAATAAACAAGCTTTCATTCGTTATCCCTGCTATTTGTTGACTGAGCGCATTGTCATTCTCCACAAGTGTGTTGACCATCCTGTTAAATAAGTTGGCATGGGCTTTGTCAGATGTGATAAATGGTGAAGGTGCTTTGATATCCACTTCTTTTCGCCTCCATTAATAAATATCATCAATCTCAAAAACAAATTCGATGTCGCCGTCTTTTTGTTTGTCTGTCATGGTGCGGATGGCGGTGAATTTGCCGGCCTCGTCGACAAGGGCTAGTTCATTGATGACTTCGCCTGCGAGTTCTCCTTCAGCGATGGTGCAGGTGTAGCGGATTTTTGCCGGTTCCATGAAGGTAAACGAGTCAATATTTTTTTGAATCAGTTCTTTTTTGAGTGCTTGTTCGGTTCCGTCAAGAGAGATCGGTTTTCCATCCTTTGTTCCTCCATTTCCGAATGCCATTTTGACGACTTTTGTGAGTTTTGTTCCTTCTGCTCGTGCCTTTGCCATTTGTTGACGTGCATAGAGTGTGGTTACGGTTAATTGATCAGCCATTGTGATCCTCCTTATAGGTCTATTTTTTTAGAAGTTGCTGCTAGCATTTTTGATCCATCAAGCGGAATGGATCCATCGAGAATCCAATAATGCTCCTTGATCAGTAAACTGCCGCCTTGTTCATTTTGAACATGTACCGGTAAGCGGAACGTCATCCTCTTTTTCGTTTGATGTGAAAGCTGGTTCTTTGCGCGCAAAGTCAGCGTAGTTGCTTGCTTCGTTTCATGCGATGCTCCAGTCATGACATAATTCAGACGATATGCTGTTTCTTTCTCTTGTTGAAGCGGCATTCTCATCTTTAATGAATGCCGAAAGCGAGCAGGGACCTCCGTAGTACCTCGTATCCCGCTGAGATAGAACGTTCCATTTAATACGAATTCACCATTGAGTAAAATTGGAATATGATCGAAAAAGCCCACTCTGCTTCGCAGTGTGAGCCGCTGGTGATGATCATTTGTTTCATGAACATCGGTATGATGAATGGCGGTGAACGTATACGCCAAATGTGCTGGCTTTAACGTTTCGAGTATTTCGACGATATATCTTGTGTTTTGCAGGTCATCCAGGTTGACACGCAATGCAAAATGATAACGATTGGTTGTAAGTCGGATGATCGCACTCGGATTTTTAAGAAATCGATTCACAGATTTCTCTAATGACAGATAC
Source organism: Bacillus sp. FSL K6-2869 (assembly GCF_040869405.1). Taxonomy (NCBI): domain Bacteria; kingdom Bacillati; phylum Bacillota; class Bacilli; order Caryophanales; family Bacillaceae; genus Bacillus; species Bacillus sp. FSL K6-2869. The sequence continues at coordinate 2,883,842 of NZ_CP152035.1, forward strand.
GTAATTGGTGGGATGTTCGACATCATATTAAGTAATCGCGCTCTGCGCAGCTCAATCGAATCATCTGACTCTCGCTGCACCTTGAGCATTCTTTCCCACCGATTCAATCCCCACGTCGCTGTTAAAGGGAAAAATTGATCCGTTACATCAAAAATGGATTCATCCAATTGTTCAAACTCTGGCGCCTCCGTTTTTAGTAAATGATCCACATCATAAATCTCTGTGAAATAAGGCGGCAAGTAGTTTTTCATTTCATCAAGTTTGCTCAATAACCTTCACCTGCCTCAGACGTGGTATCTCAATGTCCTGTAATACTAAGTTTTTTGACTCCCCATTCAATAAGACGTTTGCATAATCGGACACACTCTCTGAATGGTACAAAATATCATTTAAAGCGGACATTCGAATCGTACTTTTTTCAAATGCGATTGATTTTAACAGTGCTTTGACCTTTTCTTCTATTTCTTTTTGCGCACCCTCAAGTGTCCAGTCCATCTGAAGTTCGACGGACACTTCTACGTCAATATCCAGCCACTTGGCGCTTTCCACAGTTGCTTTTGAGCCAATAGGAGCTTGTCCTTCTCCTTCTCCCGGTACAGGATCGATATACTCCTGGACCCTTTTGACAAGAAGCTCAGATGCTACATCTAGATTGCCATCTGTGATGACAATTTTGACCGTTCCCTCTCCATTCCATAGCGGGAATACTTTCGCTCTGCCGACACCAACCACTTCCTCGGCCCACTTTTTGTAATGTGCTCTGTTGGCACTGACAGCCTCTCGCCTTGCGCGTATTAAATACCGATCGTATAATGACGCATCATCTTCTTCCTCTTGCCCTGGTATCACCAATTCCTTCATGATCATCGACTCTAGACCCGGAATGGTATCAAGCGATAGCAACGGCTGACCTGTTAATTGCCCATTGCCGACTGTACCTGTTGTCTCGCATTCTAGTGTACCGTCCTTTGAAAATTGAAAATAAACATCTTCAATAAAGAATCTTGATCCTGCTGGAATATTTACGTTCTCTGGTTGAATGGTTACGGACCAGACCGCTTTGGTGGCTGGCTTTCGTTCAATCCCCACTTCTGCTGCTCGTCGATCTAAAAATTCCCCCTGTGCTGTATCAGCAAAGACAAGCTCAAATACTTGATCAAGCCAAATATACGACTGAGCCAGTTCAGCAGCAGCAGGTGCCAAGGCATTCCAAATGACGCTGTTTTCTCTTTTATCTATGTCATCTGGCAGCCTGTCCAGCATTCTTTCCATCAACGCCTCATACGTTTGCTCCTCAAACATCTCCCTCCATCACCTCCTCTATTTCTAATGTGCCTTCATCTGTGACAATGGCTAGTTTGACTTGAAAGGCATCATTTTGCTTCGTGACCTCTATCTCTTCAATATGATCAATCCGCTCATCAACGACCAATGCTTCTTCTAGCAATCTTGGAATCTCCATTTCTTTGTATTCATCTGTTGCTTCTGTATCGGTCAATAGCTCCTGAATTTCAGTACCAATGTCGTGACTGTAAATGGGGTGTGCATAGCGCTCTGTTCTCAATGTCATATAAATAAATTGACGGATCGATTCAATGCCTGTAATGGCTTCATTTGTCAGCCTACCATTTTCAAAATCTATGCGATACGTCGTCGAGGTTTCTACCTCTTCGTCTTCTTCTGTTTCCTCGATTTCTTCCTCTGGTGAAAGTGCCACATTCATCACCTCCCTTACAATTTGTCGATGATGTAAAAGGACTGCCCTCCTGCCATTGCAAGTACCATAATGCTGTCTCCCTTTTTCAACTCATCATCCTCACCCTTATTTAAGCGTTTAGGCCAAATAAGCAGTTCTTCTGGAATGATCAGCTTACTATTTTCATTTAATCGGATGTGAAGAGGCGAAGCCATTGTGACCTCTCCAATCACCAGATCAATTGGAGAAGCTGCATCTACTGCATTGACAGCGAGTCGTTTAATCGCTTCACTTAATCTCATGCTTGATCACCCTTTGGCATGGAATTTTTCTCAACGACGTCAATTGTCATGGTGTGCTTCACTCCATTGAATTCATGCTTGTCTTGATCGATCCAGTAGGTTTTTTTGATGTTGATTTCAGGGATTTTCAAATAGATTGGCAGACCGCTTTGCAGTTCAGGGATTCCTAGTGCTTGTATGCTTTTCACTTCTTGTTTGACGCCTTTTTTTTCAGCTAGGCGTACTTTCGCTCTTTTTTGAAGCTGCGGCTGGTTGATTTGACCTGTGACCGTCTCCACATGCTGTAAAATGCCGTACTGACTCTGACCCGCTTTATCCTGTTCGATCACCACAATATCTGATTTGCTACCTTTTTTCTTATTCTTCCCCTGTTCGTCTACAGACGTGCGCATCTTCACACGTGTTGCTGTCTCTTCAATGGAGGTGCTGTACTGATAACCGATGAGGTTGACGCCTGATTCAATGACCCACACGTCCTCTGGATCGGGCCAAGCTCTCAGTCCCATCTTGCCTTTAGCAGAATAAATTTGATAATTTCTACCGGTTTGCCGCTTCGTTTCTTTCAATGCTTTTAAAATGATGTCATATAAACTCGTGTCATTTTTAAAAACGAGAGACTTCATGACATGTCCTGTATTTGCGATGGATGTCATAGGAATTTGAAAGTCTGCCCCGATCCGCCTCAAAATTTGATCTGCCCGTTGATTTGAAAAAACATATACATCTTGGTTTTTCACTAAATATTGGAGCATATCGTATGCGGTAAAGGTCAGCTTTCCTTCAACAGGCGTCCTAGAAAACACGATGCCTCTGAACAGCTCTTTTCCTTTCCATTTAAAAAGAACCGTGTCTCCTTCTGAGACACGGTAATATGTTTGACTGCCTTGCTTTGTGATAATATTCGCCTGAATAGAGCGAGGGGCCTGATACCTTTGCCCCTGAAGTGTCACACTCTCTGTGACAAGCTCATACATCGTGCCGCTTCTGATGGCAAAAAGCTCAATCAATGTCAGCCCCCCTATTGTGGTATTTTCAATTTTTGCCCTGGAAAAATCCAATGTCCCGGCTGTTTAATATTGCGTTTACTTCGTTTGATCATCGCTGCTTTATTGGCATTCCAAATACGCCGCCATTTTGTACTATCGCCATAAAAACGGCCTGAAATGGCCCAAAGAGTATCTCCTTTTTTGACAGTGTACAATTTTGGTGGTGTTTTTGAGGGTCTTTTCTTTTTGGTTTGTTTTGCTTTTTTCTTCCGTTTGATTTTCCTAGGCGATGCGGTTTTATATTCCTTTAACTCGATCGTAAATTCACGATCCCCTATGTCATAAGACCCTTCCTTGTGAGTGAAGCTCTCAATGCTGCACGTCATGTTGATTTTAGTCCCTGTCACAATCAGTCGCACAGACTTCTTTGAACGCATCATTCGTTCAATTTTCGCTATTGCATTCTCTGGTGATGGAATGCTTTTATATTCAGCAATTGGCGAATATTTCTTAGGAAATAATGAGGTGAATGATACTTGTTTAGCCGATGGTACATCAATAAAAGTCAGTTCTCCAAAGGAGGAGACCTTCACTGTTTCATTTTGTACATTATTTGTAATTTCAAGTTCGGATGGAAGCACAGGGAATCGCAACTTCTCCTTGCCTTGGGAAATCCACAATTGATACACTGATTTACCCATCGATCACGACCCCTTTCGTTCCTGTCTGAAGCTCTACTTCCAGTTCGTCTACAAGCATTTGTCTAATTTTTTCGACAAGCGATTGCTGATCCTGTCCATTATGGAAATGCTGATCACCATTGAACTGGATGGTGATTTGTTTATTACCAGACGTTGTTGCAGTCCCAGCTGACTGTGCTGAGGTGACTTGCTGCATCTGTGATTCTGGTAAAGGAGCAGATGCATTTGATGGATCATAGACTTGCATCCCAAGTGCCTTGGCTGCCTGCGTCAATAAATATCTCCCGCGAATGCCTCTTTCTTCTGGAATAATCCATTCACGTTTGTTTCCTTCACCGACTCTAGCTACCTGCTCCTGAGTAATCAGACCGCCATTGGCGTAGCCTTTATAAGGACCGCCTCTTCTCATACTCCGTAATCCCGGTGTATTGAAGACTGTTCCATATCTGCCCTTAATGTAGTTAATGGCTGCTACGGCATTATGAATTGGGTTCCAAATATCATTCATGCCCTTGCCTTTATTGGAATGGAAGGTCGGTCCAATGGTTTGCATTAACCCTTTAGAAGGCGTTCCCTTCTTGGCGTTGGAATCCCACAAGTTGATGGCTTTCGGGTTACCATTTGATTCGTGCTGAGCGATTGTCATAAGACCTGGAAGCCAACTCATCGATGTGCCAGTCGCCATCAGAGCTGCCATGAGCCATTGCTGAACACTAAGACCTGAAGCACCCATACCGCTGAACGCTCCGATTAATGAACCCGCTTGATTTTCAGCAAACTTTTTCACATCAACTGAATCGAGCCCTTTGACGACACCAATCGATGCGAATTTCCCTAAATTCATCATGACACGTGAAGGAGAATGAATGTCTAGTTCTTCTCTAAACGCCTGTTCCACTTTCTTCGCCATTTCTTTGGCAGCTTGTGTGACTTCACTTGCTTTTGAACGCATGCCGCTATTGAAGGCGTCGATCATTCCTGAACCCCATCCTGGTGATTCTTGTTTGGCTTGCAGGAATGGTTGTTTGACGTGTTGGTCTACGTATTGGCTTGTGCCAGTAGATGTCATGTTTTGACCTGAAGCAAAGCCAGCAACAGTTTGTGAACCATAAACCGAAGAAGCTGCTTGAATTTGATTAAATGGTTGGTCAATATTGGCTTGTTTCCACTGATTAAGAGAAATTTTATTACTATTCATCCCCTTCTCAAAATCAGAAGTAAATTCTTTTCCATAACTAACGCCACTTTCGGAGTTGTTCATTGATATTGAACCTCTTCCAGATAAAGAAACAGATGAGGTTACGTCTGTCCTCTGCTTAGCTGAGACATTCGATGAAGCCAAATTACTAGCGCTTTTTGGAACAACATTCATCCCAAGGTGAGTTGCTGCTTGAGCAAGTAACATCTTCCCTCGACCTCTATTGTTTTCCGTTGGAATAACAAACTCCTTGCCCGCTTCCCCTATCCAAGAAAGCATAGGTTTAGTAATATACCCCCCAGTAGCTTTATGACCAACCTGTTTTAAACCGGTTTTCTCTTCGCCTTTACCTATGAAAAATTCTATTACTCCGCCGCCTATTTCTTTTGCTTTATCTACTATTCTACCAATAAAACCAAACATTTTTTCCCACGTTTCTGTTAGTTCCTCAGCATGTTTCTTTAATGGCTCAAAGACATTTTTATTGAACCAATCACTCACTGTTTCCCAAACACCTTTGATCGTTTCCCAAACTGATTTAAACGTTTCCCAAACAAATTTTATTGCTGGTTCTGCATATTTTTGATACGGTTGCCATACGTTTTCATCAAACCAAGTAGAGAGTTTTTCCCATGTAGTTTTAATCCAGTTCCATGTATTTTGAAACAAATTCCACACAAAAGTAATGGCTGGCAATGCATATGTTTTAAACGGTGTCCAAACATATTCATTAAACCATTCAGAAAATACACTCCATGTTTCTTGAATCCAGTTCCACGTTTCAACAAGTTTGTTCCATACCCAGCCAATTGCTTCTATCGCATATTGACCGAATGGGTCCCAAACATTTGTTAAAAACCATTCAGAGAAAACACCCCATGTTTCTTGAATCCAGTTCCACGTTTCAACAAGCTTGTTCCATACCCAGCCAATTGCTTCTATCGCATATTGACCGAATGGGTCCCAAACATTTGTTAAAAACCATTCAGAAAATATCCCCCATGTTTCCTGAATCCAGTTCCATGTGTCAACAAGTTTATTCCACACCCAACCAATTGCTTCTATCGCATATTGGCCAAATGGTTCCCAAACATAATCCATGAACCATTTTGATGCTACTGCCCAAATATTTTTGATAATTGTCCATGCAACATCAAATACGCCAACTACAAAATTGATAATCGGAACTGAAAAATTATAAATAGGCAGCCAAACTTTTTCCATGAACCAAGAAGAAAGTTGTCCCCATTTTTCAGTGATCCAATTCCATGTCTCACCGAAGAATGTTGTAATAGGAGTTAATACATTATTATTGATCCATCCTGAAACTTTGTTCCAAGTATCTTTAATCCAATTAACTGCATTTTCAGCACCTTTGACAATGTCATCCCATTTTTTCTTCAAGGTTCCGTCATCAAACATCTTTCCGACCCATTTTCCTAAACCTTCACCTAAAATGCTTCCTAAAATTCCGCCGATTGCTGTTCCAATACCTGGTGCAATCATTGTTCCTATCGCGGCACCACCCATACCACCAGCAATGCCCCCGCCGAATCCTCCTACTTTTTCACCTACATTTTCTTTTGTTGTGCCAATTAATTCTGTTGCACTAAGTAAAGGCCCAAGTATGGGTACTTTTTTTAATAACTTGCCTGCACCTTTACCTAAATTTTTAAATGTATCTCCTAAGCCTTTTAGCTTATCAGTATCTTTGAATATCCCAGCGAGACCAGCTATAGCCATAATACCTGGAATTTTTTTGGTTAAACTGCCTAATTTAGTTGGAGATTTTTTATTCTTTTCAACCCTCGTAGTTCCAGTTGGATTATTCGGTTTGTTTTTCGGACCATTTCTATTATCTGTTTGGGTAGTTCCAGTTGGATTTAAACCTTTTGCACAACAAGAACAGCAGCTTATTTTAAATAAACCTTTTCCGTTTTGCGTTTGGTCTGAGTTCTGGTTACCCAACTGACCTGGTGAAGTATTATTATTAGACCCATCCGAGTTATTTGAAGGGTTTTTCGGACCAAGGATCAAATCTAATCCTTTGTTAAACCATTTATCTAGATACTCTTCAGGATTGATTTTAATTTTCTCACGAATTCGTCCGATTACTTCTTGCTTGTAGTCGTCTATTTTCGTTTCAATCCAAGGTAGCGCCTTTTCATCCCAAAATTTCCTAGGGCTTAATTTTTCCTTCAATTTATCTGAGACGTCACCTGCATATTTTTCAATTTCTTTTAACGCCTTGTTCCCCAAATTCCCCAGCCAGCTTTGTTTGTTTTCCTGCGTTTTTGTAGCAGCTGTCGCATTAGGTTTCTTTTTGATTTTCTTTTCTTTCACAACTGACTCTGCCTGATCTCGTTTTTTCAACTTACTCTTTGCATTGTCTTGAACAGACACTCTGATCTCATGTTTAGCCATTGTCAAGCTTTTGAGTGTCTTTTTGATTCGTTGAATGGCAGCGGTGGCTTGGTCAACCATGTTTAATCTCATATAGTACGTTCTGTTCATGAGCTGAAGGATTGATTTTTTGATTGATGACATTTTTCCTGACAACTGATCATTCAGTTTGAACGTCAGCAGGATTGGACTTGCTTGTGATTGTTTCAAGCGATCTATACTGGATTTAATGACATCTAGTCCTTTTGCTTGAATGGATATGATCATCTGTTTCGGTATCATGTTCAGCTGGTTTGTTAATGATTTGAGATCACGATAGATTCCTTGATCTAGCTTCATGGATAATACAGAAAACCTTCTAATCGATAAATTGAGGTTCCTTAGCTTCTTTTCATCCATTTCCAGGCTTATTTTCACCGGTTTTCTAAATGGTTTGAGCTGCTTCTCAAACGTTTGAAATCGTTTTTGAATGCGCAACAGCTTCTTTGATACTTTGTCTTCTAATTCAAATCGTGCAGTGAGCTTCGCCAGTTTATTTCCCTCCTTTCTTTGCTTCTTTTTCTAGCATGTCGAGTTTGTAGCTGATGAGTCCGAATAAGAATGCCTTAAATTGTCTTGGTGCTTCGTATAAATCGAGGAGTTCTGATGGAGAATAGTGAAGCTCATGCATGGCGTAATATAAAAACACCGCTTCCTTATCCCCATCTTTTATTAGTTTTTTGCTGCTTCTTCTAAATCTTCAATTTCGTCTTCAAATCCATTGATTTCAATCGCTTTGTTTAACCAGTTTGCATATTCACCGCCGACAGATAAAACACGTTTTGCAACTTCAACTGGATCTTGTGTGCTGTAGGCTTCTCTTAATTCCTTTGAGCGGAAATCTGGATAAATCGTCGATTCAATGGCAATTCGTGCATAGAAGCGCTGGCTGTCTAAGTCTTTTACGCGGCCTCTGCCTTTGACATTTTTGAACGTGGTGTTTTCTTTTTCCAGTTCATCAATACGTTCCGTGGTAATCGCTTTGAAGACAAAAGGAATGACATTCCCTTTTTTATCAACAAAACGCTTAGAAATTGGTACTTTGACCTCTTCTGCTTCTACTGTTTGTCCTGGCATAAAAAATGAAAGATCAAATGTTTGTTTTTCGCTCATGTTTAAAAACTCCCTTTTGTTTGTTTTTTTTGAATACAAAAAAGCACATCCATTTTTGAATGTGCTTTCCAATCTTTTCATGTATAATTGAGAACGTACAATTGAACGGCTTGCTCAAGGGCGTCTGGCTCATCCCCGATAGGAAGGGGGTGATGCTCATGTCAACATTCCAAGCACTGATGTTAATGCTTGCTTTCGGGTCATTTATCATTGCCCTGTTGACATATATAGACAAAAAATAGACTCCCCCTTGAGCTTTGGTAGGTGAAAGGGAAAGTCTATCCTGAACATCCTATTCGATTGGCCAGCCCCTTGAAGGGCCTCATTGTACATTGCCGGGATGTTAGCGCATCCTAGCTTCTTTTTATTGTATGCAAATCGCTTTGCATGTAAACATAATTTTGTGTGTCATTGAATGCAATGTGCATTACAAATGCATTCATTTTTCATTACATTTGCATTATAGCATATTTGGTTTTTATTTAGCTAATTAATTAGCTAATTTCCTCCGCATTTCTTAGAAAGAATTCTTCAGCTTTTCAGGCAGATCAAAGTCTTCAAATGTAAATGGAACTTCTTCTTCAAGTGCCTCTGAATCGACATCTAGTCCAGCAATTTTAGCTGAATCAAAGTTGACATCGAATAATGTCACACGCTCTGTGCCTCGGCCTGATGATTTATCATCAATTACCGCTTGAAGAGTGAAATAAGGATCTTCCCCTTTTTTCACATAGTTGAGCATGAGTTGAACGAAACGTGACGTAACTTTATAGAATGTTGCCGTTCCTGTTCCGTTTGCCCCAGTTGTTTTATGGCCAGTCATTCGGCGGCCCATTACGTTCACTTCTGATTTATTTTTCTCCACGTTTGCTTCAAACGTTTTGATAAAGGCAAGCTCCTCACCTTCTAAGAAAAGACGACCTTCTTTACCTGAGATTGTATTTTGCGCTTTAAAAGCCATCTTACTTCACCTCCACATTGAAATAGAATTTTTCTGCTGCGTCTACTGGCTGTACTGCTAAATCGATGATAAATCCATCACGATCTTCATTGAGGCCAATGACGATGTCTGTTTCTGAGTTAAAGCCTGTAATGCCGCTTCCATCTTGAAGTTGTGTGAGATACTGTGTAATCAGTGTTTTCACAAGCTGCACTCCATCATCAGATGCTGGAATGTCATTGCCATTGGCTTTGCGTAATTTAATCAAATTTTTCAGTTCAAATGTTAAATCATTGTTGATTGCATCTAGCACACGGATGATTTTGTTTTTCGCCATTTGCTGGTTCTTTTCAACCGTGAAGCTTGTCAAAGAGTTAATATCTTTTTCAACGCTCACCGTGCGGTCTCTTGCATCGAAAGTGAAAAGAAACTCTCCTTGTGATAAACGGTATTCTACTTGATCATTATCAAGACGCTCTAATGTATCGACTGCGCCTTCGTATTCAACAAAGGTCAGTGACTGATTAAAAGTCGCTCCTGCACTTGCTCCTGCGACCCAAGCTGTTGTTTGAGCAGGCGCGAGTTCTGTTCCGTCTTCTAAAACAACACCGCTTGTGACATTGATGATTCCTTCTTGATCAGCTGCATAGTTAGCCACAACGCCTTGCACCTTACGTCCTTGCTTATTACGTAAACGCTCAATAAATGACGCGAATGTTGCTTTTAATTGCTCACTATTATCGACTGGGAGTGCAATAACATCAAAGTATTCCGTTTCAGCTGCTTCTAGGAAAGCTGTATAATCTGCGACACTTGCCACACCGTTTTTCCCGCCGCTTAAAGCCGCTCCAGCAGTAATGACCGCTTCGCCTTCACCAGAAAATTGAACGTATTTGTTTTTCACAAGATCTTTGACATCTTTGACCACCTGTTTATCGACAATATCTGTTCCAAGATAGGTGATAACGTCACGTTTTGTGCTGTCGAGTACATTTTCTGCCACTTGAATGGTAATCTCATTTCCTTTTTGACCACCGTAATTGGCTGTGACCACAAAGTTTTCTGCGATTTCCGCTTTGGCTGGCTCTCCTTCGTTTAGGCGGTAAAGCAAGACCGTTTGCGCTTTTTTCTTCGCTTCACGGAAAAGAAGAAGTGACTTATCATCAATGTTGAGCCCGACCTTTTTATTTAAGTCTTCCATATCGGAAACGGAAATAAAGGTTTTTGGTTCTCCCCAGCTCATGACAAGAGGAAGTGCAACTGTTCCTCGCTCGCCTAAAGTAATTCGCTGCTCTGCTGTTGTTTTAAAATTAAAGTAAATGCCAGGACGCTTTTTCTCTGTACCTGGTGTAAAAGTGCCTCCGTTCATCCTTTAAACCTCCTTGGACAAAAAAGCATCGATGTGCTTCTTTGCTTCTGTTTTTGTAATTGGTTGATGTTTGATATAAAAAAGAGCACCTTCAAGGATTTCTGGTTTTACCCCAAAAAGATCCTTGCTGTGCTCTTTTAAGGCTTCAAATGAAAAGCCAAATTCTTTTTCTTCGCCCGCTGTTTGATCGAGCTGTGTTTTTTTAGTCTTGCTCACGTTTGATCACCCCATCTGAAAAATTGATATCTTCTAGGCTTGGCTGTTTATCTCGGTTGTACCAATAGCTGCTATCCCACGTCAGGACAATCGCTGCTACACCTTGATCTATGATTCTAGTTTCCACTCTTTTTATGCGGACATAATCATCAAGCACCTCTCCATCTTCACTGATCATCTGAATGATTTGACGATCAGCAAGCAATGCATCGACGACTGTTTCCGCCGCATCATGCGCTTTTTCTGTATTCATATGAAACACTTTCACTTGCAGCGAATAAGATTTCATAAAAGTAGACACTGTATCTGGACCACTAATGACAGTCACTGGCGGCACATAAACAGATGGCACTTGAAAACGCTCTGGCAGAAGACGATCATACATTTTCACAGGAAAGTGTGTGTATATATAATGCATGATTGCCCCGACTTCTTGATTCATTCCATCACCTCCCAAAATGTCGATCGATCCAGCTTTGAAGCTTTCGATCCAGCGAGTGTTCAAACATTTGTTCATAGAGCATGACGGCATGATCCCAGTACCCATTTCCTTCAATCCATTGAGATGAAAGCATCATGCCAGTACTGGCGTTCGGATCATATTCAAAGCGGTTGCCGTTCCATCTGCCAGGCACCCATCTTCGTTCTCCATTTGAAGAAACGGCATGTCCATCATTCACGTAAGAGGCATAATCAAGCTGTGTCCCTACTTCTAGCGTGAGCCCGCCTCGGGAAGTGAGAAAGTAATTCTCCTTGTCACCTTTTTGAAAGGAATTGAGGAGACGGCCTGTATCAACAGCCTTTTCTTTGATGATTTCATCTTGAATGATGTCTAAAAACTGTAAGCCCATTTCCTGTAACCACTCTTGATATTGCGCCGTTAATCCGCCACTATTTGCCTGTTGGAGCTGGGATAGCAGCAGGTCAAGTCCATCAATTTTCATAAGTTTTCCTTTCTGACGGCCATCACTTCCATGTGATGATTTTTCACTCTTTTTGGCTGCTGCAATTTGAGTGAGATGCCGTTCCACACCATTTTGTCATGCAAGCGAATGTCGCTTGCTAAAGGGAAATGGACGAGATAGGACTGATAGATGACTGTATTCGGTTCTTCTTGCACGAGTGACTGGCTTTTTTCTACAACATAGCAAGCCACATCTCTCATACTTGGTGTATCAGGATAAGTGAGGTCCGTTTGCAGATCCCCTGCTGGTATACCAAATTTGCCGCGGACTGCCTCCTCATTCTCTAAGTGAAAAAGATCACAGCGATCCGTTAATAGAGAATCATAGCTCATAATGACCTCACCTTTAAATTGGCGCTGCCGCCAGTTAGTGAAGGTTCAATATAATCAACAAGAAGGGCATACACATAAGGTCTGCCTTTCACTTTGTCCGCTGCCTTTGCGTATGAATAATCACCCATTTTTTCTGAAGTCAAGCCTTTCATCATGGATTCATCATCATTCAGCATGGCAAAATACTGGGCCATTTTTAATAAGGCGATCCTTGCTTTTTCAGGAATGGGCTGATATTTTTCATGTGTAAAATCGTGCCCGACAATTTGAAATACCGCTGCTTCTGCTTCAATAATATCTGCCGCTAGTCTCTCTACAGAACGATTTTTCACGCGATCAAATACAGAATAGGCTTGTAGTTCCTCAGCAGAAATGATCATAGCCTGCTGTCACCTACTCTTTCACTTTCATTACTTTGGCTACAGCATCCTCTTCCTCAAATTTGCTGTCGAGCTTCGCTGTCAGAACAATGATAAACTTACGGCTGCGAATATCTTTTTCTACTTCAATACGAATATTGCGAGAAAACCCTACGATAATGTTTTTCGGATGTGTCAGTAAAATATCTGATACGTCTGTTCCTTCTTCATCATATGGCTGCATATTGGCAAGACCTTTGACCGGAACACCGAATGCAGAAGAAAGTCCGCCTTGAATCGCCGCATCTCCGAGACCTGTCTGACGGTTTGCTACTTGGTCTTTCCACTCGACCTCTAAACTTGGGGATGTATAAAAACGGAAATCCTGAGGTACACGTAAATATTTTGACGGCATCGCTTTATAGGCTTGTTTGAACATTTGACGGCTAATTTCCGCTCCATTCGCATCGACAATATGAGAAACTGCCTGTTTTCGTACGCCATCCATTTGAGCTAAAAATGGATCTTGTGATGTTGTATCACCGTTGACGATCAGTTCTTCAATATCGACTGCCGCTCGTTCCGCCAGCATTTGCATAATGGTCTGCTGAATCCCGTCTTTTTCAATGTTGTTTTCAATGCTGTCGTACGTCATATGGATCTCAGCAATGACTTCTTTTGCATTGAGCTGGACAGTGCTTGTCGCTGGGACAACACGGTCTTTTGCATCAAGCGCTTTGCCTTCTTCTGCTGGGCGTAAAATGCGCTGACCGAAGCCGATTTTTTCGATTTTTTGTGAATCACTTTCCATTGGAATGATACGTGCATCATTTAAAACGGTTGGTGTATTTTGCATCATTCTAATGAATGTGTTGGATTGGGCTGCGTTCATGAGACCGCCTGTTTTTAAGCTGGCAAGTGTCATTTCAGCCTTGCGAATCAACTCTTGATTTCTCACACTTTTTCCTCCTTATTTAGGCTTATAGTAAGCCATCCCATATGGGCTTTGTCATATCATTTTGTGTATCTTGATTTGTTTGTTTAGAAATGCCCCGCGCTTTTTCAAGCATGTGTATCCGCTCTGAAATAGGCAGTAGCTGTTGCTGAAGCACTTCCTGAATCGCTGCTTTTTCTCTGCCTGCTGATTTCTCTAAGGAAGAGAGCTGATGACGAATTGGCGCAACCACTTGCTCCAGCACTTTTTGCACAGGTTCTTCTTCACCTGTTTGATCTGTCCCTTGTTTATCCGCTTGTAAAACGTTGTCGATGGCCATTTTTGCTTTTTCTAGTTCGCTTACTTGATCAGTCGTTAATCCGGCATCTTGCTTTTGAACGGATGCTGGCCTTTCACCAATCGTTTGGAGGACATCATTTGTTTTCAACACATCCTGCACGATTGGAATCAATTGTTCAAGTGCCGCTCTTACGCTAGACTCATCACCATCACTTGACTGCAACGTTTCCAGCAGATGATCTAAAACGCTCCAAAATTGTTGTGGCATATTTGCACCTTCCTCTTTCAAAAAGAAATTTTTCAGCAAAGAAAAAAGCCCTCTCTCGTTCGTTTCTTGAGATAGGAGCTGATCGTGTTCCTCTATTGCGATGATGTCTGCTGTTCCAGCCATTGAGTAGCCTGTAATATGGCCTTGCTGAATTTGGTCCCAAATATCTTGTGATGCCTTTGTCACAAGTACCCAAGATCCTTTTTGAATCAGCTCCCCGCCTACTTCAAAATCCGCTGGGGCAATGTATGATTCGACGACTTCGCCAACACCGTCTTGAAAATCATGCTGTTTATCAATGTGACGGGCATCTTTCATAAAACCGTGTGCTGCTCTTTCAATTTCTTTGGCCGACATAAAGTCTTGATGTGCATCAGGTGTATTCGGTTCATACACGACGCCATATACGAGGCGATGCGCATCATCTGCCTTCGTCAGGACACTGACTTCTTTTTGAAAGTCAGGCTGCTTTTTCTTTGCTTTCATCAAGAAAAATTTCTTGTGGTTGGCGGCCTTGTCCACATAGGAAACATGTGTAATTTTTGCGTTTTTTAATTCCCTTGGCATATGTTCACCCCCTTTCAAAAAAAGCTCACGTCCTTCTATTTCTCCAGCTGGTTTGACTCGGATGGAGACAGCCCATCAGCTGTTTTTATGCGGCTTTCTAAAGGTCGGTGGTAGAATTCTTCCGGCCATTCCTCTAACGTCTTACCAAGAATACGCCCCGCAAGATCTCGTAAATCATTTGGCGATACTGCCCCAGCCTGAATAAATGGTGTTAGAACCTTCGCTATCTCTAATGGATCTCTAAAGTCAGGACCATTTAATAGAAAGCGGACATGCCATATATCTAAATCCGGGAGAAAAAGAGTATTGAGTTTCCCTGCAATAAGATGCCGCTCTGGCTGAAACACTTGCTCCTCCGTTGTTTTTCGCGCGGTATCTGCTGTAGCCTTGTTATAATCTTGTGACTCTCCTGTGTAAATAGGCGGCAGACGAAAAGCGGAGCGGATTTTGTTTCTCGTCTTTTCATCGTATTCTAAAAAGAGCGCATCCTCTTGCAGGATTTCCGCCAAGGATTTAAAATTCACTTTGACATTTGATACATCTTCTTCACCTGTTAATCCTTTTTCTGTCGGAAGCCCTTCTACTTCGAGCAATAAAAACTTATGCGCATGATCAGACCCTTCAATATCATCCATATAATCTTGTAGCTGCTGATAAGAAGTCTCTGACAGCATGCCGTTTTCAACAATGATGGCACCAGGTACATGCCTTCCTTGCTTAAAATAAAGATAATTCAGCTCTTCTGCTTTTCGTGCGCCATACATATTGACGATGTTGCCAATCCAGCGGGGAATCCCATACGTCCCACTGCCAATTTTAAAATGAATGACTTCTGTTGCTTGAAGTGGTTCTGGTGTAGCATCATCGTACTTGCCTGTTTCATAATTTAATATGCGCGGATCACCATACTCCTTGAAAAAGACTTTCTTCTCATTGATGACCTGCACATATTTTCGGAATCGTTTCTTGCGATTCATCGTCTTTAATTCGCCGTTTTCTGTGTAGCGGAATTCGACGTCGACTGGCTCACTCAACTTGCAAATGCGAATATGGAGTGCATCCAAATACTCGATTCCTGCCGGCTTTCCTTGTCCATCCCGCAGCACCTCTAAAAAGCCATTTCCTGTTTTCTCCCGGTCTTCTAGGACATAACCAAGAATCACGTCAGCAGACTCATCATAGTTCATGTATTTCGTAAACTCTTCGAGTCTTGTCCATTCCTTCTCGGCTGTCTTCTTTTTGACCGGTTTCACATCTTCCGCATTAAAATCAAAGGCGTATTCCACCCCAAAGCCAAAGCCTAAAATGTTTGTTCGATACGCATCTATACATTGCTGAAGAATCGTTGAGTATTCTGCCATGCTTTTTAATTCATTGATATGGTAGGGCGGCGGGACAATGTCATCTTTTTCGTATGAAAATTCATCCTCATACATTTGTTTTGTATGATCAGACATGTTGGCCTTCATAATCGTTGCTTTTAATTGTTTCATTGTATGGACCTCCTCTCCCGGTTTGGACGGACACGCTCTGAAGCAGTCTGTTTCAAATCGGTCACCTCATAATCATCTAGCGCATACCAAATGGCGGATAATGTGTGTGGGTCGATTTGAAATTCATCTTCCTCTAAGCGGCCGTTCTTATCTGCCTTATAGGTTAGTGATTGAAGTTCATAGATGGTATAAGGGCAAGCATCAGAACAAATGATTTTCTTAAATCGTTTAATTTTCTTTGTATATTGCAAACGTGACCCTTGGAACTTATGCGCAGCGACCATTTGAAATCCGCGCTGCCGAAAATAGTGAATCGTTTTAGGCTCTGCTGCGTCTGCCTTAATGAGTTCCTTTGATTCAACAAATTCTTTCAAATCAACAGCTGTTTCATCATCTGTTTTCCCGCGGTCGTAATATTCCCAATAAATATATAAGTACTTTTTTTCATGATCGACAGCTAACCGAATGAGCGCATTGTAGGATTCGACAAATCCAAAATCCATTCCCGCTCGTTTCAGCGGTCTTTCAATCTGCCCGATCGCATCTAATACGTCAGCATGCTGTCTGACCTCAAATTGCGGAAACACTTTTGTGCCATTGATACCGAAGTATCCTTTCCTTGCAATTCGATAAAGGTCTGGATCGTATTCTTTCAGCTCATCCAGCTGCTTGACATAGCTTCTAGGAAGAAATAGATTGTCTTCTGCTGTTGAGTGGTGATAGTACGTATCTTTTATCACGATGGTTCGCTGTTTGTATAAGGTTTCGTCATCAAGGACAAATCGTTTCAGCTGTTCATCTCGAAAGAAATGTCTGTACGTCCAATTATCCTGACCAACGGGATTCGTCGATAACATCATATAAAGAGGTAAAACCGGATGTCTCAGCCTTCCAAGCAGTTCTTTAAATCCTTCATAAGAAACCTCGGAACACTCCTCAATCCAAATAATTGAGATGTTGTTGATCGACTTCAATTTCTCAGGCTTGTCCAGTCCTTTAAATAAAATGCTGCTCCCATTGCGAAAAGTGAGAGCAAGCGGTGAACTGCGGCACTTTACTAGATGATCGATGCCAAGATCGCTGACGATTTCTTGTAAAAGAGAGTAGGTCGACTCCCGGTGCGTATCATACACTTCTCGAATGACAAGTGCTGTTCGTTTTTCCTCAAGCAGTTTTAAAATCAGCTTTAAAGCAATGTGATAGCTTTTGGAGGAGCCATAACCGCCTACTAAAAACTGAAACTTTTGATTCCAATCGAACAAAAAGTGTTCAAAGTGAGGATTGACTTCTTTTTCAATCAACGGCGTCATGAATCGTCCTCTTTTCTTTTGATCATGATATGAAGATCTTCTTCTTTTTCCTCACGAACTGCTTTTTTTGTTTTTTCGATTGTCAGCTCAATTTGCTTCAGCCTTAATCTTCGTTCATCTTTTGCGTGAGCGAGCTCTTCAAACTGTTTAATCAGCCGTCTTAGTTCTCCCATTGCACGAGATTGGGCATTTAAAAAAGTAGCATGCCGATCCCATGAAAATTGAAACGAAAATTCCTCTGCCGTGATCTCTGGCTCTGGATGAATGCCTTCGCCTGTTTCTTCCTCTAATGAAGAAGGCAAGTACGTCGCCTTTTTCAGTTCTTTGATCATGTCATCTTGATCTGCTACATGCATGATGCGCTGCGCTCGAATAATGGCTGCGTATTGAATTTGAATTTGATCCCAGATGATATCAAGAGATGTGCGCCCATCCATTTTTTCCATGATTTCAATCGTTTCATCTGAAAGAAATTGATGAAAGATCGAGTGCGCCTGCTTTGACGGTGTTTTTTGTCTTTGCCAGCCGTATCGTCTTTTCCATGATTTAACGGTATGGATGGAGACGTTGTAATGATCGGCTAGTTGCTGGTACGTCATCCCTTTCATATAATCCTGCTTAGCCTCTATCCGTTTATCTTTCATTTACATTCACCTGCCGCCTCCTTTTAGTTCGAATGATTCCCTGAAGAGAAATCATTTGTGCCGGGCTAGCAAACATTCGTTTGGTCTTTCTAACTATAGGTGGCAACTGTAAGACAAGCTTTTGAAGATTGATGTGATGAAAGAAAAAACGCCTATTCAGCAGCTTTGAATAGGCGTTCTTGTACTTTTTTGGACATTTTGGTCCGAGCTCTTTCCATATGTTTTTGGACTGTTCCTTTTTTTACATCTAGCATGATCGCAATCTCGCTAAATGACAGACCCTGCGTTGTGTGCATAAAAAATACGTCTTTCTCTCGATCTGTCAAAACGGATAAGGCTTCGTCAATTCGCCTTTTGTCCCGCTCACTTACCTCTCTTTCTTTCTCTTGAATGAGGGTGTATTCATGTGATAAAGCCTCTAATACCTCTTGATTAGCAAGAATGGTGCGCTGATACACAGACCGTCTATCTAATCCTCTGCGTGCGCCTGGCTCTCTACCGATTTGAAGCCATTCCACCACGTATTCTAAATCACTGACCATACTGGCGATCATTTTTTGATCATGTTTGTCCTGATCTGACATCTGTTTCTCTTCTTTGTCTTTCAATTGTTCATATCGTTTTCTGGCATCTTTTAAACTTCTTTTATATTCAATCAGTAAATCTTGCATCTGTGCTCTCTCCCTTTTTTAAGAAAATAAAAAACGGACACCAATCAGCCCCTTTTTATAGGGTCTTGATCAGTGTCCGCAGGCTTTCCGTCTTGGACTTATTCAGTTGTTCTTATTCATCAGACTAGCTGATTTTAAAACCAATCTCATGATCGACTCTTGCAAAATGCCCTTTTGCTGTTTGAATAATCGTTTTTCCATGCTCAGGTACATCCATCATATAAGCCGTTCCTACGTTTCCATCTAACACAATGACTTGAATCTTTCCTTTTTCCATTTCACCGACAAATGTCTGGTTTTCTTGAATCATGATTTGTTTTGGCTCGTTCATATGCTTGTCTCCTTATTTGGTGGTGAGGATCTCATATCATCACCCATCGTATTTAAAATGATTTCCATTCGAGGACGCATGCTATAAAACTGCGAAACTCTTAATTCTACAATCTGTAAAGAGGCGTCATCGGTAACGGCATGAAGTGCTTCTTGTATATACTGCAAACTTGGGTGAAGAATGCTGATGTGTACCGGGCGTATCAAGCCTTTTTCAGCAGATGTACGCGTGTCTTGGCTGTTCGCTAGATCAATGGGCATATTGTAAAATGAGCGAATGTCGAGTGATAATGCGCCTTTTATTTTGCTTGTGCATTGCGCTTTTGCGGCTGCTTGAATTCTGTTTATCAATGTCTCTTTTGTGCATAAATGTTCTTTTTCAATGATAAAATGAAGGACCATGCTACGATCTCCCGTCATCCTTCGCCCACTGCCGAATGTCTTGTTCGATTTGACCCGCATTGAGCAAACATTTCAGGAATGTCATGATTTGCTTCAATCGATTCATGTCGCATTCATCCTTTCCTTCTTCTTGTTATCAACGGCTTTTTCTGCCATGAGGGTCATGTATGTGCGTTTTTCTTCTGCCGTGGGGAAAGCAAAAATCGGCTCTTTTTGATGAAAAGTGATCCAGCCGCCAGCTTGTACTAGGCAATGCTGTGCTTCTTTTCGGGCATCAAATGTCATCTGATGTCTCATCATCATCAAATCCTTTCTCACGGTCCTCGTCCTCTAATCGATAACCATTTCGGGACATTTCATATGGCCAGTAACGTTTTGGATAGCCGAAATCATTCATTTGTGTCACCATCGGATGTTCGATATTCATTCTGTTTGTCTCCCCTTTTTAAGAACGGTCTTCCTCAAGACTATTACTCTTTTTGTGTAACTTTTGACCAAAAAAAAGCTCTTGAACACCGATATTTAGCAAATCTGCAATATGCTTGGCTATTTCTAAGCTGGGCTTTGTTCGGCCCATTTCTATATTTGCATAGCCACTCGTGTACTTATATCCAAGTTTTTTCGCCATATACGTTTGTGTTTTTCCTTGTAATATTCGTTCTTCTCGTAAATTTTCAAGTTTCATGTTTCCACCTCTTACTCATTATGTGTAAGTTATATTCATTATGATAATATACACAAAACGAGTAAGTCAATCATATTTTTATTCTTTTTGTGTATTTATTTATCTTTTCCGTGTAATTCATGATAAAATTTACACATAATATGAAAAAAGGTGTTTCCGATGGATAATTTGACTGGAAAGATTCTAACTGAATTAAGAGAGAAACATGGATGGAGTAAGTCTACCGTTGCCAAAAAACTCGGGTTAAAGGCGATGTCGACCTATGCTAACTGGGAGTATGGATTGAGAAAGCCAGATGGTGAAATGATTGTGAAAATCGCCGAGTTATACGGGGTCTCAACAGATTATCTTCTCACAGGTAAAGACAAAAACGCCTCTGATGACGATCTTGCAGATGATCCTGATTTGCAAATTGCGTTTAAAGCTGCCTCCGATTTTTCTGAAGAAGCACGAAGACAAACCATCGACTTTATTAACTACATTAGAGAGAAAGAGAAACAAAAAGGCCGTCAGCCAAAACAGACAGACGACAAATAAAAGATCTCTTTTCATAAAGCATCACATAGCTGGGTAGAAACCCAGCTTTTTTTATGTCTCTTTTTCCCCCTAAAAAAGAATGACATATGAATAAAAAATCATGTGTTTTTTGGGTAAAATCGTCTTCCCCTACATAATATGTGACAATTTTCACCAAAAATACTCATTTTTCCACTTATTTTGATTGACATATAATTCTATTATTATTAATATATGTATATACCAAAAAAAGGAGTGTTACCGATGAAAAAATTAATGAAAGCTTGTACATTGTCTTTAGCTGCTTTAGGTGCTCTTACGTTCTTCCAAACAGAAGGTGCTCATGCAGCTGCACAGCCTAAAGAACCAGTTATAGCAAAAGCTCCTATTATGAATAAAGTGATTACGGTGAACCGCACACTTACTGTAGGTTCTTCAATCGCTGTTTCACTTCCAGCAAGTCAAATTTCTGTCTCAGGCGCAACGTATGCCATTCAATTAGACCAAACTGCTCCAAACTTCACTTGGATCCGTGCTGTACAACGCGGTTCTGTTACAGTGTCTTACTATAATTCACTAGGTGAGCTTGTAATTAACTATATTACTGTTCGTTAAGCGATTTTTTTCATATGAAAAGGCGATGACTATATGTTCATCGCCTTTTTGTGTTTTTACTTAAGCTGCTTACCAGTGCTTGCCAATCTCTATCTATTATGTTAACTTTTAATAAAAATAAGTTTACATATTGAGAGGGGCTTATGATGGGAAAAATAACGTCTTTGTCTTGGGAAACGCTCGTGAAGAAAGCCATCAATCATGAACCGATTACTATGGAAGAAGGTCTAAAAATTCTTGGAGCAGACGACGCAGAGTTGCTGCCTATTATGCATGCAGCTTATCAGGTGAGATTTCATTTTTTTCAAAAAAAGGTGAAGTTAAATATGATCTTTAACGCCAAAAGCGGATATTGTCCTGAAAACTGCGGGTATTGTTCACAATCGGTGATTTCAACAGCTCCTGTTGAGAGGTATACAATGCTTGACCAAAAAACCATTGTGGCCGGTGCGCGTGAGGCGTTAAAAAGAAAAGCAGGGACTTATTGTATTGTAGCAAGTGGGAGAGCACCTTCGCACCGTGAATTAGATGAAGTCACCGCAGCAGTAAAGGAAATTACCGAGACAATGCCTTTGAAAGTTTGTGCATGCCTTGGGTTATTAAATGAAGAAAAAGCGAAGCGGCTGAAGGAAGCGGGTGTTCATCGGTATAATCATAATCTCAATACACATCAAGATCATCATGCTCAAATTACAACGACCCATACGTATGTTGACCGCGTATCGACCATTGATAAGGTCAAACAGTCAGGGATGTCACCATGTTCAGGGGTTATTATTGGAATGGGCGAAACCAATCAACAAATTGTCGAAATGGCTTTTGCGCTGAGAGCCCTTGATGCGGATTCGATTCCCGTCAACTTTCTCCATGCAATTGAAGGAACGCCTCTTGAACATCAAGAACGCACACATCCAATCAAAGCGTTGAAGGTTTTGGCACTGATGCGATTTATCAACCCGGCTAAGGAAATTCGAGTATCTGGGGGAAGAGAGTTTAATTTACGAACGCTTCAGCCTCTCGCATTATATGCAGCGAACTCTATTTTCGTTGGCGATTATTTAACGACAAAAGGACAGCAAGTTCAAACCGATCATCACATCATTGAAGATTTAGGTTTTGAAATAGAAGAATGTGCGCTTTAAAAAAGTCTGCCGATGGATCGGCAGACTTTTGACGTTGAGATTAGAATCTTTTATGGAAATCGACAGTACCGCTTCCTTCTTCGCGGTCAAAGCTGCCAACAAAAGTCCAGTTAATATAGCCGCCGTCACCATTGTTGACAAACGTACCATCTTCAAATACCCAAATACCAAACGTAATGCCGTCATATTCAACACTATCATAATAGACAACATTGTTCAGTCCGCTAAAGTCATGATCTTGGCTTAAGTTTTGAACAACTACGTTGTAATTTTGACCTGCTTCATAGAATGCACTGTATGCCGCATTTTTTACAAATCCATCACGATTTTGAGATGATTTTACTGCTTGTTCAATTTTATCGGCAATGGCTACTGGATCTATCGAGACACTTCCATCGACACCTGTTGTCGTAGCAGCTTCAGCCTTTTGACCAAAAGTCGTAAGAGATAAAGGGACAGCAACCATTGACGTAGCAATCATAGAGCTAACAAAAAATTTACTTGTTTTCCTCATTATTTCTAACTCCTCCTTTAATTGGTATGTTTATGTACTACCCTTTTATTTGTCAATTAAACACTAATTTAAGAAAAAACTTCTTTTTCTACCAATTAAGAGGCCATTTTTACTGTTTAAAAGGGCAAAACAACAAAAAAACTACTCTTTTAAAAGAGTAGTTTTCCATCATTACATAAACAGGATAAATAAAATCAGACCTAGGATGATTCGGTAGATCGCAAAAGGCACAAGTTTGATTTTATTAATCAGTTTTAGGAAGAATCGAACAACAAAGAGAGCCACAATAAACGCACTCACAAAGCCCACAATAAAGAATGGAAGCATGTCTGTTGTTAAATATTCGGCATTTTTAACAAGTGTTAAGAGGCTTGCTCCCGCCATAATCGGCATGGCCATAATAAACGTAAAGTCAGCCGCCGCTCGGTGATTCAGTCCAAGAATAACACCACCTGCTATTGTAGAACCTGAACGCGAGAAGCCTGGCCATAGTGCTAAACATTGAAATAACCCGATATACAGCGCTTGTCTGTACGTCATATTATCCACAGAGCTTGTTTCTGTTTTACGTTTATTGATCCAATCAGCGACAAGCATCAGCACAGCCCCTAAAATCAAACCGACAGCGACCGTTCTCACATCAAACAAATATTTATCAATATAATCTTCAAATAAGAATCCTAAAATGACGGCTGGGACGAGTCCAACAGCAATTTGAGCAATGGTCAGCTTATGTCCGCTGCGTTTTTGTTCTTCTGTGATATTTTTCTTTAAGCCTAACAAGTTCAAAATACGATCTTTAAACACGATCATGACAGCTAAAATAGAACCTAACTGAATCACGACTTTAAATGTGTTTGCAGCCTCTGGCGTAATGATGTCTTTTGATTTTAGCCAAAGATCATCAACAATGATCATATGCCCTGTAGACGAGACAGGTGCATACTCTGTTAATCCTTCGACAATTCCTAAAACCAGTGCCACGAATAAATCCCATAGATTCATGATTTTCTTTCCTTTCAATTCTGATCTTTTGAAGGCAAACATCTATGTCCACATAAAGACAAGCTTTCTTTTTCGAAAGCTCGTCTTTATGATACTATATTTTTTTCTAAAAAAGATTATGACATCAAACCTTTTCTTCTTTATACAAATTGGATCGCATTTTGAACCAATCAAACAGGTGGGTCGTGATCACTTTCAGAACGGCATACGTCGGAATCGCGACAATGATGCCGACTACGCTGAACAATTTACCTGCTGTTAATAGAACAAAAATAATCGTAATCGGATGGATATGAAGGTTTTTCCCCATGACCTGAGGAGAAATGAATTTCCCTTCAATGAGCTGAACCACTGTCCAGACAATGATCAGTTTCAGTAGCATAATGGGTGATGTGACAAGTGCAATCACAATCGCTGGTGTAATGGCAATTGTTGGCCCAAGGTAAGGCACTACACTTGTACATGCCGCAATAATCGCCAGAAGCAGCGCATAGTCAAGTCCAATAATCAGATAACCGATTAAAAGAAGAACACCGATACAGAAGCTGACAATGATCTGTCCAAGAATATAAGAGCTTAAGCGATGGTTCATTTCGTGAAGCACGATATGTGTATGCTCTCTAAACTTATTCGGAATAAATTTCAAGAAATAGTCAGGCAGTTTTTTGCCGTCTTTTAATAGATAAAACAGAATGAACGGAACCGTCACGATCGAGATGATAATTTCAGTAAGCGCCCCTAAGAAAGTGCCGACTCCGGTAAAAGTACTTTCCAAAATCTTCGTCGCTTGACTTGACGCTTTACTCACCAATTCAGAGACGTTAAAATTCATCGTTTTCTGCGCCTGATTAATGAAGTTGCTTCCTGTTAGTTGTCGAATCTGTTCTTCTACTGTATCAACGTATTTTGGCAGATTATGAAACAGACTCATCGTTTGTGCTTGTAAAAAAGGAATAATAGATACAATGGTCACTGTAATGATCCCAATAATGACGATATATAAAAGCAAAATCGAAAAGATCCGTTTGACCTTAAATCTCTCTAATAAATTCACAATTGGATTTAATAAATAATACACAACCCCCGTTAAAATAATCGGTAAGGCAATGGTTTTGATGAGTACAATGAGCGGTGTAAAAATAAAAGATGCCTTCATGAAAACAAGGATATTCAACCCTATTAATAGCAGGATGAGTAAAAAGAGAACAAACTTGTTATCAAGAAAAAATTTTCTAAATCGACTGCTCCACATTTGCATAGAATTCATATCTTTCCTCCAAACACGGGCTATTTTATTAGTAAATTGTACACTACTTGATCATCATTTTGTGATCATTGTTTCAGCTTTTCTTCCAGTTTCGCAATGGACATGACCCATCCAATCAAAATCGGTTGTCCGATTAATCTCATCCATAACAAGGCTTGTTCTGTGCTCTCTTGCCCTGGAAATGGAATCCCTTCTCTCGCAGCAAATAGGTTCGCAGGGAAAATGAGCACCAGATAGACAGCGATCATTTTTGCTGCCACAATCCTTACGTTTGGAAGAAGCAGTAATACGGCCAACAGCCATTCCAAACATGCGGTGGCATAAATGATGCCATAGGGAAATGGCCATCCATACATCATGCGGGCAAAGCCGCTTGGCTCTATCACATGAAAAACACCGGCTGCTATAAATAAAAGCGCGAATGCGTATGTACTTCCTATATGTAGGATGCGCTTCATGTTTGTTTCCTCCTCCCTCCTTCTCAAGTATTACCCGAATGAAGGAGGAAACTATCCACTTTTCGTACATTTATATTCTTTATGTAAGACGCATCAGCTAAGGTAAAGGTTTCATCCGCTTTTCAATAAAAAAGAAGATTCTTTCATACAAACGCTTTCAAAGCATGTATAATCAGAGAAAAGCAGAAGGAGGGAATGTGATGATTCGATTTGCTGTCATCGGAACGAATTGGATTACAGATCGATTCTTACAGGCTGGTGAAGGAGTGGCGGATTTTACATGTACGGCCGTCTATTCTCGGTCTGGTGAAAAAGGACAGGCATTTGCAGACAAGTATGGCATTGATACCGTCTTTACTAATTTACAGCAAATGGCGGCAAGTGATGTGTTTGATGCTGTGTATATCGCAAGTCCAAACGCCCTTCACAAAGAGCAAGCGATGCTGATGATGGCGCATCAAAAACATGTATTATGTGAAAAACCATTGGCCTCTCACCGGAAAGAGGTTGAAGAAATGATTGCTGCTGCGAAAAAATATCAGGTGTGCTTAATGGAAGCGATGAAGACCACATTTCTGCCGAATTTTCTTCAAATCAAACAGCATCTTGATCAACTAGGCCCCATTCGGCAAGTGATCGCTCATTACTGTAAATATTCCTCAAGATACGATGCCTACCGAAACGGTGAGATTCCAAATGCTTTTAAGCCGGAATTATCCAATGGCTCCTTAATGGACATCGGCGTGTATCTTGTCTTTCCCATCATTTATTTATTCGGGCTGCCACATCAAATCACCGCGAGAGGCTATACACTTTCTTCTGGAGTTGATGGGAGCGGTTCATTACTTTTACAATATGAAGGGCATCAAGCACTGCTTTTTCATTCAAAAATCTCAACGTCTCATGTATCTGCTGAAATTCAAGGGGAGGATGCCACAATGGTGATTGATCAATTTCACCGTCCTTCTCGTATCACCATCCATGATCGAAATGGACAGCAAACCGATATTTCTCTCAAAGATGATCAACCTGCTATGTATTATGAAATCGATCACTTCATTCAATGCATCAAGCAAAAAAAGGGACAGTCGCCAGTCAATACATTTGCCTTATCCGTTCAAACCATGTCCGTCATGGACGAGGCGAGAAGACAAATGGGCATTATCTATCCAGCCGACAGACAAATGTAATGAGGCATTGAATGAACAAAGGGCGTTTTACAGCCCTTTGTTTGTTCGTGTGAATCTAGTTTGCCGCTAATACATCGGCAAATGCTTTCACATATGGCGGAAGGTCCGGCGGGCGTCTGCTTGATACAATATGACCATCTGTCACAACGGCTTCATCAAACCATTCCGCTCCAGCATTCGTCATATCATCTTTAATACCAGGTGTACTCGTCACTTTTTTACCTTTCAGGATACCAGCAGAAATGAGTACCCATCCGGCATGACAGATTTGTCCGATCGGTTTGCCCTTTGCATCAAACGTACGAACGATGTCTAATACTTCTGGATATCGGCGCAGTTTATCCGGTGCCCAACCCCCAGGAACTAGAACCGCATCATAATCATCTGCTTGAATGGAATAGAAGTCTGCATCTGATACAGCTGGCACTCCGTACTTCCCGATATATTCATGATCTGCTTTTTCGCCTACGAGATGGACAGTTGCCCCCTCTTCTCTTAATCGCAAAACGGGATACCATAGCTCTAAATCTTCAAAATCATCACTGACTAACGCAATGACCTTCTTATTTGATAAACGCATAACATCTCTCCTTTTCTTCGGATTTCCTCTATTGTACGAGATCATCTCTTAAAAAGAAAAGCGGTTCCCCTTGAGGAGAACCACTTTCCATTATTCACTGATCTTGAATTTTTTAATTAAGTCACGCAATTCTTCCGCCATTTGGGAAAGAGTCGTCGAAGAAGAACTAATCTCTTCCATTGATGCCAGCTGTTCTTCTGCTGATGCCGCGATATCTTGAATACTTGCTGAACTCTCTCTCGATACATCTGCAATTTCATTCACTGCTTTAGAAATTTGCTCAGATCCTTTTGAAAGCTCACGAACTGTCGTATTCATTTCATTGATTCTTGTCGCAATTTCTGCCGTTTGCTGATTGATTTGTGAGAAGCTTTCTTTTGTTTGGTCTGTAATTGATAGGCCATTTTTTACTTCTTCATTCACAGATTTGAACATATTTTGAGACGTTTCTATTTCAGAGACAATTTCTTTGACGAGTTTTTCAATCTCTTTTGCAGAATCTGATGATTGAACCGCCAGCTTACGGACTTCTTCTGCTACAACCGAGAAGCCTCTGCCTGACTCGCCCGCACGTGCTGCTTCAATGGCTGCATTCAGAGCCAGTAAATTCGTTTGATCTGCTATACCGTTAATGACACCTAAAATGTTGGTGATATCTTTTGATTTATGCTCTAATCCGTTAATCACACTTTCAGCTTCTTTCACTGAATGATCAATCGTTTTCATTTGGCCAACTGTCTGTTCAACAAGCTGTCCGCCTGTTTCTGCGACTGTTTTTGATTGAACCGATGATTCTGTAATGACATCAGATGTTTGAGCAACTTCATTTAGCCCTTCGTTCATTTGTTTCAAGTGGGCTGCACTTTGTTCCACCATTTCACTTTGATTTTCGTTTCCATTCGAGAATGTTTCAATGGATGATGTAATATGTTCGGTTGCTTTTGTCGTTTGACCTGCACTTGCCGTCAGTTCTTCAGACGATGACGCCACGTTCTCAACAGATGTCTGTACAGCTTGGATGACGTCTCTGAGTGACTCACTCATTTCATTAAAACTTGTACCGAGCTGACCAATTTCATCATTTGATTTAACATCAATTTTTTCTGTTAAATCTCCTTCGCTAATCTTCTTAGAAGAGGAGACAAGCATGGAAAGTGGTTTTGTAATAGAACGGATGATAAAGAAGATGAGAATCCCGCCAATGATGAGCGCACCAGCTAATATAATAGCCGCCATGTTGAAGACTGGCTGCGCCGCTTCTTCTACTTCATTGACAAACATTGTACCGGCAATTTTCCAACCAGTCGCTTTGTTTGTTGTGAACTCCATTTGCTTTTCTTTTCCTTCAAACATATAACTCATTGAACCTTTGTCTTGTGTATAAAGCTTGTCTACCCAATCACCTGTTAATTTTGTTCCTGCTTTTTTTGTTGGATGTGCCACGTATGTTCGATCTGGGCTGCCGATAAAAGCATGACCCTCTTTACCAATATTGATACTATTAGACTCTTTTACTAGATTTGCAATGTCCAGGTTCATGGCAATAACACCAGAACCATCCTCTAGTTTTTTAGAAATCGTCACAACAAGCGTACCAGTTGATGCGGTTGGATATGGAGCGGAAACAGACAGCTCACCATTTTTCGCCCAGCCATCTTTGTACCAATCCCGCTCAGTTGCGACATAATCAGCAGGCATTTTTTGATTAGGATATCTTGAGAACACTTTTCCATCACTTGAAGCAACAAAGATGCCTTCTGTGTCATCATTCATGCTCATGAACTGCTCAAAGCGTCCTTGAATATCAGTCGTTCCTTTTTGCCCCAGCTTTTTCTCCGTAATCCATTTGCTAAAGAAATCGGCTGCGTCTGTTTTTACTTTTACAACCTTCGTAATGTTTTTGTCCAGCTGTTCTACATTTTCCTTTGCACTTTGCATGATTTGATCATTTAAAGAGGTGCTCGCCGTATGATATGAAGAGAATGCCAATACGATAATTGGGCATAAAAGAATAAATAAGAAAGAGAAAACGAGCTTTTTTGATATCGATGGTTTTTTGAAATACTGTATGAAATTCATAAAAAAGAAAACTCCTTTTAGTAAGATAGTATATATATCGGAAGTACTACTAGGTTCTTTACTTTTTTAACTTATTAAAGTCTAGATAAGTCCAAAATACCCAAATTATGTGCAAACAACGGAAAAACACCTGACGTCAAAACGTCAGGTGTTCCAGATTATTGACAAAGGGCTAAAATGAACTTTATTTTAGCCCTTTGTCTTCTTTTCAGCGTGATAGAAAACCTTTGCAGCCCTAGGAAGGACGAGTACTGGCGCGGAGCGAATTTGAATTCGTGAGCACCAGCACGCAGGACTGACACCGAATGCGAGGGTTTGTCTACACGCTGAAACCCCTAACGTCAAAACGTCAGGGGTTCTACTATGACTCTTATATTTTAAATTGTTTGATGAGCTCTCTCAGTTCTTCTGCCATTTGAGATAAAGTGGCGGAAGATGAGCTGATCTCTTCCATTGATGCCAGCTGTTCTTCTGCTGAAGCCGCAATATCTTGGAAACCTGCGGAACTTTCACGTGAAAGCTCTTTGATTTGATTGACTGCTTGTGAAATATCGTTTGAGCCATGAGAAAGTTCTTGGGCTGATCCGTTCATTTGTTTCATTTGTTCTGTCATTTCTGATGTCTTATGGGTGATTTTCTCAAAACTCACTTTCGTTTCATCTGTAATGTTTAATCCAGATTGCACTTCACCTGCTACTTGTCTAAACATCTTCTGCGACTTTTCAATTTCATCTACAATTTCGTTCGTTAGGCTTTCAATTTCTTTTGAAGAGCTGCCTGATTGCTCTGCCAGCTTGCGGACTTCTTCTGCGACCACAGAGAAGCCTCTTCCTGCCTCACCTGCACGTGCGGCTTCTATCGCTGCATTTAAAGCGAGGAGGTTCGTCTGATCTGCAATGCCGTTGATGACTCCAAGAATGCTTGTAATGTCCTTAGATTTCTGTTCTAGCCCTGCAATCACAAGCTCTGCTTCTTTCACTGCTTGTTCAATCGTTTGCATTTGACCTGCTGTTTTTTGAACGAGCTCTCCACCAGCCTGAGCGGTTTTGCTAGACTCGATAGATGATTCCATCATGTGAGAAGTCGTGTTGACCATATGTGATAAACTGCGATCCATGTCGTTTAGCTGGACAGAGCTTTTTTCAATCATCTCATTTTGATGTTCATTGCTGTTTGAGAACTGTTCAATAGATGAGGTAATATGCTCAGTTGCTTGGGCTGTCTGTCCTGCGCTAGCCGTTAATTCTTCAGATGAGGCAGCAACATTTTCAATTGAATTCTGGACGGCTTGAATGACTTGTTTCAGCTTTGCCGACATATCGTTAAAGCTCTGTGCAAGTTTGCCGATTTCATCATGTGTGCGCACCTCAATATGCTGGGTAAGATCCCCCTGACTGATTTTCTCAGCCGATTCAGAGAGCTCTATGAGTGGTTTTCGGATTGATTTAATAATAAAATAAATCGCGATTCCACCGATGACAATCGCAGCAGCTAGGATGATCATGGTTAAGTCAAGCACTGGCTGCGCGGCTTCTTTCACTTCGTTGACATACATTGTTCCCGCAAGCTTCCAGCCTGTCGCTTCATTTGTGTCATAAAACATTTGCTTCGGCTGTCCGTTGAATTCATATTCGAAACTGCCTTTTTTATTGTTATACATTTTTTCGATGAAATCGCCTGTCAGTTTCGTCCCGGCCTTTTCCGTTTTATGAGCAATGTAACGTTGGTCTGAGGTAGCGACAAACGCATAACCTTCCTGACCAATTTTGATGCTGTTTGTATCTTTCACAATTGTGTTCAATCGTACATTTATGCCGATAACACCAGAACCATCTGCTAACTGTTCTGATATTGTGATGAGCAGGTCATCTGATGACTTGTCTGTAAAAGGATCTGAAATGATGAGTTTGTCATCTCCCATTGATTGTTGAAACCATGGTTCATTTTTTGCGCTTTTGGCACTGCCTTTATGAATCTCGGAATATTCAGTTAGTTTACCATTCTGATCTGCAACAAATACTTCTACGACATCGTCGTCTGTTTCCGATAGTTGCTCTAATTTCACCTTAAGTAAATCCTTATTTTTAGAGGCCAGTTCCTTTTTTTTCACCGATTTAGATAAATAAGAAACAATATCAATTTTAGGCTGTACATCTTTATTGATCAGTTCATTTAATTGATTCACACCATTTGCAGCGCTAGACATAATCTCATCATTGAGAGACTTAGACGCCACTTCATAGGAAAATGCGGCCAACACAAGAATGGGCACTAGGAGAATCGCTAAGAATGCAGTAATTAATTTCTTTGACATCGTAAAGTGCTTAAAAAAGTTGATTTTTTTCATGACTCTACTCC
Organism: Bacillus sp. FSL K6-2869; assembly: GCF_040869405.1. Classification (NCBI taxonomy): domain Bacteria; kingdom Bacillati; phylum Bacillota; class Bacilli; order Caryophanales; family Bacillaceae; genus Bacillus; species Bacillus sp. FSL K6-2869. The sequence continues at coordinate 2,915,789 of NZ_CP152035.1, forward strand.
TTTTGGTTTATGATTTGGGATCATCCCCCTCTATTCTTAGGTAATACGGATTATTTTTCAAGGTGTAATGTTCAAAAAACCACCAAAATAAGCATATTTACCTATTTCTTTCGATTTATTCACTTCAAAAAAAGAACCCCCTAGCTGGAGGTTCTTTTCATTTGGTTTATTCGACTTTAAATTTGCTAATCAAATCACGTAATTCTTCTGCCATTGAAGAAAGGGTGGCAGAGGATGAGCTGATCTCTTCCATTGATGCCAGCTGTTCTTCAGCTGAAGCGGCAATGTCTTGAATATTGGCGGAGCTTTCACGTGATACGTCTGCAATCTCACGGACAGCCTCAGAAACATGTGCAGATCCTTTTGACAACTGGACAACTGTTCGATTCATTGTTTGGAGCTGATCTGAGATTTCTTTGGTCATGTCGAAAATATTGTGGAAGCTGACTTTCGTTTGTTCAGTAAAGCTTAATCCTGATTGAACTTCTTGATTTACTGCTGTGAATACTTCTTGTGATACATCAATATCTTGAACGATTTCTTTGATTAAGTTTTCAATTTCTTTCGCTGAGTTGGCAGATTGAACAGCAAGTTTTCTTACTTCTTCTGCTACAACGGAGAAACCTCGACCAGATTCTCCAGCTCTTGCTGCCTCAATTGCTGCATTCAGCGCAAGTAAATTCGTTTGATCTGCGATGCCATTAATGACACCAAGAATCTGGGTAATATCTTTTGATTTGCTTTCTAGCGCACTGATGACATTCTCTGCTTTTTTCACTGATTGATCAATCACGTTCATTTGAGAAGCGGTTTTTTCTACTAGCTGTCCGCCTTCTCCTGCAATCTCTGTTGATTTGATGGATGAAGCGGTAATCGATTCAGCCGATTCATTCATGTGCTGAAGGCCTCTGTTCATTTCTTCTAACTCTTCTGAGCTTGATTCCACTTTATCATTCTGGCTTTCGTTACCAGTAGAGAATTGTTCAATGGCTAATGTAATATGCTCTGTTGCTTTACTTGTTTGTCCTGCGCTTGCGGTCAGTTCTTCTGATGAAGAAGCGACATTTTCAACGGAGGTTTGGACGGCACCAATGAGGGATCTTAATGAGTCAATCATCGTATTAAAGCCTTTACCAACTTGTCCTATTTCATCATCTGATTGAATCTGAAGTTTATCACGTAAATCACCTTCGCTGACCTTTTTCGAGAAACGGGCCAGATTGGATAATCTACTTGAAATAGAGCGGACAATAAAGAAGATGAGGGTTCCTGCTACGATCAGTGTCACACTGAACACAATAATGGCTGTATTGAATACCGGTTTAGCTGCTTCCTCTACTTCTGATACGAGCATCGTGCCGCCGATTTTCCAGCCGGTTAGTTCATTGGTGACATAAGCTACCTTTTTATCTGTTCCATTGAGTGTATAGCTGCCGTTTCCTTGTTTGTTTTTAAAAATAATGTTCGCCAAATTCTCATTGACTTTGCTTCCTGGCTTTTGGGTTGGATCTGCTAACACGGTTTTATCCTTCTCCATGATGAAAGCATATCCTTTTTGACCTATTTTGATTTCTTTTAGCTTTTGAATGAGGCTGTCAATTTCCATATCAAGACCAATCACCCCTGAGCCATCTTTCGTTTTTTGGGCAATGGTGATGACCATTTTACCTGTAGATGCTGCGACATATGGCTTCGTGATGACTTGTTTACCATCAGCACTCATGGCCTCTTGATACCATGGACGCTCTCGCGGGTCATAGCCTTCAGGCATTTTTTGAACTGGGTATTGCATGAACAAACCCTTTTCTGAACCTGCATAAATGGCTGAGACATCTTTTTCATTAATTTTTCCATATTGCTGCAATTCTTTAATGGTAGCTTTTCTATTTTTTTCTTGAAGATTAGCCGCCTTGAGATCATCTGTAAACAGGGTCACAGCCTCTGCCTTGTTCCCAATATTCTCATCGATTAAGGTATCAAATGCATTGACCTGACTCATCGCACTGCCCATAATCTGTTTGTCTAACTCTGTCTTTGATGTGAAAAACGCACTAATGGTCAGTGCAACTGTTGGCAGTATAAGGACTACCAAAAAGGCAATAACTAATTTTTTAGAAATGGATGGTTTTTTGAACCATTGGATCATTTTTCCCATTTTCTCTTTCCCCCTTTACTTCTCTAAAGTTATTATCGGATGAAAGGTTTATTTTTAGAGGGCTGGAAATGACGTTTAAAAATAAAAAAAATACCCAGACAATTCTGGATATTTTTTCATCGTTTTTTAATCAATTTTAAATTGACTTGTCAGCTCTTTTAATTCCTCAGCCATATTGGCAAGTGTGACAGAAGAGGACGAAATTTCTTCCATAGATGCCAATTGTTCTTCAGCAGATGCCGCAATATCTTGAATGTTCGCCGCACTTTCTCTTGAAACTTGACGCATCTCTTGCATGGCTTGTGATACAAGTTTTGATCCGCTTGATAGGTCAACCGCTGTATCATTTAATTGAGTGAGTTTTTTCGACATACCTTCTGCCGCCTCATAGATGTTTTGGAAGCTTTCTTTTGCTTCTTCTGTCATCCCAAGTCCTGCATTTACTTCTCGGTTAACAGCTTTGAACATCTCTTGAGATTTGGAAATTTCCAACACAATTTCTTGGATCAGCTTTTCAATTTCTTTCGCTGAATCTGCAGATTGGACCGCTAGTTTTCTGACTTCCTCTGCTACGACAGAGAAACCGCGCCCTGATTCACCTGCTCTTGCTGCTTCTATGGCTGCATTGAGTGCAAGTAAATTCGTTTGATCTGCGATGCCATTAATGACATTTAAAATGCTCGTAATATCTTTAGATTTGTATTCTAATTCTTTCATGACTTGTTCGGCTTCTTGTACAGATGTATCGATATGTTTCATTTGATTCGCTGTGCTTTCAACGATACGTCCGCCTTGTCCAGCCGCTTCTGTCGATTGAATGGAGACAGCAGTCACTTCTGATGAAGTTTGTGACATACCTTGTAATCCTTCATTCATTGCGACAAGCTGATTCGTGCTAGATTCGACTTTCTCATTTTGTGCTTCATTCCCATTTGAGAATTGTTCAATCGACATGGTGATATGCTCTGTCGCCTGACTTGTTTGGCTGGCACTAGCAGTCAGCTCTTCTGAAGCTGAAGCTACATTGTCGACAGATTGCTGGACCGCTCGGATAACTTCACGCAAAGATTCACTCATCTTACTAAAGCTTCTTGTGAGGTCTCCTATTTCATCCTTCGATTTGGTTTCGAGGGTTTCCGTTAGATCCCCTTCACTCACCTTTTCTGAGAAATCAACAAGCCTTCTAAGTCCAATTGTGATGGAGCGAACGATAAAGAAGATCGCAATACCGCCAAGGATAAAAGAAGAAATTAAAAGAATAATGGCAGAATTCCAAACTGGCTGTGCTGCTTCTTCTGTTTCTGATACAAACATCGTTCCAGCAATTTTCCAACCTGTTAAATCATTTGTTACAAAAACGAGACGTTTTTGCTCTCCTTTATTCTCATAAGTTGATGTTCCTTCTTTGCTGCTGTAAAGGATTGATGAAATATTTTCAGTCACTGCAGATCCTGATTTTTCTTCTGGATGAGCGACAATCTGTTTATTTTTATTTGCAATAATTGGATATCCTTCTCGTCCAATTTTAATATCTTTGATTTTATCGACGATATCCTGAACATCAATATCAATCCCAATGGCTCCCGATCCGTCCTTTAGACGCTGAGCGATTGTGACAACCATGCCGTTTGTTGTGGCAGAGATGTATGGATTGGTGACCACAGGTTCACCTTTTTCGTCCTGCATCGCCGCTTTATACCAGTCACGAGTTGTTGGATCATAGCCTTTTGGCATGTCCACTTTAGGGAACTGAATAAAGTCACGATTTTTACTTGCTGCATAAAACCCAACCACATCATCTTCATTGATTTTACTGTATATCTCAAAATGCTCATACAGTTCGTCCTGGTTTTTCTTTTTAAAGTCTGCAGCACTGGATGTTTCGGTAAACAGTTTGACTGCGTTCTCCTTATTCAAAAGCTTTTGCTCAATCATGTCATTCAGCTCATTGACTCTTGCGTTTGCTCCGTACATGATTTCATGATCTAATTCTTCTTTGGCAATCTGATATGAAATCGTACTGAGTGTAATGATAGGCAAGACGAGAACAAGTGTGAATGAAATAATCAGCCTTTTAGAAATCGATGGTTTTTTCAACCATTTTATGATACTTTTCATGTTTTTCCTCCTTTTAAACGTTATGTTTTATATCGGACAGCTTCATATTATTTTCATGTTTTTCAAATAAAAAGGATGACTTTTTGTTTATTTTCACAAATTGATTCCTTGCCCAAGCATCCCGCATACGCTAATACAAAAGGGGGCGTTTTTCATATGATTATCCTTTCAGGACAGCCAGTGACAAATGAGCAGCTGGCATCGTTTCAGCTAGAAGGACAAAAGCGGATCATTTTGATGCAGTTACAAGCCTCAAATGATACGTTCCGTTATAGGCAGGCATCTGATTTGTTATTTGAGGTGACTTTAAGATCGAATATCATGAATGCGGCAAGAGATTTGAATAAGAGCGGTGCCTCATTTGCTATCTTTCAAAGGTCCCGTGCGAATGACGCCTATTGGCGTGTATCAGAGGCCGGAGCGTTAGAACTGCGCTATCAAGTCGAGCCATCTACAGGGATTAAAGACATCTTTGAAAATGGCTCAAAATATGCCTTTGAATGTGCCACAGCGATTGTCATTGTGTTTTATATGGGAGTCTTGCAAACGGTAGGAGACGAGAAGTTCAATCGAAGACTTAGAAGTTTAACACTGTATGACTGGCACTATGATACATTGTCCATTTATACAGAGCGCGGAAATGATTTTATTTATGGGGATTGCCTATATTTCGAGAATCCAGAGTTTAGCTATCAACAGTCTCAATGGCGCGGAGAAAATGTGATTTACTTAGGGGAAGATCAATATTATGGGCATGGGCTTGGGATCTTAACAGCTGCAGAGATTATCGATAAATTAAATGCCAGAAGACGGCCAGGGGCGGTTCAGTCCGCTTATTTACTGCCGCAGACTACTAGGATGGATGTTATTTATCTCAGGCAAATGTTTGGCAGCTAAAAAAGGCCTCTTGTCTATAGGTTATGACAAGGGGCCTTTGTATGCCTTGCGTTTTCGGTAATCATGGAGCGTGCCAAGCATTGCGTTTGCTAGGATTTCCATTTCTTCTAGATGGTTTCTTGTGACTGGAGGGTCGTGCTGATTCCATTTCACATAACGAACAAAATAGTAATGACGAATGGGGGTAAGAACGGCAGGGGAGTGCGGAAAATCATCAAATAGAAATTCAATTTGTCCTTTTTTCCGATATGAATGTTTTAAGATTTCCATCCTGTCACACCACCCATCATCAAATTATATCTGCGTGAGTTCATGCATGATCTCTTCAACGGTTAAAATGGAATGAATACGGCCAACCCCCTGACCTGCCCAAAGAGCCATTTGTTCTGGGTTTCCTGCAGCAGCTGCCGCTTTTCGCATCGGTGTTGTCCATACATGCTGTATAGGATAGGGAAGAACCCGGTCTTCATTTCGTCTTTCTTCCTCCATCCACTGATTGACAATACCTCTGGCTTTTTTTCCAGAGAAAAGCCGTGTCATCGCTGTTTCACTGCCTTCTGCCTGTAACAGCGCCTTTTTGTACACATCTGCCGCAGCACTTTCTTGACTCGCTAAAAATCGTGTCCCTATTTGAACCGCACCTGCTCCAAGTGCTAGTGCAGCTTTCATAGTGGTCCTGTCTGTGATACCTCCAGCGGCAATCAATGGGATATGACAGACAGACCTGACATCACTGATCAGGCAGAAAAGTCCCTGCTGAGCATCTCCCTTTGAAGGTAAAAAGGTGCCTCGATGCCCTCCTGCTTCGCTTCCTTGTAGAACAATGGCATTCATTCCTTTTTCTTCCAAAAGCAGTGCTTCTTTTTTTGTTGTAGCTGTTCCGATGAGAAAGATCCCCTTTTGTTTCAGGTGATGAATTGTTTGTTCGTTTGGACAGGCAAATGTAAACGACACAGCTGGGACTTCTTCTTCTTGAAGAATGTTGATTTTTTCTTCATAGTCCTTCCATAATTCTTCTTCGCTAGGGATTATCTGTGCTTCTGGTATGACAGGCAGCCGATCTGTCCAAAATGATACATCTTCTGTTTTCGTTTCTGAAATGGGTTCAGGGACAAACACATTCACTTGAAATGGACGAGATGTCAGCTGTTTGACCTGTCTGATTTGCTGCCTCATCTTTTCAGGCTGTACATAACCACTTGCTAAGCTGCCGAGACCGCCATATTGTGAAACAGCGGCGACAAGCTGCGGCGTCACCGCTCCTCCTGCCATTGGTGCTTGAATGATGCCATGTTCAATTTGAAGTAACGCTGTGAATTCTCCCATCTTCTCCCCCCGCCCTTACTCGTTAGATGACACCTGTACATAAAAGTGACGATGTCTCGGTCCGTCAAACTCACAAAAATAGATTCCCTGCCACGTTCCAAGCACAAGATCACCATGATGGACAAGAACATGCTGAGATGCTCCCATATAACTAGCTTTCATATGCGCTGCTGTATTGCCTTCCATATGACGATCTTTTGGATGTTCCCATGGAAAGACTTCGTCAAGCCGGCGCAGCATATCTCGTTTGACGTCTGGGTCGGCATTTTCATTAATGGTGATTCCAGCCGTCGTATGTGGACAATAGACCATAACCGTTCCGTTTTGAATCCCAGTTTCCCGGACATATTGCTGAACTTCATGGGTAATGTCTATCATGTCAGCGTGTTTGTCTGTTTGTACGTTGATTTTTTTCATTTCACTGGCTCCTTTTGATCATGTCTATAAAACCATACCCTTTTTATGTGAAATCAATCACTGCCGGTTGGCAGAAACAAATCTTCTTACCTAAAGTTTACCAAGCAAAAAAACCTCGTCAATAGCTCCGAGGTTTTTAGGAAAAGTGAACCTTTTTTACTTCTATGGTTCGAATATGATGATCTTCTGCATCGACAATTTTAAATTCACAGCCTTCTGCTTCAATGATATCTCCAATGTCAAAATCAATTTTATGCGTCATCATCCAGCCGGCAATTGTATCAACATCATCATTTTCAATCGCTAAATCCAATAAATCATTTACTTCATCGATCAAGGCTTTTCCATCCATGACATAGTGGAAGTCACCTTTTTTCACAATATGCGGGGTTTCATCTTGATCATATTCATCTCGAATCTCACCCACAATTTCTTCTAATATGTCTTCAACTGTGACGAGACCTGCTGTTCCGCCGTATTCATCTACAAGCACCGACATATGAATCCGTTCCTTTTGCATCAAAATCAGCAGTTCTTGAATCGGTGTACTTTCAATGACACGAATGACAGGGCGCATTAAGTCTTCAATGGACACCTCTTGATTGAGAAAACTTGCTTTAAATACGTCTTTGCTATTGATCACACCAATGACATGATCTTTGTCTTCTTTAATGACAGGATAACGTGTATACCTTTCGTTCAGCATATAATGCGTCACGTCTTCCAGGCTCTGTTCAATTTCAATGGCAGAGATTTCTGTGCGCGGGATCATGATCTCTCTCGCCACTCGGTTATCAAATTCAAATATTTTATTGACATATTTGTATTCAGATTGGTTGATCTCGCCCTTTTCGTAGCTTTCAGACAGGATGAGACGCAATTCTTCCTCACTGATCGCCACTTCATGTTCTTTGACAGAATGAAAACCAAATAATTTCACAATGCCTCGTGCAGCCCCATTTAATGCTTTAATAAACGGGTACATGACTTTATAGAAAAAAATAAGAGGTTTTGCCGTCACAAGACTGACAGCTTCTGCCTTTTGAATGGCAATCGTTTTGGGAGCAAGTTCCCCAACGACAACATGCAAAAACGTAATGATCACAAAGGCAATGATAAACGATATGATGTCTGTCAAAGCGGAATGAAGCCCTGCCTTTTCAAAAAGCGGATGCAGGAAATGTTCCACTGTTGGCTCCCCTAACCACCCTAAGCCTAATGCCGTGATGGTAATGCCAAGCTGACAGGCAGATAAATATTCATCAAGGTTGGTTGTCAGTTTTTGAACATGAATGGCTCTCTTATCACCGCTTTCAATCAGCTGATTGATTTTTGAGCCTCTAATTTTCACAATCGCAAATTCAGTGACAACAAAAAATGCTGTCGCAGCAATGAGTAATAGGACTAAAAATACGTTTAAAATATACAAAAAAACCCTTACCTAACACGGGTAAGGGCTCACCTCCTCTGGCGTCAATTAATCATTACGGCCATTTAGGAAGATCATTACAAAACGGAGCAATTCAAACAGGGAGACAAGGGCCGCTGCTACGTACGTAAGAGCTGCGGCATTTAACACCTTGTTCACGCCTCTTTCTTCACTGCTTCTAATGATTCCTTCTGAAACAATGATATTCTTTGCACGAGAACTTGCGTTAAACTCAACAGGCAATGTCACTAGCTGAAAGAACACAGCAGCTGAGAACAGAACGATCCCAAGCCCGATTAAGTTAAGGCTGCCGAGCAATAATCCACCTAGGAAAAGAAGCGGGGCAACACCAGATGCAAAGTTCACGACAGGGAAGATCTTATGTCTCAAGACAAGCGCACCATAGGATTCCTGATGCTGCAAGGCATGTCCAACCTCGTGTGATGCGACTGAAATGGCCGAAATAGAATGGCCATAATACACTGGTTCAGATAAACGAACCACACGCTGCGTCGGGTCGTAATGATCAGTCAAAGTTCCTCTTACCGGTTCAACGGGTACATCGTATAACCCGTTGCGATCTAAAATATATCGAGCGGTTTCAGCACCTGTTTTCATACTGGCAGCTTCAACCTTTGAATACTTTTCAAAATTATTCTTTACTTTAAATTGTGCCCAAAAAGACAATCCCAATGCGGCAAATGTTAAAAAATAAAAAAACAGCATGCTCATCAGCTTCCTTTTTATTTTATATATTTATTTACAATTTTAATGACTTTTATGTAACGTGTACAGCAAAAAGCACTAGGTCTTTTTAAGGGGAATCACTACACCAATGAAAAAGAAGAACATTCCGATGCATGCTGTATAAAATGTCACCGTTCCATATAGGTCTTGAAAAAAACGAAGCCACGAGAAATCGTTCATAAAATGGTTCACCGCATTTAAATCAAACACGAGTAAAATCACCGCAGATGATAAAAAGTGTGCGCCGATAAAAAGAAGTACGGTCTTTTGAACAAACGACATTCGCATTCCCTCCTTCTTCTCTCTTATTTTAAGATATGGGTTCTGTTTCAATACATGACGATGATGAAAAATTGTTTCCTAATCGGGCATACTGACATTAGCAGTCTCCCTGAAAGGACGAGTTCGATGAAATCAAACCGTATCTTCATTGCCTGGCTAAGATGGCCTCTTTATGTTCGCATTGCGATCATCATCTGTTTCTTGCTTCTCTTTTTTGGACAATTAATCGTCATACTTGAACCAAAGCAGTATCATACGATCTTTGATGGGATCTGGTGGGCTCTCATTACAGTTGCGACGGTAGGCTATGGTGATTTTGTGCCGCAAACCATGCCCGGACAAATCGCAGGTATGGCGCTGATTCTGATCGGGGCAAGCTTTGTCACGGCTTATTTTGCCACACTCGCTGCCGCTGTGTTCAGTAAGCAGCACCATTATGTAGAAGGAAAGGTCGCTTTTAAGGGGAAAGGACATGTCATTATCGTTGGCTGGAATGAGAAAACGAACAAACTGCTTCAATCGTTTCAAACCATTGATCCCGCCATGCCGATTGTACTCATTGATGATTCCTTAAAGGAAGGACCTCTTTTAGAGAATGTCCATTTTATTAAAGGCCATGGTACAGAGGATGCCACACTTCGCAGAGCAAATATTATGAGTGCTGATACATTGATGATTACCGCCGACCAGCATGAAAATGAAGTGACGGCTGATATGCAGAGTGTCTTAACCTTGCTTGCGGCAAAAGGATTAAACCCTTCGTTATATTGTTTAATTGAAATTTTAACCGATCGCTATGTGAAAAATGCTGAGCGGGCTGGCGCCAATCAAGTCATCCATACTTCTGATGCCGTGAATCATTTAATGGTGGAGCATTTTCTTTTAAAAGAACAGCTCATGGCGTTAAAAATCAAAAGAAACATGACCCTCCATAAACAGATCACCATCATTCCAGTACCGGCTTCATTAGCTGGAGAGACATTCTTAACGGCACTTCATCACTTTTTAGAGCATCATGTGATCATTGTAGGCGTACAAAAAAAAGAAGGACCCATGATGAATCCTCCTTTTGGATATGAGCTTCATCCAGAGGATGAGCTGATCAGCTTTTAAAGCAGTACATCTTCTAATTCTTTGACGAGTGAAAAGCCAATTTCGGCATAAGCCTTTGACACATCTCCGTCTTTCTCTTTCGGTTCTTGGAATTGGTTAAAAGATGCCCCTACATTTCCAACCATCGCATGGTCATCTAATTTATCTTGATAGACATGCTTTAAGAGAAATGGATGTCCCATTTTCACCACAACGCCTGGCTGATCCAGCTGTCCTTTCTCGGCTGTAAACGGAACTCTGAGAAAGGTATAGCCGTCACGGTTGTCAATTTTATAATCAAAATATCCATGATCATAATCCCAATTCCCATTAATGACATATCCGAGCGGCTTCATATTTTCTTCTAAATGGTACAGTGAAAAGCTTTCACCAGTCAGCCTAGATGGTACATGAATCATACAGAACCCTCCTTTTTGTATAGGGTTCGTTAAAGAGAGGAATTCATACATTTACCTTTCGTGATTTGCACATTGTTTGTAAAAGCAGCATCAAATAAGCTTTGGCTGGATGATGCATTTGTCTCGTTCACACTGCCCGCTCCTGATGTCTCTTTCGTAGCACTCATTGGACAAATCCGCCCAACATTCCCAAAGTTAACGATGGCCTGCCCGGAAATGTCATGGATATAAATATGATTTGTTCTCATCGCTTCATCAACCTCCTCCATTGATTATTCTATGTACAGAGCTTAGGGAGGCTTGCACTGACACCATGAGAACATAAAAAAAGGCACACCTTATGCAAAGATGTGCCTTAGCGTGTAGACAAACCCTCGCATTCGTTGTCAGTCCTGCGCACTGGTGCTCACGAATGTCAAATTCGCTCCGCTCCAGTGCTCGTCCTTCCTAGACTTCAAAGGTTTTCTATCACGCTAAAAAGAAGACAAAGGGCTAAAATACAGTTCATTTTAGCCCTTTGTCAACAATCTGAGGCACATCTTATGAAAAGATGTGCCTTTTATTCTTATGATTGTTTGAGACGGCTCTCAAGTTCTGCCTTTTTCTCTTCGAAGCCCGGTTTTCCTAATAAAGCAAACATGTTCACTTTATACGCTTCTACTCCAGGCTGGTCGAATGGATTGACGCCTAGTAAATACCCAGACATCGCACATGCTTTTTCAAAGAAGTACACGAGATATCCGAATGTATAAGCATCCATTTCAGGAATTGTCACAATCAGGTTCGGTACTTTTCCATCCGTATGAGCAAGCATTGTGCCTTCAAATGCTTTTTTATTGACGAAATCAACCGTTTTTCCTGCAAGATAGTTTAACCCATCAAGGTCTTGTTCTTCTGCTTCGATGACAAGTTCATGTCGTGGCTTGTCTACATTCACGATGGTTTCAAACAAGTCTCTTCTTCCTTCTTGTACATATTGACCAAGTGAATGAAGATCCGTTGAGAAGTTCGCAGATGAAGGATAGATTCCTTTTTCATCTTTCCCTTCACTTTCGCCGAATAACTGCTTCCACCACTCCGCAAAGTACTGTAAGCCTGGCTCATAGTTAATCAGCATTTCAATTGTCCGTCCTTTATTGTAAAGAACATTACGGACAACCGCATATTGATAAGCCGCATTTTCTGAGAGCTCAGATGATGCGAAGTCTTCACTTGCTTTCGCAGCACCTTCCATCATTTGATCAATGTCTGCACCGCTTACAGCGATTGGCAATAGACCAACTGCTGTTAAAACGGAATAGCGTCCGCCGACGTCATCAGGGATGATAAATGATTCATAGCCTTCTTCAGTTGCTAATGTTTTGAGTGCCCCGCGTGCCTTGTCAGTTGTCGCATAGATGCGTTTTTTCGCTTCTTCAGCACCATATTTTTCGATAAGGAGCTTTTTAAAGATACGGAACGCAATGGCTGGCTCTGTAGTTGTACCAGATTTTGAAATCACGTTAATGGAGAAATCGGCATCTTCTAGCAGATCCATTACATCTGTTAAATAAGAAGAACTGATGTTGTTTCCAATAAAGATGATTTGCGGTGTTTTGCGTTTGCCTTTTGGCAAACTATTATAGAAAGAATGGTTTAAAAACTCAATGGCCGCACGTGCGCCAAGATAAGAACCACCAATTCCAACAACGAGTAATACATCAGAATCAGATTTAATCTTTTCTGCACTTTTTTTAATGCGGGCAAATTCTTCGCGATCATATTGCTTCGGTAAGTCAACCCAGCCTAAATAATCACTGCCAGTACCCGTTTGTTCATGAATATTATGATGGGCCACCTTCACAAAATCTTTTAAATATGTAAGCTCATGTTCTTGAAAGAAAGGTAACGCTTTCGAGTAGTCAAATTGAATATGTGTCATCGCTTGTAAGCCCTCCATTACGTTAGTTCTGTCCCTTTCACTTTAGCGGAACTAGCTATTGAAATCAAGTGATCGTCATTGGTACAGCAAAAAGCCGCTCCTCATGAAGAGAAGCGGCCATCCAAATTATAGAGAAGCTTTCAAAATCGCTAAAATGTCATCACGGCCAAGTTTCATAAAGTTACCAAAACCACCATATTCCATTTCTTTTGCTGCGATATCAGCAATTTTGTCCAGTTGATCTTCACCAATATCATAATCCGCTAAACGACTCGGTGCACCGAGGCTTGTCCAGAAGGCTGACAGCTTGTCGATTCCTTCTAATGCGATGTCACGATCCGATTTTCCTTCTGTCTCAATGTCAAACATGTTCAACATGAGGTTTTTAAAACGTTCGACATTATGATCAAGTGTATGACGCATCCAGTTTGGGAAGAGGATCGCAAGTCCACCTGCATGCGGAATGTCATAGACTGCTGATACTGCATGCTCAATCGTATGTGATGCCCAGTCGCCAAAATAGCCCATTTGCAGCGTGCCATTTAAAGCAATTGTTCCTGCATAAAGGATGGTTTCACGGTGCTCATAGTTTTGTAAGTCTTCAAGTAGCTTTGGTGCTGTCTCGATGACTGTTTGAAGAACAGCAAAACACATCCGATCTTGTAGAGGCGTGTTTTTGACATTATGGAAGTATTGTTCAAACACATGGCTCATCATATCAACCATGCCATACACCGTTTGATTCTCTGGCACAGAATATGTGTGCTCAGGATCTAAAATTGAAAAAGCAGGGTGCGTGACTGAACTGCCCCACACGTACTTTTCATTTGTTTCCCAGTTCGTGATCACAGAATCCGGGTTCATTTCTGAGCCTGTCGCTGCAAGTGTCAATACTGTGCCAAATGGCAGTGCTTTTTGAGCGGTCGTTTTCTTTGAAATAATATCCCATACATCCCCGTCATATTCAGCTCCAGCTGCAATGGCTTTTGTACAGTCGATGACACTTCCCCCACCAACTGCTAATAAGAAATCAATGTTCTCATTTTGGCAAATGTCGATCCCTTTTTGCACTGTAGTGAGACGAGGGTTCGGTTCAACTCCTGACAGTTCAAATACGTCAGCCTCTGCTTCATTTAAAGCACTGATGACCTTATCATAAAGACCATTTTTCTTAATACTGCCTCCACCATATACAAGAAGCACTCGCTTTCCATAACGAGCGAGTTCGCTTTTTAGTCCGTCTAGTTGTCCTTTTCCAAACATCAATTTCGTTGGATTATAGTAAATAAAGTTTTCCATCTGTTCTACATCTCCTTAAAACATTTATATCCAAAAACATGAAAGACTACTGTAACATATGTACATGCAGAACTCAAAAAAAGATAACTGCTTAAAAGCAGCTATCTTTTCCATGTTCGATTATAAAGAAGCATTTAATATAGCTAGAACATCTTCTTTGTTCAGCTTTTTAAATTGGCCAAATTCACCACGTGCCATTGCACGGTCTGCAATCAGATCAATTTTCTCATCGTTGATGTCATAGTCAGCTAAACGGTTTGGTGCGCCTAGACTTGTCCAGAAAGCAGAAAGTTTTTCGATTCCTTCTAAGCCAACTTCTTCGTCTGTTTTGCCCGCAGGATCTACATCGAATACACGCACTGCTAATTGCTTGAAGCGACCTGGGTTTTCTTGAATGACATGCTTCATCCAGTTCGGGAACAAGATCGCAAGTCCGCCTGCATGCGGGATGTCATACACCGCGGATACCGCATGCTCAATATTGTGAGATGCCCAGTCTCCGCGTGCGCCCATTGAAAGCATTCCATTCAGTGCAATGGTGCCTGTGAATAAAATCGTTTCACGAAGCTCATAGTTTTCCAAATCATTGATCAGCTTTGGTGCTGTTTCAATGACCGTACGAAGAAGTCCTTCACACATACGATCTTGGTAAGGTGTATTCTCCGTGTGATGGAAATATTGTTCAAACACGTGAGACATCATGTCGACCATGCCATAAATCGTATGGTTTTTTGGCACAGTAAATGTATTGACTGGATCAAGAATAGAGAATTTAGGGAAGACAGCTGGACTGCCCCATCCATATTTCTCATTTGTTTCCCAGTTTGTGATGACGGAGCCAGAGTTCATTTCAGAACCTGTCGCGGCAAGTGTTAGTACTGTACCAAATGGGATGGCTTCCATTGGGACGTGCTTACGAGTGACGATATCCCAAGCATCTCCATCGTATTTCGCACCAGCTGCGATCGCTTTGGTTGCGTCAATGACACTACCGCCGCCGACTGCTAAAATAAAATCAATTTGGTTCTCTTTGCAAAGCTCAACCCCTTTTCTAACCGTTGTTAAGCGCGGGTTTGGCTCAACACCAGCAAGCTCAGTGATTGCAGCTCCTGATTCTTTTAAAATGCTGACAACTTGGTCATAAAGGCCATTTCGTTTAATGCTGCCTCCACCATATACAAGCAATACGTTTTTTCCGTAGTGTTTTAGTTCATCTGAAAGGGCTGATACTTCTCCCTTTCCAAAAATTAATTTCGTTGGGTTCCAATAAGTAAATCGATCCATGTGATCTCCTCCTCGCGCTACATTATGCGCTTCTTTCATTCCAAAAGTAAAGTAATTTGCTTTCATCCATTTTCTTACGCATAGTTTGGCTAAAAATCTGCAAAATATAAATGTATTGATACTGTAGCGAAAGGAGGAATCACGATGAGTGCTATTCAGCGTATTGCCCTCGTGCTCACGATTATCGGTGCTATTAACTGGGGACTAATCGGCTTTTTTCAATTTGACTTAGTAGCAGCGATCTTTGGCGGTCAAGGTGCTGCATTATCACGTATTATTTATGGTCTTGTTGGAATTGCAGGTCTTGTCAATCTTGGTCTGTTGTTCAAACCTAGTGAAGAAGCTGTCCGCCGTGACGAGCCAAATCCAGAGGTCCGCTAATGAAAAAGACATAAAAAAAGACTGCCTATGAGGCAGCCTAAGGCACCGTTTGAAGCGGTGCTTTTTTTATTTCTTGATAAGGTCTTTACGGTTAGATTGTTCAATCCACTCTTCAAGTTTATCTTTCAGTGTATTGAAACCTTGTGGTGCAGCAGCTTCTTCTTTCGCTTGCTGTGGTCTTTGTTTCTTTGGTTTGCTTTCTTTTCTTTCAGGTGCATCTTGTGTCGCACGGATAGAAAGGCTGATTTTACCTGCATTTTCATCAACAGAAAGAACTTTTACTTGTACTTCGTCACCAATTGAAAGGTGCTCGTTGATGTCTTTTACAAAGCCATGTGTTACTTCAGAAATATGCACAAGTCCTTGAGTTTCTTCATCTAATGCAACAAACGCACCATACGCTTGTAATCCTGTTACTTTACCAGTGTAAACACTGCCTACTTCAAACTTTGTCGCCATGATAACAACTCCTAAATAAATGTTTTAATATTCGTTTATACGCAATTAAAAACTATATCACAGAACGCTCTTTTACGCAAAATATTTTTTAATTGGGTTTAGATCAGTTTAAAAGGGGGAATACCTGAAAACAAGAATGCTTTCTAGTATTCCCCCCTAATTTGAGAGGCATGAGTCCAGATGGATTGATGCCTTTTTTTATTTTAAGATAGCAGGTGCTTCTTCTTTCACTTGTCTATTCTGTAAAAAACGCTGGATTCTTGAAAGAGATTCCTGCAAGTGATCGAGTGACGACGCATATGAACAACGAATATGTCCTTCACCACTTGGACCGAATACATTTCCAGGGACAACCGCTACTTTCTCGCTAAGTAGCAGCTCCTCGGCAAATTGTTCTGAAGTCATGCCTGTGCTTTTAATGGACGGGAAAGCGTAAAACGCTCCGTTTGGCTGGTGGCAAGTGAGTCCAAGTTCATTGAGAGAGCCGACAAACAAATTACGGCGCCTTCTGTAGCTTTTCTTCATTTTCTCCACATCTTCAAGTCCATTTTTTAATGCTTCTTCTGCGGCATATTGTGCCATAGCTGGTGCACACATCATAGAATATTGATGTATTTTCAGCATGGCATCACGGAGGACTGGCGGTGCTGCCACATAGCCTAAGCGCCAGCCCGTCATAGCGAACCCTTTGGAAAAACCTGAAATCAAAATCGTTCTTTCCTTCATATCTTGAATCGCCGCCACACTCGTAAAAGCTTCATCGTACGTCAGCTCTGCATAAATCTCATCCGTGATAATTAAAAGATCATGCTCCTTTGCAAACTGAGCAATATCTTCAAGCTCTTCTTTCGAGTAAACAGACCCTGTTGGGTTTGATGGAGAGCATAGCAAGATGGCTTTTGTTTTCGGCGTCAGCTTCGTACGAAGATCAGCAGAATCGGCTTTAAAATCTTTTTCAGCCGATGTACTTAAATAAACCGGTACACCGCCCGCAAGTGTCGTCAGAGCCCCATATGCGACGAAACAAGGCTCTGGGATGATTACTTCGTCCCCGTTGTTTAAAATGGCGCGAAAGGCCAAATCAAGCGCCTGGCTGCCGCCAACGGTAATAATGAGTTCTTCTTCAGGACTGTACTCAATGTGAAACCGCTTATATAAATAATGACTCAATTCTTTTCGCAAAGAGAGCAGCCCAGCATTTGCTGTATAAGAGGTCAGTCCTTGCTCTAAAGACATAATACTGGCTTCTCTCACATTCCAAGCTGTCACGAAATCCGGTTCGCCGACCCCGAGGGAGATAACCCCTTCCATTGTGGCTGCCAAATCAAAGAATTTCCGAATACCTGACGGCTGAATGCTTTGTACCGTTTCAGATAAATAAGACTTTTTCATTTAAGGAGACACCACGATTCTTTTGTCATCGTCCCCTGTTTCAAAGACTTTCCCATCATGCTTATATCTTTTCAAAATAAAGTGGGTAGTGGTTGAAACAACAGAATCAAGTGTCGATAATTTTTCAGATACGAAGCGGGCGATATCAGACATGGATCTTCCTCTGATCACAACAGATAAATCATACACGCCTGACATTAAATACACGGACTCCACTTCTTGGAACCTGTAAATGCGTTCAGCAATTTCATCAAAACCGACGCCTCTTTTTGGGGTCACTTTCACATCAATCATCGCTGTAACGCCTTCGTGTCCGTCTACTTTTCGCCAGTCAATCATGGTCGAATAATCAATAATGACTTTTTGATCTTCAAGCTTTTGAATAATGGCTTCTGCTTCTTCTGATGTCACACCTGCCATTTTTGCAATTGTATTTAAATCGGCGCGGCTGTTTTCATCTAAAATCTCTAATATTTCAGTTTCTTTTTCGGTTAGTTTCATTGATTTCACACCTCTGATTGTAAAAAGCTAGTTTTAAAAAATCTTCTGAACATTATAGCACGTTTTTCCCATTATGCTAAGCAGGGAAAAGATTCTAATCGTAGCTTAAAATCCACTTTTTAGGGTACAATACAGTCACCTAACAGAGAGTGAGTATCAAATATCGGAGTTGATGAGTGTGGACATTGTACAGCCATCCTATATGAAAAGTAAATTCGGTTTAGATATCTATTACGAACACTATCCAAATGAAGGTAAGAAGACATTGATTTTGATTCACGGCCTTTTCTCATCTACCTTCAGCTATCGAAAGCTCATCCCGCTTCTGAAACAAGACTTCAATTTAATTGCGATTGATCTGCCTCCATTCGGGCAGTCCGAAAAATCAAATACGTTCATTTACAGCTATCGCAACATGGCAAAAATCATCATTGAACTAGCTAGTTATTTGCAGATTCAGCATGCGATCCTCGTGGGGCATTCCATGGGGGGACAAATAGCTTTATATGCTGCCTCTGAGCGTCCCGACCTATTTGAAAAAGCCGTTCTTTTATGCAGTTCAGGGTATATGAATAAATCCAAAAAGTCGCTTGTTTACAGCACATATATTCCTTATTTTTATCTCTATTTAAAAAGAAAGTTGTTCAAGCAAGGTATTATGAAAAATTTAACCGCTGTTGTGCATGATCATTCGATTATTGATCAAGAGATGGTAGACGGATATTTAAAGCCTTTTTCAGATGACCAAATTTTCAGAGGTATTTTTCGTTTGATTCGGCACAGGGAAGGCGATTTAGCGTCAGATGTCTTAAAGAAAATGGAGACACCTGTCCTGCTGATTTGGGGGGAGGAAGACCGGATCGTTCCTATTCAAATTGGCGAAAGACTGCACAAAGATCTGCCGCATTCAACCTTTCACGCATTAAAAAAAACCGGGCACCTCATCCCTGAGGAAAATCCGGTCTTTGTGTCTGATCAAATTGGTCATTTCAGCCTGTCTTAAAACGAGCAGGAGCTACCTTCTCTTATGACAAAAAGCTGATTTGCGATATGCTGACAGCTTTCCATCGGAAGAAGCTGATCAAATGAGTGATGGTAAATGGCTTGAATGTCTTTCGCGAAAGATAACGGGTCTTCTGCGTCGTATAAGGCACTGATGACGTCAGCAGGCTCCGTTTCGTAAAAGTCCTCTCCATACTGAAAAGGGTCCCATGCCTTAATGATTTGAATCATCTCTTCTACAGCTTGACTATCTTTCATGGGGATCACCGCTTATAATAAATTTTGTGATGTTTATTTTAGCACAACCAAGAGTGGTTGAAAAACGGCTAGAGGTGGGTTTCATGAATTTCGACGAACAGATCATACGTAAAGGTTCAAAATCAGTCAAATGGGATCAAGCAGAGTCTTTGTTCCTGACAACAGATGCGCTGCCAATGTGGGTCGCAGATATGGATTTTAAAGCGCCGCAAGTCGTGCTTGATGCTTTAAAAGAACGATTAGATCATGGTGTATTCGGCTATGCATTTCAGGATCAGGAAACGCAGCAAGCAGTAGCTGACTGGCTTAAAAGAAGACACGGTTGGACGATACAAACAGATGCCGTCACCTTCACACCAGGTATCGTGACAGCACTTAGTTTTGCGGTACAAGCCTTTACAGCTCCGAATGATGAAGTGGTCATTCAGTCACCGGTGTATACGCCCTTCTATCAAATGATTGAAAGAAATGGACGTATCGTCTCAACCAATCCTTTAAAAATAGAAAACAACCGTTACATGATGGATTTTGATGATTTAGAGAAAAAATTAAGCAGACCAGAAGCAAAGCTGATGTTTCTTTGTCATCCGCATAATCCTTCAGGGAGAGCTTGGTCAAAAGAGGAATTAAAGCGTGTAGGAGATCTATGTGTACAGTACGGTGTCACCGTCGTGTCAGATGAAATTCATTCCGATCTGATGCTTTACGGACAGCCGCATGTGCCTTTTGCCAGCCTTTCTGATGAGATAGCTAACATCACGGTAACGTGTATTGCACCGAGTAAAACATTTAATTTAGCTGGTCTTCAGGCATCTGCCATTATCATTTCTGATGAAGAAAAAAGAACCCTTTTCACCAATGAATTGCAAAGAAATGGATTGTCCAAACTGAATGCCTTTGCGATTCCTGCCATGGAGGCGGCCTATCGCCACGGTGATGAGTGGCTGGATTCACTTGTTCTTTACCTCGAAAATAATATGAAGATCGCAATGGATTATATTGATGAATATCTGCCGAGCATGCGTTATATGAAACCAGATGCTTCTTATCTATTGTGGCTGGATATTCGTGATTATGAGCTCACTCAAGCAGAATTGAAACGTAATCTGCTGAAAAAGGGCAAGGTCATACTAGAGCTCGGAAACGTATATGGGCACGAAGGAGACGGCTTTATTCGAATGAATCTAGGCTGTCCTGCCGGAACAGTAAAAGAAGGTCTGAAGCGCCTTCATCAAGCATTCACTCTATCATCCGAATAAAACCATTTCTATCAAAAGAACATCCTAACGGGTGTTCTTTTTAAAGAAAAAAACCCTCCTATTATCATATCTACTTTGTACATGAAATGGTATAATGAGAGGAATTACAATTATTTACGAGGAGAGCATTTAAATGGAAATGTTCAAGGATTTTCTGCTCCATGTATCTTTTATTCTATTTCCAATCTTTTTATATCATGCACTATGGCTAAGCCGGACCCCTGTTCATTTCCCTAAAACGAATAAACTGCTCATCACCATATTTGCATCCATTTCATCAGCACTATGTATTATGTATCCAGTTGGTTCGATTTTAGATTTGCAGACTGGGCTTCAATCGATTCCCCTTGTACTGGCTATTTTATACGGGGGATATACCGCCGGAATCGTCGCTATCTTGGTTAGTTCAACCGTAAAGTTCGTGATGTATGGCTCTTTTTTATGGGTTGGATTGATTGTTGTACCGATTTACTTTTTCATTCCTTTCCTGCTTTACCGGAAATGGCGCCAATATTCTAAGCAGAGAAAGCTGTTATACGGAGTCATGATTGCGTTATCAAAAGGGATGTTTATTTACATTGGACTGCTTGTGGTCAGCTTAATAGAGTACAGCCCTGCATTCATTATGCAACAAAAGCTGCTCGAATTATTTTTCTCAACTCTTTACTACATATTCTTTCTTGTGCTGAGTATTTATTCCATTGAGTTTGTGAAAGAGAATGCGCAAATGAGAACACAGCTTGTCCAATCAGAGAAACTGACGATTGTGAGTGAACTTGCAGCAAGTGTCGCCCATGAAGTCCGCAATCCACTGACGGTGGTGAGAGGATTTATCCAACTGCTCTTTTCAAGTGACAATACAAAAGAGCCGTCAACCAATAAAGATTATAAAAATCTCGTTTTATCTGAACTTGACCGTGCGCAGGATATTATTACGAGCTATCTTGATATTGCGAAACAAAATTATTATCAAATTGAGTCTCTCAATTTATCTAAATTACTTGAAGAGTGTGCATCGCTGATGACATCCTATGCGAATTTTAAGTCGGTCACGATTCATCAATCGATTGAACCAGACTTATACATCCAAGGTGATGAAACGAAAATCAAACAAGTCATGATTAATTTAATCAAAAATGCAATCGAAGCAGCGCCCGAACACGAAGGTAAAATCGAACTATTTGCTTCAAAAGAAAATCATCGAATCTGCCTTTATTTCGTTGATAACGGTGTAGGCATGTCAGAAAGCCAAATGAAAAAGCTTGGTGAACCCTATTACACATTGAAAAATAAAGGAACAGGGCTTGGGTTGACAGTGACATTTTCCATCATTGAAAATCATCATGGAACCATTCGTTTCAAAAGCTCATTGCAGTCTGGTACAACAGTCACCGTGAAGTTTCCTGAAGATACAAGAAGAAAATGATCAATCCATTTTTTTTGTCCTTTTTTCATCGATCTGCTCCTGCTTCTTAGAAGCACGAACGATTAGACGAAAGCAAATAAATGCAGCAGCAAAGAAAAGCACCGTCGTGATTGCCGCAGGGATATACTCCCTTTTATCTTCAGGAAAATACAGTAGAAAGAATATGATGAACGACATGTTCCGCTCTTCCCCCTTTTGCTCGTTTACTTCACTATATTGGCTAAAAGAAAGGAAATACCTTCTTATGCGAAGGAAATGGAGGAATTTCATGTGACAGACATTCAGATTGGACAAATCGTGAAAGGTTTTTACAAAACAGGTGTTTACATTGGGGAAGTGACAGCCGTTAAACCATCTACTTATCTCGTTCAAGTAAAAGCGGTTTTAACACACCCCACTCAAGGTGACCTGCATCATCCAAAAGAAGCGGACGTACCTTTTTTTCAGGAAAGACGGGCTTTGGCCTTTAGGGAACAGACGAACATCCCTCATCATATGGTCAAGCCTTATGATGGCGACATCCCTGATTATCAAGTATCACTGAAAGACGCCGTAGACAAATTGAAAAAAGGGCTCAGTGCGGATGATTCCAAGTGGGCTGAAAAATCAAGAGCGTGCCTCTCTTCTCTTGAAAAAGATTATTTTCCAGAAGACGCCCGCTAATCTGCCGAATCAAAAAAGTGAGAGAAGTCAATGAGTTCACCAATTTTGGTTGTTTGCGGATTTTCCACATAGGATCGATCTTTTTCAAAAAGGGTGAACAGCTGATAAGTGGTCATGGCATCATCGAGTGCTTTATGATGCTTACCAGCTCCTTCACTGCCGTACTCCTTAGCTGCTTTCCGAAGTCCTGTGAGTGTTCTATCCCCAAAAAAGGTTTTATATTCAAAAGCCAGATCCCTTTGATTCCCCTTAAAAGGAAAACCAATATGATTGAGCATACAGTTTTGCTTCAGTACCTTCATGTCCATATTTCCCCATGTGATAATCTCACAGTCTTCTCCCCCATCGAGTGACACGAGCTTCTCGATAAACGCCTCAAAAGAAATCCCGCTTTCTACATCCTGCTGCGTAATGCCAAGGAACGATTTACAGCGCTTTGTCAGCTTCGGGAACTTTTTCGGTTTGACATAGCTTGAGAATGTGTCTATGATCGTTTCATTTGATGCTTTGACGACACCGGCCTCAATGATTTCCGGGAAAAAATTTTGCGGATGATATTTCCCATCAGGCATCGTAAATTCAAAATCGACCACAAGCAGCGTCTTCTGTTCCATCAGTCTCACCCCACTTTCTCGTCTGTTTTCCATCCTGCTACTATTATATTAAGACGGACTTTGAAATCACTTCATTTTCGTGAAAATAATGCAGATTCACTATGCCCAACCTATTCATCAGATGAAAGATCGTTTATTTTCCTTTATAATTATTAAGGAACACGAAATAAATAAAGAAGGTGGTCTTTATCACAAACAGGAAGAAAAACTTGTACATCATGTGGTTTGTGAACTTTTTTGTATCTGCCAGCATTACAATGATCGTCCCTTTTTTATCACTTTACATAGAGTCTCTTGATAGCAGTTATTCGAATGAATTTGTTCAAAGATGGAGCGGCTATGTCTTTGGGGTTACGTTTTTAACAGCCTTTCTCATTTCTCCAATTTGGGGACGGATTGGTGACCGGCATGGCTATAAAAAGATTTTGCTCATTAACGGCATTGGGATTGCAACAAGCATTTTATTAATGGGGCTTGTTCAAACCGTTTATCAACTATTTGCGTTAAGGCTTTTCATGGGGCTTGTGACAGGCTTTATTTCGACTTCGATGGCACTGATTTCTGCACAGACCGAAAAGGCAACAGCCGGTAAGACCCTTGGTACAATGCAGATGAGTAATGTCGCCGGAGGGTTATTCGGTCCATTAATGGGTGGATTTATGGCAGACAGTGTCGGATTCATTTATACATTTTTCTTAACAGCTGCTGTCATATATGTATCAGCGATTGTCATTATCTTCGGTGTGAAAGAACAGCCGATCCGTTCAAAAGAAGCAAAACGGGTTTCTTACTCACGGAAGGACGTCCTTGTCCATATTTTCAAACAGCCTTTACTTGTCGTCACCATGCTTCTCACATTTATTACGCAAGTCGGGAACTTTAGTATTCAGCCGCTTTTAGCCTTGTATATTCATGATTTACACGGCCCAGTCAATCTTGCCTTTTATGCAGGGCTGGCGTTTTCTGCAACAGGGCTTGGCAATTTGCTGTTTACACGGAAATGGGGAGATCTTGGAGATCGTATTGGTCACGATAAGGTGCTGCTTGCCCTTCTCATCCTCTCCTCCATTTTATTTATCCCGCAAGCGATGGCAGATTCCTACGGGATGTTAGTCATCTTCCGTTTCTTATACGGGATGGCACTAGGCGGCATCATTCCTTGTACGACGGCCTATATTCGCATCAAAGCGCCTGCCTCTATGCAAGGGGAAGTGCTTGGTTACAATGTCAGCTTCCGCTTTCTTGGAAATGTCGTCGGACCCGTCATAGGCGGCATTGTGGCGAGTCATTACGGAATTCCAGCTGTCTTTTATGTTACCGCCGGCATTTTCCTTTTCGGGGCATTATTTTTATGGGCGGTCCGCTCACAATCAAAGACAAAAGAGAGGAGTGTCTGATCCATCATCAGATACTCTTTTCTTCTGTCTAAATGCCTTGTTTACTAGACTTCACGTCTATTCTTTTCTAAAAATAACCTTCTCGTAATCGCAAAAGAATGGTACGATATGGCTAGAAATCCGAAGAAAGTGAGTGACCTCATGTTTCGTGCAATCATTGGATGGTTATTACTTGTTGCCCTCATTCCATTATTTGTTCTGACTTTTTATCTATCAAAGGAAGAAGCCGCAAGTGTAAAACCTGTTAACGAAGTGCTTGATCAAAAAATCAAGCTGGAAAAGGTAGACTTTTCCCAAAACAGTTATATGTATGATCGAGATGGTTCTCTTATCTCTGAGATCGTATCAAACGATGAGAACCGTGTTTTCGTGAAGTACGATAAAATTCCTGATTCCGTCAAGGAGCTGTTCCTCCGATCAGAGGACCGCAACTTTTATGACCATAAAGGCATTGACTTTATGGGCGTGATTCGTGCCCTTGCCGCAAATGTGAAAAACCATGGCATTAGCCAAGGCGCTAGCACCATCACACAACAGTTATCCCGTAATTTATATTTAAGTCATGAACGTTCATTCAGCCGAAAGTTTACAGAACTGCTCTATTCCTATGAGCTCGAGCGAAAATTTACAAAAGAGGAAATTCTCGAAAGCTATTTAAATACGATTTATTTCAGTAACGGGGTTTACGGTGTCGGTTCTGCGGCTAATTACTATTTTGATAAGCCGCTTAGTTCTTTGACGCTCGCACAGATGGCATTTATTTCTGCGATTCCTAACAACCCTACGCTGTATGACCCATTGAAACAATTCAAACATACAAAGAAACGCCAGGAACGGCTGCTTGGTATTTTAGAAAAAGATGGTGTCATTACTAAGAAGCAATTCAAAAAAGCAGTGAAAGAAAAAATCAGCTTGTCCTTAAGTGAAAAGAAAAATCTTTACCCTGACTATGTGACATACGCCAATGAAGAATTTACCGATCTGGTGTCTGATCAGGAAGGCTTTACAAAACGATTGAAAAAAGCCAAAACAACTGGCGCAAAAAAGGCAATTCAAAAAGAATTATCAGAAAAGGTCAGTGCATTGCTTCAAGATGGTGTGAAGATTTATACAGCACTAGACCCTTCCTTACAACAAAGAGCGGTTTATCAGCTCAATGCACAATTGCCTTATCAAGGTGTGGAAGGCGGTTCAGCAGTCATTAACCACCAAACCCATCAAATCGTCGCACTTGCTGGCGGGAAGAATTATAAAAAGTTTGATTTCAACTACGCCTATCAAACGCAAAGACAACCAGGTTCCGCAATTAAGCCGCTGTTAGATTATGGCCCTTATATTGATCAAACCGGTGCCACGGCATCAAGCAAAATCAGTGCCGGCAAGTTTTGCAGTAGCGGATATTGCCCGCAAAACTATAATCATAAAACGTATGGAACTGTAACACTTGAAACAGCCTTTAAGAACTCTTACAATACACCAGCGATTCGTATGCTTGATACAGTCGGTGTCAAAAAAGGCTTCAGCTATTTAGAAAAGTTTTCATTCGAACATATTGTCGCAGATGATTACCGCCTCCCTTCTGCACTTGGAGGATTTACAAAAGGCTTCTCGCCGCTAGAAATAACCGATGCATATACCGTGTTTGGCAATCAAGGTGCCTATACGCGAAATCACTCCATTACAAAGGTCACAGACTTAAACGGCAAAACCCTTTACAAGTGGAAAGAGTCGCCGAAGCAAATCTATTCTCAGCGTACAAATGAAACAATGCGCAAGCTGCTTGCCTCTGTTGTGAAAAGTGGAACAGGGAAAAAGGCGAATTTCAATTCTCCTTACATTGGGGGAAAAACAGGGACATCCAATGACTACAAAGACATTTGGTTTGTTGGCCTGACAGATCAATACACAATGGGTGTATGGGTAGGAAGAGATAGAGGAACCGTTGAATCTATTTATAGTTCAAGCCCGCACTTACGTATTTGGAAACAAACCATGCAATACGCTAGATAAACAGGAGGTTTGATTGCGATGCATTCAACACAACCCTCTCACTTCATTTTATTTGACGGTGTCTGCAACGTGTGCAGTGGTGCTGTTCAGTTTATCATCAAGCGCGACCCGAATGAGCGGATGATGTTTGCTTCTTTACAATCAGATACAGGGCAGCGTATTTTAAAAGAAAACGGCTTGCCTTTAGATGAGTTCAATTCATTCATTTATATTGAAAATGGGACCCTTTATATGAAGTCAACAGGCATCTTAAAAGCGGCGCGGCATTTAAAAGGGATATACAGATGGAGCTATTTACTCCTCGCGATCCCTCGTCCAATCCGTGACTGGTTTTATCAACTCATTGCAAAGAATCGCTACAAATGGTTTGGTCAAAAAACATCTTGTATGATGCCTACACCAGAAATTCAGAAGCGGTTTCTTCCATAAAAAAAGCATCCTCCATCATCGGAGGATGCTTTCTTTCGTCTGATTAAGCTGGCAGACTCGCCATCACACTGTTATAAAGCTTAATAAATAAGTACAAAATGCCGATCAAAAACGTGGCCCAAAACAGCAGATTAAACATCATAAACCCAATTAAATTCAGCATGGAAAGCGATTGATAAATGCGTACCACAACCCAGATAAAATAGACGAGACTTGCTAAAACAAAAAGTCCAACAAGCAGAATAAGCTGCTGCGTCAATAGAAATGCAAGTAAGCTGGCAAACAAATAGACAACCGATGCAATCCGAATTTTCTTTAAGTTCTCCCCTTCAGGGTCCTTTGCAAAAAAGAGTAGCGCCAACTCTAACACCGTATCTGCAATGAGTTTTAAAGCAGATAAAATCATAAAATAAACAAGTGCAAATGCGGCAAATAAAGCAAGACGAATGCCCTGTTCAGAGAAAAATTCCAGCATTCCTTTTAAAATTCCTGCTTGGGTCAAGAAGTCAGTCGTGATACCTACTGTAAAAATAGAAAAGGCAGAGCTGAATAGCAAAATTGAAATCAGCGGAAAATATCCAGTCAAATATGTATTTTTCATAAATAGATCCTTTCTCATAAGCTCATTTTTATTATGGCTCACTTAAAACGGATTGACAAGATGCTTTCCAAGTAAACTGGAATCTAAATCAAATTTGTGATTTTGCACGTACATTCCTTCACAAACTTACATTTTCCCGTTAAAGTATTACTATTACGAAAAAATTGCGCGTTAGGGGTATACTCGTGAAAAAAACTTTAAGACTGCAAACACGGCTGACGATCTTTGTCTGTATTGTTGTCCTGATCTCCCTCTGTATCACATTCTTTACGATCTGGTCAGAAACAGCCAAAAATATTCATCAGCAGGAACGTGATATCGCCCTCTCCACTGCTAAAATGGTCGCAGAGGCTCCGATCACAGCAAAATCATTGGAAAAAGATCAATCATATACAGCACTGCGAAAATATACAACAAGTGTTCAGCGTATTACCAAAACCGAATTCGTTGTCGTCATGGATATGAACGGTATCCGCAAAACACATCCGAATCCGCAAAAGATTGGGAAGCGGTTTGCTGGCGGTGATGAAAAACCGGCATTACAGGGTAAAGAACATATTAGTACCGCATCTGGAACACTTGGCAAGTCCATGCGTGCCTTTGTTCCTGTTTATAACCAAGATGGCAAGCAGCTCGGGGCTGTGGCAGTTGGTATTACATTAAAGGAAATTGATTTAATCATTCATCAAAGCCTGCTCCCGCTCTACTTTGTCACATCGCTAAGCCTTTTATCTGGCATTATCGGTGCACTCATTGTGGCACGTAAAGTAAAGAAGATTATGTTTGGACTAGAGCCAGATGAAATTGCCACATTATTAAAAGAACGAAGCGCTATGCTAGAATCAACAAAAGAAGGCATTCTTGCCGTCGATCAGCACGGTAAAATCAAGCTGGCAAATGCAGAAGCTAAACGTCTATTTCATAATATGGGCATTATGGTTGACCCTAGAGAACAAGATGTACAGGCCCTTCTTCCTTCAAGCGGCTTAAAGCAAGTAATCGAAACACGGAAACCGCTGCTTGATCGCGATGTCAGAATGAACGGATTGGAGCTGGTCTTTAATGAGGTGCCGATTACGGTAAAAGGAGAAATTGTCGGAGCGATCGCAACCTTCCGTGACAAAACAGAAGTCAAACACCTGGCTGAGCAGCTGAGCGGGGTGAAGATGTATGCCAATGCACTTCGTGCCCAGTCACACGAATTTATGAACAAGCTTCATGTCATTTTAGGATTGGTACAGCTAAAGAACTATGATGACCTTGGCACCTATATTAAAGATATTGCGATTTATCAGCAGACAGAAACAAATGAAATCATCAACCATGTGAAAAACTCAGTCTTAGCCGGGTTTTTACTAGGAAAACAAAGCTACATCAGAGAACAAGGCGCAGCTTTAGAAGTCAATTGCAGTACACAGGTACCAAACTCGGAGGACCCAGCCGTCACACATGACCTTATTACGGTCATCGGTAATCTGTTAAATAACGCACTCGATGCCGTTTCCCATACAGAGAATAAAAATATCTCCATCTCATTCAGATATGTCCAAGAGCAGCTTCATATTGAAATTACAGACACAGGGGTCGGTCTGACAAAAGAAGAACAGGACATTATGTTTGATCAAGGCTTTTCAACAAAAGGAGAAGACAGAGGATTTGGCCTTTACTTTGTTGACCAAAGCATCAAAAAACTGAACGGACATATGATCGTCACAAGCGAAAAAGGAGAAGGAACGACCTTTAGTCTCCGTATTCCATATAAACAAAAGGAGGATTCACATGATTAATGTGTTGATCGTAGAAGATGACCCAATGGTCGGGGAGCTGAATAAACGCTACTTGACCCAAATAGAAGGATTTGAATTAAAAGGGATTGCCACCTCATTTCAGAAGGCACTAGACATCTTAAAATCAGAAATCATTCACCTTGTATTGCTTGATATTTATATGCCTGGACAAAATGGGCTCGCCCTATTATCAGAAATTCGTGAGAAAAATCATTCCGTTGACGTCATCGTCATTTCAGCTGCAAATGAAGTGGATGTCGTACAGCAAACGATGCGAAACGGAGCTGTCGACTATTTAATCAAACCTTTTGAGTTTGAACGCTTCCAATCAGCACTGGCAGAATATAAAAGAAAACATGCCCTATACCAAACGATGAACAGCATCTCTCAAAATGATTTAGACGCGAAGCTTTTTCATAAAAAAGCAGAGGCGGAAAAAGTCCTGCTGCCAAAAGGCCTGACGAAGAGCACACTCAAACTCATCTGGACAAGCATTCAATCATTCGGTCAGCAGGCTTTCACGACCGAAGACCTAGCCAATCATACTGAAATCTCTCAAGTTTCAATTAGAAAATACTTGAAATTTCTTGAGGATATCGAAGTGGTTGATGTGGAGATGGCATACGGGACAATCGGCCGCCCTGTTTTCCAATATAAACTGAATACAAGCAACATGAATTTGATTCAGCAATATCTTTAATTGGACACATCTGACCTTTCACAAAGGCCAGATGTTTTTTTATGGCATACGATGTCACAAACCCCTTGATATCAGTGGTTCCACTGTAGTAGAGCACATCATAAAAGCGGCATTATATCATATTTCAGCACATAAAAAGACATCGAATTTAGCCTTTTAACATTTTTTTAAAAATAAAACAAATTTCTATTTATTTATTCGATGGGAAATGATAAATTATGATTGATTAGTTCAACGAGATATAAGTCTGATGTCTTACATCTTCTCTCCTGTTTCCATCAATTTTTAAAGAATGCAGGATAAAATACCCTTTTCACAAGGATAGGAGAAGGCAAGAGTCGGTCTTTTTTCGCGAGACTTTTCTGAAACTTTTAAATTTTATAGGGGGTTATGTTTTGAAGAAGCGCAAAATTGGACTTGCATTGTCCTTAGTCGTAGCAGCAGGAACCATCCTTGGAGCATGCGGCAACTCTGGCTCAAACAGCGGTGAAAACAAAAAAGATAAAGATCAATTCACTGTTGCAATGGTAACTGATGTCGGTGGTGTCGATGACAAATCGTTTAACCAATCAGCTTGGGAAGGTTTACAAGCATTTGGGAAAGACAACAATTTAACAAAAGGTAAAAACGGCTTTGATTACTTACAATCAAAAACGGATGCAGATTATCCAACAAATTTAAATACACTTGTTAGACAAAAATTTAACCTGATTTATGGTATCGGCTATAAAATGGAGAGTGCCATTTCTAAAATAGCTGATCAGCGAAAAGATTCCAAATTTGCAATTGTGGATGCAGTTGTTGATAAGAAGAACGTAGCTAGTATTACATTTAACGAAAACGAAGGGTCATTCCTTGTAGGTGTTGCAGCGGCTCTTTCTACAAAATCAAACAAAATTGGTTTTGTTGGCGGCGTTGATTCTGAATTAATCAGAAAATTCGAAGTTGGTTTCCGTGCAGGCGTTGAAGCAGCTAATCCAAAAGCAAAAGTTGAAGTGAAATATGCTGGTGCATTTGATAAAGCAGACATCGGTAAAGCAACAGCTGAAAGTATGTACAAATCTGGCGTTGACATTATTTATCATGCAGCTGGAGGTACTGGAACGGGTGTCTTTACAGAAGCAACCAATTTAAAAAAGGCAGATCCAAATCGAAATGTTTGGGTCATTGGTGTTGATAAAGACCAGTATGACGAAGGTAAAGTACCTGGAACAAAACAAAGTGTCACTCTTACTTCTATGATTAAGAAAGTAGACACAGCGGTACAAGACTTAACAACAAAAGCAAAAGAAGGTAAATTCCCTGGTGGCGAAGTCATCACGTACGGTCTGAAAGAAGGCGGCGTTGACATCTCTCCATCTCAAGAGAATCTTGATAAAGATGTATTGAAGAAAATCGAAGAATGGAAACAAAAAATCATCAAGGGTGAAGTGAAAATCCCTGCAACACGTGATGAACTAAAAGATTTTAAAGCTTAATTTGTGCATCGGGATAAGCGCGTCTTATCCCCTTGCCTCTCCTTTACCTCCTCTTTATTCGTAAAAGGTGGTAAAAGAAAAGCTGCAGCCTTGTTTTGCAGCTTTTCTTTTGCTAGTTTTTATCTTCATCAGCACCCTAAAAAAGGAGCGGTTAAACCTGTGGATTATGTCATTGAAATGTTGAATATACGCAAAGAATTCCCTGGCATTGTAGCAAATGATAACATTACGCTACAGCTAAAAAAGGGCGAAATTCATGCGCTGCTTGGTGAAAACGGCGCTGGAAAATCAACGCTTATGAACGTGCTTTTCGGACTGTATCAGCCTGAAAAAGGTGAAATCAAGGTACACGGAAAACCGGTTACAATCTCAAGTCCAAATGATGCAAGTGATTTAGGCATTGGAATGGTCCATCAGCATTTTATGCTAGTTGATACATTTACTGTGGCTGAAAACATCATTTTAGGAAAAGAGCCAAAGAAATTTGGAAAGATTGACAAAGAACAAGCCATTCAGCAAGTGCAGGAACTTTCTGACCGTTATGGACTGAAAATAGACCCTGCCGCTAAAGTATCTGACATCTCAGTCGGTATGCAGCAGCGAGCAGAAATCTTAAAAACACTATACCGCGGCGCTGACATCTTGATCTTCGACGAACCAACAGCCGTCTTAACACCTCAAGAAATAAAAGAACTCATACAAATTATGAAAAACTTAATCAATGAAGGCAAATCCATTATTTTAATTACCCACAAACTAAAAGAAATTATGGATGCCTGTCATCGCGTGACCATTATCCGAAAAGGGCAAGGTATTCGTACACTTGATGTGGAACACACAAACAAAGACGAGCTTGCCAGCTTAATGGTCGGCCGCGAAGTCTCATTTAAAACAGACAAAAAAGCAGCCGCCCCTGCTGAAGAAGTCTTGCAAATTCAAGATCTCACTGTCAAAGATACGCGAGGAATTGAAGCCGTGAAACAACTCAATTTATCAGTGAAAGCCGGTGAGATTGTCGGAATTGCGGGTGTAGACGGAAATGGTCAATCTGAATTAATTGAAGCCATTACAGGTCTGAAAAAATCCGAATCTGGTACGATCATGCTAAACGGGAAAGCCATTCAAAATCTCCCGCCTCGTAAGGTCACAGAATCTGGTATCGGACACATTCCTCAAGACCGTCATAAGCACGGACTTGTCCTTGATTTTTCAATTGGAGAAAATATTTCCTTACAAACGTATTATCAGCGTCCATATTCGAAGTTTGGCTTGATGAATATGAAAAATATTTATCAAAAAGCAAAACAAATCATTGCTGAATACGACGTACGGACACCTAGTGAATATACAGAAGCACGTGCGCTATCAGGGGGTAACCAGCAAAAAGCCATTATTGGCCGTGAAGTGGACCGAAATCCTGATTTATTAATTGCCGCACAGCCGACACGCGGACTTGACGTCGGAGCCATTGAGTTTGTTCATAAGCGTCTGATTGAACAAAGGGATGCAGGCAAAGCCGTTATGCTCATCTCCTTTGAGCTTGATGAAATTATCAATGTCAGTGATAAGATTGCCGTTATTTTCGAAGGCAGCATTATTGCCATTGTTGATCCAAAAGAAACAACAGAGCAAGAACTTGGTCTGTTAATGGCTGGAAGTACGCAACAGGAAGTGGGGAAAGAAGCAAATGTCTAATCGCTTAACAAATCTGCTGATTCCGCTTATAGCCATTGTACTTGGTCTTTTCGTTGGGGCCATCATTATGCTGGCAAGCGGTTATAGTGTCATCGAAGGTTATAGCGCCCTTTGGAATGGCGTATTCGGTGAAACGTATTATATGGGAGAAACCATCCGACAAGTCACGCCTTATATTTTATCAGGACTTGCTGTTGCCTTTGCATTTCGGACAGGCCTCTTTAATATCGGGGTAGAAGGTCAACTTCTCATTGGCTGGATTGCATCTGTATGGATAGGAACAACCGTCCATGCACCTGCGTATATCCACCTGCCTCTTGCACTGATCACTGCAGCAGCTGCTGGTGCATTATGGGGCTTTATTCCTGGGTTTTTAAAAGCACGTTTTTATGTTCATGAAGTGATTGTCACTATTATGATGAACTACATTGCACTTCATGTGACTAATTTTATTATTACAAATGTTCTTACAGATCATAAAGATAAAACAGATAATATTAATTCGACTGCCTCATTACACTCTGATTTTTTTGAAAAAATCACTGATTTTTCAAGCATGCATAACGGAATCATTGTAGCTGTCCTATCTGCCGTTATTATGTGGATTATTATCCAAAAAACCTCTAAAGGGTTTGAATTGCGTGCTGTTGGTATGAATCAACACGCATCCCAATATGCTGGAATGAATGTGAGAAAAAACATTATATATTCCATGCTCATTTCTGGTGCCTTTGCAGGTCTTGCAGGTGCGATGGAAGGGCTCGGAACCTTTGAATATGCATCAATAAAAGATGCCTTCACTGGCGTTGGTTTTGATGGAATCGCTGTTGCCTTATTAGGCGGAAATACAGCTATTGGTGTCGTCTTAGCGGCATTATTGCTTGGTGGATTGAAAGTCGGTGCTTTAAACATGCCGCTTGAATCTGGCGTACCGACTGAGGTCGTTGATATTGTGATTGCGATCATTATTCTTTTCGTTGCCTCAAGCTATATCATCCGTCTTGTCATTCAACAATTGAAGAAAAAGGGGGGAAAATAAGTGGGATTTCTGCAAATTCTTGAAATCATCGTCCCAGCTACACTTGTATATGCTGCACCACTTATTTTAACCGCTCTTGGAGGCGTCTTTTCAGAAAGATCAGGTGTCGTCAATATCGGTCTTGAAGGTTTGATGGTCGTCGGAGCATTTTCTAGTATTATCTTTAACTTAATGTTTGCTGATACGTTTGGTGCCTTGACCCCGTGGCTCGGTCTTCTTGTTGGTATGGCCATTGGCGGCGTGTTCTCACTCATTCACGCTGTTGCCACTATTACGTTCAGAGCAGATCAAACGGTCAGTGGTGTTGCGATTAACATGCTTGCCCTTGGTGCTACGCTGTTTGTTGTCAAACTGATTTATGGAAAAGCACAAACGGATAAAATTACAGAACCTTTCTATAAAGGAGATATTCCCCTTTTAAGTGACATTCCGATCATTGGTGATATTTTCTTTAAAGATGTGTATTATACGTCCATTCTCGCATTAGTTCTTGCGGTTGTCGCTTGGTTTGTTTTATTTAAAATGCCGTTTGGCTTGCGACTTCGTGCAGTCGGCGAGCACCCAATGGCAGCTGATACAATGGGAATCAAGGTATACCGGATGCGCTATATCGGCGTCTTCATTAGTGGTCTATTTGGCGGTCTTGGCGGAGCTGTGTATGCATCGACCATCGCTCTTGACTTCTCACACGCCACCATTACAGGACAAGGCTTCATTGCGTTAGCCGCCCTTGTTTTCGGGAAATGGCACCCATTTGGCGCTATGGGCGCTGCTTTATTCTTTGGATTTGCACAAAGCTTAAGCATCATTGGCTCTCTGCTTCCGCTGTTTCAAGATATCCCGAACGTGTACATGCTCATTGCACCATATGTGCTGACGATCCTAGCTCTTACTGGCTTCATTGGACGAGCAGACGCACCAAAAGCACTTGGTACCCCTTATTTAAAAGGAAAACGATAAATAAATACCATGTATGATCAATCCCCTGAAGGACAAACTATCTTCAGGGGATTTTTGTATGATAAAAACGACAAAACCCCCGTTTATTTTACTTTTATTACACTTAATTTAGTTTAATAAATAGATGAGTGTCACAGAATCTTCTACAATTGAGACAAATAGCATTTGGGGGTGTTTATGTGGCTAATACACAACAATTGAAATCGATTACAAACGATTCTGACAATAATAAAAGCGTTTTCCGAAAAATTTTTTCTTGGAAAATTGGTGTTATTGATCTACCTGTGTATATAGTACTTGCAGCGATTATTTTAACTGCCGCTTATTTTAATAAAATTCCAGCAAATATGCTTGGTGGTTTCGCTGTTATTATGATTTTGGGGATTTTCCTAGGAGATGTAGGACAACGTATTCCAATCTTAAAAGATATTGGTGGACCGGCGATTCTTTCTTTATTCGTACCATCGTTCCTGGTCTTTTTTCATGTTCTGAATCCAAACTCGTTGGAAGCGGTTACGTCTCTGATGAAAACGTCGAACTTCCTATACTTTTATATATCTGCTCTTGTAGTAGGTAGTATTCTTGGGATGCAACGAACTGTTTTAGTACAAGGCCTTATTCGTATGTTTGTTCCTCTTGTTGCAGGCACAATTACAGCTGTAGCTGCTGGAATTCTAGTGGGTCTTCTAGTTGGTTACACACCGCATCATTCGTTCTTCTTTATCATTGTACCGATTATTGCCGGTGGTGTCGGTGAAGGGATATTGCCATTATCAATTGCTTATTCACAAATTCTTGGTGTATCAGCAGAGTCATTAATTTCTCAATTGATTCCGGCTGCTGTTATTGGGAACGTCATTGCCATCATTTGTGCTGGCGCAATGAAAAAGCTTGGTGAAAAACGTCCTGAACTAAACGGGAATGGACGACTTGTTAAATCAAAAGAAGCAAATGAAATCTTTGAACAGCCTGACATGGATACTAAAGTTGACTTCAGCTTAATGGGTGCAGGTGTACTTGTTGCTTGTACAACCTTTATCTTTGGCGGCTTATTAGAAAGCTTTGTTCATATTCCAGGTCCAATCTTAATGATTGTTCTTGCTGCATTAATCAAATACTTAAACGTGATGCCTCAGCATTTGCAAAACGGCTCACAGCAGTTCTACAAGTTTGTATCGAAAAGCTTTACATGGCCTCTAATGGTTGGTTTAGGAATTCTATACATTCCACTTGATGATGTGGCCACTGTTATTTCGATTCCTTTCGTATGTGTATGTATTGCTGTTGTTCTAGGCATGGTTGGTTCTGGTTACTTTGTTGGTAAATTCATGAACATGTATCCAGTTGAATCTGCCATTGTGACTGGTTGTCACAGTGGATTAGGCGGTACTGGTGATGTTGCGATTCTTTCAGCTTCTGGAAGAATGGGCCTTATGCCTTTCGCTCAAGTCTCTACACGTCTTGGCGGAGCAGCAACCGTTATTTGCGCAACAATCTTACTTAGAATGTTTACTTAAAAAAGAAACAAAAAGCATGTCCTTTTCATAAGGGACATGCTCAGATAATTGACAAAGGGCTAAAATGAACTTTATTTTAGCCCTTTGTCTTCTTTTCAGCGTGATAGAAAACCTTTGCAGTCTAGGAAGGACGAGCACCGTAGCAGAGCGAATTTGACATTCGTGAGCACCGGAGCGCAGGACTGACAAAGAATGCGAGGGTTTGTCTACACGCTGAGCATGTCCTTTTCGTAAGGGGCATGCTTTTTTTATATTTCTTTTCTCCCATACATCCTCATTCATCAGCTAATACAATTCGTATATACTCCCGAGGCTGAAAAGGATACTGTTTCGCCTGAGGATAGGTCATATGGAGGAGTTGCTCAGAAAATAGCGGCCATTCACTCCCGGCCTGCCACCTTTTTTGATCATTTCGTTCAATCAAGAATGCTCCTCCTAAAATCGTGCAGAATATGCTTAAGCTGATGGCGATCTTTCGTTTCATTTGATCAGCTCCTTTAAGAAAAGCATGTACGAAATACAAAACAATATACAACGAGTTTCATTTTTGATAAAATATTTTTTGTGGTCAAAAGAACTCAAAACAAATTCAATTTGTCGTAAATCAGTTCAAACCAATGCACTATGTCTGTATTTACGCTATAATTTTAATTACCAGTTCTTTAGAACGTGAATTTATATTGATCAAAGGAGGTTCATTTTCTTGCAGCTTATTCACTTCGCCATCCTATCACCTTTTTTACTTGCCTTTGTCGTCCCTTTTCTCTTTAAATACGTAAGGCGTATACATACAGGATGGTTTGTTCTCATCTTGCCTATTCTTTTATTTACCTATTTCATCCAAATGCTCCAGATCACCTCGAATGGACGAACGTTGTTCTCACAAGCTGAATGGATTCCCTCTCTAGGGATGAATTTCACTGTGTATGTAGATGGTCTCAGCCTGTTATTTGCTTTACTCATCACAGGTATTGGTGCACTTGTGGTACTGTACAGTATTTTCTACTTATCAAAGGAAAAAGAACAGCTTGGCTCTTTCTATACGTATTTATTAATGTTTATGACCGCTATGCTTGGTGTTGTTCTCTCTGACAACATGGTCGTACTTTATTTGTTCTGGGAGCTAACAAGTATCTCTTCCTTCCTCTTAATTGGGTATTGGTATAAGCGTGAGCGTTCTCGTTACGGAGCAACCAAATCACTGCTTATTACTGTGTTTGGCGGATTAGCTATGCTTGGCGGCTTCATCCTCATTTACCTGATCACTGATTCATTCAGTATTCGCGAAGCAGTCAATCAGCTTCAGCTCATTATGGCATCACCTTATTTCATCCCTGCGATGGTTCTCATTTTACTAGGGGCCTTCACGAAATCAGCGCAGTTCCCATTTTATATTTGGCTGCCTGATGCTATGGAAGCACCAACCCCTGTAAGCAGTTATCTGCATTCTGCTACTATGGTCAAAGCCGGTATTTATCTGGTTGCCCGCTTTAGTCCGATTTTTGCTATATCAGAGGTGTGGTTTTGGACCATTTCGATTGTCGGACTTATCACACTATTCTGGGGATCTTTCCACGCCGTTCGGCAAAATGATTTGAAAGCCATTCTGGCCTTCTCGACAGTGAGTCAACTCGGTATGATTATGCTCATGCTAGGAGTAGGCGCAGCTGCCATTCATGAAAACAACCCTGCCTTTTTTGGCGCAGCCGTTCTTGCTGCTATTTTTCATCTCATTAACCACGCGACTTTTAAAGGAAGTCTCTTTATGGCAGCAGGGATTATCGATCACGAAACAGGTACACGTGATATTCGCAAATTAGGTGGATTAATGACCATCATGCCAATTACCTTTACAATTACATTAATTGGTACATTCTCGATGGCTGGACTCCCGCCTTTTAATGGATTTTTAAGTAAAGAGCTATTTTTCACAAGTATGATTCGGATTTCTGACATCAGCTTTACGGATGTTTCAACATGGGGGGCTGTCTTCCCTGCTATCGCTTGGCTCGCTAGTGTGTTTACGTTCATCTACAGTATGATGATCGTCTTCAAAACATTTAGAGGCCGTCTGAATGTCGATCAATTGGAGAAAAAACCGCATGAAGCACCGATTGGTATGCTGATCCCGCCAATTATTTTAGCTTCACTTGTGGTCACGTTCTTCTTTTTCCCTAATATCCTTGCCTATTCAGTCATTGAACCTGCCATGCAAGCGATCATTCCTGAAGCCATTCAAACAGGAAGCCGCTTTGCCGTAAAAATTGAAGCGTGGCATGGATTCAAGCCAGAGCTTTACATGACAATTGGTGTAGTTGCGCTCGGTACCATTGGCTATTTAACGCTGTCAAAATGGCGCCCAATGTACAACATATTTAAGGAAAAATGGTCATTTAACGCTTTGTATGATCGTTCACTTATAGGTGTAGAAAAAGGGTCATACCGCCTAACAAACAGCTATATGACAGGATTCCTTCGTGACTATCTTGTCTATGTATTTGGTTTTATGATTATCGTGCTGGGCAGCGTGATGTTCTACAAGCAAGCCTTCTCATTTCAAACTGAGCATGCTGCATCAATCGGCACGTACGAAGTCATCCTTTCACTTGTGATGGTCGCAGCGACAGTCACGACTGTATTTGCTCGTTCACGCTTAACAGCTATAATTGCGCTAGGTGTTATGGGCTACACGCTGTCACTATTCTTCGTGATTTTCAGAGCACCTGACCTTGCGCTGACACAGCT
The DNA here is from genome assembly GCF_040869405.1 of Bacillus sp. FSL K6-2869. Lineage (NCBI taxonomy): Bacteria > Bacillati > Bacillota > Bacilli > Caryophanales > Bacillaceae > Bacillus > Bacillus sp. FSL K6-2869. Next base: position 2,955,488 of record NZ_CP152035.1, read on the forward strand.
CATTATTGAAACCATTTCTGTCGCGCTGTTTTTACTTTGCTTCTATCATTTGCCAAAGCTGAGTCTGAAGCAAAAAACACGAAGATTTAAATTAACAAATTTGGTCATCTCATTAGGTGTTGGAGTCGTTGTCACCTGTCTTGCTTTCGCTTCAACAAGCCAGCAGTCTCTTGACACGATTTCAACCTACTTCATTGAAAACAGCTACAAACTGGCTGGCGGAGACAATATTGTCAATGTCATTCTTGTCGATTTCAGGGGCTTTGATACACTCTTTGAGATTACAGTGCTGGCTATTGCGGCACTCGGTATTTATGGATTATTGAAGGTAAAAGCACAAGGAAAACGGAAGAGAGGCGTACGGCGATGAGAAAGATTGATACGAATGATATGCTCTTACAAGTCACTACTAAAATTACAGCATTCATCATCTTGCTTTTCTCACTTCACCTATTTCTTGCAGGACATAACAATCCTGGCGGAGGATTCATTGGCGGTTTGATGAGTGCTGGTGCTGTCGTCCTTCTGCTTTTAGCCTATGACCTTAAAACAGTCAGACGCATTTTACCATTTGACTTTATTTATGTGGCTGGTGTCGGTTTGCTCGTTGCCATCCTAACAGGTATGGGATCTTTTCTGTTCGGAGCACCTTTCCTATCCCATGCATTTGATTATTTCCAACTGCCGTTTCTAGGGAAAACAGAACTGGCGACAGCAGTCCTGTTTGATATCGGTGTGTATTTAGTTGTTGTTGGTGTCACCATGACCATTATTCAAACGATTGGAGAGAAGGAATAATGGAATTTCTAATGTCTATTATCGTCGGAATCATTTTTATGGCAGCGACCTATTTAATGCTTTCAAAAAGCCTTCTGCGGGTCATCGTCGGTACTGCCGTTTTAAGTCACGGCGTCCATTTGCTTCTATTAACAATGGGCGGCTTAAAAAAGGGAGCACCTCCTATTTTGAAAGAGGGGCTCACATCCTATGTAGATCCATTGCCACAAGCATTAATTTTAACAGCCATTGTCATTGCTTTTGGTGTAACATCCTTTTTGCTCGTGATGGCCTTCCGTGCCTTCCAAGAGCTGAGAACAGATGACATGGATCAAATGAGAGGAAATGATCAGCATGAATAATCTCGTGATCCTGCCTATATTAATACCATTACTAGCTGCTACATTATTGATTTTTATGAATAAAAACACCATGCTGTCGAGAGGCTTTAGTGTATTTGCATCTCTTTTAGCCATTATCTGTAATGTCTATTTGGTCCAAACGATTTTCACAAACGGCATACAAACCCTTTATTTGGGTGGCTGGAAAGCACCGTTTGGCATTGCCCTTGTGGCCGATCAGTTTGCTGCGCTTCTTGTTTTGACCGCTTCCATTGTTGGACTTGTCACAGTTCTTTTTTCTTTTCAAACGATTGGGAAAGAAAGAGAGCGGCTGTTCTATTATTCTGGTGTCCAATTCTTGTTAGCTGGCGTCAGTGGTGCCTTTTTAACGGGAGATATTTTCAACCTGTTTGTCTTCTTTGAATTGTTGCTGATGGCATCTTATATGCTCATTGTTCTGGGTGGTTCAAAGCCTCAGCTTCGTGAATCACTGAAATACATTGTGTTTAATATTATCTCATCGGCATTATTTATTGTTGGCGTAGCGTGTTTATATGCAGTCACAGGCACACTGAACATGGCTGATTTAAGTGTGAAAATAGCTGAATCTGGGCAAACAGGGTTAATCACCGTGATTGCCATTCTGTTCCTGATTGTATTTGGCTTAAAAGCTGGGGTCTTCCCGCTTTATTTCTGGCTGCCAGGGTCTTATCATGCACCGCCAGCAGCGATTTCAGCTTTGTTTGGCGCACTGCTGACAAAGGTCGGGCTATATGCGATTGCCAGGGTCTTTACGCTCATCTTTATACATGATACAGGTTTTACACATACAATTATGGCCTGGCTAGCCGCTCTAACGGTTATATTCGGTGTCATTGGCTCTATCGCCTATTCTGATGTGCAAAAAATTGTGATTTATAACATTGTCACAGCTGTTGGTGTCATTTTGTTTGGGATTGCGGCCAATACACCAGCATCACTTCAAGGCGCCATTTATTACCTCATTCACGATATGGTGATCAAAGGAGCTCTATTTATGCTTGCAGGGGCACTGTTTGTGTATGCTGGAACCAATCATCTGAAAAAAATGGGTGGGCTGATTCAATCCCAGCCTCTACTCGGCTGGATGTTCTTCATATCGGCTTTATCACTTGCGGGTATTCCTCCGCTAAGTGGATTTGTTGGCAAGCTGAAAATTGTTGAAGGTGGGTTTTCTGCTGGGTACATGACGTTCTCTATCCTTGTTTTACTGTCCAGTCTTCTTGTCCTTTATTCTGTTATGAGGATTTTCATGCTTGCGTTTTGGGGAGAGGAACAGGATATGCGAAGAAGAAAGCCATCCATTAGAGGAATGGTGTATCCTGGGGTACTGCTTGTTATCTTATCGCTTGCGATTGGATTAGGCACAGAATTCATTGCACCTTATATCAATCAAGCTGCGGAAATGCTTTCAACACCAGAAAAATATATTCAAGCTGTGCTGAAGGAGTAGATGAACATGGCCTTTCAAATATTATTAAACGCTCTCCTCGCCTTTACATGGATGTTTATGAATGATACATACAGAGCTGCAGACTTTGTATCAGGCTTTGCACTAGGGATGATCGCCATTTTTATGCTACGGCGATTCTTCCCGCAACGTTTTTACGGCTATGCCCTTTATGCGATTTTCAAGCTCGTCATCATTTTTATCAGAGAGCTGCTTCTTGCCAATTTGAGTGTACTCAAGACGGTGTTATCTCCAAAGCTTAAGATCAAGCCTGGTATTTTCGCCTTTCGTACAGATTTAAAAACAGATTGGGAAATCACCATACTGGCCAATATGATTACATTAACACCTGGTACACTGGTCATCGATATTTCCGATGATCGTTCGATTTTATACATTCATGCGATGGATATTGAAGATGCTGAAAAAGCCATCCACGATATTCGGGTATCATTTGAAAAAGCGATTCAGGAGGTGAGCGGTAAGTAATGGAACTGATCTTGCAAATGTCACTTGGAATTCTTGCGCTGTCTACTTTGCTTTTTGTGATACGGGTCATCAAAGGACCTTCTATCCCAGATCGCGTTAGTGCGCTTGATGCGATAGGAATCAATTTAATTGGGATGACAGCCATCGTGTCTATCTTACTGAAAACCACTACGTTCTTTGAAATTATTTTACTGCTCGGTATTCTTGCCTTTATCGGCACTGTCGCTTTTTCCAAATTCCTTGAGAAAGGGGAAGTGATTGAAAATGATCGTCATCGCTAAAGCGATCGTGATTTTCTTTATTCTGCTTGGCGCCATCCTCTGCTTGATTTCAGCCATTGGTGTCCTTCGCCTGCCGGATGTTTACACACGTATGCATGCTGCATCAAAAGCATCGACACTTGGTGTTGTTCTCATTTTAGTTGGTGTGTTCTTTCATGAATGGTTTCTTGCAGGGATCATCTCTGCGAAAATCCTGCTTGGGATTGTCTTTATCTTTCTGACCGCACCAGTCGGCGCTCATTTGATCGGAAGAGCCGCTTACAACACTGGTGTGAAAATGGACAAACGAAGTGTCCAAGATGATTATGGCGGTTTCCGTAACTTTGTCATTAAACGAAAAGAAGACTCTTATTTATAAATGAAGAATATGACATTTAGGTCTTGTTCACTTTACCTGCATGTTCATAAAAGGGTATTAAAAAAAGCTTCCGCTGCACCGGGAGCTTTTTTATATGCGATCAATGACAGCGAGTGTACATCTTGACGTACAGATATGACGGTCTCGATCATCTTTTATATCGATTTGGAATACCATTGTACGCCGTCCAACATGTACAGGAACAGCTGTAGCTGTCACCACTCCATCACGTACAGATTTTAAATGATTGGCATTGATTTCAATACCTGAACAAACCTGCTTCGTTAAATCCAAATGAGCAGCAGCACCCATGCTTGCCACTGTTTCTGCTAGAGCAGCTGATGCTCCTCCGTGCAGTAATCCAAATGGCTGTTTTGTTCGGTGATCGACTGGCATTGTCGCCACGCATCGTGACGTATTGCATTCCACAATCTCAATCCCCAGTGCCTCAAGCAGTGTATTTGAACCACTCACATCCATCAAGGCCCTCTCCCTTCACACGTTTACAGGACACTTTCCGATTTTGCAATTAACACCGCTTCCGTTCGAGATCCAACATTCAGCTTATTAAAGATGGAGGTCAAACTGTATTCAATCGAGCGTTTGCTCAAATGAAGCACATCGGCGATCTCTTGGTTTGTGTACCCTTTTTCCACTTCTCTTAAGATTAAACATTCACGCTCTGTTAACAGCTCATGATCCGTCTGCTGCGCCTGTTCTGGCTTCTCTTGCTGCTGTGAAATTAATTTCTTTAAATAGGATAGCTGAATGACAACTTCTCCTTGCAATGTGCGGTGTATGTATTCAATGATTTTGTCTTTTGTCTCTGTTTTACTTATTGCACCATGCAATCCAGCTCGAATGGCCTCTTCGAAATAATCATCTACTTCATATCCTGTATAAATGATAATTTTCACTTGTTGATTCGTTTCTAGAATTTGTTTGGCAATGTCCATTCCATTGATATCCCCGAGATTTAAATCCATCAAGATCACATCATAGATGGAAAAGTCATGCGTCTTTAAAAAGGCGCCTTCTGCATCAGGACTTAAACAATCGACTGATAGCTGCTGATCTGATTCTAATATGCTTTTTGTCCCTTCCATGACAGCCGGATGATCATCAATGACCAATATCTTCTTCATGTCTTCCTCCCTTTAAATCACTCACTTCCATTTTATATAAAAGACTTGGCAGATGCCAAGTCTTATTCCTTAAGAAATCGTTACAATTCCATTTCAATTTTCACCTTGAGCCCTTTTTCAGGTGCTGTGTGAATTTGAAGCTTTCCATTTAGAGCTTTGACTCGTTCCCTTATGCCAGAAAGACCCATGCTCATCGTGTGCTGATCAAGCTGGCTTGCATCAAATCCGACTCCATCGTCCTCATAATGGAGAACAACTTGATCTTTAATACAAATGAGCATCACTAAGACTTGGCTGGCCTTAGAATGCTTCAACGCATTGGATAACAGCTCCTGCACAATCCGATAAATATTCAGCTGTGAGTCAATATCAATGTCCAGTTCTTTATCAAAGCGGGTTGTATTCAGCCTAATATGAAATGGCGCTTCCTCTTGAATTTGCGAAGTCAGCTTCGAAATTGCCTTCACTAACCCCAAATCATAGAGGAGCTGCGGCCGAAGTTCATGGCATGTTTCTCTCGTGGTTTGAATCACCTTAGACATTTGTTCATTCCATGAGATCAATGAATTTTCAATAGATGTTGGGCATTGGTTGTTTTGGAAATTGGTTAAGAACATCTCGGACTGTCTCTTCAGTGAAATCAAATCCTGCAGCACAGAATCATGAAGATCCCTCGCTAAATCTGAGCGCTGCTTCTCTTCCATGGCGAACATGACTTTCTTCAGCCAGGCTGGATTGGCTTCCCGCTGTTTCAAATCCTCAAGATGCTCCATCAGTTCTTCGATCTTGACGACATTTTCTAAACTGACACTTGTGTAAAATGCCAATGTTTTCAGCCATGAGATTTCATCGCGGGTCAATTTCGGCGTCTGTATATTGGATAAGCAGCAAATCATAAACGAGTGACCGCCCCGCTCTCCAATTTTCATCATAAACCCTTTATCAAGCTCGATGATTTTCCCAACTTCACCTAAAATATCTTGAAATTGATCCACGTATTCTTTCCATAACTTACTATCATTTGTTGATTCATCAATTTCAATCATTTCTCCATTAGCCTTCACCTCTAGCACAAAGGCTTTATTCACAACGAGCACTTCTAAAATGGTGTATTTCAAATGATACAGTACTTGATGAAGTGATGACGCCTCACGAATAAGCTGCGTAAATTTAAACACGCTGTCTTGGTAATTATACTTCTCTGAAAAACGTTTCAAACGAAAACGGAAATCTAAAATTTCTTTAAAATAGAAAACAGCCAACATGAGTGTATATGTGATGAATGCGAGCTTCAGTGTGTACTTTAAATCTTCTGGTTTTTGCAGAATATAAAACGTGACAACAACTAAAATGGTCGGTGTAATAGCAATAAATCCATAGTATTTAAGTCTACTAATCAAGAAATCCATATTGTAAAGTTTGTTCGTCATGAATTGATACACGAGTGAAAAAGGAATGAGCAATACAAAAGAAGTTAAGAAAAAGGGATCTACAACATAAATACGAAACAAAACATATGGAATTGCAAATAAAAATATAAACGGACAAAATGCTATGATATTAATCATGACAAAAAACTTTAAAACAGACCCCTGCTCTGTCTCTTTATATTTCTGCATTCCATTAATAATGACTTTGAATGACATGATAATAGAAGCAAAAAAGAATAAAAGATTTAAACTCGGCATGTATCTGGCTATCGCCGAATCAATTGGAACAAACAGCTCTATTACTAGATTAGTTATAGGAAGACTATATAAAATATAAATTGTTTTTCGAGTCGTTATATGCAGGTCAAACTCTTTGAAATATTGATAAATGAAATGAATATAAAAGATAAATACACTTGATAAACAAAATGTGATGACATAATGGCTAAATCTATCACCAATACCCGAAGTACCTGCACTAAGATATCCGATACAAATCGTTAATAAAAATAAAACTAAAAGAAATGCTGATTTTCGTTGGACCTCTTTGTTAATACGAATGATAAAGAAGATACAAAATAAACATATTGAATACAGGATGAGAGGAATTATATAGACAAATAAACTTTCTTGACCAATCAATGTCTTATTTTTTAGGGTGATCATTTGGTTGCCTCTTTGAATATCAATTCTTTGCACATTCCTAAGCTCACCATTGATCAAATGATCTTTATTGTTAGCAGATTCTCCATTGATTTTAAGTATAATATCTCCTTCTTCTAATCCTGATGTGTAGGCTAAAGAAAGATATTCGACTTTGACAACTTCTGCTTGACCATTCTTGTTCTCCGCAACACGTGCTCCATTAAAAATATCAAATACATAAATATATGAAACATAGATCACAAATAAAAAAGACAGAAAAACCAAAAAAGCAGATAGTTTCGTATAAGTTATCTTCATGTATAAAACATCCTTAACTGGAGAACTTTTAAATCATTTTTAAATGAATAGTATCATTTATAGTACCATATATAATCTGCAGACATTTGCCCTTTTTTTATGCCTTGAATGATTGCTTTCATCGTTTCCTCATCTGTGTGAATTAAACTTGCATTCCCTAAGTCCAATTCATTCACAACACTAGGATTTTTCACTAAATATGCAATAACATTTTGAATGTTCAATCATTGCCCTCCTTTGTCATATATGCATATAATTGTTCCTTTTTCGTTTTAGGCAAATCAAGTTGTGCAATTCCTTGCTTCATTTTTAACAGCATAATCTCTCTCATCGATACCATGTACTGAGTCAAACCAGCTTCAAGTAACTTTTGCTTCAGTTGAAACGGCTTTTGCTCTGACTCATCCAGCCGGTTAGAAAAGAAGGAAAGAAGCTCTAGACTGACATCGTTAAAATGTCTTTGTAAATAACTAAATGCCAGCGTTTGTTTTTTTTGAAAATCTCCGTTTGTTTTTGAAAATAACGCAAAAAAATCGTTACTGATTTGTTCAGCAACACCATAATATATCGAATAAGATTCTACAGTGGCATTCATTTTTCTTGTCGCTAAATAAACACCTAGTACGCTAGAAAGAGCTGTTAAAGATCCAGATTTTTTCCTTAAAACCTCTACACACTCTTCTTCTGTTCCATACAAATGACTTAAATCCTCATGCTGCCCTTCCATAGACATTTTGATGAAGTGGAACAGTTTCTCTATTAGTTGAGAATTATTTTCACAAATTGATGTGATGAATTGGATACTCACCGTATACAAATACGTAGAAGCATTGATGGCCACTCCTTGGTTGACGTTCATCCAAGGATACGAATCATTATCCTGATCTTCAATATCATCTAATATATCGGCAGATAAGATGAGAAGTTCAATCCCTGCTGCCAGTTTTGTAATCGCTTGCTTGTCTTGTCCGCCAAATGCCTCATAATGTTGGTAAGCCAATTGCCCAAAAGGAAATTCATTCTTTATATCTGTAAATTCGAGAAGCAGCTTTTGTAAATCATTTTGCCTGACTGCATGTTGAATAAAATCAGACATTTTCTGCTTGATTTTTGTATTCTCTAGATAGTTTAGCATACTCGATCTTGATCCTCACCCTCTCGCCTCTTATTTTACTAAAAAGAAATAAGCAAATGTCCACTGACATCACTATTTAACAATTATATAATAATATATCCTTTTTTTGTATGTATTTGGATAAAAAAAAGACTTGATGGTTATCAAGTCTTTAAGAAATTTTCACATATTCATATTTGTCGTATTGATCAATGCTTTTGTTAATGTTATGAAGAGAAGCCGTTGTTTCTCTAATTTCGTTTTCAAGTTTCCATAATAGTTGTTTAAGTTCTTCGATTTCATACTTTTCCATCGATTCCACTCTCCTTTTTTGGAAGATCAATGTATTTGTGTATGTTGATTGGGTCATAAGTATTTGATCTGTTACTAACAGTGTAAATGCTATTGAGTATTTTTTCACCGAAAAGTATGCACAAAATGTGTGCGTGATACCGCAAAATTCAATAGGTCTTTTTTCATCATTTTCAGACTTTTCAAATGATACTTTTATCTCAATTTCAAAGGAAATACGTCATTTTTGCGACATGAACAGGCATCATTCGTCACAATTCTCACGATGAAGAACATACGATCCCCTCTATTTCCTCGGTTTTTCATGTTATAGGTCAGACGACAGGCTCTACTGTAGACACCGCAATTTTTTGGCGACATTCACCGAAATTGACCGCAAAAGTACCTATTTTTATGATGAATATGCAAAGGTAGAAAGATCATTTTGATTCTTTATTCGGATTTTCTTCATACATTTAGAACAGATATCCGTCCAAATTCACTTCAATGAGAGAAGAGGTGACCATGTGTTTTACTATGTTCCTTATCCGCCTTTGCAGGTTCCCGCAATAGGGAACGCATACCCGCGAACACCCATGACTTTTCCTCCAGTAGATGCTCATGCGTTTCAAAAGGCTGCAAAGGAATCAACCCGTCTCGTGGCTGATGCATCCCTCATTACACAGCAGATTTCCGGTTCGCTTTCGTTTGGACAGCGAATCATGGAAGCTGCTGAACGTGCTGACACCGCAAGTGTGATTCGAATGCTGAAGCAGATTGGGGTGAAAAGCAATATCGATATCCGCTTTAGTCCAGAAGGCATCCGTATCTACTTATCCCTCTCTTCCAGCAGGCTTTTTCTACTTTTACAGTGGGGATAACAAAGAAAGAAGCCGCTCTAGTGGGAGCGGCTTTTCTTAAGATTCAAACATTTTATGACACCATTCAATGGCTTCTATATAACAGCCGTAGGCTTCCTGCTTAGGGAGACTTCCACCTAACATCTCATCATCCCATTCATTTCGTTCAATACGTTTGGCAACGTCTAACACAAGGAAATAGTCATTTTCATAGCCAAGCAGTGCCTCACCTACTTCATCCGAAAGAGGCAGTTCTTTCACAAGTTCAGTAATGTCCGCCCTGACAAGCGTATCAATGAGTGAAAACATACCTGTTAGCATATAAGAAGCGGGATGCTCTCGTTCAGTCCGACTAGCAATGAGTTCACACGTTTTGGCACGAATGAACGACATTTTGATGATTTCCTTTTGGCTTGAGTTGGCTTGGACATTCAGTTCTTTAAATGAAAGGATAAAGATCCATCGCCGTATTTCATTAAATCCAAGCAGGATAATCGCCTGACGAATGCTCTTGATTTGATAAAGACGTCTCATGCCGCCAGAATTAAGCATTTTTAATAATTGATATGAAAGGGAAAGATCACTTTCTATAAAGTGCGTCACGGTCTGAATATTCGGCTGCTCCTTGCTCAGCTCATTCAATAGCTGATGGTATGCGTGGAAGCTAGTCGATAAGGCTCGTCCCGAAATGACGTGCGGCTCACTAAAGAAATATCCTTGAAACAAATGGAAGCCAGCTTCTAACGCTTCTTCATATTCTTTTCGCGTTTCTACCTTTTCAGCAAGGAATCGAAGTCGATACTTTTTATATGTATGTAAAATGTCTCTTCGTTCTTCACATGTTGTTTTCAGAAAATCAATTTTTAAAATATCAATGCAATAGAGGAGTTCATCGAGTAACTTGTCATGAAAATGTGTTCCGCTCAGAAAGAAATCATCGAGCGCAATCGTGTATCCCCACTTTTTTAATTGCTTACATCTCATAATAAGTGCCGGGGTAATCGGTACATTTTCTAATATTTCGATCACAAGCTGATGTGGATCAAAATAAGTGAGCAGATCAGACGAAAGCAAGCTTTCGGTGAAATTGATGTAGCATCGTTTTCCTTCTGTCAGTGTTTCGATGCCAATGTTTAAAAAACTATTGATAATGAGGTCCGTTGTCGCTTGATCACCATCTTCAGCGCTATATGTATTGGTTTCACTATCTCTATAAAGCAGCTCGTATGATACGACTTGTTCTTTTCTGTTAAAAATAGGCTGCCTTGCAACAAACACCCTCAACTGCTCCATTCCTCCTTTATGCAATGACAAACAAGATGTGCTTTCAGTATACCAAATGATTGCCCATAAGGTTCATTTTGAATCGTCCAACATGAAAAAAAAGAGACCATCTGGCTTGATGATCTCCTTTCCCGGGGTAATCAGCTTTCATAAAGCTCTTTTTTGATTTTATTTTTCACATCATGGATAAACTGCATCTTATTATCCCAGCATTTTTGACTCAAATCGACTGGGTATTCTTCTGGTTTGCTGATTCGTTTGTATTCCTCCCAGAAGAGTCCGAGACTGTCCTGCACATATGCTTGAATCGTTTGGATATCTGGATTATCATACACCAGCTTCCCTTGTTCAAAAATTGGGACATGAAGGTCCTTTGCCACAAAATTTGTCACAAATTTGCTGATAAATGTATGAACTGGATGGAACATTTTCAGCTTATCTTCACTTTGAACATCTTCTTCTTCAAGGGCAATGTAGTCTCCCTCAGAGTGATGATTCAATTGATTGATAATGCGATACACTCGTTTACGGCCTGGTGTTGTCACTTTCTCTGGATTAGAAGAAATTTTGATCGTGTCATTCATCTGACCGTTTTCTTCAATCGATACAAGCTTATATACAGCACCAAGAGCTGGCTGATCGAACGCGGTAATCAGTTTCGTTCCAACACCCCATACATCAATTTTTGCACCTTGTGCTTTTAAGTTCATAATGGTGTGTTCATCAAGATCGCTTGATGCAATGACTTTGGCGTCATGGAAGCCAGCTTCATCCAGCATCGTTCTCGCCTTTTTAGACAAGTAGGCAAGGTCTCCGCTATCAAGTCTGACCCCAATAAAGTTGATTTTATCACCGAATTCTTTCGCTACCTTAATCGCATTTGGAATGCCTGATCTGACCGTATCATATGTATCCACTAAAAAGACACAGTCTGTATGTGTTTCGGCATATTTTCTAAATGCAGTATATTCGTCGCGATATGCTTGTACAAGGGCATGGGCATGTGTGCCTGATACGGGAATATTGAAGCGTTTCCCTGCACGGACATTACTTGTTGCCTGAAATCCGCCGATCAGTGCTGCTCTTGCTCCCCACATGGCTGCATCCATTTCATGCGCACGTCTTGTTCCGAATTCTAATGCTGTCTCATCTTCAATGATTCCTTTAATACGAGCCGCCTTTGTTGCAATTAGCGTCTGGAAGTTCACGATGTTGAGCAGTGCCGTTTCAATTAGCTGCGCTTCAACAAGTGTTGCCTCGATGCGCATAATAGGTTCATTCGCAAAGACAATTTCTCCTTCTCGCATTGAATGAAGTGTCCCTGTAAAAGACAATCCGCTTAAGTATTCAATGAAATCGCTTTTATAACCGAGTTCATCTTTTAAATATGCAAGGTCGCTCTCGGTGAAGGAGAAGTCCGATAAATATTCAATCGCTTTCTCTAAACCAGCAAATACAGCGAAGCCGTTGTCAAATGGAAGCTTTCTAAAGAAGAGTTCGAAGACTGCCTTCTTCTCATGAATGCCGTCTCTCCAATACGTTTCTGCCATGTTAATTTGATAAAGATCTGTATGTAGTGATAAACTGTCGTCAATAAACCGATGCTCCAACTTCCATTCTCCTTCCCTTACTTAACCACTTTCGCACCAAGCGTATGCTCAAAGTGAGAAAGTGCCCACTCGTGCCCCGCTTCATTAAAACTCGCTACGGCATTCTCATGAATCACAAGTTCAAAGCCTTTATTGTACGCATCAACAGCTGTATGAAGTACACAAATATCGGTACACACTCCGGCTAGGTGAAGTTCAGTGATGCCACGCTCGCGCAGTTTCATTTCTAATTGAGTGCCTGCAAAAGCAGAGTATCTTGTTTTTTCCATATAATAGACATGTTTTAAATGTGTTGACGTGTGAAATAGTGAACTTAGTTTTCCGTAAAGTTCAATTCCTTCTGTCCCGCGAATATTATGGGGCGGAAATAACTTTGTCTCTGGATGATATGGATCTTGCTCTTCATGATGATCGACGGCAAAAACAACAAAGTGTCCTTCATCAATAAATGAAGAAGTGATCTCTGTGATCTTCGACTCAATCGCCTGTCCAGGCTTTCCGCACGTCAGTTTTCCATCGTCTGCAACAAAATCAACTGTATAATCAATACAAATCAATGCTTTGCCCATCCGCATCTCTCCCATATGCTCTTTTGAATCATTATAGCTTATTCATTTCACTAGGGAAACCTATTCAACAGATTCACGAGAAAAAGCTTTTTGAAAAAGCTCATCTTCTATATAGATATGCTCTTGATTGATCGCATGCGGCACCTCTATCACAAGCCCAAACGGTGAATGTGACTCGTGATGGTTGACCACTTTAAAAGAACAACCAGCGGCATTTGCCATTTTGACATATGGAGAATAAGAAGCATATGACAATTCACCATTTAAAAGAACAGTGGCCTCTCGGTTTGCCTTCAATACTTGCTCTACCTCTTGATACGATTTATGTCTCGATACTTGCCCTTTTGTCAGAGCGAGAAGAGCACGTTCTCTTAATGAGCCGAGAAACATTCTTCGTTCATCGGGTTTTGTTTCAGCATGTCCAAATATCCCTTGCTGCAAATAAAAGTCTACGGATTCTTCTTTCATTGCTGTGTTCACTCCTGGTTTCTGAATTTACATTTCTGTGACCCAGTGCACAATTTTTTGTGCAAGTTCACAGGCTTCGTCTATTTCTACTCTTTTGTTTAAAGATTGTTCTAGTGCTTGCTCAAGCTGCGTTTTTTCGTCTTCATACGCAATAGAAATACTCCATTCTATGTCAGGTACAGCGACAAGCGTTTTATATTCTTTTTTATTTTCATGTAAATATACATTGTAGGTTGTTGGTTGCCCGCTTGTCAGATGCGCTTTTCTTATTTTCATTTGAGGTGTTTTCCCCCCTTTTTCTTTTTCCTTCTTCTATCCATTGTACCATAAAAAAAGACAGCTTCTGAAAAGGAGACCCTTTCAAAGCTGGCTATGCGTTAAAGCTCTTTTGCTGGCTGATCAGGTTTGAATCCCAAACAAATGTGACGTTCGGATTGTTGAAAAATTGAACAAAGTCTCCTGCATTATAGGTGCCTGAACCACCAGCGGAATGATCCACACTTTTTGGCGAAATGGCAAACACATCGCCGAAATGTGCAGAACCGTTTCCTATGACACGGTCAATATGAATGGGTCCAACAATTGCTGGCATCTTTCCACCACCTTTACTACCCTCATCATATGCCTAGCGGAACAATACGTGTCTATCCAACATAAAAAAGACAGCTGATATGTCATATGATCAGCTGTCTTTTATGCATTAAATGATTGAGGCTGGCCAAACAGTGTAAAGTCCCAAAGCATGGTGGCATTCGGATCGCTTGTCAGGGACATATAATCACCTGAATTAAAAGCTCCCGCTCCACCGGTCGAGTGATCTACAGCCAAAGGGGCAATGGCGAGAACGTCACCAAAAGTAGCCGAGCCGTTTCCGCCTAAAGACTCAATATGAATGGGTCCAACAATCGCAGGCATCTTCCTTCTCCTCCCTATTCGCTTATGTGAGTTATGTTATGCAAAAAGGGAAAAGTGGTGCATCTGCCCTAAACGTTTAAATGCTGTTCTTTTCGAGAGCGCTGACGCAGCTGAACCAATCTGACAATATTGAGTGTGATGGCTTTCAGCAGCGCATAGACAGGGACGGCAAAAATCATACCAAGGATTCCGCCAAAACTTCCTGCCCCAATTAATAGCAAGATAATTGTTAACGGATGTGTGTTGAGACGTTTTCCAATGATCAATGGAGAAATGACGTTTCCATCGATCTGCTGAACAACAAGAATGACAATAACAGTCACAACCGCTTTTCCAGGCGAATCAAGAAAAGCAATGAGCACAGCTGGTGCAGCACCAAGATATGGCCCAAGATATGGAATGACGTTTGTCACCGCAATAATGATGCCGAGAATGAGCGCATATTTCACACCAATTAATAAGTATCCGATAAAACAAGCAACTCCGACAAATAAACAAACAACGATTTGCCCTTGTATGTAAGCAGCAAGCGTATCGTTTAATTCTTTAAAAATCTTCAATCCTTCCTTACGGTAAGGCATTGGCAAAAATTGAACGAGCTTGTCCGGAAACTTATGTCCGTCTTTTAGCATGTAAAATAAAATGAATGGAACGGTAATGACAGCGAGGGCAATATTCGCAATCACACCAAACACCGCCGACATACTGGAAGCAATATTTTCCGGTAAATCTTTTAATGTCGAAACGATCGACTGTTCAAACTTTGAAACAGACACATAATCTTGGTTCATCATCCACGTAAATGTTTTAGAATGCGAGAAGTCGTTGATAAATTTCTGCATGTCCGTGACATACCCCGGGAAGCTTTTGACAAGTCCACCCACCTGCGTGACAATGACAGGTCCAGCAGCATTGACAACAAACGTGATAAGCCCGATGAATAGAAGATAAATAATCAGAATGGCGAGCGTCCTAGGTATCTTCTTCGACAAAAATCGCACAATCGGATTAAAGATGAAAAAGAGAATACCTGCCAGTAAAATAGGAACAAACAACGTTGAAGCAAATAAAATGATCGGCTGAAATAAAAACGAAACTTTTGTTGATACGTACACAATTAGTAAAACCAGTAATATTTGGAATGTCCAAAAATGAACTTTAGATTTTAACAAAGATGCTCCTCCTGTTACGTATTGACCTTATTAAAAAACTACTATTCAACCCACCTTCTGTCAACTGCTTCTTGTTTTAGAACCATATTTTTTGAAAAAAAAAGAACAATTGGTATATCATGCACTTTTTCCAGATATACATTCTGTAAGCATTGAAAAAAGCAGACACCTGTGCGTCTGCTTGTTACACTCTTTCACTGTGATCAGGCATCACCGACACGATTTGCTGGATCCGCACATAAAACACTGATTTTGCCCCCGCCTCAATCACAATATGATCCGGCATCACTTCCTTCAACTTTCCACGTACTGTATCTTTCACTGTTTGAACAATCAATCTCATACCGACTACTTTCTGCAATGTTTGATAAACATATGGATCAACTAATGAAACAAGCTGTGGACTTCCTTGTTGTGCCATGCTACCTGCCCCTTTACTTGTGTATTTACCCACAGCGTATGCAATGACCCATGTGAGTGTCACTCAGCAAACCCACAACATTATTACCGTATTTTTACATTTCATATTTTTTTACAATTTTTAGAAGTATAATAGATTGGTGCTGCCAACATCTTAAATTATTTGAAGAGGTGAATGATCTTGAAAAAATTAATCTGTATCGTTGCTGTCATGCTCTTACTATCCTCTGCAAGTTATGCGCACGCAGGCACAATTGGAGATGCACCTGGTACACCAGGGAAGTGGTTTAAAGGAGAAGAACCGGTACAAAAAGACCTGTCAAAACCCCCACTTGTTTTTGTTCATGGCATAAACAGTTCTTCCTCCACATGGTCTGATCGAAACGATATGGCAAAACAAGCTGTTCTGAACGGATACGAAAGCGCGTTCATAGATTTATATCCAGATCAGGACATGAAAAAGAATGGGAAACTATTAGCAGAAAAGTTAAAAGAAATCTATGAATTTTTCGGCAGAAAACTGATCATAATCGGTCATAGTAAAGGCGGAGTGGATACGCAGGCTGCACTCGTGTATTACAACGCTCATCCATATGTAGAGAAAGTCATCACACTTGGCTCTCCACATTATGGGACGCCGCTTGCGGATTTAGCCTATAGCAAAGGCGGAAGCTGGCTTGCGCAAATCCTTGGACAAAAGAGCGACGCGCTCTATTCTCTGCAAACCGGGATGATGGCAGCTTTTCGAAGTGAAACCGACCGGTTGGAGACGTTTCCTCATAAATATGTGACCTATTCTGGTTCAGAATGGGGAACCTTTGGCGGAGTGCTTTATTTAGGCGGCATGTATTTAAAAAGCTTTGGTGCAAACGATGGCGCTGTGACGGTCAGCAGCACAAAGCTAGCATATGCAAACAATATTTTAACAGGAAAGTGGGATCACTTTTCGATTAAAAACGGCACAAGCATGTTCCCCGTATTTCAGGCACAGCTGCGTGCAAGTACCGCAAGCGCTGAAAGTGAAGACGAACAAGAGCAAGAACCAGTCTCTTCGGAGCTAAATACAAACGTTTATGTGAAAGGTGGAGAAAGTGAAAAGGATAAAACAGAAGCGTTCTATGTAGAGGAAGGAACGAATGGCCTATCGATTCAGTGGTTAAATGAAAGACAGGAAGCCAATCCGGAAATCGTTGCGCCAAATGGCGATGTCTTAACCAATTTGACGACATCCGAAGCATCATTCCCATATGAAGGCGCCTATTCACACCATGTGCAAATCAATAAACCCGTTCCAGGAAAATGGACGATTCGATCAAATTCAGGAAAAAAAGATCCTTATTTGCTACTTGTATCCTTTGATTCACCATTAAATGAAGAAATCAAAATCGCTGCAGCGAAATCAGGAGATGCATCGACACATTCGAGCAAGCTGATTAAACGATTAAGCAAAACTGTAGAGACCATTTATTTTAAAGATGCCGAGAAGGATCATCCACTGAAAACGAGCTCTTCATCAGCCGTTCAATTGAAAAAAGAAGGTGCTTATTCCGTCACGGTTCATTACACAGGTCTCACTGCGTCAGGGACGTCTGCATTTAACCGTACTGTGATTCGCACATTGTATGTGGATCAGCACGGAACGATTCATGGAGATATTCCATATTAAACAGAGCGTTTCATGGGCTGAAGCGCCTGCTGCACCTTCTCATCCAAATCAGCAATTTTTTTGAGCGCAAGTGATTCATCTATTTGTCTGTAATGATGGTGTCCACCAGGCTCTTCGTCCATTTCATCTGCTTTCTTCACAATTTGCTGGAGTGTGTCCTTATGCAGGTCGCCCTCTGGCAAATATGAATCTGTGTGAAGCAAAATCGCAAGGGCAATCTCTTTGGCTGCTTTTGGTTCCTCGCCGAGCCGTATGAGCAGTTTATGTGCCCGCTCTGCCCCTTTAATGGCATGAATATCATTTCGTCTATATGTCTCGTAATCCCACTCTCCGCCTGCTGTATACCATTCATAGTGGCCGATGTCATGCAAGAGTGCTGCTTTCACAGCAAGATCCGGGTTAATCCCCGCCTGCATCGCCAGTTTGAATGCGTGATAAGCACAAGCAATGGCGTGGGCTTTTCCTGAACGATTTAAATATTTTTGAGCGACTGGATGGGTGTAAACATCCATTAATGTAACCTTTCTCATGGAAACCCCTCCTTATCTATATTTTTAGCATCCTAACATATTCTGAAAAGAAACTCAAATGTTCTGTCATATTTCCGATGAGTCTCAAGATTAGCTTATGCTCGATAAGCTGTCTTTGCTTGTACAATACGAAAAAAGCAGCCGTTATGACTGCTTTTTTCCATACTCACGGGCATCATATACACAACCGCTAGCTGGGTCATCTGCCAGAAGGTCGAGTAAAATACCGGCCACTTCATCTGGGCTCTTTAGCGTACCTGTTTCATATAATTGCTGAAACCGTTCAATTTGTTCAAAGTCCTGTTTGGAGGATTTCCGAATCTCTCCCTGCATCTCCGTATCAATCGTACCGGGTGAAAAGGAAAACGTGGTGACAGGATATGCTTCGTCCTGCTGTTCCTCATGTAAAGTTCTCATAAACATATCAAGCCCTGCTTTTGAACTGCAATAGGCACTCCATCCTTTGTACGGATTTTTAGCTGCTCCAGAAGAAAGATGCACGATGGTTTTCTTCCCTTCAAGAGATTGTGTCTCTCTCACAAACACATGACTGAGCAAAACAGGGATGACAAGGTTCAGCGTATAATGCTGATGAAGCGTATCTTCTCCGCCTTGCCCTGCACGCTTGATAGGAGTGACCATTCCTGCATTATTGACAAGCAAGACGTCATCAGCGTCTGCGAGAGTTTGCGAGGACAAGATGCCCTGAAGCCACTTTGCAGCCGATTCCTCATCAGTGAGATCGACCTGTGAATGCGTGAGGTGTGGATGGGATAGTGGCGACTCACTTCTTGCAGCGGTATACACGTTATCCCCGCGTGAAAGTAGCTGTTTGACAAGTGCTAAACCAAATCCTTTTGATCCGCCTGTGACGATTGAAATTCGAATGACAATCTCCTCCCTTGATAACACTATTTTAAATAGTGAATCGGTCTCACATCAAGCAATCTGCATCTGCATAAAGAAAAGCCTGCCCTTTTCAAAAGGCAGGCTATTTCTTTTCCGTCTTCACATTCACCTTTGGAATCAGAATGATCATGACAATGATGCCAAAGGCGATCAAGATGCCAAAAATGATTGGCAGAAGCGCCGATCTCTGCTTTTCATGATCATCGCCAGAAGGCGTTGATACAGCCGAATCGCTGAAAGAGATATTCATCTCTTTCATCATACGAGCTGGCGTTTTAGGCGGATTTTCTTTCAGATCACTAAAAAGCTGCGGCGCAAGTTGACCACCAGAGGTCTTAGGCGGGTCAGCAAAGTGAATGTCCGTTTTGACTTTAGATGTTGTTTTGCTTTGTTCGTATTTCGTTTGATCCCTCAATATACTCGAATTAATATTGAGGTTCTTTTCTTGATATTCATTCGGCTTGACATTCGTATCCGTATCTTCACCTGTAGCAGCAAAAGCAGCCGGACTGAGGAGAAAAAGGGATATGACACCAAGTGCCATCCCTTTGACGAATAGATTAAGCCTCATGAGTGACATCACGTTCCTCTGTTTTGTCTTTCCATAGCTTCTTCACTAGTGGAATGACCATGAACAATATCGTTAAAATCAGTAGCCCTGTGATGCCCATACCGAAGTTGTCTCCATTTCCATATTGGATGGACAGATACACGTCTGTCACTGGATTTGTAAAATGGAAGTTTGGCATGACTAAATCAATTAACGGTGCAACAAAGAAGAAAATAAGCGCCGTTGCTGCCATCCATCCGGCAATTGAACCGAAAAGGAAAGCTGTGCGAATAAAGGCAGAGCATGCCACTAGCAGCAAAATCGTAAAGATCGACCATTGAATGGCTTGGTCATCAGCTAGTTTGTAAATGTTGAGTCCAAACAGGCTGATCATGAGCCCGACTAGCAGATTTAAAATACCAAAGAGTGCACCTTTGACCAGCATTGGCGCTGACGCATAGTACGAGCTAAAAAAGCCAATCAACAAACTGCTGATCATGACAATAACCAAAATGACTACTGGGGGTACAGTCTGCGTTTTTTCTTCTGGCACATCGCCGCTAATTTTCAGCGGATTAGCTAAATGGTTATACACATAGTTGCTGTTGCCTTGATCGTCTAAAGTGTTGCCTAAAATACCCTTCAAATCTTGTTGAACAAGCTTCGTAGAATTGACATTCTTACTCCAGTTTTCGTTCAGCGTATCCGCTTTTTCTTGAACGGTTGTGACACTTTCTTCGATATTATTCGTATAATCTGCCACCCCTTTTTGGCGGTCGGTTAACGAACTCATATTTTCAGAAAGACGAAGCACTTCCTGACCAATTGAATCCTGTGCACTCACAACAATCGAACTGCCCGCAAGGTCCGCCGTATACACCGCATCTCCTTGATCAGCCATTTGTTCAGCTACTGTGTCCGCACTTTCAGAAATGGCATTTAACTCCTGTTCCATGCTTGCCTGCTGAGTCGAAATGTATTCTGCGTAGCCATCTGAGAATTTTTGCATCTCATCAATAAAGGTAGACACATCATCATTTGACGTCAGCATTTGATTTTTGAGTGTATCCCAGTTTTCCGTTTCTTCTTTTTTGATGGAAAGGATGGACTGGATTTCATCTCCTTTTGTGTCTAGTAGAGATGAGTTGTTTGTTGGTTGATATAGATTTCCAAGCATCATCTCTAGCTGAGACAGTTGATTGGAGTATTCCATTAACTTTTTGGTGCTTGTTGAATTTGTTTTAAACTCTTGATCAAATATTTTCGTATTCAAAGTGTTGCCAATCGGCGAGTTTACTCGTTTCAGCTCTTGCACTTTGTTTAAAATAGAGGATTCCTGATTTTTGATTTCATTCGGAATGACGTTATATCGATCTTGTAACCTCAGAATCATCTTTTCAAGCTTCTCTACTTTTTTCGTGAGGCTTTCAAGCTCCTTACTCATTTGACTTACTTTGTCTTTCAATTGGTCGTTATGAGCGGCCGCTTTTTCTTGAATCTTCTTTTTCACTTCTTCTAAACGATTAGACAGTGCTTTTAGGTCATCTTTTGATTGATTCGTGCCGCTGTTATCTGGCTGAACAGCATCCTGACCGTTTTCACCCTCTTTATCATCTTCATTAGTAGGAGGTGCAGTCTGATCTTCTAATTGATCAGCTAGATCGTTCATTTCTGATGAAATTTGCGAGAGTTCATTTGTTTCATCATCTAAGTTAATGCCAATCTCTTCTGGGTTCTCATTATCTTGATCTGATTGCCCGTCATCATCAGTATCAGCTGGCTGCTCGGGTGCGTTGATTAGCTCTTGCCTTTTTGCTTCTAGCTTATTCTGCAAGGCGATGATCTTACTTTTATAGGCCTCTAAGTATTGACCTTCATAATTCTTCAACAGCTCTTCTTGAGACGCCTTCACAAGGTCCGTTAATCCCGACGATTGCTTAGGGATTGCGTCTTCTCTTGCCTTTTGAACAGATTGAATTGCGCTGTCCGTTGTTTTAAGCTGACTTTGGACCCCATTGATATCGGTTTTGAGTCCACCCATTTGATCGCTAAAGCTGCGGGCATTTTGGTTTTGAATCTCCGCAAGCTGTTTGAGTCCTTGCTGGATTTGTTTTTTGCTTGTCGATTGCGCTTTGATCAAGAGATCCTTTTGTTTGTCTTGATACTGCTGATATTGATCGACTACTTTTACGAAATCCTTCAGCTGGCTTTTCGCTTCTTCTGTTGTACTTAAACCGTCTTTATACTGTTTTTGTGAATCGGCCATCGCATTTTTTAGTTCTTCTATTTGTTTCTTCTGCTGCTGGACGGCATCAGATAGTTTGTTTGAATTTGGCTTATAGAAGTTGTACATCGTGTTTTGGAATTCGACCTCTTTGCCAACAATATGCTCAAACTCTTCTCTGACATTGCCGATTTCCTGTGATACAAAACTCCAATATAAAGTCGACATTTGTTCATTCATTTTCTTTTGAGCATTTTCTAGCTCTCTTTGTACTTTTTCTTTATTTACTGCATTCAGCTGATCTTGGATTGAGAATTGGATAGATGCCTTCTCAGGATGATCCTTATCATAGCTCAGCACATTTTTAGAGAAGTCAGATGGAATATAGAGAACTGCATCGTACTTTCTATTTTTCAGGCCATTTTCTGCCGCACTTCGATTGACGACTGTCCATGTGTAATCTGGACGCTCTGATAATGCCGCCACCACATCCTGTCCGAAACGAGCGGTATTTTCACTTTCGCTCGCCCCCATATCCTCATTGACCACTGCAATGTTACGTGTGGCATTCTTTTTCTGTTTTGCCGGATCATCCCCAATGAGATGGAAAAATAGAACCGGCAAGACGAGAATCAGTATCATGGTCGACACGATTTTGATGGAGCTTTTTTGCTGCTCTGTCATTGAACACTCTTCCTTTCTACCGCACATAAAGGAACCTGGATTTTCTTCTCTTTCCCGTTTTCAACCAAATATCCGAATCCTGGCTGAATCTCTGGTTCTTGTCTTGCATACGGAAGCGGTATGATGTTTTGTTCTGATTTTTTCATGAGTAACATGGCATGACGAACTTGTTTGATTTCGTTTGTGAGTGCATCATAGCCTTTGCTAAATTCGGTATGATTCCCTGATGCGATCAGGCTAAAGCCTAGATGTGCATATGACTTCATGAAATCAGCCAATTGGTCTTGAAGACGCGGATCGATCGTCTGCTGAAAACGTGTAATGCCATCAATCACAAGCACAATTTGAGAAAACGACAACTGATCAGTCTCTCCACGGCGCACAGCTTCGACGTACACCTCTTCACGTCCCTTGAATAAGCGGTCTATTTCCTCTGCCCATTCGGTGATATCATCCTTTGTTTCAAGGTAATCAATGTTCTCTTCTTTTGCGTAATGAGAGAGACCCCGATCTATCGAATCAAAGACGGCTAGCTTCTCAGGTTTTGCTGCTAATAGCTGATCAAGCATCAGTTTTGTCACATTTGTCTTTCCTCGCTGCGTTTGACCGATGATGAGGCAGTGTTTATTCTTCTTCAAGTCAAAGTAAACAGGTGCAACAGATTCCTCATCTAGTCCGACTGGAATGTCATACGGCTGTTTTTGTTCTTCTAAGCGACTCTCTAGCTCCCAAATGGTTAGTTTATCAGGAAGCATTGGTACAGGTTTTGGTTTTTCAGCTGATGCAAAGCGATCATGAAGAAGCTGGATCTCTTGTTTTAAATGCTCAAACAATTCGAGATCGTTCTCTCCTTCAACTGGCAGGAACATTTGGGCAAAGTAAAGCTCTTCTTTGTTGATAATGACTCGTCCTGGAATCGGCTCTAAGCTGAATTTCGGTCTGCCAATAATGGAGTATGCCTCTCCTTGATCCATTAAGTAATGGACAATCTTTGTTTTCAAGTTGTTCATAAGCGATTGACGGACTGCGTTGACACGAGTCGCTGTGATTAAGAAATAAATGCCTAACGATTGTCCATCACGGCTTAACTGAATAAATTCAGATTCGAGTTCATGCATTTCGTCTTTCACAATGTCAAAGTTGTCAATCACGATAAATATGAATGGAAGCTTTTTCTCATTCAGCGCATTGTACATTTTGATATGACTCATTTCCTGCTGTCTAAATAAACGCTTGCGATATTCAACCTCTTCACGAAGACGCTTCATCGACTTTTGAATCTTTCTCATTTGATCCATTAAGAAATAATCAGCCGTATGCGGAAGTTTGGCAAGCGGTAGCAAGGTGCCGTTACCGAAGTCATAAATATATGCATGCCATTCTTCAGGTGAATATCTTTCTGCGAAGCTCATAAGCAGTGTGGTTGCAGCAAGTGATTTGCCGTAGCCGGATGAACCGAAGATGCCAATATTTCCATCCTCCATCATTTGATAAGAAAGTGGATGCTGGCTTTGCTGATCTGGCTCATCGACAAGAGCGAAATGGAAGACGTGCTCTTCACTTGATGCATAACGTGTTTTTGGAATCCGTTCTTCAAGCGGTGGAAGCCATGGACTCGGAAGCTTTTCAATTCCAAGCTCCTGCTGCATACGTTCAATTTCATCCACAACAGCGGAAATTTCCGTCACTGTCTCTTTTTTCACAGCCGGCTCTGTACTTACCCCTGATAATGGGATCAGTCCAGTGTCCGTTACAATGGCGATGTCATCTTCTGATCCGTAGCCATCTTCCATATACGGTGCACCGCTCCACGCTGATTGGAATAATTCATAGATTTCATTGTTCCCCACTTGTAAATATCCACGACCTGTCACGGTAATCGACGCTGCATCACTATTTTTCAAAATTTCCTTACTGTCTGATGCATCTTGTACCTTTAATGCGACTTTAAAGCGGGAGTTACTCCAAATTTGATCATCAATGACCCCGCCAGGCTTTTGTGTCGCTAAAATGAGATGGACACCGAGACTTCGTCCAATCCGCGCGGCACTGACAAGCTCTCTAATAAAATCTGGCTCTTCACTTTTTAATTCAGCAAACTCATCAGAGATTAAGAACAAATGAGGCATCGCCTGTTCCGCCTTTTTCTCTTTATAGAGTTTCGTATAGTCATTGATATGATTCACATGATACTGATCAAACAAGCGCTGTCTTTTCTTCAGTTCACTTTTAATAGAGGCAAGCGCTCTTTCACTAAAGTTTTTGCTGCCTTCAATGTTTGTGATCGTACCAAGTAAGTGCGGAATATTTCGGAACGGCTGCGCCATTCCGCCTCCTTTGTAATCAATGAGCAGGAAGGCCACTTCATGCGGGTGAAAGTGTACAGCCAAGGATAAAATATACGTCTGTAAAAACTCACTTTTTCCTGATCCCGTTGTTCCCGCTAACAGACCATGTGGGCCATGTGCTTTTTCATGCAGATTCAGATCGACAATATCGTTTTTTCCTTTATAACCGATAGGCACAGATAATGACTTTGCTGTTTCAGATGTCAGCCATTTTTCACGAATGCCAATGTCATCTACCTGTTTGGCATGAAACAGATCAAGGAAGGAAACCGTTTCTGGAATCGAGTTGGTCATCCCGACTTGATGATCTAATGTTCTTAAGGTTCTGGCAAACAACTCATTGTCCGCTCGCTCATGTGCATCCAGCTGAAATGGAATTCGTACGGCCTTCTTATGCTGAATGAGAATATCTCCTTCTTCTTCGTTAATGTAACGAACAAGCGTTGAAATATTTTCAGCCAAGCTTTCCTTTGTTTCTGCCGCAAAGATAATTGAGATGCCTAAATCCGTCCGGCTGCCTTCTAGGTATTCTAAAATCACATGTTCCGCAATGAGTTCATGGTTTGTCACGATAAACACAAAGTGAGGCGTAAAGATTTTTTTCTCTTTTTCCTCTTCCAGATCACGCTCTCGTAAAATTTCATAAATAGAAGACAAGAGCTGATCACGTGTTTGTTCGTTATATATAAACCCTTTCCCGTATGTATGAGGAAGTTGGAAGTGCGGCAGCCATTTCATCCATTCCCAGTTCTCATACTCCTGTTCATTAAAGATAAAAACAAATCTCAAATCATGATAGCTGTGCGAGAAAGCAAGCTGGCCGACAAGCTGGTGAAGCTCATTTTTGACAATTGCCGGTTTTCCTATTAATCCGGTTGGACCGTCCGCAAGACCGAACGTAATCGGTACATCTTTTACCTCGCGATAGACGTTTTGCATATGCTGTGTTTGTTCCATTAAGTCATCGATGTCACGATTGGCCATATCGCCGCCGCTCGTCGATAATTCATAACTTGAAGGAACTGCACCTGTCCCTAGACGCAGCTGTAAAAAATCATCACTGACAAGTGTCTTTTCCCAAATACGCCCGCTGATTTCTGACGTCAAATATTTCATTTGTTCAAAGGACGGATAATGATACGTTAAAATAAATTGTTGACGGTCATACAGCTCTTGCAGCTCTTTCCGCTTATTTTCTAAGTAAAGAGAGTAAACGCGTTGCCGCTTCTCTTCTCGTCTTTTGCGCTGTGATTTCTCTTTAAAATATTGAACGGACGAAGTAATTAACGTCATAATAAACATCGCCATCGACACGACAATAAAGATACCTCGCGGCTGTACAAGGGCCACGATCCCCATGACAATCAGCATGACAAGCGGCGGAAGAACCACGAGCCAAAGTCCTCTGCCGTTATTTTCACTCTCCTGTGAAGGAAAACTGAAAGACACCCGGTCATCTGGCAGATCGTAAATCAAACGTGGTGTTCGTCTATATAAAGGATATTTTTGTTTCGTTTCGGTACTCGGCGGCCTTGTTTTTTCTAAACGTGTTTGAAATGGTTCAAATGCTGTTACTTGCAATAAATCATCATCTTTCAATGACAGCGTCAAAAAGTTCCAAAACAGCTCATCCCCAGCAAGAAGCTGCTGTGGACCGTGCAGCTGTTTCCCGTTCACATAGATCGTTTCATCTTGGGGAATGACATACCAAGTGCCTTCTATTTTTTCCAACGTGAAGGATTTGGCATCTTGAAACATTGAATGGGCTTGTTCTTTCCACACATCCGCTTCATCTATTTCTTCACTTGAAATAGTCACTTCGACTCTATTTCCTAGGTAATAAATGATTTGATCATGATGTGAATCCATCAACATGAGTGTGAGTGAACCAACCTGATATGGTTCATGTGGAAGTAAGTGACCTTTCTTTTTTTCGCCCTGATAAAGAGAAAAACCGCCATTCGTTTCATCTGGAGATAAACGAATCAATCCTTCATCAAACGAAAGGGAAGGAATCGTTACTGTATGCTCTATTTCAGGTCCAATCACAGCTTCCCGGTTGAACTGCTCATCTAAACGGACGGTTTGATAATCTTCCTCATAAAAAACCCATAGAAGACTCAAACGCTCCACCTCCTCATCGGACAGCACCAACTGTCAGTTGTATCGAAAGAATTATTTTTTCTCATCTTTTTTCGTCTGAGAGGTTTTCTTTTTTGCATCAGATTCTTTCTCTTTTTTCTCCTGATCGGCTTTTGACTGCTCTTTTTGTTCAGCTGTTTCATCTGTTTGGCTTGCATCTGAGGAGTCATTGGTGCTCGTCTCCGTTGTTTCTTTTTCTTCATACTTCGCCATTTCCTTAATGATTGGATCTAGCTGTTTTTGTTTTTCTTCAGCAGATAGGCTGTCGTCATTTTGAATTTCATTGCGGTAGGCGACGAGTGCTGTGAATATGTATCGGTCGTCCCCGAGCACCCTTGCAATATCCAGAGCTTCCTTGCTATTGCCTTGTCCAATATGAATCCAGAACAGGAAGTATTGCGGGTCTGTCTGCAATGTGTACGTATCCGTGATTTCTTTTTTGTGCTGGTCAAGCAATAGATTTCCTTGATTCGTTTGCACATACGAAATGGCCAGTTCATATTGAAGAGAGACTGGCATTTGATCGGCTTTGTATTTTTCGAGCGTATCCACCACTTGGCTGTACTGTTTGTTGAGATAATATTTGTTCGCTTCCACATACGCTTCTTGTTTCGGCATGGCGAAAAAGAACGTGTAAATGGTATACACCAATGCAGGAATCAAAAGAACAAGGAGACCAAGTCCAATGTATCGCTCGATCTTCCATTTCTTTTTTGGAATGGTTAACAGCGTCTTTTCTTTTGCTTCGATGGCTTCTATTTTTTGTTGAATCAAAGCAGACAATTCTTCCAGTGACTGTGTATCACTTATTTCCTTTGCCTGCTCAGATAATTTCAACGTATCATGATAAGCCAAATATTCTTGAAACTGATATTCATGGTCCACCACTCGAAGAATGACGG
Source organism: Bacillus sp. FSL K6-2869 (assembly GCF_040869405.1). Lineage (NCBI taxonomy): Bacteria > Bacillati > Bacillota > Bacilli > Caryophanales > Bacillaceae > Bacillus > Bacillus sp. FSL K6-2869. The sequence continues at coordinate 2,983,419 of NZ_CP152035.1, forward strand.
CTTTGACCTCTTTTAACAGACGATGTTGGTCGGTTTCATATGGCGGGATGCTTTCTTTGACCCCGTAATGCAAAAATGCAGGCGCTAAGCCTTGATGAAAAACAATGTTTTCAGGAGAAACAATAGGATGCAGCCGCTTCACGTCGTGTTTGCACACTGCATCGACAAGCTGGTATGAAAAAATCCATTTGCTTTTTTCATCCTTTGCATGGATGAAACGAAATTCCTGATAGGCAGGAGGCGGTTGAATCGAAATGATGACCTCACCTTCGGTTAATTGGATCTCTTTTTTAAATGAAGGATTGATGTCTTTAATCGGTGCCGCTTCTAAACCGTCTAAGAGTTTAATTGTCTCTCTTTGAAAAATGAAGGTGTAAGTGCCTTCCTCTTTTTTCATGACTGCTTCTAATTGTTCTTCTAAATAGGAACTCTTTTTATCTGCCATTTACAAAAGTCCTTTCATAGTATTTCCAGCCTGTCTCCTGTGGTGATTCCACAGTCTGACAGCTTATATTCGCCTGAAAACACAGCTTTCTTATTGACTACACGCACCCATCCGCCATCACGTTTAGGGAGTGAGATTTGTTTTGCCTGCCAGGCGATATGGATGACTTGTTTAATATGTAAATAATTTGATAGTCTCAAATCAAACACACTGCCATCATAGTTTTTTAAGTCGATGGTAATATCGATATACACAAATTTCCACCTCACAAAATAGAAAGAGCGCCGGCATCAACTGACAGACTCGGCGCTTTTTCTGCTTTTCACACTTAGAAAGGAAATCCCTTTGATTAGCCGCGGATTTGGCTAGCGATGTCTTGGTCAGTGCTTTCAAGTGTATTTGCAGTTTGATCAAGCTGATTGCTGACATCTGTTAATAGATCAGACATTTTGATGAATGAAGGTTTAAGCTGTTCGTATTGATCAGCGAATGCTTCACTAGAAGCACCTTCCCACATTCCTTTTAGGTCAGAGATCATTCTATTTAGACGATCAACTTGGTTTAACACTTCTTGACTTTCAACACCATATTGCTTAGCGGTCGCTCTTAGTTCTTCTGGGGTTACGCGAATAATTCCTGACATATTCCTCATTACCTCCCGTGCATAGCCGCCATATAATGGGCTAATCCACTTATTTTTTGACGTTATTATTATAAAAACAGAAATGATACACAGTCAAACAAATCTGTTTTTATTTTACAAAATGAGTCTATGGAATTACTGTTTTTTCGCTCTTTATCTAGTATTTAACATTTTTTTGGTCATATATTCTTAATAAAAGGGCGTGCACTTCGATGAATCTTTCCGCCTATTGATTTTTTACTACATTATTATTGTACTATTTCTTTTTGTGATCAACGCATGACCAATGTGCTCATTTCTCAAGCTTTTTGTTTTTTTAATGATTATGGCATTTTTTTATTGATTTACGTACCTGATTCTCTTCATAATGTAAGTACGTGAAATATTCGAAAAAGCAGGGGTTTTTTATGACAAAAAAGACAGATCCATTTAAGTATAGCCTTGATCGTTTAGAGGATGTGGCAGACCAAATAAGTGATGTGCTCAATTGCCCTATTACTATAGAAGATACTCATCATCGATTATTAGCCTATAGCACACATAATGATTTCACTGATCCCGCCAGAACTTCAACCATTATCTCCCGCCGTGTACCGGAAAAAGTCATTAATCGGCTTTGGAAAGACGGTATCATTCCTACACTCCTTAAAACAGATGAACCGCTTCGCGTACCTCAAATTGCAGAAGTCGGTCTATCCAGCAGGGTTGCCATTTCCATATGGAAAGACAAAGAGGTGCTCGGCTTTATCTGGGCAATTGAATCCACGCAGCCTTTTTCAGATGAAGAAATGGACCTTCTCAAGATGGCAGCACATGCCGTGAAAAACAAATTACTCAATTTACAAATTCGAAAAACGAAAACAGAAGAACGCAATCAGGAGCTATTTTGGAAGATGCTCACAGGACATATTCATGAAAAGGATGAGATGCTTGATCTCTTCTTGAGACTTGGGATGAGGTGTCCAGACACGTATGCCATTATTATTTTTCGCCTTCGTGATGAACTCACAGAAGATACGGAAAAGAAGCTCTCCTATCTGCTTGAAACAACGCAGCAAGTGCAGGTGCTGTTAACGACTGTTGATTTTAACGAATTCATTATTCTTGTCTCGCCAAAAACAGAACATCCGCTTCAAGATATTAAACAATTCACAAGCGGCATGCTAAAGCAGTTGTCTGATCGGTATCAGCTCCATGACGTTCAAGCGGCCATTGGTGGAATTTACGATCACATTACTCATATTCAGCCATCCTATAAAGAAGCACTGGCCGTCTTAAAAACAAAAGAACGCTTTCCTGTGGAAACAGAACGTTTAAACAGCTTTTCTGAACTGGGTATTTATCAATACTTAGATGTGCTTGCAGAAAAAAGAAAGGGATCGTCTTATTCCAGTTACTCTTTATCAAAGCTTGAGGATTACGATCTCAGGCATCATTCCAACCTCGTCGAGACCCTTGAACGATTTATTGATTGTGACAGCAACGCCAATATCGCCGCAAAGCAGTTAAATATTCATATCAACACACTGAATTATAGACTGAAGCGGATTACGGACATTGCAGAAATTGATTTAAAAAACATGAATGAGAAAATGACCATTTATCTTGATATGAAGCTAAAAAACGTCCCTTTGTGAAATTTCACAAAGAGGCGTTTTTTAATTTTTTCATTCAACCGAAGAATTTTCTAAACTTTCAGGATACACTAGACATACAATATCAATAGATAAGCATAGGAGGAATTGATATGATCATCGGCATTCCGAAAGAGATTAAGAACAATGAAAACCGGGTCGCATTAACACCAGGAGCAGCATCTCAATTGCTTTCAGCTGGACACCAGATTTTAATTGAAACGAACGCTGGTTTTGGAAGCGGATTCACTGATGACGATTATGTATCTGTTGGTGCAGAGATTCTTGATCAAGCGAAAGATGTGTGGGCATCTTCTGATATGATTATGAAGGTAAAAGAACCATTACCAGAAGAATATTCATATTTCAGAGAAGGTCTGATCTTATTTACGTACTTGCACCTTGCAGCAGAACCCTCCTTGGCTGAAGCATTAAAACAAAAAGGTGTAACAGCCATTGCTTATGAAACGGTAACGGATGGAAAATCACTCCCTCTATTAACCCCAATGTCTGAAGTAGCAGGTAGAATGGCTGCTCAAATTGGTGCTCAATTTTTAGAAAAGCCAAAAGGCGGAAAAGGCATTTTGCTCGCCGGCGTGCCAGGGGTATCGAGAGGGAAAGTCACCATTATTGGTGGCGGTGTCGTTGGAACAAATGCAGCGAAAATGGCGATCGGACTTGGCGCAGATGTCACCCTTATTGATGTAAATGCGGAACGATTACGTCAGCTGGACGATCAGTTTGGTCATCAAATGAAAACGTTAATGTCTAATCCTGTTAACATTGCAGATTCAGTGAGCGAGGCAGACCTGCTCATTTGTGCGGTTCTCATCCCAGGTGCTAAAGCTCCAACCCTTGTCACAGAAGAAATGGTGAAACAAATGAAGCCTGGTTCTGTCATTGTCGATGTAGCCATTGACCAAGGCGGGATTGTGGAAACAATCGATCATATCACAACACATGATCAGCCTACTTATGAAAAGCACGGCATTTTACATTATGCTGTTGCCAATATGCCAGGAGCGGTTCCGAGAACATCGACCGTTGCTTTAACAAATGTCACGGTCCCATACGCACTGCAGATTGCAAATAAAGGCGCTGCAAAAGCGATCAAAGAAAACAAGGCGATTGCTGAAGGCGTCAATGTGATGAACGGACATATCACCTATGAAGCTGTCGCTCGTGATCTCGGCTATGATTATGTGCCTGTTAGTAAAGCCCTTGAAACCTCTTCCATGACCGAAGCTTAATATCTAACCCGCCCTTTTCAGGGGCGGGTTTTATTGTTAACCTAAAATAAAAATAAGTTGACAAAAGAACCTCTTCCCCTTAATCTATTTGTACAGATAAGACAGGGGGAAATATCATGCAAAAGAAGACAAGAACAGCTGACTTTGTGCTCGTCGGGATGTTTGCTGCACTCATGGCTATTGGAGCCAATATCACATCCATTGTGCCATTTTTACAGGTCGGCGGAATCCCACTTACGATGCAGCCGTTTTTTTGTGTGCTTGCTGGTCTTTTGCTGGGCAGACGACTTGGCGCATTGGCTATGATTGTCTATGCTCTTGTTGGGATCGCTGGTGCACCTGTATTCGCACAGTTCTCGGCGGGTCTCGGCGTTATTTTAGGAAAAAGCGGTGGCTTTGTGTTATCATACATTCCTGCTGCATGGCTTGCCGGATTCATTCTTGAAAAAAGACAAAACCCTGGTTTTAGCCGCTTTTTATTTGCAGCCATTGCAGGAACGACCGTGATGTATGTGATCGGGACAACTTATACGTACATCGCATTAAATGTATGGCTGAATGCACCAATCTCTTATCAAACCACATGGTTCTTCATGATTTGGTTTATGGTAAAAGACTACGCGCTGACCATCCTCCTTGCGATGCTGGCACCTAAAATTTATCGATCAGTTTCAAAAGCCACATCCTTTCGAAAAGAACAAACAGCTTCCTAATATCAGAAAAGGTTCCTTTACTCTATGAGTAAGGAACCTTTTTTCATTTATAGCATAATTGCCGCAAGCCAGCCGAACAAGACGAGCGGGATATTATAAAAGGCGAATGTTGGGACACATGTACCCCAAATGTGGTGATGCTGTCCATCCATATTCAGTCCAGATGTTGGTCCGAGTGTGCTGTCGCTTGCAGGTGAACCTGCATCTCCTACCGCCGCAGCTGAACCAATAATCGCAATAGTCGCCATCGGGCTGAATCCTAAGTGTAAACAAAGCGGGACAAAGATCGTCGTAATAATCGGAATCGTTGCAAATGATGAGCCAATGCCCATTGTCACTAGCAGACCCACCAATAGCATGAGAATAGCTGCTAAGCTTTGGTTGTTTCCGATTAATTGGGATGATGCCTTGACGAGAGATTCAATATCTCCTGTTTTTGTTAAAACATTGGCAAATCCAGCTGCAACAAGCATGACAAATCCAATAAATGCCATCATGTTCATGCCAGATGTAATCAGCGCATCTGCTTCGTCACGTTTCATCATTCCCGTTACAAACAAGACAAGCAAGCCTGCAAGCGCACCGAAGATCATCCCTTCGACTCCAAGGCTTTGAGAGAGATATAACTGAACAATAAGTGATACAAGGATCGCAAGCCCAGCAAAGAATAAGCTCTTTTTTGTATATGCTGATTTTTCTACATCCGTAATGTCACGATTTTCATATGCTTTTGGCTTACGGAATACAAAGAGTGAAACGATCAAGCCAAGAACCATGCCGCCTACAGGAATCAGCATCGCATACGGAATGTCTGCTAAATTCACTGTTAAACCTGCATCTTTCATGTTGTCACGAAGCATTCCGTGAAAAATCTGTCCAAAACCGACCGGAAGTAAAATATATGGTGCAGTAAGTCCGAAAGTCATCACACATGCTAGCAGTCTGCGGTCAATTTGAAGCTCGTTAAACACCTTTAATAATGGCGGGATTAAGACCGGAATAAAGGCAATATGAACAGGAACAACGTTTTGAGAAAAACAAGATACAATCAAAATGACCAGAATAATGAGCACTTTTGATAATGTTTTTCTTCTTGAATCGCCTTCTTTTCCAAGAAGCTTCACAGCTCCTTCGACCATGGCATCAGGAAGACCCGTTTTCGTCAGTGCGGCTGCGAATGCACCTAATAGTGCGTAACTAATCGCCACTGTCGCATTTCCGCCAAGACCGTCAGTGAACGCTTGAACTGTTCCCCCTAGACCTAATCCACCTGCAAGTCCGCCCGCTAAAGCGCCAAGTGCCAACGCAATCACGACATTGACCCGCAGCAAGCTTAATATCAACATTAAAACAACCGCTAAAACAACTGCATTCATGGTGAAACCTCCGAAATCCTTTAGTTTACTAATGTAGTAGATAATTAAAGTACCAACGTATGTTACCATAGAAAATTTACTTCGTCAAATGGCGTATGTCCTACATAAAAAGCTCTGCCAACTGGCAGAGCTTCTGTCTTTATTTCTTCGGTTCAAATCGTTCCACAAATGTTGCTAATGATCTGACCATCACACCTGTTGCTCCTGTTGGTCCAAAGCATGAAGGCTTTTCTGTCGTGGCTGTTCCTGCAATATCTAAGTGCACCCAAGGGGTGTCTTCAGCGAATTCTCCGATAAATGCACCTGCCATGATCGCATGGCCATCACGGCCTGGTGAGTTATTCAGATCAGCCATTTTGCTGTTTCTTACTCGTTTTTTATCTTTTTCGGTGATTGGCAGCTGCCAAATCATTTCCCCACATTCTTCTGATGCCTCTTTAAACTGGGCATACAGTTCATCGTTATTTGTCATCACGCCTGTTGTCTCATTCCCAAGTGCCACAATGACACCGCCTGTTAATGTCGCAACATCCACAAGCACAGAGGCACCATGCTGCTTCGCATAGGTCACACCATCTGCTAAAACAAGACGACCTTCTGCATCCGTGTTAAGCACTTCGATTGTTTTACCGCTTAGTGAGACAATGACGTCATCTGGCTTCATCGCATCTGCTGAGATCATATTATCGGTTGAGGCAATGACCGCAATGACATTTTGCTCTGGGCGCAGTTCTCCGATGATTTCCATTGCGCCTAAAACAGAGGCTGAGCCGCCCATATCTGTTTTCATCCCCACCATACTTGCTCTTGGCTTTAAGGAATACCCACCTGTATCATACGTAATCCCTTTACCGACAAGGCCGATGACGTCTGTCCATTCTTCCTTGCCTTGATATTTCAATACAATTAGCTTTGGTGGTTCTGTTGAGCCTCTATTAACGGCTAGAATACCGCCCATTCCGAGCTCTTCCATTTGTTCTTTATCTAAAATTTCAATCTCGAATTCATATTTATAAGCAAGCTCTGCCGCATAGGATGCAAGATCAGAGGACGTAAGCATGTTCGGCGGCATGTTCACAAGTGTACGAGCCGAATTGACCGATTGTCCGTAGACTTCGCCCACTTTCAAACTTGCCTGAATTTCGGCAGCATCATGATCCGTTGTTGCATAAACAAATTCGATAAAGCGATCCGGTTCATTCGTTTTATGTTTAAAATCTTGTAATTCATATGTAGCTAAAAGGCAGCTTTCAGAAAGGGCATGGGCTGCATCTTGAACAGGCAGATCCTTTCCTGTGAATGTATCAAGCAAAACCGAAACTGCTTGCTTTTTATCTTGATGAAGCTTTTTAAATAAATGCGCAAACACTTCCTTTGCCTCTTCAAACGTGTAATCTGACTCCTTCCCAAGCCCGACAAAATAAATGCGTTTAATGCCGGTTTCAGGGGATGGGAAAAATTTCGAAAGCTGATTTCGCTTGGACGAAATATCGCCTTCTTTTAATAATTCAGTGATTCTTCCTCCATGTAACTCATCCATTTCTTTTGCTTTTCCTGATAATTGGCTCTTTTGAAAAAGTCCGATGGCCAGTGTATCTTTATGTTGCAACTCATTTGTCGAGAAAAACATATTTATCACACGCTCCTTCAATGAACTCCATATTTCACATTGGAACTTCTATTATATCAAAATTTATGTGCTGATACGATCATTGCCAGCCTGTCTTCCCTTGAAGAACATTTATATTTTGGCACGCGGAAGGGCATCATGAAAAAGCGGCAGCGATCAATAGCAACCTGTCCATGGTCTCCTCGTTCCACATCTACTTTCTTTAATGTTATAATGAACATGGACTTGGCAACAGTTCTTACTGCCATCATTTTTTTATCTTACTAGGGTAAATACTTTATCATTTCGCACGTTATTTTTTCTTAAAGAGAGGATGTTTCTTGTTCATGAGCGTACTGACGAATTTTCCGCTGCTTGCCAGCCTTGCAGCCATCTTTTTTGCACAATTTGTAAAAGTACCGATTCAATTTATCATTTCTAGACGACTAGATTGGTCGCTCATTACAAGCACAGGCGGAATGCCAAGTTCACACTCCGCAGCAGTAACAGCACTCTCAACAGCAGTTGCTTTAGAGCACGGGCTAGGAACATCTATTTTTGCCATTTCCGCCATCTTTGCCATTATTACGATGTTTGATGCGACAGGTGTTCGCAGACAGGCGGGAGAACAGGCAACTGTCCTAAACAAACTGGTCACAGATTTTAACCGGTTTGTTGCCGAGGCAAAGAACTTCCCAAGTGCGGAAGAAAAAGAGAAGCAAAAGAAATTGAAAGAGCTTCTTGGGCATAAGCCGATTGAAGTTTTCTTCGGCGGCTTAACAGGAATCTTGCTCACACTCATCTTAGATTATTACTTCATGTAGAAACGAAAAAGCTTTGGACCTTTTGAGATCCAAAGCTTTTTTATTCTTTATTGGCTTGAAACTGCTGCCGGAACACTTGCATCGATTCCGCTTCATTCAACTGATTTAAGTCTTTTTCTGTCAGCGTCCCTTCACCCTTTTTAATCACATAAACGTCCAGCACTTTTTTACCCCATTCTCTATACACATCATCAACCGTTTCATAATATAAATCAAGCTTATGACCTTTAATCGCTTTCCCAGTATCTGCGACTACACCATAGCCATAATTGGGGATAAACAGGACAGTTCCTATCGGAAAGACAGATGGGTCCGCTGCCACGGTTGAATATAAATCACGTTTTACTTTGACGCCTGAATATGTAATGCCATATGCATGATGTTCTTTCGTCTTACCTGTTGATTCTACACCTGCTGTATAACCTGTGGCGACAACTTTTTGCTTCGGATAATCGTTCCAATTAAATGCTTCTTCGAGAGAAACAGCACGCAAATCGTCACTTTTCACCGCCATCGTCTGCTTTTTTGGATGCTTTAAAAAAGAAGATACGTGCTTACCGGCATCGGTCTCTTTCACCCATGCAGCTAAATCACTTGGTTCTACGCCAGATATGCCCGTAAAGCTTGTCATCAAGGCAAGCATAAACAGAACTGTCATGAACAATCGTTTCATCCATGTTTTCATTTCTATTTGTCACTCCTCTACCCATCTATTTGTTTCCAAACAAAATGGAAACTATGCAAAGGAGAAACAAAAAAACCCACTTGCGTATGACAAGTGAGTTAAAACATTTGATAGCCTCTTTTACGAAGGGCATTGATGACAAAACCTGAGGCAATGGCACCAATCAGACCACTTAATAAAATAATGATATCTGCCGCAGCAAGAGAAACGATGCGGTCTCCTATCCCGGAAAAAGCAATGCCTGGTTCTCTTACATAAGCAATCATCTTTTGATTATTGATAATGAAAAGGCATACAATTGGATATAAAATTGCCATAATCCATGACATTCTCAGCAGCATATTCAGCAAAAAGCCAATGCCGAAGAATAACACGAAAAATAAAATAACTGAAATGATAACGACTGGTAAACTGATCACTTCATCTCCACCCCCAAATATCCCATCATTAGTTTAACTTGGAAATAGAGATGAAGTCAATCAATGGAAAAAGCCGTAAGATTAATGCTTCTTTCCTGTCCCTTTACATTCCTCACATGTTTCTGATCCGCCGAGCAATAACTGAAAATACCCTTTTCCTGAACAATACTGACAAGTTGACTTTTTTTCTTTCGTTTGTGCATTCATATTGCTCACTCCTTAATCTAAATTTTCTGATAATTCATCATAACATATTTTTCTGTCCAGTACCAAGTGAGAAAATATTCCGTCAAACATTAAAAAACGTGTACCACAAGGATACACGTTTTTGTCTATATCGATTTAGAAGAACTTGAATTTTCCTTTTTTCAGAACAAGTCCTGGTCCGCCAACCATGAATAATGAACGGTTGTCGATGATTTTTTTCATTGCAGAAGCTTTTGTTCCTTGAAGTTTTTTACCAAACGCAACACCTACAGCGTCGTGTTCACCAAGAGAAGCAACTGTTCCTTTGATGTCTGGCTTAAAGCTTTCAAGCGTGCCACCTTTTACTAGTGCTGCAAGGTTTTTCGCTACTGTTTCACCTTGCTGCATCGCAATTTGTGCAGTAGGTGGGTATGGACGATTAATTTCTTCATTGATGATTAATGAGCAGTCACCGATGATGAATACATCTTCATTTTCTGGTACTCGAAGATCTGGAGACACTTTTACGCGGCCGCGCATGTTTTCAAATCCAGCTTCTTCAACGATTGGGTTACCACGTACACCAGCAGCCCAAACAACTGTTTCTGCTTTGATTTCTTCTGTATCATCGTCTTTTCCAACAATGATGCCTTCAGGCGTACATTCTTTGATCGCTGTACCGATTTTGAACTCAACACCTTTACCTTGAAGGTAGTTCATCGCATAGTCGATCAATTCAGGATCAAATCCTGGAAGAGCTGTTGGTGCAGCTTCTACACAGATAATACGCACGTCTTTTTGATCAATATCATACTCTTTGCAAAGCTCAGGTACACGGTTTCCAAGCTCACCAAGGAACTCAATACCTGTGAAGCCTGCACCGCCGACAACGATTGTCAGACGCTCTGGACGCTTTTCAGCTTCCGTATTATATGTCGCAAATTGAAGTTCAATGTGCTCACGAAGCTGACGAGCAGAGTTGATGTTAGAGATTGAGAATGCATATTCTTTCAGTCCTGCAATACCAAATGTTTCAGGAACAGCACCCAGCGCAACAACAAGGTAGTCATAAGAAAGTTCGCCATCTGATGTCACAACTTTCTTCTCTTCCTTATTAATGCTTTCAACTGTTGCTTGTACAAAGTTGACACGGGAACTGTTAATCACATCTTTGATTTGATAACGACAACGGTCATGATGAAGAGTACCTGCACTTGCTTCATGTAACCATGTTGTTTCGTAATGATAATTATGCTTGTTCACAAGAGTAATGTCCGCATCATTTGTGCCAAGCTGTTTTGTTAATCTTGTTACAGTCATTAATCCGCCATAACCTGCACCTAATACAACGATTTTCGGTTTATTCACTGGAATCACATCCACCTTTTTTAAATTTGCTGTAAAACGGATAAAGAATTACATATCGTTATTCTCAACCGCTTTGCGGCATTTTATGAAATTTAAACAAAAAAATAAGTATGTGAAAATCTGAACTTTCACCTACAAAAAACGAAAGCATTTGACCGTATCCGACAAAAATTCATAAAAAATTAATATTTAGTTCCCTTAACAATAATAGCGAGTTCTGCTCCTTTTTTCAAGGCTTTAAACTGAAAATCCTTAGGATAAACGGTCTTTCTCTCTTTTTTCCCCTTTTCACAGCATCGGCATCAAAAAACGACAAGTTTTTCAAAACAAGTCAAACGACGATATGTGGTATGATATGATATAGTGATAACAATTTTCATTTGGGAGGATTAAGGAATGCAAGAAGATTCTAAGGTATATGACATTACCGTTATCGGGGGCGGCCCAGTCGGATTGTTTACTGCGTTTTACGGAGGCATGAGACAGGCAAGTGTGAAAATCATTGAAAGCCTTCCTCAGCTCGGCGGTCAACTATCCGCTCTTTACCCTGAAAAATACATTTATGATGTGGCTGGTTTCCCAAAAATCCGCGCACAAGAATTAGTTGATAATTTAAAGGAACAAATGGATAAATTTGATCAAACCATTTGCTTAGAGCAAGCTGTGGAAACAGTTGAAAAACAAGCAGACGGTATCTTCAAACTCGTTACGAACCAAGAAGTTCATTATTCAAAAACGATCATCATTACAGCTGGTAACGGTGCATTCCAACCGAGAAAGCTTGAGCTAGATACAGCAGAATCATTTGAAGGAAGCAACCTGCATTACTTCATCAATGACTTGAATCAATTCGCTGGCAGACGTGTCGCTGTTCTTGGCGGCGGAGACTCTGCGGTCGACTGGGCACTGATGCTTGAGCCAATCGCAAAAGAAGTATCGATTATTCACCGTCGTGATAAATTCCGTGCACATGAGCACAGTGTAGAAAACTTGCACAACTCGAAAGTCAATGTGCTGACACCATTTGTGCCAACTGAGCTCATTGGGGAAGACCGCATTGAACAAATTGTGCTTGAAGAAGTGAAAGGCGATAAAAAGCAAGTACTAGATGTGGACGACGTGATCGTCAACTTCGGTTTTGTTTCCTCCCTTGGACCAATCAAACAATGGGGCCTTGAAATCGAAAAGAACTCTATCGTGGTCAAATCCACAATGGAAACCAATATCGAAGGCTTCTATGCGGCAGGAGACATCTGTACGTATGAAGGAAAAGTCAAATTAATCGCAAGCGGATTTGGTGAAGCACCAACTGCTGTGAACAACGCGAAAGCTTACATGGACCCGAAAGCTCGTGTACAGCCGCTTCATTCCACAAGCTTATTTGAAAATAAATAAGAACGGATCAAAAAAAGGAGTTCCATCTGCGGAACTCCTTTTATGTTTATTTAAAAATCCCAATATAGGCATTCGCCATTCCAAGTACCATTGCAGCGAGTAACACCACAACAATTCCTGCCACAACCAAAATCACCCGATCCTTCACACGTTCCTTTTTCGGAAGCGGCTTGTCTATCCCGCAAGATGGACATGTTTTTGAACGATACGGAATCAGTTCATGACAGTTCCTGCAATTGATTTGTTCACTCAAACCTCAGCAACCTCTTTTCTGATGACAGTTTATGTTTGGTTCTCATGATACTCTTTTCGAGTGGAAATAGCCAGTTGTGAGGACAAGCTGTAACAAAATTGAGCGATTTATGAATTGTTTGAGAAGAAATCGAATCAATGAAGATTTGATCTGTTCAACCGATATAAGAAGGAGAAGATCGTCATGAAGGATAGGTGGAAAGATGATAAAGCGTTTCATGATTAGTTTGAGCTTGTTACTGATAATTGGCGGCTCAGTAGAAGTGTTTGCAAAAGACTATAACAAACACTATGCTCAATTCGCTGCAGGATTGAATATGGATGTTGATCAGCTAGAACCTTTTTTAACACATGTGTCTACTTCGATTTTAGATGCTGGTTTGAGTGATCAAGAAATCAAACAGATACTCACCAACGTTCAAAAAATGAATAAAAACAATGAAACAAAAAGAATGGGCACTTTTGAAGTGGTGTACCATGAAAAAACAGCAAAGATTAAAATTGAAATTGAAGTCCATGTGGAAGATGGCAATAAAGAAGTGGTGATCTATATGTTTAGCACCCAAGAGTTGGTGGATGTCTTGGATAAAGAACTATTGAAAATAGAAGAAACAATTTGAGAAAGAGACGCTGAATGAGTGTCTTTTTTTCATTTTTACACCTTCATTGATCCCTTTCTATTGACCCTCACGTAACGTCATACTTTATAGTGAATATCATAAGGAGATGTGTTGAATATGAAAGTAAAAGAAGTCGCTGAATTGTTTGATATTAGTATTCGTACACTTCATCATTATGATCAAATTGGTTTGTTGACCCCAAAAGAAGTCACGGATGCTGGTTACCGGCTTTATTCAGAAGAAAACCTTGAAACACTACAGCAAATATTATTTTTCAGAGAACTGGGATTTAACTTAAAGGAAATAAAAGAAATCCTAAACAATCCGTCATTTGATAAACATGAAGCATTTATATTACAACGAAAAATGTTGATGGAAAAACGAAATACACTCGATAGAATGATTGAAAATATTGATAAGACGCTAAAACATATAACGGGAGAAATTCACCTAACAAATAAAGAGAGGTTCAAGGGAATGAACATGAAATTCAACCAATATGAAGAAGAAGCTCGCTGTCGCTGGGGGAATCAGTCCATTGATAACGTGAACTTCAAATTAAGTCGATTGTCGAAAGATGAACAACATGATTTATCTTTAAGATGGGATAGAGTTTTTCATAACTTAGCATCCCTCCGCAACCTCACTCCTCAATCCAAAGAGGTACAAGCCGCCATCAAAGAATGGTATGAATTTTTAAATAATCACTTTACTCAATACTCCCTCGAGGCATTTTATGGATTAGGTCAACTTTATATTCAAGATGAACGATTTACAAAAAATATAGATCAATATGGTGAGGGCTTGGCTTCATTCATGAGTGAAGCCATGAAAGTATTTGCTGATCAACAGAAAATAGGTCCAAGCTGATGAACATCATCATTGAAGATACAATCGCTCAATACGAAAAATTGTTTTCGCTAAAAGAAAATAAAGAACACTTTTTTCGATACAACATGATGAGGCCTTTTGAAAAGATGTGGAATATGATAAACGTTCCGTTAAAAGCTACACAAAAAAATGGCTATGATGTCATCATGGCAACCAATATGCTTGGCTATCTTGATGTATCACAAACACAAACTGGTAAACAAGCGTTAAAAAAACTACAAGAAATTCAAGCTCTTCAAATGGCAAATACCACCTTGAACTATTGTATGAATTTTATCAAAAAACACAACCTTCATATAAATTCTGATGAATTGAGATTTGGTCTATATATAGCTGATCCGAAAAAGCTAGAACAACAAAAAGGGTATTGTGGCTTTGGAGGAATTCCGGGATTTATCCAATGCTCAATATATCCGAACTCTTATAACATCCCACGGATCCCCGCTCTAATTGCGCATGAATTCCATCATAATATTCGTTTTTCCTATTTTGAATGGGATTACGGAAATGTAACGGTTGGAGATTACTTAATTATAGAAGGTTTAGCTGAATCATTTGCAAAAGAACTTTATGGTGAAAAGATGCTAGGACCTTGGGTCACTTCTTTTGATCAACAGGACTTAGAATATTCAAAAGAAGTGATTAATGACGCTTTATATACGAAAGGGTTTGCTGAGGTCAGTAGTTATATGTTTGGTGATAACATTGCAAAAGAACAAGGATATCAACCTGTCGGATTATCACCCTTTGCAGGCTATGCAGTAGGTTATCAAGCTGTACAATCTTTTATGAAAATGAATAATGTAGGAATTGAAGAAGCAACCGTACTTGATACAAATGAAATTTTAAAAAATTGCGGATTATTTTTCACCTAAACATTTTAATGAATTTCAAAGCAAATCGGTGTAATAATGAATTCTAATTATCGTACGAAACATACTGTATGCTCATGCTATATCTAATCATTTCAAATAGACTTGTTGAAAACCTTGTTAGAATTTTAAGCACCTTTAAAAAAGAACATAAAAAAACCTCCTCAAATTTATAATCTAATTGAGGAGGTTTTTATTCAAAATGGATTTACAGAATTCATTGATACTGAAATTCTAACACTCTTCCGGCGTACCGGTATTGGTAGCTGTTCTGAACGAAGAACCGCATCCGCATGACGCAATCGCGTTCGGATTGTCAATCGTGAAACCGCCGCCCATTAGTGATTGTTTGAAATCAATGATGGTGCCGTTCATGATGTCAAGGCTTTCGGAGTCGACAAGGACCTTGATGCCGTGCTGTTCGAACTGCGTGTCTTTCTCAGAAACTTCATGGTCAAAGCCCATTCCGTATGAAAGACCGCTGCAGCCGCCGCCTTTTACGCCCACTCGCAGGAACGCATTTTCTTCTTCATGTTCTTTCATCATATCTTTAATCTGCAATGCAGCAGCTTCTGTAATCGTTACTGGTGTACTCACGATCATCCCTCCTTTTGACTGGATGTTTCTTTTCAATTATAAACGTGATGTTGCCTTTTCTCAAATAAATGGTTTAGAGATAGAATGTGCCGTCACAAATTGTTTCAGCAGGTCCTGTCATCAGCACATGGTCATTGTCTTTCCAGCGAATGATGAGGTCTCCGCCAGCTAGATGAACGGTCATATCCGTTTCTTTTTTCGCATGTCCATTCACAATCGTTGATACAGCCGCAGCACATGCTCCTGTTCCGCACGCTTGCGTAATCCCTGATCCTCTTTCCCACACGCGAAAATGCAGTTCTGTTTCACTGACACGTTCCACAAATTCTACATTGACGCCTTCTGGAAACATGTCATGCTTTTCAATGATTGGCCCAAGCGAATCGAGGGGCGCCTGTTCAATGTCTTCTAAATAGAAAACGATATGGGGATTCCCCATTGAAACAGCTGTTCCATTTAAGGTCGTCGTGCCAAAATCAAGCGGTTCATTAATCGTTGTACTGGCCGGTTCACCAAGCATCGGCATCGCTTCTTTTTCAAAACGAGGTTTACCCATATCTACTGTCACTGACTGAACTTGACCATCCTGCACATGAACCGTCGCCTCAACGAGTCCTGACAATGTCTCAATCTTAAACGTTGTGTCCGTCACAATTTGATGCTCATATACATATTTAGCCACGCAGCGAAGACCGTTACCACAGTTTTTCCCCTCTGATCCATCATTGTTGAAAATGCGCATCTTCACAGGCGCAACATCTGATGGGCAAATGAGGATCATTCCGTCTGAACCGATACCTGTATAAACAGAAGAAACGCGGATCGCTATCTCTGACAGCTGCTCTTCTGGAAGCTGTTCCTTCATCTGATTGACGTATATATAATTGTTTCCTAGTCCGTGCATTTTCGTGAATTGAAATGATGTCATGAGCGTCCTCCAAAAATGTTGTTTCTTTATAGTATAAAAGGAGTCGATTCAGGAGACAATCTTATCATCCCCCGTTTTTCATACATAGAAGCTCTTTGCTGCCATGGCAAAGGGCTTTTATTATGCATATGCCTCTTTTTCTCTCGTGTGATGCTTCATTTTGATGATATTTTATTAGCATAACATATTGGATGCGCTTTCTACATTTTCCCCTAAAAAACGGAAACTGAATATATGAAAAAAATGCACCTCATGACCCATGTGGTACATTTAAAACATGTCGTTTTCCTCTATAAAAACATAAATACGCTCGACTAGCTGCTCTGCATTTTCTCCAGAAACAAATTCTCCATTCACAAGGGCAAATGGGGAGTCCATACATTTGCCGCAGTAGCTTAAACAACCGTATTCCATTACATCTAAGTTTGGGTCTTTTTCAAGTTTCTCTTTTGCTTCTTGAGACCCTTGTGCAAGATTACTTACACAAAATTCGATCAGTGGAAACACTGTGCTTCACCTCACATTTGCCTTACTATCCTACCGAAATTCCTTCTATTAGTCAAAACATGAGCTTCAATAAATCGTTACGCCTATTCCCCGTAAAATGTTTTACTATTTAGGACTAAGTAATGAATATGTAGGTTATTTTGAAACAATTATTGTGGTTTCACAGTAAATTCGATATAATTTTATTTGGTATTTTAACTTAAAGTTTTTTAGTATAAGTGTTTTTCAATGTCTAGGGGGAAAAGGAGAATCGTCATGAAAAATTTAGTCTTGATCGGCGGAGGTTACGGGAATATGCGGGTTCTCCACCGCTTATTGCCAAATCAATTACCTGATGATGTTACTATCACATTAATTGATCGAAATCCTTACCACTGTTTAAAAACAGAATATTATGCACTTGCTGCTGGAACGATCTCTGATCATCACATTCGAGTATCTTTTCCAGAGCATCCAAAGCTGGATATTCAATACGGGGAAGTAGAAAAAATTGATATTGAAAACAAACAGATCTTATTTAGCGACCGTGAACCGATTCCATATGATGATACGGTAATCGGACTCGGCTGTGAGGACAAGTATCACAATGTCCCTGGCGCGAAAGAACATACATACAGCATTCAAACCATTGATCAGTCAAGACATACGTATAACAAATTAAACAATTTGAGTGCAGGTGCAACGGTTGGTATCGTCGGTGCTGGACTTAGCGGGGTAGAGCTGGCCAGTGAACTGCGTGAAAGCCGTTCTGATTTAAACATTATTCTTTTTGATCGCGGAGAACTGATTCTTTCCAGTTTCCCAAAAAGATTAAGTTTATATGTACAAAAATGGTTTGAAGAAAATGATGTAAAGATCATTAATTGCGCCAATATTACGAAGGTTGAAGAAGGAGTTGTGTACAACCATGACGATGCGATTGAAGCAGATGTCATCGTGTGGACAGCAGGAATTCAGCCAAGTAAAGTCGTGCGAGATATGAATGTTGAAAAAGACGCCCAAGGCCGTGTCGTCTTAACTCCTCATCACAATCTCCCTGGAGATGAGCATGTCTATGTCGTAGGTGACTGCGCAAGCTTGCCGCACGCACCAAGTGCACAGCTTGCCGAGGCACAGGCAGAGCAAATTGTGCAATCTCTACAGAAACGCTGGAAGAACGAGCCGCTTCCTGAGACTTACCCGCAGTTTAAGTTAAAAGGCGTACTCGGCTCTTTAGGGAAAAAAGCCGGCTTTGGCTTAGTAGCGGATCGCCCGCTTGTTGGTCGTGTTCCAAGACTCTTAAAATCTGGACTTCTTTGGATGTACAAGCATCACAATGGATAAAATGATGTGAATTTTTTCTCAAAGCTCCTTCTAATGAAGGAGCTTTTATTATGAAACGGCATGTGCCGATGGATGGTTCACTTTGATAGGAGCAAGCGCAAGGATGCAGTCTTTACGAAACGTTCTGATCGTCTTCTTCGATAAACAATACGCTTGTATGAACTGTTCAGTTTGACGATGTACAATGATTTTTCGTTTCGAGCACTCTCCATTTTTCTTCATATAAATCATATCAATCGGTATTTGTTGATGAAGAGATTGTTTTAGTAAATAATTCATGATGCTCACGCTCCTTTCATCTCATTATATACGAACAAACGTTCTAAATCAACCTAAAAAGGAACGTTTGTTCGATTTATTTTTCTAAAAAAAGAACAGCTCATTCACTGCTCTCTTCGTACCCGTATTTCTCCATTTCTTGATAAATATCTTTTAATTTCGGATTGCCCTCTCCTACAATTTGATCCTCAACAAGGACAAGCGGATAAAAGAATTCATCATCAAGAATTCGTTCAGATAATTCTTTTTGGCGTTCGTTTTCAGGCGGGTGCTCAATATCGATATATGTGATGCGAAACGGCTGATTTGGATATTTTCGTTTTAATGCTGCATCTAGCCACTCAAATGTATCTTTTGAAGAAGGCAGATTCACGCAACTAGCGCACAGGACATCTCTTCCATATACATAAAGGTCAACGGTTTTGTTCATTTGACAAGCCCCCCATTCTTTCTTTATTTTAGCTGAATTTTCTGTATGAAAAAAGTCAAAATCACTTTTTGTTTCAAGATGAGATTGTGCTATAATGAGAAGGAAACTTTGAAACCAATCAATAGATTTTTATCGTCCAGATGAATATAATGGTGATATGTTGTGAAAGGAGCGATTATATCTAATGACTGAAGTCGAAATGAAAGACCAAGTACAGGAAGTACTGGACAAACTTCGTCCATTTCTATTACGTGATGGTGGAGACTGTGAGCTTGTAGACATTGAAGATGGCATTGTGAAATTACGCCTTCTTGGTGCATGCGGCAGTTGCCCAAGTTCAACCATTACATTGAAAGCCGGTATTGAGCGCGCATTATTAGAAGAAGTACCTGGCGTCGTAGAAGTTGAACAGGTTTTCTAATTCATATATGACATGAAAACGGCCCATACTGGGCCGTTTTTTAATTAGGATAACTTCTCTCTAAACCATTCTTGAATAAAGGTCAGTCTTTGAATACGCTGCTCAGGGTGGCCGCTTCTCGATAAATCATGAGAAGCCTTCGGGAATTTGACTAATCTCGTGTCTTTTCCAAGCTCCTTCAATGCCACAAAAAGCTGTTCTCCTTGATCGACTGGGCAGCGGTAGTCTTCATCACTGTGCAGGATCAGAAGCGGTGTATTCACCTGTTTTACATACTTTAGCGGCGAACGATCCCATAGCTTATCAACAGAGTCATAAATATCCCCATCAATCTGCCATTTTGTAAAGAAATAGCCGATATCACTGATGCCATAAAAGCTAATCCAGTTCGAGATGGAACGCTGTGTAACAGCTGCACGGAAACGGTCTGTCTGTCCGACAATCCAGTTGGTCATAAAACCGCCATAGCTGCCGCCCGTTACGCCAAGCCTTGTTTCATCAAGAAAGTCATAGGCTTCGAGCACATGATCAACAGCCAGCATGACATCCTCATAATCAACGTCACCATAGCTGCCTCTTACCCGGTCTGTAAACATCTGTCCGTATCCATGACTGCCATGAGGATTGATGTACACAATCGCATACCCTTCAGCCGCGAGCATTTGAAATTCATGAAAATACGTATGACCGTACATCGCATGCGGCCCGCCATGAATTTCTAAGATTAGTGGATATGTCTTCCCCTCTTCCATCTGAGCAGGCTTCATCAACCAGCCATGTACAACGTCTCCTTCTTTTGACTGGAAAGAAATTGGTTCAGGTTCGGAAATGACATGTTCCTTTAGAAAGTTATCATGCTCAAACGTGATTTGCTTGAGTGAGGATTCCCCTAAAGTCAGCTCATACAGCTCACTAGGCGAGACAGGTGAAAGACGGCTGATCAGCATTTTTGATTCGTCTGGATGAAGACTGAAATTCGTCACATGTTCTGCCTCTAAACGAACGGGATAGGCTAAACCTTCAATAGAGAAATAATAAATTCCGGTACTCCCTTGATCAGAAACAAGCACATAAAACCCCTGACTATCCTTTGTCCATTGTGGAAGCTGATTGGCCTCACCCATAACACTATCCCCTGCCATACAATTT
The DNA here is from genome assembly GCF_040869405.1 of Bacillus sp. FSL K6-2869. NCBI lineage: Bacteria > Bacillati > Bacillota > Bacilli > Caryophanales > Bacillaceae > Bacillus > Bacillus sp. FSL K6-2869. The sequence goes on from NZ_CP152035.1 coordinate 3,004,235, forward strand.
CCTACATACATATCGAGCATTTCTGACAATTGAACGGTCTTTTTCTCCTTCAGGTCATGCAGCCACAATGACAGGATGGTCGCATTTTCAAATTCACGTTCGTGTCCAATGTACAAAAGGCTTTCTCCATTTGGAGAAAATGATACAGTCGTGTAAGCGCCTGTTGATTGGGTGATTTTCTTGGATGTACCGTCCTCTAAGGAAAGGAGACAGATATCACTTATGTAAAACGTCTGAGGATTTGATTGAATATACGCAAGCCACTTCCCGCAAGGAGAGATGACATGATTCACATGATGATGCGGCTCACTCGTAACCATCTCTACCTCGCCGGAACGGACATCGATTTTTACAATTTGCGTCAGACGCCCATCTAAAAAGCCTCTGCCATCTGCTTTATAAGTCAAATCATCATATACGGCCGGAGCAAAGTCATCGCACTCTTCCTTTTTTTCATCATGAACAGATTCTTCTTGTTTTAATGAGACCGCTGCATAAATGAACGCTCCATCCGGTGAAAATACAGGTTGAGAGACGCCGTAAGGAATATTCGTTAAGGTACGTATGCCGCCGCCATCGCTCTGAATGAGTGCGAGCTGGGGGACTTCCTTTGGCTTCTGCAAAATAAACGCAAGCTGCTTTCCGTCTTTTGACCATGCTGGTTGATGATGCTTTCCATCATCAAATGTCCATTGAGACAGCTCCCCTGTCTCTTCATCTCGAACCCATAAATGAATATTGTAATCAGCCTTTTTTTCATTCACCGTTACTTTTGTAAAAACAGCCTTTTTTCCATCTGGTGAATAAACTGGATGAGAAACAGACACGATTTGTGTTAAATCCTCTGCTGTTATCAATTTCTTCATCAATTGATCTCCTCCTTTTATGTATCAAAAATAGTTCGCTTCTCTAAATAATAATCCCTGCTTTTGTTATGAAAAACAAGGATAAAAAAAGAACGTGCGTCTTCACAGCACGTTCTTCATTTGATTCACAGAATGATGCTCGACGACGACACCTTCTACCGGCACCGTCAGCACATCCACTTCACAATGAGGGAAATTTTGAGCAAGCTGCTTTTTCAGCGCTTCTCCCTTCCCTTTTTCCACTAAGGTCAAAATAGTCGGCCCAGCACCACTTAATGCCGTTCCATACGCGCCTTTTAATGAAGCAACGTGCTCCACCTTGGACAACTCTGGGACAAGCATCGTGCGGTATGGCTGATGAAATAAATCTTTATTCATCATTTCCCCTACAAGCGGCCAGTTCTGCGTCATTAAGGCGGCGACAAGGACGTTACTCACTGCACTCGCACTCACGGCCTGTTTATAGGAAAAATCCTCTGGCAGGACATCACGGGCATCCTTTGTGAGCACTTCATAAAAAGGAATCACGACGACGACATCTACATCCACATGCTGCAATTTAACGGCATGTGTCTTGTCTTCTTCATGAAGACCGATGAGTAAACCACCGAATAAAGAGGCACCCGCATTATCTGGATGACCTTCTACCTCACTTGCAAAAAAGAGCTTCTGATCATCGGTCATCTTTAATTCAAGCAACTGATTGGCGAGCTCAATAGCGGCGACAATAGCAGCAGCGCTGCTGCCCAGCCCCCTTGCTAATGGAATATCACTCCACACTTTGACATGAACAGGCGGGAGTGTTTTTCCAAAGTCATCTGCGACCTTTTTAGCTGTTTGGTAGATCAGGTTATCGGTGCCTGATGGAATACCAGACACGACATCTGTTTCTGCTTCAAACAGCCAGCTATCATGGTCATAGACCGATAGCTTTAAATAGCGGCTGAGCGCCATTCCGACTGAGTCAAAGCCTGGTCCTAAGTTGGCAGTGCTTCCCGGTACTGTGATTGAAAAAAGCATGGAGGCGTTACTCATACGCGTGCGGCCTTTTCTAAATGTTCCAGAATTTGATCTTCATCTGCATCCAGCGTGACCGGTTTGATGTGTGAAATATCAATCGCCGTATTCGGATCTTTTAATCCGTTTCCTGTCAGTACAGCGACGACTTTACTGCCTGGCTTAATTTCTCCAGATTTCACTTGTTTGAGTACACCTGCAATTGATGCACAAGAGCCTGGCTCTGCAAACACACCTTCTTCACGTGCGATCAATTGATAGGCATGAAGAATTTCTTCATCTGTCACTTCATCAATTTTCCCGTTTGATTCATCTGCCGCTGCTACAGCTTGCTTCCAGCTTGCAGGGTTTCCGATGCGAATGGCTGTTGCGACTGTTTCTGGCTGCTCAATGACTTCATTTCTAACGATGGCTGCAGCTCCTTCTGCTTCAAAACCACGCATGACTGGCAGTCCCGTGCCTTTTTTCTCATGATATTCTTTGAAGCCTTTCCAGTACGCTGTAATATTCCCCGCATTTCCAACAGGAATCGCCAGTACGTCCGGCGCAGCGCCGCCTAGCTGCTCACAGATTTCAAATGCCGCTGTTTTTTGTCCTTCAATTCGGTATGGATTGACGGAGTTAACAAGTGCAATCGGTGCTTTTTCACAGATGCTGCGGACAATTTTCAGCGCATCATCAAAGTTGCCGTCAATGGCAATGATCTCTGCTCCGTACATGACAGCCTGCGCCAGCTTACCGAAAGCAATTTTTCCATCTGGAATGATGACAATACATTTCATATCAGCGCGCGCCGCATAAGCTGCTGCTGCTGCAGACGTATTCCCTGTCGATGCACACATGATCGTATCATTGCCTTCTTCTTTTGCCTTTGCGACGGCCATGACCATCCCGCGATCCTTAAAAGAACCTGTAGGGTTGACGCCTTCTGTTTTCACATGAAGTTCAATCCCAAGCTTTTCAGATAGCTTTGCGAGATGAATCAGCGGTGTGTTTCCTTCATTTAATGTTAGTTTAGGTGTTTGTTCGTTTACTGGTAAGAATTCTTGAAATTCTTCAATGAGTCCATTCCACTTCATCAGCTTAAACCGTTCCCTTCTACTCGGTACGTGCTCTTCACTTGAACCACCACTTCGAGATCGTTTAATGTTTGCAGGATATTTGAGAAATCTTCTTCTGATGTCTGATGTGTAATAATCACAATTTCAGCAAGCTCATCATGCCCTTTGACAGGAAGCTGAAGGATCTTTTCAAAGCTGATGCCTCTTTCAGAAAAAATCGATGTAATGCGGGAGAAAGCTCCGACTTGATCTCTCACATGTATTCTTAAGAATTGCTGAGCAAATACTTCGGATGATGATTTGATTTTCTTCTCAAATTGCGGTGCAATAAATCCACTGCCATTCACACCAAGACGCATGTTTTTCATAACAGCGACTAAATCTGAGACTACAGCTGTTGCCGTTGGCAGGCTGCCTGCTCCAGGCCCGTAAAACATCGTTTCTCCGACAGCACTTCCGTAAACATAGACTGCATTAAATTCATTGTTGACGGAAGATAACGGGTGATGATCAGGAAGTAAAGTTGGCTGTACGCTGACCTCCACTTTCTCTCCGTCCCTTTGGGCAATTCCAATCAGCTTCATTGTATAGCCAAAACGTTTACTGAAATTAATGTCCTCATCCGAGATGTCCGAGATGCCTTTCACTTTCACATCCTCTAAGTCTACATTCATGGAAAAGCCGAGTCTTGCCAGGATGGCCATCTTTCTTGCCGCATCTAGCCCTTCTACGTCCGCCGTCGGATCTGCTTCTGCAAAGCCAAGATCCTGCGCTTCTTTTAATACATCTTCATACGCACTTTTATCGACATTCATTTTTGTTAAAATAAAGTTCGTTGTCCCGTTCACGATTCCCATCATTTTTGTGATGCGGTCAGAGGCTAAACCTTCCTCTAGTGTACGCAAAATCGGAATCCCACCTGCGACACTCGCTTCATAGTAAAGGTCACAGCCGTTTTCTTTTGCTACATGTAAAAGCTCTGTGCCATATAGCGCCATTAAATCCTTATTGGCTGTAATCACATGCTTCTTCTCATTTAGTGCATCTATTAAATATTGTTTTGTCTCTTCAATGCCGCCCATCACTTCAATAATGACGTCGATCTCTGGATCTCGAATCACATCGTATACTTCAGTTGTGAAGACCTCTCTTGCCACATCCACATCTCTTTTTTTATCGGGATTGCTCACAAGCACTTTTTGTATTAATACCGGACAGCCGATCTGGTGCATTAATTTATCCTGATGATCTTGAATAATCTTAACGACACCGCTCCCCACTGTTCCTAATCCTAGTAGTCCAACTCGAATTGCCTTCACCTGAAATTCCACCTTTCTCCGTAAATGTCCTCTCTAAAAAGACATTTGTTAACCTAACACAGACATTCAATGTACACACATTATAAAGGGGTATCCTCATTTTGACAAGGTAATAAAATAAGAGAATATGAGAATGAAACCGCTTAACAGCTATTTATATCAAGATTCTATATTTTCAAAATATTTTTGTGAGAAAAGCTCCCGAAGCCGGGAAGCTTGAGATTACGCCTGAACTGGCGTTTTGGCTTGCTGATCTTGCAGGACAAGCGCAATATTTTCAGCACATAATTGCATCATGTTTTTTCTCGTTTCAACACTTGCACTTCCGATATGAGGAAGCACTGTCACATTTGGTAATGTCGTTAACGGGTGATCTGGGCTGACTGGTTCTTTGCTAAATACATCCAGACCTGCTCCTGCAATTTTTCCTGTCGTGACAGCATCATATAAAGCATCTTCGTCTACCGTCTGCCCTCTGGAAACGTTGATGAAGTAAGCCGTGTTCTTCATCTGCTCAAATGCTTTCTTATTAAACATTTCTTTCGTTTCAGGCGTTAAAGGCGTCAAACAAACGATGAAATCAGACTGCGTAAGCAGCTCATCAAATGCGGCATAGGCCACACCTAGCTGCGCTTCTGCTTCTGGCTTTCTTGAACGATTATGATAAAGAACATGCATATCAAAACCTTTTGCCCGTTTGGCAAGTGCGGTTCCAATACTGCCCATTCCGACAATCCCTAACGTTTTATGATGCACATCAGCACCGGCTAGAAGAAGCGGCCCCCAGCCTGTCCAGTTCCCATCCTTAATCCAATCACTCGCTTCGACAATTCGTCTTGCTGACGCCATCAAAAGCGCAAAAGCTAAATCAGCCGTCGATTCTGTTAAAACGTCCGGTGTATGACATACCGTGATCCCGTGCTTTTTAGCTGCCTTTAGATCAATATTGTCATAGCCGACCGCGAGATTCGCGACCACTTTTAGATTTGGAGCATTTGATAAAAGTGCCTCATCTACTTGATCTGACAGCATCGTGAGCAGCCCATCTGCTTGAGCCGCTTGTTTTTCTAACTCTTCTCTTGGACACGGCTCATCCTCGCTCGTCCACATGTCAATATGAGCGACTTCTTTTAATGGTGTAAGTGTTGTTTCATCAAGCTTTCTTGTGATATAAACATAAGGTTTCGTCAAGAAGAACACTCCTTTGGTTGATTTCTTTAAGCATAACGAAAAACGCCTCAAGAGAAAAGAGACGTTTCGTCTGTTCACTGAAACTTCAAATCAGCGGATTGATGAATCCATCCAACAGGAGGAATGAGATGCCCACCGCTGCGCATGGCACTCAATTCTTGAAACACCTTGAGAAAATATTCGTAGCGGTTCGCATCATTTAAAACGTAATCTAATCGTTCTTCATAATAAGATTTTTCATTTTCTCCTGACATATAATAACCTTCGACAATTTCAAAATAATGAAGCGGAAACAGAAGACGGCTGTACAGCAGACGCTTTGAAAATGATGAAAGAGGCGTAACCTGCTCATATTGCTGCAAAAAGGAAAATCCCTCTTCAATTAAATCCTCCTTATGCTGGACAAAGGTTTCTCTTAAATATTCCGCGATATCTCTTGTTGGATGGTCAAATACCCAGTCAACAGGTAAACGAAGCGGCTGCTCATGTGGCCAGGTCATACGTGAAAAGCGCTGATGACAAACAGTACCTGAATCACATTCTTTTGGTTCATCATCAAGCTCTGTATCCACTAAATATTGAATGGCATTTTCCGTTAATCCGAGATAATACGGAAAGGATTCAATAAATTTCTTTTCAAATCGTTCAAGTGGTTTTTGATGCATTTGCTGCATCCAAAAGCCTTCCAGCTGGTCTAACCGTTTTGCCCATAATTCCTTCCAAGCTCCGACACGTTTTGTTTCAGACACCTCATAAGGAAACCCTCTCCCCCTGACATGAAAGGCCGCCAGCTCTGATGCGTGCTGAAATGAGCGGCTTGTAACCCGCGGTGCTGCCTTTAATAGAGCGTACAGTTCTTTTCCATGGGTAAAAGTCGGTTTCTCTTCGTTTGTTAATTCAAACACGGCAACGTATGGGTCACCGTCATTCAGTAAATACTGACTGATATGATAAAGCTCTGTGAGTTCTTCTTCTCGCAAATGAGACACGGGAACAATGATGAAGAGAGCTTTCGCCGTTTGAAAGCTCTGATAACTGCCATATGGCATAAATTGACGCACATCAATACCAAATGTGTGATAAATGGTTTCTTTCATGATTTCACCTGCGTTCATAAAATCAGTCTCTTATCATATCGTAGTCGCAGGTTGAGGGATTTATGAATACTATTTACTATCCGAAGCTTTTTCACACGTTGTGGACAAATTACGAGGATTGGGTGAGGAACATGCCGCATCATCATGAGATGAACGAAGTAGAAAAAACAGCAAGACGCCGTTTACAAGAACGAGGCGTAACCATTCAAGATATAGCAGACCTTGTCTTCTTTTTACAGGAAAAATATCATCCTGGCTTAGACATGACAGAGTGCATCCACAATGTGGAACGTGTCATCGCAAAACGTGAAGTCCAAAATGCCATCTTAACAGGCGTTGAACTAGATGTTCTCGCTGAGCAAAAAAAGCTGACAGAACCGCTGCAATCTATTCTTGAAACAGATGAAAGTCTATATGGTGTGGATGAAATTTTATCCTTTGCCATCGTTAATATTTATGGCTCCATCGGCTTTACGAATTACGGATATATCGATAAAGAAAAACCAGGGATTCTTGGGAAACTCAACGATAAATCCTCAGGCGAATGCCACACCTTTTTAGATGACATTGTCGGTGCTATTGCTGCGGCAGCATCAAGTAGACTGGCACATAGTGCGAGAAATGCAGAATAAAACACAAAAGAGGACGTGCGTCTGACGCTTGTCCTCTTTTCATTAAGATAATCGTTCAATCCACTCAGATAATGAATCAATGACATAGGTTGGCTGTTTGTCATATTTCTGAAGCAGCTCTTTTGTCGTGACGCCTGTATGGACAAGCAGTGTATCCATCCCTGCATTCATCCCTGCCATAATATCGGTATCATAGTTATCGCCCACCATGAGCGTCTCTGACACATCTGTCCCGAGCACCCGCATGGCCTGTTCCATAATGATAGACTCTGGCTTCCCGATAAATGTTGGCTGCACTGTTGTCGTAACCGTCAGCACAGATGTTAACGATCCATTTCCAGGTAACAGCCCTCTTTCTGTCGGAATGGCAATATCTCCATTTGTTGAAACAAATTGTGCACCTTGACGGATCGCAATGGCTCCTACCGCTAGTTTTTCATATGTAATACCGCGGTCTATTCCAACGACAACGAAATCAGCGTCTTCTTGACCAAACGACAAGCCTTTTTCTTCGATGGCCTGCTGAATTCCTTCTTCTCCGATCACATACACCGAGGCATCTTTCTTTTGTTCTGCGATATAGTTTGCCGTCGCCATACTTGTTGTAAAGACTTGGTCTTCCGTTGCTGGAATATCGAATGAAACCAGTTTCTCTGCTACTTGCTTCGGCGTGCGTGAAGAGTTATTCGTGACAAACAAATAAGGGATGTTCAACTCATTTAACTTGTGAACAAATTGCCCCGCCTCTTCGATCTTTTCTGTTCCTTTATACATCGTCCCGTCTAAATCAATTAAATAGCCTTTGTATTTCATGCTGCTTACAACTCCAATGGTTTATTTAAACGCTGATACTGGTCCAAGCTCCTGCTCCAAGTAAGTGCGAATTCGATTCGGGAAGACTTGCAGCGCCTGTTCTACCTCACTGATGACCTGCAACAAATCGTGATGAACCACTTCTTGGTATTGCTGAACAAGTGTTTTACGGCACGAGACCAGTTTTTTCAGGTGAGTGCCTTCTTCTGTTGGTACAACCTTTTCGTCCACAAGAATATCCATGATGTCGTCATAGCTTCCTGGGTCCCGCATGATAAAGCCGTCAATCATATCATTTCCTGTATCAAGAATACATTCGACGAGCAAATGAACAATTCGTTCCAGCGCTTTTTTTTCTAAAGGGCTTGACCATGTTTGATGACTGCGCATCAAATTATATTGCTCCTCAAAAAAACGTAATGTCTCTTCAATCTTCTTTCTGTCTACGAAATACATCATGACGCTCCCCTTTGCGTTATTTTCTAATCCGCTTTAAGACAAAATAGGCACAGCCAAAATTACAGTATTCATAAATGTATTCATCGAGTGTACTGATTTTTGTATCGAATGTGGCCTTTTGGTTTTGGTCATCAAAGAACCCCTTCAGCCTAAGCTGGTTGTAGCCCCAATCCCCCACAATATAATCATACTTATTTAAAATATCTGAGTACCTTGCTTTAAACGCTTCCTCATCAAAGCCGTCTTTGATTTCTCTGACAAGATCAAAGGTAGCATTCTGAATGACGATCATCTTCTCACCTCTTTTTAAACGATCCACCTTTAATGATAATTCATTGGAACAACTCCATCAATTGCTAAAGCATGTTTTTTCCGATTTAGCCGAAGCTAAAGAAAAAAGGAGGTCACATTTATGATGAAACAACTGACAGCCACTATTCTCCTATGCATGCTTTTAGGCGGGTGCGGCTTTCAATCAGGCATGAACCGGCAAGTGGATGAAGATTCTTCCAGCAAGACAATCCGCCTGTCTGATCGTCATGAAGGAAATAATTCCAACATGCCAGAAGCAGATACGAATCGAGCAGGCTATGTTCGTTATCAGCGCCAGCAAGTAACCGATCAGAAGGAAAGAACCCCTGCTTTAAATCGTGAGCACCTTGCCCACGTGATTACAAGTTTAGCCATCCAGCTGCCAAATATAAAGGATGCAGCAACACTTGTCACAGACGAGGATGCCCTCATTGTGTATCGAACAGGCAACAAAAACCGAGATGAATCAGCCGATCAAGTGAAAAAAACAGCGGTTTCTGTTCTCCCTCGTTATTATCATGTGTACGTCTCTGATAACCCAGAGCACTTTCAATCCATTGCCAATTTTTCACGTCTTCAAACCAATTCACGTGATTTTGATCAAATTTTAACGAAAACGATTCAACAAATGAAATACTCTCCTCAAGGCGGAGATATTTCAACGAAAGAAGATGCCAATGGCATGACGAATTCCGATCGGACCATGAGACGAAACGCACCTTACGGCCAAAATTAATACGAGAAAAAACGCCAGAGAGCTCTGGCGTTTTCTTTGTTATGCTTGCGCTTGACGCTTCTTAGACGCTTCGTTTACTTGTTCGTCTGCATGATAAGAAGAACGGACAAGCGGTCCAGCTTCACAGTGGCTAAAGCCTTTTGACATGGCAATTTCCTTCAGCTCTGCAAACTCATCTGGATGGTAGTATTTTTGCACTTTCAAATGCTTTTTCGAAGGTTGTAAATACTGACCAATTGCCATGATGTCGACGTTATTGGCAAGAAGATCATCCATAACTTCAATGATTTCTTCCTTCGTTTCACCGAGTCCAATCATAATGCTTGATTTCGTTGGAATGTCAGGCTGCATTTCTTTTGCACGACGCAAGAATTCCAATGAACGATCGTATGTAGCCCGTGCACGAACTCTTGGTGTTAACCTGCGTACTGTTTCAATATTGTGATTTAAAATATCAGGGCGTGTATCCATTAACGTTTTCAAATTATCATAATTGCCACCCATGTCTGAAGGGAGAACTTCAATTGTTGTGAATGGACTTTTTCTTCTAATGGCACGAACAGTTTCAGCAAATACGCCTGCTCCGCCATCTTTTTGGTCATCCCTTGCAACCGCTGTTATAACAGCGTGCTTTAAATTCATCAAAGCCACTGAATCTGCCACGCGTTCTGGCTCTTGCAAGTCTAACTCAGTAGGAAGTCCGGTTTTCACCGCACAGAAACGGCATGCGCGCGTACAAACAGATCCGAGGATCATAAATGTAGCAGTTCTTCTCACTGCCCAGCATTCGTGAATATTCGGACATTTCGCTTCCTCACAAACGGTATGCAGGTTGTTTTCCCGCATCATTTTTTTCAAACCGGTATAGTTTTCATTCGTATTCAGCTTAATTTTAAGCCAGTCCGGTTTTCTTACGTGCTCTTCCTTCTTTGCCAATTCCATCATCTCCATATGAATTCGTTAAAGGTGCATATACAATCATCTTCCTGCTATATACGATGGATGCAGCTGTTGCCGCAAAAATTGAATCTTCGGCCTAAGGCCTTTTCTTTAGACACTTTAACATAGTACAGATTGAACAACAAGGGAATGAGCTGCAAAAATACCCAAAAGACTCCTAAAATAACAGAAGAAAATTACTAACATTTTCTTCTTATGAAATAACGTGATCAAACCACACTAAACGGTAGAAGGTAAGTTCGAAGAAAGGAGATGGACGTTTGTGAAAGTGGTTTTAGCGATCATCATCGCTCTTTCAATGATTCCCGCATCAGTCCATGCACAAGGGGCAAACAAACAGCCCGATGAATTAAAACAGCGAATGGCACTGTATGAAAAGATCGCCATCACCACACAGGTCCCGTGGTATGTACTTGCTGCGGTTGATCAGTATGAACACAATATCCGCAAAAGCAGAAGAGATTTACCAAAACAAACAGGTGTGATTGGTATCTACATTCCCCGGGAAATGTGGATAGGACCAGAAAATCCCAATAAGCAGGATACCTCTCCATTAAGCATTAAAGTGTTCGACGGTATTGGGCTTGATGGTAATGGGGATGGAAAAGCGGAAATCGATAACGATGAAGATGTCCTGTTCACGTTTGCTCAATACTTGCTCCATTACGGCAGCAGCATCGACCAATTAAAAATCGCGCTGTGGGATTATTACGGACGTGATCAAACCGTTGGAATCATTTCATCTTTTATGAAGCTCTATAAGCATTACGGCCATCTTGACCTTGGAAAGCATGCGTTTCCTCTTCCGGTTGGCGCTGACTACAGCTACAGGAGTACATGGGGTGATGCGAGAGGCTTTGGAGGCAGAAGAATTCATGAGGGCACTGATCTTTTTGCTCATTACGGTCTTCCTGTTCGTGCGACATCGTACGGCGTGATTGAAATGAAAGGCTGGAATCGCTTTGGCGGCTGGCGGATCGGCATTCGAGATATTCATAATCATTATCATTATTTTGCCCACTTAAATGGCTTTGCAAAAGGACTCAAAGCTGGGCAGATTGTAGAACCTGGTCAAGTCATCGGATCAGTCGGAAGCTCCGGTTACGGTCCACCTGGCACAGCAGGAAAATTCCCGCCACACCTTCATTACGGCATGTATAAAGACAATGGACGAACTGAATGGTCGTTTGATCCTTACCCTCATTTAAGGGCATGGGAAAGAGCCGAACGGAAACGTCGTTAAATAAAAGGAGAAGTTTAGCGATACCGCTTGCTTCTCCTTTTGATATGTATCAACATTTCCCCGGTCATCACTTGTCTACTGTTACTGCTTATGCTTCTCTTTCAATCCTAAAACTAAAAAAAGAATACCCATGATGAAAAAAAGGAGATACACAACTGTTACTTCAAGTGGAATCATGTCAAACATCCCTCTAAATAAGTCGACACTCAAACTGTCACTCCCAGCTAATAATATCGATGCTGACATATATTTAGCACTAAATACAATGGCAAATACCAAAAAACAAAATCCGCTTACATGAATTTTCTTCATATCAATCAAATCCTCCTCTCACTTTCATAACTGACGATCGTGAAAAATCAGCCTTCAGGATAGCTACAATATTCAAAAAAGGAAAACAATGAACATTTATCATGGCACGTGATCCGTATGGAATCAAGTGGTTAATTAGGATAAGATGAACAGATCACATGAAAAAAAGTCTAAGCATGGCAGCCAATGAAAGATTACTTCACAAAGAGTTAGGAGGTTGTTTTTTGAAAAGAGGAATGACTTTTACCATTCCAAATGAATACGGAGTCTTCCTTGGAGAAGTGCTAAAACCGATCGACATCACCAAATTCAGCTGGCGAATCGATACCGAAGACTCGAATATACTAGTGGATGGCGAAAAAGATGAAGAACTTTTTCCTGAAGGTAAAACAGAAATGGACGGTATAGAACTCAAACACCTTATTGAAAACAAGACGTATTATATGATTTTCGCCGATTTACAAGCATATCCAAAAGGGACATTGTCTCATATTAAGACCTATGAAGAATTTATTGAAAGCCAATGCGAGCTTGTTCTTTTAGTGGCCGATTGCTCCTATGTCACGATCTATTGCAAAAATAAGGGAACACTCGAATGGCTATACAAGAATGCAGTTGAATGTGGATTTGAAGACGTGACCTATATCACCGATGAAAATGATGCAAGGACAAGACTGTCTGTTTCGTAACAGCAAAACGTTCATCACAAAAACACTATATGCAATCACAGTGTATGAAAAAAAACAGCCCAATGGACGAATTGGGCTGTTATTCTTTCTTCTCCTTTTTTTCTGGCAGAACAATCGATGGAGCGCCTGAATTTGTTCCGCTGCCATTATAATAATCTGGGACATCTCCTTGAACGGCCTGGATGGAGACAGGCACGGAATTTTTGACGACGATGGTTTCTGAGGCGAATGGGATGATGACTCTCACCTTCACCTCAATGAGCACACTAATATCAATCAAGGCATTGTTAATGCCATATGGCTTGATGTTTTTTTCAACGTCCGTATGCGGGTCACCAATGACACTGAATCGTACAGGCACTTTTGGTCCTAGGTTGGCGATAAGTGCATTTCCGGACGCTTGCCCAAGCGGAATGTTATATATAATGCCGTCATGTCCATCTGTTTGATCCTTTAATGCTTCTTTTGCATCCTTTTGAAAATTCCCCTTTTCAATGTCCTCTAGATTTTTTTGAAGGTGACGTGACAGGTCAGCCATTGCTTTCGATGTTGCTTGCGCATTGAAGTCGATGGTTGTCACTTTTCCGTTCTCACTTGTATTCATCACAACCATATCCTTCATATTCTCCTGATCATCTGCAAAATCCTGAACAGAATATTGGATAAGATGATTGGCGATTCGTTCTGTTTCTAGTTCAGCAATGTGAATCAACGTTGGTTTAATGGAACGATTGATGAAGAATAGGCTAATGACAGTTGAGAGCACAAAAAATAATATGGCAAGCAGCATGACATAACGAAATGGCAGAGGGCCCTTTTTATAGGGGCGATAACGGCGGTTCAATCTCAATAAAAAATCCCCCCTTCTCCATTACAAGTGTATGCAGACAGGCGGGGGGATAGGAATCATCTGTTCATTTTATTTCACCATTTTTAATAATGCATCTCTTCCAATTGTGCCAGCATGAATGCCGAGCGACTCAGCGGCATATGTCACAGATTCTAAAGGTGCATCCAGCAATTGCTCGATGGTTCTTACACCGACTGCTCTTCCTGCGATGATTCCTCTATCTGCAAGCTTTTCATTTAGGAGCCCGACATCAAGTGCACCGCACATAATATAACCATGCTCATTTGTCACTGCCATGAAATTGGTCTTTGGCAGTTTGACGGTGACGGCTGTAAAGGAATGGCCATCAATTGTAATAGGTGTTAAATTCACCATATCCCTTCACTCCCTTCAACACAATCTATGTGAAGGGAGGGCAAGTGTTGTTAGGCTGGAGCGGATTTCACTTTGCATCCTTCAATCGCCAGCTCAGGACATCACGTAAAAATTCCGGCATGAAATATTCAATGTGTTCATGATCACGTATATGAGGAAAAAGAGAGCCAAGTGTATACATATCCACTGTGCCAACTGTATAGGACACGTCCTCTTGGATCAGCTCGCCGTTTACATAAACCTCTTTTACTCGTTTGGCTTCACCCTCTTCTAATGAATAAGTCAAACCGCTGTATAGCATTTTCCCCATCAGTTCGCCTCTAAACCCAAAGCCTTTGATGCGTAGCTGTTCCATTTTTTCTTCACAGCCACGAGACACTGTTTCGATCAATTGCTTCCCAGTAAGCGTCACCCTGATTGGATTAATGGGATGCGGGCATATCCGGTGAATGTCTTCTCTTGTGACGATGCCAGCCTCTAATGAATCAAGCACCATCCCAGCATTCATCATGCCGATATCTGCCTCGCACCATTCTTTAATGGCATCTGTTAAAAGTTGCGGAAGCTGGGAATCATCAAACCACTTTGTTTCGAGCTTTGATTTAATGGATGTCACTTTTTCCTGCATGAGTGACTTCGCTCTTCTTTCTGCTTTCTGTAAAGTCGTGATCGCTTCATCGGATTCACTGATCAGCTGGTCCACCGATTGCACCGTCGCTTTTTTCTCGATGAGCTCGCTACTCGCTGTGTCAATGGTCAGCTCGACACAGCCAATATAATGCCCATACTTTTCAGCACATGCAAGAAGAACGCCATTATCCATCTCGCCCTGTTCTAAAAGATGATGCGTATGTGAGCCTAAGATGATGTCGATTTCTGGGAAGTCATGGGCTACCTCTCGATCATGAATGATGCCAAGATGGGAAAGAAGGACAATGACATCGGCTTGTCCTTTCACTTCTTGCAGCATCTCCCGTATGCTCTCAAATGGGTCTGTAATGTCCCAACCCAGCTTTTCATAGACAGGTGTATACGCAATGGTCACCCCTAAGACGGCGATCTTCAGTCCATTTTTCAACGTGATCACATCATAAGGCTTTGCCCACGATGGTCTTTTGCCTTTTTCAAATAAATTAGATAAAATCACCGGGAATTGCGCGTCTTTGTACAATTGGTCGAGCTGCTCATGAGGCAACGTAATGCCTTCATTATTACCAATTGTGACTCCATCATAGCCAAGCTGATTGAGAAGTTTGACATTCACTTTTCCATAATCCGCTTCTGATACAAGGTTTACTCGATCCATATGATCGCCAATATCAAATAAGAGCATCTGATCGTGAACTTGACGCTTTTCTTCAATATAAGCTGCGATTTTTGGCCAGTTTTCAAAGTGGCTGTGCAAGTCGTTTGTATGATATAACCATAGCTTCTGCAGCATGTTGATCTCTCCCTCAAGTTGTCACT
Source organism: Bacillus sp. FSL K6-2869 (assembly GCF_040869405.1). Taxonomy (NCBI): domain Bacteria; kingdom Bacillati; phylum Bacillota; class Bacilli; order Caryophanales; family Bacillaceae; genus Bacillus; species Bacillus sp. FSL K6-2869. The sequence continues at coordinate 3,019,634 of NZ_CP152035.1, forward strand.
GAACCGTCTCGTTCAAATTGAAAGCCACAGCTCTCGTTTAACTAAATAAATCTAACTGCTTCGGGGATAAGCTTGAATACGTCAAATCCAGCAAATCAATCATTTGCTGGCCATTCGCTGCCGCATCTCCGCCTGAGTTATTATTAAATACGACATATACATCTTTCGATTGTTGATGCAGGATGTCGAGGTTCTTTTTCCATTCCTTTAGTTCAGCTTCATTATATAAATATAAGTAACGAACTTCACGCCAGTTCTCATGATCTGCCGGGTGAAGCCAGCCTTGTTTATTTCTTCCGTGGAAACGGACCAATGTTTTGTCACGGTGTGTGGCTTTTATGACTGGCGGTATAGACCCTTCTCCGACTTGCGGTTCATCACAGACGGAATGAATCCACCCTTCTTTCTCCATAAAGGATAAGGTTTGTTCATAAAACTCGTCTGAAAACCAAGTTCGGTTTCGGAATTCGAGTGCACAAGGAATGTCCCCCATCTTCTCCTTACACCATCTTAAATAGTGGACGTGCTCCTTTTTGCAATCAAACCATGGTGGAAATTGAAACAGAACCATCGCCAGTTTCCCTGCTCGAATGAGAGGAGTCAGTGAAAGAATAAAGGCGTCAAACATTTCTTCCTTTGAAGCAAACGGGATCTCGCCTCTTTGATGCCCGGTCATTCCTTGATATGCTTTCACAACAAATTGAAAGGCGTCTGGCGTATCTTTTATCCATTTTTCATGGTTCCGCTCAGGCTGAACAGCATAAAAGCTTGCATCCAGTTCCACAATGGGAAACGTTGATGCGTAGTGAAACAGCTTTTGAGAGCTGCCGATTCTCGGCGGGTACAGACTGTCATGATCTCCCCAGCCAGTTAATCCGATATAAATCATCTATCTCACCTCTTGCCACTTGCTTGTCTAAACGGATTTTCCCATTGAAAGTCTTTGTTTCTTGGGATACCCATCTTTCTGAAAGAAATTCTTATGTCTACAACATATCATATTTACCCATTTTTCTGAATGAAGATGACTGATGTGACGTGATTTTGCCCTGCCATCTTTTTTGTGATATTACATCACAACTTTCTATCTAAAGTGAATGGAGCTGATAACATAAAATTGATATCAGAGACTTTGACAGCGATTGTCCATTTTTTTATTCATCTTCACCAAAGGCTTCAGCTCTAAAAAAAGGAGAATGAGTGGATATGAACATTGTCGATCATCATGTTGAAGCATTGCAAAAAGTGGCCCAAAGAATTCATCAGCCTGTCTATTTGATCAATCAGTATGGACGTATTCTTTTCACCTCACCCCAAGGTATGACAAATCCAGATTGGATACAAATGCTCCGCTTGTTTCACAGTACGCAGCAGCATTATTTTTCTATGGTTCATTCAAAAGAAAGCGTTTCTGTTTTTCCTATCTATATAAACGAGCAATCTTATGATTATTTAGTCGTTCCCGCCTTCATTCATCCTCAAGACGACATGGAGCTACATTTGACCATTGTACAAGCTGTAAATGCCATATCCATTTCACGCATCAAACAACATGCCATCAAGCAATCGACAGAGCGAGCCAAAAATGAATGGTTTCGCAAATGGATGGAGGGCACGATTTCCTCAGAGCAAGATGTTGCCTGCCTGGCACGCATGTTTGGATTAAACACAACGATTCCCTATTTATGTATCGTCTGTCAACTTGATCAGAGCAGTCATTTCTCTTGTTTCCTTAAGCAGCAAACCCTTGTAGATGATGTGTTTGCTTTACTTGAAAGCACCCTTTCGCACTGTCCATTTCCCGCCTTTCTTTTTGTCAAAGGAGATATCGGCATCTTCCTTATAGAAGAGACTGGCGGCTGGCAGGCAATGAACAAATCGATCTGCTCTTTTTTAAAACAAATGCAGATCCTTATTAAACAGCATGTGAATGCCACCATTTCCTTTGGTGTAAGCTTAAGCGGTTATCTCATCACCGATCTGCCAAAAGGATTCAGTGAAGCTGCCCATGCTCTGCAATCAGGCCAGCTCTCATTACGAGCTGAATATATTCAGTTCTATCAAGCAAAAGATGTGTCAGATTTACTGAAGCTCATCCCACCAAAAGATTTAACAACATTCTATGAGCGGTATCTCCACCCATTATATGAACAATCACAAGTCGATCCAAACCTTCTCCACACCTTATCTGTTTATGTCGAAACACATTGCCATATTTCAGAAACAGCCAAACGTTTATCTGTTCATCGCAACACCGTGATATATCGACTGGAGAAATGTGAAGAACTGCTCCAGATCAGCCTAAAAGATCCTGACGCAACATTGCGCTTGCGATTAGCTTTGCGGATTCAAAAGCACCTTTCAGCCGATTCCAATTGAATCTTTTTTTCTTACGCCTCATATATTTTGGAGGAGAAATGTGAATGACAAGGAGTGGTGTCAAATGGATGAGGAGATTCGTCACATCCCGCAACCGATTCGAGACGATGGGGCCGGCGCAACCGATTTAGGCCCGCGAGACGTTCTGCGCGATATGGAGAACCCAGATATGTTCGTTCCCCCTAAAACGGATGCGGGGACGATTCCTAATTTAAAATTTTCATATTCTGATACACATATGCACTTGAATCATGGCGGCTGGTCGAGGGAAATTACCGAGCGAGAGCTGCCTGTTTCAACAACGATTGCTGGTGTGAACATGCGGCTTACGCGCGGAGGTGTTCGTGAGCTTCATTGGCATAAGCAGGCGGAATGGGCATATATGATTTTAGGCAAAGCCCGGATTACATCTGTAGATGCAGAAGGACGGAATATGATCGCTGATGTAGAAGAAGGAGACTTGTGGTATTTCCCGCCCGGTATTCCGCACTCCATTCAAGGTCTTGAGGATGGCTGTGAGTTTCTCCTTGTGTTTGATGATGGTGCTTTTTCTGAATTTGATACGTTCACCATCACAGACTGGTTTGCTCATACACCAAAAGACATTCTTTCTGCTAATTTCGGCGTGCCAATCAAGCTGTTTGACCGCATTCCACATAAACAACGCTATATGTTTCAAGGCTCTTCACCGGCATCCATTGAAAGCCAAACCGTCTCTGATCCATACGGCGGCATCAAACCGCCATTTACCCACCAGCTCCTTCGTCAAAAACCAATCGTGACCTCTGGTGGAACCGTGCGAATCGTCGACTCACGCAATTTTCCAGTATCTAAAACCATTGCTGCTGCACTTGTGGAGGTAAAACCTGGCGGGATGAGAGAAATGCACTGGCACCCGAATAATGATGAGTGGCAATACTATTTAACCGGTACAGCCAAAATGACGGTTTTTGGAGCAGGCGGGACAGCTCGCACCTTTAATTACAGAGCAGGTGATGTTGGTTATGTTCCTTTCGGGATGGGGCATTACATACAAAATATCGGGCAAACGAGCCTTTGGTTTCTAGAAATGTTTAAAAGCGATCGATTTGCTGATATTTCATTGAACCAATGGATGGCCTTAACCCCTCCTCAATTAGTGAAGGAGCATTTGCATGTGGACGATGCATTGATTCATGCGCTGCATAAAGAAAAATCACCAGTCGTGAAGTATGAGCGATGACGAAAAAAACCGATCCATTTGTGCTGATCGGTTTTTTCTATGCTGCCTTTACGATACGGCATGGGAATGTTGCTGCGCTTTTTTCGCCCATAAAATAGAAGCAATGAAACTCATACAAAGCACCAGCGTTCCAAACATAAATGGCAGCTCAATATTCACATCAAATAAAATACCCGCAAGACTTGGCCCGACGATATTCGCAAGGCTCATAAAGGATGTATTGAGGCCGCCTGCTACCCCCTGCTGATTCCCTGCCATTTTAGAAAGTAATGTATTGAGAGCTGGACGAACAAACGAGGTGGCTGATAAAAATAAAATGGAGCCCGTAAAAATTAGCCAAAAGGAAGGGGCAAAGCGGCAGGCGATCAGCATAAACGCCGCAGCTAAAAGGGCATAACGGACGACACGCATTTCGCCAAATCGTTTCACAAAGGTATTTACTAAAGCACCTTGAACGATGACACCGGCAAGTCCAGCTACCGTAATGACAAATGCAATATCCTTCGGTGTAAAGCCATGTTTTTGGTCCACATATAAGCCAAAGATCGATTCAAAATGAATGATTCCGAAATTCAAAACAAAGGCCAAGATAAACAAAAAACCGTATGGTGTTTTTAAAGCCTGAATCATCTGCGTAAAAGGATTGAAATGAAGCTCTTTATTCAATCGTGCTTCTTCCTGCTTTTCCTTTGTTAAAGTTTCAGGTAAGAACAAGAAAGACAACAGCGTCGACAGGGCTGCAAAGGAACCAGCGATGAGGAAAGGAAAAGCAATCCCAAACTCAACCAAATAACCGCCTACGCCTGGTCCAATGACAAAGCCTAACGTCATTGCTGCACTAAATAGCCCCATTCCTTTCCCTCGATCCTTCTCACTTGTGATATCAGCGATGTATGCAAACATGGCGGGCATGAGTAAAGCTCCGGCAGCACCACCAAAAAACCGAGACACAAACAGCATCCAAAGCTGATCCGCAAATGCAAAAATAAACTGGGCAATCGTAAAGCCGGCAATCCCGGCAATAATCAATTTTCTGCGTCCAAATCGATCAGTCAGCGCTCCAGCGACGGGTGATAAGGCAAATTGTGTGAGGCCAGTTGCAGCAACGAGGAAACCAAGTGTTTTCCCAGTTGCACCAAAGGCTTCAATATAACTTGGCATGACAGGAACGATCAGACCAAATCCAAGCATGGCGATAAAAATATTGAGCATCAAAATGTACAATCTGCCCATTTTTTTCATATCAAAACCTCTTTCTTCAAAATAAATGAAAATGATGACAAAAATGATAAGAACTTCTTCAGTATAGCGATATCACTCTCTATAAGTCTAGTTTTTCAAAAAACAGCGTTTTTTCCCAAATAAAAAATACCCGCTGGTGGCGAGTATTTTGAGTATCCCTTTTTTATTCAGCTTGTTCATAGATGGAGAGAGCCGCCTGTAACCCAGCGCCACAATTGATGGCTGCGCCGTATTTCATCAAGATGGCTTCAAGGCCTGCTAAAACAAATAGAATATTTTCCTTTCGGCAGCTATAACCCATTGAGCCAATTCTCCATATCCGTCCTGCAAGCGGCCCAAATGAACTCGCAATTTCAATTCCAAAATGATGAAGAAGATCAGCCCGGACCGCTTCTCCGTCGATATCACTTGGAATGACGATACACGTCACGACCGGCATTTTGCAGTCTGGATCACCAAATAATTCAAGCCCCATCGCTTCAAGTCCTGCCATTAAAGCCTTTTCATGAAACAAGTGGCGTTGAAAACGTTCCTCCAGACCTTCTTCTAGCACAAGTCGAACCCCTTCTCTCAGTGCATAAAGCATCGTTGTCGCTTCTGTATGATGATTTAACCGCCTCGGGCTCCAATAATCTTGCAGCTGGCTTAGATCAAAGTAATTGCTTTTGATTGGAGAAATGTCTACCTGTTTTTGCAGTTCGTCCTGTGTTGCAATCCCTTTTTCTACTTTCTTTCTCGATTGTACGACGTCTGCCACTCGTTCATTATATGTGATCGGTGACATCCCTGATGGAACAGACAAGCATTTCTGCGAGCCCCCAATTGCCGCATCGATTTTCCATTCGTCTACCTTGACCTCGACACCACCAATTGTCGCCACAGCGTCTACAATAAAAAGCGCATCAAGCGCTCGGCATGCTTCACCAATTTTCTCAAGCGGCTGTATTCTTCCGGTAGATGTTTCACCATGAACCATCGCAACAATTTTCGGCTTGACTTGATGCATCTCTGCGATGATGTCGTCTTGCTTAAAAACCGTTCCCCATTCACATTCCATTGTATGTACCTCAGCACCATAGCGCTGTCCAATTTCAATCAGCAAATGACCGAAGCGTCCAAAGACCGGAACGAGCATGACATCTCCGGGCTCGATCACACTGGCAAGCACAGCTTCAAGTCCTGAGCGGGACGTCCCATCAATTGGATAAGCCCATTCATTTTCTGTTTGAAAAAGTGATCGTAATAAGGTCATCGTTTCATTCATGATCTCTGTAAATGCAGGGTCAAATTGACCAAGAATTGGTGTACTCATCACCCGAAGGACTCTCGGATCTACTTCGACAGGTCCTGGTGTCATAATGGTTCTAGTAGGTGTATGCAGTTCTTTCACGTTATCCATCCTCTCCCTTGCTGTGTCCATCCTTATATGCCCACTTATACAGCAATGCTGATAAAATAGCAATCTCTTTTCTTACGAATTGGTTACATAAAATTTACGATAAATCCATTTATTTCTTTATGGCAATATGATAGAACTAAAGAGTATACATTCCCTATGAAGGAGGAAATAGAATGAAAAGATCTTTATTTGGAACTGTGGCCGCCGGAATCATGATTTTCGGTACATTTGCCGCTCCGCTGCCTCCCGCTGCAAATGCTCAAGGCTTTACTCTGAATGAACCGAGTCAAACCATCACCTTTTCCCCGTTACAGCTACAAACCGAAACATCTGCTCAACATGCGAAAACAACCGCTTCAAGTCAAATTGATTCCTATTACCAATCTGCTGCTGGCAAATCTGGACCTGCTCTTAAGAAAGCATTACACGATATTATTGATGATCATACGCAGCTATCCTACAGCCAGGTTTGGGATGCATTAAAGAAAACGGATGAAGATCCAAAAAATCCAAGCAATGTGCTTTTGCTCTATAGCGGTATCTCCAGGTCAAAGCAAGCAAATGGAGGAAACGTGGGACAGTGGAACCGGGAGCATGTGTGGGCTAAATCTCACGGCAATTTTGGGACGAGCCAGGGACCTGGTACAGATCTCCATCACCTTCGGGCAACAGACGTACAAACGAATAGCACACGAGGAAATTTAGATTTTGATATAGGCGGAAATGAATACAAGGGAGCGCCGGGCAACTTCTACGACAGCGACTCATTTGAACCTCATAGCCGGGTGAAAGGAGATGTAGCAAGAATGCTCTTTTATATGGCCGTCCGATATGAAGGCGATGACCGTTTCCTAGATTTAGAATTGAACAACAAAGTGAATAATGGAAGCGCCCCTCTTCACGGCAAAATGTCTGTCCTATTGAAATGGCACAAGCAAGATCCAGTCGATCAAATCGAACGGAATCGTAACGAAATCATCTATCAAACGTACCAGCACAATCGCAATCCTTTTATTGATCACCCTGAATGGGTAAGCGATATTTGGGAATAAAAAAGAGAGGCACTGCTATGAACAAGCAGTGCCTTTCTTTTTTTCAAGCGGACAGACGAGACAATAATCAAGACTTTCCGATTTTTTCTCAAGCTTATAATACATACAGCAAGTCTTTCGATTTGATGTGTCTAGCAAACTTTCATCTAAATTTAAGCTGTGCTGGAACGGATTTTGCTTCGCTCCGAAAAGATCACCCGATGCCTTCTTCAGAAACAAATAATCCTCCCGTACGCGCTCTTTCATTTTAGGCTCTTCCGTTTCTCGCATCATGCTACGGTAAAGAGAATTGATACGTACCGCTACATTTTCCCATAAAATCGAATACGGAAGTCTTGAAGTACGTTTCAATACATCTAAAAGAGGTGTGACACACTGAGTAAATAGCATGCGGACGACCTGCTCTCTCCACTCATGACGATCTCCTTCTAACTGAACAAATGAACAGAGCATTTCATCTAGCTCAATTTTGCGATCTTCTCTAAAGACACACGCCTCTGGTGAAAACCGGTAGACAGCATCATACATCGTCATCAAGTACAAAGTAGAACTAACAGCTAAATAGGCATAGCGTTTTGAAAACATGGACGCCGCCACTGCTATATTCGGTGCATGCATCGCTTCCTTTTCAGCTTCTAATAAACGTCTGATAGATGCTTCTGAAAAAAGCGCAGCAAGTGTGCGATCAGATGTCATTGGTCCATTTGTGATGTGTACCCCGAAATCAAGTAATTCTCTCTCAACCCACTCTGGCTTCATATCAAAACCCCCATCTTTCGTTTAACGATTTCGCTGTTGATATAACAAATAAATAAAGAACGGTGCACCAATTGCCGCCGTAAACACACCTGCCGGGACATCTAACGGGAGAAAAGCCGTTCTCGCAACTAAGTCTGCCAGCATCACGAGAATACTTCCAACAAGCGCAGATGCTGGAACAAGCGCAATAAAGGAACGACCGATGATCATCCTTGCCACATGTGGCGCCATCAGTCCAACAAATTCAATACCACCTGCGAATGCAACGGCAATACCGGCTAATGTCACACTCATCAGTAGAAAGAATAACCTTTTTGCCTGTACTTTCACCCCGAGACCTGTTGCAAGATCATCTCCAAGCTCCTTTACATTCATCGTTCTTGCCAGCACCATGACAATCGGTAAAATAATCAATACCCAAGGAAGCATTGCGATGACGTCCTTCATTGTAGAACCATATAAACTGCCCGTCAGCCAGATGTATGACTTGGTCGTGGTCATCGTATCGCTGAGCACAAGAGTAAACGTCACACACGCCTTCATAATGGCGGAAATCCCAATCCCCATCAAGACGAGCGTGATCGGCTTGACTCCTTTTTTCCATGAAAGCAAATAGATGAGGCATGATACCGCAAAAGCGCCTGCAATGGCCCACAACGACTGATAAGCAATAGGCACAGTGCCCATCCAAAAGACGATGAACATAATGGCGCCAAACGACGCACCGCTCGTAATTCCTATGATGTCAGGCGATGCAAGCGGATTTCGAATGAGACCTTGTAAAATAAGCCCCGATACCGCAAGTGCCGCTCCCACTAAAACCGCAAGCAGGGTCCTTGGAATCCTCAACGTATTTAATACAAACGTATTTCCCTCGCCTTGTCCGAAGATATGTAGCAGCACATCAGTAGGCGGAATAAAGCGGCTGCCCATACAAAGGCTCAGAATAAATAAACCAAAGGCAACGCCTGTCAATAATAGTAAAATCAAAAACGTCCGCTTTGAAAATTGAAATGAAATGCGCCCGCCCTTTGAACGCACTGTATATGTTTTAGCCACCTGTCTTCAACCCCTTGCGCACGAGATAAACAAATAGAGGCGCTCCTGCAATTGCCGTCATGACACCAATCGGTACTTCCTGCGGCATGATCAGAAAACGAGCGGCAAGATCTGCGACAAGTAAAAGCGACGCCCCTACAACGGCACAATACGGCAGTACCCAGCGGTGGTCAGGTCCAACAAGCTTTTTCACAATATGCGGCACAAGAAAACCAACAAATCCAATGGATCCTGCGACAGCGACGGAACCTCCTGCTAAAAAGACGACAAGTACCCCCATCGTCATCTTCAAAAGCAACGTACGCTGACCAAGCCCTTTCGCAATATCATCACCCGATAAAAGGACATTGATCGAGCGGCCAAGAAGCAGCGCCACCACAGTCGCCCCAAGAATATAAGGCAGCACAGGCAGCAGCATATCTATACTTCTTCCTGACACTGAACCAGCCATCCAGAACAAGATGCTTTGAATGGACTGTTCATTCACGATTAAAAGTCCTTGAGTAAAGGACGCAAACAGAGCAGATATCGCAGCACCTGCGAGTACAATTTTGACCGGTGTCAGTCCGTCTCTTCCAATGGAGCCTAGAAGAAAGACGAGCATACCTGCAATGGCAGCGCCTAAAAAGGCCGTCCACATATAACCTGTTAACGACTCGGTAGAAAAGAAAACAATCGAAATCACAATAAAAAAGAGTCCACCTGCATTAATACCTAAAAGATCTGGTGCAGCCAGCGGATTTCTCGTCAATGCCTGCATGAGTGCACCTGAAATCGCTAGACTTGATCCAACAACCGTCGCAATTAAAGCTCTTGATAATCTGGATGTCATGACAATCACACTGTTTGGATCTGACTCATCAAACTGAAGAAACGCATGGATGGTGGCTTTGAGGGAAATTGAGGTTTGCCCAAGAGAAATACTGAGCATAAAAAAGACCAACATCAACACGATGAATCCAGCAAATAGCAGTGCCTTGCTCGAATCCTTTTTTAATAAACTTCTCATCTGATTCCCGCTTTCAATCTGTTATGGAAAAAGGAGAAAATGGTTTTTCACATTTTCTCCTCTGCTACACTTATTTATCAAGCCCTAGACGATCATAAATATCATCAAGCATCATGTTTGCAGCGGTGATACCGCCAGCCATGTTCCAAGTGATTTCATCAACTTTATGCACTTGTTTCGCTTTCACTGCATCAAGCTGCTTCCATAAAGGATGACTTGTCCACTCTTTATATGCTTTTTCAACTGCTTTATCCTGATCATCCATGAAGTAATAGAGCACATCTGCATCCATTTGTGGAATGCTCTCTTTGTCTGTAAGTGTAATGATATCTTGCTTTTTATCTTTGACATTTTTAGGACCTTCAAAGCCTAGCTCTGTTAAAATTGAACCTGCAAACCCAGTTTGATAGATTCTTGCATGATCTGCACGGAAGTTCACCACAGACACACTCATTGGCCAGTTTTTAATGTCTTTCTTTGCTTTTTCTTTGAAGTCAGCGACACGGTCATCCCACTTCGTCAGCAATTCTTTTGATTTGTCTTGCTTGTTTAACGCTTCACCCATTAAATTCACTGTGTCTTTAAAAGTGAACACTGTTTCTGTTGCAACAGTTGGAGCGATTTCTTTCAGCTGATCAAAAATTTGCTCGTGACGGATTTTTGATGCAATGATCAAATCTGGCTTCAGCTTTTCAATTTCTTCTAAGTTTGGTTGTGTTTCCTGCCCAACAATTTTGACACCCTTTAAATCATCTCTTAAATATTTATACGTAGGTGCTTCAAGCCAAGATTCTACAACACCCACTGGTTTAATGCCCATAGCGACGGCTGCATCAGTTGCTCCTTGATACAACGTCACTACACGTTTAGGCGATCCTTTAATTTCAGTTGAACCGATAGCGCTTTCAACGGTTCTTGTTTTCTCATTACTATCTGACTTGCCTTCGCTGCTATTACTGCCACAAGCCGCAAGTAATACGATGGAGAGCACAACTAATAGCGACCAAAAAGATTTTTTGAACATGTACCTCACCTATCCATTCTATATGTAGTCATATCGTTTGATAACGATTCTCATTATCACACTATGATTTTATCATAGAAAAGGATGGTGTCAATGTAAATTTTTAAGAAAAAGGTAGAGTGTTGACTAGTTGTTCAGGTTAAATGGAACTTTTCCACATTTGGATGGTACGCCCAATCTTTTTTCCCGATTCTAGTAAAATGGACAAATGAGTATGGTTTTCTATCACTTGGTAAACAGATTGATTTTTCACCTGCTGATTTGGAAGCGCCAGATATGGATGAAATTTGTCTACGTCGTATAACTCATCCTCGCTTCCAACAAACATGCCATAAGGCTGGTCCAGCCTTGCAAATTGTTTTTGAGGTGCAGATGGCGTTAAGGCAAGAGACATATTGATGGTAATGCCTGTTAAAAGAAGTGGATCTTGTGCAATTACCCATGCTGGGTAGTGAAATCGTACAGCTTCTGAATGCCCCATCAGCCTTCCTTTTGTCATCGCAGATAGCACGAATTTCCAAACTTGAACTGTGGCAAAAGGGACTTGATTAGACTTCGCTGTGTCAGATTTGTAGCCAAATTCAGGAGCAATAAAAAAGTAACCGTCTACTTTTCTTTTTTCATCCCAAGATAGATATTGAAGCAGCAATCCAGCTCCAGAGGAATGACCACAAAGATAAAGTGCTCCTTCGTGCTGCTGTTTGATGACATCCACAACTTGCGAAATATCTTGCCACACGTCAGTGACTTTGGGTGTATCCCCCTTCTTTCCTTCAGAATATCCGTGGCCTCTCAAATCCAGCAAAAACACATTCACGTGAAAATCATGTTGCAATGTATAGGCGATATGCTCATAACCAGCCAAGCTGTGAGCGCCTCCGCCATGAATGATGATCACATTGGTCTGCGTGTTTGTTTCTGATAAAAACGGATAATAAGCAAGACGTATGCCGTCATGTGATTGAATGAACTGTCTTTCTGGAATAGCTACAGGAGCTACTTCCTGCATACTTGTAAATGAGAACGGTTCTGTTTCGTTCATAATTAACTTTTGATCCTCCAATTAGAAACGAGAATGGCTAGAGCATTGCTGGCCATCCTCATGTTCGCATCCTATTTTGTCATATCCCTCAAAGGGAACGTCTTACTCTCAATAATGGCGACAATTTGTTTTAACGCTTGGTTCGCTTCGGGAATAGGGAAGACAGGAAAGACGTGATTCATTTTTGGGTATTCGATATAGTTGATGGGAACACCCTGCTTGTCCGCCATCTCTTTGAATTTCCGGGCATCTGGGAGAAAGAATTCATGAGTGCCAATAAAAACAGAAATTCGTCCTAACGATTTGATTTCTCCATAGATTGGACTGATCAAATGATGTGTTTCATCTGTATCACCTGCATAGGCTTTGCCCGATTCGATTAGTAAATCTAGGTTGAGCATTGGCTCTTTTGGAACCATTTTAGCGATATCAGGATTACTTAATGTCACATCAAGCCAAGGTGATAATAGAATCAAGTTTCCAGGCTGCGGAAGACCTTTTTTTGCTAAGTATTGAGCAAAGGCCAACGATAAACCGCCGCCAGCAGAATCACCCATGATGACGATTTTTTCTGGTGTTCCTTTTTCTAAAAGAGCTTGGTAAACTGGGAGAACACTCTCGATTGCATCCATATACTGATGATTCGGTGCTTTAGGATAAACTGGCACATACACCGTACTATTTAATTGCTTCGTCAATCGATCCAAGAAACGCCAATGCCATACGAGCGGCTGCTCAATATAGCCTCCTCCATGTAAAAATAGCACCTGATGATCATCTGGCTGCACATCTGATTTCAACATGTACGTATCGACTGAAAACGCGCTGCTTTTGGTGATGTGATATTTCTTTTTCAACTTCTCAGGCAGCACATAAGGTAATTGATTCGCCATTCTTCGTTCTTCTAAATACCCCTCAACATTCAGTTTCTTCTTTGTAAGTACAAGTAACCATTCAACAAACAAACTTTGAATACTTCGCATACGATCGACCCCTATAGATAGAATGATGACAATCAATGTCTAGGAAATGAATGGTTTCTCTTTTTCTAAAGCATAACATAAGAACTTGTGAATCCGTTAACTGCTTTGGACAGAATACTTTTTATATACATCTATTCATTTATGAACACCTGTCTATTTATATTATATTTTCTAGATACATCATCATCAATTGTCAATCTTTCAATCAATGTTCATTAATCAACACATATTCAAAAACTGTTCATTTAAACACAAAAAAGACGAGTGTTGACCACTCGTCCTTCTTCTTCCTCACTTCACTTCCTCATGCTCATGAGCAGTATCTCTTTTGCTCGCGATAAAGAGCGCACAGGTCATCGCAAGAATGGCCAGTGCCCACCAGAATGTCGATACGGCCTGTTCATGATCAATGATAATCAAACGGATGACAGCTGTGATGCCAATATAAATAAAATAGCGCAGCGGAAAATGAAAATTGGATTTAAAGTATTTAATAATTAAGGCAATAAACTCAAAATACATAAAGAAGATCAGCAGCTCGCCAAGCATTCCATAATAGCTTTCTCCTTTGTTAAACACTGTTTTATAGACGAATTGTACGATGTACCATGTTTCACTAATTAAGAGTACGCTTAGCGCAATCGCTAGAAAGAACAGGCAGATATTCAGAAGGGCTTGCAGAAGATCAGGTACCTTTTGGAAATTGTTGAATCGTTTCATCAGATTGTTCCCCATTCCATGATGTTGTTTTTGCTCTCTACATTTTGGTATTCCAAAATCGCAGCACGATGTAGTAGGTATCGTTCTTTTCTACACTTTCAAACTGTCCATGCATTCGGGACATCATCCGCTTGATGCTTCGTTCTCCGAGTCCATTGCTTTCCGGGATGATGTCTGTCTTTTTTATCGCATTGCTCACATGGATTTCAAAGACATCTTGGTCGGATAAAAAAGTGATCTGAATGTTCTTTTCAGGATCTGCGTATTTACGTAAATTTGACATCACATTATCAAACACTCTGCCAAGTTCCTCGACGTTTACGTTCATATAGCTATCCGGCATTTCGCCTACAATATGGACCGTGAAATTCTCCTGATGCAGCAGGGCGACCTGATCTGATAGAAGATCATAAATCACTTCTTTCACTGCAACGGTTTCAAGCTCTGACTCGTGCTCTTTATCTAGCAGGAAATAGGCAAATAGATTGTCAGACAGATTCTTTAATTGCAGGGCTTTTCCATACGCACTCGCTATATATTGCTCCTTGCGGGTATCCGTTAGGGCCCCCTCTTTTTTCGCAAATTCCAAATTCATGATGAGTGATGTCAGCGGGGTCCTCATATCATGCGACATTTCGGTCACCAAACTGCGGCTCTCTTCCTGCAGATCATCAATGGCGTGAAGCTTGTCCAAAAAGGCTGTTCTTAAATCCTCAATGCTCTTTGCAATCATGGCCAACTCATCATGCCCCTTCACTGTCATCTCATAATCGAGCTCACCGCCTTCAAGAATATGAATCTCTTCACGGATCGTTTGCAAGTAACGCAGACTTCGGCGAATGCCAACAAGCACAATCAGGAGAAAAATGAGTGTTGCACCAAGCAGTTCTAGTGTAAAGGCGAGATCGTGATATCGAGAGGAGTAAAACCCTTCTACCATAACCCTACCTTCTCCATCGCTAAATTGAACCGGGTAAGAATGACGCTTTGCGTAGTCGGTCACCTTTTCTTTCCCATAGGCCGATTCGTCAGCGGCAGAGTAAATCGAGTCATATTGAAGCACTTCATCCTTGTAAACAGTGAGATTAATATAATCTTCTTTTTTCACCCACTCACCGAATGCTTTTCGATCCGTTGAAGTCAGCTCATGTTCTGAAACGTAGCGGCTGAAGGTTTGAATGTATCTGGCTGACTCTGCCTGATCATACTCATCTGAACTCAAATATCCTTCGATCAGGTGATCGGTGATCTTTTGCAGTGTCAAAAAGACAACACCACTTACGATAGCAGCGACCAAAATGAGCAGTGACAGCTTTTTGGTCAGCGTATATTTACGATGTGCCAAACCGGTATCCTCTCCCCCATTCTGTTTTGATATACACGGGACGAGCCGGGTCATCTTCAATTTTGGCACGCAGCTTTCGGATATGCACCATGACCGTATTGTTTGAACAATAAAAATAAGGCTGGCCCCACACGCTTTCATAAATATTTTGAGCAGAAAATATTTTGTTTCGTTTGTTCATGAGCAGTTTTAATATCCGATATTCTAAATCAGATAACTTGATTTGCTGCCCATTTTTCCACACTTCATTAAATTCTTCACTCACCTTCAGGCTACCGCCAACTAAATAGGTTTCTTCCTGTTCTTTTTTTTCCTGATAGATGGTATATCTGCGCAATTGCGCCATGACCCTAGCGTGAAGCTCCTCTTCTGAAAAAGGTTTTGTCATATAATCATCTCCGCCAGCGAGTAATCCTTCGGTTTTATCCCATGTACTAGATCTGGCGGTCAAAAATAAAATTGGCACATTTGAGGTGGCTCTTATTTGCTGGCACGTTTCGATCCCAGAGATACCTGGCATCATAACATCCAAAATCACCAAATCAAGCGAATCATCTACAACATACAATGCCTGCTTGCCATTCATGGCTCTCAGCACCTCATACCCTGCACGTGTCAGAGATTCCTGCAAAAGATCACCGATCTCCTGATCATCCTCTACAACTAATATTCGATGGGTCATGTCTCAATCACCTCATCCTTCATGATGTTCATTCTTATATGTTATTACTATATATCATCTAGCTATGTGAAAAGATACACCATAAATCTTAAGTGTTTATGAATATGATCAATTGCCATCAAGTTGTCACATTTATTTTCAAAAAATTGGATCTTCATAAATGATTAAGAATTGACCTGTATATTGATTCATTGAAGGATCTATCTTTAGATCCAATACACGAAAAGGAGCATAGATATGAATGTAAGCAAGGTAGAACACGGACAACCAATGAGTCTCAAAGAACGGGTGCATTTCTTGGACATCGTACGAGGATTCGCCTTAATGGGGATTATTTTGGTCAACTATTTTTTGATTGTGGATTCGGTCAAGGGATTTGAGATGGAGTCTAATGATGGTTTTCACCACATTGTGAATTGGTTTGCCTCGGGGAAATTCATTACGTTATTTTCTTTTCTATTCGGGGTTGGTTTTATGATATTTATGGATCGAGCCGCTCAAAAGGTGGACAGCCCGAACAAGTTGTTTGCTCGCAGATTAACCATTCTCTTAGGGATTGGTCTTCTGCATGTCACGTTTGTATGGATTGGAGATATTTTAACCTATTATGCTGTCGCGGGCTTTTTACTGCTTTTCTTTTACAAACGCACAGCCAAAACCATCCAGTACTGGCTCATCACACTCTTTGTGATTCAATTGCTCACGCCTCTTTTCACCATGCTGCTCAATACCATCAGTACAGGATCATCAGGCAAGCCGGATTTTGCCGATTTTGAATTGAACAGTCACAACAGTCTGACTTATTTAGCATCGATAGGTGACCGGTGGACGGATATGTTCACGATGGCTTCGAGCTCATTTTCCACCGTCTATTCCATGTTCTTCATGTTTTTACTTGGTGTGTATTTTGTGAAAATGTCGTTTTTCAAAAACATGGAGACGAAAAAAGCGCTTTGGAATCGTATTTGGATGATTTGTACAATTGCTTTTCTTATCACACTAGCCAGTACGATTATGACAGCGGTCACCCCTTTTGAACATACGCCATGGATGAACATTGTCTCTGCACTTGAGCAAAATGGGGGATTGACTGGCAGTATGTTTTATATGAGTTCACTTGCGATGCTGTTTCTGCACATTCCTCAGCTGCGAGGTGCTTTAATGGTGTTCACCAAAGTCGGCCGAATGTCCCTGACCTGTTATTTGCTTCACTCCATTATTGGCACAATGCTATTTCTCAAGTACGGAGCTGGACTTGCCGATCATCTTTCACCGGCTGGCACGTTCTTCATGGCAATTGGCGTGTATACCTTCCTTGTCCTTTTCAGTACGTTATGGTTAAAGCGATTTAAGTCTGGACCGATGGAATTTATCTGGCGTCAGCTGACGTATGGGAAGGTCAATGACCAATCGAAAACAAATACATTTCAGGCAGCGAAGTAGAAGTAATAGAAAAAGGGCGAATTACGACAGTTCGCCTTTTTTCATGTGTTGAGTTTTTGTGATTCAGATACAATCCGTTCATTTTATATATTGATCCATCATTTCTTGCAATTGAGTCAGATAACTTTCTTTTAATTCATCGGGGTATTCAATTTTCACATGTTTCCCAAATGAGATCAAATAGTGAGTCATATACGATAATTCTTCTTGGTTGTACCCACCCACTATATAAGGCGTATCATCAATGGTCTCCAATCTCATATTCGGATAATGATTCTTCAAAAACTTCTCTTTCCCTTGTTCCGTTAATCGACATTTAAAAGAGATATCATGATAAGTTTTTTCGTACTCGAGCTGCAGTGCTTTTAATTCTTCCTTCGTAAAAGTGTCTTTCGTTTCTTCTTCGATCATCATGTCCATCATACAATCACATCTGTAGATGCCCCACTTTTTATTCTGAACATCATATGCTTCGGTAAACCAAATCCCATTTCGATAAAACAACTCAAGAAATTGTAGCCTGATCCTTTTATGTTCATATTGAGTGTATGTCATCTTCACGATTTGATCTTCCATCATTGCCTGCAATATCAAATCCAAATGATTTTGTTCACTTACTGGCGCAACATGATAGTAATGAATGACATCCAACGTCTCCGTGATCCTTTGTTTTCTCTCATCAGACATTGTAGCAAACAGTTTTTGGCGAATCTGTGAGTATGACTTTTTAAACGGTGTTGCTGACAACAGATCTAAGGCTTTAAGAGCGAAAAAAATGGCTTGAACTTCATCTATTTGAAAATAGATCGGAACCAATGGAGATTGATTCACGAGCCGATATCCTCCATGTCTGCCATTTTCAACATAAAAAGCTAAGCCCATGGACTCTAGCTCTTCCATATCTCTTAAAGCCGTACGTTTAGAAATGCCAAATTCAGTTTCTAAATCTTTTAATTGAAATGAATATTTATCACTTAAAAAAATAAGCTCTTGGTTTAAGCGTTCTGATTTTTTCATTTGATTTTCCTTCTGAAAAAGGTGACATGTATTGTCACCTTTATATTTTATACTCAGTTTATCAAAAGAAAAGGAGCATGCATATGAAAACATTCATTATTAACGCGCACCCTGATTTCACTCATCAAGAAAGTTATTCAAACAAACTGCAAACACTATTTTTAGAACAGTTTAAAAAAAGATTCCCTCATAAGGAGCCAACAATTTTACATTTATATGGAACTGAAATTCCTCGTATCGAAAAAGAACAGCTACTAGGTATTTGGGATAAGCAAGCATCTGAACAATCATTAACAGCTGCGGAGGAAAAAATCGCCGCTTCTTCTGCTGCTTTATTGGCTCAATTCAAAGCACATCATCGAATCGTGATTGTATCACCTGTTCATAATTTCAATGTGACATCACGTATGAAAGATTATATAGATAATATTTTGATTGCTAGAGAAACGTTTAAGTATACAGAAAATGGTTCAGTTGGTCTGATGACTGACGATTATCGTGTTCTTTTGCTACAAGCAAGTGGCTCAATTTTCACAAATAACGATCGGTACACACCACTGGAATTTTCATATTATTATCTAAAGGAAATATTCCAAAACTTGATGGGTTTTCATCAATTTCATATTGTCCGGGCACAAGGAACAGCGATTTTAGATCAAAAAACTATCTTACAATCTGCATCTGATGATATGACGAAAACCTTAGATGCGTTTTATGCACCTCGTTAACCTCTATTTTTTCAAAAACAAAAAGACCCAAAACGTATGTTGTCAACGTTTTGGGTCCTTTTTTACAATTATCCATTTCGACCAAATTGTTTGTTATTCACGTTCATACTTTTATTCTTGATTCACACAGTGATAACATTATCCTTCCCACAATGCCATATTCATATCACCCTAAGCTATTTCATTTCCAACCAGTCATTTGAACATTCTCTCAAAAATTGTTTGTTTTCTATCATTTCAAGTGCCAATGCTCTAAACGGACGATCATCAATCCCTTGTCGAGCCTAATGCCACAGGTGCTTTTAGCAATATTACATAAAACACACCAATTGATGGATGTTTTAAGGTATAATCAAAAAAGAGCCTAGGCTATGCCAGTAGCCCAAGCTCGTTCCACCTCAAAGGAGGTGAATAATATGAAGCTATCCACTATTATACTGATCGTGATAGCTTTGGCTCACTTGATTGTGAGTTTAATCACTCTAATCAAGTAAGCTAGTCTTCATAAAATGGTCCTTAATTGGGCCATTTTTTTGTTTGTCCTCCGCCTTCTCTAATTAGAAGACATCATCGGATAAGACTCGCAAGTCTCAATATATGTTATTTGTTGTTTATTAACGCCTTGATTACGCCTTCTCTTCGTCTTTAACTCAAAAAACAAACTGTAAAGGCATCATTTTGTAATTATTTGTTGCGCCTAGAGTATATCTTTCGTTTATTACCGCCATGCTCGCGCCTTCTCCCCGCCCTTTATCGATGAAAAACGACCAGAAATACAAGAGCAGATGTGTATTAATTGCAATACTTTTGTTTAATCTATTATGCTGTGCTTTATGGATAATTTTTATTTAATGCTCTAATTCATTGCAATGGTTTTGTTTAATAAAATACAGTATGAGTCATTTAACATAATTCCAGATTAACGAGTATTATGTTAAATCACTTATATTTGGATTATAACACAAAAACACAAATAACATATCTCTATATACATGTATACTGACATATGTTATTTTTTTAATTCGTGACCACTTAGGCTCTTCAACTCGAGGATTACAAATACATCTCTTCTGCAAATGCCACTTCATTTTTGTTAATTGTTTCAAATGCCCCCATCCACTCATCAAACAAGCATTCAATGGAGTTTTATATTTGTTATACGTCTTATAACATATTAAGCCGTCAGAAGCTTGGTAGTGTTTTGAAGGTTGCGCCCACATCACCATCAAGCTAAGAACAACTCCCCCAAAAACATAAATTGTGATTACTTGTCATATAAATCTCATTTTTCGTTTTGGGGTGTTTTACAAAACCTTTCAGTTGATGGGCAAAGGATACGATTGATCTGAATGACTACAAACTTTTTATTTATCCTACACTCTCATCTGCTAGTATTCTATTTTTTATAACTAATGCTGCCGTTTCACTCGGATGGCTAAGAGGGAAATGATGGCCATACGGAACAAAATCAACCTTCCCAAGATGCGATGGCGCAGAATAGCCTCTGTCATACTCCCCCCAAATCATGTGAAGATGATCCTTTGTGACTTCTTTAAAGTCACCTTGATCGGTTTTCAGTAATAAATGGTTAAGCTGAACCGTTGTATTTAAAATTCTAGGAGAAGTAAAGCTGTTTCTGATTTTTTCAATATAATGTTTAGGAATGCTCTCCGTGCTTTCAAACAAACCATTTCTTAACAAATAACGCTCTATCATTTTAGGAGTTGCTAATTTTAATGACCATTTGTTCATCCATTGTGGAACATTTAGCGATTTAGCATTTTTTTTAGCAACAGGCGGCTGAAGTAAAGTGATGGAATACTCCTTTTCTATGTACCCTTGTTCCAATGCTTCCAATAAGATAAACGCACCGAATGAATGACCGATTAGATGTGCACCATTCGTCGCTTTCTCTATTACTTTTTTCACTACATTTAAATAGATATCTAGAAGATGTTTCTCTCGTTTAAAAGGAGAACGCCCCAAACCAGGAAGGTCCAAGATCCATACAGGTTGACCTGTTTTCTCATGAAGCTCCTGTGCTAAAGGAAATAAATCTTCTCCATCACTCAATAAACCATGTAATAAAATAAACGGCTTCCCTTCTCCTTGTAATTGGTAAAGGGTGTTATTATCGCATAATGTTCGTTTAAATAAATGTTGGTGCTCACCATTTTGAGCCATCATTCGATAATCTAGATCCGCTACTACAGCAGGGAAAAATGTCATGACACTCGTCTTCTTAAACCAATCTTCTCCCATTATTTTTTTCGCTGAAATATTTGAAAACGTTCGTTTTGTCATAAAATTCAATCCGTCAGAAGGAATGTTTGTGAGTTTACTTACACCACTATTCATGACAGCTTTCATCAGTGGCATTGGGACAGAGATGCTAGGTGCCTTCATATTCATACTTTCTGACATCATACTTAATAGTCCAGCAACGTTCTGATCGTGCTCTTTGTCTTCAACAAGTGTATATGTTTGAATAGCCGGCTGCTCCAACTTGAAAACCTGTACAATAAACTTCGCAAACTCATCGTTTGAAATAAGTGGTAACCGATAGTCCTTACCTCCAGGAATCACCGGCATGAGCCCTCTTCGCATACTCTTTACAAGCAAACCCAATCCTGCAATTTGCTCTGTACTCCCTGTTTGACTACTACCAACGACAGTTGGCGGATTAATGACAGAAAGAGGATAACCTACTGAAGATGCCTGTTGACGAATAAAAAGATCTGCTAAAAACTTTGTTCTCTCATAAGGATTTTTTATTTTCAAGTAATCGTTTCCTTCTTCAAACACGTCGATGGCAATCTTGCTATTTTGATCATCAAAGGGACTCATATAACCGACAACATGGATAAATTGCTGCAAGCCTTTCAATTGATGAATACTTTTAGCTAATTCACCAATATATTTGGCGCCATTTAAAAAGACGGAAGCTGCCTCTTTACTTGTCGCTTGAATATCCATAGGGCCTCCTGCGTGAATGATCACATCCGTTTTCAATACCCTCTCCTGATCTTCAGGACTTAGACCCAAATCGACTTTTGTCAAATCACCTTCAACAAAGTGCATCACTGCCTCTTTTAAAATACCTCTTTCTTGAAAAGTGCGTGTTGCTTTACTTTTCGATCTTACTAAAAGAAGAATGTTCACATCCTCTTTCGCTAATTCCTCGACTAATTGCTTCCCAATAAAGCCCGTTCCACCAATTAAAAGTACTGTTTTCATATGAGGTCTCCTTTTTAGTACTAATCAGTACTAATTTGATGTAAAAAAAATGCTTCTTTATCGAAGCAAGTTAAATAAATGATCTGCTGTTTTTGTGATGACAGTGGCATCTTTCAATGTTTCTGAAATAAATAACGCTCCTTCAAGATTTGTCATAAAAAGTGATGCCACCTCATCAATCTGAATCGTATCTCTGAATTCCCCATTCTCTACCCCTTGTTTCAGTAATAGAGAAACTTTCTCTTGTAATCCTGTGAAAAAAAGTCCTATTTTTTCTTTTATTTGTGTGGCCTTTGCAGGACTTTGAATATAAAGAGTAATAAATGGACAGCCACCCTTATACTCTCTCGACTGAACTCCTTGTGATAATTGCTTTAAAAACAGTTGAATACGATCTTCAACTGAAAATTGGGTCTGAGACAGTACGTCATCCATTGCAGATTGATACATGTCAATCCAATAATCAACGACCCCTTCTAATAATTCTTCCTTATTAGAAAAGTGATAATACACATTAGACTTTGATACTTTGCTTACACGTACCAATTCATCCATACTCGTATAAGCAAACCCTTTTTCCAAAAATAATGTTGCAGCTACTTCAAGTACACGTTTTTGATTCATTAATTTTGCCTTTGTCATATTTAGAACTATACAGTACTAATTTGAATGTGGCAAGTATTTATTTTGAATAAAGTTGATCTGAACCTCGAAGTTGTTAGCGGCCTTAAAGGTAAAATCATTTCTCCTTTAAAAGGTTCAAAACAAATGTTGTGAGAAAGTATTTCAGAGAAGTTTATAAAAGACATGCATTGAGCATAGCCATGCTGTAAACGTTTTGAATAAGAACTATGTATGGGAAAGGTTAAGACATTCTAGTATAAAAAACAACCGCAGACACGTATCTCCATGTCACCCAAAAATTGAGGACCAAAGGAATTGTATCTGCGGTATGTTCAATAATTAAATTTTGTGGGCGCTTTGTGGGTGCTTAATATAAATATAACGTCTAAACACCTTTAATCCCCTCTATATCAACGGTTAACCGATCGAACCTTCCATCTCAAACTTAATCAAACGGTTCATTTCAACGGCGTATTCCATTGGCAGTTCTTTTGTGAATGGTTCGATGAAGCCCATGACGATCATTTCTGTTGCTTCTTCTTCAGAAATTCCGCGGCTCATCAAGTAGAATAGCTGCTCTTCTGATACTTTCGATACCTTGGCTTCGTGCTCTAATGAAATGTTGTCGTTTAAGATTTCATTGTAAGGAATCGTATCAGATGTTGATTTGTTATCCATGATGAGTGTGTCACACTCGATGTTTGAGCGTGCACCCTCTGCTTTGCGTCCGAAGTGAACGATTCCACGGTATGTGACTTTACCGCCTTGTTTGGAAATCGATTTCGATACGATCGTTGAAGATGTGTTTGGTGCAAGGTGAATCATTTTTGCACCTGCATCTTGGTGCTGACCTTTACCTGCTAGGGCAATACTTAATGTCATACCACGAGCGCCTTCACCTTTTAAGATGACAGCTGGGTATTTCATTGTCAGCTTAGAACCGATGTTTCCATCAATCCATTCCATTGTTGCATTCTCTTCACATACTGTACGTTTTGTCACAAGGTTGAAGACGTTGTTTGCCCAGTTTTGAATCGTTGTATAACGGCAGTAGCCGCCTTTTTTCACGATAATTTCAACAACCGCACTATGAAGTGAGTTTGTTGTGTAAACTGGAGCTGTACAACCTTCTACGTAATGCACGTGTGCGCCTTCATCAACGATGATCAGTGTACGTTCGAACTGACCCATGTTCTCAGAGTTGATTCGGAAGTATGCTTGAAGTGGTGTATCTACTTTTACGCCTTTTGGTACGTAGATGAATGAACCACCAGACCATACAGCCGAGTTAAGCGCAGCAAATTTGTTGTCAGTCGGAGGAATGACTTTTGCCCAGTGCTCACGGAAGATGTCTTCGTTCTCTTTTAATGCGCTGTCTGTATCTTTAAACACAATGCCTAGATCTTCAAGATCTTGCTTCATGTTGTGATACACAACTTCAGATTCATACTGAGCAGATACACCTGCTAAGTACTTTTGCTCTGCTTCAGGGATTCCAAGCTTATCAAAGGTTTGTTTGATTTCTTCTGGTACTTCATCCCAAGAACGCTCAGAGCGTTCTGATGGTTTTACGTAGTACGTAATTTCATCAAAGTTTAATGCATTTAAATCTCCGCCCCATTGTGGCATCGGCATGTTGTAAAAGTGCTCAAGAGATTTCAAACGGAAGTCGAGCATCCACTGAGGCTCTTCTTTCATACGAGAAATTTCTTCAACGATCTCTTTTGTCAGTCCGCGCTCTGAACGGAAAATGGAAACGTCTTTATCAGAAAAGCCGTATTTATATTCACCAACATCTGGCATTTTTTTAGCCATCCATTTTCACTCCAATCTTATGATTTGCCGTTATCTTCGGCAGATGCGCCTTTTTCAAGCGCCTTCCAGGATAATGTTGCACATTTGATGCGCGCTGGGAATTTTGCAACTCCCTGCAGCGCCTCAATGTCACCAAGATCAATGGAATCGTCGTATTCTTTTCCTAGCATCATATCGGAGAAAATCTGAGACATTTTCAAAGCTGTTTCAATATCTTTCCCTTTAATCGCCTGCGTCATCATAGAGGCAGATGCCATCGAAATCGAGCATCCTTCTCCTTCAAATTTCGCATCGATGACTTTTTCGTCTTCGATTTTCATCGTGAGACGAATGCGGTCACCACACGTAGGGTTGTTCATATCGACGACAATGCTGTCGTTTAACACACCTTTGTTTCTCGGATTTTTATAATGATCCATAATCACTTGTCTGTACAGTGTGTCTAAGTTTACATTAAAAGACATTCGTAAAATACTCCTTTGTCTTACGGAGCGCTGCCATGAGCTCGTCAATCTCCTCTTCTGTATTGTACAGATAGAAGCTTGCTCTTGCAGTCGCTGATACACCAAGCCATTTCATGAGCGGCTGTGCACAGTGATGTCCAGCACGAATGGCGATACCTTCCGTATCTAGAACAGTTGAGGCATCATGAGGATGGACGTCGTCTAAGTTAAACGTCACAAGTCCAGCTCGGTGCTGCGGTCCGTAAACCGTGGCACCTTCAAGCTCCTTAAAGCGCTCAAGTGCATAAGTCGCAAGCTGATGCTCGTAACGGCTGACTTCCTCCATTCCGATGTCATTTAAGAAATCAATCGCTTTTCCGAGCCCAATTGCTCCTGCAATAATCGGTGTTCCCGCTTCAAATTTCCACGGCAGTTCTTTCCATGTAGAATCATATAGATCCACAAAGTCGATCATTTCACCGCCAAACTCAGCAGGCTCCATATTATTCAAAAGGTCCTTCTTCCCGTAAAGAACACCAATGCCAGTCGGTCCACACATTTTATGCCCAGAGAAGGCGAAAAAGTCGCAATCCAAGTCCTGAACATCAATTTGCATGTGCGGGGTGCTCTGGGCACCATCGACGACAATAATTGCACCGTGATCGTGAGCAATCTTTGCGATGTCTTTAATTGGGTTGATGGTTCCTAATACGTTTGAGACATGTGTGACAGCAACGATTTTCGTTTGATGTGTGATGGTTTGCTTCACATCTTCAAGCGACAGCGTGCCGTCTTCCTGTAACGGAATATATTTCAATGTGGCGCCAGTTGCTTTTGCTGCCTGCTGCCAAGGGATGATATTCGCATGATGCTCCATATGCGTAATGACGATCTCATCGCCTTCTTTGAGGTTTGCTCTTGCATAGCTGATTGCCACTGTGTTTAGTGCGGTTGTTGTACCTCTAGTAAAAATAATCTCCTGGACAGAAGAAGCACCAATGAATGCTCGAACTTTCTCTCTTGCACCCTCGTATGCGTCCGTTGCTTTTGTGCCAAGGGTATGAACACCCCGGTGGACGTTCGAGTTGTAAGACCGGTAATACTCATTCATTGCATCAATGACAACTCGTGGTTTTTGAGATGTCGCCGCACTGTCCAAATACACCAAATCATGTCCGTTCACTTGCTGATGAAGGATTGGAAACTGCTCACGAACGTCTTTGATATTCATTATTTTACTTTCCTTTCAATCACAGAAACGAGCTGCTTTTTAACTCCTTCAATCGGCAGTTCTTTGACGACTGGATTTAAGAAGCCATAAATGACAAGTCTTTCTGCATCTTCTTTGGAAATCCCACGGCTCATGAGGTAATAGAGTTGAATTGGATCAACACGCCCAACAGAAGCAGCGTGCCCTGCTGTTACATCATCTTCATCGATTAAAAGAATTGGGTTAGCGTCACCGCGTGCTTTCTCACTCAGCATGAGAACACGAGATTCTTGCTCCGCATTTGACTTCGTTGCGCCATGCTCGATTTTACCAATCCCGTTAAAGATAGAAGATGCTTGATCCTTCATGACACCATGCTTCAAGATATACCCTTCAGAGTTTTTACCAAAGTGGATGATGCTTGTTGTGAAGTTTTCCGTTTGATTCCCGCGGCCAACAACAACTGATTTTGTATCACCGAATGTACCGTCGCCCATAAGCTTCGTGATGTTTTCAGACACGACGTCTCCATCATTCATTAGGCCAAGCGCCCATTCGATTTTACTGTCACGACCATTTGCCATACCACGTCTATTCACATAGACTGTCACACCTTCTGCAAGGTTATCCACTGCACCGTAAGTGACACGTGCATTTGCACCTGTGAAGACTTCAGACACGATATTGAAGATCGCTTCTTCTGGTGCTGCCGTACTGATGTAGTTTTCAACATATGTCACAGCACTATGATCATCTGCTACAACGATGACATGGTTGAACAACGTTGTTTCGTCATTTTCATGAAGATAAACGGCTTGAATTGGTGCTTCAAGCTCTACGTTTTTCGGTACATAGAGGAAAGCTCCGCCATTCACTAAAGCAGCATGTAGAGCTGTTAATTTGTGCTCATCCACTTTCACTGCATCTGTCATGAAATATTTCTTCACTAGGTCTCCATGTTCACGAATCGCAGTATGGATATCAGTGAAGATCACGCCTTTGTCTTTCGCTTCTGTTGAAAGAGACAAGTAGGCTGGCGTTTGATCACGCTGAATGTAGACTGTCTTATCTGTGTCCTCTAAATCAATAAGAGACTTCACTTCTTCAGGAAGCTCTTCTAAATATCCAAATGGCGCACTTTCGACTGTATGCTGTTTGAAATTGGTTAAATTCCATTTAGAAATATTCGTTTTGTCAGGCTTTGGCATTGGAAGGTCTTCTGCTTTTTCAAGAGCCTGTAAGCGAAGGGAACTCATCCATGCCGGTTCCTGATGCTTCTCGGAGAAGCTTTTGACATAATCTTGATCTACTGATAATTTCGTTTCTAATGTCATCAATAATCCTCCTAACGCT
Source organism: Bacillus sp. FSL K6-2869 (assembly GCF_040869405.1). Taxonomy (NCBI): domain Bacteria; kingdom Bacillati; phylum Bacillota; class Bacilli; order Caryophanales; family Bacillaceae; genus Bacillus; species Bacillus sp. FSL K6-2869. The sequence continues at coordinate 3,047,421 of NZ_CP152035.1, forward strand.
TACGCTTCTTGACCAACAGTTTCGTCTTCAATTCCTAACTCTTTTTTAATCCAGTCGTAACCTTCTGCTTCTAGACGCTGCGCAAGTTCTGGTCCGCCAGATTTCACAATACGTCCTTGCATCATGACATGAACGTGATCTGGTGTGATGTAGTTCAATAAACGCTGATAGTGAGTGATCATTAAGCAGCCGAAGCTTTCGCCGCGCATTTTATTAATTCCTTTAGAAACAACTTTCAGCGCATCGATATCAAGACCAGAATCGATTTCGTCAAGAATGGCGATTTTTGGTTCAATCATCATTAATTGAAGAATTTCGTTGCGTTTTTTCTCCCCGCCTGAGAAACCTTCGTTTAGGTAGCGCTGTGCCATATCTGGGTCCATTTCAAGGAATTCCATGTTTTCGTCCATTTTGCGGATGAATTTCATGAGAGAGATTTCATCGCCTTCTTCTCTGCGTGCGTTAATAGCCGAACGAAGGAAGTCTGCATTTGTCACACCACTAATTTCAGATGGATATTGCATTGCAAGGAAAAGACCCGCTTGCGCGCGCTCATCTACTTCCATTTCAAGAACATCTTCGCCATCAAGCAAAATGCTACCTTTTGTTACTTCATATTTAGGGTGACCCATGATAGCAGCAGATAAAGTAGATTTACCTGTTCCGTTTGGTCCCATTACTGCGTGGAATTCTCCACCTTTTATTTCTAGGTTTACACCTTTTAAGATTTCTTTCCCTTCAATCTCAACGTGCAAGTCCTTAATTGTTAATGTCGAAGCAGTCATATATCGATACCTCCAAAATAATCATTATTCTCAATTTATTCTCATTCTAATTTTATAACAAATTAAAAGTGAATACAACACATTCACGACAAGCGTAAGAAGATGCTCTCAAAATTCTAACAAAAAATACAGGTAGATAAAAGGATTTATGTCGAAAAGACTGTTTTCATAAAGAAAGGACGGGAAACTATTCTCCCCGTCCCTTAGCTATTTAATAGCCTTGTATATTCATTTTTGCGAGCTGCCTTTTCTCATCTCGATAGGACTGCTCTCGTTTATATTCCACTTTCATCCTTAAGTCATGGTCTCTTTCGTACTCTGCATAGCTCATGCCATGAGCTTTATGCATGGCCTTTTCCATCTCGGCGGTATAATCCAATCCCAGTGTACTATGGTCCGAACAAATAATAAACCATTCCCTTCTTTGAGTGTATCTTCATTGTATCAAAGGCACGCGGCTTCACTCAAAAGGGATATAGCGCGCTATGCTGGCATATTTTCTCACACAACCGGCTGAGAACGACTCAACTCCCTGATATGGAAAAATACCATCTTATCCTTCCCTTAATGCGTCTGTCCTCCAAATTCATCGATACATTGCTGAACAACTGTGATGCCTTGACTTAGCGCAGCACCGCCGCCAAACGCTGTCGCCACACTGACGACCTCTAGCAAATTCTCTTCTGTTGCGCCTTGATCGAGCGCTCCCTTTGTATGATAGATCATGCAATATTCATCCTGTGCATGAATGCTGATGCCGAGGGCAATCATTTGTTTTTCTTTTTGTGTTAATGAATCGCTCTGAAAGCACTGCTCCGTAAATTCATTGAATTTCTTGCCAAACACCGGCATTTTCTTCTGAAATTCACCCATTGCCGTTTTATAATCCGTCAGTGATTGCTGCATGGATCCGCTCATATGTTGTTCATTCATCTTCATTCCATCCCTTCAGGTCATTTGTTCGTTTTTATTATGAGCGAGATTTGAAAAAATACACAAAAAAACCTCGCTTTGATGAAAGCGAGGTTGCAGATGATTGACAAAGGGCTAAAATGATCTTTATTTTTGCCCTTTGTCTTCTTTTTTCAGCGTGATAGAAAACCTTTGCAGTCTAGGAAGGGCGAGTACCGGAGCAGAGCGAATTTGACATTCGTGAGCACCGGAGCGCAGACCTGACAACGAATGCGAGGGTTTGTCTACACGTTGAAACCTCGCTTTGATGAAAGCGAGGTTTACAAGTTGTTATTCAGATACAGGCAATACTGCACCATCATACTTTTTGTCGATGAATTCTTTGATTTTATCAGAGTGAAGAACTTCCATTAATACCTTGATCTTCTCTGATTTTTCGTCACCTTTGCGAACAGCGACGATGTTTGCATACGGGTTGTTTTTCGTTTGCTCAAGTTCGATTGAATCTTTTTTCGGATTCAATTTATTTTGGATCGCATAGTTAACGTTGATAAATACTGCATCGCCTTCACTGTTTTCATAAGCTTTCGCTGTTAGTTCAGGAGCGATTTTTTTGAATTTTAGGTTCTTCGGGTTTTCTTTGATGTTTTTGACTGTTGCGTTGATTGTATCTACTTTTGGATCAAGCTTGATCACACCAGCATTTTGTAATAGGGCAAGCATACGTCCTTGCTCAGCTACGTTGTTTGTCATGATGATCGTGCCGCCGTTTGGAATATCTTTTACTGATTTGTATTTCTTAGAGTAGATACCGAAAGGCTCAAGGTGAACGGCACCAGCACTCACTAAGTTGTAATCTTTGTTTGATTTATTTTCTTCGTTTAAGTAAGGGATATGTTGGAAAAAGTTCGCATCCACTTCTTTTTCAGCTAATGCTTTGTTGTACATTTTATAATCGCTCAGTACTTTCACTTTTAGATCGTAGCCTTTTTCTTTTAGAAGTGGTTTTGCTTCTTCAAGAATCTCGGCATGTGGTGTTTTTGAAGCGGCAACCGTGATGGTTTTGTTATCGCTTGCGTTATTTGATGAACCGCACGCAGCTAAAATGCCTGCAAATGCTAGAAATAGTGCACTTAAAATCAATTTCTTCATGAATAATTCCTCCCTTAACGTTTATCAATTTTATTTGTAATCAAATCACCGATTATTTGAATGATAAAGACGATGATCAGAATAAACACAGTGGCTACAAGTGTGACATCTGTATTACCAGATTGGTATCCTTCCACATAAGCAAGGTCACCAAGTCCGCCTGCTCCAATTGCTCCTGCAATCGCAGTAGAGCCAATCAGAGCAATCGCTGTTACGGTAATACCTGAAATAAGGGCTGGCAATGATTCTGGCAGCAATACTTTGAAAATGATTGTTGACGTTTTCGCTCCCATAGATCGTGCTGCTTCAATGACTCCTTTGTCTACTTCACGCAGTGCAATTTCAACAAGACGTGCGTAGAAAGGAGCTGAGCCAATGACAAGGGCTGGTAATGCTGCATTTGGGCCTAAAATTGTATGCATTAAAAATTTCGTAAACCCTAGTAAAAGAATAATTAAAATGATAAAAGGAATCGATCTGAAAATGTTGACGACTGCGCCGATGACAGCATTGATCGGTTTATTTTCCCAAAGACCGCCTTTTCCTGTAAGGAAGAGCAGTAGGCCAAGAATAATACCGATCACAAAGGCAAATGCCAATGAAATGAGTGTCATATAGACCGTTTCACCCGTCGCGTTCCAAATAACCTCTAGATCAACGTTCGGAAACCATTTCTCAAACATGTGTCATCACCTCGATTTCAACCTGTTTGCTTTGGATATAGGCGATGGCTTTTTCAACTTCGTTCTCGTCTCCATTTATATGGATAAAGAGTGTTCCAAACGCGCCTTCCTGCGTTTGAGAAATCTTTCCTTGCAGGATGTTCACATCGACCTTGAAGGATCGAATGATTTCCGTGATCAGCGGCTGTTCGGCAGAATCTCCGATAAAGGACAACCGGACGACCTGACCTTCTTTTACTCTCTCTAGGACGTGCTCGATCGTTTCTTTTGCTTCTTCTGGTTCAGCAAGCTGTTTCACGAATCGTTTCGTCATTTCTTCTTTCGGCTGTCTGAAGACACGTAATACTTCGCCTTCTTCGACAATACGGCCATTCTCCATCACCGCCACACGGTGACAAATTTTGCGAATGACATGCATTTCATGTGTGATCAATACAATGGTGAGTCCTAGTCGTTTATTAATATCGGCTAAAAGCTCAAGGATGGAATCTGTTGTTTGTGGATCAAGAGCAGATGTCGCTTCGTCACATAGCAGAACTTTTGGGTCATTCGCTAATGCTCTCGCAATCCCTACACGCTGCTTTTGCCCGCCGCTGAGCTGAGAAGGATAGGCATTTTCTTTTCCTTCTAAACCGACCAATTTAATCAGTTCGTTTGCACGAGCTCTCCGTTTTGACGTTGGTACACCTGCGATCTCGAGCGGGAACATAATATTTTGTCTCACTGTTCTTGACCAGAGCAAGTTAAAGTGCTGGAAAATCATGCTGATTTCTTGTCTTGCTTTCCGAAGTTTCGTATTCGATACTTCATTGATTCGGTTGCCTGCCACTTCAACGATTCCTTCTGTTGGCAGCTCCAGACCGTTTAATAGGCGAATCAGGGAACTTTTCCCTGCGCCGCTATACCCGATAATTCCGAATATTTCACCTTTATCGATATCCAAGTTGACGTCTTTCACGGCATCAACATTTCCGCTTTTTGAATGATACGTTTTTGATACATTCTGTAAATGGATCACAGTCTGTTCACCTGCTTTCTTGCTGAATCTATAGGTTTCCATCACATACGTTCATTTATTCTTCCGACTGTTATGACGCTAGCCTGACGTAAGGTCAGTAAAAAAGACCTAACTGCAACGCAAGCAGAAAGGCCTTTTATATCAAATACGCCTTTCTCTCATCTTTCAAAGCGTTGCGGCTTTGAGTGAATTGGCACCAATTTCAGCTATGCTGACGGTTGCCGGGTTTCATAGGGCACGTCCCTCCACCTCTCTTAATAAGAGAAAATATGTTGTTTTATGTGATGTTCATGTTTTTACTAACGTAGAATATCATGCTATCTGAGATATGTCAACGCTGTAAATCGCTAATTTCCAAGTAAACGACTACGTTATCATTTTTCGAAAAAAACCGTTCGTCAGCCAAAGTACTGCTTCTAGTCGAAGAAGTGCTCGAAATGAGCCTTTCACTTTCACTTGTCCTCTGCTGATCAGCTGCTGTAAGGACATGTCTCCATCTAATAATTGCAAAATCTCTTTTCGCTCACCATAAAAGATGAGATCCGATAACTCAATTGCAGGTAGTTTCTTCACTTCACCACGTTCATCCACAATCAATGTACAAGAGTCCGTTTCCGCCTCAAATGTAATCTTCAAGGATGATGATGAGAGCAACGGCTTTAACAATAATCGCTGCCCTGCACTTCCATGGGCTTTCACATTTTCCACATGTATAACCTCCCTGTCATTTGGTTATACATAACATTTCTCTACAAACATCGGCTTGTCCTTTATAAATAGCTCGACAAATTTTCAAATGAATTGCTTGAAATATGACAAAAAACCGCTTTATTTAGCGGTTTCAATCATTTCATGAAGATATGGAACGGAGTGAAAGGCATAGCCTTTTTGCACGATTTCACCCTTTTTAAACAGGAGAAAGCAAGGGACACTTTCGATCTCAAATGCTTTCGCAAAACTTGGCGAGTAATTTAAGTTATTCTCATAAAAAGGAACTTCCGGCTGCATGGCATCAACCACTGCCAGCATCTTCTTTGCCAGCTGGCATGTTCCGCAAAATGGTGTATATAAGTACAAAAGAAATAAATCGTCCTCTATCTCCTTGAATTCATGCTCTTCAATCTCTTTCATATACGTCACCCTTATAAATATTTCGAATGAACATCAATGTTTGCAGCTAATAGAATAGATGCAATATGGGCTGACGGTGAAGCGGCCACTTCGCGGTACGTTCTGTCGACAAAAAGATGCAGTGCTTCAGGGAATTCTTTTCGAAATTGCTTCCGCAGTTTGTCGCCAGCATCGTCACTGTCTGCTAATATGTAAACGTCTTTCCCGAATAAATCGTCCACAAGCTGATCCAGCTTCGATGTACTGATCGTGCCATTGGTGCAAATGATGGTAACAGGTTCACTTATGACTTCTTTTAGCTTCTGTTTATCTGATTTACCTTCTACAATGATGACCTTTTCTATCTCGACATTCATCACGATCACCCGGCCCTTTTGACGTTGATTCACTTCTTCCTTAGATTACAATCTTTCATTCAGGTTGTAAAGATTGGGCAATTGATCAACAAAAAGACTGCAGCACTCACTGCAGCCTTATCTGTGATCAGCACCAGCCATTTTCATCGTCACAGTCTACATATTTTTCAGTCCCATGGGTCAATGTATCTGACAGACGATAAAAACGGTTTTGATCATAGGAATAACCTGATTTTAATTCATATTGATTTTCACTAATCATCGTACCAATCTCTTCGTTTTGATGGTAAAGCACCATGCCACTCTCTTTGAATCGTCCAGTGACATGCTCTGTTATATCCACCTGTTCTTTTTGAAAAGACAAATTGGACACCCCCCATATAGGTAGAGTGTCCAATTTCACATGAATTAGTCTTCTTTTGTCATTTCTTCATATTGCTCAGCTGTCATTAGGTTCTCGATTTCAGATGCATCCGCTGGCTCTACTACGATCATCCAAGCTTTTTCGTATGGAGAGTCGTTGACGAACTCTGGGCTGTCATCAAGTTCATCGTTTACTTCAACGATTGTGCCGTTAATCGGTGCGTATAGTTCAGAAACTGTTTTGACTGATTCTACACTTCCGAAAGGCTCGTCCGCTGTAATTTTGTCTCCTACTTCAGGAAGCTCAACGAACACGATATCGCCTAGCTCAGATTGAGCAAAATGCGTAATACCGATACGCACCTTATCTCCTTCTACTTTGACCCATTCGTGTTCTTCTGAATAACGTAAATCTTTTGGTGTGCTCATTTCATACCCCTCCAGTCTTTTCTTACAATCTATATTGAAGATACCACAATCTGAATGAAAGTTACATCATTTCCAGACGCTTTTAAATGTATCTTCATTAAATCCAACTGTCACTCGTTTGCCGTCTGTTGTAATTGGACGCTTGATCAGCATTCCGTTAGACGCAAGTAATTCAAGCTGCTCGTCCTCTGACATTGCAGGAAGTTTATCTTTCAGCTGCAGCTCTCTGTATTTCTGACCGCTCGTATTAAAAAATTTCTTCAGCTCTAAACCGCTTTTTTCGTAAAGGGCTTTTAATGTTTCTTTATCAGGCGTCTCTTCGACGATATGTATGCTGTTGATGTCTTTATTGTGTTCTTCCAGCCATTTCTTTGCTTTTCGGCATGTACCGCAAGATGGGTATTCGTAAAAATCTAAAGCCACCATTTTCACCTCCTGCAAATAGTGACAACATTTTATCACAAAACATATGAAAAACCTAAATGTATGCTTACAAAAAGGTGCGGCATGATATCCGCACCTTTTCAGCCGTCTTATACGATATATTTCTCTGCTTCAAAGATTCGTTTCGCCACCTCACGCTTTTTCGCAATGACATTCATTGGCGTGAATCTTGTCAGCTTGCGAAGGGCTGACAGACTCATACGGAGTGAATCTCCTTCTTCCATGGCAATCAATGATTCTTTCGCATGAGCTTCAATTTTTAAAAAGGCTTCCTGCGTGAAAATTTGTGTATACGCAAGCTTTTGTGCATTTTTTTCTGTGCCTGATGCTGCGATTGCTTTTTCCGTACGCAAGACCGCCGACTCAGCAGCAAAGAGTTCATTGACGATATCTGCTATATTCACAAGGATTTCTTGCTCTTTGTCTAATGCTTTCCCATATTTCATCGCCGCCATTCCAGATACCATCAAGGCGATCTTTTTCGCATGGGCAAGTAAGTATTTCTCTTGATCAAGCGGCTGATCACCCGGCTCTTCCGGCATCATCATCATTAGCTCTTCCTGTAGGGTTTGCGCTTTTTGAAGAAGCGGAAGCTCTCCTTTCATCGCTTTCTTCAAGAAGGTGCCTGGCACAAGCAATCGGTTAATTTCATTCGTTCCTTCAAAAATACGGTTAATTCGTGAGTCGCGATAGGCTCTTTCGACTTCGTATTCTTGCATGAAACCATATCCGCCGTGAATCTGCACACCTTCATCCACAATATAATCGAGCGTTTCAGAGCCAAGCACTTTACAAAGAGAGCATTCAATCGCATATTCTGCAATGGATTGCGCAATTTGTTTCCCATCCTTTTGCTCCTCGTCACTTAACAGACCCATTCTTTGTTCAAATAACCCGACTGTGCGGTATACAGCACTTTCCATGGCATAAAGCTTTGCCGACATGTTGGCTGCTTTTTCGCCAATTAAGCTAAATTGAGAAATTGGTGTTTTAAACTGCTTGCGCTGATTAGCATACTCTGCCGATAATTGAATGACTCGTTTTGATGCACCGATTGTCCCTACAGCCAGTTTATAGCGTCCAATGTTCAAAATGTTAAAGGCAATGACATGACCTCTGCCTGCTTCACCAAGCAAATTCTCCTTTGGCACTTCGGCATCTTCAAGGATTAACGTTCTCGTCGAGGACCCTTTAATGCCCATCTTTTTCTCTTCAGGTCCTGTTTTGACTCCAGGAAAATCCTTTTCTACGATGAAAGCAGAGAAGTGTTCACCATCAATCTTCGCATACACGACAAACACATCGGCAAATGCGGAGTTTGTGATCCATTGTTTTTCCCCATTGAGGACATAATGTGTTCCAGCTTCATTCAGGACTGCCGTTGTTTTCGCACCTAGCGCATCAGAACCTGACCCTGGCTCTGTTAGGGCATAGGCCGCAATTGTTTCTCCAGAGGCGAGTCCTGGCAGGTACTTTTCCTTTTGCGCTTGATTGCCAAACAGCACGATCGGCAAAGAACCGATCCCGACATGGGCGCCGTAAGAAAGAGAGAAGCTGCCTGCTCTTGCAAATTTTTCAGTAATGATGGCTGAGCTGATTTTATCTAACCCAAGCCCGCCAAATTCCTCAGGAACATCCGCACCAAGCAGGCCAAGCTCTCCAGCCTTTTTCAAGAGACGAACAGAATGCTCGAATTCATGATTTTCAATTTGATCGATGTGCGGAACGACATCTTGTAAAATGTAATCTTCTGTTGTTTTCCCGATCATTTGATGTTCATCAGAGAAATCCTCTGGTGTAAAGATATGCTCATAATTCGTCTCATCTATTAAGAAACTGCCACCCTTTTTTACATCTTCCATTGCTTTCATCCTGTTTTCCCCCTTTAGATCAATTCAAAAATGCCTGCTGCTCCCATGCCCCCGCCGATACACATCGTCACAATACCAAATTGTTCATTTCGCCGTTTCATTTCATGAATGAGGGACAGCGTGAGTTTCGTTCCTGTACAGCCTAGCGGATGTCCTAATGCAATGGCGCCGCCGTTGACATTTACCTTCTCTTCATCGATCCCTAAATGACGAATGACTTGAATCGCCTGAGAAGCAAATGCTTCATTTAATTCAAACAGCCCGATGTCCTTCAGCTCTAGACCAGCGATTTTCAGCGCACGCGGAATGGCTTCAACCGGCCCAATTCCCATGACTTCAGGTGGTACACCACCAACAGCAAACGCTCTGAACTTGGCGAGTGGCTGAAGAGAAAGAGAAGATGCTTTTTCGCGATCCATCATCATGACACATGCCGCTCCATCACTCGTCTGCGAAGAGTTTCCTGCAGTCACTGTGCCTTTTGTTGAGAAGGCAGGTCGTAACGTTGAGAGAACCTCCTCTGTTGTGCCCGCTCTGACACCTTCATCTTGTGAGAACGTAAATTGGCGTTCTTCTAGTTGATTCTGCTCTCCTACCCGTCTTTCTGTCACATCAACGGGAACAATTTCATCTGAAAATTTCCCTTCTTGAAGTGCCTTTGCTGCCTTTTGATGGCTCCTCACCGCAAAAGCATCTTGATCTTGCCTTGTGACCTGATACTTTTGCGCCACTTGCTCCGCTGTGTGGCCCATGCTCATATAGTATTCAGGCGCTTGCTCTGCCAAAAGAGCGTTTGGACGAATGGAGTGACCCATCATTGGGACTTGCGACATCGATTCGACGCCTCCGGCCAAAATGGTTTCTGCCTGCCCAAGCATAATTCGTTCACCTGCATAAGCAATTGACTGCAGACCAGAAGAGCAATAGCGGTTAATGGTGATAGCAGGTACTGTATATGGCAAACCTGCTAACGCCCCAATATTCCGGGCCACATTCAGCCCTTGCTCTGCTTCTGGTGTCGCACATCCGATGATTAAATCATCGATTGTTCCATCATAATCACCGGCACGCTTTAGCGTTTCTTTTACACACAATGCGCCCATATCATCAGGTCTGACATATTTTAATGATCCCTTTTTGGCTTTCCCTACTGGTGTTCTTGCGCCAGCTACAATCACTGCTTCTCTCATTTTGACTCCCCCCTAGTTACGTAAAGGTTTTCCTTTAACGAGCATGTGCTGCATGCGTGCCTGAGATTTGACTTCCCCTACAAGACTTAAAAAGGCTTCTCTTTCAAGCTCTAATAAGTATTGTTCATCCACCTCTGTACCAAATGGCAATTTGCCGCCAGAAATGACATGCGCTAGTTTTTTCGCAATGGTCATGTCATGGTCTGAAATGTATCCAGACAATCTCATGTTTTCAGCAGCCAGCACCATTGCTGCGTAGCCTGTTTCCCCCATCACGGGCACCTTTCGCTTCAGAGGTGCACGATAACCCGCTTCATCAAGAGAAAGAACGAGTTGTTTCGCATCATGGATTAAATGATCACCATTCATGCTGATCCGGTCATTCACTCGGAGCATCTTCATATCACGCGCTTCCTCTGCTGATGTAGATACCTTTGCCATCGCAATGGCTTCAAAGGTTTGTAGCGTAGCATCTTGGATTGCAGTTGCTGATGGCTTTTCCGCTCCTTGCAGATGGCGAATATAGAGTTCTTTGTTTCCGCCTCCGCCCGGTATGAGCCCGACCCCCGCTTCGACAAGCCCCATATACGTTTCACTGGACGCTTGGATAGCGGCTGCTGGTAGACAAAGCTCCGTCCCTCCGCCAAGTGTCATACCAAATGGTGCAGCCACAACTGGACGGTCACTATACTTCACCTTCATCATCGCCTGCTGGAACCTGCGAATGACAAAATCAATTTCAAAGAAGTTGTCGTCCTGTGCTTCCATTAAAATTAAGGCGAGATTCGCACCAACACAGAAGTTCTTTCCTTGGTTACCGATGACCAGCCCTTTATAATTCTTTTCCGTTTCATCTACAGCACGATTGATCATATCAATGACATCAAGCCCAATGGCATTACTTTTCGAATGAAATTCAAGCAAGGCAACATCATCCCCGATATCGATCAAGCTTGCACCCGTATTTTTAAAAATGACATCGTGTTTCTTTTTCAATCTAGCTAACGAAATATTCTTGTCGTTTCCCTTTTCCTGTTCATAAGCACCATTCTGATAAAATGCACGGTCTCCTTCGGCATTTTCTTGATAGAATGTGTCATGTCCTTGTGAAAGCATATCTCGCACCCAGGTCGGGATGCTGTGCCCTTCCGCTTCCATTCGACTGACGGCTTTTTTCACGCCAATCGCATCCCACAGCTCGAACGGGCCATGCTGCCAGCCAAATCCCCATTTCATGGCGTTATCGATGGACTGAATATCATCCGCAATGTCGCCTTTTAGATGAGCTGAATAAAGAAGAACAGGTGCGGTCATATTCCAAAGCAATTGCCCAGCACGGCCATCTTGATAAATAAGCGCTTTCAATTTCGCTTTTGTCCCCTTTTGCTGCTTGGCAATGTCAATGCCCGGATCCTTTAGCTTTGTCCGTTCTCCGTATGTGAGTGTGACAGGATCAAGCTCTAAAATGGTCTTTCCGTTTTTTTGATAAAATCCTTGCCCTGCTTTGCTGCCGATCCACCCTTTTTCGAGCATTCTTTCCATAAACTCAGGCAGCTGAAAAATATCTTTTTCCTTTCCTTCTACCTGTTCATACACATTGCGGGCTACATGAGAAAATGTGTCGAGCCCCACCACATCAAGTGTGCGGAAGGTCGCACTTTTCGGTCTGCCAATAAGAGGACCTGTGACAGAATCGACCTCTCCGATCGTGTATTTGTTCTCAAGCATTTCACGCACTGTGACAAGAAGCCCATAAGTGCCAATTCGGTTGGCAATAAAGTTCGGTGTATCTTTTGCTTCGACCACACCCTTGCCAAGTACATCTTCACCAAATGTTTTCATATATGAGAGTACTTCTGGATCTGTTTCTTGAATAGGAATTACTTCTAACAGCTTTAAATAACGAGCTGGGTTAAAAAAGTGAGTGCCTAAAAAGTGGCGTTTAAAATCAGCTGATCGGCCTTCTGCCATTTTTTCAACAGAAATACCGGATGTATTGCTGGATACGATGCTGCCTTCTTTGCGGTGTTCGTCGATGAGAGAGAATACGTGTTGTTTAATGCTGAGCTTTTCAGTGACGACTTCAATGATCCAGTCAGCATCGTGTAATAAGGAAAGGTGATCTGTGAGATTTCCGGGTGTGATGTATGATAGGTTTTTGGCTGAAGTAAGAGGTGCTGGCTTTTGCTTTAACAATTTTTTCATTGCGTCTTGGCTTAATCTATTCCGAACACTAGGGTGATCAAGCGTTAGCTTTTTTGCCGTTTCTTCCTTTGTCAGTTCATGTGGCACAATATCTAGCAATGTTACTGGTATCCCGATATTGGCTAGATGTGCAGCAATGCCTGAGCCCATGACACCTGAACCAATGACAGCCGCCTTGCGAATATGTTTGCCCATAAATATCCCCCTAAACATTTTGAATGAACAGTCATTCATTTTTTGTCCAAAAAAAAGCAATGCCTCTTTCTTTATCTTAAAAGATTTTCCGAAACAGTTCAATAGCAGATTTCAAAAATTTACACATTCTCATGCGTCTTTCTTTACAGCGTATGAATTAAAGACGAGGGGGAATTGTAAGAATGGAGGTGATGTCCACATGTCTCGTTTGCAAAAGAACCCATCAAAAGCAGGCGTAAGTGCTGCAAGTGTGAAAGGAAACGCAGGTCCATCACAAGAAGCAGACCTAGGCGGTAAAAAGACCAGTCAAAATCAGCAATATAAAAAGAAATCGTAAGGAGGAACACATCTTGAACAACCAGCAAATGAATATGCCCCCACAGGTAATTTCAGTAAAGGATTCCTTGTACCTAGAGGATATGCTGAACTGGAATTTGATCGCGATGAAAAAGGCCCACTTTATGGCCGAGCATTGTCAGGATCAAACATTGAAACAAGAACTCAATCAAGTTGGTCAAATGCACCATCAGCATTACACACAAATACTTCAACATTTAGGCAGCTCAGGGCAAGGCCAGTCTTCTGGCTTTATGCAATAGGAGGTAACAGACATGGAACAGCAAAACCAACAAAAAATCGGGAATCCACAAACGCCGGTTCCAACAACGACAAACATGAACGATCGCGACTTTGTCACAGACCTTTTGTCGACTGAAAAATATATGACAAGCGGATATAACACAGCGCTCAATGAATTCAGCCATGAATCTCTTTACCAAGATATTCAGCGAATTGCGCTAGAAACACAAAAAACGCAAAGACATTTATATGATGTCATGTTCAAATATGGCTGGTACTCTGTCGAAGCCGCTGACCAGCAGAAGCTCCAGCAGGCACATCAGAAGTTCCAGCAAACACTGACAGATCAATCACCGTACGGATCATCACCCATGTCATAAAGAAAAACTGCCAGCTCGTACTGGCAGTTTTTTAACGGTCTTTATTGGCACGATGAGCTTCATTTAATTGCTTGATCCGCTGAATCGTTTCTTTGATGTCTTCTTTTGCCTCTGGATACGTGTCATTAAAATGCTTGGCTAAAGGCGGCATGCTTTTGGCAATATGAGAATAGATGATCCACTGCGAGACATCTCTTTTCAGTTCCTCATTCGTTTCACCAAGCAGCAGCTCTGTATATTTATCAAGCAGGCCTTCGAGCTTTTCATCTAATTCATTTCCCATTTGTATTCCGCTCCTTTTTTCAGAAAAAAGCCTGACTCTGCGTGTAACAGATGTCAGGCTTTTCACATACGATTATCTTGCAGCAAGAAATGTCTCAGCTTGTGCCTGTTGGACAATACAGCGTCCTCTGCCGTGCGGAATACATAACGGTGTTCCGAATAAAGGATCTGTTGTTACTTGGCAGTTCATATCAAAGACATTTTTCACAAGATCACAGTTAATGACAGTTTCCGGTCTTCCTTCTGCATAAATTGACTTGTCTTTAATGGCCACAAGGTGATGCGCATATCTGCAAGCGAGATTGAGGTCATGCAGAACCATGACAATCGTGCGCTGCTCTTTTTCATTTAAATCAAAAAGAAGATCCAGGATTTCAATTTGGTGCGTCATGTCTAAATACGTTGTTGGCTCATCTAATAGAATAATATCCGTCTCCTGTGCCAATGTCATCGCAATCCATGCACGCTGCCTTTGTCCACCTGATAATGAATCAACCGTTCGATCAGCAAGGTCTTCCATCTTCGTTGACTTCAGTGCACGATTTACCGCTTCTTCATCTTGCTTTGACCATTGCTTCAGCCAATTTTGATAAGGATATCGCCCTTGCTTGACGAGTTGATGTACCGTTAATCCTTCTGGCGCTTCTGGCCCTTGCGGAAGAATGGCGAGCTGTTTCGCCACTTCCTTTGTTGGTAATTTGGCAATGGAATGACCTTCAAGCAGGACAGAACCACCCATTGGCTTCATGAGACGGGCCAAAGAGCGAAGTAGCGTGGATTTACCGCATCCATTGCTGCCAATAAATACTGTGATTTCACCCTTAGGGATCGATACATTTAGTTCGTCTATGATCATTGTTTCTCCGTAGCCTAAGCTTAAACCTTCAGTAGAAATGGCACTCATTCCGCTCAAACGCTCCTTTTCTCATCCAAATTTTTTATATTGAATATCGTCTATGTAGACGTCAAAGATCACTTATCTCAATTTAGTGTATCAGATTTAAGTGATCTTGAAAATCATTTTCAATTAAAAAATGAGAAAGTCTCGTTTACTTTTTCTTTTCGAATGCACGTTTTGTCCCATCTTCGAGCTTGATATCGACTCGTATCCGCTGATAATCATCATCTAAATTAAAAGCAGATAATAATTCATTGACATATGTTTCATTCAGCTTTGCACTAGGAATCGACATATCATTGAGCTTCATCTTCATTTCACGTAAAGCTTCTTCTCCTTCATAGCGTACACCATTCATATGATCTCGAATTAGTGCTTCTTCTCTTCCACCAGCTTGACGATAGGTAGCTTCATATAATTCGCTATTTTGTCCATATTGTACATGCAATTGCAAATGCTGAAATGGCAGTTCCTTCATTTGAACAGCTGACAGACTTTCAGCTTCTGCTTCATGTGGATGTTGTATTGGTTCGATTGAACGACAGCCAGACAGCATAAAGAACAGCACTCCTAGCAGTCCCGCCTTCTTCCAGCACATCATGTGTTTCCTCCTATTTCATAGCATCGTTTTTTATTCTTCTCCAAGCCCCTTTTCGTTATTCAATAAAACAGCAGACTATGGTAGATTAAAACAAAAAGGAGAACCGGATGATGAATAAAACAGCCATTGTGACTGGTGCCAACAGCGGTTTCGGAAAGCTCATCACACTGCGTCTTGCTCAGCAAGGGTACACTGTGATTGCTGGCGTAAGACAAGAAACCAATGCGAAAAAGCTTGCCGAAGAAGTAAAGAACGCCGCTTTATCCGAATCGATACATATTGAAGCATTAGATGTGACAAATACACAGTCCATTCAAGCATTTCAGAAAAGGCTTAATGCCTATGCTCCCATTCACCTGCTTGTGAACAATGCGGGAACGGCCTATGCTGGTTTTGCTGAAGAGGTGCCTGTTGATCAGTACCGAGAGCAATTTGAAGTGAATGTCTTTGGTGTGATGGAAATGACACAAGCAGTCCTTCCGTTGATGACGAGCGGTGCAAAAATATTCAATATGAGCAGTATCAGCGGACTCATGG
The DNA here is from genome assembly GCF_040869405.1 of Bacillus sp. FSL K6-2869. Lineage (NCBI taxonomy): Bacteria > Bacillati > Bacillota > Bacilli > Caryophanales > Bacillaceae > Bacillus > Bacillus sp. FSL K6-2869. Next base: position 3,063,432 of record NZ_CP152035.1, read on the forward strand.
GAATGCCCGCACTCTCTCCATATGTATCGTCAAAGTTTGCGCTAGAGGGCTATACAGAGAGTTTGCGAATTGAGCTGGCTGCGTTTGGCATTCAGGCCGCTTTGATTGAGCCGGGTTCTTTCCAAACGAACATTTGGAACACCTCCATGAATGAGCAAATGACACCACCCGCAGCAGGTTCTAAATACACAACTATTTATGAAAACATGATGTCCTATATAGAGACGCAAAAAAACAACTATGGTGATCCCGGCGAAGTTGCAGAGCTTGTGGTTTCGCTTGCAGAGAAGAAGCGGCTAAAGAAGCTAAGGTATCTTGTCGGGAAAGGTGTTCGGCTTTCATTCATAGCAAAGCAGCTCCTGCCTTGGAATGTATGGGAAAACATTATTTTACGGACACTATCTTCAAAAAAATAGGCACAAAAAAACAGGTGGATCTTTTATCCACCTGTCAGCGTGTAGACAACCCCTCGCATTCGTTGTCAGTCCTGCGCGCTGGTGCTCACGAATGTCAAATTCGCTCCGCGCCAGTACTCGTCCTTCCTAGACTGCAAAGGCTTTCTATCACGCTGAAAAAAGAAGACAAAGGGCTAAAATAAAGTTCATTTTAGCCCTTTGTCAACAATCTAACAGGTGGATCGTTTATCCACCTGTTTTCTTTTATTCGTTATCAGACTGCCCAAGGGTAATATCAAGATTTTTGTTCTTTCCATCACGAATGACAGTCATAGTCGTTTTATCGCCAATTTTTGTTTCTTTATAAAGGATTTCTTTCAGCTGTGAGCTGTTCGCTACATCTTTTCCTTTGAACTTGATGATGACATCTCCAGACTTCAAGCCTGCTTTTTGTGCAGGAGATCCTTTTGAAACATCTTTTACATAAATGCCTTTACCGATTTGTTTATCAAATAGGCCAAGTGTATTTTCCTGATACGTTTCAGGCACTTGCTCAAGGTCAATCATTTGTACGCCAAGATAAGGACGTTCGACTTTTCCATTTTTCAACAGCTGATCTACGATCGGTTTTACATCGTTACTTGGGATCGCAAATCCGAGTGATTCTACTCCGCTTTCGCTAATTTTCAAACTGTTGATGCCGATGACTTGACCGTCTGTATTGATCAGCGGACCGCCACTGTTTCCAGGGTTAATGGCTGCATCTGTTTGAAGCACATTCATCTCAACAGTTCCAGATGATGTATTGGCTTCAACGGTACGATCGAGACCACTAATAATCCCTTCTGTTACTGTACCAGAGAACTGCGCACCAAGCGGGTTCCCGATTGCGATGACTTTGTCTCCAGCACGAAGCTTAGAAGAATCTCCAAAACTTGCAACTTTATCAATGCCGTCAGCATTTATTTCCACGACAGCTAAATCTGTCATTACGTCACTGCCGACAAGCTTCGCATCTTTTGTTTTTCCATCGTATAGTGTGACCTTTAATTTATTGGCACCCTCGACTACATGGTTATTTGTGATAATGTATGCTTTTTTGCCATCTTTTTTGAAGATGACACCAGAACCCGTTCCAGCTTCTGCTTCAGTTGAATCACCGCTAAGACCGAACGAGTTTTGTGTAGATTGATAGTTTGAAACCCCTACAATCGTCGGCTCTAAATCTTCTACCATATCAGCAACATTCGTCGCATTGGTGATTTGTTTTGTTGAGAAATTTTCAGATGAAGCCGGTTCGCTTGATGCTGTTTGGGTTTGAGTGTTTGCCGCTGTATCTTGTGACTGCGGTAAAAGCGGTGTAATGCCAAGCACAAGACCGCCTCCAATAATCCCTCCAAGAATCGGACTTAGCCATGCAGCCTTTCGTTTTTTCTCCTTTTTAGACGAACGGTCATCAATCACTTGAGGAGACCCGTTTGTCACCCTCTCCTGAGAGGCAGATGCTTCGTTTTCATGATGGTGAAAAACGAGTTCTTTCTCTTTTTCTGGTTCTTCTATTTGTTTCTCATTCTCTTGATGTGCGTGTTCTTGATCATTCATCTTTTTCTCTTCATCTTCTCTTCGGAAATCCATCGCTTGCACTCCTTTGCATCATTTTCATGAAATGCTTCATTCATATGTCTAGACAGGACTCATGTCCTCTTAATGGCAATATCATTGAAAAATTCTTTATGACAATATGTCAAATTATATAATACTTATTCATAGAAAAAAAGCAAGGTGTGCACATTGGTGAAAAGCACCTATTCATTAGCCTTTTGTCTATGCCCTTTTTTCCCTTGAGCTTATCATAAACAAACATTATGGGATAATGATGAGAAGAATATGTGAAATTGTGAAAAAAGCGTGTGATTGTTGACATGCCGCCTTTGTATCCCGTTATAATGACGTTGAGAGGATGTGGAAGACTTTGTCGTACACCATTTATTTAGTTGAAGATGAGCAGAATTTAAATGAACTGTTAACCAAATATTTAGAGAGTGAAAATTGGAATGTGTCCTCTTTTTTAACCGGAGAAGCGGCACGCGAAGCAATGAACAAGCCCCCGCATCTATGGATTTTAGATATTATGCTGCCTGATACAGACGGCTACACACTCATTAAAGAAATCAAAGCAGCCTCGCCTGACGTACCGGTCATTTTTATTTCGGCACGTGATGCAGATATTGATCGTGTGCTTGGCTTAGAACTCGGGAGCAGTGATTATATTGCGAAACCCTTTCTTCCGCGCGAGCTGATCATCCGCGTGCAAAAGCTGCTGGAGCTTGTATATAAAAACAGTGACACACCGCAGCAAAGCGTCACACCCGTTTCTTCCTATATCATTCATGAGGACGTAAGAGAGGTGTATGAAGGAGATCAGCTGATTAACTTAACGTCTAAGGAATTTGATTTGCTGCTCTTATTTACCCATCATCAAGGACATGCCTTTTCCCGGGAAGATATCCTCGTCAAGATCTGGGGGCACGATTACTTCGGGACAGATCGTGTGGTCGATGATCTTGTCAGACGGCTGCGCAAAAAAATGCCTGACTTAAAAGTCGAGACCATTTATGGATTTGGCTATAGGATGCTAAAAGGATGAAGAACAAACCACTCGCTTTTCAAATTTGGGTTGTCATCTCTGGCATTTTACTCACCATCTCGATTGTCCTGATCATTTTATTTTCAAATACATTACGCAGCTTCTTTACGAATGAAATTTATAAAAACATCGAAAACGAGCAGCAAGTGTTAACAGAATACCCTCTGAATCGAGACGGCTCACCAAAGTCGACACCAGAAAACCGCTCGGTTCAGCACATTCTGATTCCGTCAGATGAATTAAATCAAATGGCTCAGTTTTTCCCGCATGCCTTTATTGAAAAAGTGCAGTCCTTTGTTAAAAAACAAAAAAGCGCAACAAAACGCTATTCTGAAGAAGTGAATGGTCAGCATATCTTTTTTGTGATCAAAAAAGTCTCAACAGGCAATACACAATATATTCTCTTGTCATATGCACCCGATTCTTATCGAGATGACTTGTCCTTTACACTGTTTAAACAGCTGATTTTCATCTTAGGAACGGTTATTTTACTAAGCTGGATTCCATCGATTTGGCTTGCCCGCTACTTATCACGTCCAATCGTCGCGTTTGAAAAGCACGTCAAGCGCATTGCACAAGAAGACTGGGACGATCCTGTGATTGTTGACCGGCAAGATGAAATTGGCAAACTGGGGCATACGATTGAAGAAATGAGACAAAAGCTCATTCAAAAGGATGAAACAGAACGAACGCTTTTGCAAAATATATCACACGACTTAAAAACACCTGTGATGGTCATCCGCGGTTATACGCAGTCTATTAAAGATGGAATTTTCCCTAAAGGAGATCTTGAACAAACGGTGGAAGTGATTGAAGGCGAAGCGGAAAAGCTTGAGAAGAAAATCAAAGATTTGCTGTATTTAACAAAGCTTGATTATTTATCAAAACAACATCCGGCGCATTCTCCCTTCCTTGTGAGTAATACAATGCTGGAAGTGGTTGACCGTTTACGCTGGTCGAAAAATGAATTGCAGTGGAACGTGGACTTAGATGATGAGGCTGCACTTGAAGGCGATCCAGAACAATGGAGCAAATTATTTGAAAATGTATTAGAAAATCAACTGCGTTACGCAAAAAGTAAAATTGATATTCATATGAAGCAGGAAGAGGATCAAATTCGCATCGTCATTCGTAATGATGGCCCTCCAATTGAAGAACACATGCTATCCAGCCTATACGAACCTTTTAGTAAGGGAAAAAAGGGCGAATTCGGCATTGGATTAAGCATTGTCAAACGAATTCTTTCAATGCATCAAGCGTCCATATCAATTGAAAATGATGAACTAGGTGTACGCTATACGATCACTGTTCCAAAGAAGAGGCTGTAGGTTTTACACCGCAGTCTTTTTTAGATGAATGAATACCCATTGAAATCACGGTATGTGGCTTTGATTTTCTTGCCAGCTTGATACATCCATTTCTTTTCAATGGTTGTCTCTTTCGGCATTTTGACTTTTTCTACTTGAATTCCTTTTGTTTTCAAGCGTCTAATCATATCATCAATTTCTCTCATGGAACATCATCCTTTCACATTTTTTGACCGGTTGGTCACCTTACTTTATAATATAAAGAATTACACTGTAAAAAACAAGTTACAATCTGATTAATTTTTGAAAAGTTTTGTCGTTTATGACCGATAAGTCACATCTCTTTGCGCACGTTTCCTAAGACATTTGTCTCTCGGTAAGAAAGGATGACATTCATATTGAAAAAGAAAGAAAAAATGATTATTGAGGCTGGTATGAAGTTATTTGCCAGCAAAGGCTATAATACAACGTCTGTTCAGGAAATTGCAGATGAATGCCACATGTCAAAGGGTGCGTTTTACCTTTATTTCAAATCGAAGGAAGCACTGCTTATTTCGATCTTGCATTACTATTACGATAAGGTATTTACCCGGATTCACGAGGTTCAAACAGAGGGCGGCACACCAAAAGAGGCCTACCGGAAACAGCTCACTGTCTATTACGATAATATTTTGCAGCAAAAAGATTTTATTAAAATGCAGCTAAGCGACAGGGCGCTCCCATTGAACGAAGAAACGCAGCAGCTCGCAAAGCAAATTCGACTTGCGACGATTCAGTTGCACATTGATAACATTAAGCAAGTGTATGGAGATGCAGCCATTCCTTATATGGCTGATCTATGTTTAACGATTGAGGGCATGAGTCACGTTTACTTTGAGCTTGCCATTTTATATGATTTTCAGCTCGAAGCAGAGGAGCTTGCCGCAACAATGATTCACCGTATCGATGATCTAATGGGCGGTATGATGAAGCGCAATGACCATCCACTCATTTCTGTGGACCAAGCAAGCGACTGGTTCGGCCCGATTTATGAACGATCATTTGACCCGCTCACAGAATCACTATTAAAAGAATTAAGAGAACTGGCAGAAGCACATTATGAAGTAAAAGACGAGCCAGATTTATTTGAAGCGCTTGGCATTTTAGAAAATGAGTTAAACAAACAAAAACCAAGACAAGTCATCGTCAAAGGCATGCTTTACCAATTGAAATTATACACACCACTTCAGCCGGTCTCAGGCTCCTTATTACGCATTCTAAAAGAAGATCATTTATAAAACCCAGGGCTTGGTTGCCCTGGGTTTATGATTGTGACAAACAATCAAACTTCTTTTCTGTGATTTCAGGGAGTTTCCATAAAAAAACCAGAGGCACAGAAGCCTCTGGTGTCTTATTTTGCTTTCGGTGTCACCATTTCTTCTGGTTTCACAAACTCTTCAAACTGCTCTTCTGTTAATAGTTCTAATTGAAGGGCAGCTTCTTTTAGTGTTAATCCTTCTTTGTGCGCAAGCTTCGCAATTTTCGCTGCATTTTCATATCCGATGTGCGGGTTGAGTGCCGTCACAAGCATCAATGAATTGTTTAGGTTTTTCTCGATCGTTTCTAGGTTTGGTTCAATTCCAATAGCACACTTGTCATGGAATGAGTTCATACCGTCAGCAAGCAATTCAACTGACTGCAGGAAGTTATAGATGATGACCGGCTTAAATACGTTCAGCTCGAAGTTTCCTTGGCTTGCGGCAAAACCGATTGTTGCATCATTCCCCATGATTTGTGCGGCAATCATTGTTAAAGCTTCACTTTGAGTTGGGTTGACTTTTCCTGGCATAATGGAGCTGCCTGGCTCATTTTCAGGAATGATCAATTCACCAATTCCGCAGCGAGGACCACTTGCAAGCCATCTCACATCATTGGCAATTTTCATTAAGTCAGCTGCAAGTGCTTTAAGCGCACCGTGTGCATATGTGATTTCATCATGACTTGTCAGCGCATGGAATTTGTTTGGTGAAGAATTGAACGTTTGACCTGTTAACTGGCTGATTTCTTCTGCCACGTATTTACCAAACTCAGGATGTGCGTTAATTCCCGTACCAACAGCTGTGCCGCCAATGGCAAGTTCTCTCATTTTTTCAGTAGATTCTAAAATCATTTCTTTTGAACGATCAAGCATGTACACCCAGCCGCTAATCTCTTGGCCCACTGTAAGAGGTGTTGCATCTTGCAAATGCGTACGGCCAATTTTCACGATCTCTTGGTATGCTTTTGCTTTCTCATCAAGAGTCGCTCTTAACTGGTCAATCGCAGGCAATAGCTTTTTGTACACAGCTAAAACAGCTGCCACGTGCATAGCCGTTGGGAATGTATCATTTGAGCTTTGGCTACGGTTAACATCGTCATTCGGGTGAATGCTGAATTCACTATTTTTATCTTTCAAGTAAGCAGTTGCTCTATTTGCAACGACTTCGTTCATGTTCATGTTACTTTGTGTTCCACTTCCTGTTTGCCATACAACAAGCGGGAAATGCTCGTCATATTTTCCACTGATGATGTCATCACATACAGCAGCAATCGCTTCTGCTTTTTCACTTTCTAAGTTGCCTAGACGTTCGTTCGCAATCGCTGTGCTACGTTTCAAAATTGCAAACGCATTCACAACTTCCTTTGGCATTTTCTCAGAACCGATTTTGAAATTTTCTTTGCTTCGTTGTGTTTGTGCACCCCAGAACTTGTCCTGTGGCACCTTGATTTCGCCCATTGTATCTTTTTCGATTCTAAATTCTGTCATTATGTATCCCTCCATAGCTTCATCACTCAACTCTATTCTATACAAAAAACGAAAATCCTTTAAGCGTTTTCAATTAAAATTTTATCTTTATTTTAATTTTAGTTCAATATAAACACGAACATCTTTGGAATATTTGTATTTTGGATTTGTTTTTCCGTAATCTTTTGACGTATAAGTCACCTCATAATGCTTGTCAAACGACTGTAGAATAAGGTCGATCTCCTCTTTTGTTCCTGCTAAACGAATTTGCGCCATCTTCTTTCCTCCAACACCGTGATTCTTTCATATACCACAAAATAATGTAACACAGAATATTGTTTTTTCAAGCAGGTAATGCTAAGAAAAAGAAATTGAGGTGGGTGATCCATTTGAATCAAACTCCATTGAAAGAGCACTTATACGATAATCTCTCTGTCATTCTCCCTCAGTTAAAGGACATGGATGATTTGATCCATGAGAAAAAAACATTGCCTCATGGACAGGTTGTCTACTATTTATACATTAAAGAAATGAACGAAGCGATGCAGATTCAAACCTTCTTAAAGCTGCTATTGCAAGATCATGCCTCTCTAACAAAAGAGAAGCTAGAATCCAATTTATCGATGATGACTACCCGTACGGTAAAAACCTCTGAAGAACTAGTAGATGCTATTTTTCAAGGACATTGTGTCGTACTGATTAATGGATTTCAGCACGCTTATATTTTAGAAACGCACGGAACGAAGAAACGCAGTTTAGGAGATGCTACGTCTGAAACCGTCGCAAGGGGGCCAAAAATTGGCTTCATTGAAGATATCAACACGAACTTAGCTCTCGTCAGACAACGTTTGAAAAACCCTGATCTCAAAACAGTTGACATGAAGATCGGCGAAAAGAAATACACCCAAGTATCGATCATGTACATTGACGGTATCGTTGAGCCCTCTGTTTTAAAAGAGGTAAAAAAGCGTCTCAAACAAGTCACCATTGATGATATTCAAGACTCAGGCGTTCTTGAGGAGCTCATTGAAGACAATGTGTATTCTCCTTTTCCGCAAATTCAAAACACAGAACGGCCTGATAAAGTCGCATCTGCTTTAAACAATGGGCGCGTCGCCATCTTTGTCGATCATTCGCCTTTTATCTTAATTGTGCCTGCTTCCCTCGCGACGATTATGCAGTCACCTGATGATTATTATGAAAGATGGATCGCCGCCTCTCTTATTCGTTTGCTACGTTTTACGTCCATCTTTCTCACATTGTTTTTATCAGCCATTTATATTGCCCTTGTGTCCTTCCATCAAGGTCTTTTGCCCACAACTTTAGCTATTTCCATCTCAAGCACACGAGAGAATGTCCCCTTTCCTCCTATTGTGGAAGCACTCATCATGGAAATGACCATTGAGCTGCTGCGAGAGGCTGGGTTAAGGCTTCCTAATCCACTTGGACAAACAATCGGACTTGTGGGCGGTGTTGTCATTGGGCAGGCAGCCGTACAAGCCCATATCGTCAGCTCCATTATGGTCATTATTGTCAGCGTCATTGCACTTGCATCCTTTACCTTTCCTCAATATGGAATGGGGATATCATTTCGTGTCCTTCGCTTTGTATCCATGTTTACTGCAGCTGCATTCGGTTTATATGGACTTGTCCTGTTTATGCTCGTCTTACTCACTCATTTGACAAGACAAAAAAGCTTTGGCACCCCATATTTTTCACCAGATTTTGTGTTCAGTTATAAAAATGAGGACAATTCCATCATCAGATTGCCTTTGAAAAATCAAAAGAAAGGGGAACGACATGGTCAATCATAAAGAGTCGATCACAAGCTATCAGGCAAGTGCCATTATCGCCAATACCACGCTAGGCGCAAGTATGATGATTCTGCCAAGATCAATGGCTCAAGCTGCGCCTACACCTGACGGCTGGATTGCACTCTTACTCATGAGTGTGATATACATTGTGTTCATTTTTGTCAATGTGCTCATGATGAAAAAGGTCTCCTTTTCTTCCTACTATGACTATACAAAAGAAGGACTTGGGAAATGGATTGGCTCACTTGCCAACCTGTTGATTATTATTTACTTTCTCGGCGTTGCCAGCTATGAAGTGCGAGCCATGTCTGAGATGGTGAAATTCTTTCTACTTCAAAACACACCTGTAGCCGTGACGATGATCAGCTTTATTTTGGTTGGTTTTTACCTTGTGATTGGAGGGATTGGTGATTTTGCCCGACTGTGCCCTTTTTTTCTGATTGTCACACTCATCATCTTATTTGTAGCCTACGGACTTAGTGTACAAGAGTTTAAGCTCGATAACCTACGGCCAGTTTTAGGAGAGGGCATTTCCCCTGTTTTCAATTCCTTGAATGCTTCGGCCATTTCGTTTGTCGGCATTGAAATGATGCTTTTCATGCCTGCCTATATGAATACGCAAAAACACACTTTTGCATATGGCTCCATCGGCTTTTTGATTCCTGCGATCATCTATATTTTCACCTATATTCTTGTGGTTGGTGCGCTCACGGTGAAAGAAACGGCGACTCTGACGTGGCCGACCATTGCCTTATTTCAATCATTTGATATTCAGGGGATTTTTATTGAACGGATTGAATCCTTTTTGCTGATTGTTTGGCTTGTCCAGCTTTATACGAGCTTTGTAGGATATACGTTTTTTGCTACGATAGGAGTCATCAAATTGACTAAATTCCCTAAAAAAATCGCGCTCGCCTTGATGGGCATTGTGATCTTCTTTGCCGCTCTTTTCCCAAAAGATGTTGATACGGTCCGAGACTATTTAACCTACGTAAACAACTTGTTCTTTCTTCTATTTGGTATACTCCCGTTTCTTTTATTTATCATCGTATTTTTCAAAAGGAGGCGGAAAACAGCATGAAAAAGAAAGCGGTTCTTGCGCTCTTCTCACTGATTCTATTATGCGGGTGCTGGGATAGTACAAATATCGAGGAGCTCAACATGGCAATTGGATTTGCTGTAGATAAAGGAGATGACGGACATAAATTGAAGCTGTCTATGCAGGTGCTCGTTCCACAAAAAATTGAGCAAGAATCAAGCGTGAAAGATCCGACGAAGATTATTGAGACAAGCGGTGATTCCATACACCAAATTTTTCGTACGACGGCCCTAAAAACACACCGCATTTTTGCTCAGCAGCTGAGGGTTTATTTGTTTTCTCAAGACCTTATCAATGAAAATAATTTCGATTTGGTCATCAATCAATTCATTCGGGACAATGAAACACGAAGAGGAAGCCTTGTCTTTATGGCTTCTGAGAAGCCTGGAGATATGTTGAAAATCAATGACGACGGGCAGCCTGCCGCTTCCACCTTATACGATATTTCTTCGAATACAAAAACGACCATTCGTATGTTCAAGCCCGTTTCCTTAGGAGATATTTCTTCTGCCATGCAAAACAACGTATCTTTTGCCATTCCTAAAGTCAGTGTCAGTCAGGGAAAATTAATGCTGGATGGTGCCTCGATTATTCAGAACAAACGATTTCTCACCAACATCTCTCCTTTAGCGGTGCAGTTCTACAACCTGCTGACTGGAGACGCTAAAGGCGGAGTGATTGAATTCCAATATGAACATAGCATTTATTCTTTTGAGATCTTTAAAATCAAACACAACATTGACACCCATAAAACAGCCAGTGGCAAATATGAATTTGATGTGTCAGTTGAACTCGATGGAAGATTGTCTGAAGATTGGAATGAACGAGAAAACGCATTTAATGAAAAATACCTCCAAGAAATTGAGAAAGTCGTGGCACATCGACTTGAGGAAAATGTGAAAGATTTTATCGGGGAATTACAGCATGAGATCAAAGCAGATATTTGTGGATTTTATCAAAAAGCGAGTATTGCCTATCCGAAGGAATTCCGAAAAGAAGCAAAACATTGGGATGACATTTTTAGTGAATCCGATATTCGTTACAAGGTAAATGTGAAAATCCGTGACTTCGGGACTAAGGGCGCAACACAATCCTTATAGAGTATGTTAAAATGGTAAGAAAAAAAGGGTGTCAATCATGAAACGAGCTTTACTTTCGGCCGGCATTCTATTTTTGATTCTAGGAATACTTCTGTTAGTCGTGGTATTCATGCAATCAAAAGAAGATTTCTTCATTGAAGCCGACAGCTTTTCAAGCACATTTTTGATCGTGATTTATTATGGACAAACCCCTGCGCTCCTTCTGATTGGAGGCGGTTTATTTGTTGGACTTTCACAGATCATTGATTTGCAAGAGAAAAAAGCGGCAGTGGCAAAGGAAAGCGTCAAACTGCTTTCCGAGATGAAGAAAACCCTGGAAGACAAATCGGCCGAGGAGCAGGAGGCTTTTCCAGTTCCTGAGCTCCATCAACTATCCGAACGTCCAATCACAGGACAGAAGGACTAATTTTGCGCATGTTCCAGCAGCTTTCATTTGAAAGCTGTTTTTTTATTGAATCAGCTTATGGCGATGTGCATACACGGCTGCTTGTGTGCGGTCTTCTACATCAAGCTTGGAAAGAATGTTGGTAATATGCGTCTTGACTGTTTTGATGGTAATAAACAATTCCTCAGCAATGACCTTATTCGATTTCCCATCGGCAATCAGCTTTAATATTTCCATTTCTCTTGCGGTTAACGAATCGTGCAAAATGGACCCATTTGATGAATGGCGGAGTTTGTTCATGACCTTTCCAGCTACTTTTGATTCAAGTCTTGGTTCGCCGATACTCGCAGACCTGATGGCATCAGCAATTTCTCCTGCTTTCGATGTTTTTAAAAGATAGCTTAATGCACCAGCCTCAATAACTGGATACACTTTATCATCATCAATAAAGCTCGTCAGTACAATAATCCGAGCATCCTCTATTTCCTGACAAATTCTTTTCGTTGCTTCGATGCCATCCATGCCTTCCATAACAAGGTCCATTAAAATCACGTCTGGCTTTAATTCAACCGCTAGTTCTACACCTTTTTGTCCATCTGACGCTTCACCGATGACTTCAATATCCGCCTGTGCCTCTAAAAAAGCAGCAAGACCCATTCTCACCATTTCGTGATCGTCAATTAAAAGCACTCGAATCATCGAACGTTCTCTCCTTTTCCTTCATCAAAAATGGGAACCTTCACATCAATTTGTGTGCCTTTTCCCTCAAATGACATAATCTCTGCGACACCGCCTACTTCACTTGTTCTTTCTCGTATCGATTCAAGTCCGTAGGAAGCAGTCTTCACATGATCTGTTTGAAAACCAATCCCGTTGTCGATAATTTTCAACTGAACTTGACGGTTCCGAATAAGCAGACGTACTGTCACCTTTGTCGCCTTTGCATGCCTAAACACATTAGAAAGGGCTTCTTGCACAATTCGGAACAGATGGTCCTCCACCCCTTTAGACAGCGGAGCATCATCTTCTATTTCCCAATCAATATCAATTGGCTGCTTTGCCTGAAATTCATTGAGTAGCTCAATCAAGCCTTTTTTCAAGTCTTTTCCTTCAAGGGTGATCGGTCTTAAATGCAGAAGGAGTGCACGCATCTCATTTTGTGCATCGCCAGCCATTCGTTCCACAAGACGCATTTGCTTTAAAATCTTTTCATCCTTTTCCTTCATCCCTTCAAGAATCGCAGACGTCATCATCGAAATGGCGAATAGCTGCTGGCTGACTGCATCATGCAGCTCACGCGCTAGACGCTGACGCTCTTCTGAGACAACCGATTTTTTCATTTGAACCTGCCATTCAGCTCGCTCATTTGAAAGCTTTTGTAAGGAGGCTACTTGCCCTTCCACTCGTTTCGCCATTTCATTTAATTGATCTGCCGCCAAACCAATTTCATCATCACCTAGAGAAGGCAGTCTATAGGCAAAATTCCCATTTTCAAACTTCAAAATCGACTCTACAAGCTGATCCAGCCGCTTCTTATGCTGATAGCCAAACACATGCCCCGCTGATACACCAATGGCGAGACTAATAATGAGTAAAATACAAAAAAACGGGATGCCGAACCACCGCGTAGACAGCAAAATCATGGGATCAAGCTGGTAATAAAAAAACATTGGGAGTGTCGTCATGATGACAACACCAAGCGAGATACCGACTGCAAGACGAACAGATTGCCACTGGATGCCTAAATGCAGTTTCCTCATAAGTACCTCACATCCACATCCCCAATCAGGAGAGAAATGGAGATTTTCACTTTTCGCTTGCTCTCATCATAATCATTTGTCATGACATACACTTTACTGCCGAACCCGCTTCTTTTTTCATCAATGATTTTCATATCACCAATCGCAGCCGAAGCACTCACACATACTTCAATATCCTGAGGTACATAAATATCGACATCTCCGATGAGCCCACTAATGACGATCGTGCTCTCTTCCTCAGCAATGATGGCCTTTGATAAGTCGATTTTGACATCGCCAATAAAACCTGAAATGGTCAAATCGCTTAATTGAAATGGTTTTTTCATCAGCCTGACTTCACCGATGAAGAAATCATGTTCTTTGCGCGGCTTTGTCTGGCTTTTTGTTTTCTTCTGATCGCCCTCTTTTTCAAGATTGACTTTCAGTGAAGGCTTTCCATCGTCTGATGATTCCTTTTTATCGACATCAAAAACAGGTTTGTTTTTCAATAAACGATAGCCCGCATAGATCAAAAAGGCAGCAAATAAATACCCAGTCAAACTAAACGTGATATTTAGTAGAAACTTCAAGAAGAGAAAGCCTGCAAAAATATAGGAAACCGAACCGAGCCAACGTTTAGATCGAGAGTGCAGCCAATAACCAGCTAGAGCAAAAAACACTGGCCAAAATAGGTCTGCCCCAATCCCAATAATTTTGAGAAAAAGATTTATACCGAAAATCACCACAATGATGCCTAAAATTTGATTTCTAGAAAAACGCAGTTGACTCGCCTCCTTCCTTTTTACGTTTGTTTACCGCAATTTTAAGTTTCCGCTTGTCATCTCAATATCGACTAAGTGTGTCCCTTTCCCATGCGTGCCTGTAAAACCTCGGCCTTCACTATCCGCTTGGTCAAAATCATACGAATGATCAATACGTCCACTCGTTTTTTTCACTTGGACTTTGAAATCTCCCTCATCTGGCAAGTTAAATTTCGCACTGCCTGATGTCATGTGAAAGTCGACTGGTGAATCAATTGTATCAAAGCTTGCTGTCAGCCTGCCGCTTGTCATGCCTAATTGCAGCTTTCCTTTTACATCTTGAATATCAGCACGACCAGAAGTGGCACCAATATCACTTTCCTTCGCATCAATATGAGACACTGAAAGTCTGCCAGAAGTCGCTTTGATTTCCACACGATTTGCTGAGAAGTTCTCAGCTGTGAGGTTTCCGCTCGTTGATTTGAGCGTCACATCTTGAAGAGACAGCTTTCCTTCGCCATTTACTTCGCTCACGCCGATTCCACCTGTTATTTTCACATCTTTATGATAATCTGTTGGAATTTTGACTAAGAGTTCTCCTTTTTCAAATGCAGAGAAAAACAAAAATCCTTTATTTTCAGCACGGACTTTGAATGTTCCGCCTGTTTGTTCCGCATACATTTTCCCTTTTCCATTCACAACCATCACAGAAATATCCGAACGATCTTCCGGCTTCACCTTGATGCGAAATCCAGAAAGAGAGATATCTAATTGTTCAACCTCATCCTTTTTCGCTGAAGCTGTTGTGACAGCTTTATCACGAGAAAAGCTCAAATGAAAGAGATCTCCATTTTTGAAAAGCATCCCAATCATCAAAAAAACACCAACAAGTATACAAATTAGACCAATGAACCGTTTCATTTATATCATCCCTTTATCCTTTGACCTTTTTATTATAAGGAAAAGCGAAACAGAAAGAAATCAAATAACGGAAGAAAAATCCTGTTTTTCTTCCGTTTTGACACATTTCCATTAGTTTGCCGGCTGTTTCTCAAGCTGCTTTGATCGCTTAAGCTTTTGCCATTCCTTTTCAACCTCATCAGCGTAATCAAGATGAGCATAAGCACCCTGATCGGCAAATTGTGCATAACTACCCGCTTTTGTCTCCATTTCCTCTATACGGTTCTCCATGCGTAGAAATTCTTTATAAGCACTTTCACTATCAACCTTATTCATAGATTCATTCATATGCTGCTTTGCCTGTGCGGCATTGGCTCTTGCAATCAGCGCTTGCTTCTTGTCTTTAACATCACGCAGCTTTGTTTCTAGATGCTGCAACTGTTCTTTCAGCTCTTTCAGCTGTTTAACAGATTGCTGATAGGCTTCTTGATATTCGTTGTGCTTTTCTTCAAAATACTTCATTTCAGTCAGTGCTTTCCGTGCAAGTTCTTCTTCTCCTGCATGAAACGCCAGCTCCGCCTGTTTCTTTCGCTTATCAGCAAATTCTTCTGTTTCTTCTGCTTTTCTCAAGAAACCTTGCTGAATGGTTTGCTGTTTAATGATCGCATGCTTCGCTTTGGCAATATCGTCCTCCATATCACGAACATATTGATTCAGCATGACACGCGGATTCTCCAATTTATCTAAGCCTTCATTGACTGTTGCAACAAACATATCACGTACTCTTCTTAATACCATTTCATATTCCTCCCTTTATTTTTTCTTTAAAAAGTCTTCCCATTCTTGATCAAATGACGTGTGCATAGATTCTTCCATGTTCGGTGCCGTGTTTGGCTCCATATATGTTGTTCTGCCGGATGATTCCTTTGCAGATTCACCATTGATCATCTTCCAACCAAAGTAGAGAAGTACTCCAGCAAATGCGATTCCGAGTAAAAATGGCAGTGACTGTGCGACGAGCAATACACCGATAATAGAGAGTATGACCCCTGTTGTTTTACTGCCTTTATCATATTTTTTGACACCTACATAAATGAGCCACGCCCCAATCAAAGTCGGGATCAGCCCGCCCAATGAACCACCAAAGAAGATGGATAAACCGATAAACATCAGGATTGAACCGATGATGGTTTTACTTGTGATTTTCATCTTCATGCCTCCTTTCTTGCTCCTTGCTTTAACTATAGTCAAAAAAGGAAGCCGACAAAACGTGTCGTAGATTGATCTTTGATTGCGACCAGAGTCGTAACATGGCTCAGACTGAGCGGTTGAATCTATAGAAAAAGCACTCTTCGACTAGAAGAGTGCTCAGATTATTGACAAAGGGCTAAAATGAACTTGATTTTAGCCCTTTGTCTTCTTTTCAGCGTGATAGAAAACCTTTGCAGTCTAGGAAGAACGAGTACTGGCGCGGAGCGAATTGGACATTCGTGAGCACCGGCACGCAGGACTGACAAAGAATGCGAGGGTTTGCCTACACGCTGAACACTCTTCGACTAGAAGAGTGCTTTTCCTCATTAAGAACGAAACACGTCTGCACTTCGTTCATATTCAACATCCGCTTCACCAAGCCGATGATTCACAATACGGGCGGCAGCAAATAAATAATCGGATAGACGGTTCACATATGTGAGCGTAACTGCTGGAATTTCCTCCTGCTTTGCGAGTGTCACAATATGCCGCTCGGCTCTCCTGACGACTGTTCGCGCTACATGTAAGAGGGCAGCACCTTCCTGGCCGCCAGGTAAAATAAATTTAGTCAGCGGCGCGGCTTCTTCTACATACACGTCCATTCGCTTTTCAAGGACTGTGACAGATTCTTCTTTTAACTTGCCTTCTTTCGGTGGTTTCACCGCTGCTAAATCACCGCCGCAGTCAAACAGTTCATGCTGAATGACCATCAGCTCAGATAGAATATCTTGAAACAATTCGCCATGCTGCCTTAAGTTTGCATGGGCTAGTCCAATCAAACTATTCGCCTCATCTAATGTACCGTACGCTTCTACTCTTGCGTCATCTTTATCAGCCCGCCCGCCAATCAAGCCTGTTTGACCTTGATCTCCGGTTTTTGTATAAAGTTTCATTGAGGTTCCCCCTTATCCATTGCTTGTTCCTTTTAGTATACCCTGAAGTGAACAGGATGTATTTGTTTTACTAAAGTCACTGATTTAAATATAAAATCATGAATCCCTAAGCAAAAAAGTGAACCAACCGGTTCACTTTTTCATGGCATTCAATGTATGAAGAAGATGCTTCACTTTCAGTCTGACTCTTTCATGTAAATGAGCAGTATGCTCCTTTTCTTCTGCATTGGCAGCAGCGATACAAAGATGATGTACCTGGATACTTGTCTCTTGTTTAATGAAGTGCATCAGCTCGCCCATTAGCTGGACAGACGCACCATCTGATATCGTTCCTTTCAGCACAAGCCAAACGGACAGCTCTCCTTCTTGATGCATCCCATAAAGAAGGACATCTTCATCATCATCTTCAGCGGCGTATTGCTTCGGCCCATCAGATTGACCAAGAAATAAATTCCCTTCCTCATCATCCAGCATGTCATGGAGTGCTTCAGTTCCAGTGCCAAGGGATCGTGTCCAAAAGAAACCCCCGCTTTTCTCATGTGATGAAAGGATGCGCAATGGCTGATGAGTAGAAAATGTCATTCCGTTTGCGCCATATGTTTTCCACCCATCCGCTAAGTTCAGCCTTGAATGTTCAGAGATGGACGCAGGTTCAATTACCAGCTGAGGGTTTGCCCGCAGTGGATGTTGGAGAGGTGTTACATCCGTTTCATACACCCGGTTCACCCGTTCGGTGGTCAACACATGATGCGGTTCTCCCAGCATGTCCGTCTTTCCTTCATTCAGCAAAAGCAGACGGTCACAATACAAACTGGCAATGTTCACATCATGAAACACACCGATCACCGTTAAGTTAGAGGAAACCGTCTCTTGTTTAATCAAATCGAGTAACTCTTTTTGATAAGCTAAATCAAGAAAACTGGTTGGTTCATCCAGCAATAAATAGTCAGGGCACTGAGCCAGCGCTTGAGCTAAGTAAACCCGCTGCTGTTCTCCACCGCTTAGCTCATGGATGGATTGATCCTTAAATTGAGCAATATCTGTTTGGTCCATCACCTTGCTGACAATCTCGATATCTTCTTTTGTAACAGATTGTAGCCACCCTTTCTGATAAGGATGACGCCCAAACTGGACCGTTTCTTCCACTGTAAATGAAAAAGCTTGATCGGTCTTCTGGGGGAGAACCGCCAATTTTTGCGCAAGTGCCTTTGGCCGGTAGGATTGAACTGGATGGCCACTTAGTGTTACTTGGCCGCTCTCAGGTGCTAAAATACCTGCGATCATTTTAAGTAGCGTCGTCTTACCGCTCCCATTTGGACCAAGGATGCCGAGGAATTCCCCTCGCTCCACTTCAAAACTCACGCCATGAATGACCTCTTTTTCACCATATCCTCCTCTAACTTCCTTCACTTGAATCATAGATGCGTCCCTCCTCTATATCTGCGGATGAGGATGATGCCAAAGACAGGAGCACCAATTAACGCCGTAATGATGCCAATAGGCAATTCAGTCGGTTCAATGATCGTACGGGAGAGCACATCTGCTAAAACGAGAAAAGAAGCACCATTCAGCATCGACAAAGGCAGCAAATGACGATGATCCGTAATGGATAAAAGACGGATAAAATGTGGAATCACCAATCCTACAAATCCGATCGTTCCTGACACAGCCACCGCACTTCCAGTCAGAATCGAACCAGCAAGCAGCACCACATATTTGCTCCGTTTCACATGAACCCCTAACAGTTTTGCCTTTTCTTCGCCATATGTCATCACATTTAAATCTCTTCCCATCAAGATCAATGCAAATGTACCAATGAGGAAAAAAGGAAGAAAAAGAGCAATATATCGCCAGCCTCTCATAGACACACTGCCTAGAAGCCAATGAATAATCTCTTTTAAATCATCACCTGTTAACGCAATCATTAATGAAATGAGGGCTCCTAAAAAAGAGCTAAAGATGACCCCCGTCAAAATTAAAGAAGAAATGCTCATTCCTCGGTGAACCATACGGGCAAAAAAGAGGACGAGACATAGTGTGACAAGCGCTGTTGTCATACTCAAAAAAGGCAGTGTAAAACTGCCAAGCAAAGGAAACTGCAAACTGAAAAACAATGTGGCTACAGCCCCCACAGATGCCCCTTGAGATACCCCAAGTGTATAAGGGTCAGCGAGAGGATTTTTTAATAAACCTTGAAAGGCTGCACCAGATAACGCCAGAGCTGCTCCGACTAACGCCGCTAATATCACTCTCGGCAGCCGGATATTCATCATAATATTGCGGTCAATTGCATCAATGGTTCCGGCCTGAATTCCAAATACTTCATGAACAAAGATCCGAAGTATAGAAGGAATGGGAATCCCTAAACTGCCAAATGAGATTCCCATTCCAATGCTCACCACAAGAAGTAAAACACTTGCTGTGTATGCGATGATGATTTTATTTGAACGTGTCAGGATAGATGCTTTTCGCAAGAGCCTCCACTCCTTCAACCAATCGCGGTCCCGGTCTTGATGCCAGATCCGTATTCAATTGAAAGACTTGTTTTTCTTTGACTGCTTTGATCGCCTTCCAGCCGTCTCTTTTTTTCAGATCAGCTAAACTTGCGCCATCAATCGTAACGATAGCATCAGGATTTCGTTTAATAATTGATTCTTCCGTCATTTGCACCCAGCCTGTTTGGTCGCCAGCAGCATTTTTTGCATGAATGACAGACAACATTTCGTCCATAAACGTTTGTTTACCTGTTGTATAAATTTCAGGCGCACCCGATACTTCGACAAAAACTGTTTTTTGTTTGTCTTTGGAGATGGATTCTGCTTGTTTTTTGATGTCATTCAGTTTTGATTTCATCTCATCTACAAGCTTCGTTGATGCCTCTTTTACGCCAGCTGCTTCACCAATCATATTAATAGACTTATACACATCTTTGAAAGAGGCTGCATCATTAACAGTCAGCACTTGAATACCTGCATCTTCAAGCTGTTTAAATCCGTCTTTTGAACTCATTTGTGATGCATGTGCTAAGACAAGATCAGGTTTTAAGGAAATAACCTTCTCTACATTGAAATCAAGACCGCCAATCTTCTCGACCTTTTCTACTTCCTTTGGATAGTTGTCAAAGTCTGATCTACCAACGATTTTATCTCCAAGACCAAGGGCATAGGCAACCTCTGTATTACTTGGAATTAACGAAACAATTCGTTTAGGCTGTTCTTTGATTTCAACTGTTTTACCAGCTGCATCTTTGATGGATACAGGAAATGCCGCAGCCGCTGTCTCTTTAGGCTTTGAACTGTTTGTTTTTTGGTCCGTTTCCGCACCTGCACACCCTGCTAAAACACCGATCACAAGTAATAATGATAGCCAAATACCAGTTAACTTCTTCATCAATAAACCCCCTGCTTTATGTACTGCTTGACGTCATCTCTTTCGTCAATTCTTTTCTAATTTCGGGAATATTATACTACAGTGCAGATAGGTTGTATATGTGATTCCGAATACGTCTTGTCTGTCCTTATAAAAGAAAAACAGCCTTTGACGTGGCTGTTTTCACTTCCGCTATTGGTTGATATGTTCACCATTAATGACAACTTTCTGAAATGAAGGAGATACTGCATGTTCCAATGAAAGAGGGTACGTGACATCGTCAATGACACAGCCTTTCATTTTAAAGTGTGTGACCGGGGAATGTGAGTATGCGGCGATCTTGACACCATATCGTCCTCCGCTGCTTTTTAACCCTTCTACTTCAATATGACGGACTACAGGCCTATGCGGACCGGCATCCCCTTCCTCATACATCATGTCGATACAGACCACCTCATGCTTTAAGCTTTTCACTAGATTGTTTTTAAAATAGATGTGTTCAATGGTACCGCCCCTGACAGAGTTGGTCTTAATGCGCAATGCCCTGTCGAGGTTCGGACTGTCCATGACATTATCCTCTGCATATACATACTTGACGCCTCCAGAGATTTCACTCCCGATCGTTACTCCGCCATGACCATCACGCATCGTATTTCTTCGAATGACGATGTTTTCAGATGGAACACCGATTCTCCGGCCGTCCTCATTTCTGCCCGATTTAATGGCAATACAATCATCGCCATTATCAAAATAACAATCTTCAATGAGCACATGTCGGCACGACTCTGGATTCACACCATCTGTATTTGGGCCATGACCGATGATATTCACCCCACGGACGATGACGTTTTCACTTAACACCGGATGGACTTGCCACATCGGTGAATCCTTTACTGTTACTCCTTCAATGAGAATGTTTTGGCAATTGTATGGCTGGATAAAGCTTGACCTTAAATAATGTCCTTCGCCAAACACTCTTTCTTCCACTGGTATTCTTTTTTCAGCCATTTCAAAAAGAAGCTGACGATCCCGATCTTGAGAGGGTTGACCATTTGTTCCATACTTCCAAGGCCACCAGTGGTGTTCATCCCCCCTCCCGTCCAGCGTGCCTGCTCCTGTAATCGCGATGTTTTCTGCATGATGGGCATAAATAAGTGGTGAATAATTATAAAGCTCAATTCCTTCATATCTTGTTAGAACAAGCGGGAGATAATCACGTGTATCTTGGCTGAAGGTCACATAGGCGTTTTCATGAAGATGAAGCTCTACATTGCTTTTCAATTCTAGAGCGCCTGTCAAAAATGTCCCTTCAGGAATCAGCACACGCCCTCCTTTCAAACGATGTGCATCATCGATGGCAGACTGAATAGCATTTGTCGAAAGCTCTATCCCTTTGTTATCTGCACCATAATGAATGACATTGAATTCACGATCTGGGAACTTTGGCGCTTTTATCTGCTTTAACACATGATCTATGCCATTTGTTTCCTTGTCTTTTTTCCCTTGCTTTGCTAAACGTGCGAGTCCAATTCCTGTTAGTACTGTTCCTGCTGTCACATACATCAAATTCCGTTTTTTAGACATTTCCTTATCCCCCAGACGTCTTAAAGTGTCACACCTGTTTTAAAAATGGCCAGCTCTCTAAAATTGTTTTTTTCATGATTTAACAGCTTTCCACTCGCCACATCAATCACCGTGGCAATGAATTTCTCTAGCACCACATCTTCTGGTACATCTTCAAGCAATTCCCCCGCATTAAAGTCGATCCAATGTTTTTTTGTTTCATATAAAGCGGTATTGGTCGATACCTTCATCGTTGGAACAAATGTGCCAAACGGTGTGCCTCTGCCTGTTGTAAAGAGGACGAGCTGACAGCCAGACGCTGCGAGAGCAGATGAAGCAACCAAATCATTCCCAGGCGCACTTAATAAATTCAATCCTTTTCGTTTTAGCAGCTCCCCGTATGTTAAAACATCCTTTATAACGGAAGTACCCGCTTTTTGTGTGCAGCCGAGAGATTTATCTTCTAATGTCGAAATTCCTCCTGCTTTATTTCCCGGGGAAGGATTTTCATATACTGGCTGTCGATGATCCATAAAGTATTGTTTAAAATCATTGATCATCTGCACAATATTGTCGAATGTCGCTTTTGATTCCGCTCTCTCCATTAAGATCGTTTCAGCCCCGAACATTTCCGGTACTTCTGTTAAGACGGTGGTTCCACCTTGAGCCACAATGAAATCGGACAGTCTACCTAAAAGTGGATTTGCGGTAATGCCTGAAAACCCATCTGATCCTCCGCATTTCAAGCCAATTTTCAGCTCAGATAACGGAATGTCTTCACGCTGATCTTCTTTCGCTGCGTCATAAATTTCTTTGAGCAAAGCGACACCTGTCTCAATCTCATCCCCTACTTCTTGGCTTCTTAAAAATTTCACCCTCGTCTGGTCATACTCCCCTAATGTAGCTTTAAAATCCTCAATATCATTGTTTTCACAGCCAAGCCCTAGAACAAGAACCCCTCCAGCATTTGGGTGCTTTACGGTATTTTGTAAGATGGTTTTTGTGTTTTCATGATCATCCCCAAGTTGTGAGCATCCATAATTGTGTTTTAATACTAACGCCGTTTCAAAAGGATGGATGCTTCCCCCCATTTCAGCGGTAAATATTTGAATGATTTGATCGGCAATGCCATTGACACACCCAACTGTTGGGACAATCCAAAGCTCATTTCGTATACCACTTGCGCCATTTTTTCGTTTATACCCTTTGAATGTCAGATTCGTTTTTTCATAGGGGTTATCTGTTAAAGAAGGGCGGTATTCGTAATCGAGCTTACCTGATAGATTCGTTTTGATATTGTGCGTATGCACCCATTCTCCAGTCGAAATTGCAGTGGATGCATGACCAATGGGGTAGCCATATTTGATGATATTCTCTTTTTCTTTGATCTCAGCCAATGCAAATTTATGACCTTTAGCAACGGTTTCTTTTAAAATGATTGTATGACCTTGGTGCTGAAGCTCTTCGCCTTGCTCAAGCACTTTTAAAGCGATGCCAACATTATCTGAAGGATGAATCACAACAAAGTCCCTCATGCCTTCTCCCCCTGACTTTCATATTGAAGTATTTGGTGAACAGCAGCTCTCATGCCATTTTCATGTATGCAGGTGAGCTGCTCGGCTACTGCATCCTTCAGCCCTACGATCCTCGTCAAATCCATCCCCCATAAAACTTCGTTTGAAAGAAGTTGATCGACCATTAATTCATAGGAATGGTCCACTTCCTCCCATGCTTCCTTCATGAATGTCATCACAGACTCATCATCCTTTATTTGATCTGCATGGACTTGATAAAAATAAATCAAACTGCTCAGTGAGAACATAAGCTTCGTAGGCAACTGTTTTTTTAGCTCTATATAATCTAGAAGAGACGGGAGAATACGTGCCCGAAATTTAGATACACCATTTAAGGCAATATCGAGTAATTGATGTTTGACAAAAGGGTTGCAGAATCGATCCCACACGGATTGTGTATAAAGAAGCAGCTCTTCTTCAGGAAGTGGCAAACTTGGCAGCACTTCCTCCTCAAGCATGCGGCGAATGAACACACCAACATGCTCATCATCCACCGCTTTTTTGACAGTGTCCAAGCCACACGAATATGCAATCGGCACCATCGCTGTATGTGCACCGTTTAAAATGCGAACCTTGCTCATTCGATAAGGAGCGATATCTTCCACAAAAAGTACGTTTAACCCTGCATCTTGAAAAGGAAGCTCTTTTTGAACAAACGGAGGTGCTTCAATGACAAACAGGTGGTAATATTCTGCCGTGACAAGCAATTCATCGATATACCCCTCTTCTTTTTGAACAGTCTCCGCTGCTTTCTGAGAAAAGCCTGGGACAATCCGATCAACTAACGTATTACAGAACGTGTTGGCTTCCTTGACCCAAGCCACAAAATCAGGCGGAAGATTCCACTCAGCTGCCATTGTGATCACATATTCTCTTAATCGATCACCGTTTTGTTCAATCAATTCACAAGGTAAAATGATCAAGCCCTTTTTCTCATCCCCAGAAAAAGCTTTGAAGCGGTGATACAAGAAGGCTGTCAGCTTTCCTGGAAAACTTACTTGCGGCCGATCTTCTAATCGGTCCTCTTTTCTTAACACAAGTCCTGCCTCTGTTGTATTAGAAAAGACAAAGCGCACATCAGGACTTTCCGCTACATGTAAAAAGGCTTCATAATCTGTATATGTGCTGATTCCCCTGCTGATGGATTGAATGACGATCCGTTCGTTCATTTCTTTTTGGTCATGAAATCCTTGAATACATAAAGTGTACAAACCATCTTGTTCATTTAGAGCGGTCACTGATCCTTTTCGAGGAGGAACAACCACTGCTCTTCCTTTAAAATCTGTACAGTCGTTTAGCTTCTGGATCTGCCAATTCATAAATCCCCGCATAAAGTTCCCTTCGCCAATTTGTAGAATGGTTTCAGGGTATTCAGCCACTGGGTACACACCTTTGGATAATCGTCTCAAACGCTTTTCCTCCCCGCATTTTTTGCACACGTGAACATTTTTATTTAAAAGATGCTGATTACTGCACCTTTTTTACTGAATCTCTAATCATCAGCTCTGTGTGGACATACACTTTTTCCAGATGATCGTCTTCTTGCTTTTCACCGTTGATGACTGAAAGGATGGCTTCTGCTCCAAGCGCACACATTTTTTCAATTGGCTTTTTGACTGTTGTGAGGGCAGGCGTTGTATAAGATGAAAATGAAATATCATCAAAACCGATAATAGAGAGATCATCAGGACACCTTTTACCTTTTGCAAACAATGCATTCATCGCACCAATCGCCATGTCATCGTTTGAGCAAAAAAGGGCAGTTGGCGGATCATCAAGAGTGAGTAAGGCTTCCATTGATTCATAGCCGCTCTTCATATGATAGTCGCCTGTGATCATGTATTCTTTCTTCATGGGTACATGATGGTCAATGAGCGCTTGCAAAAAACCAGCTTTTCTTTCCTGTGTGGATTTAAACCCTTCTTTCCCTTCAATAATGGCAATTTGTTTATGCCCTTGCTGAATGAAATAGTGTGCAGCTTGGTATGCACCTTCACCATCATCTGCTAATATATTCATCACTTGATTACTTTCTACACGGCGATTCAGTACAATAATGGGAATGCCCTGCTTTTTCACATGATGGATAAACGCTTCATCATGCTCGCTTTGACTCATGAGCAAAATACCATCATACCGCTGTTTATGAATGGTTGTGTAATCGTGAAAATCGTCAATTCCTCTTACAACCAAATGATAGTTTTCTGTTATCACACTGTTGACGCCTTTTAATGCATCAACAAAGAAACTTGAGGATGTGCCTTCTGTTAAACTCGTAAAAAACAGACCAATTGTAAATGATTTTTGCGAGACAAGGCCTCTGGCATGGACATTCGGTGAGTAATTCAGCTGTTTTGCAATCGACAAGATGTTTTGTTTTGTTTTCTCTTTAATAAAAGGACTATTATTCAAAGCCCTTGATACTGTGGTATGAGAAACGTTTGCCAATTTTGCTATATCTTTGATTGTGACTGTCATGCTATTCCGCCTTTTATGATTTTTTATCATCTTATCATAAAAACGCTTTCATATTCCTGCTTTTTGTTCATATCATCTTGCTTTTATGCGGAAGCTCATTTGCCCGTTCAAATTGAAAATACTGCTTTGCATTTTCATAGCTGATTCCTTTTACCATTTCCCCTAGCAAATTGAGATCATTAGGCGCTTCACCTTTTTCCACCCAATCTCCAATGATGTCACATAACAGTCTACGGAAATATTCATGTCTTGTGTAAGACAGGAAGCTTCGTGAATCTGTCAGCATCCCAATAAATCGGCTGATCAGTCCGATACTGGAAAGTGCCATCATCTGCTCTGTCATTCCCTGCTTTGTATCATTAAACCACCAAGCTGTTCCATGCTGCATTTTCCCAGGAGTCTTTCCATCTTGAAAACTTCCAGCTATCGTTGAAATCACCACATTGTCCCTTGGATTCAAGGAATAGAGGATGGTTTTTGGTAATGCATGTGCTTGTTCTAACCGATCTAATACGCGGCAAAGAGGTTTTGCAATGTCTTCATCATTCATTGCATCATATCCGGTATCTGGTCCAAGTCGCTTAAACATTTTCGAGTTGTTGTTTCTGAGCGCATTGATATGAAGCTGCATCGCCCATCCCCGCTGTGCATATGCCTGACCTAGTTCAATGAATGTGTGCGTTTTAAATTGAACCTTCTCCTTTTCCGTCAATGGATGTCCAGACATTCTTTTATGAAAAATGATCGTAGCTTCTTCTTCCGTCGTGTCTTCGTACGTCATTTCATTGATGGCATGATCTGAAATCAAACAGCCCTGTTCATGAAAGAAATCGATTCGCATATGAAGTGCTTTTATGAAGTCTTGATAGGATTCGATCTTGATAGATGAAACCTCCGCCAGCTGATGAACATACTCGATAAACAAGTCATTTGTGATATCTAATGCCTTATCTGGCCGAAACCCTGGCAGTACTTGCACAGAAAAGCCTTCTTCCCGCAGTTGTTGGTGATAAATCAGCGAATCAACCGGATCGTCTGTCGTCACAACCGTTTCAACATTTGATTTCACAATGAAATCTCTCGCACCAAATCCGTCTCCTTGCAACTTTTCATTTACTTTTTTCCAGATGATGTCTGCGCTTTCTTCATTCAACAGTTCTTCGACATCAAAATATCGTCTTAGCTCTAGATGGGTCCAGTGATAGAGAGGATTTCCAATCGTCATCGGAACGGTTTTCGCCCATGCTAAAAATTTCTCATAATCTGAGGCATCTCCTGTGATATGTGTTTCAGGTATCCCATTTGCTCTCATGGCGCGCCATTTGTAATGATCTCCGTAAAGCCATGCTTCGGTTATATTTTGGAACGTTTTATTTTCATAGATTTCTTTTGGACTTAAATGACAATGGTAATCAATAATCGGAAGGTTCTTTGCAAACTCATGGTATAGCTTTTCCGCCGTTTGACTGTTTAATAAAAACTGCTCATCTAAAAAGGCTTTCATCAAACTCCCCCATCTCTTATAATGATGAAAATCAATTTGTTCACGTTAACAATTTCATTGTAATCGTTTACAAAATCGATTTCAATCCTAAAACAAGAAAAAACGATCTCCTTTAGAAAAGAAAATCGTTTTTTGGCTATTTTACAGATGGTGTTTTCTTTAGGATAATCGCAATAGTTGTTCCTTGACCTAATTCACTTTCTACTTGAATATCGCCATCGTGCAGCAAGACAAGCTCTTTTGCAATCGCCAGTCCTAATCCTGTTCCATTTGTTGGATCATTCGTATTTGTCCCTCTATAGTAACGATTAAATAAATGATCCACCGTTTCTTGCGCCATTCCGCGTCCGTTATCTTTCATTTCGATCCGAACTTCATCATTTGTTTCAGATAGAACAGCTTGAATAAGAGTACCTTTCTGGTTATGCTTCACTGCGTTTGCCAGCAGGTTCTCAATGACTCGTCTAAACCAGGCTTTATCGATCTCAAATATGACACCCTCTGTTTGATCTTCAAAGGATGACATATAATCTTCAGAAAGCGTGCTTCTTGAAAACTCGTCCATAATGGAGGCTAAAAATTCACCAAGCTCAACAGGTTTTCGATTAATAGGCAATGCACCATTTTTCAATCGATACGTGAGGTTTAAATCCTCAATCAAGGTCGACATGTATTCTGATTTCTCACGAATGACTTGTCCCATTTCCATGACTTCTTCCTTGGACCATTGGTATTGATCTGATTCTAGCATTAATCCATAGCCGTAAATCGTGCTAAGAGGCGTTTTTAGATCATGAGACAGCCCTGCGATCCATTCTTCCCTTGTGGTTTGAATTTTTCTTCGGTTTGCTTCATTCTCTTTTAACGTATTGGTGAGCTGATCCATTGTTTTGAGGATATCCTCAAACAGCCGGTACTCCCGCTTAATACGGCCCTTTTTATTTTTACTTACTGGAATACCTTTTCTATTTGTTGGCTCCTGCAATTTATTTCTTGATAAGAAAATCAGCCAGCGGATAATGTGATAGATCGGTAGCCCATAGCGATACGAGTACCATAATGTCATAACGATAATAATCGTAAGCGCAAGACCTGCAATCAAAAGCGTTGTATATTGGTTTAAAGCCTCTGTCTCTTTATCATAAAGCTCGTCTGGGCTGTATACTTTGTTTGGCACCGAAACAATCATATACAGATCTTTATTCACTCTGATATAAGACAGGTCACTTCTAAACTCCCAAGGCTTTGATTGATACTTGAGCAGTTCAACATCCGTTACGTTATTTTTCAAATTATTTTTGGCTCGGATACCTTTTAAGTATTTTCCTTCTTCATTAAACAGATGCACCGATCCATTCATTCTTTTCAAAAATTCTTTTGTTTCAACTGAATATTGAGACAATGCAGCCAGATTTTTTTCATGCTGCTTGAGATAATTGGCTACCTTTGTGCTGTTCGTTTTAAATCCATATAAGACGATAAAGCTTTCTTGATCAATCTCAATTGGCCAGAAGTACATCTTGTAATCTTTAAATTGTCTTTTTTCAAAGATCTTGATCATTTCATCCTTTTGATAGGATGTTGGAATGTTTTTAGGAAGTTGATAGCTATAGACGTTGCGTTTTTTGGAATCAATCACTTGCAGCCAGCCATCACGTTTTTCCACTGCTTGTTTGAGCTGATCATCGGCTTCCATTTTTCCATCCTCGTTAAAATAAAGCCAGCTCATGAGTGTATCTCCATCTGCCTTCGTTAAACCAGTTTCAGTCATATTCTCATAGCGCTTTTGAAAATAAAGATTTTCAGAGAATGTTTGCCCGATCGTTAGAATGACGATGACAATAAACATTTGTCCCACAAAGTGAAAGAAAAGTTTTGTTCGTAAATTCATAAACTATTGAAGAACCTTCACAGGTTGGGGAATGAACTTATAGCCCATACCACGGATCGTCACAATATATTCAGGCTGACTTGGATCTAACTCTATCTTTTCTCTCAGCTTTCGGATATGAACCATGACGGTGTTGTTGTCACCATATGACGGAACACCCCATACTTTCTCATAGATTTGATCTTTTGAAAGTACCACATTCGGATGGTCACAAAAATACTTCAGCAAGGACAAAAGCTGAGCTGAGCAAGCCGTCACCTTTCCCCTTACTTTTAACTCGGCTGCATGAGGATGGTACGAGAAATGAGCATATTCATATTGACTGTGCGCTTCTTCCTGCTCCTCCTGTAAGGAGATATAAGTTCGGTTTAAGTGCGCCTTAATTCTAGCTACTAGCTCTAACGGATTAAATGGCTTTGTGATGTAATCGTCTGCACCTTGTGCAAATCCAGTCAATTTGTCTACATCAGACGTTCTTGCTGTTAAATAGAAAATCGGTGCCTTCGTCATTTTCCTGATTTCAGGCAGAACATCAAAGCCTGACTTACCGGGCATCATCACATCTAGAAGTAAGAGGTGGATGTCCTCGTTTTTGACAATATCTAATGCTTCATCTGCATGATAGGCTTTATAAATATGTTGAAACCCTTCTTTTTTTAATACGCGTTCAACCATTTTTACAATTGCTTCTTCGTCATCTGCAATCAATATTTTTGCTGTTTCCACGCATCTCTTTCCTTTCTAGCTATGATCTCTAACCGTATATTACCATTGTCCAAAGTAAAAAAGTACCTCTTTTCTGCATAAAAGCGAAAAAAGATCAACTGGAGAAAATGGCATAACAAGGTAATATCAAAAAATGCAAAAAAACCCGGTCATACATACCGAGTTTTTGTCCATCTATTATCCGTTCACAGCTTCAAGCTTTCTTTCATGATTCATTAAGTCATATGTTAAACAGATCGGCTTATTCGTTCTCGGATCAAGCACAATTTCTGCATCGATGTGGAACACCTGACTGAGCACCTCTTTTGTCATGACCTCATGAGGCGTACCATCTTTAATGACTTTCCCTTGATTGAGGGCAATCATGTAATGTGAAAAGCGTGCAGCATGATTCAGGTCATGAATCACCATCAACACCGTTCTGCCCTGCTCTCTGTTTAAGCGTTCTAATAGCTGAAGGATTTCCAGCTGATGAGCAAGATCTAAATACGTCGTTGGTTCGTCTAATAAAAGCAGCTCTGTTTCCTGAGCGAGTGCCATCGCAATCCATACACGCTGACGCTGTCCACCGGAGAGTGCTTCAATTGGCCGGTCATGAAATGCAATCATTCCCGTCTCCTCAAGTGCCCATCTGATGATTCGTTTGTCCTCATTTGATAAACGGCCAAATCCATTTTGATGCGGGAAACGTCCATATGACACAAGCTCATAAACGGTCAGACCACTTGGTGCTTCAGGCGTCTGCGGTAAGATGGCCATTTGTTTTGAAATTTCTTTTGTTGGTGTTTGATGGATAGCCTGGCCATTTAAATAAACAGCACCTTGATGGGATTTCATAATACGAGACATTGTTTTTAAAATCGTTGACTTCCCGCACCCATTCGGCCCAATTAATGTCGTTACCTTGCCTTTTGGGATGCTGATATTTAAATCGTCTACAATCAAACGGTCATGATAGCCAATACAAAGCTTTTCTGTTTCAAGTGATTTCATCTGTTGTACTCTCCTTCCTCATTAGTTCGTTTTCATCAATAAGTAAATGAAGTAAGGTGCGCCTAAGGCAGAAACGACAAGTCCAACGGGCACCTCTGATGGAGCAAGTATGACACGCCCAAGTGTATCTGCAAGTAATAACAGCAGTGCACCAATCATAGCGGACGCCGGTATCATTCCTTGATGTTTCGGTCCAACTAGCTTTCTTGCGAGGTGTGGTGCCGCTAACCCTAGGAACGATATACTCCCTGCAACAGCGACACTTGCACCGGCTAATGCAACTGCAATCAGCATGAGAAAACTTCTTTCTTTATGAACTGAAATCCCTAATCCATAAGATATCTGATCACCCAAATTCATGATATTTAAGTAGCGTGCCCTCACCATCGCTAATACAAGAAAAATCAGCATCCACGGCACGACTGATAAGACATATGTCCAGCTTGAGCCCCAAATACTTCCTGACAGCCACACAATGGCTTGGTTAAAATCATTTGGGCTCATCTTTAATTGAATGACCACAATTGCTGCAGAAAATGCAGCATTGATCCCAATACCAGTTAAAATCAATCGAACAGGCGTAATGCCCTTTTTCCACGCTAGCACATATATGAGAAATGCAGCAAAGGCTGCCCCTGCGAAAGCGAAAAGCGGCAGTACAAATATCGTAAAATCACCTAAGTTCGACATCGAGCCCTGAAAGGCAAAGATAAACAAAACAACCGCAAAACCTGCACCCGCATTTACACCTAATATGCCGGGATCAGCTAAACCATTTTGAGAAACACCTTGCCAAATGGCTCCTGATACAGCGATAGAAGCGCCAACAAGTAAAGCGATGACCATCCTTGGAAGTCTGAACTCGAATAATACAAGCTCATCCATTTCACTTCCGAGTCCAAAAAATGTTTTGAATGTATCCATCGGAGAAATCCTTATCTCTCCGGTATTTAAACTAATCAGGAACACAGCCACGATGGCTAAAAAGATCATGACCATCGTTCGTTTGTATTTCTTTTTCTTTGCCTGCTGCACCATTTCCATTTAAATTCCGCTCCTTTCACGTCTCGCTAAATATAAGAAGAAAGGAACGCCTATAATGGCTGTAATGGCACCAACTGGCGTTTCAAACGGCGCATTGACAAGCCTTGCCGCAATGTCTGCATAAATAAGCAAAATAGCCCCTAAAATAGCTGAGCAAGGGATAATCCAGCGATAGTCAACGCCGACCAAGAAACGCGTAACATGAGGAATCACAAGCCCGATAAAGCCAATAGAACCTGCAACTGACACGGCTGCACCTGTTAAAAGGATCACGACCAATATGCCAAGTACCTTTACTGTTCGTGTATATTGTCCAAGCCCTTTTGCTAATTCATCACCTAAGCTTAAAACCGTGATGGAGCGGGCAAGAATCATTGCGATGATCAGTCCTACAGCCGCAACTGGAATAATGATCTTAATATTGCTCCAATTCACACCAGCCACGCCGCCTGCGTACCAAAAACTCATATCTTGGGCGACGTCAAATCGAATGGCAATCGCTGAGGAGATAGAGCTTAAAAGTGCGCCAACAGCCGTACCGGCTAATGCCAGCTTCACAGGAGTAAGTCCCCCTTTTGATAGGGTTCCAACCCCAAATACAATAGAGGCGCCAAGTGCTGCACCCAAAAATGACCAAAGAATTAATGTAAAAGAAGATTGGCCTGGGAAAAAAGCAAACGCAATGGCAATCGCAAATGCAGAGCCATTTGTCACACCCATGATTTCAGGAGACGCAAGCGCATTTCTTGTCATGCCTTGCATGATGGCGCCCGATACTGCTAAAAAGGCACCGACAAGTGCGGCACCAACTGTACGCGGCAGCCTTAGTTCCCTAATGATTTGATGTGAGGTTTGTTGTGAGTCAAAATGAAAGACGGCTTCCCATACCGTGTGTAAATGAATGTTTGCCGCTCCTAACGATACTGATAAAAAAAGACCGAATGCTAAAGCAATGATTCCTATGATGACAACAGCTGCTGTACCAAAAGGCTTTGTCACAATATCTATGGCATCATCTTTAGCTGACAGCTGTTTATTCGATTGTGAGCCCAAAACCAGTCTCTTCCTTTCCGTTCATATCTATTCGTTATTAGTGATAATGATTATCAATCTCGGAGTCTAGTATATCACTTTCTTCACGTTTTGAAATCCTTGTTCTGATAAATTTCTTTATTTTCATCAAAAAACCGGGAGAATTTCACCATTTTCATTTTGGTCATAAAATAGCCGATGCATTTTTTCTTCTATCATGTTAAGATATAATCGCGAATGAGAATCATTATCACAAACAATTGAATAGGAGCGAACTTTTGTGAAAAAACGAACTGGACTTCTTTTGATTTCCTTCATGACCCTTATGATTTTTACTGCTGCTTGTGGCAGCACTTCCAATAAAGAATCGGGAGCCAAAAAAAGTGACACGATCACCTATCAAGATGTAAAGGGTGAAGTGAAACTGCCTCAAAACCCACAACGAATTGTGCTTCTGGCGGAAAGCTACTACGGGGATCTCGTCACACTCGGCAAAACCCCAATTGCTGCCACTGCGCCCATCTTTAAAAACCCTTTCTATAAAGGAAAAACAGACGGAGTGAAAAATATTGGAAAATCTCCCTCTGTTGAGAAAGTAGCCTCATTGAAGCCGGATATGATCATTGCTTGGGGAGAAGATGAGAAATTTGATCAATACAAAAAAATTGCACCTACAGTTGCCATTCAATACAATCAATATTCGTTTAAAGACCAGCTAAAAGAATTCGGTAAAATGACAGGCACATCAAAAAAAGCAACGGATTGGATCACAAAATGGGATGCCAAAATTGCTGAAGTGAAACCAAAAGTAACAAAAGCTGTAGGAAACAAAACCGTTTCGATCGTATCACCATTCGATAAGGGCATTTACATTTTCGGTAACACTTTTGCACGCGGTGGTGAAATCATTTATGACGAGCTGAAATTAAAAGCTCCGAAGGCTGTCCAAAAAGAAGCCATCGACAGTGGTGTCGGTTATGCAAACATTTCTCTTGAAAAGCTTCCAGAATTTTCAGGTGATTATATTTTCACAAGCCCATGGAGCGGTTCAAAAAGTAATGGCGATCAAGTGTATAAAAGCAGCATCTGGGCATCACTTCCTGCTGTACAAAACAAACGCGTATTTGAAACAGATACAGTCGGTTACTTCTTTAATGACCCTGTGTCACTAGAAGGTCAGCTCGAATTTATTGTGGATCGATTAACATCTGCCTCATAAAAAAATACGTTTCTCCAATGCTGGAGAAACGTATTTTTTAAACTGTACCTTTGGCAAATTTTTTGGACATGAATGGGTAGAGTAAAATGCCAACTAAGAACAATCCAATACCAAGACCAAATGTTTTGAAATCAGCTGTGCCTGAAATAATGACCCAAGCGGAATACCCCATGGCCACAAGCGCAATGATCCCGTCTCTTGTCCGGTTTCCTTTTTGGAGCTCATATGTGTCACCTTGCATGATGACCTTAAAGCTGTAGATCGATGACACGATATACGGAATGAGATACGCAAGTGTCGCTGATGTTGTTAAGAAAGTAAAGGCTTCATTAATCGTACGTGACATGACTGAGAAAATAAACAGCTGTGACATGATATTTGTGACAGTCAAAGCAAAAACAGGACTGCCTTTTTTGTTTGTTTTTGCAAACACTGCTGGGAAATCGCCAGCTTTTGCTGCTTGATAAGGGACTTCAGAACCAAGCAAAATCCAGCCAAGCATCGAACCAAATAAACAAATGATCGCAAGAAGTGCCATGACAATGCCGCCAGCCGGTCCGATAATGAGCTGAAGCACGTCTACGAATGGTTTATCAGAACCTTGCAATTGATCATGCGGCAGAACGCCCATTGTAATCAAGGTAATAATCATATAAATAGACAGTGCAATTAAAAGTCCTGTAATCGTCGCACGTTTGACATCACGTTGCGAAGAGGCTCTTCCTGATAAAATGACAGCAGATTCGATGCCGATAAATGCCCATAGTGTGGAGATGGCCGCATGATGAATTTGGCCTCCAAGTCCGAGCACTCCTTCATCACTTGCTGCTTCAACAGGGAAGTAATAATGTTCAAATAATGCGGTTTGGAATGCAAATAAGCCTGCGACAATAAAAAGGACGAATCCAAGCACCTTTGAAAAGGTCGTAATAAAGTTCAACTTACTTGCTGCGCTTAAGCTTGTAATTAAAATCGTATGAGTCCCCCATAGAAGGATTGTACATACGATAAACGTAGTGAGCTGACCAAGTGTGATCGCTTCTTTTCCAAAAGTAAAGATCTCCGTTTTCACGGTTAAAATTGGGAAAAAGGTTGTTAAATAACCAGCTAGGCTTGTGATAATGGCGACATTACTAATCCAGCTTGCCACCCAATATCCCCAAACCATTGTAAAACCGGCTGCTTTTCCTTTTTTCGGATCTTTAAAAAGCGCTCTTGCATAGCTTTGTGGTCCAGCTGTCAGCTGCGGTTTATGAATGGACAAATGTCCAAACACAAAGGCAATCATCAGTACGCCGCCACCTGTGACAAGCCATGCCATCGTCACACCTAAAGGACTTGCATGCTGGGCAAGTGTACTAGGCAGCATAAAGATGCCTGAACCCACCATATTTCCGACGACAAAAGCCGTCAATAACCAAAAACCCCATTTTTTTGTCTGTTCCATTTTCGTACCTCCGTTATATTCACTTTGGACCAGACCCGGCAGTATCTTCATTGATATATTTGTGAAGCAATGACTTGCATTCTTTATGTTCATGTTGGGTCACTTTCTTACCAGCATACCCTTTTCTTAGGCAATCAGAACATAAAAAAAAGCCTGAACAAAAGTCCATGCTTTTCAAAACATACACCTTGATCTCCGGATAGCCCTCCACGCTTCAAAGACGTGGCAGTCCTGCATTTGTTCAATGCAGACCCAGCATAAAGAAAGTTGGAGCTCTCTCTACACTTCGGCGCTGATGCCTTTTTTCTCATGATCAACGATTCCATCTCTCCCATGAGTGACTCATCATCCGCGCAACCTCTACCTCACTGAGACATAGCGTGAGGATTTCTATTCATTTTTACTACACGAAGGTTATCAAACATTCTCATATCTGTCAAAGGGAAAAACATAGAAAAAAGGCAGAGAAATGATTCTCCGCCTTTTTGTCAGCTTATTGATGGTTGTTTTTCTTCTTTTGGACAGCTTCCTGAAGCGGATCGCCTGCTAGTTCTTTACTTGCTTCTTCTAACAGCTGATCAACCTGCTGATGGTCTTTCTCGCTTTTCGCCTTTTTATCCTTTTGGAAAAATGACATCGCTATTTCCCCCCTTTTCATAAAATGCCTTTGCCTGTTTAATTTGTGCTACAGCGCTCAGCATTATACAAAGAGGAGCGGTTCATTCATCGTGAAAGGTCTGTCTCATTTTTTGCAAATACGTTAGAAAGGTCTTTAAGTCTTCCTCTGTGAAGTCTGACATCATATGCTGAATCACCTTTCCAAAAAGACGTGTATGCTTTTCGTAAATAGCCAGCCCTTTTTCCGTGGCTTCTAGCCGGACAAGGGAATGATCGTCCTTGTCCCGTTCTCTCTGAATGTAGCCTTGCTCACATAATTTATTGAGAGCTATGGAAGCGGCACCTGGGTTGAGAGAGAGTCTTTGTTTGAGCTCTTCAGCATGTGATACTTTTCCTTGTATCAATATAGAAAGAGCATATATCTGTGGAGGCGTGATGTCTTTTTCTAACTCAAGTAACTTGCGGTTTAATTTACGGCTGACTTCATAATGTACAAGAACAATTTCTTTTAAAATGTCTGCATTACTCATCCGAATCGCATCCTTATCGTTAGTGTCAACATGACTTCCTTCTTATTATAGAATGTTTTTCCAAACAGCCAACTATTTTATCCCATTTTCTTTAGAAATAAGCCTTGCTGAATGGATTCACCCTTGATATAGTGAGTACTTGAACAAAAAACAGAACAGGAGTACGCATCATGACAGGAAAAACACATATTATGGGCGGAATTGCCGCCTCCACAGCCGTCGCCTATTATTACGGATTCGAACCAGTGACGATGGCTGCTGCTGGATCAGTAGGTGCCCTCATCCCAGATCTATGTCATACGAAAAGCAAAATCGGCAGGAAATTCCCGCTCCTTTCCACACTGATCAGTAGTGTATTCGGTCACCGCACCTTTACACATAGTTTATTATTTCTGCTGATCATTTATTTTATTGCGACAACATACATTCCAAATGACAGCCTCAGTACCGGGTTACTAGTTGGGATGGCAAGCCACCTCATCCTTGATGCAGGCACAGTGAACGGTATTAAATTTTTGTTCCCTGCAACCATGAAAGTACGTCTCCCCTTTTATGTCAAAACAGGCAGCACAGGAGAACAAGTCGTACTAGCTGCTCTGACCATTGTCACCTGCTATTACATGGCTGTCATTTGCGGGATATCCATCCCATTGCCGTTTTAGAAAAAGAAAAAAGAGTTTTGCAAAAAAGCAGGATATGAATTGATCATTCCTCATTTTTTTAGTAGTTTTAAGATAAGTGTTTTTGCCTTGCAGCTGAATACAGAATGGTGAGGAGTTACATAAATGAAAGCGTTTTTCAAAAATCACTGGTTTTTAGTGTACTCCATCCTCTTTATGTGGATGAAAACATACATCATTTATCAATTCGGATTTCATATACGAACGGCCAATCTGTTTCACGAATGGCTGCTTTTGATCAATCCACTTAGCTTTTTGCTCCCTTTGTTTGGGATTGCTCTTTTCTTAAATGAAACGAAACAAAAGGTCTTTTTATTGACCACAAATTTTATTTTGACAGCCATTTTGATATCGAATACGATCTTTTACGGTTTTTATATTGATTTCATTACCATTCCTGTCTTATTTCAAGCAAAGAACATGGGAGATATGGGCAGCAGTATGACTGAATTGTTTCATCCGCTATTTATACTCATGCTGATTGATTTTGTGGTGCTGGCATGGCTCTTAAAACGGAAACCGCTATCACCAAAAGCGTCTTTTAAGACGATCAAAACATACTATATGGTTTGCTGCAGCTTGCTATTGTTCCATGTCAGCTCAGCCATGATGGACCACCCTCGATTTTTGACAAGCTCATATGATCGAGAAGTCATTGTACGAAACCTTGGGCTGTTTCAATTCCATTTGTATGACGGTGCCGCTCAAACAGCACGAATTGGACAAAAAGCCTTTGCTGACGAAGATACACTTTCAACAGTGGCAAACTACACAAAAGCTGATTACAGTGCACCGAATGAAGACTACTTTGGACTTGCTAAAGGCAAAAATGTCGTGTTCATTTCACTTGAATCAACGCAGCAATTTGTCATGAATCAAAAGGTGAATGGACAATACATCACACCATTTTTAAATGAACTTGCCAAAAAAAGCTTCAATTTTGATGAATTTTATCAGCAGACAGAGCAAGGCAAAACGTCGGACTCAGAGTTTATCGTCGCAAACTCCCTCTATCCATCTAGCAGTGGCGCTGTCTTTTTCACAGCGAGTGACAACGAATATGACACACTGTACAAGCAATTGAAAAAAGAGAATTATCAATCCGTCCAATTTCATGCGAATAATAAAACGTTCTGGAATCGTGATGTGATGTATGAATCTCTTGGGATTGACCGCTTTTATGATGTCGATTCATTTGATGTCAATGAACAGAATTCGACTGGCTGGGGCTTAAAGGATATCGACTTTTTTGACCAATCCATCGATTATTTAAAAAAGCTGAAGACGCCTTATTACAGCACGTTTATTACCTTAACCAATCACTTCCCATTTGAAATTGATCCAAAGGATCAGTTCATTGATGAATACGATTCGACTAGCACCATTTTAAACCGCTATGTGACCACCGTCCGCTATCAAGATGAAGCCATCAAAAGGTTCTTTGAACGAATGAAAGAAGAAGGACTATATGAAAATACAATGTTTGTCCTGATGGGAGACCACTATGGCATTTCAGAAGCACATCATGAGGCAATGGCAGAGCTGCTAAAGCAGGATGAAATCACACCGTTTGATGCGGTTAAACTGCAGCGGGTCCCTTTTTTGATTTACATTCCTGGGGTGACAGACGAGGCCCCTCAAACCATTTCTGAAACAGCCGGTCAAATGGATGTCAAACCGACACTTCTTCATTTACTCGGCATTGAATCAAAAGATTCTATTCAATTTGGGAATGATCTTTTCTCCAATGAACGGACACCGTTCGCTGTGCTGAGAAATGGAAACTTTATTACGGATGATTATCTTTATACAAAGAACACGTGCTATGATCAAAAAACAAAACAACCTGTTGAAGAAGATGAAGTATGCCAGCCTTATATAGAAAAAGCCAATAAAGAGCTGTCTCTATCAGATAAAGTGATCAACGGGAACTTACTACGTTTTTATCAGCATTAAAAGCTGCCCTCTGGCGGCTTTTTCTTTTCTCTTTTCCTGAAAGCCTATGAATGGTCAAATAAGTTTGATTATAATAAAGGATACACATGATGTTGAATGATAAAGAGGTGTGATCATGAAATATTTATTCTTAACCTACGTCACCATCTGTTTGCTCCTGACTGGGTGTCAAACGGAGTCGACGTCATCAGATCAAAGCAAAAAAACAGAACTTGTGATTTCAGCGGCGGCAAGCCTGCAGGATGCTTTGAAAGAGATTGAATCTGCCTATGAAGATGATCATCCAAGCGTGACACTCACGAATAATTTCGGGTCATCCGGCGCATTGAAACAGCAAATCGCTCAAGGAGCAAAAGCGGATCTCTTCTTCTCAGCAGCTGAAGAGCCTTTTGATGACCTTGTTCAATCTGGCGACATTGATCAGGATCATACAAAGGATGTCATACAAAATGAGCTTGTCCTCATCGTGCCAAAAGAAGGTTCCTCTTCTATCAAAACCTTTCGCGATGTTGATCACACAAAAGGAAAGATAGCGCTTGGCACACCTGAATCTGTTCCTGCTGGTACATATGCAAAAGAGATTTTCACAAAACTGAATATATGGGACCAAGTGAAACAGAACGCTGTCTATGGAAAGGATGTTCGTCAAGTATTAAACTATGTCGAAACAGGAAATGTGGAAGCTGGTGTTGTGTATAAGACGGACGCGCTCGTTTCTCGCAAAGTAAAGATAGTAGATGAGGCAAATCAAGACATGCATTCCCCCATCATTTATCCTGTTGGCATTGTTAAACAGACCGATCACATGAAAGAGGCGAAAGCATTTTTTCAATATATCCAATCAGATCCAGCCGCAGCGATTTTTAAAAAGTATGGCTTTCAAGTGAAATAATGCCGATGCTGACCGAAGATTTTCTTTCACCTATCTGGCTGTCCGTACAAGTGGCTGCTTTCAGCGGGTTATTGGCTGTCGTTTTAGGAACGTCCATTGGTTTTTGGATGGCCCGTACATCTTTCAAAGGGAAAATGATCGTGGAAACGCTCCTCATGATGCCGCTTGTCCTTCCGCCAACTGTCGTAGGATTTCTGCTGCTCGTTGCGTTCGGGAAGAACAGCGTGATTGGACAAGCGATTGAATGGATCTTCCATCAGCCTGTCATCTTCACTTATTGGGCAGCGATCATTGCATCGACAGTTGTCGCATTCCCGCTCATGTATCAATCAGCGAAAGCTGGTTTTTCTACGATTGAGTCAGACATTGAAGGTGCTGCAAAAGTTGATGGTGCGCATTCTTTTCAGGTTTTTGCCTATATTACCGTCCCACTCGCACTGCCATCTCTTCTCTCTGGTGCAGTTTTAAGTTTCGCAAGGGCGTTAGGAGAATTTGGAGCGACTTTAATGTTCGCTGGCAACATTCCTGGGAAAACGCAAACCCTCCCAACAGCCATCTATGTGGCGATTGATTCTGGACGAATGGAACTTGCGTGGGCTTGGACCATTTGTATTGTGATCCTGTCTTTCCTCATGCTGTTGGCTGTGCGCCGAAGCAGGAATTAAAAAATCCCCTTCTCAAAAAGAGAAAGGGATTCAGATTGTTGACAAAGGGCTAAAATGAACTTAATTTTAGCCCTTTGTCTTCTTTTCAGCGTGATAGAAAACCTTTGCTAGTCTAAGAAGGACGAGTACTGGCACGGAGCAAATTTGACATTCGTGAGCACCAGCACGCCCTGACAAAATATGCGAGGGTTTGTCTACACGCTAAGGGGATAATTTTATTTATTCAAACCCAACCGTCATCGTTTCTGGATTAGACCCGACACGTTCGTTATTATTAAGTGCATTGATTTTTTCCATGTCTTCTTGTGAAAGCTCGAAGTCAAAAATGTCGGCATTTTGTTTAATGCGATCTTCATTGATTGATTTTGGAATGGTGACAACGCCGCTTTGCAGATCCCAACGCAAGATCACTTGAGCCACAGATTTGTTGTATTGTGCTGCAATTTCCTTTAATACGTCATGATCCAAAAGCTTTCCTTGCATCAGCGGAGACCATGCTTCAATTTGAATGCCTTTTTCTTTCGCATATTGTCGTAATTCTACAAGTGTCAGTTTTGGATGAAACTCCACTTGGTTCACCGCTGGAACAACCTCCGCATCTTTTAACAGCTCTTCTAAATGCTGCACGTAGAAGTTGCTGACACCAATCGCTCTTACTTTTCCATCTTTATAAAGCTTCTCAAGCGCACGCCATGTCTCTTTAAATGTATCTGCATTTGGTCCAGGCCAATGAATCAAATAGAGGTCTAAGTAATCAAGACCGAGCCGGTTTAAGCTTGCGTCGCATGCAGCGAGTGCTTTGTCATATCCTTGATCTGTGTTCCATACTTTTGACGTAATGAACAATTCTTCTCTTTTTACGCCAGATTCTTTAATGGCTTTCCCTACGCCTGTCTCGTTTTTATAAACGGCAGCCGTATCAATGCTGCGATAACCGTTTCGTATGGCTGCTTTGACGGCATCAACCACTTGGTTGCCGTCCTCCACTTTGAATACACCTAAACCAAACCATGGCATTTCTACTCCGTTATTTAGTGTTACGGTATCATTCAAGCTTTTGACCATGTTAACAACCACCTTTTCATAGATTCCATCTTTTTCATTATCTCATGTTGCGTTTGAAAACTCTATTATCAGGCGTTTCTCTTCGCTTCAATCGCTAGCAGCAAAGCACCTGTCATACCTGCCTTGTCCTCAAGTCCAGGAGAGACAATGTATGTATCAAGCGGCGGCATGTCGACATAATCATTGACATACGCAGCCAGCTTCTCTCGAATGAGCGGAAATAGCTGTTTTTGCTTCATGACGCCTCCACCCATGATGATGCGTTCTGGGCTTAATATCAGCGTGTATTGCATTAATGCCTGTGCTAAATAATCTGCTTCAAGAGACCAAACTTCATCTTCTTCGGTAAGCTCTTTAGCCGGCTTTCCCCACCTTGCCTCAATAGATGGTCCTGCCGCCAGTCCTTCTAAGCAAGTACCATGCGCCGGGCAGACACCTGCAAACTGATCTGATTCATGCTGCCTGACCAGGATGTGTCCCATTTCTGGATGTGAGTGACCGTGGAGAAGCTCATTTTTCACAACAGCCCCGGCACCAATCCCCGTACCGACCGTGATATACAGACAGCTGCTTAGCCCTTTTGCGGCCCCTTTTGTCAGTTCACCTAATGCTGCGGCGTTGACATCTGTCGTAAAGGACACTGGTACGCCTAATTGTTTCTCCAGCTCAGGTATCAACGGGTAATGCTTCCATTCAACTTTCGGCGTATTCATGATGTAACCGTAAGAAGGATCGTCTTTCTGGACACAAATCGGTCCAAAGGAACCGACCCCTAATGCTGCAATTTCATGTTGCTGAAAAAATGGAATAAGTGATTGGATGGTTTTTTCCGGGTGCTCTGTTGGAATGGTTAATTCCTCTATGATATCCCCATGCTCATTGCCAATGGCACAGCAGAACTTTGTCCCCCCAGCTTCAATCGCTCCGTAATATGTCATCCTGCCTCTCCCCCTGCTCGTCTCTTTTTTTCATCATAAAACAAAGGGGAGAAGATGACAACATCATGTATTGGTCAGTAAGACTGCTTCCATGTCATTGATATATTCCCTTAAATGATGGGCAATATCACGATTGATTTCGCCATTTTCATATAAAGTTTGGATTTCATTACGAATCGTCTGTACGGCTTGGAAGTTAAGCTCTTTCTTCTTCCGGTCAAACGTACGATCCTTTTGCTGGAAGAAAGAAGGACCATGTTCACAGCGGAAAATCACTTGATTGTAAAACCCAATGACTTGATGACACGTTTGTTGATTGTCTTCGGTCATATGGTGCTTAATAGAATCCACCGCAGCTTCAGCCGTTTTCTTGCGGATTTGTTTATACGATTCCTCGTTTTCTAATATGCCGCTCGAAATACGCTGATGCGGACGCCACAATTGAAGCCATTGTAGTAAGCGCAGAAATTTCACTTTTGAGAAACGAATTTTAAAGGAGTTGGAATAGAGCATTTCCAGCTCATGAAATCTCTCTTGCAGCTCATATGCTTCTTCTTTGTCGATTTTCTCTTCCTCAATCAACTGCTGAAGTTTCATCTGTTCTGCTTTAATACCATGCAGTCTGATTTTTCTCTCTTGTTTTCTCATACCAAACTGGTACGGTTCCCGCTGAATATTTCGTAGCTTCATTCGGAAATCATTGATGAGTGCAAGGGAGACTTCTCGATTGTCCTCATTCATTCCTTCTTTTAACGTTTTAATGGCACTTCTCAGCAGCTTCCGTTTTGCGTGCTGAATCTTTGTATCTAAGTCCACATCCACTTGCTTATCTTTTTTCT
Source organism: Bacillus sp. FSL K6-2869 (assembly GCF_040869405.1). Taxonomy (NCBI): domain Bacteria; kingdom Bacillati; phylum Bacillota; class Bacilli; order Caryophanales; family Bacillaceae; genus Bacillus; species Bacillus sp. FSL K6-2869. Next base: position 3,107,510 of record NZ_CP152035.1, read on the forward strand.
CCGATAAAATAGGCAGTAGCACACTCGCTAAAATGAGTGTACATAAAATGACGCCTGCTGCGAGGAAAATAATTAAATGACGCTCAGGGAATGGTGAGCCGTCTGCAAGCGTAAACGGGATGGAGAAAGCACCCGCTAATGTAACAGCACCACGAACACCAGAGAATGTCATCAGCATGGAAGCACGCAGCTTCGGTTTTTTCGCGTTCTTCTTTTTCGATACACTCCAGTTCCCTGCCCAGAACAGCCATACCCATAGGAATCTGAGAATCATTAGACAGAATGTAATGATTAAAATGTAACTGATGACCTGCATATTATTAAAGGCTTCATCTTGGAAAATGACGGTCGATACATCAGGAATTTGTAACCCAAGTAAAACGAAAACAAGGCCATTTAAAATAAATAAAATAATATTCCACGTGTTTGAAGAAGCAATTTGCAGTTTTGCTAAATTCGCTTCCATTCGGTCTTGCTCGATGGCATGTGTCACACCACCGGCAACAACGGCTAAAATGCCAGATACGCCAATTTCTTCCGCTGCTAAATAAATCACAAACGGCGTGAGGATTTGCAGGATGATGTGCATTGTGACATCGTCCATGCCTAAACGGCGGAGAAAATAGCGGAAACGAATGATAAAAAACGACAGAATAAATCCGGTCAATAATCCGCCAGCAGCAATCAGAACAAAGCTAAAGGATGCCTCTGCAATGGAAAATGCCCCTGTAACCGTTGCTGCAATAGCAAATTTAAAAGCAACAAGTCCTGACGCATCGTTCATCAGCCCTTCGCCTTCCAGCAGTCTCATGATCCCCTTCGGCATATTCACACGGCTGGAAAGTGCACTTACAGCCACTACATCTGTCGGTGATAAAATCGCTGCAAGCGCAAATGCAGCTGGAAGTGGTATGCTTGGAATCATCCAATGGATGGTATATCCTGCGACAATGACTGTCGCAAATACGAGCCCTAAAGCTAATAGAAGAATGGGCGCTCTTAATTTCCACAGCTCGTCCCTTGGGGTACGCTTCCCATCATTAAATAACAGCGGTGCAATGAATAAAACGAAGAATAGCTCAGGATTTAAAGAAATATGTAAACCTGAAGGAAAAGCTGCGACCAATATCCCTAAACCCACTTGGATTAATGGAACTGGAATAAAGGGCAGAAAACGATTGATAATATTAGATGATGCAATGAGTGCTAGTAGTACGAGCACTGCCAAAAAAATCTCCACTAGTACATGTCCCTCCCATTTCATTTTTTCCGTCATGTTTTGCTTACATGCAAAGATGTGTTCATTTCTTTCTGATCCATCCGTTCGGTCATGAGCGTTTTTTTAGTATCCCGCAAAAAGCGAAACCAACACATAACAATCCATCTAGGCAAAAAAAGACTGAATCTACATATTCAGTCAAATGACAATATTTTCATCTCGTGTATTGTTCCAATGATGAATAAAGAACCTACTTTTATTTTACACGAAAACAGCTTGACCTGCTGACATCAAGCTCGAATAACACATAAAAAAAAAGAGCGACATCGCCCTTTTCTTTACCCTTTATTTAAAAAATAAGACCTAGCGGGAAGCCGCCATTTGAATAAGTAGGAACAAACCCTGCATATGACGAGGATGACAAACAGCAGATATAAAGCAAGCTCTCCTTGCGCTAAGCCGAGTCCGACGAGTAAGCCGCCAAGGGCTGCCCATACTGCGTAAATCTCTGCTTTTAGCACAAGTGGTTTTCGTCCTGCTAATAAATCACGCACAATGCCGCCGCCGCTTCCAGTCAAAATGGCTGCCACAATGACCGCACTGAGCGGGAGCTCTCTTTGTACAGCAAATAATGCACCTTGAATCGCAAAGGCTGCTAAACCGATCGCATCCGAGAAATTCCCCCATGTGCTCCAGTGCTTGAGCAAAAGCTTTGGAAATAGGAACACGATCGTAATGGATACAAGGGCAATGGTAAACATTTTGCCCTGTGACCATAAAGCAGACACCGGAAGACCAATTAATAGATTCCGAATCGCTCCCCCGCCAAATGCTGTGACAATCCCTAAAATGTACACACCAAGAATATCGTACTCTTCTTCCATTGCGACAATCGCACCACTAATGGCGAATGCCACAATGCCAATAATACTTAACACTTCCCATGCCATTTTCCGCTTATCTCCTTACCATTGTCTGATCATCTAACACTCTCCCCTTAATGTATATCTGACACAAATGAAAAGCAATACAAATTTTCTTTAAATTTTATCTTTTTGCAAAAATAAAAAATAGCCTGCTTTTAAGCAGGCTATCTCCTCAATCTTCTTTTGCATTTAAAAGCAGCATACTAATGATGATCAGAATAAATGCAATGAGAGCTAAGAGTGGAATGGTGATAAAACCAAACCAGTTCAGATAATCAACGGAACAAGGAATACCGCTTAGACAAGGACGAATCGATGCAAAGCCTGGAATCTTTTGTTCCATATAATGATAGATGGAAAAGCAAGCACCAATCCCAGCCAAAGGGAGAACGTAGTACTTCACTTTGACATCGCCACGGAATGTAGCAATTCCAAGTAAAAGCACAAGCGGATACATGAAAATGCGCTGAAACCAGCACATATCACATGGAATAAACTTCTTTACTTCGCTTAAATACAGGCTGCTCATCGTCGCCACAATTGAGACGATCCAAGCGCTGTATAAGTAAATCAGTTTATTTTTCATGATTTTTTCCCTTTCAGCTCTTGATCAATTAATTCTTTGATTTCATCATAGTCATAAAAGTTTTGGACTTGTTTATTGTTAATGAAAATAGTTGGTGTTGCATTTACTTTGTATTGATTCACCAACTGATCATCTGTGTTCAGCTGTGGCTGATATGTTTTCTTTGATAGGTTATCTTTCAGCTTGTCCGTATCAATTTTCGTTGTCTTCTTCGCCAATTCGGTGAGCTTTGCTGGCGTTACCCATTCTGCTTCACTATCTGGTTGTGCGTTGTAGACCGCTTCATGAAATGCCCAGAAGTTTTTCGGATCTTCTTTCCACACTTCTTCAGAAGCCAGTGCTGCTAATACCGCACCGTCCCCATGAACAGGCAGTGGTAAGTTAATAAATGAGAAGGATACATCGCCATTATCTATGTAGTCTGCTTTCAATTTTGGGAAAATGTCAGTCTCAAATGATTTACATGATGGACATTTGTAATCCCCAAACTCAACAACTTGCACTTTTGCCTTTTGATCTCCCATGACAGGCTGTCCTTTAATAGACGGCTTACTGTCGACTGTTTGTGCTTCTTGGCTGTTGTTGTTACCGATCACAACGAAAATACCGATGAGAAGAGCTGCAATGATGGTTAATATAACTGCAAACTTGATGGATGAAGATTGATTATTTTTTTTACTCACAAAAGCACCTACCTTATCTTTTTCATTCATTCCTTCACAAAGAAAAAGGATAACAGCTCAGGAAAATGCCATTATCCAACTTCTTCTATTTTAACAAGAGGGGGTCTATTATGAAAGACGCTATTCATGAATTTTTCCTTACAATTTTATTTCATGACCCTCATCGCATTTAAAACAGCCAGTACAGTGACACCAACATCCGAGAAGACGGCTTCCCACATCGTTGCAATACCGAATGCACCAAGAATGAGAAAGACGGCTTTCACCCCAAGAGCAAACGCAATATTCTGCCATACGATGGCTCTCGTTCTTTTAGCGACAGCAATAGCTTCTGCTACCTTCGATGGCTGATCTGTCATAATCACAATATCAGCCGCTTCAACTGCTGCATCTGAACCAAGTCCACCCATGGCAATACCTATATCCGCTCTTGCCAAAACCGGCGTATCGTTTATGCCATCACCAACAAACAATAATTTGTCTTGAGATGCTTTTTTCTCATACATGTCTTCGATTTTGGCGACTTTATCCTGTGGCAATAATTCAGTGTGAACTTCGTCAATGCCGATCTGCTGTGCGACTGCATTTCCTACTTGCGAAGCATCCCCTGTAAGCATCACGGTTTGAATGCCCGCAGCTTTTAGAGAAGATATCGCTTCAACTGCATCGTCTTTTACCTCATCTGCAATCAAGATAGATCCCGCAAACTCACCGTCTATTGCTAAATACACAACCGTTCCGCTTCGTTTTTCTTTTTCAAAAGCAATGCCCTCTCGTTCCATAAGGCGATGGTTACCTGCCAATACATGGGCTCCGCGAATTGTCGCTTTGATCCCATGCCCCGCAATATCCTCGTAAGATTCGATCTGGCTCTCATCAAGAGACGCTCCGTAAGCCGCCTTAATCGATTCTGCAATCGGATGCGAAGAATGCGCTTCTGCCAGCGCTGCAAAAGAAAGCAATTCCTCTTCTGACCATTTCTCATTCGCTGCTTCGATATGAGTGACTGTAAAGTTCCCTTTTGTCAAAGTACCTGTTTTATCAAACACCGCATAGCGGACAGAGTTCAAGGCTTCTAAGTAGTTACTGCCTTTCACTAAAATGCCTCGTTTTGATGCGGCACCAATTCCGCCAAAGAAACCTAATGGAATGGATACAACGAGAGCACATGGACACGAAATGACAAGAAAGACAAGTGCCCGGTACACCCAATCAGACAATTGAGCTGATGGGATGAGAAGCGGTGGTACAAAGGCAAGCAATAAAGCTAGCACGACCACAGCAGGTGTATAATATTTAGCGAACTTTGTGATAAAGTTTTCTGTCTGCGCTTTACGGCTGCTTGCATTTTCGACTAAATCCAAAATCTTCGTAACCGCTGACTCACTGAGCTCTTTTTGCACTTCAATTTCAAGAATGCCGTTTTGGTTCACAAATCCAGCAAGCACTTCTTTTCCTGCTTCCACATCTCTTGGAACAGACTCCCCAGTTAGTGCAGAGGTATCCACAAGAGAATAACCGTCTATCACGCGTCCATCCAAAGGAATTTTTTCACCTGGTTTAACGACAATACGGTCACCAGCTTTGACTTCTTCCGGCTTTACCTTTTTTGTTTCTTGCCCCACTTTGAGGTTTGCGTATTCTGGACGGATATTCATTAATTCGCTAATTGATTTTCTAGAGCGATTCACAGCTGCCCCTTGGAACAGTTCTCCAATTTGGTAAAACAGCATGACTGCTAGTGCCTCAGGATACTGCTGAATCACAAAAGCACCAACTGTAGCTATGGTCATTAAGAAGTTCTCATCAAATACTTGACCGCGCACAATATTTTTCAGTGCTTTCAAGACAACATCTCCGCCAACTAGTAAATACGCGGCGAAAAACATGATGAACTTCAGTAAGCCATTGTCAGGTATAAAATAAGCCGCCGTTCCAATGATTGCACCACCAATTAATTTCAGTACAATCGTTTTTAAATTCTTTGTTCCATGATCGTGATCATGGTGATGTCCTTCTTCTTTTGGTGATACACTCACATGAGGTTCAATGGACTGAACGGTTTTTTCAATACGCTTTGACATCGTTTCTTGTGCATCAGCATGTGTCACAGTTAATGTACCCGTCGCAAAATTAATTGAGCAGGCTTCCACTCCTTCGAGTTTGCTGACACCTGTTTCAATTTTACGTGCACAGTTTCCACAATCGAGACCGCTTAATACGTATTCATCCTTCATCTTTTTCATGTTCTCACCTTTTTTCTATATAAGTAGCCTTCCCTGATTCAATCAAACCTATCAGCTGCTGTAGATATTATATATGAGCACATATTCATATATTGAATTACCCTTATTATATGAGGAGTTCTTACAAACTGTCAATCATTTATAAGCAAATGTTTGAGATTTTTCGTAATCAAGGATGTCACGTGAATTTTCAATAATCCATGCTCATGTCCCCTCTTCGTTGCATAACATAAAAACGATCGCTTGATGGGAATATTTCAGCATTTCTCTTTACAAAAGAAGGACATACGATTAGAATAAGATAAAAGTTTCCTTAAGGAAACAAATTAGCGTTAGAGAATCATTTCATCCTTTAGTCAAAATTATTAAATGTATGCATATATTTTTAGGAAACGCAATTGATGATCGAAAGGGGCCTTAAGAGATGTCATATGCTTTAACAATCGACCGCCTGTATGTCTCATACCACGGACAGGATGCACTAGAAAACGTCTCTCTTTCCATACAGGAAGGAACGATGACTGGAATCATTGGTCCAAATGGTGCTGGTAAATCGACTTTATTGAAAGCATGTTTGGATTTAATTGAAAAGGATCAAGGCGACATTCGTTTTTTTGAACAACCCTTTAAACAAGTGAGGAAACAGATCGCCTATGTACCGCAAAGAAATGATCTAGACTGGACGTTTCCTATCCATGTACTGGATACCGTACTGCTTGGCACATACCCAAAGCTCGGATTGATCAAACGACCGAAAAAAGAAGACCGTGCCTATGCGTACCATTGCTTAGAAAAGGTCGGGATGCAGGACTTTGCCAAAAGACAGATTGGGGAATTATCCGGCGGTCAGCAGCAGCGTGTCTTCCTTGCGCGAGCACTCGCTCAAAACGCACAGCTCTTTTGTTTAGATGAACCATTTGTCGGAATTGATATGGCAAGTGAAGAAACGATGATCGGCATTTTGAAGGAATTACGAGATGAAGGAAAAACCATTCTGGTCGTCCACCATGACTTAAGTAAAGCCGATGATTACTTCAGCCATCTCGTTCTTCTAAATAAGAAGCTGGTCAAAGCAGGGCCTGTCCATGATATTCTTCGTCCTGAGGTCATGCTCCAAGCATACGAAACACAGCTGCCATTTTTAAAATCAGCAGGAGGAGACGCGTAATGGAATTCTTAACCGGACTTTTTGAATATGCGTTTTTACAAAAAGCGTTATTTACATCCGTTATGGTAGGGATCATCTGCGGCGTCATTGGCTGCTTTATCATATTACGGGGAATGGCTTTGATGGGAGATGCGATTTCACACGCTGTACTTCCAGGTGTCGCCATCTCTTATATGCTCGGCATTAACTTTTTCTTTGGTGCGGTTCTAACTGGTGTACTGACAGCCATCGGCATAGGATATGTCAGTCAAAACAGCCGTATTAAAAATGATTCTGCCATCGGGATCGTATTCACTGCTTTTTTTTCCATTGGGATCATTTTGATTACATTTTTAAAAAGTTCCAGCGATTTATATCATATCTTGTTTGGAAACGTACTAGCCGTTCGTTCATCTGATATGTGGATCACGCTTGGCATCGGCATTTTCATTTTGCTGGCTGTCATTGTTTTCTACAAAGAACTGCTCATTAGTTCATTTGATCCAGTGATTTCTTCCGTTTACGGTTTACCAAATCGCATGATCCATTATTTCCTCATGACCTTATTAACCTTAGTGACCGTGGCATCCCTGCAAACTGTAGGTATTATTCTTGTTGTGGCAATGCTTATTACACCAGCTGCCACCGCTTATTTATTGACAGACCGGCTATGGATCATGATTTATTTATCTGCTTTTTTTGGAGCAGTTTCAGCCGTCGTAGGACTTGGGCTCAGCTTTACGTATAACTTGTCGTCTGGTGCTTCCATTGTGCTGGTCGCGACTTTATTATTCGGCAGTGCCTTTATCTTTTCACCGAAACAAGGGATATTGTGGAGATCCTTAAAATCGAAGCGAAAACGAACACAGTTAAAAAAGGAAGCGTCTATGTAAAAGGAGGACATATATGAAGAAGGTATTAGCAATCCGTTTGACCGCAGTATGTATTGCCCTTTTGGTCATCGCAGGCTGTTCTACTCAGCAAAAGAGTTCCGGAAAAGATGACGGTAAATTAAAAGTTGTCACGACCTACTCCATTCTTTATGACATTGTGAAGGAAGTAGGAGGACAGCATGTCTCTATTCACAGCATTGTTCCCATTGGTACAGACCCACATGAATTTGACCCACTGCCAAAGGATGTTCAGTATACGACGGATGCAGACCTTGTTCTATCTAATGGCTTGAACCTTGAAACAGGGAATGGCTGGTTTCAAAAACTGCTTGAATCGAGCGGCAAGGACGGGGATGATGCACCTGTAGCCGAGCTTAGTAAAGGTGTCAAAGTGAAGCATTTGTCTTCAAAAGGGCTTGAAAGCCAGCAGGACCCACACGCATGGCTGAATGTCGAGAATGGGATTCTTTATGCGCAAAATGCCAGAGATGCGCTCATTCAAGCAGATCCTGAGCATAAAGAGGATTACGAGAAAAATGCTGAAACCTATATCAAAAAGCTTCAAACGCTTCACGATGAAGCAAAAGACAAGTTTGATCAACTGCCAAAAGACAAAAAACTCCTTGTCACAAGCGAAGGGGCATTCAAATATTTTGCGGATGCGTATGGACTGAAAGCCGCCTACATTTGGGAAATCAACACAGAAAGTGAAGGAACACCTGGACAAATGAAGCGCATCATTCATTTTGTCAAAGACCATCAAGTTCCTGCCCTTTTTCTTGAAACAAGTGTAGATAAGCGCAGCCTTGAAAGCCTATCTGAGGAAACCGGAGTTCCGATTAAGGGGAAAGTATTTACGGATTCTATTGGCAAAGAAGGTGAAGATGGGGACAGCTACTATAAGATGATGAAATGGAATATTGACACCATTTATAAAGGACTGTCATCATAAGAAAAGACAGGTGGAGTAAATCCGCCTGTCTTTTTTGTCATCCTGCTATATTCTCCGGGTGTTTTTTCGGCCAAATGACGTAGCTGATGCTAATGATGAAATCAATGGTTAAGACCATCCCCCACACACTGACAAGCTGCATCAGAGATTCCGTTCGTTCTGGTGCTTGGATGAGATAGGTCAATCCATATAACAGCCCCGCTCCGATGACATAAGAGATGAAATGACGCGTCCAGCCCACCATTTCATACAAAGACCGCTCCTTCCCGTACTTTGGTTTCCCCTTTGGCTTAGGGCCTCCTGCAAAACGATAAGCAAACTTAGCATCCGCCCATTTCACCATTTGATGTCCAAAGGCCAGGCTCACACCAATATAAACAGCCGCAAGCCCGTGAATGACGCTCGCCACAGCCCCTTGCTTTAAATCTATATAAGTAGCCGCAAGAAGGATGAGATCTAAAACCGGCGTACAGACAAGAAAGAAAGCACCCCATTTTTTCTGTTTAAACACATAACGCAGTGTTAAGCCCATAAGAATAAACAGCCAAAAACCAATTTCACATGCCACAATCAATAAACCGACCAATTTCCCCACATCCTTTTTAACACGATTGTATTAAATAAAAAATAACACAACTGTGTTAAAAAAACAATAGCTGTGCTAAAATCAAGGTATGCCAAAAATCGTCGATCACCATAAACAAAAACAAAAGGTCGCTCAAGCTGCTATGAGAGTGATTAAACAAGAGGGATTGGAAAGCGCTTCTGTACGAAAAATAGCCGTAGAAGCTGGCATTTCAGCCGGCTCTATGCGTCATTATTTTTCCACACAGCAAGAATTATTTCTATTCTCCATGAATTTAATTCAGGAAAGAGTGAAGGAGCGAATTGCTAAGCTTCCATTAAACGGTTCAACAGAGGAAAATGTATTCACTTTATTGGAGCAGGTTCTTCCACTAGACGAAGAACGAATATTTGAAATGGAGGTGTGGCAAGCTTTTACAGTCAAAGCACTGACTGAACCAGATTTACAGCCGCTCAATGCAAAGATGTATGACGAGCTTTTTCAAACCGTTCAATTTTGCTTAATGAAATTGAAAGAGGATGAGCTACTGCTAGATCATATCGATCTTTTATTAGAAACTGAGCGGCTTTATGCGGTCATCAATGGGCTTGCATTGAATGGAATCGTACAGCCCCATCGTTTACCGCCTCAGCTCATGCGCTCCGTGCTGCAGATGCATCTTCAATCCATCACAAAAAAAGACATGCCCTCCTTATAGAGAGCATGTCTTTTTAATCTTCCATAAAAATACGTTTCGCCTCGTAATAGAGCACCTGTACAAATTTCTTCACATTGATACGTGTGTGCTCTTCTCTTCCACTTGTCTCTTTTGTGAGTTCACTCATTTTCTTACGCACAATGGTAAAATCGAAAAATTTTGATGCATAGTTTTCAAAGGTTGGGTGAGAAAAATCGGTTAACCCGAGCGAGGCAATGTGTTTCAATGATTGGTTGATCGCACGTCTTACCCGCTGTTCCGCTGCTTTTGCTTCTCTTGCGATGTCTGCTGATGTAAAAGGTTCGTTTAATTTATCCTCTGTGATGCCAGTAAAAATCACTTTTAATGAAGGAAAAGAGTCGTGCTGATCGGCATGTAACGCTAAATACTGATCTGTGAAAAGAATCATATCTAGTAAATCCTTAGACCCCTTTTCACCGACAATCCCAAGCTCCGCGAGCAAAAACTGACCTGCCTCTGCAAGACTTTTCCCGCGCTGCTTTGTTTTCGTCTGTCCGCGCTGCTGGAACTGCATGACCGATTTGAGCGAATGCTGAATATTTTCAATTGAGTGCTCTAAATGCAGTCGTTCAATCATGAGATGGAGCACACTTAAGACCTCTACCCGATTGATCGGCTTTGTCACATAATACTCAACACCGAGCGTATATGCCTGGCCAATGAGTTCCTTTGTTTCTACCTGTGACAGCATTAAATATTTCCCATGAAATTCATCCTTGATCGCTCGAATCGTCTCAAGACCGTCCCTTTCCGGCATCAGAAGATCAATACACAAGATATCAATATGCAAATCATTTAAGTAGCTCGCTGTTACTTCAGCACCATCCTCTGCTTCCCCTGCCACAATGCCAAGCTCTTCATCTTCAATGAGCTGTGCCAGTGAAGAACGAACAGCTTCATCATCATCAACAATAAAAAATCTCATCTCCCATTCCCCTCTTTTCTGCTGACTTGATCAATTGGTATCGTTAAAGTGAACATCGTTTGTTGATTTGGGATACTCTTCATTTCAACACTTCCGCCAAGCTTCTCGGCTGTGTCTTTTACATAGGAAAGACCGATGCCGCTTGATGGGTTCCCGGCTTGGTCGTATTTTAAAGTGAAGCCCGGTTTAAAGATCACATGATGGTTACGCTCTTTAATGCCTGGCCCGTTGTCACTGATTTGAAAAATCACATCATTCTCTTTCCGTGAAATGGATAGTGATACCTCTCCATTCACCGGAATGGCTTCAACGGCATTGGATACAATGTTATTTAATAAAGATAGAATGGTATACACGTGATAAGCGGGATGCTGCCCATCTTCATCATAATGAAAAACGATTTGTTTTTTAAGAGATTCCGCGTAATTTTCATGGATGCGGATCACAAGTCCAGCGATATGAGCAGGACTTGCATACTCCTGAAAGTTTTCCTCATGAATCAGTTTTGATAAGGCAGAAAAAATCCGCTGATTATCCTTTTTGATTTCGTGTACCTCACCTGCAATTTGCAGGGCTGTTTTTCCGAGTTTTTTCAAATCTAATGATTCCGTATCCTTTGCATGATGCAGAGATTGATACAATTGATATGAAGTAGCTGTAATGTGCTCAGCATGTGCAAGGGTTTTATAAAAATATGTAGATTCCGTATAAAGATTCGACAGCAGCATCAACAGGTGTTCCTTTTCCTTCTTCATTTGGCGCTCTCTCGCCTGTTCTTCGTATAATCGAATCATCGTATAACAAGCCAATACGAAAAAGCTTCTGAAAATCGCCAGTACAAATAGTTGAAACAGCGTTCTCACTGTTAAAATTTCATCAATGGCTCCCCTGAGTGCAATCATTTCGACTACACTTGCACATAGTTCCATGATAATCCCTGTCACTCCAATGAGCCAAGGCTTATCACGGAAACGTCTGACCTGTAATACATAAAAAAGCGTACCATAGACGACGTAATACAGCAGGGAAGGAAATCTTAAAGAAACGGCTTCTTCTAGCGCTAAGTGGCCTGACACAGCGGTATCAAGAAGCACCCGGAATGCAAACACTGATCCCCCCGCAATGATGCCGCTTGCCCATGCCGGGAATTTTTTCATTTGAAGCAGGATAAAGAAAAAGACAACGGTTCCAAAGCTGACCCGAAAGCTATCCTCAAATGGATAAAATTTCAGTTCTCCCCCAATCGGAGTCAGAACAATGAGCATGATAATTAAATAAGGCTCTGTATTCAACCATTTTTTCAGTAGATTCAAACGCAGTCACATCCCTAATAATTGACGATAGTATACTATGTGAGCTTCAGAAAAACAAACAGTCCATGAAAAAACGCACACCGGACATTTGTCGGTGTGCGCTTCTCATGATGCTGCTTAATCTTCTAAACGATCCTTTTCTAAAAGTGATGCACCAGCAATACCTGGTTTCGTCATTTCAAAAGGATTTAAGATGACATCAAGCTCTTCCTCTGATAACACATCATTTTGCAGACAAAGCTCACGTACAGATACGCCTGTAAGAATCGCTTCTCTCGCAATTCGTGCAGCAGCTTCATAACCAATATGCGGATTGACCGCCGTCATGACACCAGCACTCTTTTCTACATATTCTTTTAATCTAGATTCATCTGCTTTTAGGTCACGCAAGCAGTTATCGACAAAGGATTCAAATACATTTTTCATCATGCTGAGAGACTGTAGTAAGTTGAATATTAAAACTGGCTCCATGACGTTCAGTTCAAGCTGACCAGCCTCTGATGCAAGGCAGATCGTGTGGTCATTTCCAATGACTTGGAATGCCACTTGGTTCATGACCTCAGGCATCACTGGGTTGACTTTCCCTGGCATGATAGATGAACCTGGCTGTCTCGGCGGCAAGTGCAGCTCACCAAAGCCTGCTCTAGGACCTGAAGCCATCAAACGAATATCGTTTGCCATTTTGGACATATTCATCATACATACTTTCAGTGCAGCTGATACTTCTGTATAAGCATCTGTATTTTGCGTAGCATCGACCAAATCTTCTGCTCCAACTAACGGCAATCCGCTAATGTCAGCTAGATAACCAACTACCTGGCGAATATATTTAGGATCAGCATTCAGTCCTGTTCCAACTGCTGTTGCGCCCATATTGACTTCATATAAATGCTGTCTAGACTGCTTGATTCGTTTAATATCACGAGCAAGAACCTTTGCATATGCACTAAACTCTTGACCAAGTCTGATTGGAACAGCGTCCTGAAGATGCGTACGTCCCATTTTGATGACATGATCGAATTCTTGCGCTTTTTCTGTCATGACTTGATGCATGTTTTCCATCGTATAAAGTAGTTTTTCAATCATATTCAATGTTGAAATATGAATCGCTGTTGGGAAAACGTCGTTTGTTGACTGCGACATGTTCACATGCGTGTTTGGACTTAGCTCAGTATAAGCGCCTTTTTCCTTTCCTAGTAGTTCAAGCGCTCTGTTTGCAATGACTTCATTGGCATTCATATTCATTGAAGTGCCAGCCCCGCCTTGAATTGGATCGACAATAAATTGATTGTTCCATTTTCCTTCAATAACCTCATCTGCGGCTTGAACAATTTTTTCTCCAAGACCAGCATATAGTCGCTTTGTATCCATATTTGCAAGTGCGGCTGCCTTTTTGACAATCCCTAATGCTTTGATGAGTTCCTCATGAACATGGTAGCCAGTAATTGGAAAGTTCTCTACTGCACGTAATGTTTGAATTCCATAATACGCTTGAGTGTCTACTTCCTTTTCACCTAGAAAGTCTCGTTCGATACGAACTTGCTTGTCCTGTAGCTTCGTCATTTGAAAAGATCTCCTTTTACGCTGCTTTTGTTTGTTGTTTTAATTCCTCAATATACTTCTTCGATTTCTCTTGATCAAACACTTTTTCCCACTTAGACATGACAATGGCTGCAAGTGAGTTACCAAATACGTTAACAGTTGTACGAACCATGTCAAGGATACGGTCGATCCCAACGATGAAGGCAAGTCCTTCAAGTGGAAGTCCCATTGCTCCAAGTGTTGTGATCACAACAACGATCGATGCACCTGGTACACCAGCCATTCCTTTTGATGTGAGCATTAAGATTAATAGTAACGTAATTTGCTCATAGATGGAAAGAGGCATGCCATACATTTGTGCAACAAATATGGCGGCAATGGATTGATAGATGGCACTTCCATCTAAGTTAAAGGTATAGCCTGTTGGGATAACGAACGACGTGATCGCTTTCGGGCAGCCGAACTTCTCCATTTTATCCATTAGTCTAGGCAGTACAGCTTCTGAACTTGCTGTTGAGAATGCAAGAATGATTTCTTCTTTTAACACTCTAAATAGTGTAAAGACGCTTGTTCCAGCTAATTTTGCGATAATGCCAAGTACGACAATCACGAAGAATGCCATTGTACCGTAAACGACAAGTACCAGTTTACCTAGCGGGAGAAGCGCTCCGACCCCGAATTTGATCACCGTCACACTGATGAGCGCGAATACACCAAATGGTGCAAACTTCATCACTTTATTGGTCACCCAGAACATCGCTTCGAGGATGCCCTCAAAAAATCCTAACACTGGTTTTCCTTTGTCTCCAACTGCTGCAATTCCTAATCCGAATAACACTGTAAAGAAGATTGTTGGTAATAGATCACCTTCTGCAATGGATTGGAACACGTTTGTTGGCACAAGATGCACAATCGTTTCAGAGAAACTAGCTTTTTCGGCAGAAGACTTAGATGTCTCTTCATATTTAGAGATATCGCCTTTCTCCATGTTACTCATATCAATTCCTGTACCAGGATGGAAAACGTTTGCTGCAAGCAGTCCAACTGCTAATGCAATCGTTGTCACAATTTCGAAGTAAAGAATCGTTTTCCCACCGAGTCTTCCGATGGTTTTCATATCGCCTACACCAGCAACAGCTACAATCAATGCAGCAATAACAATTGGAAGAACGATCATTTTAATTAAGTGGATGAATATATCGCCAATCGGCGTTAACACATTAATAACGGTTTCATTTTGATAAAACAGCGCTCCTACGACAACACCCAAAACAAGTGCGATGAGTATTTGAGAAGCTAACCCTAACTTTTTCATACGTGGACCCCCTTTTTTTGATAACGCTTTCTTTGTTGCCTAATCGCATCTTAACGATGAACCTACAAAAAACGACAAAAAGGAACAAAAAGAAGTGAATTTTTTATGAAAAATCTTTTAAAAGGTGGGTTTTTCCACAAAATTGTTAAAAAAAGACTTCGCTTTTGGCGAAGTCTCAGGTTGTTGAGAAGAGCTAAAATGAACTTTATGTTAGCTCTTTGTGAAAGAAATCCATTGAAGTCTAGAAAGGACGAGCACCGAAGCGCAGGACTGACACCGAATGCGAGGACTTCGCTTCTGATGAAGTCTCATGTTGCATATGATCAGCTGGCGGCTCTTGAAGAGGAGAAAGTTCGACATAAACCGCATAGCCTATCAGTACAATGGCTACATAAATCACAGCACTCAACGTCCACACCCATCTGACATTCAGCTTCATTTTGCCACGCCCTCTCTGACAGGTTTCAATCGCTGTAATCTTAGTGCGTTCAGCACAACCGATACAGAACTAAAGGCCATTGCCGCTCCTGCAAGCCATGGTGCCAGGAACCCAAATGCGGCGACTGGTATGCCAATACAATTGTAAGCAAGTGCCCAAAATAGATTCTGTTTAATGTTTCTCATCGTTTTTCTGCTAAATTCAAGTGCATCTGCAATGGCATGGAGATCTCCAGTCATGAGCGTAATATCTGCCGCTTCCATGGCAACATCTGTACCTGTTCCGACAGCCATCCCGATATTTGCTGTTGCAAGGGCAGGGGCATCATTGATGCCGTCTCCAA
Source organism: Bacillus sp. FSL K6-2869 (assembly GCF_040869405.1). NCBI lineage: Bacteria > Bacillati > Bacillota > Bacilli > Caryophanales > Bacillaceae > Bacillus > Bacillus sp. FSL K6-2869. The sequence goes on from NZ_CP152035.1 coordinate 3,123,343, forward strand.
CCATCGCCACTTTTTTTCCTTGTTTCTGAAGCGCTACAATATGAGCCGCTTTTTCCTCTGGAAGAACTTCAGCGATGACATGATCTATGCCTGCCTCACTCGCAATCGCTTCTGCTGTGCGTTTGTTATCTCCTGTCATCATCACGACGTGAATCCCTTGCTCTTTGAGACGAGCGATCGCTTGAGAAGAAGACGATTTGATTGTATCAGCAACGGCGACAATACCTGCTGGCTCGCCGTCAATGGCGATGAGCATCGCCGTTTTTCCTTGTTCTTCAAGCTCAGTCACAACTGCTTCTAGTGCTTCGCAGCTGATATGATGTTTCTTTAGGAGTTTCCGTGTGCCAATCAAAAGCTCATGTCCTGCAGCTCTTGCTTCAATTCCATGACCAGGATCTGCTTGAAAGGCTTCTACCTCGACCGCTTGGAGACCCCGGTTCTTCATGCCTTCTGTGATTGCTCTGGCAAGTGGATGCTCTGACTGCTGTTCTGCCGATCCTGCTAACTGAAGCAGCGTATCTTCTGTCCAATTGGCAGACGCAATCACATCTGTAAGACTCGGCTCCCCTTTTGTTACAGTCCCTGTTTTATCTAGCACTACTGTATCTAGTGATTGCGTTATCTCTAAATGCTCTCCGCCTTTAAACAGAATCCCTGATTCAGCTGCCCGGCCGCTGCCTGCCATAATAGAGGTCGGTGTAGCAAGGCCAAGCGCACAAGGACATGCGATGACGATGACCGCTATAAAGGTTTCAAGTGCAGATGTCACATTTCCTGGATCAACAAAGATATACCAAATCAGAAAAGTGAGCACAGCCAATCCTACAACAATGGGGACAAATATCCCTGAAATTTGATCTGCCATTCTTTGAATTGGTGCTTTTGAGCCTTGCGCTTGTTCGACGACTCGAATAATTTGTGAAAGAGCCGTTTCTTTTCCTACTTTTGTTGCTTTCACTTTCACAAATCCATTTTTATTGATGGTTGCCCCGATGACTGTATCTCCTATGGTTTTATCAACTGGCAGACTTTCTCCTGTAATCATCGATTCGTCGATCGCTGTTGTTCCTTCGATGATTTCTCCGTCTACCGGGACTTTTTCACCCGGCTTGACGAACACAAGATCATTCACTTTCACTTCAGAAATAGGAACGGTCATTTCTTTCCCATCTCGCTCTATCACAGCTTCTTTCGCTTGTAAGCCCATCAGTTTTTGAATCGCTTCTGATGATCTCCCTTTCGCTCTTGCTTCCATTAACTTTCCGAGCACAATCAACGTAATCAGCACAGCGCTCGTTTCATAATAGAGGGCCGCTTCATGTGTGCCTTGAACCGCTGACTGAATACTTTCATATAAACTATAGAAAAAAGCAGCCGATGTCCCTAGTGCCACAAGGACATCCATATTGGCACTTTTATTTTTCAACGCTTTATAAGCACCTACATAAAAAGGCCAGCCGACAATGAACTGGACGGGCGCTGCTAATGCGAGCTGAACCCATGGATTCATAAACGCTTTTGGCAACCAAATAAACGATGTGAAAGAAAAATGACTGACCATTGCCCAAAGAAGAGGCAATGACAAAATCATCGAGAACAAAAAGCGTGCCGTTTGTTTCTCAATCGCTACTTGGCGATGGTCTTTTTTCCCTTCCTCTGCATGCTCTTCGGCTGGTTCAATTAATGAATACCCAATGGATTTCACAGCCTCTTTTATGTCACTTGGAGATACTTTCCCTGGATGATATGTCACCTGAAGTGACTCAAGCGCAAAGTTCACTGATCCTTGATCAATACCATCCATCCGGTTGACTTTTTTCTCAATTCGGTTTGCACAAGCCGCACATGTCATTCCCTCTATATCAAATTCGGCTTGCTCCATCACCACATCATAGCCAAGAGATTGAATTTTTTGTTTTAGATCCTCTGTTGTGAGTTGTTCTGTTTCATACACAATGTGGGATGTTTCAAGCGCAAAATTCACACTGGCGTCGTCCACACCTTCCAACCTGTTCAAGCCCTTTTCAATGCGGCCTGCACAGGCGGAGCAAGTCATTCCCGTAATTTGAAAATCAATTTCTTTTTTCATTTATCTCACCTCTCCACATACTCCATGGGGGTATTGTTATTTTTAAAAAAATACGTGCTGTCTTATGCAGCACGTATGCTCATTTTATACGACATCATATCCCTGTTCTTCAATGACATCAGAGATCTGGTGTAACGTGATTTGATCTGGGTGAAAGGAAACCTCCACCTGACCCTTATCTAAATGGACTTTCACAGATTCAACACCTGCTAATTCTCCTACATTTCCTTCGACTGCTTTCACACAATGTCCGCAAGACATGCCTTGCACTTGTAGTGTTGCTTGTTCCACTTCTCATCGCCTCCATCAATCATTTTCTATTTTTACTATACCCTAGTAGGGTATCAATGTAAACATAAATGATCCGCTTTTTGCTACGATTTTGTCAGCTTCGTGAAGACATTCATTAACTCCTCAATGGCTTCATCCCCATTACCGCTCTTAATGGCATCCGCTACGCAGTGATGTGTATGCTTTTCCATTAATTGAAGACTCACTTTTTTTAAAGCTGCATTGACAGCAGAAATTTGATTCACGACATCTATGCAGTAACGATCGTTTTCAATCATTTGCTGAATCCCTCGCACTTGACCTTCCACTCGTTTTAAGCGATTGATTAATTGCTCTTTTTCCTTCTCAGCTCTAGGCGAAGCGATATGTCTTTCTTCATGTTCTGTCATCTGATCACCTTTTTTCTATCATACTTGTGTTACATTCAATTAAAGCATATCTTCACCTGAAAAGGCAAAGATATGCTGTGATCACCGTTTGCTTATCCTAGTTTGTTAGTTGTTCAATATCTTGCAAAAGGCTGACCGATTGCTGAAGCTGCTTCATGAGGCCTTGCTGATCCTCTAAAATAGCTGCAGCATCGAAGTTGTCCATTTTCAATTGCTGTAAATAGGTTTGAATCTCCTCTGACAGCACTTTATTTTTCTCTATGATTTGTGCATGAAGGTCTTCTGCTATTGATGGGGCTGTGAGTTCACTAAATTCTTGAATGTCTGCTTTCAATGATTCCAGTTGCTGCGTCAATTCTGCTCTTTTGGCAGCATCTTGTACAGCTTCTTCCGCAAGCTGTGGAAAATCCTCTGTGAATTGCTGAATATCTGTCACATACTCATTTGCCTCTGTGACATATGTCGTTGTATCGTTTACTTGGTCTAACAGCCCTGAACATCCACTTAACAAAAACGTACCGGTAAATAGAAACGCCAACACATATTGTTTCAAGATCCATCATCCTTTCATCTGTATGTTGAAACCCCTCATTTGTCCAGCACCCAATCACACAGATGCAAAAAGACCTTAAAAAAAGCCAGACCTTTGCCTCATGTGTGATAGGCAAAGGTCTGGCTAACATGTTCATGCCGGAATGGCCGAGAAACAACGGATGTTTCTGTAATGACGACCAAACCGTAAAAGCTACTCCCCTTTAGGAAACCGTTCAAATGTTATGTTTATCATATCTAAATGAAGGACAACAGTCAATGAGAAGCAGGCGGAAGATCCTGCTTTTGGTATAGCATATAGTCCGAACCAGTTGATGCATAAATCCGATTACGTCCTTGGCGTTTTGACATATACAAGGCTTGATCTGCCTCAAATAGAAGCGTTTCTAATATAGAGGGATCATTCGCAGTATGGGCGACGCCAAAGCTTGCTGTCACTCTTACTTTTTTCTCATCTGTCTGAAAGAAACTCACTTCAAATGAATGTCTCATCTGTTCCGCAATATGACATGCCTCTTCAAATGAATGATGCGGCAGACAAATGGCGAACTCTTCTCCACCATATCGGCCAAATAAATCATCCATCTTCAAATGCTGCTGACAAATGGACACAACATGACGCAACGCCTCGTCTCCAATATGATGTCCATGCGTATCATTGATTTGTTTAAAGAAATCAATATCAAATAGCAATATCGCAGTATCCTGCGCATCCTCTTCCAATAACATCTGCGTTCGTTCAATAAAGGAAGACCGATTGAAGATATTCGTCAAACCATCAATATATGCTCGACGCTCCAGCTCTTCCTGCAATAGTCGCTGCTCCGTAACATCGCTGATCACAATTTGCCTGCCCTCGACTTCGCCTCTTCTATTAAAAAGAGAAGAAGCAGTGAGATGATAATAGAAGGGCTGCTCTTTTTCCCACATTAAATCATACTGTGAATGATCCTGCGGTGAACGCAGCCACTGTATAAACGCTGGCTCTTTGATGATCCCTGAGAATATATCATCGATTTTATAGCCGATTCCCTTTTTAGCAAGCACAGGAATGATCAATGCAGCCGCAGGGTTATAATCAATCAGTGTTCGGTATCGATCCAATAGAAGAACACCTTCTGACATATGTTCAAACACACGCTCCATCGCAATGGGAGAGAGCTTAAAGAGATGAAAAGACATAATCGCCCATAAGTAGAGTGCGTTGGTTAAAAACATCACCACTGGTACTGGGTCAATGTGAAAAGGCGTGACACCTAATAAATAGATAAAAGAGGTCGTGATCGGCAATAATATTCCAACGAGCAAGATCAGAACCTGTTTCAAATATTCTTTCTTCACACGTAAAAACCAAAGCAGCATAAAAATAGCGAGCATAGAACAGCCAAATGTATAGACCCCATGAATGATATACCAATAACCAATGGTAAAATCAGCTAATAAAAACCCGTCTACTGTATTCATCGTGATGCTTCGGTAAAAGAGTGAATGAAAAGAGTTGGTGAACACCAGAATGGTGGTTAAAATTGGAATCAACAAGAAGAGAAGCACGCGGCGCTTTGTTACATATTGATGGAAACCAGTAAACTGCAGCACAATCATCAGGCTGAACGGTGCAATAAACGGAAGACCTATGTATTGAAAACTAACCCAAAATGTAATTTCTTGAGGGGTGCGCGCCAATAATTCAAATGTATGTCCAAAAATATAAATCGCAGTTGCTCCAGACATATACATAAACAATTGACAGCCAATATACCGATGGCGATTTGCATGAGCAATGATTGATAATATTACGGACAGAATGCCAGAAACACTCATGATCACAATAAAATGTAAAACAATCGAATCCATGTAAACGCCCCAATTTCAGTTATTTAGAACTAGTCTAATCTTACTATATATGAGGACGTCTCAAATGGGAAGATGTGATTTTGAATTGGTTGGCGGTTTTTTGGAAAGCGTTCGTCATTTTACTAGTCGTGGCGCCCCATCTATTCATTACTTCTTACTTAATTTAAGGATAAAGCATATTGTTGCAAGTGAAATATCTGTACAATGTGGAGATGAATGAAAAGGAGGCTTGAAAGGAAATGACTTTTTTGATCATCATGGCAGGTTTGTTTATGCTGATTCTTTTAGAGAAGCCATTTCAGAAGAAACGATCTGAGCTGTTATTTTTAATGAGTTATTTGCTGCTGATTGCGGTTTATGTGATTCAGACAACATTTGTGGAGATCATGTCGGATGGACTTTTGATGATGATGGCGGTGATTGTGGTTTGTCCTTTGTTTGTTCGAATGATCCGTCTTTTCAGAGGAACGCTTGACTTAGTAATAGAAAAAACCTCTACTTGCCCCATCGCAAGTAGAGGTTTAACTTTAATGATTACGAGTAAATACTTCCTTCACCACTCGTTCACTTGCTTTTCCATCTTCTAGTGAACAGAATCTTTCATGGAATACATCGTATTTTTCCTTGTAAGCATCTTTTACGCTTTCAATGTTCTGAATGCTATGAAGCACTTCTTCAGACGTATACAATAACGGACCTGGCAGATCTTTTTCGACATCAATATAAAAACCTCTCAGCACATCTTTGTATTTATCAATATCATACGTAAAGAAAAGAATCGGCTGCCGTAGGTTTGCAAAATCAAAGAATACAGACGAGTAATCCGTGATAAGGATATCACTTGAAATATATAAATCATTGATATCATTATATTTAGAATAGTCAAAGGCAAACCCTTCAAATCCTGTTAAATCAATATTATCCGAAATGAAATAATGCATTCGTAAAATGATGACATATTCTTCGCCTAACTTTTCTTTTAACAAATTTAAATCTAAAGTGAGATTAAATTTGTATTGCCCTGCTTTATGAAATTCATCATCTCTCCATGTTGGAGCATATAAAATGACTTTTTTATCAGCAGGTATACCAAGCTTCGATTTAATCTTCACTTTATCTGCATCTGTAAAGTTTTTCAGAATATCATTTCTTGGATAGCCATATGTTAATATTTTTTCTTTCGGATACATAAATGCACTTTCGAAGATTTTTTCAGAATATGGGTTTGCTGCAATTAGGTAATCCCATTTTCGAGATTGTAAATAAAATTCTTTTTTATAATCGGGATTTGCAGATACTACATTATCCATATCAAATACTAATTTCTTAAGTGGTGTACCATGCCATGTAGATAAGATAATTTGTTCATCTTTTTTATAAAGTGACTTGGGCTGTCTCATGTTTAAAACAAAATATTTTGCCACTGTGACATAGTAAAAATAGCTCCAGCTAAATCGCTTAATTACTTTAACGTTCTTGTGCTGAAATTCTTCTTCATTTGCCACCATTTCTTTATCATTCAGAATCCAAACATGCTTCCATTGATTTGGCTCATGCTCAAGAAGATATTTAAATATAGCCTTAGGGCTATCCGAATAGTTTCTTCCTAAAAAGCTTTCATAGACAATGGTGTTAGGTTTAATAGGCAATCTTGAGAAGAACAATTGTTGAACGATTCTTTGTCTTGCTCTCTTCTTTTTCGGTTTTATGCCCTGATACAGATTATAATAGAGAACTCTCTTTTTACTTAGACGATATGCCTTATGATAATTCCCGACCTTAATTGCATTAATTTCTTTTGAATGTCTTCTCTTCAGTTTGATTGGATTTGACTCTGCATTCAAAATGGTCTGACAGGACTGATAAATAGGCGTTAAACGTTGAATGCCCTCTTTAAACAATGGGCTTTTTACAACCTTATATAAATATTGGCTAATCGCTTCAAGCTTCACTTGTTTCACTAAAGCCAAATCGTCACATTGTTCGATTGATTTGCTTAATGTTCGGAACATTTCTTCAAATCGATGATCCTGTTCTTCCTGGGAAAGTGAAGGGAAATTGATAGGATCGTTATGGATCAGCTTATAGTATAGACAAATTGATGTTTCCAAAATAGAGAATGCATCTTGATAAATTTTCATTAAGAACGGAATATCACTATACAATGGTGCGCTTTCATCAAACTGTATTTGATTGTTCAACAAATATTTCTTTTGAACAACGAACCCATGTGATTTTAATTGATAAGAAATCTTCTTAAAGAACTTTTCTTTTGCAATTTCATGATAATGAGCTGATACAACATTCTCCTCAAAAAGCATCTGCATGACTTCGTTTTCATTTGCATCAACATTTAATTTTTTCAAAACATGACTTAAATTATCCAACGTATCATGCTGATACAAAGCCTGCTTCTTTTCCTTTAATGTTGTGTTTCTGTCTACAATTGTCTTTTTCACTTTCAGCTTAAAAACATTCAATTGTTCTTGATCAATGATTTGCTTTGCATATATCAGCGCATTGGGATGTAAGAAATCATCAGCATCTAAAAATAAGATGTACTCTCCTTGAGCTTCTTCTATGCCTTTATTTCTACTAATGCCTGCATTTGTATGAGGTCCCATATTGATTGTTCTATAATTAAAAGTATAAGGCGCTAAAATTTCTTCTAGGTGTTGACTATCTTGATGGACCAAAAGTACTTCGAAATCTTTAAAAATTTGATCATCTAAACTTTTCATGCAGTTATCAGTATACTTTTTATTGGTATCCTTATAAGGAATAACAATAGTAAATAACATAAGATCCCTCTTCCAAATTTTATATAAACAACAATGTTTGATCTTTTCATCACTTAATATGATTTAAAAAACAATAAATATTATAACAAAAACGTGTTTTTATTCAAAAAAAAGATTCGTCTAAAAAGACGACTCACTAGAAATTCGTTTATCCAAAATGTTTTCATCTATACTTCTATGATACAACAATTTATCATACTTAACATAAAAAAACCACTGTTCTAGCCGACTTGAAATAAAAATAATAAGAACGTATTTTGTCTGTATGATAACATCCAGTTTTGTTTAAAATTCAGATTGTTTAAGTTTCTAATAGCAAAGAAAAATGACGCTGTGATAGCGTCATTTCATATAACCATTCATTTTTTAAAGATACCAGACCCACATCAAGAGCTTTCAAACCCTTGATGTGACTGCATTCTAAAAGTTTTGATGGAGACGGTGGGAGTCGAACCCACGTCCAGAGACATCGATTACTTAAGCGTCTACGAGCGTAGTCAACATATTTACGTGTTCACTCATCCTCAAGCCTGCTGACGGGCGCTTGGAGAGCTAGTCTGATGGATCTCTTCTTACGTCCTCAGACGAAAACGTAAGCGTAGCCTACTTCATTGGGCTCCTCACAGACACATAGGCGATGTCAGGAAGAGCTCGCTGCGCTTATTAGGCAGCTAGTGCTAAGTTTTGGTTAAAACTTTTAGTTTTGCCAGTTACATTTAGGTGCGTGTTAACGAGATCGCCTCTCGGCTCGCAGCCTAAGCTCGAACCATCCCTGTCGAATCCGTAACGTCCCCTTGTAAAAGGGATATACGGGATGGAAACGTTCTTTCGCTTAACTGCTTCCGTATATGACTATTATAACAATCTCATCGCTCGAAACAACTGGTGGTTTCTGTAAAAAACGACGATGATTGTTTACTGCATAACATATTGTAGCATAATGCTTCCGCTCTCAGCAAGCCATCTGCATGCGTCTAGAATTGCTTTTGCCGGTCACGGAAAGCACGCTCGATTTCACGTTTCGCATCTTTTTTCTTCAGATCTTCACGTTTATCATATTTCTTCTTCCCTTTACCGACTCCAATTAGCACTTTGGCAAAGCCATTTTTCAAATAGAGTTTAATGGGAACAAGTGAGTAGCCCTCTTCCTTTGTCGCACCAATCAATTTACTGATTTGTTTGCGGTGAAGAAGCAGCTTTCTCGTTCTCAGCGGATCATGGTTATAACGGTTTCCTTGCTCGTATGGGCTCACATGCATGTTATGAAGGAACACTTCTCCTCGTTCGATTTTGGCAAAGGAATCTTTTAAATTCACTTTTCCAGCACGAATGGATTTGATTTCAGTTCCTTGTAATACAAGGCCGGCTTCGTATGTTTCTTCTATAAAATAATCATGGTTGGCTTTTTTGTTTTGGGAAACAACCTTTCCCTCTCCCTTTGGCATTGGCGTACACCCTCCTTTTGACACAGACACGGTCCAAATCGTACGGATTATTTTATCAAACAATCCAGCTTTCGACAATGCTGCTGCCACGTGGTCAAAAAGCAAATAGAGCGTGATGCCCTATTTGCTTTTTGTCACGTTACTTTTTCTTTTTGCGCTTTTGTTTCGGTGCGTTATCAAATACGCGTTTTTTCTTTTTCTTCTTTTTACGACCTGTAAACCAGTCGCCGCCTTTATCCTCTTTGCCTTTTTCCGCAGAGGCCTTTTGACCTCCGCGTCCTTTTTTGGCTGGTGGATCTGTCCGTTTTTTGAACTTGAAGTCTTTTGGTGATTTACGGCGAGTGCCTTTCATCCCGACGATTTCAAAATCAATGGAATGCTCATCTTTATTCACACTCACCACTTTGACAGTAATTTCGTCACCGATACGGTAGACATTCCCTGTCCGCTCACCGATCATGGCAAAGTGCTGTTCATCAAAACGATAGTAATCGTCTGTCATGTAGCTCACATGGACAAGACCTTCTATCGTATTCGGCAGTTCAACGAATAGTCCGAAATTCGTGACGGAACTAATCATACCATCAAACTCTTCACCGATTTTATCAAGCATAAACTCTGCCTTTTTCAGGTCATCTGTTTCGCGCTCAGCATCAACAGAGCGGCGCTCCATTGTAGATGCATGATCTGCGATTTCTGGCAGCAGTTGGCCCCACTTTTCAAGGGTCGCTTCGTCTGTCTTTTTCTCTATTAAATAGGTTCTGATCAGCCTATGCACGATTAAATCCGGGTAACGGCGGATCGGCGACGTGAAGTGTGTATAGAATTCGGTAGATAATCCAAAATGGCCAATGCTTTCTGGATCATACTTCGCCTGTTTCATAGAGCGAAGCATCACAGTTTGAATGACGACTTCTTCCGGCTGATCACGGACGGCATCAAGTACACTTTGAAGTGCACGCGGGTGAATGTTCGTTGACGTTCCTTTCACAATGTAACCAAACGTCGTCACGAACTCTAAAAAGCGCTGAAGCTTCTCAGGATTTGGTTCTTCGTGAATTCGGTAAATGAACGGAACATTCATCCAGTGGAAATGCTCGGCAACTGTTTCGTTTGCCACCAGCATGAATTCTTCAATTAGTTTTTCGGCAACAGAACGCTCACGAATGACTACGTCTTTTGCTGCGCCTTCATCATCTACAAGCACTTTTGCTTCCTTGAAGTCAAAATCGACTGCTCCACGCTCCATTCGCTTGTCACGCAGAATTTCTGCAAGCTTCTCCATCTCTTGGAACATTGGTACTAACGGCTCGTATTTGTCTAAAAGCTCTTCATCTTGGTCAACTAAAATCTTATTCACATCGGAATAGGTCATTCTTTCCGTCGTTTTGATCACACTTTGGAAAATTTCGTGTTTGACGACTTTCCCACTTCGATCAATGATCATTTCACAAGAGAGTGTGAGACGATCAACCTTCGGATTCAATGAGCAAATGCCATTTGACAGGCGATGAGGAATCATTGGAATAACGCGGTCGACAAGATACACACTCGTTCCGCGCTCATAGGCTTCCTGATCAATCGGCGAATTCTCTGTAACATAATGAGAAACGTCTGCAATGTGCACGCCGAGCTTATATTTGCCATCATCGAGCTTTTGCACGGTTACGGCATCATCTAAGTCTTTTGCATCTGCACCGTCAATCGTCACAATCGTTTCATTGCGCAGATCACGTCTACCTTCAAGGTCCTTTTCATCAATCGTTTCAGGTGTGTCTACTGCCTGCTGGAGCGCTTCTTCCGGAAACTCACCTGGTAGACCGTGTTTATGAATAATCGATAAAATATCGATGCCAGGGTCATTTTTGTGACCGAGAATTTCCGTCACTTCACCCTCTGCGCTCATTCTTCCTTCTGGATAGCTTGTCAGCGTGACAACGACTTTATGACCTTCAACCGCTCCGTTTTTAGCGGATTTCGGAATGAAGATATCGTTTGTGATTTTTTTATCATCAGGAATGACAAAACCAAAGCTTTTCGTTTCTGTATAGGTACCGACAACCGTCTGAGTATTACGCTCCAGAATACGGATGACCGTTCCTTCTTTTTTGGTGCCATTTGATTTGTGGCTGACACGAACCATGACGGTGTCGCCATTCATTGCTGTGCCTAGCTCATTTGGCGGAATGAAAATATCATCCTGTCCAAACTCTTCTGGTGTCACAAATGCAAATCCTTTTGCATGCGCAGACAGCTTCCCTTTGACCAAGTTCATTTTTTCCGGTACACCATAGCGGTCGCTGCGGGTACGGACGATCAGTCCCTGATCCTCTAATATCACAAGTGCTTTGACGAGCTCTTTATAATCATCTGGATTGGTAATTTCCATCATGACTTCTAATTCCTGTACCGTTAATGGTTTGTACGCCTCTTCTTGCATAAACGCAAGTAATTCATCCATAAATTCTTCTTTTTGCACACTCTAACCCCCTATATATTTAAATTGACCAATCGAGTGATTCTAAGAATGCATATACATCCTGATGAACCTTCTCCCGCTCTTTATCAAGCGTGATAACATGGCCCGATTCTTCATACCACTTTAATTGTTTTTCATCTGTCTCTACTTCGTTATAAATAATGTTTGCACTGTCTGTATTAATCATATGATCATGACGTGCCTGAACAACAAAAGTAGGTGAATAAATCATGTCAACATTGTTTCTGACATCTGCAATGAGTTCTTGAAGAGCCTTGAGTGTACCCATTGGTGTTTTCTTGAACTCTTCCATCTCTTGCTCAATTTGATCCTCTGACTTACCCTCGAATTTTTTATAGTTACGGGCATAATCTAGTACACCCTGGTACATGACTTCTTCACTTTTTATGTACATAGGTGCACACATAGGTACAATTCCCTTTACAGGTACAGTGTAACCTAATTTCAATGAAAAAACTCCTCCGAGGGATAGTCCGCAAACCGCAATTTCCTCATAACCTTCGTCTTTTAAAAATTGATAGCCTTCTTCTACATCTTTCCACCAATCTGTAGGACCTGTATGAACAAGCTCCTCTGGCGGCACACCGTGTCCTTTGTATTGAGGTGCATGGCATGTATAGCCTCTTTCATTTAAATAGCGTCCAAGCATACGAACATCGGCTGTATTCCCAGTAAAACCGTGAAGAAGAAGCACCGCCTTTTCTCCACCTTTAAACGTAAATGGTTTTGGTGTAACAACTTTCATGATGTGACTTCCTTTCCTTCTGATATGGTTTATATTTTCCACTTGTATGTATGAAACAAACACAAAAGAGTGCTGATAATAAAAAAAGGTCTGAAAAAAGATCAGACCTTCTGTTACTCGCGCCTACACGCCTAAATATGCCAATGCAAGTGTTAAGATGAAGAAAAGCACTGACAAAATGACAGTTAATCGGTGAAGAATCAAGTCAAGACCTCTCGCTTTTTGCTTACCGAAAAGCTGCTCGGCTCCACCTGAAATAGCGCCTGACAGTCCTGCACTTTTACTTGATTGTAATAATACAACGATGATAAGTGCGATACTGACAATTACGAGTAATGTGATAACAAATGCGTGCATGAAAACACCTCCAGACAAACTGGTACACATAACTTTATTTTACATGAAAACAAGGTGCATGTCACGAAACATCAAAATAAAGATTTCCTATATATTGTCGACTTTATTTGTCATTTTGATTCAATTTCGCTCCAATGGATTGCATGCAGCATTTTTTATATGCAATTTTTGAGGTTAAAAAGCGTTTTTAGCGAGTTGCTTCTTCTTTTAAGAGCTGTTTTAATTCTACTAACAGCCTTTCAGCTCCTTCAGGACTCAGCACGACGTTACCATTTCCATAGCTTTTGTTGTATTTCGTTATTTGGCCAGTTAATAAGCAGCTCTTATCTGCATCATATTTTTTCAGCATAATGGTTTGATCTTCGATGAAAATTTCTAACAGCTGCTCTTCTTTTATATTGAGTACCTTTCGCATTTCTGAAGGCAGAACAATTCTGCCAAGCGAATCGATGTGTCTTACCATTCCAGTTCTTTTCAATGAAGCCGCCTCCTTAATGATCAAACAATGATTTCATTCATTGACTTTTGTCAACATCTTCATAGTAAAATAAATCTTCAAATTTTTTATCAAAGTAATGAATCATTTTGCCAATGACAAGCTGTCCTGGCTTCCGGTGACCATTCAATACCCTGCTGAGTGTGGCAGGAGAGATGCCAATTTCATCTGCGAGCTGATTTAAAGACATATCGTTTTCGATCATATACTGCATCACAAAAGCCCGCCTGATCTGAATCTTTTCGACCATCATTACAACCTCCTATAGGATCAATATGTACAACATGTAGGATTCTCACATCTCTCGGATTCATTAACTTATGTCAACACTTTTACGCCCTTTCTATTTCCTTTGGTCAATGATCATACTAAAATAAGTCATATACTGAAATGTGAGGTTCGATGACATGAATCACTTTGGTGAACAATTACGCATTTTAAGAGAGAATAGAAAGATGTCTGTCAATCAACTCGCCATGTATTCAGGCGTAAGCGCTGCCGGTATTTCTCGGATTGAGAATGGAAAGCGTGGTGTGCCAAAGCCTTTAACCATAAAAAAATTAGCACGCGCTTTGAAGGTGCCTTATGAGGATTTAATGCTGCTTGCCGGTTATATTGAACAGGAAAAAGTGCATGAAATGAAACCGAAATATGAATCCATATTAAAAATCTATCAAACGGCGCTTCAAAAGGATGTAGAACATCTCCCTATTTTCGATGGAGACCAATGGGAAACACTCACCGCACAAGACATCAGCCAGCTGAATCAATACTTTCTCACGCTCATTAACCAAAAAAAGGCGAACAAATAGCGGGGCATAAACATAAGATACATCCACCATTAACTAATGTCAATATTTTCATGGTACACTTATTGCCAATAGTCAACAAATCGAGTACACTAGAGATAACTAATCTTTAACCATGTGAGGTTTTGAGTTGATGAACTTCGGTGCATATTTAAGAGCATTACGTGAGAAAAGGAAACTATCGGTGAACCAATTAGCGATGTATTCAGAGGTCAGCGCTGCTGGTATTTCTCGGATTGAAAACGGGAAACGCGGCATTCCGAAACCTCCTACAATTAAAAAACTAGCAAGTGCATTAAAAGTACCTTATGAGGACATGATGCAGGCTGCAGGGTATATTGAAGAAGCATCTTCTGCCTATGTCATAAAGGAAGAAGAAACGGCTTTTACCCAAATAAAAGAAGCAGCAGAGCAATATGAACTTGATGATCTTGAAATATTTAATGGGGACATATGGTCCACCCTTTCTAAACATGAAATAGAGGATTTAAACCGCTATTTATTATTTCTACTAAACAACCGTTCGTCATCGTAAAATGTTTTGATCATTGACAAGCTTTTTGCGCCGATTTTTGACAGAATTACGGTATAATGGGTTCAGATTGGAGTGAAGAAAGATGAATCAATCTGATATGTGCCCGCGGTTTGAAAAAGCAGTTGAGTTATTAAGTAAACGTTGGGTGGCACTGATTGTTTTTCAGCTTCTCTCAGGTTCGCAGCGCTTTAGTGAAATCGAAGCAGCTCTGACCAATTTAAGCGGAAGGGTTTTATCTGAGAGATTAAAAGAGCTGGAAGCAGCAGGCATTGTAAAACGGGAGGTTTTTGCTGAAACACCCGTGCGTATTGAGTATTCATTAACTGATATGGGGCGCTCACTTGCACCCGTTTTTGAGGAAATTGCGAAGTGGTCCTCTGAATGGATCACACTTGAATCATAAATGTCTTCTGATGTGAGCCGCCTAATCATGATAAAAAAACCTCCCCTACAGATGTAGAGGAGGTTTTGTCTTTTCAAGCATTTATGCGGACGTCATGTTTTTTTCAGCTAATGCCTTGCTTTCTTTTTTCTTGTTGGTTGGGCTTAAATAGCGTTCAAGCCAGCCCATGACAAGGTCAGCAATAATGGCCATGAGCGCAGTTGGAATAGCACCTGCTAAAATAATGGCTGTTCCGTTTGTCGCGTTTGATCCTCTGATGATAATATCACCAAGTCCTCCAGCACCAACAAATGTCCCAATCGCTGTAATACCGATTGCGATCACAAGTGCGGTTCTTAAACCAGCCATAATGACAGATAAAGCAAGCGGTAATTCAACCATTCTCAGCACTTGCCATTTCGTCATGCCCATCGCTTTCCCCGATTCTAAATAGGCATGCTCAATGCTGACAATACCTGTGTACGTGTTACGGATAATCGGCAGAAGCGAATATAAAAAGAGTGATAAGATGACTGTATTTGCACCAAGTCCTAATACAAGCATCAACACAGAAAGCATCGCTAACGCTGGAATGGTTTGAATGACATTGGTTATTGCGAACACCCAATTGCTCAATTTGCGGTAATGCGCCACAAAGATGCCGACTGGTATTCCGACAATTGCCGCAAACAATACCCCATACGCTGACATGAGGAAATGCCGGTAAAATTCTTCTAACACATATGAACCGTTCTGTTGATAATACGCCCATAATTGCTGTAGTGTGTCCATCAGCTCTGACACCTCCCAATCTTACTCAAAGTAATTGTGTTTCTTTAGAAAATCTCTCGCAACAGTCGCTGGTTCTTTTAGTTCTCCATCGACTTGATAATTGAGCTCTTGCATTTGTTCGGTATCGATTTTTCCAATCAACCTGTTGATCACCTTGTCCAGTCCTGGATTTTCTTTTAATACCTTCTCAGGGACAACTGGTGATGCATCGTATGGTGGGAAGAATCGTTTATCATCTTTTAAGATTTTGAGATTATACGCTTTGATCCGGCCATCTGTTGAATAGGCAAGCACAATATCCATTTTTTCATTTTTCAATGCGTCATAGACTAGACCGATCTGCATCGGAAAAGTGCTTCCAAATTCAATTCCGTATGTTTTCACAAACCCTTCGTAACCGTCACCTTTCTTTTTCAGCCAAATATTATCCACACCGAAGCGATAATTTTTGGCATTCTTTTTTAAATCAGAGACTGTTTCTAGGTTGTTTTCCTTCGCCATCTTCTGCGTCACAGCAAAGGCATACGTATTATCAAACCCATAGGAATCAAACCATTTGTAATCATAGCGTTTTTTGAATTCTTTCTGGACGATTTCCATTGCACGCTTTGGATCTTTTTCTGCATCCATTCCTAGCGTACTTGTTAAATCCGTGCCTGTATATCGTGTTGCTGAAATGTCGACATCCCCGTTTTCCATTGCTTTTTGCTGCACCGTATTTGAGCCTAAATTCTTCACAATGGTTGTCTTTTTATCTGTGTAATGCTCAATGATGTCTCCCACCATATAGGCCATAATTTCTGATTCTGTAAAGTTTTGTGCACCGATTCGCAGCGTGCTCCCTGAAGAGCCGGCTAGTCCAGGAAGTGAACAGCCACTTATGAATAGCAAGCATCCGGCAAGCAGTGCACTGATCCATTTTGTTTTTCGATTCTTCACATGAGCCAACTCCTTATGAAACTTCCTTCAATCCTTTTAAGCCTTCTGGTGTTACTTTTTTCTCAAGCTTCATCAATGTAAGGTCAATGATGACCGCTAAAATAGTGACAGGGATTGCACCCGCAATAATGTATTCCGGCTGGTAAAGCTGAAGCCCAATTAAAATGTAGTCACCAAGACCGCCTCCACCGATAAAAGCAGCAAGTGTTGTCCACCCAATTAAATAAATCGTTGAGGTTCTGACACCTGCCATAATGACCGGAACAGCAAGCGGTAGTTCCACAAGACGAATTTGTTCCCATGTCGTCATGCCAATCCCTTTACCAGATTCAAGCAAGTTTTTGTTCACACCTTGAACACCGGCATACGTATTTCTTAAAATAGGCAAAACGGAATAGAAAAATAGCGCAACGATCGCAGGTATTTTTCCAACTCCCAAAATAGGAATAAAAAATGCAAGAATCGCTAAACTAGGGAGTGTTTGAAAGATATTCACGATGCCGATGACAAAACCGGCGCCTCTTTTCATTCGTGTAAGAATGACGCCTAAAGGAACGGCCACGATAATGCCTAACACAACGGCAATTAAAGAAATGTATAAATGCTCCCACATTTTTGTGAGGAGTTCCCCACCATTTTTCTCAAGAAAATCGATGATTTGATCCATGTGTACACCTCCCTTAGTTCATTTCAGTGACAGCCTCCGGGGTATCTTCTCCCCAAATAGAGTCATATACGACATCTACAAGACTTGCACGTGTGACGATGCCTTTTAAGTGCCCTTTTGCATCGACAACCGGTACATATTTAATGCCGCGTATTAAGATCTTTCGGACAGTATCTCTAAGAAGCGCTCCTTCTTGTACTGTATAAAATTCTGTATTTAAAATATCGCCAACGAAGGCTGCTTTTCTGCGATTTGCATCGATGGTTTCAATGTCGATATAGCCTTTTAGCACGTGATCTTCATCAACGACAAGCAGGGAATCAACCCGCTTTTCTCTCATAATAAAGATGGCATCTGTCAATGTTTTTTCGACGGTAATGGTGACTGGAGACGTGTTCATCATTTGTTCCACACGTTCCATATTCGGATTTGACTGAAGCAAACGTTCTTTCCCGATGAATTCTTCTACGAATTCGTTCGCAGGGTTACGTAAAATGTCATCTGGCGTGCCCACTTGGACAATCTCTCCATCTTTTAAAATGACAATGCGGTCTGCAAGTTTAATCGCTTCATCCATGTCATGTGTGACAAATACGATTGTTTTATTTAACGTTTTTTGCAGTTTCTTAAATTCTTCCTGCAATGAATCTCGTGTGATCGGGTCAAGTGCTCCAAATGGTTCATCCATCAGGATTAAAGGGGGTTCTGCTGCGAGTGCGCGAAGAACGCCGATACGCTGCTGCTGCCCTCCACTGAGTTCATGAGGGTAACGCTCTAAGTATTCCGGCCCCATGTCGACGAGTTTGAGCAATTCACGCGCTCGTTCTTTTCGTTTTTCTTCCGGCCACTTCAGCAGCTTCGGCACAAGGGAAATGTTTTGTGCGATGGTCATATGAGGGAAAAGTCCAATTTGCTGAATCACATAACCAATTTCTCTTCTTAATTGGACTGGATCTTTTTTCATAATGTTTTCTCCCTCGATCAATATGTTTCCTGAGGAAGGTTCAATCAGTCGGTTAATCATCTTCATGGTTGTCGTTTTACCACAGCCACTCGGTCCAATAAAACAAATAAATTCTCCTTTTGCTATTTCTAAATCAATATTTTTGACAGCTTTTTTTCCGCCTTTATACGTCTTAGATACATTCTCTAGTTTCAGCAAATGAGACACCTCCAATTAGTCGGATATATATTTTCAGAAAATTTACACCTTATTTATTATAGTGCAAACTTTATAAAATAAAAAGTTTACAATGTGTTTGTATTGCATAAGATTTATTTAAAATTTTCAGTTAACGGTCTGATATGTAGCGATCCCTCCTTTTTCCTCCAACTTACGAGCAAATACTCAATATTTATTGTTTTCATCAACAAACAGGTATATGATATATTGTGTTACAAATTGTCAGTCGTGAAGGGATGAAGCGGGGAATGGACAAGCAAGCGTTAGGCGCCATTCAAAAAGCACAGGATCATTATATTGAAAAAGCTGCCGAGAACATGAATGCCTTTGGTCTTTCTGCCACAGTGGGTAGAGTGCTTGGTATCATTCATATGAACCGTAAACCAATGACGCTCGGTGAGCTCTCAGAGGCGACCGGCATGAGCAAAACAAGAATGAGTCAAGTCGTTCGAGAAATGCTTGATCTGAATATTGCTGAAAAGGTTTATGAAAAAGGAATACGCAAAGATTTATATGACGTTGAGCAAGATCAATATCAAACTTTTATTTCATTGTTTGCAGCCAATTGGTCACGTGTTGTCAGCAAAAATCGCAAGGCACATAAGAAGACATGCAAGGAATTGCTGGAGCTGCTTGAACAAGATGACCTGCCAGAAGAAACAGTAGATAAAATCAATCTTCTTCTTTCAGAAATCAAGGAAAGTCTCGATTATTATGACTGGATTAGCCGTTTAATTGAGTTCTTTGAAAGTGAAGAAGTATTTCAACATGTGCCAAAACCTTAAAAAAGCTGTTTTATTTTACAATTTTGTAGAAAAAAACAGCTTTTTTATATACACTTATGACATCAGCATTGGGAACATCCCTTTGATCCCTGCGCCAATCATCTCTACTGCCACAACAGCTAAAATCAATCCCATTAATCGTGTCACGACATTCATCTCTGTTTTCCCCATTTTTCGCATAATGAAACTCGAATAATGAAATGCATAATAGGTCATGGCAAGTACGACCACAATGCCAATAAGAATCGCAAGCAGATGAAGCGTTACTTGGTGGCTTCCTGGGGTTAAGCTCATGACGGTCGCAATTGTACCAGGTCCGGCAATGATCGGAATGGCGAGTGGGGTCACCGAAACATCAGCCTTCTCTTTGCTCTCTGCCTTTTCATCCGAATGAGGGTTTTGAACATGTGATTCTTTTGCATTTAGCAAATTGTAAGCGATACCAAAAATAAAAATACCTCCGGCGATACGGAGTGCATGGATATCAATGCCAAACAATTTGAAAATGAGCCTGCCTGCCAAAAGAAAGGCAATCAAAATTATAAAAGACACAACAATCGCTTTTTTGGCCGTCTGGGATCGTTCTTTTTCTGAGTAGCCTTCTGTTAAAGTGATGAAAAGAGGCACGTTTCCAATGGGATTTGAGACAGCAAATAGTGACACAATGACATGAATCATAAAGGAAATCAACAGACACCCTCCTTTTTTCATAGTGTCTGCTAATCTGATGCGAATATTCCCTTGTTCTGTTAAAACCTGGTTTGTTTTAACCGATGATAATAGAGGTTTAACGAAAGGGGAATAGAACATGAAAAAAAACATCACGATCATTGTCTTGTCTGTGATCATCCTAGGTGCAACTGGCTGGATTGTGTGGCAGCAGCAGTCGCTCACCGCATCAGAGAATAAACACCAGCAAGAAATGAGAAAGAATAATGAGCAGCTGACACAATTAAAGTCAGAAGGAACGGATATGAAAGATGAAATGGATGGTCAAAAAAAGGAATTGTCCACCGTCACAAACAAGCTGAAGAAAGAAAAGAAGGCGCATCAAAAAGAAATCAAACAGCGTAAAGCGCTTGAATTGAAAATAGACCAGCTTCAAAAAGAACTGGAAACGGCTCAAGCGAATAAGCAGGCAGCACAAACGACTAGGAAAGCAACTGTCAAAAAGGACCCAAATGTCACCCATCATCCTCCTTCTCAATGGGTGCAGGATCAATATGATTGGGGTGTTAAACAAGGGTATATCAAAGAATAGAGAGGATGAAATGATTTGATACAGATTCGGCCATTGTCTCATGATCAATCTGTTCCTATGGATCTTTTACTATTAGCTGACCCTTCAACTGAAAAAGTCCTTGCCTATGTACAATCTGGTTCTTGTTATGTTGCTTTTCATAAACAGGACATGATTGGTGTGTATGTTCTGACGCCTCTGTCTCAGCAGACAGTGGAAATCATGAATGTCGCCGTGAAGGAGTCATGGCAAGGTAGAGGAATTGGGAAGCAGCTGATCCGCCATGCTATTTCAGAAGCCAAGGCAGCTGGCTTTCATACAATTGAAATTGGCACAGGCAACTCTAGTATTCAGCAGCTCGCCCTTTATCAAAAATGCGGTTTTCGCATGGCGTCTATCGATCACGATTTCTTTCTGAAACACTATGATGAACCGATTTATGAGAACGGTATTCAATGTATGGATATGGTGCGGTTGTCACTCGTTCTTCAAGCAGACTGACTTCATTCAGCCTGCTTTTTTTATGTTCTGCTTTTTTTCACTGCATGAATCACATATTGAATCAAGAAGTAGAGAGCGGCACCCGCTAAAAAACAGACCACGCACCCAAAGAGCGTTGCCTCTGAGCTGAATTGATACTGTTCAATTTTCATGATATAAAATGGCATACCAAAGAGAGTTGGACTTGATTCAACATGATGAACCTCTAGCAGCATTAAAAATACTGGCGTCATAAACACAGCAAACACATAAAGCATCGCAAGCGTTAAGCCGCTAGAAAACGAATGAAATACTTTAACCATTTAGTTCTCTCCTTTCATCTCTTTTAAACTGGTGATGATATTTTTCCCGTCTGGGCAAGCTGGATGCAGCATCACTGTATTTAATAAAGAAAAAAGCAGCAATGGATGCGTCAATGGATGCCCCCACATGAAGAAAAGCACACCCGAGCAGATCACTGGAAACACAGGACCTGCAAGTGCCACCATCACATTAAAACCCGGCCGTGAAAATTTCTCATGAACAATCGACACGTGCTTCCAATCGATCATCACCACATAATCAAAGATGGGTCTTTTTTGAATTTTGTTGCACACCATCACCATCAGGATATGACCGAGTTCATGAATGAGCACAACTGCTATTAAGCAAAATAAAAGCGTCATCATCGCACAATCGGCCTCTTTAGCATGGCAGCATATATGAAGATGAAGAATGCGGCTGAACAAGCCATATAGGCAGTTGAGAGCAGCTGGATATTTGCTGAAAGCCACTGGACTAAAAGCATATCCAACATACTGAACACAGCAATCATCATCACGATCACAAACAGTTTATTAAATTCACTAATCTTCACGACAAACCCGACACATGCCGCCATGACAGTGATCAATAAAATGGACAAACTCGCCAAACCGTGCCCTTCACTTTCGACCCCTATCATGAAATAAGCAAGCCAGATATAGACAAAATAAATCAATATATTCATTGTGTAATAAAATAAAATTCTTGATAATAAATAGGCACCCTTTGATGTATTTAACATAAAAATGGCTCGCTGATGGAGATGATATTCCCTGCCAATCATCAGAGGAAGCATAATAAGGATCTCCTTTAAGGCAAACTGCACAATAAAAGCATACAGCCAGCCAGTCTCTGCCGGAGTAAAGATGAATGGGAGACCTATCGTGAAACAGACAAGAAACAGGAACAAAATACCTTGTTCTTTAAACACAGCTGATCGGCTAAAATAAACAAGCTCCTGCCGCAGATGTGTGAAAAATGAAGAATCCGATCTGATTTTTTGGTAAGAAAACGACTTCACCTCTACCTTTAGCTGCAAAAACATCCGATTGACATAACAAGCCGCCAAGCCTTTCAGCCAAAACCACCCTGCACATAGAAAGATCATCAGAAATACAAGATAGATAGACGGCCATACGTGAATCATCTCAACCGCTTTTTGAAAAAGGAGAAACACGAAAGCTCCGAGCGTCACAAATCCGAGCGCTTGCAGCAGTAAATGCTCTTTTGTTTTTGATATAAAATGGCTCACACCAATTCGTATCAGCATCCAAGAAGCGAGCGTATAGAGCGCCAATCCACAGCAAGTGATCCCTACCACAATGATCCAATACAAAGATAGTGTAACGCCGCTAATGATCAGTCCTAATAGGATGGGTAAAAAAAGCAGACCAAGCATGATGAAACAAAACAGCACTGGAAAGAAATACACACAAAGGACAAATGAGACACTTTGCATCGCACTATTCAAAAAGAAGAACTGATACTCTTGACGCTTCATTTTATGACGGGAAAAGACAATACCTGCTCCCAAAAGCAGCAGGGTCATTTTCACAAATTGAAGGTATAAAGCAACTGGTTCGCTCTCCCCTACTTGCATAAAAAAACGCAGGCTCATGACAACGTATATGGCGTAGATCAGCAACATAAAAACGGCTGCGGCGAGAAGCTGCAAAGGATATTTTTTGCCGAGCTGCTTGATTTTCGTTGTGAGCATGCCCCATTCTATTTTATGAAGAACGTGTCGTGTCCAAGTCATTGAGCAACCTCTCCACCTGCATATAGTAATCTTGATTCACTTCTTTATAAATATCCTCAAGTGCTTGATGAGGGAATGTTTTGTTTGTTTCTTGACGTGACATATCCAGCTTGATATCACCGTTTCTTAAGATCATAAGGTGATCATACAATGTCTCACCAAAACCTAAATGATGGGTAGAAATGAGAATGCCTGCACCTTGATCTCTCAGCTTCATGAGCACCTTTTTTAAGATGATCATCATATCTGGATCAAGTCCATTTGTAGGCTCGTCGAATACATAATAATCACAAGGCCTAAGGAGCTGGGAAATGATTTGTGTTTTCTTTTGATTGCCATGAGACAACTGGGCAATTGGCTGATCCATATAAGGTCTCAGCTCAAAAAGATCGACGAAGGCCTCTTCTCGAGGTCCATTTCGTTTGTCTGGAAGCTGGAGTAAATGAAAATATTCTCTCGGCGTTAAATAATCAAACAAAGCATGATCATCAGGAATATAGGAAACATGTTCTTTCAAAAAGGAGATATGTGCTGAGGATTGAAAATTCAGCTGTTTACCATGTAAAGAGACAAACCCCGTAAATGGTGTTAGTCCAAACATAGACTGAATCATCGTGGTCTTTCCTGCACCATTATGCCCCAAAAGCAGAAGCATACGTCCTTTCTCCACATTTAACTGAATATCGCGGAGAGAAAAGGTGCGGCTATACGTTTTTTCTGTTAAGTGTAATGTCAGCATCATGTCCCTCCATTTATTTCAGATAGAACAGATGACCCCGCATCTGTTCTCACCATTTGTTAGAAGCCGCATTTGATTTTAATATACAGGCCTAAAAACTTGAACTCTCCTAAAAATTTCGAGCCTTTTCCAAATGTTTTGCATGCCCAAATCAAAGCGGCAACTGTCACAATGCCTAAGATAGCGGCAAGGACATAAATCCAAAATGCATTTTTCTGTACGTTCTTAGAAGTTAGAATTCGTTGCTTCCTTTCATCATATGCCGCCAGTAGGTGAAGGACATACATGTACACGCCTACTGGAAAACGAAGGCTAAAAGGATTCAGCATCTCATCACCCCCTAATATATGTAAAATGATACCACCCCCATGCAAATAGCATAAGTTCAATTCAGATCATATTTTTAGAAGAGTTTTCATGATTTATTGCTTATAAATCGTCAAGCTCATCGTTTCTCCTCTGACTGAAGGATGATTTTTTACAAAAATAGGATATGACAAAGGAAGCAGAGCCTATTCGCTTGAGCTAGCTTTGCGTCTTTATTTCAACATAAAAAAAGCGCTGCGATACGCTCTTTTCAAAAGAGCGCACGCAGCGCGTTACTTTACATTACTTATTCAAGTTGTAGAATGTAGCAATGCCGTGGTATTGAGCTGTTTCAGCCAATTGATCTTCGATGCGAAGTAATTGGTTGTATTTCGCCACACGGTCCGTACGAGACGGAGCACCTGTTTTGATTTGTCCAGCGTTTGTTGCAACTGCAATGTCTGCAATTGTGCTGTCTTCTGTTTCACCAGAACGGTGAGAGATAACAGCTGTATAGCCTGCACGTTTCGCCATTTCGATTGCATCAAATGTTTCAGTTAATGTACCGATTTGGTTTACTTTGATGAGGATTGAGTTACCAACGCCGTTTTTGATTCCTTCAGAAAGCTTCTTCGTATTTGTTACGAACAAGTCGTCGCCTACTAGCTGAACTTTGCTGCCAAGACGCTCAGTTAATAGTTTGTGACCTTCCCAGTCGTTTTCATCAAGGCCGTCTTCGATCGAGATGATTGGGTATTTCGATACCATATCTTCATACCAGTCAACCATTTCAGCAGATGTTTTCACAACACCTTCGCCTGATAAATGATATTTACCGTCTTCTTTGTTGTAGAACTCAGAAGATGCAGCATCCATCGCAAGTTTCACTTCTTCACCTGGTTTGAAACCAGCTTTTTCAATCGCTTCTACGATTGTTTGAAGTGCTTCTTCGTTAGAACCAAGGTTTGGAGCAAATCCACCTTCGTCACCTACAGCTGTGTTTAAGCCTTTTGCGCTTAATACAGATTTCAGGCTATGGAAGATTTGAGCGCCCATGCGAAGT
This sequence comes from Bacillus sp. FSL K6-2869, assembly GCF_040869405.1. Taxonomy (NCBI): domain Bacteria; kingdom Bacillati; phylum Bacillota; class Bacilli; order Caryophanales; family Bacillaceae; genus Bacillus; species Bacillus sp. FSL K6-2869. Next base: position 3,148,865 of record NZ_CP152035.1, read on the forward strand.
GCTTCACGGAAGTTTGGAGCACCTACAGGCATAATCATGAATTCTTGAATGTCTACGTTGTTATCCGCATGCTCTCCACCGTTGACGATGTTCATCATCGGTACTGGAAGCGTTTTGGAGTTGAATCCACCAAGGTATTGGTAAAGTGGAATTTGTAAGAAATCAGCAGCCGCACGTGCTACAGCGATAGATACGCCAAGGATTGCGTTTGCGCCTAATTTCCCTTTGTTTTCCGTTCCGTCAAGCTCGATTAACATTTTGTCAATTGCGACTTGTTCAGTGACATCAAAGCCTAAAAGCTCTGGTGCAATGATTTCATTTACGTTGTTTACAGCTGTCAGAACACCTTTTCCAAGGTAACGGTCTTTGTCTCCGTCACGTAGTTCTACTGCTTCATATTCACCAGTAGACGCACCACTTGGTACTAGTGCACGGCCAAAGCCGCCAGATTCTGTGTAAACTTCTACTTCAACTGTTGGGTTACCGCGAGAGTCTAATACTTCGCGTGCATATACGTCAACAATGTATGGCATCGTTATTTCTCTCCTTTTGAATCAATTTGTTATTTTTGAATCAATGATGTTCCTGTCATCTCTTTTGGTTTTTCAAGACCAAGTAAGTCTAAAAGCGTTGGAGATAGATCGGCTAAAATGCCGCCTTCTCTAAGCGTCGCCCCTTTTTTCGTTACAATGACTGGAACAGGGTTTGTCGTATGTGCCGTATGCGGCTTTCCTTCTTCGGTAATGAGCACGTCTGCGTTACCGTGGTCTGCCGTGATGATGGCATGTCCGCCTTTTGCTAGGATTGCGTCGACTACAGCTCCTAAGCACTCATCTACTGCTTCAATGGCTTTAATTGTTGGCTCAAGCATACCTGAATGACCCACCATATCTGGGTTAGCAAAGTTCAGAATGATCGCATCATGCTTGTCCGCATTGATGTCTGCAACAAGTGCATCCTTTACCTCATAAGCGCTCATTTCTGGCTTGAGGTCATAGGTTGCGACATCTGGTGAATTGATTAAGATGCGGTCTTCTCCAGGAAATTCTTCTTCACGCCCACCGCTCATAAAGAACGTCACGTGAGGATATTTCTCTGTTTCAGCAATCCGCAGCTGCTTCAATCCATTTTGAGAAAGTACTTCTCCTACTGTGTTATCCAAATTCACTGGTTTGAAAGCCACATAGCCATCTACCGTTTCACTGAAGTGTGTGAAGCAGACGAAGTGTAAATCCTTCGGATGTGCTTCCCCGCGGTCAAACGAGCGGAAATCTTCATTTGTGAATGTGTTTGAAATTTGAATCGCACGGTCTGGACGGAAGTTATAGAAAATCACAGAGTCGCCGTCATTTACTTTTGCTACCGGCTCACCATTTTCTCTCGTAATGACAGATGGAATAACGAACTCATCGTAGATTCCATTTTCATAGGAGTCATCAACGACATCATAGATGTTTTGATAACTTGGGCCTTCACCATACGCCATCGCGCGATATGCTTTCTCCACACGATCCCAGCGCTTGTCACGGTCCATTGAGTAATAGCGTCCAGAAAGTGTTGCCACTTCACCGACACCGATTTCTTTGATTTGTTCTTCAAGCTGCTTTAAGTACACTTTCGCTGTCTTCTGACCAACATCACGTCCGTCTAAGAAGCCGTGAATGTATACTTTTGTTAAGCCTTCTTTTTTCGCTAGTTTCAGCAAGGCAAAAAGATGCTGGATGTGGCTATGCACACCGCCGTCTGACAAGAGACCGAATAGATGAAGGGCCTTGTCATTTTCTTTTGCATAAGTCATTGCGTCTAGGAACGTTTCGTTTTTCTCAAATTCCCCATCACGAATGGCCACATTCACTCTTGTTAAGCTTTGGTACACGATGCGTCCTGCACCGATGTTCAAATGCCCAACTTCAGAGTTCCCCATTTGACCTTCTGGGAGACCCACTGCCTCACCTGAAGCCGTTAAGGTTTGATGCGGGAATTCGTTCCAATAGCGGTCGAAGTTCGGTTTCTTTGCTTGGGCAACAGCGTTACCGACTGTTTCGCCTCTTAAACCGAATCCATCTAAGATGATTAATGCAGCTGGTTTCTTACTCATATTGACCTTCCTCCAATAATTGAACGAAAGACTGAGGTTCTAAGCTTGCGCCGCCTACCAAAGCACCGTCAATATCGGATTCTGCCATATATTCTTTAATATTCGCAGGTTTCACGCTTCCGCCATATTGAATGCGAAGGCTGTCTGCCGCTTCTTGACCAAATTCGCTTGCAACCGTTTGGCGAATGTGCGCACAAACATCGTTTGCATCTTTCGCTGTAGAAGATTTACCTGTACCGATCGCCCAGATTGGCTCATAGGCAATCACAGATTCAGCGACTTGCTGCTTCGTTAAACCAGCTAGTGCTTTTTTCACTTGATCAGCGACAAGTTCGTTTGTTTTGCCTGCTTCACGCTCTTCAAGCGTTTCACCTACACAGATGATTGGAACGATGCCATGCTTGAATGCAGCATGTGCTTTTTTGTTCACTGTTTCATCTGTTTCAGCGAAAAATTCGCGGCGCTCTGAATGACCGATCACTGAGTAGCCGATGCCAAGATCTTTAAGCGCAGCAGGGCTGATTTCACCAGTGAATGCACCGTTTTCTTCAAAGTGCATGTTTTGCGCACCAATTTTAAGGTCTGTTCCGTTAGAAAGGCTGTTCAGCTTTTCAAGGAAAAGGGCTGGTGCACAGACAATAGATTCCACTTTGTCAGGAGATGGAATAGATGACTTGACTTCTTCAACGAAGCTTACAGCTTCACCAAGTGTTTTGTTCATCTTCCAGTTCCCAGCTATAATTGGTTTTCTCATGATTGACACTTCCTTATAGCAGTTTTGGTCTTATTTATCGTTTAATGCAGTCACACCTGGAAGTTCTTTGCCTTCCATAAATTCAAGTGAGGCGCCGCCGCCTGTAGAAATATGGCTCATCTGATCGGCAAGACCAAATTTCTCAACAGCAGCTGCTGAATCTCCACCACCAATGACAGAATATGTATCTTTTGCTTCTGCCAGTGCTTCTGCGATTGCTTTTGTTCCTTTAGCGAATGCATCGATTTCAAATACACCCATTGGTCCGTTCCAGACAACAAGTTTGCTGTTTTTAATAACATCAGCATACTTCTCTCTTGTCTCTATTCCAATATCAAGTGCTTCTAGATCACTTGGAATTTCAGAGATTGGCACAATGCTTGTATTCGCATCATTTGAAAAGTCGTCGGCTACCAGAACATCTATTGGAATCAGGAAGTTCACGCCTTTTTCTTTTGCACGGTCCATAAAGGATTTCGCTAAATCTACTTTGTCTTCTTCTAATAGAGATTTCCCTACTTCGTGGCCAAGTGCTTTGACAAATGTATAAGCAAGCCCGCCGCCGATGATCAGGTTGTCCACTTTATCAAGAAGACTTTCAATCACACCGATTTTATCCTTTACTTTTGCGCCACCGATAATCGCTGTAAATGGGCGATCAGGGTTTGAAATGGCTTTTCCTAGAACCTCAAGCTCTTTTTGCATGAGGAAGCCTGAAACAGCCGGAAGATAAGCTGCAATACCAGCTGTGGATGCATGTGCACGGTGTGCAGCACCGAACGCATCATTGACATACACATCGGCTAAATCAGCAAACGCTTTTGATAATTCAGGATCGTTCTTTTCTTCACCAGGATAGAAACGAACGTTTTCAAGCACTAGCACATCTCCTTCTTTTAAGTCAGAGATTTGCTTTTTCACGTTGTCGCCGTAAGCTTCATCTGCTTTTTTCACTTCTTGTCCAAGAAGCTCTTGCAGACGTTTTGCTACAGGTGTCAGACGCAGTTCTTCAGTAACTTGACCTTTCGGACGACCCAAATGACTAGCTAGTAGTACCTTTGCGCCTTGTCCTGTTAAATACTCAATCGTTGGTAATGCTGCGCGAATACGAGTATCATCCGTCACTTTTCCGTCCTTCATTGGAACGTTAAAATCTACGCGGCAGAACACAACTTTACCTTTTACGTCAATGTCTTTTACTGATTTCTTATTCATGCTCGTCAGGAGATCCTCCTTTATTCTGGTTTCCTTACGCATTGGACAAGTCTCTCTTTATCCTTTTCCCATTTTGCCCTCATCAAAACGAGAAATCGTGCAGAACGGATAAATACAGAGAAAAAGGGAAAGGGATGCTTCCCCTTCCCTTGTCCGTCTTCATTATATCGTGTCTCTAGGAAAGAACCAAGTGAGTTCCTTCAGTGTGAGAAATTAAAGACCTTGTTTTGCAATGTAAGCTGCAAGGTCAACAACGCGGTGAGAATATCCACTCTCGTTATCGTACCAAGAAATGACTTTCACCATGCTGCCTTCCATTACCATTGTAGAAAGAGCATCGATTGTTGAAGAGTTTGCATTACCATTGTAGTCACCAGATACTAATGGCTCTTCGCTGTAGCCAAGGATTCCTTTAAGTTCTCCTTCAGCCGCTTCTTTAAGTGCTGCATTTACGTCTTCAGCTGTCACATCTTGATTTAATTCAGCAACAAGATCAACTAAAGAAACGTTAGGTGTTGGAACACGCATAGCGCCACCGTTTAATTTACCTTTAAGTTCAGGCAATACAAGTGAAACAGCTTTCGCAGCACCTGTAGAAGTTGGGATGATGTTTTCCGCAGCTGCACGAGCACGACGGTAGTCTTTGTGCGGAAGATCAAGAATTTGTTGGTCATTTGTGTATGAGTGAACAGTTGTCATCATACCGCGTTTGATACCAAATTTATCGTTAAGTACTTTTGCAAATGGAGCTAAGCAGTTTGTTGTACAAGATGCATTAGAGATGACATCGTGGCTAGCTGCATCGTATTTGTCTTCGTTTACACCCATAACGATTGTGATATCTTCTTCGTTAGCAGGAGCAGAGATGATGACTTTTTTAGCGCCAGCTTCTAAGTGTTTAGCAGCGTCTGCACGTTTTGTGAAGAATCCAGTAGATTCAACAACGATTTCTACGCCTTGTTTACCCCAGCTTAATTTCGCAGGGTCACGCTCAGCTGATACTTCGATTGTTTTACCGTTCACTACTAAGTTCGTACCGTCTACAGAAACCTCTGCATCTAGTTTTCCGTGAACAGAGTCATATTGTAAAAGGTGTGCAAGCATGTTAGCGTCTGTTAGATCGTTAACCGCTACTACCTCAACTTCAGGATTGTTTAATGCTGCACGAAATACGTTACGTCCAATACGTCCAAATCCGTTAATACCGACTTTTACTGCCATGATGTTTCCTCCTTTTATAGGTCACAATGTTTTATATTGAGGGATCTATTGACTCCCTTAATAACTCTTTTGCGGCTCCTTCGTCTGTGACGAGAACCGTTCGGCGGGGTTTTTTGAAATAAGCTTCAATGGCCCCAGCCTTTGATGATCCACCTGCAACAGCAATGATGTGTGGAATGCTTTCTAAATCATCTAGCTGCATGCCGACGGAGTGCACTTTGTGGACGACCTCACCATCACGATTAAAGTAATAGCCAAAGGCCTCTGTCACTGCGTCATGCTCATCAATCTTTTTTAAATCTTCAGCGGGTGTGTTTCGTCTCATCGCCATTGTTTTTGCTTCACCGATTCCATGAATAAGCATCGTGGATGATTTAATTGTTTGAAGCACTTCTTTGACAGACGGCTCTTCAATAATGGAAGAGTAAGCACCTTCTGACAGCTGTCCTGGAACAAACAGCAGTTTGTAAGTACCGGAAGCTTTTTCAGCCATGTGGGCACAAATGGTGTTTGCCTGATTTTTTACATTCTCCCCAAGACCGCCTCTCGCAGGGACAAACATCATGTCTCTGTTTTTGGCATCAGGGGTCATCATTTCGGCAACAGCTTCCATCGTCGTTCCGCCAGTGACGGCGACGATATTATTTCCAGTAAACCTTTTTTTCATACATTGGACAGCAGCTCTTCCCATTTCTTGCTTCACCCACGGGGATTCATCGCTGTCACCAGAAACAATGATGACTTCTTCCAGGCCTAATTTCCTCTTTAATGTATTTTCCAAAAAGGTTAAACCTAAAACGTCCTTCATCATTCCTTCAAGCATTTCAAGCAAAGCATGACCTTCAGTCGTCAGCATCATACCGCTCGTTTTGACATCCAGCAGATTTTGTTCCTTTAAGAACTGAACTTCAGCTCTTAAGATACGTTCACTCAGACCAAGACTTGTCGCAAGACTTCTGCGACCAATTGGTTCAGCTAATCTGATGTACTGCAAAATGTCGTAGCGCTTTTGCATAACTGTGAGAAGATCTGGTAATAATTTTTTTTGAGCTTCCAATAAACGATTCATGGCTAACGACCCTTTCTTTTCACGTTGGACTAAAAACGTCCCACTGTGACAAAAAACGTCCCGCCACAGCCAAAAAAAATCAATCCCTGCTTTCTTTAATTATTTTAACAGGATAATCTTGCATTTTCAACTCTTACAAACACATTTAGACAAAAAATAGACACATTTTGACCGATAACCTGCTTGTCATCTAGCTTTCCGCTATTTTATTTTTTTCAAACTATTTATTTTCTTCTATATTGAATGCATTTGTCTTTGAAAAGGTGCAGGCGGTCAAAAGCCGCCTGCTTATGTTTTCGGTATCGTTTCTTTCTCTTCATTAAACCGTTTCGCATCTTCCTTCGGTTTAATCTTGAGGTAATAAATGATATAGCAGGCGGCCATAAATGGAACTCCGCAATAAAGACCAATCCGCTGATCCTCAATAAAGAATAAACTGATAAGAACAATGCCAAATGCGATAAAGCCTGCTAATGGCACAAATGGATAAAAAGGCGTTCGGAAGACAAGATCCTTTACATCTCCGCCCTCTTTTATGAATTGTCTCCTAAAGAAGTATTGGGATAAACAAATCGACATCCAAACCACGACAAGCACCATACCCGAAATGGATATGAGCCAGACATATACCGTTTTTGGTGCTACAACACTCGTGAGCAGTGATAGAGCGGATACACCCATTGTCACCAATAAGGCATTGATCGGGATTTTACGTTTGGATAATTTTTTCGTGAAAACAGGTCCTTTCCCGTCTTTTGAAAGCGCCCAAAGCATACGTGATGATGCATATAATCCAGAGTTCGCTACAGATAAGACGGCTGTAATGATAATAAAATTCATGATATCTGCAGCGTATGGTATGCCGACCTTGTCCAACACCACAACAAACGGACTATCCACCGCGCCGGCGGTCTGCCATGGCAGAAGCGCTGCAAGAACCGCAATCGATAAAACAAAAAAGACCATCGTCCGCCAAATAATATTCCGAATAGAGCGTGGGAGTGTTTTTTCTGGATTTTCACTCTCCCCTGCTGCAATCCCTACAAGCTCTGTTCCTTGAAAGGAGAAATTGACTGTGACCATGGTTAATAAAATCGCAAAAACACCATTAGGAAAAAGTCCGCCATGATCCGTCAAATGGCGAAATAGAGGGGCAGGTTCCCCGCCTTTCAAATGAATCATTCCGAAAATTGCGCCAATTCCAATGATAATAAACAATAAGATCGCAGCAACCTTGATGGCTGAAAACCAAAACTCGGTTTCAGCAAAGCTGCGAGCTGAGATGGCATTGATGGAAAATAAGATGACGCTAAAGGCAAGACACCAAAGCCAAACTGGGATATCAGGAAACCACCTTTGGAGCAAAATGCCTGCTGACGTAAACTCCAGTCCAATTGTACATGCCCAGCTAAACCAATAAAGCCAGCCGATCATAAAGCCTGTGGACGGACCTATATATTTGGTTGCATACTCCTGAAAGGAACCAGCTGTCGGCATCGCCACTGCTAATTCACCAAGACAGAGCATGACCAAATACATGAGCAACCCGCCAATGATAAACGAAAGAATGGCTCCCCCTGGGCCTGCCTGATGAATAATGAGTCCTGATCCAAGGAAAAGGCCTGTTCCGATGACCCCACCTAAGGCAATCATAAAAAGATGTCTGCTTTTCATGGAACGCTCTAGTTCATTATGCTGTTCTGGCTTCAAATCCGCTTCCCCACTTTCACTCTTCTATTCATCAACCTTTGACAAAATTCGCCGTTCATTGAAAGAGAAAGGGAGAATTTGAAGGCTTCTCCCTTGATCATTTATGCTTGAAATAACGCTTGGATATGAGCAATTGCCCAATCCAAGTCTTCTTTTGAAATAGTAAGCGGCGGTGCAAATCGAATCACTGTCTCATGGGTTTCTTTGCATAACAGCCCTGCTTGCTTGAGCTTCTCACAATAAGGTCTAGCTGCCTCAGTCAGTTCCATCCCAATAAATAGTCCACGCCCGCGTACTTCCTTAATCACAGGACTTTGAATGCGTGATAGTTTGTCTTTGAAATATTGCCCAAGCTCCAATGAGCGCTCGGCAAGCTTCTCGTCGATTAAAACATCTAGTGCAGCAAGTGATACTGCGCACGCAAGAGGATTCCCGCCGAAGGTAGACCCGTGAGACCCTGGATTAAATACACCTAAAATATCACGGTTTGCGACAACACATGAGATCGGGAATACCCCACCGCCAAGTGCTTTACCAAGAATCAGCATATCCGGCTCAATGTCTTCCCAGTCGCATGCAAACATCTTGCCAGTCCGCGCTAATCCCACTTGAATTTCATCTGCGATCAATAACACATGTTCCTTCTCACAGATCGCTTTTGCCTCTTTTATAAAGCCCTCAGGCGGCATGACAATGCCCGCTTCTCCTTGAATCGGTTCAAAGAGAAAAGCTGCTGTTTGCGGAGTGATCGCTTCGCGTAACGCCTCAATATCTCCATAAGGGATGAGCTTTATGCCTGGAAGCATCGGACCGAAACCTCTTTGATATTCTGCTTCCGAAGAAAGTGACACAGCCGTCATTGTACGACCATGAAAATTCCCGGTACATGCAATGATTTCTGCCCGATTCTCTTCGATTCCCTTGACATCATAGCCCCATCGTCTCGCTGCCTTTATCGCCGTTTCCACAGCCTCGGCACCCGTATTCATCGGCAATGCCATCTCTTTATTCGTTAATTTGCAAATCTTCTCATACCATGGGCCAAGCTGATCATTATGGAAGGCCCTTGATGTGAGTGTCACGCGGTCAGCTTGTGTTTTAAGCGCTTCAATAATGCGGGGATGGCGATGTCCTTGGTTCACTGCAGAATATGCACTGAGCATATCCATGTAGCGGTTGCCCTCAGGATCAGTCACCCACACTCCCTCAGCCTCTGAAATCACAATTGGCAACGGATGATAGTTCGCCGCACCGTATTGTTCTGTTTGATGAATCAATGCTTTTGTCTGTGTCATCGTGTATTCCTCCTTCTATAAGCTTGCCTCTTTTGATTGGGTTCATCTTCACTCTTATATTATGCAAGGATCATGCCAACTTAGTGATCGCTCTGTATCTAGGATTGTGCTCATCTTTAACGCAAAATAATTTTGCATATGCAAATTTTTTTAGAGGAAACCGCAAAATTTTTCATGTAAAATAGAGGTAATGTCTGGAGGTGGCGCAAGTGAAAAAAGATCAGCATACCGCAAAGTTCGAAAATGAGATTGATCTATATAAACAAATGCTCGATTTAATTGATGTTGGGGTTCACGCCATTGATGAAAATGGAAATACCATTGTTTATAACAAAAAAATGATGGAGATCGAATCTTTAAAACGTTCTGATGTCCTTTATAAAAATGTCTTAGACCTCTTTGTGTTTCAGGATGAGATGCACAGTACACTTGTCCAAGCGCTGCGAACCGGGAAACAGACGGTTCATGCAAAGCAGACGTATCACAACTACAATGGAAAAGAAATCACAACGATTAACCATACATACCCGCTCGTTCGAGACGGTTTGATTCAAGGGGCGGTTGAAATTTCGAATGATGTCACGAAACTGGAACGGCTCATTCATCACAATATGAAGAAAAAAGGAAACACACGCTTTACATTTGATTCAATCATTGGGGAGAGTCCTCCCTTTTTAGAAGTGATTGAACATGCGAAACGAGCCACACGTACCTCTTCTTATGTGCTAATTGTTGGTGAGACAGGGACGGGGAAAGAGCTATTTGCACAAAGCATTCATAATGGTAGCAGCCGTTCATCTGGACCATTTATTACGCAGAATTGTGCAGCACTGCCTGATAACCTGATTGAAAGTCTGCTTTTTGGAACACAAAAAGGGGCTTTTACAGGGGCAACAGATCAGCCCGGTCTATTCGAACAAGCACAAGGAGGGACTCTGCTTTTAGATGAGATCAACTCATTACACCCAGCTCTTCAAGCAAAACTATTGCGCGTCTTGCAAGAGAAACGTGTAAGAAGGTTAGGCAGCACAAAGGAAATCGCCATTGATGTGAGAGTGATTGCTAATATGAATGAGGACCCTGTGGATGCGATCGCAGGTGGACGAATGCGAAAGGATTTATTTTACCGGCTTGGCATTGTCACCTTGTTTATCCCGCCACTCTCTGAGCGAAAAGAAGACATCCCCACATTTGTCATGCATTTTATTCAAAAATATAATGAACTGTTTCAAATGAATGTGAAGGCGGCTGATGAAGAGGTACTTGCCCTGTTCCAAGCGTATCATTGGCCGGGCAATGTAAGAGAACTGGAGCATGTGATTGAGGCTGGAATGAATATGATGATGGACGAAAAATACTTAAGCATGCATCACCTTCCTTACCATTTCCGTTTCAAGCAAGGAGAAGGACGTCCTAGTGAACACATGCAGAAGAGTCCGCTTAATCTAGCAGCTGCAGCTGATACGTTTGTCTACACGAGCTCAGATCATACAACTGACTTCCAAACCCAAATGGAACGATTTGAAAAACAATACATCGTCCATTACTTAAATAAAATGGACGACAATATTTCACAGACTGCAAAGATATTGGGCATGAGCAGGCAAAGTCTGCAATATCGAATGAAAAAGCTGCATATTTCTCTTCAATAATAGAGCTGTGCCCTTATGTGGCACAGCTTAGATTGTTGACAAAGGGCTAAAATGACCTTTATTTTAGCCCTTTGTCTTCTTTTCAGCGTGATAGAAAACCTTTGCAGTCTAGGAAGGACGAGCACTGGCACGGAGCGAATTTGACAATCGTGAGTACCAGCGCGCAGGACTGACAAAGAATGCGAGGGTTTGTCTACACGCTGAGCTGTGCCGTTTTTCGGCACAGCTTATTGTATATCTGGCTTTCCTTCCTGTTCTTGCAGCACATCACCAAGAAGTTGTTCTACTTTTTCCAAATGTGTAAGCATCGCCCTCTCCGCTTCTTCTGGCTGCTTGTCCATGACAGCTTGATAAATACGTTCATGGTCTTTATAAAGCTGACGTATGGACGCTTTTCTTGAAAATAACACGATTTTTCTCGTTTCCCGCATCGTTTCAATTAATAAGGATGAGACCTGATTCATTAACGCCGCCAGTAAATGATTCTTTGAGGCTTTAGCGATGGCAAGATGAAATGCGAGGTCTGCCTCTTCACCAATTTCTTTATGCGCTTCTGCACGCTTCATTTGTTCTAGTGCCTCATGCAGTCGATGGAGGTCCTCGTCTGTCCGCAGCAATGCTGCCTTTTTGACAGCACCTGATTCAATGATTGATCTCACTTCAAGAAGCTGCGTGATATCCTGCTGCTTCATCAAAAAAGCAGGAGATAAACAAAATGTGAGCTGCTCAGGATCGAACTGCTTCACATATGTGCCTTCTCCTTGCTTCATCTCTATTAATCCGATCGCTTTCAGAGCGGACAGCGCCTCTCTCACAGCGGAACGGCTGACTTGAAAGTTTTCAGAAAGTGCTTGAACCGAGTCTAATTTTTCGCCCGGAAGAAGCTCCCCCGTTCGAATGGATTCGACTAATGCATCCGCAATTTCTTCATATATTTTTTTCGTTTTGATTTGTTTATATTTCAATTGGTCTCACCTCATCACTGTTGTCTACCCTATCGGCTCATGCCCTATCTTATACTTTACCCCAAAATTTCAAATCACACGTCTTCCCTTTTTTCAATTCTCAAGAAATCTTCTATCACTCTTCCACTCATCAAAAAAGAAGCACGTGCCATTGTTTCTGGCATGTGCTTCTTTTTAATCATATCGCTTCCGCAGCGTGGAAGACGGAAGGTTCATTTGTTCACGATATTTGGCAATGGTTCTGCGAGAGACGCGGATACCAAAGGTTTGCTGAAGCTGCGTCATGATTTGCTGATCTGAATACGGTTTTTTCTTATTTTCTGATTGAATCAGCTCTGCAATGTGGGTCTTCACTGTGTAGCTGGATGCTTCTTCGAGCGAATGCCCTTCTAGTTTCGCTTGGAAAAACTGTTTCATTTCCATTAACCCATAAGGGGTCTGCACCATTTTCCCTTTGACTGTTCGACTCACTGTCGACTCATGCACTTGTAATATATCTGCAACCCGCTTCATAGTAAGCGGTTTCATTTTATGCTTCCCTGTCAGGAAAAAATCAGTCTGTTGTAAGATAATCTCACGAACGACATTTGTCATCGTTTGTTTTCTCTGCTTCAGCGCTTGAACAAGCCAATTGTACTGCTGATGCTTTTCCTTTAAATATGCATATGCTTCATGCCGCTTTTGATCTTGAATCATGGCGAAATACCCTTCATTCATTTCAATGTCCGGAAAAGCACGCTGGTTCAGCTCGAATGTGATGTGACCTCCCGCAGCTGTAATCAACACATCTGGTTCTATATACACATCCTCTTCTTCATAAGAGAAATGAAGGCCTGGTCTTGGTTCGAGAAGCGACACCTCATCTTGTATGGCTTGCAGGGTTTTCAAAGGTATACCTGTTTTTGCCGCGATTTCCTTCCAAGCCTTCCTTGCGAACAGAAAGAAATGCCCTTCGATGATCAGCTCTGCTTCATACCAGCGTTCCTTTTTTCGTCTAAGCTGGAGCAGGATACATTCTTGCAATGATCTAGCGCCAATACCGGCAGGCTCTAATGATTGAAGCTGATGAAGAACGGCCTCTACTTCTTCTGCCGAAGCCTGTAACACAGCGGCCATTTGGTCAACCGATTCATTTAAATAACCATTGGAATCAATGGACTCAATCATGAATTGAAAAATCCTTTGATTCTTTTCACTTAAATTCAAATCAATGGCCTGTCTCTTTAAATACATTTGCAGGCTTTCTTTTTGATGCGTACGATACGGCTCTGTCATTCGATCTTGCGTTCTTTTATGATAAACTGGTTGATAGCTGTCCGTGTCTTTCCGCTCAATCAGAGGGTTCTCAAGCGCTAACTGATCAAGATACTCACCCAGCTCTGCACAATTCAATTGCAGCAGCGTAATCGCCTGCCTGAGTTCTTGCGTGAGTACCTGCTTTAATACTAGTTCTTGTTGCAGTTTAAGGCTCATTGTCTCCCCTCCCTCTCATCATTTTACATGAAGATTGACGGACCGTATATACGAAATAGGAGTGATTTCCATGTCTGAACTTTTTTCCGTTCCATATTTTATTGATAACTTAAAACAGCATATTGCCATGAATCAACATGAAGACAAGATTCATGCCATGAACGCTTATTATCGTTCGGTGGTTTCTACACTTGTGCAGGACCAATTGACGAAAAATGCTGTTGTCTTGAAGCGAATTCAGCATCTCGATGAAGCGTACCAAAAGGTGAAAAAAGAAAGCGAATAAATGGACGAAAAACAACACCCTTTCTCATGATTGCAAAGGGTGTTTTTCATGCAGGAAAAGCTTTTGATCCAGCTTCGATTTGTACATCATCAAAAAGCCGGACCGCCCTACAGTATAAATGATAAAGGCAAACCATAGTCCGTGATTGTGCCATATCGGAATGACTGCCGCCTGAACAGCCACAAACAAAATCATCGCAAACAGCATTGAATTCCTAACAGGAGCAATTTCTGTCGCACCTGTGAATACACCATAAATCACCAAGCCAAAACAAGCAGCAAACGGATAAAGAACGAGCCAATCGGCATATTGCAGTGTCACATCAAGAAGCTGAGGCAAATTTGTAAACAGGCTTAAAATCGGTACTTTAAAGAAAAAGTAACCTGCCGCAATGACACATGCCATCACAACTGCCCATTGTCTCGAAAGGGTTAATGTTTTATCATAAAGCGCTCGGTCGTTCGCACCTACTGATCTACCGACAAGGATGCTGGACGCATTGGCAAATCCATCGAACAAATAGGCCATGATGTAGTGAATTTGAAATAAAATAGCATTCGCCGCCAATTGCTCTGTTCCGAAAGAAGCTCCCTTTGCTGTAAACATGTTGATCACAACAAGCAGACAGATCGTTCGGATAAACAAGTCTTTATTCACATGAAACATTTTCTTTACTGCACGTGTGTCCATCACCTGCTGGATAGACGGCATCCGAAAACCGTTTGACGTATGCTTCAAGATGATCCAGGCCCCTAACACAAAAGCAGTGAGTTCAGAGATCAATGTCGCCGCTGCCACACCTTTGACGGCAAAAGAAAACGCATGAACTAAGATCAATGCCAAGATCATATTCATGACATTGATCAAAATTTGTAAAGAAAGGGCTTCTTTCATTTTTGCCATCCCCATCAGCCAGCCAAGTATGACGTAATTCATCAAGGTAAATGGCGCTCCCCAGATCCGAATATGAAAATAGTCCGCTGCATATTCGCGTACATCAGCAGCAGGAGAGATGATCCATAATGCGGATTGAATAATGGGCCATTGAAGAGCAATAAAACAAAGCCCGACGATAATAGCCAGCAAAAAAGGCCTTAGAAAAGCAAGAACACCCTGCTCCTCGTTCTGCGCTCCGTTTGCTTGGGCGGCAAAAGCAGATGTACTTACCCGTAAAAAGCCAAACAGCCAGTACAATGTACTAAAAATGAGACTGCCGACTGCGACGCCTCCTATATAAGCGGGGTTGGCAAGCTGGCCAACAACTGCTGTATCGACAGCTCCAAGTAATGGCGTGGTCATCGTTGAAATGGTTAAAGGGATCGCCAAAGCTAAATATGCTCGATGGTTCACGATGCCACCTGCCTTTCATGAAAAATAGCCTCTCTTAAAAGAGGCATTGAGGGAATGAAAAAGTTAACGAACCGGCCTGCCAATCGTTCGAGACAAAGGGTGGCTGGCGAGCGTTGCCTCCTTCATTTTCAGCACAGCTTCGTGCTCTGATAGAAAGAAATCATCCTTCGATTGAAACTGAGCCACAAGTTCACCCTGATCAAGAATCGCTAATTGATCACTTAAATGATAGGCCGCTGTCAAATCATGTGTGATAAATAAGTATGCAAGCTTCAGCTCTTTCTTTAATTCGACTAACAAATCTAAAATGACTGCCTGCGTAACCATATCTAAGCTACTGACTGATTCATCCAGCACAATGAGCTTTGGCTGAAGCACCAGTGCTCTGGCGATGTTGATCCGCTGTAGCTGGCCGCCGCTAAATTGGTATGGGTACTTGGACAAATCCTGCTCACTGAGCCCTACTCTTTCTAACCAGTGAATGAGTATATGCTGACGTTTTTTACGGGTCATTGGTTCATAGTTTTCAAGCGGCTCAGATAGAATTTGTTCCACTGTCCACCTTGGATTAACCGCTGAATATGAATCTTGAAATACCGCTTGTACATGTCGGCGGAAATGCTGATGTGTCCGCTGATCTGCACGAATGATATCCTGACCTTCAAACAGAACTTGTCCGACCCTCGGCTTCTCTAGTCCAAGGATGATGCGGCCGAGTGTACTTTTCCCTGCGCCACTTTGACCTAATAATCCAAGACAAGTGCCTTCTTCAATGGTCAAATGAACGTTTTTCAGGACAGGGGTTCTCCCTTTTGTCCTCATCAGAAACGATCGGTTGCCATATGAATGACTAACTGCTTTCACTTCTATTAAATGCAACGGTCTTCTCACCTCAAATCGTGCAAACAGCTGGCATGGATGGACGAGCTGCTAAAAGTTTCTTTGTATAATCATGCTTCGGGTGTTCAAAAAGCTCAAGAACTTCAGCCTTTTCAACGATTTTTCCTTGTTTCATCACCACGACCTCGTCTGCCATTTCTGCAATCACACTAAGATCGTGGGTAATGAGCAAAATCGCCGTTCCGTATTCATGACGAATTTGATTCAAGTGCTCAAGCACCAGCTTCTGATTGTGTACATCTAATGCGGTTGTCGGTTCATCTGCGATGATCAGAGGCGGATGCATACAGGCAGCCATAGCAATCATGACACGCTGGAGCATCCCCCCGCTTAATTCAAAAGGGTATTTACTCAGTAATTGATCTGGATGGGGCAGGTTCATTTTCTCTAAGGCTTTAATTGCCTGGACCCGTGCCTGCCTTTTACTGACAGCTGTATGCCTGCGGATTGTTTCAATCAATTGATGTCCAATCGTCCATACAGGCGTAAAGCTATTCATTGGATTTTGCATGATATATGAGAGATCTTTGCCACGAATAGACCGCATATGCTGTTCACTCAAACCGATCAATTCTCGACCTTGTAGAGTGATACTGCCTGTCACTTCCGTTGTTTTTCGATCAAGCATGTTTAAGATCGACATACTTGTCACCGTTTTTCCGCATCCGCTCTCACCAATTAATCCAACAATTTGACCGCGCTTTACCTCAAATGCTATTTCCTGAACGAGAGAAATGGTTCCTTGCGGCGTTTTCGTATGCACATGCAGGTTTTCTATGTTTAAAATAGACTCTTCCAACTGACTCATTCCTTTACACACGACGTTTGATGCCATATTTCTCTGAAAGGGCTTCTCCCAGTAAGTTGAATAGAATGACCACAGCCATAATCACAAGGCCCGGATAAAGCATCAGCTGAGGATTTGTTTGAATATAAGATTTTCCTTCATGGATCATCGCTCCCCATTCAGGCGTAGGTGGCTGAACCCCTAAGCCTAGAAAAGACATGGCGGAAATGTCCATAATCGCCCAGCCCATTTCAAGTGTGCCCACAACTGCGAGTGGCGGCAGTACATTCGGAATCATATGCTTTCTCATGATATTCCAATGGGAAGTACCACTAATCTTCGCAGCTGCAATAAAGTTTTGTTCTTTTAAACTAAGGACCATCCCTCGAAAGACGCGAGCGTAATACACCCACTGTACAAGCATCAAAGCCAGCACCACTTGAGAAAGCCCCGGTCCAAAAATACCGACTAATCCAAGGATCAGTACCAAATTCGGAAATGCCATGACCCCGTCGCACAATCTCATCAATACGTGATCGATCCAGCCCCCTTTATATCCAGATATCAGCCCTACGATTAAACCGATAGATAGAGAGGAAACAAAGATTAACAACGCACAGCCTAGTGAAATACGAGCACCATATAGAATACGAGATAAATTACATCTTCCCAATTGGTCGGTGCCTAGAGGATACTCCCATGAAGAACCCTTTAGTTTCATTGCAAGATTAACAGCAGAAGGGTCATGCGGAGCGATCCATGGTGCACATACCGTCACAATGAGCAGGAGACCGAGCAGCACCACACAGATCGAGATCATCTTTTGATGATAGAAGAGGTGTTTTACTTTTGTCATCATGGCTGGCGGCCTTCCTTTCTAGAAATACGGGGGTCAATGAGCAGCTGAAGGAGATCAACCATCAAACTACTTAAGATAAAGATACACGCCGCCATCAACACATAAAATTGAATGACCGGCAGATCCCGGTTAAAGATCGCTTCTATAAAAAATCGTCCAAATCCAGGCCATGAAAAAACAGCCTCTACAATAATAGTCCCTGTGAGCAGCTTGCCAAGATTCACGCCAAGTCCTGTCAGCATTGGTGATATTGCCATTCTGAAGACATGTTTGAACATAATCGATTGTTCCTTTAACCCTCTCATTCTCGCATATTGAACAAAAGGCTCGTGAAGCGTCTCACTCACACTCGCTCGCAATAATCTCGTATACATCGCAATTAACGGCACAGCCAGGGTAATGGATGGCAGTACAAGATGTTCCCATGTACCAACACCTTCAACAGGTAAAAGATCGAGTTTCACTGAAAAAAAGAAGATGAGCAAATATCCCAAAACAAAGGTCGGGATAGATGCTCCTAGGAAGGAAATCATCCGGCTCACATGATCTACAACGCCATTTTTTCTCAACCCGCTGAAAAAGCCCAGTGGGATACTGACACAAATTGCGATCAGCAGACTAGTGAACGCCAATTGAATCGTCGCAGGTATTCGATAGATCACCTCATCAAGCACAGGCTGATTGGTCATATACGACCGCCCAAAATCAAGACGGACGACTTTTCCAATCGTATGAAGGTACTGCATGTAAAAAGGTTCATCTAAACCAAATTCACTTCGTTTTTGGGCTAATACCTCATCAGTAGGCTGAATATGAGCCGCTGCTAAATATGCCTCCGCTGGATCAACTGGTGACAGATGAATCATGCCAGTTGTGAACAGTGTGGCTAGTAGAAATACAGGAATGATGGATAACATTCGTTTGATGATATAGCGGCTCATTTGCTTACCTTCCTTCTGTTACTTCAGCTTGATGCCTGTGAAAGGATGTTCATCTCGATTCGCAGGGAAATCAAAGTCCTTCACATCTTTTTGATAAACAGCTGTCTTTTTAAAATAAGAAATTGGCACAATCGCCCCTTGATCTTGCAAGGATGATAAGACGGACGAATAAAGTGCTTTACGTTTGTTTTCATTAGTTGTTGATGGAATCTCCGTCATTTCTTTGATCAGCTTATCTTTATTCGGATACGCTGAGATCGCCTCTTTGAATCCAAAACCATCTGATGAGACAACGTTCATAAATGTATGCGGATCATACGGCGCTCCATAATTGCTAAAGAAGTTCATATCAAACTTGTTCGCTTTAAACCGCTGAACCTGCGTCGCCAGCTCGACACCTTCAAGTTTGACGCCGACCCCAATGGCTGCCCATTCTGCCTGCAGTGTTTCAGCCATTGTTTTTTGAATCGATTCTGCTGAGTCATACATCATACTAAACTCAAGCGTTTTTCCGTCTTTTTCGCGTATGGTTTTTCCTTTCGGAAGCGTCCAGCCTGCTTCATCCAGTAAAGCCTTCGCTTTGTCCACATCATATTGGAAAGATTTCACCCGGATGCCTGACGTATATGGCATGTTGGTCGGCAAGATGTGATCTGCTACATCCTCTAAACCAGAGGTCACACCTTCCACCAATGATGTTTTATTGATCGCATACTGAAGAGCGTGACGCACTTTCTCATCTGACAGCTGATCGATTTTTGTGTTCATGACAAGCTGTCTTGTGGCTACAGGCTCTGACATCTTTGTTTCATACTTGCCGCTCGCCTCTAATTGTTTAAAAGCATCGAGGCTAATCGTTCCTTCTCCATAAAGTAAATCTACATCGCCTTTTTCAAATGCCATCACTCTTGTTTCGGCATCTGGAATGACCTTCACTTTGATTTCTTTGACCTTTGGTTTCTCTCCCCAGTAGTGGTCATTTCGTTCAAAGATCGCGTAATCATCTTTTTTGTACGTCTTTAATACCCAAGGACCTGTCCCCACTGGTTTTTCGATTCCTTTTGATGTATCTCCGTTTTTTGGAAAACCTGCTTCGCCTAGGAAACGAACGGGGCGCACAACAGCTAACTCTTGAACAGTTGGATAATAAGGCTCAGTTAATGTGAGTTTAAACGTTTGCTTGTCCACTGCTTCTGTCTTTTTGATTTTCTTTATGACACCTAACCAGCTATGTACTTCTTTGTTTTTTAAAATCGCATCAAAATTCTTTTTCACAATATTCGCATTAAATTTAGATCCATCTGAGAACGTGACATTGTCTCTTAGATGGAACGTATACACCTTGCCATCCTTGGAAACATCCCATGATTTTGCTAGTTCAGGTTTAAGCTTTCCATTTTTTTGATAGCTCACCAATGGTTCGTAAATCATGGATTGGGCAAACAATTGTGATGGATTGTATATGTGCGGGTTCATTTCGCCAATATCTCTTGGCCATGCCATGGTGATCATATTGGGATGATCCTTGTCTCCACTTGCTCCATTATTTGCTTGAGAACAGCCTACTAGTAAGAAGATCAGTAGGATAGGTAATATTGCATTTATTTTAATTTTCGGAAAATTACTCCAAATAGACATAAGTTGCTCCTCCTAATTGATGCTGATAATCATTTTCATTTTAAGGAGGAAGGACACCGTTGTCAATATCATATTTGAAACGAAATGACAATATATATTCCTTATTATTCCACAAATTAAGAAATTTGTTAAAAAGAGAGGCAGGCTGCTGATGAACGAGCAGCCTATGTGGAGGGTAATGCTTTCTTTTGCAGAGCGTTGTACAGTGTATCAATGACAAGCTCCTGTTCCGCGTCTGTCATGCTTGTACCAGATGGCAGGCAAAGACCTGTCTCAAATAACAACTCAGATGCAGGGACTTCATCGGCTGTTGTATAAAAAGGACAACCATGAAAGAGCGGCTGCTGATGCAGTGGCTTCCATACACGCCTTGCTTCGATCTGCTTTTGTTCTAAAGCATCTATCATCTCTACTGGAGACATCTGTGCATGATGATCAATGGTGAATGTGGTCAGCCAGCGGTTTGATGTGGTTTCTTGATATTCTGGCATAAATTGAATGCCTTCAATATCGGCTAAAGCATCTTGATAACGCTCGAAAATGCGGCGTTTTTGCTGAACACGCTCCTCTAACACTTCCATTTGTGCAATTCCTACACCTGCGAGTAGGTTGCTCATCCGATAGTTATATCCCTCCTCTTGATGTTCATAGTGTAGAGCATGTTCTCTTGCCTGTGACGCGAGAAATCGGCAGCGGTCGATGGCGGCTTCATCATCACTGACAAGCATTCCGCCTCCTGATGTTGTAATGATTTTATTTCCGTTAAAAGAGTACACACCGAACCTGCCCATTGAACCGCTTTTTCTTCCTTTATATATACTGCCTAACGATTCAGCCGCATCTTCAATGATTGGCACATCATATGCCTCACACACCGCTATGATTTCATCCATTTTCGCACTTTGTCCGTATAAATGAACGACAATAACCGCACGGGGTCTTTTCCCAAGTCGTTTTGTTTCAGCGAAGGCTTTCTCTAACGCCAGCGGACACATATTCCATGTCTCTTTTTCTGAATCAATAAAAACAGGCGTCGCTTGTTCATATAAAATAGGATTTGCACTGGCAACAAATGTGAGAGTGGAACAAAAGACCATATCTCCCTTTTGAACACCAATGAGTTTTAAGGCAAGGTGAATGGCCGCTGTACCTGAAGATAATGCTGCTCCTCTCTTCACCCCTGCATAATCTGCGACTACTTGCTCAAATTCATTTACAAGCGGTCCTAATGGTGCAATCCAGTTGCTCTTAAATGCCTCCTCTATTTTCATCTGTTCTTTTCCACTCATATGAGGAGGAGATAAGTAGATTCGTTTCCTGTCTCTCATGATTTCCCACCTTCTCTTCGATCTTTGATCTCAATTGCAGGAACGCCTACGGCGACTTTCTGATCATGTATATCTCGGGTCACTGCCGCTCCTGCGCCGATCACTGCCCAGCTTCCAATGGTTCTGCCAGGTATGACAGCAGCCCCAGCTCCAATATGAGCACCCTCTCGCACAGAGACACAGCCGGTGAGCACAGCTCCCGGGGATAGGTGCGTAAAGGATTCGAGAAAGCAGTCATGCTCCACGATAGAACCGGTGTTGATAATGGCATGCTCACCAATTACTGCATCTGCTTGCACAACAGCCCTTGCCATCACAACCGTTCCTCGGCCAACCTTCGTTGACGAGCTCACAACTGCCTCTGGATGAATCAGTGTGGCAAATGCCCTCTCTTCAAATGCGAGACGTTCTTTGATCCTCTGTCTGATTTCGTTTTGCCCAATGGCAATCAGCCATTGCACATCAGGTATTTCATCTCTTACCTTTTGACTCATAGAAATGGGACCATACAGAATGCCGGTTTGAGTGTCAGCTTCCTCAAATCGATCGTCTAGTACAGCACCCAATGAGTAATCAGGATGCAAAAAAATCAACTCCTGTATAACCTTACTGTGTCCACCAGCCCCTATTAAGCCAATGGGCTGCTCTTTACGTATCGGTTCCTTTGAATTTTTCAGCTGTTGCATGATTTGGCTGCTGCACCCCTTCTGTTTTGATGACTTTCAGCAAGGTCATCCATAAGATTTTCATATCGAGCCAAAACGATTGGTGCTCTACATACCAGAGGTCATAGGTGAATTTCTCCTCCCAAGAGAGAGTATTCCTCCCATTCACCTGGGCCCATCCAGTGATACCAGGCTTCACAAGATGACGCTTCGCTTGCTCCTCTGTGTACATTTGTAAATACTCCATTAAAAGCGGTCTTGGTCCAACGAGACTGATTTCCCCTTTGAGTACATTGACAAGCTGCGGCAATTCATCAAGACTGAGCTTACGAATAAAGGCGCCGGTTTTTGTTAATCGAAGATGGTCTGGAAGCAGTACGCCATGTTCATCGCGTTCCTCGGTCATCGTCCGAAATTTATAAAGCATAAACGGCTGTCCGTACAGACCAGGTCGTTCTTGTCGAAACACCACAGGAGCTCCGATTTTCCACCGAATGAGTCCATAGATGAGAAGGAAAAGGGGGCTGCCTGCGATGAGCAGGGTCAAAGCCACGACCACATCTATTATTCTTTTCATCATTGCTTCTCCTTTCCACACTAGCGAGAGACAGCCCGTTCAATAGCAGCTTGTTTCACCTTACGCATGAGCTGTATCCGCTCTTGTTTTGTTCCTGCAAATTGATACAAATAGCCTAAGTAGAGAACGAAACATATTCCGCCAATACAAAATAGCTCCCACCATCTCGTCACATCATACACAGCCTGAATGCCGGCACAGATCCCCCATATAAACAGAGCCCCAAACAGCGGAACGACTGTATGTTTGTAAAAGATGGTACTTTTCTGTTTCGTGATCTTGGCTGTATACAATGGGAGAAAAACGATATTTTTCATCAATAAAACAACGGCCCCTGCTGATGCAATGCCATATAACCCAAGCTGAAGTAGGTGAGTCAGTCCATAGGCGAACAGGACATTGGAACCGCCTAATATGAGTGTCACAACCGCCGGCACTTTAAATCGGTTAAAGGCAGTCGGTACATAGGTCAGCGGTAAAAACATCAACGTGAAACACAAATAAGCCGCATGAATCATCAGCAGCCATTTTAGATCCTCAAAGGCTGGTCCAAGCCATAACAGCATGAGCGGACCGGCAAGACCTCCTAACAGAGCCGCGGGGAATGCCACAAATAAACCACTCCATTTCATGGCATTGGCGGCGTATTGAATGAGCCCCTGCTCGTCTTGATTTGAATATAATTTTGTGATCGTTGGCGCAAACACAACCGCAAGTGTCCCTGCAAGGGTGCGCAATAATAATGGAAATTGTAAAATGGCGGCATACTGTCCAGTCGCTTCTGCCCCAATCAGTAAGTTGGTCATCAATAAATCGATTTGTAAAAACAACAAAATGCCCATTTGCTCAAATGAATGCCACACCCCTGATCGAACCAGCGTGAGACTTGAAGATAAAGAAACGTACCGCCACTTAAACGAAAACCAAGGAATGAGTTTCTTAAAATAATAGAGACCCATTCCCAAAGCGGCGAAACTCCCCATAACGGCTGCAAGCGGAATATGCCAGATGGCTGGTGTCGTCACAGTAAATAACAGTACAATCACAAGCGCCCTGCCAAACATCTGAATGGCCTGTCCAACACTCGATACATATAATTTGTTCGCATAAAACGGTGCCGCCCCAATACCAGACATGACGAAATTGAGCATAAATAAAAGACCCCCTAACACAAAGGCGATCTGTGTATCTTTTGCAAGATGAGCAGGCACATGAAGCCAGTCAACCAGCTGCTGAGACATGAATAGACAAAGTAAAAAAAGACAGATGGATAAAAGAAGAGAACTGACAAAATAGGAAGCGAGATAGCGCTGCGCTTGTTCCATCTCTCCTTTATGAGCCGCAACAGAAAAAAAACGCACCACCACAGCACTTAATGAAGCCGTAATGACCGATAAATAGTTGATCATATTTTGCGTCAGATGAATCAGACCAAACGCTTCCACTCCAAGTGTATGAACAATGTAAGGCGTTAAACAAACAGACATCAGCATCATCAAGAAAAACGTCATCACATTTGCACTGACATTGTAAAGAAACGCACGGTTCATGGTGATTTCACGCAGTGTTTAAGGGCCTTCATCCAACTTCCTCTCCCTTTTGTCTGCTTGTTTTCATATGCTGATGAATGGCCTTTTTCACCGCTTCCTCCGTTGGTTCCTTCAAAAGGGTCATAAACGGCAAGTGCGCTACCCATTCATATCCTTCCATGACTTTATGATCAAACGACCTGATGACAACACACGGTGTATGTGTGATCGCACAAAAGATCATGCCATGCAGTCGATCTGTCACGACAACTTGTGCCTGTCTCAACTGCGTCCATAGCGTGGATAATTCCTCTAAACGAGTCGTTCGATTCACTCGCTTACCAATGGTCGTTGTGATAAAACCAACTTGATCATACGTTTCTTTGATATGCTCCTGCAGTTGTTCTCGTTTCTCTTTCGTGAGATACGCCTCCTTATCCTCACGCAGACAAAGTAGCACACCTTTACGGGTTTGACTCTTTGATGTTTCGTCTAATGTCAGGACCATATCAGGCTGTTTCCACACCTCTTTATTAGGAAAATGCTTCTTCATCCATTGATAGGTGGTTTGATCTCTTGCCATCAAGAGAAGCCTCGGGTGTTGCTGATATGCTTGAATAGCGCGGCGTTCTTCTCTTTTCCCTCTCTTTGTTTCTGTAAAATGAGCAGTAGCGGGCAGCTGAATGACGGGATAAGACTTAAAGGCGTTCATGATAAATTGTCTTGTCCATTCTTCATATCGATATAAATCGCCCATGTTGCCCCCGCCGATAATACAGACAATGTCCTCTGGGTGCCGTGCGTGCTTCAGCGGACGTGCTAGACGATACATCTCCTGCATGTCTACTTCTATGATTTGATAGTCTGGAAAGTGCTTTTGTAGAAAACAGCAGCTGGCATAGGCAATCGCGTGATCACCTAAGTTGTCATGTGCCGGCAGCAGCGTGAGAATGATTTTCTTCTGATGACGCAGCTCTGGCAGTCTTTGGCGGCTCAACCTATATTGAAGTGGATACTTGACCTTTAAGAGCAGCCACTCTGCGGCATGTGCTTTTAATTGCTGCAATGTCACACTCATCACCCCGATTTTCTCGTTTGATATTCAATCCATTTTTGATAGCTTGAAGCTGCGGCAGAGAGCGGATACACCCACTGCATCCTAGCAAGGAATAAGATCATTCGCTTTCGTACAGTCAGCTTCGATGGTTCCACTTGTTTCACAGCCTTCTGAAAAGCTTCATGTGTCACCATTTCACGCATATGACCAAGCTTTTTTTGAAAGGAAAGGGAATTTTGGCTCTTCCATTCATTGAGCATACAATGCAGCGTATGATTCACGATAAAAAAGTAAAAAGCCTCCTCATATGGTGTCAGCTCATCATGCTCTTTTAAAAACAAACGCTGTGCGTCATAAAACGCCAGTCCATGCTGAAAATACTGCTTTTGATATCGCTGGACAATGGATGACAAATGAACCCGGTAATAATAAAGCGGCTCATGAACAAAGGCAATGACACGTGATAAAGAAAAACAGCGCAGCGTGACATATTGATCTTCAATATTCTCAAGCTCACCTCTCAATGGAAAACGGATATGATATTTTTCGATAAACGCCCGCCGATACAGCTTATTCCATGAGAATCCCGTGATCTCACCATGTAATAACGATTTTATTAAACTTGTCTTATCGGCTTTCTGCTGCGCTAACAGCGTCGTCGGTATGATCCGTTTTGACTGTTCAAATTGAATCCAATATTCACTGACAACAAGATCGGCACCAGTGTTTTCGGCTTCTTGATATAAAGCCTCACAGTATTGAGGAGCGAGAACATCATCTGAATCAACAAAGGCAAGATACGTTCCTGCTGCTTCTTCTATGCCCCTGTTCCTCACCGCTCCGAGCCCTTGATTGGTTTGGTGAATCACCCGAAATCGCTCATCACGCGCAGCAAACGCTTCAAGGATGTCTCCACTGTGATCGGTAGATCCATCGTTAATGAGGATGACCTCTATATCTGAAAAGCTTTGGTCTGCAATCGATTGAAGACACTGCTCCACATATTGACTAGTGTTATAGACTGCGACCAATAGACTGATAGCTGGCATGACAGCAAGCCCCACCTTTCTTCAAATCTACTTTGTAAAAATCGTTCGGTACGGTAAAACAGAAGAATCAAACGGCATCAGCATGATGCTGTACAAAATATAGCAAACCGCAATTCCGATATACATAAAGAAATTGGTTCGCTGATCAAAAATCCGTGTGAAATAAGGCAGTAAAATGAGCTGATACAGACCAAAGTAAATATGAAATCTTGCATAAATGACATCCTTCGTTGCAAGGATGCCAAACAAAAATCCAAGCAAGCAAAAATTCACAATATAATCACTCTCTGGCGTCAGCTCACGAAGTCGTTTTCGACAAAAGAACGCAAGCAATAATGGCAAAATCAAGACACCAATTTTCGTCACATTCATTCCATTCGTATTCGTTGTCAGCCACTCCTCGTAATGACCATAAGAACTCCCTTGCAGCATCACGACAAACACGGAGACAAAGCGGTCATACAGAGCGGTTAAGCCTAGAAAAATCATACATAACACAAGCATCATCCAAGACCATGCCTTTGTTCTGACGATGAAATAGACTGGAATCATAATGAGTGCCGAGGAATGAAATAGCGCGCATACAAGTACGAGCGGAAAATACCATTTCCACTGACCTTTGATGACAAACTGGATGGCATAAAAAAGAATCGCTGCCACCATATACTGCCGCATGCCATTAAAGGAAGCGTAATAATGAAATGTGCCGAGAAATAGCAGCATACTAAGCTCAAATGGCCGTCCATATCGCACAAGTGTTTTGATAATAAAAAAATAGGTGATGATCCCAAC
The DNA here is from genome assembly GCF_040869405.1 of Bacillus sp. FSL K6-2869. Classification (NCBI taxonomy): domain Bacteria; kingdom Bacillati; phylum Bacillota; class Bacilli; order Caryophanales; family Bacillaceae; genus Bacillus; species Bacillus sp. FSL K6-2869. The sequence goes on from NZ_CP152035.1 coordinate 3,176,075, forward strand.
TGTGATATACATGATTTGCGGCTCATGTGATAGTTGATTGAGCATCCATAAGATCAATGTAAAGCCCGGATCAGTGGCGGCCTTGTCTACACCGAATCCGAAAATATGCCAAGGCTTGTCATAGTTGACGGAGAACTCATACATTTGTCCATAGGTGACGAAATCAGTTCCTACTTTGTAGCGTATGCCCGCCACAATACAAAGAAATAAAAACGGAAAAAACACCAGAAGCTTGTTCGGCCGCCAGCCGCTTTGTATGGTATCATCACGTCTGCCATAAAATGCAGCAAAGCTCGACCATAAATAGACCATGATCATGTTCACCAAATAAACCGCCATCTGCCAATCCTTCCTTACAATCCATACACATTCATCACACGGGTGATGTTCTGTTTCACATCAAATCCTCTAAGGCCAAGCTGAGAAATAATCGTCTCCTGAAGAGGAGGGTCTGCATGGTAGGCTTCTAGTATGGCTTTCATCCACTCATGTGCTGAATCTTGCAAGGATTTCCGTTTCACAAGCCCACAACCTAAATCGACTTCCTTTGTGATATGATCTGAAATCACACATGGGAGTCCAGATGCCTGCGCTTCCACTAATACGAGCGGAAGACCTTCAAACAAAGACGGCATCACAAACACATCAAATGCTTTCATATACTGCGGAACCTCTGAGACAACGCCCGTAAACACAATGTCTTCCATTAGTCCTGCTTTCACTGCATACGATTCAACCACTGGCCGGAGCGGCCCATCTCCTATGAGAACTAGCTGAAAGGAGACCCCTTGTTTTTTCAGTGTCTGCGCTAATTCGATGAAAAAAACATGGTTTTTCTGCTCATGAAATCGGCCAATATGTCCAATGATCAGTTTTCTCTCGTGAAGATGGAGGTCTTTTTTCATCTTCACCTTCGCTTCTGGCTCCAACTGAAAAAAAAGGTCCAAATCAATCCCATTTGGCAAAATGTCCACTCGTCCATCGTGCATTCTTTTTTGTCCAAATAAAAAGACACCGGCATCTTCACCGCATGCAACGAGCTGCGTAGAAAAGGCAAAGATCAGCTGACGAAATCCTTTGAGCATCAAATGATCAACCCGGCTAGGAGACTGTTTCCAAGCCGTATTATGTGAATGGCAAATGCGTATCTTCACACCTGCCAGTTTCGCAGCAAGGGCAGAAAAGCCCGTTTGAAAATCTGTATGTGCATGCACCGCCTGATAAGGTCCCGTTTGCTTGATCGTCTTCGTCAACGTTTGGACAAACGTCCATGGAGAGGACGATCCAATACTTGGGACATAAAAAATCCGCCCGCCAAGCTGACGAATTTCCTCATCGTAATCACAAACATCCTCCCGGTGGGTAATGAAATCAAATTGAAGAACATTCCGGTCGATTGCACGATAGATATTCATGATCATCGTTTCTGCTCCGCCTCTGTTCATTCCGCCCACAACATGAAGTACACGCTTTGGCTCACTCATCCCGAATCGTCCTCCTTTTCACCATAGATCCTCCAAGTTTCCGCTGATGATAAAACCTCATGATCTTTGGTGACATACAGGCACGGATGACCGGCTTAAGCGCAAAGAGATAATCAAACGGCGACAATTTTAATTGCTTGCATGCTTGTAACACAAGCCAGGCATTGTCCATTGAGTATCGGAATTTCCGGCGCTGAAAGGCCGCTTCATCCTCCCTTACAAGGTATAAGGGCTCTTGCAGATTAAAGCCTTTTCTCCCCGCAGCAAAAAAACGAATCCAAAGATCGATATCTTCCATCCGTCTAGTTGTTTTGACAGAACGATAGCCATTTAAAGCCTTGTAGGCAGACGCTCTCATCATAATCGTTCCATGACAAAAAGGCGTTCCTCTTGCTAGCACCCTTCGATCAGGCTCTGAGACAAGTGCTCGAACACCCTTCGTCCCTGACTCATCAAACACCGTCATCGCCGTACCAACTACATCATATTCCGGATGTGCATCAAGGAAACGAACCTGTTTTTCTAATCGTGTAGACACCGATATATCGTCGCCATCCTGTCTTGCAATCAGTTCTCCATTCGTTTCAGTGAGACAACGATTTAAACTGGCGGCAAGTCTTTGATTGTGTTCATTTCGGATGAGGCGAATTCTATCGGGTTCACGCATGGTATAGTGCAGCACTTTTTCATAGGTGCCATCTGTTGATGCATCATCACATATGATGAGCTCCCAGTTTTCATAGGTTTGATGAAGAATCGATTCAATGCTTTCTTCTACTGTCTCTTGGCAGTTGTAAACACCCATGATAATCGATACTTTCGGCTGACGCATGCTCACATCACCTTCTCTTTTTGATCCATATACGTTGTGTAAATTTCCTCCATTGCACTTACCGTCTGCTCCTGTGCAAATGCGTGAGCCATAGAACGTCCCGCTTTCCCCATTAGGTGAAGCTGGTCCTTTTTATGGTAGAGCTGTTGTAAATAAACGGCTAAACCATTCACATCATGCGGTTTGACTAAAAAGCCGTTCACTCCATGTTTGACGAGCTCACAATGCCCTCTATTTTCTGTTGCAATCACCGGCTTTTCAGCAGACATCGCTTCAAGAAGATTCATCCCAAGTCCTTCTCTCAAGCTGGTTGATACACATACATCGCTCATATGCATCCAATCTTCGATGTGTTTGCAAAATCCCGCAAACTGTACATGTTCCTCAAGATTCAGCTGACAGACCAGCTTTTCATAGGACGACCGACTTGTCCCTTCTCCAGCAAATACAATTTTCACATGTGGTATATTCCGATACACCTGCGCGCAAGCTTTGATGAGCATTCCTTGATTTTTATTGTCATTTAATTCACCAGCACACAGCACGATAAAATCTTGCGTGGTAAAACCATATGCTTTACGAAGGCGGCCTTTTTCTTTGTCATCAACTGGTGCAAATCGCTTCATATCGACACCCATACCGGGAACATAATGCACAGCCGCCTTCTCTTTTGACAGACGATCGGCTCTTTCATAGTCTTCTCCATTAATGGTGATGAGTGCATCCGTATATTGAACGAGCCATCTCTCAACTGGATAATAAAGCAGCCAATTTTGAAGCGGTGCCCCCTTCCAAAAGTGAAATCCATGCGCTGTGTAAAGAACTTTCGTCCCTTTTTTGCGCGTCCCTTTGGCCGCTAGCCTGCCAATGACACTCCCCATCGGTGTGTGACAATGGATGAACTGATAATGCTCTTTTTCTAACAGCTTTTTCAGCTCCACATAAGCAAGCCGGTTGTGCAAATGAAAAGGGGAACGCTGAATCGGAATGGAATGCGCTTGATCCACATACGGCAGCTCCAGCTGGCCATTTGCCGCTGTATGCACTTCCCATCCTTGTTCCTGAAACCATCTGAAATACGGGAGATGGAACGCCTTAAAATGATAATCAACCGTTGCGCAAAACAAGACTTTTTTCTTCATTAGCAAGTGGCTCCTCCTCTCGTTGCATCGGTTCAGGCAATACATCATGCGACTCAATGGCGGCAAACAAGGCCTGTCTTAATTGATCGTCACTCATCATATTAAATTCGTGAATAAAGCGGTTCAGCACATACGGATCACCATCCAAGGCATGCCCGATATGGATTTTCGGGAAAATTTGCTCCTGTGCTTTTTCATGCTGGTTGAGTAACTCCTCGTACATTTTCTCTCCGGGACGAATCCCTGTAAATGTGATTGGAATCTGGTCTGTGGTGTAGCCTGAGAGGTGAATGAGGTTTTCTGCGAGGTCGACAATTTTGACTGGCTCCCCCATGTCTAAAACAAAAATCTGCCTTCCTTCTGCTAGTGCACCAGCTTGAATAACAAGCCTTGATGCTTCTGGTATCGTCATAAAATATCTTGTCATGGCTGGGTGCGTGACGGTCACTGGCCCACCTTTTTCAATTTGTTTTTTAAAGATTGGAATGACGCTCCCCCTGCTCCCGAGTACATTCCCAAACCGGACGGCGACAAATTTCGTTTCACTGCTTGCCCCCATTTGCATAATCACCATTTCAGCAAACCGCTTTGTCGCTCCCATCACATTGGCAGGGTTGACCGCTTTGTCAGATGAGATGAGGACAAATGTTTCAACTCCGTGCTCATGTGCAGCTTCTGCCACATTTTTTGTCCCGATAATATTGTTTTTCACCGCTTCTTTCGGGCTGATTTCCATGAGCGGGACATGTTTATGTGCAGCGGCATGATAAATCATATCCGGCTGAAAATGACCAACGATTTCACTCATTTTTTGTTTATCTTGAATATCCGCAATTTGTGGATATAGGCTAATGCTGTCTCCATACAATTCTTTCAGCTCTAGTAAAATAGAATGAATGCTAAATTCTCCATGTCCCACAAGCACAATCGCCCGAGGGGAAAATACACAAATTTGACGACAGATTTCTGACCCGATAGACCCGCCAGCTCCTGTCACCATAATCATTTTTCCTTTTAGGTGAACGGATAGACGGCTTGTATCTAATTGAATCGGCTCTCTTCCAAGCAAATCCTCTGGCTGTACATCCCGCAATTGATTCAGCGCGTGGGTTCCTTTTAAAATCTGTTCCATTTCCGGCATAATCTGTGTTTTGATTCCAGTCGCTACACATTCCTTATATAGTCCTTTTAATGTGTGACTGCTTTTGGATGGAATGGCGATAATGATTTTTTGAATATCCATCATCGCAACAGCCGTTTGAATATGTTCTTTTCCCCCAAGAACAGGCAGCCCCATAATTTCAAGCTTATGCTTTGTTTTGTCATCATCAATGAAAGCGACCGGCTCAATATGTACATCACTCGACTGCTGAAGCTGACGAACGATAATGGTCCCGGCTGATCCAGCGCCAATGATTAGTGCCCGCTCCTTTTCAACTTGAAACCGCTTGGCACCATCATGAAACAGCCTGGATGCCATACGTGATGCACCGATGAATAACACATGGAAAAGCCAGACAATAAATAAAAAGCGAAATGGCCATGTCTGCACAAAAATGTACAGCATCGTCATGGAAAATAAAAACGAACACGCAAAGGTCTTCATTAAAGAAAATAGCTCTCTAACCCCTGTATAGGCCCATACTTGCTTGTACACGTGAAAAACATACGAAAACAAATGGTGCCCGATAAGCAGACTGAGCGAAGAAATGACGAGCATTTCAAATGTATATACGGTTAACGCCGCCTCTTGGACAAATTGAAAGCCAAAAAAGACGGCAACTAAGATGAGATATGAATCTAGTGCCACGATGATTGATAATCTTTGGGCGTAAGTCAACGCTCCTCCCCCTTTTTAAAACATCACTATTCTTACGTAAAATGGGCATCAAACCCGTCCTCACATCCCACTACCGATGACGAGCATCTAAGGCATATGTCATGCCCACAGCAGGATCGAGTGCCTCCGTTGTTAAAGATTAGGAGACATCACCTATCAATCTCTTTAATACATATAGTGCCTTCCCTTTTTCACTTTCTTGCCATTTAGCATCGCCCCAAGCAGTTTCCCTGTCGTACCCTCTAATACTTCTTTTGATTTCTTCACAGCGGCAATCTTCGTTTTACCGCTTAAAACCACAAGAATGCTTCCATCCGTCCGGTTCGCTAATATTTTGGCATCGGCTACAGGCAGAAGCGGTGTGGAATCAACAATCACCATGTCATACTGCTGCTCAATCTCGTAAAATAGCTGCTTCATCACAGAGGAGGAAAGCAGCTCAGCGGGATTTGGCGGAATGGTCCCACTCGGAAGCAGCTCTAAATGCTCAATCGGTGTAGGCAAAATGGCTTCTTCCAAACTGCAATTATTTAATAACACATTGGTCAATCCGGTGTGCGGGCTTAGATCAAAATATTCATGAATGGCAGGTTTACGTAAATCAGCATCCATGAGCAAGACCCGTTTTTTCTGCTGTGCAAAAACAGCTGCCAAGTTTGCAGCCGTAAATGATTTTCCTTCCTTCGGCAAGGAGGATGTGACCAATATCGACTTCAGCCTCGTTTGAATCGACGTGAATTCGATGTTCGTTCGGATCGTTCGGAATTGTTCCGCAATGACAGAGTGAGGATTTAATACAGAAATACAGGATAAATCTCTTTTTTCTCGTTTTTTCCTCTTAAAAATCAATGTTCTGTCCTCCCGTTATGACGGACTGCTTGTCTTTTTTTGCCCTCCTGTCTGCCTGCATCTGATAGACACTGCCGAGCGACGGCAATCCGATCTCTTCTCTTATTTGATGTGTTCGTTTCACCGTATCATCGAGTAAATTCATTAAGAAAATGAGTGTCATTCCCCCTAATACAGAGGCGCCTAGTGCCAGAACGATGTGAACGAATTTACGTGAGTTCATCAGTATCGTGTTGGACAGCTTGGCTTCAGACAAAACATTAATGCGATCCATATTCATGGTTTTTTTGATTTCTTCTTGCAGCACCTCTGTGGCTGTATTCGCAATGGCTACTGCCTTCGCTCGGTCCTCATCTTGTACAGAAATATTTATGACCTCTGACTCATTTTCTGTACTTGTGGCAATTTTGTGTTTTAATCCTTCCGCCGATTCTGTAAGATTGAGTGTTTCTTTTACTTTTTCAATAACGATTGGACTTTTTAATAGGACTTGAAAGGTACGTGTATATTGAAGGTTCATCTGAATATCGTTTAAATTCGCTTGTGCATCACTGCTTCGTTTATGAACAAGAATTTGAGTGGTTGCCTGATATACAGGAGTCGAGACATAGAACTGATAGTAGGCTGAAATGCCCGTTACGATCAGGACAATCAGGATCAGAAGGGCCATTTTCTCTTTTATGACAGAAAACAGCTGCTTAAAACCTATATTCTCATTCATAGATACCTCCCGATTTCATCATAAAAAGGTTATATATGGTTTCTTTTTGTTAATGATTGGATTATAAAAGATAATACCCGCAAAGAAAAATGTCATAATAGGTCTTATAGTTCTTTTTAAAGAACGAAATCGTTCGTTTTCTTTTGTTTACTTCCTGTTTCTTACGTTTTTGAATTTTATAAAGAACAATTTATTTCTTATAATGAACGAAAAGGTCGCAGAACGATTCGCCGGGGAGAAGGGAGATCATATATCGAATGATAGGAAAGGTGATACGCATTTACCGAAAGAGGAAAGGATACTCAATCCAGCAACTGGCTGAAGATGCCCATGTCTCTAAATCATATTTGAGTAAAATTGAGCGTGGTGTCCATCGTAATCCATCTGTCCAGTTTTTAAAAAAGGTATCCTCATCACTAGACATTGATTTACAAGAGCTGTTTGATGCAGAAACGATGATGTTTCATTACGCTGAGGGCGGTGAACAGGAGTGGCGGGATCATATCGTTCATGCCGTCCAATCCGGCATGCCTAAAGAAGAACTGTATCAGCTGCTTCAAACCTACAGAAAGGAGCAGGAAGGAAAGACGTTACATGTCCATCAGAGAAAGCTAACCGACTCAAATATGTCAGAATGGAAGCGTCTCATGAGTGAAGCAAAGGCCATTGGCTTAACCATCGAGGAAGTGAAAGCGTTTCTGACCAATATGGGAGAACACCGGGCGTAAGCCTCTGAGATAAAATCAATTTGCGGGGAGAGGCGCTTGTCGCTTCGATGAAATAGAGCCTCTTTGCATGAGAGGCTCTGTTTTTTATTATTCTTCTTTTTTGGTTCGTGCTTTTTTCGTAATATCATTGTTCTTCCAATAGGCCCATAGTGATGTGATGCCAAGAAAGGCTAACGTAATGAATTGCTGCACACCTTCTTCATCAATTGGAATTGGGCTTTTTCCTGCAGCAGTGAGAGCGCTGTTCACAAGTGCCAATAAAAGCAGCACAAGCCTCGCAATAGTGCCTGCACTAATTTTTTGAACCTTCAACTGTAACCCCTCCCCTTATCCTTTCATACGGGCGATACTGCTCGTTCCCTCTCATATGTATGCAAAAAGCGAATGAATAGAAGAACGAATCAAAAAAAGAGACATCATTCCTAGATGCGGAATGATGCCTTGATTTATCTGCTGTTTATTTAGAGAACATCTTTTTTGCTTCATCCATTGCCATTTTGTTGCCTAGAGCTGAATAATCTAACCATGGCTGATCGGCAATCGGATACACTTGGTTTTTCTTCACGGCTTTTAGGCCTTTCCAAATTGGCGTCTGTTCTAACTGTTTGAATGCCTGTTGCGCCTTATCATCACGGTTCACGACGACAAAAATAGCATCTGCATCAAAGTCAGGAAGCACTTCTTGAGAAATGACTTCAAATGGACGTTTGCTGTCCAGTTTTTTCACACCATCTACAGGTGTCAGTCCTAAATCATCGTATAAAATTGGACCCATCGGACGTTTCATACTAAATACTCGAAGCTCTTTTGCTGTTACACGAATCGCCATCACTTTCCCATTTCCAATCTTTTTCTGGATGAGTGATTTGACTTCTTTTGCTTCTTGATTGTAGTCCTTAATATATTGATCGGCTTCTTTTTCTTTATTGACGAGCTTGCCGATTTTTTTCAAATGATCACGCCATGTGCCATCATTTAAATTAAACACTTCGGTTTTGGCGATTTTCTTGTATTTTGATAAGTCTTGTCCAGCCAGTTCTTCATCGACGTAAATGACATCTGGTTTTAAAGCAAGCAATGACTCCATATCAGGATCTGCTGCGATGCCCAGCTTTTTCGTTTGGCTAAGCTGCTTTTTCGCATGTGGAAGGAAATCTTTTAAGTCTCCCCCTACAACAGAGCCAGCAGGTTTTATCCCGAGTGCTAATAAGTCATTTGTTAAATGAATCGACAAGGACGCAATCTTAGGTGTTCCGTTTTCATCTTGATTTGTTGTCTTCTTTGTTTCCTGTTGACCACAAGCGGCCAGAATCAAGAAACAGAGCGTTAAACCAAAAACAAGTACTTTTTTCATGATGAGTTCCTCTTTCTTATTTTGTTTTTGTTAGTAAATAGAGAAAATAAGGTGCTCCGATAAAAGCCACAACCACACCCGCTGGGATGGCATTTGGGGCAAATATGGAACGTCCGAGTGTATCAGCACTGACCAAAATCAACAATCCAAGCAAAGCGCTCACTGGTAAAAAATATTGGTGCAGTGAGCCGACAAGACGCCTCGCCAAATGAGGTGCAACAAGGCCAATAAAACCAATTCCGCCTGTCATCGATACACTTGCACTCGCTAGACCAACAGCTAAGGTGAGAAGAAAAAGTCGTTTGCGCTCTACACGTACTCCGACACTTGAGGCGACGGCATCACCTAACGTTAACGCATTGAGTGTGCTGGACTGCATGAGCGTAAGCGGGACAAGACATACGATCCAAGGTAGGAGCGCAAGTACATGAATCCAGTCTCTTCCCCATACATTTCCCACAAGCCACCTTGAAGCGAAGGTGTATGTATCTTCATCCAGTTTCAATGACAAATATAACGTCAATGCACTAAACCCCGCAGCTACGGCAATTCCAACAAGGATCAGCCGGATAGGCACAAGCCCTTCATGCCTGTCGTACGCAAGAAGAACGATGACTGCCGCCGCAAGCAGACCTCCACCAAATGTAAAGAGCGGAATGAGTAAAGATGGATTTCCTTCTAGTACGTGAAAATACGTCACAAAGATGATTAAGCCGAATGCGGCTCCTGCATTCAGACCAATAATCCCAGGATCGGCCAGTGGATTGCGGGATAAACTCTGCAAAATGCCACCTGCAATGCCTAGACCTATTCCAGCTAGTATCGTCACGACGATTCGAGGCAGACGATAATCAAACAGCACCGTCTCACTTTGGAAATCTCCAAAGCCAAATAACGTTTTGACGACAACGAGAGGACTGAGTTTCAGCGTGCCGGTATTTAAACTATACAGCACGACAGCCGCACTCAGACAAAGCAAAACGGCTGTCACGACAAGAGCACGCCGTTTCTCTTTCATGACAGGTTCCTCCCTTCTTTTCTGGCAATATATAAGAAGAAAGGAACACCAACAAGTGCCACCATGACGCCAATGGCAAGCTCTCTTGGCGGATTTACTGTCCGGCTGGCAAGATCAGCGAAGACGAGAAGCATTGCGCCTAAAATCGCTGACATCGGAATGACGAAACGATAATTGACCCCAACCAGCTTTCGTGCAATATGCGGAATGACAAGCCCGACAAACCCAATAGACCCAACTGCCGATACAGAAACGCCTGCCAGCAGAACCGCAGCTGCCATACCTAGTATTCGCACTTGCCGGGTTTTCACCCCTAAATTCGCAGCTACATCTTCACCAAGTGATAATAACGAGAGGGATCGTCCTAATAACATCGCCCAAACGATGACAATGAGAATGACTGGAGCAAGGATCATCAGCTGCGGCCATTTGACACCTGCCACACCCCCTGCATACCAAAAAGCCAGATCCTGACTGAGATCAAAGTAAATGGCGATACCTGAGCTTAGCGCATGCAGCAATGCGGCAACAACAGCTCCAGCTACAGTGAGCCGAAGTGGGGTCAGCACGCCGCCAGCCGCCCCAATGGCAAAGATCAGCAGTGTACTGAGAACGGCACCAAAAAAAGAAAATAACATCAATGCCGAATAAGGCATTCCTGGAAAAAAAGCAAAACAGAGAGCGACTACAAACATCGCACCGCCGTTAATGCCTAATATCCCCGCATCTGCCAGCGGATTTCTTGTAATGCCTTGCATGAGCGCACCTGCCACAGCAAACGCCGCTCCAACAAGCGCAGCTCCTAGCACACGAGGAAGCCTTAATTCATGAATGACCTGCTGCTCTGTCACATGAGACTGATAGTCAAACACAGCTGTCCAGACCGTTTGCAAAGACAATGACTTTGCACCGTAGGAAACAGCCAAAAACATAGCCGCCAATAAACCAATGACAGCGAGAAAAAACAATAAAAAGAACAAAATAGGTGATGATCGTTTTTGTTGAGATGTTCGCTTATCCGGCAAAATCGGTGTCATCCTTTTCTTCATTAAAAGTCAGTTTGAAAATGAGAATCATAATCATCAAAATTATAGCCGTCAGCCTCTGAAAAATCAATGTACGGCTCATTTTTTTAATTATTGAAGGTATTGGTAGACGGCAAATAAGAGAATTCTTTCCTTCTGCTTTTTCTCGTTCTGAAAGACCTATCAATTTTTACAGTATTTTAATAGGAAAATAGTTGACATTCCGCATGAAAATCCCCTAAAATTACAAAAGTAAGTCAATTGTTATAAAAATATTACAAACAGATGTCAAAGAAATAAAGAATGACCCGTCATGAGAGGAGAATTGAAAGTTGTGTCAGTAAAGGGAAAATGGAGTATCATCCTATTTGCGCTTGCCATCGTCATTGGAGCAGTTGCATTCTTTCAAAATCAGCAAGCAAGCGGTACAGAGAAGAAAAATATGAAGCAGGATACGAATTATAAAAATGTTGAAATTGTCACTCTTGTAAATGACGGGAAGTTTATGAGATATGCGGTGAACTATCCTCTTTTTCATCAAAAAAAGCTAGATGACAAGATTCAAAGCTATGCGAATTCAGCATTAGAGCATTTCAAAAAGACATTTAGTGAAGCAAAGGACATTGATGAAAACAAACGGTTTGAACTGAATATTGACTATGACATGGTGCACTATGCAAAACAATCTGCGGCCATTTATTTTACGACCTACACGTATACAGGTCAGCAAAATGGGACCACTCATCACGTCACAATCAATTTCGATTTTCAGAAAAAAGACTTTCTTGACACAAAAGATTTATTTCAACCAAAAAAGGACTATTTGAAAAAATTATCCTATATTACATACACGGAGCTTAAAAAAGATAAAACCTTGTCTAAGGATCTATCACTCCTTCAAAAAGGAACAGCCCCTACTGATCAAAACTTCAGTCAATTCGCCTTAAAAGAGAAATATATAGAGTTCTATTTCCCAGCTTCTCAAGTAGCCGCAAAGGACTTAGGTCCGCAAACGCTGGCGATCAAAAAGACGCTGCTAAAAGATATCTTGAAGCCAGAATATATGAATAAGACCAAAAATCAGAATGAAATCAAAGAACCGAATCCAAAAAGAAAAGCCGTCAAGCTGCCGCAAAAGCCAAAGCTTGATCCGAATAAAAAAGCCATCGCACTTACATTTGATGATGGTCCAAACCCAGCCACAACTTCAACCATTTTAGCAGCGCTGAAGGAAAATAAAGGACACGCCACCTTTTTCGTATTAGGAAGCAGGGTTCAGTATTATCCTGGAATGCTTGCCGACATTTTAAAGGGCGGAAATGAGATCGGAAACCATTCATATAACCATCCTTTATTAACGAGACTCCCTCTAAATGAAGCGGTCAAACAAGTAAAAGACACGCAGAAGCTGATTGAGAAGGCCAGCGGTTATACTCCTACGCACTTTAGACCGCCATATGGAGGAACAAATCCCGACATCAATCAAGCGGTGGACATGAACGTTTCATTGTGGGATGTCGATCCTGAGGACTGGAAAATTCGCAACAGCCAGCAGATCACAAACCATGTTCTCTCACATGCAGCAGATGGCAAAACCGTACTCATGCACGATATTTATGACAGCTCTGCTCGAGCAGCAGTGAAGATCATACATGAACTCACCAAACAAGGTTACCAGCTTGTCACAGTCAGCGAACTTGAACAATTGAAAAAAGAACGAAACGAACAGACCCCTGTGCAGTAAACACAGGGGCTTTTTTTATGACTCTAACAACTTCTTTCTTTTTAACAATGCTTGAAACGTCTCTTCAAGCTCACGAGAAGGCTCGATGCTTAAACGACTGAGCACTTCAGACAGCTGCATATCAATCAGCAGGAGCTCTTCTTCTTTCTTTGTAGCAGCTGGCTTTTCTTCCTTTTGTTTATATTCTTCATAGGTGCCATCAAAGCGTTCAATGGTTTTCTCGTGCACATGAAGAATACGAGTAGCCACCTGCTCAATGAGCCTCCTGTCGTGGGAGACAAACACAACTGTGCCCGGGTAATCTTTTAAAAGTCCTTCAAGCGCTTCTACTGCCGCAAGGTCTAAAAAGTTCGTCGGTTCATCAAGCATCAGAACATTGGCATCACTGACGAGCAACTTTGCAAGCATCGTCTTCACCCGTTCCCCGCCGCTTAATACGTTCGTCAGCTTATACACATCGTCTCCCCGAAACCCAAGTCTCGCTAAAACGGTGCGAACGATCGTCTCATCTTGAATCGCCTGTTCCAGTGCATTTTGTAAGATCGATTCATCTAGATTCAGTCCTGAAAGATCTTGGCTGAAATAGCCAATCTTCACGGCTTCTGAACGAAAAATCCCGGGATGTCCGTTTACAAGCATTCGGAGAAATGTCGTTTTACCGCTCCCATTCTTCCCAATGATCGCGACTTTGTCTCCGCCTCTCACTTCTACATTCGCCTTTTTCCAAAGGACTTTATCTCCTGCCATGCCATCTACATGTTCGACACGAAAAATGGAGCGGCTTGCCACTTCCTTCATGGTGTGCTGCGTCATTTGAAGAGGCTGGACTTCCTTTACCTTCTCCACCTTTTCTAATTTCTCCATTCTTGTTTCAATAGATTTGGCTGTTTTTTGAAGCTTTTTTTGCTTGTTTGCATAATAAGGCTTCGCAATTTTAGGCCCCGAGGATTTCAGCTTTGGAGATGGCTTTGTCGCTTTGTCGGCTTTTTTCATTTTCTTTTGCAGTGCATGTTCTAACTGTTTTTTCTTTTGGGTATACACCTCGTACGCCTCCACGTGCTGGCGATGTTCGAGTTCTTTTTGCCGGGCAAAATCGCTGTAGTTGCCTTTGTATAGTTTGAGCTTCCCATCTTCCAATTCCCAAATGTCTGTACATAACGCATCTAAAAAAGCACGGTCATGCGAGACGACAATCAGAGCACCTTGATGATAACGAAGCTTTTCTTCTAGCCACTCAATATGCTCCGTATCTAAATGAGTCGTGGGTTCATCGGCTAATAAAAGGGCAGAAGGCCGGCTTAAAGCTCTTTCAATATAAGCTTGTGTCATCTCTCCGCCACTTTGTCTGCCATCTCCTGTCTTTAGTTGAGGAAGCAGCGTACAAGTTGTAGTGTGTGCAAATGTGCCGCTGTCTGGTTTTTCCCTCCCCGCCAGTACATGGAGCAATGTCGTTTTCCCACTGCCATTTGTCCCTACAAGGCCGATTCGGTCCCCTTGATGAATGGCAAGCTCCTCTATATCAAATAACAAACGATCCTTTCGAAATACTTTTAATTGGTGGGCTCTCAGTAACATCCAACCCTCTCCTTTCGTATCAGGAGACATGAAAAAGCCTCCCATTCTCAGAATAGGAGGCAAAATGGTGTACAAAAATAAGCGTATCGATACAGAATGACATGCGGTTCATCAAATGAGCACACATATCCCCCGTATCCATCACTTCAATCTTTGATTCCCAAGCTGTACCATCCTATTCCGAAGCTAAAAAATGAAAACGCAGCAAACATAGCAACACATATCGTTTGCTCACTGCCTTCGTTCTTTCATTTTGCTTACAGGTCATAGGATTAGTACTTCATTGCATTGGGTCACCCTTCCGTCGTTTGTTACGTATACGATAAAAGATTGGTTATTCTTTGTCAAGCTGAAAAGGCATGAGTGAGTCTATTAGCTTGAGCGTAAATGGATGAGTCGATTCTAACAGCTGGTCACTTTTACATTCTTCCACAAGTCTTCCCTCATGTAAAAAAAGAAGTCGATCACATAAAAAAACGGCTGCCTCTAGATCATGGGTAATCATGAGAATGGTCATATCTAACTCTTGCTTTAATGTTTCAAGAAGCTCCAATATTTGAACTTGGACAGAAACGTCAAGTGAGCTAAGGACTTCATCTAAGATGAGAATGGCTGGATTCGTCGATATGGCCCTTGCTATGCATACACGCTGGAGCTGACCGCCGCTTAGTTGGTGAGCATATTGATTTAGCAAAGACGATGGAAGTCTTACTTGTTCAAGCAGGGACAACACTTTTTGGTTCACATCCATGTTTCGCTTTATTATTTGCATGGGTTCTGCTATGATCTCTTTCACTGTAAAGGAAGGATGGACAGAAGAAAGATAATCCTGAAAAACAACACTCATTTTCCCCCGGTTCATCTTACGCCATGTATGAGCTGGCCATCCACCTATCTTTATCTCTCCGCCGTCTAATGTTTCTAAACCAAGCAGCGTACGTGCTATTGTACTTTTACCACTGCCGCTCTCACCGACTAACCCGACACATTCACCCTCTCCAATCTGAAATGAAACCTGAGCTATGCGTGCTATGGATTCCTCTTTATGAAAAAAGCGCCCTTTATCTTCTCCATGTTTAAGTAGTTGATTGGCTGTGATCAGCATGGGAATGCCCTCACTCTCTTCTGCTGCCTCAGTGCTTCAAGGGGGGCCGATAAGTGAAGCCTCGTTTCTAGTAAATGCCTCGTTTGAGGATGCTCAGGTGATGTAAATATCTCTTTTGCATGACGATGCTCAAGCATCTTCCCTTGGTGCATCACCAACAATTCATCAGCGATTGCCTGAACGACGCCTAAATCATGCGAAATGATGATCAAGGCAGCTCCTGTTTCTTCTTTCAGCGTCTGTAATTGCGTGATGACTTCACGCCGGTTATATGCATCTAATGATGCTGTAGGCTCATCGGCAATGATCACGTCAGGAGAAAGCATGATCGTAATGGCAATCATGACTCGTTGAAGCATCCCTCCCGACAGCTCATGAGGATATTTTTTCATTAACATATGCGGATTGTTTAAATGGACACGTTCTAGCCCAGTGATCGCATGTGCTGTTCCTTCTTTGCCACGTAAGCCCAAATGCCGCTGGAACGTTTCAAGTATTTGATGACCAATTGTTTCAATTGGATTGAACGCATTCATGACATCTTGTGAAATGAAGCCAATTCGCTTTCCTCTCCAACGCTGTGCAGCCTGACTTGTCAATTTTTCACCGTCAAACAAAATGGTCCCAATCATCTCTAGCGAAGGAGGGATGAGGCCAATTAATGCTTTTGCAACGGTTGATTTTCCGCTTCCACTTTCTCCAATAACGCCTAAACAACGTTGTCTATGTAATGTAAACGTGATATTTGCCACTAAATCCTTTTGTTGAATCGGATCATGTACGGACAGGTTTTTTATCTCGATGAAAGGCAAACCGTCTCCTCCTTTTTTTGTTGCTAAGATGCATGGCAGGGGTCATGACCTGCTGAAGACTGTCTCCCAAAAAATTCAGTGCCATGACCACAAATAAGATCGCAAGTCCAGGCGGAAGCATATGAACCGGGTGCGTCACCATGACATTCTTCGCCTCGTTGAGCATCATGCCCCATTCCGGTGTAGGTGCACTCACACCTAATCCAAGAAAAGACAGAGCAGAAATATTTAAAATAACCCAGCCTGCGTCAAGTGTAGCAAAGACAGCTATCTCTCCTGAGATGCGAGGAAATAGATGTTTTCGAAGGATATAAAAAGGTGAACCTCCAGATACTTTCGCAAACTGAACAGATGGTTCATTCGTATATTGCAGGACTGACGAACGAATCATCCTTGTATACCAAGCCCATTTTGCAAGGACATTGGCCAAAATAATATTGAAAAGCCCAGGTCCCATAATGCCCACAACGGCCAAAATCATCACCTCTGCTGGAAATGACAGCATGACATCACATATTCTCATTAGAACTCCATCAACTTTCCCTCTAAAAAAGCCAGCCATGAGTCCAAGTATCGTGCCAATGAGCATCGTGATACACATTGTCAGCACGGCAGCAAGCATCGTTGTCCGAATACCATATAAGAGCCGCGATAATACGCATCTCCCCAGCTGATCGGTTCCGAGGGGATATGTTAGACTCACACCAGCATATTTTTGAAGAATGTTCGTGTCAGTTGGGTCATGCGGCGCTAGAAACGGTGCAAACAGCCCAGCTAATGTGACAAGTACCAAAAGCCAGATAGACAGAATAGCCATTCGATCTTTTCTTAATTGATTCCATACGATCAAATTTTTTAGACCTCCTTTCTTAACTGCGGGTTCATGATCATTTGTATGACATCAGCAACGAGGTTACACACAACGAACAGGCATCCCATCACAAACAAATAGGCTTGAATAATAGGGAAATCGGCGTGAAAAATAGCTGTTACACACAAACGGCCAACCCCTGGCCAAGCAAAGAGATTTTCAATAATGACGGTTCCTGCAATGAGCTTTGGTATTGACATACCGAGTGCTGTTACCGCTAGTTGAAGGGCATGTCTCATCACCTTCAATTGAATGGTTCGTTCCTTTAAACCACGAGCTCTTGCATAAAAAACAAAGGGCTCGTGCTGAAACTTTAGGATTTGATTTCGAATGAGTCTCACATAGGTCGATAAGTAGCCAAGTGATAAAGTCATCGCTGGCAAAAGAATCGATTTAAATCCTTCCATTCCACTCGTGTTGACCCAGTTAAATTTGACTGAAAAAAGCCAGATAAACAAAATGCCCAACCAAAAACTAGGCATGGAAGCTGCAATAAACACAAATGCTCTCACGATTCGATCCAACCATGTATGTGCCGCATATGCACACACCATTCCGAATAACAAACTCAGCACAATAATAAACAAAAGGGACATCCCTGCAAGCTGTAAAGTCGCAGGAAGTGCCTCCAAGATCAGATCAAGAACTGGCTCCCGCGTGACATAGCTGCTGCCAAAATCACCTGTTAATCCATCTTTAAGCCATGTGACATATCGTAAGAAAAATGGTTGATCTAAGCCTAGCTCTTGACGCATGGATTCAACCATTTCTTCGGTTGGGGTTACTTGGTTCACACGTAAAGCGACCTCAGCTGGATCACTTGAACGCATCGCAAGCAGCACAAACGCAAAGAAGGTAATGAATACAATGAGTGGTAAAAGAAACAATAATCTTTTTATGATATAGCGTGTCATGTCTCCGCCTCCGGTTATGACGAAAAATACATTCGGTCAAAAGGAATTTCATACTGAGATACATGAAAACCTACACCTTTGAGGCGCTTATTATAAACAGCCTTTGTCACAGAATACGAGATAGGAATATAGACATTTTCATCATGAATATACGTCAAAATATCTTGATACATTTGTTTTCGTTTTTGCTCATCCGGCTCCACCAATACTTTCGTAATGGTCTCATCCAGCCACTTTTTCTTTTTCAATCCTAATTGAGCTTGATAATCAGCATGGGATGCAACACGGAATGAAGAGACGTATGTTTGAGGGTCATAAGGAAGTCCCCACGATAGAGAGTACATAAGATCAAACTTTCCTGTTTTTTGACGATCTAAAAATGCCTGTTTTTCTTCACCTCTAATATCCAGCTTGATTCCAACCTGCTTGAAGTCCTGTTGTATCGATTCACTAATCGTTCTTTCACCTGCATTATCCGAATTGTAATAAATGGTCACGCTAAGCGGCTTGTCTTTTTGATAACGATAGCCGTCTTCTTTTAACTTCCAGCCTGCCTCATCTAATAATGCCTCTGCTTTCTTTTTGTGATAGGTTTTCTTTTTAAGCGGAATGTCCGCGTAAGGGACAGACGGAGCAAGCAGTGTATGTGCCACCTGTTCAGTTCCATTTAAAATCCCTTCTGTAATCATCTCTTTTTGAATGGCATATTGAAATGCTTCTCTTACTTTTGGATCTTGTGTTATTGGTTGATTGGAGTTGATTACAATAGATCTTGAACCAACAGGAGGACTCACAGTCACACCATATTGACCAGCTTCTTTTAAAGCCTGAAATGAATCTCCATCAATCATGTCACCATCTGCTCCAAATAAGAGATCAATCTCCCCTTTTTGAAGAGCGAGTAAAATGGTTTGATGATCCGGCATGACCTTCCATTTCACCGTTGAAATCTTTGGCTTCTTTCCCCAATAGCGATTGTTCACTTCAAAAATGGCATATTGATTTTTCTTATGTTCCTTTAACACATAAGGACCTGTACCTGCATAACCTTTGACGCCTTTTGATGTGGTGCCATCAATAAAGCTTTTGGGAGAAATAAAACGGAATGGACGTGTTAAACCAAGTTCTTCTAATGTTGGATAATAGGGCTCCTTCAATGTGAGAACAAAAGTATGTTCATCTACAGCCTTTGTGGATTTAATTTCTGACACGAGATTAAGCCAAGCATTTTTTTCAATATTTTTGACAACTGCATCCATATTCATTTTGACAGCCTTCGCATTAAATGGCTCACCATCTGAAAAAGTCACGTTTTTCCGAAGATGAAATGTGTAGGTTTTTCCATCTTTAGAAATATCCCAGCTTTGGGCCAGGGCTGGTTGAATGCCTTTTTCCGTATTCACAACAAGCGATTCAAACACCATATTTTGAGCGGCCATCTCCCCGCCATATAGATGGGGATTAATGTCTCTTATATCTTTTGTACTTGCATACACCAGTTCATCATCTTCTCTTCCACTTAAACTGGAAGAGGTCTTATTTTCAGAACATGATGCCAATAGAAAGCAAGCCATGACTGAAAACAACATCAAGGTATATGTCACAAAGGACTGCTTTTTATTGTCCTTTTTCTTTATGTAAACTGGTTGATCATTCATATGTACTTCCCCCAAACATTCATTTTATCGTAATCATTACGATTATCAATCGAAATGATTACGAATTGAATATTAGCATACAGATCTGGGAAATACAATGTCTTTTTCACAGAAAAAACAGACTCATGATTGAGTCTGTTTCGCTTGCATAAACTGATCAATGACACGTAATGCTTTTTCTGTTCCACCTGCTGTTTGGAAACTTTCTTCAATCTTTTCAATCCCAGCACGGTATGTGTCACTTCCGAGTACACTCTCTACAGTATCTCTCAACTGCCTTGCTGTCAGCTCGTCTTTATCGAGTGCACGAGCAGCAGAGAGATCCGTCAGTCTTTTTGCCACCATCGGCTGATCTTTGTCAACCGGGATGACAACCATTGGAACATGATAATGAATACCTTCATTGACACTGTTCATCCCGCCGTGGGTGACAAACACATCTGTCAGTTCAAGGACTTCAAGCTGCGGCACATAAGACTCGATGAGAAAATGAGATGGTGCTTCTTTTAGGAGAGACATGTCGATTTTTTCACCAGTTGCGAGAATCACTTTTCCATCAAAGTCGGCAAAGGCATCAATACACATATTAAAGAATGCTTCAGTATCTCCAAGAACCGTTCCCATTGAAATAAAGACGACCTTCTCCCGCTCAAGCGCTTCTAATGGGAAATCGTGCTGGTCAGCACGTTTTAGAAAACTCGGTCCAATGAAAACAAACGAATCATCCAATGCATCAACAGACGGCTGAAAATATTCACTTGTATACACCATATTCAGTTCGCCGCGGTTTTTCATGAATTGCATCAAATGCTTTGGCTGAACGCCAAAACGTTCATGTATTTCTTCTAACAGATGAGCCGCCTTCTCATCTTTTCTGTATAGAGGTGTATCAAAATGCGCCTCCTGCAGCACAAAAGAAGGATTCGAACCGATGCCTGGAATCTGTAAGTAATCCCGCACAAGCTCACCTGCTCCAAACATATCAAAATAGACCAAATCAAATGAATGCTGTTGAGAAAGAGTTTCCACCACTTCTAAAATGTCTAATGACGTTTGTAGCATGGCATGAAAAAATGGCTGCATGGATTCCAAATCGTCTTCTTCCACACTTAATGTCCGAATATAATCTGGATGTATATGTACGTGAGCGCCTAAGCGTTTGATCCGCTTTTGATAATGTTGAGTTGTGACCACATGCACTTCATCACCTCGATCAACAAATGCTCTTATCATCCCTAACATTGGGTTCACATGTCCTTCAGCTGGGAACGTAATCATTAAAACCTTCGCCACAAGAATCCTCTCCTTATTGTCAATTCCCTTCCATGTTAATCTTATACAGTGATCAGGCTCAACAAATACGCCTGAAAAGGGGATAAATGAGTCTTATGGCTAGTATTTTCAGAGGATAGCAGAAAAAAAGACAAAGCCTCCTTTTTAAGTGCTTTGTCTTTTTTCTATTAATTTTTGAGCAGCATTTGTTTAAACGCAGCAGACTGTTTTTCAATTGAGATTGGATCAGCATAGATAAATTCTTTGATTGAATAGGATAAAACATGTCCTTGTTTCACTGCTTTATTCTTCTTCCATACACCGCTGCCTGTGATATCTAGATTAGGTGCTTTTCCATCCTTTGTTGGTACAAGTAAATAGTCACCTGCATACTCGTTCATCTCCTCTAATGAAATACCGAGATACCCTTCTTTTGGTAGAGCTTTCTCTGCTTTTTCAGGCAAACTGAATCCATACCCTTGATAGATAACCTCTCCTCCACGACCAAAGTCTGTACCAAATAAGTACACCTGCTTAGGCTGCACATCCATAATGGAGAACGTCTTGTCTTCACCAATTTTTGCTTTGACCTCTTTGCCGTCTTTTTTCAGCTGCTCGTCCATTTCTTGTATTTGTTTTTTGGCTAACGATTCTTTTCCAAGAATCTTTCCGATTTCAATATGCATCTCTTTAAAGCTATGTTCACTTGTTGTGAAAGTAATTGTTTTTGCGATCTTTTTATATTTTTCAACTTGATCATTTTGTGAATACGCAATAATGAGATCAGGTTTCAGTTTGGCGATTGCCTCCACATTTTCTATCGGCACCCTCTTCACACCTGTTTCATCTAAAAAGGATGATTTAGGATAAACATCTGTCATGCCAACAGGTGTCACACCTAACTTTTTAAAATTTCCAAGCTGTGCTGTTAACACAACAATTCGTTTCGGTTTGTCAGGAATGGTGATCTTTTCACCCGTTTCAGTTGTATATGTACGAGTATTTGATTCTTGTTCTTCATTGTCTTTCTGCCCGCAAGCCACCAACAATACTGCCAGCAGACTCATAAGCCAAATCATTTTTTTCACTTACGAAAACCACCTTTAATTGAGAATGATTATTAATTATAGCATAAATAGTGTGGTGTAAATGACAGCTAAAAAACACTTTCTATAGATAGTTTTCATCATGCATTCAGATTTCAGAGAATTGAATAGAACATCTTTAAAAGAATTTCTCCGTAATATCTTGAAAATTTGATAGATATCTCCTTTTTTACTGTATAATTAGTTCTAGTCTTAAAGGAAGGTGACTAAACCTTGATTTTCAAAAGAAGTAAGCAAACCAAAAATACAATCGCTAACGCTGACAAAATAGTAGAAAATTATTTATATGTACACTCCGCTTGGCCTGCTGTAAATGTAACTGAAATCACTTGGGAAGAGAATCCTTATCAAAATGTGACTTGGTGTTTTTATTTACATAGTTTGGATATTGTAGCATATTTAATGCACGCATATGAACTAGATTCCGACTTGAAATATCTTAAAAAAGCAAAAGAGATCATTCATAGTTGGATAGTAAAAAACCCTTCTAAAGAACAACAAGCAAGTGTCTATGCTTGGAAGGATCACAGTGTGGCTAATAGAATTGTGAATATCATTCATTTTTGGGATAACTACAAAGACTCACCTATCTATGAAGAGACCTTTACTGAAGTAATCACACAAACATTAATAAAACACGGCAATTATCTTGAAGATGATAAGAACCATACTTTCATTAATAATCATGGCATTTTCCAAGATCGCTCATTGATTGAATTATCCCTAGTTTTTCCTCATCTAGCTAATGCGGATAGATGGTATGATAAAGCCATTAATAGATTTATGGATCATGCTAGAAAGGATGTTGCTCAAAGCGGTGTTCATCTTGAACATAGTGCAGAATACCACATCGTTGTATTAAATCTTTTTAGAAGTATCAATGATTTCTTAAATTATCATGGAAAAGAAGTTCCTGAATTATCTTTTTTAATCTATAAGATGGAAGAATATTTAGCGTATTTGTTTAAGCCAGATGGAAAAATTCCTCTAACAGGTGATTCAAATCCCCTAGATATGTCCCATTTTTCAGAAAAAATGATTTCGAATCCAAACTTCCTCTTTATATTTTCAAGCGGACTTTTGGGGAAACAACCTGAAATTGATAAAGTATACAAAGATGCTGGAGTTGCGATTTTCAGAAACAATTGGACATTTAATAGTGCCCAGCTTTACTTAAAATTTACTGCTGGCTTTCATTCAAGAGTTCATAAACACGCTGATGATTTATCCATTCTACTATCTATTGGACAAACTGATTTTTTTGTAGACTCAGGTAAGTATAACTATCAAGAAAAAGATAGTTATCGTCAGTATTTTAGAAGCACAAAAGCACACAATACTGTTACCGTAAATCGCAAATCGTATGAAATAACCGATGAGCAAATTGGAAAATCAAATATACAGAATTATGGTTTTCACCAAGATTACAGTTTTGTTACCGGCATACACTCGCTATATCCGGGGAACATTGTCAAACGTACACTTTTATATCTAAAGAAAATGGAGTCTATTATCATTTTTGATGAGTTAACTAGTAATAAAGAGTGTACGTACAGCCAAATATTCAATATTGGCGAACATGTGAATACAACTGTAGAAACAAAAAAGAAAATTATTTTGGAAAGCACACTGGACGGCAGAACAATTGAGTTGCTTCAAATGAATCATGTGACAGAGTTCAAAAGATACGAAGGTCATACTCAGCCGATTGGAGGATGGCAATCATCGGTTTTTAATAAAAAACATCCAATCACTCAAATTCAATTCTCAAATAAAGGAAACGGCCTAGAATACAAAACCATTATAAATACTCATAAGGATATCGGCATTAAATACTTCTCTACAAAAAAAGTCGATGATCAGAAAACAATTTACTCAATCACAGATAAGTACAATGAGAAGCTATATATTAAAATTTAAAAGACGCGTTAATTATCATCAAAGGAACACGCCTTACGTTTTTGCAATTTATTTGTATATAAAAAACCTCTCGATAGATATTTTCATCGAGAGGTCTTTTTATTCTACTAATTAAGTACGCGCTCGGAGGGATTCGAACCCCCGGCAGACGTGGTACCGGAAACCACCGCTCTATCCAACTGAGCTACGAGCGCACGATATGTTTTTTAAACGTCAGCATATCAAATTATAAGGGAAATGCTGCAAGAAAGCAATGATTAATCGCTATCCCTGTCGATGCATTTTCTTCATTCCCATACATATACTCATATGATGGTTTGAAGTGGAAGAGTTTTGGGGAAAATGGATAGGGGTATTTGATTTTAGGTCAGCATTTTGTTTGACCTTTATTGACCAAAAATGTATCATTGAATTACATACTTACCTAAAAGGTGAAGGAGGAACATTATGAATTTAATACCTACAGTCATTGAGCAAACAAATCGTGGGGAAAGAGCTTACGACATTTATTCTCGTCTTTTAAAAGACCGTATTATCATGCTTGGTTCTGCGATCGATGACAATGTTGCCAACTCCATCGTATCACAGCTTCTTTTCTTAGAAGCCGAGGATCCAGAAAAAGATATCTCTATCTACATTAACAGCCCTGGCGGTTCGATCACAGCTGGTATGGCCATTTACGATACGATGCAATTTATTAAACCAAAGGTATCAACTATTTGTATTGGTATGGCTGCATCTATGGGTGCGTTCCTGCTTGCTGCTGGTGAAAAAGGTAAGCGTTATGCCCTTCCAAATAGTGAAGTGATGATTCACCAACCACTAGGTGGTGCGCAAGGTCAAGCAACAGAAATTGAAATTGCGGCAAAACGAATCCTTTCTTTACGCGATAAACTGAACCAAGTACTTGCTGAACGTACTGGTCAGCCAATTGAAGTCATTGAGCGCGATACAGATCGTGACAACTTCAAAACAGCGGAAGAAGCACTTCAATACGGACTCATTGACAAAGTCTTGACCCGTAATTCAGAAGAACAAAAATAATCACAAAACAAACCGTCTGCTCTTTGAACAGGCGGTTTTTTGTTATGCATCTGTTTTAAGACAGCTCCGTCCATTTCTGCTGAAGAGACGGTGTTTGATAAGAAGCCATCTGTGAAATCAATTCTTCCGGTTCTCCAGAGGCATGCAGCAATTGAAGGTGTGATTCATTCGAAAAACCTTCCTGTACACTAAACTTCACCATGTCTATAAGCGGATTGAAATAATCATTCACTTGATACAACCCGATTGGCTTTTGGTGGATGCCAATTTGCGCCCAGCAAAGCACCTCAAATAATTCTTCATATGTACCAAAACCACCTGGCATGGCAATAAACCCATCGGCCAGCTCGCTCATTTTCGCTTTTCGTTCATGCATTCCTTTGACTTCAATGAGTTCAGTGAGCTCTTGATGCACAACCTCTCCTCTAAAAAGCCCTTTTGGCATGACTCCGATCACTTGCCCGCCGTTTTTCAATACCTCATCTGCTATAGCGCCCATTAAGCCAATTCGTGAGCCACCGTATACAAGACGGATTCCTTGCTCTGCCATATAAGCCCCTAGCTCGACAGCTTTTTGTTTGTAGATGTCATTCACACCTGGATTCGAACCAGCAAACACACAAATCGTTTTCATCAAAACAGCTCCATCTCTCTCTATGATTTCTTCACCCACTCATTCTACTATAATTCATTGTAAAGAAACAGCCGCTCCATCTATATATAGTGTAAAATCAGAAGGTGAACACCATATAAGGAGCTGTATAAAGAGAATGCAAACAACTGAAATGGAAAAATGGATCAAAGATTTCTACAAAATGAGAAATTGGACAGAATACGGGCCGTTTATCAGGTTAGGTTTCCTGATGGAGGAAACAGGAGAACTCGCTCGTGCAGTCAGGGCGGTCGAAATTGGACGCGATCGACCTGATGAGAAAACACAGGAGAACGCCGCGTTAAGAAAGGACCTAATTGAAGAAATGGGAGATGTCTTAGGAAATCTACTAGTTCTAGCTGATCTCTATGATGTAACAGTAGAAGAGGTCTTCTCTTCCCATCAACAGAAACTCACACAACGGTTTTCTAGTGAAAAAGAGCAGGTAAAAAGCACGTGACCGACATGTCACGTGCTTTTTTTAGCCTTTTATAGCTGCTGTGGTGAAATATCATCCGTTCGTTCAAAGAAATGCTGCTTTCCAATGTGATGGAAAAGACCGGTACGATGCAAAAGCTCTTTTGGCTGTGATTGAAGCCCTACAATCATCAATTTTCCATTGTGATGCTTTAATCGATTGGAAATGTTCATCAGAACCGCTTCTGCTGAGGTGTCCATATAATTCACTTTGTTCATAAGCAAAATGAGTGTTTTCGGCTTTGTCTGAACATGATCCAAAATCGAATTTTCCAATGAATCGGTTGTACCGAAAAAGAGTGGCCCTTCAATCGAATACATACTAATCCCTTTCTGATCAGTCTCCCTTTCTAAGGCAGCCGCCGTTTCGATTTGAGGAACAGCAACATTTGTGTGGATATTCGTTGTCTGGCTCATTTTTTTGATAAAGGCGATAAACGCTAAAATGAGACCTGCAGTCACGCCAATAATCAAATCACCGATGACCGTCAGCAGGAAGGTCACGACAAGCACAAGGGAATCCGCATTTTTGACTTTGACAATATTGATAAACTCTTTTTTCTCACTCATATTCCACGCCACAAACATCAAAATCGGTGCCATGGCAGCAAGCGGAATCATCGATGCATATGGTGCAAATAACATTAAGATGAGCAAGACGACGACACCATGCACGACTCCTGAAATGGGGCTTGCTCCACCATTTTTAATGTTTGTTGCCGTACGAGCAATCGCTCCAGTCGCTGGAATCCCTCCGAAAAGCGGCGCCGCCATATTGGCAATTCCTTGCCCGACGAGTTCTTTATTGCTGTCATGCTTTGAGCCTTTCATATTATCAGCAACCATAGCTGACAAGATGGACTCCACGCCGCCCAAAAGCGCAATGACAATAGCCGGCGGCAGCAGATACATCATTTTTTCAATCGTCAATTCAGGAAAAGCGAAAGTTGGCAGTTGACGAGGGATTTCGCCATATGCAGAGCCGATGGTTTCAACTTGTCCTTGAAAAAAGAGAACAGCTATAAATGTTGAAACGAGTAGACCTAATAGAGCACCAGGTATTTTGGGAATGTATTTTTGCGCCGCCAAAATCACGATGAGCCCAACAATCGCTGTGAGAATGGCGAGACTGTTTGCGGTACCGAGATGGACCACGATCTCTCTCATATTGAGGAAAAAGCTTTCATGCTTTTCAACACCCTTTAATCCGAGGAAGTTGGCAATCTGTCCTGAAAAAATAATGACAGCAATGCCGGCAGTAAAGCCGATGATAACCGGACGAGGAATAAATTTCATGAGCTTTCCTAGTTTGAATATTCCGAATAAGACAAGCATACACCCTGCCATAAAACCAGCAATGAGTAAGTTTTCAATACCGTACTGGCTGACGATCCCGAATAAAATTGGAACAAATGCCCCGGTCGGTCCGCCAATCTGATACTTTGAACCACCAAACAATGAAATCAAAATGCCGGCAACGATGACTGTGTATAATCCGTATTCTGGTCCGACACCAGATGCAATGGCAAAAGCCATGCCTAAAGGAATTGCCACAACGCCCACGACAAGCCCAGCGATTAAATCGCGTCTAAACTTTGATGAATCATAACCTTCAAATCTTCCATAAAAACGCATGGTATGTGTTGGCCTCCTTCAAGTATGTGTAGATGATTTAGGTATATTGTGGGTCGATCTGTTTATCTTTTATAACGACATCCAGCTTTCCTGTTGCCGGATGAATCACTAGTCCATGAACAGCTACATCACTTGGCATGAGCGGGTGCTCTTTGACTAATTTCACACTTTGAGATACGCTCTCTTCCACTGAATCAAAGCCTGTCAGCCAGCCCTTTAAATCGACACCTGCGCTTTTCACAATGCTCAAACACTTTTCCTCAATTCCCCGTGCTTTTGCCTTTTCAAGTAAAGGGTCTGCCGCAAGGCCTGCCATTCCGCATTCATGATGTCCGACAATGCATACTTCCTCTGCTTTCAGCTCATAAATGGCTAGTAAAATACTCCGCATGACACTGCCAAATGGATGTGTGACGATGGCTCCTGCATTTTTAATGATCTTCGCATCACCGTTACGAAGCCCCATGGATTGGGGTAATAATTCCAACAGGCGTGTGTCCATACAAGTTAATATAACCAATTTCTTCTCAGGAAATTTTCCCGCCTTGAAAGGCTCATACTGTCTCTCTTTCACAAAATCTGCATTGTGCTGAAGAATCTGTTCTAATGTTGAATCCATCCTGTCATCTCCTATCTTTTTTAAGTGATTGTAACGCCTTACCTGGCCTCCTTTTCCCTTGTGTGTTCTCAAGCATAGAGAAGAAAAATGATAGAAAAAAAAGAAAAAAATGAGAAAACGATGAGAGAATATGTAAGCATTTTCTCTATTTTGCTCTTTGTTCCGCTTCAGCACAGGGGAGAGGCGGCTTTTGCTTTCAAACAATGGCTTTCATTTCAACAAAAGACGATGAAATGGTTTAGTAGAAAATGACCATCCCGTTTAATACACTGCAAATATAATAAATTTTCTATCAAAAAGTCTCGATCTATTTTCCAGTTTGTCAGATTATCTCTCGAAACATCTAGCGTTTTTCTATGACTCATCTACTAATCACTCGTTTTTCTACATCATAAAAAGACATCAGATGGCCATGTCATTTACTCTTTCACTATAAAAATCTCTCCTTTTCCGTTATTTCAGTATATTAAATATTGAGCAGCTCATATTCAAACGTGTACTGCCAAAATGGTTGCTTTATAATAAAAAGAGAAAGATGACCATGTGAAAGGAGCGAGTTGATGATGAAACCACATATTTTTGTCGCCAAACCCTTACCTGCCGCTTTTGAAGACATGTTAAAAGAACATTGTACATATGAGGTATGGCAGTCAAAGGATCCGATCCCAAGAGATCTGTTATTTGAGAAGCTACAGAAGGCTGATGGCCTTTTAACATCTGGTACGAAAATTGATCAAGATTTATTAGATCATGCACCCCAACTCAAGGTGGTGAGCAATAATTCAGTCGGCTATGACAATTTTGATCTAGAAGCCATGAGACAAAGAGGCGTGATTGGTACGCACACGCCTTATACACTCGATCATACCGTTGCTGATCTTGCCTTTTCTCTCATTCTCTCTTCTGCGAGGAGAATTGCCGAGCTTGATCGTTTTATCCGCGAGGGAAAATGGACAAAATTTGTTCAAGAAGAAGACATATTCGGCATTGATGTCCATCATCAAACGCTTGGGATCATTGGGATGGGACGAATCGGTGAGCAAGTAGCCAAACGAGCCGCTCATGGTTTTGATATGAACGTCCTCTATCACAACCGGAGCCGGAACGAGAAAGCCGAATCGGCATATGGCGCTGTATATTGCGCACTGGATGACTTGCTGAAGCAAGCTGATATCATTGTGTTAATCACACCACTGACGGATGAGACGTACCATATGATAGGAGAGCGGGAATTGAAATTAATGAAGCCGACAGCTTTATTCGTGAACATCTCCCGCGGAAAAACCGTCGATGAGAAAAGTCTCATTCAAGCACTGCAGGAAGGGTGGATTAAAGGAGCTGGTCTGGATGTGTATGAGCAAGAACCGCTTCAGGAAGATCATCCTTTCAAGGAGATGGACAATGTCACGCTTGCCCCGCATATCGGTTCCGCTACTGAAACGACAAGAGACCTTATGCTGAAACGAGCCATTCATAATGTACTTCATGGAATTGATGGCAAAGCCCCTGTTGATATTGTGAAGGAGCTTGCCTCATCTTAATTGAAAAAAGGCGCAGGGAACTGCGTCTTTTTGTTTACGTCATCTAGAGACAGTAGGTCAAAAAGCCTCATTTTTTCCAATCTCCTGATTCTTTACATTCTCTTCATATGCCGGTGCTATAATATGAGGTAGACAAGCATCAAGAGGACGGCATCCCATTTCCTTTTGAGGAGGATCAAGATGAAAAAAATAAGTTCGATTTTTACTCTGTTCGCTCTGATTGCTGCCATTCTGTTTTCTGGATTTATCCCGCAGCAAGTCCATGCAGAAACACCACTTACACCCACAGCCACAAATGAGACTGCTTCCGTACAGCTTGCACCAGACCTTCGTACCCTTGCCGTCATTAATACCTTTGATGGTGTAGCAGATTACTTAATCCGCTATAAACGACTACCTGATAATTACATCACCAAATCACAAGCGAGCGCCCTCGGATGGGTGGCATCAAAAGGAAATTTAGCTGAAGTCGCGCCGGGCAAAAGCATCGGTGGAGACGTATTCTCTAATCGGGAGGGACGCCTTCCATCCGCTAGTGGCCGTACATGGCGTGAAGCCGACATCAACTACGTCTCCGGTTTCCGTAATGCTGACCGCCTAGTATACTCAAGTGACTGGCTCATTTATAAAACAACCGATCACTATGCGACATTTACGAGGATTCGTTAATCAATGAAAAAGACAGCCCTTTGATGAGCTGTCTTTTTTATCATGTTTGCTTGCGGGCTGCAAACGTTGTGTCAATTGATATTGCTAAATGAGATTTATCACTAGGCAATCATGTTATTTTCAATAGACAGAATATTAAGTTAATTATACCTTTACATCAACTCGTTTAATATTTTATATCGTTTATTTTATTCACATTTAGTTGTTCATCTTCAATCATATTTTCACTACGCGCAATACACAGTGTACTGACTACGTCACCTGTCACGTTAAGTGAGGTGTGTCCCATATCGATGATTCTATAGATCCCAGCAATCATTCCAACTATCTCCATAGGGAGTCCTAATGTAGTTAACAGCATAATGGTCATAACGATACCACCTCCAGGAATCCCGGGCGATCCAACTGATATTAAAGTTGTCATTAATATGACTAGTAGTTGCTGGCTAATTGGCATGTCAATCCCATATATTTGGGATACAAATATGATGGCAGCAGAGTAATACACAACGGCACCATTCATGTTCATCGTTGCTCCAATAGGAAGGGTAAATTGCGCTAGTTCCTCTTTCACCTTAAAATCTTCTTTCGTCACAGAAATAGTAACAGGTAATGTTCCAGAACTGCTTGTCGTACTCGCAGTCACTACCCAAATTTTACCGATTGACTTAAAGAACTTAGATAAGGGAATTTTCGCTATGAATTTCAACATAAACAAGTACATCAAAATGATGACAGAAATCAAACCGATATAATCAACTAAAATAAATTTGCCCAAAGGCCCAAATATCCCCAAACCGTATTCCCCAATCGTACAAGCCATTAAAGCAGCCACACCTATAGGTGAAAATGCCATGATGATTCCTGTCATTTTATACATTACCTGTGTACCTTCTTCAAAAAAATGTCTAAGGGTGACTGATTTGTTTCCTATTAAAACGATGGATATTCCTAAGAAAATGGAAAAGATGATAATTTGCATGAGATTTCCTTCTGCTAGAGCCTGAACAGGATTTGATGGAAATAGACCTAATATCGTCTCTCCAAAAGTAGGAATATTGGCAGCTTTATATTCGGACGATGTCTTAATACTATCAATATCAATTCCATTCCCCGGTTTAAATATATGCGCAACCAAAAGACCGATTCCACCTGCTATTAAAGTCGTTCCAATATAATAAATCAGCGTCTTTGTTCCGATTTTCTTTAATTTTTGAACATCACCAATACTAAAGATTCCAGAAGTGATGGAGAAAAAAATGAGCGGAACCACGATCATTTTAATGAGTGTTAAGAATATATCCCCAATAGGTTTAATGATTAATATTTTTTCTTTAAAGATTAAACCTAGCAATATACCGATGACAAACCCAATAAATACTTTTGTACCGAGACCTAATTTCTTCATTAGTAGTTCCCCCCTAGTTGATGAGTTTGCTCATTCTCTTCGTTTCAGATAACTCTTTGGTTACAAATAAAAATTGATCGATGTCCTCTTCTGTATGACAATGGAACGGTGAAACCCTTATCGCACCAGTTAATCCAATGGCTTCGAGTATACGTTTTGAGTAGACACTAGTATTCACTCGTTCATAAACGGTAATTCCTCGATCTTGATAATCCTTTCTTAGTTGTTCATCATCTATCCCTTGAATTCCCATCGCAACGATGAGATCTCTTTTCGTTAAATCAGGGGCATCCGCAAAAACTTTTACGTTCTTCATATATCTCAATCCCTCGATCTGATCACTGCCTTCAAGAAGTCGATGGAGTAGTGCTCTTTCGTGAAGAACTATTTTTTTCATACCCTTTAGATACTTCTCTCTTCTAGACATTTCTCCAATACTGTCGTACGAACCCAGCCAACATACATAGTCGATAACAGCTGACATAGATGCAAATAGCGAAGGTGTTGGTGAACCAAGTTCCCATTCACGATCATCCTTTGCTAGTAATTTTTGATGTGGAAGTTTCGATAATCTGTCTGAAACATAAGCGAACCCAATACCTCTTGACGCCATAAACTTATATGGTGCAAAGTTTGCTCCGTCTATACCAAGCTTTTCTACATGAAGAGTCCCATGCGGCATATGCTGGACTGCATCAACAATAATATATAAATCTGGTTTTTTCTTTCTAGCAGCTTTTATCATTTCTTCAAGATCCATGATATTTCCTGAAATATTACTGGAAGCAATGACGCTTAACAAAATCGTATTCTCGTCAATTTTATCAGCGATCGCTTCGGGATCAACAAAGCCTGTATTCACATTTGCTTTAGCAACTCTAAATTCTTTATTGTTCTTTTGACAGTAAAATTCTAATGAGTCATACGCAGAAGGATGTTCAATATTAGTCGTGACGGCATTCGTTCCCTCAACATTTTCAATAATAGTTGAGACCATTTTAAACATGGCTTGAGAAGCTGTTAAATCTGTTATTAAAGAACCTGACTCAGCTCCGAACATGACACTCAATACATCATTCTTACATTTGTCCATCATATCATTCAGATCTGTTGCTCTTTGATGGTACCTTTCTGGACAATCCGGTAACAAATCAATCTTTTCTTTCACCTTGATGGCTTCCTTTAACCTTAAAGAGCCTCCTGAATTATCAAAAAAAAGTCTTTCCCCATAGTCTGGGTCAAAGGATAGAAACGAAAATTTTTCACGTAATTCCTTTAATAGCTGCTGATCCATTAATTTCCCTACTTTATAATCATTCAACATACTTCCTCCTCTACAACACAGAAAATGTTTTTTAAAATTCTTCAAAATAATATGAATGAATAATTTTCTTCATCATTATGATGATATAAGCTTCTTTTTCTGTCAGTTATCTTGTTAAAAAACATGACGGTTTTTTTTCACACTAAATATTTCTTCCAAATCACTTGAATTAATACACTTTATAGAAATCAGCATGAAGAACCGTCACACAAGCAAGCGTTTTCATTTATTCTTTTTTAAAAAAATATGAAGAATTTATTTCATTTTGATTTTATCATAACCATTTTGTTAATAACAATATTTTTTTGAAATTTTCAAAAAATATACGTTTATCATTTCCTAGTCCTGTTCCATTTTTTATCTTCTCAACACATGAACAGTTTCTCAGAATTTCTCCATTAGTCATGTTGTAAAGTAAACAAACAATAACCCACCAATTAGAAAAACTGGTGGGTCGTTTTTTGCGAATTTACTTTATTGGAGTCATACATGATTGTAGTCATACATGATTGTAGTCATACAAGCTTGACCTCCCTTAAAGAATTCAAATACACCTGCAAAGGTCAGATCATATTTATATCAACTATACTTTTTATTAATACATACCAAACTGGCTAATATGTTTATTAATTCTTTCTAATTTTTCCTCACTATGAGCGACTGTCGCTCGACTGACATGTGTACATATTAACTCAGCTAAAAATAATACAGGTGTGTAAGAATTGAAGAATGCATTACTATCCACTGAAACTAAAAGTAGGACATCAGCAAAATGTGCTATAGGTGCTGTGGCTTTATCAGTAATGATAACAACTTTCGCATTGATTTCTTTTGCCATTTTGGCTGCTGCAAAGTCTACTTCAGAGTATCTTGGGAATGAAAAAATAAGGACACAATCATCCTGACTACATGAAGCTAAGGAATCAAACGGAGTAAACGATTGTTGACTATTAATCACTACATGATCAATGATCTGATTTAGGAAAACTCCCATTATTTCGGTTAAACCAGTTCTAGCTCTACTGCCTAAAATATAAACTCTTCTAGCGTCAATGATATAATTGATTGCCTTGTTAAACTCTTCAGATGAATTTTTCTCTGAAATAGAATATATATTTTTTTCAAGAATTTTTAAATTGTCATTCAGTAAATCTGACTGTATCACTTTATCATAACTTAATTTTAATCTTTCAGAGGGAATGGTCACATCATCAGAAATGGCTAAGCTTTTGTCATAGTACTGTTCTCTAAGATATTTTTGAAAGTCACTATATCCAGAAAAGCCTAACTTTTTCGGGAATCGAACAACTGTAGCATTACTCACTTTTAATCTATGAGCTAGTTCTATTGAAGTAACAAGACATGCTTCTCTTACATTATTTAAAATGTATTCCGCTATTTCTTCTTCCTTTTTTGTTAGTTTAGTATTGCTTATCATTGTTTTCAACGATTTTTGCGATACATCCATTTGGCATCCCTCCATGTTCACTTATATTGATTCATTATATTAGGGGAATAGAATGATGAAAAGCACTTGATAAAGTACGATACTAACCCCGGCTTTTTTGACATCAATTATGAGCGGTGAGTCATACGCCTATAGGGGGATGAGCGATTCAGCTAGGCAAGCCGGGGTGCACATTTAACATTCGTGAGTGCGACAGTAGGTACAAGAGTTTGTCTATCCGCAAAGACAGCCATTCAAGCAAACTGTCTCTATGATTTAGGTGCAAGATGTGTTTGTACATATACTTCAAAAGGTTGAGAAAGCAAGTTTTTCGATACTTCTTCCTGTTCATGTATCGTGACATGATCCTCTGTCACGATCACACGACCTGTTGGTGTTAGTTTGGATGCAAGCAGCCTTTTGTTAAAAGGAGAGGCTTCATTTTCATAAATCTCATGCCGCAATTGCACAAGTGTATCTTCACCGACTTCTTTTAATGTGAAAGCATAACCTGTTTCAGCACCTGCTCCCCTATCCAATTGGAGTAGATGGGTTCCTTTTTCTGTTTCCTCTGCGTTCACGCGAAAACGAAGGGACGGTGCTTCCACCCATTCACCTGTAAAAGGGACGGGCTGAAGGGGTAAATTCACACCAAATCCTGCATCAATGAGGTAGCGCTCATGGTGATGTTGAAGGACGATGGCTACATGCGTCCCATCCAGTGCCCACTTCTCTGCTTCTTTGTTATATACGGTCCCTTGAACGAGCTGTACGGCGAGACCTGCCTCTTTTAAGACATAATATAAGAGCGGATTGAGGTCATAGCAAAGCCCGCCTCTGCTGCCTTCCAGAAGATGATGCTTCAAACCTTCTTGATCCAAAGCATAGGCGTGTTTACCCACCACAGATCTATTTTCAAAAGGAAAGGTATAAGCCATCTTCCTTAGTAAATCCGGTAATTGATCAAACGTAATGGACGCGGCTTCATATCCAATTTTCTGTAAAAAGGCTGATTGAATCACAACTTTCCCTCCTAAAAAAACTGAGCCCTTGAAAGAGACTCAGTTTTCTTGATTGATAAAATCCGTTAACGCATCGATGGCTTCTTGTTCATCTGCTCCATCAGCTATTAGTTTGACGGTGACACCAGAGCTGATCGCAAGACTCATCAGTCCCATAATACTCTTCGCATTGACCTTTTTCCCATCTTTCTCTAGAAAAATATCAGCACCAAAACGATTGGCTTCTTGAACGAACAAAGCAGCCGGACGTGCCTGCAAACCCGTTTTCAGCTGAATTGTGACCGTTTTTTCCACCATATGATCTGCCTCCCTTTTTTATTTCCCTATTTGAGTGTAACAGCTTGTCCGTTTCTTAATTGTTCTGCAATTTGATCTAGCTTTCTTAAACGGTGATTAATGCCTGATTTGCTGATCTTGCCGCTTTCCACCATTTCGCCAAGTTCCTTTAGTGTGACTTCTTGGTAGTCAATACGCAGTTGCGCAATTTCACGCAGCTTATCTGGCAGGGCGTCTAGTCCAATCTTTTCGTCAATGAATTGAATATTTTCAACCTGGCGCAGTGAGGCACCGATCGTTTTATTCAAGTTTGCTGTTTCACAATTGACGAGCCGGTTCACTGAATTCCTCATATCTCGGACGATGCGCACATCTTCAAAACGAAGCAATGAGTTATGAGCACCCACAACACTTAAGAATTCCGTAATTTTCTCCGCTTCCTTCATGTATGTGATAAAGCCTTTTTTGCGTTCAAGTGTTTTACTGTTAAGATGGAATTGATTCATGAGCTCACAAAGGGCATCATTATGTTCTTTGTATAGTGAAAAAATCTCAAGGTGATACGAAGAGGTTTCTGGATTATTCACAGAACCTCCTGCTAAAAAAGCACCTCTCATATAGGAACGCTTGCAGCATCTTTTCTTCACAAGTTCTTCTGAAATGTTGCGTTCAAATACAAATTGTTCACCTAATATCTTTAGGTCCTCTAAAATGGTTTTCGCTCGTTCTACCAGTCTGACAATATACACATTATTCTTTTTTAATCTCATTTTTTTACGAACGAGCAGCTCGACAGTCACATCGTATTTCTTTTTCAAAAGGGTATAAATACGTCTTGCAATGGCTGCGTTCTCTGTCTGTATATCTAAAATCAATTTTCGATTAGAAAAAGATAATGAACCGTTCATACGGATGAGGGCAGAAAGCTCTGCTTTTGTGCAGCAGTCCTTCACTTCCAGATTAGTCAGCTCTTTTTTTGTTTCGGATGCAAATGACATCCTTGCCACCCCCATTCCTATTTTTTCTGATGCAGCAAATCGACAAGCAGCGCAGCTACTTTCAACGTATCATGACGAATCACATGCTGGTCATATGTAATGATTTCCCCAGGGATGACTTCTAGTCCCATGGCTTTGAGTACATCTGTGTCGAATTGTACAGGCTGCGCCTGTTCTTCTGCATATTTTGCTTTGATTTCTTCTGGAATTTCTTTATTGTTCACAAATATCGTATCGATAAATGGTCGGTCCATATGATCGTTTAGTGCCTGCACATGATCAGCTGCACTGTAGGAAAGCGTTTCCCCCGGCTGCGTCATGACATTGCAAATATAGACTTTTTTCGCCTTAGAACGAATCACTTCTTCGCCAATATGCGGTACAAGCAAGTTTGGCAAGATACTTGTATACAAGCTGCCAGGTCCAAGGACGATCAAGTCGGCTTCACGAATGACTTGAATCGATTCTGGGAGCGGCTCAATCGTATCGGGTGTGAGGAACACTCGTTTAATTCGCTCACCATAGGTTGGGATTTTTGATTCTCCCGTTACCACTTGCCCGTTTTCTAATTCCGCATGAAGAACAACACTTGAATTCGCTGCTGGCAATACTTTTCCTCTCACATTTAAGACCTTGCTCATTTCTGTGACGGCATGAAAAAAATCACCGGTTATATTCGTCATAGCCGCAAGAATGAGATTGCCGAGAGAGTGGCCTGTTAAGTCATTCCCTTTATTAAAACGGTGCTGAAATAAATCTTCTACAAGCGGTTCGACATCAGAGAGTGCCGCAAGTACATTTCGAATATCGCCTGGAGGCGGAATATTCAAATCATGTCGCAGTCTGCCTGAGCTGCCTCCATCATCAGCTACCGTCACAATGGCGGTAATGTCCACTGGCTTTGTCTTTAATCCTCTAAGTAAAACAGATAAGCCAGTGCCTCCGCCAAGAATGACCACCTTTGGAAGTGTCGTCATCTATTTTCTGCTTCTCTTTTCAATGTCCCGGTGAGTGACATGAGTATAGTAGTCATTTTTAAAATACTCCGATAAGTAGTTCGCTAGCGTCACAGATCGGTGCTGTCCGCCTGTACAGCCAATGGCGATCACCAGCTGACTTTTCCCTTCTCGTTTATAGGACGGAAGCATAAAGCTGAGAAGGTCGATTAATTTCTCTGTGAACTTTTGCGTTTCACTCCACTTCATGACATAGGAACGTACTTCTTCATCGTTTCCAGTCTGTGGACGCATGCTCTCAATATAGTAAGGATTCGGCAGGAATCTCACATCAAATACAAGATCAGCATCAATCGGCAGACCGTATTTAAAACCGAATGACATCACATTCACTGTAAACACCTGCCCTTGGCTCGTGGCAAAGTGTGCGACAATTTTTTCTCGAAGCTGTTTGGGTTTTAAATCCGATGTATCAAAAATCATTTGAGCCCGGCCTTTTAACTCTTCTAACAGATCGCGTTCCATCTCAATTCCTTCGAGCGGCAAACCTGTTGTCGCAAGGGGATGAGAACGTCTCGTTTCTTTATATCTTGAGACAAGCACCTTATCGTTTGCATCTAAAAATAGAATCCTTGGTGTGATCCAGCCGATATCACTCATCTCATCTAAGGCAGCAATTAAGCTATCAAAGAATTCGCGTCCGCGCAAATCCATCACAAGGGCCACCTTGCTCATCTTTGAATTGGATTCCTTCATGAGCTCTAGAAACTTCGGTAAAAGTGATGGCGGTAAGTTATCCACACAAAAGTAACCTAAGTCTTCAAAGCTTTGGATGGCAACGGTTTTCCCCGCACCTGACATTCCTGTAATAATCACAAGCTGAATATCATCTTGTTTGTGCGTATTCATGCCTGCTCCCTCTCCTTCTTTATGAAAACGGTTCATTTATTAGTCTCCTTGAGGATCTAATCGATAAGCAATCAGCTCAAAATCTGGTGTATACGTAAAAGTGCCGTGGAGTAGTCCTTTCCCTTTCAACATGAAGTCAAGAATATGGGAATCTCCTGGAGCCATCGGCAAGCTGGGGACATCTTTTACATCATGCCATTTTAAAATGCCTTCCTCCGACTCTGATACGTTTTTTCCTGTAAAGGAATCTGCCATAAAGGTGAACATCATCCACTCTTGAACGATTTGATCGCCTTCTTTTATGATAAAGGTAAACACGCCTTTTAGCTGCGGATTTAAAATATAGATGCCTGTTTCTTCTCTAAATTCTCGAACGACTGAATCCTTGACCGATTCTCCGCTCTCCATTTTGCCGCCAGGTGCTACCCACCAGCCTCGTCTTGGCTTTTGCAGCAAGAGAACTTGATCTTCGTGATGCAGCACACAATTGGTTACTCGTTGCATCAGCTGTCACCTACTCTTTTATGTCTTTTTCTTATTATACAGGTTCATCATGACTCCCACAATGAACATGCCCGTTCTTCACTGAAAACAGACAGGTTTTCGTATGAATATGGTGACGGGCAGTTTCTCTATTCTTTATTTTACAACATCTAACGGTTCTCCATGCGTCATTTGTGAACATCTCGTGAATTTCTGATTTTAAGCAAAAAAAAGGACACGGATTCACATCCGTGCCAAACATGTATTCCTTATAAAAGGGGGTCAATTACTAGTTTCATCATAACGGATAATTGTTTCACCCGTGTTACATTCCAGTTAAAAGCCCGTGACGCAATATTAAGGATTTACGACAGCTGTTTATTTCATTGCTTTTAGCTTTTCAGCAAGCTCTTCTACATAATGCTGTGCACTCTGTGCTGCAATACTTCCATCACCTGTTGCTGTGACGATTTGACGAAGGGTTTTCTCACGAATGTCACCAGCTGCGAAGATTCCTTCAACTTTTGTTTCCATTCTTTCGTTCGTCTCAATGTAGCCCTCTGCATTTGTAATTCCAAGATTTTCAAATGGTTT
This sequence comes from Bacillus sp. FSL K6-2869, assembly GCF_040869405.1. Taxonomy (NCBI): domain Bacteria; kingdom Bacillati; phylum Bacillota; class Bacilli; order Caryophanales; family Bacillaceae; genus Bacillus; species Bacillus sp. FSL K6-2869. The sequence goes on from NZ_CP152035.1 coordinate 3,216,099, forward strand.
AGACAGCGGCAGCATACCGATGTAGATAAAGACGCCATCTGTTTTGAAGTCTTCTTCCTCACCTGTCACGGTATCAATTAATGTCACACTGCCGACTTTCCCGTTCTCTTCATTGATTTCTTTGACGGTTTTGTTCCACATAAAGTCGATTTTTTCATTATCAAATGCACGTGCTTGTAAGATGCTTTGGGCACGCAGTTTGTCGCGTCTATGGACAATAGTGACTTTAGACGCAAAGCGAGTGAGGTAAACACCCTCTTCTACTGCTGAATCTCCTCCGCCAATCACGACAAGCTCTTTGTTTTTAAAGAAGGCTCCATCACATACCGCGCAGTATGATACGCCGCGGCCGCCAAGTTCTTTTTCGCCTGGTGCACCGATTTTTTTGTATTCAGCACCTGCCGCAATAATGACAGAGCGTCCTTTGTATTCTTTGGAACCAGCTTTGACGATTTTGTACTCTTCACCATCTACAATTTCTTTAATATCGCCATACGCATACTCGGCACCGAATTTCTTTGCATGCTCAAACATTTTATTTGAAAGTTCCGGCCCTAAGATGCTTTCAAAGCCCGGATAGTTCTCGACATCTTCCGTATTCGCCATTTGGCCGCCTGGAATTCCTCTTTCAATCATCAGTGTTGAAAGATTTCCCCGTGATGTATAAACAGCGGCTGTCATTCCGGCAGGACCCGCTCCAATGATGATCGTATCGTAGATTTTTTCTTCTGACACAACTGTCACTCCCTCTTCAATTGCTGCTAGCATTTCTTATTAGAATGCCCTTGGGTGATGCTTCCATTCATGACAGAGAGCATCATTTCCACTCTTAGCTTTTATTCCTTACCCATATCCTATTAAATCTGCGGATAATAAGCGAATCATTTGCTCATATCTTCAAAAAAAGAAAAAGCTTCCTTAAACTGCTGTTTAAGGAAGCCTGTTTACGGTTATATAGTGAGTAATGATTTATTCAACGACTCTTCTTACAACGCCTTTGAATGCTTTTTTCCAGTAAACGTTGCTCATAGAGTCAACTGAAACACCGCGAGAGCTGTTATCGTTCAAGAATGTACCGTTTCCTAAGTAAATACCAACGTGTCCATTTACTTTATACGTATCAAAGAACACAAGGTCTCCACGTTTCATGTCAGATGCACTTACAGCTCTTCCTTTACCTACAAGCGTATCTGTTGTTGTACCGCCAACTGGTCCAAGGTTGATGCCTGCTGATGCAAATGCCCAGCGAACGAATGAAGAACAGTCAAAACGACGTGCGTCAATATCGGCTTGTGATCTGCCGCCGCCCCATTTATATGGAGATTGTCCTACAATGGTAGAACCTGTGCTGATCGCACCTTCGATTCCGCCTACGTTATTGCTGACAGGTGATCCACCGCCAGAAGATGGCTTTTTGCTTGGTGAACTGCTGCTATTGTTATTTGAAGATCCACTGTTATTTGAAGAAGAACCGCTGTCGTTATTAGAGCTGTTGTCTTCAGCTTGAACACTAGCTTGACGCTGCTGTTGTCTTTGTGCTTTTTCTTCTTTTGCTTTTTGAGCAGCTTCTCTTGCTTCTTTTTCAGCTTGTTTTTGAGCAGCGATTGTTGCGTCTTTTTCAGATGCAATGCTGTTTGCCTCAGTGTTTAACTCGCTGATTTGAGAAGAAGCACTTCCTTTTTGCTTTTTCACTTGCTTGAATAGCTTGTCTTTCTCATCAAGCTGTTTATTTAAGTCTGTTTGAAGTGTTTCAAGCTTTGCAAGCGTCTTTTGAACATCTTCAAGCTTTGTATTTAATTCGTTTTCAGACTTTTGTAATTCCGCTTTGTCTCTTTCTTGTTCTTTAATGATTTCGCTGTCTGCGTTGATTAATGTAGATACAGCACCTGCACGGCTGATGAAATCGCTAAAGCTTTTTGCTCCTAGTAATACATCTATGTATTTCGTAGAACCACCGCTTTCTTGAAGCGCACGTACACGCTTTTTCAAGAATTCGTTTCTTTCTTCGATACGTTTTTCTGTATCAGCAATTTCTTTTTTCAGTGCTTTGATTTCTTTTTTTGTTTTTTCGTTTTCTTTTTGTTTTTCTTCGATTTGATCACTTGTTTTTAAAGCTTTTTCGTCAATTTCTTTTAGCTTTAGCGCAAGTGCCTCTTGTTTTGCCTCAAGCTTTGAAAGCTCTTCTTTTTTCTTTTGAAGATTCTTGTTTACCTCTGACTGCTTGCTGTCTAGTTCTTGTTTCTTTTGTTCAAAGTTCTGTGCATTTGCTTCATGAGTAAATGGAATAAATAAACCGCTCGCTCCAATCACCGAAGCTAAACCGAAAGTAATAAACTTTTTCACGTATAGTTCCTCCTTTGACAATTTCCCAAGCGACATGAGAAAGCAGCAAATTCTCTGCGACCAATCTGTGCTTCCTGTGTCTTTCTTCCTGATGATTCAGTCAGATGTTGACCAGATTGTTTCTATCACTAGGTGTTGCATTATGTATAGTAAAATATTTAAATATATGTCTTTGTTTTAATCCACGATTTTCATTATACATGACACATCGACAAAATGAGCTAATATTTTTATTACATTTATGTTTCAAATAGATGTCGAGATTGTCATACTTCGCCAAATCCTAGCAAATCCCACCTCTTTATCCAAGAAAAAAGCATGACCTTTTCGGCCATGCTGTTGTTATCTGAATCTATTTACCTATTCAAACCATGAACGCACAAATAATATTCTCATATTTTGACAGCGTTTGAACGCTGATCTGAAAAGAAGCTGCGATCTCTTTTTTGCTGACAGCTGATTCTTCTTGTTCATTCATCCATAGATAATAAGAAGCTGCTGCCCATGCAATGGCATTTTTCTTCTCCACGCCTGAAGCGCGTGCTTGCTGAATAATATGGAATAACCAAAAATATGGCATGTGGCTATCAGGCTGCACCGCTTCTTCCAAAGCAGATGCCGCCTGTTTTGCGAAGACCGCATCTTCTGAAAACGATCGTTCTTCCATTTGATCTTCAAATAAAAGTAACTCAATAAACTGCTGTTCAAAGGCCGTTTTCGCAGCGCGGGAATCAAGAACAGATTGCAAGACGTCACGTTCACCTTTTTGTTTGCTGACATAGTAGGCAGTGAGTCGTTCCTCAATTGAAACCATTGGCTCAGACTCCTCTGGTTTATCTTGCCACGGCTTGATTTCATCTGCATCAATATCTTCTTCCACCATCTTATCCCAGACGGTTTGCGCCAGCGTTTTGTGGCCCGTATAATAGGCTGCACTTGCCAGCCAGTATAAAAACGTACTATCACCTTGGAAACCAGTTTTATACAAAGAATAAAGCCATTTAAATGCCCATTCAAATTCTCCAACAAGGGCAAATGTTGCGCCAAGCTTATAACGCTGTTCACTTAATATTGGATACACGTGCGTTAATTGCTTCGCTAACAGATTGACCTTTTCTTCTTCTTTTTCATAATGATAGAAAACAAGCTGATTACAAAGGGCATGCAGATTACCGGGATTTTCATGAAGGACCCGGTTCAACATTTCTTTTGCCTGATCGATTTGGCCAGAATAAAAATAGGCCAAAGCGAGATTATTATACGCTGACCAAAACTCTGGATACTCAACAATCATCTGTTCCAGCATCTCGATTGCTTCATCCAGCCTGCCGCTTTCTAGCAAATGGTTGGCTTGATCCTGCTTTACAATCAGATCATCCTGATCATAAGGGAAATCTTCATCAACATCGTCACTCATATCAAGCAGATCGAGGAGATCGTCATTTTCATCTGCAAATTCCCCGTCTTCTTCCAGCGCAGCATAAGCAGTGGCGCATCTATATGCCTCTTGAAATAAACCGAGATTCGCATAATTATTGGCTTTAAAGTAGTGACACTCTGACATATTCTCATCCAAGTGTTCAAGGATAAAATCAAGCAGTTCATTTGATTGTTGGTAATGACCCATTTCAGTATAAATAATGGCAAGCTGCGACAGCATTTCTACATTTTCAGGCTCAAGTACGATGGCCCGCTGTATCAGCTTACTTGCCCTAGACAGATTTCTTTCTCTATATGCTTTTAGACCTTTATGAAAAAAGTAATGCCCATCTTGGAATAGCTGGACGACTTGTGTGTGATTATTTTGAGAAGTGTATTTACTCACCGATACCCTCCATTTCGAACAGTGTACCGTGTGTAGTATAACATACTTCATGAGTCGTCACATAGAACAAAAGGAAAGGAAGGATTTGTTTTTCATTTAAAAGCAAAAAGCCGGGGGTACCCCCAGCTTTTCATTCCCCTTGATGGCGCTTTTTCAATACCTTTAATACATCATCAAGAGGCAGCTGCTGTTCACGTAATAACACAAGAAGGTGATACAGGAGATCTGCTGTTTCCCATTTCAATTCTTCTTGATCACGGTTCTTCGCTGCGATGATCACTTCAGAAGCTTCTTCCCCTACCTTTTTCAGGATTTTGTCGACTCCTTTTTCAAAAAGATAGGTCGTATAAGCTCCTTCTGGCATTTCCAACTGCCGTTTCGCAATGACCTGTTCCAGTTCATTTAAAATGGCAAAGCGGTCTTGTTCTCCCCTTTGCTGTTTCACGCCATCTTCTGAAAAACAGCTATAGCTGCCTGTATGGCAGGCTGGGCCGCTTGGTGTCACTAGAACAAGCAGGGCATCTTGATCACAGTCATAGCGAATAGATGTAACACGCTGGGTGTGTCCAGATGTAGCTCCTTTGTGCCAAAGCTCATTTCTTGATCTGCTAAAAAACCATGTTTCCCCTGTCTCTAATGTTTTTTCATAGGATTCTTGATTCATATACGCCAAAGTAAGAACTTCCTTGCTTTGAGCATCCTGTACAATGGCAGGAATGAGACCTGCATCATTAAAGGTTAATTCGTTTGCCTGTTTCATCGTACCTTCACCCCGTGTTCTTTCAAATATGTCTTCACTTCTTGAATGGAGGTTTCTTTATAATGGAAAATAGAGGCTGCGAGTGCGGCATCAGCTTCACCTTTTGTAAAAGCCTCCAGCATATGCTGCGCATTGCCAGCACCTCCTGAAGCAATAACTGGCACTGTGACTGCTTCTGATACAAGCCTCGTCAAACGATGCTCAAAGCCCGTTTTCTCTCCATCGGCATCCATGCTAGTCAGCAAGATCTCGCCTGCTCCTCTTCGCACGACTTCTTTCGCCCAGTCACTCACTTCTAAATCCGTTTGACGGCGTCCTCCGTGCGTATAGACCATGTATGCTTGTTTCTCTTCATCGTATTTCGCGTCAATCGCAACAACTATGCACTGTGAACCAAAAAAGTCGGCTCCTTCTGTTATTAGCTCCGGTCTTAAAACAGCCGCTGTGTTCACAGACACCTTGTCTGCCCCCGCTCTTAATATACGCTTCATATCATCAAGGTGGTTAATCCCGCCGCCCACCGTGAATGGGATAGCGAGAGTGGATGCAACTTGTTTCACCACATCCACCATTGTTTTACGGCCTTCATGAGAGGCAGATATATCAAGAAAGACGAGTTCATCCGCACCTTCCTCGTCATAGATCTGCGCTAATTCGACCGGATCACCAGCATCCTTCAACCCTAGAAATTGGATCCCTTTGACCACACGCCCTTCCTTTACATCAAGACATGGAATGATTCGTTTTGTCATCATATGCTGTCAAGCCCTTCAAACGCTTCTGCTAAAGTAAATTGCTTTGTGTACAGCGCCTTGCCAATGATTGCACCAGACACACCTGTCTGCTTTTGTGCTGATAGCTTTTGCAGATCACCTACTGCACTGACACCACCTGAGGCAATGACTTGTTTGCCAGTTGCTTCTGCTAATCGAACCGTACTTTCCACATTTGGACCAGACAGCATGCCATCCATTTGAATATCCGTGAAAATGAAGACCTCTGCGCCTTCCTTTGCCAGTTCCTTACCGAGTTCCTCCGCCTTCACTTCTGACGTTTCAAGCCACCCTTCAGTCGATACAAAACCGTTTCGTGCATCAATGCCAATGGCGATTTTCTCTCCATATTGCGCCAACATTTTTTTCACAAAAACCGGGTTTGACACCGCTGAACTGCCAAGAATGACTCTCGATACGCCATTGTTTAAATAGAATGCAACATCTTCTTCTGTCCGAATGCCGCCGCCAATTTGGACATTCACATCTAATGAGGAAGCAATCGCCAGCACATGCTCGTGATTCACGCGTTTTCCTGCTTTTGCGCCATCTAAATCAACAAGATGTATCCATTTCGCTCCTTCATTTGCAAACCGTCTCGCCATGTCTAACGGTGAATCTCCATAAATGGTTTCTTGGTCATAGTCTCCTTGCACAAGTCGTACACATTTGCCATTTCTCATATCAATTGCTGGATATAATGTAAATTCACTCATTTGCTCACCCTCTGTTCGTTTGCTAATTGAATAAACTGTTTCAGCAGTGCCATTCCTGTTGTACTGCTTTTTTCAGGGTGAAACTGCGTGCCAAACACATTCCCCTTCCCAACAACGGCAGGTACTTGAACGCCATAGGGCGCACTTGCCAATAGGTCTTCTGGATTCATGCCGCTCACATAATAAGAGTGAACAAAGTATGCAAATCCTTCCGGCACACCGTCAAATAATGGTGACGGCTGATGAAATGTGAGCTCATTCCAGCCCATATGAGGCACCTTCAGCCTTTGTCTATCCTGATCACGATCCTTCAAAAGAACGACACGTCCTTTTAAAAGGCCTAACCCTTTTGTTTTACCTGCTTCTTCACTTTCTTCAAACAACAACTGCATGCCAAGGCAAATGCCAAATAACAGCTTTCCTTCCTGCACGACTTGGTGGATAAACGCCTCAAGTCCTGTCTCTCTTAACAGCTGCATCGCATCACGAAACGAACCGACGCCTGGCAAAATATACGCATCTGCCTTTTTCAGCTCCTCTACTTCAGAAGACACGATATAAGACGCTCCTGCTCGTTCCAGTGCTTTTGATACGCTAAACAAATTTCCCATTCCATAGTCAATGACGCCAATCATTAGAGCATCCCCTTTGTCGACGGAATCCCTTTCACACGCGGATCAATGGTTGTTGCTTCATCTAAGGCGCGTGCCATCGCTTTAAAAATGGCTTCAATCATATGGTGGGTATTGGTTCCATAGTGAACGATCACATGAAGATTGATTCGTGCTTCAAGGGCAAATTTCCAAAGAAACTCATGAACCAGCTCCGTATCAAAGGTGCCGACCTTCTGACTCGGGAAATCAGCTCTCATTTCCAAATGAGGACGATTGCTTAAATCAACGACGACTTGGGCAAGTGTTTCATCCATTGGAACAAAACTAGAGCCGTAGCGCTTAATTCCTTTTTTATCCCCGAGCGCTTCTTTAAACATCTGTCCAAGCACGATGCCAATATCTTCTGTTGTGTGGTGATCATCGACATCTGTGTCTCCTTTTGCATTTACAGATAAGTTAAAGTGCCCATGCTTTGTGAATAAGTCGAGCATATGCGTCATAAAAGGGACATCTGTTTGAATATCTGCTTTTCCTTCACCATCAATCTCTAGCGCTAACGAAATGTTCGTTTCATTTGTCTGTCTCGCTGTTTCCGCCTGTCTCATTCTGATTCCTCCCGCTTTCTCGCTTCAATCGATCTTGCATGTGCTTCAAGCCCTTCTAATCTTGCAAAAGCCGCAATGCTTTCGCTATGTGTTTCAAAAGCTTCTTTGCTATATGAAATGATGCTCGTTTTCTTTTGGAAATCCGTGACGCCAAGCGGACTGGAGAATCTTGCTGTCCCGTTTGTTGGCAGCACATGGTTCGGTCCTGCGAAGTAATCCCCTACCGGCTCTGGGCTGTAACGCCCTAAGAAAATCGCTCCAGCATGCTTGATTTGACCAAGTAGTGATTCTGGATACGCCGTCAGCACTTCTAAATGCTCTGGGGCTAACTGGTTCACGATATCAACTGCACGATCCAAGGATTCTGTCACGTAAATATGGCCATAGTCTTGAATAGATTGTGCTGCGATTGATTTCCTTGGCAAAGTGTCCAGCTGCGCTTGCACCTCTGCTTGCACTGCTTCAGCCAATCCTTTAGATGGTGTCACCAAAATACTAGATGCCAATGCATCATGCTCTGCCTGTGAAAGCAAATCAGCTGCCACCTCATGTGCGGTTGCCGTTTCATCTGCTAAAACAGCAATTTCACTTGGGCCCGCAATCATATCAATGTCTACTTGACCAAATACTTCCCGTTTGGCAAGTGCTACATAAATGTTTCCTGGACCGGTGATTTTATCAACAGGATGGATACTGTCCGTTCCATATGCAAGAGCAGCTATCGCCTGAGCACCACCCATTTTGTACATTTCTGAAATGCCCAGCTCCTTCGCTGCTACTAGTACAGCGTCAGACAGACGACCGTCTTTTCCTGGCGGTGTCACAAGAACAATTCGCTCAACGCCGGCTACAAGTGCCGGGATCACATTCATTAAAACAGATGATGGATAGGCGGCCGTTCCGCCTGGGACATATACACCGACCGCATCGAGCGGTGTTACTTTCTGACCTAGCATTGAGCCGTCCTTTTGGTGATAAAACCAAGAGGAGGTTAGCTGACGCTCGTGGTATGTTCGAATATTCCGGATCGCCGTTTGGATGATTTTGATCATCTCCGGGTCCAAACGTTCGTAGGCTTTTGTCTTTTCATCCTCCGTCACAAGTGGCTGTTCAATAGAGACACCGTCAAATTGCTTCGTGAAAGACCGTACGGCTTCGTCACCATTTTTTCTCACTTCTTCGATAATCCGCTGAACAGCCAGTCGCTGCTCTTCCGTTCCTGTATCTAGAGAACGCTTGAGTGAGAGAGTGTCTGTCTCACCTTCTTGTATGTAGGTGATGTTCATGATGTTTCCTCCCCTTCTCCTTCGATGATTCTTGCCAGACGCTGCGCCATTTCATCGATTACCGCATCCTTCATTCGATAACTCACAGGATTGACAATAAAACGTGACGTAATGTCACAAATATGTTCCGTTTCGACAAGCCCATTTTCCTTAAGTGTTTGACCGGTGGAGACAATGTCAACAATTCGATCGGCAAGTCCGATGAGCGGTGCTAATTCAATGGAACCATTTAGCTTAATGATCTCCACCTGCTCACCTTGTTCTCTAAAATAAGAAGAAGCGACATTTGGGTACTTTGTGGCCACACGCGGCGCGACACCGCCCCAGCTGGCTCCCGGCAAGCCCGCTACAGCTAAATGACATTTGCTAATGTTTAAATCGAGCACTTCGTACACATCCCGTGCTTCTTCAAGCATGACGTCTTTCCCTGCAATGCCCACATCTGCTACACCGTGCTCTACATATGTCGTCACATCCATTGGCTTCGCTAAAATAAAGCGGAGATTTTCTTCCGGTACATCAATGATTAATTTTCTTGAATCTTCGAATTCCTCCGGCAGCTGATATCCAGCCTGTCTTAATAGCCCTGCTGCTTCTTCAAATATCCGCCCCTTTGGCATTGCCATTGTCAACACTTTACCCATTTTGCTCTTCCTTTCTAGCGCCGATAAAATAAGTCACTTGCTCAAATGCTTTGGTCATGGCATCGATATTTTCAATACCTGCTAAGTCTTGGAGAACAATCCTTTTGCCCTTTGTCCGCTCTTTTTCTGCAAAATCAAATGCTTCAAGCCGCTGTTCTTTACTAAAAATCACAGCCTCTTGGGGCTCATTTATTTCTTTTGCGTCGAGCGCCTCAAGAAGACGGTCTAATCGAAGTCCGAAGCCTGTAGCGGGTGCGGGTGCATCAAAGTGAGCAAGCAATTGATCATACCTTCCTCCACTTCCGATCACAGACCCAACATGATCTGCAAATACTTCAAACAAAATCCCCGTATAGTAGCTCATATGACTGACCATGCTTAAATCCAAACGGATATATTCTGTACAGCCGTAATCTTCAAGTGTCTCCCACAGCGCCTTTAACTCCGCCAGCACTTCTTTGCCCTCTTGTGACACCACAATTTCTTCAGCCTGCTGGGTCACTTCTTGACCGCCGCGCAGCTCTAAAAGCTGGAGCAGCCTTGTTTTATCGATGGATGAGAGCGGCAATTGTTTGACATGCTGCCTGTATCCCACATAATTCTTTTCATATAAAAATCGGCGCAATACGTTCGCCCGCTCTGTATTTCCTAGTACATCTAAAAACAAGGTCTCAGCCAAAGCCACATGCCCGATCGCAATTTTGAAGGATTGAAGTCCAGCATTTTTTAATGCAAACACGACAAGCGCTATGACTTCAGCATCTGCACTAATCGAACCATCACCGATCAATTCAATACCGACCTGCTCAAATTCAGAAGGTCTTCCCCCTTCTCTTTCCTGTGCCCGAAACACGTTGGCTGCATAACCGACTCGAAGCGGATACGCCTGTTCGTGAAGCTTTGAAGCCGCCACTCTCGCAATTGGTCCCGTCATATCAGGTCTAAGCACAAGGGTTTGACCATTTTGATCAAGAAGCTTAAACAGCTGCGTATCTGTAATCGCCGATTGAACACCGACTGTATCGTAAAATTCAAGCGTTGGCGTTTCCATTAAACGATAACCCCAACCATTCATGACCTCTGTTAAAGAATGCCTAACTCTTTTCTTCGTCTCATACAATCCTGGTAATGAATCTCGCATACCATATGGTTTTTCAAACATGAACATGTTCCGCACCTCCAACACATTAAAACAAAAAATTCCGAATCCTTTAGTTCGCTAATATGATAATATGCTAACAAAATAAAGCGATTAAATCAATCATTTTTATTTTCCCCTTTTTTTCCTTAATCATTTGTTCATATATTACATTAAAATGACACCTAATCCTTTTTGATCTCTTTGCTTTAGGAACATGCTATAATACTTAAAAATATTGAATAACACAGGAGATTACAGTGAAATTCATCCAGACATTAATCTTAACTTTGTTGTGCGCATGTCTTGTTTATTTCGGCTTTATTTACATTTCACAATTCGACCAAGTCAAGAAAACAACGTCACCGCAAGAAGCCAAAGAAAAAGAAAATGATACCGCACTAGCAGCAGAAGAAACACGTTCTACGAAAAAAACAGAAACAACACATTCTAGTTTAAAAGGAAATAAAAAAGCCATGGACGTCATCCTCTTTAATCAAATGGATGCACCAAAGCTTTATAACGGATGCGAAGTCACGAGCTTAGCCATGCTTCTTCATTACAGCGGCTATGAGCATATAACGAAAAACGCATTGGCAAACGAGATTAAGCGTGTCCCGCTCAATTATGAGAATGGCTTAAAAGGAGACCCTCATGACGGGTTTGTAGGCGATATGGAGAATGGGCCAGGTCTTGGTGTGTACCACGAACCCATTTATCAGCTTGCGAAAAAATATGTAGGTAATCAAGCCGTTGACTTAACCGGCAAGCCAGTCAAAAAGGCCATCTATCAATCACTTGAAAAAGGTTATCCTGTCTGGGTCATTACCACTTCGACCTTTGCCAAAACAGATAACATTGAAACATGGAATACACCAAATGGGAAAATAGATATCAGCTTTAATATGCACAGCGTGGTCATCACTGGCTACGACAAAGATCACGTCTACTTAAATAACCCTTACGGAGAGAAGAATCAAAAAGTCGATCGTGAACAGTTTGAGGATTCTTGGAAACAGATGGGCAGCCAGGCGATTATCATTAAAGCATAAAACCCCGCTAAATAGCGGGGTTTTTATTTTCTTATTCTGCTTCAGAAACCACAGTAAAACGTTCTCCAACATGAGCAGCTTGTTCTATCTCATCGACAAGCGCAACGGCGTAGTCAGCATAACTCACATAGCTGTCACCCTTCGAATTAACGATAAGATGGTCTTTACCTTTCACATAAGCACCTGTACGTTTGCCTGCTGGATTAAAGAAGGCTGCTGGACTTAAAAATGTCCATTTTAATCCTTCGGTCTTTTGAAGATCTATTAAATTTTCTCCTTGGTGTGAAGCAGTAGCAAAGTATTCCTTTGGAAACTCTGGTGTGTCCATCAGTCTAGTTGTTTTAGCCTCATCTACAAATAAACTTCCAGCACCTCCCACAACGATTAAACGCGTTTCTGGTGTCTCTTTCAAGAGATGAATGAGTTTTTTCCCTGCTTCTACATGAAGGTGCTCTTGTCCTGCTGGTGCACCAAATGCGTTTACGATCACATCAAAACCTTTGACGTCTCCTGCCTCTAAGTGAAAAACATCCTTTTCTAAAACAGCTGCTGATGAATTGGTCACTTTTTGTGCATCTCGAACGATGGCCGTTACTTCGTGCCCTCTCGATTGAGCTTCTTTTAAAATGTGTTGTCCTGCTTTACCTGTTGCGCCAATGATTCCAATGTTCATGTAAATTCCTCCTACAATATATTGTTATTTTGATCATTTAAGATGTAACCACGATAGTTACAACAGAGGTAAAAAAAATTGAATAGATCATCCAATTTTTTTGATTAAAACCTGCGTTAGTTCACTTAATTTGATCTCAGCAAGCACTTGCTCCATCGCACTTTGAGCACGGCACAAAATTAATTCTAATACAGCTTGAATATTTGCACCGATCGGACAGTCAGGGTTTGGGCTTTCATGAATTTGAAACAACTCTCCCTCATCCACAACTTCAACCGCTTTATACACATCGAGCAGTGTCATGTCATCTTCACTGCGATTCAATTGAGAACCGCCTTTGCCAAGACTCGTTGAGATTAGGCCTGCTTTTTTGAGCTTACTCATGATACGGCGAATCACCACTGGATTTGTATTGACACTTCCTGCGATATCCTCCGATGTCTGTAAAGAACCTTTTTCAAGTGATAGCAAGGCCAGAATATGGACAGCGACAGTAAATCTGCTGCTGATTTTCATGTTTTCTCACCTCTGTTGTAATCATTATAGTTACACCAAGTTAGAATGTCAACAAAAAAGTCTGCCGAGCTACTCAGCAGACGAAGATTGACGTGCTTCCATTTCCTCTTTCGTATAAATCATCCGCATTGGATTTCCTCCAACAAAGGAGCCTGCCGGAACATCTTTGTTCACAAGAGTTCCCGCCGATACAATCGCACCATCACCAATTGTCACTCCAGGTAGAATCGTTGAATTTGCTCCGATTAACACTTCATCACCAATATAGACTTCCCCAAGCCTATACTCTTTAATCAAATACTCATGGGACAAAATGGTCGTGTTATAGCCAATCACACTATTTCGACCGACAGTGATTTTCTCAGGAAACATGAGATCGACCATCACCATTAAAGCAAACGCCGTATCCTCCCCGACTTTCATTCGAAGGAAGGTGCGATAAATCCAATTTTTCATTCCCATAAAAGGCGTATACCTTGCCATTTGAATAAAGATAAAGTTTTTCACAACCTTGAGAAAGGGGACCGTTCGATAGACTTGTCTAAGCGAATTGACCCCTTTGACAGGATAACGATCTGTTTTTCTCAACTTAATCAGCTCCAACAATCGCCAAGAGATCACTCATTTTCTGCAGCATATAATCTGGGCGATGCTTTAACAGGGCTTCTTCTCCCTTAATAGACCAAGCAACACCTGCTGTTTTCGTCCCTGCCGCTTGACCAGATAAAATGTCGTGATAATTATCACCAACCATGATCGCCTCATGCGGATCACTGCCGAGCTTGGATAATGCCAGTTGAACTGGTTCTGGATGCGGCTTTTCATTTTGTACATCATCAAGTGTGACAATGACCTCAAAAAATGGCTCCAATCCAGTCAGCTTTAATCCCATTAAGACAGTATCACGGATTTTTGTTGTCACAATTCCGAGCTTAAATCCCTGATCCTGAAGAATTTTCAACGTATCTAACACCGTCTCATACTCCGTCACAAGCAGGTCATGCTGTTCATGATTAAACGTTCGATACATCTGGATCATGTCATCTGTCAGATTCGGATCCATTGCAGAGAATGTATCAAATAATGATGGACCAATGAAATGAAGGATATCCTCACGGCTGTATTGACCAGGGTAATAATGATCAAGCGTATGCTGAAATGAAGCAATAATTAATTCATTTGTATTGATTAATGTGCCATCTAAATCAAATAGCACTGTGTTAATAGTTGATTGGTTCATATAGCTTCCTTTCTAACAGCTGCATGTTCCCGCCTCCGCCAAATATAGCTTATGGCAGCTGTCAATAAAATAGCAGAAATAAGGCGAATAAGAAGAAGCGGCCAGACTGGAATACCTAAAGGAATGAAAATGAGTGTATCTTCGACCACCGCATGACACGCCACAAGGAAAATGAAAGCAAGCGTTAAATCCTTTTTGCTGACACCGTCCTCTTCCACTGCCTTCATCATGACGCCTGCCCCGTAGGCAAGACCAATGGTCAAACCAGCCACCATCGTCATAGACGTATTTTCTTTCATTCCAAGCATTCTCGTAAAAGGAGACAGCCACTTAGACAGCGTATGGAGCCACCCTAAGTCTCTCATGAATTGAATGATGATCATGAGAGGAATGACAATACAAGCCAGCTGCAGCACACCAAGAACAGCTTTCTGTAAAGCAAGAAGTACGATCATATGCCAGCTAGAAGGCACATCGGCCGACTGAGCAGCTGTCAGCAAACCATATTGCGCCGGCTCCTCGCCTCCCTGCCAAACGAGGTGAATGACAATTGCTGACACGACGGCAAGACTGATTCTGACTAGCAAAATGACAGACACCCGCAGCCCAACCTTCGCCGCCACTGTTGATTCGATGATCAAGTTGTGACAAAAAGAGAGCATGACCGCTAAAATGAACACTTCCTTCACAGGCAGCTCTAATGTCAAGATGGCTGCAATACCCGCATACAAGTTCAGCATATTTCCTAAAACAAGCGGAATGGCCGCTTCCCCTGAAAGACCAAACAGGCCCATAAATGGACGGATGAATTGTATAATCCAATCCATCACAGGTGTATGCTGCAAGATACTAACGAGAATGGTAACCGGAAAAATGACTTTTCCAAGTGTCCAAGTTGTCGATAACCCTGCTTTCAAGCCGTTTTTCCATGTCTCCCCCATCTCTTATCCCCCTTGCTCTTAATTTGATGAGTTGTTCTCTTTATACGGTATAGATGCATATCCCTTGATTCTTCTAAACACAATCAGCAAAACAGCCACTGCAAATATGGCAATTGAAATCATCTGTGCAATTCGAAGGTGCTCAGTCAGCATTAAGCTGTCTGTTCTCATTCCTTCAATGAAGAAACGACCGATTGAATACCAGATTAAATAAGACAAGAACATTTCGCCTCGACGCAATGATGTTCTACGTAATAAGATTAATATCAAAACGCCTGCGATATTCCATAATGATTCATATAAGAACGTAGGGTGATAGTAGGTCCCGTCAATGTACATCTGATTAATAATAAACTCAGGCAGGTGCAAATTTTCTAAAAAGGCTCTTGAAACAGCCTCACCATGCGCTTCCTGATTAATAAAGTTCCCCCAGCGCCCGATGGCTTGCCCTAGTAAAATACTAGGCGCTGCGACATCGGCGATTTTCCAAAAGGACACCTTTCTCACTTTAGTAAAGACAATCGCTGTCAGCACGGCCCCTATCAGTCCACCATGTATGGCAATTCCGCCATTCCAAATCTTGATGATTTCATTTGGGTGCTGCTGATAATAATCCCATTCAAAGGATACATAATAAATTCGTGCACAAATAATGGCGATAGGAATGGCAAATAAGATGAGATCAATAAACATATCTTTATTGATGCCTCTTTTTTCACACTCCCTTAATGCGAGCCAGAGTCCAAGCAGGGCTCCGACCCCAATAATCACACCATACCAATGAACCGAAATAGGTCCGAGCTGAAAAGCAATCGGATCAATTGGTTGAATTGCCTCATTCATATAGACAGCTCCTATTCATCCTGGCCATTGTCTTCAATGACATCGGCAAGTTTACTTGTAAATTGTTCCGCTGCATTATGTCCCATTCGTTTCAATCTGAAGTTCATTGCAGCTACCTCGATGATGACCGCTAAATTTCGTCCCGGACGTACAGGGATGGTCAGCTTTGGTACATCTGTATCGATGATCCGCATTTTTTCTTCCTCAAGTCCTAAACGGTCATACTGTTTGCCTTGTTCCCAAAGCTCAAGGTTCATAACAATCGTAATTCTCTTATAGCTTCTGACAGCGCCCGCTCCAAATAAGGTCATCACATTAATAATGCCTAATCCACGGATTTCTAGAAGGTGCTCAATCAGCTCTGGTGCGCTTCCAACTAACGTATCCTGATCCTCTTGCCTGATTTCCACGCAATCGTCTGCAACCAGCCTGTGGCCTCTCTTCACTAATTCTAAAGCCGTTTCACTTTTACCTACGCCACTTTTTCCAATTAACAGCACACCTACACCATATACATCTACGAGTACGCCATGAATCGCAGTCGTTGGTGCAAGCTTGCTTTCTAAGAAGTTCGTTAATCGACTCGAAAGTCTTGTCGTTTTTAAGCTTGAGCGTAAAACCGGCACTCCATTTTCGTTTGAAGCTTCGATCAATTCCTTTGGCACTTCACGATCTCGTGACAAAATGATGGCAGGGGTAATATCTGTACAAAGAGACATCATTCTCTGCTTTCGTTCGCGTTCTGGGAGCTGTTCAAAAAAAGAAAGCTCTGTCTTCCCTAAAAGTTGAACTCTTTCTTTTGGGTAATATGTAAAATATCCAGCCATTTCAATACCTGGTCTGGAAAGATCACTGATTGTAATGGGACGATTAATCCCTTCTTCCCCACTTACCAGTTCAAGATGAAATTGTTCCATTATGTCCTTCGTACGAACTTTCGGCACGCTTCTTCCTCCTTTTATCGCAGGCGTTTCAGAAATACAGCTCTATTTTATCACTTTCAATGATGAACCCAAAATAGTATTTTATCCTGATCCTGTTTCATCACATTTACTGGTATAGACAACTATACTTAAAAAAGGTAAACTGAATCTAACGACGAGAATAAGGGGGCACAATCATGAGCAGTTCTTTATTGCTCTCCAATATTCATATTGTGACAAAGACAGAAATCATTGAAAACGGTTTTGTCGGTTTACGCGATGGCAAGATCGACTATATTTCAACATCACCTCCGACAGGAAATTATGAAAAAGTATATATTTCCCGGGAAAACTTTTATTTACTCCCCGGAATGATTGATATTCACATCCATGGGGGATATGGTGCAGATATGATGGATGCGACACCAGAAGCCATGAATACACTTGCTGATCATTTACCCGCAGAAGGAACGACAAGCTTTTTAGCAACAACCATTACACAAAATCACCAAGAGATTGAGCAAGCACTTAAAAATGTCGCACAGTGGAGACCCTATAATGAAAAGCAGGCTGGAAGTCAGGCACAATGTTTAGGCATTCATCTAGAAGGTCCTTTTATTTCTAAAGATAAAGCTGGAGCGCAGCCTGCTCAATGGATTACACAGGCTAACCTTCCTCTTTTTGAGAAATGGCTGAGTGCATCAGATCAGCTGATTCGAATTGTCACTTTTGCACCTGAGGAAGATACTGATTTTGCATTTCTTTCCCTGCTAAAAGAAAAAAATATCATTCCTTCTATTGGACATACAAATGCTCCTCATGACATGATTGAACTAGCAGCAAAGCACGGCGCGCGTCATGTCACGCATCTTTATAATGCGATGAGTTCATTTCAGCATCGTGAGCCAAATGTTGCAGGGGCTGCGCTTACAAACGAAAAGCTTTTGACTGAGCTGATTACAGATGGCATTCATTCACATCCTCTTTCCGTAAAGCTTGCGTATTTAGCAAAGGGAAGTGAACGTTTGATCATGATTACAGACTCAATGCGTGCAAAAGGACTTGGAGAGGGAACCTACGAATTTGGCGGTCAGACTGTGACAGTCAGCGGTGAAAAAGCATTGCTGGCAGATGGAACACTTGCAGGATCAATTTTACAAATGAAAGATGGGGTCAAACGTATGAGACAGATCACACAATGTGGATGGACAGAAATTGCTCAAATGACCTCAACAAATGCAGCCACCCAGCTCAGGATCGATCATCAGCTCGGTTCGATCGAAGTTGGAAAACTGGCAGACTTGGTCATTTGGGATGAAGCTGGCGAACTCATGATGACGATCTGCCATGGACAAATCGTTTATGAAAAAAAGGAGGCCACACACTGATGAACATCATCGAATTTGCAGATAAAGATCAATTAGGAAAAGCAGCAGCTGCTTTCATTGCACGTACCATTGAATCAAAAACAGATGCGGTTCTCGGTCTGGCAACTGGCGGTACACCAATTGACACTTATAAAGAGTTAATTCAGTTGCATGAAACAGAACAATTGTCTTTCAAACAAGCAAGAACAGTGAATCTGGATGAGTACGTGGGAATTGATCCAAATCATGAAAATAGTTATATGACTTACATGAAGCGTCATTTATTCGACCATATTGATCTCCCATCAGATCAATATTTCCTCCCCAATGGTGCTGCTTCTCAC
Organism: Bacillus sp. FSL K6-2869; assembly: GCF_040869405.1. NCBI lineage: Bacteria > Bacillati > Bacillota > Bacilli > Caryophanales > Bacillaceae > Bacillus > Bacillus sp. FSL K6-2869. The sequence goes on from NZ_CP152035.1 coordinate 3,234,702, forward strand.
TTGGAAGAAGAGTGCTTAAGGTATGATCAGCTCATTGAAGATTTAGGGGGTATTGATCTTCAGCTACTTGGTATCGGACAAAATGGACATATCGGGTTTAATGAACCTGGTACTCCTTTTGACTCAAAGACGCATGTCGTCCAATTAGATGAACACACTCGCCAAGCCAATGCAAGGTACTTTTCTTCTATAGATGAGGTACCTACACATGCCATTACAATGGGAATTGCAAGCATTCTTTCAAGTAAAAAAATTCTCCTTCTCGCATCAGGAAAATCAAAAGCGGACGTGATACAATATTTAGAACGAACAGAGATTCACCCAGACTTCCCTGCATCTGCTCTGAAACTTCATGAAGATGTGACGATTTTTATTGATCGAGAAGCTGGTTCACTACGCTAAACACGAGAGGATTTTCACATGTTTATTGATAAGCAGTCACCTATCCCCATGTACCATCAGATTATGGAGAACTTGAAAAAGCAGATTGAGGATGGAACGTTAGCACCTGATACACTCATTCCTTCTGAAAGAGAATATGCCGAACGCTTTGGTATTAGCCGAATGACTGTCAGACAAGCCTTATCGAACCTTGTGAACGAAGGATATTTATACCGGCAAAAAGGAAAAGGAACATTTGTTAGCCGAAAGAAGTTTGAACAACCGCTTCAAGGCTTAACAAGCTTTACAGAAGATATGCGTCAACGTGGGCTCAAAGCTTCAAGTCAGTTGATTGATTTCAAAAAAGTCGCATGCCCAGAGCACTTGCTGCAATCATTACAGCTGTCGAACAGTGAAGATGTCTATGAATTAAAACGAATCCGCCTTGCAAACGATGAACCAATGGCTATTGAAACGAGTTATATTCCTGAAAAATTTGCTGGCGAGCTCACAAAGGACCATTTAACTGGATCTTTATATGAATATATAGAAGCGAACACAGGTCTAACCATTGCCCATGCCAAGCAGGAGCTTGAAGCCAATGTTGCTTCAAAGGAAGAAGCTAACGTGCTGTCTATTTCATTAGGGGACCCTGTTCTCTCCATTGCAAGAACAACTTATTTTCAAAATGACCTTCCATTCGAGTATGTCATGTCCGTTTATAGGGGGGATCGATACAAGCTCACTCACACAATGGAAAGATAAAACTGTGCTCCTGAAAGCACAGTTTTTTATTTCCTAAGAAATGTTGATTGATCATCATTTTTTGTATGAATTTTCCATATAGGCGAAATCGCTTTCCCTTCGAAACGGTCTTTTGCGACAGTGTACCAATAATATTCTTGATTTGGCTTTAACCCTTTCCATTCAAAGGTTGCTTTTTTACCACTTTTCACACCTTTGACTTCTCCAAGAAGAACGTTTGTGTAGACATTCAATTCAAAATAATTGGTTTTAACGGATTTCATTTTTGGTGTTAAATCGACATCAATTGAAAATTCATCTTGATCTCCATACGTTTTTGGATCATAAAAATGTTCTTGATTCAAGTAGGGTGAGTATGTGGTGAAATGAAGCTTATTTTTTTCTTGATCCGCAGTGATCAGCCGCATAAAACCTTGACCACCTTCAGGACCTGACTGGTAATCTGCAAGAATTTGATATACTTTTCTGTCCACTTTTCCATCATGATCATCGTCAATCTCATCTACTTTTCGACTGGCTCCGTGGTAGTGGCCACTAAATACTGCGACAATATTCGGGTGACGCTTTACCACTTGATGGAAGATCAAATCTCCAATTGGGCTTCGATTGCCGCTCACTAACAAATACTCATGGAAATTTAAAATGACAATGCGATCTGGATGTTCAGAAATGACTCGATTTAACCAGTCAATCTCATTTTGCTTGATCCCCCAGCCCATATACACCATCATATAATCATTGCCACCAGCAGAGATAAGATCATAATGACCTCGATTGTTTTGATAGGATTCACCGTAATATGGCTTGTCTTCAAAGCGTTTCGCTCCAAAGTATCTCCCATATTCCCTATAATGGCCGTCTTTGTGTCTGACATCATGATTACCAGCTAATACACCGTAAGGAATCTGATGCTGATCTAACACACGCATAAATGTATCGGCACGATTCCATTGCTTATCCTTTGAATCATCCACAATATCACCTGTATGGAACACATATTGAATATTTAATGGGTCCCTTTGATCTCTGATCCACTCGACCATTTTTTTGAAGATATGAGGATAACTTCTGGCATAATATTGAGTATCAGACATCCACACCATCTTATAAGGCTTTAACGTCTTACTGATCTCATCTTGTACAAGCAAATCAAACGTTTGATTTTTCATATACTGTCTGACTGACAGCAGCCCTTTTAGGTAAAATTCCTTTTCATCCTTGGCAAAGTGATGAGTGATTTTATCCCACTTTTCTTGCTGATGATTCCAAGCGTACATCGTTACCTTTCTCCCTGATAATGAGCTTCCTTTCCATACAGCCTCGACAACATCCTTTTCACGTACATCGTGATGAACCTTGATTTGAAAGCGATGATAAGGAAAATGCTGTAGATCTTTCGTTTCCACTGATTTACCATCAGCAAATGCAATGCGATTTCTTTCTCGATCAGAAAAAATCATTTCCCCTGTTTCATTTAAATGTTTTGGCGGCTCCGTTTCCGCTGCATATTTGAAAATCTTCATGGACGGATGCAGCGATGTATATTGATAGGCACGGTAAAAGGAGTAATCTAACTGATCATTAGTAGGATCATTGGTTAGCACTGTTTGCTTAGATGATTCCTTTTTTGTCCTATCTGACACTCTCTCTGGCGTTTCAGGGTGTTCATGTACCGTCTTAAAAACCTTTTTCAAAGTTGATTTGTTTCCAGCGGCATCTTTTGCTTTTATCTTCAATGTGTGCTCCCCAGGTTCTAATTCGCTAGAGGACGTTTGATAAGGCAAAGAGATCTGTTTTCCATCTAAATATGCCTTCATCTCCGCTATGTCACTCCAACGATCCGTCACCTTTGCCTTTAACGTAAAGACGCCTTTATATTGGTCATTTGCCTGTATATTACTCTTGATTTTCGGACCCGTGTTATCGACTTTCACACGTACAGATTGAGATTCGTCTGCGGTTTTAGCCTGAACAACATGTACTCCTTCTTTCAGCCTTCTTGTATCCCACTGAATATAGCTTGAAGCATATGCTTGCTTCGGGATTTGAAACTGAAATGCTCTCACCTTCTTAGCGCTGCCACCGTCGCCCATTTTCCATTCCTCATGCTGGCTCGCATTTAGAGGCAGAATTTGAGTTCCATTCGATAAAATCATCTGGACATTTTTCAATTCAAAATCATCGTGATTTTCTCCAGGAAATCGGTCAAACGGCGATGACTTCGTCCCAGCATGGAATGATATCGTTTGTGGACCTGCCTTTTCTAAGTGTTTTTCTGGTATTGGTATCGTATAGGTGCGATACACTTTTGTCGAATCATCAAAAATGGAAAGTAAGTGCTTACCTATAGACACACCATTCTTAAAATATAAATTTGTCCCTTTGACATCAAATGCAAGATATGGATCTGCTTCAAGTGCAGGGAATACTTGTCGAATTGGTTTTCCATCTATCATTAATTTTATGCTTTTTTTCTGATCTGCTGTTGCTTTTAAGTGAAATACGCCAGAAACCGTATCTCCTTCTTCTACATTCAATCGAAGGCCGTGAGCTTTGCTTACTTGTTCCACATCAATTGTTTTTTTCATTGTCATTGCTTGATTTTCGCCGTCAGACGCTTCAATCTGATATTCCAATCGATCTTTACCAATGAGCTCAGGTGAATAAATAATATAGTGAAACAGCCGATCATTATGATCCTTTTGAAGCAACACCTCTTTAAAATCTTCATGACGATTGGTCCGATATCGCAATTTGACCGTTTTGACGGACTGATCATCCTGCACATCTGCCCTCATTTCAATGCCTTCAGTTGGTTTTATCGGTTGATTGTCTGTCATATCTTCGATCACAGGTTTATGAACATCTTGTGATATTTCTTTTTTTTCAGTTGGAATTTGTGCTTTTAACACTTTTCCGGGTGTTGGCTCTTCCTCCACTTTCGAGATCAGCTTCATTTGTGTCGTACCATCCATTGGATACTTGAACAGTAACGATCTGTGCTCGCTAAACAATGAAGGCTTTAAACGATAGGATGCCGACGATACCTCTTCTCCTATATTTGTTGTGATAGAAACAAGGCGGGATTTAGAATTGGACAATCCTTTACTCTCAATGACCGATAGATGCTTGCCCTCTTTTAAATGACTTTTGTACATCGCATTAAAGTCCGCTACCGTTAAATGCTCCTGCCCTTTTTTTCTAAGCCAAAATACGTACGGTTTTCCAGGAGAAATGGTGATAGGACTTGTGTGGAATGAATATATATCATCCATCTCCACGCCTTGCGCTGGATTGCGATAGCGAAGCTGGTAATGTCGAAGTGAAATGGGTGCATGTGTTGTGTTATACACCTCGATGAATTCAAAAGCATCCTTGCCTTTGCGGTTTTTTGAATTCACGACGATTTCTGTCATCAATAGCTCAGGAATTTGTGAGAGATCCTCTTCAAATCCGTTTAAGTGAACTGCTTGTTCGGTTGTTTTGATGACAGACTTCTGCGTCAGGAATTCTGTATAGTATTGAACTGTTGGATTCCACAATTGATCTGTCGGGATTTTCGCTGTGAATTCTGGTTTCATCCCCGGCAATCGTTCCATTGGGATCAATCGATATCCTAGCTCATCACTCTGTTTATAGTACAAGTTTGCAGACAAAATTTGCTCTGACTGACTAATAGATGCCCTAAATTGAAGATCACGTTTTTTTCCTTGAACCGGACGGACATCTACTTGAAATTGATCAAAGATAAAAGGTGAAAAGGGCTTATTTCGTATGTTCACTTGTGTTTGTGTCAAAGATCCTGCTGAAGCAGGCTGACTGAAACAAAAAAGAATGCTCAAAAAAAGCAAAAGAATGATTTGTCTGCTCACATTCACCATCGTGCACCGCCTCCCTTCGGATATTGTGTCTCCTGAAGACGGTTTTTATGACAGATGGAACGGGGAAACGATATAAATTCACACAAAAAAACCGTTAGCTTTTTTTCGCTAACGGTTCCACGATTCCTTTTTGTATGAGCAGATGGAAAATGGATAAAATGACAGCCATCCAAATGGCCGTTCCAAACCCATCAATGTTAAAACTATCTCCCATAAAGCTTGAGGTCATCATCAGTGTGATGGCATTAATGACAAAGAGGAACAATCCTAGTGAAAGTACTGTCACTGGCAGCGTTAAAATGATCAAAAACGGCTTCACTAAAATATTGAGCAAGGACAAAATAATACTTGCTACAATCGCTGCGCCAAAGCCTTCAATATACACACTACCAAGGCCTGGCAGAATGCCTGAATCAAAATATCCAGCAATGACGATTAAAAGTAATGCATTGACGAAAATACTAACGATCCATCTAAGCATTTAGTTAGTGCCTTCTTCCGGAACAACAAAATACCAGATGAAGTAGATCAAGAAGATCGGCATAAATGCTGTCATAAATCCGATGATCACCGTTAAAATACGAAGCAGGGATGCATCGACACTTAAGTATTCAGCAAGTCCACCGACAACACCCGCTATTTTTTTATCTGTCGCTGAACGATAAAGCTTCTTCATGTAGAATCACTCCTTGTCTGATTGGTGCTTTACTTGGATTGAGCCTGTTTTTGTTTCTGCAAAAATGGATATATTGTGCTCCGCCTGTTGATTGGCTTTGATCATTTTCTCTTTTTGCAGCGTTTCATTTTTCTCTTTAATCATATTTGCATCAAGCAGCTCATGAGAGATCGATCCGAGATTGCTTTTCAGCTCCGCAGTCACTGCACAAGCACGCGGAATCTGAACGTCCACACTGCCTGTTGTCGTTTTTGCATAGATCGAACGGCATTTCTCATCTGACAGCTGAACAGCAATGTTCCCATTGAAGCTCTGTGCATCAATTGATTCACTTTTCCCGCGCAGGTCAATGAGCCCATTAATGGTTTCTACTTCAATCATACCACACTCGTGATCAGCCAGTTTGATTTGTCCATTTGCTGTTTCAATTCCGACTTTTTCTGCTTGTAAAGAGGCAAAAGAGACGACGCCATTTGTTGTTTTTGCAGCCAGTTCTTTTGTCTTTAGCTTTTCCCCGCGAATCGGTCCATTAAACAGTTTGACTTTGATTTTATCGTATTGGATACGTGGTACATACAGGGTGACATTGACCTTCATGGTCTTCTTTTCAGTTCGGATAAAAAATTTGTCCCCTTCAAGCCCGCAATCCAGATGTTGAAGAAATTGCTGTCTTGCCTGCTCTCCATCCTCTGCACGGTAAATTTTCGCATGACACTCTGCCCGAACATCCCCATCATCCCAAGGCATCAAATTGAGACTGCCGTTTGCCAATTGAATATCTAAATGAGACAGTGCCGCGTCTTTGAATTGAAAAATGTGTTCAACGTCGACGGACTGTCCAAAGTTCAAATCAAGATCTACATCTTTGACCTTTTTCACCGCCGAATCTAACCATCCAAACAGCTTTGCACCGAGGTTTTCAGTACCAGTTCCTTTATTCTCTGTGCCAGCTTTTTCTTCATGAAAGGTATGATCAGCCGTTGGTTTTTCTAGTGAAATGGACTGATTTTCTTCTAGTTTTTCAAGCAGCGTAATCGCTTCTTTTGCAGATAATGTCCCGTCTTCTACTAATTTTAAAATGCGTTCTTTTTCATTCATACAAAGCCCTCCTACGATTTGATGGATTGAAGCACTTTAATACCTTGAATGATATTCCAAATGACAGAGATCAAAAAGCCAATGGCGACTAAAAAGGACAAGATAAGTACGGTGAACACTGGAACGAGTGAGTCGCTTGCCTGTGTCGTCAATAAAAAGGGGATAGCTCCAAAAACCAGCAGCACACACGCTGCGACTGGCAAAACATGTGACCACAATGCACGCAGCGAATGCCGTTTCGTTTCCTTTTGATCCACTACAAAATATGCCACGATCGGTACAATAAACGGCATGAAAAATACACTAAAATAACAAATAGATGCAATGATCGACTGATCTCTGTTCATATATATTCGCTCCTTCATGATGAAAATTCCTTTCTAACTCATACGTTTATGGCGTATAAAAAGTTTCAAACTCATTCGATTTACATATGACCTTAGACACAAATTATTTCTTTTTGCACCTAAGTGTAGATTCTTCATGGATTACCCTTTAAAATATGTTGAAAAGATGGTGATTATCATTATAGGGGGTAATTATTTTGACAGATCATCATAATGCTAACCACACGGCACAAACGCTTTTAGACCTTATACAGAAACAGAAAAGCATGAACAGCGATATGATCAAGGAGCTAGAGGCCATTCATCCGTCTCATCCGAAGTATGGTGATATCCGTTATTTAAAAGTACTGCTCGATAGTAGCAGCACTCATATTTTAAAGGATTTAACGCACCTCAGTAACTTAATGCCAAAGGAAGATGTGCAATAAAAGGAAAACCCCTCTTTCGGAGGGGTTTTTCTTTATGAGGATGTCACACTTTCTGTTTCTTTGACTAACTGTTTCATTCGCTCACGATCACGCTCTAAAATCGGTTTTAAGTATCGACCGGTGTAAGAAGCTTCTTCTTTAGCAATGTGTTCAGGTGTTCCTGAAGCAATAATCGTTCCTCCACCAGCACCGCCTTCTGGTCCTAGATCAACAAGGTAATCGGCTGCCTTAATAATATCAAGGTTGTGCTCAATGACCAATACCGTATCCCCGTTTTCGACCAAGCGCTGGAGCACTTTTAACAACCTAGCAATATCATCCACATGAAGACCCGTTGTCGGTTCGTCTAAAATATACAAGGATCTTCCGTTTGAACGGCGGTGAAGCTCAGATGCCAATTTCACACGCTGCGCCTCTCCACCAGACAATGTCGTGGCAGGCTGCCCAAGTGTAATGTATCCTAATCCAACATCAAAGATCGTTTGCAGCTTCCGCTTAATTTTCGGGATATTCTCGAAAAATTGAAGTGCGTCCTCTACCGTCATTTCAAGCACATCGGAAATATTTTTCCCTTTATACGTGACCTCTAACGTCTCGCGGTTATAACGTTTCCCGTGACACACTTCACAAGGCACATATACATCAGGTAAAAAGTGCATTTCAATTTTAATAATGCCATCTCCACGACATGCTTCGCAGCGTCCACCTTTCACGTTAAAGCTGAATCGCCCTTTTTTATAGCCTCGTACCTTCGCTTCATTGGTTTGCGCAAACACATCCCGCACGTCATCAAATACACCTGTATACGTAGCAGGATTGGATCTTGGTGTACGTCCAATTGGAGATTGATCAATATCAATGACTTTGTCTAAGTGATCCATTCCTTTGATTTCTTTGTGCTGTCCTGGCTTCGCTTTTGCTCTGTGCAGTTTTTGGGCAAGGGATTTCAATAAAATTTCATTCACAAGTGTACTTTTCCCTGATCCTGACACACCCGTCACAGCGGTAAAGACACCTAAAGGAAACTTCGCATTCACGTTTTTAAGGTTGTTTTCTTTTGCCCCTTTAATTTCAATGAAGCGGCCGTCAGGCTTTCGTCTTTCAATCGGAAGCGGGATGAATTTCTCACCAGATAAATATTGTCCAGTCAACGATTTTGGGTCCTTCATGACTTCTTCTGGCGTTCCAGCTGAAATCACTTCTCCTCCATGAACCCCTGCACCTGGTCCAATATCAATGAGATAATCAGCGGCAAGCATCGTATCTTCATCATGTTCTACGACAATCAGTGTGTTTCCGATATCACGCATGTTTTTCAATGTCCCAATCAACCGGTCATTATCCCGTTGGTGTAGACCAATCGATGGTTCATCTAAAATATAAAGAACGCCTGTCAGTCTTGATCCAATTTGTGTCGCCAAACGAATCCGCTGCGCCTCCCCGCCTGATAATGTGCCAGCAGACCGGCTTAATGTCAAATAATCTAATCCGACATTATTTAAGAAGGATAAGCGCTCTTTGATTTCACGTAAAATGAGCTGGGCAATCTGCAAATCTTTCTCAGACAACTCAATTTTCTCATAGAAATCAAGGGCATCAGATACAGACAAATCGGTCATTTCTCCGATATGTTTGCCATTGATGAGAACCGCAAGTGTTTCTTTTTTCAGGCGATATCCTTTACAGGTCGGACATGGCTGATTGGCCATATATTTTTCCATCTGCTCCCGAATATAATCGGAGCTCGTTTCCTTGTAACGCCGTTCAATGTTACGAAGCACACCTTCAAACTCGATTTCATTTTCACGGACCTGGCCAAAATCATTTTCATATTTAAAATAAATCAGCTCAGAGCCGCTGCCATATAAAATTTTATCAAATAAATGCGCCGGAATATCTTTTACTGGAATATCCATGTCAATTCCATAGTGTGTACATACCGCCTCAAGAAGCTGCGGGTAATATTGTGAGCTTTGAGGCTCCCATGGGGCAATGGCATGCTGACGTAAAGTCAAATCCTTATTCGGAATCACAAGCTCTGGATCTACTTCTAGTTTAGAACCAAGCCCATCACAGCCTGAGCAGGCACCGAAAGGGCTATTAAACGAGAACATTCTCGGCTCAAGTTCCCCAATAGAGAATCCGCAGTGCGGACAAGCATGATGCTCACTAAATAACAGCTCCTCTTGTCCAATCACATCAATCATCACACGACCTTCACCAAGTCGGAGTGCCGTTTCAAGAGAATCAGACAACCGTGCAGCCACGCCTTCTTTCACGACAATTCGATCAATCACCACTTCAATGGAATGCTTTTTATTCTTTTCAAGCTCAATCTCTTCTGACAGGTCCTCCATCTCGCCATCAACTCTGACTCGAACGTAGCCCTGCTTCCGAATTTGATCAAGTACTTTCACGTGTGTTCCCTTACGTCCAGATACGATCGGCGCAAGCACTTGTAGTTTCGTTCGTTCTGGATACTCTAAAATACGGTCTGTCATTTGCTCAATCGTCTGTGATGTAATTTCGATCCCATGAATAGGACAAATCGGTTTTCCGACTCGAGCATATAATAGACGCAAGTAATCATAAATTTCTGTAACAGTCCCAACGGTTGATCGAGGGTTCCTGCTTGTCGTTTTCTGGTCAATACTAATCGCTGGAGAAAGCCCTTCAATCGCATCTACATCTGGTTTGTCCATTTGACCGAGAAATTGACGTGCATAGGCTGACAGTGATTCAACATACCTGCGCTGACCTTCTGCATAAATGGTATCGAAGGCAAGCGACGATTTTCCCGAACCAGATAAACCCGTAATGACCACTAGCTGATCGCGCGGGATATTGACATCAATATTTTTAAGGTTGTGGGCTCTTGCCCCTTTCACCTCTATTCGTTCCATAGCCATCTGGCATTCATCCTTCCGCTTTTAGCTCTAGCAATAGATCTCTTAATTCTGCTGCTTTTTCAAAATCAAGCGCTTTTGCTGCATCTTTCATTTCCATCTCGATGTTTTCGATCACTTTTTCTCGTTCTTTTTTGCTCATTTTTGACAACTTTGGTGCTGCTTTTGTTTCGTATTCTTCTGAATCCTCATGTACTTTTGTTGCCTTGATCACATCTCGAATCTTCTTATGGATCGTTTGCGGAGTGATACCAAATTTCTCATTATACGCTTCTTGCTGCTCACGTCTCCGCTTTGTTTCTTGTATGGCAATGTCCATTGATTTCGTCATATTGTCTGCATACATAATAACCCGGCCTTCTGCATTTCTTGCAGCACGGCCAATCGTCTGGATGAGGGATCTTTCTGAACGTAAAAAGCCTTCTTTATCCGCATCTAAAATCGCCACGAGCGACACCTCTGGAATATCCAAACCTTCTCGAAGAAGGTTGATCCCAACAAGCACATCATATTTTCCGAGACGTAAATCACGAATAATCTCAATCCGCTCTAGTGTCTTAATTTCTGAGTGCAGATAATTGACCTTGATTCCGATTTCTTTCAGATAATCTGTCAGATCCTCAGACATTTTCTTCGTTAAAGTCGTCACAAGTACACGCTCATTTTTCTCAACCCTTGCATGAATTTCCCCAATTAAGTCATCGATTTGTCCTTCAATCGGACGGACTTCAATGATTGGATCAAGCAAACCAGTTGGACGAATAATTTGTTCCACAACCTCTGGCGTTTTCTCAAGCTCGTATGGGCCAGGTGTTGCGGATACATGCACAATATGGTTAATGTGCTTTTCAAACTCATCAAATGTGAGTGGTCTATTATCAAGTGCTGACGGCAGACGGAATCCGTGATCAACAAGCACTTGTTTTCTTGCCTGGTCCCCATTGTACATGGCGCGAATTTGCGGGATGGTCACGTGTGACTCATCGACAACAATCATAAAATCATCCGGAAAATAATCAAGCAATGTGTAAGGTGTTGAACCGGGCGGACGTAAGGTGAGATGTCTTGAGTAGTTCTCAATCCCTGAACAAAAGCCCATCTCTCTCATCATCTCAAGGTCATACCTTGTCCGCTGCTCAAGACGCTGTGCTTCAAGTAGTTTTCCGTTTTCACGAAGCTTTTCCAACTGTTCCTCAAGCTCTTTTTCAATATTAATAATCGCTTTTTCCATCTTTTCTTCTCTTGTGACGAAGTGAGATGCTGGGAAAATAGCAACGTGGTCACGATCACCGAGAATTTCTCCAGTGAGAGCATCTACTTCACGAATACGTTCAATTTCATCACCGAAAAACTCCACTCTGATACAATGCTCATCTCGTGAAGCAGGAAAAATTTCAACGACGTCTCCTCGAACTCTGAAGGTTCCGCGCTGAAAATCTATATCATTACGAGAATACTGAATATCCACAAGCTTACGCAGCAGCTGATTGCGTTCAATTTCCATTTCAGTTCGTAAAGACAGCACAAGCTCTCTGTATTCTTCAGGAGAACCTAAGCCATAAATACAGGACACACTGGCAATGATGATGACATCTCTCCGCTCAAATAATGAGGATGTGGCGGAGTGCCTTAGCTTATCGATCTCATCATTAATGCTGGCATCCTTTTCAATAAATGTATCAGTTTGAGGCACATACGCCTCAGGCTGGTAATAATCATAATAACTCACAAAATATTCAACAGCATTATTCGGAAAGAATTCCTTAAACTCGCTGTATAATTGTCCGGCAAGTGTCTTGTTATGCGCAATGACAAGTGTTGGTTTGTTCACTTCTTTGATCAGGTTGGATACAGTAAAGGTCTTTCCCGTACCTGTAGCACCTAACAGCGTTTGATGCTGTTTCCCCTGATGGATGCCCTCCACAAGCTTTTCAATGGCTTTTGGCTGATCTCCTTGGGGCTGATAGTTAGAAACTAATTCAAAGCGGTCACTCACATCAAAGCCTCCGTTTCGTTACGAAATCTATCTAATGAATATATTATCATAAAAGAACACAAAAATACGAACTAAAGTTCGTGTCTGACTTGATTTTTATTTCCAATACAACCATACCCTCTCTGCCGTGGCTCATAACCCTCTAAAGAAACCTTCCTTTCAGTATGGAACATTTTGGAGCGAGATATTCGATCAGCAGAAAAACCACAAAAAAGAAAGCTGCACTCACTAGAATCGTAAGCACAGCTCCTGCAATCAAAAACATTTTCTTTTCATCAAGAGGGATCACATCAATGATGTTTTTCAGCCTTCTCTCTTTTTTCGACTTCTTTCTTGGCCATAAACAATGCCCCGGCCACTAAAGAAATAATATCTAATCCTACGATAAAGTAGGTTTCTGTATAGCCTTTCATATACGAAGCAAATAAAAGCGCTGCTGTTAATGCAATGCCAACGTAATGATTATAAGTAACCTTTGAAAATAAAATAACGAGCAAGAAAGGAAAAACAAGTGCAAATATGGCTTTTGTAATCACAAAAACCCTCCCTCTACATGGTCTACTCCCTTGATTATAGTAAAGATTGGCATAATGAACAATTCACAGTTTTCAATTTCAGCTTTTTTCTTCTCAGTTGAAGACTTTTGATATAGATGAGGAGGAAAATTAGTGAAAACGTCCCCTTTCTAAAGATAGGTCTTTACGTCTTTGACAGTTACATCCAATAAATTCTATGATGAAAATGATAGTGCGCACTATCATTTTAAAAAACAAAAAGAGACAAATGAAACCATTGGCTATTTGGATAAGGGGGCATTCCCATGTATTCAGTATTATTTCATGCGGCTGAAGAATCCGCATCACTCGCAGGGGCAAAAGGCGTGAATTTAATTAAATTAAACAATCACGGACTGCCAGTTCCAGATGGATTTATTATTAAAACGAACAGCTTTGCAAGCTTTCTTTCATATCACAATTTCCATCCAACTGATCAAAATCTTGCCCGAAAAATCACAGAAGCTTCGTTTCCTTCACAAATGGAGACAGAATTACTTTCATCCTTTCAATCATTGTTGAAAACATATCCGTCCGTTGCAGTGCGATCCTCTTCTGTTTCGGAAGATCTTGAAGGCGCCTCCTTTGCAGGTCAATACGAGACCTATTTAAATATCAAAACAAATGAAGAATTCTTGCAAGCCGTCAAAGAATGTTGGTCGTCTTACTTCGCAGCAAGAGTCACAGAATATAAGGAAGAAATGATTGAGAACGAGGAAGAGATGCCGCTCATGGCTGTTGTTGTACAAGGATTGATCCATTCTGACATCTCTGGTGTCATCTTTAGTGAGAATCCTGTATCAGGAAAAACAAACGAAGTCATGATGACTGCAAGCTATGGACTAGGAGAAGCCATCGTCTCCGGCCTTGTGACACCAGATACATTTATTGTAAACAAAGAAACGTACTCTATTGAAAAAACACTAGGAACAAAAGAAGTGCAAATTGTCCCCTGTCAAGAGGGCGTCGTTGAACAACCCGTAGGTGAGGAGATGGCTGGCCAATTTTGTCTTCGAGATGATCAATTGATCCAAATCACGAAAATGACAAAACAAGTAGAAGAACTTTATGGACATGGAGTAGATATCGAATTCGGCATGTCAGATGGTACTTTTTATTTACTTCAAGCAAGACCGATTACTGCTTCTTTTTCCAATACAGCAAATGGCTCCTCAGGTGCAGCCTTTCAAATGAAACCTGAAGAGCTGCAAGACTTCTGGATCTCAATGGACGATCATATGCCTGGACCCACAAGTCCTCTTTTTTCAAGTTTGATCATACCTGCTTTAAAAAACGGGATGAAGAAAAACGGAGAGAAGTATCAAGTACCAGACCTTAATATTAAAGATATCAAGCTTTATAGAGGCCATTTGTATTCTTCACCGTCTATGCCAGAAGCGTCAGAGGAACCAGTTTTTGACGAGAGCCTATTCGAAATGTTTCCTCGTTTAAGCGAAAGAATGTATCGCATTTTAAAACAAAACTTGTTCCCATTATACGAAAAACTTGATCGGCAAATCACTCAACCGCTAACAATTGATGAAGCCATTATTGGTTTTCAAGAATTAAAAGAGATTTATCTAAGAGCGTATGACGACCATTTTGACATTGTCATACCTCAAGTCATTCTATCAGCGATCATTGAAGACATGCTTGTCTCATATACTGGCGATCAAACACAAGTCGTCCTGCTGCATGAAATGATGATAGGTGTGATGAACAAGTCTCTTGAAACAGATCAAAAGCTATCTCACTTGGCAAAAGACGTTCTTCAAGATTCCGAGCTTCTTCAGGCATTTAAACATCATTCAACGAATGCTGAACTATTATTTGCCCTCAATCACACAGATAAAGGAAAAATCTTCATTTCTGACGTAGAAGCTTTTCTCCAAGTCTATGGTTGGCGGTCTGTTAAAAGCCATGATTTTACAGAGGAAACATGGGTGGAAAATCCTGAATTTGTCTTGGACATCATTAGAAACAACATTCGGTATCAATCTGATTTTGATGAAGAATTTGCACAAGCCGTGATCAAAAGGCAAGAAACGTATGAAGAGTTTATCAGTCAAGTGACAGATGAAGCGTTTAAAACAAAATTTGAGGAACTTTATCATTTTGCACTCCATGCAGCCAATATTCGAGATGATCATCACTTTTACATTGATGCCATGTTAGATGCAAAAGCGAGACTCTATCTCTTAAAAATTGGTGAACTTCTTGTTCAAAAAGGAGCGATCCCTCATCAAGAAGACCTTTGGTATCTTTACGATGATGAAGTACTCAATGCGCTCACAACTTCGACCACATACGATTCGATCATTCAGCAAAGAAAAATTGAAATGAAGGAAAATGAATCCATCCAACCACCAGCTTATACAGGAACCCCTTCTGAAGCTGAATTGCAGCAAGTAGAAAGAATGCTCGGTTCGCTAAGGGAAAATGAAAACAACACAGACGATGCAATCTATGGAATTGGTGCATCTAGCGGCATTACTTCCGGAAGAGTCAGAGTCATTACATCTGCTGATGAATTTTCACAATTTGAAAAAGATGACATTTTAGTTTGTAAAACAACGACACCTTTATGGACCAGCTTATTTAGAGACGCAAAAGCAGTCATCACCGATTCTGGCGGCATTTTGTCCCATTCCGCTATTATCGCTAGAGAATATATGATACCTGCTGTCTTAGGTACACGGATCGCAACTGAAAAACTAAAATCTGGTGACCTCGTGACAGTAGATGGAGCCAATGGGCGTATCCAGTTATTAAATCAGCATTCACGGGCATAGTCGTCACTGTTTGGATCATATTGGCGGTCACAGATTTTATCGGTATACTTACTTTGTTGCAAACACATTCATAACCTGAGGTGAGTATGCTTGTTAAAATCAACAAATCAGCGGATCATTCGCGCAACAATGGAATTATTGTCTGAAAAGGGCTATCAAAAAACAACGACAAAAGAAATTGCGACAAAAGCGAATGTAAGTGAAGCGACAATTTTTCGTAACTTTAAAAACAAACGCGGCGTGATTGCTGCCATTATGAAAATGAAATCAACACCGACCAAAACCCTTGAAGCTGAATTTAAAGACGATTTATACACCGATTTAAAATTTCTCGGTAGCTATTTCCTTGAAGATTTGACTTCAAAAAAAGAATTTATCTATATCAGCATGAGAGAACCCGCTATGTTTAAAGATTTAACAGACCATGAAAAAATTTATCCTCAAGAATTGAGAGATATGCTGATTCATTATTTCAAAAAAATGAGTGCTCAGCATCGTGTATTAGAAGGAAAAGAAGACATCTATGCAGATATATTTATTAGCACGTATTTTGGCTTTTTCATTCAACAGCTAGAGCAAGACATTCAGCTTGTTTTAACACAAAAAGAAGACTTTATTGAGACATGCACACACATTTTCATGAGAGGAATTTCCCCCACTTAACTGGGTGAAATTCTTCTTTTTTACAAAGGTGGTAAACACATTGAATCTTAAAAAAGAGAACTTGATCATTTATTCTTTGCTGCTTGGAGCTATTTTAGTTCCAGTCAATTCAACCATGATCGCAGTCGCTCTATCATCCATATCAACTTATTACGAGCAATCCATATCAAACATTACTTGGGTGGTCACGATTTATCTAATTGTCATGGCAGTCACTCAACCTATTGCGGGTAAGCTGGGAGATATATACGGCCACCGCAGCATGTATTTAGCTGGTGTGATACTCTTTTTGATTGGCTCCATTGGATGTGCTTTCGCACCTAATCTTGCTTTTCTTATTAGCTTCCGATCAATTCAAGCGGCAGGCGGAGCTATATTAACACCGAACAGCATTGCTTTAATTCGAGCAACAGTATCACATGAAAAACTTTCTAAAACTATGGGTTTTTTCGGTTTTGGAGCGGGAATTGGTGCCGCACTTGGACCTTTTATCGGCTCTATTCTCATTCAGAGCTTTGACTGGCATTCCATTTTCCTAGTGAATATACCATTTTTGATTCTCACACTTGTGACAGGCGTTTTTATGATTCCGAAGATGAAACATACGCGTTTACAAGCCAATGTAGATATCATCGGTTCGTTATACTTAACAATCGGGATCGCCACACTCATTTTGTTTACTAAAAGCCAATTATTAAACGAATACATGATCTATGGCGTTCTAGCGGTCATTTCCATTCCTTTATTTTTCAAACACGTACGGAAAGTTACAAATCCCATCATTGATTTGACATTATTTAAAAACAGTACCTTTACGAACGCTAACCTTTCTATCATGCTTAGTAATTTTGTGATGTACGCGATTCTTCTCATTATGCCGCTGTTTATGGAGCAAAAACTCGCGCTTTCTCATACACAAAGCGGGATTTTCCTTTCGATCTTTTCACTCTGTATGTCTATTAGTGGATTACTCGGGGCAAAGCTCCATCCAATAAAAGGCGCCAAAAAAATGATTCGATTTTCATTTCTCTGTCTTACTTTATCAGGTGTTATGCTGATCACACTAAGCAGCTACCCAAATTTACCACTCCTTATCATCACATTAGTCGCTGGGGGGATCTCATCAGGTATTGGCATGACTAGCATGCAGATGGCTTCTTTAACATCTGTTGATCAGAGTTTATCCGGCTCTGCATCTGGGATTTTTTCTACCTTTAGATATTTCGGAAGTATCATTTCATCTACTTTAATTGGTATATTAAGTGGTTTTCAATCTTTATTTATCATATTAATGGGCGCAGGTATTCTTGGTTTCCTCCTCTCTCATCGTCTAAAAACGAAACCCACTTCTCATTCATCTGAACACTCTGCTTAATGACTCCCTTCGCTCTATTTAGGGCGGGGGAGCTATGATTATTTGTTACTGTAACCGATTATGGATACAATGATCAAACTGTGAAAATGATCTTTTACTCATGAAAAAATGTCATATGAATAAACGAAAAAGAAATTTCAGCTTTCATTTACCTCTACTTCCCCACCTAAAAACTTCTTTTCATTTCTTCCAGCATTCATAACTTCGATTTTTTTTCACAATTTTTGTGTTATGCTTTTTGAAAATAGAGCACAAAAGGAGCAGAAGGATGAAACGAGTGAAATATTTTTTAATATGCTTGTCAGCTCTACTATTTTTCCTAGCAGGCTGCGGAAAAGACCAGCAATTTACGCCCCCTGGCAGCTCTCAATCAATTGCTGTCATTTCTCAACTAAAAAAAGCCTCCTTTTCAATCGTTGATTTACAAAAAAATAAAATTGTCTCTTCCGTTGATTTAAAACATCCTCTCACTGATCTTGTTCACATCAACAAAGACGTGATCATTGCATCAAGTAAGGAAGGACAATCTCTTATAGAAATCAATTTAAAAAAAGGAACAGCAGCGGACTATATGGATGTGAATAAAGGTCTGACTTCACTTGCGTATGATGCGGATACCAACACTTTACTTGTGACCGATTCAGAGAAAAATGTCGTTTATTTTATCGATACAGTGCACAAGAAAATAAAAGCAACTGTGAAGACCGGGACATTACCCTCTTCTATGGCGTTGTCTTCTTCTGGAACGTTGTTTGTTTTAAATGCAAAAAGTCATTCTGTTTCAGTCATTGATATTGAAAAGAAAAAAAAGATACGAACGATTTCCGTTCTAGAACGGCCATCTGGCATTCATTTTGATGGGCATTCCATTTGGGTTGGAGGACACGGTAAACCGGGCACATTAAATAAGAGCATTTTTGCTTACGACCCTAAAACAGGTAAGAAACAGCGAGAAATCAAACTAGGTGTTATGCCAGTCGCATTTTTTTCAGAAAAAAACTCTTCTACTTTATATGTATTATGTCATGGAGACCATACACTATATAAAGTAAATACCGAGAAAAACAAACTGCTTTCCTCTGTTGAGACCGGTCAAAATCCGAATTATATCACTGCTGATTCCTCATCTATATATGTCAGTAACTTAGATGACAATTCAGTATCCGTCATCGACAAACATACATTTATGTTGAAGAACCGACTAAACATCCCAGCAGGACCTTATGCTATCATGTTGGAGGAAAAGAAATGAAAGAACAGATGAATATTTTAATAGTAGATGATGAATTAGATATGCTTGAGTTAATCGGATCCTTTTTGCAGAGACAAGGCTTTAACGTGATAACTGCAAATAATGGCACGGGCGCCTTACATCAGCTTGAAAAAGAGGCCATTGACCTTGTTGTATTGGATATTATGATGCCAGATATGGATGGATTCGAAGTCTGCCAGCGCATCAGGCAAACCTCCCAAATCCCCATTTTATTTTTAACAGCTAGAAGTTATGAAGAGGATCGCATTAAGGGGCTGGAAATTGGAGCAGACGACTATATCATGAAGCCTTTTAGTCTACGTGAGCTTGCAGCTAGAATTGAAACGACATTAAGACGAATTAGAGGTCTTTCTTTAAAGCGCAGTCGAATCATGATTGGTGACTTGGAGATCGATCAAGATGGCAGACAAGTCTATCTCAAGCAAAAGCCCATCAATTTAACAAGAAGAGAATTTGATTTACTTATGTTTCTTCTGCTCAATCAAGGCCAAGTCTTTTCCCGTGAACAGCTCTATCAAAAATTGTGGGAATCACACTCACCTAGTGGCTCTTTAAGAACAGTCGATACACATATTAAAACACTAAGACTGAAATTAAAGGAAGCGGAACGGTATATTAAGACCGTTTGGGGTGTCGGCTATAAGTTTGAGGAGGACAAATGAAGCCATTATCTATTAAAAGGAAAGTGCTTTTCTTAATCCTTTCCGTTATAGGCATCGTTGCTGCCTCAGCTCTTGCCCTGACTTATTACTTATACCAGCACTTATATATAGATAAACAGATTGACTCTTTAAGTTTACAAGGAAAGAAACTGGCAGAAATCTATCACAAACACGGGAAAGACACATATTTTACTGACAGAATGAAGTGGGCAAATGACTCAAGTCAGGCAAGTGTTATTTTTACTGATGATCCTATGGAGCTTTCAAGCGGTATTCCTTTTGATACGAATACAAACGATAACCTCATTACGTTTAAAGAACGCCAAAAGCTTCTTCAGGGGAAAACAGTTGTGTTAATTAGAGAACACCCCCAGTTTCATCAAGATATTCTCGGGATTGCCATCCCTGTGTTCTCAAACAAAAATGATTTATCAGGAACCATTTTCCTCTCTATGCCTTTATCTGATGTGTATGAACCGTTTGTTCAAATTCGATTAACGCTTGGCATCTCTATTTTAATTATCCTGCTTTTGATTTTCTTTATTGGATATAAAAGTTCTAATAAAGTCGTAAGGACGATCAATCAAATGAAAGAAATTGCAATGGAAATGGAATCTGGTGATTTTTCAAAACGCATGGCTGTGACCAAAAAAGGGGATGAGTTAAATCAGCTGAGCCGTTCCTTTAATAAACTGTCCTCTACCTTAGAAAAAGTTGAACAGCATCGCAGAGAGTTCCTTGCCAATGTCTCCCACGAACTGAGAACGCCTTTAAGTTATATGAAAGGCTATGCTGAAGGAATTGAAGAAGGCATTATTGATCAAAAGAAAGGCATGCAGATTATTCAAGACGAATCCACAAGATTAAGCCGGCTCGTACATGACCTTCTTGATCTCGCACAGTTAGAGGGGGAATCTTACCCACTAACGATGGAGCCGATCGTCTTTGCGCAGCTTATTCATGATGTTCTTGATCAAATGACATTCATTGCTAGTCAAAAGAGAATCTCGTTCAACCGAGAACTTGAAGAGGATTGTATTATTTATGGTGATAGCGATCGACTTGAGCAAGTCGTTCGTAATTTATTGGACAATGCCATCCATTACACGCCTTCAGGAAAATCGATTTCGATTGAATTATTCGTTCACCAACAAACTGCTGAATTGAGAATTACAGATGAAGGCAGCGGAATTCCAAAAGGAGATCTCCCTCATGTTTCTGAGCGTTTTTACCGAGTAAATAAAGCCCGCACAAGAAAAGATGGCGGCTCTGGTCTTGGACTAGCCATTGTTTATCAAATTATAAAAAAACATCGTGGCACGTTCGTTCTTCAATCTGAACAAGGCCTAGGTACGACCGCTATTATACAATTACCAAGTGCAGAGAGCACTGAAACTCCGCCTGTCTCCTCATAAAATAAGATGACATCTTAAACAAAACAGCTCTTTTCTAGAGCTGTTTTTATTCAACAGAAAAATAAAGAATTGGCCTTTTTTTATTAACAATTTATTCATATTTGCTTGTTACACTTTTTTCAAGTTAAGAAAAAGGAGTGACAAGCTTTTGATTAGACGCTTTCAGAAATTTGATCTTTATTTATTTTTCATATTGATTTTATCTGCCATTTTAAACATTTATAACATTTGGAACGACGATACGGTGAACGCTTATTATACAGCGGCGGTCACAAGTATGATGCAAAGCTGGCATAATTTCTTCTTTGCTTCGTTCGATCCCTCAGGTTATGTCACGGTTGATAAACCACCGCTCGCCTTCTGGCTGCAAACGATCAGTGCCAAAATTTTCGGCCTGCATGGCTGGAGTGTGATCTTACCCCAAGCTTTAGCTGGCATTGGATCTGTTTATTTAATCTACCGCCTAGTCAAACCTACATTTGGCCAGGCTGCTGCAAGACTGTCAGCGCTCATTATGGCGTGTACACCAATCGCAGTTGCTGTATCTCGTACAAATAACATTGACAGCTTACTCGTCTTTATTCTTTTACTCGCAACAGCCATGATGTTCAAGGCTGTGAAACAGCAGAAAGTGCTTTGGGCGATTGCTTCTTTTGCAATGATCGGTGTCGGTTTTAATACAAAAATGCTACAAGCGTATATGATTGTACCGGCTCTCGTCCTGTTTTACATCATTGCCTATCGAACGACATGGAAGAAAAAGTTGTTATCGCTGATGATTTCAATGATTGTTCTTTTAGGTGTATCTGCTTCATGGTCTATAGCGGTTGATCTCACTTCCAAAGACAATCGTCCTTATATGGGATCAAGTCAATCGAACTCAGCACTAGAATTAGCCTTTGGTTACAATGGTCTTCAGCGGTTGACTGGTCAACAGTCTGGCGGAGGAGGCGGCACAAATCAGGGTGAGGGAAAGCCACCTTCACAGCAGGGTGATCAGCAAAATGACAATAATTCATCCACCATGCCTCAGCCGCCATCAAATGGAACTCAAAACAACTCAGACAGTTCAAACCAATCATCCAGTCAGGAACAGCCTTCAATGCAAGGACCACCAAGCAGTGCAAACGGCACAACACCACCTGATATGCCTTCAGGCGGTAATGGTGATGGACCGCCAAATGGTGGGGGCGGAAAAATGGGAAGTGGTTCTGGCATGTTTGGAACAGGAACAAAAGGGCCATTACGTCTGTTCCAATCTGAACTGTCCGATCAAATCAGCTGGCTGCTTCCATTTGCGCTCTTTGGTGCGATTGGTATCTTCTTCTCGACAGCCTTTGAAAGAAGACGTCTCAATACAAAACAAAAAGAAACACTATTTTGGTTAGCTTGGCTTATACCTGTTGCTGCATTTTTCAGTGTAGCAGGATTTTTCCATCACTATTATTTAATCATGCTGGCACCGCCAATTGCTGTATTAGCAGGAGCCGGATGGGTGTCTATGACTCAATTGTTTCAAACGGGAACTGGCTTTAAAAAATGGCTACTGCCAATTGCGATATTCGTCACAACCGCATTTGAAATCTTTATCCTATCCACATTTACAAGCACAATCGGTCTTGGATTAAGCATTGCAGTCGGTATCATTGGTGTTGGAACCATCCTTTCTCTACTCTTGATAAAAGGGAAAGAAAAACTAAAACGATTCATGTCTCTCATTGCCATCCTTGGGATGCTGATCGCACCCCTATACTGGGCAAGCACACCTCTTCTTTACGGAGGAAACAGTATGCTGCCAGAGGCTGGCCCTCAGCTTGCAACTTCAAGTGGCAGCATGAGTTCACAAGTCAATGAAAAGCTGATCAGCTATCTTGAGAAAAACAATACGGGAGAAGAATTCCTATTCGGGACAACAGATGCAACCACTGCTTCGCCTTACATTATTAAAACAGGAAAAGCTGTTATGGCATTAGGTGGATTTAGTGGATCTGATAACATTCTCACGCTTAATGAATTCAAACAGCTCGTTAAAGACGGCAAAATCAAATACTTCTATCTTTCTGGTATGAGAGGCGGCAGCTCTGACATTCTCACTTGGATTCAAAAAAATGGCAAAGAAGTATCTGCTTCTAAATGGCAGAATAGCTCTACATCCAAAACGAACCAGCAAACAGACAGCTCAGACAGCCAACCATCAAAACAAAATGATCAGTCAAATGGACGAATGGGCGGAATGGAGAGCGGTACTCTTTATGAACTATCCGTTGATTAATTCATCTATTAAAAGGGAGGAACGATGACTGATGGAAAAGAACATACAATACTCTGTTGTAGTCCCAGTGTATAATGAAGAACTTGTGATCCATGAATCGTATCAGCGCCTCAAGACCGTCATGGATTCGACGGGAGAAGCATATGAGCTTCTCTTCGTCAATGACGGCAGTATGGATCGAACAGCTGAACTGATTAAAGGGTACTGCCAGACCGATCCGCATGTGAGACTCATTGATTTTTCTCGTAACTTTGGGCATCAAATTGCCATTACAGCGGGAATGGATTATGCAAAGGGAGAAGCTGTCGTAGTGATTGATGCGGATTTACAAGATCCACCTGAATTGATTTTAGACATGATTGAAAAATGGAAGGAAGGCTATGAGGTCGTATACGCGGTCCGCACGCAACGAAAAGGCGAAACAGCTTTCAAAAAGTACACGGCTTCCCTTTTCTACCGAGTGCTACGTCAAATCACCGAAGTAGATATTCCTATCGACACCGGCGACTTTAGATTGATGGATCGTAAAGTGTGTCATGAAATGAAAAAAATACGCGAGAAAAATCCATTTGTCCGCGGATTAGTGAGCTGGGTTGGCTTCAAACAGATTGCGGTAGAATATGTTCGGGATGAGCGGTTGGCAGGAGAAACAAAGTACCCTCTCAAAAAGATGCTCAAGCTCTCGATGGATGGGATCACATCTTTTTCTTACAAACCTTTAAAGCTAGCCAGCGTGGCAGGTATTACCCTTTCAGCTATTGGCTTCATTTCGATGTTTCTAGTTTTATATTTAAAGCTTTTTACAAACAGCACCATCACCGGCTGGAGTTCATTAATTGTCATTCAGCTATTCTTTAGCGGGATCATCCTCTTTATGTTAGGCATGATCGGGGAGTATATCGGCCGAATCTACGATGAAGCCAAGGACCGGCCGCTTTATATCGTCAGGGATAGCTATGGCCTTCAGGCAAAGCCACATCCCGTTCAATCCCCTGTTCATTTTAAGCAATATAAACAGCATTAAAAAAAGCGTGCGAGACCCTTCAGAAGGTCCTGCACGCTTTTTAATAAATTAGACGGCTGTTTCAAACCGTTTTCTGTTAATAAAGAAAGAAAGTGTAATGATTAAATAAATGCCCATTGTGACCAGCGTTTGAACAATTGGTGTATTGAATACAACGCCGACAAAAATGGCCATGATCGCAATAACTGAAAACCACGTTGTGAAAGGATACAGCTTCACGCGATATCCGCCTGGCTGTGCGACGCTTCGAGATTTCAAATGACCGACGGCAATGATAAACCAGATGAATAGAACTGTGTAACTTAAAGAGCCCATTAAGTAATTAAACGTTTGACTTCCTACAAAAAGAGAAATCAATACAGCTGCATACAAGGTAGATGTACATACAAGGATGGCTCGAACAGGCACCTGCTGTTTTGACAGCTTGGAGAATCCTTTCCATACACGGCCATCCATTGCCTGTGTATAAAGCACCCGTGATGAAGCATACAAGCCAGAGTTCATAGAAGACAAAATCGCTAGTAAGATAATACCATTCATGATGTCACTAGCATACGGTACTCCGATTGTTGCAAACACTGTCACAAATGGACTTACTTGCTCATTGTTTACTTGATTCCAAGGGATTAAGCTGACAATGATAAAGAACGGCAGTACATAAAAACCGATGATGCGTACAAACGTACTTTGAATGGCCTTTGGGATGACTTTTTCAGGGTTTTTTGTTTCTGCTAACGTGACCCCAATCATCTCCGTCCCACCATACGAATACACGACAACCAGCATTGCTGCAATTAATCCGCCAGTACCATTTGGGAAAAATCCACCGTGATCCGTTAAGTTAGACAATCCAGGTGCTGCATGCTGTCCAAATGAGACAAATAGCATGGTAAATCCAATGATAATAAATAAGATGATGACAGCAATTTTAATAGAAGCCAACCAATACTCTGTCTCAGCAAACATTTTGACTGAGCAAACATTAATGATTGTGACTACAAGTGAAATGATTAACACAAGCATCCAGATTGGCACTTGTGGGAACCAGTACTGAATAAAGATGGCCGACACAATCGCTTCTGCTGCAATATTCAGCACCCACATCTTCCAATAGATCCAGTCTAAGAAATAGGCCGGATACTTTCCTAACACAGGTTCAATCAAGTCACGGAATGTTCTTGCTCCAGGTCGTGCAACGGTCATTTCGGCAAGTCCTTGCATAATAAATAATAAAATAAGACCACCAATCATGTATGCCAAAATGACAGCAGGACCCGCAATATCAATGGCAGAACTGCTTCCTTTAAACAGACCAGCACCGATGGCACCGCCAAGCGCAAGCATCATAATATGCCTTGATGTCATTGTTCGTTTTAACTGCACATGTTCCTTTTCCATTTTCTATAGCTCCTTTAAATTTGAATCTTCAGACAAATATGAGATAAAAGCATATAAAAAGGCCAGCCATCTCCTGGAAGAGACGACTGACCTTGCAACCGCGTTACCACTCTTATTGATTCAGCCATGGCTGAATCCAACTTAAAACCCGATAACGGAGGTCACACGTAAAGACTTACTATTCATTCAGTCTTACCGCTCTTTGAGCGAGTTCAATGATTCGTTTTACTGCGTTGCACCGACCCGCAGCTCTCTTAAAAAACGGATGTTCATTTACTATTCTCAAGTCAAAGCGTTTATAGTCAAATTTGTATATTCGTCAAAGATTTTATTTTTTAAATATACTGACTAACCACGCAATTGTCAACAGCCTTTTTCAGACAAACAGCGATTAACGAATCCAAACAGCTACTTCATCCATCGGGCGACGTGTTTTGCCGCGTTTTGGCTCAGTGACACGATAACCGAAGGCTGCCATGACAGAGATGTCGTATTGACCATCCTCCAGTAACCCTTCTTCTTCTAAGATACGATGGATGTGATCGTAGCTAAATCCTTCAACTGGGCATGAATCAATGCCGATCTGTGCCGCAGCTGTCATCATGTTACCTAAGGCAATATACGTTTGTTTTGAAGCCCAATCAAATAATGTACGGTCATTTTCTAGTAGATGAAGATCGTTCTCTTGGAATTCTCTGTAGCGCCCCTTGACCATTTCAAACGTTTCGTCTGTCATTCCTTTGATTTGCTTGTTGATGTATTCTGCATATGCTGAATCATAGCGGGCATCTGTTCTTGCCAAGATGATCACAAAATGGCTGGCAGTTGGAAGCTGCTTTTGCGCCCCCCATGTATACTCTTTTAATTTTTCTCTGAATGCTTCATTTTGAACAACGAGGAACTTCCAAGGCTCAAACCCTACAGAGCTTGGAGAAAGTCTTCCTGTTTCTAAAATAAATGCAAAATCATCCTCTGGAATCTTTTTCGCTGGGTCAAACTCTTTTGTCGCATGACGGAATTCATACGCCTCAATGATTTCTTTTTTTAATAGCTCTTTGTCTCGCATATTATTCATCCTTTCTAATGAACAGGTGTGTTCCCACAATCCAATTTCTTTCCATTCCCTAATAGAAATTGTTATGATAGGAAAACAAACAACCCGAATGTGTGATGTCTATCTCTATGGTAAAAGAAAAGCTTCCATTGATTCAAGTACGCACATTTTTGTTCGTTAGGTACAAACATGTTCGTTTATGACCATTTTCGTTTAAGAAAGGAATGTTGAGATGAGTGCACCATCCAATCCAGTCAGTATTGTGAATCATGGCTGTCCCGTGTCTATCACTACAAATGTCATCGGAGGGAAATGGAAAGGCGTCATCCTTTATCATTTGACTTGCGGTCCAAAGCGTTACAACGAAATACGCCGGCTTCTGCCAAGAATTTCGCAGCGTGTCTTGACGTTGCAATTACGAGAACTTGAACAAGACGGAATTGTTCACCGTGAAGTCTATGAGGAAGTTCCTCCTCGTGTCGAGTATTCACTGACTTCTCTTGGAAATACGTTAAAGCCCATTATCTTTGCCATGCGTGAATGGGGCGAATCCTATGGGAAAGAAACGCGCCCAAAAGAAAAAAGCTGCCATCTCTAGCAGCTTTTTTAAGATGAAATCGCCGTTGGCTCTTGCTCAGGATCGTCCTTCACAAACAAGATACCAAGCTGGTGATGCTCCCCTTCGTAAGAGGCGCGTTTCTCAAACCTTGTCTGACCATTGAGACCAATGATCTCGAGCTTTGTCAGAGCACGGTTGGTTTGTAGTGCTTCATAAAATTCTGAAACGGTTTTGATCTCGATTCCATTGACCTTTGTAATAATTTCTCCGATCTCAAGCTTTAAATCAGCCGCAGGGGTATTCGGAATGATACCAAGCACCATAAGCCCTTGATTCCGCTTAGAGAAAAAGAATGGTGCAGCGTTGTCATTCGCCCTCTGCTTCCATGATAAAAAGGCTCTTCCTGCAATCGCTAGAACAACAGCTCCCCACGCAATCGGCTCAAACCAAATACTTGCCGCACCTACTGCAGCAACAACTAGACCGAGCATCATTATTCGGCGTGACGTAATTTGAATACTCACAATTGGCAGCGATCCTTGAATACGCTGGCCAAAGCCGATGATGTACGGGATCACAATAAATGAAAAGCTTTGATCGTGCACTTGAAGCACAGGCCACCATGGCAGAGAAGAAGTCCATTCACCTGCCGGCATCAGCAAAACAAGTGGTAGAAGCCACAGACGGTTTGCTCGCTGCTGGCCGATCAAAAGTCCTCTCGCACTCATCACCATTGCAGGCGATGTACGTAAATGCGCCGTTCGATAGGCTAAGATGCCTTCGGTCATTAACAGTAGCCCTAACAGGATCACAACGGCTGATGCATTCATCATTGAAAGCTGCGGCAGCCAAGAATGGCTCACTTGAACAGACATCAGTCCAAATGCCGCAATAAAACTGAAACCGAGTGTGTATGCAGACGAAAGCGCACTCGCCTTAAAGAATAAAGAGAAAACGATGGTCATCGCTGCAATCAGCACGATGAATCCAGGCGGAAGGGAAATCCCTAAGCCTACAGATATGATCGATAGACAAATTCCTGGAACCCATCCTTTTGAATATGTAAATTTCAGTTCATCGTAAACATCTTCTATTCTTGTTTGAAACGCTTTTCTCTCCCGCTTTACGCGGATGTAGCCATATAATAGGCTGATTAATATCATAAAATAAAAAAGAGGATGGATTAAAAACAGACCGACCGCTTTTAATCCGGCTCCCATCCACTCCGAGCTCATTATCGTTCACCGCCCAAGTCAAGCATTTTCTCTTATTCTATCAAATAAATCGATGCTTGACATCAGGTTTATTTCTCCTGATTCATCCAAAGTGTGACATTCGACAGTGAAAAATCTTTTAAATAGTGATTTACATCTACATCTAGTATGCCGCCGAGAAGCTGCATGGACCTCTTGATGTCGGTTAAGTTTATACCAAGTCTCTTATGATTATCCATTAAATAATTGAAGTATATCTCAGCACAGTCTTCATCGATCTCGTCGACTGATTCTACCGTTGTGTAATTGACCAAGTACCTGCTTAACAGCATGAGTAGACTTAATGCCTTTGTAGCCGAAAACGTCACATCTTTCGTACGACTCTTAAGCTCCTCTACCAACTCGTAATATTTTTTCTCTCTCACAATACTTGCCCTTTTCAATTGTGTACCCCCATTTACTAGTTCTTTTAAGAAAAGCGCAAACCTCGGTACAGCTCAATGCTTAAGCTGAATATCCGCAAAAAATAAAATATTTAAAATGAGTGCTACTTTTTATTGTAAGAATTATTTATGTAACATACAACTTTCAAAAGTTTCATTTTCATGACATGTTTAAATCAACAGAAAGTCTCTTATATAAATATGTTATCGGGTAAATTCGAAGGAATGTTATGTTTTTTGTAAAATAAATGAATATATTTCTCGATATAATATATTTTTAAGAATAAATTATTACATGTTCGTAACACTTATGAACCAAAAAAAAGAGGCATTTATTCGCCTCTTTATTTTTTGAGATATAGTGCTTTTAGTGCAGTTTGTAGCTGAAGATCATTCTTTTCATAAGATTTCACTTCATCTACCATCTTGTTCATCATTTTCGCTGTCTTTAAATCAATCACACCTGATTTTTCGAGATTGTATGTGCTTTGAAATGCGAGTACAGCCTTTTTCGTTTCTTCGTCAAAATATCCATCTACTCTGCCAGGGTCAAATGACAACCCTTTTAACAATGTCTGTGCTTGTCTGACTTCTTCATTGTTCATATCAAGCTGAAGCGGTTCTTTCAGCTGGAGCGGGCCAACGGTGAAGTAATCTGGTTGATGAATCGCAATGGTCGGCACAACGCCTTTTTTGTGAATCCAATTCCCTTTCGGTGTCAGCCACTTATACAACGTTAATTTAATGTTACTTCCATCTCCCATTGGTACCGCCTGCTGCACAGTCCCTTTACCAAAGGAAACGTCACCTACCACTTCATACTTCCCTGCTTCTTTCATGGCACCAGCCAGAATTTCAGAAGCGGATGCACTTCCTTTATCAATTAAGACATTGACCGGGTATGGTTTTTGTTCTTTTCGTTTTGAAAAATATCGTTTTCGATCGCCATTCCGTTCTGCAATTTGAATATATGGCTGATCCTTTGTGATAAAATGTTTCAAAATGTCTTCCACACTTTGTAGATAGCCGCCAGGATTTCCTCTCACGTCCAGCACAAGGCCTTCCATGCCCTTTTTCTCGAGCTTATTCAAGCTTGCCGTGAAATCCTTCGCCGTATCTTCAGAGAAGCTAGAGATCGCAATATAGCCTGTTTTATGACCATTGACCTCTTTCATTGAAGCCGTTACGGTTTCAAGCGGAATTTCTTCTCGTTTGATATGGAATGTTAGCTCTTTTTCAATTCCATTTCGTCTGATTTTCAAGGCGACAGACGTTCCTTTTTTTCCTCTTATTTTCAGTACAGCATCGTTTAGGCTTTTTTCTTTCATCGACTCACCGTCAATGCTGATGATTTCATCTTTCGGTTTCAGACCCGCCTTTGCCGCAGGGGATTTTTTAAAGGCAGAGACAATGATAATCTTTCCTTCATCCATTCCAACTTCTGCCCCAATTCCTTCAAATGAGGAATCAAGTGAATCCGAAAATTGCTTTGCGGTTTGCTTGTCCATGTATACTGAATACGGATCATTTAAGGTTGAAAGCATTCCTTGTATGGCACCTTCAAGCAGCTTTTGACGATCCACTTCCTCTACATATTCATTCGAAATGAGGTCATAGGCTTTCTCAATTTTCTCCATTCCGTTTTCCTTCGCTCGATCACTTGATTGAGCTTGTCCAGCCACTGCAGCCGCTTTCGGTGACTCCGCTTGAGTCGCCTCTTTATGCGTCATAACCCCTGCACTGATGATGAGAATGACACTTGCCATGATGGATGCGATTTGTTTTTTCATATTTGGCCTCCTTCTTCAACTCTTCCTGATGACCTGAGTTATTATATGCCAGAAGAAGGGATTTCATGTAAAGACATTCTCCTAAGGAGGCTTGACTAATCATTTCATTAGGTGTAATTTTTATTTTGTTACGATCGAGAAGGAGTCTTCGCTATGTATATTATATTGACGATGCTTTTATTAGGAATTTTACTAGGGTTTGTAGGAGCTGGCGGGGCTGGTTTTGTCATCGCATTGCTGACGTTAATCTTTGATGTACCAATCCATACTGCACTTGGAACATCTTTAGCTGCTATGGCATTTACGACTTTATCTGGTGCATACAGCCACTACCGAGAAGGAAATATCCAGCTCAAATCAGGTTTGATTGTCGGTGCACTAGCTTGTATTGCTTCATTTGCCGGAGCAAAAGTGGCTCCTTTTATTCCAGAGGATAGCCTGCACTATTTAACAGCTGGTATGCTCTTTTTATCTGCTGTTTTTATGATGATCAAATTGTTTGTCCTAAAAGAAGATGCTGAGCAGCAGCCGCTTTCTTCACGCCAATTGCTGATCAGGGGCATTATATTAGGCCTTGTATCAGGGATGCTTTCAGGGATGTTCGGTATCGGATCAGCACCATTTATTCAAGTGGGGCTTTTGATTTTGCTGAAGCTGTCTATTAGACAAGCTGTTGGCACAACGATGCTAGTGATTATTCCAATCTCTATTGGCGGTGGAATTGGTTATATTTCAGAAGGCTATGTTGACTTTATCCTGCTCGTTCAGATCTTAATCGGTACCGTATTAGGGGCTTTTATTGGGGCAAAATTTACACGCCTTGCGCCGAAACCTCTCTTAAAATCCGCTGTGCTTTTAACACCTATTATTGCCGGATTACTGCTGTTATTTTAACTTCATCTACATGAAAAAAGCCGATAACATGCTGTTATCGGCTTTTTGTCAGCGGATATATTGCGCTGGATTGACTGCATTTGATTTCGCGCCATTCCATAATCCTTTATGAATTTCAAAATGAAGATGCTGGCCATCTGATTGACCTGTGTTCCCCATATATCCAAGGAATTGACCTTGCTCGACTCTTTGACCTGTTGACACACTTCTTGTTGAAAGATGAGCGTATACCGTTTGATACGTTTGGCCATTGATGTTATGTGTAATGAACACCACATTCCCATAGCTCGTCGAATAGCTTGAGTTCGTGACTGTTCCAGATGCGGCTGCAACGACAGATACAGTGCCCTTTGCAGCGATATCTAATCCGTAGTGCTGTCCGCCAGAACGTCCGCCAAAGCCTGATGAGAAACGGCCTGCAGCTGGCTTAATGAAACCTGAGCTACTTGCTGGTGTATCTGACACTTGATCAGATCCTCCACTTGGTGCAGGTGCACTTTTTTCAGCAGCTGCTTGTTCTGCTTTCTTCGCTTCTTCTTTTTGACGGCGTGCCTCTTCAGACTTTACCGCCGCTTTTTGATTCGCTAAAATTTCTTGTTCATTTTCGAGATTGCCCAGCTCATCATGTGCATGTTTCTTTTTATCTGTCACATCACCTAGGATTTTCCCTTTTTCCTTATACTTCTTAGATAGGTCCTTTTTCAACGTTTCAAGCTCTTTCAAAGATGTTTCAAGTCCACTTAGCTGTTTATTTAGCTCTGCTTCTTTTTGCTCTACTAGCTCCAAATCATTTTCGTGTTCTGTAATCATGTCTTTATCTGCTTCGACGATGGTTGTAACAGCTCCCACACGACTGACAAAATCACTAAAGCTACGAGCACCTAGCAGCACATCTAAATAGTTGATTGTACCGCCACTTTTTTGCATAGAACGAATTCGATCTTTGAAAATCGCTTTTCTCTTTTCAATTCGCTCGTTGATGACTTCAATCTCTTTTTTTAGTTTTTTGATCTCTTGTTTCGTCTGTTTGACCTCTTTTTCTTTTTCAGCGACTTTTTCAGTTGCGGCACTTACTTTTTGGTCAATTTTTTCAATTTCTTGCTTTAGCTTTGATTCTTTCTTTTCAAGCTTTGCCAGTTCTGATTTCTTTTTCTTCAAGGTTGATTCAGTCTTCGATGTTTTCTCTTCAATTTGTTGACGTTTTTGATCTAGGTCTTCGTATGCGAATGCACGATTTTCGTTCCCTGGAATGTATAGCCACGTTGTTCCAATAAACGCTGCCATTCCAGCCATCATCAGCTTTCTTTTCAAAACGATATTCCCCTCCCATGACAACTGCCTGCATAAAGAGTCGACCGGATGAATTGGATCAACCGGTCACACCTTCTATAGAATCTTCGAGTGCTGCCATCAATATAAATAGATTTATACTTTCAAGAATTTACGGATGGACGTTAAACTTCCCCACACACCGATAATGGCACCGATCAATAGAAGGATCAGTGATACTTGATAGACAAACGGATTGTATGGAAGCATTGAAATAAATGAACCTTGTACCCTTGGCGCCACCCAGCCGACAGCATAATGATATGTGCCAAGCAATACAGCGATTGGTATAATCGAGCCAAATACACCAAGTAGTAATCCTTCGATGAAGAACGGCCAGCGGATAAACCAGTTCGTTGCACCTACTAGTTTCATAATCTCAATTTCTTTACGTCTAGCAAAAATCGTAATTTTGATCGTATTGGAAATCAAGAACATCGCTGTAAATAAAAGCCCAATAATAAGTGCGATGCCGACATTACGTGCCACTCCGACAACATTAAAGAGTCGGCTGACCTCTTCTTTTCCATAAGTGACTTTATACGTCCCTTTTAGGTTTTCTAATTTTTTCGCTACTTTTGGTGTATCGTGGGGATCTGTTGTTTTCACAATAAACGCATCATTTAATGGATTTTCTTGATCAACCAGTCCCATAGATTGTCCATTTTCACCAAAGCTTTTAATCAGTGCTTTTAGTTCATCATCCTTGGATGAATATTTCACATCACTGATTTCAGGAATCTTCTCAATTTCTGCTTTTAATTCATCCTGCTGCTTTTGATTCGCAGTTAAATCGATGAGAACTTTTACTTCTACTTCTTTCTCAGCGTTCGATGCCATGTTATTCAAGTTGAGCATAATGACAAGAAAAACCCCAACTAAAATCAATGTGACAGTAACCGCACTAATTGATGCAAATGTCATCCACGTGTTTCTTCCAAGTGAACGGAAGCTCTCACGTAAATGCCGCGAGAGAGTTTTAATCATAAATTCCGTACTCCCCTCTTGCTTCGTCACGCACAATCATTCCATCTTCGATTGCGATGACGCGTTTCTTCATGCTGTTTACAATCTCTTTGTTGTGTGTCGCCATGACAACTGTTGTTCCGCGGTTATTAATCTCTTCGAGTGTCTTCATGATTTCCCATGAAGTATCTGGATCAAGGTTTCCTGTCGGTTCGTCTGCAATGACAACCTCAGGATGATTGACGATCGAACGAGCGATCGATACACGCTGCTGTTCACCGCCGGAAAGCTGATCTGGAAATTGACGAGCTTTGTGCTTTAATTGCACCAAATCAAGTACCTCAAGCACTTTTTTCTTAATAATACTTGGCTGTTCACCAATGACTTCAAGAGCAAATGCCACGTTCTCAAAGACCGTAAGACTTGGAAGTAGTTTGAAATCTTGGAATACTACGCCAATTTCTCTTCTCACATAAGGAATTTCTTTTTCCTTCATCGAGCCTAAATCTTTGTTATTAATTAAGATTTTCCCTTTTGTTGGCTTCTCTTCACGATACATCATTTTAATGAACGTGGATTTACCAGCGCCACTGGGACCAACAACATACACAAACTCTCCTGGATGGATAGAGACATTGATTCCATTGATCGCCTTTACACCATTAGGATAGATCTTATAGACTTCCTTCATTTCAATCATGTAATCACCTAATCTTTTCTTATTCGCTGTCAAACAGCTTATCATGATGTTCTGACACTTCTCGTCAAAAAACGTTATGTATGGTCACGCACATACCCTTCGATACGCACAAGCAATTTATGTCCTTTTCATCCAAAAAGATGAAAAAATTGAATCGTCTAAATTTCAACAACTCCAATTATACGTCATGAATCGACGCAATGGTATTACATTTATATTTCAAAACTTATAAATAAAAGGTAAATAGAGCAATCAAAACCGAAAAACGTGTCTTTTTACCCTTATTTTTTAAATAAAATTTAATATAATACGTTTTCATACTATCCAAAAGTCTTTTTCTACAAATAGAAAATAAAAAAACCTTGTCGATTAGACAAAGGTTTTATTTTTTCTCTGCAAGCCATTTGGCGACTTCTTTTGCTTGTTTTTCATCTACCATTCCACTTGGCATAGATCCTTTACCGTTCTGGGCAATATCTGCAATTTGGCTTTCATTATATTTCTTTCCGACTTCTTTCAGACTTGGACCGCCTCCGCCAGATAAGTCTTTTCCATGACAGCCAATACAGTTTTGCTGATAAATCTCTTCACCACTGCTCACATTTGAAGCACTTTTACTGCCTTCTTTGTCACTGCTGCTTGAATTTCCTCCACAGGCCGCAAGTACAAAAAGCATAGCGAAAAAAAGAAGCGTTAATCCGCTCTTTTTCATGTATTTTCCTCCCTTACAATCATTTGGTCAACGTTATTATATCCTTGTTTACGCCCTTTTAAAACCCTCACCCAGCACCTCTTTTGCATCCATGACGATGACAAACGCTGATGCATCGATCGCTTTTACCACTTGTTTCAACTTTGTGAATTGTGACTGCCCTACCACACACATTAAAATAGGCCGGTCATGGTCGGTGTACCCACCTACTGCTGAAATCTTCGTTACACCACGATCAATTTGATCAAACACCGCCTGTCTGACCTCATCCTCATGACCCGTAATAATCATGGCAATCTTCGAGTGACTAAAGCCAGCCTGTACGACATCAATCGTCTTACTAGAAATGAACACTCCGATCACAGCGTACAGTCCTTCTTCAATCCCAAAAACAGTCATGGCCGCCAAAACAATCAAACCGTCCATCATCGCTAAACAAGTACCTAACGTCAGCCCTGTATATTTATTGATGATTTTGGCCGCAAGAGCCGTTCCTCCCGTTGAACCATTGCCGAGGAAAACGAGCCCAATTCCGATCCCAATCACTACACCGCCAAATATTGCGGCAAGCAGTGCTTCATGGGTGACAGGAGCAATGTGTCTTGTTAAGAACACCATTAAAGGTAAAAAGACAGAACCAACGAGCGTTTTTACCCCAAATGTTCCACCTAATAAATAAAAGCCTGCGATAAAGAGCGGAATATTGAGACCCCATTGTACATATGCAGCTTCAAAACCGAATGACTGCATAATGGTACTGATTCCGCTCACACCGCCAGCAGCAATCTGATTTGGTAATAATAACGTATTAAAGCCAACCGCCACGATGGCTGATCCTATTAAAATAAGTACATAATTTTTCACTTCAATCCAAAGTTGAGAATGTTCCTGCTTCATGTCTTTCTTCCTCCGTTACTTCTGAATGCACACCTATTTTAAGCCCTCTCATTCAGATTGTAAATAACAGCCAAATGCAGTGCTAATGGATTAATACTTTATCACACAGCCGGATCAGCGTACTTGCCGTTTGGCAGAAGAGTAAATGATGGTATATTTAATATGTACATGAGAAAGAAGGGACATACGATGAAGAAAATACTGAAGATCACCGGTATTACATTACTTGCACTCATCATCTTAGCTTTTGGTGCTTTCTATACATGGAGCCGCTTTACATATGGACCATCGGAAGCGTTAAAAAAGCAGATGAAGATTGAGCAGGTCGATCATAAAAATGGGGTATATTCATTTGAAGCATCAAAAAGCGATACTGGCATCATTCTATATCCTGGGGCAAAAGTTGAACCTCTTGCTTATGCCTATCTAGGGAATGCGCTGATGAAGAAAGGCTATTCGGTCTTTATCCCAGACATGCCATTTTCCTTCGCGATTTTTAATACGAAGAAGGCAGAGGATATCCTCAAAAGTCATCCAGCCATCAAGCATTGGTACATTGGCGGACATTCGCTAGGCGGGACAGCTGCCGCTATGTATGCAGAGAAAAATCAAAGCAAGCTGGACGGCCTCTTTTTCCTTGCCTCCTATCCTGCATCAGATGATTTGAAACAGGCTTCCTTGCAAGTATTATCTATTTCAGGCGAAAAAGACGGGCTGGCGACACAAGAAAAAATCAAAAAATCGAAAAAACAGCTACCTTCTCAAACGGTGTACCATGAGATACAAGGCGGTAATCATGCTCAATTTGGCATGTATGGCAAACAAAAAGGGGATCAGCCTGCAGATATTCCAGTCCTCACGCAACAAAAAGACATCGTTCAGACGATGCTGGAATGGTTAAAACCAGCAAAAAAGCTCCCGTAATGGGAGCTTTTCATTTTTTATGCCTTCGTCGCTTCTAAAAACTCTTCAGCATCTGCCACAGCCAGTGAAATGGCCTCTTCCCAAAATGCTTTTTGAGTCAGGTCGACACCTAGGTGCTTATATGCCAAATCTTCTACAGTCATTGACGCTGTATCTTTTAATAGCGCAATATATTTCTCTTCAAATGATGCCCCGGCCTGCAATGCTTTTGCATAAATACCTAGAGAGAACATGTACCCGAAAGTGTAAGGGAAGTTATAAAACGGGACCCCTGTAATATGGAAATGCAGTTTAGACGCCCAGAAATGCGGATGGTATTCATCTAAAGAGTCGCCAAAGGCTTCTTTCTGTGCTTCTACCATCAACTCATTCAAGCGGTCAGCTGGCACTTCTCCTTGTTTGCGCTCTTCATAAAAACGTTGTTCAAATAAGAAGCGTGATTGAATATTCATAAAGAATGCCACACTGCGCTGCAGCTTATCCTCTAGCAAACTGAGACGCTCTTCTTCATTGGCCGCCTCTTTTAATGAAGCATCTGCCACAATCATTTCTGCGAATGTCGACGCAGTTTCAGCTACATTCATCGCATATTTACGATTCAACATCCGAACATCCTGCATGACTTCCTGATGGAACGAATGACCAAGCTCATGTGCTAGTGTCGCTACATTGGATGGAGTCCCTGAGAAGGTCATAAAAATACGTGATTCTCCGCTATCAGGGAAATTCGTACAGAAACCGCCCACTCGTTTGTTTGGGCGATTCTCAGCTTCTACCCAGCGTTCATTAAAAGCTTTTTCAGTAAAAGCAGCAAGCTCTTTTCCAAACCCTGCGAAATGCTTGATAATAAAAGCGGCTGCATCTTGATAAGAATAGGTTTTTGTCTCACTTCCAATAGGCGCTCCCACATCAAACCAGCTTAGTTTATCAACCCCAAGCATGTCAGCTTTACGTTGTAAATAATCAATGAATGGCTGTTTATGTTCATCAATGACAGACCACATAGTATCGAGCGTCTCTTGTTTCATCCGGCAAATATCAAGGGGCTCTTTTAATATATGATCCCATCCTCTTGCTTCATATACTTGTAGACGAAAACCAGCGAGATGATTGAGTGTGCTTGCAAACAAATGTTCATCCTGTGTCCATGCATGTTCTAAATTATGATACACGGCTTTTCTTACTTCACGATCTGAATCATCCATCGCATTTTCTGCTTGGCCTACAGAGATCATTTGTGTTTCACCATTTTGCTCAAATGGAATGGTAATTTTGTTCACCAAGCTAGAATAAAGTTCATCCCACGCATGATACCCATCTACTGCTAGTTTTTGAATGAGTGTTTCCTGTTCAACAGGCAGTTGATCTTTCACATGTTCTCTTCGTTCATTTAATATGTAACGAACATCTGAAAAAGCGACTGAATCCATTAATTCTTCCCACTGGCTAGTAGGAATCTCAGCAAGTGATTGATCAAACCCTGCTAGTATGGTTCCTAATTCAGCTTCCAGCTTGGCAATGGACCCCCGGAGACTGCCCGCCTTCATATCCTTTGTATTTTGAGATTGTAGACAGGATACAAATGAACCTGCTTGCGCTAGTTTTTTATATGTGATTTCATACGTTTCAAGGACAGCTGTTAACTTTTTTTCAATTTGTGTATCTTCTTTTGAAAAGGCATCTACCTTTTGTCGTAACTCATCTAATAGCTGCTGTATATGCTCTAAGTATGTGATAAATTCTGATGAAGAACTGCCTCCTTTAAAAAAGGCATCTAAATCCCACGTCTCTTGTAATGGTTTTAATCCCAAATTATTTCCCCCTTTAATTGCTAATTTCATCATACAAAGGATATAGAGTCAGTATGGCATATGTATTCCTTTATATTCATTATATTTTCTCACAATTAAAAAAACCCGGCAAGAAGCCGAGTTTTTATGATAATTTTGAACGTAAATACGCATCGATAAAGGAATCTAAATCTCCATCCATCACCGCTTGAACATTTCCCATCTCCGTGTTGGTACGATGGTCTTTCACAAGAGAATATGGGTGGAAAACATATGAGCGAATTTGGCTTCCCCAGCCAATTTCTTTCTGTTCTCCTCTGATTTCATCCAATTCCGCCTGCTGTTCTTCGATCCGTTTTTGATAAAGCTTAGATTTCAGCATTTTCATTGCACGTTCTCTGTTTTTGATTTGGGATCTTTCCGTTTGGCACGTCACGACGACATTTGTTGGGATGTGTGTGATACGAACCGCAGAGTCCGTCGTATTGACGTGCTGACCCCCTGCACCACTTGCACGATACGTATCCACCTTAATATCCTCTGTACGAATATCGATATCAATTTCTTCATTAAATTCTGGCATGACATCACAGGAAACGAAAGAGGTGTGTCTACGGCCTGATGAATCAAATGGAGAAATACGGACTAAACGATGGACACCTTTTTCTGCTTTTAAGTAACCATAAGCGTTATGTCCTTTAATCAGTAATGTCACAGACTTAATTCCCGCTTCATCACCAGGAAGGTAATCAAGTGTTTCGACCTTAAAGCCTCTGCGCTCTGCCCAGCGAGTGTACATTCTGAGTAGCATAGAACCCCAGTCCTGTGATTCAGTACCACCTGCACCTGGGTGAAGCTCAAGAATGGCATTGTTTTTGTCATAAGGTTCGCTTAAAAGAAGCTGTAGCTCAAATTCATTAAACTGCTTCGTTAAGTTCTTCAGCTCTTTTTCAAGCTCTGCATGAAGCTCCTCGTCATAATCTTCCTTTAATAAGTCATGTGTCATTTGTAGTTCTTCATGCGATTCACTGAGTTCATGATAGGAGTTCACAGAATCCTTTAGTGCATTGGCTTCATTGATTACCCCTTGAGCCTTTTGCTGATCGTTCCAAAAATCAGCCTCTGACATCGTCGCTTCAAGCTCTGCGATTTTGACTTCTTTTGTTTCTAGGTCAAAGAGACCCCCTAAAATCAGCTAGCCTGCTAGCCATATTTTCAAGCTCTTGTCTAATTTCTACTAATTCCATATCCTTCACCTCATAGATGTATGGGGGCTGACATGAATAGAAAGAGGTTTTCACCTCTTTCCATTACTTATTCTGTCTTCCCATGACAATTTTTATATTTCTTGCCGCTTCCGCAGTGACACGGTGAGTTTCTTCCGATATCCACCACTTTACGCACCGGCTTTTTCTTCACGGTTTTCTCCTCATCGCCTTCTTGAGGCTGATGAGCAGTTGTTTGTCCTTGAACGACTTCTTCACGTTCTAGGTTGTTTTGGATTTCTGATTTTAGCACATATTTAGCGACGTCATCTTCAATTGAAGCGACCATATGCTCAAACATCGCAAATCCTTCCATTTGATACTCACGAAGCGGATTGGTTTGTGCATATGCACGTAAATGGATTCCTTGACGCAGCTGATCCATTGCATCGATATGATCCATCCACTTCGAATCTACTGCACGAAGAACGATGACTTTTTCAAATTCACGCATTTGTTCATCGCCAAATGTCTCTTCTTTTGCATCGTATTTCTCTTTAATCCGCTCCATGATGAATTCGGTGATCTCATCTGCTTCTTTACCGAAGATATCTTTGACCGTAATGGCACCTTCATCTAAATAGTTCGTATTGATTAATTCAACAAGACCATCTAGTTTCCATTCTTCTGGAAGCTCATCTTTCGGCGTATAAGAGCCAACAGCCCGCTCAATAGACGATTGAATCATATTGATCACAATCGATTTCAAGTTATCAGAATCGATGACTTCAAAACGCTGTTTGTAAATGACTTCACGCTGTTGACGAAGAACATCATCATATTGCAGAAGCTGCTTACGCGAATCAAAGTTATTCCCCTCAACACGTTTTTGAGAAGATTCAACAGCTTTTGAGACCATTTTACTTTGAATTGGAGTAGAGTCATCCATACCGAAGCGATCAAGCATCGCCATTGTCCGCTCTGCACCAAATCGGCGCATCAATTCATCTTCCATTGAGAGATAGAATTGAGTAATTCCTGGGTCTCCTTGACGACCAGAACGACCACGGAGCTGGTTATCGATACGGCGTGATTCATGACGCTCTGTCCCAATAACAGCAAGACCGCCTAGTTCTTTCACACCTTCGCCAAGCTTGATGTCTGTTCCACGTCCCGCCATGTTTGTCGCAATTGTGACGGCACCTTTTTGTCCAGCTTCCTCAATAATTTGTGCTTCACGCTCATGGTTTTTTGCGTTTAACACTTGATGAGGGATGCCTTTATTTTTAAGCAGTTTTGAAATCAATTCAGATGTCTCAACCGCAACAGTTCCGACAAGGACCGGCTGTCCTGTCATATAACGCTGTGCGACGTCTTCAGCTACTGCTTTAAATTTGCCATCCATTGTACGGTAAATTAAATCAGGTCTGTCATCACGCACAACCGGTTTATTGGTTGGGATTGTGACAACCTGCATATTGTAAATGTTACGGAATTCCTCTTCTTCCGTTTTCGCTGTACCTGTCATACCAGATAGCTTTTCATACATACGGAAGTAGTTCTGGAACGTAATGGTTGCAAGTGTCATGCTTTCATTCTGCACTTCAAGACCTTCTTTTGCTTCAATAGCTTGGTGCAGACCCTCACTATAGCGACGTCCTTTCATTAAACGTCCTGTGAAGGAGTCAACGATGACGACTTGACCATCTTCCACAACATAATCAACGTCTTTTTGCATCGCAACATGCGCCTTAAGAGCCTGCGCGATATGGTGGTTAAGAGCAACATGTTTGACATCAAACAAGTTCTCGATGCCAAATGCTTTTTCCGCCTTCGTCATTCCGCTTTCAGTCAGCTGTACACTTTTTGTTTTAATATCATAAGTGAAATCGTCTTCTATTTTTAACGTACGAACAAAGGCATTTGCTTGTACGTAAAGTTTCGTCGATTTTGCAGCTTGTCCAGAAATAATAAGAGGTGTTCTCGCTTCATCAATTAAGATGGAGTCAACTTCATCGATGACGGCATAATGAAGTGGTCTTTGAACCATTTGCTCTTTATACAGCACCATGTTATCTCGTAAATAATCAAAGCCAAGCTCATTGTTTGTTGAATACGTGATATCAGCAGCGTACGCTTCTCTTTTTTCATCTTTGTCTAAGCTATTTAAGTTTAAGCCAACCGTTAATCCAAGAAATTCGAAAATCTTGCCCATTTCCTCTGCATCACGGCTTGCCAAATATTCGTTGACTGTTACAATGTGGACGCCTTTTCCAGAAAGAGCATTCAAATAAACAGGCATCGTTGATGTCAACGTTTTACCTTCACCTGTTTTCATCTCAGAGATATTCCCTTCATGTAGGGCAATCCCCCCCATGAGCTGCACCTTAAATGGGAACATTCCTGTCACGCGGCGGGAAGCCTCACGAACCGTTGCAAATGCTTCAACCAAAAGGTCGTCTACAGATTGTCCTTTTTCAAGTTTTTCTTTAAATTCGATCGTTTTATTTCGTAAAGCCTCGTCAGATAATTTCTCGAAATCTTGAGCGAGAGCTTCGATTTCATTTGCCTTTTTTTCATATCGGCTGATCGTACGTTTCGTAGGATCAAACACTTTGTTTAAGATTCCAAGCATATAATAACGCTCCTCTATTTCATGCAATTTTTCGGCATGTCCAAAAGTTTGACAGGTCCATATTTACCTGCATTTATCATACCATACCTTCCTTGATTTCCAAAGAATTTGCAATGATTTAGCACAAAAAACCCGCCCCTAATGAAGGGAGCGGGTTTACTTTTTTTAGGTCATTTTCGGATCAAAAGGAACGAATGATTAAGCGTTCGGCTCAATGAGTCCATATTTACCGTCATTTCGGCGGTATACCACATTGGTCAAATTTGTCTCAGCATTTGTGAAGACAAAGAAACTGTGACCTAACATGTTCATTTGGAGAATGGCCTCTTCGCTATCCATTGGTTTTAAATTGAAGCGTTTTTGTCTGACGATTTCTGTTTCATCAATTTCTTCGTCATCTTGAACTGCTACTTCGGACGCACCGTTTCCTCCAGCAAATAAATG
Source organism: Bacillus sp. FSL K6-2869 (assembly GCF_040869405.1). NCBI lineage: Bacteria > Bacillati > Bacillota > Bacilli > Caryophanales > Bacillaceae > Bacillus > Bacillus sp. FSL K6-2869. Next base: position 3,278,164 of record NZ_CP152035.1, read on the forward strand.
CTTTTTCGCACCTTGCTCACGGAATTTACGGTTCACTTTCGTTTTATGTTTTCTAATTTGACGTTCTAATTTACTGGTTGCTAGGTCTACTGCATTGTACATATCCTCATTATGCACCTCTGCTCGAAGTGCTAGATCAGTCATTGGAATTGTAACCTCAACTTTAGATTCTTGATCGTTGTAAAATTTCAAGTTCACGTTGACTGAAGCATCAACATCTGACTCAAAATAACGCTCCAACTTTCCAATTTTTTTCTCGACATGATCTCTTAGTGCAGGTGTTACTTCGATGTTTTCTCCTCGGACATTGTAATTCATGTAAAGAACGCCTCCTTTAAAATTAAGGATATGTAAACTTATTTCTACTTTTCCCTCCTTTTCTCCTGCTCAAACGTAAAAAAAATGTGAATTTTTATTGAAATTTGTCGAATCCTGCGGTGCTTCAGCTTTTACTTGATAGGTGATGAATATATATTCGATTGATTCTTGAAAAAGACCATCGCGCTGTTAAATCTTGAAAGATGAAATAGATGTTTTCAGTGATTGAGACAAAGATTTTAAATCTTCCGCAGCTGCTTTCATTTCCTCATTCGCCGCTAGTGATTCTTCAACAGCCGCCGACATGTACTCTGTTTCCTCAGAATTTCGCTTGGCTCCTTCTTCTATCACACCAACTGTTTGAGAAATTTCTTCTGTACTAGCTGAGATTTGCTCTGTCGTGGCAGAAAGCTCCTCTGCTTTCATCGAGATATCACGGATGGATTCCAGAATTTCTTGAAAGCTCTGTTCAGACAATTGCGATACTTTCACACCTTCTGCTACATCTCGTTCCACTTTCGTCATAGATTGAGACGATCTTTCAGTATCTTTGTTCACGTTGGCGAGTAACTGACTAATTTGATCAGTCAGTTGACTTGATTCTTCTGCCAGCTTTCTGACTTCATCTGCAACAACCGCAAAACCTCGTCCATGTTCCCCAGCCCTTGCTGCTTCAATGGCTGCGTTTAAAGCAAGTAAATTTGTCTGATCTGCAATGGCATGAATATTCCCCAACAGGCCTTGAATGCCGGTAAACTGTACTTGTACATTGGCCATTGTAGAATGATGTTCATTCACAGATTCCTTAATAGAACTCATTTGTTTCACAAATTGTTGAATGAGGGATGCGCCCTCTTCAGCCTTTTCAGTCACTGAAATTGAGTGACCCGAAACATCAGACGTATGTTCAGCCGCATTATGCATACCAGTCGAGACTTCTTGAATCGCCGAAGCTACTTTTCCTACTGCATCCGATTGTTCACGTGAAGCTTCACTGACCTGTTCAATCGAGCTAGACGTCTGTTCACTAGCCGATATGGTTTGACTGATGGTTTCTTCAAATTGCGCAGCAGAATCAGCTAATTGCCTTGATCCATTTTGCACCTGTAGGATGAGCTGACGCAAATGAGCTGTCATTTGGTTAAAAGCCGTACCGAGCTGGCCAATTTCATTTTTAGAGGTTACTTTAATCTCTTCTAGTGTGAGGTCACCATCTGCCATTCTTCTTGCTGCATGTGTGACAGAGACAATCGGTTTTGTCATACGATGAACAAACCTTGTGCCAATGACTAAAAAGCCGACTATAATCGCTGCGCTAACGAGAATGAGCGTCAGCAATAATTGGTTACTTTCTTCATTGAGCTGACTGATTTTTTGATCACGCTGTTTCAATTGTGTTTGAGCAAATTCTTTTGTAAAGGTATGTATTTCTTGTTCGATAGGTTGTAATTCTTGACTGAGGCGGGTGTTGAATTCTTTTTGATTTTGCATATTCAATGAATTAAATAATCGATTTGTTGAGGTGTAGTAAAGATAATTTTTTTCGGAAATTTGATCTAACAGATTTTTTGCTTGTTTAACGGTGCTCATTTTTGATGCTTCAGCTGTTTTCTTATTGATTTCTTCATATGTTTGCTCAATCTTCTGTAAATTTTCAGCATCTTGAACAACCACATACGTTTTAATTTGTGCTTCTTGCTTTTGTAGCAGTGCCTCTAATTCCAGCGAGGTCTGGTACAGCTTTACTTCTTTGGTGAGAAGTGCTTTATACGATTGATCTGTTTTGTAATAAATAAAACTAGAAAATCCTAAAATACTGACAAACAATACACATATGACAATAAGCCCAAATAAAAATTGATTTTTTAGTCTCATAAATTCCTCCGAATGGTCTGAATTGAACAAAAATTAATGAATGACATACGGCCTCATACAGGCATGTATTTCATCCATCCACTTTCTATATTCAGGTATAAAATATGATGTAAGGAATGACTGGAAGTGATTTGAAGGGAATGTATAGAAAGCTAGTATATCGAAACTTAAAAAAATTTGGTCAAACGATCGAATCGTCTTGGCAAAGTGCTCATTTTCAATAATCGAAAGCAGAAGCGGATGTGTTGTCTCTAAATGAAAGAAGGCATGGATCAGATCATTAAAGATCCGATCCCCTTCTGTTTTAGCGAAATCCTTCTCAATTTCATCTAAATATTTTAGACTCTCTTCTATCGTATATAGAAGGTCATAATATGTGGTTAATAAAATATAGTCATCTGAACGATACGCCACAGGTCTCACCTATTTATTTCCGTTTATCGTAGTATACGCCATCACTTGTCATGGGCTGATACGGATTTTGATAATTCAGCTGTTTTGTTTTCTTACGTTGAATGGCTTGAATATCTGCCTTGATCCCATTTTGAATCTCTGTTAATTGCTTGGCCATCAGTTGATCTGTTTGAATGATTTCTTTGATTTTCTCTTTTTCTTGAACGGAAAGCTCATGTTGAATGTCTCTCATTAGTTCGTCTCTCTCAACTAAAAAAGCATCAAAGTCTTCAACGAGTGTTTCGCTTTGCGGGTTGGCCTCTATTTCCGCTGCCATTTTTAACGTTTGGTCGTGCAGTTGGTCCACAATACTCATAGAGATCCTCCAATAGAGTGGTGACGCCCTTTTCGATCGGTTTGAATGACTTCCTTCCAAGCATCTCGGAAATCAGTCACATATTGCTCTACTTCATTCAGGATCTCTTCGTCATTTTGCAGATTGGCTTCAATCAGTCTTCGATAGATGTAGTCATACATACTTGCCATGCTCTTTGATACATCATACGTACGATTTAAGGTGACATTTAATTCTTGGATGATGTTTTGAGCCTTTTTCAGGTTCAAGTTTCTCATTTCAGCATCTTCTTTTTGAATGCCATGCTTTGCTAGTCTAATAAACTTTAAGCATCCTTCATAAAGCATAAGCGTTAACTCGGCCGGTGTTGCGGTCTCAATAGAATTTTTCTGATAGGCGGCATAAGGGTTCTGAATTGCCATATGTTATAAACCTCCAATTATTGTCCAAGCAGTTGAGAAAGATAGCCAGATTGGTTGTTTAGCTTTTGAATCGCACTATCCATGGCGTTAAACTTTTTGTAGTAACGAGCTTCTACCATTTTTAAACGGTCTTGGAATGTATCCATTCGTTTTGTCAAAGAATCTAAATCCTTACCAAGTCCATATTCTTTTAGCTCCATTGATGTACTACCAGCTTTTGTTTGAATACTCTTCGTGAAGGCTGATAAGGAATTTTTGACGCGATAGATGATTCCTTGTTCTTTATATTGCTGCTGTGCTTTGTCTTTGTCTTTAGAATCAACATTTAAAGAACCAGAGATAAACATTTGCCTTACCTTGTCTGGGTCTTCTTCAATGGCTTTTTTTAATTTCTCTACTCCATTAATATTAATTAATTCAAGCTTCCCGCCATCTTTATACGAGGATGAAGTAGAAATACCGATTTGTGTCATGTGAATTTTATTCCCATCACTTGTCGTAATATCAGCATAAAAATCACTTCTTATTTTAGAGGCACCAGCTCGTAAAATAGAATCACTTCTCAGCAAGCCAGACTTAGCTGTTGTTTCCCATAACTCAATTTCTTTTTCAGACATGGCTTTTTTCTCTTCAGCCGTTAATGGTTGATAGTCTCTATTTCGCTTTTCATTCACTTTACCATTGACCAGTTCAACGAGTTCGTTGTATTTATCAACAAATTGTTTAATTTTATCAAAGATGGCATCGACATCTGTTGAAACGTTCAAGCTGACAGGCTTATCTGTTGTTCCTTTCAGCTCATATGTGATACCAGCCTGCGTGAAAGTATTATTGTTATTTTCCATTTTGAGACCATTAATTTCGTATTGCGCTTTCTGCCCTTGAGTAGTCGCAACTAATTTATTATCTCCATCCACTTGGAAGCCTAATTGCGTTAAAAATGAAGCAGAATTACCATCCGCTGCCTTAATACTGACACCTTCACCAGTCGTACGCGAAGTCAGAGCGATCGTATCTACGTAGTTGGTTCCATCAAAGATCTGGCCTTTATAAGCCGTGACACCAAGTTGAGAGCTGTTCAATTTTGTCACGATTGTATCAAGGGTATCTGTATCAGTTGTATTAATGGTCACTGTTTTAGGTGTTGTAGAATCTGGTGTCGTCACCTCAAACGTAAACGTACCGTTTGAAGCAGTAAATCCAGATGGACTAGAAGATTTGAATACGGATGCTGTCGCTAGTTGGGTCACATTAATTGAGCCAGAGGCAGCATTTGTTGAGCCAGTTGCTGTGACAGCAGATTCGTTTGAGCTTGTCACCTTTTTTGCGCCATAAGTACTTGGTAATGTTAAATTTAGTTTGGCAATGAGATCATCTAATTCTTTGACCTTTGAATTGACCTCGCGGTAGCTGTCTCTTTGCCATTCAAGTGTTTGTTTCTGGCGTGTCATTTTATCAAGTGGTGCTTGCTCAGTTTTCATTAGCTTTGAGACGATTTCATCAATATCAAATACATTTGAAAATCCAGTAATTCGATTAACCATGGTTTATGTTCTCCCTTCAATTACATTCTTTTATCGACAAATAAACCGACAATCTCTGTCATTGCCGCATAGAAATCAAGCCATTCTTTGGAAGGAATCTCTCTAATGACTTCTTCGGTTTGGTTATCTACGACTTTGACATAATATTCATTGAGTTTTTCATGTAATTCAAATTGAAGATGAAATTGAGTAGGTTCAATCAACTTATTTGCTCCTTGAAGCGTTTTCTCAATTTCTTCTTTTGAAACGACTTTTCCATTTGCTTGTAAATCAGTGTTTGCATTGTCATTTTGATGATTCGTAACACGGGTTTGAAATGCATCAATCAGTGGCTCTAGCGAAGTCAACTTACCAACAGACATAGTTATTCAGCTCCTGTGCTTTAATCTATCTTTTATATCGGCTTTGAATTATTAAATTAAATATAGATGGACCGATTTGTTAAAGTTTCATATAGATGGTGTACTTCTACGGTTTCACACGGAGGAGGATAGACAAATAGGATAAAAAAATCCTCACTTTTTTTGTGAGGATAATTGAGAAAGTAGATCGAAGGACAAGCTAGCAGCACGGCTGTTTTCTTCTTGAATAGACAGGTATACTTCCTTCCTGTGAATATCAATATGCTTAGGAGCCTCAATTCCGACTTTTACTTGGTCGCCTTCAATCGCAATAATTTTAACTTCAATATCGTCGCCTATTTGAATCGATTGATTTAATTTACGAGATAGAACTAACATGAGGAAGCCACCTCTAACAAATGTTTTGTATGATAGGCTGAATCATGCAAAATGACCTGCTTGGCTTTCATGTTTTTCCGATTCACAATAATAGGCGCTCTTAAATTGGCTGTCGTTTTTTCAATAGAAGATCCCATTGTTAAAATAACCATGACTTCCACATCATTGGCATCTTCTACCCCAAGAATGTCTACAACCGATTCTTCTAAGTCAAATTCATATTGATTGAAGAACAAAAATGGGCTGCTGACAATAAAGCCTAGTTCTGCATTTTTCAAAGATTGAAGAACTAAAAATGGGGATTCTTCTGATAAAGGTAAAATGACAAATTGTTTTTGATCCAGAAATCCTGGTATCCCATTAGAGAAGTGAATGATTTGCTCCTCTTTAATCGTCACTTCGCCATGGTATTTTGTTTGAATGATCATAATTCACGACCTTTTTCATTTTTCTTAACTATACCTTATCACCATTTTGACCTGTTTCGTCAACTTCTATTTTTAATTCTGGGTATTGTAACATATCAATATGAACTTTACCTGGCTGGTAGTTAACAATTGGTTTATGAGGTGTTGCCTCTATAATAGCTTTTTGCGGCTCCACATCAATTTTAAGTTCAGATGGCTGATAGTGAATTTTCACACTAAAAAATGAAGGAATCACACCGATGTTGAATTGTTTTGCTGGAGGACTGCCGTTGATTTTCGCAAACTCAGCAATCGCATTCCCACCATTCTCGATCTTGATGAGTTCACTTCCTTCTTCCGCTCTACGTCCCATTCCTTCTCCAATCGCACGTTTCCCCTCAGCAGCCCATTCCTCTGAACGCCTAAAAATCGACTTAATATCCATATCGGCAAATGCCTCGGTTTGATCTATGGTTAGTTTCGACGGTGTCCTTGTGATATTCATGACAGCTCTTGGCTGCTGAATCTCAAGCTCAGCTCTTGGCTGCTCTACTTCTTGCTTGGAAGGGGTTGTCGACATTTGCAGCTTTGCATAAGTTTGCTCCATTAACAATCTAGGGATTTGCATAGGTTCACCTCCATGATGCAAAAAAGCACCCAACGGATGCTTTTTCTTATCTTAAGAAATCGACAAGGGATGGCTGAATCACTTTAGCTGTCGTCGCTAAAGCAGCTCTATTCACAGTCTCTTGTTGAAGAAGATCAAGAATGGCTTTTTCACTTTCTACATCTTCGGCATCTGATTTAGCCTTTTTCAGCACTTCAAATTGCGAAGTCAAACGGCTCCCGACTAAGTCGATACGATTGGATCTAGCCCCAAGATCTGAACGCTCAGCACTCATCACTTCTTTAAACTGATCGATATTTCCTAATGCATCATCTGAATTTGTAAACGTTCCATTTTTTAATGAGTTTTCTAAATCAGTCAGCATTTCAATGACATTTTGACCACTGGCAGATTGTCCACCAAAAGCTGAAAGAGGATTTGAATTCACATTTAATGTGATTCCATCAGAAATGTTCGACTGAACCACGTTTGCATCTGTATAGTTTTCAAAGTTAAATGTAAACGTACCATCTGCATTCTCTACAACTGGTTTAACATTTGTATTCGTCCCATTAAAAACAAACTTACCTAACATCTGCGTGTTCATTGCATCGATGATTTGATTCTTCATCTGACCAATTTCCACTCCGATAGCAGCTAAATCTTCTGGCTGTTTTGTTCCATTGGCCGCATCGAGTACTTTATCTCGTATATTTGACATGATATCAATTATTTCAGTGACACTTGTTTCAGATGTATCAATCCAGTTTCGTGCCTCATTTAAATTAGTTTGGTATTGCTCATTTCGAAACATGGCTGTACTATATTGAAGACTTTTCACTGCTGCAACAGGATCATCAGACGTTTTTGTGAAACGTTTTCCAGACTGTGCCTGCTCATTAATTTTAGAGAGTTTTTCATAACTTTTACTAATATTTCGAAGTGAATTTTGAGAAATCATACTTTGCGTGACTCGCATCAGTTAGCCTACCTTCCTACGACTCCCATGCCGTTTATTATTTTATCTAATACTTCGTCTTGCATCGTCATAATTCTTGCTGCTGCATTATACGCATGCTGAAATTGGATCATGTTCGTCATTTCTTCATCTATAGATACAGCACTAGTTGACATCCTGCGTTCATTGGCTGAATTCACAAGAGCTGCTGAACTGCTTTCAAGGGTCATGTTCTTTTTAGCTTGTATCCCCATTTCGGCAATGACATTCTGATAGTAATCCTGAATTGTTGTGGTATTTCCGCCGATTGGTAGCTTTAAGTTTTGAATATTAGCTAATTTCGTAGCATTCGAACCATCACCTTGCGTTTGATTAAGAGATGCAGCAATGTTATCTGTCGATGCTAAAATCACGTCACTCACTTTGATACGGGCTGCCAAGCCTTTATTCAAATCATTGTTATTCTCAATATCGAAAAAGTCTTGTCCACTTGTGCCATTTAACGTGTACCCTTGCTTATGGACATCGTTAAAAGCATCCATAAATACTTTTGCTACTTCATCCAGCTCAGCAAGCATATCCGGGTACATGCCTTTTTCAGCTCCATTAGACATGTAGCCATACGCCTCAACAAGTGCTTTTACTTTACCATTCACTTGTAATTGATCAGCTGCGATGGTTGTCGTTCCAAATTGGAGTGAGTTAACAAGTCCTGTCGTATTATCATAGGAAAGTTGCAATTCAGATTTTTCATTGGTAATGCCATTTAAAATCGTTCCAGCAGATTGTCCATTTGCACCGATAATGTCAATGTTAACGGTTCCTTCAGCAATTTCCAGAGCATTTCCTCCAGAAGGGTTGTAGCTCACTTTAATATCAACAAGTGAGGAAAGCTGATCTATAAGAGCGTCTCGCGTATCATAAAGATCATTGGGAAGATAACCATTTGGCTCAACTGTTGCAATCTGTTTATTCACTTCATCAATTTGAGTTAATAGGGTGTTCACATTTTTTGCCGTTGAATCGAGTTCAGTTTTTAAATTCTTTTGTATCGTTGTTAAAGAAGAATTTAGCAGGCGGAATTGATCTACTAAAGCCTGAGCACTTGTCTTAACAACTGTACGGGCTGAAGCAGTATCAGCATTTTTCGATTCCGATAAGACTTGTAATGATTTCCAGAGGTTATCAAAGGCTCTATTCAAGCCTTCATCTGTCAAATCATTCATCACTCCTTCCATTTGTGAAAGAGCATCAGACTTCGTCGCATAATAAGACAAGTTATTGTTATGATCTCTATACTGAAGATCTAAAAAGCTGTCTCGAATTCTTTCAACAGTTCCAACTTGGACACCTGTCCCCATTTGGCCGTATGTCTTGCCATCATAAACAGAAATCACTGGGTATGGATTCTCTGCTTTAAAGGTAACTCTCTGTCTTGAGTAGCCATCAGTATTTGCATTGGATACGTTGTTTGATGTGACATAAAGCCCTGCACGCTGGGCTGTGATTCCTCGTTTTGCCGTTTCTAGTCCCATGAATGTAGAACCCATAGATATCCTCCTTGTTTACGCCTTTGAATCAAACAAAGCCCTATGCTGTTTAGGCTTTGAACTCTCAAGACCATTTTGTCCGTAATTCATATTTTCTTTGTTAGGATTCACAAGATCGAATGTCAGTGAAATAAATTGAAGTGACTGCTGAATAAGCTGTTTGTTCAGTTCGTTTACATCTTTCAGTTCCACCATGATGTCATTCAGCTTCTCATATAACGAAATAAGCTCTTCTTGATCCGTTCCTGTAGCTTTTTCGATGCATGCGGTGATTGTTGGCGATTGATCATTTTGTAAAAATTGAACTGCTGCTTCAATCCGCTTTTCTTCTAATTGTGAAATGGCCTGAATATATTTTTGCTCAAGGTTCAGAACCTCTGAAAGAGCATCGATCTCATTATTTTTCAGCATTTCTGTTTTATTCTTAGACAACTTTAGAAGCTGTTCATGTAATCCGTAGAGACGGTGCAGTTCTTCAATCATTATTTTTACTGACATTCACGCTACTCCCTTTTGTTATTGTTGTTTATAAAAATTCAACATTTTATCTGCAATGCCTTTTGTATCTACTTGATATGTTCCGGCTTCAATGCTTTTTTTAATTTGGTCTATTTTATCTTGACGTTCTTTCATGATATTCGGCACCTTTTGCATTTCGATTGCCTTTTTAGAAATTTCGACTTTGTCAGTTGATTTTGCTTGATTCGATTGCAACGTTTGTTTCTCATATGTTTTCTTGTAAGGATTTACTGGTTGTGTTCCATATCGATTAATTTTCACGGGATTCCTCTCGCTTTCCGTTACAGTCTGTCTTGATTCTATCCATTTTATCGACCAAACTGCAACTTAGTTTAGGGAATCAGTCGTTTTTAGGATTAATGGCATAATAGGTGTCTTTTTTCCTAGATTCAATCTCCCTTTTACGCTCTTCTTCTTGGTCCATTTGGCTGATTTGTGTCTTTATATCCTTTTCACAATGGCTACACAGCTTGTTTTTCCTGATCGGTTGGCCGCATCTTTCACAAGGATAGTTGATATTCGGGAATTGACTAATTTGAAGTCTTTTCAAACGGATAAATTTCAGGATTAATTCTTCATCAACTTCTGTTGCGTCTACTATCTCAGCAATGGTTGATTGTCTATTACTTTGCTTACGCAAGAATTTATAAACGATATCAAAAGAACGTTCTTCTTCTTCAAAGCATTTGTTACAAACCGTTTGGATGGTGGTTTTTAAAAATAACTGATTACATTGTGGACAGTTTGCCAATTGATTCATAACCAAAACCCCTTACGTTATTTTCTTTTCTTAATATCGGTTGATTGTCATGATTTTTAACTACGAATCAACGTAAAAGAGGAAACACTTTTGGCGCCTGCGTCTTTTAAAATTTTTGCTGCATGATAGACTGTCGCCCCAGTTGTATAAATATCATCGATTAATATGATATCCTTTAGAACGATCGGGTTTGACTGCCTTAATTGGAACAAATTCTGTTGATGTAAACGTTCATTTTTTCTTTTCTTAGACTGCTTACTTTGATGTACTTTTATAAGTGGCTCCAATATAGGTCCGCCAATCATGGAAGCAAGCATCATTGACTGATTGAATCCTCTTTCCTTTAATCTCTCTTTACTCAAAGGAATTGGGACAAGGACCGGTTCTTTGATTGAAAAAGAACGTTTAAACGCTGACCGTACATCTTTTTTAAATAGATCAGCTAAAGCCGTATCACCTCGAAATTTAAATCGAGCTAGAATATCTTTCATAAAGTCGTTGTAAGCATAAACAGACCGATTCATTACAAGAATCTCAGCAAAATCCCGTCGTTTATTCCACCTTGAACAATCCTGACACAATTGATCATTTGATTGCGCTCTTCCGCATTTGGGACAAGTAGGACCTTGAATCTTCATCAAGTGGTTCTTACATGCTACACATAAACGATCTTCATTTAATAGTAGGAATGATTTCCATGTAAAAGCAGCCACAAAATGGCTCTCACAAATTGGACAAATCAACGCTTTTCTTTGTTCAACGGCAAATGATTTTCGCACCTTGGATATGTAGTGACCGTTGAAGCAGCTTCTGTCAGAATGACGAGCATCGCAGTATTTTTCTGTTTATCCACCATCTCGGATTTACTGTAGGATATTTTATCGATATCTGTTATATATTGCGGTTTCACTTGATTTAGAGAAATGGCTAATACATCTTCTATACATTTTTCACAATGACAAATCATGTTTAATTGGTTGAGATATTGATAGAGAATTTCTTTAAGTAGTATTTCTTTTGCGTTGAGTAGCATATTTTGTCTCTCCTGCCATTTGTGTTTTGTGAATATAATGTACCATGATTTAGTTGAACCCACACTATTTTTCAGAAAACTCTTTTTCAGCTGTATTATTCATTTTCACGATATGTTTCTTTGCTTGTTTCATACTTCTCGTTAAACCAAAATGAAAAAAATACACGTCTCCGTTAAAAAAATCTGGATGTCTCCCTGCTCTACCAGAAATTTGGACAAGTGCACTTTCTGAAAAAACAGGAGATTCCGCACCTAATACGCCCACCTGAACATCTTGAATGGTAACGCCTCTTTCTAGAATAGTTGTTGTAACCAATACATCGTATCTATGATCTCTGAAATACTGGACTTTTTGCTTCCTTTCTTGATCATCCGCAGAAACACCCTGTACATTTACATCTTGAACTTGAAGAATATGAGTTACCTTCTTCATAGTAGAAATAGAAGGAACAAAGAGTAACACTCTTTTTTTCTTTGTGATATGTTCATGCAGCCAGTTCATTGTAGATGCTGGAAGCCGATTTCTTTTTAATTTCTTTTTCCAATCTCCAACCCATTGAAATGTTGGGACAGGCAACGGTTTTTGGTGGAAGCGCAGAGGAATTTTGATCGCTTCTAATTGTCTACGAGCAACATCTTTTTGCATTTTTTTAGATGGTGTGGCACTTAAGTAAATTCTAACTCCTGTTTTTTTCATTGATTTTAAAACAGCAAACTGAAGCCGTTCATCCATTGAATAAGGAAAAGCATCGACTTCGTCTACAATGAGGACATCAAAGGCGTTTTTATATCTCATTAGCTGATGGGTTGTAGCGATCATAAGCGGTGCCATTTGAAACCTTTGAGAACTCCCGCCATAAAGTGCAGCTATATTCAGTCCTTGAAATGCCTTTCTCATTCGAGGTTCAAGCTCCAGTACAACATCGGTTCTAGGCGTCGCAATACAAACACTCATTCCGTTATTTAGCGCATATTTTATTCCATGAAAAAGCACCTCCGTTTTCCCCGCACCACAAACAGCCCAAACGAGCAGATCAAATTTGTTTTGGATTGCTTCTACTAGCCTATCGGACGCTCTCTTTTGCCCTTTAGAAAGCTCTCCCTGCCATGTTAATTCAACTCGTCTTGTTTCTTTCTTTTGTGGACCCGTCCATTCGTAGAGAAAGCCACATTCGCTTACTTTTCCCAGCATGATGCAGGATCTACAGTATACACAGTCTTTTTTACATGTTTCACACGGAGAGAGGGCAAAGTAGCGCTTGTTTGATACACCGCACCGGCAGCAGATCAAACCACTCGCCAACCTATCGACAGCAGGTGTTCTATGGATAAATCCTTGATTCTCCAGCCACTCCAATTCGGACTGTGTACATTGACATTCAACAAGAAGAAGGTGCCTTGATTGTAGCTTGTGACTGAGTTCCATTGCTTTTTCCAGATTCAATTTCACGCACTACCTTTCCATTCATGTTGACCCATTATGTACAAAGAGAAGGCCTTTCGTCTAATTGTAAAAATAGAAAAACAAATCCCCTTTTCCATGAGAAAAGGGGATTTTGATATCTACCTGATGATCCAGCCAAGTGCTAAAGAGCCTTCGCCTAGATGAGTGCCAATCACGGCACCAAAGTAGCTTTTATAAAATTCAACATGAGGATACTTTTCTAATAAGTGCGCAATTAATTCATCTGCTTCTTCTTCTCTATTACCATGTATCAGAGTTGCTCTCATTGGAACACCACGTGATGCATCTTCATCAAATAATTCGAAAATACGTGAAATGGCTTTTTTGCGTGTACGAATCTTCTCAAAAGGGACAATTAGCTTGTTGTCAAAATGCAAGATAGGCTTTACCTTTAAGAGGCTTCCAATAAAAGCCTGAGCACCATTTAATCTGCCGCCACGTTGTAAATGAGTTAAATCGTCTACCATAAAATAAGCTCTTTGATTTTCTTTTAGATAATTGAGATGGGAAATCACTTCTTCTGGAGAAGCACCACCTTGGATTTTTTCAGCAGCTTCTAACACATAAAAACCTTGCGCCATACAGCTAGTCTCTGTATCAAACGGATAAATGTCGATTCCGTCAACTAGTTCATTCGCTGAGGCCGCACTATTGTATGTTCCACTAATTCCGCTTGACAGATGTATACTAATCACAGCATCATATGTTTCACTAAGTTTTTCATATAATTCTATAAGTTCACCGAAAGCAGGCTGAGAGGTTGTTGGAAGATCTTTATGTTTCTTGACTTCTTCATAATATGTCTTCCAATCCATTTCTACTTCTTCACGGTATGATTCAGTACCAAAGATGACATTCAGAGGGATCATATGAATATGATGTTTATCACGTAGTTCTTGTGGTATATAAGCAGTACTGTCTGTTACAACGGCTATTTTCATTCTTAAATACCTTCCTTATCCGTTAAGTTGCTTTTTAAAAAAGAATGATCATTGTTTTTCACTAGATTTATAATACTAATCAAAAAAGCTTGCCTAATCAATAGGCAAGCCCGCTATATCCGAAAAAGACTCCTTACCTGCCTATCATTGCTCTCTAACTTGAATGTGAGAGAACTAAAAACAGGCGAAAAAGGAGTACTTGTCCGGAACATTATCTCATTTCTACCCAGCCGTTTTTAATTGCTACAACAACAGCTTGAGTACGGTCGTTTACATTCATTTTTTGCAAGATGTTACTCACGTGGTTTTTGACTGTTTTCTCACTAATAAAGAGCGACTCACCAATACCTCTGTTGCTCTTTCCGTCAGCTAACATTTGAAGAACTTCACATTCACGTCTTGTTAAAATATGAAGTGGTCTGCGAATTTCAGGATATACCTCGTGCTGTGGATGTGCTGAAACGCCGCTTGTTGCTAAGCGTCGGAATTCATTTACTAAGTTATGAGTGACTTTCGGATGTAAATAAGAGCCTCCGTCAGCTACTACTTTTACTGCTTCAATGAGGGTATCTGCATCCATTTCTTTTAACAAGTAGCCTCTTGCTCCTGTTTTTAATGCATGTGTCACATAGTTTTCATCGTCATGAATAGATAGGATAATGACTTTTGATTCGGGATAAAGCTCTACTAGCTGTTTTGTAGCCTCCACACCATTTACATTCGGCATATTAATGTCCATAATGACAACATCCGGATGATAGTGTTCTACGATACGTGCAGCTTCGTCACCGTCGTCTCCTTCTGCAACTACTTCAAAAGTAGGTTCAAAATCTAAAATCCGTTTGACACCTTCACGGAATAATTGGTGGTCATCGATAATTACAATATTTACTTTAGTCACAAGCTACGCCTCCCCATGTTTATTGTTCTACACCTGAACTTTATGGTCAATATGTCTTTTGTCTCTATTTTACAATTTTATTTTGTAATGTTAACGGTACTCTAATCATGATGAATGTCCCTAGACCTATTTTTGAGTCTATGGTCATTTTACCTTCTAGTAAGTCTACGCGCTCTTTCATACCAAGTAACCCAAAGGATTTGTTTTTATTTGTTTTCACATCTTTCATATCAAAGCCTTTTCCATCGTCTTTGATAATTAACGTGACAAAGTCTTTTGTCACTTCTACTTTTACAGAGATTTCTTCAGCTTCGGAATGCTTCAATGAATTTGTGACAGCTTCTTGGGCTAGTCTAAACAGTGCCACTTCGAACTGAGAAGCAATTCTTTCATTTTCTGTATCCCCTAGGCATTGGAACGTAATTTTGGTTTTTCCATCATATTCTTCAATTGTGTTTAAGTATTTTCGCAGTGTCGGAATGAGACCCAAATCATCTAAAGCCATCGGTCTTAAATCATAAATGATTCTTCTCACTTCGTACAGTGCATTTCGCACATTCTGTCTTAGACTTCTAATTTCTTTAAAGCCTTCTTCTGTTCCACGGTCTCTAAAAATTCGTTCAATTAGTTCTGAACGCATCATCACGTTTGCCAGCATCTGAGCAGGTCCATCATGGATTTCTCGTGATACCCTTTTGCGCTCTTCTTCCTGGGCTTCAATAATTCTTAGTCCAAAATCTTGTTTTGCCTGAGCATCTTCAAGTAAAACACCGACCTGACGTAAATCTTGGTTCAAGTAGTTGAGAACCACTGTGATCTGGCTCACAAGCGTTTCAGAGCGTTCAATGACGTCTTGCAGGCTTAACAATCGTCTTTCGAGATCATCTCTTCTTTCCCTCAGCTGTTTTTCGCGCTGCTGGATCATGGTCAATTCTACTTGCAGGTTATGTGCTTTTTCATAGGCTTCTCGTATTTCTTCTTCGCTGAATTTGTTGAAGTTTCTGCTGACCTCAGATAATCGATTTCTAGCATGTCTCGTAT
This sequence comes from Bacillus sp. FSL K6-2869, assembly GCF_040869405.1. NCBI lineage: Bacteria > Bacillati > Bacillota > Bacilli > Caryophanales > Bacillaceae > Bacillus > Bacillus sp. FSL K6-2869. The sequence continues at coordinate 3,293,993 of NZ_CP152035.1, forward strand.
GTACTTCTAGTTTATCCCCAAAATCAATTACTTCGTTGACTTGCTGTTTAATTTGCTTGAGCTCTTCTACTAGGCTTTCATATTGTTGACGGGACTGTTCGCCGATTCTAAATACTTCGTCCTTACTGCCATCAACTGTACTTAGCATTTTCATGATGATTGAATCCAATAACTTCGGATCCATTTTAGGTGTTGTCATGGCTTTTCCCTCCCGTAACAGTGATGTCATCTTTTTTTATTATAAATGTCATTGATCTGCATTTTATGTCGAATTATAATGAAAGAATGCGTATAAATCATGAAATTTTTATGACGACCCTTTTTCCGCTCCTATCATCATAACAAAATACGCTGTAAAATTCTAAAACCAATGCAAATTTTCTCTAGCCTTACAATTTGCTTGTCAGGAGGGTATGTCTTTTGCTGAACCGCTATCTCACAGTAAAAAGCCGTGGCGAGCATGAGATCGTCATTGAAAAATCACGTTTTATTTGTCATATACAACGTGCTGTCTCAGAAGAAGAAGCACAAGCTTTTATACAATCCATAAAAAAACAACATTGGAACGCCACTCATAATTGTTCCGCCTATTTGATCGGTGAACATGATCTGATTCAAAAAGCAAATGATGATGGTGAACCAAGCGGTACGGCAGGTGTACCCATGCTTGAAGTGCTAAAAAAACGCAAGCTGAAAGATACAGTAGTTGTCGTCACTCGTTATTTCGGCGGTATTAAGCTAGGTGCCGGTGGATTAATTCGCGCGTACGGAAAATCTGTGTCTGAAGCAATCAATCATGTTGGTATGGTAGAACGCTGTTTAATGCGTACGATGCACACAACAATAGATTATACATGGCTTGGAAAGGTAGAGAATGAGCTTAGAGCCTCATCTTTTCAGCTAAAAGACATCCATTATGCAGAAGATGTGATTTTTGAAACGTATGTAGAAGAAACACAAACAGAGCAGTTCATTGAATGGATGACTGAGTTAACTAATGGAAAGAGTGTTACTAAAGAAGGCGAATTGATTTATTTAGAAAAGGACGTTGGTCCGATAAAGGAGACAGATGAATGGCACAACGAGTAAAAGTGCGTGTACGAAAGAAAAAGAGTAAGAAGAAAAAGATTTTCAAACGGATTCTGGTCTTATTTTTGCTTCTCTTCATCTGCATGGGCGGATTTGCAGTTTATAAGATTGTGAATACACTCCAGGCTGCTGACAAAACTTATGATGAATTAGAGCGTGGGGAGAAATCGAAACTCCGTGATGCTGTTATTGATATAAAGAAAAAACCTTTCTCTGTCCTATTTGTTGGTATAGAGGATTACGCCACAAATGGTGATCACGGCCGTTCAGATTCACTCATCGTCGCAACGATTAATCCTCAGGATAAAACGATGAAAATGGTCAGTATCCCCCGTGACACACGAGTACAGCTTGCTAGTGACACAACGGGAAATAAAGTAAAGATCAATGCGGCATTTGCTAAAGGCGGTAAAGACGAAACGATTGAAACTGTCGAACAATTCTTGCATATCCCAATTGACAAATATGCAACAGTGGACTTTGACGGTTTTAAGGATGTCATTGATGAAGTTGGGGGAATCGATATAGACGTTCCATTTGACTTCAATGAAAAAAGTGACGTCAAAAAATCGAAAAAGATTTACTTTAAAAAAGGAAATATGCATTTAAACGGGGAAGAGGCACTTGCTTATGCGCGAATGAGAAAACAAGATCCACGTGGTGATTTCGGGCGTAACGATCGTCAGAAACAAATCTTACGTGCCATGATTGATCAAATGGCGAAACCGCATAACATTGCAAACGTGGATAATATCGCAAAAGAAGTAAGTGATCATATAACAACCAACTTCCGCATCACAGAAGGACTTGCTCTACAGCAAATTTACAGTGGTTTTAAAGGAGACGATACTGAAACACTATCTATTAAAGGATCAGACCTTTATCTAGGACCAAATCGAACATACTTCTTTGAGCCAGATCAAACCAACTTGGCTGAGGTGCAAAATGAGTTAAGGACACATTTAAAGCTTCCTGCTGAGTCATCGTCCTCAACTGAAACAAATACACAAACCGATTCATCTTCTGGTACAACAGGGTCAGCCGATACACAGGCCCCTTCGACCAGCACATCAGGACAATAATAGGAAAACAGCCCGTTCCTTGGAAGCGGGCTGTTTTTTTATTGTCTTTTGACCATTCGTTTGTAGAATTTCGTAAATGGTTTAAACTCTTCGTTCACCAAACCAGTGACTTCAGCGATAACTTGCATAAACATGACCAGTAAAAAGATGATGATCAATGACAGCCAAATGGTGGCACTTGTCAGCAAAATCGCGCTTAAGCTGAAGACTAAGCCAATCATGTAAATCACAATCACTGCCATTCGATGTGATAAGCCAAAGGCCATCAGTCGATGATGGATGTGTGATTTGTCAGGTGATGAGATAGGCTGTTTATTCAATATTCGTCTTATGATCGCAAAGGTCGTATCAAAAATAGGCACACCTAAAATAATTACAGGGACAACAACACTAAACAAAGTAACACTTTTGTACAATCCTAAAAGTGACAGGACCGAGATCATATAGCCTAAAAATAACGAACCTGTATCACCCATAAATATTTTTGCTGGATGGAAGTTATAAAAAAGAAAACCGATGGTACTGCCAATGACGACAAGAGATAACGAAAGAATCAGGATCTTGTCCGCAGAAAATGCCATGACGGCAATCGTGGTTAAACCGATAACCGAAATTCCGGCAGCCAGTCCATCTAATCCGTCAATTAAATTGATCGCATTTGTAATCCCAACAATCCATAGTACAGTCAGGGGATACGCCATCCATCCTAACTCCAGTCGATCTGTTAAGAAAGGAACAGAGAAAAAGTCCATTTTTAAGCCCGTGCTCACGATTAAGCAAGCAACGAGAACTTGCACAAGAAATTTAAATTTTGCACTTAAATTATATTTATCATCAAATATACCTAAAATGACGATGAGTACAGCGCCAACTGATATAGCTGTAATTTTATTATGTAGAAACAGCCCGCCTGCTAGTGCTCCAGCCGCTACCCCAATAAAAATCGCCAAACCGCCCATTCGAGGCATTACTCTATCATGAACTTTTCGTTTATTCGGCTGGTCCACTGCACCAATCTTAATTGCAAACTTTTTGACGATTGGTGTCACAATTAAAACTGTAGCCAGAGAGACAAAAAACGCTAATAAGGCGCGTTCGTAATCCATAGGTCAGTCTCCTTCTAAATTGAAATCTGTATTTTGTATATTGGCCGCTCTTTCCATTATACAATTGAATATAGGATGATCACAAGCTCCCCCTAAGAAGAAGAAACAAATAAAAACGCACAATCCTGAATGAATTATGCGTTTTCTTTAATATTCGTTAATTCCACCATGTTTGTGAACAGTGCGTGCCAATCTTTTTTCTTTGCCCGGCTTTGTCTTAGATGTCTGCATTTCATGTCATCTTTTTTACTGATCACTTTCTGGCAGGCTTCTACGAAGAGAGCTGGATCTTCGCCCTCTACATATTCATACACATCATTCTCTTTTAGCCTTTCCGTTGATGGAAGATTTAAACCAACAACAGGGATTCCGGCTGCTAAAAATTCATACAGCTTGAGCGGAAAAACCGCTTGATTGTAAGGAGACTGTTTGTATGGCATCATCCCTACATCAATTAATTTCATATAAGCAGGCACTTCTTCTGGTGCGACTGCTCCTGTCCATAGGACATTGGGCAGTTTGAGTGCATGCTGAAAAGATGGATCTCCATTCGTTCCATCCGGACCGACAAATAAAAATGTCCAATCTGGCTGCATGCGAGCAGCTTGAGCGATCATGTCAAAATCGAGCTTCGGCTTGATCCCACCTATAAAGCCAAGAACCGTTCCCTCTCTTCCCTCTAGCACGTCTTCCCTGCTAGGGAGGTTGCTTTTTGCAAACACATCATACTCGACGCCATTTTCCACTGTAAAGACATCTTTCGGTTCACCCATGAGCCTTTTTTTGATTTGATCATGTAAGTATTGTGAAGAGCATGTAATGCTGTGCGCATATTTAATAATGCGGTTTTCTGCTTTTACAATGACTCGCTGTCTCATATAAGAGAGAATGTTGTTTTTTCCGCTGATGGGCTCTCCCCACAGGTCACTGCAATCATACACAATATGTTTCCATTCAAATAAAGAAGATAAGAGCGGAAATCCCGGAAACGTATACCATAAACAGACGGCTATGCCCTGCTTTTCTTCTTGACGCAAATGCTCAAGAAGAGGAGATAATTTATGAAAATAAAACATATCTTGATAACGGCCAAAGCGAAAAAACTTGCTCTTGAGCACATCAGGAATGGTCATTTGCTTCATTCGATCCGTTATAGGCTGAAAGGGAGCTGAATGACGAGTGGCAGATGGGCATACCCAGATGACCTCTTTCGTTTCTGGATCAGATGCAAGAAATTCCGCCAGTCGATGCCGTCTGTACCTTAGGCCATCGTGTCCCCATTCTCCCGTTGCGACAATCACATGTATGATCGACTCTGCTTTCACCTTCATCACCTTTTTTCCCTTCTGTTTATAAGCGCTTTTTGACAGCATTTGTGGCATAGTGCATAAAACACCAAGATGCTTTCACAAAATGAAGCTGCTCAATTTCTCTGTAGACAAACCATGTTTTTTTCGCTGCTTTCCACTTGTTACTAGAAATCGAGTTTCCCACGATGCGATATTCACTGAGCGGCTCACTCATTCCATAGGCAGTAAATCCTTTTTTTAAAATAGAGAGCCATGTGGCTAAGTCCTGCCTTGTTCGAATGTTTGGCATTTCCACGTGTCCTACTTGTTGAAGATCGAGCATCACCGTCAAACAGCCGATAATCGTATTTTTTAAAGCTTCATTGTAGTTCAACTGAGCCGGCGCTGTGACGGTTTTTTGTAACGGCTCTCCATTTTCTGAAATGATGTCATATGCCGTGAAAGTAAAGGCATGATCATTTTCTAACATAAACTTGACCTGCTTTTCGAGCTTTGTCTGTTTCCACATATCATCGCTATCTAAAAAAGCGATAAAGCGGCCTTTCGCCTGTTTGATGGCGGTGTTTCTAGCAATAGCGGCTCCCCCGTTTTCCTCTAAATAAATGACGTTGATTCTGTCGTCCGTCTGACTTAATTCCCCTAACAACTTCCTTGTGCCATCTGTTGAGCAATCATCTGCAATGATCAGCTCCCAGTTGGAATAGGTTTGGGCAAGGACGGAATGAACTGTATCCGTTAAATAACGTTCCGCATTATACGCCGGTGTAATAATTGATACTAACGGTTGATTGTTCACCTAAGACTCATCTCCAGTTCATCATTAAGATTCTTTGAACACTTCAGGTAACACCACAAACATAAGCGAGATGCTAAGGCCAATGACAAGTCCAAGCAGTGCTCGTTTTTTCGCTGACATGCCTTTGCCTGCTTCATCAAGCACTTGGGCAGGATCGACAATCTTTGCCTGCTTCATCCCGAGCTTTGTCGATTCCAATTCATATAAAAATCGTTCTTTATCGACCTTGGAGTCATTGCTGACAGATTCATCTTCAAGAGCGGATAGTCTCCTTTCAATGACTTGCTGTCTTTTCGTAAATAAGGCTTTGTCCTGCTTTAAAAATGTATCTGACACTTGTTTCACTACCGCCAAAGCTCGAGCTTGATCAGCATCTGTAAACGACAACTGCAATTGTGTATCGGACTGGTTCGTGAGAATCAAACGATTTTTCACATCCTGCCTTTCTTCTTCCTTTACATCACGGAGTGCTTGATTCAGAAATGCATCACTTTTTAATAGAGATGTCACTTCTTCCATATTGTTATACACACCGTCGTCATATTTCCCAAGCGTCAAGGTCACAGCAGCTGTGTAACTAGACTGTTCTACTGTCCCCTTGGCAAAAAAGAAACCAAAAGCAGCCAATACAACGGGCAGCAGCACAAGCCAGACGATATATTTTTTCATTCGCTTCCCTATTCTTAACATAAAACCAGACATGCTCATTCTCCCAACATTGACGTATTTGCTTTTTCACTAGTGTAGCCATACAAACTCAGCATCACACGTTTGCCCACGGCTTGAAGCGCTGTTTATTTTTCATGATATTGACCGCTGCGATCACTAGACCTAGAAACACCCAGTGGAAATATAAATTCGAGACCGAACTCGGACTGATACTTGAGACGAGAAAGCTCAGCATGGCAGCAAATAGACCTTCAATGATCATCTTGGCTGATCTCGTGTCAGCCAATTGGTATTGTTTGTACAGTGAGAACATGAGATAGGCATACACTGAGATATAACCTAGCATGACGGCAAACCCAAAATTCGTCATCACCTCTAGCAGCCAATTGTGAACTTCCACGACCTGATCTGTATCAAAGATAGAAAAGTGAGCTAAGTAATAAGACACATTGCCCGCTCCGACTCCGAAACCGTATGAATTCGTAAAGAAATACCAGGCGTTTTTGATTAAATTCGCCCGGGCAATGTTGGACGGAAGTGGTTCGCTGAAAGAATGAGCGACCTGAGAAGCGAGAAACAAGTCATAAAAGACAGAATAGATTTTGGCTGAAAAAATGGCGATACAGATGATAACAAGCCCGCCTGCTGCCATGATGGACCACTTTTTTAAAAAGCGAGGCATCAACAGCCATACATAGATTGTAGCTCCGGCTAATATGCCAAGCAAGCTGGCGCGCGATTCTGTTAACAAAATGAGATACAGCGCTAAGATGGCTCCTAGTAATCCGAACGCTTTGATATAACCATTTTTCATTTGGCGCATGCACGCCACATATAAGAAAAAGCTAATAGATAAAAAAGTCGCAAAATCATTTTGGTTAAAGAAGACAGCTGTAGGATAGTGCTGTTTGTATGCTGGTCCAAGATACAATGAGGTATTCGGTAAATGGTTCAAGGTCAAGTGATTATAGAACCCGATTCCCATCACAAATACGGTCATGACTAGCCAAATACTATAAAAAGTCACGATCTGATCCATTCGCTGAATGTACATGACCACAAGAAAGACAAAACCCATTCCCATCGCAAGAAGAGACATATATTTCAGGCCGTCTGTGACCGAATGAGCCCAAAGCAGTGAGATGAGTCCGTAAAGAAACCATACAGCGAAAAAACCAAGAATGCCTTTAACGCGAATTTGCTGCCACTGGGATATGTACGTTCCTTTGTCCCTCATCCGCCATATGAATAAAGCAAAGACAGCCAAGAGCATGATGCGGTAGAGAAAGAGACTAAAGAATCCGGCACTGATAGAGAAAAAAGCGTTATTGAGAAATGTTAATGCAATCAAAAGGTAAATGGCTGACATGAATATGTGCTCACCATTCATGTAGAGCTTCATACATATAGCAGCCGCTATGAGCACCACAATCAAAACCGGAATGACCACCATCTTCTTTAACCCGATAGGCTGCGTGGATGCCATTTGTACAAGCCCGATACCTGCTGCTAATAAAATACATCCGATTATGATTTGCCATGCTGTTTGTTTCACACTCATACCCTTGTTCCTCCTAAGCAACCCATCCGATTTGAGGGATTAAGCCTTTACTTCCTGTTCATAGTAGGAAATGGTACGAGCCAAACCTTCTTGTAAACTCACAACAGGCTCCCATGCTAAGACTTGTTTCGTTTCCTCATTTTCCAATGTACTATGCACAATATCTCCTGCACGCTGAGGCTTATAAATCGGTTCAAGATCTGATCTCGTGACTCGCTTCATCGTTTGAAACAGCTCATTCACCGTGATGGAATGACCACATGAGATATTTAAACAAACGTTTGATTGAGCTGTTAAAGCTGCAACATTCGCTGCGGCTAGATCGCCTACATAGATGAAATCTCTTGTTTGTTCCCCGTTTCCAAAGATGAAAGGTGCCTCATGCTTTGCAAACTTATCAGAAAAAATTGAGACAACACCGCCTTCACCAAGTGCGTCTTGGCGCGGACCATATACATTGCTGTACCGCATAATACAATAGTCCACATCATAGAGTGATTTTGCCATCTGTAAGTATCGTTCAACTGTCAGTTTCGACAAGCCATAAGGTGAACCAGGCTGCAGTGGATGAGCTGTGTCGACCGGCAGATAGACTGGGTCTCCATAGACTGCTGCCGATGAGGCAAACACCACTTTCTCCACCCCGGCTTCAGCCGCTGCTTTGATCACATGCAGCGAACCTTTAATATTGACCTCTTCGTCGTAGACGAAATGTTGAACCGAAACGGCTACACTCACTTGCGCTGCAAGATGAATGATATAATCTGGTGCAATGTGTTTGATCAAATCGACCGTTTCTGATTTTGTGACATCTGCTTCAATGCATTGTACGGAAAGATGAGCGATATTTTCCTTTGATCCAGTTGAAAAGTTATCAAGAACGATGGGCTCATAACCTTTCTCTAATAAAGCCTCTACCGTATGAGATCCTATAAATCCACTTCCCCCAGTTACCAATACTTTCTTCATCCAAGTTCCCCCTATTATTGTGCCTTCGATACCAATTCTGTTTCCCATACGCCTGGGCGGCCGATGGACTGGTAAATAAATCCTCTCTCTTTCATTTCTGCTGGATCAAACAAATTCCTTCCATCAATTAAAATGGGAGAACGAAGCAGCTGCTTGATCTGATCCTTATCCATCTTCTGTACGTCATCCCATTCCGTTAAGATGAGACAAGCATCTGTATCTTTCACTGTTTCATAGAGATCATTGCTGAAGACCGCCTGCGGGCCAAGCTCTCTTTCTGCTTCTACATAAGCAATTGGATCATAGGCTTTGACAAAAGCTCCGAGCTCTCTCAGCATTGGGATAATATCTAGTGCTGGGGCTGAACGCATATCGTTTGTATTTGGTTTAAATGCGAGCCCTAAAACAGAAATCGTTTTTCCTTTAATATCACCGAACACACTCATCAGTTTGCTGACAAGATGGGCTCTTTGGTGGTTGTTTGTTTCAATGACAGATTCGATCAGCTTGAACTTGTAGCCAGCTGTTTCAGCAATTTTGAGAAGAGCCATCGTATCTTTTGGGAAACAAGAACCACCAAATCCAATGCCTGCTTTTAAAAATTTATGCCCGATCCGGCTGTCTAACCCAACGCCTTCGCTGACTTTTTCCACATCAGCACCAACTCTCTCGCAAATGTTCGCAATGTCATTGATGAATGAGATTTTTGTGGCGAGCATGGCATTTGCCGCATATTTAATCATTTCTGCACTTTCTAGATTGGTCTCAACTACTTCTGTTTGAAACGGATCATGCAATTTTTTAATGATCGTGGATGCATGTGCGCTTGTAGAGCCAATGACCGCTCTCTCCATATTCATCGTATCTTGAATAGCTGAACCTTCCCGTAGAAACTCTGGATTGGACACGACGTCAAATGGATATTTACTGCGTGAAGCCTTTTGAACAATGGCTTGAACAAGACGTCCTGTTCCAACTGGCACTGTGCTCTTATTCACGATGATTTTGTAGCCATTCAGGTGTTCCCCAACCGTTTGAGCCACAGCTTTCACGAATGTTAAATCCGCTTCCCCCTGAGGTGTCATTGGTGTTCCTACAGCAATATAAATAATCTCTGATTCTCGAATTGCAGCGGGAATATTGGTTGTAAAACACAATCTTCCCTCTTCTGTATTCTTCTCAATCAATTCCTTTAAGCCCGGTTCATAAATTGGAACGAGACCGCTTTTTAAGCTGTTGATTTTTGATTCGTCGATGTCACAACAAATGACTCGATTTCCGATATCAGCAAAACAAGTACCCGATACTAACCCGACATATCCTGTTCCAATCACAGCAATTTTCTTCAACATGTTTCATCCTCTCAGTAAAAGCATATTGGTCGTTCCAAACTGTTTATCTATCAGTCTTTGCACATTTCATCCTGTTTAAACGGTGGATGTTGATTGATTCAGCACCTTTTCATATTGCTGAATCAGGAGCGTAGCATTATGTGATGATGAATAATCTGTATGGACGATGTGGTGAAGATCGTTCTTCACTTGCTCGTTCCATCTATTTTCATAAAGATAAGCGTGAATCGCTTCTTTTAGCTGACTCGTTGAACGCGGTTCAATGAGCAGAGGTTGATAGGTAGAAAATAGTGATGGCAGACCACCAACCCGTGTTGCGATGACAGGCAGTTTTAAAGCGAGCGCCTCAAGGACGACAGTCGGCATTCCTTCACTGTAGGATGGAAGGGCAAACAGGTCAGCTGCCATTAAATAATGTTTGACTTGTTCATTCGGCACCTGCCCCGGGAGTATAATGGATTCTCCCGCCCGTTCGGCCAGCTCCTTTGCGAGGGGTCCTTTTCCGACAAAGACGGCTTTTACACCCTCCATCCCGCTGACAGCTTCCGCTAATTCAAGCAAACCTTTCTCTTTGACTAAACGGCCGACAAAAACGACGAGCTTGTCGTGAAGTGGTAAACCAATCTGCTTTCTGATGGCTGTTTGATCCCCCAGTGTTCTAGAAAATGACTTGAGCGGAATTCCAAGCGGGAGGCATTGTGCATCCACCTCTGTCATGTCATGTGTTTTCTTTGCCAGCTCTTCACTCACTGTGAGAACAGCAGACGCCTGTTTTACTGCTTCTTTAAAGGCTGCAAGCGCCCCTTGGCTATAGTTTGGATAGACGTTTACATCACTGCCGTGTAAGGTCAGAAGATAAGGGATGTTTGCTTCCTTTTTGATCACAGCTGCTGCGCCGCCAGACGGCATGGCAAAGTGCGCATGGATGAAATCCGGTGACAGTTCATAACGCTCCATTGTGCGCAGGACAGAAGCTGCGATTCGTTTACTCGGCTGAGCCCATTTTAGCTGTCCAGGCAGCGCTGTATAGGGCGGTCTGTAAACCGGCACGCCGCATCTCACCTCCTCCTGGGGAAGATCTTTTCTCTGACGATAGGAAGCTTTAAGCATCCGTAAGATGGGCGGATTGACAGGAGTAGGACAAATCACGCTCACTTCTACGCCCTGTTTGACCAGCTCCTGCACTTGCGTTTCATGGAAGACGCCTTCACTTGGATGTTTTTCACTAGGATATACACTTGTCAGCCATAGCACCTTCATGACGAACGACCTCTTCTCCATAATTTCCCTGCCATCTGCGGATACATTTTGACAAGTAGCAAGCTATATAAAGCCGCACTTAAACCAATCGTCAGTAGTAATTGAAGCAGTATATCCGCTGATGTCAGCTTCATCCCTTGATGAACAGCCACTGCGCAGCCGGCCATTAGCAGCGTCATGACAGCAGGCTTTACGAGTGATTTTACATACATCTTCATATCTAGCTGAATGACATAAGCCATCAGCCACCTGCCGACAATGAAGTTCAGCAGGCTGACCCCTGAGTAGACCCAAGCTACAGTCAATAGACTGCCAGTATGGACTCCTGCATATAAGGCGCATCCATATACGATGAGCATGCCTGTATCCCAATAAAAAGCTAAGTCAGCTCTCCCTTTTGCAAGAAGGATGGAACCATTTGGATTCATCAGCACACGGAGTAGACCGACAATGCACAAAATATTCAAAACCGGGACCGCCACTAGCCATTTCTCTCCAAACACCACTTCTATAAAGCTATCTGATACGGCAGCAAGACCGATGAGTAGTGGAAAACTAATGAGTGCAAGCATATTCGTCATGCTGAGGAAGCCCTCACGCAGCCTAGAGTGATCACGCTGACTTTTTGCGAAAACTGGGAAAGCCACTCTCGTCACAATCGGGTTAATTTTCAGCACCGGGATTGTGACGATTTGATAAGCCAGGCTGTAAATCCCTAATGCCTCTGCTCCAAGAAACCGTCCTATTAAAATCATGTCGATGTTTGAGCCTGCCCGATTGACGAGTCTTGACGCAAGCTGGAAAGCCCCGAAGGAGAAAAACTCTTTCACTTCCCCTAATGCGAAAACGGGTGCTGGGCGCCACTTCTTCCAATAAGCCGCTGCATACATGAGACCTTTTCCTGATTGAAGCAGCACTTGAGAGATCACATAGGCCACAATTGGATTGATAAAAAAGGCTAGGATAAGTAGAACAATCAGCGAAATGATCGTCGCTATCGTCTCAATCGTACTTAAGGTTTTAAAGGCTAAATCTTTCTGCATCATGTATTGGTATTGCTGACCAATTGGTGCAATAAGAAACATGATTGATAATAACTTGAGTAAGCCTTCCAGCTCAGGTCTGGCATAAAAGGCGGCAATCAAGGGACTTGCGAGGATCAATACACAAAACAAGAGAATTCCCGTCAGCAAGTTGATCCAATATAATGTAGATAATTGACGTTCCGTCGTTTGTTCCTTTTGAATGATCGCAGCACCGATGCCTAGATCAAGTAAAATCTGTGTAAATATTGTGACAGTTGTGATCATGCCAACGAGTCCAAATTCTTTCAGTGACATTACGTTTCCTAAAAAGGCGAACTGTGCAATTTGGATGATGGTAATGATCAATGCGGACAAGCTTGTCCATTTTGCTCCGCCCAGCAGGCGATTTTTCATACTTGCCATTTCTCTTCCCTACTTTACTTATCTGGCTCCGTCACCAGTCACGATGACTTTTAACGTTTTTACCATAATCTTCGTGTCGAGAGAAAATGTCAAGTTTTGAATATACTGTAAGTCGTGTGATAATTTTTCACTTGGACTCATTTCATATCCCCCATTTACTTGAGCAAGGCCTGTCAGCCCTGGCTTCACTGTCAGTCTTTTTGTAAAGCCTGGAATCGTCCGATTAAATTCGGCAGTAAACATTGGTCTTTCAGGACGTGGACCTACAATACTCATTTCTCCTTTTAACACGTTGATAAATTGCGGCAGTTCATCAATTCTTGTTTTTCTGATGAATGCCCCCACTTTGGTGATACGAGGGTCATTTTTTTGCGCCCATTTCGCTCCTCCGCTTTCTGCGTTGGTTCTCATCGATCTGAGCTTCCATAATTTAAAGTAGACACCGTCTTTTCCGACCCTTTCCTGCATATAAAAGGCTGGCCCTGGTGTTTCTAGCTTAATTAAAAGGGCAAACAGTAAAATGATTGGCGTACTCAACATCAATCCGATGAACGAGAATACGACATCTATGAAACGTTTGACAAATAAATATCGAACCATATGTTCTGTTAAAGCAAAAGAGTGGTTTCGTCTCACTTCATATTCTCTGTAAAGGTTCATCGCTTTCTCTGCGCTCACTGACCTGCACCTCACCATTCAAAGTAGTTGTTGTGTAAAGAGATGTTCTATGAAAGTCAGTTTAGCAGAGCAACATTAAGCAAATGTAAATGGGCTGTTAAGTCTTGTAAAAGTGTGTTAAGAATGTGCCCTTATATCAAGTTATGCCCTTTTAAACGTAAAAAAGACCCGCATTTCTGCGGGTCTACGTGTCTTTTTTTATTTGGCCTTTACGGATTCGATCGTCTTCAGTCTAAGCGTTCCGTTTGCATCTTTTGTATAAGTTACTTTCACTTTTGACTCTTCTTTTAGGCTGTTCACTTGTTTAGAAAATGTATTTCCGAATTGAATGGCTACTTCTTTTCCATCAATGTTGACAGCAATTGTATGTCCATCAGCCAAACCGACATATGTGCCTTCTTTGGTGACTTCATTTTTCTTCGTTGTAGATTCTTTTTTTGTTTTAGATTCAGCTTTTGACTGATCGTTTGTCGTTTCTTCTTTTGTGATTTCCTTACTTGAGCTTTCTTTTGCATCTTCATCAGATTGACCTGCTTGGTCTTCTGTTTGAGCAGCTGTTTCTTTGCTTTCATCATCTGCTTTTTCACTTGCAGACTTGTCTTCCGTCTTTTCATCTGTTGCATTTTCTTTCTTTTGATCTGCTGCTTCAGTTGTTTCTTTTTTGCTGTTATCCGTATTGTTATCGTTTGACTGATTTGATGTGCCGCATGCTGTGAGCATTACTCCTAGAAGTAAGACTAAAAACGGCATTGTGATTAATTTTTTCAAGATCGTCACCTCTTCATGATTTGTCGATTTGCTGTCATTGGAAGGCAAATACGTGAAAAATCCACCCTCTATGTTTCGATTATAACAAAAACAACCTGAAATGAAATGTATTTTTAACTTGACATATCATTCATTCGATCTATTTTATTCAAAATATTGAGATACACCTGCAGCGATTCCTGAAGCCATCCGCTCCTTGGCAGTCGATGATTTTAATATACTGGCATCAATCGGACTGGTTACAAACCCCGTTTCAAGCAAGATGCTGGGCATTTTTGAATACTTGATCACGTAGAACCCTGCTGTTTTCACACCACGATCTCTTGTGCCAAGGGCTTTCACCATCTGGGGCTGTACCTTTTGTGCCAGCTTTAAACTATTGGCCGAAGCATACGTCGCATCATAATACGTTTCTGTTCCATTTGCAGCGCTATTATCATTTGCATTGGCATGGATGCTGATGAACACATCCGCACCAGCCTGTGATCCTTTGCTTACACGTGTTTGCAAGGAATCAAATGTATCAGATGTTCTAGACATGACCGTCAGTGCACCCGCTTGTTTGAGCCTCGCTTGCAGTTTTAACGCGACATCCAGATTAACATTTTTTTCAAACAGCCCATTTCCTACCGCTCCAGCATCCTGTGCACCATGACCTGGATCAATAAAGATGGTTTCACCTAACACATGATTTTTCAGCTGTGTGATCACACTGGTTCGTATGGTTGATGTTCCGCCCACCACTGTAAATGTTGAAATCTTTTTAGTCCCAATGACACGACGAATCGCATCTGGCACTGATTGAGCGTCTGTAAGAAGAAGGGTTTGCCCTTGCTTGGCTGCCATACTTGCCGCAGCTGCCGCATCGGCATATGCATAGCCGTTACTCATATACGTTTGGGTTGTCTTCATCGGGTATGTTTTCGCAATTCGGGCTGCCACTTCATACCGATTGGCTCCGCTGATTCTCACGGGTGATGGCAGCTTTTGATAGGCTGCTTGATTGACACTTGTTTCCCCGCCAATCACAATCGTCCGTTTCACCGCTTTGCTTTTTAATAGATTGGCTGTTTCCTGCCGCAGCCCTTTTGCATCGGTTAATAAAATAGGAAAGCCCTGTTTTGCAGCATATGGAGCAATCGCCACAGCATCTGCATAAGCAGAACCATTCACAATCACAGCTGTATCAACACTCTTCATTTGCTTAGCAACGTTTGCCGCCAATTCATATCGATTCTTTCCTTGTATTCGCGATACGGAAAGATTCATTGCTTTTAGCTGCGCTACGACTTTTTGCGAAATGCTTGCGGTTCCGCCAAGAATGATGACACGCTTCGTTTTCAACTGCTGAAGACCTGACTTAGTTGCACCTGAAAGACTGCTAGTATTCGTTAACAGCACTGGGGCTCCCTGCTGAAAGGCATACGGCACAGCACTTAGCGCATCTGCATAAGCCTCACCACCTACTAAAACAACTGTAGATGCTGTCGACCAGCCTCGTTTTGCAGCGTTAACTGCCACTTCATATCGATTACTTCCCTCAATCTTCGATACATTGTGCTGCGCAAATGCTGTTGGTGCATATAAACATAGTGAAACCACAATTAAAACAAAACATTTGATATAAGAACGCATGAAGTCAACCTCCTTGGTTTTGAACCCTTCATCATGGAACCCAGGAAACCCTTCATGTACTTTTGAAAAAAGGCTGCCGAGAGTCGTTTCTCGAGCAGCCTAAGAGGTGTATCTTCGGCACCCCTCATCTGTATGTTTTCTTATCTAAAATAGCCTGAAACACCGCTTGAAATACCTGACGCCAATCGATCTTTATAAGTAGCGGATTTCAAAATATTTGAATCAACTGGACTGGAAACAAAACCAGTTTCTAAGAGAACGCTTGGCATCTTAGAATATTTAATGACGTAGAAGGCAGCTGTCTTCACGCCACGGTCTCTTGTGCCTAATGCACTGACCATTTTAGGCTGAATATTTTGCGCGAGCTTCAAGCTGTTTGTTGCCGCATATGTTTTGTCATAATACGTTTCAGTTCCATTTGCACTGCTGTTATCATTTGAGTTCGCATGGACACTGATGAAGATATCTGCATTTGCTGACGCACCTTTGCTCACCCGTGTTTGAAGACTGTCGAATGTGTCTGATGTTCTTGACATGGTAGTGAGTGCACCAGCATTTTTCAGTTTAGTGTTCACTCTCTTCGCTACGTCTAAGTTTAAATTTTTCTCATAAAGACCATATCCTACAGCACCAGAATCTTGAGCACCGTGGCCAGGGTCAAGGAATACTTTTTTACCTACAACCGGGTTCTTTAATTGAGATGCTACAGTATTCGTCACTGTCGTTGAATTTCCGACTACTGTGAATTTCGTTATGTTTTTACTGCCGATAATTGACCGAGTATGGACAGGCAAAGTTTTCTCATTTGTTAATAAAAGAGCTTTCTTTTCTTTCGCTGCAATGCCAGCAGCTGCTGGTGCAGAGGCATAACCAAATCCTCTCGCAACATACGTATTGCTCGTACTTAGTTTATACTTATTCACAATCTTTGCTGCAATATCATAGCGGTTAGCGCCCTTTATTCTCGTTGGCGACTTTAGCTTGTTGTATGCTGCTTTGGTAACATACGATTCGCCGCCAATCACAATTGTTTGCTTAATATTACTAGCTTTTGCGAAAGTTGAAATTTCAGAACGAAGTCCCTTTTTATCTGTATATAAAATTGGGAAACCTTTTTGTGCAGCATATGGCGCAATCGCAATCCCATGCGCATACGAATGACCTTCTACAACCACTACACCAGCTGGTTTTTTCATTTGCTTTGCAATATTCGTAGAGATTTCATATCTGTTCTTTCCCGTAATTCGTTTTGTTGAAATCCCTAGTTTTTTTACTTGATTGATGACATTATTTGAAACACTTGCCGTTGTTCCAATCGCAATCACATTTTTCGCTTTTAATGACGTTAATCCTTTCTTCGTTTCTGATGAAAGGTTTTTACTATTTGTAAAAAGAACTGGCGCATTATGTTGATACGCTAAAGGGACAGCTGCTGTTGCATCAGCGTAAGCTTTTTTCCCTACTAGCACAACGGTATTCGCTGTTCCCCAACCTTTTTTCGCCACATTGACAGATAAAGAGTAACGATTTCCCCCATCTATTCGTGATACAGAATTGTCCGCTGAAGCTGTTGGAACAATAATGAAAATGGCGATGAGGCTGAGGATGGCTGTTTTGATCATTGAGCGCATCTTCTGTGTCCTCCCTTAACTTTAATAATTTGTTAGTTTTGTACCTGGATAGTAGAACGAAAGTATAGAAGAATACGAGTTTCCAGATTCAGCTCTAGCTTTGGCGCCGTATTGACTCATCCCAATACCGTGACCATAGCCTTTTCCTGAAATCGTGAAATCATTTGTATTATTCTTTACTGACGCAAACGTACTTTTCACCTTTGTTGCGCCCATGACTGTTCTAAACTCTGTCATTTTCATACTTGCCGTTGTACTTTTGTTCACTGTATACGTACCTGTTTTGTTTTTCAGATGGTAATTCAGCTTGATTGAAACGGTCTTCGCTCGCTGACCTTTTGTTTTTCCTGAGAATGTCAGGCTTGAAATAGATGCAATTCTCATGTCAGATGCAGCTGTTTCTTTATTTTTCAACAGCCATGATTTTAGACCAGCAAGGTCGGCAGCATTGGCTTCTTTTGCCTTAGACCACTCAGAAGCTGCTTTACTTGCAGTCAACGTAGTGCCTAATTGCTTTTTAGACAACTTCAGTGTCCACGCATTGACAGGATCTTTTGTGTCCTGCTTAGCGACTAAGTATGGCAGTGCATTTCCCCATACTTCTTCACTCGCCTCAGTGTATCCACCATTACTAGAATAATAGGTGGCTGAAATAAGTTGATTGTTGTATTTTAGAACCTTGCCTTTTGTGGCATCAACAGCTTTTGTCGAATTTGTGTACCAGTTATATCCTCCATATACTTGGAAGGCTGTTGTATCAGGTACGACTTTTCCAATACTTTTCACTGAATACGTTCTAGCGGCAACCGCTTGTGCTTTTAATGCCTCAACATGCCAGCTTGCAGGCATTTCGTTTGGCACAACACCTTTTAGATAGTCTTCAAATGGAATGTTTTCATTAGTCGGCCTAATATATCCTGATTCAATAGCAAAGTTGACGTTACCTAAGTATGGCTTCCCTGCGATTTGAAGGGCATTTTTGGTTGAATATTTCTCAGGAACAACTCTTAATGTGTTATACGTCTTAATGCCTTTCAATGAAATTTTTCCGTTAGAAATATTCAATTGGTAGTTTTGATTTTTTTTCAGATAGACTTGTTTGGCTAAAGCGTTTTTGAGCGTATCTGAAAGCACACTTGAACTGCCTGCTATATGATATGTATGTGTGCCGTTTTCTTTTAAAAGTTTCTTTAAAGAAGAAGAGAAAGAATCTTTTTTGACATAAATCATAGTACGATTGTTTTTCGCTGCTAAAAGTGACATAGGAATTGCATATTTTGAGCTAGAACCTTTAGCAAGATATACTTTATCTACATTTAACTTTAATTTCTTGATGATGTTAACAGAAAGTTCATAGCGATTTTCACCACTGATTCGTGTAACTTGTGAAGTCTTTTTTAATTGTTTTTCTACTTTTTCGCTAATGCTTTTTGTACTTCCAACTACAATTACCTTGCTAGGAATCTTATAAGTCGGAATTGAATTTTTCTTTGTTAATAAGATTGGATACCCATTTCTAGCTGCATAAGAGATCATGGATGTCCCATTCATAAAGGAAGCCCCGCCAGCAACAATTGCCTGCTTATAACTCCCCATCTCTTTGGCTACTTTTTGAGATATTTCAAATTTATCTTTTCCACTTATTCTTCTAATCTTCCCGTACTTTTTTAAGGTTTTCTCAGTTGTAGACGAAATACTTTTTGTATCCCCAATGATTAAGATGTTATCGGGTTTCATTTTTTTAATTTGGTTCTCAGTTGCTTTTGTTAGCTTCGCAGCACCAGAATAAAGAATTGGTGCATCTAATTTGTAAGCCAATGGAGAAACGGTCATTGCATGATCGAAAGCATCCTTATTTACGACAACGATAGTTGATGGATTCTTCCAGCCAGAATCAGCAATACTATTGGCTACTTCGTATCTATTATTCCCCTCATATCTTTTCGTCACAGCAACATTGGATCCTGACAGCTTGTATTCCCCAGTTGTTGAAATATCCATGCTTGTTTTGTTTCCTATATAATTAGACAATTTCACTGAAATTGTCGAGCTGGCCATGGCAGACTGAAAAGGTGCAATTAATAGTGTCATTGTCATGAGAACGATAAGTGTAATGCCTGTTTTCTTCAATTTTGTTCATCCCGCCCATCTTTTTTTACTTCTGTTTTTCAATCTTCTGAATTTCTTTTTGACCATTGTCATTGATAAAGTAAGAGATTTCTACTTTGTCACCTGGTTTAAATTCATTTAATACATCTTTAAAATTATCCGTAAATTCATAGCTTAAGGTCGTATTCACTTTTTTTACTTCGACTGTATGTGCATCAGCCATTCCAATAAATTCAGCTTTTTCTTCCAGCACCTGAGGAGTTGAACTGCTTGTCTTGTTTTCTCCTGAGGATTGCTCAGCCGTTCCACATGCTGTGAGCACGATACCTAGTAGTAGTATTAAGAACGGTAAAACGACGATTTTCTTCATTTTTTTCACCTCATGTCTTTGTATCGTCTTATAACTTAATATTTTAAGGTAAATTTAAGGTTTTTTGAAACCTTTTTTTTGTTACAACGTCTATATCTAGGTTCAGAGTAAAAAAATAACTTGTTTATCAAGATTCGTAAACCTATAATCATGGAAGAATGAGAGAAAAGGTGAGGGACAGAATGAGAGCAGAAAGAAAAAGAAATAAGAAAAAAGCACTTTGGATTATTTTATCTATTATTGGCTTGTTTGTATTAGTAACGGGCGGCTATGCCTATCATCTTTGGAATACAGCAGCATCCACCGTCGCAGGCATTCAGGAGAACTTAAAGAAGTCAGATAAGCGTGACAAAGATGTCGATTTAAGTAAAAAAGACCCGATCTCCATTTTAGTCATGGGTGTTGATGAAAGAAAGAATGACCGCGGCCGTGCAGATACATTAATATACATGACAGTGAATCCGAAAACGAAAACAACTGAGATGGTGAGTATCCCCCGCGATACATATACAAAGATTGTCGGAAAAGGCACAATGGATAAAATCAACCACTCCTACGCTTTCGGTGGTACACAAATGGCGGCAGATACAGTAGAGGAACTGCTTGATGTACCTGTAGATTACTTTGTAAAAGTCAATATGGAAAGTTTTAAAGACATTGTCTATACACTTGGCGGCATTACGGTGAACAGTACGTTTGCTTTCAGCTATGATGGCCATTCATTTGGTACAGGAGAGATTAACCTGAACGGTGATCAAGCCCTTGCCTATACAAGAATGAGAAAGCAAGATCCTAAAGGTGACTTCGGTCGTCAGGAAAGACAGCGTCAAGTTATTGAAGGCATCATTGCAAAAGGGGCTAACATTTCATCTATTACGAAATTCGGTGATATGTTTAAAGTCGTTGAAAATAACATGAAAACGAATATGTCCTTTGACGACATGTGGACGATGATGAATGATTATCGTGATGCAAGGAAAAAAGTGAAACAGCACGAGCTAAAGGGAACAGGCACACGAATCAATAATATTTATTACTATCAGCTTGATGACAGCAGTTTAGCGAAAGTGAAGAAGGAATTGAAGGATAGTTTGGAGCAGTAAAAAAGAAGACTACAGGAATGTAGTCTTCTCCGATTGTTGACAAAGGGCTAAAATGAACTTTATTTTAGCCCTTTGTCTTCTTTTCAGCGTGATAGAAAGCCCTTGAAGTCTAGGAAGGACGAGAACTGGAGCGGAGCGAATTTGATATTCGTGAGTACCAGCACGCAGGACTGACAAAGAATGCGAAGGTTTGTCTACACGCTGAGAAGACTACAGGAATGTAGTCTTCTTTTTTTATGATTGAAATGGGGCTGGTTTTTCATCACTTAAACCAAAACGATGAAGGAGTTCTTGGACAATTCGTTTCGACGCTTGTCCATCACCATAAGGGTTAGAAGCCTTCGACATGTTATCGTACTCTTGCTGGTCTTCTAACAGCTCTTTTGCCATCTGATAAATGGTTTCCTCATCGGTTCCTGCAAGCTTAAGCGTACCAGCTTTCACGCCTTCAGGACGTTCTGTTGTATCACGCAGCACTAATACTGGCTTTCCTAAAGAGGGAGCTTCCTCTTGCACACCGCCTGAATCCGTTAAAATAAAGTGCGACGCAGCAGCGAAGTTATGGAAATCAACTACTTCAAGCGGCTCAATTAAGTGCACACGATCAAGATCACTGAATTCTGTCTGAGCCGCATCACGAACAGCAGGATTTAAATGGACAGGGTATACGACTTGAACATCTTCAAATTCTTCGACAACACGGCGAATCGCTCTAAACATGTTCTTCATCGGCTGACCGAGATTTTCTCTGCGATGAGCCGTTAATAAGATCATTTTATCTGAACCGATCTTCTCTAGAATTGGATGTTGATAGTGTTCTGTGACTGTTGTTTGCAGGGCGTCAATGGCCGTATTCCCTGTCACACAGATGGTCTCTTCTTTTTTATTTTCTACTAAAAGATTCTGCTTCGCCTCAGCCGTAGGGGCAAAATGAATGTCAGCAATAGTGCCTGTCATTTGGCGGTTCAATTCCTCAGGGAACGGTGAGTATTTATTGTGAGTTCTTAAGCCAGCTTCGACGTGGCCGACAGAAATTTGGTGATAGAACGCAGCCAAGCTTCCTGCAAAGGTTGTCGTTGTGTCGCCATGAACAAGCACAATATCAGGTTTTTCTTCTTGGAATAATTGATCTAGTTTCAACAATGCATTTGATGTAATTTCAGATAATGTTTGGCGCTGTTTCATGATGTTTAGATCATGGTCTGGCGTAATAGAAAATGCCTCAAGAACTTGATCTAGCATTTCTCTATGCTGAGCTGTTACAGTGACAATTGAATTTATTTGTGGATGTTTATTAAGTTCAAGGACAAGTGGAGCCATTTTGATTGCTTCAGGTCTAGTACCGAAAATAGTCATTACATTTAGTTTTTTCACTGGTCTATGCCTCTTTCCTAATATAATACTTTCAATTATACACAATTTGGAGGATAAATTTAATGATATAAAAAAGAAATTTACATTGAATTAACGTTATCATTCACCCTCCTTTACATTTAACATATAAAATGTAAACTATCTAAAAATCATTTTTAGTGAAATCATTTGTCTTTCCTATGATTTGTAAGTTACACTTTATAAAGACGACCAAGAACTAACATTGATTATTAAATCGGTTATCTATGTAAGGAAGGTGCAAAGTTCATTGAAAAAAGTACGTAAAGCCATTATACCAGCTGCAGGTCTCGGGACACGTTTCCTCCCTGCCACAAAGGCTATGCCTAAAGAAATGCTACCAATCGTTGATAAACCAACCATTCAATATATTATTGAAGAAGCTGTTGAGTCAGGAATTGAAGACATTATTATTGTCACTGGAAAAGGGAAAAGAGCCATTGAGGATCATTTTGATTTTGCGCCAGAGCTTGAGCGCAACCTTGAAGAAAAAGGAAAAAGTGAACTTTTAGAAAAAGTGAGAAAATCCTCTAATATTGCTGATATTCATTACATCCGCCAAAAGGAACCTAAAGGACTCGGACATGCCGTTTGGTGCGCACGCAACTTTATCGGTGATGAACCCTTTGCTGTTTTATTAGGTGATGATATTGTCCAAGCCGAAACACCTGGACTTCGCCAGCTGATGGATGAATATGAAAAAACCCTTTCATCTGTAATTGGTGTTCAGCAGGTATCGGACAGCGATACGCATCGCTACGGGATTATTGATCCTCTTACCCAAGAAGGCCGCCGCTATCAAGTAAAAAACTTTGTTGAAAAGCCGCCGCAAGGAACCGCACCATCCAATTTAGCTATTTTAGGGCGCTACATTTTCACGCCAGAGATCTTTATGTACCTTGATCAACAGGAAATTGGTGCAGGTGGAGAAATTCAGCTGACAGACGCCATCCAAAAGCTTAATGACATCCAGCGTGTATTTGCCTATGATTTTGAAGGAAAACGATATGATGTCGGAGAGAAGCAAGGTTTCATTGAAACGACGCTAGAGTTTGCCCTTCAAGATGAAGAGCTAAAGAAAAAACTCATTCCATTTATGAAACAGCTACTTGAAAAAGAAGAAGTGAATTAAAAAAAGCTGCCGGCATCGGCAGCTTTTTATTTGCTCGCTGAAACAGTCAGCGTATGCTGTTCATTATCGATAACAAATAGATGATTTTCGCCTTTTACTGCGAATTTCGTTTGTTTTTCATTCATCCATACATTTTGTTCTGTCAGCCCAATTGTTGAAGGAGAGATGGGCATGATCTCGTGGAACACCATCGTATTTGCCTGGCCATTTTCAATCACATAATCGGTTTTCTCAGTGGTCAGCCGCTCAATGGTATCGCCTTGTTCACTTTTGACCGAGCTAAGTGTCTGCATTCTTTGCTTCAGCACAGACTCTTCTTTTCCAAGAAAAGAAAGTAAGTACTCATACGAACCTGCAGATGCAGGCGATACATAAGAACTAAACTGGCCTGGTCCGATGGATAATGGCTTCAATTTATCCGTCGTCTTAAAGGCTTTCGGCTCCACAAAATACGTTCCTGCTGCTGTTTTAATTTGAACGATTTTTTTATTTTCACCTACAGCCTGTACTTCTTGTCCAAACGACAACGAGACGTCTGCCTTTTCCTTCATGGCTTGGTCTTTATAGACTGTTAATGGATCTTCCACAACAATACCTTGTTGATCAACCTTTTTTAAAGACGTATCCTTCGGCTGTGAACTTGTGGACTGGGGCACTTCTGTTTTATTTAACGTAATGGCCCCAAAGGTGGCCAGCGTTCGAAGTGGGCGATCTGAAAACATCGAAAGAGCAAGTAAAATCGTCAAGATTGTAACAAAGGTCACTTGAAATGCAGGACCAAAAAATGAACGTTTCTCTCCTCTATCTTTATAACGAGTGACTTTTTCTGCCTTGTGTACTCCTTTTCGAGC
Source organism: Bacillus sp. FSL K6-2869 (assembly GCF_040869405.1). Lineage (NCBI taxonomy): Bacteria > Bacillati > Bacillota > Bacilli > Caryophanales > Bacillaceae > Bacillus > Bacillus sp. FSL K6-2869. The sequence continues at coordinate 3,318,304 of NZ_CP152035.1, forward strand.
TTCCTTCTGTTCCATGTGATATTCTTGTTTCTCTTTCTTAGAAAGCTTGTTAAACCAATTCACAAACCCTTTGTATTCTTCTACGACCTTATCCGTAGCATCAAACATACGAAGCTCGCCATAATGCATCCATGCAACCCGGTCGCAAATTTTTTGAATTTGACCAATGGAGTGACTAACAAAAAAGATCGTCTTTCCTTGCTCTTTAAATTCTGTAATGCGATCCACACATTTTTGATAGAAGGTTTGATCTCCTACAGACAGTGCTTCATCAATAATGAGGATATCTGGATCAATATGTGCTGATATGGCAAAGCCCAGACGGGATTTCATTCCGCTTGAATAGCTCTTTACAGGCTGATCAATAAAGTCTCCAATATCCGCAAACTCTACGATTTTTTCATAAAGATCGTCAATTTCCTTATTTGTCAGACCCATCATTAAGCATTTTAAACGAATGTTGTCTTTCCCGCTTAACTGATTGTTCAACCCTGCTGATATGGCAATTAACGAAGGCTGGCCGTCCATATCAATCTCACCGCTTGTCGGAGGAATGATTTTCGCTAGAAGGTTCGACATGGTCGATTTTCCAGACCCATTGATCCCAACAAAACCAATTGTCTCACCCTCATATACATCAAAGGAAACGTTACGAACAGCAAAGAAACCTTTATTGTTTTTATTCGGAAAAAACAGCCCTTTGATTTTATCTGACTGCTTTTTATATAGAAAATACTGCTTGGATACGTTTCGAAACGAAACCTTTAGTTTCATCGTATAATCTCCTTACTTTTTAAAGAAAATCGACAAATTTATCCCTAAATTTCAAATGAAGCAATGAACCAACTATTAAAAGAAGAAGTGTAATCAGCCAAAAATAAAGCGTATATTTGACATCTTGAAAAAACCAATCTCCTTTAATAAAACTTTTCCTAAATCCATCAATAATATAATATAAGGGATTTAATTTTAGGGTAGTCGCAATCCATTCATACTTACCCGTGAATTTATCTCCAATATCCCATAAGATAGGCAGCAAAAACATGAGTAATCTTGTCAAGGATTGCAACAGTTGTTGATAATCTCGAACAAGAACACTAATCGTTGAATTAAACAGACTGAAAGCGAACATAAACGCAATCATACAGATAAAATAATAAATATATTGAATCCAGTGGATATCAGGATAGATGCCATTTGCTATGAGCATAATCACATAAATAACCATCATTAAAAAGTAGCTGAATAAATTAGAAGTGATGACTACTGAAGGCAAAGCACTAATAGGGAAATTCATCTTAGATACTAAGTTTATGCGTTTAAAAACACTATTCGCACCCTCTGTAATCGTCGAACTAATAAAAAACCATGGAATTAAACCTGCTAACATCCAAATAAGAAAGGGTATACTTACGTGAGAACCGTCTGCCATTTCTGCGGTTCTTCCGGCCCCTCTAAGACCTAAACCGAACACAAACCAATAAGCCATAATTTGAATTAGTGGGTTCAATAATTGCCACAGAACGCCCAAATAATTCAATTGGTATTTTGATTTGGTTTCATATACAGCTAACCTTAAAATTAATGGCATTGAACCAAACTGCTCTTTTAGAATTTTATACAATGCATTCACTCTAATCTTCCTTAATTTTAATTGAATAGAATAGACTTTAAATTGATAAAAGCACCGCTCATAATTGTAACAGAAAAATTCCTTCTTTTCACCTTTCGCCTTATACAAAGTCTTCACATTTAAATGACGAATATGTCAAAATGCTTTTTTCATTAAAGCAAATATTGACTTCAGCGACGTAATTCCCAGACCGTTTTTGGTGTTTTGCAAAGAACGAAACGCCTTATGTTATCCATAAGGCGTTAGAATTAATCTTTTTCTTTTAGAAACTCTATTATGTTATCATTTTTCCATTTCATACCTTCGTATAAATTCAAAATGCCTTTTAATATATCTCTTGCTTCACTTTTGTCATACTGATGAATAAGGCTGAACTTTTTCAAATACCAATTCTCTACGTATTTCTCTAACTTTTTCTTCTTATAAGCTGCTAAAAGGTTTTCTTCCTTTAACCATTCAATTCTTTCTTTTTCTAATATAAAGTACTTTTCAAAAAAGCTCTTATCGATTCGATTGATTGAAGAGTTCTCAACCATAGCATAATAAATATGGATAGGTGTGTTTAACACCTTGAAAGACTTCGCTTTTAACAACATTTTTTGGAAAAATAGTGTATCTTGGCCAAGTGCTCCTTCTACCATTCTCAGTTCATTTTTTATCAACAAGTCTCTCTTTACAATTAAAGCTTGTATACTCATTGCTTTAAATGCAACATTTATTAAAAAGTCCGAATGCGGTCCTTGCCTGTGATCTACTCCCTCATTAAGGGACATCATATTAGGGTAGTAAGTGAATACTTCCTTTTTATCAGAAAGCCTTATCATATTACCAATAAACAGATCATGTTCTTCAGATAAAGTAGCATCTAAGAGTTCTTTATATCCATCTGTAATTGCTTCGTTATCTGGATCTAGATATGTTACCCAATCCGCTGTCACAAGTTCCAGCCCTTTATTTCTAGGTCGAGAGGCGCTACCACTTCCACCCTTTGGATACAAATACGATTTGACATTCTCGAAATCTTTATCAAGGGACTGTACAATATGATCTGTTATATTATCAGTCGACCCATCATCCACTAAAATAATCTCCATTTTTTCAAATATAGAGCTTCTTTGAAGACTTTGGAAACATTTATATAATAGATGTCTGCCATTATTATAAACAGGGATAATAACAGATAATAAATATTCTTGAGTTGGTTCATTATCCATGATTTCACGTACATTCACTGATAATTCCAAAGGATCAACACTATATCCATTGGAAATAGAGGTATTTGAACTCTTTTCAATATCTCCCCAGGTGAATGACTTTCTCCAATAAACAGTCCTAAACCGGTCTTCTATTCTTTCAACATAATTATGCTCTACACCAGTCGTAAACTCACCATTATACTCATAAGCATCTTTTGTAATATAGTCACAACGTGTATATTTGAATGCATTTATCATATCTTCTAAATAAAATTGTCCATACTCATATTTATTGCTAAAACACGCAATGACGTCATAGTTATTATACATCTCTTCCGACATTTCATCTTGAGATATAAGTGTCTTATCAGGATAGGACTGTTTATTAAACATTTCAATCACATGTTCATTCAGGTTCTCTGCTACAACAAGGACTTTTCGATTTAGATGTCCTATATGATCATTATTAACTATTTGTATCAATTCGTTTACCCTATGGAAAGCCGTTTCGGATTTTAAAACGGTTCGAACACCTTCCATTTGAATTTGATACTTTTCTTTTTTAGTCAATTTAAGCAAATATTGTTTCAACTCTTCACTAGTATTCACTAAAAACACATTAGGAAATTTGCTGTTAATTCCCACACTATAGTTTGAAATGACAATAGTTCCTGTTGCTTGTAACTCATATACGCGATTTGCAAACATCGTCTTGCTATATTTTACTGAATTCAAGTTTAAAGTGAAATCATATAACTTGTGTATTTTTTGAAGCGTTTCATGGTCTGTTGATTCAACAATAAAAGGCACATATTTCTTTGGATAAAAATGGCGCTCCAATTTCAAGAAGAAGTTCCGATCAATAATAGTCAAATCTTTCTCGGCATTAAGCACACCTTCAAATAACTCTTGAGTATCCTCTTGTCGATATGGATACTTTTGATACCAAGACCCAGCGAATAGAATATCATCCCTTCTATTCATTCTGGTTCCTATAGGATTATGATACAACGGGTTTACAGCGAACTCTAGTACATCGTATGACCTGGCATTCGGACAATCTTTTCTGTAATCTTCTAGAACTTCACTACATGTTGTAAAGATATGATCTGCTTGTTGAGCTAAGTCAATATACTGCTCGTAGTTAACTGGATCTTCTTTAGAGTAGAATATTACAGGAATACTTTTACTCTTATAAAGCTCGATAATCGCATTTATTTCGTCTCTTACCTTTTTAATTTTAGGATTGCCGAGCCCTTTCCACTTACCATCTAATCCTTTCCAAGCAGTTGATACTAGGAATAGATCAATTCTTCCTGCCTCTTCTTCAAAATTATCTTGATTGATATAAATAAAATTGGCTGCATCTTTTAGGCTTTTGTACAAAAATTCATCTGCGATAATTCCAATTGTGACATGACTCTTCTGAAAAAATCTCGTTCCATTGCTAGAAGGCAAAACATTTATTTGAGATTTTATGGATTCATAATACCCTTTTTTGTGATTCTTTTTTAAATATTGAAGGTACTCTTTTTTCCTTTGGTTTTCAACTGTCTGAGTCTTTTGAGTTTGTATATCTACCAAGGTCTCCGGCACATGGAAATTAGGTATATTTTCCAGGCTTTTTTCAAGCTCGTTAAAATCTTGATTCTCTTCGAAAGCTTTTAACATTTGCTTAAAATAAGAAAGTTCCTGATTAGCAGTCGTTCTTTTCTTTTGGTTTACTAATAACTGTTTTTGAAATTTCCCCATCAAATTCACCTATTCTTTCTTTTTCGAGATTTATATCTCCAGTAAGCTAGTGTCAACCTACCTAATTTTGATGAGGATAGAGCTGCATAACGTCTTTTTATTAGGTCCAGTTCTTTTTCAGTCTTCTTAGCTTGTTCTAGTACTTTTTTCTCATTTGTAATTAGATTTAATTTTTCTTGTTTTGCTTCTACTAATTTTTTTAGAAGGCTAGCAGTTACATCCCTACTTTGATTTTGTTCAGTGTCATCGGATTTCTTCAGCCGATCCAAAACCTTCAACAGACTTTCAGCAAAATCAATCTCATTAGAGTTTGTAGTAGGAATTGCTATAAAGCCTGTCCATAAAGGTCTGATGACTTGTTCAATTCGAAAATTCTTTTTATGCATATAAAGCATTAATGATACTATTGACTTTACTTGCACAGAATTTTGATCATGGTTAATCCAAAACAACATAACACCATCATTATTTAGAAATGGTAACACATCATCGACTAACCGATTTACATCAGACATAAATTCAGTCGCATTACCTAACACAATTGTGTCTATTTTGTCTGGCTGATTGGACAAAGTACTGAATTCAATGATTTCTTTACCGATAAAGGATAAATATTTTTCACCCTCTTCTTGTAAACCAAATTGAAAAAAGACTCTTTTTCCCCTAGTGTTTGTTAATAACCATTTATCTGGTTGTTCCGTACTTTCTTTAAATACATTGAAAATTTCTGTTGAAGGTATATCCATTACTGCTCCTTTCTAAGAAAATCTAAGCTTTACATTCACCAAGGAAAAGCAGATTTAAACCAAGGCTTCTTCTTTTTTTATTTCAGAAGAGAGATTTCCAAAATTAATATAAGTGAAATGTTCATGTCGGTTTTGCAGAACATTTTTTGTGTCAAAAATCATTTTATTTTTCATGCCATCAAGTCTTTCAAAATCAAATTCTTTAAACTCTTGATGATCGGTTAGAATCAAAATTAAATCAGATTGTTGAACAGCTTCTTCTAAGTTTTTAATGACAAACTCCTCATCCACATGCGGATCATATGCATCGATTTCATATTTATTCTGATTTTTTAATAAATGATAGATTTCCATTGCTGGACTTTCTCGAATATCATCGACATTACCTTTGTACGTAAGTCCAAAAATAGTCACCTTATTTCCTTCTACTTTTTCCATGAGCTTCTCAACATTTTCGACAACATAGTATGGCATAGATGTATTAATTGAGCGTGATAAGTTAATCATTTTCGCTGTTTCAGGGGCCTTCGCTACAATAAAATACGGGTCTACTGCTAAACAATGTCCGCCGACACCAGGTCCAGGTGTATGCAGGTTAACACGTGGATGCTTATTGGCCATTTCAATGACATCTAGCGCATTAATGTCTAGATCATTACATACTTTGGTAAGTTCATTTGCAAGTGCTATGTTAACATCTCTAAATGTATTTTCCATTAGTTTAGACATTTCAGCGGTTTTGGCATTTGTTCTAATAATTTCACCTTGAACAAACGTTTCGTATACTTTTGCTCCCGCCTCTGTACAAGCTTCTGTAATCCCGCCAACGATCCGGTTATTAAAGATTAGTTCATGAAGAATCTGACCCGGCAGAACTCTTTCCGGACAATGTACTAGATATAGATCTTCACCAATAACGTAACCCTTTTCTTCGAATAATGGTTTAATCACGTCATCCATGCTTCTTGGACCAATAGTAGATTCGATAATTACAACATTCCCTTTTTTTAGGAATGGAATTACTTTCTCAACAGCGCTCTCTACGTACGTTAAATCACATGATTTATACATGTCATCACGGTTAGGTGTAGGAACAGCGATGATAAAGACATCTGCTTCCTCTGGTGTTAAAGAAGCTTTAAATTTTTCAAGTTTAATAACTTCAGTCAAAGCGTCTTGGAGACCTGGCTCCTCTATGTGAATCGTTCCACTATTTAAAGAGTCTATCACACTCGGTTTCACATCTACTCCTACGACCTTAACACCATGTTTCGCAAACATAATTGAAGTTGGCAGACCAATATACCCCAAACCTACTGTACAAAGTTTCATTATTTTTACTCTCCTTATGATTGAATTTGTCCATAAACTTTTAGAAGTGATTTTTTTTCTTGTTCCCAATTGTATTTAAGCCTTGCCTGATGACAATTCTCACTGTACTGATGACGCAATTCAGGATTTAAAACTAACTTGTTTACACCCGCTGCGATTGAAATCGGATCGTGAGAGTCAACGACTACTCCAATATTTTCACTGGAAACAACTTTCTTAATTTCTGGAAAGTCACATGCTATGACAGGCACACCCGCCATAATATATTCAAATAGTTTATTTGAAGAGGCTGAATAATGGTTGAAGCACACATTATTCAATACCTGAAAACCTAAATAAGCATTTTTTGTATACCTAGGGAGATCTTCCAAAGGCACCTTTGGTAAAAATTTCACTCGATCAGTAAGCTTCATGTCTTCCGTTAATTGCATGAGGCTTTCTTTAATTCGGCCATCTCCAATAAAGACGAGGATGCCTTCTTCAAAATTAGGTGCTGCCTTAACTAAATTTTCTAAACCTCTACCAGTTTGAATTCCACCTTGATACAACAGAATTTTTTCATCCTTGGAAATGTTTAAAATCTCATGCAAATCTATTTTCTCTATCTCTTTTTTTTGATCGAACGGATAGTTATGAACGACTTTTGGGTAAAAACCATAGAGATCTTCGTTGTACTTGGCTCTCGTGTGATTTTCGACTATCATTTGATCAACAAACTTTAAGAGGAAAGATTCCATCTTCCCATATAGTTTGCTGTCATACCCAGTCCTGCTTGTTTGAACTTCATGTGAATCATAGATGAGTTTTTTTCTGTTAAAAAGTTTAAACTTTGCACAAATAACACCCTGTGGTAAAGTATTTAAATCATTAGAATGATAGATATCATAATTTTTATTCCATCCTTTTACAATCATTCTTAAAAAGATACTAGATCTAATGATTAATGTTCTCACCTTTTTAAGAAGTAAGGATGAAAATAGGATTGTGAAGGCGATCGTTATAATTGGTAAATAAAAAACACCCGCAGCCCACACTAGTAATAGAAGAAGCAGAAGATACTTTTTCTTCTTTAGCAAAGTCAGCATAGACTGAAATAAAACTAACCATCGAGGGTACCTTTTAACTCGGTGGACACGAAATCTTTCATTGATTTCCTCATATGTCTTTAATCCAGGCATTGATGGATCGTGTATACAAATTAGGTCGACATCAGATCCGTCTTCTGACAATGCTGTACATTCTCTCAAAACTCTGGCATCGTTGGTAAAGTGGTTCCATACAAACATACATATATTTTTTTTCATGCTTCATTAACCTTTTTTATAGTATTTTTTATTACTTTATCTAAAATCATAATATTATTATCCCATAAAAAATTCTTTTCAATAAAGTTCTCGCAATTTGTTTTCATTTCTTGAACCAACTCCGGATGATGATACAAGCGTAAAATAAGAGAAACCATTTCTTCACTCGTTTTTGTTTTAGCTACTAAACCTACATTTTCTTGCTCAATTAAATTTTTTGAATATCCAGAAAGTGAAGCCACTACAGGTAACTGGCAGCTCAAGTAATCTATAATACGTCCTGGCAAAACCGTTTCAAAGATGACTGAACGATTAAGCGTTGCTATACCAATATCACAATTTGCCATCATTTTGAGACACTCTTTTCTTGATACTGGATCAATAAATTCAACGTGTTTCAATTCTTTTTCAATGATATATCTCTCTAATTCTTTCTTATTGACTCCATAACCTAGGATCATAAATCTGATATGATAATCCTTTAAACTCGTAACAATCTCACGAAAGACATGCACATCTTGAGCAAGACCTAAATTTCCTGCGAACACTACTTTAAACTCTTTCCTCGTGTTTTTTACTGAAATTTCTGGCAGTTCTTCACGCCTTGCAGAGTTTGGTATGAACGTTAATTTAGCTTCTTGCTCCTGTAAATGCTTTTGAAAACCTTGGCTGTTAATGATAATATGATCTGATTTTGAATAGACAAATTTTTCTGCAAGTTTAAAAAAACCGATGATCATGGGATTTTTGAATATCCCCACTCCTTTTAAAGAGTCTGGCCACAAGTCTCTTATGTCTAAAATCATTTTTGTCTTATATCTAAATTTAGCAATAATTCCAGCAAAGGCAACAAAAATCGGGGGGGTTGTAACATAAATTAGATCATATTTATTTTTATCCTTAAAAATAAATATGATCATCCTAAGCATTATTTCTAGATAATAGAAAAGTCTATTCAAAAAGTTAAAAGCATATTTTTTGTTTTTTACTTTCACTCTTATAAATCTTTCATTCTGACTATTTAATTCTTCTTCGTCCCAAAGGTCATGAGAATCATAGAAATTTTTTTCTGGATAAGTTGGATCCGTTGTTAAAACTTTCACATCGTATCCTTTTCTGTGCAGCATCAAAAATATATTCTTGAGTCTATTACCAGCGCTACCTATTTCAGGGTAGAAATTTTGAGAAATTAATAAAATCCTTTTTGACAATCAAATCCCCTGCACTTTCAATTGACAATCGATATTGGTAAACACAACATATTTAAACAATTTTTTAACTATAACAACAATTATAGGTTTATGCTTCCTTAAAAACAACATCTTTTTGATTCTAAAGACTTTAAATCTTTTAATTTTCAACAAATTTCGCTAAAAAAGTTTTATTTTTTTAGAGAGATTTTGTCATTTACAGGCTTAAAGATCTAAAACTAAAGTTATAAAAAGGGCATAAATCCGGTAAACATACATTGAAAGTATGTTACCTGATTTATGCCCTTCATCTTTTTTCCTTATTCAGAATGGTCTCTACGACTCGCTTAGATGACTCCCCGTTCTCTAAGTAACAGAATTTCTCATAAAACGGTTCAAATGACGGTGGTAATGTAAAGGTCGATTTCTCTGTCTCTTTGATCCAGTCAATTACACTTGCTGTTTCTTTCACAAGCGGACCAGGTGCTTCTTGTTCAAAGTCAAAATAGAACCCTCTTAGTTTGTCGCGATATGTTTCGATGTCTGGAACATAGAACAGCATTGGACGCCTAAGGTTTGCATAATCAAAGAACACGGAAGAGTAATCTGTCAAGAGTAGGTCAGAAATCATATAAAGGTCTCGAATGTCTTCGTAATGGGAGAAGTCATAAGCAAAGCCTTCATATGGTCCGAGATCAAAGTTTTCCGCTACTAAATAGTGCATACGAAGGATGATGATATATTCTTCTCCGATAGATGACCTCAACTCATGCAGATCAAGATCCAATTCAAATTTGTACTTTCCAATTGTATAATATTGATCGTCTCTCCAAGTCGGTGCATAGAGGATGATTTTTTTATCAAGAGGCAGGTTCATCTTTTGCTTCAGCGCTCTTATCGTTCCTTCATTATTCTGATTGTACAGAAAATCATTTCTTGGATACCCTGATTCAATCATGGTCTGTTGAAATTGGAACGCACGTGTAAAGATCTCAGTCGAGTATGCATTAGGAGATATAAGACAATCCCATTTCGATGCTTCTTTCGTGAAATTCTTTTTATATTTCTTCGTGTTTGCTCCAGGAATATGAACTTCGTCCATATCCACAGCCAGTCGTTTTAAAGGCGTCCCGTGCCATGTTTGCAAGTAAGTTGTGTGGTCTGGTTTTGGAATCCATAGCGGCAAACGGCTGTTTACAACCCAATACTCGGCTCTTGCCATTGCAAGAATCCATTTAAACGACAGACGATGAATGTAATAGATGCCCTTTTCTTGAAACGGTGCTTCATACCCTTTTTTAACGCTCCAAATCAACGTATAGTCAGGGTGGTTTTCTTTCATATACTCAAAAATTGCACGCGGGTTGCAGCTGAATTGTTTTCCATTAAAGCTTTCAAAAATAACCGTTTTCTTTTTTGGCTGCAGTTTACTGACACCCAAAAACAAGATTTTAAAAACGATGATATATAAAATTGTAACGATTTTTTTCATTTTCATTCACATGCTTTCACAAAGATACAGTCCGTTCTTTAATTGATCTTCCAAGAGTAGTAACCATTTTTCGTTTGGTAAGACCACCCATCTATTGACGAAGGTTTGTTGGTGAGCAGTTCTTCTTCCACTTCTAAACGCTGTAGTACCTCCTGATGATGTGTTTTTGACTTGCTTCGGATGTAAAAATCGACATGTTTCGTTTGATTGAGTTCGATCTGTTTCTTTGTTTGAAAATGACCAATCGGGAAAATCACTTGTTGATTTTCGTTGATGGTTTGAGAAATAATTTCAGCACCATTGACTCGATCAAATCCTGCAAAATCTATTTCTACCTGATCCGCAATGTTCATCTCGCCTTCCATCTCAAGCTGCAGATGAAGGACATGATGCTCAGAGCTTACATCACGCAACATCCATCTTGTATGTTCCACGACACTTCTTAGTTCTTCTTTAAGTACTCGATTATCAAGCATATTCTGAAGAGCTGCTCCCCAAGAAGAACCATCATCCTGTGGCAATAGATAAAAGGAAGATTGTTCCCCTAAAACTTTTTCGACATCTTCCTTATGTTTCGGATGACAAAAGAAAATAGCATCTACTTGCTGCTTCCTGATTTGTTTAAATAGTTCTTCATAATGAGTGTGCAATTGACGGGGATTTTCCTCGTAGTGTGCGTCATGCACAAAAGCAGCATAAAATACTGAATCGGATTTTTCCATTTTAAACAGATCGTGATCTATCTCTCGATCTTCTGCAATCATCAATTTCATGCGTTCATTTTTTGTTTGAATATCAGATAGCCATTGCTGTACGATATCGGATTTTTTCACAAATGTGGTGATGCCTGTCTTCTTGTACCAATTAATATGCCTTACTGTATTCTTCTTGGCACTCCCAGAATATATGGTTTCCATGTAGATACTTCTATCATCTCTAATGAATTCTTCCAGAAAAGGGACACCCTTATGCGGAACATAGTGAAGTACTCTTCGTAAAGCGCCATGTATATCGTATTCTTCCCGTTTCATCAATTGCTGTTCTTCATTAAATTGATCTATATACAGAATAGGGGAAGAAGGTAGTTCGTATCTTGTCACTTGAACGGTTGAGTTGTCCTCAGATATAACGACTTCATTAATCGATTCCGATACGGTACCTGTAATAAACTCCGAATAAACCCTTTTACTCCCGCTCTCCGGTAAAATATAGTGTTCAAATACATTCAAGATGGAAATTTGAGGGTGGACATTCTCCTCGAGGCTTCGAATATGCCCCTTTACATTTACGTCAAAATTTAAAGTTAAGATGGTAGCTCGTTTATTCTTCTCAGCCAATGATTTTAATCTTAAGTTTAATGAATCCGCTAAGGTGTTGTCCTGTTTTGGCACATCCCTCATCATAAAGTAGTAGTCCATGTCAGGAATTTCAACCGATTTCATTGTTTCATTTCGTTCAGGTTGATCCAATGTGTGTTCACCTTTTTTCTTCATCCAATTTTGAAACACAGGAAGCTCTCCTTATAAAAATGATCACTTGCTATTGTATTTTACATGAAAAAGCACTTCTCACCAAAAGATAAGAAGTACTTTTTTTCAATCTATTATAGTCCAGCAATTTCTTCCTTAATTTGTGTTGTCGAAATACCTTCTGTTCTCTTCAAGTAAACGACTTCGCAATGCTCTTTCAAGAAATCGAATTTACCTTCCCAGTCATCTCCCATAACAAACACATCAATGTCATGTTCTTGTACGTCTCGGACTTTTTGATCCCAGCTGTTCTCTGGAATGACTTCATCTACATAACGAATGGTTTCTAAAATCAGCTTTCGATGCTCGTAGCTATGATAAGCCTTTTTTGATTTTTGTAAATTAAACTCATCTGTCGAGATGGCCACTACTAAGTAATCTCCAAGCTGTTTTGCACGCTCTAGCAGCTTGATATGCCCCCAGTGTAATAAATCAAATGTACCGTAAGTAATAACTTTCTTCATTGCAAACATAAACTCCTTTCTTCATCCTTATTCGACTGCTTCAAGCAGTAATGTTTATCCGTAATCCTATTCTCATCGGTCATGTTTTTTCGCTCTTCGGAACCTCATTATATCATAATGCCTAAAAAACGTTAAGAAAATGTAAAGACAAACTATTTCCAATTTAATGGATGAAATAGTGAAACTGCGTCAATACAGTATTTCAACGTTTTTAGAGACTAGTTGTTTATTAAAATGTCATGAAATTAAAAGGATTGTAAAGTTATTGTTAATATTTCATGGAGCAACTGTGATAAAATGATCTGTAGGTTAAGAATGAATTTACAATGATCGTACAATAGATAACAAAAAGAAAAAGGGGGTTTATACAGTGGAAACAGAAGTGGTCTCTAACCTTTCTTATGTAAATGGCGACTTAGACGAATTTATTAGTTATATGAACCAACACCACCTTTCTCAGCGAAGAGGCGCAATGATTGCAACGGTAAATCCAGAAATAGGCTATGCAACTATGAAGGATCATGCATATCATAAAGTCATCTCTTCTGCAGACTATGTCTTACCTGATGGTGTAGGTGTTGTCTTGATGTCACGTCTTATAAACCATCCGTTGAAATCAAGAATTGCAGGCTTTGAGGTCTTCATGTCTATGCTTGATCTCGCAAACAAGCAATCTAAAAGTATTTTTTTATATGGTGCGAAAAAAGAAGTGCTCGAGGCTGTCAAACAGCGAATTGATACGGAATATCCGAATGTGGTGATTGCAGGCAGCTGTGATGGTTATCAAGCGGATAAACGGTTTGTGGCAAAACAAATTGCTCGTTCAAAAGCAGATATGGTGTTTGTCGCTTTAGGTTATCCAAACCAAGAGAACTTTATTTATGAATACCGTCATTTGTTCCCGCAAGCTGTTTGCATCGGTTTAGGCGGAAGCTTTGATGTATTTAGCGGAACGGTGAAGCGTGCACCACGCTGGATGATTAAAACAAATACGGAATGGCTGTACAGACTCATTGTCAATCCGTGGAGATGGAAACGAATGCTGAATATTCCAAAGTACGCTTTTGCCGTATTAAAAGAAAACAAAGGGAAAAAGCGCTACTATCCTGAGCAAGTAAAAGATCAGACGAAGCAGCTGTGAGAGACTGATACATGATGAATATACGCTCAATGATCATCTCATGCTATGCAGCCTTTGTTTCTTTTGCTGGATGGCTCATGAGCGGCGTGAAACCTCGTGACAATCAGGTGACGCTGCTTGTTTCATTCCAAGAGAATGCAGCTGCTCTCATCGATACTTATCAAAAACGGGCGAATATGACAATGAAGCTCACTGTCCTCTATACGAAGCATGCTTCTGTGATAGAAAAGGACGTGCCTCATGTGTCATTTCGCTATTTTCATGAAAAAAATCCCATCCATCTCATTCAATGTATCTATACGATGCTAAAAAGCAAAGTCGTCGTCACAGATAATTATTTTCTGATGACAAGTGTGCTAAGAAATAGACCTTCTACTACTTGTATTCAAGTGTGGCACGCCAATGGTGCTTTGAAAAAGTTCGGTCTTGAAGATGCTTCAAATCATCACCGTAGTTCTCGTGATCTGCAGCGTTTCAAGCGGGTCTATGCGTCTTTCGATTATATCGTTACTGGCTCAGATCACATGCGCGAGATTTTCAAAACTTCATTTGGCGTCAACGACGATCGTTTTTTGCCAACAGGTGTCCCCTTCACAGATGCGTACTATGATGAGCGCCCTATTTCCTTTCAGACGGATATTTTTCCAAAAGGCAAAAAAGTGCTGCTGTATGCGCCGACCTACCGGGACTTTGCAATGGACGGTCTTGTCTTACCTTTTTCTAAAGAACAATTGCAGAGTGAGCTGAATGGCGACTATATTCTGCTCGTCAAACTTCATCCTGCGGTGAAACATTTAGCCAAAGCAGAAACAGATGGTGAGTGGATCTTTGATGTGTCCGATCAGCCGCTCTTTCCATTGCTCTCTGTATGCGATGTCCTGATTACAGATTATTCGTCCATTGTGTTTGAATATGCGCTGCTCCGAAAGCCTGTTTTGTTCTTCACTTACGATCTAGAGACTTATCGCACAAAACGCGGCTTAGTCGAACGTTATGAAGACATCATTCCAGGAAAGGCTTGCGTCACTCAAGATATGCTCTTAACGGAGCTTAAGCAGCTAAACGAATCAGCCAATCAAGACTTATTGAAAACCTTTGCTGAGGAATGGAATCAATATTCAAAAGGGAAATCAAGTCAGCAGCTTCTTTCCTTTATTGAACATCAGCTCTTACACAAAAAACGTCCGGCTTCTCATTAAGAAGCACGGACGTTTTTTTATTTGTTATACACGGGGATATCATAATACAGCGTATAGTTATCAAGTAAGTTATACAAACTATACATACGAGTGACCTGTTTAGAAGCCCAGCCAATATCTGTTGCATATTGGTGAGTGGCTGTCGCAGACCAGCGCATTTTGTAAATGGTATCTTGTTTGTATGTGGCATTATTGATGTAGCTGTTGCCAATGAATTTTGCCCCGCCAATAATGGCTGCCTCTGGTGTGAACCATTGCTGTTCATACGCATACTTTGCACCGAGGTAATTCGGGTTACTGTCATATGCACCAATGCCATACATGTTGTACACGATTCTATCATTAAACTTCGTACCGTTCGCTAAAATGGAACTGCCGTTGCCTGTTTCAAGCAATGCATGTGAAATCAGATAGATTTCGTTAATATGATACGTTTTTGCTGCTGTGATAAAGGCTTGTCCTTTTCCGGCAAGAATCCCTTTCCCTGCTAAAATCTTCGTATTCACTTCAGTCGGGTTGAGATTTGCAGCTTCAGAGAGTTTGAGAAATTGAAAATAAGATTGAGTGCCCTCCGCGATATTCGCTGGGTCTACATATTTTAATACTTCTGCTGAACTCGCATTTCTCCAGCCGAGGCTAATCTTGATCCAGTTGCCTTCTTTTCCAAGCTGCTTCACTTTTGTCCCTTTGTTCAGCTGTGCGACGATGTTGCTAGCCGAACTTGAATCAGGTGTAGAACGTACATTTAGCCCGTCTGTATTCACTGTGGACGTCGCTGGATCTACATATGTCGCATAGACGTAGGCTGCACCATCTGTCTGCGGCGACACCTTCATTTGTTTGTTTACCATCTCATTGACTGTGAGGTTATAATTCGTCTCCATCACCATTGGACCATTTTTGATTTTGGTCGCAGTGGCTGTCCAGCCGTATTGGCTTTTCACAAAAGCAATGGCCGCATTCGCATTTGGTAACCCTGTAAACTGCTGTGTGATGTTGATTTTATATGCCGGTTTTGTCGTTGTTGTATAAGCAGCTGGTTCATTTCGTTTTTTGAAGAATGTCATGCCTTGGTCTCTTAAGGCAGCAGTCGAAATAACCCCTGTTTTGATCTGATATTGACCATAATCAGTTGCTCCCGTTTTTTGAGCGGCTGCTTTCATTTTTTGTTTGGTTAAATAACTTAAGGCTTGATTCAGCTTTGTCTGATTCACAGTTGCCTCTGTCGTAATACGGTATTGCTTAACAGCTTCTGTTAATGTTTTTGTACTGCTGGCAACGCCATTTTTTTTCATGATCTCTTGTGCCTGCTTTACTTTGCTTTGATCATATACAGGAGTTGTCATTAGGCTGTATGCTTTACTGACGGCTTGCCCCTTGCCTGTTGTGATGCTGCTTGTCACCTTTTGTGCTTTTAAGTATGCAGCACCTTTATTTACTTTTGTCTGATCTGTTGCTTGATTCACAACAAGTCGATACGTGCTGTCAGATGCTTTGCCTGTTTTTTTCGTTGTGGCGGATACTTTTTTCTTTTGGAAAAATGCCGTTGCTTTTTTCGCTTGATCATCGCCCAAAAGATTCCCAGTCACTACTTGATATGGCTGTGTAGAAGAGATCTTTTTAGATGTATAGCGCCATTTCTTTTTCTTGAAAAAGGCAACTGTTTTTGCGTAAGTTGTGTCATTTAATTGATTGAGCTTTACGATATAATTTTTCGTTTTTCCTACTCGCTGTACAGTACCTGACGCACCAGCTTGTTTCTTAATCTGAGCCGCCGCTGAGGCTGCTTCTTTATTGTCTTTGAAATAGCCTGATTCCATGCTATATACATTTTTAACAGCTCCAGCCTTCTGAATCTTTCCGCTAATTTTCGCTTCTTTTTGCAGCTGGGTCAGAAGGGTTTGCGCTTTAGACTGATTCGTTTGTGCAGCAGATGTGACGATGTAATACGGTTTGCCTGCTGCTACCGTTTGGAGTACTGCTTTTAAACCAGATTCCTTTTGAAAACCTTGCAGGATGGTATTTGCCTTACTCTGTCCGACAATATTGCCTGAGATCAGCTGATACACGGTGCCAGCTTTGTTTTCGGTTTGATATGTACTAGTGACTCCGGCCTGTTTTTGTAGTTCGGTTTGAATATTTTTGACTTTCGTTTCAGAATCAATGGCTCCTGATATGACCTGATATGATGGTCTGCTTTGATTGATAGCTTCATAAGTGCTATTGAGTCCTGATGTTTTCGTCAGCTCGAGCGTAAGTTTTTTCGCCTGACTTTCATCGTTGATTGGATCAGATACGATTTTCTGTAAAGGAAGGCGGTCACCTACTGGAGACACCGTACCGCTCATGCCTAACTCTTTTTTTAATGCAGCGGCACTTGCATTAGCTGCTACTTGTGAGTCATATCCTGAGGCAGTCAGTTGATAAGTCGATGTATTTCCTGAAGTTTGATAAGTGGCTGTCCATTTCTTATCCTTTTTCAACGTGTCAACCGCTTTTTTCACTTCTGCTTCTGTTGTAAATACTTTTGAGGTGCTAATCGTATAAATGGATTGATCGACATAGGAGGCTGCTTGCACTTCTTTGCCTGTGTGTAATGTCATACCAAAGGCAGCTGCGAGTAACATAATCTTGATGGTTTTTTTCACGTTCCCTGTCCCTCTCTTAACTTTGCATAATAGTCTACTAATCTCTTTATCGACAAAAACAAGTCTCTTTCAAGTCCTTTATGCAATAGAAAAATAGAGGACTCTCGAAGTCCTCTTTTTCTTTATATATGTGACACAATCAGTTCACAAGATCCTTCAATTGTGAAGTTCCCTGTTTCAGCAGGCAGGATAAAATGGGCTCCTTTTGGCAGCGGATATGTATGCCCATTATGCTCTAAGGACCCTTCCCCATTAATAACGCTGCACAGCAAAAACGGATAATCTTGCGATAGCTCTACTTTTTGATCAATTTCCCATTTATACACAGAGAAGTATTCTGCTTCTACAAATGTTCTAATGGTCACCCCTGGACGAGTTTCTACTGATTCATCTGCATAACCGTCTACATGAGGAACCGTTGTGACATCAATGGCCTGCGTGAAGTGAAGTTCACGTTCATGGCCATTTTGGTCTTTTCGTTCATAATCATACACCCGATAGGTCGTATCTGAACTTTGCTGCGTTTCAAGAACCAGTGTGCCTTCACATAGCGCATGAATGGTACCGCTTGGCACATAATAAAAATCACCCGGCTTAATTTTCACTCGCCGCAAAAGGCCTTCCCAATCTCCGCTGTTCATCATGGTCACAAGCTCAGTTCTCGTCCTTGCATTATGACCGTAGATCATTTCTGCGCCTTCTTTACAGTCAATGATATACCAGCACTCTGTTTTTCCAAGCTCGCCATTTTCATGTCTTTCCGCATAATCATCATCTGGATGAACTTGAACGGATAAGTCTTGGTTTGCATCTAAAATTTTTGTTAAGAGCGGAAAGCGATCGCCTTCTATTCCCCCAAACAATTCTCTGTGATTGTCCCATAGTTCGATCAACGTTTTCCCTTTATATGGACCGTCTTGCACGACACTTGGTCCGTTTGGATGAGCAGAAATTGCCCAGCATTCTCCCGTTTGATCAGAAGGAATATCATAGCCAAATTGATCCCTTAAGGCTGTACCTCCCCATATTCTCTCCTTCAATTCAGGCAGTAAAAAAATTGGTGACTGCTTCATTCAGGATGACTCCTCCCTTTGCTACCCTTTGATAATCCTTGCCTAGCATGATGAAAACTAGCAAGTCTCAACTTTTATTATGACGCTATCTAAAGAGAAGTCAATCCTTTCAGTACACCGAATGAAAACGATAACAAGAAAACCAATTTACCCTTTGACAGAGCCTGCAAGAAGCCCTTTCACAAAGTATTTCCCAAGTAGAATATAGACCAAAAGTGTCGGCAGTGCAGCCAAGATGGCACCTGCCATTTGAACATTCCATTGCACAATTTGACTGCCTGATAAATTTTGCAATGCGACCATGACCGGCTGATTCTCTGCTGTGGTCATAGTGACCGCAAATAGAAACTCATTCCACACATTTGTGAACTGCCAAATGGCAACCACGACAAACCCTGTGATGGAAAGCGGCAGAATCATATGTCTGAAGATCCCGATAAACCCGGCTCCATCCATCTTCGCTGATTCAATCATTTCATCAGGAATACTCACATAAAAATTGCGGAACATGAGTGTTGTGATTGGCAGGCCATATACGACATGGACAAGTACAAGTCCCGGAATGGAGTTATACAAGCCGATTTCACGCAAAAATTGAATGAGTGGAATGAGGATACTTTGATATGGAATAAACATACCGAACAACATGAAGGTAAACACCACTTCTGATCCTTTAAAGCGCCATTTAGACAGCACATAGCCATTCATCGCACCTAATACAGCTGACAATAAGGTTGCAGGAATGACTAGATAAAGAGAATTCATTAAATTGGGTGATAACTTTTCAAAAGCGATTTTGTAGCTTGAGAAATCTAGTGTAGATGGAAGCGACCACATTCGCTCAAGGGTCACTTCACCTAATGGCTTTAAACTTGTGACGAGCATGACATAAACAGGCATGAGAAAAAACAAACTGCACAGTATTAATAAAGCATAAAGAACTGGACGGACAAACCCTCTTGCGGTCATGATGAAGCCCCCTTCCGGCTAGACAGGAGATACGGCACGATAAAGACCGCAACAGAAATCAACATGACGATCGCAATGGCGGCACCACCTGCATAATGGTTTCCTCTAAAGGTCATTTCAAACATATAAACACCTGGCACATCGGTGACAAAGTTTGCACCTGGTCCTGTCATCGAGTAAATCAAATCGAAGATCTTTAAAGAAATATGTGCCATGATAATGACGACGCTCGCTGTGATTGGTTTTAACAGCGGGAAAATGATTTTCCAGTAGATTTGCCACTCGGTTGCGCCATCCATTCTAGCAGCCTCTCTCACTTCCTCTGGAATGCCTCTAAGACCAGCCAAATACATCGCAAGTGAGAACCCTGTCATCTGCCACACAGCAGCGATGACAACTGCAATCATTGCTGCCGGTACACCAAACTCAATTTTTCCCCAGACAAATCCAGCTAAAATGTTCGTATCCGTGTACCACTTGGGCTGGATGCCGAGTGTTTTTAAAAATAGATTCACCCCAGTAGATGGATTTAGGATCCATTGCCACACAACACCTGTGACCACAAAGGAAAGGGCCATCGGAAAGAAAAAGAGATTCCGAAAAAGTGATTCCCCCTTGATCTTCTGGTCTAGTAAAATGGCCAGTACAAGCCCAGAAGCAATGACTGCTCCAATAAAGAATAATGTAAAAAAGACCGTGTTTCGAAGATCTGACTGAAAGCGAAAATCTTGAAACAGCATGACATAATTTTTCATACCTGCGAAAGAAAAATCAGGAACAAGCGAGGTCCAGTTCGATAATGAAACATATCCTGTCCAGCCAATAAATCCGTAAACAAAAATGAATAATAAAACAGCTGACGGTGCTAAAAATAGCAGGGCAAGCAGCTGGTCTCCATTCCATTTTTTCCGAACACGTCTCACTTTTGCTGCTGGTGTTTTTGTGATCGGCGATGTGTCCATGCGCATGAAGCTACACTCCTTTTTTAAAAAAGAGGCGGTGCCTAACGGCCGCCTCTTTCATCTTTATTTCATTGAATCTTTTAAAGAAGAAACGAACTGACTGCTGTCTTTTTGTGTCACGAAAATATTGACGGCTTGGTTCGCCTTCGTGACAAAACCTTCTTCAGCAGCTGAGCCATGCGCAAGAGACGGTGCCAGCTTTGACTCTTTAAACGCCTTCATTGCCGATTTTCCATATTCATCATATTTTGATACGTCTGCATCCACACGTGCCGGTATTGACCCTTTCAGCGGATTAAACGCATCCTGTCCTTCCACAGATCCTAAGACAGATAAGAATTTTTTCACGTTTTCTGGCTGTTTGACACCCTTCGGCAATCCGAATGTATCCGTGATGACCATAAAGCTGCCCTCCGTACCAGGAGTTGCCACGTATCCAAAGTCTTTATTCACCTTCAAATCTAGATCATTCACAAAGTATCCTTTTGCCCAGTCGCCCATGACATTCATTGCAGCTTCCCCTTTTGCCACGAGCTGTGAGGCATCCTGCCAGTTACGCGAGCTATGATCGTCGTTGACGTATTCGAGCATACGTCCAAAGATGTCTGCCGCTTCCTTCACTTTTGCATCATCCATTTTTAAGTCGCCCGCCCAAAGTTTTTGATAGTCATCTGCACCTAGTACACCTAGAAGAACGCTCTCAAACAAATGAGTCGCCGCCCAAGGTTCTTTATCCCCAAGCGCAAGTGGAGTAATCCCTTTTTTCTTTAAGGCATCGGCTGTTTTGAAAAATTCATCAAACGTCGTTGGTGGTTCTAAGCCCTGATCTTCGAATACTTTTTTGTTATACCAAAGCACATTGCCTCTGTGAATATTCACTGGAACGGAATAGATTTTCCCGTCTTTGCTCACAAGGTCAATCAGTGATTCTGGAAATTTATCCTTCCAGCCTTCTTTCTCATAAAGGTCATCCAGCGGCTCCATTTTACCTGCGGCTACCCAGCTCTCATTCAGCTCTGCTCCCCCGTGTACTTGGAAAGTAGCTGGCGGATCATCTCCTTGCATCCGGCTTGTTAGAACAGCCTTTGCATTCGTACCAGCGCCACCGGCGACAGCTGCATTTTCAATTGGAATGTCTTTATTTTTCTCTTCAAACAATTGAATGAGTGCCTTCAGTCCGTCTTCCTCACCTGCACCAGTCCACCAAGAGAAAATTTCTAGTTTCTCCGCTCCGCCCTCTTTTTTTGCATCTGAGTTCGTCGATGAACTGCAAGCAGAGACGACCAGCATACAGAGTGCCAATAAAGTAAAGCCTAATTTAAACTTCATCATGGATCCCCCATCCCTATTTTGTAAGCGTTATCAAAATAAGTATACTGGCAGATCCTTGCCTTTTTTCAGGCAAACTTCTTCACTTTTTTATGAAATTCTTCATTTTTTTACGACCTGCTTTCGATATTCCTTTGGTGAACAGCCAACCATTTTTTTAAACACACGACTGACGTAATTCGGATCAGTATATCCTGCTTGATAGGTGATTTCTTTTAAACTAAGCGAACTCTCTTTCAGTAGCTTCTTCATTTTATCCATCCTACAGGTCGTCACATATTCTTTAAACGTCAGACCTGTCTCATCCTTAAAGCGTTTGGTGAAATA
The DNA here is from genome assembly GCF_040869405.1 of Bacillus sp. FSL K6-2869. Classification (NCBI taxonomy): domain Bacteria; kingdom Bacillati; phylum Bacillota; class Bacilli; order Caryophanales; family Bacillaceae; genus Bacillus; species Bacillus sp. FSL K6-2869. Next base: position 3,340,590 of record NZ_CP152035.1, read on the forward strand.
CGTCGGGCTTAAATCAACATAGGCGGCCGTTTGCTCCAGCGTGATATGTTCGCAAAAATGTGTTTGAATGTATCGTTTCGCCCGTTCTATATCATTCACCGTCTGGGTTCTTGCTTCATACAGATCAAATAAATGTTCACAGCATTGGCGGCATTCTGTTTCTGTAGTGATAGCTAGAATCGGCACATCTGCACGAAGTCGTGATTTGAGTAAAATGAGCAGCTCTTTCACATGAGAAATGGTTGCCCCTTCTAATTGGAAGGCATCATAGTAAGCAAGAGCATCATCTCTTCTCCCTTCTTCTAGTGCAAGCATCATGTCATCGGCAAGCTCAGGCAAGTTGATCAATACGTAAGGTTGTCTATCTGTATAGTAAAAGCCATAACGAACCGCACCGTCATCTTTTTTTCGCTGATAATAGGAAAGCTTCGCTTCTGCCGCACTTTTCTGAAGTTGAAGTGGATTTGAGACAGGATGACCCATGCCAACAATGAAAGGGGAATGCTGCTCGCTTGTCATAGCAGCGCGAATCGCTTGCAGTACATTCGCCTTTAGATGACCAGGCGATTGACGGCTGTAAATCAAGCATGTAAACAGCTCACCGCTCACTTTGATAGGCACTGCTTGAAAAAGAGCAGACTCCTGCAAATGATTCAGGAGTTGATCCCCGCCTGTCCGCTGAACAGCGATCACTAGACCTGCTTGAAAATCCTGAAACAGCCGCTCAAACGCTGTGGAGGAATAAGATTGACCGTTCAACACATGAGCTTCCAGCCATTTTGACTGCTGATTGACTTTCTCCGCCTGCCGCAGGGAGACCTCCTGCTGAATTTCTGTCGCAACAGAACGAATCGCTGTAATGGTTTCGTCTTTATCAGCTGGTTTGACAAGGTATTGTTTGACCCCTTCCTGCATGGCTTGCTTGGCATAATCAAACGTATCGTAGGCTGTCAGCATAATAAATTTAGTATGAGGACAGCTTGCCTTGATCTGTTTGATCGCTGTGAGTCCATCCATGCCTGGCATCTGAATATCCATGAGCACAAGGTCAATTGGCTTAGACCGCGCCAATTCCACCGCCTTTTTTCCATTCGCAGCTTCCCCTGCAATATGACAGTCTGGCAGCCATTCGGTCATGAACTTACGCATCGCCATTCGTTCAATTTTTTCATCATCCACAATCAGCACGTTCAGCATGCTCGTTCCTCCTTGATTGGTATTGTCAATTGAATGGTGGTCCCTTCGTTTGGCTTTGAATCAATTTGAAGGGCATCCTGTACTCCGTAAAACAAACGCAGCCTCGACATCACATTTCGAAGACCAATTCCTGTCGAGTGACCTTTACTACGTGTGTCTGAATGATCTTCTTCCTCTTGCGATAGCAATCTCTTTTTCTCTTGATCACTGATGCCAAGTCCATTATCCCGAATCCGAATCATGACAAAGCGATCATCTCGATCAATAGAGAGCTCTACAAGCCCCCCCTCCTCTTTTGGTTCTACCCCATGAATAAAGGCATTTTCGACAAGCGGCTGCAATGTGAGGCTCGGAATGTGAACAGATAGACACGACTCATCTATAGTCGTTTTGCATGTAATACGATCGGAAAATCTTGTTTCTTGTATATGAAAATATTCTTTTACCACTTTCACTTCTTGTTCTAACGTAACAGATGCGCTGAGAGGAGATAGCGAATACCGCATCAGCGTAGAAACGGATTGTATCAATCTCGATGTCGCATCAGCTGATTCTAAGTACGCCATACGTGAAACGATGTTTAATGTATTAAATAAAAAATGTGGATTCATTTGGTTTTGTAGTGTTTTCAGCTTCATGTCTTTAATTTTCTGATCTAAAGCGGCCTTTTGTTTCATCTCTTCAATCATGACCTTCATCTCTCGCCGCATTCGCTCAAAGGCATGATTTAACACAGAGATTTCGTCCTTTGATGACACATGCAAATTCGGACCGTCAAAATTTCCTTCTGATACTTCTTTAGCACTTCGAGACAGATGAACGATCGGTCTTGAAATTCCACCCGCAATGATATAGGCCATCCATAAAGCGATGCCTATCGATAATGTAAACAGACATAGAGTAAAAAGCGCATACGTTTGATGTCTTTTTTGAAGGGATTGGTAGAGTACTTGATACTCAGATAATTCATCATCCAAAAGAGTCATTGTCTGCTCTTGGATATAAGAGGACACGGTTCTTACTTCTTTCACACTTGCAGCATATTCTTTGATTTTCCCTTCTTTGACATGATTCATTGTCGCATCACTTTCGTTTATGAGCGTCCGCATCATATATCGATATTTTTCAATGGAGGGGATGGCGGCATGAAGCCCTGCATCTTTGAGCAATGCTTGATCATATGATGTCATTTTCTGTTTTGATTCAGCATACCCCTTGGCAAACGCCTGATCCTTTTCGATGGCAAAGGCGTTGACCTTTTCATACATCGTTTTTGCCTCTGTCGAAATATCATTCAGCAGGAGAAAGGAACGAAAGCTCTTGCTATATTCTGATGTGATTTTTGAACTGCTCCAATACACAAAAAAAGCGGCCACATTACCAAGGAGCACAAGAATTAAAAATGCCAATAATAATTTACTTCGTATTTTTCTCATGGCTGAACCCCCTGTGGTCTTTTCGTTTGATGAAGGGGCAGGTCTCCTCGCCGAATCACACTCGTCTCTGTGTACTGCAGCGGTTCTTGTTTATCCCCTTGCTGCAAACGAACAAGAGATTCAACCGCTTGATAGCCCATTTCATAAGGGTGCTGTACAACCACTGCATCAATTTTCCCATCATCCAGCGCTTGAATCGTATCAGGCAGAGTATCAAATGCGAGCACATAAACATCTTTAGACGAATGATATTGCTCTGTTGCTTGAATAATGCCGACACCGTCTAATGCGCTTGTTCCATAAAATGCGGTGAGCTGCGTATGATCATTTAACAATTTATACGCAGCGCCGGAAGCACCTGATTTTGTAATCGCCGACTCTTCTATTCCAGCAATATGAATGCGTTTTTCACCAGAAACGGCATCTCGAAACCCCTTCACGCGAAGCTTCTGGTGAATCGCATCAAGCCGTCCCGTCACAATGCCCACATACTGTTCGCCTTTTGTATCGGCGATGAGTGCCTGTCCGGCGATAAAGCCAGAATAATAGTTATCTGTTCCGACATACACTTGACGCTTGCTCCCCTCTGCATCGGTATCGACTGTGACAACATCTATACCTTTCTCTCTTGCTTTTTGAAAGAGCGGTTTGTATCTCTTTGCATCAAGCCCTTGCGTCATAATGCCATCCACATGACCAGCAATCGCCATATCAATGGTTTTCAGGTGATCATCCAAATCAGCCTGCTTTGGACCTAGGTATTCAAGATACACCCGATGAACTTCCGCCGCATCAGCAGCTCCCTTTTGCACCAATTGCCAATATTCATTATCAAGTTCCTCTGGTACAAGAACAAAGTGATATTGATAAGTTGATACCGCCTCATCGGAAGCGCTTTCAATTTTAACTAAATCTTGACCTAATATAGATAAAAAAAGAACAGATACGACACAAAATGTGAGAAATGCGCCCATTCCGAACAACTTCGACCATTTCATTCACATTCTCCTCCTTCCATTGTTGCCGCATAAAAAAAGAGCTGCTTATAAAAGCATACTCTCTCGACCTCTATAATTCCTTTGTCATAAATAAACTGTTCGGATCTTCTTGGTATGAACCAAAAGGCGGACAATATTGAAATCCAAAGCTTTCATATAATTTTCTTGCCGGTTCAAAGAAAGCAATCGCACCTGTTTCAAGGCTGACTCTTTTATACCCCCGCCGCTTCGCCTCTTGGAGAAGGTGGGTCAACAGATGCTTCGCCACGCCTTTTCGCATATGGGCTGCTGCCGTTCTCATCGATTTGAGTTCACCATGTTCACTTGATAGCTCCTTGATGGCTCCGCAGCCAAGAAGCGACTCCCCATCCCACACACTCCACACTGTGACATCTTCTTTTTTCAGATCGTCTAACGGAAGGGCATGAATGCTTTCTGGCGGTGAATGTTTTTTCATCTCTTCTAAATGAGCTTGAATCAATTGTTCAATTTGACCATCTTTTAGTTCATCTTCTTGAATGTACATATCGACCTCTCCTTTATGCTCATTTTATGTGAAAAGAAGCGCCTTCCCATCTTTTATGTTAGATAAACGAACAAACAACCGGCAGTCATCAGCCGGTTGTTTATGTGAACTACATGATGGTGGAAGAAAGAACAGCCTGTAATTCTTCTGCTGTACTGCTTTCAAGCTGGCTGCCGACACCTACTGCCACGGCTCCTGCTTCAAGCCACTTTGGCACATCGACTGGATGAATGCCTCCTGTTGGGATGAACTCAATCTCTGGAAACGGACCTTGCAAATTTTTCATATAGGACAAACCGAAGGAGCCGCTCGGAAAAAGCTTTAACACGCTGTATCCATTTGCTTTTGCCTGCATAATTTCACTCGGGGTCAAAACACCTGGAACGTAGAGTGTATCGTGAAAAGATAGGTGCTCTCCGATGACAGGAAGATATCCAGGGCTGACGATGAATTGAGAGCCGGCTTCAATGGCTGATTGTGCCTGCTCAAGCGTTGTAATCGTTCCGGCTCCGACAATCAAGTCTTGGTCATGCTGGAAAGATGCAATGATCCGCTCTGCATTGGGCGTGGTATATGTCACTTCGATGGCCCGCACCCCTTTTTTCTTTAAACGACCAATCATCTCTATCCCGTCTGCTTCACTACCTGCTCTGACCACCGCAATGAGTTTACAAGCTGCGAGCTTCTCTTTAACGCTCATACTTGCTGACTTTCCCATACCTCTCATCTCCCTTCATATCGTGTCGCCTTTGATATCGTTTGGCTTCTTTTATAAATGCCTGAAGCTCTTCCCGAGTCGGCAGTCCCTCGTGATCTCCTGGGGACATGACTGCAAGTGCTCCAATGGCATTGCCTCTTGTCACCGCTTTTTCATATGATAAACCGTCCAACAGACCGCTCATCACTCCCACTGCAAATCCATCACCAGCTCCGACTGTATCCACGACATGAGACACATGGAAACCATCCACTACACCTTGGCCGGATGCACTTTTGAAATAGGCTCCTTCCGCTCCCAGTTTAATGACCACAAGCTTGACGCCTTTTTGTAAATAAATATCCGCAATCGCTTCCGGCTCATGACATCCTGTGAGTCTTTGACCTTCTGCAAGCCCTGGGAAAAACCAATCTACTTGAGCAGCCATCTGGTTTACCGTATGAATCATGTCTTCTTCCTCTTCCCATAGTTGAAGTCTAAGGTTCGGGTCAAAAGAAATGGTTTTTCCTGCTTTCTTCATTTCTTTAAGGGCATGAAAAGAAAACGCTCTCATTTCACTAGACACAGCAGGCGGGATTCCGGTCATATGAAGATGTCCTGCCTTCTGAAAATAAGTGGACGGGAAATCGCTTGGGTTCAATGTGCTCGCAGCAGAGCCTTTTCTGTAATACGTCACATCAGGGTCTCCATCGATGACTTTTGACTTCAGCAATATCCCTGTTTTGGCCCCATCATTTGAACGGAGCACTGCCTTCGTATCGACCCCTTCTTTTTGAAGCTCTTCTAAAATAAATGTACCAAGTGAGTCCGCCCCGACCTTGCTCATCCAGCCTACGCTAAAGCCTAATCTTGCCAAGCCGACCGCAACATTACTCTCTGCACCAGCAAGTGCTTTTTGAAACGTATGCACTTGGTGAAGCTCGCCAATTTCTTTTGCATAAAACATCGCCATTGATTCCCCAAATGTGATCACATCCAATGCTTTCACTCATTTCTCCCCTTTCTTGGTACCGGTTTCAAAACAGTTGAAAAAGAGAGAGCATGCACGTATGTATACTCTTCTCTGCCTAACGTTTATAAAGATTTTCTCACAATGATTTCTCCATCAAGTTGAATGGTCTGGGGTGCACTCTTATCCCCTTCAAGACGCGTCTTGATTTTTTGCATCGCCGCTTTCCCCATCTCATGAGATGGCTGCGCCACCGTAGTGATGCCTGGCCCGATCAGCTTATACCATTCTGTATCATCAAATCCGGCAATGCCTATCTCCTCAGGAATCTTCACCCCAAGATCGACGAGTTCACTGATGAGCTTCAGCATGAGTAATCCATTGCCTGCTAAAATCGCTTTTTTCTGATGGTTTGATTGTAAAAAACGACAAATCTCATCTCGCATTTGTTCCTTTTGCTTCAAATTGATTTCTGCAATCATAGGTTTCTTATGTTGACTCATCGCCGTCTGTTCATAGGCTTCTTTTCGTTCTTCACGAGGACTAATCCCATCGACCGGCTCAGTAAAGAAAGCGATGTGTTCGTAGCCTTTTTCATACATTTGATGAAGTAGACGAGCCGTGATGTCACGGTTATTCGTTGTGACGGTATCGACCTTGAGTTCAGGTAACTTACGGTCAACAAGAACAATCGGTACACCGTTTTGCTTAAAGTCTTGCAAAATGTCATTGTTTTGACCGGTCGTATTAATGATCAGCCCTTCAATATAATGCGCATTCAGCTTCAGAAGCATTTCTCGTTCTTTTTCTGGACGATTATCTGTGTTGCACACCATGATGCTGTATCCATATTCATCACAAATCTCTTCCACACCACGAAGTGTCGCAACAGAGAATGGATTCGTAATATCAGCCACAATAAAACCAATGACCTTGCTCTTTCTTACTTTCAATCCTTGGGCAAGCTGACTCGGACGGTAATGGAGCTCCTCAATGGCTTTTTTAATCTTTTTTACCTTTTCAGGAGAAATTTCATTTGTTCTGCCATTGATGTATCTGGATACCGTTGATTTTGAGACACCTGCATATGCTGCAACTTCGTTAATGGTGACTTTCGTTTGCTTTTTCTCTTTCATACAAAAAACTCCCAAGATCGATCTTCTCATTTTTTTCGAAACCGATTTCAAATAAACTTAAAAAAAGCATACCACAAGTTGAACTGTATCAGAAGATTTTTTTCATGAACATGAAGAAAAAAAGCTTTTATACAATTAAAGAAAGCGATTTCAAATTAATGGTTGACGCCGCCCTCTTTTTCCTCTAGAATTTTCCTTGAAACCGATACCAAATAAAACAATCATATGTTTCAGATGGAAAGGGAGGCTTATCTCAAATGGAAAATCGTTATGCTGTACATCCTGAGCAGGTCAAGCGTTTTACAACAGAGGAACTTCGTCGTCATTTTCATATTCCGACACTCTTTGTCAGTGGTGAATTGAAGCTATATTATTCGCATGAGGACCGTGTGGTGATTGGCGGTGTTATGCCGACATCAGAACCGATCAAGCTAGATGCCGGCGACTTTTTACGTACAGAATATTTCCTTGAAAGACGGGAAATTGGCATTGTGAATGTCGGCGGCCAAGGTACGGTTACAGTCGATGGTGAGTCATTTGTGCTGGAGCATAAAGATTTCTTATATATTGGACTTGGACACGAACATGTACAGTTTGCTAGTTCATCAGGTGAGCAGGCCAAATTTTATCTTGTGTCAGCCACCGCTCATAGAGCGTATCCGACACAAAAGGCTGCGATTGCTGAATTAACACCGAATCATTTAGGGGAAGCATCCGCCTCGAACGTACGGAATCTGTATCAGGTCATTCATGCAGACGGCATCCAAAGCTGCCAGCTTATGATGGGCATCACTCAGCTTGAAACCAATAACACATGGAACACGATGCCTGCTCATATACATGACCGGCGGATGGAAGTGTACTTATATCTTGATATAGAGGAAGACGCACGTGTCTTTCATTTTATGGGGGAGCCATCTGAAACGAGACATCTCGTTGTGGCAAATGAAGAAGCCGTCATCTCACCTGCCTGGTCCATTCATTCAGGCTCAGGTACCGCAAATTATTCATTTATTTGGGCAATGGCGGGAGAAAACTATACGTTTAAAGATATGGACTTTGTCCCGATGGACCAGCTGAGGTAATGAGATGACGACGACATCATATGTAGCGTCCCTCTTTTCCCTCGAAGGCAAAACAGCTCTTGTCACAGGTCCTGGAACTGGTATTGGGCAAGGTATTGCCGTAGCGCTTGCCCGTTCAGGTGCAGATATCATCGGCACCTACCACCATACGCCGCTTGATGAAACAAAAGAACTTGTCGAACAGACCGGCAGATCATTTCATGCGATTCAAGTAGACTTTTCAGATCCTAAGTCCGCAAAGCGGGATGTTGATGCCCTTTTAAAGCAGCATACAATTGATATTTTGATCAATAATGCTGGGACCATTAAAAGAGAAGAGGCCGCTCAATATTCAGAAGAAAACTGGCATACTGTAATGGATGTGAATATCAACAGTCTCTTTTTCCTCACGCAAAAGGTCGGACAGCAGATGCTGAATAAAGGGCAAGGGAAAATCGTCAATATCGCTTCCCTTCTATCATTTCAAGGCGGTGTCTTTGTTCCCGCTTATACAGCAAGTAAGCATGCTGTCGCAGGTTTGACGAAAGCTTTTGCAAATGAATGGGCAAGTCAGCATATTCAGGTCAATGCGATCGCGCCTGGTTATATTGCAACCAATAACACGCAAGCCATTCGTGACGATGCGAACCGGAATGAAGAGATTCTGAAACGAATCCCCGCTGGACGCTGGGGACGGCCTGAAGATCTAGCAGGTGCCGCCGTCTTTCTCAGCTCCACTGCCTCTGATTATATGAACGGTCATATTTTAGCCGTAGATGGCGGCTGGCTGGCGAGATAAACATGTGAAGAGAATTCCTATTTTAGGGGATTCTCTTTTTTCTATTTGCATAATTCTTCTCCTTCCGAGTCACTCTATAAAAAAAGACATGAGGGTGAGGTATTATGAAAAGTCGTATTGAACAAGATATAGAGTCCGTCATTCAGCGTGTCAAAAGCTTTGCCGGCAAAAGTGATGATATCGTGTTCCACTCTTTTTCATTTGGTCCTTCCGCTGTCTCTGCATGTCTCGTGTACGTTGAAGGACTCACAGAATTTGAGATGCTTTCCAAACAAATCATTTCACCTATGCAAAAGGAACTGACCATCACTGAGGTCGACCACACCACACTTTCTTCCCTTTCTAAAACGTTCTTTGGCATTCAAAATGATGTGCTGGAAGATATGAACCTTGCCATCGAGCAGTTATACAGCGGCAGGGCTATTTTATTTGTGGATAGGGCCACTCAAGCGCTTGCGCTCCATACGAATCTTTTTCAATTTAGAGAAGTAGAGGAGCCGCAATCAGAAGTCCTTGTAAGAGGACCCCGGATTGGATTTATTGAAAATCTCGAAAAAAACACGGCATTGCTTCGTGAACGGGCAAACGACCCGAACCTTGTCATTCAAAAGGTGAACATAGGTACTCGTAACAAGAAATCTGCTGCTCTTGTGTATGTTCGTGATATCGCAGACCCCAAATTAGTAGATGATGTACTCTCTCGCATGAAGCAAATCAAAATGGATGATATCCCTGAGACCGGCTACATAGAACAGCTGATTGAAGACAGTCATATTTCTATTTTTCCGCAGATTCAAAATACAGAACGTCCTGATCGGGTGATTGCCTCTGTGCTCGAAGGAAAGGTGTCTATTTTGCTCGATGGGACGCCATTTGCCCTCATTATGCCGATGACACTTACTGCTTTGATGCAATCACCGGAGGATTATTATCAAAGATGGACAAGTGCGACTCTTTTGCGTTTACTCCGTTATATTGCCGTACTTTTGACGATATTTTTACCGGGGCTCTATATCGCCCTTGTTTCCTATCACCCTGGTTTATTACCAACACGAATGGCACTTACCATCGCAGGCAGCCGGCAAAATGTACCCTTTCCTCCTGTAGTGGAAGCCATTTTGATGTCGTTTACGATTGAACTGCTGCGGGAAGCTGGACTTCGTCTCCCTAGGGCGATTGGGCAGACGATTGGACTGATTGGCGGCGTCATTATTGGACAGGCGGCTGTCCAAGCCAATATTGTCAGTGCCTTAATGGTCATTATTGTGTCTCTGACGGCACTAGCCGATTTCACTGCTCCATCATATGATTTCAGCTTTCCCTTACGCATCCTGCGGTTTATGGCCATCTTCAGTTCAGCCATGTTTGGATTATATGGCTTAATCATGTGTTATTTATTTGTACTTTGTCACTTGATGCAGCTAAAGACCTTTGGTTTTGACTATTTCACACCTGTTTTGTCTTCACCGTTTTCAGATTTAAAAGATATGTACGTTCGTTTACCAATAGGGCTATTTAAATCGAGACCGAAAACAGCCAAGACAAAAAATCTCAAAAGACAAGGAGAGTAAACGATGTACAGAGCTGAGAAGCTATCATTGTTACAAGTCACCATTCTGTGCAGTTCTACAATGATAGGCGCTGGAATTTTAACCATTCCACGCAGTTCTGCCAATTCAGGATTCCCTGATGGCTGGATCATTGTATTAATACAGGGAGTCATCTTTGCTTTCGTTGCTTTTTTGCTAGGTTGGATTGCTGAGAAGAATGCGCCGGATACCATTTTTGAATCGAATACAAAAGGAGCCGGTGCCTTCTTTGGCACGATCTTTAATTTGATGCTGGTCGGTTATTTACTAGCCATTGTAGGCTTTGAAGCTCGTGTACTTGGGGAAGTGGTTCAGTTTTTCCTGCTGCAATCGACCCCCATGACCGTGATTGTGATGATTTTTTTACTCGTAGCGATTTATCATTTAAAAAGCGGTATTTTTCCAGTAGTGAAGATGGTGACATACATTTATCCGATCACCATGGTCATTTATATTGGCCTCATGCTGTTTTGTCTAAAAATATTTGATTTTGATTATTTACGCCCTGTCATGGCGCACGGCTTTAAAGATTTTAGTAATTTGTTCTCTCAAACATTTATTCAATTTACTGGCTTTGAAGTCATTTTGTTTGTTGTACCGCTCATCTATAAAGACAAATGGTCAAAAGCGAAATGGGCGGCAGCAATCGGTGTTGGAATGACCTCACTTATTTACTCCCTCACGCTCTTTATTGTGATTGGGTCCATGACGGTTGGAGAAACGATGTCACTCACATGGCCCACCGTTTCACTCATTCAAGCGCTAGAACTTGAAGGGGTTTTTATTGAACGATTCGATATTTTCTTACTGACGATTTGGACATGCCAGCAGTTTATTTGTATGCTTGGTTTTTTCCAATTTGCCATTAAAGGCTGTCAAACGGTCTTTAAGACGACCAATATCACAAGGTTGCTATGGCTGCTGTTTTTCTTAACCTCTGCCCTATCTCTTTTTCCAAGTAATCTCAATGAAGTCTTTTACTACTCGACTTTACTCGGTTATGCGTTGTTCGCTGTTTTAGCCATTCCTTTTATAACAGCTATTCTGCTCATGATACGTAAAAAATGGGGAGGTCGTTCTGCATGAAAAGGCGGCGTTTATTTCTAATCTTTCTGTCTTGCTGTCTTTTGCTTTTATCGACAGGCTGCTGGGACTTAAAGGATATTGAGAAATTATCGTTTGTGCGCGGTGTTGGCATTGACGAGGAAGATGATAACGGAGTCAAACTCACCTATCAAAACCTTGTCCCTAAAATGGGCGGAACACAAGAAGCAGACTCCCCTGGCTATGTGAATGTCGTCTCAAAGGGGAAAAATGTACTGGAAGCAGTCAGCAATGTCGCTTTGAAGGACCCGCCGATTTACAGTGATCACCTCAAAATCTTTTTGTTTGGCAAAAATCAAGCCGAGCATCATGATATTCAAGGAACACTCAACCACTTTATACGAGATGATGAGGTTCGAAGAAGCAGCTACCTCTTAGTGTCACGCCATGAGGCATCAAAAGTCATCAATCAAAAATTAAAATCACAACAAAAGGTGCCAGTTGAGCATATTTTTGAAACATCAAAAAACCGGAGCTTTAACGGGAAGATTTTACTGCCAACACGTATTGGCCGAGCGTCGGATTACTTTCAGATGGGTACAAGCTTTCTTGTCCAAAGTGTGGATGTCGTAAACGGAGAACTCACCTATGATGGTGCAGGCATTATCCATGGAAAAACACGAAAGCTGATAGGGTTCATTCCAGCAAAAGATGTCCAATCTTTAAACTGGGTCATGAATCGCATCTCAGGCGGAGTCGTACCCGCCACCTACAAAGGCTTTCCGATTACGTATGAAATCAAGAAAGCAAAGTCCAAGATTGAACCCTATCTGAAGAACGGAAAGATTTCCTTTAAAATTAGTGTACAAACAAACGGGAAACTATCAGAAGATCAATATCCCCCTGAAAACTCATACGATGAGCAATACATCAAACGATTTGAGCGCATTTTTGAACGCAAAATCAAAGAACGCATTCAAAAAGCTGTCCACCACATGCAAAAAGAAGTTGGTGTTGACCCGATCCTTTTAAATCGGCAGGTGCGCATCAAGTATCCAGACTTTTGGGATCAGCACCGTAATGAATGGGATACACTATTTCAAGAAGTAGACATTGCATATGACGTCAAAGTTAGCATTTTGAACTTTGGTGCAGAAGGCGCAACGAAAAGCTTTAAATGGTAGCACAAAAGGCGGTCATCCGCCTTAGATGGTTGACAAAGGGCTAAAATGAACTTTGTTTTAGCCCTTTGTCTTCTTTTCAGCGTGATAGAAAACCTTTGCAGTCTAGGAAGGACGAGTACCGGAGCGGAGCGAATGAAGGATTCGCGAGCACCGGCGCGCAGGACTGACAAAGAATGCGAGGGTTTGCCTACACGCTGAGGCGGATTACCCGGAGGGGGAACCGCCTTTTTTACGTGCAACGATCAAAAGCTGATAGAGCGTCACTTGATCAGATAATGCTTTTGTTTGAAAGCCAAGTGACTCTCCTACTCTCGCCACTTCGTCAAAAAACAATTGAACGTTTTGATCAATTGGCACATTGATCGGCTGTTCAATCACGCGATGAAATAAATGGTCTGGAAAGAGCGCCCGCATTGTGTTTGGTGTGAAAAATCTCATATGTGTTCGATCTAAAATCCCCACATCTTGATACGTAAAATCACCTGCCAATAAAGGCAGCAGTACTTCCGCATGCATCATATTAGGTAAGCAGCAAATGATCACGCCTCCTGGTTTTAAAGACGCATGCGCTTGAGCAATCATCTGCCATGGGTCTGACACATGCTCTAACACATCAGAAAAGATCACAGCATCAAAAAAAGCTTCTTTCTCTGACCAAGGATACGCCTCCGCTTTTGTCTCAATCACTTCTTTGTAATACGCCTTTGCTATCTCTGCTTTTAATGCATCCGCCTCTACTCCGTACATGTCAACAGACTGCCGGTTGATCAGTTCAAGTCCTGTCGCCCCAGCACCGCAGCCAACATCCAGCACACATCCGGCATCCTCAGGGAGCAGTGCTGCAAAATATGGATGGGGCGTTATCAGATTTAAATCAATGCCCCATTTATCTAAAAAACGAAGCCTGTTCTCCGCAAACAATGTAGAGATGTTCGTTTCTTCATTGGCATTGAAGGTAGCATGACCGTGATGATGCACAAAAGAATCATGGACGATTTGCAGCTGGTACCCCTTCAGCAATGAGCGCAGACAAAGGTCATCATCCTCAAATGATCCATATACAAACCGCTCATCAAATAACCCTACATCCTCGATCAGCTCTCTTTTGACCAGCAAACAAAAACCAACAAGTCTGTGCACATATGTTCTTTGACCTTTTCTCGAAGCCGTATATGCCTTCGCAAAGGCAGGAAGCTCCTTCACATCTGTGTAAGATGGCTGAACGAGCTGAGGACCACTCACATAATTGGAGACAGGGCCTACCATGCCAATACGATCTGATGCAAAAAGGGCTTCTCTTAAAGGCAAAAGCCAGTTTTCGGTCACAATCGTGTCGTTATTTAAAAAAAGAAGACTATCTCCTGTTGCCTTTTTCGCCCCTTGGTTACAGCCCTTGGCAAAGCCTTGATTCTTCTCGTTGTCAATCAACACGACATCTTCCAGTTGTCTCACATATTCCTTTGTTCCGTCTGATGAAGCATTATCCACGATAATGAGTTCATATTCATCACGCCGAGTATGCTTCTTGATACTGTCGATACATTTTTTCGTTAGGTGCAGTTCATTGTACGTCAGCATCACAATGCTCGTTTTTCCTTTCATCTCATTTCCACCTTTCGCCCGCCTGTTCCATATGTATGTCATAGGCAGCACGTTCAGAAGATGAGTGATTGTCCTTTCTTGATTAAACGTTTGTTTAACAAAGGAAGACCAGCTGCCTCATGCAGCTGGTCTTTTTTCATACCGTTTCCCCTTCGTCATTCACGACGGCACGGTTTCTCTTTTTTAAATCTTCTTCAATCTCTTCAAGACTTTTCCCTTTCGTTTCTGTGACTAAATATTTCACAAATAAGAAGGCACCTATGCCGATGGCTGCATAAATAAGGAAAAGGTTACTGATGCCAATTGCACTTAACAAGGTTGGGAATGTGAGCGAGATGATCAAATTCCCTGTATGCAGTAGGAAGGTCGATACCCCCGTACCGATTCCCCGGACATGTACTGGGAACAGCTCCGGCAGCATCACCCATACGACCGGGCCCCAGCTGACAGCAAAAATGACGATGAAAAGTCCTAAACATATAATCGTCGTCCACCCTGCAGCTGTTGATCCCTCGAAAAAACGATTGACCACTGCTAGAACAATCAAACTAAGGACCATCCCTACATTTCCAAATAGGAGTAACGCTTTCCGCCCGACACGATCAATGATTTTAATCGCAACAAACGTCATGACAACATTGACTGCACCAATTCCTACAGTTCCTAAAATGGCTGCTGAATCGCCAAAGCCGACACTTGTGAATGTTTTTGGTGCATAATAAATGATCGTATTTGTCCCAATAAACTGCTGTAAAAAGGCTAAACCGACACCAGCAATTAAAGCGGGGCGCACCCATGGTTCGAGTAATTCCTTAAGACCGCCTTTTTCTTCACTTTCTGCTTTTTGAATATCCGCAATTTCGTCTTCAACTTCTTGCTTGCTTTGTCTAAGTTTTGACAATATTTCTTTCGCCCGGTCCGCCTGTCCTTGGACAAACAGCCAGCGAGGACTTTCTGGCATAAACAAAATACCACATAACAAGAGGACAGAAGGAACAACGGCAATTCCAAGCATCAGACGCCATGCCTCTGCATCCGCTAAAACGTAGTTCACAATATAGGCAAGAAGAATACCAAATGTGATCATGAGTTGGTTTAATGAGGAAAGTGCCCCTCTTGATTCCTTTGGCGCAAGTTCAGATAAATACAATGGAACTATCGTCGTCGAGCATCCGACAGCAAGTCCTAGCACGATTCGGAATAAGACCATGACCTCCGTATTCGGTGCAAGGGCTGTTCCAAATCCGCCGATAATAAATAAAATGGCTGCGGCGATAATCGCTTTTTTCCGTCCGAATTGATCTGTCAGTTTTCCAGAAAGAGAAGACCCGAGCATCGCCCCGATTAAAATCGAGCTGACTACAAGTCCCTCTGTAAATGCATTTAAACCTAAATCCTCTTTCATAAATAAGATAGCGCCAGAAATGACACCTGTATCGTAACCATATAAGGCGCCGCCAAGTGCGCCGAAGAAATAAAGCCACCCATTCCGATTTTTCATGATCATAACCCCTCTTTTATCTATGTAATGACTGGATGTTTCTCTATGAAAAATCATTTTCCTCACTTCCTGTCATTTCAAACATTTCGATGTTTTATGACAAATATATTTCATTTGCGTATCATTGAAACTTTTTTAGATAAGGAAACGTCAATTAAGCGTTAGTGAAAAAAATGTCGCACTATATCCCGTTTTAAGGTATATTTGTTTTAGTTTGTAAGCATAAAAGAAGGACATCTTTACTATAAAATCATAGCGAGGGTTTAAATATATGGATCAAACAAGAAGTAAACGCAAAGGCAAAAAGCGTTTAAAACCATGGGTGAAAGTCACTCTTTTTATTTTTGGTATTCTTTTACTGACAACCGCTTCTGTTACCGGCTATGCCTACTATAAAGTGACAACAGCTGCGAAAAAAGCACAAGTCTCTCTAGACCGCGGTGCACAATCTGTCAAACGGATTGAAGCATTTGATCCTGGGAAAGACAGCTTTTCTGTCTTGCTACTTGGCATTGACAGCAGACCAGGCGAAACCGTCAAACAAGCACGAAGCGATGCAATGGTATTAGCGACAGTAAATCGTACGAATAAAACCGTGAAATTATTAAGTATTCCAAGGGACTCATATGTTAATATTCCAGGTCATGGTTATGACAAAATTACACATGCACACGCATTTGGTGATGCAGACCTCACGGTGAGTACAGTTGAGAATTTACTAGATATCCCTGTCGACTTTGTGATTGAAAGTAATTTCAAAGCGTTTAAGGAAATTGTGAACGAATTAAACGGTGTTTCCGTTAACATTAAAGATGAATATGTTGTGAAACAGATTCTTAAAGATACAAAGGGCAAAGTTCAGCTGCAAACGGGTACTCACACACTAGATGGTAATCAAGCTCTCGCTTATGTGAGAACAAGAAAAGCAGACAGTGATCTCATGCGTGGACAGCGTCAAATGGAAGTATTAAAAGCCATTTTCGATAAATCAAAATCAGTAACGTCTATTCCGTCTTATGACAATATCATAGATACTCTAGGCGATAACGTCTCAACTAACCTGTCAATGAAAGAACTAGTCGGTCTTTTCCCACTACTCACTTCATTGAAATCTGTTGATACGATTCAACTAAAAGGATCTGATTACCAGCCAAATGGCGTTTATTATTACCAATTGGATCAAAACCAACTGAACGAAGTCAAAACGGAATTAAAGAAACAGCTTGAATTATCATAAAAACTGAAAGCGTCCTTTTGGGCGCTTTTTATGTGTTGAAAAAGGTGTTTGCGCTTTTTCTTCTTTTCAGCGTGATAGAAAACCTTTGCAGTCTAGGAAGGACGAGCACCGGAGCAGAGCGAATTTGACATTCGTGAGAACCAGCACGCAGGACTGACAAAGAATGCGAGGGTTTGTCTACACGCTAAAAGCGTCCTTTTGGGCGCTTTTTCTTATATCCTTGATCAATTGACCATTTTTGTTTAGCCTTAAAGAGAGGAATCCACAATCCGACTCTTTCATGAGAATGAAGGAAATCGTACATACTTTGAAGAGGCTATTGCATGAATGAAGGAGGATATAACAGCAATGAAAAAAATGATTGCGATTGATTTAGACGGTACACTCTTAAATACGAAAAGTGAAATATCCGCTCAAAACCGGCAAGCATTGATTCGTGCGAAGGAAGCTGGATATATTGTGACCATTTGTACAGGGCGCGCGACTTTTGATGTAAAAGAGCTTCTTGGGGATTTGGACATTCCCATTATTGCGGCAAACGGAGGAACTGTCCATACAGAAGGGTACAAGCTCTTCAGCAGAATCACCCTTGATCAAGAAGCTGGAAGACGTGCTGCAAAGGAATTAGTGGAACGGAACATTTATTTCGAGGTCTATACAGACGATGCCCTCCTTTCCCCATTTGATGGAAAAGAAAAGCTTAAAGCTGAATTTGATATGATCAAAAGTGCCAATCCTCATGAGGATGTAGCTGATTTATGGGAAGGGGCGATGACTCAATTTAAACAGTTTGGCATCAAACCTGTCGATGACATCCGTCAAATTTTCGAGTCGAATGAACCAACTTATAAATTACTATGCTTCTCCTTTGATATGAATAAGCTGCAAGAAGCACGAGATCTTCTTTCTAAGATGCCTGAGCTCTCCTTGACCTCATCTGGAGAACATATCATTGAGGTACTGCCAAAAGAGTCAGGTAAAGGACATGCCCTCAAAAAACTTGCAGCCCATTATGGCGTAGACCGATCCGATATTTATGCGATCGGTGACAGCCCCAATGATCTATCCATGTTCGATGAAGCAGGACACAGGATAGCGATGGGGAATGCGGTGGATGTCATTAAAGAAAAAAGCACCTATATCACAAAAGGCAATCATGAAGATGGCGTCGCCTATTTTATTGATCTGCTTTTGCAGAATCAATTTCAAGAAAAAAAGACGCTTGTCTGATCAGCGCCTAGTGAGAAGTCGAGAAGTCCGATCCGAGCATTGATCGGGCTTTTTCTTTATTTTTTGATTCTAACAGCCGTCTCATATTTATCCTTCCAATACGTACTTGTTTTCATATTGGTAATGACAACGCCATTTGAAACCGTCACATGAATGACTTGATTTGAACCAGCATAAATGGCTGGCATCAACGAAGTCCCTTTAAAAAAGACAAGATCTCCTGGCTTTAGTTCCGATCGTTTCACAGGTGTACCTGCTTTAACTTGTCCCGGCGCATAGCGAGGCATATCAATTCCAAGCACTTCTTGATAGATATACTGCGTGAATCCTGCTGTATCAAAGCCTTGCCTTGGGCTCGCACCACCTTTTACATAAGGTACTTCTCCAATATACGTAGCGGCTTTTGATACGACTGGGTCTTCTTTCGCTAGTTTCAGCTCAGTTAATCGTTTCGCACCTGTCCATTTCTCACGCCAATACGATTCAGACAAATAAGAAATCGTCACACTTTCCGAACGGCTCGCATGAATAAAGCGGTCTCCTCCGATGTACATTCCTACATGTGAAATTCCTTTTTTATACGTGTTGCTAAAAAAAACAAAGTCTCCAGGTCGAATATCGTCTCGTGCTACTTTCTCTCCAACCATCCATTGCTGCTCAGCACTTCTTGGCAAATAAATCCCAAGTGATTTTTCAAACAAATATTGTAAAAAACCTGAACAATCGAATCCTACTTTTGGATCTGATGCCCCGAATACATAAGGGATTCCTAAATATTTCATCGCATCTTTCACCAGTTGATCATCCGACATCTCTTGGGAGACAGGCAGCCGTTTGACCGCATAGAACCGATCGGTCCAATATTTACTTTTGCTGACATCTGTTTTCACCACCCCTTGACTGAGTGTGATGTGGATCACTTGATCATTTCCAGCGTACAAAGCAACATGTGTCGGGATGTCTTTTGTTTCTTCAAGACTGCGAAAATAGACAAGGTCTCCGGGCTTCGCTTTTTCCCATGATACGTTTTCACCGATTTGGTATTGATCAATCACCTTTCGCGGCAAATCAAATGCACCTGTTGTTTTGTATACATATTGTATAAAGCCAGAAGCATCAAAGCCCGTTTTCGGATCGATTCCTCCTTTATGATAAGGCGTACCTATCAGCGTTTCCGCTTGTTTTAAAGGAGATGTTGTTTGAGCAGACACCTCTGTTTGAGACATAAACATGAGTCCTACAATGGCACATCCTCCAAGCAGTATTCCTTTCCATTTCATCCTCTCTTCCTCCTTTCTTTTATAGTTTCGACATGACCCCTTTCATTTTACACCTTTTTCCGTCAAAAAAGAGCACGCCTCGCGTGCTCTTTTCATCATCATTTCTTTATTTACTCGCTTCCGCTTTTGACTGCTTTTGCTGTTCAATTTTCTGCATTTCAACCGAGATCTTTTGTTTCTCATGATCTGTAAGGCTGTCACTAAATTTAAAAGCAGACATAAAGACAAAGACTAAAATTAACGCAACAAACGGCCAGCTTGCTTTAAGGAATTTCATTTTTTATCCTTCCCCTCGTTTTCTTTTAATGTTTGAACTTTATCAGAGTGATCGACTTCAAAGAAAATATGTCCGTCTTTTTCTTTCCAATCCGCATTCGTGCCATTTGTCAGCATACGGATAATCGATTTTGATTCAAGAGATCCTGCTTTGACTGGAGCAGGTGTCGCTTCTTTGATGTACATTGGAACCACTTCAAATGTCGCTTTTCCATCTTCATTCAGATGATACTGAACAATGGCAGAATCACGTGTTCTTGACCAGCCTTGGTCAAAAATAAAGTTCCCCAAGCTATAGAAAATCGCTGTTCCGTTATAGACTTCCATCGGCTCAAGAACGTGCGGGTGTGCACCGATAATGATATCAGCACCTGCCTTTGACATCGCTCTTGCCAGCTCTCTTTGTCTGTCGTTTACTTCATTGTTATATTCCTGTCCCCAGTGCGCATGAACAACAACGATATCTGCCTTTTCAGCAGCTTGTGAAATCATCGGAATAAAGATAGATGGATCAGCTGGTAGAATACCTGCCTTGCGATTTGTTGCTTTAAAATCTTTTCCATATACATCTGTAAAACCAAGGGTAGCGATTTTAACGCCATTCACTTCTTTGTATGAAATGTTCTGCTTCGCATCATTGACGTTGCGCCCTGCCCCTGTATAATCCATGTCAGCTTTTTCAAAGGCATCAATCGTGTTATTTAAGCCTTTTTCACCGTAGTCTGCTGCATGGTTATTCGCAAAGTTTAGTACAGAGAAATTCAAATCCTTTAACGCTTGTACAGAATCTTCATCTGTTTTCAAATGAATGTTCTTTTGTGCTGCCTGTTCCTTATCTGAAGCCACTGGATGCTCAAAATTCCCAGTTACATAATCTGATACATCAAAATACGGCTTCGCATAGCGGAACAGGTGCTGCTTTCCATAGCGGTCTGTTACTTTCTCTACATTTCTTCCAAACATAATATCTCCGACAAACGAAGCGGTCAGGATGTTTTCTGGATTCTTTTCTACAGTTGGTACTTGTGCTTTTCCGATAAATGTAAATAGAAATGTACAAGCAATGACAATCGGTAAAGCAATCAGTACGTGTTTATTCGTCTTTTTCTTTTGGTTCTTTGTGATTTTCAGCAGCTTTTCCTGAAAGCTCAATTTTTTATTCATCATTGGACACACCTTATCTTAAAATAGATAGTAAACATACATGATGGCAAATGTTGCACCACTTAGAAGTAATGTGCTTCCAAGGGTAATCGTAAGACCTTGCTTTTGAATCGTATTCGCAATCAATCCAGGCACGATGATTCCGATTCCGCGGAATTCTGCTATTTCAAACGGAACCACTGGATAGAAGAAATCAAATATGAGCTTTAAGGCAATTCCTGTAATCAGCATCGCCGCAAACTTTCTGCGTCCGTACAAAATCATAAATTTCGATAGACCAAAACGAACGATCACATATGTCAGCAAGCTGACAGATAAAACAACTAAAATGAAGACTGGCTGGTTAAAGACGAGTGCCAGATAACCTGGAACAACCAACCCAGCTGGTACGATTCCTGTTTTTTCTGCAAAGATTAAACTGAGTAGAACACCTAAAATTAACGAGATATAAAGATCTGATCCGAACATTTTCTATATTTCCTCCTAGCTGACAAGCTGCTTAATTTTGTATTCTTGAATTTTTTCGATTAAAGGTTCAGCGGCGCCGTGAATATTGCCGACTCCATAAACCACTCGATTATGAAGCTTTTTCTCAAGCATGTTCATAATTTGTTCTGTAGATTGATATTCAAGGTTGTGTAAGTGGTCAGCCGGAATTTTTCCATCCTCAAATGCCTTCACAATTGGATCTGTCGTTTCACCAATTAAGACAAGATCACTTGCTTCAATATAAGGAAGTACATCCTCCGCAAACTGGATCGTTCTATCTACGCGATCCGCACGACAGTTCATGATAATAATCGGTTCATCTGTTGGATACCCAATTTCCTTCACACGCTTCCAAATGTTCAATGTAGATGCTGCGTCATTAGCCGCAAATCCATTTACAAAATGTCCAGGTGTTTTTGCGTCCATTAATGGAAGAATTCTCATCGCTCCTGGATCAGGCGGCGCATTTAACATGCCTCTAAATGCCGTATCTTCATCAATTCCCAATGCTTGTGCGACACCAAGTGCAAGTGAAGCATTATCCGGGAACACCATGTACTCAAATTTCCGTAAATACTCATCGGTAATCTTGGAATTATCTGCAACAATCACTTCAGTATTGCGCTTTTTCGCAATCTCTTTAAAGAAATCTGTATATTCACTATCCGTAATAACCAAGTGCCCATTGTAAGGAATTGTCGCTGTAAAGGCTTCAGCTATTTCATCAAGAGTTGGTCCCATCACATCCATATGATCTTCAAGAACGTTTACGATCACGCCAATATTCGCTTGAAGCAGCTCTTCCTGAAAGATAATTTGGTAATCTGGATTCACCGCCATACATTCACTGACGATGGCATTTGCTCCTCTTTCAACGGTTTCTCTCATAACTTCTTTCTGCTCTCCGATATTTGGTCCTTGCGGTTTCCTTTTAATCGGTTTCTCTTCTGGCGTATCCCAATAAATCATTCTTGCATCCGTTCCTGTTGTTTTGCCGACAGTTTTATAACCTGCCTCCATTAAGATACCGGTTGTCAATCTTGTAACGGTAGACTTTCCGCGTATACCATTAATATTGACGCGTACCGGCAGGGCATCGATATTTTTCTGATGACGCTTCTTTTCAATAAAGCCAATCCCTAACATGATGACACAGGCTATAACGATTAACCACATCGCTTATCTACATCTCCTTTTTTTATGAGTGTGATATGTAAATTCAATCAACAGTATATAGGTTCAGCATAAAATCACAATCGGTATTATGTAACATAATCTTTCACTTCCTCGTATGCCAAATTCCTCTAATCAGAAGGCGTATTTGCCTATCTCACGCTCAAATGAAAAGGCCAAAAGACGGACAAAATGACGACTGAATTTCTGCTTCAAACAAGAGAAAGCGTTACCATCATACAGTGGAAAATCTTTTGTCCTTTTCTCCCTAAATTTTTCGACAATTATTAAGATGTATTTTGAATCAATGTTTTAAAGCCCTCTCATCTCTATGAAATCAGTCATATCAGCGCTTTAAATGAATAGTGCGTGTTTTAGAATATTTTATATTTTTAAATGAACAGGTTAGAAAGTCATCCTCATTGGTCAGAACGCTATGTGTTGACCTATGACAAAGGTCACCTATCAAAAAATCAAGTCATCTGCTTATTTTCAGGTCACAAAAAATTGGGATAAGATGTCAAAGATTAATCATTTTGTTATAGACTCTTTTTACGATATTCACTCCTTATGACCTAAACAATGAAACATTATTCATTTCTTTTTATCAAGATTCATCATTTCTTAACATTTTTAATGTGATTTTAGTTGAAAGTTGTCGGTGCGTGTCATGCTTTCCCTAAAGATGACGCATAAAATCATCTTCTCGGCTTACACTATGGTTAAAAAATCTGTGAGAGGAGGCTAAAGATGCCAAATACGAATGAACAAACACGCTTACACTTTTTATCAGGTGGTTTTGAGGAAAAGATTCGGATTCTGAAAAAAGCATTTCAGCAAAGCGCTGATTTTGAATACCGGGAATTGATGGTGAATGAAACGAAATCAGTGCTGTTTTTTATTAAAACAAGAGTGGATGAAAGTAAATTAAACAACTTCATTATTGGCAACTTGCTTGGCCCTCCTGGAAAACAGGACTATGCAAAATCTCTTAGTTCACTCGAAACAGGTGACTTGACGCTGATTGTCGACAGCATTATTGCCGGAAGTATTGCCTTCCTTGATGAAAAATCCGCACAGATTAAAATATTTGCTGTCGGGCAGCCGCCACTGCGTTCCATTTCTGAACCTTCTTCTGAAAGTATTATTGCAGGCGCACATGATGGGTTTGTTGAGAGTTTAGATACCAATTTATATTTGCTGCGTTCACACTTAAATGATCGAAAACTTGCAATCCAGTATCATAAGGTCGGTACAAAATCTGAAACAAAGGTTGCGACGGTTTATATTTCTGATATTGCCAATCAAGAAAAGATAGATGAGGTTAACAAACGAATTTCTTCTATTAAAGTAGACACGCTGCTTAGCCCCGGTTCTATTGTAGAGGCGATTGAGGATGATTCGTATTCCATCTTCCCGCAGCTTATTGACACAGAACGACCTGACAAAGTGAGATCCGCCATTCTTGAAGGAAGAATTGTCGTCTTAATGGACGGCAGCCCAATGGCTATCATTCTGCCTATTACGTTCTTTAGCTTCTTTCAATCACCAGATGACTACAATAGTCGCTGGATTCCAGCTACGTTTATTCGTATTCTTCGTTATATTGCCTGTATCATCGCTGTGATTTTGCCTTCTTTTTATATAGCAGTCATCGGCTTTCATTATGAGGTAGTCCCGGATGAATTAGCGATTACGATGAAAAATTCCATTATCGGCATTCCTTTTCCGCCTTTAATAGAAGCAATGCTGATGGAGATTACGATTGAGCTCATACGAGAAGCAGGGGTGCGACTGCCAAAGCCAATTGGTCAGACGATTGGAATTGTAGGCGGTTTGGTTATTGGGGACGCTGTTGTAAAAGCTGGACTCATTTCGAATGTTCTTATCGTTGTGGTCGCCGTGACCGCTGTTGCTTCCTTTGTTCTTCCTTCGTTTGAAATGACGTCTACCATCAGGATGCTGCGTTTTCCCCTCATGTTCATGGCATCGATGTTTGGGTTTATTGGCATTTCATTCGGCCTGTCGATCGTCCTGATGAATTTATGCCGCCTTGAATCACTAGGTGTCCCGTATTTATCTCCAGTAGCTCCATTTAACTGGCAGGACTTAAAAGACACTGTGATTCGGTTACCGATGTGGATGTATAAAAAGCGCCCTGTTTACTTAAATCCAAAAAAGAAAGAGCAAATTGAAAATTTGAGAGGATGGAAAAATCAAGATGAAAAATAAAATATCTCCATCTCAAGCTGTCTTTTTTATCATTCAATCTCAAATTGGTGTCGGTATTTTAGCCCTGCCTCATTTGCTCATGAAAGATATGGGGCATGATGGCTGGATGGCTATCATTTTGGCATGTTTTTTTATCCAAATCATCAATACCATTTTTATATATATCATTCACAAATATCCTGAGACATCATTTTTCGAGGCGTTAATTGAGGTTTTTGGAAAATGGATTGGGCGAATCTTAGTGGCTCTTTATACAATTTATTTCGCCTCAGTCTGTATTGTCGTTCTATCTATTTTCACGAGAATTCTGGGTATATGGGTTTTACCACTTACACCCAATTGGGTCATCAACCTACTACTCATGATATCCATCCTTTACATCGCCAAGGAACAAATTACAGCGATTGTCAGATTCAACTTTATTCTTACTCCTTTTTTACTCTTGTTGTCTCTCATCATGCTGTATTCATTAAAAGGAACCAATATCGACTACCTTATGCCCTTTTTCCAAACGGACTTCTCTCAATTTCAGCTTGGATTGAAGGATGTTGTATTATCTATGAATGGATTTGAGATGATTCTGATCATTTCTCCACTGATGAAAGGCACCATTAAAGCGCGATACAAGGTCATGACCATTGCCAATATATGCACGACTCTTTACTACCTATTTATCACAGTGATTTGTTTTATGTTTTTCAGCCCGATTGAGCTTAAAATCATTCCAAATCCTGTTCTTTATCTGTTAAAAACCATTTCGTTCGGTGTGATTGAGCGAACAGACTTGATCTTTCTCAGTTTCTGGGTATTTATCATTCTTGCCACACTCAGCAATTACCTTTACTTTTGTGCGAATGGCGTGGCAAGTATTCTTAAGAAAAAAGAACACAAAAAATATGTCTTTTATTTTGCCATTTTGATCTATGCGGCTAGCTGTTACCTTGCAACCGATAATTTTAGAATTCAGCGTTTTAATGATTTTACCACCATCGCTCAATATTCATTTATTTACACACTCCCAATCTTTATGGCCATTATCATCTTTATCAAACATCGCAAAGGGAAGGTGAAATCACATGCGTCATAAGTACATACTGACGTTGCTCATGTGTGTTTCTCTCATATTCATGCCTGGCTGCTGGGATCAAAATTTATTAAAGAACATCTCTCTTGTGTTAACCTCCGCTGTTGATCAAGGAGAGGATGAAAATGCAAGATACTCGATTACTTATCGAAAGGTGCAGCAGTCTCAAAGTATGGAACAAGGAAATACAGGTAGCTTTTTAACCACTCTTCTCACAACTGAAGCCCCTACTTTAAGAAAAGCGAGAACCAACTTCAGCCGGATTGTGGATCAAAAAATAGACATGTCGAAAATGCGGGTGATGCTGATCGGTGATGAATTTGCCCAAAATCGTCTTCTGCCCTACTTAGATATGTTTTATCGTGATCCAAAAAGTCCCCTCCTCGCAAATCTTGCCGTTGTTCAAGGGGGGACCTGTGAAGAAGTGATTAACTCGCTGCTGAAGGAAAAACTCATCGTGAGTGACTATTTAAATAACTTGATCACAACCGCATCACGCTCCTCCCAAGTAGCACCTAAAAACATCCAAAGTATTCGATCTAAGATGCTCCAAACTGGAGAGGACTTCACACTGCCGTTAATCTATTTTGATCAATCGAAGAAATTAATCAATGTCAAAGGGGTTGCTCTATTTGATAATGAGAAGAAGAAAGGCGAGCTGTATGGTCAAGATGCGATTCTGCTCACCGTAATGGACGGGAAAATGGGCAAGTATGCGAACTTCACTAAAAAAGTGAGAAGTGACATGAAGTCAAAAGAAAACAATTACATCACCATCCAAGTCACTGATGTGAAGAGAGACATCAAAATTCTGAATCCTGATCATCGAAACTTAACATACTCACTCAAATTTGAATTTAATACTTCTGTCCTTGAGTACCCAAAAGATAATCTAGATACAGATAAAAAAATTGAAATGCTCAACAAAAAGCTATCAGTCATTTTGACAAAAGAAGCAGAAAAAATTATCGCTGCCCTGCAAGATGCGAATTCCGATGTGCTAAGCCTCGGCAGAAAATACAGAGTCAGACATTATGATGAGTATATGAAAATGAATTGGGTCACCGATTATCCAAAAGTGAAAATCATCCCAAAAATCAAAGTGAACATTACCCAAACAGGCATTATTAGTTAAGAAAAGGAAGACGACCTCTTTCTTTTCTTTTTTTATTTTTTTAAGATTGTTTTTTCAATGCTTTCGTGATAATCTATCTGTGTAAACGGTTACACATCAAAGAAGGGAGGCACTCCATTGGCTACAATTAAAGATGTTGCAAAAGCTGCTCAAGTGTCTGTTGCAACTGTTTCACGCGTGCTCAATGATACTGGATACGTCCATATTGATACGAAAACCCGTGTGACACAAGCGATGCAGGAGCTAAACTACTTCCCCAATGAAGTGGCACGATCCCTTTTTAAAAGAGAATCAAGATTAGTTGGTCTCATCTTACCTGATATCACAAACCCCTTCTTCCCTCAGCTGGCTAGAGGCGTTGAGGATGAGATTCATGCAAACGGTTTTCGCTTATTATTCGGAAACAGTGATGAAGATCGGGAGAAGGAAATGGCCTATTTACAAACCTTTAAGCAAAACCAGGTGGTCGGTGTCATCGCTGTCACAAACGAACCTGAATCGGATTTGTACAATAATGATGAACTGCCTGTTGTCTTCTTAGATCGTACCGTTCCAAATGCGCCTTCTGTGTTTGCAGATGCTACGGCAGGCGGGAAAATGGCTGCAATGGAATTAATCAAACGCGGCAGTCAGCAGATCACATTGCTAAAAGGGCCCGCTCATCTTCAAACGGCGCGGCAAAGATTCAAAGGCGCACTTGATGTTCTGACTGAAGAAGGTGCTAACTTTCATGTGATGTCTAACGCTTCTTTTTCTTTTCAGGAAGCCCGAAAAAGCGCCAAGGCTCTTTTCAAGCTGTACCCTGAAACAGATGGCATCATTGCCAGCAATGACATCGTCGCAGCAGCCGTCGTACACGAAGCGCTTCGTATTGGAAAAGCCATTCCAAAAGACGTCCAAATCATTGGATTTGATGATATTCCGCAAAGTGAACTGCTCTTCCCTTCTCTATCAACGATCCGGCAGCCTGCCTATGATATGGGGAAAGAAGCCGCAAAGCTGATCATTAAAGCCATTCAAAAACAGCCAATAGATCAAGCAGTTATTCAAATGCCCGTCTCTTTTATTGAACGAGAGACCACAAGAAAGGTGGATTCACAATGAGTCAAATAGTTGTCGTAGGAAGTTGTTCCATGGATCTAGTTGTCACATCGAATAAGCGTCCCAATGCAGGAGAAACCGTCCTAGGTGAATCATTTAAAACGGTTCCTGGGGGAAAAGGAGCCAATCAAGCAGTAGCAAGCGCAAGGCTCGGTGCAGATGTATATATGATCGGCCGAGTTGGTGATGACGCATATGGTCAGGACATTATGAGCAATTTGCAAGCACAAGGTGTTCGCACCACCTATATGAAACCGGTTACCGAAATGGAAAGCGGAACAGCTCATATCATTTTAGCTGAAGGAGATAACAGCATTGTTGTCGTCAAAGGAGCAAACAATGAGGTAACACCTCATTATGTAAAAGATGCGCTTTCTTCTATTGAAAATATCGGAATCGTCCTCATCCAGCAGGAAATTCCTGAAGAAACAGTCGAAGCCGTCTGCACCATTTGCAGCGAAAAAGGGATCCCAGTCATCTTAAATCCCGCACCAGCTCGCAAAGTCTCTCAGCAAATATTAGATCAAGCTGCCTATATCACGCCAAACGAACACGAAGCAGCTCTTATGTTTGATGGACTCACCATAGCAGAGGCTTTGCGACAATATCCAAACAAATTACTCATTACAGAAGGAAAAAATGGGGTTCGTTACTTTGATGGATCAAAAGAAGTGTTGGTACCGGGCTATCCTGTGAAAGCCGTCGACACAACAGGGGCTGGCGATACCTTTAACGGCGCTCTGGCTGTAGCACTAACAGAAGGAAATTCCCTATACGACGCACTTGCCTTTGCCAACTTAGCCGCATCTATCTCAGTCACAAAATTTGGTGCCCAAGGCGGCATGCCAGCAAGAGAAGAATTGGAGAATAAGAAATGAAGAAAAATGGTATTTTAAATAGTCATATCGCCAAGGTACTTGCTGACCTTGGTCATACAGATACGATTGTCATTGCAGACTGCGGCCTGCCCATTCCAGAAGGCCCGGTCAAGATCGACCTTGCATTATCCATCGGCACACCATCCTTTCAGGAGGTTACTTCCCTTCTTCTTGAGGAAATGGCCGTTGAACACATCACGATCGCCAGTGAAATCAAAGAAGCCAATGAGAGAGATCATTCATTTCTAAAGAAAGCGTTCTCACATCCGTTAGATGAAGTCGATCACGAGACATTTAAAGACATGACCAAACAGGCAAAAGCAGTGATTCGAACGGGTGAAGCCACCCCATACGCAAACTGCATTCTTCATGCCGGTGTCATCTTTTAAAAGGAGGAGCCACTTATGAACATTGAAATGCATAACATCCATAAGACCTTTGGAAAAAACACCGTTCTCGCCGGGGTCTCCTTTGACCTCGTCACAGGTGAAGTCCATGCACTAATGGGTGAAAACGGGGCAGGAAAATCAACGTTAATGAATCTGCTGACAGGACTCTATTCCCTGGATCAAGGAACGATTCAAATCGACGGAAAAGAAACCGCTTTCAAAAATCCGAAAGAAGCCGAGCAGAACGGGATTGCCTTCATTCATCAGGAGCTGAATATATGGCCTGATATGACGGTACTCGAGAATTTATTTATCGGGAAAGAAATCTATACAACACTTGGTCTCCTAGACACCAAGAAAATGAAAACCCTCGCCCAAGCGCAGCTCGACCGATTGTCTGTCAACCTCTCGCTCGATCAAGAGGCAGGAAGCTGTTCTGTCGGACAAAAGCAGATGATTGAGATTGCGAAAGCGTTAATGACCGATGCAAAGGTCATTATTATGGATGAACCAACAGCTGCTCTCACAGACCGTGAGATTGAAAAGCTATTTCAGGTCATTGAATCACTCAAAAAAGAAGGCGTTTCCATCGTCTACATTTCTCACCGGATGGAAGAAATCTTCGCCATCTGTGACCGAATAACCATCATGCGTGACGGGAAAACGGTCGATACGAAAGCGATACCGGACACGAATTTCCATGAAGTCGTCAAAAAAATGGTCGGCCGCGAATTAACCGATCGTTACCCTGAACGCACACCTTCTACTGGTGATACCGTCCTAGAAGTGAAGCAAGCAACGAGGAAAGGCCGCTTTCAAGATGTCAGTTTTTCCGTCAAAGCTGGAGAAATTGTCGGTGTTGCAGGCTTAATGGGTGCTGGCCGGACGGAAATGATGCGGTCGCTCTTTGGACTCGATCCCCTGGATCAAGGAGAAATTTGGGTTCATGGGAAAAAGGCTGTCATTAAAAAACCAAGTGATGCAGTCAAACTTGGCATCGGTTTTATCACGGAGGATCGTAAAGATGAAGGACTGATGCTGGATGCATCCATTCGGGAAAACATCGGCTTGCCTAACTTAGACAGCTTCTCTCCAAAGGGGCTGATTGATAAGAAAAACGAACAGGATTTTGTTGACCTGCTCATCAAACGACTCACGATCAAAACCGCTTCATCTGAAATTTCTGCACGCAGCCTGTCCGGTGGAAATCAGCAAAAGGTCGTCATCGCCAAATGGATCGGCATTCAGCCGAAGGTACTCATTTTAGATGAACCGACAAGAGGCGTCGACGTCGGGGCGAAACGAGAAATTTATCAGCTCATGAACGAGCTGACGGATCGAGGCGTTGCGATTTTGATGGTCTCCTCTGAACTCCCAGAAGTTCTTGGGATGAGCGATCGAGTGCTTGTTATCCATGAAGGAACTATCAGCGGAGAATTAAGTAAAACAGAAGCTACACAAGAACGAATTATGACACTAGCTACAGGAGGGAAGTAACATGAAACCACTTACTTCAAATGGACGATTTGACAACATCATGCAAAAGCTTGGGCCATTCTTAGGACTCATCATCCTTGTTGCCATTGTTTCTATTTTAAATCCGGCCTTTTTAGAACCATTAAACATTTTAAACTTACTCAGACAAATCTCCATTAACGCCCTCATTGCCTTTGGCATGACGTTTGTTATTTTAACCGGAGGAATTGATTTGTCTGTCGGTGCCATTCTAGCGCTGTCTAGTGCTCTGACTGCCGGCTTTATTGTATCTGGTTTGGACCCGATTCTTGCCATCATCGTTGGATGTATCATCGGTGCCATCCTTGGAATGATCAACGGTCTTTTAATCACAAAAGGAAAAATGGCTCCTTTTATCGCAACACTTGCGACGATGACGATTTTCAGAGGATTGACGCTTGTTTATACAGACGGAAACCCAATTACAGGGCTTGGCTCTAACTATGCATTTCAGCTATTTGGCCGTGGATATTTCTTAGGCATTCCTGTTCCAGCGATCACCATGCTTCTCACCTTTATCGTACTTTGGGTCTTGCTTCATAAAACACCTTTTGGCAGAAGAACGTATGCCATTGGCGGAAATGAAAAAGCAGCCCTCATCTCAGGTATTAAAGTACCACGCGTCAAAATCATGATTTACTCATTAGCCGGCTTTATGTCTGCTTTAGCAGGTGCAATCTTAACATCTCGTCTCAACTCAGCCCAACCAACAGCTGGTACGTCGTATGAACTTGATGCAATTGCTGCCGTTGTACTTGGCGGGACAAGCCTATCCGGCGGAAGAGGACGAATTGTCGGCACACTCATCGGGGTGCTCATTATTGGTGTCTTGAACAATGGTATGAACTTACTTGGTGTTTCATCATTCTATCAGTCTGTTGTGAAAGGGATTGTCATCTTGATTGCAGTCCTACTCGACAGAAAGAAATCTGCTTAAGGAGGCAGCTGCTATGAAAAAATATGTAATCCTGCTCGTGACTCTCTCATTATTCATGCTTTCTGCCTGCTCGCTTGAACCGCCAGAGTGGGCCAAATCAACAAAGGATGGCAAGAAAAAAGACATAAAAATCGGACTGTCGATCTCGACTTTAAATAACCCATTCTTCGTTTCTCTTAAAAACGGCGTGACAAAAGAAGCAAAAAAGCTTGGCATCGAAGTTGTCATTGCCGATGCACAAAATGATTCAGCCAAACAAACAAGTGATGTAGAAGATTTAATTCAACAAGGTGTCGATGCATTACTCATTAACCCAGCCGATTCCTCTGCCATATCAACGGCTGTCGAATCTGCGAATGCTTCAGACATACCGGTCATCACATTAGACCGCTCCGCAGAAAGCGGAAAGGTTGAAGCGCTCGTTGCTTCCGATAACATCAAAGGCGGCGAAATGGCGGCTAACTTTATCATCGACAAGGTTGGTAAAGGCGCAAAAGTGGCTGAACTAGAAGGTGTACCAGGTGCTTCTGCGACACGTGAACGAGGAAAAGGTTTCCATCAAATTGCAGACAAACAGTTAGATGTCACAGCAAAACAAGCCGCTGACTTCGACCGGACAAAAGGGCTCAACGTGATGGAAAACCTTCTTCAAGGAAACCCTGACATCAAAGCTGTTTTTGCCCACAATGATGAAATGGCACTTGGCGCACTAGAGGCCATCCAAAGCTCTGGAAAAGACATTCTTGTCGTCGGTTTCGACGGTAATGAAGATGCACTCAACTCGATCAAAGCAGGAAAACTATCTGCAACAGTCGCGCAGCAGCCAGAGCTGATCGGTCAACTGGCAGTCGGCGCTGCTGACGATGTATTAAAAGGCAAAAAGGTAGAAAAAAATATCGCCGCACCATTGAAACTAGAACAAAAGAAATAAATACTAAACCCCCGATAGCCTCGGGGGTTTTAGATTGTAGACAAAGGCTGAAATGAACTTTATTTTAGCCCTTTGTCTTCTTTTCAGCGTGATAGAAAACCTTTGCAGTCTAGGAAGGACGAGCACCGGAGCAGAGCGAATTGACATTCGTGAGCACCGAAGCGCAGGACTGACAAAGAATGCGAGGGTTTGTCTACACGCTGGACCCCCGATAGCCTCGGGGGTTTTAGATGTTATTCCGGCCTCTTCAGTACAAATGGCGTACCTAAATGGGCATAATCATTCCCCGCTAAACGTGCAACTGGCTTTAATTCATTCGTAAAAATATATCCTTTTTCCGCATCATAGACGGATTCATCTAAATGCGCGCACACCACCCGGCCAATGATATGATCGACTGTGATCTCCCCTTCATCATTTTGAAAGGTCAGATGTTTTTCCAGCTGACATTCAAAGCGAATGCGTGCTTCCTTGATTCCTGGCACTGACACCACGCTGCTCTTCACTTGATGAAGACCGGTACGAGTCAGCTCACTCTCTTCCTCTGGCAAAGTAGCAGCTGTTTCATTTATATCTTCAATCATCGCTTCATCACTCACATGGACAACAAATTCTTCCCTGTCGATGATATGTTTTGCTGTATCTTTCATCTCTCCTTGACGACGTCCAATAGAAACAGCGATCAGCGGAGGATGGCCACTGATGACATTAAAGAAACTAAATGGTGCAGCATTGACGACTTCTTCTTTAGAAAGGCTTGTAATAAATGCAATGGGTCTTGGAACGACGGAACCAGATAATACTTTATATGCTTCTTTTCGTGACAACTGATCCATTTGTAATGTAATCACTTCAGACATGCCTCCTCTTGTATGTAACGACATCATACCATACCCCGTTCTCTCTTCCCTTATTCCGGCTCACCGCGATGGAGAATATGATGGACAAGATGAAACAATGCCGGATTATGATTTTCTCGTCTATAAGAAATGGTCCATTCTGCGAGTAGCTCCTCACCTTCAATTGACCGATACACCACATCTAAATTAAATAAACGCCGGGCCGATGTTGGAATGATAGCAATTCCGATTCCCGCTGTGACAAGCCCAATGACCATTTGATATTCTGCTGCTTCCTGCACGATATTGGGTGAAAATCCGTACTTTTCACAAAGTAGGACAAAATGCTGATAAAGGGACGGCCATGATTCCTTTGATAAAGAAATAATCGGCTCATCACGAATATCTTCAATCGTGACCGCTTCTTTTTCCGCCAGCGGATGGTTTTTCGGAATCGCAAAAATACATTCACTTTGCTTCATTAAACGACTGACCAATTCTTCTTGCGGTGATGTAGGATGCAAAAAACCAATATCAATCTCACCATTCAAAAGCGCCTCAAGCTGCTGCGGGACAGAGAGCTGTTGCAGCTCAATACTGACAGAGGGGTACCGCTCTCTGAATTCACGGACAACTGGCGGCAGAATATCATATGTCGCTGTACCAACGAAACCGATGATAATCTTCCCAAGCTCCCCTCTTGCCGTATGCCGGGCATGATCAACGGCTTTATCAAGCTGATGCAGCACCCCCCGGACCTCATGTAAAAAAACCTTTCCAGCAGCTGTTAACTCCACCACCCTTTTAGACCGGTGAAACAAAGGAAATCCCAATTCTTCCTCAAACTGCTTAATTTGCTGACTAAGTGGAGGCTGTGTCATGTTCAATCGTGCGGCCGCTCTGCCGAAATGCAGCTCCTCCGCGACTGTGACAAAATACTGCAAATGTCTCAGTTCCATCCTTTCACTCCTCAAACACTTATTCGTGAAACATATTAAAACTACGTTAAACATATATTGGAAAATTTATTTTGTGAAATGTATAGTAAATCATATCATGAAAATATATTTTCATAAAAAATTTTACTTGCCGAAAGGAGTGCGGGGTAAATGAATTCTCAAACACAACCCCTAACAAAACGAGGAGCAGAGTTGATTGTCGATACGCTCATTGCCCAAGGTGTGACCCATGTTTTTGCGATTCCAGGTGCAAAAATTGATGCAGTATTTGATGTATTAAAAGACAGAGGTCCAGAGCTTGTGCTATGCAGACACGAACAAAATGCGGCATTCATGGCAGCAGCTGTCGGTCGTTTAACTGGCAAACCAGGCGTTTGTCTCGTCACATCAGGTCCTGGCGCATCCAATTTAGCGACAGGTCTATTAACAGCCAATACAGAATGTGACCCTGTTGTTGCAATCGCTGGAAACGTCATCCGTGCGGATCGGCTCAAACGAACACATCAATCACTCGACAATGCGGCATTATTCAAACCAGTGACAAAATATAGCGTTGAAGTACAAGACGTAAACAATATACCAGAAGCCTTAACAAATGCTTTTCGCGCGGCACAAAGAGGTCAAGCTGGGGCAGCATTTATCAGCTTTCCACAAGATGTCGTGACCGAACACACCACACAAACACCAGTGTCTGCTCACCCTTCTCCAGAACTAGGTCCTGCACCGGATGCTCTCATCAGTTCGGCCATCGCCAAAATTCAAAATGCGCACTTACCTGTTGCAATTGTGGGAATGAAAGCTAGCCGTCCAGCTGCGGCAAATGCGACAAGAACATTATTAAAAACACTTGGTATCCCATTTGTCGAAACGTACCAAGGAGCCGGTGTTCTCTCAAGAGAGCTTGAGGCTCAATATGTGGGCAGAATCGGCTTATTCCGTAATCAGCCAGGCGACCTTCTCATTGAGAAAGCGGATGTGATTTTAACTATTGGCTTTGATCCAATCGAATACGATCCGAAGCATTGGAATTTGAAACCGCAGCAGCGTCAAATCATCCATGTGGATGACATGCAGGCAGATATTGACCATTTCTATGAACCGACGCTTGAGCTTGTGGGCAATATATCTGAAACGGTGCAACATCTAGCCCACGACAGCGTTCCACTTTCATTATGCAAAAAGAACGTAGATCTCGTCACAGAATTACAAGAGCTGTTAAGTGATATCGAAAAAACACCAGAAAGAGAAAGTCATTTATCACACCCGCTGGATGTCATTCATACGTTGAGACGTATCATTCCAGATGACACGAAAGTGACATGTGAT
Source organism: Bacillus sp. FSL K6-2869 (assembly GCF_040869405.1). Classification (NCBI taxonomy): domain Bacteria; kingdom Bacillati; phylum Bacillota; class Bacilli; order Caryophanales; family Bacillaceae; genus Bacillus; species Bacillus sp. FSL K6-2869. The sequence goes on from NZ_CP152035.1 coordinate 3,376,508, forward strand.
ATCGGATCGCACGCCATTTGGATGTCTCGCCACTTCCGTGTTTATGAACCGAACACGTTCCTAGTAAGTAACGGAATGCAAACACTTGGCGTGGCATTACCATGGGCGATTGCAGCCTCCATATTGAATCCAGATGAAAAGATCATTTCAGTCTCAGGTGATGGCGGTTTTCTCTTCTCCGCCATGGAATTAGAAACAGCCGTGCGCATGAAAACAAATCTCGTTCATCTCGTTTGGAACGACAGCACATACGATATGGTGGCATTCCAGCAGGAAATGAAGTATGACCGTACGTCTTGTGTTGAGTTCGGTCAGATCGACTTAGTAAAATATGCAGAAAGCTTTGGAGCAACTGGATTACGTGTCAACTCACCTGAAGAGCTTTCAACTGTCCTTCAAAAGGGTATAAACATAGAAGGGCCCGTTATTATTGATATACCGATAGACTATCAAGACAACCCAGACCTCGCCAGTCAAAAATGGCCAGAAGCCTTTCGTGAAAAACACACAACGAACGTCAGATAAGACTTCGATACATTACGTTAAAGGAGTGAGCGGATATGGGTATGATGCACCCAATGAATCAACAAAATAACACAATACCGCAGGACAAAAAGCAAGAGGTCTATCAAGTATCAACCATGACCTCCTTGCTGGAAGCCGTATACGATGGAGATTTCTCCCTATCACATATTCCCGAGCATGGTGATTTTGGCATTGGCACATTCAATCAATTAGATGGGGAACTAATCGGCTTTGATGGCGCTTTTTATCGACTGCGCTCTGATGGAACAGCCACACCAGTAACCGATCAAGATTATTCACCATTCTGCTCTCTAGCATTCTTTGAAACGGACATCGTTCATCGAATTGATGCACCGATGACGTCCAAAGAGCTAGAGGAAGAAATCGACCGAATCTTACCGAGCAAGAATGTCTTTTATGCGATCCGCATCGATGGGTCATTCAAAAAGGTTCAAACCCGTACGGTTGAAAAACAGGAAAAACCTTACGTTCCGATGGTAGAGGCAGTCAAGTCACAGCCTATTTTCGATTTTGAAAATATTCGCGGGACGATCGCAGGCTTCCGTACACCACAGTACGCACATGGCATTGCGGTAAGTGGATATCATCTCCACTTTATTGATGATGATCGAAGCTTAGGCGGGCATGTATTTGATTACACTGTGGATCAAGTGACCATCCGAATTTCCCAAAAACGTCACATGAATTTACACCTTCCAAATACGCAGGAGTTCTTCCAAGCAGACATTGATCGTGCTGACCTTGCACAGCAAATTGCCAGTGCGGAAAGCAGCCCAGAAAAATAAAATGAACACACCCCGGTGATACTGGGGTATTTTTTTATGCAAAAAGATATATTATCTTCTTTTATTATTTCATTTCGTTACTCAATTAAAAATCAAACATTCTATTCGTAATAAAATATGATAGAATATCAACAGAAGAAAGGTGGTTATACGGTGGCACATGAATATCGCATTCCAAACTTAACATTAGATGAAAGAGATAAACAAATTCTTTCCTTATTACACGAGGACGGGCGTATGTCCTACACGGATCTAGGGAAACAAGTCGGCCTTTCCCGTGTTGCTGTACAAGCCCGTATTCAGCAACTCATTGAAGCAGGTGTCATTGAACGATTCACCGCTGTCATTAATCCAGCAAAGATCGGCATTCATGTCTCTGTCTTTTTTAACGTAGAGGTTGAGCCGAAATGTTTAGAAACAGTCGCCCTTCAGCTTGAGCAGGAAACAGCCGTCACAAGCCTTTATCATATGACAGGACCAAGCAAGCTGCATATGCATGGCATTTTTCAAAATGAACAGGAAATGGAGACGTTCCTGACAAAGAAGCTGTACCCGCTTGAAGGCGTCGTCAGTGTTGACTGTCAAATGCTCATTAAACGATATAAAAGCCGAATGGGCATGAAATTGTAGATAGGAGTTGAACCACTTGCAATCATATCTTGAACTCATGATCGCCATGGTACGAACCGGTATTCTGGGATTTGGCGGAGGACCTTCTGTCATCCCGCTCATTCGCCATGAAGCGGTCGTCAAATACAAATGGATCAATGATGACGAATTTGGAGAAACACTCGCCATCGCCAACGCATTACCCGGACCGATTGCTACGAAAATGTCGGCATACCTCGGCTATCGATTAAAAGGTGTATCTGGCGCCATTGTTGCAACAGCTGCACATATTTTACCGACATGTCTCGCTATGGTGGCACTTGTTACACTTGTCAGCGTCTTAAGCTCTTCAGTCATCATTCAAAATATGATCGGTGCTGTGACACCAGTGATTGCCGTTCTGTTAGGAATGATGGCATATGAATTTGGACAAAAAGCGTTGAAGGGCTTCGGCATGATCTTCGGAATCGCCCTATTCCTATTGGCATTTGTCGGTCTTCAAGTACTCTCGATTCATCCAGGAATCATTGTCATCATCTTTTTATGTTATGGTGCCTTTCATTTTAAACTGAAAGATCGCTGGACTCGAACAAATAAAGAGAAAGGAGTGTCTTCGTGATGCTGATTCTCTTTTTATTCTGGGCATTCTTCTTATCCAATCTGTTAGGGTATGGCGGAGGACCTGCCTCCATTCCGCTCAATTATGAAGAAATCGTCAATCATTTTCATTGGATGACGAACGAAGGGTTCTCCAATATGCTCGCATTAGCCAACGCACTTCCAGGTCCAATCGCTACGAAAATTGCGGCTTATGTAGGCTATGATGTCATGGGATGGCCAGGCTTTATCGTTGCACTGCTTGCCACGGTCCTGCCGTCTGCAATCGGATTGATCTTACTGCTAAAACTCATTGACCGTTTTCGCCAATCTTCTGTCGTCAAAGGCATGACCCTATCTGTGCAGCCTGTCATTGCGATGATGATGCTTTTATTAACATGGGAAATTGGCGGAGATGCCGTGAAAGCCATTGGCTGGACACAATCACTTGCCATTGCCGCCATTTCATTTTTCTTTATGACCAAATTCAAATTGCACCCTGCCTTTCTAATTGTGGCTGCATTTTTATATGGCGGATTCATTCTTCCGCATTAACGCAAAAACCGATAACACGTGAAGTTATCGGTTTTTCTCATTACATATAAATAGGAGAGACAGACCTGCGCCCAATAGAATGATACTCGACACCAGCTACTTCTGCCGCTTCAAGCGTATGACAATTCCGGCCATCAAAAATGATCGGCTGCCTCATGAAATCTTTATAAGCTGAAAGTGGAAAGGACTGAATATCCGCCCACTCAGTTAATATACAGACAGCATCAGCATCCTTGATCGCCTCTTCAATCGTTTGAGCAAAAAGGACTTGATCAGGCAGTTCTTGAGCTGCATTGCGAGCGGCAGCAGGATCATAGGCTACAATCTCCGCTCCTAATTGATGGAGCTGATGAGCGATCGGGATTGACGGCGCCTCTCTCATATCATCTGTATTCGGCTTAAAGGAAAGGCCAAGAAGAGCCATTCTCTTCCCTTCCAAGTTTTCTCCCATCCGCTCCTTCACACTTCGAATAAAACTTGCTCGCTGCTCATTGTTGACTTTGATGACAGCCTTCAATAGCTCAAAATCATGGGACACATGCCCTGCAATTTGGACAAGAGCATTAGTATCCTTCGGAAAACAGGAACCTCCGTAACCAATGCCTGCCCTAAGAAACGAAGCACCAATCCGCTGATCGAGTCCCATCCCCTCTGCAACTCTCTCAACATCAGCTCCCGTTTTTCCACAAATCGAAGCAATTTCATTCATGAAGCTGATTTTTGTGGCAAGAAATGCATTTGATGCGTATTTGATCATCTCTGCGCTTTTCCGATCTGTTCTCACGAATGGAATGTGGAAATCCGCATACATAGACTCTAGCTGATCTAATCCGTTCTTCGTTTCGGCTCCAATCACCAGCCGATCCGCTCGCAGCGTATCTGAGATGGCAGACCCTTCTCGTAAAAATTCTGGGTTCGATGCAATAGATAATGGCTCCTTACGACCTAACACGTGATGAATCAAATGATCAATTTGATCGCCCGTTCCGACAGGCACTGTACTTTTCACGACAAGCACTGCGCCTGGCTTTGCTTGTAAGCCCATCTCCTTTGCCGCTTGAAAGACATACTGCAAATCAGCTTGACCGTCTGCCTGCTGCGGGGTACCGACAGCAATCATTAACACGTCAGCCTGCGAATAGGCTGACGCTCCATTAATATGAAAACGAATGCGTCCTTGCTCCATATTCCGTTTGAGCAGTTCTTTTAATCCCGGCTCGTACATCGGAGGATTCCCTTGCTTCAGCTGCATGACCTTCCGCCGGTCAATATCCATACATGTCACATCATGTCCCGCCTCTGCTAAACACACCCCTGTGACAAGCCCTACATACCCACAGCCTGCAATCGCAACCTTCATGACACATCAGCTCCCCATACTCCTTATGCTTGTAATGTCATCGTATGCCGGGAATTTTCGTTCCATTCATAAAAGCATACAAAAACCCCCTGCTGAGAGAGCAGGGGGCTACTTTTATGAAACAAGGCCATTTCGAATATGAGCAATCAGATTTTCAAGCATTTCTTTTGTTGTGACATCATTGGAATTTTCACCAATATCATGAGCGTACATCAAAATCTTTAAAAACTCTTCTTGATTTAAACCCTTATTATCCATGTCTGTATCCTTTCGATTCCACTAATTTCATTATTATATGCTGTATGGTTGGTTTATGCAATACTCTATTACATCATTCGACAGCTTTTGAAATTTATGACCATTTTCATGAAAAACTTTTTTATAAATCACCATTGAGCTATAATAAAAGAATTGGAATCTTTTACTTGGTTAGGAGCGGATCAAATGCTTCAGCACAACATCAACGAAGAAGAAATCAAACAAACAGCCGAACAGATCAAAGAACTTCTTCCTTCAACAGATGAAAACAAGCAACTCATCAAAAAAGCATTGATTACTTATAGACAGGACAGCGTATATCGGCTCAAGCAAGAGTCTGATACCGAATGGTCAGCTTATGTACATGATGTCGTGGCAGCAAGAGTCCACCTTCATGTGCTGTTTCCAGTGAAAAGCAGCTGTTCATGTCCAGCTGATGGACTATGTAAACACATCCTCGCTGTCTTCTTTTCGCTATACGCTCAAGTAGAGAGTGTGACCGGCTTTACAGAAAATTGGTCAGAGAAGGATGAATTACAGCGCAGCAAAGAACTCATTCGTCAGCACTTCCAAGTGAAGCGCCCAGATGAACATTCACTTCAGAGCTGGCTGAATTTTTTCCAGGAGGAATTTCACCTCTGGCTGAAACGGACACCGAAGCACCAGCAAACGCCACAGCATTTGTATTACGGCTATTTATCGATCCTGAAAAAACACGCACCCACTTCACCTGAATTCAAGAGTTTGTATGCGATTCATACGTCCATCGATGTGTGGTTAAGGCTCCATGAGCTAATCGATCTCGGCCGTCTTGATGCCGAAAAAGACTTTTATTCGATGAATCCATATGTAGAACAGCTCATGAACACCATTTTTGATTCAGTGGATCACTTGAGGACATACGCCCTTTCCTTTTCCCTCGATCCGTTTCTTGAAAACACACCAACTGCCGTTCGGACACTTCTTCAAATCAGCGGACCTTTCCAGCATGAACGAGTTGCGGTCTTTATGGAAATGTGGGGAACTATATTAAATAGAGGGAAATGGGTCAAAAAAGAAACAGAATTACTCAAGAGCGCCCAACAGCAGGAACAAACGGTTGAACGCACCATTGGGCTGATGCATATGGATTATTTGCTAAAAGAAGACGAAAGACTCTTCCAGCAATTAAAATTGCTCAATGCAGATATGCTGCCGAATGTGCTCAATTGGCTAAAGGATCTCACAAACCGCAAGGACTGGAAGCGTCTCAAACTTTGGTATCAAGAGATCACATATGTATTAGAAGAATATTGCCAGCTTGACCTATCTTATAGAGAACTGCGTGGAGCCGTCAGCGATTTCTTCTTTTATTTAGACGCGTACTTTAAACAGACGAAAGATCATTTCTTGTATGAACGCTATCTCCAAATCTGTATGCCTTATGCATTTACTGAATATAGTCAGCTCTTATATGCACAAGAACGCTATGCAGAATGGATTGAAATACACAGCCTCGTTGGTTTCTCCATCAGTGAATTGGAGAAAGAACTGATCAAACAGATTGCAAAGGAAGAGCCTGAAGCACTCATTCCTTCGTACCACCGGGAAATCTCACTGCTTCTCGATCAAAAGAATCGAAGTGCTTACCGGGAATCTGTGAAAATGCTCAAAAAACTGCGTACGCTTTATCATAAAACGAAAAAAACCGCGGTGTGGGAAAGATATGTACAGCAGCTGCAAGATTCAACAAAACGGCTGCGTGCGTTCCAAGAGGAAATGAAGAAAGGAAAATTAATTGATGACACGCCATAAACAAATTGTCATTCATGCAGAACAAACCGAAGATTTCTCTTTCACCATTTCAGCGCAAGCAGAGGACGGACAGCCTGTACCGCTAAATGAAATGAAGAGGCAGCTTTTCCAATGGCACGAATCATCTTTTTACGGAACATTCTTAGAAGATGTGAGCTTTATTGGCACACCTGCCTTCCTGTTAAGTCCTTGGATGACCGTTGAATTGCTAGGGAAAAATTCATTCAATACTTTCAGCCATGTGACGTTAACGGATGAAACAGAGCCGCTTATGAAAACAGCCTCAACCATTTACGAATTCATCGAGGATGAAGATTTTGTCCCAGATTTCGAGGCATGGACAAAAGGCATGCTTCGCTTTAAAGACAAAGAAGGCCTATTAGATGGCTACACAGCTGATTGGTTCTCCTTTGCCATACAGGATTACATTCAATATGATGATGCCTTGCAGCACAAATGGAACCGAATGACTGCACAATCGCCTGCTCTTTCCTCCTTCCAGGGACATTTTTTAGATGAACAGGATTTCTTGGAAACGATCGGCTGGATCGATGATGAGACGCCTTTCACTGTCGGCTTGCGTTTAAATGAGCCTGATTTCGACGGGGATGATTGGAAAATTGAATTGTTTTTGCGTGATAAGAAAAACAGTGATCTGCATTTCTTTGAAGGCATCCGTTCTTTAAAAAAATCATGGCGTCCGTTTCAAGAAAAAATCACCAGAGAGCTGGAGCGGTTCGGTCAGATTGTCCCTTGGCTCTCATTTACATCTGGTACCACCCTCATGTCAGAAGAAGAAGCGTGGCTCTTCCTATCTGAAGCGAGTGAAACACTTGTAAACATGGGGATTGAGATCCTGCTCCCATCATGGTGGCAGATCGTCAAAGAAAGCACCATGATGCTAAAAGCACGGATTTCCTCCACACCACGAGGCGAATCGCACGTTGGAATGGATGCCCTTATGGACTTTAATTGGCGCTTTGCCACAAACGGTATTGAGCTGACAGAAGATGAGTTCAACGAGCTTGTTCAAAGTAAACGTCGTCTTGTCAACATTCGTGGACAATGGATTAAAATCGATCCGACCTTTATCCAGCAAATGAAGAAATGGATGGAGCGCGCTGAGAACGAAGGACTTCATATGTCGGATATTTTATCACGTGAACTCGCAGACCAAGAGGCCTCCTCTGAGTCGATTCCTGAGCTGCTAGACAGTTCGGCCTTTGCCCATATTCAATTTGAACTTTCGTCTCAACTACGAGGACTTGTTCATCAGTTAAATGATACACAAGAGCTGCCATCCTATGAGATGAGTGAGTCCTTTAAGGGCACACTGCGCCCGTATCAGCAACACGGTGTCAACTGGCTTCTGTTCTTAAGGTCTCATGGATTCGGGGCTTGTTTAGCAGATGATATGGGACTTGGAAAAACGATTCAAATGATCGCTTATTTCACCTATTTGAAGGAGCATCAACAAGACGCCGCTCCATCTCTCATCATTGCACCGACTTCCGTATTAGGGAACTGGCAAAGAGAGCTTGAAACATTCGCACCACATTTGAATGTCGCTCTGCATTATGGACCGTCACGTCCACAAGGTGAGAACTTTACAAAAGCGTACGAATCAACAGATATCGTCCTCACTTCGTATGGTCTCTCACATTCTGACCGTGATGAATTAACAGCAGCCAAATGGAATACCATTTGCTTAGACGAAGCCCAGAACATTAAAAATGCCCACACGAAACAATCGAGAGCCATTAGGCAATTAAAAGGACAGCACCACATTGCCCTCAGCGGGACACCGATGGAGAACCGCTTGACAGAGCTTTGGTCTATTTTCGACTTCGTGAACAAAGGATATCTCGGCAGCCTGACCAGTTTTCATAAAAAGTTCGTCCTTCCGATTGAAAAAGACCGTGAAGAAAAAAGAATCCAACAGCTACAGCAGCTGATCAAGCCATTCTTATTAAGACGAACAAAACAAGATGAAGAAGTCGCACTCAATCTGCCAGAGAAACTAGAAGAAAAAGAATTCATCCCGTTATCTGCAGAGCAGGCATCTTTATATGAACAGCTGGTCAAAGATACATTCGAACATATGGCCTCATTAACAGGGATGCAACGGAAAGCCATCATTTTAAGTATGCTTGGCAGACTCAAACAAATTTGCGATCACCCTGCTCTTTATTTAAAAGAGAGCGGAACAGATGTGAAATTGTTGAAGCGTTCATTAAAAATGGATAAATTAGCAGAGCTGTTAAAAGCCATACACGAACAAGGAGAAAGCTGTCTCATTTTTACGCAGTATATTGAAATGGGCAACATGATCAAACAGCTCGCCGAAAAGATGTTTGGAGAACCAGTTCAATTTTTAAATGGGAGCTTATCAAAACATGATCGGGACAAAATGGTGGAACGTTTCCAGAAAAAAGAGTTCAACATCTTAATTCTTTCTTTAAAAGCAGGAGGAACCGGACTAAACTTAACCGCCGCCAATCATGTCATTCACTACGATAGATGGTGGAATCCTGCTGTAGAAAACCAAGCAACAGACCGTGCTTACCGCATCGGGCAAAAGCGGTTTGTTCACGTCCATAAGATGATCACAACCGGCACGATAGAGGAAAAAATTGATCAAATGCTCGAAACAAAACAAACGTTAAATGATCAAATTATCCAAAGTGAAAGCTGGATTACAGAGCTGTCAACGAACGAACTAGAAGATTTATTCACGTTAAGTGCAGCCGCTCAATCATCGTAATGACAGCAAAAAGAGGACTTTTCTCAAACTTGATGAAAAGTCCTCTTTTTTTAATCTCATCTAAAGGAATGCTTAAATTTGCAGCTTTTTCAATGCAGATTTCACATTCATATACGTGTTCAACTCACGGAAGTCCTCTCTCATTTCTCCCATTTTCATCGCAAGATTTGGTTTAATACCTGTCACGATCAGTTCTGTGCCAGTCATTAAAATCAAATCGTTCAGCTTAAAGATCGCATCCGCCACAAATGAATCCACTTCTAATAGACCAGACAGATCCACAATAAAGTAATCGTCTTTGGATTGAGAGATATAAGTGGAGACTGTTGAGATGATTTTATCAAATCTTGGCGCTGTTAACGTACCTATGATCGGCAGGACAGAAATACCATCCTTCACCGGAACAATCGGGACAGAAATATTCAATACTTCATCAATGGATTGCTCAAGAAGCTCTTGCTGTTCCTTCTCTTTTGTAACATCCTTTTGCAGACCAACGAAATAAAGGCGTTTCCCTTCATTTTCATCAATCCATAGAGGCGCCACACTTAACTCGTTCCAAAACATTTGACCAGATTTTTTATAGTTTTTCAACTGTACAGTGACAGCCTCTTTGTTTTCAATGGCTGTCCTAATTTGTTTGAGAGCAATCTGTTCAGTTTCATCTCCTTGAAGGAAACGACAGTTCTTTCCTAATACTTCGGTTTCTTGATAGCCTGTCATATCTAAAAAGCCCTTGTTCACATATATTAAAGGATTATCAGGTAAAGACGGGTCCGTCACCGTCAGGCCAACCTGAGTATAGTCTAAGGCTTCCTTGATTAAATGCAGATTGTCGGACTTATAAGATTCCAGCGCCATTCGTTTACTCTCCTTAACTTCCTTACAAGCGGGTTATATTCATAATTAAATTATATGATGTTCCATAGCGGGTGTAAATAGAAGTAGTTCTGAATTCCTCTTTTGTAGAATGCGCTTCATCCTATGTCATTTATACAAATACATACGATTCAATTATTTCAAAAGATGTTGAATCATATGTGCCACACCATGTTCATCATTTGTTAACGTGACGTGATCAGCTAATTCTTTTATATCCTTTCTCGCATTCCCCATTGCAATTCCAACCCCAGCTGCCCGAATCATCGATTCATCATTTAAACTGTCTCCTACAGCCGCTGTTCGGCTTAATGGAATACCGAGCTTTTCTGCCAGCCTGGTTAACGCCTGCCCTTTCGACGCTTCCTTTGCTCCAATTTCAAAGTTATGATCAGCCGAACTAACCAATGTTAATTCAGAATCATGTCCAAACGCATCCCATCCGGCTTTCAATCTGTCTTGAAAAAATGAGAAACCTAAGATGTTATAAAACGAAAGATTCTGATCCTCACGAAACAATTCTTGATATGTATCAATATAAGCAAAACCTGACTGGCTGTATTGAACTTCAGCCGCTTGCTCAAGAACACGCTGATCCGTTTCTGGATTTGCACTCTTTAAGCGGTCCATTTCTATCGCCAGAAGCTCCCTGCCGCGGTTTGGTGTGTAAATGGCTTCATTCGTAAACACTTCATAGTAATAATCACGCTCCTCAAGCCATGATAAGATGTGTTTTGCTTTTTCTTCTTCTAGAACAGCCGAATGATATACCTGACCTTCTGGATCATGAATCACAGCTCCATTTGCACTGATGACCCACGTATTCATCCCAAGCTGATCAAAAATAGATTTCACATCAAAATACGCTCTTCCTGTTGAAACGACAACCTCAATCCCACTCGCCGCTGCTTCCTTTAACGCCTGCTCGTTTTCCTGACTCACTTTGTGCTCACTGTTCAATAAAGTTCCGTCTAAATCCGTTGCGATTAATTGAATGTTTGCCATCGGTCTCTCCTTTTTTGCCTGCATTTTCAGTTGACCTTCCGTTTATCAAATCCATCATCATTATGAAATGAGTATCCACTATTTGCAAGGGATGATCGGCTTATCAATGAATATAAGAGTACCCGGTCACGCTACATGACCGGATACGCATAAGGGGATTCACAGGGGACACATGACTGATACAAAGAAACCTTGGTTCTACTATTACGCAGTGAATATGTGTACAAGGCAAAGTCTATCAGCTATAGCTAGAGGGGGGCTGCGAGATGCTAGACCTTTGCCTTTTGCCTCCTTTCCTTTCAGCTAACCCTAGTCTACTGAGAAATAGCACAAGAGACAAAAAACGAAAATGACAAAATCGTTCTTCAAATTCTTAATTTCCTCAATCATTTTTACTTTTTACCGCTTGCGTATAAAACATCATCTTATTTTGTTTGACGAAATACTTATTTTTCATAAATTGATAAAAAACATCTGAATGAATCCAATTACTAGAAGGCATGTGAATATAGTCAGACCCGTCCCACGCAAACCAATAAAAACAAAGCCTTCCATCATGAATTGACAATTGAAATTCGAAACAGTCCATTTGATCGTCTGTCACGTATTGAAAAGTGAGGGACTCCCCTTCTTCCATATACACATCACAAAATGAGAGAATGTCTCCCCATGTATAGACCCTCACATTGCTTTCCTTTTCCTCACCAATATGTATGTTTCGAAGTTGATAGGACTCCATAAAACATCTCCTTTCACTTATATGCAGCTAGTTCTGAGTAGGCAGCGGTTTCATTTATACAGATGTTGTATGCTATAATGATACTTACGAATAATGAACGCTTGTGAGGTGATAAATATGAAAACCTTTAGGCTGATTGATTTAAAAATCGAACTTGATCCAAAGCAAGATAAAATGTCCAGCATTCCCCTTCGTGACGGCTTAATCATTAATAAAGAAGATGGCGAAAATCACTGGATGATCGAGGCACTGATTCCAAAGAAGCATAGACAAGTGTTTGAGGTGCTCTTTCAGCAGCATACAGAAGTAAAGATTCTCGTGACGATTACAAAAGAAAACAACCGCCCTGTTCATCTATCGGTCCAAGTCAAAAACATCGTTGCCTTAGAAGAAAACATATCTGTATTACTCGACGGTAAAATGATCACAAATCGTTACAGAACTGAAACCGAAGAAGTATTAAAAGACCTCGTCAAAGAGGGGCTATCAGGAGAAAAACTGCTGGATGCTTTTAAACAGAACACATAAAAAAGAGCGGGATGAGCCGCTCTTTTTCTATTGCACATCTTTCGATTGGCTTTGTTTTTTCAATAAATCTCTAATTTCGGTTAACAACACTTCCGTTTGATCTGGCGTTTCAACCACTTCTTCTTCCTCTACCTTTTTCCGTTTTAATTTATTTAAATAACGAATAAAGATAAAAATGGAAAAGGAGATAATCAAGAAGTCGACCACTGTTTGAATGAAACTTCCATACAAAATTTGAGCAGAACCGATTTTAATAGACAATCCACTAAAATCATGCCCCCCAACAATAATACCAACAAGCGGCATAATTAAATCATTCACAAGAGAAGTGACAATTTTGCCAAATGCTCCCCCGATGATGACACCGACAGCAAGGTCAATCACATTCCCCTTGACGGCAAACTCTCTAAATTCTTTCAGCATTCTTTATCACCTTCATCTTTTTTTGTCTAATATGACGTTTTTTTGTCAAAAAAGCAAGTCCTCATCCGCTCTGGCTGAATGTTTCCATATAAAAAACGGTTCATACAAGATGAACCGTCAGACACATTACGATACTTTCGGACCGATAGAAAATGTCAGTTCTGCTTCACATGCCACTTCGCCATCTACTGTTGCAACTGCTTTTCCTTTGGCAACTGGACCGCGAAGACGTGTGACTTCAACCTCTAAACGTAGCTGATCGCCTGGCTTGACCTGTCTTTTGAATCGGCAGCTGTCAATCCCTGCAAACAAACCAATTTTCCCTTTGTTCTCTTCTTTACCTAACATGATGACCCCAAAAACTTGAGCAAGCGCTTCTACAATAAGCACACCCGGCATGACGGGGTATCCTGGGAAATGGCCATTAAAAAATTCTTCATTTACTGTGACATTTTTGATTCCAACCGCTCTTTTCTCACCATCAACTTCTAAAATACGGTCAACCAATAAAAATGGATAACGGTGTGGAATAATGTCTTGAATTTGCTGAGCATCAAGCATGTCTTGATCTCTCCTTCTTTTCTATATCGCTAATCTTCATTTGATTCCTATTGAAGTATATTATGAATGCAGTCATTTTTCAATGTTCAGCCAACATTTATGGTAAAAAATAGAATCTATCATTACCTATTGTCATGAAATATAATCCACTCTACACTCATCGTTTTTTCACAAATATGGTAATATATATTACATCATTGATTGAATAAGAGGGTAAAAATGAATTTTATAAGCGATAAATCCATTAAAAAACTTCTCCATTCGTGGTATACAATGCTAAAACATCGACATTTTTCGAAGGCTGAAGAGATCAAAACGTCCTTAACCAAATATAAACGTAGATTGTCAAAGAAACAGGAGCTTCATTTACATTATCAGCTTATGCTTTTTCGGCACCAGCTCTGGATGAACCAAACAGAAGACTTAGAAAAACTGAAGCATGAACTCATGCTCCACAAAGATCAAATGAATGATCAACTGCAATATTATTTTTACTTTTTTCTCGGTTTATACGAATCTTTAAAGAGCGATCAAAATGATGCCATTCATTATCTTGAAAAAGCAGAAGAAAAACTGCCCCTGCTAGACGATGAGCTAGAGGAAGCGGAGTTTCATTTCCGTACAAGTGGTGTTTATTATAACAACCGCTATTCACTGTTATCCATTCGACATGTTGAAAAAGCCATGGATATCTTTGCAAAGCACGGGGATATCCACAGCATTTATCGGTGCAAAATTGTGCTCGCACTTAACTTTAGTGATCAAAAAAAATATGAAGAAGCAGAAGCTATTTTGATTGAAATTATCGAATACGTGAAAATGATTGATGACCAAGAACTGCTTGGTATCGTGTATTATGACGCTGGTTTTATCAAGTCGAGACAGAATCGTCATAAGGAAGCACTAGAATACTTTAAAAAAGCGCTTCGGCTCCCAGCATACCGGAAATCTGCCCACTCCTATGTATCGTGTCTCTATGAAACTGTGCGTTCCTGCTTTAAAGAGAATTTAACTGATGAAGGAATGAAGTATATTCAAAAAGGGCTAAAAGAAGCCGTTGATGCCCAATTTGATCTATTAAGAATCAAGTTCCAAATTTTATTCCTTCTCTACAGCCAAACGCCCAAGGCAGATGAACAGATTGCTACACTCGTCACATGTCTTGAACGAAAAGAAGCCTGGATTGATCTTGAAGATCTGCTTGCAGATGTCTCAGATTTTTATAAAAAAAAGGGCGACTTTGAGCGAGCCGCCTTTTTTATCATGAGAGGCTGACATCCGCCTGCTCATTATCGAATGGTATTAATGAGTCCTAGCATTTGATCGCCCATCGTAATGGTTCTTGAGTTCATCTGATACGAACGCTGTGTTGTCATGAGGTCTGTTAATTCTTTAGACATGTCTACATTCGACGTTTCAAGTGCACCTTGCTGAAGTTGAATGGCCTGACGGTTTGCCCCATTCAGTGCCGTTAAAGCGCCTTGATAGTTGCCGTCGACTGAGAACAAATTTTCTCCTTCAGAGATGAGTGCTGAAGAATTATTCACTTGAACAACCCCAAGATTCACCTGCTGATTCGGTTGATTGCCTCGAGAAATAGCTGTAAGCCGGCCATTTTTATCAATAGAAATATCACGGAAATTCGCATTTAAGACAATCTCATTCCCGTTTTCGTCAAGAATCGGATGGCCTTCACTTGTCACCAGCTGGACTTGATTCCGATTATTTCCTGGCTGTAGATAAAGAGAACCATCTCTTGTATACCGGATGTTACCGCCAGCATTGACCTGCAAATACTGCGATGGCGCACCAAATGCAACATCAAGGTCACGGCCTGTTTCTTTAATAGACCCTTGCAATGAGTTAATGGATGCATTGACCATCGTTCCAGTTCCAAGCCTTAAACCAGCAGGTGTCAGACGACTGTTTGCCACCTGCTCATTTTTTTCATCTACCTGATTAAACTGTTGTCTGACCAGCTCTGAAAAACGGGTGTTTTTCGCGCGATACCCTGTTGTTTCACTGTTTGCGATGTTATTACTAATGATATCAAGCTGCTTTTGCACCTCGTTCATTGACACAGCTGCATTGATCATCGTTCTAAGCATGAGAATCCTCCTCTCTCTTCATTTTTTCATTAATACACTCTTCCGATTTCGTTCACTGCTTTTTCTAAACTTTTATCATATGCCTGAACCACTTTTTGGTTTGTTTCAAATGCGCGGTAGGCTGTTGTCATTTCTGTATATGATTTCGTCACATCAACGTTCGACAGCTCTGATACACCTTGGCTTAATGTATAGGACATTTGACCGTTATTGACCGCACTTGGAAGAGGCTGGTTATCAGCTGTACGGTATAAATCATTTCCTTCACGCGCAAGGTTTCTTGTATCCATTGCAACACGTACATCAATTTGTCCAAGGTTTTGTCCGTTTTCACTCACGGTTCCATCTGCGTTCACTTTGAAATTCTCACTTTGAACGGTAATCGGCTGACCCGTCACAGAAAGAAGGGCACGTCCATTGATCGTCAACTGATTTTGATCATTCAATGTAATGGAACTGCTTTTCGTATAACGAACGCCTTCTGGTGTATTCACAGCATAAAAAAGCGCTGACTTTTGATTTGTCTCCGGGTTGATGGGTACATTATTTTCTACTAATGCGATATCCGTTGTTTGATCCGTTGTTTTTAATGTTCCTTGTGTAAATTGAGGAATCAATTCCTGCATGTATGTTCCCGTATTAATTCCGCCAATCGCCGTTTGCTGTGGGATACTAAAGCCTTTGCCTGAAGATGTTTGGAAACGTCCTGATTCCATTCGGCTTAGCAGCATTTCTGGAAATGCGCGCATGGCCCCTTCATCTGCTTTATAGCCTGGAGTATTCGCATTTGCGATATTATTTGAAAGCATTTCTGTCCGCCGCTCTTGAGCGATCATGGCAGATGTTGCGGTGTATAGTCCTTTTAACACGTGCTCACCTCATTCAAATTCTTTCACATGACATAAAATCATCAGTACACAATCTTCTATGAAATATATCGGCATATTGGCAGGCTTCTTTAATAAAAATCCCCCATTCTTTCTAAAAAGAATGAGGGAAATCATTAGCTGAGTTTACGCTTTGGCAGCTTGTCCATATTATCAAGCATCACGCCAGTACCAACTGCTACACAATCCATTGGATTTTCTGCAACGAAAACTGGTACTTTCAGCTCTTCTGCAAGCAATTGATCAAGCCCGTTTAGAAGCGCTCCGCCACCAGTAATGATGACGCCGCGGTCAATGATATCAGCTGATAATTCAGGTGGTGTTCTTTCGAGAACTTGTTTCGCAGCCTGAACAATGGCAGATACAGATTCACGTAATGCTTCTTCTACTTCTTTGCTTGTGACGGTAATCGTTCTTGGTAATCCTGTCACCATGTCTCGTCCACGAATCGAGATCTCTTCGTGACGTGCGTCTGGGAATACCGTTGCAACTTGGATCTTAATGTCCTCTGCAGTTCGCTCACCGATCAACAGCTTGTACTCTTTTTTAATGTAGTTTAGAATTTCCAAGTCAAATTTGTCTCCAGCCATTTTAATAGAAGAGGCGGTTACAATGTCACCCATTGAGATGACAGCGATATCTGTCGTTCCGCCTCCAATATCTACGACCATGTTTCCACTTGGCTGAAAAATATCCATACCAGCACCAATAGCTGCTACTTTTGGCTCTTCTTCAAGAAATACATGCTTCCCGCCGCTTTTTTCAGCAGCTTCTTTGATCGCCTTCTGCTCAACAGATGTAATGTTTGTTGGACAGCAGATGAGCATACGCGGCTTAGAGAATAGCCCTTTCACATTTAATGAGTTAATAAAATGCTTGAGCATCGCTTCAGTTACTTCAAAATCAGCAATTACGCCATCTTTTAATGGACGAATCGCAACAATATTCCCAGGCGTACGTCCAACCATACGTCTTGCTTCTTCTCCAACAGCTAATACTTTCCCGCTGTTTTTATCAAGAGCGACAACAGATGGTTCATTTAACACAATTCCTTTTCCTTTGACATGAATCAGTACATTTGCAGTACCAAGATCAATTCCAATATCCCTAGCAAACATCTATATATATCCTCCTTGAAAATCTGTTTCCATAGCAAATACCACATTCTGCCCTAATTATATATTCTATCATAATTTGCAGAAAAAAAGATATTTCTTTACAAAAGTCTTTACAAAATTTGTGGTTAGAAACTACCGATAAGAGGAAGATATATATATCATGTTTATGAACAAAGAACTAAAGCTTACTGTTTTACAGGCTCACCTTCTAAAATTTCTTCTTTTTTATACTTTAACTTTGTGGCTTCTCCCCCTCGCAGGTGGCGGATTGATTTATGATAATCCAGTATCTCCTTCACTTCGTTAGCCAGATCTGGATTAATTTCTGGCAGTCTTTCTGTTAGATCCTTGTGTACAGTACTTTTAGAGACTCCAAATTCTTTCGCAATTACACGAACGGTTTTCTTTGTCTCCACGATATACTTTCCTATCTTGATTGTTCGCTCTTTGATGTAATCGTGCACACCACTCGACCTCCCTAAAATGGATGTGAGAAGTGTGAAATGAGATCCGTATCAATATTATCCATTTTCAGCGGCGCTTGTTCGTCTTAATTTCTCATCCATTAGGTAGTAAATGCCAAACACGATCCCTCACCTCAAACACTCTCTTTGTCAGGTTTGTAACAGTGTATTAGCATTGCATAGGGAATATGCTAAAAATGAAGATGGGACAAGGGATTTATCAGAAAAGACAAAACAAAAAATCATTTCGAGTGGCGAAAATTTTCACTTTACAAGCATCGGTGTAACACGTAAAATAGGAAAGGTGATTTTATTTACCTAGATAAATAATGAATAAAGGTGAGCCTATGGATACGTTAAACAGAGAGTGTTTACATCAAATACATCAAAGCGCGCGGCTGCTGTCTAAAAAAGCGAACGAAGCGCTTGCTGCTTATGACTTGTACATGTCCCAGTGGACTGTACTTTTTTGTTTGGATACATTCGGTCCTAAAACGCAAAAAGACATTTGGACCTATTTGAACGTCGAAGCACCGACGATTACCAGAACCGTGACGCGTCTAGAAGCAAACGGCTGGGTGAAACGAGTCCAAGGAAAAGACAAACGTGAGAATCTCATCGTCATGACAGACGATGCAAAAGCAAAGTTTAAAAAAATCAAACAGACGATGGAACAATTTGAAGAAGAATGTCTTTCAGATTTTACCTACGAAGAAAAACAACTCCTCCATACACTTTTACACAAATTATCAACTGAATAGGAAGTGACATACACCATGAACGAACGCATTTGGACAAAAGACTTTATCATGATTGTCCTGGTGAATTTATTTACATTCACCTCTTTTTATGCCCTTTTGACACTACTCCCCATTTACACAATGGATGAATTAAATGGAACAGAATCACAGGGCGGCCTCCTTGTGACGGTCTTCTTATTATCAGCAATTGTGACAAGACCATTTTCAGGGGCCATTATTGAGAAATTCGGCAAGAAACGCATGGCGATTTTTTCTTCAACGGCTTTTGCCCTGCTCACTTATTTATACATTCCAATTGATCAATTCCAAACACTTCTCATGCTGCGTTTCGTGCAAGGAATCTTCTTCAGCATTTTGACAACCGTAGCAAGTGCCATTGCAGCTGATATGATTCCGAAACATAAACGAGGAGAGGGTCTTGGATACTTTGTGATGTCGATGAACCTTGCCGTGGTCATCGGTCCGTTTATCGCACTGAATCAAGTCGGAAAAGTAGGATTCCATTCTTTATTTCTGCTCTTTTCCATCATCGTCTCCATCGGTGCAGCTTTCACGATGCTGATTAGACAGCCAGAGCCTGAAAACGGCGGAAGTGTCATCTTTCGATTCACTTTTTCTCACCTGTTTGAAAAAGGTGCTTTAAAAACGGCAGCAGTTGGAATCATTATCTCCTTCTGTTACTCGCCGATCATTTCATTTATTTCAGTCTATGCCAATTCCCTGAACCTAATGGGTGCAAGCAGTTATTTCTTCATTGTTTTTGCAGCTGCAATGCTTGGATCACGTCCATTTACAGGCAGACTGTTTGACCGAGTCGGACCTCATATTGTGATCTATCCATCGATTGCTCTCTTTGCGATTGGTTTATGGATGCTGACCGCTACCCAAACAGCCACCATGCTTCTTTTATCCGGCGCTGTCATCGGTCTTGGCTACGGCTCTTTGGTGCCATGTCTACAAACACTTGCGATACAGCACTCACCAGCACACCGTACAGGCTACGCCACAGCAACTTTCTTTACCCTGTATGATACAGGGATTGCCGCTGGATCCTTTGTCTTCGGACTGCTTGTCAGCTTCACAGATTTTTCAAATGTATATCTCATTGCTGGCGTTGTCGTGTTACTCAGCATGGGCGTTTTTTATTGGAGCGAACGAAAACCGCAAGAAGCAAAAGCACAAAAGGTTTCCCTATCAGAATAGGATACTGTTTTAAACTTCACTGAAAACATGCTAAAATATAGGATATTTCAAATGAACAGATAGGTCTTTTGAAAAATAGTTGGCGTTAAGCGAAAGTATAGGTGATGTTTTGAATTACGAATTGTTTAAAGTCATACACGGGATGGCTCATCATTCTGAGTTTTTAGATCAGGCCATGATTTTCATTACGAAAAAGGCCATTCTCGTATATGCCCTCGTCTTATTGATTTGCTGGTTTTTAGGTAATCACAAATTTAAGAAGCATGTCTTCTTTTCTGGTGTAACAGGCATCGTGGCACTCATCGTCAATTTTGCCATTACGCTGTTTTATTATGAAGAGCGGCCGTTTGTGGCGCACAAAGTCGACACACTCATCCCGCACTCAGCAGACGCTTCCTTCCCAAGTGACCACACAACAGGTGCACTGGCTCTTTCACTAGCCATTCGATCCCGTAATAAAAAACTCGGCAATATTTTGCTTGTTTTTGGATTACTGACAGGGTTCTCCCGCATCTGGGTCGGTCATCATTATCCATTTGATGTATTAGGCAGCTTGATCGTATCGATTGTGGTTGTCTTTATCATGAATAAATTATGGAAGTTCTTTGACTCTCCAATTGACCGTATCGTGACATTTTACGAGAACATTGTGGGCAAAATTTTCAGAAGGAAGCAAAAGGACCAAGGATCAGACCTATCCAACTCTTAAGCGGCTTGCGATAAAGTATGGAAGACCTCTCTTCTACTTTATCCCAGCCGCTTTTTTCATTGTTTGTTTTCCTCTGACCATACTCGAAAAATAAAGGCTGACGCTAATGCCGACAAGAGAAATCATGATCAATGTCCAGCCTAATTGTTCAAAATGAGAACCTGCAATTTCCTCACCAAACAGCATGCCAAGCACGGCAGATGACAGAATGGAACCAAGGTACCTGCATGTTTGAAAAAGCCCAGAGGTCGTGCCAATCATTTGTTGAGGGCTCGCTTTTAACATCGCAGCTTGAAGCGCAACATTTCCAATCCCATAACTGAGTCCAAGCAAAGCAAGAACCAGTCCT
The DNA here is from genome assembly GCF_040869405.1 of Bacillus sp. FSL K6-2869. NCBI lineage: Bacteria > Bacillati > Bacillota > Bacilli > Caryophanales > Bacillaceae > Bacillus > Bacillus sp. FSL K6-2869. The sequence continues at coordinate 3,397,510 of NZ_CP152035.1, forward strand.
TTCCCCCAGAATGGCGCCGGAATAAAAAAGAAAGTCATTGCGGAAGCACCGGCCAGCATCAGCACAGCACTTGCCAAAACAGGGTGCCGTTCATCGCCGCGATCTACCCACTTGCCAGTCAGTGGCGAGACCATTATGCTCATGCCAGACATGCAAAGCATAAAGAGACCTGTCATCTCCACACGCCAGCCCAATTCATCCTGAAAATAACTTGGCAAGCCAAAAAAGAGACAATAGAAGAAAATATTCAAAATGATAAATTGCACATACACAAGCGAAAGCCGTTTCTCCTGCCTGAACATCCGAATTTGGATAAATGGCTCATCCACCTGATATTCCCACCATATAAAAGCACCCGCACTCACAAGACAGAGAATGCCCTGTACATACTGAATACCATCAGATAGTGATAATAAAAAAGAAAGCAAAAGGACAATACAAACTGTAAATAGAAACATCCCTGGCAAATCAAGCTTTCGGACAGTGTCTCCGATACGCAATTTTTTCTTCTTCTCCTTAGGAAACAAGGAAAGGCCTAGAAAAAAACTGATCAATATGAATGGCAGATTCACTAAAAAGATCGCCGGCCAGCTGCCGATCGTCATCAAAAACCCGCCAAGTGTCGGCCCGAGTGCTGTCATCGCTGAAGCAAAGATGGACAATACCGCTAAAGCAGAAGCTTGTCGTTCCTTCACATGATCCCGAATCAGTCCAACACCTGAAGGATAGATCGCACTGCTTCCAATCGCCTGTAGAAGCCGGATCACAATCAGCACCGCAAAAGTCGGGGCAAACGGCGCACAAATGGCTGAGACTGCCACTAGAACTAGTCCAAATAAAAATAAGGTTCTCCGGCTCATCACATGATCTCCAATTCGTCCACTCACCGGCTGCGTGACCGCACTGGCCAAATAAAAGGTTGAAATGAGCCAAGATACCGTCGTAAACGACAAACCGAACTCATGCTGAATTTGATGCAAGGCTAAAGAAATCATTGAGGAATTCAATGGATTTAACATCGTTCCAAAAGCAATCGCCGTTAAAAAGACTTTTCGGTTGTTTTTCCATTTGATCATACACCCGCCCCCTTCTTTTGACATACACGTTCTTTGTCTATCTCCTCGTTATTATGAGATTCATTTCCCTTTTTTACCCTGATCAATTCAAGTTCTCTCTCCGAAAAGCAAGACATACATTTTAAAAAGGGCAAGTGTTGGAAAAGCGCATATAAAATTGAGAATATGAGGAACAAATGGTAAGATGCTACACATATTTAAAAGCCTACTTTCTCCTTATACGGAGAACGGCTGAAAAGGAGGAGAAGCTTATTATTAAAAAAAGACGGTTTTGGGTCCCAGCCCTTTTCTCGGTTGCAGTATTACTTCTGTCTTCGTGCGGTTCAAATGAAACAAATGGGAACGGAGATAAACGTAATTCTACAGCGAAAGGGTCGCCGATTTTGGAGGATGGGAAATTTATTTTTGCAGCATCAGGTGAATTCCACCCATTCAGTTACATGGATGGAAACCAGATGTCCGGCTTTGATATTGATGTCGGCAATGCGATTAGCGACAAGATGGGCCTAGAGCCTGTACAGAAAAAATATAAATTCGCAGGCATCGTCGAAGGCGTCAAAGCAGGTAAATTTGATGCCGCCATTGCAAGTCATACCATCAACGAGGAACGAAAAAAACACGTCCTTTTTTCTCAACCGTATTACTACTCAGGTCCGCAAATCTTCACAAGACCCGGCGCAGATATTCACAGTGCAGATGACTTAAAAAGCAAAGAAATCGCTGTCTCTAAAGGTTCGTCTTATGCGGATATTGCCAAAGAACATAGCGGTCAGGAACCGAAATATTACGACAGTGATGTTGTCGCTTTAGAAGCACTAGCCAATGGCAAACACGATGCAGTCGTCACTGATTTTGCCACAGGGGCAGAAGCCATGAAGAAAAAACTAAAAATTGAAGCACAAGAAAGACTCGGGCAAAGTGAGCAAGCAATTGCTGTCTCTAAAGATAATAAAGAGCTCATAAAAGAAATCAACGATGCGATTGATGCACTCAAAAAAGACGGAACATTAAGACAAATTAGCGAAAAGTATTTTGACGAAGATATTACCGTCAAACAGGATTAAAACCACGATTGTGCGCCTTTCTCTAGGCGCACTTTCTTCAAATGGAGATGATTGTTTTGCCTACCTTATCACATTTTTTTCAAACGCTGATTGATTCTAGAGGCGTTTTCTTAGAAGGAATGCTGCTCACCTTACAACTCACTGTCATCAGTATTTTCATCGGCATGTTCATCGGGCTTTTCTTTGCCTTACTAAAAATATCCCGCGTGGCCGTTTTCGGTTATATCGCAAATGCCTATATCTTCCTTGTACGCGGGACACCACTCATTGTGCAGATTTTCATCCTGTATTTTGGGCTGACAGAATTAAATATACCCGACTTTTGGGCAGCCTCTATTGCGCTTGCCTTCCATAACGGTGCCTATATAGCAGAAATATTCAGAGGGGCGATTCAATCAATCGATCAAGGTCAAAAAGAAGCAGGACGTTCTCTTGGCATGGGGCGATTTCTCACCATGAGACGTATCATTCTCCCGCAAGCGATGCGGCGCGCCCTCCCCCCTCTCGGCAATCAGTTTATTATCGGCTTAAAAGACTCATCACTTGCTGCCTTCATCAGCGTCAATGAACTCTTTAACATAGCCACCACTCAAGGCTCCAACAGTTTTGACAACATGACGTACTTACTTGTCGTGGCTGTCTATTACTTAGTTCTTGTCCTGCTGTTAACATTCGCTGTGCAAACCGTTGAGAAGAAACTATCAGTCAGTGATCATTAGGAGGAGAAGCATGACAGAATCAAAAGAGATCATTCGTGTTGAAAAACTGAATAAACACTTTGGAGAACTGCATGTCTTAAAAGATATCGACCTCACTGTATATGAAAATGATGTTGTCGTCTTAATTGGTGCAAGCGGCTCTGGGAAAAGCACCTTGCTCCGTTGTATGAATTTTTTAGAAATAAAAAATGACGGTCAGATCATCATTGATGGCAGTCCCGTTCATCCAAAACGAGATCAATTAAACGAAATGAGGCAGAAAATAGGCATGGTGTTTCAGCATTTTAATCTTTTCCCGCACAAAACCGTGCTTGAAAACATCATCGAAGCACCGGTCATGGTGAAAAAAACAAAGAAAGCACAAGCGATAACTGAAGCCAATGTCTTATTAGAGAAAGTCGGACTAGCGGATAAAGCAAAAGTGTACCCTTCAAAGCTATCAGGAGGTCAAAAACAGCGCGTTGCCATCGCACGAGCTCTCGCCATGAAGCCCGATGTCATGTTATTTGACGAGCCCACTTCTGCGCTGGACCCAGAGCTTGTAGGCGAAGTGCTGCAAACCATGAAAAGTCTTGCCAAAGAAGGCATGACAATGGTCATCGTCACTCATGAAATGGGCTTCGCAAAAGAAGTAGCTGACCGAGTTGTTTATATGCATGAAGGACGAATTGTCGAACAAGGTACCCCATCAGAATTATTTGATTCTCCCCAAGAGGAGCGAACCAAATTGTTTCTCAGTTCGATTTTATAGGTCAAACGCCCTTTATTTTTCGTCGTTCATACACGTTTATTCTCATTTTTTACGAACTTTTCATCCATTTATATTGATAATGACCAAAAAACCATGTTAGATAAACTTACATGAATATGTTATATATGACTTTTCTCTCTATAATGAAGAATTAAGAAATCTATTAATTCTGAATGATTCGGGGGAATGCAGCATGCAAATGGGTGATACAGTATTTATGTTCTTCTGCACACTACTCGTGTGGTTAATGACACCGGGTTTAGCCTTATTCTATGGAGGACTTGTGAGAAGTAAAAACGTGTTAAGTACGACAATGCACAGCTTAACCTCACTAGCCATTGTCTCTATCGTCTGGATCGTGTTTGGCTATTCACTGGCCTTTGCGCCAGGCAATGCATGGATCGGAGGCTTTGACTGGGTTGGACTAAAAGGCGTTGGCTTTGAACCTGGTTCATATAGTGATACGATTCCACATTCATTGTTCATGATGTTCCAAATGACCTTTGCTGTCCTCACAACAGCCATTATCTCTGGTGCCTTCGCTGAACGTATTCGTTACTCAGCGGTGGTCGTGTTTACACTCCTTTGGGTCACATTTGTATACGCTCCAGTCGCACACTGGGTATGGGGTGGCGGCTGGATTGGCGAAATGGGAGCACTTGACTTCGCCGGTGGAAACGTCGTCCACATATCATCCGGTGTGGCTGGTCTAGTCGTAGCCATTGTTCTCGGGAAGCGAAAAGAAGCGGCAAGTTCTTCTCCGCATAACTTGATCTACACACTTCTAGGCGGAGCTGTGATTTGGTTTGGCTGGTTTGGGTTTAACGTAGGAAGTGCCCTCACATTAGACAGTGTCGCCATGTATGCCTTTATTAACACGAATACAGCAGCTGCTGCAGGGATCATCGGCTGGCTGTTAGTCGAATGGATGATCAACAAAAAACCAACGATGCTAGGTGCAATCTCTGGAGCCATTGCAGGCCTAGTAGCGATTACACCTGCCGCAGGTTTTGTCACACCATTTGCTTCGATTATCATCGGAATCATCGGCGGAATCGTTTGTTTCTGGGGCGTCTATTCACTTAAAGCCAAGTTCGGCTATGATGATGCACTGGATGCATTCGGTCTGCACGGAATCGGCGGTACGTGGGGAGGCATTGCTACAGGCCTTTTCGCCACTACATCTGTCAATGATGGCGGAGCCAACGGCTTATTTTACGGCGATCCAAGCTTACTTTGGAAACAAGTTGTCGCCATCGTGGCCACATACGTCTTTGTTGCAGTTGTCACATACGTGATCATCAAAGTCGTCAACATCTTCTTCAAGATTCGCGCAACTGAAGAAGAAGAATCAGTCGGTCTTGATTTAACGATGCACGGCGAAAAAGCATATCAAGATTAAAGAAAAAGGGGTGTCTCTATGAGCAAAATGTATAAAGTGGAGATTGTCACACGTCCAGCTAATTTTGAAACATTAAAGGTGGAGCTTGGAAAGATTGGTGTCACCTCGATTACCTTTTCCAATGTGCACGGCTGCGGACTACAAAAGGGACATACGGAACTATACCGTGGCGTCAAAAAGGAAAGCAATGTGTACGAACGTTTAAAGATTGAAATCGTCTTAAGCAAAGTACCTGTTGAACAGGTCGTGGAAACGGCTCAAAAGGTACTTCGTACAGGAGAACCAGGGGATGGGAAGATTTTTATATATGAGATAGAAAATACAATCAACATTCGGACAGGTGAAGAAGGACCTGCCGCCTTATAATCCATCCTCCGCCGAGTGCGGGGGATTTTTTAAGACAGAAAAAAACCTCTGCATATTCATATACACAGAGGCTGCAAGGTATTAAGATTGTTTTGTTTCTTCTGACTGACTGCGGTCTTTAGAGGAATCAGAAGACTTTTCTTGATCAGAGGATTTCCCCTTCTCATCAGACTTATCTTCAGATTTTTCTTCAGCCGGCTCTTTTGCCTTATCGTCAGCAGCAGGTTCCTTCGTTTTTTCATCAACTTTTGGCTGAGCAGGTTCTTTTGCTTCTTCTGTCACTTCTTGCGCTGCTTTTTCAATGGAAGAAACAGGCTTATCAATGAAGCTAAGTGGATTAAGCGCTAAACCTTCCATACGAATTTCAAAGTGAACATGGTTGCCGCTTTCAGCACCATATAGATTCTTACCAGAAGCACCGATGACATCATTCTGCTTTACTTCATCGCCTTCTTTTACACTCACTTGAGACAACGATTGATAAACAGTAGACAATCCATCTTCATGTTCAATTTCAACAACGTGACCGAGAACTGGATCTTTTTTCGCCTGAACGACTGTTCCACTAAGAGCAGCTGTGACATCAAACACTTTGCCATCTTTATCTGCAAGATCAATACCTTTGCTTAAGGTATAGGTGTTATTATAGTTTACAAGTGCTGCTTCTTTTTCTTTTTGATCAGCATCTGCTTCATAGAACTTTTTCACGACAGAAACATTCTCAGAATTCTGGACCGGCATAGCGACATTTTCAATTGGCTTTCCAACTTCAACGGCATCATCACGTTGTTCTTGTCCTGTTTGATTTCCATCAGATAGTTGGTCTTTCACATCTTTCGATACAGCTTGATACCAAAGAACGGCTGTTAACACGACCGCTGCGCTGACCAAGTAAATAGCAGGGAATACCCAGCGCTTACGGAAAAATTGCTGAACTTTTGTGATTTTGGAAGTACGTTTCTTTTCTTCCTCTCTCATTTTTCATCACCTCAGCAACATTCTGAACACTTTTCAAAAAATATATACACACGAAATTATTTTTCTTTTTATTTTGCGCAATCGTATCAATAATATGTATGATGAATGAAAAAAGATGGGGGTACATATGGTGAAGACTTTCAACCGCATGGCGACAGAAGATGACCTCAAAGAGATCGTCGATATCTACAATTCTACGATTGCTTCAAGAGAAGTAACGGCCGATACAAAACCTGTTACAGTAGAAGACCGCCGTCAGTGGTTTTTGAATCATTCGGAGAAACGTCCTCTCTATGTGAAAACAGATGAGGAAGGAAATATCTACGGCTGGCTCAGTTTTGAAACGTTTTACGGCAGACCTGCATACAACGGTACTGTTGAAATGAGTATTTATTTGAACCAAAACTATCGAGGAAAAGGTTTAGGGTCATTGTTCTTACAAGAGGCGCTCGAATTGGCACCCTCATTAGGCATCCGAACGTTACTTGCCTTTATTTTCGGCCACAACGAAGCCAGCATCAAATTATTTAAGAAGCACGGCTTTGAGACTTGGGGACATTTGCCACGCATCGCAGAAATGGACGGAAATCGGTACGACTTAGATATTTTAGGAAAAGAATTATAAACGGAGCGTCTCTTGAAGAAAGAGACGCTTTTTTATGAAGCATGCACTAACTGCTCAAATTGCTTCGCATTTTGAAGCGATTTTCTTTTCAGAATGATACCATGTTCATCAATCAGAAGCGCTTGCGGAACAACTGTTACTCCATACAACTCCATAATTTGTGATGAGCGCATATAAACAGCTTGCTCCGGCAGCAATTGAAGAAGCGAGGCATCATCGGCTTTTTCATCTCCATTAATAACAATCACATGAGCATCATCATGTGAAGTTTGAGGCTGCACATCAGACAAAATACTTTTACAAGTCATACAAGTAGAATTCACAAATAACAGCATCACAGCTCGCCCATTTTGCAAATACTCCTTCAAGATCACCTTTTCACCTACATGTGAATAACTGCGAAATAACGGAGCCGGGTCACCAATATCCGCTTCCTTCAATTCAATTCCATCAAGGGACTTTATTTTATTCATAAATCTCCCGATAAAACGGGCAAGCAAAAACACGACAGCCAGCTGGGCAATGACAATTAATAACACAATGATTAATAAAATATCTGTCATTTCATTTTATCTCCTTCTATAATTGATCCATCTGCAATCTGGAATGAGTCGATCCACTTTCGCTTCAATAGCACAATTTCTTGGCTGACCGCTATGATCAAACAGACAGCCGCTGCAATGAGAAAACAAATCATTTTCAACCGCAATGAAATCATTTCAACACTAGGATGTACATAAAATAACCCTGCCACAAGAGTAAGCATCAGCAGATTGCGAATCACAATCCCCCAATGCAGGCGATCGTTTTCCAGTAATCCTCCACAACCGCACGAAATATCACGATGCCCCCTAATTAAATTGAACGTAACCGCTCCAGTATAAATACATAACAGGGCTGTAAGGCCAATTGCAGGCAGGACAGACATGTTCCATATAAACAAATGAACCGTACAAACCAATTCAATCAACAAAAACAAATAAAACATAGGTGCCTCGAAAGAAGGCGGCAGCAGCCGATAAGCATTGATCTGCTGGACATGTGCCTTCTGTTTCCTTGCTTTATCGAGCCATGCACCCGCAAAAATGATTCCTAGTAAATAGACGCCTATGAAATAAAAGACACTCACCTTACACCATCTCCTTTTGTTGAAATAGTTGAGATTGTGCCTCGTAAAGCCTTCTGTACTCTCCGTGCAACGCCATCAGTTCATCATGGTTGCCCTCTTCAATAAAAGCACCATCTTTCATGACGATGATACGGTCTGCTAAGCGGGCCGCTCCCATACGATGTGTAATAAACAAAACCCCTTGATCCTGCGTATGATCGAATAACTTTCGAATGAGCGAGATCTCCGACAGCGGATCGAGAGCAGAGGTCGGTTCATCTAAAATAATAAAATCACTTTCTCTAAAGAAGGTTCTCGCCATCGCAAGCTTTTGCCATTGTCCGCCAGACAATTCATGTCCCTCTTCAAAAAAGCGACCTAGCTGCGCATCATATGTGTCTTCCATTTGATTAATTCTTTTCTCTATACCTGCTTGGCGGGCGGCTGAAATCAACCGCTCTTCCTCTTCTATATCATCAATACGGCCAAACCCTATGTTTTCTCTCACAGTGAATTCGTACTTCATAAAATCTTGAAAAAGAACAGCCATTCTCGCATGATAGGTCTTTTTATGGATGGTGGAAATATCCTCTCCATTGACTTTGTGCATATTCTGTTGATCTGGATCATATAAGCCGGTTAAACATTTGATTAAAGTGGTTTTACCGGACCCATTATCTCCTACTAATGCAATTCGTTCACCTTTTTTCATATGAAAATGAATATGCTCAATCGCTGGTTTTTTCATATTCGGATAAGTAAAAGAGAGATTGTCTAATGTAATGGACTGGATATGCTCAATTCCCTGAAGCGACGCTGCCCCTTCTGTCTGTTCATGTTCATGCATTTCCTCTTCTCTCTTTTGAAAAGCTCTCATTTCATCAACATATAGGCTTGTTTCATATAAACTAGAACATTCTCTTGTTAAATCTTGAAACCCACTTTGAATGTTTTGTACAGCTTGCAGCACTGCAACAAACGTACCCGCTGCTAATTTTTTTTGAAAAATAAGAAAGACAATCAATAAACCACAGCACACATAGGCCAATGTCATAAGCAACCCGCCTGCCATCTCCCAGCGCACTTGGCGTTTCAGCAAATTATATTTTTCATCTGCACTTTTAACGTAGTGACCTCTCCACTTTTGAAGAAGATAATTCCCTATTCCATATAAACGAACTTCCTTTAAAGAATCTCGCTGCGCGACGAGATCAGATACATACATTTCTCTTCGATCATTAGCCGTTAACAAACGATTTAATCGATAACGTGCGCCTCCAAAGAAAAGTTCAATCCATAATACAGGCAAGGTAAACAAGAACAATATGACCGCTAAGCCCCAATGAATACCGATCATATAGATAAGAAGTGATACAACAGTAATCAACGCGCTCATCATTGTAAAAATACTTCTCACCATACTGAGAACATGCTGATGACTGTTCATCACACGTTGACTTTCATTGTAAAAGGACGGGTGCTCAAACGTAATAAACGGCAGTCTTATCGCTTTTTGAAGCAATTCACCTTTCAAATGCAGACCAATCAGATTTGTTGCTTTCTGTTGACTAAGCTGAAGAATGAATTGAAGCCCATATCCTAAAATCACAATGACCATTTGCAGTCCAAATAACCACAAAACCTTTTGGATGTCACCTGAAGACGTCATAAATAAAATAATTTCATTAATCAAAGTTTGAATAATCCAGACACTAGCCAAAGGCATAAAACCAACGATCACTTGAATGAACAAAGTTAAAAGAAGATAAGAACGACTTTTTTTCCAAGTATAGGAGATTGCATATAAACAATGGTTCACTGTACTCATGAGATGCTCCACCTTACACCATTTAGTATAATTGACATATTTTTGATATTTGTAATATGATAGCTTTGCGTAACTTCACTTTGAGAGGACGATATACGATGAATTCAATTTTTCTTTTACAGCTCGCTCTTATGATTTGCAGTCTTCTATTAACGGCTGGAATTATCATCTATTTAAAACAACAGATGCAGCTTATCATCTTACCTATAGAACACGTGGGGCAGAAACTTGCGCATCCACTTCTCGAACAGCCATCACCCATTCACATGAATGATCTGCTGCAAACAAATCGTACACAACAATTACTGATCTTCACTGACACAGCATGTCCGCACTGCATTCCATCACTCGAACAATTCCTAGAAACAAAAAAGCAGCGTAAACTAAACGTTTCATTGAGTATTTTGTTGAAAAACGGGCAAAAAAAGGACCAAGAATTATATCGTGATAACGAAACAAACTTGCGGATTATTCCGGTAGACGAACAATTGATAAACGCATTCCAAATTCAGGAGTTTCCGTACTACATCATGGTAGAAGACAATGATACCATCTCATATGCAGCACCTTTTCCAGACGGTCTTTATTCAAGACTAGCTGCAAACTAAAGATAAATGAGGCATGTGAAGAGCATCAAACACATGCCTCATTTTTTATTATTGTGAATTTGGCTGAACATCCTTCCCTTTTTCCTCTGCAGCGATTTCATTAGCTTCGCTTGAAGCGGATGTTTGTTCCTCAGCTTGTTCAAACTCACTGCGAGCTTCATTTGAAATGTCAACTTGATCACCGTGCTGATTCACAGTAACAGAAGAAGACCCCTCTTTTTGAACCTCTTTCTCTAGTTCCTTTAATTTAGAAACATGAAGCTCTAAATCTTTTCCTTGCTGAACTAAAGTCAGTTGTTGAAATAACGCCTTTCTCTCTTCTGGAGAATGGTCGCCTTGAACAATTTGCGCTGCTTGGGTCAAAAAAGAATTTGATGTATGGCCAGCTTGACGCTTATTCGACGTCTGCATAGCATTTGTTACTAATGAAATTGGAGTTATGCTCATGCGTTCACACCCTAATAAATAAGATACTTAGATTTAGCAGCCACATTTAACGCGTTCTTGGCTAGTACAAATCTCACCTGTGTCACGATCCACATAGTAACGGAAAGTTCCAACGCCTTGAAGGAAACAAGTTGGTGCTGATTGGCAAGAAGTTACCAATCTTTGCAAAATACATCTAGCAGCTGCAGGTTGAACATTGGTCATTTTGTTTAAAATTCGATCTAACATATGAATTCCACCTTCCAAATTTTATGGTAATACAACACAATAATAACCAATTGATAGACAACTAACAACATATTTTGATAAATTTTCTAATTACTTCAAACTAATTTTCTTATTTATGACAAAATTTGTAGATTACATTTGTAGTAATTGTTACTTTTTTCTTATTCAAAAATAATTTATTTATCCATAAAAAGTAAATAAAAGATAGAAAAAAGGTCAATTCACTCTTCCTAAAGTACTACTTGCTCAAGTATGATATAGAGTGAATACATAAAGGAGTGAACAAAATTGCAACAAACTGAGAAAATCATTCAATCTCTTCATTCAATAACAAAGTGGGGAAAGGTTGGGAGCATCTTTCTCTATATTTCAGGTGGTCTGTCCATCCTCAGTGGGTTTTGGCTTGTTCTTCCTGCTGCCATTGGCGTTTTTCTGATTATGATGGGAATTCATGTCCAAAAATCCGTGAAAGCAGCTGAACAATTGATTCAAGCGCCTGATACTTCTTACGAAGAATTATTGGAACAATATGCTAAGATGATGAAAATGCAAACACTGTTTGCGATTTCAAGTATTGCCGCCGTTATTCTCTCATTCATCGCTATCGTTTTGATGATTATACTAGGCGGGCTAGCCTTTCTCCAAGAACTCCCTACTGATGTCCAACAGTACGAAGATTATTACGAAGAAGAACTTGGTGACTTTTATTAATGAAAAGGGGTATCAATGAAATACGATACCCCTTTTTTATTTGAGTTGGTATAGACTTGATACTAAACTTGACAATCAGCCTTTATCATTTTAAAATACAAATCGTAATCATTACGAAATAAAGGAGGATTATAGCAATTATGCGCGTGAAAATCACCTTAGCCTGTACTGAAACAGGTGACAGAAACTATATCACTACAAAAAATAAACGAACGAACCCAGACCGATTGGAGTTAAAAAAATATTCTCCACGATTAAAGAAATACACCCTTCATCGGGAAACAAAATAATTTTTAAGATTTAAATCGTAATCATTACTATATAAGTGAGGCGGCATACAAAATGAGCATGTTCAAAAGGACTAAAACAAATGGATAAAAGAATACCTGTCACAGTTCTAAGCGGCTTTTTAGGAGCTGGAAAAACCACGATATTGAATCATGTTCTTCAGAATCGTAAAGGGCTAAAAGTAGCTGTTATTGTCAATGACATGAGTGAAATAAACATTGATGCGGAATTAGTTAAGCAAGGCGGCGAACTCTCTCGATCAGATGAGAAACTGGTTGAACTATCTAATGGTTGTATTTGTTGCACATTGAGAGAAGATTTATTAATTGAAGTAGAACGCCTTTGTAAGGCTGGGAATATCGATTATATTGTCATTGAATCTACAGGTATTAGTGAACCAATTCCTGTCGCTCAAACTTTCTCTTACATTGATGAAGAAATGGGCATAGATTTGACACGTTTTTGCAGATTAGACACGATGGTAACGGTGGTAGATGCAAACCGTTTCTGGACAGATTTCCAGTCAGGAGAAAGTTTATTGGATCGTAAAGAAGCAGTTTCAGATGATGATGAACGAGAGATTTCCGATTTACTTATTGATCAAATTGAATTTTGTGATGTGCTCATTATCAACAAATGTGATCTTGTATCAGCATCAGAACTAGATCGGCTTGAGCACGTGTTAACCAAACTTCAACCAGAAGCAGCCATTATTAGAACCTCTAAAGGTAACGTACAACCTAGTGATATTTTGAATACTGGTTTATTCGATTTTGAAAAATCTAGTGCTTCTGCGGGCTGGATCAAAGAAATTAATGCTGGACACTCTCAGCATACGCCTGAAACAGAAGAATACCAAATCTCATCTTTTGTTTATGAAAGAAGGCTCCCTTTTCATACTGGCAGACTGAATGCATGGTTAGATCAAATGCCAGAGCAGATTGTTCGAGCGAAAGGATTTACATGGCTAGCGACACATCATGATTTAACCATTTTAATTTCGCAAGCCGGAAAATCTGTGGCAATTGAACCAATCGCATACTGGATTGCTGCCTTGCCTGAGCAAGAACGATCACGGATCTTAAATCAGGAACCAGACATTCTAGATGAGTGGGATGCAGAGTTTGGTGATCGACATACAAAACTTGTCTTTATCGGTGTAGATTTACCTAAAGCAGATATTATTCGTACACTAGATCAATGCTTACTTACACCTGAAGAATTTGATCAAGATTGGACAACGTTTGAAGACCCCTTTCAATGGAACATACACACTTAAACCAGGAGGGTTTTAAATGGCAAAGAAATCAAAAATAGCAAAAGAAAAAAAGCGACAGCAGCTCGTTTTGAAATATGCACAATTAAGGAAAGAGCTAAAAGAAAAAGGTGACTATGAAGCTTTGCAGAAACTACCTAGAGACTCTTCACCCACTCGCTTAAAAAACCGCTGTGAATTAACTGGCCGTCCTAGAGGTTACTTGAGAAAATTTAAAATGTCTCGAATTGCTTTTCGTGAGCTTGCCTATAAAGGACAGATTCCAGGAGTGAAAAAATCGAGTTGGTAAAGATTGATTTGATCTTAGCATAGTTCCTATCAATGTAAAGCAGGACAAAATGAATAAAAATCTCTTTTTCATCCTTACTCCGTCAATTTTGAGGTACAAAATAGCATTTTAAAAAACAGCAGAATCTCTGCTGTTTTTTTATGGGGCCGAGCCTTATAGGAAAGATTGTCCTGATGTTAAAAGAAGATTTTCAACAGTGATTATAGCATTTTCTCTTCTTTTCAAAAATCGATGATCATGATACTTTGTTGTCATTACCCGCCGATGTAGGACATCTCAACTTTTTTCTGATCTTTCTTTTGCTCTCTCTCAGCTGAATATTGATCCTGTCTGTTTGACCAAAGTTCCTTCAATATGTTCACTAGGTATTCATCATTTTCTGAATTACGGATGAATCGTCTCAGATCAAAACCCGATGATGCAAAAAGACAGGTGAATAATTCGCCACGTGCAGATAGTCTAGCTCTATTACACGATCCACAAAAAGCATCTGAAACGGAAGAAATAATGCCAATCTCTCCTGACCCATCCTCATAAAAATAACGATTGGCTACTTCCCCTTGATATCGAGGAGGTTCTGGTTTGATAGGGTATTTTGAATGAATTAGCTCCATAATCTCTTTTTTCGTCAATACATGCTTGAGATTCCATTTGTTCGTATTGCCAACATCCATGAATTCAATAAATCGTAGAATGTGTCCTTCTTTTTTAAAATAGGCTGCCATTGGTAAGATATCTTGATCATTCACACCTTTTTGGACAACCATATTGATCTTAATAGCAAGTCCAGCTTTTTTTGCAGCCTCTATCCCATCAAATACTTTTTGGATAGAGATGTGTCTTCCATTCATCTGCTTAAAACGATCTGGATTTAAAGAATCTAAACTAATGGTGACTCTATTCAAACCTGCTTTCTTTAGCTTATCTGCGTACAAAGGTAACAGCGTTCCATTGGTTGTCATCGCGATGTCTTCAATACCTGGAATTTTTGCGAGTTTTTCTATCAAAACGGGCAAATCTTTACGCATTAAAGGTTCACCGCCTGTAATACGTAATTTCACCACACCTAATTCCTTTGCAAAAAGCGCAGCAAGTCGTTCAATTTCCTCGAAGCTAAGCAGCTCTTCTTTATCTAAAAAAGGATAATCTGGTCCAAAGATTTCAGCAGGCATACAGTACGTACATCTAAAATTACAGCGATCTGTTACGGATATTCTTAAATCGCGCAATGGTCGATGTCTTTTATCCAAAATACTGACCATACTTAGCCTCCTATTCTGTAATACGCTGATGATGAGTATAGATATTAAAAGATTCTCCTCTTACGAATCCAACTGTTGTTATATTTAATTCTTCTGCCATTTTAAGTGCTAACTCAGTAGGAGCTGATTTTGATATGACGATTGATACTCCTAATTTTGCTGCCTTCAACAGAACTTCAGATGATATCCGGCCGCTAAATACAAGGATTTTATCTCTCAGTGGGATTTTATGAAGTAAACAATATCCATAGATTTTATCCAACGCATTATGCCGTCCTATATCCGTCCTAGTGATGAATAGCTTTTCTGTATCACACAGTCCAGCATTATGGACACCACCAGTATGTTGAAATAACTGACTTTCCTCCTGTAAACATTTCATTAAATGAATACAAGTTTCAGCAGAAATACTGATTCGGTCAATGGCTGTTTTTGCCGTCTTCACATCTTGGAGAAAATAAAAATGTCTTCCTTTCCCACAGCAAGATCCGATCACTCGTTTTGTAAAATCTGAGGATTGGAACTGAGTTGTGTGATGTAAGTCAACATATGCAAAACCCATACTTTCATCTATTGTAAACCTTTTAATCTCTTTTTCAAATCGAATGACTCCTTCTGAAGCTAAAAAACCGATCACCAATTCTTTCAAATGATCCGGTGAACAAACGAGTGTGACAAACTCTTCACCATTCACCAGCACGGTTAAAGGGAATTCTTCTACAACTTCATCTGTTTTACATGTCATTTGACCTTTGCGATATTGGTGTATGCGCCGTTTCGTTTTAACAGAAGGATTCATGATCTGATCTTCCTTTCAACACAAATTTAGTTATATGAACCAGACGAATTGTGATATTATTTTAAAAAGTCATAAAAATGTAACATATTTCTATCTTATCAAACTTTTTGTTTGCTTTATATGGAGGGAACACAATGAATAAAACAAAAAATCGTTGGCTGATCGCTACAAGTGCTGTGGGGATTCATTTATCTATCGGATCTGTTTATGCATGGAGTGTTTTTACGAATCCTTTACATCAAACCTTTCAATGGTCATTAACAGAAATAAGCCTGACATTTAGCATTGCTATTTTATTTTTAGGTTTATCAGCTGCCTTCATGGGGCATTTCGTTGAAAAGTATGGGCCGAGGGCATCAGGGCTCTTCTCAGCTATTTTCTTCGGCATTGGGATGACTGGATCAGGGTTTGCTGTCCACATGTCTTCATTACCTCTCCTCTATTTATTTTATGGTGTACTCGCTGGAATCGGATTAGGTGTAGGCTATATTGCTCCAGTATCAACATTAGTCAAATGGTTTCCAGATCGAAGAGGACTCGCAACGGGTTTAGCCATTATGGGTTTTGGATTTGCTTCTCTGATTTGCAGTCCCATTATTCAATTTCTCATTGAAAAAGTTGATATTGCAAATACCTTCTATATTCTCGGAATCTCTTATTTTATTATCATGGTCGTTTCATCTCTTTATTTATCACCACCAACACCTGATGACGTCAAACAATTTAACGTGCTAAAAACAAGCCAAAGGAAAATTCCTCAAGATTTATCACAGCTCACCGCAAATGAAGCCATTAAAACACGGCGTTTTTATTATTTGTGGGTCATGCTCTTTATTAATATCACATGCGGAATTGCTATTATTTCTGTAGCATCACCGCTTGCTCAAGAAAGTGTTGGTTTCACGGCGGGTGCAGCAGCTACTCTTGTTGGAATTTTAGGTGCTTTTAATGGGCTTGGACGGATCGGATGGGCATCCTTCTCTGATTATATCGGAAGGCCAAATACGTATACGATTTTCTTTACTATACAGCTCATTGCTTTTCCCTTACTTCCCTACTTAAAAGAACCGCTCATCTTTTCAATCGTGATGGCGATCATTTATACGTGCTACGGAGGAGGGTTTGCTTCAATTCCAGCCTATATCGGAGATTTATTTGGTACGAAGCAGCTAGGTGCCATACACGGTTATATTCTCACCGCTTGGGCCGCTGCTGGTTTAGTAGGACCTTTATTTTCCTCCTTTATTCGTGACATTACAGGCAATTACACACAAAGTCTCATGGTCTTCTCTGGCCTATTTTTCATTGCGTTTATCATATCTCTTCTCATTCGGAAGGATATTAAACAACTTCGTGAATCAAATCTTACTGCTCCTTCTTCTGTCACGGTCCGCTCTTAATATGAATTTGACAGAATGACAATCTACAGGTAATTTTTAGATATGAAAACGCTTTACAAAATGATAGGAGGGTGACGATATCATGGGAAAAACAAAACACAAGGGGCCTATTAAACTCAACAAAAAACCCTCACCAAAGCTATGGGCCTCTTTTGCTCCTATGGGGCTCGGAAAAGTAAAACCGAAACACATTCGAGACACGATGAAAGTGGCATGGGAGAACAAAGATAATCTCCCCTATGCGTACCGTATATTGACTCAGGGCGTTTGTGACGGCTGTGCTCTTGGTGTATCAGGTTTATACGATCAAACACTAGCAGGACCCCATATATGCACTACAAGACTGAATGTGTTACGGCTTAACACAATGCCAGCTATTGATCCAAAATGGTTCGAAGATATTGAGCGGCTCAAACAAATGGATAGCACGTCTCTTCGAAAACTTGGGCGTATTCCTTATCCCCTGATTCGAAAAAAAGGTGAGAATGCCTTTACACGCATTTCTTGGGATAGTGCATTAGATCAAATCGCCGCTAAAATCAAATCCATTGATAAACGTCAGCTTGCTTTCTATTTAACGGCTAGAGGGATTACAAATGAAGTGTACTATACTGCGGCGAAAGCTGCGCGATTTATTGGAACAAATCATATCGATAATGCTTCTCGTATTTGCCATTCACCAAGCAAAACCGCTCTTAAACGCTCCCTTGGTATAGGTGCATCCAGCTGTAATTACAGTGATTGGATTGGAACAGATGTATTGATATTTTGGGGCTCTGTTGCATCAAACAACCAGCCGGTTTCGACTAAATATATGTACGCCGCTAAAAAGAAAGGAACCAAAATCATTGTCATCAATCCATATAAAGAGCCTGCAATGGAAAAATATTGGGTCCCTTCTATTCCAGAAAGTGCTTTATTCGGTACAAAAATAGCGGATGATTTTTATCAAGTCAATATAGGCGGCGATATTGCGTTTATGAATGGTGTCATCAAACATTGGCTTGAAATGGAAGAGCAAGCGCCTCATTCCGCTCTTGACCATGAATTTATCCAAGCACATACAACCGGCATAAAAGATGTAAAGCAGCATGTCACTCAGTTAAAATGGTCGGATCTCGAAGCATCGTCAGGCTTATCTAAAGAAAGAATGAAGGAATTCGCTGTACTGCTTGCCAATGCCAATTCAGGGGTGTTTATTTGGAGTATGGGTCTCACTCAGCATCGCTTTGCCACTGATAATATATCACAAGTCGCAAACCTTGCCATGTTACGCGGATTTATTGGCAGAAAACATTGTGGCGTTATGCCTATTCGTGGCCATAGCGGTGTCCAAGGTTCAGGCGAAATGGGTGCCGATCCATTCGTATTGCCCGGCAGTGATTTTGATGAAGAGAATATTAAAAGAATCGAGAAGATATGGGGATTTGATATTCCAAAATGGCATGGTGACACGATTGGGCAATCATTTGAAAAAATGGCTCTTCCAAAAGAACACCCGCAAAAGCTGAAGATGCTGTTTACTAGCGGTGGAAACTTTTTAGAAACGATGCCAAATCCTGAAGCGATTGAAAAAGCACTATCCGAACTTGAACTCCGTGTCCATCAAGATATTATTTTGAACACCTCTACACTGGTAGAAGCAGAAGAGACTGTGATTGTTCTGCCTGCAATGACAAGATATGAACAGCCAGGCGGCGGTACATCAACCAGTACGGAACGCATGGTGTATTTCAGTCCGGAAATTGAAGGACCTCGCATTGAAGAAGCTAGAGCTGAATGGGACATTTATATTGACCTAGCAAAAAGAGTTCGCCCAGAAGACGCGAAGCTGATTCATTTTGACCATGCTGAAGACATTCGCCGTGAGATTGCCATCGCAAATCGGAACTATGATGGGATCCAGCATTTGCGTCATAAAGGGGATGTCTTTCAATGGGGTGGCGCATGGCTTTGCGAAGATGGGGTGTGTCCAACACCGGATGGAAAAGGACACCTGCTCCCAGCACAGCTGCCTCAATACCGAAAAACTGAGGGGCATTTCAATATCACGACAAGACGAGGCAAGCAATTCAACTCTATGATTTACAGTGAAAAGGATGCCTTTAATGGTGGAAAGCGGCATTCTATCTTGATGAATGAAGAAGATGCGAAAGAGCTTTACGTCCAAGAAGGCGATTCCGTTGTCCTTTTTAATCAATATGGATCCTACCAAGGAGTTGCTCAATTCGGAGAGCTGAAACGTGGAAATATCGCAGTTTATTGGCCTGAAGGAAACGTGTTAATACCAAAAGGGGTTTACGAAAGCTATTCCCAGATTCCAGAATACAATACCACCGCAATATTAGAAAAAGCCGAAACCTTTCATGCAAGAAAAGATCAGCACTACGTGGAGAAACGGATTGATGAATTGGAAACGACTTTAAATTGATCCTTTATGAAAAAACAGCTGGGGGTTTCTCCCCAGCTGTCTATTCACAGCCTATTGACCAAAAGAGTTCGCTTCTTTTTGAAGAATATGATTCAATTCTTCTGCATTTGCTGCTGGTTGATATTGTCCACCACCAGCTTGGGCAACAGATTTTAGACTTTTTGCTTCTTTTTCATTTACATCGAAGCCAATGATATTGACGATTGTGTCAATACCTTCTTCATGTAATTGCTTCGCTGCTTGTGATGGGCTTCCGCCACATGTTTCCTCACCATCGCTGACAACATAGACAATATTTTTTCCTTTAGCTTGGTGATCTTCAAAATCTTGTTTCGTATCAGTTAATGCTTTGGCAAGTGGTGTCCATCCTGTTGGACCATACACATTTAGCGCTTGTTGAAAGGTTGCTTGCTCATATGTTCCAAATCCATAAACTGCTTCGGAACTTGCACAAGAAACGGCTTTTCCTGCATTTTTATTCGTTCCTTCATGACCAAAAACACGAAGCAAGACTTGTGTATCTTCTGATAAAATACTTGCGAAACTTTGGATCGAGCGTTTTGCGATATCGATTTTCTTTTCGCCTTCAACCGATTGTGCCATGCTTCCGCTTAAATCAAGTAAAATCACCACATGAGCAGGCTCCTTTTTCGTTACAGCATGAGCTGGTGAAGAAAGAAGCAGAACAAGACTCGCTAAAATGGTTAATATAATATTTCTTTTCATTAAAAAATCTCCCTTTTTTTCATTTGTACAGAAAAAGAGAAACGAAAGCATCAATCAATCGTTTCCCTTTTCTTCAGCAAGTTATTCGTGTAGTTTTAATGATTCTGCTGTAAGGATAGAACCCATTTCTTTCCCTGTGCTTGCTTGGTAGTAATGACCTTTACCAGCTTTAGCTACTTGCTTCAATTGACCTTCATAGCCATCGTTAAAGTCTAATCCAATCACATTGACTACAGTAGATCCTTTTGAGTTATGAAGCTCTTTCGCTACTTTCACTGGATCTCCACCACAAGTTTCTTCACCATCAGTAATTAAGTACACAATGTGTTTTGTTCCCTTATGAAGCTGCTTATCCGCTTGCTTTGCACTTTCAAGAGCACGTGCAATCGGTGTCCAGCCATTTGGTCCAAGACCGTTTAGAGAGTTTTCGAAACTATCCTTTTCATAAGGCTGAACGCCATAAACGCCTCTAATGACTTCACATGATTGGGCTTTACCTGAGTTTTTGTTGTTTCCTTCAGACCCAAACAAGCTCATACGGATTTTAGCATCTTTCGGAAGAGACTGAGCAAATTTAAATACCTCTTGTTTTGCTAAATCGAATTTGCGCTCTCCATCCACTTTTCTTGCCATACTTCCACTTGCATCAAGTAAGATCGTCACTCTTACATCTTTCTTATGTTTTTTGGCTGATGCTGCTTCTGCAAATACTGGTGAAGAGATTGACATTGATAATGTCAATACAGCTAAGGTTACGAGTGTAAATACTTTTTTCAACATGCTTTTCCTTCCTCCTTATGTATTTGATTGAAACATCTTAATCGTAAAATATTCTGTCTTGGAATGGTATAGGACTCGATCCCTTTTTCTCTTTCATCAAAATCACTAAAATTCTGTCAGATGTCTAGATATATTCACCTAAAGACTCTTTTGTCACCCTCGTTTTCTCATTCTTTCGAGGGGCTTTGTATCGGCCATCGGTTCTTGTCGGGATGTAAATGTTTAAGATTTCCTGAGGTGCGCCTTAAGTCGCAATTTGTCACATTCTGTTCATACCTCTTCACACATAAAAAAAGATGCCCCCATTTTGAGGCACCTTTGCTTTTATTTCTTAGCCATATATGTGTTCAGAAAGCGATCAGCTGATTCAATTTTTATCCCTTGATAATAATGTTTCACGATCGCCTCTACTTTTTTGCCTGACTGTGCCATATAATGTGCACCATACTGACTCATGCCCACACCATGGCCATACCCTTTTGTCGTAATCACGATTTGCTGACCCTTTCGTTCCCATGTAAAGTCTGCAGAGTGCAATCCTAGTGATTCGCGAATGTCTCTGCCCGACAATGTTTTTCCGTTAATGACGGCTTTGGCTACTTGATTGCCTGGTGTTCGTTCTACAATTTCTCCCACCTGCTGCTGGCCAAGGGTCACACCCAGTTTTTGCTGAAATTCGCTCACTGTGATGGTTTTCTTGTTTTGGAATTTGGGTGATTTTTCGTCCCATTTGCTTGAGACGCTTTTCAAATAAGGGATTTCATTTTTCCAATAAGCTTCTGCATTTTCGGTTTTCCCATTACTTGTTGAAAAGAAGGAAGCATCAATTGGTTTTTCGTCATACGTCAGTACTTTCCCTTGTGTACTGGCAACCGCTTCTGTGACCTTTTTTAATTTCCAATTGTACGCTTTTCCCCAAATTTTCTTCAGTTCCTGTTTATTTTTGTACACTTGGAACATTTGGGTGTCATCTACAAGAGAACCCTGTGGAGATTTGACGGTTTTATCAATGATCATTTGTCTGACGATATACGTTCTAGCGGCGAGTGCCTGTGCCTTGAGCGCCTCTATTTCAAAATCGGCTGGCATTTCAGAAGCGACGACACCGATCACATACTCTTCTAAGGGGATGTTTTCTACCTGCTGATGCGCTGAACGGTAGACGGGAATGGAGACGGGTGATTGTTTCAATTTGACTGAACCTTTCACTTCTTTTTTAACTGATGGTTCTGCTGCTACGTGTTGGCTGGCTGCTGGTTTTCCTTGGAACGTCGGCAACACGAGTAAGGTTGGAATCATTAAAATGATGATGCAAATTCCTGCGATTGTCCATATCATTGGTTTCATATTGGCTGCCCCCATTTGTCATTGAATCTCTTTTATCCTATGGGCAAGGACAAGCTAATATGACAGCTTCTTTCATTCATTGGACAAGTCTTTTGCTGATATGTTTGTGCTCTTCATCATTTGATTTACTGTTCGTCTTTATGAATAAAATTTAAAACGATTGGATACACTAATGATAAGCTTTTGAAAATGCAACCAGTCTATGATTCTAAAAAAAAAATCAGCATGCCCAAATGGACACACTGATTTCTTTTATGATTATGCGTTTAGATCTGATACAACTTGTTCTTGTGTCACATCTGCTGATTCATCATTTACTCTTTCAATGTCTGCACCGATTGCTGCTAGTTTTTGGTGGAAGTTCACATATCCACGGTCAATATGCTTCAATTCAGTGACACGTGTATGACCTTCTGCCACTAATCCAGCAAGTACAAGTGCTGCTCCTGCTCTTAAATCAGTCGCTGCCACTTCAGCACCTTGAAGTTGAACAGGTCCATTGATTATCACAGAGCGACCCTCAATTTTAATATCGCCATTCATGCGGCGGAATTCTTCAGCATGCATAAAACGATTTTCAAACACAGTTTCTGTGATCATGCTTGTTCCGTTTGCACGAAGCAATAGCGCCATCATCTGAGATTGCATATCCGTTGGGAAACCAGGATGCGGCATTGTTTTTAGATCGATTGGCTTGAGCTCAGATGGTCCAATGACTCTTAAACCTTCTTCTTCTTCAATGATCTGAATACCCATTTCTTCCATTTTCGCCACAAGTGAAGTCATGTGCTCAGGCACAGCGCCTTTTACAAGAACATTCCCTTCAGTAATGGCTGCTGCCACCATAAACGTACCAGCTTCAATTCGGTCAGGGATAATGTTGTGTTTTGCACCGTGAAGTGTTTCTACACCTTCGATTTTGATTGTACCAGTTCCAGCACCGCGAACCTTACCGCCCATGGCATTAATGTAGTTTGCCAAATCAACAATTTCAGGTTCTTTTGCTACGTTTTCTAAAATCGTCGTTCCTTCAGCCAATGCTGCTGCCATGATGATGTTTTCAGTTGCCCCTACACTTGGGAAATCCAAATAGATTTTTGCACCTTTTAAACGGCCATTTACTTCAGCCTCGATGAAACCATTACCTACTTGAATTTTAGCTCCCATTGCTTCAAAGCCTTTTAAATGCTGATCAATTGGTCTTGAACCAATCGCACAACCACCAGGTAATGCAACTCTTGCATGACCTGTTCTAGCTAAAAGTGGTCCCATGACGAGCACAGATGCTCTCATTTTACGGACGTACTCAAACGGAGCCTCAGTTTCTAGTGCATGAGATGCATCTACTGATACTTCGTTATTTTCAAAATGTACTTCTGCTCCTAAATGACGTAACACTTCATTGATTGTATATACATCGGAGAGCGTAGGTACATCACAAATTACGCTTTTTTCTGTACTTGCTAACAAAGATGCAGCGATAACTGGTAAAACGGCATTTTTTGCGCCTTCTACTTTAACTGTGCCGTTTAACTTTTGACCGCCGCGGACGATGATTTTTTCCAAGGTCTTCCCCTCCGCGTCCCAAATTCTCTATATTAATATTCAGTCGTTACGATTGGTGTGCCAACCGTAATCGTATGATTTTCGTTCATTTCCGAACTTCTGATGGCAATTTGAACATTCATTTTATCATTTGAAGTCATAATGAACTGTTCCCACTTCTCTGTGTAAGCGGAAAGCGACACAAAATTAGACTCAACGAGATACTCAACAGGTTTTGCTTGAAATTCATTTGCTATCATTTCAGCTTTTTTTTGCAAAACAACATCCATCATACCATTTACATGACCATCGAGACAAGTAAAAATCACAAATTTTTCTTGTAATATGCTTTTTGCATGACGTACGAACTGATCATATGTATGCTCCCAGGTATTCAGTGGGCGAGCACCTTTTTGCTCATATAATAAATACGACTTTTGGTTTGATTTTGTGTCGGTCTTCACGAGTAAAATTTTCGATAATGTATCATTTTTTTCATCTTTGTAAATTCCTGTGACTTTGGTGACATGTTTCTCTTTTTTTTCGGTCCACTCATACTGTCGTAGTTCGTCTTTCAAACGTTTCACTTTTTTTGAAAATTGTTCGGATGAAATGTCTATATTTGTTTTGGCATGAAGCGTCCATCCACTTACTTCGATTTGCTGGTTTTTCATACCTTCTGCTATTTGGGCGAGCGTGGATGTTTCTTCCGCCCGAACACCTTGAATCATCAGAACAAAAAAAAGAATAAATGCAAATAATGGCCAACCTTTTAAACACTTTCTCACTTGTCATTCCCCCTTGCTACAAGTGTTGCCGCAAGGAGATCAATGCATACGTGGAAAAGTCATCAAAGGCCATATTTTTGACACTTCTTTTTACGTTCCCGCAGAAGGCAGTGACCAAACCTTTTATGTTAAAACATATAAGGGATTTGTCTGGAGAAATTTAAATAATCAAGGAAGAAATTGCTGACTGCCGATGCAATAGCAATCGTGATCAGCATCATGAGCAATCTAGCTTGAATAATTTTTCCTTTTTTAATCAGTGGATCGATATTCACCGCAAGCAATGCCCACCACGTAATGGCAATAAAAAATAGGTGGATCACAATACTGACAATTGCTTGTTGTCCTACGTCTTCCATACACTTGAATCCTCCTTTTATTGATTTCTGTAAAGGAAAACTCCCTTTCATTATATCCTCCAAAATCGGAAAGATGAATCATTTGGAAAAAAGAGCTACATTTAGAGTGAATCCCCTCTTATTCTGATGCGAAGGAGATGATATACTGCGGTGGAAGGAGCTGATCATATTTGAAAGATTCTTTTCCTGACTTTGTTGATTTGTACGGAGAACTGGTTCCCTCATTTGAACATGAATGGGAAGCCATTGCTTTCTACTTTGATTATAGACAGACACAGCTAGAAGAATTAGCACAATTGTGTCATTTTCATAACATTTCTTTGGATTACTCAGAGGAAAGCCTTTATCAGTTAGAGTCATTATACTTCGATGCCTTCCGTCAGCAGCTTTTTGCTGAGTGGAAAATGCCAATAGATGCATTAGAAGCGATGATGAGTGTGTATTTAGGAGAGGTTGTCATCCGTCATCATTCAGATGCTGACTGGGTCGTGCGGCCTTATATGGACTCTTCGCACCAATATACGCTTGGCTTACGTAGAAACAATAAAACATGGCATTGCAGTACGCAATTTTGCGAGCAGTTATATCTTGAAAAGCAAGCATCTCATCCGTATGTGTCGATGTATCAATCTCTCATGTCATCCTAAAAAAAATCCTTCTTATCATTGTGATAAGAAGGATTTTCTGTTTTATTTCCCTGCTACATTTAAACGGTTTAATGCCCGTTTTAATGCGAGTTCCGCCCTGCGTACATCACTTTCATTCGGGTGGTTCAAATGCTCTTCAGCACGCTGTTTCGCTGATTTTGCACGATCGACATCAACTTTGTCTGATGTTTCAGCAGCCTGAGCAAGAATGGTTACTTTTTCGGGGCGAACTTCAACAAATCCACCGCTTACTGCAACCAATTCAGTTGATCCACTATGTTTTAAGCGAACTGCACCGATTTTTAGCGGAGCAACCATTGGAACGTGGCCAGCTAAAATCCCAAGCTCACCGCTTTCTGCTCTTACACTGACCATTTCCACATCCGCTTCATACACTGGGCCGTCGGGAGTAACGATATTGACTTGAACGGTCTTCATGCTTTTACCCTCCTAAGGACCAGATTAGGCCTCTACACCCATCTCTTTGGCTTTTTCAACCACTTCTTCAATGCGGCCGACTAAGCGGAATGCATCTTCTGGAAGGTGATCGTATTTACCAGATAAGATTTCCTTGAAGCCTTTAACAGTTTCTTGCAATGGCACATAAGAACCTTTTTGGCCAGTGAACTGTTCTGCTACGTGGAAGTTTTGAGATAGGAAGAATTGAACACGACGAGCTCTGTGTACCACAAGCTTATCGTCCTCAGATAATTCATCCATACCTAAAATGGCAATGATATCTTGCAATTCTTTATAACGTTGCAATGTTTGCTGAACTTCACGCGCGATCGCATAATGCTCTTCGCCAACAATCTCAGGTGCAAGGGCACGAGATGTTGAAGCAAGTGGATCTACCGCTGGGTAAATCCCCATCTCTGTCAACTTACGCTCAAGGTTTGTCGTTGCATCAAGGTGAGCGAACGTTGTAGCTGGAGCTGGATCTGTATAGTCATCCGCAGGTACATAGATCGCTTGAATCGATGTAACCGATCCTACGTTTGTAGACGTGATACGCTCTTGAAGCTGACCCATTTCTGTTGCAAGAGTTGGCTGATAACCTACCGCTGAAGGCATACGTCCAAGAAGGGCTGATACTTCAGAACCTGCTTGTGTAAAACGATAGATGTTATCGATGAAGAACAATACGTCTTGACCTTGTTCATCACGGAAATGCTCTGCCATTGTCAAACCAGTTAGAGCTACACGCATACGTGCACCTGGTGGCTCGTTCATTTGGCCGAAGACCATCGCTGTTTTTTCGATAACGCCAGAATCTTTCATTTCGTAGTAAAGGTCATTTCCTTCACGTGTACGCTCTCCAACACCAGCGAATACAGAAATACCGCCGTGTTCTTGTGCGATGTTGTTGATCAATTCTTGAATCAGAACGGTTTTACCAACACCGGCTCCACCGAATAGACCGATCTTTCCACCTTTGATGTAAGGAGCAAGAAGGTCAACAACTTTGATACCTGTTTCAAGAATTTCAACTTCTGTAGAAAGTTGATCAAAAGAAGGCGCTTGTCTGTGGATTGGGTCTCTTTGCGCTTCCACACCAAGTGGCTCATCTAAGTCAATGTTATCTCCCAGTACGTTGAATACACGTCCAAGTGTTACGTTACCAACTGGTACTGAAATTGGTTTTCCAAGGTCTACAGCTTCCATACCGCGCTTCACACCGTCTGTTGATGCCATTGCGATGGTTCTCACTGTATCATCACCTAAATGTAGTGCTACTTCTAAAGTTAAGTCGATATCAACTTCACTTTCGCTTTCCGCTTTATGCGAAACTTTGATCGCATTATAAATCTCAGGCAAGTGACCGTCTTCAAAACGAACGTCTACGACTGGTCCCATGATCTGACTGATGCGTCCTGTTTTCATTGCATTCCCTCCTGACAATTATTTCTATTCTAAGGCAGCTGCTCCGCCGACAATTTCTGTAATCTCTTGTGTAATCGCTGCTTGACGAGCACGGTTGTAAGAGAGTGTCAGGCTGTCGATCAATTCTTTTGCGTTGTCTGTTGCACTCTTCATTGCTGTCATCCTTGCAGCATGTTCACTTGCTTTGCTGTCAAGAAGCGCACCGAAAATCAAACTCTCTGCATATTGAGGAAGGAGAACTTCAAGAATTTCTTCTTCAGAAGGCTCAAACTCATAAGATGCGGAACGTTTATTTGGTGTCGCTGCGGCCGAAAGGTCCGTTAGCGGCAATAATTTTTTCTCTGTTACTTCTTGCGAAATGGCACTGACGAAATGGTTATAGAACATGTAAAGCTCATCAAACGCTTCATCAGAGAACATTTGTACTGTACTGCTTGCTAATTCTTTAATATCAGCAAACGCTACTTCGTCTCCAAGCCCTGTGACTTCAGAAATAACTGGAATACCACGCTTTTTGAAGAAGTCGCGTCCGATTTTACCAATCACAATCACCGCATATTCATCAGCAGATTGATGACGAGATTGAATGGCTTGGTAAGCGGCACGTAAAATCGAGCTGTTAAAAGGTCCTGCAAGTCCTCGATCAGATGTAATGACGAGATACCCTGTTTTCTTAACAGGTCTTGAAAGAAGCATTGGGTGCTTAGCACTTGTTCCAGTTGCGATTGCCGCAACGACTTCTTGGATTTTCTCCATGTAAGGAACAAAGGACTTCGCATTATTTTCAGCACGATTCAGTTTCGCAGCTGATACCATTTGCATCGCTTTTGTGATCTGACTCGATTTTTTTGTTGACGTGATCCTTGACTTAATATCGCGTAATGAGGCCAAAGATTTCACCACCTTTTTTCAGGAATCCGTGTTCATTTACGTGAAAAGAGAGAAAAAGAGAATCTTTTTCTCTCGGAAAGATTACTAATTAGTTGCTTGGTGCAAACGTACGTTTAAAGCCTTCGATCGCTGCTTTCCACTCTTCATCAGCAGGCATGTTTCCTGTTTGAGAGATTGTGTCAAACAAGTCTTTATGGTTTTCTTCAATGTACATGAATAACTCAGCTTCAAAGCGTTTGACATCAGCAATCGCTACATCATCTAAGTATCCTCTTGTCAGTGCATAAAGAATCGCTACTTGTTTTTCAACTTTCAGCGGCTTGTTCAAGTCTTGTTTTAAGACTTCAACTGTTCTAGCACCACGGTTTAATTTAGCTTGAGTCGCTTGGTCTAGATCAGATCCAAACTGAGCGAATGCTTCAAGCTCACGATAAGAAGCAAGATCCAAACGAAGTGTACCTGCTACCTTTTTCATCGCTTTGATTTGTGCAGAACCACCTACACGAGATACAGACAATCCTGCGTTTACCGCTGGACGTACGCCTGAGAAGAAGAGATCCGATTGTAAGAAGATCTGTCCATCTGTGATTGAGATAACGTTTGTTGGGATATATGCAGAGATATCACCAGCTTGCGTTTCTACGAAAGGCAATGCTGTGATAGAACCGCCACCCTTTTCATCACTAAGCTTCGCTGCACGCTCTAATAAACGAGAGTGAAGGTAGAAAACATCACCAGGGAATGCTTCACGACCTGGAGGACGACGAAGCAATAATGAAAGCTCACGGTAAGCTGCCGCTTGTTTAGAAAGGTCATCATACACAACAAGCACATGCTTGCCGTTATACATGAATTCCTCACCCATCGTTACACCTGCATAAGGAGCAAGGTAAAGAAGTGGAGCTGGCTGTGATGCAGAAGCTGTGACAACGATTGTGTAGTCGAGCGCACCATGCTTACGAAGTGTTTCAACAACACCACGAACAGTTGATTCTTTTTGTCCGATCGCTACATAGATACAGATCATGTCTTGATCTTTTTGGTTCAGGATCGTATCGATTGCAACAGATGTTTTACCTGTTTGACGGTCCCCAATGATCAATTCACGCTGTCCGCGTCCGATTGGAATCAAGGCATCAATTGCTTTAATTCCCGTTTGAAGCGGCTCATGTACCGATTTACGATCCATAACGCCTGGTGCTTCACTTTCGATTGGACGTGTTTTGCTTGTTAAAATTGGACCTAGTCCATCAACAGGCTGACCAAGTGGGTTCACAATACGTCCGATTAACTCTTCTCCTACTGGAACCTCCATGATACGACCTGTACGTTTTACGTCGTCACCTTCACGGATATCTTTGTAAGGTCCTAAGATTACGATACCTACGTTAGACTCCTCAAGGTTTTGAGCCATACCCATTACACCGTTAGAGAACTCAACAAGCTCTCCTGCCATAATGTTGTCAAGGCCATGTACACGCGCGATACCGTCCCCTACTTGAATGACTGTACCGACATCTTTTACTTCAATTTCAGATTGATAGTTTTGGATTTGCTGCTTTATCAGCGCGCTAATCTCTTCAGCTTTGATACTCACTAAGGTTTCACCCCTTCTAACGATTTTCGCCTGCAAGCTGACGTTCAATGCGGGAAAGCTTTCCGCTGACACTGCCGTCATAAATGCGGTTTCCGATACGGATTTTCACTCCGCCTATTAGATCCTTGTCAATCACGTTTTCTACACGCAGTGATGTGACTCCGGCTTTTTTGGCAAATACTTCAGATAAAGATTGAATTTCAGCTCCGCTGAGCGGTTTCACTGAATACACGATCGCATCGTCTATTTGTTTCGTACGGTTTGCAAGTTTCACAAACTCAGACGCCATTTCAGGAAAAATATTCGTGCGTCCACGGTCAATCAGTAAATACATTGTGTGCAAAACATATGTCGAAACACCTTTGAAAGCTTCTGCAATCAGATGTTTCTTTTTGTCTGCCGTAATCTTCGGATGAACAAGAAAGTCATTTAATTCTTGGTCAGCCTTGAGAACTTTTTTGATCTCATTCAGCTCTTTTTCAGTTTCGTCTACTGCCGAAGAAGCAAGAACGATGTCAAAAAGAGCAGAAGCGTAACGCTTAGAGACAATAGTCACGCTCATCGGCTTTCGCCTGCCTCTTTAAGATACTCTTGGATCAATTTCTCTTGTGCTTGCTCATCAAGTTCTTTTTCAATCACTTTAGAAGCAATTAATACAGAAAGTGATGCAACTTGCTCGCGCAGTGCAGCCACAGCTTGTTCTTTTTCTTTCACGATTTCAGTTCTAGCAGACTCTTTCAAGCGCTCTGATTCTTGACGTGCTGCTTGAATGATGTCTTCTTTTTGTTTCTCACCAATCTTTTTCGCATTTTCGATGAGTGTATGTGATTCTTCGCGTGCTTCTTTCAATAAGACACGTTGTTCTTCAAGAAGCTTTTCAGCTTGAACGTGCTTTTCTTCAGCACTTGAAATTTCATTTCCTATATAATCTTCACGCTGTTTCATAATCCCTAATAAAGGCTTAAGCGCAAATTTCTTTAAAAGTGCAAGCAGGATGAGCATAGCGATCAGCTGGAATATGATATCTCCGGTGTTTAGACCTGCTCCTAAAACTACTGGTAACTGAGACATTTAGTACGGCAACTCCCTTCTTTAAATAATATGTTAAGAAACAAAACATAAAGGAATGGCGAAGTTTCGAACTAATCTGATCTTCGCCATTAAAATTCATATTAGAACGCTTCTCACATATTAACCAAAGAATGCCAAGAATGCGATAACGACAGCGATAATTGGAAGTGCCTCAACTAAAGCTACCCCGATGAACATAAGAGTTCTTAGTTCTCTACCAGCTTCTGGCTGACGAGCGATTCCTTCAACTGTTTTAGATACGATTAGACCGTTACCAATACCTGCTCCTAGTGCTCCTAAACCGATTGCAATTGCTGCTGCTATTAAATTCATTAAAAAGCTCCTCCTTTAAAATAACGTCCTTTTTGGACTCTCAATTTTTTAGTGTTCGTCGCTGACTTTATGGGAGATATACACCATTGTCAGCATGGTGAAGATAAATGCCTGGATGGTTCCGACAAACAAACTGAATGCCTGCCATACAATCATCGGCACTATGGCACCTAATGTACCAATGATACCTAGTGCAAGGTTTTGCGAATAGAAATTAGTCGCAAGTCCTGCAAGTAAACCAAGAAGAATCTCTCCAGCGAAAATATTTCCATAAAGACGCAAACCAAGTGTTAATGTGTTTGCAAATTCTTCAATAATTTTCAGCGGTACTAAAAGTGGGATTGGTCTAAAGTAGTCTTTTGTATATTCCTTGACTCCTTTTGCTTTAACACCATAGTAGTGTGTCAATCCCATGACCATAACCGCTAGTGTCATTGTGATTGCAGGATCAGCAGTTGGTGATTTCCACCATAAGTTGTGATCGACCGTAATCGAGAATGGCAGTCCAAGCATGTTTGAAACAAATATGTACATGAGTAATGTAACGCCAAGCGCTAGAAATGGGGCTCCTGTTTTCATGTCCATCGAACTACCTATGATATTTCGAACAAAATCAACAATCCATTCCATGAAGTTCTGCGCCTTTGTCGGACGAATAGCCAGAACACGAGTAGTCAGCACCGCTATGAGAAGAACGATGATACTAGCAATCGTAATCATGAGAACATTGGATAAGTTGAACGTTAACCCTAAAAATTCTGTAGTTTTTGAACTGTGACCCAAAGAGTATTCACCTCTCTTCCATAGTAGAACGTTTAAGTTGAATGAAGGAATCTATCATAATGACAGGATATATTGTCATTAATCCTATAACAACACCTGCCAGATGAACTTCGTTAGGGTAACGCCAAGCAATCGCTACTGCGAGAATTGCGTTGGCCCACCTGGCTGTACTTCCCATTGAACGAATAGATTTTCCTTTTTTAACTGCTCGATCAAAAGCATGCATTCTCCGAATAAGCAGGAATAAATTAAAGAAAGCAAAAATTGTGCCGATAATGAAACCAAGAAACAGTGGTTTAAAACCAGGCATGGCATAGCCAAACACAAAAATTGCCAATAAATAGAACATATATTTACTCTGTCTGCGGAAAATGACGTTTGGATCGTTCATTCATCTGACTCCCGATGAAAAATATTGTAAAAAAGGTGATAAATGGTGATGAAAACTGCGTAGAAGACGCTTATGATAAGCCATCCTGTTTGAAAAAAATCAATCACCCATCGGTCTAATTGTGCAATCAGACTTGAAATCTTTAGATCTATGGGATTCTGCTTCATTCGCTGATACAAACCCTGATTATTAAAGGGTTCACAATGAGGATTAGTAGAGTGCTATAGGCTATGAAAACCTTACCATAATACCCTCGTTTAGCATACAATAGCGTCTATGATGTGTCAATCCGTTGAAAGTTAAAAAACTTTTCTATAATGAGAGAGCACACAAAATGTTCACAATTTCATCAAACTTTAGGAGAGTTGTGACATTCATGCAAAAAAACTGCTAATGTTCAGTATACATTGATTTTTCTAAGAACGATATCAACCGTTTGTCATATTTTTCAAAAAAGCCCACATGCACGTTTGCATGTGGGCTTTTCATGAATCATTCTTATTTTGTTCCATACATACGGTCACCAGCATCACCAAGACCTGGGATGATGTAACCTTTTTCGTTTAACTTCTCATCTAATGCCGCAATGTAGATATCAACATCTGGATGATGTTTTTGCATTTCTTCTACACCTTCTGGCGCAGCAATCAGACACATGAAGCGGATGTTTTTCGCACCGCGTTTTTTCAAGCTGTTTAATGCTTCTACAGCTGATCCGCCCGTTGCAAGCATTGGGTCTACTACGATAAATTCACGCTCTTCCACATCAGATGGAAGCTTCACATAATATTCAACAGGCTTTAATGTCTTCGGATCACGGTATAAACCGACATGTCCCACTTTGGCAGCTGGAATGAGTTTCAAAATCCCGTCTACCATTCCAAGACCTGCTCTTAAAATCGGCACAACTCCGAGTTTTTTACCTGAGATCACGTTTGATTTAGCGACTTGTACAGGTGTTTCTACATCTACCTCTTCAAGCGGTAAGTCTCTTGTGATTTCAAATGCCATTAATGTTGCGACTTCATCCACTAGCTCTCTAAATTCTTTTGTTCCTGTATGAACGTCACGAATATATGTAAGTTTGTGCTGAATAAGCGGGTGATCAAATACATAAACCTTTGCCATTGCTTGCTACAACTCCTTTTCTGTCATCTTCCGGTGAACTTTGCACACTTCCTACAATTCTACATAAAAAGACATCATCTTTCAATATGATTCGCAAATCCTACAAAAAAAACCCACATGCCAAAAATAGGCAAATGGGTCTGCATCTTAATAATCTAATTCTTGATATAGAGGGAAACGAGCTGTCAGATCAGATACACGCTTTTTCGCCTCTTCTAATTTCGCTTCATCTTCATGATGTTTCAGAGCAAGCGCAATAATGGAACCGACTTCTTTCATCGCTTCTTGATCGAAGCCACGGCTTGTCACTGCTGCTGTACCTACACGTACACCACTTGTAACAAATGGCTTCTCTGGATCATATGGAATTGCATTTTTGTTCACCGTGATACCAATTTCATCAAGAACGTTTTCTGCAATTTTTCCTGTAATGCCAAGAGAGCGCAAGTCGATGAGAACAAGATGGTTATCTGTTCCACCAGATACAAGCTGAATATCCTCAGATAAAAGTGTTTCAGCTAGTTGTTTTGCGTTATCAATCACGTTTTGTGCATATGTTTTGAAATCTCCGTTCAATACTTCACCGAAAGAAACAGCTTTTGCAGAGATCACATGCATGAGTGGTCCACCTTGAATACCAGGGAAGATCGATTTGTCGATCTTTTTACCAAACTCTTCACGGCATAGAATCATTCCGCCGCGAGGTCCGCGCAATGTTTTGTGAGTTGTCGTTGTCACAAAATCAGCGTAAGGAACTGGATTTGGATGAAGACCTGCTGCAACAAGACCCGCGATGTGAGCCATGTCCACCATAAAGTAAGCACCGACTTCATCGGCAATTTCACGGAACTTTTTGAAATCAATTTGACGTGGGTAAGCACTTGCCCCCGCTACGATTAGTTTCGGCTTATGCTCACGTGCTTTTTCAAGTACATCTTGGTAGTCGATATGTTGTGTTTCTTTATCTACACCGTATTCTACAAAGTTGTACTGTACGCCACTAAAGTTTACAGGGCTTCCATGTGTTAAATGCCCGCCATGTGATAAGTTCATGCCTAGCACTGTATCGCCATGCTCAAGGATTGTAAAGTATACGGCCATATTCGCTTGAGCACCTGAGTGAGGCTGTACGTTCACATACTCAGCGCCAAAAATTTCTTTTGCGCGGTCACGTGCGATATCTTCTACAACGTCTACATGTTCACAGCCGCCATAGTAGCGTTTACCAGGGTAACCTTCTGCATATTTGTTTGTTAAGACAGAGCCCTGCGCTTCCATGACTGCTTCGCTTACGAAGTTTTCTGATGCAATTAATTCGATTTTGTCCTGCTGGCGTTTCCGCTCTAGTTGAATTGCTTTGAATACTTGTGCGTCTTGCTCAGGTAAATGTTTCATCAGCGAAATCCTCTCCAATCTATTTCCATTCGATGTTTTCACCATCTCATTGTACACGGTTTTTGAGTAAAATGTAAAAGTTTTTTTTGGAAAATCGACTTCTTTTTTATGAAAACCCGAATATTCAAAGGGTGAAGCGTCTTCATCATTCAACATTATATTAGAAATATATCCGAACTATGAACTTGTATAAACGGCTCGTTCTCCGCCAATCAGCTTTGGACGAGTTTTTGCAAACGTCACATGTGCTTGTCCTAATTGATGACGGCTGAGACGGACCGGTACAGCTACCCGCTTTAAGTGCATGCCGATTAATGTATCACCGATATCAATCCCTGCATGCGCTGAAATGGATTCAACCAGCACAGGGTGTTCCATTTGCTGATACGCATGCGCCGCCATAGAACCACCCGCCTTACGGACAGGTACTGCCGCTACAATTTCTAAGTTAAGCCGGTACGCCACCTCTTCTTCCACAACGAGGGCACGATTCAAATGCTCGCAGCATTGGAAGGCCAATTCAATTCCTGTCTCGCGTCTCAGTTGATCGAGCTCTTGATAAATAGCTTCAGCAATTTGCTCACTTCCCGCTGTCCCAATGTGCTCGCCAGCCACTTCTGATGTACTGCAGCCAATCACTAAAATGTGGCCGGCTCGCAGTTCAACTGTTTGATGAAACTCTTTTAACATTTCAAGCCAATCTTGACCAATGTTCATGTTAAGCGCTCCTTACAGGTGCTTTTCTTCGTAATCAGCGATTTTAC
Organism: Bacillus sp. FSL K6-2869; assembly: GCF_040869405.1. Lineage (NCBI taxonomy): Bacteria > Bacillati > Bacillota > Bacilli > Caryophanales > Bacillaceae > Bacillus > Bacillus sp. FSL K6-2869. The sequence goes on from NZ_CP152035.1 coordinate 3,433,595, forward strand.
CAATCCGCACAGCATGACGTCCTGCAGTAAATTCTGTTGTCAGCCAAATGTGAGCAATCTCTCTTGCCAATCCTGGTCCAATGACTCGTTCTCCCATCGCAAGAACATTTGTATCATTATGTTCTCTCGTCGCCTTTGCACTGAATGTATCATGCGCCAGTGCACAGCGGATGCCTTTCACTTTGTTTGCTGAAATGCTCATACCGATACCTGTCCCGCAAATCAAAATGCCTCGATCGACTTCCCCGTTTGCCACCATATTGGCTACAGGAAAAGCATAGTCAGGGTAGTCTACAGAACCTGATCCACATTCACAACCCATATCAATGTATTCAATCATTAATTCATCCATTAGTTGTTTGATTTCTTCACGAATATTCGTTCCGCCGTGATCGGATGCAATGGCTACTTTCATCGGGCAATTCCTCCTAAGGGTGAGTTAATCTGTCATGTCTTACATTCATTCTTTATTTACAGTTATATTTTAACCTCTGCCTAGTCATTTGCAAACAAAAGCAGAAAAACCGTTTGCACAACGGTTTTACAGGTTGTCCATTTATGAGGATTTATGATCCTGTTTAAGCTTTTTAGCAAGTTGATACAATAGCGTTTCTAGTTCATCTCGTGTCTCCTGATAAATGGAGAGACTCCCTCCAAATGGATCCGACACGTCACCTTCTGATCCTGTAGCAAATTCTTTAAGAGTGAAGACCTTGTCTTTCACATGAGCATATTGCTCCACAATCAACTGCTTATGCTGAATCGTCATGGTGAAGACATAATCTGCTTCATGAAGAAGTTCTTCTGTTAGTTTAGACGACGAGTGATTCAGTGGAATGCTTTTCTCAAATAATGCTTCGACTGCTTGAGGAGAAGCCTTCCCTGCATCAGAGGTGAAGATGCCCGCTGATTTTACAGTGACCTGTAAGCCTTTTTCATCTGCAATGGAGGAAAAAAGGGCTTGAGCCATCGGACTTCTGCAAGTATTTCCCGTACAAACAAATAAGATATTCATCTTTCGACCTCCTTTTCTTCTATTATATAGCATTTCATTCTACATGTTATGTAAGGAGACTGGCTAGAGCGGAAATAATAATTTGATTCCAAAGGCTAGTAAAATCAATCCGCCAAGCGCCCCGCTGTATGAACCTACCCATGACCGAACCTGTTTACCGAGTAATAATCCAAGCCATGTGAGCATCATACTAAAAAAGCCAAACAATAAAATGGTCATCAACACCCGAGAACCGTAAATCCCCAGGCTTAAGCCAACGGAAAAACTATCTAAACTCACACTTGTTGCAAAAAGAACGAGACCGGCCCCAACAGGTGCGATAAATGGCTTATCTTCTTTTCGGATAGAAGCGATGATCATTTGCAGACCCAGCACCAAAAGCAGCGCCCCGCCTATATAGGTAGCAAGGAGACCGAGCCAGCCAGATAAAAGCTGACCTGTTAGCATGCCAAAAAGAGGCATAAACATATGAAATATCCCAATGACAAGTCCAATATATAGGATCTGGCGGAATCTCAGGTGAATCATCCCCATGCCGAGTCCAACCGAAAAGGCATCCATTCCAAGTGCAAAAGCCATGATACTGAGTGTCAGCAATTCGCCAGCTAGTTCGTACATGTAAATCCCCCTTGGACACGCATTCTCCTTTAACCTATGTTTGTCCAAGAGAGGTTAGAACTATTTGAATGAAGAGAGAGTGCGCCCTCCTGCCGCTTTTTGCAGACGGTTCATGATCGCAGAACCAACTCCCTGCTCTGAGAAGGCTTCTGAAATGATCAAGTCTACATCCGTTTCATCAAATTGTCTCAACACACGATATAAGTTTGCCGCAACCGTTTCAGGCTTTTCTCTCCATCCACAGCTAAAGATAACATCTGCCGCAAACCATTCCTTCTTTTCTTCTGTCGTCAGCACACCTACTTTTAGTCCTTCAGCTCGGTACTTCTGAATGTGCAGCTGCATGTCTTCATCACTTCCATGAAATATATACATTTGTGCTTCAGGTGCATAATGTGTGTATTTCATTCCCGGCGATACAGGCGCCTCGTCCTTTTTCGTCAACCCTGGATCCGTGTTGACTGTTCCTACGACCTCTTCTAACGCTTCTTTTGTAATACCGCCCGGCCTTAAGATCACTGGAATCTCGTCTACACAGGATACAACCGTTGACTCCACGCCAATACCTGTTGAACCACCATCGACAATGCCAGCAATTTTCCCATCAAGATCACTCGCGACATGATCCGCAAGTGTCGGCGACGGTTTTCCCGAACGGTTGGCACTAGGCGCGGCAATTGGCAGACCAGCTGCTCGGATGAGTTCAAGCGCAACAGGATGATCAGGCATTCTTACGCCTACTGTCGTTAAACCTGCCGTCACCTGCTTTGATAATGTGCCCGGCTTACAAGGTAGAACAATGGTGAGAGCGCCTGGCCAAAAGGCATCCATCAGCGCTGTTACTTTTTCATTTTCTATTTGCGCAAATTCATGAAGCTGTTGAACGTCCGCAATGTGAACAATCAACGGATTATCACTTGGGCGTCCTTTCGCTTCATAAATTTTCTTCACAGCCTCTGTCTCTTTTGCATTTGCCCCTAGTCCATAAACCGTTTCTGTCGGAAAAGCGACCACTTCATTCTGCCGCAACAACAGAGCTGCTTGTTCAATTTGTGGATAGTATGTGGATAAATCCTTTTTTAAATCCACAGACCACCTTTTTGTATTTAACATCATACAAACTCCTTTTAAAAAAGATAAAACTGTTGATATATCTCAATTATCCTTTTGAAAGTATAAAAGATGCTGCTAAATAAAACAAGCGTTGTCCACAATTTGTGGATAACGCTTGTTTTACAGTGGATAAGTATGTGAATAAGTCCGGTGTTTTGTGATTAACTCGCTGTTTTTTGCAGCACAACCGCCTGCTCTTTTCCCAAAGACTCTTTTGCATGCGCAGATACCCACACACTTTCTGGGATTTCCTCTATAGGCGTAAAGCCCATCAGCGCTAAAAAATCATGCGAAGAGGAGTGATTGGCTACAACATAAAAGGTGTCCACACCTTGTTTTTCCCCTAGCGTTTGAACACTTTGGAACAGAGAAACGATATGCCCCTGACCAAGTTTATCTGATATCACAAGTGATCTTAGCAATCCTTCTTGTTCATTTAGTCGTTCAAGACCTAAACAGCCTGCAAGCTCACCGTCTGCATCTTCCATGACCACAAATGACGTACGCTCTGCAATCGTCACCCCGCCTTTTGCTTGGCCTTTTTCAAGAAAAGCATTAATGGCCGGGGCATCTTCTTCTGTCGCTATTCTTAATTGATAATACATGCTTTCACCTCTTTTTGTTCTCTTACTTCAACTCTATGAGGCAAAAACAGATTTAGACCTTTTTTAAGAGAAAAGACTAGAGACCCATTCGAACAGAAAGAATTTCACTTCACCCGTCTCTTCTTCTTTTACCACTTCATTTACAGATTCATTTGATGGCTCTGCGGCTACCTGCTCTTTATCATCTCCTTCTGGTGAGGCGATCGCTTCTCCGTTTGAAAAATCGATAAAGCAGAGAGGTGGGAATAACACACACCACCAATTGGCTCCGTCTCCTTCCCCTAACGTAATCAAAATGGCTTCATATTTCCCAGCAGGATAAACAAAGTTGCCATATAGCTTTGTTGGAAATGAGGCTTTTTGAAAGCTGACCGATACGGATTGATCAATGTGTTGTTCCTTTAATTTTGCTTTGGCAATACGATTGATGTCTGGAAGCTTTGAACGAATCACACGTCTAGCTTCTTCAATGGATGTGAGGTCTTTCACCCATTCCGTTATATTGGCATTGACCTCATCTCGAATACTTCGTTTCACATCTTGATCTGCCGACCGGTCACTGTTGGCTAAAATGCGTAAACGAATGGCTTCATCTGGAATCACAACAGGCTGATTGGCAGAAGCAGCCGCCGTCTCCTCTTTTCCAAGGTTTGCAAAAGCACCACATAATAATAGAAACATATAAAGACAAATCATCATTTTACTTTTGAACATAATGTGTTCCCCCCACTTTATCTCTTCGCTACAAACATTGTGTCCAGGAAACGCATCTCGTAAACAGCAAAAATGATTTTTTTAATAGATTATGAGTAAAAAACAACTACATGAGGTGAGCGAATCAATGTTTTTTCTGCATGAAAAAAAGCCATTCAACAACTTATGAACGGCTTTTTAGTGAGGATTGGTAATCGGAAGGGTACAGTCTTCCATCCCAATCTCGGCTGATTTTTAATCCCGAATCTGTTTTGATAACTGTCATTGCACCTTTTTTCTCAATTTCCTTTTTGACCTTTCCTTTATGGTCAATAAATTGAATGATCATTTCATAGTCAAATTCAATCCTGTCATCGCTTTCATCTGAAGGTGTAAACGTAATTTTTTTCAGTTTAATTTGACAATCTTGATCTTTTGCTGCTTCTAATACACTTGGAAACATACTGTCTTCTGTATATTCTTGATATTCATGCTCGGTTAAATAATCCTTCAACTTCTCCTTCATGTCAGATAGGTCATCCGTCCGATTCACTGTGTATTGTGCTTTTTTATAGTTTTCCCCAAATGCTGCTGCTTCTTTTTTAAAGCTCGGTTTACCGCAAGCACTCACAATCAATAGTACACTGGCGATGACCAACACCATCGCATACCTTCTGTTCACACCATTCGCTCCTTCAAAACAAATTTATGTAAAAAATCATGATCAGAATGTTCATTCTTCTATATATACGTTTCCCTTTTACCATAAGTTTCATCTTTACATAATAAAATAGTCCGACTTTATTCAGCCGGACTTCCGTTTTGAATGTGTGCGCAAACCGCTCGATCCTTTCCGTTGATGTCCTTGATGATATGAACATCAGCTGAAGGGAACGCCTGCAAAAGAAGCGCTTTTACATCTTGTGCTTGTGTATGTCCTATTTCAAGGACAACCACCGCTTGCTGATGAAGTACTTTGTGGAGATCACAGGCGATACGCTCATAAAACCACAGGCCATCACGCCCATCTGTCAGCGCATTGACAGGTTCATGCTTTGTGACAACCTCTGATAAACCATCCATTTCTTCTGCCGCAATATAAGGCGGATTGGAAATAAACACATCGACTTTGATGCCCTGAGCCATAATCGGTTCAAGTAAATCCCCTTGGACAAAATGAACGTCTGCACCAAGCGCTTCTTGATTTCGCTTTGCTACTTCAAGTGCTTCATGTGAAATATCCGTCGCTGTCACAGTGAGAGATTCTTTTTCAAGAGCTAACGTAATCGCAATTGCACCGCTACCTGTTCCTACATCAACAGCTTTGAGCGGCTGATCATTAGGAAACACACGATTCATCATATTCAATGCCGCCAGCACCACTTCCTCCGTTTCAGGACGAGGAATCAGAACGTGTTTGTTTACCTCAAAAGGACGCCCATAAAAAAATTCAACACCCGTTAAATGCTGCACAGGCACTCCACGCTTGTGCTGTGCGACGAACTTGCTGAATTGTGAATCTTGCTCCTCTGGCAGTGGATCATGAAAACGGGCAAGAAGTTCACTTCTGCTCCATCCAAGCACATGCATCAACATTAACTCTGCTGCGTTTTGGTCTCTGCCCGCTTCCGTTAACAAAGAAGAAGCCCATTTAAGGGCTTCAAAGATCGTTCGCTCTTTATTTTGCATTTTGAAGTTTTCTTGCTTGGTCTTCCATAATTAATGCATCAATGACCTCGTCAAGTTTTCCTTCTAAAATTTGATCAAGCTTTTGAATCGTCAATCCAATGCGGTGGTCCGTCACACGGTTTTGCGGGAAATTGTACGTACGGATACGCTCTGAACGATCCCCTGTTCCAACAGCAGATTTACGGGTTTGATCATATTCAGCTTGTGCTTCACGCTGGAATTTATCATAAATTCTCGCACGCAAAACTTTCATCGCTTTTTCTTTGTTTTTGATTTGTGATTTCTCATCCTGACAGGAAACCACTACACCTGTTGGAAGGTGAGTCAAACGAACAGCAGACATTGTGGTATTAACACTTTGTCCCCCTGGTCCGCTTGATGCGAATGTATCCACACGAATATCTTTTTCGTGGATATCAATTTCAACTTCCTCCGCCTCTGGTAATACAGCAACTGTCGCTGTTGATGTATGAATACGGCCGCCTGACTCAGTTTCAGGAACACGCTGCACGCGGTGTGCACCGTTTTCAAACTTTAGTTTAGAATATGCACCTTTACCGCTAATCATAAAGATGATCTCCTTATAACCGCCAGTTCCAGTGACACTCGCTTCCATGACTTCCGTTTTCCAGCCTTGCATTTCAGCATAACGGCTGTACATACGGTACAGGTTTCCTGCAAACAGCGCAGCCTCTTCTCCGCCCGCTGCACCACGAACCTCCACAATAACGTTCTTATCGTCATTCGGATCTTTCGGGATGAGCAAGATTTTCAGCTCGTCTTCTAAACGTTCTGTTTCCTCTGTGAGCTCTGAAATTTCTTCTTTGACCATGTCGCGCATATCGGCATCGAGCTTATCTTCCAGCATGGCTTTCGCATCACTTAGCTGATCATATGCCGCACGATATTGTCTATATACCTCAACAGTTTCTTGAATATCAGATTGTTCCTTCGAATATTCACGAAGCTTCTTAGGGTCGTTCACCACTTCAGGGTCACTTAAATATTCATTTAGCTTTTCATAGCGTTCTTCAATTGATTTTAAACGGTCTAACATGGTCTTCACCTCTGTTTTGTGCGTAACAGTCTAATTATAGTATAGCGGGGTATGACAGTCAAAAAAATTTCCAAAACAATTGATTTTCTGCAATTTTTCACTAGAAAACACGATCTTTGGCGATTGGTTACTTGTTTTGTCTAACGTGAAGGAACGGATGCTCACGAAAGAGAATGGTACTTGTAATTGAAAAAAGGGAGGGCATTTGGTTTGAATACAAATGAGGTTGCAAAGGAAATTGGTGTATCTTCAAAAACCATTCAGCGCTGGGTTAAACAGCTCAACATCCCTGTCGCCCGGAATGAACTTGGACATTACGAATTTCATGATGACATTGTCCAGCTGCTCAAAGAGGTCCAACACCAAATGAACGAAGGTGTGATTCTCCATGACATTAGACTGCCGATCCATGAAGAAACCGCCCAGCAATTATCACCTGCTGTAGAAACTTCTGACTCATCAAAACGGATAGAAGCCTTAGAAGAACAAGTGAAACAGCTCCTTCAAGAGCAATCACATGTCAGTCATATTGAAGCCCGTTTCCAAGAAATAGAACGGAAACTCGCTAAGAAAGCAGATGAAGGCGTTTCCTACCAGCTCCTCCAGCACAGAAGAGAAATTGAAGAATTAACTGCAAAATTAGAACGCCTCACAACCACATTGACAAAACCAAAACCATCAAAAGAAGAAGAAAAGGAAAAGGCACACCCCGACATGAAAAAAAAGCGCGTGCTCTTCCCTCTGTTTCATTCATTTCGCTAAGAAAGGCTGCCTATAAGGCAGCCTTTCTACTATATTATACGGTAAGTGCAATAATGATCGGTAATGTAATGAGTGACATGATCGCACTGATCACAAATGCCGATGCTGTTTCTGCTTCCTGTTTCTCAAATCGAGTGGCGATCATGGCCGCAACAGCTGAACCTGGGAAGGCAACAAGCAATACAGCTTTTGTAATTTCATCCGCCGAAAGACCCATAAGAATGGCGATAAAATACATAAGTAACGGTTGTACAGCTACTTTGAGCAATGCGATACTGAAAGCTGGTAAGCTCAGTTTAATTTTGCGGATACCGACTGTGACACCGACTGCAAAGAGCGCAACCCCTGATGTCACACTTCCAATTTCCTCTAGCATTTCATGTCCGATTTCAGGAAGTTTAAATCCTAATAGAACAAGAATGATACTTGCTAACGGTGCAAGCGCAAGCGGCTCTGATAAACCGTGCAAAATCGCTTTCGTCGTCATTTTCAGGAAACTTTCGCCGTCTTTGGCTTTTCCTTTTGTTTTTTCACCGACAGTTGACACAATAATAGCAATTGGATCAAGCAATGCATTTACAACTATTCCGGTAATAGCAATCGGAATTGCAACTTCTTGAGCCCCAAATAAACTGCCCAAGACCGGAATCCCCATAAATGCAAAGGTCGGTTGTGCTGAGTTTAATGAGAAAACAGATGAATCTGTTAAATCATATTTAAAAGCAAATTTCGTAACTAAAAGGATAATGATATAAAAGCCTACGATTCCGAGAATCAATGCAACGAAAAATGGAATTTGACTATAGAATTTATCTTTTGGTGTTGACAGAATGCTGGCGATAAAGTGCGCTGGTAAAGCATACTTTGTAACAAGTGTACTTACACCTTTTGCAGATTTAGCGTCATAGCTGCCGAAGTTCCCTGCGAACCAACCCAGCGCGATAACGAAAAAAATCGGTGCTAGGAGGATCAAAATATTTAAAAAGTCCATCTTACTATTCCTCCTTGAATCCTTTACATGTTTCTTATTTTATAGCGGCATTGCTTACATTACCCGAAACAATGCCGCGTTACACATTTTATTATGCTCTTACAATTTTTTTATATTCAGGAATCCACATAGCATCTTTCACAGCTTGTTCGATGTTGTCAGGTGTTCTTCTTGCGACACCATCTTTAATTGCTGCTTTTGCTACTTCAACAGCTACCTTGATTGATACTTCTTGCAATTTATCAATGCTTGGAAGCAGTCCAGCGCCTGGTTTTTCATGATCAACCATTTCAGCGATCGCATTTGCAGAAGCAACGAACATGCCTTTTGTGATAATTTTTGATTCCGTTACGATTGAACCAAGACCAAGTCCAGGGAAAACGAACGCATTGTTTGATTGTCCGATTTCATGTTCAATTCCGTTATACTCGACATTTTCGAATGGGCTTCCAGTTGCAACAAGCGCACGACCGTCTGTCCATTTGAATAGATCTTCCGGTACTGCTTCAGCAAGTGGAGTTGGGTTAGACATCGGCATGATCACTGGACGCTCTGTATGAGCTGCGATTTCTTTAATAATTTCTTCAGTGAATGCGCCGCCTTGACCTGATGTACCAATAAGAATGGTTGGCTTCACCTTGCGAACAGCTTCAGCAAATGAGATTTGTCCTTTTTCATCACGAGCCCAGCCTTCTACTTCATCAGAAGAACGAAGGTATGGTTTTTGGAAATCAAGCACTTCATCTTCAAACTGATCTGTTAGCAATCCTCTGTAGTCTAACGTCCAGAATGCATTGTTTGCTTCTTCTTCACTTAGACCTTCAAGAACCATTGTGTCACGCATTTGATCGGCGATTCCGATTCCAGCTGATCCAGCTCCGAAAATCATCACACGGTGATCTTTCAATTGAGTACCAGTTTTCTTGACAGCTGCAAGAACACCCGCTAAAGTAATGGCACCAGTACCTTGGATATCATCATTAAATGTTAAGATGTTGTCGTTGTATTTTTTCATGATGTTACGCGCATTTTTGTTTCCAAGGTCTTCCCAGTGAAGCAATGCTTTCGGGAAGAATTTAAGTGCTGCTTTGACATACGCATCAATGAACTCTTCGTATTTTTCACCTTGTACACGTTTGTGGTGGTTCCCGATGTACAATGGATCATTTAATAGTTTTTCATTGTTAGTTCCAACATCTAATACAACTGGAATCACGCGGCTTGGATCAATCCCTGCTGCAGCCGTGTAAACAGCTAATTTACCAATTGCGATGTTGATACCACCAACACCCCAGTCACCAATTCCAAGAATACTCTCAGAGTCAGTTGCTACGATGAGGTCGATGTCGCCTGCTGTTGCATGTAAGTTTTCAAATGCTTTCTCAATACCGTCAATGTTGTCGATTGAAAGGTAGACACCATGAGGTCTTCTGTATTCATGGCTGTATTCTTGAATCGCTTCACCAACAGTTGGTGTGTAAACAACAGGAAGCATTTCACGAAGCTTGTCCGTTAGAAGCTTATAGAATAATACTTCGTTACGGTTTTGCAAATCACTTAAGTATACGTTTTGACGAAGACGATCTGGCTGAGCTAGAAATTGCTTGTATGCTCTCTCTGCTTGCTGTTCTAAAGTCAGAACAGTTGGAGGAAGTAATCCTTCTAGTCCAAGCTCTTGTCTTTCTTCTTCAGAGAAAGCAACGCCTTTGTTCAACGTTGGAATCGATAATACATCTTTACCTGTCAAAGTGGTTTCGAGGTACCCTTCTTTTGTTTTCTTCACGTTGTTCATCAAAAACTACCCTCTTTCTAAAATATAAATAAAGTGAACTATTAATACAAAGAACGATCAAGGAGAAAAATCCTTAATCAAAAAAATTATGACAAGAAATCGAACTTTTCGTTTAAATGCTTTACACTACAGTTAGTCATTTTATGCCTGCTTATACCAAAACGCAAGCGTTGAAAATTAGATAATTTTTTCGTAGCGTTATTTAATTTATTTAAGTACAAATGATGGGTGTTCAGCCAAAACTCGAAAAACGAAACACAGCGGCATTTGCTATTTTTTTAATTGTCAAGTGTTGTACCAACATCTAGTTTTGGTACTTCATGGTGATGTCTGCATCGTGCTTCGTATGATTCCTGCGCACCTACTAAAATAATGGGATCATCATAAGATGCGGGTTTACCGTCGATCAAGCGTTGTGTTCTACTCGCTGGGGAGCCGCATACCGAACAAACTGCTTGAAGTTTTGTTACAAGCTCTGCACATGCCATTAAATGCGGAACAACACCAAATGGCTCTCCTCTGAAGTCTTGATCAAGGCCTGCAACAATGACTCGGTAGCCTTTATCAGCCAATTGAGTGACAATATCAATGATTGTCTCATCAAAAAATTGCACCTCATCAATGCCAATGACATCGGTTCGTTCTGATATGTGCGTTATTATGTCTTTTGGTGAGGTTACTGCAATCCCATCGACGGATGAACCGTTATGTGACACAACTGAGCTTGTGCTATACCGGTTATCAATCGCTGGTTTGAATATTTTTACTTCTTGTTTGGCAAAGGTGGCTCTTTTGGCTCTCCGAATCAATTCTTCCGACTTTCCAGAAAACATACTTCCGCAGATGACTTCAAGCCAACCGCTTTGTTTCATCACATACATAAGGTCTTCTCCCCCGTTTTAAAGTTCCATCAATCCACGTAAAAAAACAGGCAAGAACGGATTCCTGCCTGTTTATTGTATCTATTATTACTTAAGACCGTATTTTTTGTTAAAGCGGTCAACACGTCCATCAGCAGAAGCGAATTTTTGACGGCCTGTATAGAAAGGATGGCACTCAGAGCAAATCTCGATGCGTACCTCTTCTTTTACTGATCCAGTTTCAAACTCATTTCCACAAGCGCATTTGACTGTAGCTTTTTTGTAGTTAGGATGAATTCCTGTTTTCATCTACTGTCATCTCCTTCCGCCCTGAATCCAATTCGGAAACAGAGTTAATATCTCAGAATAAATTCTGAAACGCACATGATAAAATTATAACAGTGTGAGTCTATGATTGCAAATGTATTTTTTCAGGAAGCTATCTTCTTGATGCAGACATATTTGCTTGTTTCCACTCTTGCGTTAAAATATCGAAAAATTCTTGGTTTGTCTTTGTTTTTCTCATTTTGCGCATGAATTTCTCAGCGAAATCAGGTGTATCTGACATTGATTTTCTCATCGCCCATAGACGATCAAGATGTTCTTTAGGCACAAGCAGTTCTTCTTTTCTTGTACCGGAACGACGAATGTCGATGGCTGGGAAAATTCTTCTTTCTGCAAGAGAACGATCTAAATGGAGCTCCATGTTTCCTGTTCCTTTAAACTCTTCATAAATCACATCATCCATACGTGATCCCGTATCAACAAGTGCAGTAGCTAAAATGGTCAAGCTCCCACCTTCTTCGATGTTACGCGCAGCACCAAAGAAGCGTTTTGGACGGTGGAAAGCCGCTGGATCAATACCGCCGGAAAGCGTTCGGCCGCTTGGCGGGATGACAAGGTTGTATGCACGAGCAAGCCTTGTGATGCTGTCCATTAAGATGATGACATCTTTTTTATGTTCAACTAGACGCATCGCACGCTCTAATACAAGCTCTGCTACTTTAATGTGGTTTTCCGGTACTTCGTCAAAGGTTGAGCTAACGACATCCCCTGCAACAGAACGTTCGATATCTGTTACTTCCTCTGGACGTTCGTCAATAAGAAGAACAATCAGTTCTGCCTCTGGATGATTTTCAGAGATGCTGTTGGCAATTTCTTTGAGCAAAATGGTTTTCCCAGCCTTAGGCGGTGCAACAATTAAACCACGTTGCCCAAACCCAACTGGCGCCATCATATCCATAATTCTAGTAGACAGGTGATTAGGCTGTGTTTCAAGAATCATTTGACGATCAGGGAATAGCGGCGTGAGTGCAGGAAAGTGAACACGTTCCTTAGCTGATTCTGGGTCGTCCCCATTTACCGCTTCGACATGAAGGAGGCCATAGTAGCGTTCATTCTCTTTTGGAGGTCGTACCTTTCCAGACACCTTATCACCATTTCTTAAATCAAAGCGTCTGATTTGTGAAGCTGAAATATAAATGTCTTCAGAACTTGGGGAGTAGTTAATTGGTCTTAAGAAACCAAATCCCTCTGACTGAATAATTTCTAGAACCCCTTCCATAAATAAGAGATCCTCTTGCTCAGCATTCGCCTTTAAGATGGCAAAAATTAATTCTTTTTTTGTTAGTTTGCTGTAATAAGAGATTTTGTACTTTTTTGCTAACTCATACAGCTCTTTTAATTTCATATTTTCCAAAGATGAAATCGAAACATCTTTCAATATGGACACCACACTTTTCTAGTCAATGTATTTCATTACAAATGCATGACCATTGTATTTGATTAGCTTTTAATTCCGTTTTTGTTGGAATGACCTCGCTCTCATGGTAACGCTCCCACTCGTTTTATCGTAAAGATAGGAACAATGTGAAATTGAGCTTTGTCAACATAGAGAAGGATAATGAGTATATCGTCATGATGCGGCAGTATTTAAACTTGTTGAAGCTTAAAAGAAGTAAATTCGCAGAAAATTTCGCAGCACTCTTTAGTTTTACCTCATTTGCAGGGAATATTCAACTTTAAAAAGAAAATGATATATATTTGACACCTATATGAAAAGCGGGTAAAGAATACCCGCTTTCAGATTACGGACGAATGACAAGATTCGGTTTTTTCTTTAAACTGTGTCTGCCATCGACGAATCGAACAGTACCTGATTTCGCACGCATGACAACACTATGTGTTGTTCCAACAGAGCCTTTAAATTGAACACCTTTTAATAACTCGCCATCTGTTACACCTGTCGCTGCAAAAATGGCGTCATCGCCTTTCACGAGGTCTTCCATTCTGAGGACTTTTCCAACATCCAGCCCCATTTTCTCACAGCGTCTCAGCTCTTCTTCACTTTGTGGAAGAAGCTTACCGTGGATTTCTCCACCAAGTGCTTTTAACGCAACAGCAGAAAGGACACCTTCAGGCGCTCCACCTGAACCAAATAGAATATCAACACCTGTGTGATCAAATGCTGTATTAATGGCTCCTGCAACGTCACCATCATCGATCAGCTTGATTCTTGCTCCAGCTTCTCTCAGCTCAGCAATGATCTTTTCATGTCGCTCTCTGTTTAAAATTGTCGCAACAACATCTTCAATATCTTTGTTCTTTGCTTTTGCAACAGCACGAAGATTGTCAATGACAGGCGCTTCAATGTCGATGCAGCCTACCGCTTCTGGACCTACTGCGATCTTATCCATGTACATATCAGGTGCATTCAGCAAGTTGCCATGATCTGCAACAGCGATAACAGCTAAAGCATTCCAGCCGCCGCTTGCTACAATATTTGTTCCTTCCAATGGATCAACAGCGACATCCACGCGAGGTCCATATCCGTTTCCAAGCTTTTCCCCAATATAAAGCATTGGCGCTTCGTCCATTTCTCCCTCGCCGATGACCACAGTTCCCTTCATCGGAATCGTATCAAATACATCACGCATGGCACTTGTTGCAGCATCATCCGCTTCGTCTTTTAAACCTCTACCCATCCAACGAGCAGATTTTAATGCAGCTGCTTCTGTCACCCGTACTAGTTCCATCGATAAACTTCTTTCCATTTTTGTCCAAATCTCCTCTCACAGTCAAAGCCTTATGAATTTTGAAGTTCTTCTATTTCTTGGTCACTCAGCTTTTCACGCCAGATGGTTGCACCCAAGCCTTCAAGCTTCTCCTCAAGCATACTATATCCTCTGTCTATATGTTCAAGCCCTGTGATTTCGGTCACACCGTCTGCCATTAACCCTGCAACAACGAGACAAGCACCTGCTCGCAGATCACTTGCTTTGACCTTTGCACCTTGAAGCTGCGTTTGACCTGTAATAATGGCAGATCTTCCTTCCACCTTCATATTAGCACCCATTCGACGCAATTCGTCAATGTGTTTAAAGCGGGCAGAGTAAATGGTATCTGTCACGACACTCGTGCCTTTCGCTTTTGTTAACAAAGCCGTCATCGGCTGTTGAAGATCGGTCGGAAAGCCCGGATACACAAGGGTTTTGATATCGACAGGCTTGAGTCCTTCATTTCTGCCAACGATCAGCATTTGATCGTTGCTTGTTTCAATTGTGAACCCCATCTCTCTAAGTTTCGCCGTAATTGATTCTAAATGAGTTGGGATCACATTATCAAGCACAACTTCATCCCCCATCGCTGCACCTGCAATTAAAAATGTACCTGCTTCTATGCGGTCAGGGATGATGGAATGCCTGCAACCATGGAGAGATTCCACACCTTCGATCCGAATCACATCCGTCCCCGCACCTTTGATTTTAGCTCCCATGCTTGCAAGCAGTGTCGCTACATCAATAATTTCGGGTTCTTTTGCGGCATTTTCAATCACTGTTTTCCCTTCAGCCAGCACGGCTGCCAGCATGATGTTGATGGTCGCACCTACACTGACAACATCAAGATAAATTCGGGCTCCGACTAATTTTTCAGCGCGCAAATAAATCGCACCCTGTTCGTTTGTCACCTCGGCTCCAAGTGCTTCAAAGCCTTTGATATGCTGATCGATCGGTCTAGGTCCTAAGTGACATCCCCCTGGCAACCCAATGACAGCCTGCTTGAATCTACCGAGCATGGCGCCCATTAAATAATAGGATGCTCGTAGTTTCTTCACTTTCCCATTAGGAAGCGGCATACTGATCATGGAGGTAGGATTGACAACCATCTCACCTTTTTCAAACGTGACCTTTCCGCCAATCTCTTCTAACAGATCTCGTAATGTGTCAATATCTGAAATATGCGGAAGGCCTTCAATGGTTACTGGAGAATCAGCGAGAATCGTGGCAGGAATCAGTGCCACAGCACTATTTTTCGCACCACTAATATGTACGGTCCCGCGCAAGGGGTCACCGCCGGCAATGTTTAACTTTTCCATATTTGTCTCCCTTCTTAAAGAAGATCACTGTTGGAGTTATACTGTTTGTGGATGTCGCGCTTTAAAAGGTCTTGTCCAAAATTTAGCCAATATCAAGAGAAAGAATACAGGTTAAACGAAATTTGTCGGAAGAAAAATAATCGAAGCTTTGCGAGGCTGTGATGTTCTCTTCTTTGCACAAAACATTTCTTAGCGTATTTAAGGAAAACTGCGGCAAACGGATGCGTATCCGTCTGCCACAATCACTTATTTATTCCAGTCTGCTAAAAATTGCTCAATGCCTGCATCCGTTAATGGGTGTTTTGTCAGCTGCTTGATGACTTTCAGCGGCATTGTGCCGATATGAGCACCTCTAAGCGCAGCTTCTGTCACATGTTGCGGGTGACGAATGGATGCAGCAATGATTTGTGTATCTAATCCATGAACATCAAAAATGGTTTTCACTTCACTAATGAGATCAAGACCATTTTGGCCAATGTCATCTAAGCGGCCGAGGAATGGAGAGACATACGTCGCACCAGCTCTAGCTGCAAGAAGTGCCTGGTTTGCACTAAAAATCAACGTGACGTTTGTTTTAATCCCAAGGTCTGTTAACGCTTTGACCGCTTTAAGACCGTCTGTTGTCATTGGGATTTTCACTGTGATATTTGGCGCAATAGCAGCAAGCTCTTTTCCTTCTTCGATCATTTCTTCTGCTTTGAGAGAAATGACTTCCGCACTAACTGAACCTGATACCACATCAGTGATTTCACGAAGGCGGTCGTGGAACGATACGTCCTTTTCTTTCGCTACTAAACTAGGGTTTGTTGTCACGCCTGCTAAAATGCCAAGCTCGTGTGCCTCTTTGATGTCTGCGATATTCGCTGTGTCTACGAAAAATAACATAACTGTGCCACTCTCCTATCAATAAATTGTCTGAAATGTAAATTTGATTGCGCTTTCTCAAGATATGGAGAAAACCGCCTGTGACTCAGGCGGCTTTCGGTTCTCATCAAATTATGCTTGGTTAGAAGAACCAAATTCACGCATTTTGCCGATAACAGTCGCTTTAATTGCGTCACGAGCTGGTCCAAGATATTTACGTGGATCATACTCTTCTGTTTTTGCAGCAAGTGTTTCGCGAACTGCTTTCGCAGAAGCAATTTGGTTTTCAGTGTTTACATTGATTTTTGCTGTACCAAGTGAAATCGCACGCTTGATGTCAGCAGTTGGGATACCTGTTCCGCCGTGAAGAACAAGTGGAAGTCCAGTTGTTTTACCGATTTCTTCCATTTCAGCGAAACCAAGGTTTGGTTCACCTTTGTATGGACCATGAACTGAACCTAGTGCAGGCGCAAGGCAGTCAATACCAGTACGTTCTACAAGCTCTTGGCACTCTTTTGGATCAGCATAAATAACGCCCTCAGCGATGACGTCGTCTTCTTGTCCACCAACAGTTCCAAGCTCAGCTTCTACAGATACACCGTGGAAATGTGCAAGCTCAACTACTTTTGCAGTTGTCGCTACGTTCTCATCAAATGGATGGTGAGAAGCATCAATCATCACAGAAGTAAATCCTGCATGAATGGCTTTTGCACAAGATTCAAAGCTTGAACCGTGATCTAAATGAATCGCAACAGGAACTGTTACATTATATTCTTCGATTAACGCTTTTACCATTGCGACAACTGTTTTAAAGCCGCCCATGTAGCGTCCTGCTCCTTCAGATACTCCTAAGATAACTGGAGATTTCTCTTCTTCAGCAGCTTGTAAAATCGCTTGCGTGAATTCTAAGTTATTTAAGTTAAACTGTCCAACAGCGTAACCTTTTTCCTTTGCGTCTTTCAACATTTCTGTCATTGAAACTAAAGGCATGATGAAAAATCCTCCCTATGTAGCTAATTTGCTTACTAAAAAAAGCTCTCCACCCTAGCATGACCAGAATTTCTCGCCATATGTAAACTTTCAAAGTCAGATCGCTTTCTTCTTCTTATCTAGAATACCAATTATTCGACAAATCGGCAACAGAATGACTTGATTCAATCATTTCCATCTAGCCATTTGTTTCGAGCGGCAAGTATTCTTTGACTGCATCACGGATTTCATCAATATCAAATGGTTTAGCAAAATGCGTTAATGCACCGAGCTCTTTAGACTCTTGAATCATATCTAGTTCGCCATAAGCTGTCATAATGATCACGCGGATGTCTTCATCAATTAATTTCATGCGTTTTAAAATCTCAATGCCATCCATTCCGGGAATCTTCATATCAAGCAGGACGAGGTTTGGTCTATGGTTTTTCACAATATCTAATGCCTGTAGTCCATTAGCGGCTTGAAAGGTTTGATAGCCTTCTTTATGAAACACTTCATTCAGCAATATTCTAATACCGTACTGATCATCGACAATTAAAATTTTCTCATTCATCTGTTACACCCCATTGCTTTCATTTTTCGCCATAAAAAGAGCTGTTGTTAAATAATTCTGTTTGATTTTCACATTTCCTTTAATTATAATAGTTTACTTTACGACATTTTCTGAGCATTTTTCCTAATATTCTCTTTATATTCTATTATAAAATGATCTGACAGAAGGAGGAAATGAGTCTTGTTAAAAATTTTCACTACCCAATTATCAGGTATTTTTTCACGTATTGGAGATAAGCAGGCCGAAGCGATCGAAGACGGTGCACGCCTTCTTGCTCAGGCCGTTGTCAGTGGACATGCCGTGTATTTTCATGGCAAGAATGAACTGGCGGCTGTAGCCTTAGAGGCATCTGAGAGCAAGGAGCCGTTTCCGGGTGCGAAGGTTCTGCCGCTGGATCAAAAGGAGCGCAGCTTACTTCATCCAAGTGACAGGGTGCTTTTATTTTATTCAGATCCAGAAGATCAAGAGATTCAATCCCTTGTCAAAGAGCTGCACGAACAAGGTACACCTATTGTCGGGGTCGGTCCTGCACAAAAGGAGACATCATTCATTGAAGAGCATTGTGATGTCCACATTGATTTTCAGCTCAAAAAACCACTTGTGCCTGCTGAAGATGGAACAAGGTTCGGCTATCCTGCACTGATGACCTGCTTATATGTCTACCATGCTCTATCGTTTACTGTGAAAGAAATCGTTGAGGAATATGAATAAAAAAACTGCCGAGAAGATGATATTCTCGGCAGTTTTTTGTTTTATTTTGATTCAGATGCCTGTAGTGAAGCACCAACGAAATCTCTAAATAACGGCTGTGGTCTTGTCGGTCTTGAAATGAATTCTGGATGGAACTGAGAAGCAAGGAACCAGGGGTGATCCTTCAGTTCAATGATTTCAACAAGGCGTCCGTCTGGGCTTGTACCAGAGAAGACAAAACCTGCTGCTTCCATTTGCTGTCTGAATTCGTTATTAAACTCATAGCGATGACGGTGGCGTTCGTACACGACTTCGTCATTGTATGCAGCAAATGCTTTTGAGTCTTCGTTTAATTTACAAGGGTATAGGCCGAGGCGAAGTGTTCCACCTAAGTCATCAACATCCTTCTGTTCTGGAAGAAGGTCGATGATTGGGAATGCTGTTTCCGGATCAATTTCAGCGGAATGTGCTCCCTCTAAACCTAGTACGTTTCTCGCATATTCGATAGATGCGACTTGCATACCTAAGCAAATTCCGAAGAATGGCACTTTGTTTTCGCGCGCATATTGTGTTGCAATGATTTTCCCTTCTACTCCGCGGTCTCCGAAGCCTCCAGGAACAATAATGCCGTCTACATCTTGAGCGAAATCAGCCATATTTTCTGCTGTGACTTCTTCTGCGTTGATCCATTTGATTTGAACATCCGCATCAAATGCATAGCCCGCATGACGAAGTGATTCAACGACAGAAATGTATGCATCTTGCAGCTCAACATATTTCCCTACAAGACCAATTGTGACTTGTTTTGAAAGGTTTTGCACTTTATCAACAAGCGCCGTCCACTCCGTCATGTCCGCATCTTGACAGTCAAGCTTCATGTGCTCACATACAAGCTTGTCTAATCCTTGTTTTTGTAAATCAAGCGGAATCGAATAAAGGGTATCTGCATCCTGACATTCGATGACTGCTTTCGTATCAATATCACAGAATAGCGCAATTTTGTCCTTCATGTCTTGTGCCAATGGCATTTCAGTTCTGACCACAATGACATTTGGCTGAATACCTAGACTACGAAGTTCTTTTACACTATGCTGTGTTGGTTTTGTTTTCAGTTCGCCTGCAGCACGGATGTAAGGAACAAGGGTACAATGAATGTACATCACGTTTTCACGGCCGATGTCACTCTTCATTTGACGAATCGCTTCTAGGAATGGAAGGGATTCGATATCTCCAACTGTTCCACCGATTTCTGTAATGACAACATCTGCACCCGTTTCTTTCCCTGCACGGTACACACGGTCTTTGATTTCATTTGTAATATGGGGAATGACCTGTACGGTTCCACCTAAATAGTCGCCGCGGCGCTCTTTTTTCAGGACTGTAGAATAGATTTTACCAGTTGTGACGTTGCTGTATTTATTCAAGTTAATATCAATGAAGCGCTCGTAGTGACCTAAGTCAAGATCTGTTTCAGCACCGTCATCTGTGACAAATACCTCTCCGTGCTGATATGGACTCATTGTCCCTGGGTCTACGTTGATATATGGATCAAATTTTTGAATGGTGACATCCATCCCTCTATTTTTCAGAAGGCGGCCTAACGATGCAGCCGTGATCCCTTTTCCAAGTGAGGAAACAACTCCTCCTGTTACAAAAATATACTTTGTCATTTCGTATGCTCCTCTCTTTTTTACCCTTGCATGACTAGACATGCACAGCTTCATCCTTTTAGAGTGTATCCCTAAATCTCTTGAAAAATAAGAAAGCTCCCTTTCAAATAAATGAAAGGGAGCGTAAATGAACGTATCTTTACGTACTCTTTTTTAGAGAGCCCAAAATACATACTACATAGTTCGCTCTGGAAAGTCAAGACGGTTTTGTCCTGTTTTCAGGACCGGTTTGTGAGGGTTATTTGTCTTCCTCATCATCGTCTAAATCGTCTTCATCAATTTCCGTTAAGCCGTCATCATCTTCATCATCATCTTCGTCGAACTCTTCTATCTCTTCATCGATTTCTTCATCGTCTAGGTCAAGGTCCTCGTCGTCTTCAACAAGATCAAGATCTTCTTCAAGCTCGTCGATTTCTTCTTCCTCTTCAATATCATCGAAGTCTTCTTCAACGACAGCAGCTTTTGTTTTTTTCTTTTTCGCTTTTGTTTTCACAGCTGGCTGAACTTCTTCTTCGATTTGATCAACTGGATACCAGCTGCGAAGTCCCCATCTCTGATCACCTAACGAAATAAAGCGGCCATCTATATTTAAGTCTGTATAAAATTGAGCAAGTCGATCATCAAGATCAGATTTTTGTATCCCTTGCAAACGGACCATTTCATCTATTAACTCGGAAAACGTAATCGGCGTTTTGCTGTCTCTGAAAATTTCATAAGCAAGTTCAACTAAAGACATTTGTTTGAGCTGTTCCTGTGAGTATTCTTTCAAACTCAAGGTCAGACACTCCCTTTCTATTACATGTATGTATCCATTTATCAGTGAAATAATAAGTATTTATACCTTATTCTTACGACAAACCATACCTCTCATTATAAACAAATTAGGGGAGTTTATGCCACCTTTATTGATGTTAATTTTTGATTTTTTCACAAGAGGAGCCTCTAGCGGTCAATCATTTGTGCCGAATTGGCACAATTCATGTGTGAAGCACACGTTTTGCATGCTTTTTTGTCTTCTCTTTTGATGAATACAAAGCCATTTACTCTTCTTAAAAAAGGGGAATTATTCCTTCACAAAATGTTCACTTACGACGAATTGAAACAGAAATCTATAATAAATAGACTAATTTTGAGAGGTTGATCGAATTGCCAATGACAAAAAAAGAAGATATACAATTTGGTGTCTTGATGTGTTTTTGTATGTTTTCAGTGATGTTCTTTTATAACCTATTTCTAAATGGACGGCTTGGACATATGACATGGTTAGAAGGTGTACTCACCTATGTGATCGGTTTTGCCATCACGTTGTTGATTGAGATGTGTATTGTTGGGCCTTCAGCAAAAAAAGCAGCCAACCGTTTTGCCCCAAAAGGCAAGAAAATCTATTTTATTCTCACTCTTTCTATCTTTATCGTGTTTGGGATGGTGTCTCTCATGTCTTTATGCGGATATGTCGTTCAAAGCATCAGCACAGGATTTCAAACACAATCGATTCTATCTGATTACTTAACGATTTTCGGTCATAATGTCATGTTGGCGTTCCCTTTGCAAATGTTGATTATGGGACCGCTTGTCCGTTTTGTTTTTTTCAAATGGGTGAAATTAAAACAGACAGCAGCGGTTTAGTCGAATGGATATGTTACAGCTGGATATTCTGAATGAGTGAAAAAACCAAAGGTACGGTGAATAAAGTGCCCGCAGACACGAGTACAATGAGTTTTCTGCGGCTGTTTTCTTTTTCTTCCTTCCTTTTTGGAGACTTTGAAAGCTCTGTGGAGACCATAATCCATATGATCATCGTGACGATTCCTAAAATGCCAATAAATGTTGTGTTCATCAAGATAACCTCCATTTTGGTTCTTTTCCCAATTTTACCATAGTGATCAGGTGATATGAGATCATATTGGAGAGATTTCACATTTCACACAAAAAAAGACCACCTCATATCAGGTGGTCTTTCTTGGTTTCTACATATCTAGCAGTTTCCGTGAGATGACCAGCCGTTGGATTTCTTGTGTACCTTCATAGATTTGAGTGATTTTCGCATCACGCATGTATCGTTCGACTGGGTAATCCTTTGTATAGCCGTATCCGCCGAAGATTTGTACGGCTTCTGTCGTCACCTTCATGGCTGTATCACCGGCAAAGAGCTTGGACATAGCTGATTCTTTCCCATACGGAAGCCCTTTCGTTTCAAGCCATGCTGCCTGATAGGTGAGCAGTCTTGAGGCCTCAATTGCCGTTGCCATATCCGCTAACTTAAAAGCAATGCCTTGCTGCTGAATGATTGGTTTGCCGAATTGTTTACGCTCCTTTGCATAATTGACTGCTGCATCCAGAGCACCTTGAGCAATACCAACAGCTTGTGCGGCAATACCGTTTCTGCCGCCGTCAAGTGTCATCATCGCTATCTTAAAACCTTCGCCTTCTTGACCAAGCCGGTTCCTTTCGGGTATACGACAGTCTTCAAAGATGATTTCTGTCGTTGGCGATGAGCGGATGCCCAGTTTGCTTTCTTTTTTGCCTATTGAGAAGCCTTGCGTCTCTTTTTCTACGATAAAAGCGGTTGTATTACGGGATGAAGGATCTTGGTCGGTAACGGCAAACACAATATAATAATCCGCAATGCCTCCATTGGTAATAAAAATCTTTGCCCCGTTCAAGACGTATTCATTCCCTGCTTTTACTGCTGTTGTTTTCATTCCGCCGGCATCTGAACCCGAGCCGCTCTCGGTCAGTGCGTATGCGCCGATCTTCTGTCCTTCTGCAAGCGGCTTTAAATACGTCTCCTTTTGCTCATCTGTTCCGAATGTATAGATTGGCCATGAGGCGAGTGATGTGTGAGCAGATAGGGTGACGCCTGTTGAGGCGCACACTCGTGAGAGCTCTTCAACCGCTATGACATAGGCCAAATAATCACTACCAATCCCCCCATTTTCTTCTGGCCAAGGGATTCCCGTTAAACCAAGCTCCGCCATTTGACGAAAAATAGCGGGATCATACGATTCTGTTTCATCTCGCTCTGCTGCTGTTGGCTCCACTTCATTTTTCGCAAAATCTCTCACCATTTTTTGTATCATTTCGTGTTCGTCACTTAATTGGAACTGCATCATGAGCCACCTCACTTCATATTAGCTGTTTACAAATAACCAGCCTTTGTATTTCACTTGTTCCTTCATAAATCTCACAAATTTTCGCATCACGAAAGTACCGCTCTGCTCGGTATTGCTTCGTGTAACCGGCTAGACCAAGCAAATGGATGACTTCAGTACTAATATCAACCGCTGTTTTAGATGCAAATAACTTCGCCATCGACGCTTCCTTCGTGACAGGGCGATTGGCCTCTTTATAAGAAGCTGCTTGATAGACAAGAAGTTTTGCCGCTTCCAGCTTGGTGCCCAGATCGCCCAACCGAATGGTCGTTTCAAGGCCAGCTGGATGCTGCTTTAAATGCGTGACCGCCTCAGCTAATGCGGCTTCTGCAATACCAAGGCTTTGAGCCGCAATACCAATTCTCCCCGCATTTAAGCTAGACATGGCAATCCGAAAGCCTTCTCCTTCTGCTCCGAGCAGCTGTTTTTTTGGAATTCGAACACCGTCAAAATGAAGTGTGACTGTTTTTGATCCATGCAGGCCCATCTTCTTCTCATCTTTTCCGATCGTAAATCCTGGTGTCCCCTTCTCCACAATGAACGCTGATATATTTTTCTTAGCAGAAGCAGGGTCTGTCACGGCAAATACAAGATAGACTTCCGCTTCACCGCCGCTTGTGATAAAAATTTTCGTTCCATTTAACACATAGTGATCGTCTGCCCGTTCTGCTTTCAACTGAATACTAGAGGCATCTGATCCTGCCTTCGGTTCAGTTAGACAAAAGGCGCCCAGCTTCTGCCCGGACGCAAGCTTGGGAACGTAGGATTCTTTTTGTTCAGTCGTTCCAAACGCCAAAATCGGCATCGTCACAACAGATGTATGAACGGATACAATGACACCGATGGTTGCACTTACTTTGGATAATTCATGAATCGCCATGATATAGGTTGTGAAATCTGCCCCTAATCCGTGATACTGATCTGGGATCGGAATGCCTAAAAAGCCTTGCCGACCCATTTCAGCTAAAAGCATTTTCGGGAACACGCCCTGTTCCATCGCTTCTATTTCAGGGAATACATGCTGGCGTGCAAATTCTGCTACTCGTTTTCTCCAAAGACGTTGTTTTTCTGTCAGCAACACATCCATCTTGACTCCCCCTATGAGTGGTCGTGGTAAGTGTAAAAACCTCTCTTTGTCTTTTTGCCTAGCCAGCCTGCGTTCACGTATTTTTTCAAAAGAGGACAAGGTCGATATTTGCTATCTCCAAGACCCTCGTGAAGGGTATTCATAATAAATAAACAAGTATCGAGCCCGATGAGGTCGGCGAGACGAAGCGGGCCCATTGGATGGTTCATTCCAAGCGTCATGATGCCGTCAATACTTTCTACATCTGCTACGCCTTCATAAAGGGTATAAATGGCTTCATTGATCATTGGCATTAAAATGCGATTTGACACAAACCCAGGGAAGTCTTCCACTTCAATTGGCGTTTTGTCTAATGTCTTTGCGGTGTCAAAAACAAATTGGTACGTGGCATCATCCGTTTGTAGCGCACGGATTACTTCCACAAGTTTCATCACGGGAACTGGATTCATAAAATGCATGCCAATCACTTTCTCAGGCCGTTTCGTCACGGCTGCTAATTCTGTGATCGACAAGGAAGACGTATTTGTCGCAAATATCGTGTCATCAGGTGCAAATTGATCGAGGGTTTCAAAGATTTGTTTTTTGATTTTCATTTGTTCAGATGCGGCTTCAATCACTAAATGCGTCTGCTGTACATCCTTTAAATCTGTTGAAACAGCCAGTCGCTGTGTAATATCACGGACTGCCTGATGTGCCAGCTTTCCTTTTTCTGCTCGTTTCGTCAGTTGTTTGGTCATAGAGGAAATGGCTCGATGAATCTGCTCCTCTTCCGTATCATGGAGCAGGACTGTATAACCTGACTGTGCAAATACTTGGGCAATACCCGTGCCCATTTGCCCAGCCCCAACGACCATGACGGTCTCTTCTATACTCATGACAATGAACGCCTCCCTTTTAATCCACCTTGATCATGATCGCATCACCTTGACCCCCGCCGCTGCAAATCGCCGCAATGCCGATACCGCCGCCTCTTTGTCTGAGTGCATGGATCAAGGTCAATATAATACGTGTTCCGCTTGCTCCAATCGGGTGACCAATCGCGACTGCCCCTCCGTTCACATTCATTTTCCGCCGATCCAGTCCAAGAATTTTTTCGCATGCCAATGCAACCGCTGAAAAAGCCTCATTGATTTCAAACAAATCGATATCCTCTACTCGCTTCCCTGTTTTCTTTAACACTTTTTCGATGGCATAGGCTGGTGTTTTCGGAAAATCCTTTGCCTCTACTGCTACTTGCGCATGCCCAAGCACAACTGCCATAGGTTTTTCACCTTGCTGCATGGCGTATGTGTCTTTCATTAATAGAAGCGCACTTGCACCATCATTGACACCCGGTGCATTGCCAGCGGTAATCGTACCTGCCTGATCGAAAACGGGCATCAGTTTTGACAAACGTTCATATGACGTATCACGCCGCGGGGCTTCATCTTCTGAAATCAGCTGATCTCCTTTTTGATTCTTGACGGTAACGGGGATGATCTCATTTTTAAAAAAGCCGCTTTTTTGCGCCTCAATGGCTCGTTCATGACTTCTTAACGCCCAAAGGTCTTGTTCTTCTCGTGTAATGCCAAGCTCTTTCGCCGCCATGCTTCCATACTCACCCATATGAACACCTGTAAACGAACAGGTTAATCCATCTAAAATCATGGCATCTTGTACTGCACCATCTCCCATTTTGTAACCCCATCGTGCTTTTTTCAGAAGATAAGGAGCATGAGACATGGATTCCATGCCGCCTGCCATGATCACCTTGGCATCTCCCGCTCGAATGATTTGATCGGCTGTCGTGACACTGCGCATTCCTGAAGCACAGACTTTGTTGATGGTTTGCGTCGGAACCGACCAAGGGAGATCTGCATGTCTAGCTGCCTGTCTTGAAGGAATTTGACCTTGTCCTCCTTGAAGGACACTGCCCATGATGACTTCATCCACTTCATGGACATTTGAGGCTCTATCCAGCGCAGCTTTTATCGTCATCCCGCCTAATTCTGCAGCAGTCAAACGACTTAAAGTCCCACCTAGTTTTCCAAATGGTGTTCTCGCCCCAGATACAATGACCGTCGTGCTCATTTCTTCCCCCTCCTATTTGTTACCGCTTACATAAATGCTAGACAGTTCATAAAATATCGGTGTCCACTGGCCGATGAACAGTCGATCCATCGGCCTGACACCTTTATGAAGCCTGCGTTCTCGTTTCGCCAAACACTGATTTTTCAAGAAGTTCTGCGACATCAAATGTGCCGACCTGCTCTTCTACTTCCTTCGCTTTCGTCCCATCCCCAAGCATGGTTAAACAATATGGGCACCCTGAGCTGATGATGGACGGCTGTACCTGTAAGGCCTGCTCCGTCCTCGCTGTGTTAATTCGAGTACCTGTCTCTTCTTCCATCCACATTAAGCCGCCGCCGGCACCACAGCACATCCCCGATTCACGATTCCGTTCCATTTCTTTCAGTGTCACACCAGGAATGGCTTTTAAAATATCTCTTGGCGGATCATAGACCTCGTTATATCTGCCTAGATAGCAAGAATCGTGGAAAGTAATGACTTCGTTCACTTCATGAATAGGCGTTAATTTCCCCTCTTTTACTAGCTCTGCCAGTAATTCTGTATGATGATACACCTCTGCCTCAAGTCCAAAGTCTGGGTATTCATTTTTAAATAAATTGTAAGCATGCGGATCGATCGTGACGATTTTGGTTACGTCATTTTTTTGAAATTCTTCGATGTTTTTTGCAGCAAGCTCTTGGAACAAAAATTCATTCCCAAGTCTTCTCGGTGTATCACCTGAGTTTTTCTCTTTATTGCCTAGGATGGCAAAAGAAACCCCTGCTTCATTGAGCAGTTTTGCGAAGGCAAGAGCAATCTTTTGGCTTCTATTGTCATATGCACCCATCGATCCAACCCAGAATAAATAATCGAAGGTTTGATCTGCTTTTTTCAGTTCTTTCACTGTCGGTACGTGCACATCTTTTCTTAGATCACGCCAGTTTTCTCTTTCTTTTCGATTCAATCCCCATGGGTTCCCTTGTCGCTCGATGCTTGTCATCGCACGCTGTGCATCTGCATCCATTTTTCCTTCTGTCAGCACTAAGTATCTGCGCATATCAATGATTTTGTCGACGTGTTCGTTCATGACAGGACACTGGTCTTCACAGTTTCGGCATGTCGTGCATGCCCAGATTTCTTCTTCTGTAATGACCTCACCAATGAGAGAAGGATGGTACATCGCGCTCGCCGCAGATTCTTCCGCTCCAGCTCCCCTTGCCTGTAATGCCAGCTGATTTCCTGTCGTCTGTTTGAAAGCAAGTTGCGGAACCCACGGTGTTTTTGAAGTAATGGCAGCCCCTTTATTTGTTAAATGATCTCTTAATCGTAAAATCAAATCCATTGGAGACAGCATTTTCCCCGTCCCTGTCGCCGGACACATATTCGTACAGCGCCCGCACTCCACACAAGCGTAAAGATCGATCAGCTGAGATTGACGAAAATCTTCAATTTTCCCAACGCCGAACGTTTCTTGTGTCTCATCTTCAAAATCAATTTTTTGCAGTTTGCCTGGCGGGTCCAATCTGCTGACAAATACGTTGACCGGGCCAGCGATGAGATGGGCATGCTTAGACTGCGGGACGTACACTAAGAACGTCAGTAAAATAAGAAGATGCACCCACCATGCGACATAGAACACAATTGTTGCCGCAAGTGGTGACAGCCAGCCCAGCAAGAAAGCAATGCCGGAAGCAATTGGCTCAGTTGCTGATAGTGAGTGCCCATGCCAAATGATGTTCATTCCGTTTCCCAGTAATACGGTCAGCATCAATCCGCCAATAAACAAAAGGACAAGCCCTGATTTAAAGCCTCTTTTTAAACGGACTAACTTCTCGACATATCTTCTATGGAACGCCCAAACCACCGCCACTAAAATGAGAAGTGTGACTACCTCTTGGAAGAACGTAAAGACACCGTAAAGCGGACCTAATGGTAGCCCGCTGTCTGGAACAAGTCCCTTCATAATAAAATCAAGGGCTCCGAACTGCACTAAAATAAATCCATAGAAAAACAGCACATGAATGATGCCGCTCTTCTTGTCCTTCAGCAGTTTCTTTTGCCCAAACACATTCACCCAAACACGTTCTAAGCGTTTTTTCATGTCTTTCTGAAATTCTTCTTTTTTGCCAAGACGAATATACGCGGCTCGTGTTCGAATGAGATAAATAAACAAATACACAGCGTAAGCGGTCACTGCCGCAAATGCAATCAAGTTAACAATTAAAAGGCTATTCATCTTGCTCCCCCTTTCATTCCCCAAGACCCACTTTGTTCCGTTTCCATGTTGTACCTCTATCATAAATAATGAATGAGTATTCAGTCAATATTTTTTGCCCATTTGGGTACACTATCGTCATATGTAAAAAAGGAGGAACCTTCATGATCGCATGGATCATTCTACTCGTCGTCTTCGTCATTGTTCTACTCGTCAGGCTAGATCTTTATATAGGGAGAAAATATTTTTCTACCCATGCTTTTGAACGGTCTTTTGACCAAACAAGCGGCGATGCAGTTTTTTATCATGATGGCGAACCACTGTTTGATCAGCTGCTTACGGATATACAGCAAGCCTCTTCTTCTATTCATATGATGTTCTTTATTGTAAAGAACGACAAGATTGGGCAAAGGATTCTGCAAGCACTTAAAGCGAAAGCAGAGCAAGGTGTTTCGGTTTTTTTGCTCACTGATCGGTTAGGCTCCTATCCATTTGATCAAACATCCATTCAGATGCTCGAGAAAAGCGGCATTCAATTTTACTTTTTAAACAAACCACGTTTTCCTTTTTTCATTTATCGCTTGAACATGAGGAATCACCGGAAGATCACGGTGATCGATGGGAAGATCGGCTACATTGGCGGGTTTAATATCGGCGATGAATATGTAGGGAAAAACGGCAGGTTTGGCATTTGGAAAGACTATCATCTGCGCATGACAGGACAGGTTGTCGCAGACCTCCAGCATGTGTTTCTGAATGATTTGTACCGGTCATCTGGTATTCACCAGCTGCAATACGAGGTTTTTCCTACACTGGAACCGGGAACATTACAGTGCACTACACGTGCGACGGCAGGTTTTTCTTTAGAAGCCTTATTTCTTCACGATATTCAACAGGCGAAAAAGCAAATCACCATCTGCACGCCCTATTTTATTCCATCCGCTCCTCTTCTAAGCGCCCTTCTTGACGCACGGAAGCGAGGCGTGACTGTCGACATCATCATCCCAATGAAAGCAGATCACCCGCTTGTGAAAGAAGCTGGATTTCATTATTTGAAGGATCTGATCGCTGCCGGATGTCTTGTGTATCGTTTTTATAAAGGGTTTTATCATGCGAAAGCCATTCTCATCGATCATAGCCGTTGTATGATCAGTACAGCGAACTTTGATAAACGAAGTTTGTTTTTCAACGAGGAAGTGGATGTGGCCATTGATGATCCCGCCTTCACCGCACACGTAGAGGAAAAGATTCGTGAACACATGGAAGTGTCAGAACTGATGACTGAAGAAAAATACAAACAGCGCCCACTTCTCACGCGTCCGATTGAGTGGATAGGCGCCCTGTTCTCGTATTTTTTATAAAGGAGTTGACCTATGCGTTATCGATTTGGTTATGTATCCAACGCCGTCACTTTATGGGAAGCTTCACCTGCCAAGTCGCTGACCTTTGCAAGATACAGTAAGCTCTCAAAGGAAGAGAGGACAGAGGCTCTATTACGAACGACGAAAGCCAACCTCGTCAATACATTAAGAACGCTTTATTTTGCGATTGCCCATGATATTCCGCTTTACCGTTTTTCAAGCTCGATTGTCCCGCTCGCCACCCATCCTGAGGTGCGGTGGGACTTTGTGACACCCTTTTGCAAAGAATTTCTAGAGATTGGTCAACTCGTAAAGCGCCACGGATTACGAGTGAGCTTTCACCCCAATCAATTTACTTTGTTCACAAGTCCAAAACCATCCATTACAGAAAATGCCGTCATCGATATGACCTATCATTATGAAATGCTTGAGGCCATGAAGCTTGAAAAGGAAGGCTATATGAACATTCATGTCGGAGGTGCATATGGTGACAAGGCATCTGCTTTACAGCGTTTTGATGAAAATATAAAGCAGCTTCCTGCACATATCAAGGCGAGAATGACGCTTGAAAATGATGACAAAACATACACGTCATTAGAAACGCTTGATGTTTGTGAAAAGCATGGCATCCCGTTTGTATTTGATTACCACCATCACATTGCAAACAAAGATGATGATGCGGCACTTGATGACATTTTGCCAAGAGTGTTTGACACGTGGGCAAATACTGGCATACCGCCTAAAATCCACTTATCCTCACCAAAATCAGAAAAGGCGATACGAAGCCATGCGGATGGAGTGGAGATGTCCTTTGTATTGCCACTTTTTCAAGCTTTAAAGCCGTATGGTCGTGATGTAGATTTTATGATTGAGGCAAAGAAAAAGGATCAGGCCTTGCTCCGTCTTGTTGAGGAGCTGTCAGCGATCAGAGGCAATCGGCGGACGGGCGGAGGCACCATTGAGTGGAAATCGTAGAGAAAGGTTTACCTCTATCACAACGGGGGTAACAAAGCTATTGTGAGAAAGTATTTAACAGGAGGATATGAAGATGTCACAAATCTATTCAATCCGAATTGCTGCGAAAGCATTGAATTTACATAAGCTTATTTCTCTATACGAAAAGTGCCAACACGCTCAGCATCGTTTATATGTATATTCTAAAAAAACAATGTGCAACATTAAGAACATCGTAGAGCTAGAAACCTTTAGGCTCACTCATTTAGAATCAGACTATTTAATCGTGGTAGAAGGAAAAGAGGCACAAGACCTTCTTCAACCATTTGAAAAAGAACATGCTTCGTAAAGGCAGTCTTAAGGCTGCTCTAGATTGTTGATAAAGGGCTAAAATAAAATTTATTTTAGCCCTTTATCTTCTTTTCAGTGTGATAGAAAACCTTTGACGTCTAGGAAGGACGAGGAGCGGAGCGAATTGCGCATTCGTGAGCACCTCTTTTTCTTATATCCATGCTTCTGTCAGCCAAACCTCACCTGACGATGCATTCATTTTTACTTGTGTACCGATTGGCATCGTGAGCATCGGATGCGTATGGGCACTGTCAAATTCCGCGATGAGCGGCCTCTTTGTATCTCCCAGTACTTCAAGTAAAAGATCGTGCGGCCTTTTGCCCGTTCCTTCATCATCAAACAGCTCATGTTTCCCTAAGAGGATACCAGATACCCGTTCAAACACACCATTTATCTTTAACAGAGAGAAGTTCTTTTCGACGATGGAGGCGGTTTTCATACAATCTTCAATGAGAAGGATATCGCCCTTTTGGATTTGAGGCATGAATTCACTTCCCCATATGCCATACATGGCATTTAGGTTCCCGCCGATCAGTCTGCCTTCTGCCTGCCCTTCAATGACGCACATCCAATCGTTTGGATGTTTTTCTTTTTCTCGTATTTTCTGTTCCCAATTGATCCGTTCGTCCGTCCAAAAGGGTGGTTTTTTCACCTGATATGGGATGGGCTGCGGATGAATGAGAATGTCCTCGAAAGATTGATATGTATGATTGACAAATGGTTCAAACTCTCCAAAAGACGGCACAAGTGCAGGCCCGTAAAAAACAGGCAGACCCGTTTTTTCATAAGCCGCTAAAAGAATCGCCGTCGCATCTGAATAACCAATCATGATTTTCGGATGCTTCTTCAGCAGCTCAAAATCGAGATAAGGCAGCAAACTATTCGAGTTCGTCCCCCCAATCATCGACATGATACAGGACAAATCTTCTCTCGCCATCAGCTCATTCAGCTCAGCTGCTCGTTCTTGAATCGTTCCCGAACGATAGTGATCCTCTTTCCCTGTTAATGATCCTGGTACCACAATGAATCCTTTTTGTTCAAGCCATTCCTTCGCCCGCTCATACCTAAGAGGCGAGGTGGCAGATGCTGGACTTGAGGGAGAATAAATACCTATTTTATCGCCCTTCTGTAACTGCCGAAGCCCCTTCATTCCATCAGATCCTTCCTACACGAGTTTTTACTATCCTAGCAAAAAAAGCCCTTTTTCAAAAGGGCCTCGATTTAAAAATAAAGTACACTTCAATTTAACAGCTTAAACAGGCCAAATATGATGACAGTAAAACTGATGACCAGCGTCGCAAATATCTCAATACGAAAAAGAGCCCAGCTTAATAACTGGACTCATTCAATCACTTCTCTTCAATGACCAAACTGCGCTTCATGCAGTCTGCTGTATACACCGCCCATTTGAATTAAATCTTGGTGACGGCCTTGTTCTTCAATGCCTTCCTCTGTCACGACGATGATTCGGTCTGCATGTTTAATTGTCGCAAGGCGGTGAGCAATGACGAGTGTCGTCCGACCGACTGCCAGTTCGCTTAGTGCGTCTTGGATCGCTTTTTCTGTTTCTGTATCAAGCGCTGACGTCGCTTCATCCAAAATAAGAATAGACGGGTTTTTCAAAAACATCCGTGCAATTGACAGGCGTTGTTTTTGACCGCCGGATAGCTTAACGCCGCGTTCACCAATGACCGTATTCAACCCTTCTGGGAACCGCTGAACGAGCTCCTCTAAATGGGCACGTCGCACCGCCTCCCAAATGTCTGCATCATTCGCTTCTAGGTTGCCGTACGCAATATTCTCACGAATGGTACCTGAGAATAAAAAGACATCCTGCTGCACAATGCCAATCTGCTGTCTTAAAGAGGACAAGGTCATCGATTTCGTGCTCACACCATCAATGGTGATGTCTCCTTCGTCCACATCATAAAAACGAGGCAGCAGACTGCAAATGGTCGATTTCCCCGCTCCTGATGGCCCGACAAACGCAACAGTTTCCCCTTGTTTGATCTTTAAGTTGATATCCTTCAATACATGACTGTGCTCATCGTAGCCAAATGTCACGTCTCGATACTCAATTTCACCTTTCAAGCCATAAATATCACGTGCTCCTTCTGTATCCTTCACATCTGGCTCTGTTTCAAGCAAATCGACATAGCTTTTAAAACCGGCAATGCCTTTTGGATACATTTCAATCACCGTGTTGATCTTATCAATTGGTCTGAATAACACATTTGTGATCAAAACAAAGGCGATAAATCCGCCTGCCGTTAATTGACCTTGAAGGACAAACCATGTACCTGCCAGAAGGACAAACAGCGTCACAAGTCTTGTGAGAATATAGCTGATTGATCCGTTAACTGACATAATTTTATAGGAAAGAAGTTTCGCTTTTCGAAAGCGGTTGTTATTTTCAGCAAAACGCTTTTTCTCAAAATGTTCATTTGCAAAGGCTTGAACAAGACGAATACCACCAATATTATTTTCAACCCTTGCATGAAAATCTCCAATGTCATTGTTGAGTTGTGTAATCGCCTGTGTCATTTTTTTATTAAAATGAAGGGCTAACCAGATGATGACTGGCATAATCAAGAAGGTTAAAATGGCAAGCTGCCAGTTAATCATGAGCATGACGGCAAAGGCGCCAAGAATGGTCATAATCGCAATAAACAAATCCTCAGGTCCGTGATGAGCCACCTCACCAATGTACATGAGGTCATTGGTCATTCGAGACATAAGCTTACCCGTTTTGTTGTTATCAAAGAACTTAAATGAGAGACGCTGAAAATGATCAAATAGCTTTTTTCTCATATCGGTCTCAATGTTAATGCCAAGCATGTGTCCCCAATACGACACGATAAATTGCATCACTGAGCTGAGTGCGTAAATGACAAACAGCGCAAGTGCGGTCCAGGCAATGACCGTCCAGTTCCCTGTTGGTAATAATGTATCAATGAAGTAGTTCACGATCAGCGGGAAACCTAGTTCCATGAGTCCGACGGCCACAGCACAAAAGAAATCTAAAAAGAACAGACCACGATAGGGCCTGTAATAGGCAAAAAAGCGTTTTAGCATATGTAAAAGAACCTCACTTCCTCTATAATTGATAATCATTTTCAATTATAGAGGAATCATTATCGAAATACTAGATCAGGAAATGATTTCTTTCCCTGGAAACCCTCACAATACACCTGAAAACAATCGCGCAAACGATTCCTTTAAACGTTCCTTTAAGCCCCTTTTATAAAAATGAACCGGCCCCATTTGCTCACATTCTTTCATATCTTCCTCATAATGAGCCATCAATTGCTCGATCGGTTTCTTTGCCGCTGTAAAGACATTGACCTCAAAATTGAGTTGGAAGCTTCTCATATCAACATTGGCCGTTCCGACAGAGGCAAGCTCTCCATCTGCAATCATGACCTTTTGATGCATGAACCCTTTTTGATAGTGATACACCTTGATGCCCTCTTTCAAAAGCTCAGAAAAATAAGATCGTGTGGCGTATTGCGTGAGAAATCCATCATTAATCTCAGGCACCATCACACGCACATCCACCCCTCTTGTCGCCGCAATTTTTAACGCTGTGCGAATGGATTCATTTGGGACAAAATAAGGCGTCGCAATCCAAACAAATTGCTGTGCATTCGAAATGAGCGCATCGTATAAATCACTCATACTTTCCTTCATATCAGGTCCAGTCGGCACGACCTGAATGACATCTTCTCCTGTCACAGGATGCGGGGTGTGATACTTCGGATCATCAATTAACACTTCATCTGATACATACTCCCAGTCCAGCATAAATATGGAGTGAAGTGTCTGAACGGCTTCACCCTTTAACATCGTATGCGTGTCACGCCAAAAGCCGATGTTTTCATCGCGTCCTACATATTCCTTCCCGACATTGAGCCCGCCAACAAATCCTGTTTCTCCATCAATAATCACGATTTTTCGGTGATTTCGGAAATTGAATTTTTGATTAAAGAATCCGTATTTTAATGGCAGAAAAGGAGCGACCTTTATCCCCGCCTGCTTCAATCGTTTAATATCTTTTCGTGAGAAGCGAATGCTGCCAGCCGCATCATAGATGAATCGAACCTCTACTCCTTCTTTCACTTTTTCAATCAGGATCTCCATCATCCGGTGACCGAGGAAATCAGATTTGAACATGTAATATTCTATATGGATAAACGTTTTTGCCTTTTTTAATTCTTCAAAAATACGTGGAAAGGTTTCCTCTCCATTCTTTAAAATCTCCATATCACTATTTGTATTTACATGCATCCCTGTCGCTTTTTCTGTGTAATGAAAAAAAGCACGCTGATTATCGGTTAAACGCGACTCATCCGGTTTACTCTCAAGCTCTGATATTCTGCGTAATTTTTCTCGGTTATACATTCTCTTTGATTTAAACAAATGTCCTTTGACATATAGCTGTCCTGAGAACAAATAAAACATATAGCCGATGATCGGGAAAAAGATCAGTACATACATCCATAACAGCGTGTGCTGTGATGTCCGGTTCTCTAGCATGAGCGAAATAATACTAAATAAAATGATGGCGATGTAACTAGCTGCGTAAAGCTGAAAACCCCACGCCGGCACTGGCCACCAAAACACCACATATGCCCCGAATATCATGAAATATAAAAATAGAAATTCCAGTCTCCTCTTTTTCACATTCTCCGCCCTCATTCTGTCTTTTTCTTTTCCATACCCTTTGCACAGCTCGTCTGAAACGCACGGTCTGCTGCTTTCTTTTAGCTTTTACAGACTGGAGCGTTTTGATCCGATATAATGGAAAATATGTGAAGGGAAGGATGAATGACTTATGCGTACACCATCTGCTTTAAAAAAGGGAAGCCACATTCGGGTAATTGCTCCAAGTCGAAGTGCCAGCATTTTATCAAAAGAAGGAATGGCTCAGGCGAAAAAACGTTTAGAGGCATTAGGGTTCACTGTTTCTTTTGGACAACACGTGTTTGAATGTGATCTGCATTCCTCTTCTTCTATTGAACACCGTTTATCTGATCTACATGAGGCATTCTCAAATGATGAAGTCGACGGCATTTTGACAGCAATCGGCGGCTTTAACTGCAATGAACTTTTGCCTTATATAGATTATGATTTGATTCGTCAGCACCCAAAGGTTCTTTGCGGCTACAGTGATATTACCGCACTTGCAAACGCCATTACCGCCAAATGTGACATGGTGACGTACTCAGGTCCTCATTTCTCCAGTTTCCAAATGGAACAAGGACAAGAGGAGCAGACAGCCATGTTTCAAGCGTGCGTGATGAGCAGCGAGCCATTTGATTTCACCCCTTCTACAAAGTGGAGTGATGATACGTGGTATCTTGATCAAGCAAATAGGCAGTTTCACCCGACAACATGGGGGATTTATCAGGAAGGAACAGCTGAAGGCACCTTGTATGGCGGAAATCTTTGTACACTGAACTTACTGCAAGGGACACCCTTTATGCCTCGCATCAAGGATGCCATCTTATTTGTAGAAGATGATGACTTGGTCTTTCCTGAAATGTTCGCCAGAGACCTTGCCTCGCTCTTGCAGCATGCCGAATCCATTAAAGGGTTAATCATCGGACGTTTTCAAAAGAAATCCAAGATGACAGAGGAACATTTGAGGTTCATTCTAGATAAACATCCAATGCTCAAACACATCCCGGTGATCTATGATGTAGACATAGGACATACACAGCCAGTCTTCACCTTGCCGATTGGCGGGAGTGCCGACCTATCCTGCTACGGCGGACAAATCCAATGGCGTGTTCATGCATAAATAAAACCTAAAAAGCACCCACATATGAGGGTGCTTTTTCTATGCCATTATTTTTTTAAAAATTTTTTTAGAAAAAGTGATCCAACCTTTCATCCCCTTCGTTAAGTAGATGTAAAAAGAAAAGAGAGGAGGCAAAAACATGTTCTCTGATGTACTTAGCCAATTATTCGATTCTATCTCTAACATTATTAATACACTTGGATAATCCCATTAACGCACACATACTACATGCTTGCCGAAGGGAGGATACAAACTATGTTTTCTGATGTACTTAGCCAATTATTTGATTCTATTTCTAACATCATTAACACACTTGGGTAATTCCTATGACACGCACATACTACATGCTTTCTGAAAGGAGGATACGCTCATGTTCTCTGATGTACTTAGTCAATTATTCGATTCTATTTCTAACATTATTAATACGCTTGGGTAATGTTCAACATCCGCTGTCTCTAGTAGATAGCGGATGTTTTTATTTAACAGATTCTGAATAGAGCAATTAAATAACTATAAGGAACCTTGCTTGATTATCATCAAGTCAAAAAACTCTTTATGAACTTGTTTCTACAAACACATTTGGATGTTATGATCTATTTTAGGAATATATTAACTGTATGAAGGAGATATAATGATAAAACGTCTAATTGGTTTGTTTTTTGTTACTCTTTGTATTGTTGGATTAAGCTTCACTTCAAAAACTCTCACCCTTTCTGAAGAGGAATTAGATGAAAAGGTCATCCAAGTATTGGACTCATTATGGGAAGAGCATGAATTGGTTAACTATCAGATTATCAAGACAGATCCCACAATTTCCATCGGCATCAATACTTCAAAAGATATGGCAGGTTTGCAATCTGCATTAGAAAAGCAACTTCCTAAACAAGCATTAAAGGATTACGAAATTGAGATTTTCCAGAGACATAAAAGTGATTTAAAAGCTGAACGATGAAAAATACAAACAAAAAACCCACTCCTTTTCCGAGTGGGTTTCTTCGTATAATTACATCTTTTCCGGAGCCGATACGCCAATGAGTTTTAATGCATTCGCAAGCGTAATTTGTGTCGCCTTCATCAGTGATAGGCGTGCTGTTGTTTTTGTTTCATTTTCAACATCAATGACCTTCTCGGCATTGTAGAAACTGTGAAGGGCTGATGCTAGATCATAGATATAGTTTGTGACGCGGTGCGGAATACGTTTTTCTGCTGCTTCTGCTACAACCTCTGGGAAGCTACCGATGATTTTCAGAAGATCGTATTCTTTATCGGACTGAATGTGAGAGAAATCTGCTTTTTCAAGGTTTGGCTCGTAGCCTTTTTCTTCCCCTTGACGAAGCATGCTGCAAATTCTCGCATGTGCATATTGCGCATAGTACACAGGGTTTTCGTTAGACGTAGAAATCGCTAAGTCTAGGTCAAAGTCCATATGAGTCGCCGCACTTCTCATCGCAAAGAAATAGCGAGTAGCATCTAAGCCTACTTCTTCAATCAAGTCACGCATTGTGACGGCTTTACCTGTACGTTTACTCATCTTCATCTTTTCACCGTTTTTGTAAAGGTGAACGAGCTGAATGATTTCGACTTCCAGTTTGTCCGCTGGATATCCGAGTGCTTGGATAGCCGCTTTCATTCGAGGAATGTAGCCGTGATGATCCGCTCCCCAAATGTTGATGAGCTGGTCAAAACCTCTGTCCAATTTGTCTTTGTGATAAGCGATATCTGGAAGCAAGTACGTAAAGCTGCCATCTTTTTTAATCAGGACACGGTCCTTGTCATCACCAAAATCAGTTGAACGTAACCATGTTGCGCCGTCTTCTTCAAAGACATAGCCTTTAGCGCGAAGTGTTTCTAGCGCTGGTTCGATTTTTCCGTTTTCATATAAAGACGTTTCAGAATACCACACATCAAATGGGACACGGAAATTCTCTAGGTCGACACGTAGTTTTTCTAGTTCATATTTTAAACCGTACTCACGGAAAAATTTCATACGCTCTTCTTCTGATTCATGCACGAAACGGTCACCAAATTCATCCGCAAGTTTCTGCCCGATGCCTTTGATGTCTTCTCCTCTGTACCCGTCCTCTGGCATTTCTTTTTCAAGACCAAGCGCCTCAAAGTAGCGTACTTCTACAGATAGAGCAAGGTTATTGATCTGATTGCCTGCATCGTTGATATAGTATTCACGACTCACGTCGAAGCCTGCTTTATCAAGGATGTTGCAAAGAGAATCTCCTACAGCTGCGCCGCGGGCATGTCCAAGGTGAAGGTCACCTGTTGGGTTGGCTGAGACGAATTCGACTTGCACTTTTTGACCGCCGCCTGTATTCGTTTCGCCATAAGCCTCTTTTGCTTCAAGAACTGCCGGAATCAGTTTCGTTAGATATTGATTGTTCATATAAAAGTTGATGAATCCTGGACCTGCAATATCCAGTTTTTCAATAGAAGCTTTCCCTTTATCAAACGCATTGACGATGTCCTCGGCGATTTGACGAGGTGCTTTTTTCGCAATGCGTGCAAGCTGCATCGCCATATTGGTGGAATAATCACCGTGAGTTTTGTCTTTTGGCACTTCCAAAAGAACATCCGGCACCTGGCTTTCATCAGCAAGTCCTGCTTTGACGACTGCCGCAATGATTTCTTCTTTTAACGCAT
The DNA here is from genome assembly GCF_040869405.1 of Bacillus sp. FSL K6-2869. NCBI lineage: Bacteria > Bacillati > Bacillota > Bacilli > Caryophanales > Bacillaceae > Bacillus > Bacillus sp. FSL K6-2869. Next base: position 3,473,556 of record NZ_CP152035.1, read on the forward strand.
CTTTGACCTGTTCTGCGATATTCATGAACGTAAATCCTCCTTATATGAAATCGATAATGTATGTAAATGCTTTTGATCTTCACCTGTCAGCATATCGTACGTAATGTGTAGAAGCCCATTGTCTACATCAAGATCAATACCATGTGTGTGCACATCGAGTTGAAGTGTGCCAAATGGCATCGTGTAATGTGTCACGGTCGTTTCTCCAGTGAGAAAGCGTTGCTTCATTTGAATCGCACCTGATCTCATGACAAAAATTTCTTTTTCACTTATTTTGACAACAGTTTTTACTTGACCCATTTCATGTTCTTCATGGTAAGTGAGATACGTTTTGTCATTCTTCTCTTGATACGTTCCAGTTGTTCGGAATTCGATCGTTTCAGCCGGTTCCGTCTCTGGTTTCATCACTGACTTTACATGAATTGAAATTCGGTTTTGTGTCATTTTGCACTTCCTTTGCTAAGACCCGTTTAACTAAAATAGTATACCATAATCCCGATTGCCTATCATCCCATCATTTCTCATCTTCGTGTGGATGAAACCCCCTTTTTGATCTTCACATGTCTCTTTAGAAAAAAAGAAAAATGAAGCTCACGCCTATCACGAGTCCAGTCTTGAGCCCTGCGCTTTTTCGATTGATGAGATAAAACAGTGCTTGGATACCTGAACTTGCCAAAAATGCCTGAAAGAAATCAAATGGGAGAAGATGCCCTTGCTTATAAACAAATAGCATAAACAGCGCTATGCCAGTAAGATAGAAAAAGCCTCGATCCTGAAACAGATGAACCATCTCATCCTTTGCCTCTTTTTTCGAGGTGAACGTGGGCGGACTCGCTGCAAGCTCTCTTTTCAGCGTAAGAAAGCCTGCCGCTAACACACATAAAGCGAGTAATACCATCAATACAGAAGAAAACACGACCTGCCTCCTTTATCATGTCACCAATGTAAAAAAAGAGCTTGTCCATATGAGATGACAAGCTCCTCTATCAATGTTATTTCACAAAACCAAGCAGCATTTCACGTAAAAGTTTGCTTGCTGTATTCGCCGTTTGATCGGAATGATCATATACAGGCGCTACCTCTACAAGGTCTGCACCGACGACATGCACATCAGAACCAGCAATGGCATGAATAGATGCCAGCAGTTCTTTTGACGTAATACCGCCAGCATCTACCGTTCCTGTACCAGGTGCATGAGCTGGGTCAAGTACATCGATGTCAATTGTCACATACACTGGGCGACCTTTCAGCTTTGGTAATACTTGTTTCAATGGCTCCAGCACTTCAAATTTAGAAATGTGCATGCCTACTTCTTTTGCCCATTCAAATTCTTCTTTCATCCCTGAACGGATGCCGAAAGAGTATACATTTTCAGGTCCAATAAGTCCTGCAACTTTACGAATCGGTGTCGAATGTGAAAGCGGCTCACCCTCATATTCCTCACGAAGATCGGTATGTGCGTCCATATGGATGATTGCCAAATCAGGGTATTTCTTATACATCGCACGGAAAACCGGCCAAGACACAAGATGCTCGCCGCCCATTCCTAATGGAAACTTCCCTTTTTCTAAAATGCTGTCGACATACTCTTCAATTAAATCTAAGCTTTTCTGTGCATTGCCAAATGGAAGCGGGATATCGCCAGCATCAAAGAATGGCACCTCGTGCAGTTCACGATCTAAATAAGGGCTGTATTCCTCTAATCCAATGGATACTTCACGAATACGGTTCGGGCCAAAACGTGAGCCTGGACGGTAACTGACGGTCCAATCCATCGGCATCCCGTATAAAATGACTTTCGCATCTTCCCATGTCGGATGACTTCCAATAAACACTTTTCCTGAATAAGCCTCGTCGAATCTCATGCAAGATTCCTCCTTTTACGCTTCAAAAAATGCGCAAACGGTCATTTGCGCATTTCCACTTCGCTTGATTTATTTGATTAAGTCGCTCACAAATTTCGGCAGAACGAATGCCGCTTTGTGCAATTCTTTTGTGTAATATTTCGTATCAATATCAAAGAAGCGGCTGTCTTCTACAGCAAGTGGATCATACTTCTTAGAACCGATAGTAAATGTCCAAAGACCGCTTGGATATGTTGGGATATTCGCTGTATATAACTTGGTAATCGGGAAAATTTCTTTTACATCACGCTGTACATTTGTAATTAACTCAGGTGTGAACCAAGGGTTGTCCGTCTGTGCAACGAAAATACCGTCTTCTTTGAGTGCTTTTGAGATTCCTGCATAGAAACCTTTAGAGAACAAGTTCACAGCTGGTCCAACTGGCTCAGTTGAGTCAACCATGATCACGTCATATTCGTTGTCGGCTTCTGCAATGTGCATAAAGCCGTCTCCGACTTTCACCTCTACACGAGGATCGTCTAGTTTCCCAGCAATTGAAGGAAGGAACTTCTTCGAGTATTCAATGACCTTGCCATCAATATCAACAAGTGTCGCTTTTTTCACACTTGGATGCTTCAGGATTTCACGAATGACACCACCGTCTCCTCCGCCTACGACAAGAACATTTTCCGGGTTTGGATGAGTGAAAAGAGGAACATGTGCCACCATTTCGTGGTATACAAACTCATCTTTCTCTGATGTCATCACCATACCGTCTAAAAACAGCATATTGCCAAACTCTTCTGTTTCCACCATTTCTAAATGCTGAAAATCTGTTTGTTCTGTGTGAAGGGTCTTCTTTACCTTCAATGTAATGCCAAAATTCTTCGTTTGCTTCTCTGTATACCAAAGTTCGCTCATTGTTCATCTTCCTCTCATCCAATAATAAACAAACATCTATTGTTAGCGCCTTTTATCGGCTATGACTATATCGATTGTCCAAGAAAAAAGTATAGTGGATTCATATCAAATTGTAAAGAACCGCATGAGATAACTTCATTTTTAAAGCACACCCTTGCAGTCGCCTGTTTAAAACGGTTTTCTTTGTCCCATACTGTTAAAAAACCGTCAAAATGGGGGCTTTGCATGGACACAATCATGAGTAATAAAAAAATCCGCATGACCGTGAAAACGATTCGGGCCTGTTTTTTTATCGGCTTGCTCGCTTTTCTATTTGCAGGCACAGTCTTTTTGACGATTCTTTTACTAGCTAAGTGGCAAGGCGCTCCCTCTGTTCAAGTTCCCCAATCCACGACCATTTATGCAGCCGATGGGTCTAAACTTGGCGAATCGAGCTTTGGAGAAAAGAGATACTGGATTCCGTTAAAGGACATGTCCCCTCATATACAGCAGGCAGTGGTCGCGGTTGAGGATAAAACCTTTTATCAGCATCACGGCTTTGATGTGAAACGAATGGCAGGTGCTGCGGTGGCAGATATTCGTGCAATGGCAAAAGTACAAGGCGCCAGCACGATCACCCAGCAGTACGCACGAAATTTATATTTAGATCATGATAAAACATGGAAGCGAAAGTGGAATGAAGCCTTTTACACCATCCGCTTAGAACAAAACTATACAAAAGATGAGATATTGGAAGGATACTTGAACACCATTTATTATGGTCACGGCGCATACGGTGTGGAAGCGGCATCCCGCCTTTACTTCGGGAAAAAAGCGAAGAACTTAACTTTAGCTGAATCTGCCTTGCTTGCCGGTATTCCAAAGGGGCCTTCTCTCTACTCCCCTTATGTGAATGAAGAAAGAGCCGAATCAAGAAAAAAGATGATCCTACAGCAAATGCAAGAGGATGGCATGATTACGAAAAAAGCAGCTGCTGATGCCAGCAAGGAAAAGCTGTCCTATCGCCCGCTCAAACAAAAGCAGCTGCAAGCAAAGCAGGCCCCGTATTTTTATGATGATGTGATTCGTGAACTGAAACAAACGCTGGGCTTAACCGAGGAACAAATTGAAACGTATGGTCTTCATATCGAAACGACCTTACAACCTGAATTACAAAAAATCGCTGAAAAGACTTTAACCAACATCATGGATTCTGAATCAGATATCCAAATCGGCTTTGCTGCCATCCATCCCCAAACAGGGCATGTACTCGCCCTCATAGGCGGAAGAGATTACGAGAAAAGCCCATTCAATCGGGTCACACAAGCGAAAAGACAGCCGGGTTCAACAATGAAACCACTTCTCTATTACATGGCTTTGCAAAATGGGTTTACACCAGCAACCGTGATGCGCAGTGAAGAAACTGTTTTTGAACTGGATGATCAAGGAAGCGGGGCTACTTATTCACCAAGCAACTATCACGGCTATTACGCCAATGACGGTATTACGATGCTTCAGGCTTTGGCTCTATCTGATAACATTTATGCGGTCAAAACCCATCTATTTTTAGGAATGGAACAGCTTGTACGTGCAGGCAAGACGTTCGGGATTCACGAAAAACTAGATCAAGTGCCTTCACTTGCGCTAGGTACTTCACCTGTCAAACCAATCGAAATGACCAATGCTTACGCGATGCTGGTCAATGGAGGAAAACGCGTCAAGCCAACCTTTATTACGAAAGTAACGGACGCAAAGGGCAACGTACTCTTTGAGGAGAAACAAAAACGAGAGCAAGTACTAGATGAAAAAGCAGCATTTGTCACCACTGACATGATGTCAGGGATGTTCAATCATCAATTAAATGGCTATACAAGTGTCACAGGTCGTACCATTTCAAAAGATCTTACCAGAACGTATGGAGGGAAATCGGGGACGACAGGTGCTGACAGCTGGATGATCGGCTTCTCTCCCCAACTCGTCACAGGTGTGTGGACCGGCTACGATAAAGGACGCACCATTGACTCGGTCAAAGAAACCGCCTATGCGAAAAAGATATGGGCTTCCTTTATGGAATCAGCCCTCTCAAACCAGCCAGCCTCCTCCTTCATGCCGCCAGACGGTGTAAAAGGCGTATATATCAATCCAAAAACCGGTGATCTCGCAGGCCCAGGATGCGAATCAAAGGTGTTCACCTATTTTATAGAAGGAACGGAGCCGACCGGTGTCTGCTATGGTGCCGGGAACAAAGCTTCTGAGCAAGACACGGCTCAGGATCAACAGCCTAAGAAATGGTGGGAAAAGTGGCTGAAACGTTAAAAATGGACATGAAAAACCCCGAGATCTGCATCTCGGGATTCTCCATGTCCTAGCTTTAACACCAGTTTACTGAAAAAACGCTTGGAATTGGTATCCATTCATCATTCTTCACAAAAATTTCACAATTACTCAGGAACAGCCAATCCTTCTTTTAATTCATCTGTAGATGCTTCCCATAACGCTTCATTGTGACTCTTCAAGAAATCAGCGAGCACCTTTTTCGATACATCATCCATATGACTGACAACGATTTTACGCTTCATGGATTTATCCATTAAATTCACATGCTCAGGAAGTGACTTATATCCTCTGCGGATCGAGCGGTCAACTGTCATTTCACAAGCTGTGACTCCTGCATAATATGGCCCCTCTTCTCTGCGGTCAATCGTCACCCATACGAGCCAATACGGTTTTCCGTTAGGTACCTCTTCTTTGGTTTTTAAAAATTTAATTCCTTTTTCGACGGCACTTCTTGCATGCATCGCACCAATATCAATGACGGCTTCCTTTTCCTCCACATCAATGATCACCGGCGAGATATTATCAAGGCTGAGGGCACCTGCCCCAAAACCTCCATGCCCATCCGTTGCATCTGTTTTTTTAATGATATTAAAACCAATTGGTTTCTTCTTTTTACCTTCCATTCATTAGACCTCCTAAAGCAGCGGCTTCAAAATAAGATTAAACCAGTATATGATTTGATCCCGCATTCCGATCAATGGAACAAAAACAAACTGACCTAGCGGTGTGATGACGAAGATGAGGAAAATGATGATCCCATACTGTTCAAATTGCGTCATCTTTGCACGGATGCCGGGACTGACAACGTCCTCAATAATACGATATCCATCCAGCGGCGGAATCGGTAATAAGTTAAATAGGAACAAAATCACGTTCAAGTTAATAAAGATTTGGAAGAAATAATCGACCCCCGGCTCAAAGCGCATCAGCGACTCCCCGCCAAATTTCTGAAGAAGCACATACACAAAAAAGCCTAGAAACGCCAACACCAAGTTACTTAATGGGCCTGCAATCGAGACGCAGATTCCTGCTAAGCGCGGGTTTTTGAAATGGTACCGATTCACAGGTACAGGCCTCGCCCAGCCAAACCCAGCCACAAAGATCAAGATCGTCCCGAAAATATCAAGGTGCTTCAATGGATTGAGCGTCAGTCTCCCTTGATTTTTAGCTGTCGGATCTCCAAAACGATACGCAACATATGCATGCGCAAGCTCGTGCATCGTAAAAGCCACAACAAGCGTAATGGCGACATATGGAATCAGTTCTAATGGATAAACAAGAAATTGGTCCAAAGGCATGAATCCCTCTTTCTTTCTATACAATGATTTACTTCATTCAGTATACTATAAGAAGTCCCTTAAACTAAAGGGAAGCGTAGCACTACAGGAAAAAGGAGGTTGCCATCATGCCGATTATCACCGTTCAAATGCTTGAAGGAAGAACAGATGAGCAGAAAAGAGCTCTTGTGGAGAAAGTCACAGATGCCGTTGTTGAAACAACAGGCGCAGGTGCAGAAAAAGTCTCTGTCATTATTGAAGAGATGAAAAAAGAACATTATGCTGTAGCAGGAAAGCGAATGAGCGACCTGTAAGCATATAAAAAGGACAAACACTTTTTCGGTGTTTGTCCTTTTTTTCTCTTACCTTATCTGTACCAAGCTTTATTACGGTTCACCTGATTTTTATGAGCCGCATCGAAGAAATCGACTGTGTAGGAATAATCATAATTCATTAAGCAGACAATGCCGCTTCCTTGAGGGTCGTGCGGTAAGCCAAAGTTATGGCCGTATTCATGCGTAGCCGCTTTTGCTGTATTCGCTGTTCCTTGGTCAAGGTTAACGGCGAATGCACTTCCGCTTGGTGCACTATTGTAGACATAAGCGATTCCGCCAGCATCAAAGTTTGGATTTGCTGTAAATCCTGTGACAAAATCGTAGCCTCTGCCATCAAAGCTGCGCTGAAGGTTAGACAAAATTTGTGATGCATTTGATCCTGAAGACGTCCAAGATCCTACGGCTTGTACGACAAAGTCCACATCATGATCACGGTTAAATGTCACATCCGCTTGCTCAATGATGCTGACAATGCGCGTCTGCCAATCACTGTATTTCGCACGATACTGCGCATCAGCTACTGCATAGACGGACACTTTCTGACTGCCTGTACTAGCTTTTGTTGAAATCGAATCTCCTGTATTTGCTTTAAAGGTTCTAGACCCTACCTGTTTACCAGACTCATCTAAAATCTTTGTTGTCACATCTCTTTCAATAGGAGGTGCCTTTGTCAAATCTTTAAAATCGTTTGCCTTTGGCAACCCTTCACTAATATGTGTTTCAAACGGCGCATGACCATGATCATGCCCATGACCTGCACTTGCAACTGGTGCAGATGCTGAACTTACCCCCGGTAACAAACTACCTACCAATAAAAATGACAAAAAGACTGAACGCTTTTTCATTCCTATCCCTCCTTTGTTTTTCACAAGGTTATATATTCACTGAAAATTCACCATTTTCCTTCTATTCAGTCAAAAACAGGGAATTGGATATACAGGAAGAAAGTCGAAACATGTCATTTTCACTAATTTTTCGGATATTTTGACACACATTTTATTCAAAATAGCGCTTTCGGTCCGGGTCTTACAAAACAAAAAAAGCCCAAAAATTGGGCTTTTGCAAAGTTAGTTCAATTCCTTCAACTGATCAATATACGCAAGAGCCGCCTCAAATTCTTCGTCCGTATAGCGCTGCTTGCTTTTAATGGTGAAGACCTTTTCCTTTACCTCATCTTTTGGCAGATCGTCAAAGTATAAAATCGTTGAGACAAGCTCTAGAAAGCGAGACGATTGCTCATTCATCTGCTTCGTCAGTACTTTGAGGTCAGGCATGTCCACTTCACACTGATCGAGAAACTCTTTCCCATTGTCCGTCAGCGAATAGCGATATTGAAAGTATCCGCCCTTTTTTTCCTTCATTTCGTCCAAGAATCCAAGGTTGCACAGCTCTTCAATTCTGAGCGTCAACTCCTCTGAATAGGGGCCATAAAAATGAAAATCGTATTTCTCGTAAAAAGGCAAATCTAGCTTTTTTGCTATGTAAATCATTTTTTGCAGCTTCTTCCGTCCAACGATTTCCCCAGATTCAGAGAACACCTTCATCAACTTTGCATGCTCTTTCAACAAATTCCCGACATCTCCTTTTTCAGTACTTCCTTATCCCAATCCAAGCAGCTTCATGATCGCCTTCTTTTCTTCAGCTTTTTCCGACATATCTACAATTAAGTCCATCGGGAAATAAAGTTTATGATCGGTTCTTCGTTTACCGGAAATGGCGTCAACAATATCTGACTGTCTCGACAGTTCTTTAATATGACCACTTTGCGTCAAGAGATGGATCGGCAGCCGTTCTTCTTCTTCGCCCGGTCTATAGAAGTCATAAGGCAAATCAGAGGAAGAGTCGACCACTAAATAATAGTCAGGATCAATTCCTGCTTCTTTGAACAAAGCCGTCAGCTTGAAATATTTCGTCATTTCTTCATTTGGATTAAACTCTGTATATTGGAATAAACGGCGGTTCATAAAACGGCGGCACAAATCAGCCAGCACGTGATCTTCTTCATCTTCCCACGCCTGAAAATAAAATAAGACAATGGATTCATCCAGCTTAATATAGTCCTCTGTGGTGACATTCCCTTCAAAAATCGAATAAAAATGCACAGGGGCATGTGTGAAAATATATCCCGTTTCATGCAGCTCTTTTGCACGATGGAGAATTTTCGTTAAAATGACTTCCGCACTGCGTGTCACTGGGTGGAAATAGACTTGCCAGTACATTTGATAGCGGCTCATAATATAATCCTCTACGGCATGCATCCCGCTCTGTTTCATCACAATCTGATCTTCTCTTGGACGCATCACGCGTAAAATACGTTCCATATCAAAGTGACCATAGCTGACGCCTGTATAGTAAGCATCACGCTGCAAGTAATCCATTCGGTCGGCATCAATTTGACTTGAAATCAAACTGACCACCTGTTTGTTTTGATACGTTTTGGCAATGACTTCTGCTACATGCTTTGGAAAATCGTCACTAACCCGGCGCAGCACTTCATTTACTTCCGTCTGCCCTAAAATGATATCTCTTGTAAACGATTCATGATCTAAATGAAAGACCTTTTCAAAGGAATGAGAAAACGGACCATGTCCAAGGTCATGAAGCAGGGCGGCACTCAGTACAAGCTCACGCTCCCCTTCATCCCATTCGGGTCTTCCTTTAAACACATCATCCACAATTCGTCTGACAATCTCGTATACACCGAGTGAATGATTAAATCGGCTGTGTTCTGCCCCATGAAACGTTAAATAAGTGGTGCCTAGCTGTTTAATTCGTCTAAGGCGCTGGAACTCTCTCGTTCCGATTAAATCCCATATCAATGCATCCCGTACGTGAACATAGCGGTGCACAGGATCTTTAAATACCTTTTCTTCGGATAATTTCCCTTTTGGATACGCCATCGTTTCGTCCCTCTTTTTTTAAGACGTGTTTCTATTATATCGGGTAACTTTTCCCGAAAACATCCTTGAATTTGCTAGCGAATGTGTTCTCATAGATTGAACGGACGTAAAAAGCCCGACCTGACAGGGACGGACCTCTTTTTAGGTCGACTGAACACATTCAGTGACATTTATTTGACTTTTTTTTGAACCTTTTCGAGTAACTCATCTTCTGTTGGTGCGGATAATGGGCGATTGTTCACAAACGCAAAAGCCTTTTTTCGTCCTGGACCGCAATACGATTGACAGCCAATCTCAATTTTTGCATCAGGGTCAACCGATTTAAGTCGAGGCAATAACGTTTTTAGGTTCGTCGCACCACAATCGTCACATACGCGAAACTCATTAGCCATGTTCTTACGCTTCCTTTCAATGATGAAACTTCATTCTATATGAAACAGTTGGACAACTAAGAGTGAATAATATACCACCCAACATTGTACATCGAAGCGACTGGAGTTGCAAGATGCATTGTCAGCACAGAGACGTATTCACATAAAAGCTAGTATTTTCCACTATCCTTTTAGCAAACTTGTATAAACCTTCTTCAACTTGGCTAATCTAATACCATCAAATCTTATGGGGGTTTAAACACATGTCAAAACAAAGACAAGATGCTTGGTCAGAGGAAAATGATCTCCTTCTGGCAGAAACCGTCTTACGTCACGTCAGAGAGGGCAGTACACAGCTGAACGCATTTGAAGAAGTGGGAGACAAGCTAAACCGTACCTCAGCGGCATGCGGATTTAGATGGAATGCTGTCGTGAGGCATCAATATGAAAAAGCATTGGCACTTGCCAAAAAACAGCGTAAACAACGCATGCGTGCACTCGGCAATGGGCAGCCTGCGAAAAAACGTTTGCTCTATCAGCCGCAAGTTGAAGAAACGATCACACAGGAAGAGTTCTCTCAAGAACTGGAACCTGCGCAAGAAGAAACGTTTGCACCTGCAGCCGAAACAGCCGAACAGCTTCAGTTTGTGGATCAAAGCTACAATGAAGAGTTAGCTAGTTTATCACATTTATTGTCACAGGCTTCTCAAGTGACAGAGAAAAAGCCAGAAACCAATCCATTTGGGCAGCGCCAAGAGCTAACCATTGAAGATATCATTGATTTCTTACGCCGCTATGAAGGCAATGGGCAGCAATCTTCTGCCTTACGCATGGAAAACAGCCGGTTAAAACAAGAAAACAATGAACTTTCACATAAAGTGTCGCAGCTAGAAGCTGAAGTGAAAAAGCTTGAAAAGGATCAGCTCACGATTCAAGAAGATTATGAAACACTCGTCAAAATCATGAACCGTGCAAGAAAACTAGTTTTGTTTGAAGAGGACGACAGTGCCGCACCAACCTTTAAAATGGATCGTAACGGCAACCTTGAAAAAATGGCTGAATAACCAAAAAGTGCTCCCCACCTGCGGGAAGCACTTTTTTAAATACCCAAAAACAGCATCACGCTAAAAAGGACATTGATCAAGAAGACGAACATAAAAATGTACCTGACTTGCCTCACCTGAAAATCACCAAACATAAAAATATAAAGCCCTGCGATACCAAGCGTCAGTACAGGCTGAAGAAACGGCACGAAAAGCGAAATGCCGTAACCGGCTCCTATGATGACAGGAAGCCATAGTAAATAGAGGTAACTGCCGTTTTTAGATTTCAAGAAACCACTCCCTCTCTTTCTTCTATCTGCTTGATTTCAGGCTGAACAAACTTGAGTCCAGCCATTGTACGTCTGCGTTTTTGTGATGTCCAAACCGCAATCGCCGGCTGATCCGTTAGAGACTCTGTGTCAATGGTGATCAGCACTTTCCCATTTAATTCAATTGAATCTTCAAACTCAATTTTGCACCCAGATAAACTGATATCATGTATGATCACCGGCACCTTCTCTTCTAGTCGGTCCTCATAGGCGATCGTGCCTGTCACACCTTGCAATGGCCTTCTCATCCATTTGCGCCGTAGAGCCTTTGGTACCTTCTCCGTTTCTCTTAAAAAGCGGAGAAACGTCCGAACGGCATACGATTTTTTCTCACGATCCGTCATTGCTACATGCTCTCGTGTGAATAAGAAACGGATCAGTGATAAATACTCTGATTTTTGTGTGTCAGTAAAAGCAACACCAACCATCAGCTGGTCTCCCTCTGGATAGCTCCAAACCACGTCACACGACACGCTTTCATTCTCTGAAAAAAACAATTGCGTTTGTCCTTGATAAAGAGAAGACGCTTGGTCCAATGGAATGGATAGACGTGCACCTGAATCACTCATATCTAGTAGAAAACAAGCAATCGACTGATCTTGATGATCAGAACGAAGATGCCCCTCTTTTTCAATGACAAACCGCTCTGATTTCCGATAACGCGGTCGATCAAATGCCACAAGCAGTGCCATGAATAAGCCTGCACCGTTATAAAGCACCCAAAAAATATTAATCAACATGAGATCAGCGTTCATCGTCCCATTTACCTTCACATCGTAACCTATTTTCACAAGGGCAAGCAATGAGAGCAGCAAGAAGATCAGATGGGGAATCATCGTTTTCAAATGAAAATGTCTTTTGTCCGTTTGAATTCCCTTCGGTGTCACCAGAAATTCAACACGTTTTTTCAAGAACAGTTCACTGAGTGCCACACCAGCTAAGTGGAATGCCATAGAACTTTCATAAATATGACTCCAAAACATGCTTCTCTTTTGATTCGACACAAGTTTAAATGCTAAATAGGAACTAAAGAATGCCGGTAGCCAAAACATGAAAACGGACTGGAAATCTGCCCAGAAACTTTGAATACCAAACAATAAAAACAAAATCGGTGTGAGAATATAAATCATTTTAAACAAACCGTTAAACCAATACACAATGCCATCTAAATAAAGAACTCTCTGCATAAGCGTTAAGCCGCGCACCTTCAAAGGATTAAACTTACGGGCACACTGAATGTTCCCTCTCGACCAGCGATCTCTTTGCTTTAACAGATCAAGCCAGCTTTCAGGTGCCAGACCGACGGCTAATACTTCTCCGACAGACACAGATTTGAATTTCCCTTGGAGAAGCATTCCTGTTGCCATGTCTTCTGTAATCACTCCAGTAGCAAATCCGCCAATTTCATCTAATGCCGTTCTTCTAAATACCGTATTACTCCCAACATACATAACGGCATTAAACCGATCCTTACCAGCTTGGAGAGTTTGCATGAAAAAGTCCTGCTCATTTGGAATCCGATCTTTCGAGAACATATTATATTGGAAAGGATCTTCGTTATAAAACGCCTGTGGAACTTGAACAAACGCAGTTGCTCCATCATGAAAATAGGGCACTGTTTTTTCTAAAAAGGAAGGAAGAGGGACCATATCTGCATCAAGTGTCAGAATCAGCTCTCCATCCGTTTGAGACATCGCATGATTTAAATTACCTGCCTTAGCAAATCTGTTATCTGTTCTTGTCAGATAATGAACACCGAACGCAGAAGCAAGCTGCGCTACAGCTTCCCTATTGCCATCATCACATAAATAAATTTGAACGCTTTCCTTCGGATAAGAGAGATTCAAACAACCTGCAACAGCGCGTTTCAGCACCTCAATTGGTTCATTATATGTAGCTATGAAAATATCAACTGTTGGCAGCCTTTCAAGATCACTGATCATGACTTGTTTCCGGTTTGAAGGCTTCCAAACAAGTGTATAAAACACAAGCAACTGGATAAACCCAATGCATTCACAGACAACAAGCAAAATGCCCATGACAACATTAAAAGTACCTTCATGCGGCAATGTAAAGAAGAGACGCCAGCAAATATAGGCAGCATTTGTTAACACACATAGCACAATGATGACTTTTTTCACAGTAGAGGCCATTGGCTGTATACGATATATCATATACAACAGAGACAACATACAAAGCATAAACAGCGGGTAATACGTGGTGATGAATGACAATACATTTTCCTTCTTTCTTATGTCATAAAGGACTATCACATATAAAATGTCATAACAAAGGAGGGGATTCTTCCATTAGATTGCCCCTCCATTTCTATATAAATCATTTCCACAATCGATCTAACTGATTTGAATAAAAATCAATGGCCCTTCGATAACTCAAAATAGCAGGATCATTTGTCGTTTCAGTTAAACAGTTCAGTAATATTTCCATTGCTTTGCTATGTTCATTTAAATTATACAAAGTCATGGCATAAAACGTTTGAATGGCTTTATTATGCGGATAAGCTTCCATCGCATGGAGGAATAATTGTTTTGACTTTTCATATTCCCCTAAGGTTCTGTATGTACTTCCTAATCCTAAGAAAGCATCTTCTCTTTCTTCTGAAGACAAACCTAGTTCAAGGGCCCTCTCATAAAAAAAGACAGCTTGTTTTTCCTTCCCTAACACATCATAACTCCAAGCACATTGATAGTGAATGGAGGCATGATCTGGATACTCTTCTACAAGACGAATGAGCATGTCATTGGATTCTTGAAGATGTCCACTTTCTCGAAGTTCAATAGCTTTCAGAAGTTTCGTTTCCATTACATCACCCCTATTTTTAAGATGGGACGATATGTTTACGAGAACACTTTCTCATTCCGCTCAATCATCCGTGTCATGTTCTTCTCAAACTCCAGTTGTTCCTCGGTGGTCAACCCTGAAGCAGTCAGTTGCTCGCTCAGTTTTTGAAGTTCTTCTAGTAAAAGACGCATGAGAAGCGCACAATCAATGGGTTCTCCAGTTAATTCTGATAGAGATGCCATCGTATCAGGCTGTATATCAGGGAATACCGCTTTCACCTCATGCCTTCTATCCTTTAAGGCCGCCTCATAAAAACGGCGAATCAAATCAGCTCGTTTTCGACCGCTTCCATCTGCACACAAATAGATTTGCACAGCGACCCCTCCGCGTAATCTACGCTGAGAAATGCCGGCAAATTTCTTTCCATTGATGCTCAAATCGTAGCTACCTGGACAGTAAGAGCCGACAATTTCATAGGCTTCAATGTCCACCTCATACATCGACAGCATCCGGCGGATCAATTCCACCATCGCATCATATCCACGGTCAATATCAATGCCCTTCTTTTGTTCCGCAAAGATTAAAGACACATTTAGTACGCCTTCATCCAGCACAACAGCAAGACCACCTGAATTGCGCACAATGACGCGATATCCCTCTTCCTCAAGAAGCTTTACACCCTCTTGGAGAAATGGAAGTCTTGTATCCTGAATCCCAAGAACGACCGTATTGTGGTGTACCCAAGAACGCGCTGTCGCTGGTGAGAGTCCTTTCCCGACCGACGCACAAAGCGTATCATCCATCGCAAAAGATTGCTTCGGGTCCACATAAAGACCAAGGCTCGATTGATCTATGATTCGCCATGTCGGCTGTGTCAATAACTCAATAGGTTCATTTTTCATGTCCTGCATATCCTCTCGTTCATAAACTGTGTTTATTATAACATGGAGGGAGAATGAGAGAGAAAAAAGCTCTATGACAAGGAACGTCACAGAGCTTTTCAACTGGATGCTTTGGTTTTCTTGCTCTTCCTTTTCGAGATGAAATAAACAGTTGCAATCAAAACGACAGGAACCCCAACCACGAGGCCCGCAGCGATCAATGTGTTCCACGGCAAATCGATCATCTCCTTAATAGACTAAACTTCTATGAAACAGCCGTGACTTACCCAGCTTAACAAGTCTTCAGCCACCAATTCCGCATGCTGAGGGTCCATCACACCAGCATCGACGATCCACACTTTTTTCTCCTCTTCTGCCTGCCGCATGAGAAGTACTCGCCCACCGCCATCGTCACCAATGGCTACATAGCCGCTGGCATAATGATGGACTTCCCATGTTGCATTGCGTTCCACTATTTCCTCAGTTCCATATAGTAGAACGTCGCCTTCGACGGAACATCCATTTGTCTGTTTTAGTAATGCTTTATATGTATGGGGCAGCACCATGTTTAACTCGGATTCTGCCTCTTTGATATGTATATCACTTGCTGGTTTGTTTATGACCAGGTTGGGAATCTGAGAAAAATGAATCATTTTGAAAGCCCCCTAAAAGGATGTACAAGCGTTTATTCAGCTGATTTTGGCATAATTCTTTTATACACCCGCAGGAGCACTTTTAATAGAAAATAGAAAATGATGACATCGAGTATAAAACCAAAAAATAGAAATTCAACACCATAATTTGAATGCAGGACTAGCCAATCAATGGGAAAACCTCGATAATCCGAACCGGCATGTGGGACATAAACCCCTCTCATAAAAGCTGTCCCAATGACGAGAAGAACACTGATGCTTAATAGCCAATTGACTGTTTTTTTGTTTTTGTGTTGTTTACGTTCCATATGAATTCCTTTCCCTGTTTGACTACCTACTACAAAACTTGATATTTCCTTATTCCTCTAGATATCAAACCTATTTTACCATTTTCTAGAACAATAGGCAGCAGTTTTATCTATGGGAACAGTTCTTTATTTATTGGCAAACAAAGTGATATTATTTCGCATAAAGTAGTTGATTAAAATAAAGTAAAAAACCTTGAAAAGCAAGTCATAGCCATTCAAGGTCTATTGATTTTCATTATTTATTCCGATTAAGTCTAATCCTCAATTAAATCTAGATAATATTCATTATTATTGAGAAACTTTTTGAAAAAATCCTCTAACGATTCAGCTATTTGAGTATCAAAATAATATACTGGGTTATTAACTAATTTTAAATCTAATGAAATATAAACACCTTCGTTTACTTCAAAAAAAATAAGTTTATTTTCATCATCAAAAAGTTCATCTAAATCTGGATCAAATTCAAAAACACCTTCTCTTAATCTAATATCTGCTACTGTCCCTGGTCCCATAATTCTATTTATTGAGTTAGCACTTTGACCTTTAATAAAACCATAGCCAATTTCTAAATATAACTGTCTTAAATCATTTGGAAAACTTATATCCATTCTTTGTTCAGCTTTTAAAATATCATCTTCAGATACCTTATAAGTTTTATTTTCTAGTTCATTAATAAATTTAAAATTAGCCATATTCTATTTTACCTCCTTGGAAATAGTTTACCTGATGGAGCTCCCTTTCCATGTATCCCTGATTGATGTTCGTTAGGATATTTAGCCGGATGAATATTCCACCACTCATGAGCGCCACCAAAGTTATTCTCTATGATATGATGAGCATCATACGGTTGACCAACCCTCCGAGCAACCTCTCCATTCTTATCAAGTACTTCTTCTTTATATCTTGGCCACTTTTGTTTGGTTTTTTCTTCCCACTCTGCAATTAATTTATCTTTCAAGCTTGATGTAAATTTGCTTCTATGCTTAGCAGTCTCTTTTGGTGTCAATTTTTCATAGTTTTTGTTTCTTAAGGCTTCTTTAATCAGATGAATTTGATCTTTATTAACCTTACGTCCAGTTTTAGCCTCTATATCCCTAAGATAAGCTTTTGCTAAATCTTTATTAAGTTCACCCGCACCTTTACCCGGCTTCTCAACCCTCTTCACCACATTCTTCCCTTGATCAATCTTAAAGACATATTTCCCGCCTTTAATGATTTTCATAAATGGGATAATAGAGGCTGCGGATAGGGCTTGGTCGGTGCTGCTAATATTTTTGCTGGTTTCTGGGTCTTTGCCAGTAACGGCTCGGTAGCCGTCGTAGATGCCGCTGTATTCTAAAATGATGTTTTCGGCGGTTGAGACGACCTCACCGTCTAATATGCGTTTCGCATTGCCTCGGCTGCGGCTTTCTGGGATGTTGTCGACTTCTTCTATTCTTACTTCGCCGTTTGCGATATACGTTCGAATGATTTGTTTATTGGCGTAAACGGTGTATCTCCCGCCTATAAAATCAATGTTCGACGGATCTGTGACGACTTCATCAGCGATGTCGAATTCTTTTAGCTTTTTGATGCCTTTTACGTTATATAGTTTACCATTTACGACCCTGATTTCTCTATGAATCTTGTTTTTCCCGTTCACAGCTTCCCTTTGCAATGTCGTAAGTGATGGATCGTTTGCTGTGACTTGTTGATTAATGTTTTTATGAGATTCGTCCCGAACCACCGTCTCCACATTCGCCTGTTGTTTCTCTCTCAGTTTCTTCAGCATGATCATCATCGGGTTTTCTTTCATGTTGTCTATTTTGTCATTCAATCCACTGATGGTGTTGCTTATTTTTTCTTCTTTTCCATTTTTGAAAATAGACCCTTTTTGATAACTCGTGATGTCGATTTTTGGGCCGGTGAACATGGTGCTTAACGTGTTGATGAATTGTTTCATTGTTTGAAGGGAGCTTTTTGTTTCTTGCAAAGCACTTGTCTGCTCCCTGTCAAATGCATGAAGCAGACCAATGGTTCTTGAGGTCTCAAGCCATGCCTTTTGATAGTTTTGCTGAAAAGCTGATTCGTCTACACTTGGCAAGTGAACAATATGACCAACTCTGCCAATGGCGTGGTTCACCTCTGATACGATTTCAGAAATCGCTCGCTCCGCTTTTTTTAAGCCT
Source organism: Bacillus sp. FSL K6-2869 (assembly GCF_040869405.1). Lineage (NCBI taxonomy): Bacteria > Bacillati > Bacillota > Bacilli > Caryophanales > Bacillaceae > Bacillus > Bacillus sp. FSL K6-2869. Next base: position 3,491,704 of record NZ_CP152035.1, read on the forward strand.
TGATCAAGTTCGTGTTCAATAAATGCTTGTGATATAAAGCCGTGCTGATTTGATTCAAGTGTATGAAGCGCCTGCTTTGTTTGTTTGAGCGCAGAGCTGTATTCCTCAATGACAACCTGAAAAAATTGCAGGAAGGGAATATGGCATTCTGTATAAAAGGAGCGGATGGCTTGTCCCGCCTCTCCCTTTAGTGCGCCATCAAGTGAGATGATCTGTTGGATTTGTTTTTCTATGGAGCTAATCTGTTGTGATTGCTGCTTTAATGTATTCAGCGTTTGGTCAATTCCGTTTATTAGCGCAAAAGCATCAAGGGTTTTCATTGCGTTCTCCTTTATTTTCTTTTACTGCTGGAAGCAAGCGCCTTGTCCGTTTCGATCATGGTGTTCACCGCTTGTTCTGTTTGTACAAGTTGTTTCTGAAGAATGTCTATATAGGATGTACTTAATTCGTTCAGCTGCTGATTGATTTTTTCTAATGTGTCTGCCGTCAGGAGCTGATTTCTTCCTTTGATGGTTGTTGGAAGTGTTGCATTCATTTGAGCGCCTGATTGTTTTGCATGCTGTAATACTCGTTTGACCTGACTGGCATCTATTTTAATTTCTCTGCTCATGTGACTACCCTCTTTTTTCTTCCAATTGTTTCTGCTTTTCTTTCTCTATTTTTCTTTCAACCGAATGAATTTCATGTTCTAATGAATGGATCTCTGATTTTAAGTCGCTGATTTTCTCATCAATTCGATTCAATAGATTGGTCAGCTGTACACTTTTTATGTCTTCACTGGCGGATGCCATCTCGTCTCGAATGTCATCAAACGTATCTGCGAGATGGCCAAACCATGTATGTGATGTCAGATCTGGATGAGTCATTTTCTTGTTAGCATCTGCCAGAGCAGACTTTGCTTCTTTGATTTCTTTTCGACACATGTTCAGTTCTATGATTTGTTCTTTTTTTATGGATATGTCTGCCTTTAACGAATACAAGGCTGTTGTATAACCGATGATAGCTCCAGACATCGTCAAACACCTCTATTCCTCAAATAGTCCTCCGTTATGTTACCATTCACTAGCACAAGAGGCATATGATTGAAAACGAATTCACTAAAAAATGAATCGTATGTATTGGGTTTTTATACCTAATTCACATAAAAAAGCTGAATCCTTCGATAGGATCCAGCTTTTGATGGTTATTTTAAAGTTTCAGTGACTGATGCTGGGTCATGATCGTTACATGCAGCGTCTTTCTTCTCAGGGATATAATGGAGTGAAAACCCGACAAGGCTAAAAAAGGCACTTAACACCAGTGTTGGGTTTTTAAATAGGTTCGTACTAGCAATGATCATATCTCCCTTTTGCAAGAGTATTCCTAGTATTTGACCGAATACCAACAACGTTCCTGACGTTAGGAATAGGACAAGCAGCACTTTAAATAAGAATTCCATCAATACTCTCATCTGTTTCTCCTTTCTATACGGGAAGTATCTCCATTCCAATGAGCCAGCCAATGCCAACGATCGGAAGCATATAATAGAGGATCAGTGGGATAAAGGTTTTTTCTGGTCTGGCCCCTGCTAGACCAGAAGCGATAAATATGGACCCTGATGCAGGCGGGGAAGCGCCTTCAGTTGATGAAAAAGCAAGAATGGCAACTACAGCCACAACTGGGTCCACTCCAACTGAGATCAAAGCTGAAAATGAGACAAGCCCAACAGCAGTTAACGTGGCTGTTGAAGATAGAGGGCCTGCCACCAGTGTGACAAGAACACCCACAATGAGCACCATGAGCCATTTCGGAATGGTAAGTACTGATGTGATTTGCGTCAAATCTTCTGCGAGTCCTAATTCAGCAAGCACTTGACTAGCAGCCACTGCAAACAGCATCAAAGCGCCAATCGTTGTAAACTTAGGAATGGCAGACTTGAAAAACTGAGACCAATCTAAAGCAGACGCCTTGCTTCTTCCAATTGTTAAACTAATCAGCATCATGAGAATCGGAATCCATGTAATTAAAGATATTTGATCCATTGCCTCTGGTCCGATGTTTGGGTTACTTTTTAAATAGTTTGCCAGAGGACCAATCGTGACAATGATAGGAATCAAGGCACCGAAAAAAATAAAGATCGACTTCCACCCTTGTTTTACAGCTTCCCAGAAAGGAAGAATATCATCTGGCGGCATGGCCTGAATTTTATTCTTTTTCACCAGGAGATACACCAAAATAAATCGGTATACGACTTGATACAGTCCTCCTATTAGAAGGGCAATATATAAATCTCCCTCAGATACAAGGGCGGCAACTGGGGCAAACCCAAGCATGATAAACATGGAAGAGTTCGGAGGCAGTGCCGCTCCAAGTCCGCCATTCCCTGCTAGAATCGTGGCCGTATGGGTCCGGCTCCACCCGGATTTAATCATCCAAGAGGCCGTGATAGAGCCAGTCGCAGCTGTGTTTGCAGAATTTGAACCTGAAAGAGCGCCTAAGACTGCTGAACCTAACGTACTCATATAAGCTGCTCCACCAGGAAGTTTCCCTACAACAGAATTCAAGATTCGTAAGAGTGCATGAATTAATTCCAACTTTTCGATTAAATAGGCCATGAATACAAATGCGACAGCTGCATAAAGCACCTCATATGTGGATGCAAAGATTAAACCATCCCAGAAAAGTCTTAACGCATCCAATCCGCCAAATAATGTGGTCGCAATAAAGCCTAATAGCATGGCTTCTCCCATATTCCGCTTCACGACGACATTCCATATAATGATGACAGCTATGAACACAATCAACGCAATAAAACCCATATCGTTTCTTCGCCTCCCCTTCATTAAATAAAACGCTTACAAATTATTCCCCCTGCTGCATCACGTCAATGACTTCTTCCCAGCTAGCAGGTTTTACCCCGTCAAATCGTTCAGCAAAGTGAAAGTCTGCTAATCTCTCAAGCTTCTGTTGTGCTGCCCGAGACATACTGGCATCAATCTCTGCTTCATCCAGCATTTCAATAGAGCCAAGCAGCTCAACCGCCCGTCTTTTTGCATGCAATGCACTCCCTGTCACAAGACGGTTCATGGTCTCTTCAAAACTTTTACTATCGATTGTATCGCTTAGTGAAGAAATCACTTGATGTTCCACATTATATTTTTTAGAAATTTCCAAAAATTCAATCAAGAGACCGACAATCCCCTTCATATAAATGCTTCTGATTAGCTTTAGTGCCGAAGCATCTCCTGGCTGGTCACTAATTTTTGTGATATTCATACCATAAGCATTCATGACTTTCATGAATTGGTCAATTCCACTGCCGCTTGCCGTGATCGGAACCTTGTGTTTGTTGATTGGAAGAGGCCCTAGCATGGCAGCATCGACAAATAGCGCTTCTTGCTTTTCAATTTCGTTTGCTACTTGTTTTTTGATGTCTGGTGTTGATGCCGATACATCTACATATAATTGATTCTTTTTCAAACTTCCCGATACGGATTGTGCTACTTCTAAGGTTTTATTCGCTGGTACAGCTGCAATCACAAGATCAGATTTCTCAATGACTTCGCTAATACTGCTCGTTAATTGAACGCCTGTCTGCGATGCTTTTTCTTTCAACGAGCCAGCTAATTTCTCACTTTGTAATAGGACATCATACGCATAAAATTGGTCTAATCCTTCTGTTTTCAAACCCGTTGACAGCTCATATGCTGCTTCACCATATCCGATAAAGCCTATTTTCATCACCGATTCCCCTATCCTTGAAATTTTCTCATTCTGCCTTCCAGCCATGCCGGTGCTAAGAGACTGATGTCTTGCTTTCCTTCGTCCACATACTGTTGAATCGTTTTTAGTCTCTGATGTTCATACGCTTGTTTCTCTTCCGCTAGTGTCAGCAGGTGTTCCGCCTTTTCCTTTGGAACGATGACGACTCCATCATCGTCAGCAATGACTAGATCACCTGGGGCTACTTTGACACCGCCGCACGAGATAGTTTGATTCAATTCCCCAGGACCATCTTTATAAGGTCCGTTTGGCATAAATCCCTTACTGTAGATTGGCAAAGCCAGCTCCTCTAAAGCGAGTTTGTCGCGAACGAGCCCGTCAATCACGATTCCTTCTATTCCTACAGCCTTTGCTGAATGTGCCATCAATTCCCCTAAATAGGCATGACCCTTATGGTCTTTCCCATCAACAATCAGTACATCTCCTTCTTTAGCAGAGTAGATCGCTTGATGAAGAAATAAATTATCCCCTGGCCGTAAGCTAACAGTAAAAGCTGTGCCGACTACATTCATGCCTTTCGCAACTGGTTTGATTTGATGATCCATCGCGCCGGTGCATCCCATTACGTCTGACAGCAAGGTCGAGTTAAGCTTTTTTGCCCTAGTGATAAGATCCTTCGACACGAAATGAACAGTACTCATTGTTTCCATCATCCCCTTTGAGTTATATTCATTACAATTATTTTTATTAAAGTAATATTTATTACTTTTGTGATATGATCATACCACCTCATTTTCAATTAGTAAAGCGCTTTCAAAAAAATAAAAAATGAGTTCCACACGACTAATGTGTTGTGTGGTAACTCATTTTCGTTAACATATGATTGATTTGATCTAAACGTGGTTTTGTTCTTTCAGGATCATTCATCGCTAAGGCACTTAAAATGTAATCGACGATAAAGATAGCAGATACGACAGAGTTATGAGAGCCTACACTTGCTGAGGAACATGGTAATACATATTGTGCATATTTGGTTAGTGGAGAGCTGTAACTGTCTGTGACTAAAAGCACTTCCACCCCATAAGACTTCGCTGCTTCCAATAAGTCCTTCATGCGTTTTGCATAACGCGGGTAGCTGACCGCTATAATGAAATCACTAGAGTTGAAATGAACCAAATCATCCACCCAATCACTTTGGTCTGCATCAATGTATTGGCAATTCCCCAATAACCGATTGATTCCGAGTGACAGATACTCACCAACAGGTCTTCCACTTCGAACACTTGTACACAAAACGTGGCGTGCGCTGGCTATTTTCCCAACAATCTGCTGAAAGGTTTCTTCCGTGATATTGTCTAGTGCGTACTGGATATTTTGAAATTGAAGTTCTACATGGTCATGCAAGAGCTTATTCTTATTTGAATGCTTAAGATTCGCTTCCAGTCTCGTTTGAGGGTCGGCTTTATGCTTCATAGCTGATTGAAGCTCTTTTTGGAACTCAGAAAAACCGGAATACCCCACAGCAGCAGAGAATCGCATGATCGTTGCTGTACTCGTCCCAACTTTTGAAGCCAATTTATCGACAGTTAAAAAAGCGACTTCCATTGGATTTTGTACGATATAATCTGCAATTCTCCTCTGCGCATCGGTTAAAAATGCGACCTTATGCTGAAGTTTATATATTAAATCCTCCATTATAGCACCTGCCTATCCTATCGGCTTTATCTACGATTCGTGTTTTCTTTTCACTCTTTATTGTACACATTTGGACAAAATAAAAAAACAGCCAGCACGAATCTATCGTACTGACTGCTCTAGTCGAGATGCTATTTTATAGTGCTTGAGCTGCTGTAATAAGCGCAAGATTGTAAACGTCTTCGGCATTACAGCCTCTTGAAAGATCGTTTACTGGCTGATTTAAACCTTGTAGGATTGGACCTACAGCTTCAAAGTTACCTAAGCGCTGGGCAATTTTGTAGCCAATGTTTCCAGCTTCAAGGCTAGGGAAAACAAATACGCTAGCATCGCCTTTGATGACGGAATCTGGTGCTTTTTTCGCTGCCACTGAAGGAACGAAAGCTGCATCGAATTGGAACTCTCCATCAAGAACAAGCTCAGGTGCTTTTTCTTTTGCAATGCGAACCGCTTCAGATACTTTGTCTGTTTCGTCTGATTTTGCTGAACCTTTTGTAGAGAAGCTAAGCATTGCTACACGTGGTTCGATGTCAAACATTTTTGCTGTGTTTGCACTTTCGATCGCAATTTCAGCAAGATCTTGGCTGTCTGGTGCAATGTTGATCGCACAATCAGCAAACACATATTGCTCTTCGCCGCGAGCCATAATGAAGACGCCAGAAGTTTTCTTTACGCCTTCTTTTGTTTTAATGATTTGAAGTGCTGGGCGCACTGTATCAGCAGTTGAGTGTGCTGCTCCGCTTACAAGGCCGTCTGCAAGACCTTTATACACAAGCATTGTACCGAAGTAGTTTTCATCCAGTAATGCTTTTCTCGCTTGCTCTTCTGTCGCTTTGCCTTTACGTCTTTCGACGAAAGCTTGTACAAGATCTTCAAAACCTTCATATGTATGAGGATCATACACGTCAACACCATCAAGTGTAAGACCTAATTCTTTTGCTTTTGCTTCTACTTCTTCTTTCTTACCTACAACAATTGGGTGCAATACTTTGCCATCTGCTAGTTTTTGAACGGCTGTTAGAATGCGTTCGTCCATTCCCTCAGGAAAAACGATCTTAACTCCTTTACCTGCAACCTTTTCCTGAACTGTTGAAAAAATATCTGCCACTTCAATACCCTCCTTGATTTTACAAAAAAAGCGTTCTCTTTTAAGCATACTCTTCTTCTACATAAATTCAAACTACCAACTTACATTATAGCGCTTACAATTTAAATTCTTATTTTTCAAACTAATTAAATCAATTTCTAGAAAAGCGTTTTCGTCGTTCAAGTTTTGATCACATCTTCATTTGGACAAACTATGTTATAGTTGGAACAGATGGAAAACTGTAAATAGGAGTGAAAGAAATGAGTGAACAACATACAACAAATGAAGCAGCTCAAACACTAGATGGCTGGTATGCGCTGCATGATTTTAGAACGATCGACTGGACAGCTTGGAAGCTGCTGACAAGCGATGAGCGTCAAGCCATCATTCATGAGTTCACAGGTCTATTAGAAAAATGGAAAACAGCCGAGCACAATCAGGCTGGAAGCCAAACAATCTATAGTATTGTCGGCCAAAAAGCAGATATTATGCTCATGATTTTACGTCCGACCATGGAAGAACTGGGTGAAATTGAACTTGAATTCAACAAGACACGACTAGCAGAGTTTACGATTCCAGCTTATTCTTACGTGTCAGTTGTTGAACTCAGCAACTACTTGGCAGGAGGCGGAGATGGCGGAGACCCTTACGAGAACCCGCATGTACGTGCGCGCCTCTATCCAGAGCTTCCTTCTTCTCAATATGTCTGTTTCTATCCAATGGATAAAAGACGTTCTGGCAATGACAACTGGTACATGCTTTCAATGGATGAACGTAAATCCCTTATGAGAAGCCATGGTTTAATTGGCAGAAGCTATGCTGGGAAAGTAAAACAGATCATTACAGGTTCTGTTGGCTTTGATGATTATGAGTGGGGCGTCACTCTTTTCTCTGATGATGTGCTTCAATTTAAAAAATTGGTTTACGAAATGCGATTTGATGAAGTGAGTGCACGTTACGGCGAATTTGGTTCCTTCTTTGTTGGAAACCGATTAGCAAACGAGCAACTAGCGTCTTATTTCCATGTATGATAAACTCTTAAGGCTTCGGATCTCTCCGAAGCCTTTTTATGTATTTGTTTAGAAAGGTGATCTCATCATGAAAAACTTCCCCATCGCTATTTTTGCGTTAACGCTCGGTGCGTTTTCGATTGGCATGACTGAATTTGTGATCATGGGACTTTTGCCAAATGTCGCAAATGATCTTCATGTACCATAATCATGATTGCATAAGCTGTTCCATAATATCCAATCGATGATGTCTTGTAGTGGATCAGTTGTAGCTGGCTATATGCACCCTCCAAGTAATAAGATAAAATTACACTTAAACCAACAAATCCCCCCCAAAAAACCAATAAAACTGTCCCATCTTGTTTTTCATTTTCAGGATAAGTAAGAAACAAAACTAAACTCATGGCCCACAACAATGCAGTTAGGATGAGCATCATTTTATTCCTTTAGCCTACTTTCAATAAATTGAAGTGTGTCGGCTGCTATTCTATTTCTAGATAGAACAATTCCAGCATGCCCACAACTGTATACGTGCCTTTTAGGTTGATTCCAGCTATTCCACAGAGTATCAGCATCGTTTATGTCAATATACATGTCATATTTTCCTGATATTAAGAGTACATTTTCTTTGTCTACGAGAAGTTTTGCTTTACTAGGATTCATAATATCCCAAGCTTTGTCGAGTTCTTCATACGTTGTCCCATGTTCCTCCAGATCTCTTCGTATATACTTCCCAGGAAGAGTGTTCCAGATGGAATGCGCAATATTATTCGCATAAAAAGCTGATACAACAATATTCACATGTTTCTCGACTGTTGCTAATAAGTTTGTTAGCCACCCTCCTAAACTAATACCAACTAAAATTATTTCTCCACCTTCATTTTCCTTGATCCATTTAATCAGCCCTCTAAGTTCAACAATAGCTTGCTGGGAGGATTGCACTGTTCGACTTATATTGGCGCTAATCATGTGTTCACCAGAATATGTTGAATTTTGTGGTTCCCTATTGAAATGATAAGGCAGCGTGTAGTAATACATATTCCAATCATAATTTTTAACAATTTTATCGTGAAAAATCTTCTTGATTCTGTCGTATGAATCCATTCTCCATCCATGTACAAAGATTACATTGGGTTTGTGCTTTGACTCTTTTCGTAAAAACACTTCCCCAGAAACCTTGTCATTCTTATCTTCACCAGATTTGATGCTTGAATGAAAAGAAAAGATTCCACTTTTTAAATTTGCTGTATGTTGATCGATGTGAAATTCTAAATCAATTGGCTGAGCACTAAAAAAAAGATCCCTATCACATACGTCAATAGGCAAATGATTATAGTGACTTTCTTTGCTTCTTGTCCTGTGCATATCCATTAATGCTGCGTAATCTATTACTTTTAAAAGCTTCAAAAGAATTAACTCCTTTAATCACAAATGATTACTATACGAATATTTTAGTATAGAGGAAAAAGGACCTGAGGGCAGGTCCTTTTTCTATTTCACCACGGTCATTTCTGGCTCTTCTATTTGTTTCACACGTTCCTGAATGGGATGAGAAAAAGAATGCTCTGATAAGACAATATGAGAGACCGTTTTTGTAAAGCCAGACACATCTTGAATAAACGCTTCAATTTCTTCAAGAGAAGAAACAGACAGCTTAATGAAAAAACAGGACTGTCCTGCCACTCGATAAGCAAAGAACGCACGTGGATGCTGGTTCATAAATGTCACAAAACGCTGATACTCCCCATTTAATACGGTGACTTCCAGTAAACAGTCTATCATCAGACCCAGCTTTTTATAATTGACTTGAACAGAATACCCTTCGATAATCCCTGCATCCTCTAGTTTTCGCACTCTTTCTGCTACCGCAGGTGCTGATAAATTCACTCGTTTGGACAATTCCCTCATTGATAAGCGGGCATCTTCTCTCAACTCGTTTAAAATATGCACATCCACATCGGTGATTTTCATTCGTTACGCTCCTATCCCAAAATCGTTCCATTTGAAAAGTATTTTATGATGATACTTATGATACGAAATGTAAAATAAAACTAAATAATGGTAGAATTTATTTTAACGGAATTGAATGAAAAAGCAAGTATGGAGGGATCACTTGATGAAAGAATCTTTAGACAGCCAGGCTTCTAAAACATTTCCCATCACACTTGCCATCGCACTCACACTTGGCGTTTTTGCAGCGGGATCGGAGGAACTGGTGATTTCACCACTGCTGCCTGATTTATCAAACTCCTTTCAGCACTCTCTTGATGTTCTCGCTCTTTCCATCAGTATTTATGGGTTAGCTGTGCTGGTTGGAGCTCCGCTGCTCGTTCCTTTAGGGGACCGATATTCAAGAGAGCTGTGTTTGATGATTGGGCTGTCTTTCTTTTTGATTGGAACAGTGATGTGTGCTGCTGCCCCAAATTTGGCCGTGTTTTTTGCAGGCCGTGCTATTTCAGGGCTGGCAACTGGTGTATTTGTGCCAACAGCCTATGCTCTTGTGGGCGACCGGGTTCCATACGAATACCGCGGCAAAGTGATGGGACTCATTGTATCGAGCTGGTCTCTTTCTCTTGTCCTTGGTGTGCCCATTGGCGCCTTTATCGGCCAGAGTTTAAACTGGCGCTGGACGTTTTGGATCTTCGCTATGATGAGTCTCATTGTCCTGCTGCTCGTCATCCTTGAATCAAGAAAACAAGTCAGAGCAGCTGATACGAAGACATCAAAAGCTAGAGAGAAAACAGGCTCTTTATGGGGGGCTTTGAAAATTGATCGTGTGCCTGCCTATTTGACTGTGACGTTTTGCAATATGCTTGGATTTTACGGCATGTACTCGTTTTTAGGTGCTTATCTGCAAAGTCTGTTTGATGGCGGACAATCAACAGCTGGACTTCTTATTATGGCTTATGGCGTCGGCTTTTCTATGAGTATGTTTACTGGAAAATTAGCAGACTGGTTCGGTAAAACCCGTTCCCTTGTCTTTGTGCTGGGTGGAATTGCGCTTGTTCTAGCCTTGCTTCCTTATGCGCCATTCTCGTGGATGTTGCTGATTTTCGCCCTATTTATTTGGGGTGCTATGCAAAGCTTATCTGTCACGCTTCTAAGCACCGTTCTAAGCGACTGCTCTCAAACCCATCGCGGGAAAGTGATGGCTTTTTACAGCCTGGCCTCCAACTTTGCTGTTATGCTCGGTTCCGCACTGATGGGACCCGTTTATGTCCATTTCGGATATCATACGGTAGGTCTTGTCTGTGCATTGATCACACTTGTTGGTTTTATCATCAGCTTTGGCAGCTATAAACGAGAACGTGCCTTACAGAAAAAACAGCCAACTACTCTTGAAACGTAAGCACATTTCACTGCACATCTCGATATGTGCAGTTTTTTAGATCAATTTTTAATATCATCATATATTACATTTTTTATAAAATTTGTTGACAATTACCAATTTTAAATTTTATAATCTAGTAAAAATTTGAAAAAGATTGGATGGTAAACATGATCCTAAAGAATGATGATGTGTTTCATTTCAAAGAAGAGCCAAGCCCTTCACCTAAGATGTTTACAGTCAACACACTAGGCCCTAAGGGGACAAGCAGTGAATACGCAGCAAAACATTTCATCTCTCAATCCACCACTACACTCGGTACTCATACGAAACTATCCCTTTATGACACATTCGAAACTTGCATTGAACATACTCTCTCTCAACCACTTCAATTTACTCTCGTTCCACACGCATACGAAGGCATCAAACACTTCTACATGAGACCAGATCTACAGCTTTTACAAATTTTCAGATGTGACACGCCCATGTATGGTTTGGCTGTCAGACCTGATTTCCCATTCAATGAACAAATGCTCCACCAATTAAAAATTGTCTCACATCCTGCACCTGTCAATTTAATTCAATATTTCATTCACCAAAATGCTGAATTTGAACTTGTTAATTCTACAAGTACTGCCGCGCAGAAAGTAAGGGACGGCGAATTTGATTTTGCTTTAACGAATGAGGTGGCAAGAGCCACATATGGCCTCATCTTCATTCGAACGTTTAAAAGTATACCCATGAGCTGGTCCATATTCGGAAAAGGAGAGATATAAGATGCAAACTGAACAAAAGACGCAAGAACGATATTTTCCTCAAGCGAAAAAATTAGAATGGGATAATGGCGTTATCCAATATTCCACTGTAAGAGGCGGTACTGAAGTGTTAATTTCATACGTCCCTCCCCGCACGATCATTGAACCTCACGAACATCCCGAAGCACAAATCGGTATTGTGTTAAAGGGCGAGCTTCAAATGACTGTCGGCCAATCGACTCAACTGCTCACCCCATTAGAATCAGCCTATATCGCACCACCGTTTGTCCCTCACGGCGCTTCAAATCTGACAGATGAAGGAGTGATCGCCATTGATATTAAGAGATTAAAGGATGACGAAGAATATACAGCTCCCCCCACTTATTTCTTAGACATTTTCAAAACACGGGATTTACTCCCTGGCATGGAAGTGACTTTTTTTGTGGAGGATTGGATGGAGCTGATGATTGCCAATATCCCTGGGAACGGTGGAGAAATGCCTTTTCATAAACATAGAAATGAACAAATCGGCATTTGCATCAGTGGAGGGTATGATATGACAATCGAAGGCTTTACAGAAAAGATGGAATTTGGCACCACCTATTTCTGTGATCCAAGGGAAGATCATGGGGCCATCAATCCAAAGCCAGAAGCATCAAAGTCTATTAATCTCTTCTTCCCTCCTCGCTATAATCGCTTAAAACCAAAAGCATCTAAGGTGAAGAAATGAAGCTGGATGGAAAAGTTGTCCTCATTACAGGGGGTGCGTCGGGGATTGGGCTTGCTGCCGTCAAGCTCTTCCTCGAGCATGGAGCAAAAGTAGCTGTCGCTGACATCAATGAAAGCAGCGGCAACCAACTCATTGAATCATTGCCGCATGAGCACCTTGCATTTTTTAAAACAGATATTACGAAGGAGTCTGACTGTCGCCAAACCGTTCAGAGCGTGCTGAGCCGATTCGGTGCCATTGATGTCCTCATTAACAATGCAGGCATCGAAATTGTCTCACCTATTCATGAGATGGCACTGGAGGATTGGCATCGTATTCTTCAGGTCAACCTGACCGGCGTCTTTCTCATGAGTAAGCATACATTGCCGCATATGCTTGAAAAGAAGAGTGGAAGTATTATCAATACCGGATCTGTCGGAGGTCTTGTGGGCTGGCCTGACATTCCGGCATACAATGCAACAAAAGGCGGTGTCATTCAGCTCACCAAATCAATGGCCATTGACTATGCCGCTCATCAAATCAGGGTGAATTGTATTGCCCCTGGCATTATTGATACACCATTAAACGAGAAGTCCTTTTTAGACAACCACACAGAAAGTCTCGAGATCGTCAAAAAGGAAAAAGCAAAGGTGAATCCTATGCTGCGGCTTGGAAAACCTGAAGAAATTGCTGGCGTGATGCTGTTTCTCGCCTCTGATCTATCCAGCTATATGACTGGAAGTGTCGTCACAGCAGACGGAGGTTACACCGCTAGATAAAAAGGAGTGCTTTCATTGAGTAAAAAAACTGTACTTGTCATTGCTGATCTAGGTGGATGCCCGCCCCATATGTTTTATGAAAGCGTGGCGGCATCATACCATATCGTTTCTTATATCCCGAGACCCTTTGCGATTACAAAGGGACATGCCGAGCTAATCGAAAAATACTCCATTGCCGTCATCAAAGACCGTGATTATTTTGAGACACACCCTTCTTTTGAACACCCTGATTCTATTTACTGGGCACATGATGATTATCCGAAATCAGAAGAAGAGGTTGTAGAAGACTTCATTCGAGTGGCTTCCTTTTTCAAAGCAGATGCAATCACGACCAATAATGAATTATTCATTGCACCGATGGCAAAGGCCGCTGAACGTCTTGGGCTGCGAGGTGCCGGTGTCAAGGCAGCCGAAATGGCGCGTGATAAAAGCCAAATGAGGGCTGCATTCAACGCCTCTGGCGTCAAAGCGGTGAAAACTCAGCCTGTCACGACTTTATCTGATTTCCAAAAAGCCATTGAGTCTATCGGAACACCGCTCATTTTAAAGCCTACATATTTAGCCAGTTCTATTGGCGTCACCTTGTTTCATGACAAGGCTGGAAGTGATGATCTGTTTTTACAAGTACAATCGTATTTGGAAACCATACCAGTCCCAGACGCTGTCACGTATGAAGCACCGTTTGTCGCTGAAACGTATTTAGAGGGTGCTTACGAAGATTGGTATGAAGATGAAGGATATGCTGATTATGTCAGTGTAGAAGGGCTGGTCGTAGAGGGCGAATATCTCCCTTTTGTCATACATGATAAAACCCCTCAAATCGGTTTTACAGAAACGGCTCATATCACTCCGACGATCTTAGACAATGAAGCAAAGCAAATCATCATTGAAGCAGCAAGAAAGGCAAATGAAGGACTAGGTCTTGAACATTGTGCAACCCATACAGAAATCAAACTCATGAAAAATCGAGAAACTGGATTGATCGAATCAGCGGCTCGATTCGCTGGCTGGAATATGATCCCGAATATTAAAAAGGTCTTTGGCGTCGATATGGCCAAGCTATTGATTGATGTATTAGTTGATGGTAAAAAGGCTGTACTGCCAAAACAGCTGCTTTCTGGACATACATTTTATGTAGCGGACTGCCACCTGTACCCTCAGCATTTTAAAGAGAGTGGGCATATCCCACCTGAAGCCACACATATCACCATTGATCATGTGTCTATTCCAGAGGAGGCATTCGTTGGAGATACTGCGATTGTCAGTCAATCATTCCCTACCAAAGGGACTATGGTGGATCTTGCTTTATTTGAAGCTTTTAATGGAATCGTATCTCTTGAATTAAAAGGATCATCCTCACAAGACGTTGCTGCGTCCATTCGCAACATTCAGAAACAGGCAACGATTCAGTTAATGGATGAATTAGTGAAGGGATAGAAAGAGAGGCTGCTGTGGAGAAAATGTTAGCATCTAAAATGATTGAACGGCTGCCTGAACAAAAATTCGGCACCGTCTTTGAAAAAATTGCTCAAAAGACAAAAAACGGAGCAAACATCATGAATCTAGGTCAGGGAAACCCTGATCTACCAACCCCTGCCCATATCGTGAGTGCCCTACAGGAGTCAGCGGGTGTTTTGCCATTTCAACAATATGCCCCTTTTAGAGGCTTTGACTTTTTCAAACAAGCCATTGCAGATTTTTATAGATCGGAATTCGGTGCTGAGATTGATCCTCAGAAGGAAATTGCTCTTTTCACTGGCGGAAAAACGGGACTGTATGTCATGAGTCAGTGTCTTCTTGATCCAGGAGATATCGCACTCGTTCCCGATCCAGGATACCCTGAATATCATTCAGGCATTTTGATGGCGGACGCCAAGCCATACAGTATCAAACTTGAAGAGAAAAATGGCTATTTACCAGATCTATCCTCTATTGATCGTGACGTAGTCAAAAAAGCAAAAGTACTGTTCTTGAATTATCCGAATAACCCAACGGGTGCTGTCGCAAATGAGGCATTCTTTGAAGAGGCTGCTGCCTTTGCGGCCGCTCACGAACTGTATGTTATTCATGATTTCGCCTATGGTTCATTTCATTATGAACAAACACCGGTGAGCTTCATGAATACTCCTCTCGGGAAAAGTGTAGGCGTCGAATTATATTCTCTATCAAAGACTTTTAATATGGCAGGATGGAGAGTCGCTTTTGCTGTTGGAAATGAGGAGATCATTCATGCCATCAATACCTTCCAAGACCACGTGTTTGTCAGTATGTATGGCGGATTTCAACATGCAGCGACTGCTGCCTTGCAAAGTGATGACTGTCATATTCAATCATTAAGGGCGGTATACCTTGAACGAATCAATTTCTTCATCCGGCAAGCGGCGAGAAAGCTTGGCTGGACAATCAAACGTCCACCCGGCGCCTTTTATTTATGGGCTCCGATTCCTGATGACTTTGAACATTCTCATGCCTTTGCTGACTATTTACTCGAACATGCCGATGTTGTCGTCACGCCTGGAGGAGTATTTGGAGCCAATGGAAGCCGTCATGTACGCATTTCAATGGTTGCCCCGATTGAAGAGCTTGCTCTCTTTATCGACCGTCTGTCCATCCTCCCCATTCGATTTCATCAAAAAACCCGCCTATAGCGGGTTTTTTTCAGTTTATATACTTTTCATCGTTCCACCGTCTACGGAGATTTGTTGGCCTGTGATATAAGAAGCTTCCTCTGATGCCATAAAAGCTGCCAATGACGCCATCTCACTCGCTGAGCCTACTCTTTGCATTGGGATACCTGATGCGACAGCTTGTACAGCCTGCTCTCGTGACACTCCCTGCTTCGTCATCATATTGCCGATAAATTGTTCATACCGATCGGTTGCAATAAAACCTGGATTTAAACAATTCACCGTAATACTAGACGACGCAAGCTGTGTGGCTGCATTTTTACTGGCATTAATAATCGCTGCATTCATCATACTATTCGTAAACATTTGTTCACCAGGTTCCTTCCACAGGTTCCCGACAATTTGAATGATCCGTCCATATTCATGTCTTTTCATCAATGCGGCTGCACGCTTCATTGTATCTACGTAGGCGATGGCTTTTTGGGAGAAAGCAGCCAGCATCTGGTCAGGTTCACATGAATCAAATGTATCTGGTTTTCCTCCTGGAATGTTATTGATCAGCACATCGAGTCTGCCAAACTCCTTTTCTATTTCTTCAAAGGCTTCCGACCTCACCGCTTCAACCGACATATCTCCACAGAATAGAGACAGCGGTTCCTTTGTTTCTATCATATCTTGAATATGCTGTTTCGTCTGTTCAAGCGAGGCCATATTTCTAGAGTTGATGATCACCTTCATATCGCTCTGGGCGGCAAGTTTTATTGCGATTGCCTTTCCAATGCCTGTACTTGCCCCTGTGACAAATGCAATTCTTTGAGACAAACTCATCCACATCCCTTTTCATCAATATACATAAAATGACGCATACAGAATATATTTCAACAAAAAAAGACCTTTCTCCTGCGAAAGGCCTCTCTTCTCTATTTAAATGTCGTTTCCCAATTAAATCCGATCGCCTCATCATTCCACGCAATTCTCTTCTCATCTGGGTTTTTTGGGTCGTACGATTCTGTTGTAAAATACACAATCTGCAGCGGCGTCTCTCCTAATACGCGGTAGCCATGGGCAACTCCCTTTGGGATGAGGAGCAGCATCGGATTATCTTCTCCCATATAATACACATCGGTTTGACCCTTTGTCGGGGAATCCTCTCTTAAATCGTATAAAACGACCTGTGCATGACCAGCTGGGAAAAACCAAACATCGTCTTGTTTTTCATGATAATGAAAGGCTTTGATCACTCCTGGGAAACTTTTCGACCACGACGCCTGCCCAAATCGTTTTAGCATCGGTTCGTCATCTCGAATAAGCTCTGCGAAAAAGCCGCGATCATCACAATGTTTCATGAGTTTTTTCGTTTGTACACCATCAATCATGCTGCTCGAATCTCCCTTCTTTCTGCAAGTATTCGTGAAGTGCATCCTTCCAATGTCTTGGCTTCCAGCCTGTCGCTTCAATCGCTTGCAGGTCTAAAACAGAGTAGGCGGGCCGAGGTGTTTGGAAACCATACTCTTCAGTGGAAATGGGCTCAATTGTCGTAGACAGACCGCTTGCTGCCACAATTTCTGCCGCAAAGTCAAACCATGAACAGCTTGCTCGGTTACTGACATGATAAATACCTGCTTTCTGGTCAAACAAGTGAATCAAAGCTTCTGCGGCATCCTTTGTATAAGTAGGAGACCCTAACTGATCATTGACGATGCGCAAATGATCCTTCGTTTCAGCCAGCCGAAGAATGGTATTCACAAAGTTATGTCCCTCATGTCCATAAAGCCACGATGTCCGAATGATCTTCACTTCATCTGACACAAGATGAATCAATTCTTCTCCAAGTTTTTTACTCTTTCCATAAATGGTTTGAGGATCTGCTTGTGCATCAACTTGGTAAGGGGTATCCGCTTGCCCATCAAACACATAATCTGTACTGACATGTAATACATCAGCCCCTACGTTTTTAGCTTCAAGCGCTGTATAGTAGGCGCCAATCCCATTCACAAGATAGGCTTTTTCCGTTTCTGTTTCGCATTGATCCACAGACGTATAAGCAGCCGCACTGACAACAATATCCGGACGGAAATGTCTCATTGCATGTCTGACTGCCTGTTGATCTGTGATATTCAGCATACTCCTTGTTAAAGCAATGACTGTGATGTCTTTTTCTTTCAGCTGTTTCGTCAATTCTTTCCCTAATTGGCCGCCTGCACCGGTGATTAAAACTTTCATCGGTCACCCTTCTTCACTTTGATCATATTTGGCACGATACCAATCGATCGTTTTTTCGATACCTTTTTCGAATGAAGTTGCCTGCACCCAGCCAAGCTCTTCTTTTAGCTTACTGGCATCAATGGCATACCGCCTGTCATGCCCTTTCCGGTCTTGAATAAACGCGATTTGGTCATGGGAGATGCCTAGATGTGTGAGAATGGTTTTGGTTAAATCAAGATTTGTTTTCTCGTTGCCGCCGCCAATATTGTACACCTGACCGGCTGTTCCGTTTTCTACTACTTGTTTTACGGCTCTCGCATGATCCTCTACATACAGCCAATCGCGAATCTGCTGGCCGTCTCCGTATATCGGAATCTTTTCACCATTGACCGCTTTTCTAATAATGGTTGGGATTAATTTTTCTTCATGCTGATAAGGTCCGTAGTTGTTGCTGCATCTTGTGATCATGGCGGGTAGTTGGTGGGTGTGGATATAAGATTTCACAAGCAGGTCTGAACTTGCCTTGCTTGCTGAATAAGGATTATTCGGTGAGAGTGGTGTTTGTTCTGTGAAAGCAGGATCATTCGGCTCCAAATCTCCATATACTTCATCTGTGGAAATATGAATGAGTTTTTTCGCCTTTCCCTTTAAGACAGCTTCAAGCATACGATAGGTACCAAGGACATTTGTTTGGATAAAGGGTTCTGCTGACTCAATACTGCGATCGACATGTGATTCTGCTGCGAAATGAATGATGGCATCATAGGCTTCATCAAATACTTGATCTAGTTCGTCTTGCAGCGTGATATCTCCTTGGACAAAACGGAAATGAGGCAGCTTTGATAAATATTCCATCTCCTCTGGATGACTGGCATATGTTAATTTATCAAATACGGTAAGCCGGACATCGGACTCTTGAAGCAGCAGCTTCACAAAATTCAGTCCAATAAACCCTGCTCCACCTGTAATTAAATAAGACTTCGTCATTCGTATCCCTCTTTTTCCTTCATCGTTTCAAACATTTTTGTAGATGCTTCGTGGAGAGATTCATGTGTTCCTGCATCAATCCACCACCCTTTTAACATATCATAGGTTAGCTGGCTATTTGAGATGTAGAGATTATTCACATCTGTAATCTCTAGTTCACCTCGATCTGACGGCGAGATTTCCTCGATATATTGAAAGACGTCTTGATCATAAAAATAGATGCCCGTGACGCAGTAAGATGACCTCGGGTGCTCTGGCTTTTCTTCTATTGATAAAATTCGGTGATGAGCAGGATCAATTTCTGCAATGCCAAACCGTTTTGGATCTGCCACCTCTTTCAATAAAACCTTGGCTCCGCTTTCTTGCTGCCGAAAGACGTCAACAAAAGGGCGTAATGAATCTTCAAATACATTATCACCAAGCATCAGCACAAATTTTTCCCCTTGAGCAAAGGGCTTTGCATAGGATAAACCATCGGAAATGCCAGACGCTTCTGGCTGTACTTGATACACAATGTTCATCCCAAGTTCACGATCATCTTCCAGTAACTTTTGAAACAACGGTATTTGTTCTTCCTGTGAAATCAGCATCACATCTACAATTCCTGCTTCTTTCAGTTTGAATAATGACCAATAAATCATCGGGTATGGACCAACCGGCAGCAAGTGTTTGTTGAAAATCTTCGTTAATGGTGCCAGCCGTGATCCTTTTCCTCCTGCTAAAATAACTCCCTTCACATCTACACATCCTTATGTTCTTTTTGGTGTGAATTCATGAGGTGTATAAGAATGTTTTTCACTCGTTCGATTCCTTTTCCATCAATGAGTGAACGTCCATTAAGATGAATGCTTCTGCGGAGAAAATAGCTGTCAGACAGTTTTTGAACAGCTTGCAACAGGTCTTTTTCTTCCACAAGGTCTCCTAATCCAAGGTGAAAACAAGCGCCCTTTTGCGCAAACATGCTCGCTGTCACGGCTTGGTGGTCTACTTGCGATAGGACAATGCTGGGCACCCCGATACAAATTACCTCATATAACGTCATACCGCCTGCTACGATAGCCACATCAGCTTCTGATAAAAGAACCGGTAGTTGATCTGTATGTTGAATGAATTGGATATGTTCCGCCTCTACTTGCTCTTTGATGTGAGAGGCTTTTCCTGCGACCGCTAAAATGTCTAGGTGATTTGTTTGAAGAAGCGCCGATACAGCCTTTGATAACAGGCCGCACGGATCACTGCCACCAAGGCTGACGACCACCTTTTTACATTCTTTTCGAACCTCATATGTGTCTTTGAATCGATTAATCTCGTGATCTAACAATAAATAGGGCGTTCCATGATAATAAGCCGTGCCATTAACCTGCTCGTGCTTCCCGTCCAGACCGCCATAAATGCCGTTTATGACCGTGTCTGCAAGCTGACAGGCTTCCTCTCTTTTTTCCTCAAATAAGACCAGCCTCGCACTACCACAGGAGTCTTTGATCATTTGAAGAAACTGAAGATCACAATCAAGGACATCTATGACTAAAAGGTCAGGCATCAGCTTTTTGATATCTTGTTGGATTTGGAGAAGCGCATTCGGCTCATGCACCATCTGAACGTGCCACTCTGAGTGCGAAAGCATTTCTACACAAATTTGATCATTTGTATAGAAATATAAATCGTTCCCTTCTTGAAGCAGTTCTTTTGCCAAACGTTTCATTCTGACGACATGACCCATTCCTCTTAAAAAACCCCCATAAACAACAATCATGATTTTTTTGTTCATTCAGCATCCTTCTGTCTCACAGATTGATTCAAACGAACAATGTCTGGATGTTGTTCACAGATAGAAATGAGCTCAGCTGTCGGCACAGCAATAGAACCACCAGCTTTCTCTAATAAACAGGTAGCAAACACATAATCTTCTTCTGTATCAATCGTGAATCGATAAGCAGGATATGCAAGTTCTTTGGGCGGTGTGAATAATTGAAGGTGAAATTGCTCGGGATGCTTTCTGATATACAGCGTGACATGCTCACGTTCTGAATAAGTGAGGGGAAATTTGTCGATTTCACATAAAATAGATGCCTCAATCATTTCCCCGGAAATACCGAGTGGTGTTCCGTTCGTATATGTGTAATCAGCCTTTTCCTGTCTATGTTTTTCAAGCATTTTCGACAAAAGCGAAGGATCTATAAATGGATTGTCTCCCGTTAAACGTACAACCGTTTTAGGTTCAAATTGGCGGACAATCTGCGCAAACCGCTCAAGCACATCTGTCTCACTGCCTCGAAACACCTTATAGCCCTTTGACATACAGTATTGAGCCAAATAGTCATCCTCTGGCTCGACCGTTGTGGCAATCATAAGGTTTTGCATTTTGTGATGGTAATCATCTGATTGCTTCACCCGCTCCACAATCAAATCAATCAGCGCCATGCCGCCGATCGGTTTCATCACTTTTTTGGGCAGTCTTGTTGACCCCATCCTAGCCTGAATGACAAAAAGTACATCATGCATCATCTCGAGACTCCTGCATGAGTACGTCTTTCCACGAAACACCTGTATGAGCTGGGATGTCTCTCACAGCCTTTGTGCCAAGTAAAATCGGCATATATCGCGGATGCAACCCCTGATTTTTTTGTCCAGGGCGCAGCACAGCTACATTTTCTGACGTGAGGGTCTCTCCCTTTGCAATGCCTTTTGTCGTAAAAATTCCTCGATACGCAAATTCTCGAATCTGCCCTTCAATGGCTGTTGTCGTTTTATAAGAACTGCCAAGAAGCTCCTCTGGTAATGAATGAACGTCTATTTCCGCTTGATTCCGCTGCTTTTCTGCTGCTCGAATGTGCTGAACCATTTCCTTTAATTCTTCAGGATTAAGAGCAAATGAATGATCCGCTCCGGGTAATGTTTTATCTATTGTAAAATGTTTTTCAATCATTGCTGCCCCGAGCTTCACAGCGGCTACTGGCGCTTCCGTCGGGTGTTCACTATGATCTGAAAAGCCAATGACTGCTTCAGGGAAAGCGGACCTTAAGGTTTGAATCACCCGCAGGTTCGTATATGCTCTAGGCGCTGGATACTTTGCCACACAATGCATGATAGCGACTTGCTTATTTTGCTGGCTCGTAATCGTTTCGTATGCTTCATGAACATCAGCAATGGTGGCTCCAGCTGTTGAAAAAATGATCGGCTTTTGAAAAGAAGCCGTATGACGCAAAAGAGGCAAATGGTTGATTTCATAGGATGCCAGTTTAAAAGCAGGTGGATTCGTTTGATTCAATAAATCTGCCGATTCTTCATCACACACGGTGCTTAAAAACATCAGTCCTTTTTCCTTACAACGTCTCAATAAGACAGGTAGCCATTCCGGCGGCAGCTCCATTTGTTCCACTAAAGAAAAAATAGACACTTCTTCTCCTTTGGCCGTTTCGTATAACCCCGGTTCCTTTTGATACATCCGATCCGCTTGAAACATTTGAAACTTCACCGCATCAGCCCCTGCTTCTTTTGCCACATCAATTAAAGCAAGTGCCTGATCCAGCTTTCCATCATGGTTAATGCCTGCCTCTGCAATGATAAAGACAGGCGAACCATCTCCCACTTTGCGATCTCCGATATAGAAATGCGCCATCTTACCTCTCTCCTTTTTTCGGCCACACATGGTAATACAGAAAAGTATTCATTGTCCTAAACCCCATCTTTTCGTACAGCTGAATGGCTGTCGTATTATGAAGCTGTGTCCCCGCAGAAATGAAGTGATGCCCTCTGTGATGAGACACTTTCATCATCTCAATAAACAGCTTTTTTCCGATCCCTTTTCCTTGAACATCCGGTCTAATCGCAAAAAGCTCAAGCCCCATCTCATGCCCCTTTGTCATACCTTGAATCAAGCCAACCACTTCATCATTCACCTTGGCAACGAGGTTGATATCTGCGCGTCCGAGTAAGTTGTTTCTCATCCACTCCTGATAAAAATGCTGAACAACACGCTGGTCTAAATATGGATCAAGGGCATAACGGCTTTTCACAAAAGCCTGATCACCTAGTAAGACCGCCTCATCGTAATCCTTTTCATCTGGCACACCCATCACCACATCTTGATCTGATGATGGCATCTCCATGAGGGCAGGTGGTGCCTCAAGCCTAGTGAGACCACCGACATAATACACATGGGATAGTTTTTGAACAATGCGGTTTTTTTCAAGATCAGCCGCCTCAAGACGTAAAAAGAAAAAATCACATTTTTCTGTTCTCATCCAATTGATGAATCTCTCCATCAATTCTTTAAAGAGCAGCGCTGATTCAGCTTCCACAAACTTCACATGAAAAATATGCTTGTCAAAAATGCCGCTCTCCCATTTGGACCATTCGTATAACAGCACTGCTTTGAGCTTAGCGCCGCTGACAAGAGCAAACTGCTTGAATCCTGTCATGCGTCCTGCTTCATGACCATATGTTTTCAGCCAAGCTGCCAGCACCTGATCATCTATTGCATGAACGACTTTCATGAAGAGGCCTTCTTGTCTTTTAAAATTGACACAACTGCGGTGATGACATCCTGCACATCTTCATCTGTCATACTTGGATAGAGCGGGAGCGAAAGCGTTCGTTTGTAATAAGTGAGTGCCTCAGGGAAATCCTCTGGTGAATGGTTGTAGGTCTCTTGATAATATGGATGCAAGTGAACGGGAATAAAATGAACACTCGTGCCGATTTTATATTCCTTTTGCAGCTGATCAATCATGTCATCGCGTGTGATCAGTGCTTCTTTTGGATCAACTTGCAGCACATATAAATGCCACGCATGTCTTCCCTCATCATGTACAGGCGGCAAGATGAGACCAGCTTCATGTTGAAATGCCTGATTGTATGTCTTCGCAATCTGTTCTCTACGTGTCTGCATCTCCTTCAACCGGCTTAGCTGAACGAGCCCTAACGATGCTTGCACGTCAAACATGTTCATTTTATAGCCCGGTTCCTCGACCTCGTAATACCATGTTCCCTTTTCTCCATAACGATTCCACGCTCCCTTACTCATCCCGTGAAGCGCCAGCCTTCTGATTCTAGCCGCAAGTGCATCATCATTTGTCGTCAGCATGCCGCCTTCACCAGTCGCTATGTTTTTCGTTGCATAGAAGCTAAAAGCGGTCGCATCACCAATTGATCCAATCGGTTGATCATGATAGGTCGTATAGAGGGCATGAGCGGCATCCTCCAGCACGAACAAATCATATTTTCTGGCAATCGCTAAAATTTGGTCCATATCACACGATTGACCAGCAAAATGTACAGGGACAACCGCTTTCGTATGTGGTGTAATGGCCGCTTCTAATTTTTTCGCATCTAGATTGAGTGTCGCCGGATCAATATCCACGAAAATAGGGGCTGCCCCCGTATGGATGATCGTATTGGCTGTTGCGCAGAACGTCAGAGGCGTTGTGATGACCTCATCACCAGCTCCAATGCCTCTCGCCTTTAACGCTAAAAATAGAGCAGCTGTACATGAATTGACTGCTATTGCGTGCTTCGCTCCAGTCAGCTGCCTAAACTCTTCTTCAAACTGTCTAACTTTTGGTCCGGTGGACAACCAGCCGGACTTTAATGTTCCAATGACTTCATCAATTTCTTCCTGTTCAATAAAAGGCAGTGCATAAGGAAGAAATTGTGCTCTCTTTTGTCCCATATCGCTTGCACACCCCTATCTTCATCTCTGAAAATCCACGCCTGTTTTTGTTTTAAGCAGAGAAAGCAGAACATCGGTCGATTGTGCATGCGGATAATGCTCTTGAATGAAACGAGCACCTTGCTGTTTCGCCAGCTTCATTTCTTGTTCATCCGATAAAATACGGATCGCTTTCTCGGCCAACTCAATAGGGTTTTCCATGTGGCAGCTGCCAAGCGACTCGTAATAAGGGTATCTTCTGCCTTCTGTCATTTTTCCAATCAGTACACTCTTTTTAAAGAGCATTGCTTCCAGACCAACTGTTGATGTGAGCGTTATGACCATATCCATATACGGCAGGAGGTCATACAAGTCGATCTCTTTTTTAATTAATCTCACATGGTTCCCCGCACGTTCAATCGTTGTATAGTCATTTAAACGATTTCGAGCGATTTCCCACGGATGCGGCTTCATAATCAGCTGAATATCTTTCCGTTTTGCAATTGTTTTAAGAACATCACCGTAAAAGGCTTCTGAAAACGGCTGTGTCGCCACAAGCACAGTCTTTTTGGCAGGATTGAAGTTCAATTTACGAAAGACCATTTCCTGTTGAAGCGGTGTTCGCTCCTGCACCAAATCAAATCTCGGGTGACCTGTGATCTCCACCTGCTCAGGCTGACAGCCTTTGTCTACATACCAGTCCTTTTCATATTTTCCAAACACTCCGTGGCAGGTGGTGAAAATCGGCAAAAAGGCTTCGTCTCCCATGAGCGCACCGTGCTGAAGACAAATACTTGTGAGATGGCGCTTCACGGTTTGCAAGGCGAGCACACGGCTATATGCATCCTCCGTCGTACCAACCACGACAGCTGTGATCGGCTGCATCTCAAATAGCGTTTCTATTTGGTCAATCACATCAATAAATTGCACAATGTCCTTCCGAAGCTTTTCTCTAAAAAAGACATTGCCAAAGACAGGATGCTGGGCGTAAGGTTTCAATAGAGCATTTGCTTTTTCAATATATTCAACATGGGCTTCTTTATTAACCTCTCCGGCTAATTCCGGCTTGCTGATCACTGGTAATCCGAAATAATCAGCCTTCTTCCAGCGTGCGAGCACCACTGTTTGGTTCGGATGGAACCGCGTGTAATTTTGTTCAGTAAAACGCAGGTGTTCAAAGTGAAGCAGCACCTTTCCATGACTCGGACGATAAGGGATACGCTTGATCTGCTGTTTATGCTGATCAAAAAATGGCTGAATGTCTTGTGGCTTTGGACAAGTTGTTGTCAGCTCTTCACCAAACGCCTCATCTTCCATACGTTCCCTCACTTCAGGGCTGATGTATTGATAAAAATTACTGATTAATCCAAGGGGTATGTGGCGATAGGATAAGTCTTTCATCAGATTCACATACTCAAAGTACACCTGCCAATAATGATGAATATAATGCGACACTTAAGGTCACCTCCCATGTCTTTGTTTTAATATATGGCGGAGCTCCCTGCAGGTAGACTGCGGAGGAAGTGCTTGAATAAAATCGCTTTTCTCATCTTCTGCCAACTGATAATGAATAGACTGTTCTGTGATGTAGTTTGTATCCAATACCTCATCAAAAGGGTAGAACGGATAAAAGTGATTTAATCTAAAAAAGAACCGCGCATCCCCTATTCGATAAAAATGCGGACTCTCGTCCCAGTAGGATCCAAACTCAGCTTGAATCTTTGTTAAAATGGATGCACGATGTACAACTGAACAGTGATCAATAGCACAAGGTGCATTCCACTGCACCGTTTGCGCAGGTCGAATCGTTTCCTTTACTGGCTCTTTTTCGCTATTTAAATAGATAACTTTTGAACTAGAATAGACAATATGTTCATTCGGACGAGCATCTAAATAATTCGTGAGCTTCTCTAAACGGTCTGGTGCATAGACATTGTCATCTGTGGCATAGGAAATATACTCGCCCTTTGCCTGTTCTAATGCTTGATTAATGAGGACGGCATAGCGTGTTTTCGCCGTTCTTTCCTCCAGCGTTTTCACCCCGCTTTGGATAAAATGGATGCGTGGATCTTTACGGAAAGGCTCAATAGCAGCAAGGGTTTGTTCGTTTGATCCATCATCCATGATAAAAAGTTCAAAGTCTGACAAGGTCTGCTGCAGCACCGCTTCAATTGATCTTCCAACGTAGGCCGCTTTGTTGTAGCTCGTCATAATGACCGTTACTTTCGTCAATGTTTTCACCTCGGTCTCTTTTAAACTATGGTTATCATATGTGTCTCCTCTTAAAGAGACTGTAGAGTGACCTATTTTTTATAAAATTGGATTTTTTTCATGATCTATCTTTGAAAAACGTAAAAATTTTGGTAATATAAGTAATCATTTATGTGTATTAAAGGAGTAAAGAACATTGGAGTATATGAAGAGTGATCTCTCCCAAGAAGAGGAAGCAAAAGGTTTTTTTCGATTCTTTAAAATTTTTGTCGCGACAAAAACGATTATTCGCTCATATGAACATACCTCTATTCCCATTTGGCTGATGATACTCCTTGCAAGTATCGCTGGTACAAGCTGGATGTACGAGGGGTATTTTAGTGAGTATATGGGCAATCATATTCCATATCCTTTTATTCTGTTACACGGAGCAGGTTTTGGTATTTTAGTAGGCAATTTTCTTCTATTTTTCGGTTCATTCATTTTACAGTGGTTAGGACGACTGTTTTTTGGCAATAAAGCGCTGTATCGAGATGTGCTCAAAGCTTGCACATTGACGGTCATTTTCCCTTCCACCTTATTTGCTCTTACTTGGTTTTTTACTGTGGGGTTGCTTGGTCCGTATACATTTGTGAAAATCTCACCCTATTTAGACCAGCACTATGAAGTATGGTATTATCTCAGTGTTTTACCACTGGTTGATGCGTATACCAAGACATGGATATTTGGGATGGCTGTTTTAGGCCTTGTTGCTGTGATGAAGCTGAGAATATGGCAGGCCTTTATCATTGCCATCACACCGATCGCCTTATTTTTTCTCACGATGACCCTTCTCTATGACGTCCAGCGGGCTATGAATTGGTTGATGTAAACAGACATTCCTTAGATTGTTGGAAACCTTTGCAGTCTAGGCAGTACGAATACGGGGTTTGTCTTCTTTTCAGCGTGATAGAAAACCTTTGCAGTCTAGGAAGGACGAGCATCGGCGCGGAGCGAATTTGACATTCGTGAGCACCGAAGCGCAGGACTGACACCGAATGCGAGGGTTTGTCTACACGCTGAGGAACTGCACAAAGCAGTTCCTTTTTTTCGTTCAATGTACATATTCTCTCTTCCTGTCTCATAGTGTGAAAGAGAAAAAGAATGCTATGGAAACAACAGGCGCTTTTCTGCCTTCTGTTTAGAACACCATGAGGAAAGAGGAGGAACGTTATGAAATTGAAAAATCAATTTGGGCAAGGTTCGGGTTTCGAAGGTCAAGATTTTCGCCAGCAACAATATGGAGCAAATCCGTATCCTGCGCAGCAGATGGGTTATTCAGTCCCTCCCCAAACGCAGGGTCAAATGCAAGGTCAAATGCAGCAGGGGTATTCGCCAATGCCGTCTACTGGTACTTCACAAGGTGGGCAAAGTGGCGGGCAGCCCTATCAAATTCCTTCGGGACCGATTTATCAGCAGAACGTCACCGGTCAGCTGCCGCTTGAGCAGTCCTATATTGAAAATATTTTACGATTAAACCGCGGCAAAGTAGCCACGATCTATATGACGTTTGAGGCAAGTAAAGAATGGAACTCTAAGATTTTTAGAGGGGTCATTGAGGCCGCAGGACGTGATCACATTATCATCAGTGATAACAAAACAGGGACACGATACTTATTGTTAACAATCTACCTTGATTACATTACGTTTGATGGGGAAATTCAATATGACTATCCATACTCGATGTCTACGTATTCTCCGAGATAACCTCAAGGTCATATTAGCAGCAAGGTGCAGACGCCCTTGCTTTTTTCTTTTGTCTAGGTTTTTGACACACCTTCGGGGGAAGGCTCATAAGATGCCTAGTAGTTTTTATTAAACGCCTAGAGGTGACATCAATGACTGTTGAGCTGGATTATACATCGCCGAATGTCAAATATTCATTTGATTTGAACCAAAGCCCCCTTGTGAAATATGACCAACACAACCTGATTAATGTTTTAGGAAAAAAACAATTAAATTCGCTCGATCAAGTATCTCTGCTGGATATATATTTGAGTAAAAGCAAAGTAGTAGAGCCTCATTATCATCAAAATGCTGCCGAGCTTGTTTATTGTATCGCCGGCTCTGCTGCTGTATCCATGTTGAACCCTTTTACAAAAAAGCTGTCCACCTACACCATTACCCCTGGGCAGGTAGCCAATGTGCCACAAGGCTGGTGGCATTACGAAGTCGCCTTACAGGACAAAACCCATTTGTTAGCCATTTTTAACGCATCGACGCCAGAAGTCATCTTAGGTTCAGACCTTCTAACCCTCACGCCTTCACACATCATGGCACATACTTATTGCATGAACGAAACGCAGTGGAAGCAGGCGACGCATCCTGTGAAACCTGGTGTGTTTATCGGGCCTTTCTGCCACCGGGAGGAAGAGACACAAACGCACCCTGTCCCCCCTTCTCACTATGTACCTTATTATCAAGCACCTCCGAACTATTCTCCTTATTGGAGTTAAGAAAAAACCGATGCCCCTATGAGAGCATCGGTTTTTTATCTTATAAATTTTTTGCTGCTGCAATCACTAGCATGATCCAAGAAGCGATAAATGCCACTCCGCCAATTGGTGTAATGGCACCTAGAATCTTCACCTGAGTCAAGGCAAGCACATAAAGGCTTCCTGAGAAGAAAAGAATGCCTGCCAGCATCACCCAGCCAGCGGTCGGCACTAGAGAAACACCTGACAGCTTATCTGCCAGAAAGGCGACAATAAATAGGCCAATGGCATGGAACATCTGATATTGAACCCCTTTATTCCATATCTCAATATACTTTTCAGGAATTTTCCCTTCCAGTCCATGTGCACCGAAGGCTCCAAGACCAACCGCAAGCATGGCGTTAATGGCACCTAATATGAAAAATAGTTTCATTCGTCATTCTCCTTATCTCATCAATTATGTTTATCATAGCGCGGGTCTTATCCAACATTCAACTTTCCTATGATGCTGACACGAGATTGTCGGATTTCTTCTTCTTTCGCAGTAGCACTTGATCGACCACAATCGCAATCAGCGTGCCAAGCACAAGACCATTGCTCAATAAAGAAATCAGCACAGGATGCATGCCTTTCAATGCCCCCTGCGGCACAAACATTGCGCCCACGCCTGCTAAAACAGCGATGCCAAGCACAAATCGAATGCGCGGGATGTCTTCTTTTTCATACTGATCGAATTCAGACATAGCAATCCCAATCATAGAAGAGAACACCACAAAGTTCACAGCCAGCCCCACAGGAGAAGGCAATGCAGAGAAAAAGCTCATCAATAATGGAAATAAACTAATGAGGACAATGAGCAGACTGCCAATAAAAAATGGCTTTCTCGATGGAATTTTGGTTGTTTGTATAAAGCCCGCTGCCCCTGAAATAGGAACAGGCGCAATCGCTCCAATCAGTCCGCTTAGCAAATGACCAAATGCGGCGACAAAACCAGCCGGTCTGGCTCGTTTTCGCTCACGCAGTTCACCAAATGCCTTCACGGAACTTTCCACAATTCGAATACTTGCCAGCATATTCACAATGAGTAAGATCGTAATAAAAAAGGACGTGACAAGCAGTCCACTGTCAAAGACTGGCATGCCAAACGGAAACAGCTTTGGAAACTCAATGATCTGCTCAGGAATGCGAACAGGCTTCGCTAGTCCGAGTAAAGCAAATAACAGCCAGCCGCCTGCAAGTGCGAATAACACAGAAAACTGTCTTAAATAATGCCATTTTGAGCGGCTGATCATGAAGGTGATGACAATAATCAAGATTGATAGACAAAAGACAAGCCCATCTACCTGATTTCCCCGATAACCGATCCCCATCAGCCCTTTCATGATTGGCTGACTTAACTGCACAACAAGCAGCAGCAAATAAATACCTGTGACAACCGGCGTAAATAAAGACGCGAGCCAATTAATGATTTTAAAGAGACTAAAAATAAAAAAGAACGCAGCACTAAAAATTAAAGCACCTTGTAATGCTTGCAAGGTTTCAGGATATGTGGCAAAAATCGTCCCTGTCATGCCTGCATATAGGGTATATACCCCCCACCACAGCCCTGCTGGACTTTCATTGATTGGCAACATATGACCGCATAAACACTGCACCATCGCCACAAGTCCAAGTGAAAAGAATGTACTCTGAATCAGTTCCGCCGACTGCACTTGATTTAATTCAAATGCTTGTGCAATCGCAATCGGCACAGCAATAGAAGCTGCGATAAAAAATGCCATCCACTGAATGGCGCCCAAAAATAGTTTCAACCCGATCACCTTCCCTTTGTCGTGACAAGACCATTAAAAATCAAAAATAGAGTCACCGTTGCCATCTTTCTCTTGTTGACCCTCTTCTTTATGCTGAAATTTCTTTGCACCGCTAGTGCCCATCAATTTCTCTAGCATGGCTTGATCCGTAGACACAGCCGGTGCAGATGGTGTCTGTATAGATGGGGGTGGTGAAATGACCGAAGACTGCGGCATTTGCACCTGTGATGATGTGTCGAGAATGACATCACATAGTGAAGAGATGACCGCCGCTTGACGTTTCACCTCTTCATCATTTCCACTTTGTTTTGCTTTTTGAATGGCTTCCTCCATTTTTTGAAGCAGACTTGATATATGAATATTCAAGGGTAGACCCTCCAATCTAAAAAATTCGTTTTCCAACATTATTTTACCAAATGAACAAACCGAATGGGTTCATTTTTTCAAAGCTGTGTGCTTCTGATCCTCTTATTTGACCCTTACCCAAGATTCACACATAATAAAAAAGAAACAATATCGTCTATGAAAGGACTGAAAGATGAGCAAACTCACTGAACTCATTCACAAACAAAAAAACGTGCAAACACCAGCGGTTCAAGATCGAATCCGTCTTCTTAACGATTTGAAAAAAGCCATTAAACATCATGAAAAGGACATATTACAAGCCTTAGCCCATGATTTACATAAATCCGAACAGGAAGCCTATACAACAGAAATTGGCATGGTATATGAAGAGATCAATCATACCGTCAAACATCTTCACAAATGGGCCAAACCATCTCGCGCGAAAACACCTCTGACCCATATCGGATCGAAAAGTATGATCATTAAGGAACCGTACGGAAGTGTTCTGATTATCGCCCCTTGGAACTATCCTTTCCAATTGGCCCTCTCGCCATTAGTTGGAGCCATTTCTGCCGGAAATGCCGTTACTTTAAAACCGTCAGAATTAACGCCGCACGTCTCAAACGTGATTGGCACGATTGTGGAAAGCGTGTTTCAAGAAGATCTTGCAGCGGTCGTTGAAGGCGGTGTGGATGTCAGCACTGAGCTTCTGAAACTGCCTTTTGATTATATTTTCTTTACTGGGAGTGTAGCCGTCGGCAAAGTCGTCATGGAAGCGGCCGCAAAACATCTCACACCTGTCACACTTGAGCTCGGCGGAAAAAGTCCATGCATTGTCATGCCTGATGCAGACATCAAACTCGCTGCGAAGCGAATCACCTTTGGTAAATTCACGAATGCAGGTCAAACATGCATTGCACCAGACTATTTACTTGTTCATGAATCGATCAAAGAGGACCTATTGCGTGAAATGACGACCTGTATCCGTGACTTTTACGGGGACCAGCCTGAAACAAATCCGCATTTCGGAAAAAATGTCAGCCAGCGTCATTTTGATCGACTTTCACAATTTCTCTCAAATGGCACGATTGTGACAGGTGGACAGCGTAATGAACAAGAGCTCAAAATCGCACCGACCATTCTAGATCAGATTACATGGGAAGATCCTGTGATGCAGGAGGAAATTTTCGGACCTATTTTACCTGTCATCACATTTGACTCTCTTCAAGAGGCAGCTGACATGATTAAGGCAAGACCGAAGCCGCTCGCTCTTTACTTATTTACAACCAATAAAGAAACAGAAGCCTATATTCTAGACAACCTCTCATTTGGCGGAGGCTGCATTAATGATACGCTGATGCATGTCGCCACTCCATATTTACCATTTGGAGGCGTTGGTGAAAGCGGCATCGGACGATATCATGGAAAAGAAAGCTTTTTCACCTTTACACATGAAAAAAGTGTCCTGCGCCAGACCAATCGCTTTGATTTTTCTTTCCGATATCCAAATGCGAAAAACGGACTCGACATTGTCCGCAAATTTTTAAAATAAACAGGACGAAGGGATTTTCCCTCGTCCTATTTTGATTCTATGTCCTTGATACACCAGTTGATTTCATCGATCCCGATTTGCTTTAAATAGGCGTTTACTTTTGAGAACGGACGGCTGCCAAAAAAGCCGTTTCTTGCAGAAAAAGGACTTGGATGGGGTGATTCAATGATGTAATGCTTGCTTTGATCAATTCGTTCTTTTTTATTTTGCGCATGTCTGCCCCAAAGCACAAAAACGACTGGCTGATCTCGGTCATTCAGGACGTCGATGACGCGGTCTGTCACACGTTCCCAGCCTTTTCCTTTATGCGAGTTCGCTTCTCCTTTTCTTACAGTGAGCACGGTGTTTAACAGCAAGACACCCTGCTCTGCCCAGCTGACAAGCGAGCCATGGTTAGGGACCGGACAGCCAAGGTCATCCTTTAGCTCCTGAAAAATATTTCTCAATGATGGCGGATGTTTGACACCAGGCTGAACAGAAAAGCTTAATCCGTGTGCCTGTCCTGGGCCATGATAAGGGTCTTGTCCCAAAATCACAACCTTCACATCTTCATACGACGTCAAATGGAGGGCACGATAAATGTCATCTGGCTTTGGAAACACGATCTGCGTACGATATTCTTCCTTTACCCACTCACGTAATTCCTGATAATATGGCTGTTCAAATTCACTTTTCATCACAGCCCACCAGCTATCATTTAAAAATGGCTTCATTGCGGTTGTCCTCCTTCTGTCTGCTGTGCCAATCTTGAGATCATCGGTTTTCCATCCCATACAATCTCACTCTCTGATTCTCGTTTTTTCATCGCTGGTTCTTCTAATAGGACAGCAAAGTTTGCTGTCGGCAAATCACCCAGCCCATGCTTTTCACTCAGATCATCTAAGTAGGTCTTCCTTGTTTCACCAAGATCACTCGACTGATTGCCCCCACCATCAAAGAACGCATAGATCACACTGGCAGCTGGCACTCGTTTGGCTCGTGCATGCTGCGTAACACGCAGGAAAAAGTCCCAGTCCCAGTAGTGATGCATCGCTGGATCAAAATAGCCGATCTCATCGTGAATGCGGCGTTTGTACATACTGCCAGAAGGAACGTATGTAGAAAAAACACGCATGTCCTCAATATCCGCTGTATAAGCAAACAAACGTCTTGATACTGGAAAACGAGTCGCACCTCGTTCTTCAAACGAAACAATTTCCGCATCCGAAAAGACAAAATCAGCGTCTTCCAGCGCCTTGCTCATACGTTCAATATGACAAGGTGTAAAATAATCATCGTCATCACTCAGCATAATGACGTCACCTGTCAGCTCCCGCACCCCAACATTTCTTGCGTTCACATGCTGGACATTCTCATCTAAATGAATCAAGCGGATTGGCAGCTCTGGATAGAGTTCCTGAATCACGTCCACTCGCTCTCCTGCATCATTTACGACCACAATTTCAAAAGGCTGTACGCTTTGTCTCGAGATGGATTCAAGCAGTTCACACAATGCGCTCAGCCGGTTATGTGTCACAATTAATAAAGAAATCTTCATATCGGCCTAACTCCTTTAATAGATTCGTCTTTTTCATTAAAACATAAATCGGCTTTCTTCTCATGATATAAAAGACGGTTTGATTGATCGAAAAAATGGGAATTTTTGATGAAAAGGAGTGATGATAATGGAATTTTTCACGGTTGAGAATAGTAAAGAAGCCAAACAGACGATCGAACAGATACAATCAGCAAAGGACGATGTGTTTGTTTTTGCGTATGACCCCGAACGCTCTGATACCGTTACTGAGTACACGAAAGCAAAGAGCATGACAGCTGTCGATCAAGGGATTTTAGATCAAATCGCCAATGTCATTCGCACCAGGGATGATGAACTGATGGCCAAAATGATGTCGACCGGCGCCGATCAAGAATTAGCCTTAACGCTTTTAGAGGAGCTGAAAAAAGGAAAATTGGTGATTTGTAAAAGATAAAGAATGAGGCGTTCCATGAAGAGTGGAACGCTTTTTTATGCCGTTTCATTGTGATAAATGGAAAAGCTGATTATAATAAGGGGTAGAACAGTAACTGTTACACATCACATTGGAGGTTCAGCAACTATGTCTATGAATAAAGCACTCACCATCGCAGGTTCGGATTCAAGCGGCGGTGCAGGTATCCAAGCAGATTTAAAAACGTTTCAAGAAAAAAACGTCTACGGGATGACAGCTTTAACCGTTGTCGTTGCAATGGATCCTCATAACAACTGGGATCATCAAGTGTTTCCAATCGATACATCAACAATCCGCGCGCAGCTCTCGACGATCGTGGAAGGCATCGGTGTAGATGCGTTAAAAACAGGTATGCTGCCAACAGTTGACGTCATTGAACTCGCAGCTGAAACGATCAAAACATATGAGCTGAAAAATGTCGTCATTGATCCTGTTATGGTATGTAAAGGTGCGAACGAAGTCCTTTACCCAGAGCACGCTGAAGCATTGCGCGAAAAGCTCACGCCACTGGCAACAGTTATCACACCTAACCTTTTCGAAGCAGGTCAATTAAGCGGCATTGGCGAAATCAAAACGATGGAACAAATGGAAGAAGCCGCAAAACGCATCCATGAACTTGGTGCAAAATATGTGGTCATCACTGGCGGCGGTAAGCTAAGCCCAGATAAAGCGATTGACTTGCTTTATGATGGACAAACCTTCGAACGCCTTGAAACAGATAAAATCGACACAGAATACACACACGGCGCAGGCTGCACATTCTCAGCCGCAGTCACAGCTGAACTAGCCAACGGTTCAGACGTGAAAGAAGCCATTTATGCAGCAAAAGAATTCATCACAGCTGCCATTAAAGGCTCTTTCCAACTAAACGAATACATCGGACCAACGAAACATTCCGCACATCGTTTGGACAAATAAAACAATAAAAACCGATCCGCCGCTTGGGTGAATCGGTTTTTTTGTTTATCGTAAGCTGAGTCTCTGTGCGAATAACCAATCTGTTAAGCCTGGCGTCTCATAAGCAGGCGTCCATGATGCATGATCATACCCATACTTGCTTGCATACTCGGTATAAATCGGTCTTCCACCAGCTTTTTGAATAGCTTGAATTGTATTTCTCGCATAACTGATAGGAATAATGGAATCATCCTCTGCATGAAATGCCCATATTGGCTTGTTCGCTAAAATTCCTGCCTTACTTGGATCTGCAC
Organism: Bacillus sp. FSL K6-2869; assembly: GCF_040869405.1. Lineage (NCBI taxonomy): Bacteria > Bacillati > Bacillota > Bacilli > Caryophanales > Bacillaceae > Bacillus > Bacillus sp. FSL K6-2869. The sequence continues at coordinate 3,527,830 of NZ_CP152035.1, forward strand.
CCCCCGCAATAGGAATCATCGCTGCAAACAAACGAGGATATGTGATGTTCAACTGATACGAGCCAAATCCGCCTTGAGATAAACCAGTCGCATAAATCCTTTTCTGATCAATCTTATAAGAAATTAACACATGCTGAAGCACATCATACGCTTTGTGTAAATCTGGTGAAAATTGAAACACATTTGTCAGGTCGATTTCATTTTGCGCATTTCTTGTTAAAGCAAAACCCCCATCCACAGCATTTCGAGCCTGAGGTGCTAGTACGTATGCAGGATGTTTCTTTTGAACTTCAGGAGAAGCCCATAAAACTGCACCATCATTTGCAAGTAACTGCTTTTGATTATCGGTTCCCCGCTCCCCTCCTCCATGTAAGAACAGGACGAGAGGATAAGCTTTACCCCTCTTATGATTTTTCGGAATGTATAACCGATAAGGCATTCCTTGATATTCAAAAGATAAAAAAGATGAGGCAATGTCCTCTCGTGTGACAAAACGATAATTGTACGTAGACGTAGCAAGGCGATGTCTATTTTTGTAAACGCTTACTTTTAAAGTCGTATCGGTATCAATTTGAATAGGCTTTGTATATCGCTGACTTTGAGTTGTCGGCTGGCTGCCATCTGTTGTGTAATAAAGAGAAGCTTTTGGCACCTGAGAATGGAGTGCCACCTCTTGTGAGCGATAATATTGACCAGATGGTACGGAGGCAGTAGGTGTAAAAAATGATGTGTGTTGCGTTCGGGCAGATGAAACGGAAGGATGAAGAAAACTCATAGAAAATAGCACAATGATAAAGGTGATCAGACATTTCTTGGTTGCATGGTTCATATCGTTCCTCCTGTATATGCTCAGATGAATTTTTATTTATTTTGTATCATGACAAAAGAAATGTCAACGCTTTCATTTAATTTTTCTGAATGATCTGACTAAAATAAAAAAAGCATACCCGCACCCAGGTACACTCTTTCACCATACTTTTTTACCTACTTTTGCTGATCGGATTCTTTCGCCATTTTTCGAATAAAGGCTTCAATGGATTCAACAAATAAGGCATATTCTTTCATTTGTTTATACGTATCTGACAGCTTCTCTTTTAATTCTTCCTGCTCTAGAGAAGGTTCACCGAGAATAGATTGGACTTGAATCAGCAATTCTTTATATTCTTCACGTTTATCTTCAACATGATCTGCCATTGTCTCCAAGCGTTTTCTAGTCGTCGGCTGCTGTTTTGAATTCAAGTAAACAACCCCTTTTTGTCCTACCGCATTTGGATAAACGTCAGCCTCAGCTGTATATATTTTAAAATGATACCATAATTGAACCTGTTATCATATATGTAAAACGTCATCAAACCGCTTCAGGCCAACCTTGTATATACATGATATAGGCTTTAAGATACAGGCTGATCTCACTAGAAAAAAGCAGATCATTGATCTGCTCAGATTGTAGAGAAAGCCATGTTTTTATACAATTTTTTGCGTAAGTATGATGAAGTGCTTTAATGAAAAAAAGTCTCCCATAAACCGAACATTTTTTCACAAGCAACATTTATTTTTTGCAAAAATGAACGACAGTTCCGATTGAGTTTATCCTCTTTCTATTGACAACTGTAAGACTAAGTATAATCATATGAAAATGGTTGATGTGATAAATGTGATCATTAGCACCACATAAACCTTCTTAAAAATTAAATAGCCAATAACTCCCCAAGCTAAATACAACAACGGCAATGTGAATAACACAAGACCCATGGGTTGAAGATCTTGTAAGTAAATATACTCCACTCTCCTATACAGCTATCTTATAACTTCCATGCTTGTCATTTCCCAATCTTTATCAGATTTTAGTGATATCTCTTTAGATTCCTTGCTTTCAATATTATATTCAATAATTCTGCCAATAGTCCCATTCTTATCCCTGTCAGACATCTTTACCAATGCAAAAACCTTGTCATCTAAAATCTTAACATCTTCTAAATGCTCGTTATCTGATTTTAAATTAAGTGGAATCTTTTCAGAAGATATCTCTTTGAGGTCTTTGTTGAATGTCTTGACTTCTCCTTCATAGGAGGCTATCGTGACTCTATCCTTGTCTACATTAGTCTTGTAGATAGTGAAGCCTTCATCCATGACAATCTTTCTTTTCGTATCTAGAGTTTTCTTGTCGAGTATAACCAACATAGAATTTTGCTTACTGTCAACGGCATCATTTACTGCAACCAACAATTCTTTATTGTTTAATGACTTCAAAGATTCATTGTTGTCAGGGAAGAAGACCGAGTCCATGTCTATCTCTTTTCGTTTTTCTTTATGATTTTTTGGGTCTATGGAAGACGCTATAACACTATCGTTATTATTATTAATAACGGCATATATTTTCCCATCTTCAAATACTGCCGAAGTCAACGCCCCTTCAAGTTCAACCTGTTTCTTATCGTCGCTATCTTCTTTCCAGTAGACTAATTCTCCTACTAAGCCATCCTCTGTAAAACCAACGTTAATGTCGTGTAAAACATACCCATTAGAGTAGTTAATAAAGAATGCACCCTCGTCATCTGTAGATTTTGAAAGTGATTTTGTACTCAAAGCCTTTACCTTTCCAGTCTTCATATTTAAAGACACATGATAGTTAGACCTGTTGGATGAAAAGTAGATATTATGATTGCTCTGAGTAGATGAGGTACATCCCACGCAGTCTTTCATTATTATACTCGACAATTTCTTTCCTTTATCGTTGTAGTTGACCATCTCGCATCCTCTGTCCATTGCCTGTGAATATATGATAGCAAATTTACTATCTTTCATATGGCTCAATTCTCCCTTAGAAGAGTCACCCACAGCCTCCTCTTTCTTTGAACATGCTGAACAAACAAGTGCTATGGCGCAAGCAAATAAAAATAACTTAAAGTATTTCATTCAATCATCTCCTTTCGATTTTAAACAAGCAAAGCAATCGGGGAAAATCCCCGACTGCTTAATAACTTACTTTTTATGATAAAAAACCTTCGTGTTGTTAGAGTTTACTAATTCCATTGGCGACACGATTAAATCGTTTTTATAATGGTCAATATCGTGACCTTGATTTTTCCAGGCTCTCCAAGCTAATTGAGAGCAATAGAATTTTTTTGTAGTTTTCTTGTCAAACCAGTTCAGATTGTATGGCTTCTTTTGATTAGCTTGTTTTTCAGCATACTTAGCTGCATTTACATATTTGGTATTATTAGACTTCTTTACCCACAGCCCATATACCTTCTTTCTTTTTCCCCAAGTATTATTATAGAATCTAACTCCATGCTGTTTAATTGGACTCCAACTTTTGTGCCAAGACTCTACGGTATTTGTCTTAGTTCTCGACACAACAGCCGCATGTCCAAAGCCAAACGCCGAACTACCTGAATTCAAGTCGTAGCTAACCAATACATCGCCTTTAGTCCCTAATGCAGTAGCATTTGTATTCATCTTTTCTTTTTCTTCATTGTACTTAGGTAGATACTCATCAATCACACCATCTTTGATATATTGTTCGATATCTTTCTGCGACTCTTCGAATATCGCTTCTGCTTTTGCTTCCGTAGATACAGAATCATATTCCTTTTTGCTCATCTCTTGAAGTTCTTTAATCTGTTCAGAGGTCATTCCCTCTGCCTTCATTTCTTCTATTTCTTCTTTGACTCTTTCATCGTTCATAGAAGGAAATACATCTTTCGCTTGCGCATTTCCCTCCAATCCAAATCCAGTGAATAATAGAGATGCCGACAACAAGGATGTGACAATAACATTATGTTTTTTCATATTACTACCTCCAATTACTTTTTTAGCGTGGTCCACATTTACCATAATATTGGTTAATATGGATCATGTAAACATAAATAGGATTTTAAGGATATTTTAATATGTAATGAATTGACATGTTAATTTTGAGTGAATTTTTAAATTAAAAAAGAGACTATTCGTAATAGTCTCTTTTTCACACAGGTACATTTTCTTATTGTCTACTCGATCCAACATCTTGATGACTCTCTTGTAATGACAACCTGTTTCCTCTAATTCTTCTCTTGAAACATCAATGTCTAGGAGTGGCTTCTTTTTGTCTTTAGAATTAACCAAGGCGTAGCAGACGTAGACATTTTCTCTACTTGTTTAGTAGATCAAAAACCTGCTTCTTTTTGCAAATGCCACGTCTTCAATTTAAGCTTCGTTTCATTTCTACCACTGATGGAGATTGATTTATTTCCCGGGGAAGGAAAGTAACGTGCAGTAAATACTTCCCGGCCTCCGTTGACAAAAATCTCAATCGATGATGCATCAATAAAGATATGCAGATCCTGTAATTCCTCAATTTCTACTTCACGAACTTCCTTTGTTCGATCTTCAAATCGATCTCGCTCTAACGTTAGTTTACCTTCATCTTTATCATAAATGATACGAGCAGCAGCACGGATACAGCATTCAAATCCTTTTTGTGTTTCAATTTGATCAATGAATACCTCTGCGCTCGTCAAATCTTCAACAGGAATGGAGTGAACAGATCGTTTAACGTGAAAAACATGCTCCTGCTCATTTGTCCGCATAGATCGAAGTTCACTTACCGGCTTTTGAATAAGACGTCCTTCATCATCTAAACGAAGCTCTCTCGGAATCGTCAAACAATGGATCCATTGATAAGAGATGGTTGGATGATGCTCTTCCCCTTGATCTGGTACACCCATCCATCCCATTAAAATACGTCTGCCCGATTCATCTTGGAAAGTCTGCTGTGCATAAAAGTCAAAGCCACGATCGAGCTCCTCAAACGCTCCATGCGTATATTGGTAGGTACGATCATCCAATGTACCAACAAAATAACCAGATTGATGTGTATTATTATATTTGAATCCATCAGGCTTCAGCCCCTGTGGTGACACGATCAATACATCCTGACCGTCTAATTCAAATAGATCTGGACATTCCCACATGTATCCGAAATGATCTAATCCATTCTTTCCACTGCCTGCAATAATGCCTTGAAACGTCCAATTGTCTAATGTATCAGATGTAAATAAGACAAGATGTCCTTTGAGATCTTCACTTTGTGCTCCAAGGACCATGTACCACTTTCCATTCCGCTTCCACACCTTCGGGTCACGAAAATGTGCAGTGAATCCTGCTGGCAAAGTCGCCACGACACCTTTTTTCTCAAAATGAACTCCATCCTCTGACACAGCTAAACATTGATATGTCTCACGGTTCCCTTGCTCGTCACGGACATTTCCGGTATACATCACGTACATACGACCATCGTCAATGACTGCACTGCCAGAATAACAGCCATTTTGATCAAACCAATCACTTGGCGTGAGGGCAGCCTCTTCATGCTGCCAATTCACTAGATCGGTTGATGTGTAGTGACCCCAGAATTTTGCCCCATGTCCTGTTTTAAATGGCTGCCATTGATAAAACACATGGTAGACTCCCTTCCACTGAATCAATCCATTCGGGTCATTTAAAAGACCGACTGGCGGCATTAAATGGAAGTTCTGACGGTACACATCTTTTTTCACCAAATGCTCATAGTTTCGAATACGATCTGTTACCTTTTGACGAAGTGCTGCGTCCGTTGTTGTCATCACTGTGACCACTCCTTGATTATTTTTCGACTTCTTTGACTTTAAAGATGATGGTAAGAATAAATGAAACAGCAACAGCTATTAACATACCAATAACATAATTTACCACATTTTGTAAACCAAATGGAGCTGCAATGGCAATCATCGGAATCCCTGTTAAACCATAAGCGTTGGCGGCTACCTTCGTGAAGACGACAAACGCCCCGCCTAATGCACCCCCGATCATTGCAGCAATAAATGGCTTACGATAACGAAGATTCACACCGAATATGACCGGCTCAGTAATACCTAAGAAAGCAGAAAATGCTGCTGGTAATGCAATTTCTTTCGTTTTTGCACGCTTTGCTAAGAAAAAGACCGCTAGCCCAGCTCCGCCTTGAGCGACGTTAGACATGGCCCAGATCGGCAGCAAATAATTCCGTCCAATATCATTTAGAAGTCCTGCCTCAATCGCATGGAAGCTGTGATGAACACCTGTCAGTACAATTAAAGAATAAGCGCCTCCAAAAATAAGTCCAGCTAAGAATCCTGCATGGTCATAAACATAAGTGAGTGCATTTGAGATTCCTGTACCAAGCATTCTCCCTAGAGGTCCTACAGCAATAAACGTCACAAATCCAGTCACAATCACCGTCACAAACGGCGTCACAAGTAAATCAATACTGTTCGGCACAACTTTTCTTAAATTCTTTTCAATCACGCACATGATATACACAGTTAATAACACGGGAATGACCGTTCCTTGGTAACCAAGAAGAGCAATATCAAAATTGAATAGATGCATATATTCTGGTTTTGCGTCTGTCAGTCCCCATGGATTCAGCAAGCTCGGGTGAATCATAATGCCCCCAATGACAGCTCCTAAATATGGATTTCCACCAAACTCTTTGGCTGCACTAACACCAATTAAAATCGGTAAAATGATAAAGGCAGCACTTGAGAACATATCTAGCATTTGGAAGATGGCAGAGCTTGGATCAGCCCATTTGAAGGCTTTCATCATACCTAATAGGCCCATTAATAAACCGCTTGCTACAATCGCTGGAATGATTGGTACAAAAATATTCGATAGCGTCTTGGCAAAACGTGCAAGTGGATTCATTTTTTGCTTCACGGCTTCATCATGGCTGGCTGGTTTCTGATTCTCGTCGTCTGCCTCAAGACCCGTCTCACGAGCAAAAGGCTCATATACTTTGTTGACAGAACCTGTTCCAAATATGATCTGGAATTGACCCGAGCTTGAGAAGGCACCCTTCACACCCTCAAGTTCTTCAATGGCATCTTTGTCAATCAACGCTTCATCTTTCATCACCAATCGGAGTCGTGTGGCACAATGTGTTGCGCTAATGACATTTTCTTTGCCGCCTAATAATGTTGTTAATTCTTTGGCTGTTTTTTGATAATCCATGTTGTCTCCCCCTTTTTTAAAACAAAAAAGACCTAAAATTCACTAACGATTAAAGGACATACACGTCCCCTCGTTACGCAAATTTTAGGTCTTGCCTGCCTGACAGTCACAATCCCACGATATTGGTTTTTGATTACGCTTTCATCATAGTATAAGAGCGTGACCTGCGTCAACCTATTTTTTCGAATCAAATGACCCATATACACTAATTAGAGTAGTGTGCATAAAAAAAGCCTGCGGACAGGCACAACCTTTACACCAATTCGGCATCCTGCAGACGCTGGACATGCAGCGTGATGTAGCCGATCTCCGATTCAGGGAGATGAAGTTCATATTCTTTTTTCAGCAAATCAGCCAGTCCAAGTGCACACCGGTAAGCCGAATCATACTTTGTTTGGATAAAAGTCAGCATGTCATCGTCCATGATTTGAAATGCTTCATTCGATTCCAACCTGCCTAATGCATACCTCAAATGTGTCACAAGCCGCTGATATGAAATACTATCCTCATCAATCGAGCGCTCAAAAACGCTTTCGATATGCTCGATCATTTCTTTGATCATCGTTGTGTATTTGACCGTCTTCTTCATGGACTCCGTATTCATTTTGGCCGTATGAATATGAAGTGCCACATACCCTGCCTCATCGTCCGGCAGGTCAACCCCAAGCCGCTCCTTTACATAACGAATGGCATACTTTCCAATATCATATTCCTGCTTATATAAGACTTTGATCTCACCAAGCAATTTATTATATAGCACAATGCCTTTTTGAACGCGTTCAATGGCAAAGGATAAATGATCTGTCAGTGAAATGTGGATATGATCACTGAGCGGCATCATGAGTTCACCCTCTGCATAACTAATAATATGCTCTGCCACCTCAATATGCGCTTCTGGCAATGTCGCAAGAATTTGTTTAAACTTCTCATTTTCTTCACGCACAACAAAAATCTTCTCTATTTTTTGAACGGGAACGACGTCATTTTTCCCCTTCTGAAAAGCAATTCCGGGCCCCATCACAATTTTCTCCTGATCACCCTCCTTTACAACCACTGCATTGTTATTCAATATTTTATATATCTTCAAGGGGCATCCTCTCCCACAGATAACGTGTCTTATGTGGGATTTTACCCTGTTTCAACTTTTCTGTAAAGATAAGAGCGGACCGGCACGCGCCTCTCTCGTTGTCTTTTCATAAAGCATCATCAGACTTTCTTGAAACGGCTTTTCTGTCCTGCGCTTCTTCTTCTTTTCATCTGCCAGTTTCTCTAGCTTTCTCTCATTCACCGCAAGAAAGAATCCTCCATCCACTGCTGCCACTTTCACCCCTTGCTTCTTCAGCAGCTCACCAGGATTCACAAGCACATTCATCACAAAACCAAACCATACACTCAACCAGTTCTTCCATTTCTTCACTGAACATCCCTCCGATTTCCTTAGAATCTAGCAGTTCTAGCAAATTAACTGTTCCTATCATATCCCGAGAAAAAAGAGAGGTTTGTCACAATCTGGGTGAAAAAACGAACTAGTTTTCAGAAGTTTTGTTGAAAAGTGCAGAAGATGAGCATGTTCCACAATGTTTCTATGAAAATTTTATACACACACTATCCCAAAGATAAGCACATCTTATCAACAGGGTTTATCCACATATCAACACCCTCTTACTAGATTTTGTGTATGAGATTTTTTTATTTTCCATATATATATCTGAAAAATTGAGTTATCAACAGATTATTGTGCATAAGTGTGACTTTATAAACAAAATAGTTCTTTATGACTATGTAAAATAAGACCATTTCAGTAAAGGAATTGGTTTCATCGTATGGAATACTTAATAACGGGCAGTGAATCTTTCCTATTTATCCACAAAAAGAAAGGCTATCTCCCTAAATACACAGCTAGAAAGGGGAAAATTAATTGAAAAAAGTAATCTCTCGTTCTTCTGTTCTATTGTTCTCCACTATTTTTACCTTATCCACATTCTTTTCAGGTCAGGCTGCTGCCGCTCCATCGAACAAACAGGTGGAACTGGAAAAAGCAGAAATCTTCGGCGAAATCAATGTTAAGTCTAGAAAACACACCACTGTCATTGTTGAATTAAAGGAAAAATCCTTAGTTGAAGCCAAGCAAGAAGGCGAAGCACAAACAAAAGCCTCCCTCAAAAAATCTCGAACTAAAGTAAAGAATGCAGCACTCAAAAAGTTAGATAAAGCGAGTGTTCGTCAAGAATATGAAAAAGTCTTCTCTGGTTTCTCTATGAAACTTCCTGCAAACGAAATCCCGAAACTGCTCGCAGTTGACGGAGTAAAAGCCGTTTATCCGGATGTTACATATCAAACAGATGAAGTGAAAAAGAAAAGCGTCCAGCTTCCTCATGAGGATGTCTCTCCACTCATGGATAAAAGTGCTCCATTTATCGGTGCCCCAAAAGCTTGGGATGCCGGCTACTCTGGAAAAGGAGTAAAAGTCGCTGTCATTGATACTGGAGTAGATTATACCCACCCTGATTTAAAAGGAAACTTCGGATTATACAAAGGCTATGACTTTGTTGATAATGACTATTCTCCACAAGAAACACCAAAAGGAGATCCTAGAGGCGAATCGACAGATCATGGTACACATGTCGCAGGAACAATTGCGGCAAATGGACAAATTAAAGGTGTCGCAAAAGATGCTACCCTTCTCGCCTATCGTGTCCTTGGACCAGGCGGATCAGGAACAACTGAAAATGTCCTTGCAGGCATCGATCGGGCTGTCACTGACGGAGCCGATGTCATGAACCTTTCTCTTGGAAACAGTGTGAATAACCCTGATTATGCAACAAGCATCGCACTGGATTGGGCCATGTCTGAAGGGGTTGTCGCTGTGACATCAAATGGAAACAGCGGGCCGAACAGCTGGACCGTTGGATCTCCTGGGACATCAAGAGATGCTATTTCTGTCGGAGCCACTCAGCTTCCGTACAGTTTATACAACGTGAAATTCCCGAACTATTCAACAGCAAAAGTGATGGGCTACTATCAAGAAAATGATTTAAAAGCACTTGACCAAAAACAAGTCACACTCGTCCAAGCAGGCATCGGTGACGAAAAAGCTTTTGAAAACATCGATGTCAAAGGAAAGGTGGCAGTGATTGAACGTGGAGCCATTGCCTTTGTTGATAAAGTGGACAATGCGAAAGCTGCTGGTGCGATCGGCGTTGTCATGTACAACAATACCGATGGAGAAATCCCTGTGGATGTACCAGGTCTAGCCCTTCCGACGATTAAGCTGTCAAAAGCGGAAGGAACAGCACTTGTTAAAGCCATTGAGGCTGGTAACAATACAACGACTTTCTCGATTCAATTTGTGAAAGAGTTAAGTGAACAAGTCGCTGACTTCTCATCTCGCGGACCTGTTGTCGATACGTGGATGATCAAACCAGATCTTTCAGCACCTGGCGTGAGTATTGTCAGCACCATTCCGACACACGATCCTTCTCAGCCATACGGCTATGGATCGAAGCAAGGAACAAGCATGGCATCTCCTCATGTAGCCGGAGTAGCAGCGATTATTAAACAAGCAAAACCATCCTATTCTACAGAACAAATTAAAGCGTTAATGATGAATACAGCAGAAACATTGTATGACCCAAATGGTAACCCGTTCCCTCACAATACGCAGGGCACAGGCAGCGTTCGAATCATCGAATCACTTCAAGCGTCTTCTATTGTGTCTGATGCAAGCTATTCGTACGGCACTTTCTTAAAAGAAAAGGGCGTTCAAATCAAAACGAAGAAGTTCAAAGTAGAAAACCTGTCAAAAGCACCGAAAACCTATACCATTGATTATAAGTTCGATGGCAACGGCATTAGCACAAACGGCACGAAAAAAATCACAGTGAAAGGGAATTCCACAGGGTCCTTTACTTCCGCAGTACAAGTGAATTATGGAAAAACGAAAAAAGGAACGTACCAAGGCAGTATCACCATTCGCGAAAATGGCAGAAAGGTCACTGAAATCCCTACTTTATTGATTGTAAAAGAGCCTGATTACCCGCGCGTCACTTCGGTTTCCGTAGAGCCGGATAACCGTGCTGGAAGCTATGTTATTAGCAGCTATCTCCCAGGCGGTGCTGAAAATCTTGCATTCCTCGTCTACTCGACAGATGGAGAGTATTTAGGTGAAGCAGGAGTTTATCAACATGTTGATAAAGGAGAGCATCGTGTGAAATGGAATGGCACGATCAATAAAGGACAGAAGTTAGAAGCAGGTGAGTATACAATGCTTGCGTATGCGAGCCTGAAAGGTAAATCAGATACGGTTCAAACGAAAGAACCATTCGATATTTATCCTGAATAAACAAGAATCACATAAAAAGCCTTGTATGAGCCCATCAGCTCAACAAGGCTTTTCTATCATGTATGGAGGAAAGAGAAATTCATGTTGATATGGCTATGGATCGTTTCTTTTATGACGGCTTTTTTTCTCACGATCACCTTGGTTTATTTTTTTACCTTTTTACATGCAAAACAGCCTCGTCCTTTTCATCAAGCATGTGAACTGACTGTCTATACCACCTGCATTTATCCTCTTAGCTTGGCGGTGACAGCTGCCTTTATTCTCACCATGATGCTCCTCTATCCCTTTTATTGGCTGCGCAAATGGTAAAATGACATACGTTATGCATCAAAAGCTTCTTTTAATAAACGATACGATGTGAGACGGTCTTGTATGTGATGTGTGATGGTCACAGCGATCACTTCATCTGTACGATACGCCTTTGCGAGTGCTGTCAGCTGTTGCTTCACAGAGGACGGCGTGCCAACAACCATCCTCTGCCGATTGGCTGCTACTCGTTTTTGTTCATATGGACTGTAGGAATAGGCCTTTGCCTGTTCAAATGAAGGAAAGCCGCCAAGGTTCTGTCCTTGTTCGTTAGCTAATAATGATAAATCTAAGCTGACAGCCAATTTTTCTGCCTGTTCCTCTGTTTCTGCACATAAAACGAAGACCGCAAGACTGACACGCGGCTCATCACCAAATTCCGAAGGTTCAAATCGGCTGATATACTGCGACACAGAGTCTTCTCCGCCTTCTCCATTAATGAAAAGAGCAAACGTATAGCCTGCACCTACTTTTGCGGCAAGCCGTGCACTTCCTCCAGAAGAACCTAACATCCATACCTCTGGGGCAGTATCTACTTTCGGAGAAGCGGTCAGGTGAGGCAGCGGATAAAATTCATCGGCTAAATCATGTAAATACACCCTTAATTCTTCTACCTGCTCAGGGTATTGATCACCAAGTCGCTTCCGTTCTCCATGATGAAGGGCAATGGAGGAGATCGGCATACCTCCAGGAGCACGTCCAATGCCAAGATCAATTCTGCCCGGAGCCAAGGCTTCGAGCACTCTGAAGTTCTCTGCTACTTTATAGGCACTGTAGTGGGGCAGCATGACGCCGCCTGAACCAATACGGATATGTGACGTCACAGCTGATAAATGACCGAGAAGCACCTCTGGACTCGATCCTGCGAGCCGGTTTGAAAAGTGATGCTCTGATACCCAAAAACGATGATAGCCCCATTTCTCTGCCTGCTTCGCCAGCTCGACTGTTTGCTTCAGTGCCTCAGCAGGCGTCGCATCTCCAATCAAAGGAGATTGATCCAGTATACTTAATTTCATGATGTCGCACCTCTTACACAAATCCCCCTCTCTCACTCGAAAGGGGGATTTCCTGATTTATTTTCGATTAAAGCCCTTCTCTTTCACAAAATCTCCGAGGAAAGCACGTTTTGGCTGGCTAAAGCCTCGAAGCATTTGCTCAGACCATGTATCTTTTCTCTCACCGTTTGTTCGTTCTTCATAATATGATGAAATACGATCATCGTATTCTTTTAAATAACGATCCACATGAGCTTCGTCTTGCTGATATGTGTTTTCATGATAGATCAGCTCAACGGGCAGCCGTTCCTTTTGAGATGACGGATTGGCAGGATGTCCTATGGCCAGACCGAATAGCGGCAGCACATAGGAAGGCGTTTCAAGTAACTCGGATACTTCCTTCAGCTGATTACGCAGTCCGCCGATATAGCAGATGCCAAGTCCCATAGATTCTGCGGCGACACTGACATTTTGCGCAGCAAGCGCCGCATCAATCACACTGATAAGAAAGGCTTCAGTATTCTCAAGCGCTTCTTGATGGTTCTTTCCTGCTTTTTTTGCGATATAGTCGTGGCGTTTCAAGTCTGCACAGAAAACAAAAAAATGCCCATTCTTCTCAACGTATGGCTGATTTCCAGCCAGTTCAGCAAGCTTCGCCTTCTTCTCCTGATCTGTTACACCAATGATACTATACGCCTGTACATAGCTTGATGTCGAAGCAGCCTGTGCACTTTTGATAAGTGTCAGCACCTCTTCCTCTGTCAGACGCTCATCTGTAAACGAACGGATGGATCGATGATTTAAGATGGTTTCTATCGTTTTATTCAATTCGAAGACCTCCTTCACTCCTACTATCATAAGTCAAATGAATATTGCTTTTCAAAAGTTAGAACTCACGCCAAAAAGGCAGCCTACGCTTAGACTGCCCTTTACCCGTTTTATTTAAATAAATAACTTTGATATTTCGTTAATTGAACACTTGCATTATAGGCGATACCAAATCCAATAAGAACAGATAAAACAGAGCTTCCCCCGAAGCTGATGAATAAGAGCGGTATCCCCGTTACAGGCATGACGCCTATGTTCATGCCAATGTTCTGGAATGTATGGATGACAATCAATGCTGTATATCCTACACAGAAAAATGACGCAAACCGGCTATAAGGATGGATACGGTCAATCAGCACAACAAGCCGATAAATCAGGAAGAAGAACATGATGACCACAAATGCGCAGCCGACAAAACCAAAAGCTTCCCCTATGATAGAAAAAATCATATCTGTCTGAGCTTCTGGAACATATACTTTTAAGTTCTTAACACCGTTCCCGAAAATTTGTCCTGCCCCAATTGCCATAATGGCTTGCTCGACTTGATATTTATCCGATCCAGATGCATCCTGTGTCTGGGCTTGGTTAGCTGTCGAAGAACTATCAGGCAGCCAAGCGGTAATCCGGTTGATCTGATACTGCTGAATCCCGATCTTTTGTGCGAAATCAGGGAATAGAATAATCACGGCTAACACAGCGGCAACTAAGAGCACAACCACTGAACCGATGAGAGAGATCAATTTCCAGTTGACCCCTGATAAAAAGACCATGACAACGACAATAAACATACATACCGCAGCCGTACCTGCATCTTGCAAAAAGATGAGTCCGACTGGTACAGCAGCCACGCCAGCAATTTTTAATAGTAGGAAAATATCATCTTCTAATGTTCGTTTTCCTCTTGGGGTTGCCTTCCCAATGACAGAGGCGAGCATCATAATCAAACCAATTTTCATGAATTCTGAAGGCTGAAATGTTCCAATTCCCGGTAACACAAACCAACTTTTCGCACCATTTTTAATTGGAGCAAAATCATGACCTGCAATTTGTGCAGGAGCAATTTTTAAAAGAATTAAGAGCATAATGCCGCCTATAAAAATATATAAGCTTAACTTTTCTAATTGTTCCAGATCGAAGTAATTAATAGCCACAATACAGATGACCCCGACCATGTAGTAAATGATCTGTCTGGTCCATGCATTAGATCCATATTGCCCAAACTGTCCCGCAGCATAAATAGCGATGACACTGATGGCAAAGAAGGCTAAAAATATAAAAATCAAATCTCCTTGATAGTAAGGAGATGTATTCTGCTTGTTCATGAACTAACCACCCTTATTACAAAACATAAAAGCCCTTATTTATATTAGATTGAAATTTTCACAAAAGCAACTCACCTTAAATATGACGGAAGTGACACCTGAAAGGTTCCATTCTAATTTCAAAAAATGAAATACTTTTCATCCTAATAATAGGAAAAAATCCCTTTCTACTCTATCATGACAACCGATCATAAGTCCTTTAAAAAGATTATTTTACAGATTTTAAGGGGAAAATTCAATGACTTATGTGGCGATATGAAAGGTTAACATCTTGCCAGCATAAGCTTAACTGAGGTATAAGAAAAAAACAATTTCTGCGGAATAAGGCCCATTTTCCAATTATTGAGTTTACTTCAAAGTCAATTGTGGTATAATATTTGTAACAAAATGTTCACAATATCTCCTAAAAACAGACACAATTGCATCCTGACCTCTCATTTGAATTGAACATCAACTTACAAAGGAGTTGGATACGATGGATATGTTCTTTGCGTACCTATGTATTGCAACAGCTACACCCCTGTTTTTATGGTTGGAAAACAGAAAGATTGCATTAGCATCTATTCCACCCATCATGATTATGTGGATTTTCTTCGGTCTTTACATGACAAGCAGTTTATCTCCAGCAGGACATACCTTCATGATCGCATTCTTTGCCATTAACGTGATTCTGGCTCACATTGCAGCATTCCTCATCTATGGACTTCCATTCATTCGCAAAAGATTCAGCAGCAGATAGATATTGCATCATCAATTGGAAGCGTTATCACAATCAGCATAAAAACCACTCACCTATGAAAGATGAGTGGTTTTTTATTATTTCTCTGAATGCTCAGACTGCTTTGGCGCAGATGGTGAATAACCGTCTTTGCTGTTCTCTCCGTGGCTGTAGTGAGCCGCGAAGATCCATACAGACCCGATGACGAAAATGATCGCACAGAACAGACCAAACAAAGTATTTCCGACTTGAACAGTTCCGTTCTCGCTCTCTGTCATATGCATAAACATGAACAGCTGCAAGAATGCTTGAATGAAGGCAAAACCAAAGATAATCCATAGTTTTGCGGAACTGCCAATTTCAGCTCCGATGGCAATCCAGAATGCTAAGATGGTTAGCACAATGGAAAGGATGAAGCCGACTACGTGTTTCCAAGGGAAGTGTTCGTGCTCTGCTGAGGAATGTGTTTTTCCAGCCATATCACAAAAGCCCCCCTAATCCGATCAAGTACACAGCTGTGAAGATGAAAATCCATACAACATCAAGGAAATGCCAGTATAGACTTGAGATAAAGATCTTCGCTGCTGTTTGTGGTGTTAATCCACGTTTTTTAATTTGGAACAAGACACCTGTAATCCAGAAGATACCGATGGATACGTGTAATCCGTGAGTTCCTAAAAGAACAAAGAATGCAGACCAGTATGCACTTGTATGGATGCTCGCACCCTCATGTACATAATGGAAGAATTCGAAAATCTCAAAACCAACGAAACCTGCACCTAGAAGCAGTGTCAGAATCGTCCAAATGACAACCCCTTTTGTACTTCCACGGCGCATTTCATGAACGGCAATCCCACATGTAAATGAACTCACCAATAGCAGGAATGTCATGATCAATACAAGCTTCATATCAAATAGCTCAGCTGGCAAAACGCCGCCAGCTGTTCTGCCATGAAGAACAAAGTAGGTCGCAAAAAGTGTTGAGAATAACACGATTTCCGCGCCAAGGAATATCCAGAAACCAAGGATGTTTAAACGTCCTGTTTCAGACTGATATTCAAGCGGTGCATTTGCATAGCTGCTATCATTATGTCCCATTACTTCTGCGCCTCCTTATTCTTTTTCTCTGTTTCAATCACTTCTTCAACAGGAATATAGTAGCCATCGTCATATTCAAATGAACGTAAAATCATTGTAGCGAATACACCGATTAAGCCGATAACGCCAATCCAGTACCATTCAAATACAAGACCGAATGCACCAAGTCCGAAGAATGCAGACATGATTAGCGGTCTGCCTGAATTGTGCGGCATGTGAATTTTCTTGAATTCTTTTTCAGGATGAACGTCAACATTGTTTTGCTTCCAATGATGGAATGCATCTGGTGTCGTCACTTCTGGAAGTGCTGCAAAGTTATAATGCGGCGGAATTGCAGAAGATGTCGCCCAGTCAAGTGTACGTCCTTCTCCCCAGCTGTCTCCAGACACTTCACGTTTCGCGTGTCTCCAGCTGTAGTAAATGTTATAGCAAAGGATGATGAATCCGATACCCATCATGAATGCACCAATTGTTGAAATAAAGTTTAGTGCAGTCCAGCCATCTTCTGGTCCATACGTATAAATACGTCTTGGCATCCCTTGCAGTCCTAAGAAGTACTGCGGGAAGAAACAGATGTTAAATCCGATCATGAATACCCAGAAGAACCATTTGCCGATTCGTTCGTTTAACTTGTAACCAAACATTTTCGGATACCAGAAAACAAGACCTGCAAAACAAGCAAATACAGTACCTGCGATTAATACATAGTGGAAGTGGGATACAAGGAAGTACGTGTTATGGTACTGGTAATCCGCAGCTGCCATCGCAAGCATAACCCCAGTCACACCACCGATTACGAAGTTCGGGATGAAACCAAGTGCCCAAAGCATTGGGGATGTAAAGCTGATACGGCCTCGATACATTGTAAAGAGCCAGTTAAAGATTTTCACACCTGTTGGTACAGAAATCGCCATTGTTGTGATCGAGAAGAATGAGTTAACCGCTGCACTGTTCCCCATTGTAAAGAAGTGGTGAACCCACACAAGGAAACTAAGAACAGAGATTGCCACAATCGATACAACCATCGCTTTGTAACCAAACAACTGCTTTCTTGAGAACGTCGCAAAGATTTCTGAGAAAATACCGAAAGCCGGCAGGATCACGATATATACCTCAGGATGTCCCCAAATCCAGAAAAGGTTCGCCCAAAGCATTGGCATACCGCCCGCTTCGAGTGTAAAGAATGCTGAACCGAATAAACGATCGAATGTCATAAGTGCTAAAGCAACTGTTAAAACAGGGAATGCGAAAACGATAATGACAGACGTGATCAATGTTGTCCATGTAAACATCGGCATACGCATAAGCGTCATACCTTTTGTACGCATTTTTAAGATGGTCACCATGAAGTTAATACCTGTCATTAGTGTACCAATACCTGCAATTTGGAGCCCGAGCAAGTAGTAGTTCTGTCCAGGTCCTGGTGAGAAATCATTTCCGGCGAGCGGCATGTAACTCGTCCAGCCTGCACTTGGTGATCCTCCAATAACGAAGGAAATGTTGAACAGCATTGCTCCGACCATAAATGTCCAGAAGCTCAAGTTGTTCAAATACGGGAATGCAACGTCACGTGCACCAATTTGAAGAGGAACCACGACGTTGATTAAACCAATTAAGAATGGCATCGCCATGAATAAAATCATGATCGTACCATGCGTTGTGAAAATTTCATTATAGTGGTTTGAATCTAAAAACGTATTATTAGGAAGCGCCAGCTGCGCGCGCATCATCAGTCCGTCTACCCCACCGCGGAAGAACATAATCACAGCAGAAAGGATATACATGATTCCAAGCTTTTTATGATCAACTGATGTCAGCCATTCTTTCCAGAGCCATTTCCACTTTTTGAAGTAGGTTAAAACAAACACGATGGCAATGGAAGTAAGAGCGATAGAAATTTGCGCACCAAGAATTAATGGGTCTCCAGTTACAAAAAACTCATCCCATTTTAAATGCATAACGGCCTCCTCCTTTCCTTAGTCAGTTTATTCGTTTTCTAGTTTTCTTTTATAGTTCTTCACATTCTCGAAAGGATCTGTCTTGGAATGCGGAGAAACTGATTGGTAACCTAAACGTTTGCGTGCTTGGAGTGCATATTCAGAATCCTCTCCGTGCTTCGCAAAAGATAAATGTGTTGATGAGAATGTCTGCACATCTGCAGCATCAGGAAGCATCAAGTAGTCATACGTTTTCTTCGTTAACTTTGGTGCTTCTTTTTTCGTTTTATTTACCCATTTATCATAGTCAGACTGCGTCATCGCATTGACTTTGAATTTTTGCTGGGCAAAGCCTTCGCCTGTAAAGTTGGCGTTTCTTCCTTCATACGTGCCTACTTCATCAGCTTGAAGATATTGTTCCATTTCCATTCCAGCCATCGCATACTTCTCCCCGCCTAGCTGAGGAATCCATAGTGATGCCATTGTATCAGCGGAAGTGATTTTGAATAAAACCGGCTGATCTTTTGGAATGTTTAAGTAGTTCACTGTTTCAATATTTTCCTCTGGATAGCTGAAGATCCATTTCCAATCAACTGCTGTAGCATAAACGACAAGTGGATCTTTATGACTTGTTGCTTGAGGCGCCTCTTCCAAAGAGTAAATGGTTTTTACAGTTGGAACTGAAAGGGCAGCAACGATTAATATTGGGATCACTGTCCAGACAACTTCTAGAAGCGTATTCCCGTGTAGTTCTGGGTTATAAGAGGCGTTTCCAACGTCCTTACGCTCACGGTATTTAACCAAAATGATGGTAAACAGTACAAATACCGCACCAACGATAAAGAGCATGAATCCAATAGATAATAGGATTAAGTCTTTTTGTTGTGCTGCGACTGGTCCTTTAGGATCTAAAACAGCGATATTGCTGCAACCTCCTAATACAAAAACACTCACGAGCATCGCTAATAAAAGCATAGGTTTAATGGCTCTGAACAAGAAGATCACCATCCTTCCTTAAATAATGTATAAATTGCTGAATAATTGTGAAAAGCCATCTGCCTTCGAAAACTTTTCTTCCCTTTGTAATGCTATCAAAATCTGTTGGAGTTAGCTCCCCTTTTTTCAAAAGTTCATTTATTTTTCAACAGATTTCTATTGAAATGTCATAAATTCGCCATAAATTTATATTATTGCACACACAATAAATTTCTAGGATTTTGAAAAGTTGAGAGTTGAAGGCAAAGGACATACAATCAAGAACTTTGTCAAATTTAGGTTTACCACAATAAAAAAGTTTGGTCAAATTTCAATTTAACTTTATGAAATTTTATCTAGGTAAACAATTCTGAAATAGGTATCCCCATATTTAACAAAAACCTTACTCATTTTAACGCAAGTCGACAAGAAAAGAAAGTATCGATCCTCCGCCTATGCGCTGTAATGATTGGTAATGGTGATAAATGAGTGGAAACTCACTAAAGACTTCCAGCAAAAAACCGGCTCATCGCCGGCTTCTCATTATTCGTCTCTCACCAAAATGTCTGGTCGTCTATAGATGCTTCCTTCATGTTCTATGTCTATATACGTCCATTTGCCTGTATAGGTTAAAAAGCGATTTCCTTCTTTCTCAACGACCATCGTATCTTCTGATTTCAATCCTGGTAAGGAAGGATTCCAAGTGAATACTTGATGAAACTGGATCTCTTCCACCGATGTAGGAACTGCAATGATCTCTCTAGACACAAATCCAGTCTTGCCTCCTTGGTGAAGCTTTTTCCAGCTATCAGGAAATCCTTCTTTTTCATATTGAGCAATGCCGGCCTTCAATACAGCTCCAATGGTGTTCCCTGGACGAGTAGCCGCATTCATGACCGTGTCAATTCGCGCAAGCCTTTCCTTGTTTTCTTCAAGCTCCTTTGGTAGCTGTCCAAAGTAAACAGATCTTGTGACATTTGCCACGAGTCCATGCCGTTCAGCACAAAGGACAACCAGTGCATGTTTTTGAAGTGCTTTTTCTGTTGGGATCGGGTGGCGATATTGATGAATCCGGTCATCTGTTGCCACAAGCAGCACTTCTATCGTCATCCCCTGCCCTATCGCTCTTTGAGCAACAAGCGAAGCAATTTCATGCTCCGTCTGTCCTGGAACGATTTCTTGACAGACACTTTCTACAATAACAGCTGTTTCATGACAAAGGGTTTCATATTGGCTGAGCTGTGGCGCTGAAAGGATCGATCGAACACGAGACAAATCGGGTTCGATCCATTCCACTCCTTCCATTTGAATGTCTGCACCGATTCGTTTGTCTTTTATGAGTGTTTGAATGTAAGGATTCTCATCCTCAAACCAATCCATTGTGACGACCTGAAAGGGATGGTCAAAATACGCCATTTCTTCTTCAATGATTCGTTTTTCTTCCATTTGATTCACAACTAAGACAATATCGTCTTTCAACACAAGTAGCTGACAAACGCCCTCTGGCGTGTTTAACACAATGTGGTTTCTTCTTCCTCCTGTAAGCCAAGAAAAGTTATTACGCTTTTGAATCAGAATACCATCGAGTTGTTTTTCTTCCATTAAAGTTCTTACCTGTTCAATCATCAACTCATCACCTGCCTGTATGGAGTGTTTGAATGAAACGTTTAAATGCTGTTTTCCCTTGCTCTGTTCTTTTAAACACACCCGCCTGCGCGAGTATACGAGAAAAAATGAGGCCGATTTCTTTTTGTAAAATGGCTTCTACGTTGTCCTTCGTAAAGGTATTCTCTTCGATCAGACGCTCTGCCCATGACTCGTGCTTCATGATAGACGGGCAGGCTTTGATTTCTTCAAGAGGGTGTTTGGATAGCAGCGCTGCTTTTAGCAGGCTTAATTCCTCTGCTAATCTTCCAGGAAGGACGGCGAGACCCATGACCTCAATTAAACCGATATTCTCTTTTTTAATATGATGAACTTCTTTGTGCGGGTGGAAGATTCCGCCTGGGTGCTGCTTGTCTGTACGGTTATTTCGTAGCACGAGATCTAATTCGTACTCATCCCCATGACGACGTGCAATTGGTGTAATGGTATTGTGCGGGGTCTCTCCTGTATGAGAGAACAGACCCGCTTCTGGATCTGAATACATTTTCCACTCATGTAATATAAAATCCGCTGCCTCCGCAAGCGTCTGCTGGTCGCTGCTTTGAAGCCTGATCACTGACATCGGCCATTTCACAATACCCGCCTTCACCCTCGGAAACTTTTCGAGAGAAAACACTTCTTCCATCTTTGCTTTCGCCATCGGAAATTCATGAGCACCACCTTGAAAGTGGTCATGACTTAATATGCTGCCTCCAACAATGGGAAGATCAGCATTTGATCCTATGAAATAGTGCGGATATATAGATATGAAGGAAAGCAGACGCTCGAAGGTCTTTTTAGATATCTGCATTGGTTCATGCTCGCCCTTGAACACAATACAATGTTCGTTGTAATACACATACGGCGAGAATTGCATAAACCACGACTCATTTGTAAGTGTCACCGGAATAATCCGGTGATTCTGTCTTGCTGGGTGATTGATGCGTCCCCCAAACCCAACGTTTTCTTTACAAAGGAGACAAAGAGGATATTGCTTTTGACTCAGCTGTTTGGCTTCAGCGATCGCTTTTGGGTCCTTTTCCGGTTTCGATAGATTAATCGTGATCTCAAGCTCACCATCTTCTGTCGGTGTAAACCACCGCACATTTTTGGCGATTCTTCCTGTATGAATATAGTGGGCATGCTGCTGCATTTCATAAAACCAGCTTGTCGCTGCCTTTGGTCCGCAATGCTTGCGTTTCTCTTCAAACTTTGCATAGATGACACTCGGAGGCGCCACCAAGCAGCCCATGATTTTGGCATCTAATAAATCACGATACGTATCTGTCCCGTCAGGAATAAGACCTGTTTCAACTGCCCAATCGAGCATCGGCATTAAGATGTCTTCAAGGTCGCTGTCTCCTGAGACTGTTCTTGGCTCAGCATCATCGAGACCAAGCACCTCTAGCAGCCGGTTCCTTGTATAATCCATATCTAGTGGTGATATCAGCTCTTTATTAACCCCATATTGAATCAGCTGTTCTAGCTTTTCAAAAATATCAATCGCCATTCCCTTTGTCTCCTCCCCTGCCTGCTACACGTTACTCACTTTGATAGCCATCTGGATGTTTCTGAAACCAATCCCATGCACTTTGAATGATGGTGTGGAGATCTGCATATTGCGGCTTCCATCCTAGTTCTTTCAGCGCTTTTTCTGATGAAGCAATCAGCTTAGCTGGATCACCCGCACGTCTTTCTGCCACCTGTGCTGGAATGGCATGACCTGTCACTTCTCTTGCGGCTTCTACGACCTGCTTTACAGAGAAGCCTGTGCCGTTCCCTAAGTTGTACGTCGCGCTTCCTTTTCCTTCACGCAGACGCTCAACCGCTAGAATGTGCGCCTCTACTAAATCCATGACATGAATGTAGTCTCTAATGCATGTGCCATCCTCTGTTTCATAATCCTCACCGTAAATCATGATTTGATCACGTTTTCCTAATGCCACTTGCAGAATAATTGGGATTAAATGCGTTTCTGGCTGATGATCTTCACCGACAATCCCTTCTGTATGAGCACCGGCTACATTAAAATAGCGAAGCACAACGTATTCGATACCATATGCCTGCTCAGACCACTTCAGCATTTTTTCAATCGCGAGCTTTGTTTCCCCATAAGGATTCGTTGGGTTCGTCTCATCCGTTTCAACGATCGGTACACGCTTTGGTTCACCATATGTCGCAGCAGTTGAAGAGAATACAATGCGTTTCACATCAAATTCATTCATCACCTGAAGTAAAGCCGTTGCCCCTCCGACGTTGTTGTCATAGTACTTCAGCGGGTCTGTTACACTTTCTCCAACAAGTGAATCTGCCGCAAAGTGCATGACCGCTTCAATGTCATGTGTTTGAAAAACACGTCTTAAAAAAGCGTGATCCCTTAAATCTCCCTCTTCTAATACGGCACCCTTTACGACTGCCTCTTTATGACCTGTCTGCAAATTATCCACAATCACCACTTGTTCTCCTTTAGCCAAAAGAGCCGCTACCGCATGACTGCCAATAAAACCTGCTCCCCCACATACTAAAATTGCCATCAAAATTCCTCCTTCGTTAATTCTCTAGCGCCGCCTCCAATTCCAGCTGTGTAAAAAGAGGCTTGAATGCCTATTTTTTCTTGATAAATCGCACCTGTTTCTTCTATAAATGAGTCCAGTAGCTCTTCTTTCACAATGCTGACGGTACAGCCCCCAAAGCCAGCACCTGTCATACGGGAACCAATCGCCCCTGGATGCTGCCATGCGGCTTCGGCCAGTGCATCTAGCTCAAGCCCAGTGACTTCATAATCATTCTTTAAAGAAAGGTGAGACGCCTTCATGAGAGCACCTAGTTCTTCCATTTTATCATCTTTTAGAAAATTTACTGCTTTCATGGTCCTCTCGTTTTCCGTGATGGCATGTCTTGCACGTCTTCTACACGTTTCATCTTGTATCAAATGGTCATGCTTAGCGAATTCATCCTCCGTGAGCTCACATAAATGACCGATATCTAATTCTTTTCTAAGATCGCTTAAAGCAGATTGACATTCTGAACGGCGTTCATTGTATTTGGAATCTGCAAGTGTTCGTTTTTTATTTGTATTGGCAATGACAAGTGCCAGACCCTCTTGCCGAAATGGGCTGTATTCAAAGGAAAGCGTGTCACAATTGAGCAAAATAGCGTGACCGTCTTTTCCAAGACTAATTGAAAATTGATCCATAATGCCGCAGTTCACACCAATAAACTCATTTTCAGCACGCTGCGCAAGAAGGGCTAGGTCGATTTGCGTTACGCCGAATGACGACCATTCATTGATCAAGACAGCCGTGACGAGCTCAATAGAGGCAGAAGATGACAGACCTGCGCCATTTGGAATATTGCCAGCATACACAATATCAAAGCCTTCTTTCACATCCATGCCTGCTTCGATAAACTGTTGGAATACTCCCTTCGGATAGTTCGCCCAGCCGTCCGATTCTGCGAAAGCGATTTCAAAAAGGTCGAACTCTTTCACACCTTCTTCTTCAAAATTCAAGGAATACATTCTAACTCGTCCATCTGACCGCCTTGCACCCGCAGCATATGTACCAAGAGTGAGTGCGCAAGGAAAGACATGACCTCCATTATAATCTGTGTGTTCACCAATTAGATTGACTCTGCCTGGGGCGAAAAAATAACGGAGTTCTTCTTGATCTCCAAATTGCTGGTAAAATGCTGCTCGTAATGTGTCGATCATATCCATTCCCCTTTTCTCTTCTGATAATCTTATTTTAGTTGCCCTGTCAGCTGAAGTTCAATGGTAAAAAAATCGTTAAAAAATACCCTTTTTTTGCTGTGAGTGGTACGATGAGATATGAGGTGTAACATGATTCAAAATAGAAAAAGGTTGTTTTTTGCTGTGAAGGAGGGTTTCCAATTTGAAGAAAGAAGCATTTGCATTTCGTTTTCACCATTCTGATGTGACATTGCCGGCCCAAATCTGGTCTGTTGGCTGGGAAGTTCAATCATCTTCGTTATACAGCTGGAATGGCGTAGAGCGGAAGGATCAGGGCAAGTGCATCTTTCAGCTCACACTGTCTGGACACGGCATGATTGAAATCGGACAGAAACGATTCAAAGTATTGCCTGGACAGGCCTTTCTGGTGAAAAGTCCCAGTGCTTATCAATACTATTTTCCAGAAGACAGTGAACATTGGGAATTTCTCTATTTAACACTTTATGGGGAAGCCTGTGACCTTTGCTTTGATCAATTTATCGATCAAGGAAAGCAGGTCATGCGTTTTCATCCGAATTCCAAACCGATCCGCCTGCTAAAGAAGATTTATGATGAAGCCAGTGAAAGACGGATTACCAATCCATTTGAGGGGTCTAGCCTTGCTTATCAATTTGTCATGGAACTGTATTCATATTTGCCAAAGCTTGAGGGACAAATGGAGAAATGGCCTGAGCCCATCGTCCAAGCGGCCTTATTTGCAAGCCACCATTTTCACGAGGAGATTGGGCCTGACGATATGGCAGCTGCGGCACGTTTATCCAAAAGTCATTTTACGAGGGAATTCAAAAAGGCAACTGGCTTCACACCGATTCATTATTTAACCAATATTCGTTTAGAAAAGGCGGAAACGTTACTGAAAACAACGAAATACTCGATTGAAGAAATCGCCATACAGTGCGGCTACCGAAACGCGAATTACTTGAATAAAGTCTTTCGAAAGAAAATCGGCATGTCTCCAAAGCAACTCCGGGAAACAAGCGATGCATAATAAAAAGCAGCCGCTTTTCAATTGGCTGCTTCTTTTACGCTTTCGTCAGGTCAACACGAATTCTCCCTTGTCTTAAAACAATGGTCATTTGCGTATCAGGGGTCATTAAATTTTCTAAAATGTCCGTTGCTGTTTGAAGCGCAATGTCCATCCGGTTGATCTTTTCCTTTTCTTGTTCAGAAAATGCTTCTGGATGTGCGGTCATTTCTTTGACTAGCCTCAACACTTGTTCATGCTGCTTTTCTGTTTGTTGATATATGGCATCATATAATTCGTCTGGCCTGCTGCTCATTTCACATCACCTATCTTTTTCATGTGTTAAATCGCATCTTCTTTTGTTTTCTTGAAGACGAACCATTTACTGGCGACATAATTGACCACGACAATCACAAAGTTAACAAGAATTTTTGCGACGGTTTCGTTGAGCGCCATTTGGCTCACAAATAAAATCATCAGCCCCAGATCTACACCTAGAGACATGAGACGGACACTAAAAAATGAAGAAAGCTCACGCATTAGGCTTTTTGTGTCACGAGCCTTTTGCTTGAAGACATACTTCTTATTGGTGATATAAGCAAAGAGCACAGCAAATACCCATGAAACAACCGTTGCTGTTTTGTAATCCATAGAAAACATCTCAACGAATAAATAGAAGCTGACTATGTTGACAATGGTTGTACACACACCCATGATCAGATACATGACAACTTCTTGATACTTTTGAAAAAGGCTATACATGTCTTTCTTCATTCCTTCTTGGTGAATTCTGTTTCTTTTAGAATACCATCTTAAGAAGAACTTCCCAAACGAACAATATGTGCGTCCTGTAAAGATGAAATTTGTTCACGCTGATGGCATATGTCAACCTTATTGGTTTATATGAGTCAAATGATTTAGGTCTTTATCATTATTTTAATTTATAATCTTTTAACTGACTTTACAATTGTTTATTATGAGAAGTAAGAATTCAATATTTATGGGTTTTTTAGTCATTTTTTTAGGGACGTGGTAGGTGATAGATTTTACAAAATAGGTTAAATGTCATCATTTTTCGACAAAAATCTATTTTTGTACTCCATTCACATACACGTACAGTTACTAGACGGTTTGTTCAAGTCATTGGTTGCAGATGAATATGTCTTATTGAACTGGAGGATATTATGGATACGCAAGTGAAAAGAAGAGTTGACGAAGAGTGGGTTTATTTGATTCAAGAAGCGAAAAAAATTGGACTAGGCATCGAGGAAATACAAGCTTTTTTAACATCCAACGGTGATCAGAAGATGATAAACAAACCGTAATCAACGCCGTTATCCTTTGTCTTTCAGATTGCTTTGGCTAAAGTTCTAACCTGTCAATTGACCTTTTAAACATCCTTTCATGACGATACGCTACAATAATTGAACACCTCATCATACCAATCCCTTCCACTCAATGGGGTTCTGTCTTTCTATTTTTAGGAGGACAGTCCGTTCCCTGTTCTTTATATGACCCCTTTTTAGCTGTCATTCATGAAAATTGCCCATTTTCGTTATAAAACCAAGCTCCCCACCCATATATTAAGCATAAGACACAAGAAAGAAGAAAGGTGGGTGGCGCGTGAGTTCAGATTCCCTATCTTATTATCATCAAAAGAAGGATCAATATTATCACGGTGTGAACCCTGTGATTGTCCATCGTATTCGCAAGGAATGGACGTCTATCTTGGATATCGGATGCGGCACAGGTCAGCTTGGCAAAGTCCTAAAACAACAAGACCGTACCATATATGGAATTGAATCTTTTGAAGATGCGGCAAAGCAGGCTGAGAAAGCGCTGGATCATGTTTTATGCGGCAATATTGAACAGATGGCGCTGCCTTATCAGCATGAACAATTTGACTGCATCATTTTCGGAGATGTTCTTGAACATTTATTGGACCCTTGGGCCGTTTTAAAAAAGGTCAAACCCTTTCTAAAAAGGGAAGGGGCCATCTTGTCTTCCATTCCGAATATTGGTCATATTTCAACGGTTTTAGAATTACTAGCCGGGAGATTTACTTATACAGATGCAGGGTTAATGGATCAAACACATTTACGCTTCTTTACCCTTCACGAAATTCATGCCCTCTTTCAGTCAGCCGGGTTTCATGTTCGTGAGCTTGAAACCATTCGTGTACAACACCCTTCCTATACGGGCGTCATGAATGATCTACATGAATTACTCGTAAAACATGGCATCCGTTTTGATTTTAACGAGGCAGCGACAGCCTATCAATACGTGGTTGAGGCGGTTCAACTCAATGAGTAGCCCCACCATCTTATTTGTTTTATGTGTAAATGATGAGTCGATGTTTCAAGCTTGCTTCCGGCAGCTCGCTTCACTTCCTGCTCCGCACGGGTATCATGTAGAGGTTTTGCCCATTAGACATGCATCAAGTATGACCTCTGCATACAATGAAGCTCTCACTCATCCTGCACAGTTTAAAATTTATCTTCATCAAGATACACTCATCGTCAAACAGCATATGCTTCTCGAGCTGATCCCACTTTTCTTGCAGAATCCGTCACTTGGCATGCTTGGGGTAATAGGTGCAGAAAGTGTGCCAGACAATGGAATCTGGTGGGAGAGCCATGATTGCAGAGGGAAAGTCATTGAATATCGGCACGACACCTATCAGCTACTGACGTTTGAATCTGGTCATCCACAGACAGAGCCCCAAGGTTATATCAAAGCTTCTGCTATTGACGGTCTTTTTATGGCAACACAATATGATATCAAGTGGCGTGAGGACCTCTTAGACGGGTTTCATTTTTATGATGTGTCACAGTCTTTTGAGTTTGCACAGCAGGGATATGAGGTTGGGATTGCAAGGCAAGTGGAGCCCTGGTGTATTCACAAATGCGGAGATCATTTTGATGCAGAAGCATATGAAAAAGCAAGACAAACATTTCTTGCGCATTATCGGTAGAAAGCACCCTTTTCGGGTGCCCAGAATGTAGAGAAACTCCTGTTTTTCTACATTCTTTTTTATTTTCCACGTCATGATGTTAGGTGAGAATGAATGAAAAGGCCTTCCACACATGTCTTGAAATGGCCTTTTGGTGCTTTTGAGATCTTGTGCAGCTTTCAAGAAAAGGACACGGAGCTCATGCTTTCGGATCTGATTTGTAGAACCAATAACCTTTCCGATCCGTTATTGTACATGCTTTTCTTTATTATAAAATGAGGAGATGTAAATTTTAAGGGGGACAATTAGGCTGTCGAGATTTTCTCGACAGCCTGACAGACCCTAAAGATCTGTTTGATTCATCAAGTAGATAATCTAGAATCACGGGTTCCAAAACGAACATCAGGATTTTCACTAGAACGGGTTCCATTCCTCACAGCAAAATCGTTATCTTGTTGAGATAAAGTTATAAGAGGAAAATCCTCAGTAGTAACGCTACTGCCTGTAGCATTTCTTACAGTCAGATCAGTGGATTCTGGAGAAGTAGCATTTCTTGAATTCACATCAAAATCGACAGATGATAATGAGATCACACCTAGCAATGCTGAAGCACTCAAAAAACCAGTAAGAACCGTTTTAAAATTCATATGAACAGTCGCCCCTTTGGATTTGTTTTCGGGCGTACATCACTTTTTCATACATTTTTACAGATTCATCCATACGCCCATTCTCATTATAGTACCGAGCCGCTTCGAGCGCTAGGTCTTCCATGTATGGATAACCCCTCTCATTCTCTAATTTTTCCAATGAGCTCAAGACTTCACTTAGGTTTGCTGTTTTTAAAAATAAAATGTCCAATACCATCAGTAACGATAAAAATAGATCGTTTTTTCTATTCTTCGCTTCTTCCAAGCCTCTTTTGAAAAATCTTTCACCCTCAATAAATTCCTTTTGACTCAAATGAAATAACGATAATTCATAATAAACCAAAAGCAACTCTGTAGCATTAATAGGCTCTCCTTCTAGAATAACCTGATTAAAATAAGCTAGTGCCCTATTAAAATCACCTAATCCTTTAAAACAACACCCAATATTAAATAATGACTTCACAATCATTGGCTTATTAGACATTGCCTTAGATTTTTCTAAAGCTGACAATAAATGAGGAAGCGCCTTTTCTCTGCATTCAAAATCAATGAAATTACCTGCCATAACAGTTAGACAATTAATTTCTCGAATCATATAAAGAGAATTGCTCTTATGTGCCTTATAAGTATCATAAGAAAGACCAACGTAATACATAGACACGTGCGTCTGTTTCATGTGATAAAACACTTCTGATAATTTATAATAAAATTCCGCTCTCTCTAACTCATCCCCTACTTGCTCTAGGCGCTTTTCCGCGCGCTTATAGAACACAATAGCTCTAATAAACTCTCCTTTTTTGAATTCATACATCCCTTGAAAAAAATTAAAATAGTATTCAAGAATGGCTGACATCTTCTTTCCTTGTCCTTCTATAGCTTTCAAGTAATCCGATTTTTCAAGTGGTTCTTTAGAAGGCTGCACATAGTCTGTCATCAATTGATGACGGAACTCCATCAACTGAAAATAAAGAACCGCCTGTTCATCTTCTTCCATGACATCGATTTCTTTTCTAACCTCTTCTCTTAGCTTCTGAGCCTCTTTAACATTGAATCTTTTTATATGCTTATACCATTCATTTATCTTGATTGCCACAACTGGAGACGGTATAGACGCCATTTACAATCCCCCCTAGAAAACCAATTTTTAATAAATGTTAGCACATCAATTCCTAATAAAACCCTATTTATCCAATGATTTGTAAAATTTTCGGCATAGCGCAAGCACTTTTTTATGCAGGTAGGGAACAAGACATATCGGTTTTTATACGCAATCGCAGTGGTGTTTTTGAAATAGGCGCCATGTATTTTAAATAACAAAAAAACAGGCTCTTCAGCCTGTTCTTTATTATGATGAATGGGAAACTCATTAAAAAGAAAACGACAGCAAAATAACAAGCACCATTTAACATCATCAATACTGATATTACCGTCATCATACATTCGCCTTCCTTATAAAAGAACCTAAATTGCGGTCACCGCAACCCAAAAAGAAATTTTCCAATGAATTCCCAAATTCAAACCGATCAATGATAGGATGAAAACATGTCAAAAAAGGAGGGAGTACTATGAATTATTATGCTGTTGTATTTTTTTACGCCGCCACTTAATAAAAGCCACTGAAAACACAAGAAGTAAAATCGCAATAAGCTTGAAAATAAAGCGAGTGAAGAAAGTAGCATCTTCGAACTCCGTTGCAAAGATACAAGCCCCTATGATTATCCCGATCATGCCTACTACCCAATTCCAAAACACATCAATCACTCCTCAATTAACTTTTTTTAAAAGAAAAGCATTTTTTATCCATATGTTTATTATTGCACAAAAAACAAGGGGGAAATATCCAAAATGAAAAAGTTCATAATCGGACTTTTAGGCCTGACGCTATTTTTAACAGTTCCATTACAAACCGTAGCCGCAGTAACCCTAGAACCTCAAGGAATTAAAGAATCTTATCAAACTGAAATTGAAGGCAAACTACATACTTTCAATTCTGTAGTTAAAGGCAGCACTCAAACAATAACGATTGATAATGGTGAACAAATAGATACCGTCTCTTATGACCGGGAAAAAGAAGAACTCCGTATCAACAATGAACTAGTAGAGTTAGAGGAGTTTAAAGAAGCTGGCAAAGAATTGATCAATGAAGACGGTGAGGTTAGCTCAAAGTCAAACAAAGATTACCAATGGAGACTTGTAAAAAACTTTAAAAATAAATTCAACATCACTGTTGCTATCATAGTTGTTGTGACAGGTGCGATCTTAGCAATACCAACAGGGACCGGTGCTATAGCTGGCGCAGTCTTGACACTGAAAGCAGTAGCTTTAATCGCTTCAGCAGTAACTTCAGCTTCAGGATCCACAGGTCAAAAAGTCTTTCATTACACATTCAAAACATACTACAGCCCGAAAAATGGTTACTGGAACAACAAATTTGTCCTATCTGTCTACAAAGATTCAAAGCGTAAAAAACATGTTAAAACAGTTACACATACGACACGTCTCGGGAAAAAATATTAAAAAAGAAGCAGGTTCCATCAGCCTGCTTCTCTACATGTTTATGTAATGTAATTCTTGATGTTAATATGCCAACGTATCATGACCTCAAATGTTTCATTTGCTAAATCGAATCTACAGACCATGTGACAATGGATATCACAGAGTTTTTTTCTTTGATCTTATATTTGATTTCCAGCTTCTTGTGTTTATTTTCATTTTCCCAATATTTATATCCACAATTGATCAGGCTAATCACCCTTTTCGGGTGCCTTTTTTATGATATACTGTCATAAACAACCAGATCGTCTCATATGCATTGGAGTACCTTGTCCCTAATTCGTACAAAGGAGGAAACAATGGCAGACAAAAACGTTCATTATAAGAAGGTTGCCGCTTCAAAGGATTTTCGAAAACTTCTTGAGGAAAAACGCAGATTTATCGTACCGATGACGATTTTCTTTTTTCTCTTTTACTTTTCACTTCCGGTTGCTACATCCTACTTCACCTTTTTGAACACGCCAGCAATTGGAGCGATCACGTGGGCTTGGTTATTTGCCCTCACGCAATTTGTGATGACATGGGTTTTATGTGGGCTTTATGCAAAAAAAGCAGCTCAGTTCGACAAATATGTAAGCGCTTTAAAAGTTGAATCGAGAGGTGATGACGAATGAGTATGACCGCTTTTATTTTATTCATAGCGATCGTAGGGCTCACATTGGTCATCACGTATTTTGCTGCGAAAAAAACAAGCAATGCGAGTGATTTTTACACCGCAGGCGGCGGACTGACTGGATTTCAAAATGGCCTTGCCATTGCCGGGGACTATATGTCTGCTGCTTCATTTTTAGGGATCGCCGGCATGATCGCCTTAAATGGATTTGACGGCTTTTTCTATAGTATTGGTTTTCTTGTAGCGTATCTTGTCGTCCTTTATGTCGTGGCTGAACCACTGCGAAATCTAGGAAAATATACGATGGCTGATATGATTGCTGCACGATTTAAGCGTCCTGCCATTCGAGGGGTAGCCGCATTTAACACAATCACAGTCTCAACTTTTTATATGATTGCGCAGCTTGTTGGGGCAGGTGCATTAATCAAGCTGCTTCTTGGCATTGATTACTGGATTGCGGTGCTGATCGTAGGTGTCTTGATGACCATTTATGTCGTGTTTGGCGGCATGATCGCAACAAGCTGGGTACAGATCACGAAAGCTGTGCTTCTCATGCTGGGCACGCTGATTATTTCGCTGCTTGTGTTTGCCAAATTTGATTTTAGTCTGCTGAAGATGTTTGAACAGATGAAAACAGCGACCCCGCTTGGTGAAGCTTTTCTTCACCCGGGAAATAAATATGATGTGCCTTTAGAGACCCTGTCTCTGAACCTTGCACTTGTGCTTGGAACAGCAGGTTTGCCGCATATTTTGATCCGTTTTTATACGGTAAAGGATGCCATTTCTGCGCGTAAATCTGTTCTATCCGCTACGTGGATAATCGGGATTTTTTATTTAATGACGGTTTTCCTCGGCTTCGGTGCCGCTGCTTTTGTCGGAACAGATGCAATTACGGCAGCCGATGCAGCAGGAAACATGGCAGCACCACTGCTTGCACAGGCCCTAGGGGGAGATTTATTATTTGCCTTTGTTTCCGCTATTGCCTTTGCGACTATACTGGCAGTGGTCACCGGTCTCGTTTTATCAGCCGCGTCTGCCTTTGCTCATGACTTTTATAGCCAGATTATCCGCAAAGGGAAAGCGAGTGAACGGGAACAGGTGAAGGCGGCACGCTTTGCTTCTATCGGCGTGGCCATCCTTTCCATCATTCTTGCATTATTTGCGCAATCTTTAAACGTCGCTTTTCTTGTGTCACTTGCCTTCGCAGTGGCAGCAAGTGCGAATTTACCGTTGATTATCTTCACTGTCTTTTGGAAACGATTTAACTCAATAGGTGCTATCGCAGGAAGCTTAACAGGTCTTCTGAGCGCACTCCTGATCGTGTCACTCAGCCCAAGCGTCTGGGACCCATCAGGGGCAGCCATTTTCACAGGAGAGCCGCTTATCCCACTATCGAACCCTGGGATTATCTCGATCCCGCTCGGATTCCTTGCGGCTTACTTAGGCACCATTTTTTCCTCTGAAAAAGCAGATGAAGACACCTTTACAGAAATTCAAGTAAAAGCACACACAGGTATGCATATGGATACAGATTGATGAAAAAAAGCCGGCTGCTCTGCCGGCTTTTTCAGTGTTCTTGCTATTTCAAAACTGTACTCAATATGGGATAAATTGGCCTTTTAATCTCTCTTTATATCTTTCTAACTTGTCACATTTCCTCAACGTGATCAACGAACAGCATGTGATGATGATCAGCAGAATTTCATGAACTTCTCCTCTGTTATCAATGATTCTTTTCAACCCTATTACCCCCATAGACTTCAATTCTCTTGTTATTCTTATGTTATCATTTTAAACACATACTGGAAATTCACCCTACAAGGAAGAAGTGAAACATATGCATAAATTGTACTCAGCAAAATTATTATTTGAATCTAGCTCCTCACCAAAGGTGAGACCGGATAAAATCTTTGAGGAACGAATCATTTTAGTGAGAGCAAAAAACAATCGAAAAGTGAAACAAATCGTCAAAGACCATTTTCCAGATGAGACATTTGAAAATGGAGATCATGGACAAACAACCACAAAACTAGTAGCCGTACTAGATATTTTTGAGCTAGTTGAAAACTTAGACGAAGGTCCCCTGCATTTAAGCGAAGTGTACAGCCGATATCTTCTTTTTGATCAAGAAACATCTGCTAAAGAAGCGATTGACGCTTATTCGTTAGACAAATAAAAGAAGTCTAAGCTACCAGTGTGTGACGGTATTCTATCGGAGCACACTGGTTTAATTTTTTCTGGAATCGATCGTGATTATAGAATTGAATGGAATGATTAATTGACAGCAGCACAAAAAGAGATAGTGGAGGGAATAAATGATGCCAAGACTAGAAGAGAATGATGATTTTGTATTTGCTAAAGATGTATTTGTTTCTTCTTTTGAAGTGAAAGAAATTCAAGCTGCTATAAAGGTCGGTGTGCCTGTTAAGTTTGCAGGTGCAGTTTTAAATGCAGTGATTGGTTTTGCTGTAGGGGTGGTGTAGGTGTTATACAATCATTTATTATTAAAAAAGTAAAGCGGAAGCTAAAAAATTAGCGATCTCTATTGGTGTTGCTGTCGCAATTTCATTAAATGATTCGGATATCGAAACTCAAATTGCTAAACAGTTAGATAAGAGGGATAAGCGCACTAATAATGGTTGGTAGATATATATTAGGAGGAATGTTGTGAAGAGTATGATCAAGTATGCAGTGATGATTTTATTTATGAGTGTATTTTTCTATTATTACAATATGTTTGTACCTAAAAATGTTCTGTACATTTTCATTGCATTTCCATTTTGTTTTGTTGCTATAAGTTTGATTGATAAGCTATTTACGGATAAATAAATCTAATAATAAGCAAGCCTCATGCTTGCTTATTATCTCATACTGTCTAATTAGAGGGGATAATATCTGCTCTGCCGGCTTTTTAATATCGCTGGAATAACTCTGGGTTTTTCGGGACGTTTTCTAAATAAACGATCTTTCCTTGATCATCCAGCTCCGCAATATCAATGCCTTCTGCTGTATATACACGACCGTCTGTTAACTTTCCGCAAACAGCCCAGTTTGTTTCATACTTCCCATCTTCTCGTTTCACCCAGCCATCCCACATGTGCTTAATGTCTTCATGTACGTGGAAAAATGTGTTCAAAAACTGTGTGAACGCTTGGATGCCAGGCTTTTCAGCACCATTTAAGACAATCATGACATCATCAGAAAACAATGCCAGCAATTCGTTCATTTGCTCTTGCCCTTTTCCCGCTTCATCATATCGGCGAAAATACGTATCGAGCACTTCCATGATTCATTCTCCTTTATTTACCTGTCATTTCGAAGAAAATCGAACAATTAGATTGTACACAATTGTATCTCTTCTGTCTATTTTTCACGCAGGTAAGAAAAGACATGGATGAGTCAATCCATGTCTTTTACAGATGAAAGAGCTGCTTTCTCTGACTCGACGAGAGATGTTAGTTCTTCCGCAGCTTTTTTCGGATCAGCGCTTTGGCTAATGGCGCTAATGATGCTAATGCCATCGGCTCCCGCTTGGATGACTGGTGCCGCATTTTCATATGTGATACCGCCGATGCCCACAATAGGAATGTGAAGACCGTGTTGACGTACTTCGTTGATTAAAGAAACACCTTGGACACTGCGTGTATCCTTTTTTGTTTCTGTAGGATAGACTGGACCCATCCCAACGTAATCTGCCCCGTCCTTCATCGCTTGCCTCACTTCATCTAGATTGTGCGTGGACACGCCTAATATTTTATTCCCGATTCTTTGCCGTACATCTTGTGCAAGTGTATCTTCCTGCCCAACATGGACACCATCTGCATCAAGATCGATTGCAAGCTGTACATCATCATTTACGATAAAGGGGATATTCGCTTCTTGGCAAAGTGCTTGAATCTGCCGAGCGATTTTTTTCTTTTCTTCACCTTGCAGAGCACCTTCACCCTTTTCACGAAACTGAAACATCGTGATCCCGCCTTGAATGGCCTCTTTCACCACATCAAGCGGATGCCGGCTTGTATTCGCTGTTCCCATAATAAAATAAACCGATAATTGCTGTTTGATTAGCTGCTGATCAACCTTCGTCATGCAAAACTCCCCCTATTTTTCCTAACGTGATCACATCTTGACCATTTGTATTGGACAGCGCGTTTAACAATTCGATTTGAAAGGTCCCTGGCCCTTTCTCATTTGTATGCTGAGCTGCCTTTTCTGCAGCGACACCATAAAACAGCAGAGCTGATGCCGACGCATGAATGGGACGTTCCCCTGTTGCACAAAATGCCCCTATGACAGAGGTGAGTAAACAGCCGGTCCCTGTCACCTTGGTTAACCATTCGTGTCCATTATGAATAGACAGAACCTCTTCTCCATCTGACACGACATCCACTTCCCCTGTAATCGCCACAACGGTTTGAAGGGCTTTTGCCGCCTGCTTTGCTAAAGACGATACATCTCCATTTGCCCCTTTTGCATCAACGCCTTTTGACTGCCAGCCCTCCACTCCAATTAAATGAGCCATTTCAGCAGCATTCCCTCTGACAACAGTGATGTCCACTTGCTGTAACAGCTGTTTCGCCGCACTCGTCCGAAACGTTGTCGCACCAACACCAACAGGATCTAATAGAACTGGTACACCTTTTTCATTGGCCGCTTGTCCAGCAATGACCATTGCCTCCACTGTATCCTTTGTTAGTGTACCGATATTCAGCACAAGTGCATCCGCTAATTGCGCCATTTCTGCCACTTCTTCTTTGGCGTTTGCCATGACTGGAGAAGCACCTAAAGCAAGCAGTCCATTCGCTGTAAAGTTCGTCACAACTTGGTTGGTGATATTATGGACAAGCGGATTTTCCGCTCGAACCTTTTCCAAAAGATGAGACACGCAGCTTAATTTCATCTGTATCGTCCTCCCTTTTACTCTGCATCCCACACATAGGATTTTGTATGCTTTAACCATTCTCTTGCAGCAAAGGACAAGTAGCGGTCCTTTCGCCAAATGACACCCAAATGCCACGGAATAGACGGATTTAAGGAAATGATCCTCACTTTATCAGGATCTAGATCACGGCAAATCCGTTCAGGCAGAAGCCCGATTCCAAGGTTCTCAGCAACCATTTCACTGATGAAATCCCATTGTGACGTTTCATAAATAACGTTTGGCCTGAATCCCGCATTCATACATTCATTTAAGATTCGGCTGTGCAGAACGAAATCTTCTCGAAAGAAAATAAAAGACTCTTCCTTTAAATCAGCCAAATGAACCTCATCACGTCCTCCCATCGGATGTGATGGATGGGTGACAAGCTTCATATTCTCTTTAATGATGGTGTATGTATGAAAAATTTTATCATTTGCAGGCAGAACAATGACACCAATATCTAATGATCCATCCTCTACCCCTTCCTCTACTTTAATGGAGCCGTGCTCCACCAATTGAAAGGTGACATCTGGATACTGCTGGCGGAATTCCCCCATCACATTTGGGAAAAAGCTTGATCCAATCATGGGCGGCAGTCCTATTCGGATATGTCCTTTTTTCACATTCATTAAATCATTTAATTCACTCGTTAAATTCTGAAAGGATTGTGTGATTTCACTCGCCTGTGTATACATGGTTTGTCCAGCATCTGTCATTTCAACCTGTCTGCCATTACGGTAAAACAACTGCACACCTAGCTCATCCTCTAGGTTTTTGACCATCTTGGAAATGGTCGGCTGCGACACATAGAGCGATTGCGATGCTTTCGTAAAACTCTTTAACCGTGCCACTTCTAAAAAATATGTTAAATGTCTGATGTCCACATGGTTCACCCTTTCTATAGACAAAAGGAATACTAACTATTCGATATATGTATTTTACCTATAATAGAACGTGCTGTACACTTTAAAGTAAGCTCACCAATTAGAACGTTGTGTTGTTTTTGTGAAACAGTGAACAATTTATATAGAAAAAGGAGTGAACAGAAAGTGCAATTGCTCAAAACGTCGCTGATTGCTACCCTTCAGATTATGGCTTTATTTGCTTTTGCGAAATTGATGAATGTGCTGGCGGCCTTTTTGCATTTAAGAATTCCGGGCACGATCTTAGGCATTCTTGTCATTTTCTTATTACTTCATTTTAACATCATTAAATTAAAATGGATTGAACTTGGCGCCGTTTGGCTGCTTGGAGAACTGCTGCTCTTCTTTATCCCTTCAGCAGTAGGTGTGATTGATTACGGAACATTACTTTCTCAATCTGGCACAAGTATTGTCCTTGTGGTTTTACTTAGTACCTTTGTGGTCATGCTCTCGACTGGCATGATGACGCAGATGATTGCGAAAAGAAAGGAGCGAAAAAAGCTATGTTAGTTGGTGGACTATTTTTGATCTTAACCATTCTGATCTATCTCGGATCAAAAGCGGTTTATAAACGTCATCCGAAAGTCTATGTCTCCCCTTTACTTGTAACACCGGTTGTTCTTGTGGTCTTGCTGTTAATCGTGAACATTCCTTACGATGCTTACAATCAAGGCGGAAAATGGCTGACAAATATGCTTCAACCTGCGACTGTGGCATTTGCCATTCCTTTATATAAGTATTTTCACATTCTGAAGAAGCATGCAGTAGAAATTATTTTGAATGTGGCTTGCGGTTCTATCGTTGCGATTTTATCAACAGCGTTTATCGCCAAATTGTTTCATTTGGATACGAGTCTGATCGAGAGCCTCGTCCCAAGGTCCGTCACAACACCCGTTGCAATGAGTGTGTCTGAAATGATTGGCGGGATGCCGTCCGTTACGGCTGTATTCGTCATTTTAACAGCATTATTTGGTTCAATCATTGGGCCATTGGTTATCCGTTATTTCCGCATTGATAATGACATTGCAATGGGCGTTCTGCTTGGTACAGGAGCACACGGTGCAGGCACATCGAAGGCCTTTGAACTGAGCTCCGTCTCAGGCACGATCTCAAGTGTGTCCATGATCATTTCGGCCATTATTACATTATGTGCAGCGCCTATCCTGATGTCGTTTGCCTTATAGAAAAAGCCATTTCCCCTTATCGGAAAATGGCTTTTTCTTATGCTTGGATGAAGACAACCTTTAAATAGTTCCCCTCAGGATAATTTTTCGTTGTACGGAAGTCCTCAGGAAGTGTATATTCCTCAAGAATACGATACGTTTTCCCAGATTCTTTAAAGGCCTGTGCAATAAATCCTTTAAACTTTTTCATCCCAAATGCACTGCTATTGGTTGACGCCACAATGACGCCGTTCTCAGCTGTGATCTGGATGGCTTCTTTTAATAGTTTCTTGTAATCCTTCGCTGCACTGAATGTGTGTTTCTTCGTTCGTGCAAAGGAAGGTGGGTCCAAGATCACGACATCATAGCTCCAGCCTTTTTTCGCCGCAAACGGGAAATATTTAAAGACATCCATGACTTTGATATCCTGCCCGTCTACATCAATGCCATTCACTTCAAACTGCTCGGATGTTTTTTTCAAACTGCGGTTTGCAACATCTACACTTGTCGTACGGCTTGCCCCGCCAAGCGCTGCTGCTACAGAGAAAGCGCCGGTATAAGAGAACGTATTAAGGACGGTCTTTCCTTTTGCATAGCGATCTCGAATTGCTTTTCGCACATGACGCTGATCAAGGAAAATACCTGTCATCGCACCATCATTTAGATAAACCGCCACGTTCATCCCATTTTCTTTGACGATAAGAGGAAATTCACCTTTCTCCCCTTTTACAAAATCGTCATCTTCGATATATTGTCCAGACGTATCAAATCGTTTCTTTTCATAAATGCCTTTATAGTCAGGGTACACCTGCTCAATCGCAGCCAATACATCTTCTTTTAATGTAAAAACACCTTCGCTATACCATTGGATGAGATAGAATCCATCATAATAATCAATCGTGATTCCACCAATTCCATCCCCTTCCCCATTGAACACACGGAAAGCCGTCGTCTGTGCATCACGAAATAGATGCGTTCTGCTTTTGGATGCCTGTTCAAGTTTAGAAACAAAAAAGGGCTGATCTATTTTTTCGTTAGCGTCAAAGGAAAGCACCCAACCGATGCCTTTATTTTGCACGCCATAATATCCTTTCCCTAAAAAAGAGCCTCTTTCATCTACCCATTCAATGAGCTCGCCTTCCTGTACACCGTTCACACGCGACACAGCATCTTTTGAAATAAGCGGATATCCCTTTTTCACTTGTTCTGCAAATGTTTGTTTTAATGAGATTTTTTTCATTTGTGTCATCCTTATCCTAAATTGACTCTCTCTATCCTACCATATGAATGTATACGTTACTTCTATTATGATAAGATGAGGAGAAAAATATCAACTCGACATAGAGGAGGCTCTTTTTTGACAACATTACGCTTAGATCATACAGGGATTATGGTGACAAATATTGATCAGTCCATTGATTTTTATGAAAAAGTGGTGGGCATGAAATTAAAGGATCGCATCACTCATACAAACGGAGTCATTGAACTTGCCTTTCTTGGCTTTAAAGACGAAGCGGAAACGGAAATCGAACTCATTCAAGGGTATAGCAGTGACCTTCCATCTGAAGGAAAGGTTCACCATCTCGCCTTCACAACAGATAATATTCACGCTGAATTTAACCGTATTCAAAAGCTGCAAATTGAGCTAATAGATGAAGAAATCACAACATTGCCCAATGGCTATTGCTACTTCTTTTTCCGAGGGCCAGACCAAGAGTGGATTGAGTTCTTCCAGCGATAATATTTCCTAGGAAATGCATGTGAATCGGTATATTCATTCTCGTCACAAAAGAAAAAGAGTAAGAGCATGTGTACCTGCTCTTACTCTTTTTTTATAGCACCTTACTAAGAAATGATTTGGTACGCTCATGCTGCGGGTTTCCAAAGAGTGCTTCTGGTTTGTCTTCTTCGACGATATATCCGCCATCCATAAAGATCACGCGATCTCCCACTTCTCTTGCAAAGCCCATTTCATGTGTGACGACAATCATCGTCATTCCTTCGACTGCTAATTGTTTCATAACAGCTAATACATCCCCAACGACCTCAGGGTCAAGAGCAGATGTCGGTTCATCGAATAAGAGCACTTTTGGGTCCATCGCCAAGGCTCTTGCAATGGCAACACGCTGTTTTTGTCCACCAGATAATTGGTTAGGGTAACTTTTGGCCTTGTCTTTCAAGCCGACCTTTTCAAGCAAGTCTAATGCTTTATCGACTGCAGCTTTCTTCTCCATCCCTTTTACTTTCACCGGTGCGATCGTGATATTTTCTAACACGGTTTTATGAGGAAATAAATTAAAGTGCTGAAACACCATGCCAACTTCTTGTCTTACTTTATTGATATTCACTTTTGGGTCTGTAATCGTATGTCCGTGGACAACAACTTCCCCAGCCGTAATATCCTCTAATTTATTGAGACATCTTAGAAATGTGCTTTTCCCTGATCCTGAAGGACCAATGACACATACAACCTCTTTTTCCTCGATGACTGCATTAATATCCTTTAAGACTTCGTTATCACCAAAGGATTTCTTCAAGTTTTTCACCGTAATCATACTCATTTCACATCAAATCTCCTTTCTGCGTAGCTAGCCAGTAGAGAAAGTAAATAAATGATCACGAAATAAATGACACCGACAATGAGCCAGACATTCAAAGGATCAAATGTAGCCGATGCTTGAACTTGTCCCCGCTGCATGATATCAGCAATACCGATAATCGATAAGAGAGAGGTGTCCTTCAAACTGATGATGGCTTGGTTCGTAATGGCTGGAAGCATACGGCGGAATGCCTGTGGAAGAACGATAAAACGCATGTTTTGTCCACCTGTGAATCCTAAAGAGCGTGCGGCTTCTGTTTGTCCTTTATCAATGGACTGAATCCCTGCACGAATAATTTCTGAGAAATAAGCTCCTGCATTAATCGCTACTGTAATAATCCCTGCCGGCACTCGATCAAGCGAAATGAATTCAAGTGTATTAAGCCCAAAATAAATGAAGAATAGCTGTACGATAAATGGCGTACCTCGAATGGCATTGACAAAAACGAGTGAAATAAAGTTCAAGATTTTAAATGGTGACAGGCGGAATAGCGCCACAATCAACCCGATAATAAAACCTAAAATGATAGCAACAACAAAGATATATAAAGTGGTTTGCAAACCATCCATTAAATACGGAAATGCATTAACAATCGTATCCATGTTTCTCCCTCCCTAATTCACATACGGTTGACACATAAAGAAAGCGCGCTCTGAGCGCGCCTCGCTTGTGTTATGACTTCAAATATTTCTCAATAATTTTGTCATATTCACCGTTTTTCTTTAGGTTTTCAAGCCCTTTATTGATTTTCTTCAATAAGTCCTGATTTTTCCCCTTCATGACTGAGATCCCGTATTGGT
The DNA here is from genome assembly GCF_040869405.1 of Bacillus sp. FSL K6-2869. Lineage (NCBI taxonomy): Bacteria > Bacillati > Bacillota > Bacilli > Caryophanales > Bacillaceae > Bacillus > Bacillus sp. FSL K6-2869. The sequence goes on from NZ_CP152035.1 coordinate 3,570,897, forward strand.
CGCCATTCAAGCGGTCTCCAACTGTTTTCAATTTCAAGTCTTGCTGTGCGATCGCATACGTAATGACAGGATAATCCTCAATTAAAGCATCTGCATTTCCATTAGATACTTCTTGGAACATAGATGGACTGTCATTGAATTGAACTACTTCATACCCATATTTGTCTGCGTTATCTGATGCAAATTTTGCACCTGTTGTCCCATTTTTAACAGCTAGCTTTTTCCCCTTTAAATCATCAATCGATTTGATGCTGCTGTCCTTTTTCACAACAACTGTCAGACCAGCGTCGAAGTATGGATCTGAAAAATCCACTTTCTTTTTACGCTCATCTGTAATACTCATACCACCCATTCCAACATCAAGCTGACCTGCTTGCATCGCTGGAATGATCCCTGAGAAATCCATTGCTTCAAGCTTCACTTTGAAGTCTTGGTCTTTTGCAATTGCGTTAATTAAATCAACGTCTATTCCCTCATATTTACCGCCCTTTTCAAATTCAAATGGCGGATATGTTGTATCTATCCCGATTTTATATGTGCCTTTGCCTTCTCCCGAACCGCTGTCCGATTTTGAACCACAGGCTGCCATGACGAGCACAACAATTAGTCCCATGATCAGTAACATCGATTTCTTCATAAAACACGACCCCCAATTGTCAGTTTTGTCTAAATATTCGCAACAACAATCTTACTATACCACGCTAAAGCTATACTGTGTGATATTTTTTATCAATACCAAAGATCCATACAATTCTAGATCGATAGTCTCTTTAAATTTTACTTTTTTGCGAATAACTCATTTTATTCTGAAAGAAGCATGTTTCACAATATTCATGTGATATAATCTCACAAAAAACCGCGAACACTCCTTTATAAATACCACTTCTTTCTCACCTATGAAAAAACCCTCTTTCACTGTCTCTCTTCCTCTATTGATATCCTGATATATTTTTTTGAACATCCTCTTTTTACCTAAAAAAATGTAAGCGTATACAATTAGATCACTACTCCCTATTTTTTTCACTACTGGTTGAATTTACATCAAAAAACATGTTTTACAAATTGAGATAGACCGCTTAAAATATAAGAAGATACTTAATATGGAAAGATGATTCAGACAAATAAGAATCAGCAGAAATGAATAGGTGAAGAAAGGAGGATACCAATTGGCAGAAACAGGTGTTTTGTCATCCGTTGATGTAGCAAATATGCTAAATGACTGGTATGTCTTGATGAAAAAAAGAGACATACAAGAAGCAATACAGCTAAAAGAAGAGATTCTTCAAGCATTTGATCGAATGGAAGAGAATCAAGATGTCTTACTCTACTATCAACTTTTAGAATACCGTTTCAAAGATTTAGTCGAAGATACAGCTTCGTTAGATCACAGTCTTTTTGTGGATGAAAATGCGATTCGTACAGATGATATGCTCAGCTACTATTTCTATTTCTTTAAAGGCATGTATGAAATGCGCAGAGGGAATCAAGATACAGCATTTCACCATTTGAAATTGGCCGAGGATAAATTAGATCTCGTACATGATGACATTGAAAAGGCAGAATTCCATTATAAAACAGGATGTCTATACTATAATATAAGATCCACACTTCTCTCCATCCACCACTTAAAAAAGGCTTCGTCTATTTACGACGCAGATCCATGTTATGTGAAAAAATCAATCAGCTGTCAAATGATGCTTGCTCTGAATTATGCGGATCAATCGAAATATGATGAGGCAGAAACTTTGTTTCAACAGGTAATTCACTCACTAGAACAGATGGAGGATCCAGATTTACTTGGTCACGCGTATTGCAATGCAGCTTTTATTAAAAGTCTAAGAAATGAATACAGTGAAGCTGTGCCGCTCCTAGAAAAAGCTTTATTGATTGAGTCATTCGAAACTTCTTCCCCAGGCGGCTATTTACTGGCCTTGTATGCCTACACGAAAGCGCTGTTTAAGCTGAAAAAGCCTGGTTTGTTCCACTATTATGTACAGCTTTCACTTCAAAAAGCAGAAAATTTAAAACAACGAAACATTTCACTTAAATTATCCATTTTAGAAACATTGATGCTCCAGCCAGACAACATGATTGAGCAGATCATTTCTTATTGTGATCAATTAGAATCTATGAATTTCCTTGTTGATCTTGAGGCTATCTGTCAGGATGTAGCCGCCTACTTAACTGAAAATGGTCTTCCGAAAGAAGCGATGTATTTTCAGAACAAGGCATTGTCATTCAAAACTTGTTAAGAAGATGGAGTGATGTATGATGAAAAAATGGCTGATCTCAAGTGCGATTTTTGCGCTCTTGTTCACAGGTGTTTGGATTGGCACTTCTACACAAAAAGGCAGCCCGTCTGCACAATCGCAAGATGACGGTACGATCATTCAAAAGAGAGATCGAGGCACCAACCCTTAATAAGACTGAAAAGAGTAGCTGTCATTCAAAACAGCTACTCTTTTTATTGGTTAATCAATTTCTCGTTTGATATTTTGCATTTTTTCATCTAAGTAGTGAGCGATATCTGCCGCTTCCTTTAGTTCATCGGTGAGCTGATGAGGAACATCGTTTTGCAGTTTATAATAGATTTTATGTTCGAGACTCGCCCAGAAATCCATCGCAATGGTCCGCACCTGAATTTCAACCTTCACATGCTCCACACGATTCGTTAAGTAAACAGGAATTTCAACAATTAAATGAAGACTTCGATAGCCATTTGGTTTCGGATGCTGAATGTAATCTTTCACTTCAAGGATCTTTAAATCCTCTCTTTGCCTCAGAACATCAATAATGTTATAGATATCTTGAATAAACGAGCAGATGATGCGGACACCAGCGATATCATGTATGTACTCCTTGGCACATTGTGTGGTGATGTCACATCCTTTTCTCGCTAGTTTATTCACGATGCTTTCAAAGGATTTGATCCGTGATTTTGTATGCTCTATTGGGTTGTGTCCATGGATTAAATTATATTCCTGACTAATAATCGAAAACTTTGTATCCATTTCATCTAATGCAAATTTATATACTAATAATTCATTTTTCCAGTCTTCCATGACACTTTTCAAATCTTCTACATGAGTTGCTGACATATTCATTTCTTTTTGTCATCTCCTTTTGGCAAACAGCTGTTACACTGCTTTCCGTTTACTAGACGGAGAGAGAACGCAAATGGTTTTAAAAAAGTACATCTTACCCCCGTTGTTTGTAATAAGTCAGCGCGAGTGCCAGTGCAAGCACAGATCCTTTCACGATATCCATTGCATAATACGGGACAGACATCATCACAAGTCCATTTTGCAAAATACCGATGAGCACCGCACCAATAAACGTACCGAATGCGTTTGGTTTACCTGCTCCCATGACTGAAAACCCAATAAAAGCAGCAGCTACCCCATCCATTAAATATGGCGTTCCTGCGTTAATTTCTGCTGTCATCACCCTTGATGCCAGCACGATACCACCGATCGCCGCAAATAAGGCAGACAACAGATATGCTGCGATTTTGTATTTGTTCACATGAATACCAGATAATCGAGCGGCTTCTTTATTTCCACCAATGATATACATCAATCGCCCATGCTTTGTGTAAGTCATAAAAACATGTGCAAAAAGCACAATGGCCGCCATAATCAAAATGATATAGGGTACCTGCCCAATCTTGCTGAAAAAGGCAGGGATGGTGCCAGTTGAAAAAGTGCCATCAGGCAGCACCATATTTTCAGAAATGGTCGCACCTTTCGTATAGGTTTGTGCCAGCCCTTGAATGATAAACATCATGGCTAGTGTCATGAGCATATCTGGAATCTTCATTTTGACAATCATCCAAGCATTCAGCAAACCGACAATAAGAGAAGCCGCCAGCGCAGAAAGGATCGCAATGAGTGGGTTTTGCGAGAACCATACAAACATGGAGATCACAATTGCATTTGATAACGTAGCAACTGAGCCTACAGATAAATCAAAGCCGTTCACTGCTAGGGAGATCGTCAGCCCTACCGCAATGATGGTTACAATCGAGATCGATCGTAAAATATTGATGATATTTCCTGACTGTAAAAATGCCGGATTGGCTGCCGCAAAGACAACAATCAATACGACAATCGTTAAGATGGTGCCATATTGATAAAAGAAATCAAACAGATGAAAGGATGGCCGCTGTTTCTTGATTTGTTGAATTGGGGCTGAAACTTGTCGTTCACTCATGATTGTCCTCCTGTTGAATGATATAAAAGCTCTTCTTCAGTCATTGGTGCCGTCATTTCCCGGGCAATGCTGCCATCATATAAGACGTATACTCGGTCGGCGATTCCTGCAATTTCTGAAAGCTCACTTGAAGCATAAATAACCGCTTTTCCTCTTTCAGCTAGTTCTGCAATGAGAGAGAAAATGTCCTTTTTTGCTCCAACGTCTACACCTTTGGTTGGTTCATCAAAGAGATAGACATCCGCCTCAGCCAACAGCCATTTTCCAATCGCAATCTTTTGCTGATTTCCACCAGATAGATGCTTCACCTTCGCTTCAAGAGAAGGTGTCTTGACGCCAAGCCGCTTGACGATTCCATCTGCTGCCTTCCGTTCCTTAGAACGATGTAAGAAGCTGAACGGCCGTGTAAACGAACGTAGACTTGCAGCTGTTACGTTCCATCCAACAGTTTCTTCTGTTAGAATCCCTTCTTTTCTCCGTTCTTCAGGCACAAGGGCAATACCCGCTCTCACAGCGTGATGAGGCGACTTGATATGAATGGTTTGACCATGCAGCTGCACAGTGCCTGACTTTTTTTCTGAGGCGCCGAATAGGGCTTTGCACAATTCTGTTTTACCAGCACCGACTAGTCCTGCAATCCCGAGAATTTCTCCTTTTTTCACATGAAGATGAATGTTGTTTAATTTATGCTGGTCATGCAACTCTTTCACGTCAAGCACAATCGGTGCATCCTCAAGCGGTGTACGGGATGGGAATTGATCCTCTAATGGCGCGCCAAGCATTTCTTCAATGACCTGCTTTGGATCGGTTTCTTTAATGAGGTGCGCCGCCACATCGGTTCCATTCTTCATCACAGTCAGTTCATCACAGATGTTGAAAATTTCTGGCATGCGATGCGAGATAAAAATGATGCCTGTGCCGTTCTTTTTCAATTGATGAATCATTGAGAATAGCTTGCTTGTTTCTGCATGACTAAGTGGAGCGGTTGGTTCATCTAAAATTAAAATGCTGCATTTGATCGACACAGCCTTGGCAATGAGCACCATTTGTTTTTCTGCCAGTGTCAAATCACTCACAAGACGCTTCGTCGAGATGTCAATGTCCATCTTTTTTAACAGCTGTGCTGCCTTGCGGTGAATCTCTTTCCAGCGGACGAATGGTTTTTTCTCCATTTCATGGATCATCATATTTTCGCCAACACTTAAATAAGGCACTAGAGCTGTATCCACTTCTTGATGGACGGTCTGCACACCGTATGAGGCCGCATCCTTCGGAGTATGAATGGTCGCCGCCTCGCCATTGATGTGGATGGTTCCTTCAAAATGTGAATGAGCACCAGAGAGAACTTTCATTAACGTTGACTTCCCAGCACCGTTCGCCCCAATCAGGGCATGGACTGTGCCTTTTTTTAATGTGAAATTTGCTTGATCTAACGCTTTGACTCCTGGGAATTCAATCGAAATGTTTTTCATATGAACTAGCAGCGTTGTCATAGGTGTCCTCCTTCTCTCCTGATCGTCAATTGAAAAACGAAACACCCTCTATGAAAAGAGAGTGCACGTTGTTTATTTTGCATAATGCTTCTTCAAGGTCTTCATCCAGTCTTCTTCAAAAGCAGTCGATGATCCGAATCCTTTTACTTCATCTGCAAGATTGACCATATTGATGGCCTTTCCTGCATCCTGAAGCTGCTTTTGTGAAATGAGAGAGGCCTCAAGGTCATAGGAAGATGGCGTTTTCTCGCCAGCTAGTTTCTTCGCAAGAATCCTTACGTCGATTGCACCAATGAGCTTCGGATCGACAGCGGCAGTGTACTTCCAAGGACTGTCTTTCGCAGTCATTTCTTGCAGATCGGCATTAGACACATCAATACCGTATATTTTCACTTCGGTTCTTCCTGCTTCTTTTAAAGCTCTTGCGGCACCAATCGCAAATGCATCCCACGTGGCAAAAATCGCATCCAGTTTACCCTTTGGATATTTATTTAGCATAGCCGCAACCGCATTTTGTGTTTGAACTGATATATCAGAGGCCGCAACGCCAAATCGGTCAAGTTCCTTGATTCCTGTATGCTGTTTGAGCGTTTCTTGGTACACCTTGTTTCGTCTCACCATTGGAGGGAATCCGTCTACCCAAAGATACGCAATATTTGCTTTCCCTTTAAAATCAGCCACGAGTGCATCTAATGATTTTTTCGCTAATTGCTCGTCATCTTGAGACGTCACTGTGACCCCTTTGATGTCCTTCAGCTTCGGATTTGAATCAAACGCCACAACTGGAATGCCTTTCGCTGTGATCTTCTTCACATCAGCGACTGTCGCCTCATCATCCCCATGAGAGATGATAAAGCCATCATAGTTTTCTTCTAGTGCTTGAGAAATAGCATCATGAAACTTCGCCGTATCACCATTTGCCGTGTAGACATCTACTGTAAAGCCTAGCGCTTCACCTTCTGCCTTCGTTCCTGCTAAAAACTGAGCAGTATGATCGTCCCCGCCAATTTTACGGATGACTTTAATTTTTGCTCCCTGTCCTTTTGCAAATCGCTTCGGGACATTGTCAAAGGAGACCTTTTCGTTTGCACTAGCCTTTGAGCCTGCGCTTGATCCCGTACCGCAACCAGATAATAGCACGGTCAGGACCGTCAATAATACAAGAGATGATGTCCAATATTTACGTTTCATTGCTGTTCCTCCTCAAGTTGTTTTATTTTTCACATCGGAAAACTAGGTAAAGAAGTGGAAATATGCCTGTGAACCCAGTCTTTTGATTCTAAAAAAAGAGATCAAAAAAAGCCTCTCTTGATAAAGAGAGGCTTGATCACCGTTGCATGAAACATGTATCGGGAAGTCTTCCTCTCTTATCTGTCAAAGCTGTAACAGCTTTGCAGGAATTAGCACCAATTTCTTAAATAGAAACGGTTGCTGGGCGTCATAGGGCCAGTCCCTCTGCCTCTCTTGATAAGAGATCCGTTATGAAATTTGTTTTAGTTGAAATGTCTTCTTTACTTTAATGTGATGTCTCATCAATGTCAATGACTTTTTTGAAAATTTCTAAAATGATCACTTGCACCGAATGCCTTGTTTAACTGCCGATGATTTTCTTAGCAGGTGATGATGCCTTAAGACGGAAATCATATTTTTTCTCATTCACAAATTGGGGATTAAGGTGTGCTGATCCTTTATCTTGACCGCTTTTCGAGCGATACGTTTTGTAGCCTTCCAGCCATTTCCCGCGCCATACCCATTGTGAGGCTTTTGCACCTTTGCGGTCATCGTAGACATTCTTTTGGAATGTATTCTTCTTGTTCACTTCGTAGAGATTCACGACTAAGTAATGCGAAGCACTGGCTGTCATGATATTATTCGTGATTCGATTGTTCACCGATTGATATTGCATGAGCAATTGACCGCCTTCTAAGCCGGCTGTGTCATTTTTGTACAAAATGTTATGGGAGATGGTCGTGTTTGTGGTTCCGCCCCGCTTCTTGTCATAGCCGCCAATGGAGATGCCTGTATAACGATTTAAATATACTTGATTGTGCTCAATGCGAATGCGTTCGGCCATCTTCCCTTTATGTTCACTTGTGACCTCAATCCCAAGGTCATTATGATGGCTGATGTTATGATCAATCACGATGTCTTTCCCGCCATCCACATAGATTCCTCCTGCGGAGATGTCCTTGCCGTACGCTGGATTCCCAACACTCGTAATCTCATAAACTTTGTTTCTAGATACGACACCATTTCGCACTTGATCATACTTTTTAGAAGGTGCGACATTCTCAAAACCAATTAAATCAATCCCGATATTGTCCGTATGCCGGACTGTATTATGTGTCACGCGGAATTTTTTCACGTTTCCGTTTAGCACAAGGGCTTCACTAAAACCCAACTTTAACTTTTCCACAGTGTTTCCTTTGATTTCGATGTCTTCAATGGCTGCAGGTGCTTTCGTTCCATAGACCGCAATGCCATGAGCATTCCCATTTTGATGTGTCGTCTGAATGTCGTACACACGGTTGTTAAGCAGTTTGACGCCTTTGCCGCTTCCTGTGATGAATATACCGATGGGTGTCACATCTTCTTGATTCGTTTTAATATGACCGACTGTCAAACCTTTCAGGGTGATATAGCTCTTTTGATCAAGCTTCACGAGACCTCCGTCTGCTTGATTTCCTTTAAGAGATGCTCCGCTAATGACAGGCTTCTCTTTTCCATACGCTTGAAAAACAACTGGTGCTTTCTTTGTTCCAGAATGGCGGACAATCAATTTCTCTTTGTATGTACCGCCTCTCATATAAACTGTTGTCCCAGCTTTCGCGATACTTGCCGCTTTTTTCAGCGTACGGAAAGGCTTTTGCTTTGTCCCTGGATGTTTGTCGTTCCCATTTGCTGCGACGTAATAGGCAGTACCTTGCTTCGCACCAGCCTCCTCCGTCATCGCTTGACAGCCAAAACTAATGGCGGTCATCAATAAAATCAATAAGGCGCCTGATATCATTCGTTTCATCTCGTTGTTTGCTCCCTTCCACTCTCTTCTACCTTTATCGGTTAAAAAAAAGAGGATTAAAATATGGCAATGCCCCTTGCAATGTACTAGTCAAAAGGTGTATGGTTGAAAGAATATCTTACAGGAAAACAAATCGCTTTTAAATTGTCAGATTAATCAGTTAATAATGAAATTGGATTTTATTTCTAAGGGGAAACTTCAGTAAAACCACGACAGAGAGGAGGAAAGCGCTTTAACAGATTTTTCTTGTCTGAATTCCAGAAAACCTATTGCTAATATTTTGTGAAGGTATAGAATAGAATCATAATTATTTCATATTATTAGAATTTTCAAATAATCAAACAGCAAGGAGATTTACGATGCCAAAACAACCCATCCGCGTTGAACTTAGTTCAACAAAAAAACCAAAACCTCAATCTGATCAACTTGAATTCGGAAAAATCTTCACAGACCACATGTTTGTGATGGATTATTCAATTGATAAAGGCTGGTATGATCCGAGAATTATCCCTTATCAGGCGATTCCAATGGATCCAGCTTCTATGGTTTATCATTATGGCCAATCTGTTTTTGAAGGCTTGAAGGCGTATGTGTCTGAGGATCAAAAGATTCTCTTATTCCGTCCCGAAAAAAATATGGAACGCTTAAACAGATCAAATGACCGCCTATGTATCCCGCAAATTGATACAGAAACGGTTTTAGAAGGCTTAAATGAACTCATTCGCATTGATAAGGATTGGGTACCTGATGCAGAGGGCACTTCTTTGTATATTCGTCCATTCATTATTTCTACTGAGCCCTATTTAGGTGTTGCACCGTCAAGCACCTATAAGCTGATCATCATTTTATCTCCAGTAGGTTCTTATTATAAAGAAGGCATCCATCCGGTCAAAATTGCGGTGGAAAACGAATTTGTCCGCGCTGTTAAAGGCGGAACAGGAAATGCCAAAACAGCTGGAAACTATGCATCAAGCCTGAAAGCACAGCAAGTTGCTGAAACGAAAGGATTTTCACAAGTCCTGTGGCTTGATGGCATCGAGAAAAAGTATATTGAAGAAGTCGGTAGTATGAATATCTTCTTTAAAATCAACGGAGAAATCGTGACGCCTGAACTGAACGGCAGCATTTTAGAAGGGATCACACGGAATTCTGTGCTTGAGCTGTTAAAGCATTGGGAAATCCCTGTGACAGAACGTAAAATTTCAATTGATGAGTTAATCGAAGCACATCAGTCAGGTGAACTTGAAGAAATCTTCGGGACAGGAACGGCAGCCGTCATTTCTCCTGTCGGTGAATTAATTTATCACGATCAGCCATACGTCATTCAAAATGGTCAAACAGGCGAAGTATCGAAGAAATTGTACGAAGCGATTACTGGAATCCAAAAAGGAACTCAGCCAGATATCTTCGGCTGGACAGTAGAAGTCGATTCGGTCGTCAAGCAGGCATAAGCAAGCGAAAGAACCTTTCATTTGATGAAGGGTTCTTTTTTTGTTTCTTTATCTCCTTCTCTACCTCATAATGGAAAATATGGATCTATTCCACGCTTAAGGAGTGATGATATGTTTTTTACTTATTTACTAGCGTTCTTTGGGATTTGCATCGGATCGATCATCATCGCTACAGGTTTCGATGATTCACCGTTCTTCACCCGTTTTCTATTTAAGTTTCTCGGAATTTCTATCTTTGTTCTTTCCATTACTTTTGTAAAAGTGAGGCGAAAGAGGTTACGCAACAAAAAGGCGAAAAAGACTTAGATGTCAGTCAGCCTCTCATCAAATCGTGCACCAAAACAAGACCGATATCCCCACAATGGCCCCTGCATATATCCACTGTTTCCCTTTGATACTCCGCTTTCTCTCGATCAGTAAAAAGATCTCTGGTAAAAAGACGATGATGATTTCTAGGATAAAAACAAGATGATAAACTGGCGGCATCGGCTGGAAATCAAAGTCTCTTTCATCTCCACCAATGGTTGCGAAATACATTAACAGATTGGTTACTGGAATGGTAAAACAAACGAGCAAGCGGAGAACATACATCCACACATCCTGTCTATGCCGAATCAGGCCAATAAATGAAGCGATGATTCCATACAAAAACAAAACCACTGTGCCGTAACTAAGTAGAGGTTGAACGATAAAGCCGTAAAGCATTAAACCAATTGCCACCATATTCTAACCGTCCTTTCTTTGAAGCAGTACATGTTGTTTTTTCTATCATACACTGCTTTCTCCGGTTTCCATATGAAAAAATCATAAAAAACGACCCCATAAAGGGGCCATTTTATTTTACGCATTCACTGATTTGAAGAACTGCGGTAAATATTCACGGTGCGCTTCAAGCATTTCATCTAAGATTTGCTTTGCAATTTCGTCAGAAGGAACGAGTGGATTGATGGTCATGGCGACAAGAGCCGTCTCGTAATCTCCTGTCACAGCTGCTTCAGCTGCCACACGCTCGAAGGACTTGATTTGTTGAACGAGTCCTCTCACAGCCACAGGCAGATCACCTGTCGCGATTGGTTTCGGTCCGTCCTTTGTAATGATACAGTTCACTTCAACCGCTGATTCGGCCGGAATGCTGGCAATCGCTCCTCTGTTCACTGTATTTACCGGTTGAATGTCATGTTTATCATTATAGATGGAGCTGATCAAATTACATGCTGCATCGCTGTAATAAGCCCCGCCTCTTTTTTCGAGCTGCGGCGGTTTAATCGATAAATCTGGGTCTTTATATAACTCAAATAGTTCATGCTCGACTTGCTGCACAACCTCTGCTCTTGTTCCTTTTTCTTGAGCCGCTTTTTGTTCTTCCTCCAGCATATCTTTCGTTTTATAGTAATAACGATGATACGGACATGGAATGACCCCTAAGCCTTTGACGAAAGAAGGCTCCCAGTTTTTCGCTTCAATATTCCTCATGGACCACTGGCTATTTGGATTTCCTAATTCATCTAGCACTTGATCCATAATGCTGACCCCGTCTAAATACACATCTAAGCCATAGACCATGTGATTGAGGCCTGCAAATTGTACTTCAATGCGTTCGACATCGACATCCAGCGCTTTTGCAATGCCCATTTTGATTCCAATCGGCACATTGCATAGACCGACCACTTTTTTCAGATTCGTGTAGCGTAACACCGCCTCTGTGACCATGCCTGCTGGATTTGTAAAGTTCACCAGCCAGGCATCTGGGCAAAGCTCTTCCATATCCTTCACGATGTCTAGAATGACTGGAATGGTGCGTAGACCTTTAAATAACCCGCCTGGACCATTCGTTTCCTGTCCAATGACGCCATATTTAAGTGGGATTCTTTCATCCTTGGCTCTGGCTTCGAGCAGTCCTACACGAAATTGTGTCGTGACAAAGTCCGCATCTTTCAGAGCTGCCCGGCGGTCAAGGGTGAGGTGCACTTCAATCGGCAAACCCGCTTTTTCAACCATACGTTTTGCAAGGGCACCCACGATGTTCAACTTTTCCTGACCCGCTTCAATATCCACAAGCCATAATTCCTTTACAGGCAATTCTTGATATCGTTTAATAAACCCTTCGACGAGCTCAGGCGTATAGCTTGATCCACCGCCTATTGTGACAATTTTGATTCCGTCTTTCATGAATTGACACCTCCGAATTGCTTCATTTTTTCATGGAGCTCAATGATTTCAGCTGCAAGCTCCTTGACGGTCATTGCGTTCATCAGATGATCCTGTGCATGAATCATCAAGAGACTGACGTCGGTTTTCTCTCCTCTGATTTCTCCTTGGATCAGCTCTGTCTGTGCGTGATGCGCCTCATTTAACGCGTCTTGTGCTTCCTGCAATTTTTGCTTCGCCTCATCAAAATTGCCTTGCTTTGCACATGTAATGGCCTCCATGGCCGAGCTTCTGCCATTACCACCGTGCAAGATGAGTTGAAACACAATTTGTTCCATTTCCATCGGCCGCATCCCCCTTGTTCCCTCTATTACATGCTGACGACATTTTCATCTGTTGATGCTTTTGCTTCAAGCTCATTTTCTTCTTTCAATTTCTGCTTATCCCACATTCTAAAGAATGGATAGTATAGCGCAAATGACAAGGCAAGGTTAATCAGCTGCATGACCGCACCAGAGATTTTCCCGCCTGTTGCGAGATAGCCTGAAATGATTGGCGGCATTGTCCACGGGACAGCAATCCCTGCCGGTTTTGCTACAAGTCCTGTGCTCATTCCGATATATGTGGTGATGATCATCATAATTGGGGTAAGGATAAACGGAATGAGAAGCATTGGGTTCATCACAATCGGCATTCCAAAAATGATCGGTTCGTTGATGTTAAAGATGGCTGGCCCAATCGCAAGACGGCCAAGCTGTTTCATTTGCTTACTTCTCGCACGCAAGATCATGGTCAGTACCAAAGCAAGCGTCGCGCCGCTTCCGCCGACATTGATAAAGATTTCAAAGAACTGCGCTGTGAAAATATTCGGCAGCACTTCTCCTGCTTGGAAGGCAAGACGGTTTTCATCCATCGCACCGAGCCAAATCGGACCCATGACTCCACCGACAATGGTGGCTCCGTGAATACCACATGCCCAGAGGAGCATTTGCACACCGATGGCAACGATACTTCCGCCTAAGCTTCCACCAAGAATGGATAGTGGTGTGCCGATTAAGACCGTAATGATATTATGAATACTCTCAAAAGGTGTCATCTCAATCAGAAGCCTAGCGACCCAGATCAGCGTGATGACCACAAAACCTGGAATAAGTGCGATAAACGATTTACTAACTGCTGGCGGTACACCATCAGGCATTTTGATGACGATATTCCGCTGTACAATAAAGCGGTAAATTTCGGTGGAAAGCATGGCAATAATCATGGCAACGAATAGCCCTTTACTGCCCATCAGTGTGACGGGAATACCACCATTCACTAGGATAGCTTCTGTTGATCCTTCAGGTGTGAACGGTACTTGATAAGGTGTGGCTAGGAGGAAAGCTGCGACAGCAATTGCACCAGATGACAGTGCATCGACTGCATACTTTTCAGCTAACCTGTACGCGATCCCAAAGGTCGCAACAAGTGCCATAATGTCAAAGGTGGCATTCACAGGATAGGATAGTTTCGTGGCCCATTCGGCTCCGAAGACACTTGCCATAAAATCGCTGTATCCTGGAATCGGAAGGTTGGCTAAAATAAGAAACAGTGAACCGACGATAATGAGAGGCATGGTTAAAACAATTCCGTCACGCAATGCTTGTAAATGTCTTTGAGCGGCAATCTTCCCTGCAAACGGCATAACCTTCTCTTCTAGAAATCGGTTGAATCCATTCATCCCTTCCGCCCCCTTTATCCGTTCACTAACTGTTCAGCAGATTTTAAAACCTCAGCACCATTACATACGCCATAATGCACGGTATTAATCACGTCTACTGGAATTCCTTTGTCTTCTCCGAGTTTTTTCATTTGCGGTAATAAATAACGAACTTGAGGTCCTAATAAAAGCACATCGGCTTGATCAATATGATTTTTTGCAGCATCTCCAGATACTGCCCAAATACGATAGTCTTTTCCTTGTTCTTGTGCACTTTTCTCCATTTTTGTGACAAGTAAGCTTGTTGACATACCTGCTGCACAAACTAATAAAATGTTCATTGTAAACGCCCCCTTTTTGAAGTATGAAGCTTTTCTTTACACATTCATCATATTATGAAACCGCTTTCATAAACACCCATACTTTTTCCTTTAAGAAGCGGAAAAAGTTAATATCACACCATTAGTTCTTGTACGAAGGCGCTTTTTTATCCATGACATCCAGCATGTCTTCAAAGGTGTCACAGGTGATGAGGTGCTGAATAAATTTCACATGATGGACAAGCTCTCCAAGCAGACGGTACATGCCTTTTAAATCTTTGGCATTCTCTTTTTCGACACAAAGCAAGCACACAAATTGAACTTTTTTCTCTCCCCAAATAATCGGTTTTTCTAATGTACAGATCGCCCAAAACGTCTCTTCTGTTAGCGGGGTCATCGGATGCGGAATCGCTGTATAATGCCCAAATGAAGTCGGTGCAGACTCTTCTCTTTCCATCACAGATTGTGTAAGTTCTGCTGGCGCTAAGCCCATGTCAATGACCTTTTGCGTGAGAAAGTGTATGACCTCTTCCTTTGTTTGAAAGGCGCGTTTTGTAAAGACCAATTCCTTTTTCATATATTGCGTGGCTAATGTCACTCTTGTTTCACTTGTCAAAGCTTCTTCTATTTTTAAAAAATCACTGCCTCCTAAAATCGTGTTCACTTGAATGACCGGAATCGGTAAATCCATATGAATGGGAATGGTCGAAATAATTAAATCCAATGCATGTAAAGAGACATGCGGAAGCGAATAAAGCTCTGCTGTGCCTAAAATGGTCAGCTTCGACCCAAATTGTGACCGCAAACGATCTTGAAGTAGCCTTGCACTCCCAGCACCAGACGCACAGACAATCAGGCATCGCTTCGGTGGTATTTCCATTTTCCTGCGCTCTAAGGCCGCACCAAAATGAAGTGCCATATAGCCGATCTCATTTTCATGAATGGACAAACCTGTCTCTTCTTCAATGACCCTGCTCGCCACAATCCCTGCTTCAAAGGCAATTGGATAGCCCGCTTTGATCTCATCAAGCATTGGATTTCTTAAATTCATTCCATACTTACACCGATTGATCGCCGGCTTTAAGTGCAAACTGAGGCCAATCAGCAATTCCGCATCTCCCGCTAAATCCAGCTGCAATTTTTGATCAATGGCTTTCAGCATCAGCTGAACAAGACGGCTCGTGTCATCATCCACAATTTGTTTTTGACCGCCCGTTGAAAAAGACTGTACCATTTTGGCTGTTCCTAGCAAATGAATGGCGATATAAACGATTTCCTCTTGTGGAAATGAGACATCCAGCAGCCCTTCAAGACGCTCAACCATTTTTTTGGCTACCTTGTATTCTTTTGCCCTTGGGATTTCGTTGATTTCTTCAGGCAGCACAGATACATAGTTTCCGTGTCTAATCCGTTTACAGGCAATAGCAATATGAACAATTAAATTATTCATGCAAATGTCTGATAGATTCATTTTTTCCTCGTTGATATAATCAATCATGGTTCTCTGAATCAATTCCAGCTCATGTTTTGGCAAAATCGTAACCGCCGTGTTCAGCATTGTTTGATAGGAACGCCGTTCATTGAATAAATATTCTGACATGCAATAACGGATTTTCATCTCAGATCCTTTGATCCGGCAGCCTTTATTCGGCTTTGCTTCCAGCTTCAGATCAAAGGGTTCGAGCTTACGTTTGACCCATTTCATGTCATTACTCATCGTCGATTTACTAATAAACAGCTGCTCCTGTAAGTCTTCCAGCTTCACATATGATTCCGCTAGAAGCAGCTTTTTCAAAATAAATCGAACTCGTTCTTCTGGAAGAATAGCAAGCGGTTCTTCCTGTTCGACTTCTTCCTTCATAAAACGGCGAAAGGCAATCTCATCGTTGATCAACAGCTCATAGCCAGCGCCTCTAACAGCTGATACAGCTGCTTGATAAGGGGCTAGACGCTCATTCAGTTCCTTGATGTCTGTTCGGATGGTGCGGCTTGTCACTTGTAAACTGACAGAAAGCGCAGCGCTCGTGAGAGGAGTCTCAGCTGCCATCAGCTGACTTAAAATGTGCGCCAGTCTTTTACTCAGCATTAGGTCTGCCTCCTTCATTTAGGGTGGAGAATCTGCCTTGTTTGGACAGGTTGTATACGCTTACAGTTCTCTTCATTACTCATATTCTACTGAAAAGAAATAAAAATTGCCAACTCATTTATATGACAAACGCCCCTATTTATACAACCAACCATATCTAATGACCTATGAATCTTCTTCTAAGATGCTGTTGTGGAAATCATGAAAAAAAGGCGTTACACCTCCGTGTATCCGCCTTTTTCTTATGAAGAAATCAGTTGTGTAAAGACAACCAATCTTTTTTCATGTGTACCGGCTGCATGATCAAAAGTTCCCGTACATGTGATGAAATTGAGATTCCGTGTAAAGGCGTACCCGAAAAAAGCATTTGGTTTCTCTTCGCGCGGATAGCTTTTCACCTTGAGAACCTCAAAGGTTCGCTTTTCCCCTGACGAGGATGTCACAATGACTTTGTCTCCCTTTTTTAGCTCCTTTAGTCGATAAAAAACAGAAGGACCCCATTTATTATCAACATGACCATTTATGACAGCATTCCCTTTATCACCAGGCTTCGGACCATCTTCAAACCAAGCTGTGTGATCTGTATTTTGCGGAACACCCATACTGCCATCCTTTGATAAAGTCGTTTTCTCCACTTTTGCTTGGACATCAATCGCTGGAATGGAGATGTCAGCGGGAACAATACCCGATGGCTCATCTTTTAACGTGTCGTGTGAATGAGATGGATTCTTGGCTTGTTTTGCTGTCATTGGCTCAGGAGATGATGCAGTTTCAGAGGATGACTTTTCATCTATTGATTGGGATGCGCAGCCCGTGATGATGAAAAGCGTCAGAATACCAAACAGCCATCTTTTCACGCAAGTCGACCTCCTTTTGAAGAAAGGAACGGCACGATTGTGCACGTTCCCTCTTGTCTTGATGCCTGCTTAATTTGATGGTTTGCGGCGAATGAGGAAGAACGCCCCCACTGCACCTCCGGCTAAGATGAGACTCGCCATCATCCCAGCAAATGCTTCATATGACATACCTAATGGACCGGCTGTGCCTCCCATACCTGTTTTCGGCATCTCATTTGGCATGTTGGATTTGAACATGTCAGGATGCTGATCGACAATAGCTGATGCGACATCTTGACCAACCATGAACATATGACCGTATGCTTCTCTGACAGTCGGGTACAGCTGATCGTATTCACCATGATGATAAGACGTGTACGTTTTGATGAGCTCATCAATATGGGTTTTCAACCCAGCTTCTAAGTCAGCCGCCTTCAATCGTCCATCTGTCGCTTGATCTAAAAATTTTGCTTGTTTCATACGGTAAGCATCTAAATCTTTGACAGCCTTTTCTTTTGCTTGCTCGTCTCCTGATGCATCTGCTTTAACATAATCAACTAAATATCCGATATGACTTGACCAGATCGTTTTAAATTGTTTTCCTGCATCTTTTCCATAAACAGAAGCGATCGCATCTGATAAATCATTTGTATTTTCATTTAAGGCTGCGGCTGCTTGGTCAAAGTCCTTGCTGCCATCATTCCCTTTTTGCATAGCCACTACCGCGAGTGCCAAATGCTCTGAGAACAAGTAGTTTAAATCCTCACGAAGATCTGCCGCTGGAGTATCGACTGATTTTTGATCAAATTTCCCAGGAAATTGATCTGTAATCGCCCATGATACACCTTTACCTACTTCAAACATATGATGAATGGATTTTCTGACCGTTTCATAGGTTGTATCAAAATCCTTTTCTGTGTAACTGTCAAAAGCTTTTAGCAGTTCATTGACGTGCATCTTTAACCCTTCTTCAAGTTCACTTGCTTTCAATCTTCCACCTGTTGCTTTATCAAGCATATCAGCTTGTTTCATGCGGTATTGATCAAGCGCTTTGACCGCTTTCTTTTTACCTGCTTCATCTTTTTTCGCTGTCGCTTGTACATAATCAACGAAGTAGCCGATATGGCTTGACCAAATCTCTTTGAATTGTTTCCCTGCTTTTTTTCCATACACAGAGGCGATCGCATCCGATAGATCATTCGTGTTTTCATTTAACGCTGCGGCTGCTTGATCAAAATCTTTACTGCCGTCAATTCCCTTTTGCATCGTGATCACTGCTAAATAAGCATGCTCTGAGAAGAGCTGATCAAGCGCTGCGCGAAGATCCGTTGCTTTATTTGACACCTCTTGTGATGATGACGACTTTTTTGCATCCCCATGCATATGTCCTTCGTGTGCACTTGCCATTTGAGCAGTTGGTAATAATAATGCTGCACTAAGCGGGATCGTTAAAAATGCTTTTTTCATTTTCATCTGTTTTGCCTCCTCTTTCCGTTTGTTATGTACTTAACGGAGAGAGAAGTGATATGGATCATTCACACAGCATATTTTTTTGTTTCATGCATTTCATAAAAAAAAGCCGGATTACCCGGCTGATACGTTACGACTTTTGGATGCTTTTCGTTCTTTATATATTTTCCTCACCACTGGATAAATCACTGGTGCCCATTTGACAATTTGTTTCAGCCACTTTTTCATTTTCTCCCGCGCCTCCTTATTGTCATTCTTACAAGACGATTCCCGATCTTGTCATGAAATAAACAGGTGCGGGAGAGCAGGAGTTAAATGACGCCTTGTGCGATCATGGCATCTGCCACTTTGCGAAATCCTGCAATATTTGCGCCTACCATTAAGTTTCCAGCGTATCCGTATTCTTCAGCTGTCTCAGTACACTGACGATAAATCGACTGCATCATTTGTTTCAACTGACCATCTACTTCTTCAAAAGTCCAAGACATTCTCGCACTGTTTTGCGCCATTTCTAACGCCGAAACACCCACTCCCCCAGCATTTGCTGCTTTTGCTGGTGCAAACAAAATATCATGTTGTTCAAATACTTTGACGGCCTCAAGTGTGGACGGCATATTGGCCCCTTCTCCTACAGCGATGACACCGTTTGCCACTAGTTGCTGTGCTTGCGACTCTGAAATTTCATTTTGGGTCGCACATGGCAGCGCAATGTCACAAGGAAGAGACCAAATTTGTTCGCAATCTTCAATCAATTCAGCATGCGGGTGAATGTCTATGTAGGCACTAATTCGCTGGTTATCGACTTCCTTCAGCTGCTTCACTGTCTCAAGTGAAATGCCTTGAGGGTCGTAAATGGCTCCGCTTGAATCACTACAAGCCACTACCTTTCCGCCTAATTCCAATACTTTTTCCATCGCATAAATCGATACATTTCCTGACCCAGACACAACAACAGATCGTCCTTCAAATTGCATTCCGTGGGCTTTTAACATTTCTTCCATAAAGTACACCAGTCCATAGCCGGTCGCTTCTTTTCTTGCTAAACTGCCTCCGACGCCAGGGCTCTTTCCTGTCAGGACACCTGCTTCATACGCACCACGCATTTTTTTGTACTGGCCGAACATATAGCCGATTTCGCGTGCGCCTACCCCAATATCTCCTGCCGGCACATCTTGATCAGGTCCAATATAACGACTGAGTTCACTCATAAAGCTTTGAACAAAGCGCATGATTTCTCCATCAGATTTCCCTTTAGGGTCAAAATCTGATCCACCTTTTCCTCCGCCGATCGGCAAACCTGTCAGTGCGTTTTTAAAGATTTGTTCAAATCCTAAAAACTTGATGATGCTGGCATTGACCGATGGGTGGAAACGAATGCCCCCCTTATAAGGACCGATGGCACTATTAAATTGAACCCTGAATCCTCTGTTCACCTGTACTTTGCCTTCATCGTCTACCCACGGTACACGAAACATCACAAGCCGCTCAGGCTCAATTAAGCGTTCTAAGATCCCCTGTTTTTCATACTCTGGGTGTTTTGCA
The DNA here is from genome assembly GCF_040869405.1 of Bacillus sp. FSL K6-2869. Taxonomy (NCBI): domain Bacteria; kingdom Bacillati; phylum Bacillota; class Bacilli; order Caryophanales; family Bacillaceae; genus Bacillus; species Bacillus sp. FSL K6-2869. The sequence goes on from NZ_CP152035.1 coordinate 3,591,173, forward strand.
AAAACCGGGACGAGGGATTCCAGAATTTCTTTCACGGCTTGTTGGAATTCCGCCTCACCTGGATTCCGTTTTTCTACATCCTCTAGCACACGGTGGATGTAGCTTTGTGCTGTTTGTGCTGCTCGATCTAAGGTCAACATGTCTCATCTGCCTCCTTGTCAATATCTCACTCTTTGGTTGTTAGATTTTCTAACGCATATTGAGATTAATTTAACACCATTTGTAAAAACTGATCAATATTGATAACAGATGAAAACGATGCCGAAATGAGATAGATCAAGCAGAATCACCTTCCGTCATGAAAATAGCCCGCTCAAAGAATGACTATCGTGCTAGAAATGACGAACTGGACGTTCAACATCCCGCTTTCTTTGACACATTCATGAAACTTTCATTTTTTCTAGATGATGATCATTCAAAAAAAAGGTCAAAAGTTTTACAACGTCTTTCAATCTTTCCTGAGCTTTTCTCCTCTTTTACGATCAGGTAAGACAACACACAGCCAATATAAAATAGAAGAAGATGGGAAGTTGATTAATCCAATGATGCCCCAGAACCATTTATAACGCCCTCTTTTCTTAGCATCCATAAATAAGAGAAATCCCTGTGCAAACAGTAACGGTAATGCGCACAATAAGATGATCATTTCCGTCTGACTCATAAGGAGGACCCTCCTTTAATATGTTGATATTCCTTGATGCCGACAACCACACAGAGCGGCACGCTCACCACTTGGAGAAGAATGAAGATGATGGGCAAATGAGTAATGGCAGCTGCAAAAAGTGTCATGATGGTCAGACTGACGATGATGTACGCCAGCACTTCTTGTTTAAAACGTTTTTTCTCTTTTTCCTTTGCCTGCTTTAGCATCAACATCAAAGCTTGTTCACTCGGCTTTTCTACTTCGATTTGTTCATCGAGCTCCTGCAGCCCCTCTTTTAAACGATCGGCGAAACGATCTTCTTTCATCAGTCCCACTCCTTTCGAATTTTCTTGATCCCATGATGAACCCTCGATTTCACCGTACCTTCTCTCACCCCGAGCATCGAAGCGATTTCAGGGTAAGTAAAGCCATAATAGTAATGGAGAAGGATCGGTGCTCTCTCCTGAGCCTTTAACTCATTTAGAGCATCCCACATGTCATGCCAAGTATGGCCTTTTTGCTGAACATCCCATTTGAACCGGCGGATGGCTTCTTGATTCGCCTTTCCTTCTCTCGTTTGTTCACGTTTTCTTTTCTTTTGATGATCTAAAAATTGTCTAGATGCAATGGACATGAGCCATGTTGAAAATAATGAATCTCCTCTAAAAGAAGAAAGTTTCATGTACGCTTTGAGCATCGTTTCTTGCATGATCTCCTCTGTCAGCTCTTGTTGAAGGGTCAATTTCATCAAATAACGGTAAAGAAACGAATAATGATGCCGATAAAGGGCGGTAAATGCGGCATCATCCCCCTGTTTTGCCCGCTTGATCCATAAAGTCTCCTCGGTCTGCTCCAAACACGTCCCTCCTTCCTTTCTATCTCTTATTGATTAGACGACACCGGTGATCGCATCGTTTAAAATAGACCTTCTTTTTTTAAATTGGAGCCTTTTCTACCTACTGTTTAGCGCATGGATCTATTTGATATCCATTTTTTTCTTATGTAATGATTATGACATGTCTTTGTCTCTAACAAAATGACGCTTTCGTAATCATCTTGATTTTCCTTGAAAAGAAGAACGTCCTTTTCATAATCACTAGGTTACCCCAATACCTATCGTCAATGATCCTTGTCTCATGTAGATAAATTGAAATAATCATTGCCTTAGTTTCCTTGAAAATCGTGGAATACTTCGTTCCAATTCTTAGCCGATGATACCTTTTTGCGTGCTATGCTCTTCCTACATTCCGAAAGAGGCGATGCTGGCGAAGGAAGGAGGAGCGGTTGAATCGCAGCTTATTTTGGAAACGTTTACATTAAAACAAAATATAGAATGGAGATGTTCATGTTGAAGAAAAAAGTTCCAATGTTAGCTGGTGTGTTAGCGGTTGGTCTCGTGACTTCATTATTTGCGCCAAATGGGGAGGCAAAAGCAGCAACGAAATATCCAGAAAGCCCTTCGATTATGGCCAATTTTAATCAGCAAGGATTCTCCACATTAAATGGCGGTACAACAGGCGGTGAAGGCGGTAAAACGGTGACGGTGAAAACGGGAAATGAACTATTAGCTGCCCTCAAAAGCAAAGGAACAAATGAAAAATTGAAAATCGTGGTAGACGGAACGATTACTCCTTCTAATACATCAGCCAATAAAATTGATGTGAAAGATACAAACAATGTCTCCATCGTCGGTAAAGGGACAAACGGCGAATTTAATGGGATTGGTATTAAAGTATGGCGTGCTAATAACGTCATCATCCGCAACCTCAAAATCCATCACAGCAAAATCGGTGATAAAGATGCCATCGGAATCGAAGGTGGCTCTAAAAACGTATGGGTCGACCATAATGAACTCTACAACACTTTGAACTCTGGGAAAGATGACTATGATGGGTTATTCGATGTGAAAAATGACTCCGATTACATTACGTTCTCATGGAACTATGTCCATGACAGCTGGAAAACAATGCTGATGGGCAGCTCCGATAACGATAACTACAACAGAAAAATCACATTCCACAACAACCGCTTTGAAAACTTGAACTCTCGTGTACCGTCTATGCGCTACGGAGAAGGTCATGTGTATAACAACTACTACAAAGGCATCCATACAACTGCGATTAACTCTCGTATGGGCGCAAAAATGAGAATTGAGCACAACGTATTTGAAAATACAAACAATGCCATTGGCAGCTGGGACAGCCGTCAAGTCGGTACATGGCATGTCATCAACAACTCATATATTAATAGTACAGGCAGTCTGCCAACGTCTTCAACAGGTACGTACAACCCTCCTTATAACTACTCTTTGCTTAACGTGAACAATGTGAAATCAGAAGTTGTATCAAATGCGGGTGTAGGAAAAGTAAATCCTTAAACTCAAAAAAACGTTCGGGCAGAAATCTTCTGTCCGAACGTTCTTGTCATACATTTTTTACACGTTCGAAAATGGACGATCCATTTCATACAGCTTTTGATAACGCACATTTTCTTTCAGCAAATCATGATGCTGCCCTTCCATCTCAATACGTCCACCTTCAATAAACATCATACGGTCACATGCCTCACAGCCAGTGAGATGATGGGTGATCCAAATGACTGTTTTTCCTTTTAACACGCGAAAGATCGTTTCAAGCAATTCACGCTCTGTGCGTGGATCAAGCCCGACGGTTGGCTCATCTAATACAACAATCGGTGTGTTTTGCAGCAAAATCCTTGCTAGAGCCATACGCTGTCTTTCTCCACCAGAGAAACGAACCCCTGTCTCTTGTACACCTGTGTGATAACCTTCTGGCAAAGACTCAATGTAATCGTGCAGCTGAACTTGCCGCGCGGCTTCTTTTACTTGCTCTTCTGTCGCTTCTGGAGAACCTAAGCGAATGTTGTTTAAAACAGACGTATCGAATAAATAAGGCTGTTGATTGAGTACAGACACATAAGAGGATATCTCCTCTTGAATGCTTTGTACCGGTTTCCCCTGAATGCTGACAACCCCTTGATTTGGCACGACTGCCCCTTCTAACAGTTTTAAAATGGTCGATTTGCCTGCACCGCTTTTTCCTAAAAGAGCGAGCGATTCACCTTGCTTCATGGAAAACGAAAAATGCTTTAGTACATGTTGATCTACTTCATATCCGAAGGTGACTTGATCAAAACAGACCGCTTCAACGCCATCAGAGACGGGTGTCTCGTCTGCTGCCTTCCTCTCCACTAATCCTTCATACGACTGCTCTTCATAATGATTTAATCTGCTGACGGCATGCTGATAAACAGGAATATCGCCTGCTGCATCTGACAGCGGAAGAAAGGCTTCTGTTAATGGAAACAGCACAAGCACAAAGGCTGCGATGAGCGTGTGTGGCATAGAACCAGCCTGAACGACTGAGCCGCTCCAATACACGACAAGGACGACTGCTCCTCCAATGACTAGCTGTGCTAAAAATTGGCGCAGACGGATAAACCGGTGCTTTGCCGCTTCGAGTGCTAATAGCTTTGCTTCTTTTCGTTCATAGCCCTCAACAAAATCGTTCTGTCTGCCGCTAAACAACCAGTCACTCACGCCCATGACAGCATCTGTTAAATGGCTGTACAGTTCATTTCTGCCCTTTTTCATTTCAATTTGTCGCGCCCGGTTCACAAGTACTGTGATGTATGGGAATACAAATACGAGCAGCGCCATATAAAGCAGCATCAACCCGGCAAAAGGCCATGAAAAAAGCCCAAGTGCTCCAATTGAAGCGGCATATAAAAGCAGTGCACCGATGGATGGAAAGATTGTTTTTAAATACGCATCCTGTAATCTCTCCACATCTTCTGATAACAGCCCAAGCATTTCACCTGTTCCAAGCTTAGTCTGTTTGGCACTTCGTTCAGCCATATCATAAAGACGTACCCGCATTTTTTCAATCATCGTCAAAATGAGCTGATGACTCGCCAGTCTCTCTGCATAACGAGCAGCTGAGCGTGAAATACCAAAGGTACGTACTGCCACGATTGGGACATAGACCATCAAGATATTCTCAGGTCTTGTGGCAGCTTTTGAAATGAGGAACCCTGACGTATACATGAGCATAGAAGCAGAAAACACCGCAATCGCTCCTAAAAAAAGCACCAAGGCAAACAGCTTTTGATTCTCCTTGATATAAGGTATAAACCAGCCTTTACTGACCATGTGTGACCGCCCCCATTTGTTCCTGTACCAATTGATAGTACACACCTTTTCTTTCCATTAATGATTCATGAGTTCCCATCTCTGCAATCGTCCCATGATCCATCACAATGATTTCATCCATATCCGTCATCCAATGAAGTCTGTGTGTGGCTAAAAACACAAGTTTATCTTCAAACAATGGAAGCATTGTTTTCTTCAATTCATACTCTGTCTCAATATCCAGATGAGCCGTTGGTTCATCTAACAGCATAATGGATCGCTGGCCGAGCACTGTGCGAGCGAGGGCAATCCGCTGCGCTTGTCCACCGCTCAGTCCTCTGCCCTGTTCGCCAATGACCTCATCCAGTCCATTGGGGAGATCGGCTACGAGCTGAGACAAACCTGCCTCTTGCACCGCTCTTTCGACGTCTTCATCTGTTGCATTCGGTTCATAAAAACGAATGTTTTCTCTCAGTGTCATGTGAAATAAATAAGGATGCTGCGGCATATAAACGACTTCTTTTTGCCATGCCGCCAGCTGTAAATGAGCAAGCGGCTTGCCGTTTAGGATGATTTCACCTGCAGACGGTTCAACAAAACCGCCGAGAACATCCGTTAACGTCGATTTCCCCGAACCACTGGCACCGATGATCCCAATCTTTTTCTTTCCTTTCACAGTGAGATCGACATCCTGAATCGAATAAGGAGCATGTTCATCATGCAACACACTGACACCTTGCAGTGTGAGCTCAGATTGCTCATTCCACTCGTTCAGCTGCACGGATTGTGTCTCCTGCTCTCGGAAGCCCTTTTCCTCTAAAATGACTTGAATCGCCTCATTCGCTTCTTTACCGTTTAACGTCGCATGATAATCATTTCCTACTTCACGGACTGGCAAGAAATATTCTGGCGCGAGCATCAGTGCGGTCAAAGCCGGCAATAACAAAAGATCTCCTTCAATTAAGCGCAAGCCGAGAAATACAGCGACAGTCGCAATGGACAGCATAGAAAAGAAATCGAGAGCAAAAGATGAAAGAAAGGCGACTTTCAGTGTGCTCATCGTCGCCTTTCGATAACGCTTTGAGACCTCTCCAATATTGCGAGAATGCTTTTTACTAATCCCTAAGTAGCGAAGCGTTTCAAGGCCACGGAGAGAATCAGTAAAATGATTGGATAATTTCTCATACGATCTCCATTGTTTGGCCGCTTTACGCTGAGCGACAAGTCCTAGCAAAATCATAAAAACAATTAAAATCGGCAGCGTGACAATGAGAATGACAGCAGATGTTTCATCTAATGTCCAAACATAGACAAGCACCATCACCGGGATAACTGCCATGTTGACCATTTTCGGCAAAAACAGCTGTAAATACTGACGATATTGGGCAATACCCTCCATCGCCAATGTCACAAGCTTTCCTGTTCCTTTTTTCTTCGTGAAAGCTGGCCCTAAACGAAAAAGCTGGTCCAACAGCTGTTTTCTGACGTCTGCTCCAATTCGGGAAGAGTAGGTAAACATGACCTTCTCCCGAATCAAGGTGAGACCGTGCCGCACCAGAAAGGCAGCAAGAAACAGCAAGACATAAGGCGTTGCCTGCATGAGGCTCTTCCCGTCAAACAGCGTTGTTATGGCATGTGCCAGCCACTGTGCTTGAAAAATAATACTTGCTCCTTGGATGATTGACACAATACCTAAGAGGGCAAGAAGCCCCCTCATTCCTTTTAGTTGAAGCAAACGTTTATCCATTAGTAGGTCATTGGCTCCTTACCGCTTACACGTTTACGGAAGACATAGTAGCTCCAGATTTGATACCCAAGCACAAAAGGTAGCAAAGAAATGGCAACAATCGTCATGACCGTCAGTGAATAAGATCCTGATGCAGCGTTTTGAATGGTGAGGTCGAATGCATGGTTGATCGAACTAATCATGACACGCGGGAATAATGCTGTGAAAAGCATGGTCACCGTCACCATAATACCTGCACCTGTGAATAAAAATGTCCATCCATCACGCTCTTTTCTCATAAAGAATAGAGCCGCTACATAACAAACCACAATGAGTACAGTTAAAGGGATTGTGATGATCGGACGCACGGTATAAATGTCTGTTTCAAGAATAGACACACCAACAAATAGAACAAGAACTGGTAGTGCAATCAATAAAACACGCTGACCGAGCTTTCTTGCACGATTTCTTAAATCGCCCTCAGTGCGGAGTGTGACGAAAATCAATCCATGCAGGAGGCAAAGCACCGTCACAGCTACCCCGCCGATCACTGAATAAAGATTGACGAAGTCTGTAAATCCAGCGTACATATTCATATCTTGATCAATTGGCATTCCTCGTAACATACTTGTGAATAGCACTCCGAGTAAAAATGGCGGAAGCAGGCTTCCAAAGAAGATGACCCAGTCCCACGTTTTGATCCATGAAGCCTTCTCGACCTTCCCTCTAAATTCAAAGGCGACCCCCCGCCCAATGAGCGCTAATAGGAGAATCGTAAATGGAATATAGTATCCGCTGAACATCGTAGCGTACCAGTGAGGAAAAGCGGCGAAAATAGCCCCGCCAGCTGTAATCAGCCAGACCTCATTCGCATCCCAGAAAGGGCCAATCGTATTGATTAAAATGCGGCGCTCATGTGCATCTTTTCCAAGCAGCTGCATGGACATCCCGACACCAAAATCAAATCCTTCTAAGAAGAAAAATCCAACAAACAATACTGCGACAAGAATAAACCAAATCTCGTTAAGATATGCCATGATATGCGCCTCCATCAAATGGATCTGTAGACAGGTCCGTTTCATCCTTTTGATCTGTATTCTCTTCAGAATGTGCACCTTTTTTAATTTCTCGAATGAATAAGTAGGCAAGCACGATGGCAAGAATCAGATAAATGGTCGTAAAGCTAATGACTGAGAATAGCAACATGCCGTACGATACGTTTGGTGAAATGGATTGTGCGGTTGTCATCATACCAAAGACTGTCCACGGCTGACGCCCAATTTCCGTCATGATCCAGCCCGCTGAGTTTGCAATAAACGGGAACGCAATCATCCATACCATGAAGCGTAAAAACCATTTGTTTGATTCTAGTTTTTTTCTAAAGCTCAAATACAAACCAATCATACTAGCAAAAATCATCAACATGCCGGCACCCACCATGATTCTAAAGCTCCAGAAGGTTGTTTTGACTGGAGGAATGTAATCTCCAGGACCAAACTTTGCTTCATATTCTTTTTGAAGGGTCAGCATACCTGGCACATCTCCACTAAACTTCGAGTAAGCCAAGTAACTTAAAGCAAACGGAATATTGATCTCCGCAGAGTTTTCTTTTTTATCTGTGTCAATGTTGGCAAATAGTGTCCAAGCCGCTGGATCTCCACTATCCTTCCAAAGGGCTTCACTTGCTGCCATCTTCATCGGCTGTGATTCCATTAAATGCTTCGCTTGATCATGTCCAGAGAACGCCACACCTAAGCCAGAAATGAAAGCAAGCACCATGGCAATCTGGAAAGATTTTTTGAAAAAGGTCACTTCTTGTTTTTTGATCATTTTATAGGCACTAACACCCGCGATAAAGAAAGCACCGGTTGCCAATGCACCAAACAGAACGTGCGGGAACTCTACCCAAAGTTGCGGATTTGTCACGAGCGCCCCAAAGTCATTCATTTCTGCACGGCCATTTTTAATCACAAATCCAACTGGCTCCTGCATAAATGAGTTGGCGAGTAAAATCCAAAACGCCGAAAAGATCGTACCAAGAGAAACGAGCCAAATACATAACAAATGAATTTTTTTCGGTAGACGGTCCCAGCCGAATATCCAAAGACCAATAAAAGTCGATTCAAGGAAAAAGGCCAATAGCGCTTCAATGGCAAGCGGTGCACCAAAGACATCACCGACAAACCTTGAATAATCTGACCAGTTCATCCCAAACTGGAATTCTTGCAGAATCCCTGTCACCACACCTACTGCAAAGTTAATTAAGAAAAGGTGACCCCAAAATTTTGCCATCTTTTTATAGATGTCTTTTTTCTTCACCACATAAAGGGTTTGCATCAATGCAACGATAAATACCAAACCTATAGACATAGGAACAAAAATAAAATGAAATAATGTCGTTGAGGCAAATTGAAATCTTGCTAAAAACAGCTCACTCACAGCCTTACATCCTCCCTTACTTTCGCATGCCGAATGATTCGAGATATTTATGCTCACCATTTCACAAAAAGTTCACTATTTGTTCAATGATTCACAAGTGAAAGTCCATTTGATATAGTTCACTCGGTGAAATTTTACTCTTGATTTTCATTCGGTTAGTTATTTATACCTGTACTTTACACCCATGCGCTTCAAAAATAAAGTAAATTTTACCTAAAATTTGGATAGGATTGTGTCAGTTGTTTGAATACTTTGTCAAAAATATGTGACGGAAAGAGACAATCACAAAAAAAATAGCGCTGCTTTTTCGCTGCAGCGCTTTTGAATATTTAGGCTTTTTTCTGTAAAGCGGGTCTTGTGACTTGCACTTCATAGTACGTAATTTTGTTTTTTAACAGGCCTTCAGGTTTCGCCTTTCCATGAGCATGCGCATCACCAAATGCCTGAGATTTTGTCCAATTCACAAAATCTTCTTTTCGATTCCAGCGGGTGTGAATGGTTACTTCATCGTAATCAGTTGTCTGCTGAGTGACCCATACTTCCATACCTAAAAAGCCTTCCATAAATTCTACTTGCCCCTGCTTGTTAAACCGTTTAACAAGGTGGTCGGCACTGCCTTTTTCTACTCTTACTTGGTTGTTTACAATAATCATGTTTGGTTCATCTCCCTTTTGTTGTTGAATGGAGGCGATTGGGATAATGAGTGGATGCTCACCGTCTAAGTGAACCTCTGCCTGAATCCCAAAAACCTCCTTGAAAAAGTCTTCTGTTAACACTTCTTTTGGTGAGCCAATTTGATGCACCTGACCTCGCTTCATAGCAATGAGACGGTCACAATATTTTGCGGCCTGCTGCAAGTCATGGAGAACCATTAAAATGGTGATGCCATGTGTTTGATTCAGCTGTTTGAGCAGCTCCAGTAATTCAAGCTGATGCGCAATGTCTAAATAAGTGGTTGGCTCATCTAGAATGATGGTCTCTGTCTTCTGAGCCAGTGCCATTGCAATATATGCCTTTTGTCTTTCTCCGCCTGACAATGTATGAAGCATTCTGTTTTCATTGATGCGGCTATTCGTCACTTCAAGCGCCCACTCAATCGCTTCATGATCTGACGTACTGCTTTTTTTCCAGATGGAACGGTGCGGACTGCGTCCAAGTGCGACAAGCTCACGTACGGTCATCGATGGAATGGCGGTTCTTGTTTGCATGAGAACCGCCACCTCCTTGGCGATCTCCTGTGCCGTCATCTCTTTTTGCGGGATGTCGTGAATGTAAATCATGCCGCTTTCGATTGAGGTCAGTCGTGCGGCCGCTTTGATAAAAGTCGACTTACCTGACCCATTCGGGCCAATGATTCCGGTTACACTCCCTTTAGGAACAGCTGCTGAAATGGAAGACAGCCGAAAGCCGCCTTGACTGAGACTCACGTCATGCATTGCAATGACATCCATCTTAACCCCTCCCTTTCTTTTTTAATAAATAGAGGAAGAAAGGTGCACCGATGCAGGCAAGCAAAATCCCGACAGGCAATTCAACCGGTGTAAACCAGACCCGTGCTGCTGTATCGGCAAAGACCACAAGCACGCCCCCTCCAAGCATTGAAATCGGCAGCAAATACCGGTAATCATCTCCGATTAAAAGACGGATAAAATGAGGCACCACAAGTCCGACAAAACCGATTAAACCGCTGACACTGACAGCCGCTCCAGCTAAAAGAGCGGCCAGCGCAATGAGAAAAAATCGAGTCCGTTCTACTCGAAGGCCCAATAGCTGAGCCGATTCATCGCCAAGCAAAAGGAGATTGGACGGTTTAATGGCGAAAAAACAAAGACATAATCCAGCCAGCGCATATGGCGACACAAAGCTAAGATGATGCCAGCTCCGTCCGTTTAACCCCCCTGATAGAAAAGGCAAAACAGCCTGCACACGCTCACTATAAAGCACCATAAACCCATTCATCACCGCACCAAGCAGGGCATTGACGGCAACACCTGCCAAGATCAATTTAAGCGGTGAAACCCCTTGATCAAATGACAGCATATACACGACAAGAGCTGCTAATAAGGCGCCCAGAAAAGCAGCTGCCGGAAGCAAATACGTGAATTGCGGGAGAACAATCATGCTGAGTACAGCAGCTAACCCGCCGCCCGCAGTCACACCAATGATCCCAGGGTCAGCAAGTGGATTTCGGACAACTCCTTGTAAAATCGCCCCTGATGCCGCGAGACAGGCCCCAACGAGAAAACCAATGAGCACACGCGGCAGCCGTAAATCCATGACAATTTTTTCATGAACAGGCAGACCTGATCCCGTGAAGACAGCCATTAAATCCGGCAGCGATAATTGGACAGAACCTACCGCAAGTCCTAGACAGACGCCCACACATAAAGAGAGAAACAATCCTGGTAACAGCCATTTTCGTCTTGACTGCCTTTTTTGAAAATCTAGTTCTGCATTCATCTTCATGATGACAATCGCTTCAATTTCTTCTCTAATTCATCGATCGCTCTGATGACTTCTGCGCCTGGATTTGTCCCAAATAGGTCACTTGGCAAAATCTCAACGTGTCCATTTTTGACAGCTGATACATCGTGCCACGCCGCATTTTGCTTCATTTCACTCATAAAGCCTGCTTTGACATCTTCAGGATTGCTGTGTGTCATCAGCAAAATGAGATCCGGATCGGCCTCGATTACCTTTTCTGCATTGATTTGTGCATATTGCGGAAACTTTTCGAGTGCTGGTTCATTTTCAGCAATATTCGCACCACCAGCGATCCGCAGCAGATCACCGCTTAAAGATTGTGGAAGTGCCGCCATATATGTGCCGGGCGCACCATATACAACGAGTGTCTTTACTTTTTTCTCAGGCTGCTTCACTTGCTTGATCCGCTGATCGATTTGAGCATTGAGTGCTTTGGCCTTTTGCTGTTTTCCAAGTAAATCACCAAATAAAGTAACTTGACGCTGGATGTCCTTCACTGAGTTGGCACTTGTCAAAAGAAGCTGTGAACCAATTCCTTCTATAGTAGAGATATCCTTGCTGTTTAATGATTCATTCCCAAGCACCACATCGGGCTTTAAACTCGTGATCAGCTCGACATCAAATTGATGGGTTGTGCCAATTGATTGTACGGACTTTGCCTTTTGTAGATTGTCTGGCAATTCGGCAGTTGGCCGGCCGACCACCTGGCCACCTAAGGCATAAATGATGCTCATGTCGCCAGTTGACAACGAGACGATCCGTTCAGGTGATTCATGAAACGATAATGTTCTGCCGGCAAAATCCTGAATGTTGAGCGCACCTTGCTTGCTCCCATTCTCGACAGGCGCCGCCTGGCTGCATCCGCCGAGGAGAAGCACGACGACGAGTCCTGCCCAAATCACATGTAAACATTTCAACCGTCTGTCTCTCCTTTTCTAGTAAACTTTCTTTAGTTTCGCCTGTACCACGAGACGCTTGTTTTTAGGTGCCAGCACGTGATCACAGGTCGATAATGTGAGAATCAAGTCATCTGTGGATACGTCTGTTTTCGTTTGATAGATGGACTTCTTACGCACAGCTTGCAAGTAGTGCGCATATTCACCAAGATCCTGAAAATCAGTCTGAATATAATCGAAATCGACTGTCGTCTCATACACAGCAAAAATCTCTGCTTCATAGCTTTGGTACAGCGTATCGTACTGAAATGTGCGATGATCTTGGAAGAAATCTTTTTTCAAATAGTTTGTGAGACCAGCAAACATAGACCCATCCCTCATCCGATGACCGTACAACACTGTATTGGGACTTTCATGCAAGACGTCATTACGATAATCCATAAAGATACTGCCTGCCCGTGTGTCATCCTTTACATAATTACGAGTTAAATAGAATGCATTATCGTTTGACTGAACAATTGGATACTGAATCATCGTGTCCTTCATATCAATCCAACCGACAATGTCTTCATTCACCTTTCGCAAATCATCAAATGACTGACGGATTTCTCCAGGTTTTCGCTGTTTCATTCCATCCTCGTGTGTGTAAAGTGTCTGAGCCTTTGCAAGCACCTGACGATTTTGATAATAGCCAAAGAGCTCCAAGCCAATGGCAGTACCGCTATATAGAAAAACACCTAAACAGACGATCGTCAGCATTCGCTGCCCGATTCTTTTCCCTCGTTTCACACTGTCTCACCTGCTTTTTGCACAACTTATATGCCTACAGGCACGATATACATCCCTGTTTCTGCATCCTGCTTAATTGTGACGGACACATGATAAATGTGCCGCACCATCTCTTCTGTTAACACATCATTTGGCCGTCCTTCGCGAATAATTTGTCCATCTTTCATGGCGATGATGACATCACTATAGCGAATCGCCTGATTCATATCGTGCAGGACCATCACGATGGTTAATCCATGCTCGACATTGAGCTCTCGAATGAGCTCCAGAATGTCAAATTGATAATACATATCCAAATAAGTCGTCGGTTCATCTAAGAAAAGGATCGGTGTTTTTTGCGCTAAAGCCATCGCAATCCATACACGCTGCCGTTCTCCACCTGACAATGAGGCGAGAGGCACCTTTCGCTTATCCGTCAGCTTTGTACAGGACAGTGCCCACTCGATTGCTTTCTCATCCTCTTCCTTGTCACTGCCGCGCATCGTCTGATAGGGCGTTCTCCCAAATGCCACGACTCGTTCGATCGTTAAATCGAGCGGCGCTTCATTTTGCTGATGTACGACTGCCAGCTTTCTCGCGAGTTCCCTGGGCTTGAACGCATTCAGCTCTTGCCCATCTAAATGTATCTGTCCTTTATGTGGACAATGGTTATGTGCCATCAAGGAAAGCAGTGTGGATTTGCCCGAACCATTTGGACCGATAATGGTCGTAATTTTCCCTTTTTCGATGTGCGTGGTGACCGATTGAACAATGTCCCTCTGCCGATCATAGGAAAACGACACCTCACGAATGTCCATGCAGACGATCCCCCCTTCTTAATAAAAAGATCAGAAACGGCCCGCCAATAACAGCCATGATTGTAGAAGCAGGGATTTCATTTGGTGCCACAAGCGTTCTGCCGAGCGTATCAGCCGTCAAAATGAGCAAGGCCCCACTTAACGCAGAAAATGGAATCAGTACCCGATGGTCCGAGCCGACGAGCCTTCTAGAGATATGGGGAATGAGCAAGCCGACAAAGGCAATCACGCCCGCTACCGCAGCAGTCACCGCTGCTAATAACACCGCCGTGATTGAAATCAAAAGGCGCATTCTGGTCACACGCAGTCCTAAGTTTTTCGCCGTCTTATCTTGAAGGGCAAGCAAGTTACACCATCTGCTAAAGAAAAGCGCAACCACAAGCCCAATGACGCCATAGACACCGATTAAACGGACATCTCCCCACGTTTTCATCGTCAGATTCGACTGTCCCGACTGATTAATGGTGATATTGAAATAGCTGCAAATGGTCACAAACGCTTCTGCCATCCCTGTAAACATGGCATTGATGGCGATCCCCACCAAAATCATTCGAATCGGGCTTAAGCCGCCTTTCCAAGACAACACGTATACGAGGAAGCAGGCAATTGCTCCGCCTAAAACTGAAAATAAAGGAGAGTAGAAATAAAATTGAGGAAGCGCTGTAATTGCCATTAAAGAAAAGAAGCTAGCTCCCGATGAAATACCAATAACACCGGCATCTGCTAATGGATTCCTCATCACAGACTGCAAGAGGACACCGGAGACAGATAAAGCCGCCCCTGTAAACATCGCAATGAGCATGCGGGGGATTCTTAAATCTTTAATGATTTCTACCTGTGCATGTTGACCGGTCATAAGCCCTTCCAATAATTCAATCGGTGTAACATGAATGCTCCCCGTAATGGCGGAATAAATAAATACGCCAGCTAGTAAGAGACTGACTATCAGAAATAAAATCCCTGTTTTTTTCATCTTGAACGTCCTTTTATCATTAAGATTCGCCGCTTATGACGGATACAACATACGAGTCAATTCATCTAATGCCTCTGCTGCCTTTAAGTTGCCTGTTGTCCCGAATAAGCTTTCTTCGAGGTCGTACACCCGGTCTTGTTTGACCGCATGGAAATGTTTCCAGATGTCATTTGTTTTAAATTCTTGATCAAACATTTTGACGACTTCATCCGGCATCCCATGTGCGGCTCGGAGAATGATATCTGGATTGGCTTTTTGTAAATACTCCGTATTGGATGCCAAATACTCCATTTTCTCACCTTTTACGATGTTCTTTCCTCCTGCAATACGCACAAGATCACCGATATACGAATTCTCTGTTGCCACTAAATAACTGCCTGGTACACCAAGCAAAATGAGAACGGATGGCTTCGTCTTTCCCTTCGTTCTCTCTTGTATGTCTTTCTTTTTTTGTTCAAAATCATCCACAATGCGTTTCGCTTGTGTCTTTCTATCATATTTTTCTCCAAGCTTTGTGATGGCGTTCTCCATCTTGTCCAGGCTCTCAAGGTTGAGGTATGTCGCAGGGACAGAAGCTTGTTGAAAAGGCGTTTCTAAATCATATTGAAGGGTCGTGACAGACAGGACATCTGTCGGTTGAAGTGATTGGATGATTTCCATGTCCGGGCTCATTGGGTTACCGACTGCTGGGAGTCCTTTGTATCGAGCCGGCAAGGATTTTTGACTTGTTGGCACCCCGACAAGATCCACCTCTAGCGCATCCATGATCTCAGCAGCAGCTACAGTCGTTGCCACAATGCGGGCATTTGATGCTGCGCTTTTTTTGCCTTTCGCTGAGCTTTCAGCTGATTGTGAGCAGCCTGCTAAGAAGACGCACACACATAGAGCCGTGATCAGGGTACATAACATTCGATGCTTCAAAAAACAGAAGCCTCCTTTCGAAAAAAAGGAAGTGGATGCGCCGAGATGAATGGCGCACCTCACTTAAAATAGATTCTTTATCTTGTACGAGTTTGATACTTTCTGACGAGCACGAATAGTGATCCGCCAAATAAAAGAATGTACACCCAAAGAAGTGAAGTATCTCCTGTTTTTGGGTTCAGCTGACCTGTCTCAGACTTGGTTTGGTCATCTGATGGCGTAAAGGTCATCTGCTCTGCACCCGTTTCCTCAGGGGCAAGGTTCGCAAGCTGGCTTGGTTGAGAATCGTGATCATTCGGATTTTTCACAAAGCCGATGCTCTCATCGTCTCCAATCACCGTCGCAATTCCGCTTCCTTCACCAAGTGAAATGCCTTTCGTATCATAGACAAGTTTGACATCGTACTGCTCATGATAATTGGCAGCTGGAATGTCAATTTTCACGCGTGCTGCCTGATCACTGCTTACACTTTTTGCTTCATATTGAATCACTCGTGTATCTGCTTTTTGATCAGTCTTTGCAACTAGCGTCTCTTCAAATTTACCGCCGGTTCCTACTTGGAACGACGTGATGGCTGAGCTGTTCTTCACAGTGTATGAAACGAAATGGCGGCCATTTTTCACCACCAATGTCGCAGGGCTCACGACGTAATCGTTCATGCGAGAAAGCTCATCTTTGTCTGCTTTCTTCATTGAGAAAGGAAGCTTGTACACCCCGTCTTTTAGCTGAACTGTCTCTTGATTCGTTCCGCCGTTCGTTGTGTCTGGTGCTGGTTTATTTGGTTTTGGTGTTTCTGGTGTAGCCGGTGTTTCTTCCTCTATTTGACCGTCCTTCAGTGGAACGATACTTTTTGAATCAAATTGAAAACGAATATCGTACGTTTGATCATAGTGAGCGGCTGCTACCACAATGTGTACTTTTCCGTTAACTGCTTTTTTCAGATCAGACACTTCAAATGAAACCACTCTTGTGTTCTTTGCTTGATCTGTGCTCACGTTTTTCACTTCTTGATAAGAACCGTTTTTCTCTATTTTCAAAGAATCAACTGACGTATGATCCTTTACCGTAAAGGAAACGGTTTGCGTTCCATTTTTAACGGTTAACGATGCTGGATGTGAGAAGTATTGGCTCATCCGAGATGCCTCATCCTCATCGCCCTTCAGCACACTGTAGTTGATACGATACACACCATCTTTTAATTGGTTCTGCGTCGAATCAACTGGTGTTGTGCCGTTTTGATCATCTGGCTTTGTTTCGCTGTCGCCTGGCGTCGTGCCGCTTTGATCATCCGGCTTTGTTTCGCTGTCACCTGGTGTCGTACCACTTTGATCATCTGGTGTTGTTTCACTGTCGCCTGGCGTCGTACCGTTTTGATCATCTGGTGTTGTTTCACTATCGTCTGGCTTCGCAGGCGTGACAAGTGTGAGACTGCTCTCGTCGAAAGCGATCTGTACATCATACGCCTCATCATAAATAAAGCCGCCTAAGTCCCAGTAAATTTTGACCCAGCCATTTAATTTGGCTGATACATCGGCTACATCAAATTTGATCACACGCGTATTCGCTGTCTCATCTTCACTGACCGTTTCAGTGGTGACGAGAGAGCCATTTTGTTCGACCTTGAAATCTGTGATTTCTTTGCTTTGCTTCAGCGTAAGATAGGCAGTCGTCTTGCCATTTTCGATGACGAGCTTAGCTGGCTTTTCTGTATACGTATCCATCATGGATGCTTCAGTGCTGCCATTTTTTAAAATGGTGAATCCGGCCGTATATTCACCATCAACCAATGATGCCGCCTGAGCCGTTCCTTGAGGCAGCTGAAACGCAGTCAACAAACTGAATAAAACGAGCAGAATAGCTGTCTGTAGATGAAAAAGACGTTTCAAAAGATGACACTTCCTTCCGTTAATGCTTGATGATCCACTTTCTCGCTAAAAACCCGCCTGAACATAAGACAAGCACAAGGAGCCATCCCATCTGGCTTGTATCACCAGTTTGAGGATTTTCTTCTTGTTTTGTTTTGGTGGATGAATCAGTTGTTTTGGTTGTTTCCTTTGATGATTCTTGATGTTTTGCTGCACCTGCTGTTTCTTTTGAACTGTCAGAAGAAAGTGACTTGATGCTGCTTTCATCGAATTTCAGCTGGATGGTATAGTCGTGATCATAATCAGCCGATTTGACTGTGACATGGATTTTTGACTTGATTGGTTTAGACAAACTCTGTGCTTGGAATTGAACAAGCCTTGTATTGGCTTTCTTATTCGTTGATAGAACCGTCGTATCGACATAGCCGCCATTTCCCGGCACTTTAAATTCCGTTACCCAGCTGCTGTTTTTAATGGTCATTTGCACAGTCAGCTTGCCATTTTTCACGATCACTTTTGCCGGCTTCAGCCAGTAATCATTTGCCATCGAAACGGCAGTCCCTTCGGCCTTCATCACAGTGTAATTGACGGAGTATGTACCATCATTTAATGAGGCAGCCTGTGCATTTGAAAAAGGCAGTATAAGTGCCAGCAATAATGCAGCCACAAAGGCTGGCATCCTAATCCATTTTTTCATCAAACGAATTTCCTCCCTTTTTATTGAACAGTTGCTGCATCAAACTTGACGCGAATATCGTAATTGCCTGTATATCCAATGACCGGTACAGTCACACTCACTTTAGCTGGTACAACATTTGTCAGGCTGTTGACATTGAACTCTACCGTTCTCTTATTAGCAGCTGTGTTTGTACTGATCACCTTCGCATCTTTGTAGACACCTTGATCCAATGTTTTAAAGCTTGTAATCCAAGAGCTGTTCGTTAACGTGACTTGCGCTTTGATTTTTCCATCCTTCACAACAAGCTTAGCTGGTTTTTCAAAATACGTATTTGCTGTTGACGTTGAATCACTGTCTGCTTTCCATACCACATATTGTGCTGAATATTGACCATCTGCTAAGCCTGCTGCTGAGGCAGAGCTAACCGGGGCTAGAGCAAACAATAGAACAAAGCTAAAGAATAATAAGACGTGTGATGCTGAACGAAGTGATTTCATATATATCCTCCTAATTGATATTGATAATTATTCTCAATGGACAATAAAAAAAATAACCTTTATCAGCGTATGAATCACACTCATAAATGATTATGATAATCATTATCAATTGAGTTTAAAAAATAAATCTTTGCTTTCGACAAGTCAAAGATGTCTGTTGCTACATGATGTAGTGATACACGGTTTAGGTAATCTGTCCCATTCATGATACCATGGCATAACCTCCCCATTCCATTACAGGGAAAAGAACCCTCTTCCCCTTGATATTATATGATGAATGAAATTATTGTCAACATCATTTTTCATACTATTGGCTTAGATTTCTGGAAAATCACAAAAAAAAATCGATCAGGGACACTGATCGAAATCGATTAAGAAGGGACATGTTCACCCTTTTCACTATTTTTGCGCTCTAAAGACCAAGCATACATTTCCCGTATGACTGGTTCAATTTTCTTTCCTTGTTCTGTTAGTTCATATTCAATCCGCACGGGAATGTCGGGATAAACTTTTTTCTCAACAAGGCCTTCAGCTTCTAAATCTTTCAGCCTTTCTGATAATAACCGTCCGCTGATGTTCATTTCATTTTCTAGCTGACAAAAACGTTTTGGCCCTGTCAAAAGCTGATTGATGATCAGAATCACCCACTTCTTCCCTAAAATCTCCATGGCATCTGTAATTGGGCAGCCATCTACTTGAGCCATACTTTACTCCCTCCTGCTTTTCTCTACTTTTTTTCATTATAACATAATTAATTACTTGAAATAAGTCACTAACTATTATATAGTTTAGTTACTAAAAGTAACAAGGTAATCATTTTTATCAATTTTCAATAAACCATTGAACATGCAGATGCATATAACATGAAGGAGATGACCGAGCTTTGAATACAATAGAGCAGGTAAGATTAGGTGTAACAGAATTACATGTGTCCAGCTTTGAGCGTTCTTTGCCTTTTTATACAGACATTTTAGGTTTTACTTTATTAGAACAGACGGATTCTACTGTCACGCTTGGCAGCAACGCAAAGGAACCAATCCTTGTGCTGAAAGAAGATGTGCAGCTGAAAGAGAAGCCGGATCATGAGCCAGGACTTTATCATTTTGCGGTTTTATTACCTACCAGAAAAAACCTGGGCACATGGCTGGCGCATGTGATCAAAAAAGGCTATCCTTTAATTGGAGCAAGCGATCACTTTTTCAGTGAAGCCATTTATTTAAGTGATCCAGATGGCATCGGCGTTGAGATTTATGCTGATCGTCCTCAGGACATATGGGTAGGTGAGCATGGAGAGCTGAAAGGTGGCGGAAATGCTCCGCTTGATGGAGATGGTCTCCTGCAAGAAGCCGCTGATTCCACTTGGGAAGGACTCCCGGCTGGTACAGTCATGGGACACTTGCATTTCCATCTCAACCCAGAAGAAGCCGATTCCTTTTATGTGAACACGCTAGGTTTTCATATCCGAATGGCTCCCCCAGCCAGCTTATTCGTTGCTGGTGGCGTCTATCATCACCACCTTGCCTTTAATGCATGGGGACGCGGGAGAAAAGGAGCCATTGATCCACGTTTTTCAGGAATTAGAAGCTATACACTGGTTTTCCCAAAAGAAGACGATAGAACATCCGTCGTCGAACGTCTGACAAAAGCAGGCGCTCACATGAACACGACAGGAAAAAGTAACGAATTTGTTGATCCATTTGGCGTTCTCGTTCGTTTACAGATTGAAGAAACAGACAAAAAAGAAGGTGCAGAATATGGACAAACACACAGAGGTTAAAACAGCCATTTTAAAAGATAAAATCAAACGAGTACAGCAAGAAGACGGATTTATATATATCACTGGACCTATTAAACTGCCAGTGAATTTAGACGGTAGAACGATCATGTTTAACTGGTATTCATGGTTAAAAGATGACGGGAAAGAACCATTATCAGATGAAGCTTTAATCGAAAGCCTTTCCTCCCGTGAGCTTGCAGATCATCAGCAATCAAGTGTCCTTGTTTACGGAGATTTCGAACATGCTGATGAAGCGCTGATCCGCATGCATTCCATCTGCCACACCGGCGATATTTTCGGAAGCAAACGCTGCGATTGCGGGTTCCAATTGAAACAGTCTATGCGGATGATTGAGGACAATGGAGCAGGCGCACTGTTTTATTTAGCCAACCATGAAGGACGCGGGATCGGTCTTTTCAGTAAAGCCATGGCCTACATCTTGCAAGAAAACGGCTACGATACAGTAGAAGCAAACGAAGCACTGGGCTTTGAAGATGATACACGTCAATATGAAGAAGCGATTGCTGTTCTTCAAACATTGCGTACAAAGCCAGTCAGACTTATTACCAATAATCCGAAAAAGACCGATGCTATCAGTCATGCAGGCCTTTCTCTTTCTGGACGGATTCCACTTTGGGGTGATGTCTCTGAGTTCAATGAAAAATACTTGCAGACAAAAATTAACCGCTCAGGTCATATGAAGGCGGATCAAGAGGTGCGTACGATTGCCACATCATGAGCGATATATGAAACTAGCCCTTGAAAATGCCGAAGCAATGAAAGGTCAGACATCTCCCAATCCGCTCGTCGGGGCTGTGATTGTGCGAGAAAATGAAATTGTTGGGGTCGGGGCGCATATGAAGGCCGGCGAACCACATGCAGAAATCCATGCGCTCAAAATGGCTGGAGACAAGGCAAAAGGTGCCACGATCTATGTGACACTAGAGCCTTGTTCCCACCATGGCCGCACAGGCCCATGCGCTGAAGCACTTGTGAAAGCTGGCGTAGAAACAGTTGTCGTTGCTGCACTGGATCCGAACCCGCTTGTTGCCGGGCGCGGGATTGCCATTTTACAAGATGCAGGCATTCAAGTCATCACAGGCGTCATGGAGCAGGAATCCATTCTCATGAATGAAGTGTTCAACCACTTTATTACGAAAAAAACACCTTTCGTGACACTCAAAGCAGGCATTACGTTAGACGGAAAAATTGCATCTGCTACGTCTGACAGCAAGTGGATTACATCAGAAACGTCCCGTTATGATGCACATCACATTCGCAGTATCAACGATGCGATCTTGGTCGGTGCGCAAACCGTCATTCACGACGATCCTTCATTAACAGCACGGATTCCAAACGGTCATCATCCAATTCGAATTGTCTTAGACTCTAAGCTGTCTATCCCGCTGACAGCAAAGGTGGTCACAGATCAAATGGCGCCAACATGGATCTTTACAACAAAACAAGCCGATGAAGAAAAACGAGCCGCTTTAGAAGCAGCTGGCGTCAGCGTCATCATGACGGATAGCGATATCCGAGTGCCCTTACAAGAAGTACTTCAAGTGCTTGGAGAAAGAAATATCTCCTCCCTGATGATTGAAGGCGGCGGACAAATCAATGCCTCATTTTTAGAACAGCAGCTTGTCGATAAACTCGTCATCTACATGGCGCCCAAGCTCATTGGCGGACGACTCTCTCCTTCTTTTTTCGGAGGCGAAGGCATACGCCTCATGAGTGATGCAATTGAACTCGATCAACTCTCTCTTGAACCACTCGGAAAAGATATAAAGATAACGGGTTATCCTGTTTATCAATAACCTAACCTACTTTCATAAAATAAGGATGTCGAGATTTTCTCGACATCCTTATTGTTTCTCACAAGATTTATTTTCTACAGTCTCTCTAAAAATTCAATTCGATTTCCAAATGGATCATCTACATAAAACCTGATGGCTCCATCTAACGGCTGATCTTCCTTTATAAGAATATGATGTTTCATTAATGTCTCTTTTAAATTTGATAATTTTTTTACTTGAAAAGCTGGATGAGCTTTTTTCGCTGCTTGAAACTGATCTTCAATGCCAATGTGAAGCTGTTGATTGCCACACTGAAACCAAACACCGCCACGTTTTGCTAGGTGAACAGGTTTAGGTATTTCCTTCATTCCTAGAATCTCCCCAAAAAACAAACGTGCTTTCTCTTCACTCCCCTTTTGGGCAGCTAACTGGACATGATCAATTCCAAGAAAATTTGACATCTTTGCTCTCTCCCTTTTCACATCATTTAAAAAACATTATGTGTGACGATCACGTCTGAAGAATATATCTAGATGTGTACTCAAGCCCTATGATGTTGTCGATCCACAAAGCATCTCCACGAAACGTGTCGTAAAATGTTTCATGTGAAACATCTGTGATCTAATATTGATCAATTTCCCTCTATCAGCCTGCCGAAGCTTTCGGGTGAAAGTCCTGGTGAAATGCGCAGGCGGTGTAAGGACATCATGCCTTGTTCCTTTTTCGCATGTCCTGGTTCAGTGGTCACAGCCATTTCATATCCTGCTTCCTTCGCCAGCTTCAGTGTGTCTTCGTTATAGCGACCGACCGGATAGCTGACCATGATCGTTTGTTGAGAAAAACGCTGGTCAAAGAATACCTTCGATCCTTTTAATTCTTCTTCCTGCTGCTTCTGTGTTAAACGATTGAGTTCTAAATGATGAATGGTGTGACTCTCTATTGAAATACCATGCGCCATCATATCATCCATTTGAGCATCGGTTAAATGATGCGGACGGCCAATGGACTGCTCGATCATAAAAATCGTGGCTTTCATTCCATATTCCTTTAAAATCGGAAATGCCTTTGTGTAGTTATCCGTGTATCCATCGTCAAATGTGATAAGAACATACTTTTCACTTGGTGTCGAATTGGTCGCGAGAACTTGATATGCCTCTTTCGGCGACAGCGTGACATAGCCGTTGTCTTTCAGCCATTTCATATGAGCCGCAAATTCGCTTTTTGGCACACGTAACGAATTACCGCTGGAAATACTGTGATACATCAAGATTGGAAGCGCAACGGGTTCCTTTTGCTGAATCCAGTTTTGTTTGTCTATCTCTGCCGCTTCAATTTGCTGCGTTTCTGTTGTTTCTTTCGTTTGTACTTGACCCTTTACCTCTTTGATGGCTTGCTGGTTTCCTTCTGTATGCTGTTTCGTACCCATACAGCCCGAAATGAGCAGCATGACTACACCAACTGCAAGCCACATACATGTTTTTTTCATTCACCAATCCCGCTTTCTCTTTATCTACCGAATGATTATAACAGAAATTGGTTAATAACTGATATCTATTTTGACAGGGTATTCATTTTTTTACACATTTCGATCATTTCAATGGCAAGCAGATGGATGGTCTCTGTTGTGAGCATTTGGTCTTCTGCATGTATGAGCAGTAAAGAAAAGGGAAGCTGTTCCCCTGCCGCCTCTTTTTGTATCAGCGACAAGTGCAGGTCATGGATGCTTCGAAACGCTTCCTCCCCTTTTTCAATCAACTGCTGTGCTGCTTCAAAGTCATCCGCTCTTGCTAGACGAATGGCTTCTACATAATGGCTTCGTGCCTCACCTGCATGGGCAATGATTTGAAAGGCCGCTCCCTGCATTTCCTCTAATACCGTCATCTGCTTCTCCTCCGATTGCTCAAGATTCATTTGCTAGTTTCAGTGCATGTTCTAGAATTTTTTCTCCATTCGCTGTTCCATATAATCTTACATTTACCACATCGACAGGTATATGATAAGGTGCCGCTGTTTTTTCTGCTGCCTTTCTCATAAAGCTAACTTGCGGTCCTAGCAAAATGACTTTTACATCGTCCCCATGCTCTTCTAATTCGTCCGCAATGGCCCCTTCAGGTATCGCATAAATTTCATAATCCAGCCCTTTTCCTTCTGCGGCTGCCTTCATTTTAGATACCACAATCGACGTCGACATTCCTGCTGCACAAGCGAGAATGATTCGCTTCATATCCCATCACTCCTATTGATAAATGACATCTGGTTCATCCCTTAATTTCCTCGTTTGGATTAATGTTTTGAACCAGTACCCTGACGCTTTCATCTGACGATTCCGTTCATTCTCCAGTTGGATCTCTACTAATCCGTAGCGATTCTTGAATGCATTCATCGGCGAGACATTATCCGTAAAAGCCCAGAGCATATATCCCTTGCAGTTTGAACCTTCTTTTTTCGCTTGGAGGGCTTTTTTCAAATGCTGGCTGATAAATGAAATTCGGTACTGATCATCAATGATGCCGTCTTCGTTTTTAAACCGCTCTTCCTGCTCGACCCCCATACCGTTTTCAGCCACAAACCACTCGATATTGCCGTATTGTTCTTTTATTCTCATGCCCATATCATAGACGATATTCGGATAGATTTCCCAGCCTCTGAATGGATTCATTTTTCTCCCTGGGAGCTCAAATAGATCGTAATAATAAGATGGATGAAACGGTGTGTTTTCGTTCCAAGCCTTGCTAGGTGCCTTAACGCGATGCGGATAGTATAAATTAAGACCGACCACATCGACTGTATGATCTTTAATGAGCTGAAGCTCTTCTACCGTTGCATCGAAAAGAATGTCATGCTTTTTCAATACATCAAGCAGTTCTTCTGGATACTCGCCTTTAATGGAGGGATCTAAGAACACGCGATTAAAAAACAAATCATACATGCGGGCCGCTTCTTGATCATGCGGAGCAGTCGATCTCGCATACGTCACTTCTGGATTGAGAATGACCCCGATTTTTGCACCGGCTGATTCCTTCAAGCCCATTTCCTGAAAAAGCTTCACCACTTTTGATGTCGCCAAGGCTTTATGATAGTTCCACTGCATCCATTTCTTCGTATTTTGCTCGAAAGGATAACGAATAGCATCTAGATACACACGAGTCTGAACAACAATTGGTTCATTAAAGGTAAACCAATGTTTGACCCGGTCTCCATAGCGTTCAAACACCTTTTCTGCATAGAGAACAAACAGCTCGACAACATGTTTAGATGACCAACCGCCGTACTTTTCAAGCAAAACAGCAGGAAGCTCATAATGCTCTAAGCAAAACATCGGCTCTACACCTGCTTCAAGTAATTCATTGATGAAATCATCAATATAACGAGCATAGGTCTCATCTACAATTCCATTCTCGTAATCTATGAGAAACCTCGACCAATTGATCGATGTCCGGTAATGAGATAACCCAATTTCCTTCATAAGGGCTACATCTTCAGGATAGCGCTCGTAAAAATTCGTTGCTCCTGCTGGTCCGTACCCTTCGTGCCATACGTGATACCCCTCCTTATACCAAAGGTCTATATACGAATCCTGATGCGGTTTCTTCCCTTTCCAACCCTCCGTCTGCCAAGCAGAAGCCGCAGCACCTAGAATAAAGTCATTGGGTATGTCGATTTTGTTCATGTTGCCACCTGACCTTTCTTCGTGTGAATTTGAAGTCCTTCCCACATCCCTTGTAAATACATAGCTCCAAGTGCTCGGTCGTATAATCCATAGCCAGGTCTGCCCGTCTCACCAAAGATCATTCGTCCATGATCTGGCCGGACATAGCCAGCAAATCCTTCCTTAAACAATGCGTTCACAATCGCTCCCATATCGAGGCTACCTGCTGACGACAGGTGTGCCGACTCTTCAAAATCACCGTTTTCATACAAATTGACATTACGTAAATGAGCAAAGTGTATACGCCCTTTTTTGGCATACTTTCTCGCAAGTGAAGGAACATCATTTTTCGCATTACAGCCTAGGGAACCGGAACAAAAGGTCAGTCCATGCTGTGAGCGTTCATCGAGCTGAAGGATACGATCTATTTGTTCTTCACAGCTGACAATGCGGGGCAGACCAAATATGTTCCAAGGAGGGTCATCTGGATGCAGTGCCATGTTCATGTTCTCTTCCGCTGCAACTGGAAGGATATTTCCCAAGAAATAGTCTAGATTCTCAAACAACCCTTCCGCCCCCAATGCCCTGTATGCAGCCATCAACTTTCTCATTTCTTCCTGCGTATAAGACGTATCCCATCCTGGTAAGGAAAGTCGAGCTTTTTCTATATCCATCTGTTCAAGCTGATGCTGAAAATAGACAAGGGTCGTCGATTGATCAGCTAGTGGGAAATCGAGCTGTGTTCGTGTCCAATCAAGGACTGGCATGAAGTTATAACAAATGACCTTCACACCATGCCTTGCTAATCTCCGGATATTTTCTTGATAATGCTCGATATAAGCATCCCGGCTAGGCTTTCCCAGCTTAATATCTTCATGGACCGGGAGACTTTCTACGACTTCAAAAGCAAGATCATGACGTTCGATTTCCGCTTTTAAATGAGCAATACTTTCCTCCGGCCACAGATCACCAGCCGGCACATCATAGACTGCACTGACAATCCCTTTCATGCCGGGAATTTGCCGAATATATGAAAGGGAGACAGGATCTTCTTTGCCATACCATCTAAATTGCATGTTCATTCATGAGCCCTCCTTCTATTCTGAATCAGGTGCTGCTTCTGGCTTCCGGTTGGATAAGAGGACAAAAGGTAAATAGATGAAAACAGCGACAACAATACAGATGAGCTGTGTGATGACAGCCCCCATACTGCCAGCGGTAGACAGCCAAGCATTCACAATCGGAGGTGTCGTCCACGGCACCATCACCACCGCTTTCCCGGCAAAACCTGTAGCGGTTGCGATATAACCAATCGTACCTGTCACGAGTGGTGTGACGATAAACGGGATCGCCATCACAGGGTTCAACATGACAGGTAATCCGAAAATAACTGGTTCATTGATGTTAAACAGTCCAGGTCCTGATGAAAGCTTGGCAATGCTACGCATCTCTTCCCTTCTTCCTGCTATAAAAATGGCGATCAACAGACCAATCGTCACACCCGAACCACCAATGCTCATATACACATCCCAAAATGGCATCGTGATAATATTTGGAATCTCTTTGCCCTCTTGAAATGCTGTCATATTCACTGCAATTGATCCTAATAACAGCGGCTCGCGAATCGGTTTAATCATTTGGTTGCCATGAATACCGATCACCCAAAAAAATTGAGCCACAAACATTAACGTTAAAATACCAGGCAGTCCCTGCACAACACTTTCAAGCGGACGCTGCACGACGTTATACACCGCTTCATGCAAATAAATGCCTGTCACACGGTGAAACGCAAACCCGAATGAACTAATGATTGTAATCGTAATAATTGATGGGAAAAGTGAAGAAAAAGACGTCGCCACATTCGATGGAACAGAATCTGGCATCTTAATTTGCAGCCACTTCACCTCGGTAAGTTTACAAAAGATCTCTACAGAGACGATGGCAATGATCATACCCAAAAATAAGCTTTTTGGATCGGAGAATTGCCTCGCTAGCACATCGACAACCTCACGCATCGATCCATCGACTTCAAGAAGAAGTGTCGTCGGAATAACGGATATAAATGAAATCAATGCCAT
Source organism: Bacillus sp. FSL K6-2869 (assembly GCF_040869405.1). Classification (NCBI taxonomy): domain Bacteria; kingdom Bacillati; phylum Bacillota; class Bacilli; order Caryophanales; family Bacillaceae; genus Bacillus; species Bacillus sp. FSL K6-2869. The sequence continues at coordinate 3,619,332 of NZ_CP152035.1, forward strand.
TAATCCTGGGAATAATGATTTATGTCCATTGATTTTCCCAAGCTCAATCCCGATGAGGAACACAGCCCCGATCGTTAAAAAGTTCAGCGTGGCATAATTGATTGCCTTCATAATTGGCTGAAGCTCTGCTAAAAACCTGAATATCTCAAAATGGGCAAGCCCCGTTTCCGGGCTCATGATCATATTTGCGACCAGTACAGCAAAAGCCCCCGTAATGATGATTGGCATTAATGTGACAAATGCTTGCTTAATCGCCATAATATACTTCTGATTTGTAATACGATAAGCGACATGTCCCATGACGTCGGCCGCTCTCTCTTTAAAGCTCATGATCCGTCTCCCCCTTTACAAAAACTCGTGATCATCCCTCCTTTTTGATGTTATTTTAAAAGCGCTTTCATTAACATCTAATCTTTTTCCTCACAGATGCGGAAATGGGTGTCCTTTTTTTTCATCTGGCTGTTCCAACACGTGCAGCGCCGCCGTCAGTTCTTCAAATGAAGCAGCTTTGATGATTTGCTCCACCACTTCCTTCTGCTCTGTCAAACGCACAAGAAATTGATAAAGTGACTGCAATTCTTTCTGATACGTCTTCTGTATACTTAACAAACAGACGACCTGTACCCGCTCTTCGCCCCACAGCACTGGTTTTCTCAACGTACAGATCGCACAAAACGTATCATCTGTTGCCGGTTTGATTGGGTGAGGGATCGCGACCAAATGACCGAACGACGTAGGTGACACTTCCTCTCTTTCCAGCAATAGCTGTTCAAAATCATCGGGGATTCGGTTTTGTTCCTGCAATACATTCACGAAAAATTGAAGAACCTCTTCCCTTGTTTGTAGATCTTGCTGAAAAAAAGTCATATTCGGACTGATATATCGCAAGACCCCCATTTCTTGTGACCCCTGTACAAATCGCTTCAGCCTCGACATATCGTCTTCACTGAGGATCGTATGTACATCAATCACTGGCACAGGTAGTGTGTTCTGAAGCGGGATGGTACTAATGATCAAATCGATACTTCTCAAGTCATACGACAAAAGGTCACTGACACTTGCAGTTCCAGCAATCTCTAGCCTTTCGCTAAAGGCGGCCTTCAGCTTATGGAGAAGAAGCTGACTGCTTGCGACACCCGTTGCACACACAATCAAGCATTTTTTTCTCACAGTCTGAGTTTTTGTCCGCTCTATGGCAGCACCAATATGCAGCGCCAAATATCCGATTTCATCTTCATGAATCTCTACATTCTCTTTTTCCTTCAGCCATCTTCCCATATAGACACCTGCTTCAAAGGCAATCGGATAATGCCTTTTTATGTCTGATAAATAGGGGTTACGGATGTTCATATCATATCGGAACCGATGAATCGCTGATCTCAGGTGAAGACTTAGTCCCACAATCAATTCCTTGTCTGTCTGAATATCAAGTGACATGTGCTCTTCGACATAACCAAGTAATTGATGAGTTAAACGGAAATGCTCTTCATCAAGCATGTGAAATAGCGTGTGGCCCGTTTCTCCATACGCCATCATTTTTGCCCCCATTAAATGAATCGCAATATAGGCCATTTCAGATAATGGAAAATCTATACCGAGTACGTGACGCATATCTTCTGCCATTTGCCTCGCCACTTGAAAAGCGGGCTGTGTTTGAATGTCTTTGAGTTCTCCTTCCGGCATCATGACCAATTTTTTCTCTTCAATTCGTTTGCACGCAATGGCGATATGTGTCACTAAGTTACTTAAACCGATCTCTGACACATGAAGGCCGCTTGCCTTTGTACGTGAACGCACCATATCTTGAATCAATTGATATGTTTCTTCAGGTAAAAGGGCAGGATTCGGATGCTCCTGCTGAAACACATGCTCAGCTAGACAATACCTTAATTTCATTTCATCTCCAGTCAGCCTCAGTCCATATTTAGGACGGTGTGCAACAGAGAGGCCATGTAAAGAGAAAATATGCTTGACTGCTTTCAGGTCATTTTTCACAGTAGATTCACTCACAAATAATTCCTCGGCCAATTCATCTAATTTCATATAGTCTTCGGACAATAAAAGCCTTCTCAATAAATAAGAGATACGATCCTCCGGCTGATCTGGAATGACTTGATTCTTTTTTTCATTTCTTTCTCTCATTGAGTTTTTCAAAAAAGTACGAAATGCTCCATAATCTTCGACAGTCAATGTATACCCTGCTCCACGTTTCATATGAAGTGTTGCCCCATGTGCTTCTAATATTGATTTAAGCGCTTTCATATCTGTTCGAACTGTTCGTGATGTGACGCCTATCAGGCGTGCAATTTCTTCACCTGTCAGCTCCTGCTCTGCCTGCATTAACCGCCTCAACAGCTCCTCCTGACGTAGAGATAACATAGACTCCCCTCCCTTGGTCAATTACTTTTGCCTATCATCATAAACGAAAATAGAACTCTTTGCCCAGTTTTTCTTTCCGACCGGGAACTTTGTTATGGCTCAAACGTATGAATATGAAACAAGAGGAGGGATACATCATGTTTGTTATCATCATCATACTAGCTTCTTTAGGCGCCATTGCCGCCCACATGTTTACACCAAAAGATAAGCGTTCATCTTCTAAGCATTCTGCACATCACAGTTCAACAACCAGTAACTATACTGATTCGTATACACATCACGCTTCTGATGCCTCCTGCGGTGGTGATTCTGGTGGTAGCGGCGGATGTGACTAAACCAAAAAAACAGCCGCTTGTTCAGCCGGCTGTTTCGTTTATTTTATTAAAGAGCTTTCCAGCCCCGTTCAATTAAATGTTTGACATCCTTTGCAAAATCCTCGCCCTTTTCCATCACATCTTGGGCTCTTCCTGCAAAATTACTAGCGACAGCGAGTTCCATTTTTTTTAACTCAAAGTGCATAATTTTTTGGTCTATCTCCGTAATATAGGTTTCATACTCATTGTTCACAATGTCGTGCAGGACGTGATAGGCTTCTTTCCGATGACGGTGAAAGTCCGTTCCTCTCTCACCTTTCCATGACGAATCTAGAGCAGGCTTCTTGATTTCCTTTATGTCAGACTGCGCAAGATCTTGTTCTGTTCGAATATTACTTTTGGCTGTCTTTAACCGAGAGATCATTTCGTCAAATTCTGCACGTTTGTTTTCAATCCCCATATGCAGATGGTGCAGCATCTCGGATAAACTCATGTCATCCACCTCTATTAGACCTCATAAGAAAGCACGGCGTCAGCGTTTTTGAAACCGAGCAGATCATCTGCTTTTTCCAGTCCTGACATTTCTATCGTTCGCTTTCATTAAGTATAGTATAAGGCGAAAAGCCTTAGGCTTAAATAGGGAAAAGGTGTCCTTTTAACATGGTGTTTGGAAGAAAAACGGAATAATCTAAGGTCATAAATCCCGAATTATATATGAGTCTTTACGACTATATTTTACGTCGTACTCAGCTACGCTATCAATAAAACGATTGGGGCTTATGATTTTGCCGCAATCGCTTCATCCTGTTCTTTTAGTGTCTTCACATTTGAGCGTGTATCCTGAACGTTTTTGATCAAGGCTTCTTTAAAGCTTGAGACCATTTCGCCCACCTCTGCTTCACGTGCCGTCCATTTGGTTACAAATTCAAGGCTGTTTTCACCAGCTTTATCTGCTGCTTTTTTCATTGTTAAAGCTTCAACTGCTTGGGAGACTTCATCTAGTTTATCCATCACTGTTTGGTAGTTTAACTTAATTTGTCCCATTATGATATCCTCCAGATTTGTTCAGCATGAAGCTCGCTTACAAGCTGCTCCATGCTTTTGAGATCAAGCGTTTTGCGTCTTCTACTGCGTCTTCTCCTTTTTCAGCCAAACGTGCGGCATCTCCAGCTAAAGAGCTGGCAAAGGATAAGGCAGCCTGCTCTGCTTCTAGTGTACTGATTTTGAATTCGATTCGGCTCACGTAGCGTGGGTATTTATCGCTTACGATCGTTTGCAGCGCATCATGCGCTTCATTTCGCTCTGATTTGAAATCTTGGCTCCGCTCACCTTTCCAAGAGGCCCCAAGCTTTGGCTGCTTGATTTGTTTTAGATCTGTTTCTGCCGCATCTTGTTCACGTTCAATCTTACTTTTTGCCTTTTTGAGTCGAGCAATTTTCTCTTCGATCTCTGCCTTTTTATTTGAAATGCCACCGTTAAGGGCAGACAGCATATCCGATAAGCTCATATGGGTTCCTCCTCCTGTCAAAAATAAAAACGCTGCTTAGAGTCCCTCTAAACGAGCGTAATGGTGAATCGCACTTTTTCCAATATTGTTATTATAAGGTTCAAAGACTCATGTTTGAATAGGGATTTGTGCCCTTTTTATGGTATAAATATGCTTTCAATCTGCTTCATACCACACCTTAAGCCCTCTTTTATAGGGGGTCAAAATACACAACCACCCTTCTGGAAACACACATAGTCTTACGGTCCTAGGACAAACAAAAGCCGCCCGGGGGAGGGGCGGCTTTTGCAGCGGCTTATGATGCCGATTCTTCTGAGTCTTGTTGATTTTTGACGTACCAAATGAATTTCCCTGTATATCCGTAGATAATGGCAAGACCAATGGCAACAAAGCTCAACCACATAAATGGTAAATAAGAGAATGTCGAGACGCCTAGAATCCCTGCCATGTAAATTCCGTTATCTGACCACGGAACCATACCAGACGTCATTGTTCCACCGACTTCAGCGTTTCTAGATAGAACGCGTCTGTCTATTTTCAATTTATCATAGCTTTTTTCCATAATTTTCGGTGTAAGAATTAATGAAACGTACATCGCACAGCCGAAGATATTTGCGAAGAATGCAACAACAAGTGTAGATAGGGTTACATTTCCTGCATTATATAATTTCTTCTCGAAAGTAGCGACAATTACTTTTAAGACGCCGAGATATTCAAGTACGCCACCAAAACCAAGTCCGAGAATAATGACCACTAGCGATCCAAGCATATTCACAATACCGCCACGATTTAACAGCGTATTTAAGAAATCTACATCTGAATTAATAGAAAAGCCATTATAAGCTGTTCCAAGCGCATCTGCCGGGTTCATTCCTTGGAATGCCATTGCCCAGACTGCACCAAGAAGGGCACCAATAGCGATAACAGGCATTGAAGGTTTCTTAAATACGAGCAGTAATACAACCACTACTGCTGGGATGATCATCCAAATGTTGATTGTGAATGTATCTTGAAGGGCATTTTTCAAAAATTCTACTTTACCTTGATCAATGTTGCGTCCGCCATACATAAAACCTGTAACCGTAAACATAATCGCTGTAATCACAAAGGCTGGTATGGATAAGACCATCATGGCTCTTACATGCGCCAGCACGTCCACTTTTGAAAGAGAGGAAGCGAGCACAGTACTATCAGATAAAGGAGATAATTTATCACCAAAATAAGCACCAGATAAAACAGCCCCAGCTACGATCGGTAATGGGATACCCAATCCTTCACCAATTGCGATCATCGCAATACCTGCTGTTCCAACTGTACCCCAAGAGGTTCCTGTTGCAACGGACATAATCGCACAGATGACAAGTGTAGCTAATAAGAAGATATTAGGATGAATAAATTCCAGTCCGTAATAAATTAACGTGGGTACAACACCGCCGGCAATCCATGTACCAACAAGTGCACCTACTGCAATTAAGATTAAAACAGCCTCTAAACCATTCGATATCCCTTTTGTAATCGCATTTTGAAGATCTTTGTATGAATGCCCTAAACGAATCCCTAAAGCAATAACCATAAACCATGAGATGAACAATGCGAGCTGAATATCTAGTTTGAAGTAAAGAGTGAATGATAAAACAATTGCTAAAAATAAGCCAAGTACAGACACGACTTCTAAAATAGACGGTAGACGTGGTGTTTTCATTTTGTTTCCTCCCTTTGTGCGTGCGTTAAGCGTTTTCAAAATATTGTGAAAAAAGTGTGTCAATTCGAAAGAAAGTGAATTGCCTGTTTTTCTCTCTTTCACAGGCAATTCCACATATTAATAAAATAAAATTTTTGATATTATTATCGCTCTAGGAGCTCTGCACCGGCAATGCCAGGCTTTGTCATCTCGAATGGATTCAAGATAATATCAAGTTCTTCTTCTGTTAACACATCATTTTGCAGGCAAAGATCTCTGATCGATTGTCCTGTTAAAATGGCTTCCCTTGCGATTCTAGCCGCGGCTTCATAGCCTAAGTGAGGGTTTACCGCAGTAATGACACCTGCACTTTTTTCGACATATTCTTTCAAACGTTTTTCATTTGCTTCGATGTCCGCTAAACAGTGATCTGTGAATGAGCGGAATCCGTTATTCATTATACTAATAGATTGAAGCAAGTTAAAGACCAGAACAGGCTCCATCACATTTAACTCAAGCTGGCCTGCTTCAGAAGCAAGACAGATGGTGTGGTCGTTCCCAATGACCTGGAATGCGATTTGGTTAATGAGTTCTGCCATGACTGGATTGACTTTCCCAGGCATAATGGATGATCCCGGCTGACGAGCTGGCAATGCAATCTCAGCAAGACCTGCACGTGGGCCAGATGCCATTAAGCGAAGGTCATTCGCAATTTTAGACATGTTCATCATGCATACTTTTAAGGCAGCAGATACTTCTGTGTATGCATCTGTATTTTGCGTCGCATCTACGAGGTGCTCTGCGCCTACTAGTGGCAGTCCAGAAATATCAGCAAGCTTCTTCACGACGATTTCGATGTAGCGAGGATCTGCATTGAGGCCTGTCCCAACAGCGGTCGCACCCATATTCACTTCATATAAATGCTGTTTTGATTGGTTGATTCGTTTAATATCACGGCTGAGCACACGGCTGTATGCTTCAAACTCTTGTCCTAAACGGATCGGAACAGCGTCTTGTAAATGAGTACGCCCCATTTTGATGACATGATCGAATTCTTTTGCTTTCTTTTGAAATACGTCATGCATGGCCTGCATCGTCTCAAGTAAAATGTCTAACTGCTTGAGCACTGCAATATGGATCGCCGTTGGGAACGAATCATTTGTCGATTGTGACATGTTCACATGTGTGTTTGGACTTAAATGAATGTATTCGCCCTTTTGATGTCCCATGATCTCGAGGGCTCTGTTTCCAATGACCTCATTGGCATTCATATTCATAGACGTTCCTGCGCCGCCTTGAATCGGGTCTACGATGAAATATTCATGGAATTTGCCTTCAATGACTTCATCTGAAGCTTGAACGATCGCGTTTCCAATTCCTTCATATAAACGTCCGACTTCCATGTTGGCTTGAGCTGCTGCTTTTTTGACAATGGCAAATGCTCGAATGAGTTCTTCATGCATGCGATATCCTGTAATCGGGAAATTCTCTTTTGCACGAAGCGTTTGAACACCATAATACACGTCTGCGGGAATTTCTTTTTCACCTAGAAAATCCTTCTCGTAACGATAAGTTGCTTGAACCATCTCGTATGACCTGCTTTCTATAGAATAGTTAAATCACTAAATCTTCTGCGATTGGCGTTTCCATAATCTTTTTCACTTCTCGTGGATCTGTTGTTTTACCTAATGCCCACATGAGCTTTGGCACGATAGCTTCTGTGTTCATGTTTCTTGAACGAGCAACCAGTTCTTGATTGATTTTACGTCCTACTTCATACACACTCATGTCTTCTCCTTCTTCGAGACACTGAGTGGTGATCACAACAGAAATGCCTTCTTCCAGCAATTCGTTGATTTTTTCTAAAAGGTTTCTTCCTTCGAAAGGAATTCCGCCGCTGCCGTAGCTTTCAATAACGACCCCTTTGTACAACCCTTTGATTGAATCTAAAAACTCAGGCTTCAGTCCAGGATGCAGTTTTAGTAAACAAACGTCTGTGTTCAAGGATGCATCTAATTTAAGCGGTTTCATTGATGATCTTTTTACTTTGCTATTGTATTCAATTTGATGATTTTCAATCGATGCAATATATGGGTAGTTAATACTTTCAAATGCATCGTAGCTTTTCGTTCTTAGTTTGATTGCGCGAGTTCCTTGAATGACTCTGCCATCAAACACGACATACACGCCGCCAACACCGTCACATGCAAAACGAATCGCATCTGTAATGTTTTTCTTCGCATCTGTTTTCTTAAACGTAATTGGAATTTGAGACCCTGTAATGACAATTGGCTTATCAGGATTTTGCAGCATATACGATAGTGCTGCTGATGTATAGGCCATTGTGTCCGTACCATGCGTGACGACAAATCCGTCATATTGATCATAATTTTCATAAATGGCTGTTGCGATATCAACCCAGTATTCAGGCTGCATATTGGTACTATCTATACTCATTAGGGACTTTGTGTCCATTGTGTAGTCTGCATTAATTTCGTTTAAATAGCTTAAAAGGTCCTCAGCTTTAACACCTGGAGCTAAACCATTTTCACTTTCTACAGATGCAATCGTCCCACCAGTGGTTAAAAGCAATAATTTCTTCAACAGGTCCACCTCTTTCAGTAAAATTACTTCGTTTGTCACACATATTATAAGCCAGCTTGTGCTATTCTATAATATACGCTTTACGCGTACCTTCATTGCCATTATAGTCACATAACGCGAATTAATCAAGAAATTATTACGCATAACGCGTACACTCTTTGTCAAAATATGATATACTGTTGTTGTATATAAAGGAGCGTTCATGTATGATACTCGATCGTTTAACCACCCTTAGAAAAAAGAAAAAATGGTCTCTCCAGCATACGGCAGATCGCCTAGGTATCGCCAAAAGCACCTATGCCGGTTACGAATCTGGGTACCGACGACCTTCGCTTGAAGCAGTGAAACTGCTGGCTGATTTGTATGATACGTCCATTGATTTTTTACTTGGTAGAACGGACGAGCCAGAGATACAACGCAAAATCTCTGATATCAAAATTGAGCTGACGGAAGCAAAAGAAGGAACCATCCATGTAGACGGCGTTCCACTAACAGATGAAGAAATTAAACAGCTTGTTGCCTTTATTCGGGCGAAAAACACTCTGAAAGTATAAACAACACAAAAAAGAGAGGTCCCTGTCATAGAGGGACCTCTCTTTTTCTGCTTACGACAGCTCACTTAATTCCTCTAACCGCCGCTTCGCTTCTTCTTTATTAAAGGAACTATAATAGCGATAATTCTCATCATCTAAGATGCGGTAATGCTGACTTAGCACATTCTGCTGAAGACGAAACGTACCTTTTCTCACAGACGTCCGCCACCAAACCTTTCCGCCAATCGTACGTTCAACAGATAAATGCAATTCATCGTGGGCGACGACTTCCAAAATCTCAAGCGGATCATCCCCAAGTGTCCCTTTTAAAATGTCACTATCCCTGAATAATGCACATACGGCCGCAGATTGCGTCCAGTTGAGGCGAAGACGATTCTTTTCTACCTGCTGCAAATGCCGTTTGGATAGCCCAAGCACCTCAGCCATGCGGTCCTGTGTATAGTCTTTTTCTTTTCGAATTCGTGCCATTTGTTCTGTGACGAGGTCAATTACCATTTCTTTGTCCATCTCTCATCACCTCTTGATTGTTCAGTCTTTACTGACATCTTACACGATTTCTTAAAAAAAGTGGCGTCTCACCTCATGGAATGATGGCGAAAACATCTATTGATTCTGCTTTTCACCATGACCATGCTGCTGTTTCCAATTCTCTTGGGCGGTCTCATGTAAATATGGATAAATGTTTTGTTTCACCGTTTGCTCAAATACTTCTTCATCTAAAATACTGTACGCCGGAATCTTGATCAATTTCCCATCAATTTTCCGAATGAGCACATCCATGAACAGAAATCCCCTGATACTGTAACGATGCCTGCGCATATCTATAGATTGAATGTCTTGAAAAGGGATTGTTTGTTGCCGGTATAAAACAGCGCCATTCTCTCCTCGCTGAATGCGAAAAATCACATTTCCCCTCTTCGTAAAAGCCGGAAGAATCATCAAAAAACAGATCCAACCATAGACAATGCCTAATAATCCGCCTAAAAATAAAAACAACGTATAATTCGATTCAAATGTAAGAGCTTCTGAAAATAACCAAATACCGATGATGCCAAATCCGCCCGTTGCTAAGAATGCCCATACTCTTAGAAAGGGTCTGCTCCTCACTTCTATTACTTCACTTGGATTCAAGCGCCATTCTCCTTTTCTCCATTAGAATATAGAACGTAATCCGTCCCTATGAGCCGTCTCTATCCGAAATTCATTTTCCTTCATGCCCGACACTAGCCAAGAATGCTTCTGCCCCGGAATAACAAATATCATAGACTCTACATCCGGCGTATTATTTTTATCATAAGTGACCTTCATCAAAGAATCCATTTTTCCTTTTCTGACCCTTACATCAGAAACAAATGCCCGCACAAGCTCTTGGTTCTCTGCTTTATTTAGAAAAGAAGGCCAATCATCATTCCCTTGACTGGCTTGTTCTAACAGCAGTTCAAATTCTTCCGCCTGCAAATTGATGACTGGTGTGAGGTGTTTACTCATGTGTATGTTCAAAAAGGTTGTCACTTGCTCCACAGTCTGCTGATCTTCTTTTAGTTTGTGAATCTGATGCACTTGTTGATCATAAAGCGTATGGTGTGAATACACACCTGCCTGAGTCGTATGAAAGGACGTACTGACCTCTTCATCTAATGCACCAAACCTTGAAGCTTTCACGGTATGTGATGCATCGTTCATGGCTTGAATGAAATGCCGGTATTTTTCTTTATAACGGTATTGTCTATTTCGAAATTCCAGCACGTCTTTTGCCAGCAAAGAGCGACATGCAATTTCAAATAAAAATCCAAGACGTTCATCCTCTACATCTGGATAATAGGCTTCCTTTAAAGACATCCCTTGCTCAAAATAGCCTTCACTGTAAAAACTAAAGATGAGTTCCTCGATACTTAGACTTAGCTGATCCAACTTGATCTCTCCTTATCCAAAAGAAAATGCGCCCTTCAAGAAATCACCTGCACCTTTCAACAGCGAATCTGCGGTTTCTTTTGTTTTTTCTATTCCTTTATGTATCACCTGATTTGCTTGATCAATGGTGTCATTGACTGCTTTAACACCTTGACCTGCCAGTTCAAATGCTTTTTTTCCTTTATCGACAACCGCATGAATTGGGTCTTTTAATTTCACTGCGACCTGTTCTGCAAAACCAGAAGTAAGCTTGGCGACTTTTTCACCAATAAAGCCACCTACTGCTGATCCTATCGCACCGCCAACGACTGTTCCAATCGGTCCTGCAAAACTTCCAAGAGCGCCGCCCACAACGGCACCTGCAACAGATCCGCCTGCAATAAAGACCGTATTATTCACTGCATTTCCAACAGCCTTTGCATTTTCACGCTTGAGAACTTCTGGCTGATCCCCAAATTCCGCATAGTTCTCCGCAATTTTCAGACCGCAGCCAACCGTTTCTGTTGCACCCGTGACGACCGTTGCAATGATGGCATTTCCTTTCGCAAACCTTGCACCATTTTTCAGAACAGACTTGATGCCAGCTGTGTCCTTCCAATTGATACTTCCTTTTGTGAAATCACGTACACTGTTCGTGAACGCAACTGTATCGCTAGGATAAAATTTCGTAAATTTCTTATGGACAAGGTCAGCCATCGACCAATTGGATCGTTTTAATAATTCTTTTTTACTCAGCCAAATCCTTGCCAACCGGTCAAATCTCGTTCCTTCTACCCGTCCGGTCACATCAAGAAGGAGCTTTGAATGCTGCGCAGCATAGCGGCCATTTTCTTTAATAAAGGTCGTCATGCCAAGTCCATAGTATTTTGCCTGCATCATCACAATACCAGCTAGGCTCGTGAGTGTACCATATTGATCATACAGACTGTACATTTTCCTTAAAATATCATCAGCTTCGACCATTTTATCCGTTGCATGACGAATGGCAATGTCGTCACTGCTCAATTTGCTCATTAAGGCTTGTCCAGAACCCCATGCATCTCCTACTCCAGAAAAACAGCTTCGATAACGGGGATCACAGCCTAGGATGAGGCCATCCAGTTCACTATGTAAATCGTGGTGCTTTGTTTCGATGGCCGAAAGCTCTCCTACAAAATCATTCGCCAGCCCTGTCAGCTGATCTGGATCTACTACAATGTCACGCGCCATCACATCATCTCCCTTCTCGGTTTCTTTCTCTCCGTTCTTCTCGCCTTTTTCGCTCAAGCTCTTCCATTCTGGCGATTTCAGCTTTACGTTCCTCGATTTTGACAGCAGCATCCCGCAGTTCCTGACTTGTTTCAAGCAAGTCCTTTTCAAATTGATCATAGCGTGCCACTGTTTCCTCAAAGCTTTGATCAAATTTATCTCTTGCTTCCCCTTGCCAGCCTGATCCAACTGCCTTCAGCCGATTCTCAAGCAGCTGCTTCGACTGCCGAATGCCATCAGCAGCTTCCTGGAACTTTTGAGCGAGTGCAAGTGTTTGACTAGAATCCAACTTTCGCACCCCTTTCTCCCAAATTAACGTACAAATGGATGATTTTATATGTCCTCATTATAAATAAAAAGACACCCAAAAAAATCACCCTAAAGAACCATTCAGCACATCGCAAAATAAAAGTAGGTCTTTTTCCTCTCTAATTGTCAGAGAAAGCCTTTCTTGTTATGAAGCGCATTCAAGACATGATAAAATGAACATATTCTACAAAAGGAGTGACGTATTGATGAAAGAGGAAATGATCCAGCGATTCACAAGTTATGTAAAAGTGGATACACAGTCTGATGCAGACATAGAGAGCTGCCCATCCACTGAAGGACAGCTGAACTTAGCAAGGCAGCTAGTTGAAGAGATGAAATCCATCGGCATTCAAGAAGTGACAATGGATGAAAACGGTTATGTCATGGGCACGATCCCATCTAACACAGACAAAGAAGTGCCAACCATTGGCTTCCTAGCTCATATCGACACAGCCACTGACTTCACTGGCAAGAACGTGAAACCGCAGATTCATGAGAACTATCAAGGCGGGGACATCACGTTAAACGAAGATCTACATATCGTATTATCTCCAGCACAGTTTCCAAATTTACAAAAATACCAAGGACATACGCTCATCACGACTGATGGCACGACCCTGCTTGGTGCAGATAACAAAGCAGGTATCGCAGAAATTATGACCGCCATGCATTACCTGATTGAGCATCCAGAAATCAAGCATGGAAAAATTCGTGTCGCCTTCACACCAGATGAAGAGATCGGCAGAGGACCTCACAAATTCGATGTTGATGCCTTTGGCGCTTCTTATGCTTATACGATTGACGGCGGCCCGCTAGGAGAGCTTCAATATGAAAGCTTCAACGCCGCAGGTGCAAAAGTATCAATTAAAGGAAACAACGTCCATCCAGGGACAGCAAAAGACAAAATGGTCAGTGCTGCAAAGATCGGCATGCTGTTTCACAACAAACTTCCTTCAGATGAATCTCCAGAATACACAGAAGGATACGAAGGCTTTTTCCATCTCACAAGATTTGTAGGAGAAGTAGAAGAAGCAGAGCTACAATATATTATTCGTGATTTTGATAAAGAGAAATTCAACAAGCGCAAAGCACTGTTTGAAAAAATCGCAAACGACTTAAAAGCGGTCTACGGCGAAAACAGCATCACCCTTAGCATTCAGGATCAATATTACAATATGAGAGAAAAAATTGAGCCAGTCAAACATATCGTAGACATCGCTCATGAAGCCATGGAAAACCGCTCAGTGACACCTGTCATTGAACCAATCCGCGGCGGTACAGATGGCTCACAGCTTTCATATAAAGGACTTCCAACGCCAAACATCTTTACTGGCGGGGAAAACTTCCACGGTAAATATGAATTCATCTCTGTAGAGAACATGCTGAAAGCGTCAGAAGTGATCGTGGAAATTGCACGTTTATTTGAAGAAAAAGCATAAACATGTTTACAACCGTTCCTGTTCGGGAACGGTTTTTTAATAAAAGTTTACAATTTTCTGAAACTTTTATGACACTTAATCGTACTAATAGAGACAACCCCAGAAAAATTCTTCTTGACGAGTGCAATAACTGGAAATATAATAGTTAAAAACAACCAGTATTTTAGACCTAAAAAAGCACCTAGAATAAACCTTTAGAACTAAACGCGATTTGCTAACTATTTTCAGTTATAAACATCACTCACCCTGTCTACACTTAAAGAATAGGATGAATTGGAGGAATGTCATATGATGATTTTATTGATTATCGCTTCACTTTGCTGCTACTTACTATTCTCTTTCAAAAAAGATAACCGCACCCAAAAACGAAAAAGCGCAGAGCTTTCGGAGTTTGAAATCTTTCGTATGCGCCGCCACTACAACGGCAAACGCCGTCACCCACTAAACGATGCACCCAAACAAGTATAAATGTAAAAAGAAGAGCCTCATCACCAGGGGCTCTTTTTATGTATAAAAAAACGACCAAATTCATGGCCGTTTCTCTTGTTTATTTATACACCTTCGCAGGTACTTGAATCATAGGAATTCCTACATAGTACGGTGAAATTTCATATGGCTGGAAGACAACAGCGATTCCCTTTTTCGTGAAGTAGTACTGCGTGTCGTAGCCGATTTGAATATCGCTTTTTTTCAGATTCGCATAGAATTTACTTTTATGCTTCTTTGTGTAGTTATAGATATAATCTCTTACTTTTGTACGCTTTTTCTTTGTTTTTACCACATCTGTAAAGTACAGTTGCTTTGTTTTTTTCTTTGTTAACACATAGTTCATGCTCGTAACCATCGTATCCCCGTGCATGCTACCGTCATTCATGTAATCATAGTTTAGGATACTTAGTTTCTTCCCATTGTTAAATTTCGTTTTAAACGATCTCTCGTATGTGATCTTCCCAATGCCTTCTTTTTTCGCTTCGTCCTTTAAGAACAAGTACGTAGAATAAGAGAATGCAATATCTTCTTTTAAATCACGATTGATGGTTTTCATATGCGCTTTACTAAGGTTTTTCACCTGTGCATATTTAAACGTTTTTTTCTTTTTATAATAGTGTGTACTTACTTTTGCTTTTTTCACTTGTTTGGCATCCGCAGATCCAACTGGCGCAAACAACGAAACAATCAGCGAAAAAATGAGCAGGCTGATCGTTAGGCCTTTTTTCATTGTCATAGTAAAAACCCCCATTTTTGTCTATTACCAATTGAGTATACCATGACAAAAGAACCAAAAGAAGTGTTTTCTTCCATATTATTCTTTATTTTTCATGTGAGGTTTGTTTACCGTTTTCATAAGTTCCTGTATGCTTAAGATAGAATGTTAGATGAAGTGTGGTGTTTATCATAGAAGAGAATATTTTTAGTCATATCCGGACAACATTTCATAGTTTGTCCCCTACCCAGAAAAAGATTGCCAATTACATTTTACAAAACCCTCAGAAAGTTGTGCTTCATTCGATTAGTGCACTCGCTGCTGAATGCAACACAAGTGAAACGACGATCTTTCGTTTTCTGCGAAAAATTGGCTATGAGTCCTATCAAGTGTTTCGTGTCCATGTCGCGCAGGATATTGCGACCAATACGCCTCAATCCATATACGGTGAAATCGAAGCATCTGATAGTGTCGCAGATATTAAACATAAGGTCATAGAGTTAACAACCAACTCTATTCAGGATATGAAACATATTTTAGAAGACCAAGCTGTGACACAATTTATTGAGCAAATGAAACAGGCTCATAAAACCGTCTTCTTTGGAGCAGGTGCCTCCAGTTTTATTGCCGGAGATGCCTATCATAAGTTTCTCCAGCTTGGCTTTGAAGTGAGTCTATGCAGTGATCCTCATATGATGAATATGATTGCAACACATGCAACGGAACATGATTTTATCGTTGCGATCTCACATTCAGGGGAAAGTAGAGAAATCCTTGATGCCGTGCAATTTGCAAAGGAAAAAGGTGCAACGGTCGCCTCGATTACGAGCTATCCGAAATCAGAGCTCGCCAAGAAATCCGACTTTCATCTGCTCAGTTCATCGAGAGAAACAACCTATCGTTCTGACTCAATGATTTCTCGTATTAATCAGCTTGTGATTATTGATGTTTTGTACGTCACAGCTGTTTTAGAATTAGGATCAAATGCAATCGACAACGTCAAACGTTCTCGATTAGCTGTAGCTAAAAATAAAACATAATCGACCATAGACCGGAGCTGTTTCCGGTCTTTTTTTTTGTGACTTTTCTCATATTTTCCGTTGACACATTCCTATTTCGTCATGTACATTAAGTGAACAATAGTTTATTTCCTACTATTAATTTAAATCGATAGTATATATACTAACAAAATGAAAAGAAAGCGCTTTTTGTAAGGGGTTTCTAAATAGGAGGCGGACAAAATGGCAAAACAAATTGGATTCATTGGATTAGGCATTATGGGGAAACCTATGGCACTCAATCTATTAAAAGCCGGTCATACTGTGACTGTTTTCGATATTCATACAGAAGCTGTTCTAGCATTAAAAGAAGTGGGCGCAAATGCCGCTGCATCAGCTGCTGAGGCAGCATCTGAAAGCGATATCATAATCACGATGCTTCCAAAAGGTGAGCATGTAGAAGCAGTCGTAGCAGGTGAACAAGGCATATTGGCTACAGCAAAACCTGGCACGATTATTATAGATATGAGCTCTATTTCACCTGTTACTTCTAGAGCATTAGCGGCACTGGCAAAACAGCATCAGGTCGAATTTATCGATGCTCCTGTCAGTGGCGGAGAGCCAAAGGCGATAGACGGGACACTTGCGATTATGGCGGGCGGAGAAGAAGAGATCTTTGAACAAGTAAAGGATGTCCTCTATGCCATGGGCACAGATGTCGTATTAGTTGGATCAAATGGAAGCGGGACAACCGCTAAGCTTGCGAATCAAATCATCGTCAACTTAAATATCGCTGCCATGTCCGAGGCACTCGTCCTTGCCGCTAAGTCTGGCATTGCGATTGATAAAATGTATGAAGCCATCCGAGGTGGACTGGCAGGAAGTGCTGTCCTCGATGCGAAGGTTCCTCTCATTTTAGAACGAAACTTTGAGCCTGGCGGACGTATTGACATCAACTTAAAGGATTTAACCAATGTCATGGAAACTGCCCACGATATCGGCGTTCCTCTCCCGCTTTCTAGTCAGCTGCTAGAAATCTTCCACGCCCTCAAAGCGGACGGAAAGTCTGGACTTGATCACGGCGGAATCGTTCAATATTACGAAAAAATGGCTCATGTTGAAGTAAAGAAAGGATGAGGTTCTATGAAACAAAGCATTGAGTTACTAAATGCCATTCCGAAAGCGGATTCAGACCGCATTCAATCAGCATACGAACAAGCACTAAACCATTTCCACCATAAAGTGATTGTATTAGACGATGACCCAACAGGCATTCAAACCGTACACGGCGTCTCTGTTTTCACCGATTGGTCAGAGAAAAGCATTGAAGCTGGTTTTCTTGAAGACAGCCGTATGTTCTTTATCTTAACCAACTCTCGCAGTATGACAGAGAAAGAAACGGCGGTTCTTCATGAAACGATCGCATCAACGATTGTAAAAACGGCTGAACGGCTTGATCAAGATTTCATCATTGTCAGCCGGGGGGACTCCACCCTGCGTGGACACTTCCCGCTAGAGACTGAAATTCTCAGAACGACCATTGAACAGCAAAGCTCCCGCCAATTTGACGGCGAAATCCTTCTTCCCTTTTTTAAAGAAGGCGGCCGCTTTACGATTGGCAATATTCACTACGTACAGGAAGGTCACGAATTAATTCCTGCTGGTGACACAGAATTTGCATTGGATCGTACATTCGGATTTCAATCTTCTCACCTCGGAGAATGGATCGAAGAGAAATCAAACGGATCGTTCACTAAGGAAAACACTACTTATATTTCTTTAGAAGATATCCGGGCTTTACGCATTGAACAAATCAAGGATCAGCTGATGACCGTGAAGGATTTTCAAAAAGTGGTTGTGAATGCAGTGGACTATGACGATGTCAAAGTCTTTGTCGTTGCCCTCATAGATGCCATCAAAGCAGGTCAGCACTTTCTATTTAGAAGTGCGGCAGCTCTCACAAAAGTGCTTGGCGGTGTTGAGGATCAAGCACTATTAACTAGACAAGACTTAATACAGGAAGAAAGCACGCACGGTGGCCTCATCATGGTCGGTTCCCATGTCAAAAAAACAACCGAACAATTGCGAGCGCTGCAGCAAAATAAAGACATCGCATTTATTGAATTTGATACACACCTCGTGTTAGAACCTGAAGCATTTCAAGAGGAAATTGACCGCGTGATTCAACAAACTGAACGGCTTTTAACAACCGGGCAATCGGTTGCTGTTTATACAAGGAGAGAACGGCTTGATCTTGGGGACGATCGTCAAGAGGAAGAATTGAAACTGTCTGTTCAGATTAGTGATGCTGTGACAAGCATTGTTCAGCGCCTCTCCATTCGCCCTAAGTACCTCATTGCCAAAGGTGGAATCACCTCAAGCGATATTGGAACAAGAGGACTCAGTGTCAAACGTGCGACCGTCGCAGGTCAAATCAAACCAGGTATTCCCGTATGGCAAACAGGAGAAGAGAGCAAATTCCCATTTATGGCTTATGTGATTTTCCCGGGAAATGTTGGCTCAAAGGATACGTTAAAAGAAGCAGTAGACATACTTGAAGGATAAAGCAGAGGGGGCGTTCACGCTCCCTTATGCAGCACAAAGGAGGAAAGATCATGTCGTTAGTTTTTATCGGACTTGGCGTTTTGTTATTACTTTTACTCATGGTTGTCTTTAAGTTAAACGCTTTCATTTCGTTGATTATTGTCTCTTTAATCGTTGCCGTTTTAGAAGGCATGTCACCACTTGAAGCGATTGCTTCAGTCGAAAAAGGGCTTGGAAGTACACTCGGCCATCTGGCGTTGGTTCTTGGCTTTGGAGCGATGCTTGGTAAATTGATGGCTGATTCTGGCGGTGCTCAGCGTATTGCCATGACACTCATCGACCGCTTTGGTATCGGGAAAATCCAATGGGCGACGATGCTGACTGGATTTGTTATCGGAATTGCTCTATTTTATGAAACCGGATTCATTATTCTTATTCCATTAGTCTTTACCATTGCTCAAGCCGCAAGACTTCCTGTGTTGTATGTGGGAATGCCGCTCGTCGCTGCACTCATTACAACACATGGCTTCCTCCCTCCTCACCCAGGGCCGACAGCCATTGCCAATGTATTTCAAGCCAACATGGGACAAACCTTATTGGTTGGAATTATTTTAGCCATTCCTGCTGTTTTAGTAGGCGGACTTTTGTTTACGAAACTATTTAAGAAAGATCAACTGCATGCACACATTCCAAAGGACTTGTTTAATCCAAAGGAATTTACAGAAGAGGAAATGCCAAGCTTCGGCATTAGTATTTTCACCGCTATTTTACCTGTATTGCTCATGACATTCAGAGCATGTTTAGAAATTTTCTTCCCGTCCTCCCCGCTGCTACCGGCGGCTGAGTTTTTAGGTGAGCCGGCGATTGCCCTATTAATCTCTGTGCTGCTTGCCATCTACACATTTGGTCTTGGCAGAGGAAAGAGCATGCAGGACGTCATGAAATCGATTACGGATTCAATTGGCTCCATTGCGATGATTCTATTGATCATTGCAGGCGGCGGCGCCTTTAAACAGGTGCTCATTGACAGCGGCGTTGATCAATACATTGCAGGGATTATGCAAGGAAGCACACTGTCTCCTCTGCTCCTCACTTGGCTGATTGCAGCTGTCCTTCGTGTCTCTTTAGGGTCAGCAACTGTCGCGGGTCTCACAGCAGCTGGCATTTCTGCACCGCTGATTGGTTTGACGGGAGTCAGCCCAGAATTAATGGTGATTGCAACAGGCGCCGGCAGTATAACATTCTCTCATGTGAATGATGCAGGTTTCTGGATTTACAAAGAATACTTTAATTTGTCGATGGCTCAAACTTTTAAAACTTGGACATTGATGGTGACTGTTCTTTCACTTGTTGGATTAGCTGGTGTTCTCGTCGCTGATTTGTTTATGTAGGAAAATAAATAGGAAAAACCATTGACTTTTTCTCGAAAAGATTGAATAATTGTGTTTATTAAGAAAATTGAATCAAAGGTAACCTTATTAAGAGTGGTGGAGGGACTGGCCCTGTGAAACCCGGCAACCGCTGTTCCTTGGAACAGAATGGTGCTAATTCCTTAAGCAAGCTAATGCTTGTTTGAAGATAAGGCAGAGATCTCACAGTATATGATGCTCTTCCTTATCCAAGGAAGAGCTTTTTTATTTGATTTATAACCTGAAGAAAGAAGGGATTCAGCATGACACAAGTACAAACCATTGGTAAGAAAACAACAAAGCCGCCATTTCGCGCAGATCAAGTAGGGAGTTTACTTCGTTCTGAACGCATCAAAGAAGCCCGCAAGCAAAAAGCAGACGGTATACTGACAGCAGAACAGCTCAGACAAATTGAAAATGAAGAAATCACTCGTATTGTAGAGAAGCAAAAAGAAATTGGATTAGAGGTTGTCACAGATGGAGAATTCAGACGTGCATGGTGGCATTTTGACTTTCTAGAAGGGCTTGATGGGGTCGAAGGATTTGAAGCAGACCAAGGCATTCAATTCCACAATACGACGACAAAAGCGAGAGGCATCAAAGTAACAGGTAAGATTGATTTTACCGATCATCCAATGCTAGAGGATTATCGCTTCCTTCACAGCATCGCGGGTGATCATACGGCTAAAATGACGATTCCAAGTCCGAATATGCTCTTTTTCCGTGGAAAGCTTGAAGAAGGTGTGTACGACAGCTTAGATGATTTTCACCATGACGTGGCACAAGCTTATAAAAAAGCCATCCGTGCTTTTTATGATGCAGGCTGCCGTTACTTACAGCTAGATGATACAGCTTGGGCTGTGTTCTTTTCTGAAAAAGGACATGAACAAATCAAAGCTTTTGGCCGCGAGGAAGATGAACTGCGTGAATCGTTTGCGAAAACAATCAATGAAGCGGTTGCCGATCGACCAGATGATTTAGTGATCACCATGCACATTTGCCGTGGTAACTTTAAATCAACATGGGCAGCCGAAGGTGGTTACGAGGCAGCGGCAGAAACAATTTTTGCGGGTCTCGATTTGGATGGTCTCTTCTTAGAATTCGACGATGACCGTTCTGGCGGATTTGAACCCCTGCGTTATGTGAAAAATCCAAACCTTCAAATCGTACTAGGTCTTGTCACTTCAAAGTATGGGGAACTTGAACCCGTTGATCAGATCAAAAGAAGAATCGAGGAAGCGGCTCAATATGTGGACATCAACCAAATCTGTTTGAGCCCACAATGCGGATTCGCCTCAACAGAGGAAGGCAATTTGTTAACAGAAGAGCAGCAATGGGAAAAGCTGCGTCATGTGATTGAGATTGCGGATCAAGTGTGGAAATAGGCGAAAATCTGCATAAAAACCTTACCATCGTAATAAAGAACCGCTTTATTGGCGGTTCTTTATTTTTTGTCATCTCAATCAACATTATATGAAGTTTAATCGTAATACTTCTATAGTAGAGTTAAGAAGATAAGTTATCTTCTTAAAAACCATCTTTTATACTCATAAGTTGTCTTACAACAAGTTGTGTAGATTGATATACATCTAAGTCATCTTTTTTTCTTGCAAGAATATCCCCTACTGAAATTCCCTTAAAATCGTTTGGCAAATTATTTATCATTGATTTTAATTTTTCTTCTACCTTTTTTCGTTCATTTTCATCCAAAAGATCAATATTAACCAGTTCTCTCCATTCGTCTTTTTGAATCAATCGATTCCTTAATTCTATTAAAATTAGATCTAGCCAAGCTGGCTGACCGAAGGTAAAGTTTAATGCAATGGTTTCTTCAGAAGAACTAGTTGAATGCCAACAACCTCTTGGAAGAAATAAAAATGATCCCGTATCCAAAATCAATTCCCTTCCATTAGATAAATTTTCATCAGGAAAATCACCATTCCAATACGACTTTAATGGATCTGGCAAATGAGGAGCCTCAATTAATTCATAATGTTGAAGTGGATTCACTGTATTAAAATTTTCAGCCAACTTCCATTTCTTTTTCCCTTTAAGTTGAAAAATGAAATTGCAATACGCATCAAAATGTGCTGAAAATCCAGCTGATTCTTTAGCAGCGTACAATACTGCTTTTGCCATTGTTCCCTCAGGCAAGCCTAAAAGATTATCCTATACCATTTAGAATTCAATTTAGTGGATATACAGCTCTCTAAAACCATAAACGCCTTCCTAGATTAAAATAACCGATGATTCTAGCCATCTTTTGTATTTTCTCCAATTTCTTTTTTACAAACTATCAATCTATTTGCAACATCAATCTACTCATCACTATTACTTTATAAACATAAAATTTGTCAAAAAATCATTGTTTAAATATTGAAAAAAATATAAATGACATGCTATTATCACTTTTGTTAGGATATAAAATAGGAATTTAATACATATACAGGAGGAATGTTACATCAAAAAAATAAAACTCCATGTCTTGTTGAGATTCGTAATGTAGTTGTTGCTGGAGGACATTAATAACTAGTTTTTCATCCCCTAACACTTTATGAAAGGAGTGTATAATCTTTGCTGACTCATGACGAATGTTATTTATATAATGATTTTGTCAAAGAAAATCAACTATACATATATCCTTTGAAGATAATAAAATCTTAAATCATACCCTGACACAAACGAGCCAAAGCTATAATCTTGGTACCTTGTTATAGAAAAAAAGAATGGAGGAATCACAATGGAAAATAATACAATTTTCGTGAAAAATACTGATAATGAACAAGAAAGTACTTAAAAGGTATCATTATCGAACCGGGCATGTCCCTAAATCAAGTCGCAACTGATTTTTATGAACGAATTGACGGACAAAGAGAGTTTATTTTTTATTTCAATAGTAACGGAATTTGCTGAAGAATATGATACAGATGTTCAAACTTGTATCAAAGACCTCCAAGCATTGAGTAAACAATTAATTGAAAAGGAAGTTGTATATGTAAAATGAATAAACTGAATGATGATATTCTAGAAAACATCTATAAAAACATTTCAACTAAGAGAAGCAAAACAATCGTTAATTACATTGCAATGCTAATGGCACTAGCAAGAGATCATGAACTAAACGAGGATGATTTAATTAATTGGATTCACAGTAAATTAAGTGCAATAGGATATTTTCAAGAAAAAAACCGTTTATTTACTCAAAACAAATTAGATGAATTTGTCGTAGAGTTTATTGAAGGAAGAGCACTATTATATGATGATATCAACATAACTGAAACAAAACAAAACGAATATGTCATCAGTAGCAAATTGTGGTACAAAAAGAATCCACCTGAAAGTTTTTTTTATTTTGGTATTGACCCTGAAGATTTTTCGAACTACGCACAAAAACTTGCTCAAATAAACGCCGAAAAACTAGGTATCTCAATCAATTTTTCTAAGGATCAAGCGACTGACAACGAAATAGCTCATATCCAGCTTTCAAAAAAATGTTCTCTTTCAGAAGAATTGACAGTAACTCAGCCAAGTTCAAAAGACTTTTCGTGGTTAACATGTTTTTTCAATGAACATTGGGGTGGAACGACTATGGTGTCTAAAGGGACAACTTATAATGTTTTAAATGAAAACATTATGTTGGCTAAACGTGGAGATACTATAGTAGGAATATTAGTTTACAAAATATTCAAAGAAGAGGCAGAAATCCTGACTTTAGAGGCTCTAGAAAAGTACCATGGGGTTGGCAGTAAATTGCTTTTTGAGTTAGAACAACATCTAAAAACACAAAATATACAATCTATTAATTTAATCACTAGTAATGATAACTTAAATGCCATTAGGTTTTATCAAAGGAAGGGATATTCTTTCAAAAACATCTATATCGGTGCAATTGATAAAGCAAGAATGCTTAAGCCGACAATTCCCTCTATAGGAAATTACGGAATAAATGTCAAAGATGAATTAGAATTTGAAAAAAGGTTGATACGATGACTATAAAAAGCAGATTGATTGTTATTGCGATTTCACTTTTAACTTAAACCAAGACGAAGCTCTCACGATTAATACATTACACGTTCCAATACTAAAAGAAAACATAGATGTTTTAATGCCTTTACAAGAGGATAACTTATTATATATCACTATTAATAATAGCATTGAATACCTTGTTGATTCACGCGATGATTATGAATGGTTTACTTTTTTAAGTAAAATCAATGGTATCAAATCCATAAAAGATATTTTATCTCAAAATAATCAAGACTTTAGAGATATAAAAGAAAGACTTGAAGAATCAGTATTACTTAATATTATCGAATTAAAACCACTTTTTGAAGATCAAAGCTCTTCTCCAAAAGCATAAATAAATATATTCGAAAGATCATATGATTTATTTGAACCACACAAAAATTTAAAGTGTGGTTTATTTTTTGTACAATTTTGTCTTTTTCATAAAACAAAAAGCATTATCATTCCAAAGTGACACCTAAAGAATGATAATGCCTCGATTCAAATTGTTTTCATCGTTTTATGAAACCGTGTGTTCTCAAAGAAACCAAACAATATTTTCTCTATTTATGCGTCTAAATGCTTTCCATTTGTCGCGATCACTTGTTTATACCAATCAAAGCTTTTCTTTTTCTTTCTATCTAATGTACCGTTGCCTTCATTGTCACGGTCGACATAAATGAAGCCGTAGCGTTTTTTCATTTCAGCTGTTGATGCACTGACAAGATCAATTGGGCCCCAGCTTGTATAGCCGATCAGATCAACACCGTCTGCGATCGCTTCTCTTGCCTCAAGCAAATGACTTCTGAGGTAATCAATTCGGTAATCGTCTTGAATGGAGCCGTCTTCTTCTACTTGATCCACAGCACCCAATCCATTTTCTACGATAAACAATGGTTTTTGGTAGCGGTCATATAGTTGGTTTAGTGTTGTACGAAGTCCTTTTGGATCAATTTGCCAGCCCCAATCACTTGCTTCTAGATAAGGGTTTTTCACGCCTTCAAATAGGTTACCACCAGTCACTTGTCCAAGAATCTCTGGATCTGTACTTGTCACAAAACTCATATAATAGCTGAAGCCGATATAGTCGACTGTATGGTTTCTTAGAATGTCTTCGTCACCGTCTTGGAATTCAATGTTGATGTTATTTTCCAGGAAATAACGTTTCATGTATCCAGGGTAATAGCCTCTTGCCTGTACATCTGAGAAGAACAATGTTTTACGATCTTGATCAATCGCAGCAAACATATCTTCAGGTCTTGAGCTGTACGGATATGTGGTCATCGCTGCAATCATACAACCGATTTTCGCATCTGGAATGATTTCGTGTCCTGCTTTAACAGCTAGAGCACTTGCAACAAATTGGTGATGCGCTGCTTGATATTGAATGCTCTTCTCGTCTTCGCCTTCTTCAAATACAAGGCCGCCCCCTGTGAATGGAGCATGTAAGACGACGTTAATTTCATTGAAGGTCATCCAATATTTCACTTTATCTTTAAAGCGAGTGAACAATGTTTTAGCGTATGTTTCATAAAGACCCACAAGCTTACGGTTTCTCCATCCGCCGTAGTTTTTCACAAGTGCAAGTGGCATTTCATAGTGAGAGATCGTGACAACTGGCTCAATTCCATGCTTATGCAGTTCATCAAATACTTTTTCATAGAAAGCGAGGCCCGCTTCATTCGGTTCCGCATCGTCGCCATTTGGGAAAATACGTGGCCAAGAAATGGATAGTCTGAAGCACTTGAATCCCATTTCTGCAAACAGGGCAATATCTTCTTTGTAGCGATGATAGAAGTCGATCGCATCATGATATAAGTTAAGGTCTTTCATTGATTCATCGAATGGGTGCATAATACCGTGTGGTGATACATCCGCTGTTGATAAGCCTTTTCCATCTTTGTTATAAGCACCTTCAATTTGGTTGGCGGCTACTGCGCCGCCCCATAAGAAACCTTTAGGAAATGTTTTTTCTAAATTGGTCATGTTGAATGCCCTCCTCATTTTCTTCTACACTGACTGTAAGCAATGTCTCTTTTACTGTAATCGCCCCATCTGTTTTCGCATTAACTTGTGCATAATCATTTGTGTTGGTGACGATAATTGGCGTTGTTACATCATAGCCTTCTTGCTGAATGCCCTCGATATCAAATTCAACGAGCACATCTCCTGCTTGAACAAGATCACCTGACTGCACATGACTTATGAAATGTTTACCGCCAAGTTTTACTGTATCAATCCCCACATGGATGAGAAGTTCTGTGCCTTGATCACTCTTTAAACCAATGGCATGTTTCGTTTGGAAAATGGTTTCAACCTTGCCGTTGAACGGTGCTACTACACGTCCAACTGTTGGGACAATGGCTGTTCCTTTACCCATGATTTCATTAGAGAATGTTGCATCATTTACTTGATTGAGCGGCTTTAGTTGACCTTCAAGCGGGCTTTGTACCACTTCATTTTGAAGCGCTACTGTGTCTTTCTTTTCTTCTGGTTTGTCTGCTTTTGTATCATCTTTCACTGGTACATCTTTGAACCCTAGAACAAGTGTCATGATGGTTGCTACAACAAAGCCGATCACTAATCCAATGATGGAGTAAACAAATGTCGGTCCAATGAACGTTGGGAGACCTGGAAGACCTGCTGATCCTGATATCACATATGACTTTACTTTGAAGATAGACATGAACACGCCGCCTGCTGCTGCACCAATGAGGGCTGCAAGGAACGGTTTTTTCAATCGCATGTTCACACCATACATAGCAGGTTCAGTAATACCCATTAACGCAGTGATACTTGTAGACATCGCCAATGATTTGAATGTTTTGTTTTTTGATCTTAAGAAGACACCGAATGCTGCGCCTGCTTGTGCCATATTCGCTACAAACATCATTGGAAGAATGAAGTCAAAACCGTTTAATGTAATGTTGTTGATCATGATTGGAAGTAGTGCATAGTGCATGCCCGTAATGATCAATGGTGACATAAAGCCACCGATTAAGAGTCCGGCCAAAATACCTGCATGTTTGAACAATAAATCAATTCCACCTGAAAGGCCATTTCCGATAATACCACCAAGCGGTCCAACCGCGATGAGCATAACTGGTACCACGACAAGAAGTGTAACTGTTGGAACAAGAATGATTTTTAGTGATTTCGGACTATATTTTTCCGCGAATCTTTCAACATATGAGCCGAGCCAGATAGTGAGTAGAATTGGAATCACCGATGAAGAGTACACAACGGCAACCACTGGTAGCCCTAGAAATTCTGTATTTCCTGCGCCTAGTAAAGCCGTTAACTGCGGGTGCAGTGCGGCTGCTGCAATGGCAGCGGCGATATATTGATTTGTGCCAATTTTTTTGGCTACGCTTACAGCAAGCAGAATCGGTAAGAAGTAAAAGGCTCCGTCTCCGATAGCTGTTAAAATCGCATATGTGCTGCTTTTATCTGAGATCCATTGGAACGTCAGCATTAATGCCAAGATCCCTTTGATCATACCAGCTCCAGCGATGGCTGGAAGAATCGGTGTGAAGACACCAGAGATAAAATCGAAAAGTTTAGAAATCACATTTTGTTTTGAAGCTTCTTCTGAACCGCCTGATTTCACATCGGCTGATAACCCAGAATCAGCAATCATTGCTTGATAGACGTTTGATACGTCGTTGCCAATAATGACATGGTATTGACCGCCGCTTTGATTCACGCCCATGACGCCGTCTGTTGATTGCAGCTTCTCTTTATCCGCTTTGCTTTCATCGTATAGGTTGAAGCGGAGCCTTGTCATACAATGCGTGGCTTGCTTTACATTCTTTTCACCGCCGACAAGCTCTAGAACTTCTTTTGCTGTTTGTTTGTGGTTCATTGTGTAACCCTCCAATCGTTGATTTCATCTTGATATAGAAAAAACCTAAACATCCATTAATGCCCGAAAAATAGCGATTCAGACATTAATCGATATTTAGGTTTTGCCTGCTTAACCAGTAACAATCCTTCATAGCGATTGATCGTTATTCAATTTTATAAGCCTTTAGATACAAAAAAACCTAAATCACGCCTTATCAAAGATAGGGACAATGATTTAGGTTTTGCCTGCTTGACCAGTAACAATCCTAAAAGATTGTGGGTTATTGAGTTTATAGTTATAAATTAGCATGTTAATTTTGATATGTCAACGCTTTCTTTTTGATTTATTTTCTTTTTATGACTCGATCGATGTGCAAAGTTAAGTATAACATCTCATCTTCTATGAGACTTCGGTTGTATTCTTTTTGAACATAGTCATTAATTTTCTCCGCACATTGAAAAGCGGCTGTATTTTTTTCCTTTACCACTTCATACAGAAACTCATTTTGATTTTCCATTTGTGTTTCGTTAAACAGACGCTGTCCAAAAAACTTCAAATGCGTGACAAAACGGAAATAATTTAATGATTCTTCGTCCAAATCAATTTGGAAATGATACTTTACGATGTTCAAAATATCTTGAATCAGTTTTGTAATTTGAATGACATTCGGCATTTCCTCATTCAGTTCTGCATTGACAATATGCATCGCAATAAAGCCTGCTTCATCCTCGGGAAGATGGATGTTGAGCTTGTCCTGTATGATCCGAATCGCTTCTACACCACACATGAATTCCTCTTTGTACAGCCGTTTGATTTCCCAAAGCAAGGCATTTTTAATGTCCATTCCTTTTTGATGACGTTCAATAGCAAAGGTAATATGATCCGTTAACGTGACATAGATGCTGTCATTTAAATTTTTGTTAAGGGTCGTTCTCGCGTGATCGATAATTGCCTCACACACTTGCATATACTCGATCGGAATATCATAAAGCAGGGTTTTGAATTTTTCTGATATATCTTTATTTTGAATGGAAAATACTTTTTCGATACGTTCTTCGTCAATCGGGTCTCCGCTTTTCTTTTGAAACGCAATCCCTCTGCCCATAATGACCAGCTCATGCTGCTCGTCATCATACGCACTGACCACATTATTGTTGATTACTTTCGAAATGATCAATTGATCCCCCCCAGTACATTCCGCTTTTTCGAGCATTTCATTGTTGATTGATATGTCATTTTATTATTATTTTCAAAAAAGAGGACTTTAAGATGATTTTACATTTTTTTTTGATACGGTCAACTAGAAAGAATGACATATTACCTCTCAGAAATGACGATTTAGGGGCAAAAAGGCTAAAAATAGACAAAAAACACTCTTCAAAAAGAGTGTTTTTTACAAAATTAGGAGCAATCCCAGTTATAGACGACATTTTCGAAATGTTTTCGTTTGAGGTCTTCTGGTTTGATAAAAAAGTTGGCAATGCCGCAATCTCCCCACAACATGTCCACTTCATCATCTGAGTCAATTTGCAATAATAGCACAGTATGTTCTTGGTCTACATAGGTACGCGGGTCTTCTTGTGTAAAACCTGGGTATCCGCCAACTTTATGGCCAAAACCACTTGCTGTCTCATAAAATTCATCTAGCAATTGATCTGCTTCATCACCATCAATACCAACAGCATCTTCGAATAGATCCCAGCTTTGCTTTCCTGTGACTTTTTCAAAGCGGAAATCTCCTACACTGATCGTTTCGCTTGATAATTCACCTGTAATTGCACCTTCCTTCGTAACTGGAAAATAAAAATCGTCAGGAATTTTCACGAATGAAAAATCAGTCAATAAGTCTTCTTCAGCTAAGAAAGGTTCCTCAATAAATTTGATCCGAAAATCTTTTTGCTCTGTTTTTTGGTCAATATTCATCCCATAAAGATCATCATGTACAGAAATAAACACTTGCAAAAGTCCTGTTTCTGGGTAATCTTTTAGCTTTGGCAGTTGGCCGAAATTGATTTGTGCCAGCAGCTTCATAGGATGGCCTTCTCCATCAACGGGATATTCGTCGTTTTTTGGGAAATAAGGATCACCTGCTATTTTGCTGTCATATGGCCCTGTTTTTCCTTGTTTTATCTGTAATTGAATCAGTGGTTTTTCAGTTTGATCTAACAATGGACGGTAAGGCGCAAGTACTTCTTGCAGCTTTGCTGATTGTGTCAAGATGGTCTTCCTCCTTATGAATAGGTCTAATGATCAAAACAGGTCTCTCTTTTTCTATCATACAGAAGTGTAACTTCTCTGTCAGTGAAAAACCCGTCAATATCATGACAAAAAACTCACTTTAACACGTTAAAAAACCTCCGATACGGCTGGAGGTTTTGTGATTCGTTTATTTATTTCACTTGATAATTCACTAAGTCTGTTGCCAATGTTTTCATCGTTTCGTTCGTTTCGTGCAGCCCCTCAATAATTTTTGTGAAAGTGCCAACGAGTTCTGCTTGATGTTCAGAAGAAGCCACGATTTGTGCTATTTCTTCTTCCATTCCTTTGATAGAGCCTTGCACATCTTTTAGCGCTGTTTCAATATCAGTCGTTGCTTGCTTCGCGTGAGTAGACAGCTTCCTCACTTCCGTAGCAACCACCCCAAAGCCTGCTCCTGCTTCACCTACTCTTGCAGCCTCAATGGATGCATTGAGTCCAAGTAAGTTCGTTTGATCAGAGATACCTTTGATGAGATTAGACACTTGGTTGATTTTAGAGGAATTTTCGACAGTGGTTTTTGTATTTTGTAGAATTTGTTCACTTGTCGCTTGTAGTTCCTCTGAATGTGCAGCCACTTGCTGTACCATCGCGACTAGTTTTTCGGAAGCATCGTTACTTTCCGTCATAATGTGTTCTAATCGTTGTTGATTCGTTTGGTCATATGCTACACAGAAGGCAGCGATCACTTGACCATTGTCATCTTTAATCGGAACGGCGACGATGTCCATAGGAATTCCGTACACCTCTTTAGGAATCTGGATAAACGATGGCTCTCTCCCATTTTTCAACATCGAAAAGTTTTGGAACCCGGGAGCTACAACATCCCCAGCTTTAAACCCTAAGTCAATGTTCCCGTGCTGCTGATAATAAAGAACCTTCTCTTTCCCTAATACAGAAAAGGTTAGCTGCTCTCTCATAGCTAGTCCAACGATTGGTAAAGCGTCTATTATGTTATCAATTCTCTGTGACATTCGCTCACGTTCATCCTCTCTTTTTCTCAGTACACTCTCTTTATCGGTTCTTTATATGATCTATTACAGCCTGCAATGTGTACTAATATCAACCAAATGTCCTAAGACATATAAAACAGCCACATTCTATCAAGAGAATGTGGCTGTTTTTAAAAAAAGAACATGCATATCAACACACTGATGACGATGAAAAAAAGATACATGCAGTCGATCCATGAAGTGCTGATGACATGATAATACGTTCTCTCCCTCGTCCCTGTGAAGCCTCTTGCTTCCATCGCAATGGCTAGTCGTTCAGATTTCCGTACGCCTTGCGTGAAAAGAGGGAGTGCATAACGTATAAAGGCTTTCCAGCTGTTTTTTTGCTTGTAGCCTCTAATTTTATGTGCAGCCTTCATTTGCTTCAATTCACTTTGAAACAACGGGATAAACCGGAAGCCTGCCAGCATCCCATATGCCCATTTGGGTGACATTCGGCATTGATGGATTAAGCTCATCATAAAGGCCGTCAAATCAGTTGTTGATGTAAAAAGGAGACCAAATGTCACAAACCCAAGCATTCTAAAAGAAATGGTCAGCCCATTTCTTAAACTCTCCTCTGTGATATGAAACCATGCCCATTTCCAAACTGTATGATCTCCCTTGCCAAAGGCCGCCATCATCCAAAACACGAGAATGAAAAAGAGCAGATAAGGTACAAGTCTGGTGATGAGGTATTTCAAATTCCAGCCGCCTAGGACAAGTCCAATTCCAAGTGCAAACAGCCAGATGATGAACGTCGTTTTAGGATCAGAAATCGCCATCAGACAGCACATCGCAAGGAGATGGGCGAGTAATTTCATGACTGGATTTACAGTGGATAGAAAGGAGTGATTACTTTGCAATCGTCATCACTTCCTTTCTTTCAGCCATATAGCGATAATGTAACGGCACTCTCAACTCACAGGAAGTGACAAGTTCCTGATGAGAAAACAAATCAAAAGGCGTACCATCATAAACATGCTCCCCTTGATGAAAAACAAGCACCTGATCAGCGCACTCATCAACGAGTTCCATATCATGTGTGACCATGATAATAGTGGTGCCTTGTCGTTGACATTCTTTTAAACGCCGGATTAACTCCCTCGCCGTTTTCTCATCCTGCCCGAAGGTCGGCTCATCTAAAATGAGTACATCCTGATCAAAAAGAAGCATCGTGGCAACACTTAATCTTCTTTTTTGTCCTAAGCTTAAGGTGAAAGGATGCGCGTCTCTATGCTTCTCTAGGCCGAACTCTGCTAATAGTTGATTCGTTTTTTCTTGCACCACAGACTCTGACCAATTTCGCTGTCTCCCACCAAATGCGATTTCATCAAACACTGTATCCTGTATAAATTGAAGTTCTGGATTTTGAAATACAAAGCCTGCTTTTTCATATAATGTTCGGTCAGACCACTTTTTCAGGTGTTTTCCTTTTAAAAAAATGTGACCTTTCTTTATTGGCTCTAAACGGATGACATGTTTAAGAAACGTACTTTTTCCGCTTCCATTTTCACCGATGATCGCAACCCAATCACCTGCTTTTATATCAAGATGCAGGTCATCTATAATGCTTTTTTTCCCGTAGCTTAATTGTAGATGATCTGTGCGAATAATGACCTCTCGATCTGTTGTTGACAATTTCTCATGACGTTCTTTTCTCGCCTCAAAGGTTTGCAAGAGTGTTTGACTCAGTGGATGAAACGGATTTTGTAAGACATTGGACCATTTCTCGGGAAATATTTTCGGACGCCAAATGCCGGCATCTTTCATTTCTCCCTCAAATGTATTCATCACGTCTTTTGGCGTTCCATCTGCTATGATACAGCCTTGATGATCTACCAAGATCACCCGATCCATCCACTCGATGACACCGTCTAACACATGCTCCACAAAAATCATCGTCTGATTCTGTTCAGCTGAAAGCTGCTGAAGTAATTGAAATATCTCCATTCTTCCTGCTGGGTCAAGCTGTGCTGTCGGTTCATCAAAGAACAGGACATCTGGCTCTAATGCTAGTAAACAAGCAAGCGCCAACCGCTGCTTCATTCCGCCAGATAAGGTATGAATATCTGTATTTGGGTCGACATCCAGCTGTACCTTTTTCATGAGATGCTGAATCATGTCATCCATTTGTTCACGAGGGACAGATCGATTCTCTAAGCTAAACGCAATTTCTTCATTGACTCGGTGCATACAAAACTGCGAATCTGGGTCTTGAAACATGACACCAGTATGCCTTTGCCGCATCACTTCTCCCTGTACTTCAGCTTCCATATGCTCTGGAATAATGCCAGCAAGCACAGAAATCAGCGTAGATTTCCCGCTTCCACTTGGTCCTAATATCAGCACCTTTTCCCCCTTTTGAATAGAAAGAGATACTTGATGAAGAACGGGATTCGGCTGTTCATAAAAACGGACAGTGAGATTACTGCACGCGAGAAATGAATCCATGCTGGTCACCCTTACTTCGTTTTTCTTTCATGATGGCATATTGATTCAGCACACCCGTTTTAGATAAAGCATCCACCACAACCTTTGCCAAGCAACCGCCGAGTAACATACCGCTGATGACTTGAGTGACAAGTGTCATGAGTAACACTTGAGGCGTGTAATAGCCGAATCCATTGGCAATGAGGCTATATGCCATTGCCCCTACTGCTGCAAAGGCACCAGACAACATGAGTGTCCACATGCGATATCGCTTATAGCCAAAAAGAGCGAAGGCGATTTCTGCTCCAAGTCCTTGGCATACACCAATCAAAAGCGCAGAAAGACCGAAGTGGCTGCCTGTCAGTAATTCCACGGCAGCGGCAGCTGTTTCTGCGATGAGGGCAGCGCCAGGCTTTTGGATAATGTAAGCAACGATTGGACTGGCAATGACCCAAATTCCGAACATGATGTTGCCTCCTGCTGGACCGACAAGGGCTGTAATCGGTAAATAAAGAGTCGACCACCCTAAATAGATAACTCCGCATGCCACTGATAAAATGACAGCAAGAACGACTTCTTTCATCTTCCATGTCATGAAGAATGCACCTCCATTCGGACAGGCCACTCTTCGACAGTAAAGGCCATGTCCCAAAATTTATACTCAAGCTGACAGCTTAAGATGAAGTGCTGTTTCATTTTCTCCTTTTCCTTCTCACTTGCTCCTTCCGCCCACTGATCAAGCCGTTTGCAAAGCTCCACTGTAACAGAGTCCGTTAACCCGCCATAAAACATGATCCACTCATAGAATGGATGGGCAGGGTCGGGCTCAACATCTTTAAGCATTCGTTTGCCTATTTCCCAATAGGTCCAAGGGCAAGGGAGCAAAACCGCAATGATTTCTCCTAGCGTCCCTTCCTCGGCGACTTGCAGCATGTGATGAATATAGTGATGAGCACTTGGCGCCAAAGACGCACCTTGCAGTTCATCATAAGCGACACCTGCCACTCGGCAAAGGTTTTGATGAGGATGTGTCTCACTATCAAGGACAAAAGCCATTTGTTGATGGAAAAAGGTAATGTCCTCTCTGTCTGTACATCTGCTGATGGCTGCCGCATAAATTTTAATAAAGGCATTTAAATATTCTGTATCCTGTTTGACATAATGAATGATCTGTTCCTTTTCGAGTTCTCCTGCTGCGAGTCCTCTCACAAACGGATGCTGATAAATCGCTTCAAATAATGGTTCTGCTTCTTGCCTTAATTGGGTTGAAAATGTCATAAAAAAAGCCTCCTCTTTTTCAGTTGAATAAATGAAAAAGCCACCCCAAATGGAGCGGCCTTCTTATCGATTCAATCATGAATAAGACAAGGTCCAGCTCCACTTCCCTCCGCTAGTACAAACTAGATCAGGTTCAAAGGGTCCAAGATTTCCTCTTGTCTCAGTCATACATGACTCCCCTAGTGGACTTTTGTCATTTAATTATCTTTACTCTACACATGTGACGATTTGATGTCAACCGCCGATCTTAATTCAATGTATTGATCGTTGGCAGCTTCTCGATCCCTGCTGCATAGTAGAAATTAAGGACACTGAAGAAATCAATTGGCTTTCCTGTCTTTAAATCAACAGCCAAAATATGATCGCCGTAATTTGTCAGGTCATCAATGTCTAAACGCCTTGGCGTTGTCTTTCCGAGAGTATCAACAAAGCTGCTATGGTAGTACTGCCCACTAGCAAACGATGATTCATGATACATAAATAATGTCTCCACATCTAAGTAGACAAGAATGGCCTCAGAGGAACTCGCGTATGGAGCAGAGTACGATACTGGTGCCGAAATACTCTTCACTTTTACACTGTCAACAGAATGCGTTCTCTGTTGATATTTTCCATCATATGAGAAATAAAATACACGCTCCCATTTATAATCAGCGGTCTTAGATTGTTTGTTATACACTTTTGTACCATTTGCGAAAACATCCCCATTGGCATACGAAGCAACAAAGTATTGCAATGTTGATGACAGGGATTCAGCACCTGTGAAATTTGGTGGGTTTTTTGCATTCACCTGTAATGTATATGAGTCTCCAAAGTCTCCACCGCTAGTAATACCAAACGCATAATCACCCGCTGGTAAATTGCTTAACGCAAGCAGACTGCCTGCCGGTTGAATCAGATCCGTTGGATAAGCTTGTCCTTCTTCATAATCAATAACAAATAACTGAACGAAATAATCAGCATTTGGAGAGGTAATCCGGCTGATGAGCGCCTGAGGGGACGATGTACTTAAGAACCATAAATCAACTGGATCTTCCTCGTTTAAAACTGCCGATTGATTAATGGCTAGTCCATCAATAGAGCGAACGGCAGACGTGCGCATCTTTCCATCTGCAGCCGCTTTTCGTTTAATACTTATTCCCTTTTTCTTATCTACTTTAAATGATTTTTTTACTTCCTTCTGTTGAACCGCAGTCCCTTTATCCTGCTTTTCAAACGACTCTTGCACTTGCTGAATGGCTTTTTCAGTCAGTGGCGATACTTTTTCACTTGATTTTGGTGCATCTTCTGCTTTGATTGCTGTTGAAAATAAACCTGTTGTGACCAATAAAATAGACAGTAAGGCGGCGGTGATTTTGACATAAAATGCTCTCACAGGAACATCCCCTTTTCCCTAATTTGGGTTTTTTACCCTGTGATTATTTTACCATTTTTCTAATACTTGTTTTGGACTTTTCAGGAAATTTTTATAACAAAAAACCAGCCGTATGAGTCACGACTGGTTTATTTGATGATTTATGCAATGGTTTTGACAAATAAACGTGCTGTTTCTGCACTTGATCCTGGATTTTGTCCAGTAATGATTTGTCCGTCTACAACGGCGAATGGCGCAAATGCATCGCCTTTTTCAAATGCTGCCCCTTGCTCGCGAAGTTTTGTTTCCAATAAAAATGGAACTTTAGATGTCAGCTGAACAGCATCCTCTTCCTCATTTGTGAATCCTGTTATTTTCTTGCCGTCGATAAATGATTTTCCATCACGATCCTTCACATCAACAAAGGCAGAAACGCCATGGCAAACTGCCCCAACGGCTCCATTTTTGTCTGAAATCGCTAAGATCGCATCGGCAACCAATTGATTGGACGCAAAGTCGATCATTGGGCCATGTCCTCCAGCAAAGAAAATGCCATCATACTCAGCTGGGTTTACATCGGTCAGTGCCTTTGTGTCTTGAAGTAATTCATATACATCTTGATATTGTGCTGGAACTCCTTCAGGAATTGAATTTTTATCGATCGGTACTGTTCCACCTTTTATTGAAACAATTTGCACGTTGAGTCCATTTTCTTTAAAAATATGAAATGGCTCGGCCAATTCTTCTAGCCATAAGCCTGTTGGGTGTCCGTTCATTTCTGAGCTGCTTGTTGATACTAATAAAACGTTCTTGCTCAAATTTATCATCCTTTCTATTTATCATGTGGCTATTTTATATTTTGCACAATTAAATATCAAGCAATCAGACTTGGATACAACTCTTTATGTTATACCCGATTTTTTTAAAAATATAGCCTCACTTCAAATCTAATCATTCTGTCACATTCTATTGACAGGGAATTTCATGTAAAATTGTGATGAAATGATATAATATGAGAAACAATTGACAGGCCTCTTGCGCTAGAGGGAATTTAAAAGGAGTGGAAAAAGAGATGAAAACCTATTCGATTGTGATGATTATCATCACGCTCTGTATCATATTGGCTGTCTTTTTAATGAATCTTACGGGCGTCATGTATGGAAAAATCATATTGGCTGTCGCTGTTGCCCTTTGTCTTACGTCCATTATTCGTTTGATGGGAATGCGTAAAAGATAAAAGCCGCCCTCTAGGGCGGCTTTACCGTGTAGACAAACCCTCGCATTTGGTGTCAGTCCTGTGCTTCAGTGCTTACCAATGTCCAATTCGCTCCGATGCTCGTCCTTCCTAAACTGCAAAGGTTTTCTATCACGCTGATAGGATTATATAGCCAGGATAAGTGCAATTAATGCAAGAAAAGCTGGTAACCCTTGTTTGATGATAATCGATTTATTAGACGTCACACCGCCAAATACTGCTGCGATGAACACACAAAGAACGAAAAATAGCTGAATCATATATCCTACGGTATTCGAACCAAGAATGAGCCCCCAAATGAGTCCAGCAGCTAGAAAGCCATTGTATAGCCCTTGATTAGCAAACATCACTTTCACATTTGGATCCTTTTGTAAGTGTTCAGGCAGATTGAAAGATCTTTTCGCCATTTTTGATTCCATAAAAAACATTTCTAGTAACATGATGACAATGTGCTCTAAAGCGACAATTCCTACTAAAATCATTGCTAAAATATTCAATTTAGTGAATTCCTTTCTGATAGACGGTCTCGTATTTGTATTTTGTCCGTGTATAAATCAAAGTCTTGGATTAGCTCTAACGCCTCATGAAAACGACTTTGTGGAATGTCTTTCATTTTTCTTACACCAAATTCCTTTTTAATAAAAGCCATGATGGTATTAATATGAAGCTTACCGTGGCCATCATACTCTAAATGGCTGCAAAAAGTCTGCATCGTCCCTCGAATCACCTTTAATTGCTTGGCAGTGACACAACTCATTGGTAACGCTCATCCTTTCTTGGTTTTTTAACAACTAAAAAGAACATTGAATGAAAGAAAAACCTTCCAATCTCTATTATATAATGGTTTCATTCGGATATCAAAATAAAAAAGAACAAACATTCGATCAAAGACGAGTCATACGCTAAAAATCCATGTCTTAACGTATCAAAAAGCCGGATTCATGGATAGAATCCGGCTTTTTGTTTAGTTGCTTTTAGAAATTAATACCTTTCCAACAGAACGGTCCTTACTTTGTCCGACGACTTTAAAGGATAGGCCGTATGTTGGCACATCACGTCCTGCATCCGGGTTATTTGGATTCACATAGTTCTTTTTATCACTAAATGTACGCGTTGGGCGGATATAGCGATCCTCTAAGGTTAAGCCTGTTGTCGCTGTATAATCAATATTCAGCTTCGTGCTTGGATTCAAAGAGAATGCTGCATCATGTACTTGGAAACCTGTCGCTGCAATAGAGCCGTCACTCCATTTCAACACTTGTTGATCTGCATCTACGACTCCAAGGAAGCCGTTCCCTGGATGTTTTCCAACCCAGTTATCACTGTACGATTGATCGACGTACCACACGACCAAACCGTTATTATAGCTCATCAGACTTGCTCCTCGTTTGATATGCTTTAAGCCTTTATCGACATCAGCATAAGAGCGCCATTCTAGTAAATAATACTGAGCGGCATATTGTTTTCCATTAGATTGAGAGAATCCATTAAAAGTGAACGTGGACGTTCCTTCGGCATCATCTGACCACACTTTTGCTCCATCTGCTGTAATCTTTAGATCATCTACAAATAAACCTGGCAGTGAATATCCTGCATCGGTTGTATAGCGGAATTGCAGATCGATCTTCTTCCCTGCATAAGCAGAAAGGTCAAAAGTTGCATCTACCCAGCCATCTGATTTTCCATCGATGCCATTGCCTTCATTCGCTCCTGCCTCATTTCGATCATTCGTAATATTACCAGCAATGGTTGTCCATTTGTCTGTCCCAGTTTCACGAACTTCTACATACGCATAGTCATAATCTTCTTCGATATCGTACCATGCTTTAAACGTAAGCTCGGCTTTGCTTCCCTTCGACAAATCAATCCCTGATGTCGTCATGGTAGCATTCAAATTGTCACCTGTTCCGCTGAAGTATGAATATTGCCCTTGTGCAGGCTGAGTGACCACAATCTCTTTATCTGGCAAATCGACTCGAACCGCATCATGGTTGGTTCCTTTTGTTGCTGCTTCATCGATTAAAACTGTTTTGCTTTTTGTTAATGTCTTACCATCAATGGTTTTTCCAGAAAGCCAATTGCCGCCATGCAGGTTTTGAAGCATTTCTTTTGCATATGGACTAAAACCTGTTGGTTCCGTACCAGGTACTTTACCTGCCCAGCTTCCGCTTGACATGATAGACCAATAAGAAACGGGCTCTCCTCTGCCTGTGTATTGTGTATCGTATTCATCAGGCAGACCAAGATCATGTCCAAATTCATGTGTGAACACGCCTGCTGCGCCATCTTCAGGCTCAATTGTATAATCTAGAGCGCCTAACTTTCCGCCTTGACCCACTTCTGATTCAGTGTTTGGAATCTCAAATACATCACCAAGTGACCAGCGATGCGACCAAATCGCGTCAGAGCCAAGCTGTCCGCCGCCAGCTTCTTCACCTACGCCAGCGTGTACAACCATGAGGTGGTCAATGATACCGTCCGGCTCATTATAAACACCGTCTCCATCCATATCATAGCGGTCCCATTGATCATATTCACCAAGGTCAATGTTTGGATCCTTTGCCGCTGCTTCGAGGGCTTCTTTCACCAATTCGCGCGGTCTGCCGTCACTGCCTGATTCGTCTGGTACGTTCCCGCCATAATATGCTGCTTCATGCTTGGCTGTATACCATCCAGCTACTGTTCCACTAATCGTGTAGCTTCCACCGGACTGCTTTTCATAATACTGCTTCATAGATACTTTTCTTTTACCATCTGGACCGATGTAGCCATTTTTTCCGAAAAGCATATCTTGGTAATGCTGCTGATCGTACTTGTCATAGTACATATCAGTCTCTTCTTTTTTAATACTATTATGCTTATAATCTTTAAAATCTACTAATAATACCAAAACTTTATCATTACGGACGTCGCCTTTATATTTTTCCTTTTTCACCGGCTTTACTTGATTGCCTTCTTTTCCTTTATGCTTCTTTAACTTTTTCTTTTTGGCTAGTTTATTATGTACATTTTGTTTGTATTCTTTTAGGAATTCAGGTTCTTCTGTTAAGGTACTTGCGCTTTGTTTCATCGCTGCTTCTTCTTTTTTCTTTAGGTAGTTCTTTAATGCTTTTTGGGTTTCTGCCTCATTGGCATTCTTTTTGATCTTTCCTTGTTTTTTCAAGGCTTTGATGAGGCGGTCTTCATTGACAACACTTGCGTCGAATGGAATACCTGAATAATGACCGCCATCTGAGGATGTTGACTTTTCTGAGGTGTGGGCAGATAGAGGGGTGCTGAAAGCTGTCAATGTGCCTAAACTGAGGACAGCTGTTAGTGCGATGCTCGTCCATTTCCCTTTTTTCATATTGGTTCCTCCCTAATTTGGTAATAAATAATATCTAATTCTAGCATATTCCAATATACTTAAGTCGAAAAACATTTTATTTTCAGAAACTTTGTGGAAAATGCACAATACGAGATTGAAATAGGTGGAACGAATTGTCGAAAATAAAAGAACCCTAGGCTATAAATGCCTAGGGTGTTTGTTGTTTTTCTATGAAAGCTGCTCTCCTTGATATGCAACAACATCAAGTGGAGCGGCTAAAAATTCTTTTGCCTTTGCGACGAAAGCTTGGAAATGTGCACTTGCATTATGGCTTTGAACCGCTGCTTCATCTTTCCACACTTCGACCATTAAAAAGGTGTTTTCTTTCTCTGTATCCTTGAAAAGCTTGTAGGACACATTGCCTTCTTCTTCCTGTGAAGCTTTCATTAAACCGTTGATTTCTTGTAGAAATA
Source organism: Bacillus sp. FSL K6-2869 (assembly GCF_040869405.1). Taxonomy (NCBI): domain Bacteria; kingdom Bacillati; phylum Bacillota; class Bacilli; order Caryophanales; family Bacillaceae; genus Bacillus; species Bacillus sp. FSL K6-2869. The sequence goes on from NZ_CP152035.1 coordinate 3,660,633, forward strand.
CGTTTTCTTTCTCTGGATGAATGGTCATCCCTGCATGAATAATAATCATATGATCGTCTCCCTTTTTTTAAAAATTATTTCCACTCTGTGATGCGATCGATCGGTAAACGGTAAGAAGCATAACCTTCATCAGCCGCTTTCCCAATGGATAGAAGCATAACTGGTACATAGCGCTCTTTATCCCAGCCGAATGTTTCAGCGATGACTTCTTTGTCATATCCGCCAATTGGGTTTGTATCATAGCCATGCGCACGAGCAGCAAGCATCAGCTGCATTGACACAAGTCCACCGTCAATTAAGATCGTTTCACGATTCACTTGCTCTGGAAGAGCTTCAAAATGTGCAGTTAATGCAGCAATTTGTCTTTCTTTTACTTCCTGCGGCATGTAGCCATTTTCTACTGCTTTTGAATAAATTTCTTCTAAGTATTCATTGTTTTTCATATCTGCAAACACAGCGATGACGGCTGATGATGTAGCTACTTGTGTTTGGTTGAATTTTGCGAGTGGTGCAAGCTTTTCTTTTCCTTCTGGGCTGTCAATGACCATGAAGCGCCAAGGCTGTGCATTCACTGATGATGGTGCTGTTGTTGCCTCTTCTAAAATCTCCGTCATTTCTTCTTTGCTAATTTTCACTGCTGGATCATAGTTACGAATGGAGCGGCGCCCTTTCATAATATCCATAAAATCGTTTGTTTTTAATGTTGTAGCCATGTGTAACACTCCTTTAGGTTGTTTGAATCTTCTCGATGTTTTGTTGTATACGGATGAGCACATCAGTGAGAAGCTTTCGTTCTTCATCACTTACGTTTTCAAGCATTTCTGAGATAAATCGTTCTTTTTCTTTTTTAGAAGCTTCGATTCTTGTTCTGCCTTCATCTGTCAGACGAACAAGCGTGACGCGATTATCTTCCGGCTTTCTTCTGCGCGTGACCATTCCTTTTGTTTCTAACTGTTTTAAGTGACGCGTCACAGCCGCACTATCAATATTTACTTTTTTCTGCAAATCGGATTGGCTGATTTCGTCGGCTTGGAATAACAGTGATAGCAACTCCAGTCTTGATTGGCTGATGCCCGTGCATGCTTCGAACTTCACACCCATCATACGGTTCACGCACTGCAAACGATATAATACCTCTGCTTCTTCAGAGCAAAATGCAGTCAATGCCATCCCCTCTTTTCTATTCAGATCAATTAGTTGATATATCAATCATTGACTCGTCAACTAATATACACCCATTGTTTCATGATTGCAAGAGGTTTGTTTCATAAAGTGAAATTTTTATTTCAATCAAAAAAGACGAGCTTTTGCTCGTCTCAGACCGTAGACACAGGGCTAAAATTTACTTTATTTTAGCCCTGTGTCTTCTTTTCAGCGTGAAAAAAACCTTTGCAGTCTAGAAAGGACAGCTACTTTTGCGGAACGAATTTGACATTCGTGAGCACCAGCGCGCAGGACTGACACCGAATGCGAGGGTTTGTCTTCACGCTGGGACGAGCTTTTGCTCGCCTTAAGAACTTGGTGTCGATGTTGGTCCCACATAGTAGCTGATAAATCCAATGATCATCAAGACTACAAAAATAAAGAGAATGAGTTTGAGCATTCTCATGGTTTATCCCCTCCCACTCATCTAACTTATCATATCTAGAAGAAGCGCTACCTAAAATTTACATAAAAAAAGACAAAAGCGATTCATCACTTTTGTCTTCTTCTCTTTATTCTGTAATCACTGTATGAATCAAAGTCGGAGCATCAGCATGGTCAGCGATGCGGATGTTGTCATAAATTTTCTCCATGACATTCGCAACATCTTCACGATTTGCATGCAGCGTCACGAGAGATTCGCCTTTTTCTACACGATCGCCTACTTTTTTGTTGAGCATGATGCCAACAGATAGGTCGATATCGTCTTCTTTTGTTGCACGTCCTGCTCCAAGAATCATCGCTGCAACACCGATTTCGTCTGCGACGATTTCAGCGATCACACCTGATTCTTTTGCCGGCACTTCGATTTGATAAGGTGCTTGTGGCAGTTTTTCCGGTTGATCTACAATCGAGCCGTCTCCACCTTGGTTTTCTAAAAATTCCTTGAATTTCTCAAGTGCTTTGCCGTTTTTCATGACTTCAATTAGCTTTTCTCTTGCTTCATCAAGTGTCTCTGCTTTTTTCGCAAGAACGACCATTTGACTTCCTAATGTGAGCACAAGCTCGTTTAAGTCTTCAGGGCCTTCGCCTTTAAGCGTGTCAATCGCCTCTTTCACTTCAAGGGAATTTCCAATCGCTAATCCTAGCGGCTGAGACATGTCTGAGATGACAGCCATCGTTTGTCTGCCAACATTATTTCCGATACGAACCATTGCTTTTGCAAGCTTTTCAGAGTCTTCAGGTGTTTTCATGAAAGCACCTGCACCTGTTTTCACATCTAATACGATTGCATCTGCGCCAGCAGCGATTTTCTTACTCATAATCGAGCTTGCAATGAGCGGGATTGAGTTAACAGTTCCTGTTACATCACGAAGGGCATACAGTTTTTTATCAGCAGGTGTCAGGTTGCCTGATTGTCCAATGACCGCTACTTTATGACGGTTCACCAGCTCGATGAACTCGTCTTTTGTAATTTCAACGTGGAAGCCTTTGACTGCCTCTAACTTGTCGACTGTTCCACCCGTATGTCCAAGACCACGCCCAGACATTTTTGCAACAGGTACATCAAGTGCTGCAACAAGAGGAGCGAGTACAAGCGTTGTTGTATCGCCTACACCGCCTGTTGAATGCTTGTCTACTTTAATGCCGTCGATAGCAGACAGGTCAATTGTGTCCCCTGAGTTTGCCATAGCGAGTGTTAAATCTGCACGTTCTTGATCTGTCATATCTTGGAAGAAAATCGCCATCGCCAAGGCACTTGCTTGGTAGTCAGGAATTGTTCCGTCCGTATAACCTTTGACAAAGAAAGAAATTTCCTCTGAAGATAATTCTTTTCCGTCACGTTTTTTCGCAATGATATCTACCATTCTCATTGTTTTCACCATTCCTTTTTTAGTTTAGTAAATCAAACCGACAACGCCTGCTGTTAAGAAGCTGACGAGTGTTGCACCGAATAACAGCTTTAATCCAAAGCGTGCGACAACGTTTCCTTGTTTTTCATTTAAGCCTTTCACTGCTCCAGCAATGATACCGATAGACGAGAAGTTTGCAAATGACACAAGGAATACAGAAATGATCGCTTCTGTACGAGCAGTGAAATGGAAGGCATCGCCAGAAAGAATTTGCATCGCCACAAATTCGTTAGACACCATCTTGGTCGCCATAATACTTCCTGCTTGTACTGCTTCGCTCCATGGTACACCAACAATAAACGCAAATGGTGCAAACACATATCCAAGTACATCTTGGAAAGAAACACCGATGGCAGCTGTGAAAATACCATTAATCATCGCAATTAATGCAACGAATCCAATCAACATCGCAGCCACAACAATGGCTACTTTGAAACCATCCATAATGTATTCGCCGAGCATTTCGAAGAAAGATTGTCTTTCTTCTTCTACGACTTCAAGCATGTCTTCGTCTTTAGACACTTCATATGGATTGATGATAGACGCAATAATAAATCCACCAAATAGGTTCAGCACAAGTGCTGTAACAACGTACTCCGGTTTAATCATTTGCATATACGCACCGACAATGGACATTGATACAGTCGACATCGCAGATGCACACAATGTATAAAGACGCTGTTGAGGTAATAATCCAAGCTGCTTCTTAATGGAAATGAACACTTCGGATTGACCCAAAATCGCTGACGCTACGGCGTTGTAAGATTCTAGTTTCCCCATTCCATTGACTTTACTAAGCAAATACCCAATTCCGCGTACGATCAGCGGAAGGATACGCCAATGCTGCAGGATACCAATCAAGGCAGAAATGAAGACGATCGGCAGCAAGACATTGATAAAGAAAGTTGACGCATTATCATTCATTAAACCGCCAAATACGAAGTTGATCCCTTCACCAGCATAGCCTAGAAGCATTTGGAATCCTTTTGCAAAGCCCCCGACTAGGAAGTTCCCAACACCTGTATTGAGCAGAATATAACCTAAAATAAATTGCAGTACAATCATGACAATGACTGGACGGAATTTCACTCGCTTTTTCCCGTTACTTGCCAGCCATGCAATGGCGAGAATCACCAGCAAACCGATAATACCAATGACGTATTTCATGTTTTTCCTCCTTGAATGAATTCGTTTACATTAATGTGCTTGTATGGAACAAACCCTATTTCGCAAACAAATTGCGGAAGAAAATCCCAGAAATGAGACCCTTCCGCATATGACTTTTTCATCATCTAATGAGTCATGATTGTTATCCTACCATAGGATCGTATGAATTAATAGTCTTTAGAAGGAGCTGATTGATCCCCTTTAATAATGGAAACGCCTGCACTGGCACCAATACGGGTTGCGCCTGCAGCTGTCATCGCTTCTACGTCTTCTTTTGTTCTCACGCCGCCTGATGCTTTGACACCGAGGTCAGGTCCAACTGTTTTACGCATTAATGCGATGTCCTCAGCTGTTGCACCGCCTGTACTAAATCCAGTCGATGTTTTGACGAAATCAGCGCCAGCTTTTACAGAAAGTTCACAAGCTCGTACTTTCTCTTCATCTGTGAGTAAACAAGTTTCAATGATGACTTTCACTAAGGCTTTGCCTTTTGCTGCGTCTACAACGGCACGAATATCTTGTTCGACTGCATCATATTCGCCATCTTTCAATGCCGCAATATTGATGACCATGTCCACTTCAGTTGCACCGTTTTCAATGGCATCCTTTGTTTCAAATGCTTTCACTGCTGTTGTGTTTGCACCTAACGGGAAACCGATGACTGTACATACATCAACGCCTGTTCCTTCTAGTTCTTTCGCCGCAAGAGATACCCAAGTTGGGTTCACACAAACGGAAGCAAATTGATAAGTCTTTGCTTCTTCTAATAACTGCATGACCGCAGCTTTAGATGTATCTGGTTTTAGTGCTGTATGATCAATGAGCTTTGCTATTGTCATGATTCACACTTCCTTTTAAATATGATACTTTCATCTTAAATGACTATTGAACAATTGTAAATATAGTTATGAAATTTTGTTCATCTATTTTGTGACATTTAAAAGAGCTCTTGCTGTGTGCTGATCGATCATCAATACGTTCGCATATTTTCCTCTCAGCGCCCCATGGATAGAGGCAACCTTTCGATGTCCACCAGCCACAAGAATGGAGCGCTCTTTTGTTCTCAAATCATCCAGCTCCACACCGATTGTGCGATTGTTAATCGCTTCACTGCAAATGCGTCCTTCTTGATCATAAAAACGCGAACAGATATCTCCAACACTGGATGTCTTGAGCAGCGCCTTTTCTTCTTCACGGAAATAACCAAGCCTAAACAAAAGCGCCTCATCTCTTACCGTCCCAACAGTAAACACAGCGATATTTGCCTGTTTGCCCATTTCAATAATGCGCTGAATATGTCTGTCCTGTTCAACCATCTCTTTAACGGCGGCACTATCGAACACAACAGGCAGCGGCAAATAGCGTGGTGCCGTTTGAAAAGCTGATGCAAACAGCTGAATCGTTTCTGCAGAATATGTATTCACATGTGAATGGCTGATTCCACCTTTCAGCTGAACCACTTCTACCCCTTTTACCTGTTTAGGTTGCATCTTTTGAGCAATTTGATACATCGTGGTGCCCCAGCTCACTCCAACGATATCGCCGTCTTTCACCGTATTTTGAAGATAATCTGCACCAAACCGGCTCAAGTAATCCGTAATCGTTGGATAATCGTCCTTTGGTGAAAATACCACATGAGCCTCGAGCAGATCATATTTTTCTTTCAGCAATAAGGACAGCTCATTTAAATCCTCAAATGGGTCCATCACTGTAATTTGGACGTACCCTTTTTCCTTCGCATACTGAAGCAGACGAGACACCGTTGGCCTCGACAGGTCAAGCTGCTTGGCGATTTCCTGCTGACTGTAATCAGATAAGTAATAGAGCCTTGCTGCTTCAATACTTAATTGCTGTTTCTCCCGATCCATTCGTACGCCTCCTTTTTTCCTCTATCATAACAAATTGTTCACTTCACCATGCACAAATGTTCATTTAAAGAAAATGGTGTAAGCTGCGTGAAAGGCCTCTTGCTTCTCTAAGGTTTGAATGCCGAATTTCTCCTTATACTGCCCGTTCGTCCCTTCCATATCAGCGATCCCATACCAAGGCTCAATACAAACAAAAGGAGCCATTGTTCCCTTTTCTTGATCATATGGAGACCAAATACCAACGAACGGGAAACCACTGAGATCGACCTCAACGCCGTGACCTGCTTGAGAAGTCAATGATACTTGATCAATATGACTAAAGATCATTGCATCGTTCTGAAAAAGTTCTGGGCGAAGTTGAATCGGCTCAAACTCAACTCCTTTCTCCTTCTCTCTCACAAGTGAATTATGAAGTTCATATTGAATTGGATCATGTTCGGTGGAAGGTATCAATGTGAGTGAATAATCAGCTGTCTGCTCGCCTTCAACAAGCGGGACATGAAATGCCGGATGCCCGCCAATCGAGAAATACATCGTGCCACCTCCTTCATGAACAATTTCCCAGGAAATCGTTAGTCCATTTTCCGACAGTGCATAACTGATGCGCGCTGTAAATTCATACGGATATTGTGACGTGTGACGGCCATTTGATTGATATTGAAAAATCGCCTGATCTTTTGCTTCTTCAAATAGTTCAAAATCAACATCACGCAAAAATCCATGCTGCGAGAGTTGATACGTTTGATCGTCTATCTTGTATTGATCATCCTTCAACCGTCCGACAATCGGAAATAAGACGGGCGACACCCTGCCCCAATAAGCAGGGTCACCAGACCACATATATTGACGTCCACTTTCTTTATGAAGCACCTCTCTCACCTCGGCACCTCTCTCATTGATTTGAACCAATAACAGATCATTTTCAATCGTTTTCATTCAACACATCCCCTTTCCTTCTTCTTTTATTATGACAGGGATTTTCGGTTTGAGTATAAAAATAAGAATCCCTCAAGCCTTAGAATATTTCTTCATATAAAAAAATTTTAAAAAAGACAGAAATTCGCCAACAAAATGTAATGCTGATTCGTCTAATCTTATATAAAATAAAAGAATCGTTGTTCTTTTGGAGTGACAACAAAAAAGACGCGTTTGACATTGATGGGGGATTCTTTTTCATGAACAGCAAGGAAAACCGTTTACGTTACATATTAGGATTAGATGGGCTGAGAGCTGTTGCCGTATTGGCGGTCATTGCTTATCACTTACATATTGAACCCGCAAGCGGCGGGTTTCTTGGCGTTGATTTGTTTTTTGTGATTTCTGGTTACTTGATTACAACCATCTTGCTGCATAAGCAGGATTTGGGCTATCAAGAGCTTCTGCCTTTTTGGATGGGCCGCATCAGAAGGCTGCTTCCAGCTGCCTACGTCATGATTTTTTTAATCGTCAGCTGGTGCGCCATTGCTGGTTCAAATGCATTAATGTCCATTCGTGGCGATGCCTTATCGTCCTTTTTTTATGTGAGTAACTGGTGGTATATTTTTCATCAGCTCTCTTACTTTGACAGCTTCAATGCTGTATCTCCACTAAAAAATTTATGGTCTTTGGCTATTGAAGAGCAATTTTATCTCATTTGGCCGGTACTGTTGATTGCTGGACTGAAATGGGTGAAAAATAGATCCCATCTTCCTATGATTACCTTTGGTCTGGCACTTGTATCTGCTTTATGGATGGCCATTCTCTATTCACCGGATACTGACCCGAGCAGGATCTATTATGGAACAGACACACGTGCATTTGCACTCCTCATCGGGTGCAGTCTTGCATTTGTCTGGCCCATGCACAGACTTTCCAGCAGAAAATTACTTCCTGTCGGCAGACGTATGTTACATATAGCCGGATTTGGTTCGATGTTCATTTTCCTCTTATGTGTTTATGCAGTCGACGAATTTGACGGCTTTCTCTACCAAGGCGGTATGCTTTTATTCTGTTTGAATGCAGCGATCTTAATTGCGTGTGTCTGCCATCCTGCCAGTCTTATTGGGAAATGGCTGTCATTTCAACCACTCGTTTGGCTCGGAAAGCGGTCTTATGGCATCTACTTATGGCATTATCCAATTATCGTGCTGACCACACCGGTCATTGAGATTGGACAGCCTTCCATGGGACGTGTCACATTGCAGCTCATCGCAATTCTACTCATATCAGAGGCTTCCTATCGTTTGATCGAACAGCCGATTCGTAAACTCGGGTTTAGACACTATTTTGCCTCTTGGTCGATTTGGAAAACAGGAATCAAGCAATGGTCTATGTCCAATAAAGTGTTTCTTGGGATTGCCGCAGTCCTTTTGATTTTATTTACCATTGGCATGTCTAGCTCGTCTCATACATCCCCGCATGCGCAAGAAGTCACACAAATTAAGACAGCGCCCCAAAAGGCAGGCGATCAGACAGAATCAAAAGTGAAGAAAAAGAAAGACAAACATGAGAAAAAAGCAGCGGACCCTAAACAATTTCACCAAGTTCTTGCCATTGGTGATTCCGTCATGTTAGACATTGCTTCAAATTTAGAAAAGGCCTATGAACCCATCACCATTGACGCAAGGGTCGGAAGGCAAATGAACGAAGCCATCCGCATCGCCCCTCAATATGCTTCTTTTAACAAGGCTGATGCCGCTGTTATTATTGAGCTTGGCACAAATGGTTATTTTACAGAGGGGACTTTGACCTCATTCATTCAACATTTCTCGAAGGCACATATTTTTCTTGTGAACACTCGCGTTCCAAGAACTTGGGAAAATGATGTGAATGCAGTCATTGAGCGTGTGGCCAATCAACACCACAATGTGAGCTTAGTCGATTGGCATTCAGCCGCTACCGGACAGCCATCCTATTTTCAGCCAGATGGTGTTCATCTTTCCACAAAAGGCTCTGACACATTGACTGAGCTCATTAAAGCCAGTATCAAGAAAAAAGGAGATGTGTCCTCGGCATCATAAGAAGACTAGCATCCTGTGAAGAGAGATTCAAAAAAGACATGCTTTCCTATGATTGGAGGCATGTCTTTTTTTGTGATGGATGAGCACGGAGCTGCATTATGTTTTACTTTTAAAAGACCAAACGATGACAGGGATGAGAATTAACGATAAAATTCCTCCGCTTAAAGATAATGTAGCATAACTCGTATTCGCCATGACCATTCCTGAAAGGGCACCGCCAGAAGCACCTGCTAACGCAACAAAAACATCGAGTGTTCCTTGGGTTTTTGCCCGGTTTGATGGTTCTGTAGAATCCACTATTTGAGCAGTACCACTAATTAAACCAAAGTTCCATCCCAATCCAAGTAAAGACAAAGCAATGATTAATAGAATCATTGAATCACTTGGTGCGAATGCTGCTAATAAACCAGCAAGTAACAATGTGATGCCCGACGCTATGCTCATAGCTGTTCGTCCTAGTTTATCTACAAGTACACCCGTGATAGGTGAAGGAAGATACATGGCTCCTATATGAAAACCAATCACAATGCCCACTTCGGCTAATCCATGACCATGATGCTGCATATGCACCGGTGTCATGGTCATGAGTGCCACCATGACAATTTGAGTTAAGATCATCACTGTGGCACCTACTGTAAGCCCTTTTTTATCTGTTTTTTTATCAGCAGCATCTGGTTTATTTCCATGCCCATGTTCTGCTTTGTAAGTTGCTATTCTTCGGGCAATGTCTAATGGATCAGGACGCAGCAGAATAAAAAGGACAAGACCAGCTACAATAAATGCTACTGCTGATAAAATAAAAGGACCGGCAAGTGCTGGAACACCAATGGACACTGCAAATTTACCCATCACTTCAACTAAATTCGGACCTGCTACTGCTCCAAATGTTGTCATGACCATTGTTGTACTAATTGCAGTTGCACGCTGTTTAGAATTTGCTAAGTCCGTCCCAGCATAACGCGCTTGTAAGTTCGTGGATGTTCCTGCTCCGTAAATGAAGAGCGATGCAAATAATAAAATGACACTATTCATCATAGCTGCCAGCACAACGCCAATTGCTCCGAGCCCTCCAACAACAAAACCTGTCGATAAACCGATGCGTCGTCCATAACGTTGCGAAAGCTTTCCTACAATGAAAGCTGACCCAGCTGACCCCAAAGTAAATAAAGCGATTGGGACTCCTGCATAGGCTTCAGTTCCAAGCATTTGTTGCGCTAAAAGGGCACCTACCGTAATTCCTGCGGCTATTCCAGCCCCTCCAAATATTTGCGATAGACTGACAACGAACAATACTCGTTTATATAATTTTTTCAATTTTTGGGGTGAATCTATATAATTCTTCACTACATCTTGTTCTGTATCTAGCACTTGTAAACACCCACTTGAGATTTATTTTTCAAATATAACCATTATGTCAGTTCAGTCTACAATCCTCGATTTGAATCTCTTTCACCTCTCGGCCATTTACATGGAGAGCAAGCTGTTGTTTTCGGTTCATAGACACCTTGTTTTGAAATGGATCATGAATAAAGCGCCCACATGACTGACCTGTTCTTTTGAGCTGATGCGTATCTTTTGTCGTTTTCTTTTATGCTGTTAAAAGGCTGGCTCTCAATGCTAATGCGTGCTTTTCCTTCGTTTTTTGATCCACCAACGCAAAATCACCATTCTCATACGCTAATGAAAATAATTCTTCGATATGAAAAACACCTGCCTGCAACTGCCTACTCAATACATGCAGTGCCACAGCACTTGCGACTTGAGCCGTTGCTTGAGACTCATCGCGACCTTTTATTCCAAGCGCTGTTTGATGAATTTCGTTACCCTTCATTCCTACCGCTTCCACTTTCACTGCATATTGATCTGTACCCATTTGAGCAGATTGAATCAGTGAAATGGCTCGTTCCTTGATTTTCGGCATCGTGAGAAGGGACGTCATTCCGAGTTTCCTTGTGAGAGCAAATGCACGTGTCGCTACACCAGAATCAAAACAGAGCCTTGTTGTCACAGAAGGCACATGGAGCGTCGAAGGCAATGTTTGCTGGTCAGAGAAAGGAAACTGATAGGCTTGCCGCTTTCCAAGCTTTTTGCCAAAATCAATGCGTTTCCCTCCAGTAAAACTTTTGACTTTCTTTCGCTGATGATTCTTCGTCAGCTCATAATCCGTATGCACATGATCAAGCGTCCATTCAATAGCTGCTTTTCCATGCTGGTCACCTAGCCCAAGCATGATACTAATATCAATTTGCTCCACAGAGGTCAGAATAGATGCCGCCTTCGCTGCAAGCAAATTGGTGAGACCAGGTGCAAGGCCTACGCTCAGCACAGCCGTTGCGTTCAATTGCTGTTGATGGACCTTTGCTAGCTTCTCAATATAGGCTCCTTTTGCCGAAATATCGAGATAATCAATACCTGATCGTAAGCATGTTTCAGCAAATGACGTGTCATCTTGATCCAGACACATGATCACGAGTCTCGTTTCATCCATCCAGTCCGTATCCACTGGTTGTCTTACGTCTATCTGAAATGGACGTACACGCCCATTCGTTTGGCGTGCAAATTGTTCAGCCTTCTCATAACTTCGGCCAGCCGCAAAGACTTGCCCAGGATACACGTCACTTAATTGAAGACATATTTGCTGCCCCACATGTCCATAGCCGCCTATCACCATCACTTTTGACCTCATTTTCCAACCGCCTTTCTATCGCCTCTTTTACAAACAATCCCTTTGATCATGCCCGCTTGAAAATAAGGTCTGATGTCTTGAAATCCTGCTTCGGTTAATTGTGCTGTCATCTTTTCTTCAGACACGGGATATGTTGTGACACCCAGCCTTTCTCGGAAGGTCGTAGACACTTCCTTTCCCAAGCCTTGACGCTTCATGAATAGAGAAAGCATATGAAGCTCCTTCTGAAATGTCGGCGTTTCTGGGTCTCCTTGAATAAACGCCAACACGAGCGGTGCCCCTGGTTGAAGCCGGCGGGCGATCTCCTGTAAAAAGGTCAGCTGATCTTTTACAAAATGAATGACAAGCAAACTTACTGCTGCATCGTACAACTTTTCAACCGGCACTTTGTCTAAGGCCATCTCATACCATGTGACGCGATCTTGCATATGAAGCTGTGCCACTCTGCGCTTGGCCATATCAAGCATGGTTGGAGATGGATCAACCCCTGTGATATGCCAGTCTTTATTTCTTTGAAGCATGTTGATAATCTCTTCGCCCCCACCTGCTCCGACTGTTAACATGCGAGAAGCCGCTCCCATTAATTCGATTTCTACTCTATCCACTGTCAGCTCATGCAAAAGATGATAGCCCGGTACTTTATGTGCAATTGTCGCTGCATAGGATTCAGCAACAGGATCATGCCAATGTTGATTTACACTCATATGTCTTCTCCTCCAGTTTCCGCTTTGCTTCGTTTCCTTTACACTAACGGTATGTTATCTTCATTGTAAGAAGATAGATGAGAAAAAACGATCCCTAAAAGTAGGGATATTGAGGAGGAGATCAAATGAACAATCCAGCCGCTCATTTTCAGCAGCTGAGAAAAAACATTCGAGATGAACTTGCTGCTATCTGTGATTTTGATGCTGCCTGTATCACAACCATTGATCCAGCTACTCTCCTCTCGACGGGTTCTTTTACAGATGAACCGATTGAAGCCATACATAACGAGCTGTTTCAAAATGAATATTTAAAAAAAGATGTGCACCAGCATGAAGATCTAGCGAAAGGTCCTGTCCACGCTGCCAGTCTCGTCCAAAGCGGAGAATACACCAATAGTGGTCGATACCAGCACATTTTGTTACCTAACGGATGGGCAGATGAATTGCGGGCAGCCCTTGTGATTCAAGGTGAATGCTGGGGAATCGCCAGCCTTTATCGGAAAAAGGAGAAGGAACCTTTTCATGAACAAGATATACAAGCGGTTAGTCGTCAAACACCAGCACTCGCAGCCAAACTGAGAGATGAACTTTTTAAAAGAAGAGAAACGGAAGAAGATGAAACGGCGGAACACCAAGGCTTCCTCATTCTTTCACACGATTACCATCTTCTTTATGGAAATGAAACTGGACTTCATTGGCTCCACACCTTCCAAACCTTTGAGCAAATTCATGACGGTGCCATCATGCCCCGTCCGTTTAGAGCATTAGGTGCTAAGCTTTTATATGGCGGCGGTGACCAAACAGCGGTCAGCATCACCAGAATGCCGACAGGGCGTTTTCTCTCTCTTCAAGCATTTCGTTTAGCACAGGCAGCCGGGGAGGAAGAGGCTGTCATGATTCATATTAAGCGAGCTCAAACAAGTGACATCCTTCCTTATATAGCGAAAACATATCGGCTAACAGAAAGAGAAATGAACGTCCTTGACTGTTTAATAAAAGGACAATCCACAAAGGAAATTGCCAGTACGTTATTTATCTCGCCTCATACGGTGCATGATCATGTAAAGGCGATGCTCGAAAAAACAAATTTGAACAGCAGACGTATGCTTGTTTACTTTTTCTCACACATATAAAAAAGCGGCTACCTCATTGGTAGACCGCTCTTTCTTTATTTTCCGATGACTCGCTCATGCAGAACATGTGCGACTCCTGCTTCGTTATTGGATTTTGTCACAACATCCGCAACTGCTTTGACATCTTCAATGGCATTTCCCATCGCAACGCCACAGCCCGCAAATTCTAGCATCGACACGTCGTTCCCATTGTCACCAATCGCCATCACTTCTTCACGAGAAATCCCCAGTTCATGCGCTAGAAGCTTCACGGCATTCCCTTTGCTCACATCAGGATGAAGAATTTCTAGGAAGAAATCTGTGCTTTTTACCATCATGTACTGATCCTTCACTTCAGATGGAATGGCTTGTATCGTCTTTTCCAAACGTTCCGGCTGATCAATATACATCATCTTCGGAAGTCTCATGGATGGGTCTGCCTCTTCGACAGGTAAATACTTAAGCGGCAATTTCGTTAAATACGATTCAAGTACCGTGTATTCACTAATATCCCGATTTGGTGTGTATAGATGAGCCGAATCGAAATAATGCATAGGTGTATCCAGCTGACGGCTCAGTTCATATAAAGAAGTCAAATCATCATAGGATAAAGTTAATTCTGATACGACTTCATTTGTATGGCTGTTTTGTACAAGCGCTCCGTTATAGGCGATGACATAATCCCCCTCTTGATCAAGCTGCAGCTCTTTTAAATAGCGGTGCACCCCGCCAATCGGCCGGCCTGTACATAAAACAATTTTAACGCCTTCTGCCTTCGCCTGTTGAATGGCTTCAAACACCTCATCCGGCACCATATGCTGATCATTTAATAACGTACCATCCATATCAATTGCGACTAATTTATACATTCACTGCTCCCCTTTTCTCAGCAAAACGTGCTGTCACTATTTTGAGTGATCATCTACATAATCACATGCTATTCATCATACTATATACCTATTTTAGCCTATCGTTTTTTTCTCACGCTGTCTACTTGTTCCTATCTGTAACAAAAAATCACTTCATCCTCATCTATTATAACCTATTCTATAGAATCCGCTGTGAATAGAACAGACCTGTCATTTTAACAGTATGAAAAGGAACAAATGTTCATCGGAGAATATTTTGAAACTAGCAAATCTAATTGTATGATGGATAGCAAAGAAAGGAGGTGCAGGGAATGATTACATTTACGAGAGGAAAATTGTCAAAAATGTCTGGTGTACATATTGAAACCATTCGTTTTTATGAAAATGAGGGTGTGCTCCCCGAGCCTAAGAGAGCACATAACGGCTATCGTTTATATGATAAAAAATATGTACTCATGCTATCCTTTATCACTGAAGCAAGAAAGCTAGATTTCTCACTCAAAGAAATTCGAGAAATTATCACGTCACTATTCGAGAAACAGTCAAAAACAGAAGCGGAACAGCTGCTCGAACAAAAAGTAGAAGATATTCAAAAATCCATTCAAGAGTTAAAAAAGAGGAAGGCGGCCATTCAACTGTTAACGAAACAAACATTAGCTAACATTAGTTAATTGTAGAGACTGCCAAAGATGTGCCGGTATTTTTTACTGGCACCCCTCTGCGCCTAGCTGTTAAGTACACGTTGTATGAAAACATCAGGTATACTAGAGACAGCTTGACGTGACATCAATCGTATGAAAGGGGTTATGAATAGAATGAGAATAGCAACCATTGGAACAGGTGTGATTGTGGAAGGTTTCCTCCAGGCAATTGAACAGCTTGAAGGTGCTTCTTGCCACGCTGTCTATTCAAGAAAGGAAGCGACGGCAAAGAAACTCGCAGATCAATTTGGGGTGCAAACGACTTATACGGATTTAACCACTATGTTAGAAGATCCCCATATAGAAGCGGTATATATCGCATCACCCAATCGTTTACATAGCGAGCATGCCACGGCTGCATTGAAACACGGAAAACATGTGATTTGCGAAAAGCCTTTTACCTCTAATGTGAAAGAGCTAGAAGCCTTAATCGCTCTCGCAAAGGAAAAGCAGCTCTTCCTATTTGAAGCCATTACGACCGTTCATATGCCCAACTATCATTTAATCAAAAAACACCTTCATCAATTAGGCAGAATCAAACTCGTTCAATGCAACTACAGTCAATATTCAAGTAAATATAATCAGCTGCTCGCCGGGGAAACGCCGAATGTCTTTAACCCAGAGTTTTCTGGCGGTGCCCTCATGGATATTAACATTTACAATGTTCATTTCATTATGAATCTATTTGGTTCACCGAAAGACGTTCGTTACCAGGCCAACCGCCATCCAAACGGCATCGACACATCTGGTGTTTTAACTTTTACTTACAATGATTTCATCGCCACAAGTGTTGGCAGCAAAGATACAAGCAGTATGAATTTCGCTTTGATTCAAGGGGAAAAAGGGTTCCTGCATGTGAAAAATGGTGCGAATGGCTGTGAGGAAGTGTTGCTGCATATAGGAGACCAAGTTACTTCACTCAATGCACAAACAAATTCAAACCGCCTGTTTTATGAAGCAGAAGCATTTCAGCATATCATTGAAACAGGAAATGTCGAAAAGTGTTATGAATGGCTTGATGACAGCCTTTCTGTCATGAAGGTTCTTGAAACCGCTAGGAAAGACGCCGGTATTGTTTTCCCAGCGGATCATGCTTAAATAAAAAAACCGCCTTCTGATGAAAAGGCGGTTTTTTGACATTAGATACTCTTTGAATATGCCACCAGACGCTGAGACATATGATTCACTTCATCAACTGAAGCGTTCACTTGCTCTGTTAAAGCAGCCTGTGTTTGCGTAAGAGCTGTCATATTGGAGATATTTTCAAGAATTTGATCGATTTGTGTTTTCATTTCAGTTAAACTAGATTCGATATTTTCTGTCGCATTGGCACTATGAAGCGCTAGCTTACGTACTTCATCGGCAACGACTGAGAAACCGCGGCCCTGCTCGCCTGCTCTTGCTGCTTCAATTGCGGCATTCAAACCAAGCAGATTCGTTTGGTTTGCCACTTCTTTGATTAAGTCTGAAATGTTCTTCGTCTCATCTGCACTGTTTTTCGCCAAATTAGCAGCAGACGTTGACTGCTCTTGAGCGACAGCAAGCTCTTGTGCTTGGTTTGTTACAGAACTGATACCAGATACCATTTCACTAATAGAACTTGAAAGCTGCTCTACTTGGGAAGCCATTTCATTGGCTGTTTTTTCTTTATTTTTTTCTAACGTAATATCACGAATCGTTCCTGCGACACGTAAAGGGACACCCTTCTCATCACGAATGGTTTCACCACCCGCATGATACCAGCGGTACTCGCCATTTTTACTCTGCAATCTATAATCAATGTCAAATGGTGTGCGGCCAGAATGATCATTTAAGTGATCCGCAAAGGCTTGGAGAGCCGATTCTTTATCTTCAGGATGCAAACGATCACTCCAGCTGCTCAACACGTTCGGGAAATCCTTTTCATCTGTAAAACCAAGCGTTTTTCTAAACTGTGGAGACCACCAGAATTCATTGTTTGGATTGACAGAATCGCCAGCCTCTACAACCATATCCCAAGGAGCTTCCACAAGCGCACGGTTGATCAAGTCATATCTTGTCACGAATGCTTGCAGCTCTTCTTCTTTCAATTTCTGATCATGAATATCAAAAAGAGCCCCTGCCACACGAAGAGGTACCCCATTTCGATCTCGAATCGTCGTTCCAGTTGCTTTGAACCAGCGATACTCGCCATTTTTCAACTTCAGACGATACTCGATATCATACGGTGTACGGCCAGAATGATCCAATAAATGCGCAGAGAATGCATTCAAGGTGTATTCCTGCTCATCTGGATGAATTCGAGATGCCCAGCTGTCTAAGACATTCGGAAAATCGTTTTCATTCTGAAAACCTAGCATTTTGCGGAAATCATCCGTCCATGTGAATTCGTTTTTTGGATTCACAGGATCTCCTGCTACAACCGTCATATCCCATAGACCCACTTTAATGGCTTTTGTCACTAAATTCATACGCATATGAATATCTTCTTGCGCTTCTTGCATCTTTTGCAACGCTTCATTTATTTGAGCCACTGCTTCTATTGTTTGACTAGAAGAGAATGCAGCAGTATCAATTCTGGCTGAAAAATCTCCCTTCTCAATTCGTTCAACTAATTGACTGCTTTCACTAAGAAGGGCTTCCGACGATGAATCACTTGCTTTTCTCATAAACATCTTCAATAACTCCTTTCATTCTTTCATACATTTTTGAAATATTTTACAGTTATAAACAATTCTTTATTAGGACTTTAGTAATACAAAAGATATATCGACAAAAACTGAAAATTGTTTATGTCAGAATGAAGGCAAATGTTCATTTTTTCACGAAGTTTTAGATTTTGGGGATGGGTCATGGAAAAGATTTATGGAAGAAAACGGCTCATTTGATAGAATCAACCGCCTATTTTGTCTGAAAAATCTCTTTTTTTATATTGACACTGACCGCTCGAAAAAAGAAAATGGAACATAAGCATTTTAAAAAAGGAGAACGTCATGAGCGCGAATCAGGAACAACACGAATTAAAAAAGCTTTTATCGCCGCGTCATATTCGCATGATTGCGATGGGCGGGGTCATTGGTACAGGAATCTTTAAAGGAAGTGCCGATACAATCGGCTTAGCAGGTCCTGGAGTTATCTTTTCCTATGTATTTGCTGGATTGCTTCTTCTCATTGTCATGGCGGCTTTAGCTGAAATGGCCATCGTCTATCCGGGGAATAACCTTCGCGACCTCATACAGATTGCGCTTGGTCAACGTTTTTCATTTGTTGTCGGATGGGTTTACTGTTTTATGTGGCTCACTGTATGTGTCATTGAAATCATTGCAGCGGGGAGTTTACTTCAATATTGGATGCCAAACGTACCTTTATGGTCTTTATGTTTACTTTGCTCGCTCTTAGTCATCGGAATTAATTTAAATAATGTAAAATACTTTGGTGAAATTGAGTTTTGGTTCGCTGGAATGAAGATTTTCGTTATTATTGTGTTTATTCTTCTCGGTGCTGCATTATTATTTGGAATCATTCCGAGCGAACAAAGCACGCCTGTTCTCACCAATTACCAAAACTTTGTCCCGAACGGATGGGGTGCTGTCTTTGCCTCATTATTAGTGGTGATCTTCTCGTATGGAGGCTCTGAATTGATCGGGCTGACCATTACAGAAACAAAGGATGCAGAAAAGGTATTACCTGGTGTTGTCAAAAGTATGATGTGGCGCATCATCTTGTTTTACACACTGCCGATTTTGATTATTTGTGGACTCATTCCTTGGAATCAAATTGATCCGAATAACAGTCCTTTTGTCCAAGTCTTTTCAGCAGCTGGCATGCAAGGTGCCTCTCACTTCATTAATTTCGTCTTAATTACAGCCGTTCTATCTGCCGCCAACTCTGGTATTTACGGCACGACGAGAATGATTCATTCTCTATCTAAATCAGACGGCGGTCCAAAAAAGCTGGCACAGGTCAACAAAAGAGGTGTACCTATTTTAAGTTTATGGGTGACCGTTCTGTTTCTTTTAATCGGAACATTCTTTGCTTACTTGTACCCAGATCAAATTTTCAGCTATATGCTAGCTATCCCTGGTTTTGCGGTCTCTCTTATTTGGATTAGCATCTGTCTGGCACATTTGAAACTGCGTCCAAGATATCCGCAGGAGCCGTATTTCAAAGTTTGGTTATTTCCGTATTTCACTTTATTTGCTGGTCTTGTACTCAGTGTCAGTTTTGTTCTGTTCCTATTCAGACCAGAGAACTTACCTAGCTCGATTATCAGTATCGGTTTCTTAGCAGCCGCCATCATTGCTTCATTCTTAATGAAAAAGAAAGCTTAGAAACGCAAGCAAAAACCCGCCTCAGTGGCGGGTATCAGATTGTTGACAAAGGGCTAAAATGAACTTGATTTTAGCCCTTTGTCTTCTTTTCAGCGTGATAGAAAACCTTTGCAGTCCAGGAAGGACGAGTACTGGCGCAGAGCGAATTTGACATTCGTGAGCACCAGCACGCAGGACTGACAAAGAATGCGAGGGTTTGTCTACACGCTGAAACCCGCCTCAGTGGCGGGTTTTTTCATGAGCAGCTGCTGTGACTTCGAAATCAACAGACGCTTTTGGGATGCCGTTGATGATGATGGTTAATGTATGAATGCCCTCATAGTGCTTTCTCGTTGTCATATTTTGAAACGACTGTGACCGGACAAATTCTCTATGCAGCGCCGATCCTGTTTCAAATTCTGTGATTTTAAATACCTTTTGATTGCGTGTACCACGAGCTTTCACGTAATCAACGGCATACTCTACACGCAGCTTTAATGGCTTATCTGCCTGAAGAATAAAATGAAAGGTCAGCTTCTCTCCAATACGAACGGGGTCTTGCGTCACCTTCAAATCCGTTACTTGGATAGACGGATCATCTCCATAGCCAAATAAAGCCATGATATCTGGATCGCCTTTTTTCAATAACGTACGGGATGCATGTTTGACAATCCAGTTTGTATGTTCATTGGTTCCATACCAGCTTTTGACCATTTGCTTCATGAGGTCTGGCTGAATTGCAGAAATATCATTTAAATGATTCGCTACACTTTTTTGCACATACTTGGCCGAATCTGACTTCAAATTTTCTAAAATGGGCAGCGTGACAGAAGGGTCCTTTTTCAGCGCAGGGACGGATAATCCCCACGGCAAACGAGGCCTGCATCCTTCACTAGCGAGACGGCGAATATGTTCATTTTGATCCTGTGACCACACAAGCATCTGCGCCAGCATTTTCTCTTGATCTTGAATGAGAAAAGGTCGAACGGCAAATTCAGCAGTGGAAAACGGTGTAAAGAATTCAAGTGCTTTGATCGAGATATCCCAATGGTCAACACCATATGTCTCGACGTAGTCTGGGAATACGAGCGCACTGAGCCCTGTAAAATGCGGTGCTGTCTGACGCAGTACATCGATTGCCTTCTCATAATCTTCAAGCAGACAGGCGTGCATCGATTCAGTCACTCTTCTCATTCGTCCTTTTAACTCCAGCTGCTCCCAATCCTCTTGAAACACGAGCTGCTGAAAGTGATCAGCATCAAATACAGTTGACGCTTGCGCCAGTTTTTCTGCTAAATGTTGAATAAATGGTTCATTATATACATGTTTTAAAGGTTCGATCGTGTCCGCCTCCCATAGCTCAATATCATTATTTTATCCTAAATTGTCAAAAGCGGCATAACAACAAACCAAAAACAGCCCAATCCCGAAGAATTGAGCTGTTGTCCCGTTATATAAACATATTTATGATCATAATAAATGCAATGGCGCTAACGGAAATGATGGTCTCCATAGCCGTCCAAGTCAAGAACGTCTCTTTAATGGTCATACCAAAATACTCTTTGATCAGCCAAAAACCAGAGTCATTGACATGAGACAAAATCAGTGAACCCGCTCCTGTTGCTAAAACAAGCAGCTCTCTGCTCACATCCGGCATGGATGCAGCGATTGGGGCTACAATTCCGGCCGCTGTCATCATGGATACTGTAGCTGATCCTGTTGCCACACGAATAACCGCAGCAATCAGCCAGCTAAGTAAAATCGGTGAGATTGGGGAGTGTTTGGCTAAATCAGCAATATAATCCCCAACTCCTGAATCGATCAGTACATTATTGAACGCTCCGCCTGCACCAATCACAAGCAGAATGGAAGCGATCGGTCCCAAACAATCGTTACTGAATGACAGCACTCGGTCACGGCTCATCCCTTGTATAAAGCCAAGACTAAAGAAAGAATACACTGTCGCAATCAATAAAGCTGTTATGGGATCTCCAATGTACTTGAACATCTGATACCACATACTATCCTCTGGCAAAATAATATCCGCCAACGTGGCAAGCAGCATAAGAATGACCGGCACCAAAATGGTAAACATCGTATTCGCAAAACCAGGAAGCTTCCGATCAGCATGTCGTTCCGTGAATTGCTTTCTGAGCATCTCTGGAACTGGTTTATGTATCCGTTTTCCAATCCACTTACCATACAGCGGTCCAGCGATAATAGCTGTTGGCAAACCGACGATGATTGAAAAGAAAATCGTTTTCCCCACGTTGGCATGATAGATGCCTACTGCTGCCATTGCAGCTGGGTGAGGCGGAACTAGCCCATGCACAACAGACAATCCTGCGATTAATGAAATCCCAATCGTCACGAGCGAAATGCCCGTTTCAATCGCAATGGTAAAGAGTAAGGGAATGAGAAGAACGAATCCGACCTGGAAAAAGACAGGTATCCCCACGATAAAGGCTACAAACATCATCGCCCAATGCACATTCTTCGTCCCAAAACGACTGATGAGTGTTTGAGCTATCCGCTCAGCGCCCCCTGACTCAGCCATCATTTTCCCAAGCATGGTCCCAAGCGCTAGTACAATCGCCAGTAACGATAACGTGTTCCCTAATCCCGTTTTAATCGATTGAATGATTTCCTGTAAATCCATTCCTGTAGCAAAGCCTACTAGCATAGAGGTAATGATCAAACTCACAAACGGATTCAACTTAGCGACTGTAATGAGAATGAGTAAAAGGACAATCGCCGCAATCACAATGAATAAAAGCATGTTCTCCCACCTTTTCCCCGATGTTTAACGATTTTGTTTTAATTGCAACGCACTAATGACATCAAATTCATCCTTCAGTTTGTCATAGAGACGCTCATATAAATAAAACAGCTCTATGTATGTTTCGTTGTTCTTCATATTTGGTTCATGGCGGGCAGAAATACGGATCCATTCCTGCACCTCTTCTATCTCTTCCATATGACCTAAACTATGAAGTGCAAGGACAGCCGCCCCAAGTGCGGAAGCCTCGTAGCTCTCTGGAACAAGCACTTCTCTGCCCATTGTATCCGCCAAAATCTGCCGCCATAGCGGGGATCTCGCAAATCCACCAGAAGCCCTGACATCCTTCGCTGGACCTGTTAAATCTCTTAGTGCCACACCGATCGAGAAAACACTCATAATGACGCCTTCTAACACGGCTCTAATAAAGTGCTCGCGCTTATGCTGAAGACCGATCCCGAAGAACGTGCCTCTTGCGTTTGGATTCCAATAAGGTGCTCGCTCACCTGTTAAAAATGGAAGAAACAGCAGTCCTTCTGAGCCAGCTGGAACCTTTTCTGCAATATCAATCATCAGGTCGTAAGGGTCTACACCTAGACGCTTCGCTACCTCCACCTCTGACGACCCAAATTCATCCTTCAGCCATCTCAGCATAATCCCGCCGTTATTGGTCGGTCCTCCGACCACCCAATGCTTGTCCGTCAATGAATAGCAAAATGTTCTTGATTGCTCATCTGTAATTGGCTGATCTACGACTGTACGTACTGCACCACTTGTCCCAATCGTGACTGCTACCTCACCTTTGCCAATCGCACCAACACCAAGATTCGCTAATACACCGTCATTTGCACCCACAACAAATGGTGTATCTTTTTCAATGCCCATTCGCAGCGCAATTTCTGGCTGAAGCCCACGCAGCTGATGCGTCGTTGGAACAAGTTCAGACAGCTGATTCACCTGAATTCCTGCAATACGTAGTGCCTCCTCGTCCCATTGAAGCGTTTCCAATCGGAACAGTCCTGTTGCTGATGCGATTGAATAATCGACCACATACTGACCGAAGAAATGATAAAGAACATACTCTTTGATGGAAATGAATTTTGCTGCCTGATTGAAGACGTCAGGTGTCATTTCCTTGATCCATCGTATTTTTGAAAGCGGTGACATCGGATGGATCGGTGTTCCGGTTCTTTTATAAATTTGAAAGCCATCTAAGTCCGTCATGATTCGTTTCGCTTGTTCTGCACTTCTGTTATCAGCCCAAATGATACTGTTTGTTAATGTTTTTCCATTCTCATCCATGACGATTAAGGAATGCATCGCCGTACTAATTCCCACACCTATGAGGTTTTTTGCATCAAATGCTGCTTTCGTCAAGGCGCCTCTTACACTCGCAATCACAGCATCTAAAATATGTTCAGGGTTCTGCTCAACCCATGCTGGCTGGGGGTGAATGAGGTCATAAGGAACAGAATGCTTTGATATGACTTTCCCCTGTGGTCCAAATAGAACCGCCTTTGTACTTGTTGTTCCAATATCCAAACCAATTACCGCCTGGTTTCCCTTCATCTGTATCACGCCCAATCATTGATTTGAAATAAAGTGTCGTGGTGCCGGTGTACCTGATAAATCCCATTATAGGAATATTTTTTTCGACATTCAACGATCAAAAAGAAAATAATTTTCACTAAAAACCTCAGAATCGTTACCACAACAGCATTTTTCACTAATAGAAAAATTTATTTTTGAAATCATTACACTCTTTTTTGAGAAATGGTTTCTCTCATTTGCTTTAAGTTTGTTAATGTTTCCTGCTGCCTTAAATGTGCAAGCGCAAAATATAGCACATCAATCACAGTAAGCTGGGCAAGCCTAGCAGACATCGCTTCCGTTCGGAAAGCCGTTTCTTGCGTTGATGTATACAGCGTGACATCTGCAAGCTGACTCAATGGAGAACGCTGATAGCTTGTAATGCCAATGGTTTTTGCTCCTTTTTCCTTGGCTGTTTTCATCGCATCCAGTAAATCCTTATTTCGACCAGAATGAGATATACCAAGCACTGTGCTCTTTTGATCAAGCAGACCTGCCGACATCGCTTGAAAGTGAGAATCTGTATGAACAATACAGTTGATGCCTGTCCTCATAAATTTGTGAAAAGCATCTGTGGCGATGAGGCCAGACCCACCGCTGCCATAAAACTCTAAGCGCTCTGCTTCATGGATTAATTGTACGGCTTTTTCTACATCTTCTGGATTCAACAATTGAAAACTATCCTTTAATGCAGTGATGTTCGCCTGAAATACCTTTTGCATAAAAACGGCAGTATCATCGTCAAGACTCATCTCTTCATCTACATAATCAGGCTTCGTTTGGTCTATTTCCTGGGCAATAGCAATCTTCAAATCTTGATACCCCTCAAATCCAAGCCTTTTACAAAGACGAAAAATCGTTGCCTCTGAGCTCGCTGTCTTTTTGGCAAGCTCGACAATCGACAAATGGATGATGTCGCGGGGCTCACTCGTAATGTGCTCAGCAATTGCTTTCAGTTTTGGCGGCAATCCTCTGCTTGCTGCCCTTATCTTATCCATACTACTTAAACTGACAAAAGCCAATTGACTTCACTCCTTCTCTATTCATGTGAGCGCATACATTTCCTCATGTTCCCATCTTATAAAAAAGAAGCCTGTTTGCACAGACTTCTTTTTTAAGAATTCAAGACTTTGATCATTAAATCAAAAAACCCTTCAGCATCTACATCCATACACACTTGAAGATTGCGATCTTTTCCCCATTGGTGCTGAAAATCACATATCATTTGACCATCGCAGAACTCACTCTTCGTCTCCACTTCTACATGAAAAGCCTGTGTATTCACAAGTTGTTTATCAATTGCAAGACTTACAGCAAGCGGATCATGCATGGCACATGCCCACACCCCATTCCGCTCAAAATAGCGCTGGCGGTAAATGCTTGTGCTCTCTCTGATATAACTGGCTAACGTTTCATTTTGAATGGCATTAATTCTCTCATCCGTTAACAAGACCTGTCTTGTGACATCCAGCCCTACTTGAGTCAATGAAGGGAAACCAGCCTCCAGCACCAATTTCGCCGCTTCTGGATCTGCATATGTATTAAATTCCGCAACCGGTGTGACATTCCCCTGTCCCTGCACGACACCCCCCATAAAAATGACTTCTTTTACGTGATGAATCAGCTCAGGGCATTTTTTTACCGCAAGGGCTAAATTCGTTAACGGTCCTGTCAACACAAGCGTAACCTGCTTCGAATACTTCAGCACTTGGTCAATGATAAAATCAGGCGCAAAACCTTCATCTGCGGTCTTCTTAGGCTCAACATCCTTTAAAGCGCCGCCAATTCCATCCTCCCCATGCACCCGATGTTCATAATGAGGGGCTCTCAAAAGAGGCGTTACTGCACCTTTGATGACAGGGATTTCCTCTGCCTCAACCAGCTCAAGCACTTTACACGTATTCAACGTAGCCGCTTCAACAGACACATTCCCGCACACCGTTGTGATCCCCAACATATCAAACCGCTTACTTTTCACTGCAAGCAAAATACCAATCGCATCATCAATTCCAGTGTCTACATCCAAGATCAATTTCTTTTTATTTGCCATGTTTGAAAGCTCTCCCTTGTTTGTAAGTGTTGTTAGGGGAATGATAGCATATTTTGAAATTGATTTAGGGAATCAATCGGCTTTGTCGACTTGTTATTTCACTTTTTCTCCAATGTCTTTCAAATATTGTTCGCGTTCTTTTTTAGATAAACTATTCAGATAGTCTTCTTTCACTTGAGGATCAAAATCTTCCCAGTTCTCAAAACGATCTCCTAGTTCTGCTGAATAACTCATTGAACCGATTTCTTTTGTTCTATACTTTAATGAAGCGGAGAACTCGTACTTTTCTGGCTCATCATTTATATATCCTCTAATTACGATGTAGCCCATAGGATTAATAGTTACCCTCTCCTTAAACGTTATGGTCTTAATAAAGTGATGGATGTCTTCTTTGCGTAAACATTCTTCTATTTTAGGCTTCATTTTTTCTGCGAGCTCTTCTGCTTTTTCTTGATCGCTCTTTTCTTTTACCACATCATTTGTTTTACTTTGCTTATTGTGCTGAGTGATTAACGAAGTCACTGAGACAATGATGATAACGACCAAAACAGATACAAGTTTTATTGTGTTTTTCATGTCTACCGTTGCCACCTTCTTAATAATGAAAAATTAACTTTTTGTTATTTATCCCCAATATCCTTGAGGTACTGTTCACGTTCTTTTTCAGAGAGTCTTTTAAGATAGTTTTCCTTTAGTTCAGGCTCATCTTTATATTTATCCCAGTCTTTAAAGCGATATGATAAATCAGGAGAATGACTCATCGAACCTATTTCATTAGATTTGTATATTAATGATGCAGAAAAATGATATTTTTCTGCATCATTATTTATATATCCATCAACTGTGACATAACCCATAGGGCTTATAGATACATTTTTTTTAAATGTGATGGTTTTAATAAAATTGTGAATATCTTTTTCATGTAAATATTCTTCAATTTTTGGTTTCATCTTTTCTGCGAATTCTTCGGCCTTTTCTTGATCGCTTTTCTCTTGCACTACTTCATCTGAAAAACTCTGATGAATGTACTCTACAACAAACACAGTTACGGAGATGACGGCGACCACAATTATGATAGAAAATTTCATGATATTTTTCATAAAAAGCAAAACTCCTTGATGAACTTTAATCAGCTGACTATTGAATTTGACAAAATAAAAACAGGTAGGCTAGTACCTGTTCTACTCTTTTTCTCCAATGTCCTTGAGATATTGCTCTCGTTCTTTTTCAGAGAGTCGTTTAAGATAGTTTTCCTTTAATTCTGGTTCATCTTTAAATTTATCCCAATCTTTAAAACGATATGACAACTCAGGATCATAACTCATTGAACCGATTTTTTTAGCTCTATATTGTAAAGAAGCTGAAAATCTGTACTTCTCCGGTTCATTATTTATATAGCCATCGATTATAATATCCCCCATAGGATTGATGGTCACATCTTTTTCAAACGTTATGGTTTTAATAAATTTATGAATATCTCTTTTGTGCAAGTGCTCTTCAACCTTGGGTTTCATCTTCTCTGCAAGTTCTTCTGCTTTTGCTTGATCACTCTTTTCCTTGACCGCATTATTAGATTGAATATGCTTAACCTGAACGATTAACGAAGTCACTGCGACAAGGATGACTACAAACAATACAGATAAAAGCTTTATTGTGTTTTTCATGTCTACCGTTGCCACCTTCTTAATAATGAAAAATAAAAAACAGGTAGGTGATTACCTGTTTTATTATTTTTCTCCAATATCTTTAAGATACTGTTCACGTTCTTTTTCGGAGAGTCTTTTAAGATAGTTTTCCTTTAGTTCAGGTTCATCTTTGAATTTATCCCAGTCTTTAAATCGATAAGATAATTCAGGAGAAAAAGTCATGGTACCTACTTCCTTAGATCGGTATTCTAATGATGCAGAGAAGTCATACTTTTCTGGGTTACCATTAATATACCCTCTAATTATTATATAACCCATTGGATTAACATTTACTCCCTTATCGAACGTAATGGTTTTAATAAAGTTGTGAATATCTATTTTATGTAAACGTTCTTCTACTTTCGGTTTCATTTCTTCTGCGAATTCTTTTGCTTGTTCTAAATCGTTCTTCTCTTTCACGATTGTTTCACCTTCTGATTCATTCAATTTTTTTTCTTTATCTTTTTGAAAAACAAGTGATAATACTAGAATAAAAACGATAGTAATCAAAACAATCAGTACAACCTTAAATGTCTTTTTCACAAAAAATATCCCACCTTTTAAATATTCAACCGATAGGTTTTTATACCTTTTTTTATAGATATTTACCATACAATATCTTATAATATACATGATAATTATTACAGGAGTGTAAATGTTGGCCAAAAAATATGCAATTAATCAACTTAGCGATAAAGAATATAATGAAATATCATCAGCCTCTTATGATATCTTCAACTATGAAAATTCTAAAGATATACACTTGAAAAATGGTAAAATAATGTATGTTGTTGACCACCAAGAAACAAAAAAAGGGCTTAACTCACTAACCCTTGTATCAGAAGAAGATTTCGAGCGCTCCGATGGCGGAAAAGACCTCACCAAAATCAAAAACGCCGTCATCGCCTACCGTGGCTCAGAACCGATTGGGGCAGGCCAATATAAAGATACCATTAAAAAACATGGAAAAAAAGAGTCAGATGATCTTCTTTCTACCATTTTGACAAAGCTGCCTCCTTTTAGCCAGTCAGAGACGTCAAAGGAAGTCACGACGAAGGTGACGACAGGGACAACGACCTATACAAATGAGATTGTACAAGATTGGTTGATTTCAGATACGAAGTATTTGATTAAAAATATCCCCTTTGAACACGGTGCAGAGAATCAAATGGTGCAGGCGGACCGGTATGCAAAAGAGATCCATAAGAAAATGCCGAATGCGAAGATGTATGTGACAGGGCATTCACTTGGCGGGTCAAATGCTTCTTATGTTCTTGTCAAAAATGATTTTATTCAAGGCGGGGTCACCTTTGAGAATCCGAATATTTACCCAAATCTATCGGATGGTCTGCAAGCCAAAGCATTAAAAGGTGATTACCGTAGTAGATTAACAGAATATATCAATCTCAATGACGGGCTTTCTCTCTTAAATCGTCATACGACAGAAATCGGTCGTGTGAAAGTGATGTATGATGCCGCTTTACCTGAAGGCGTCGATTACACTGAGGACTCCTCAAAGGCCGTCCAATTTATGAAAAATCTCCTCAATCGGGCAATGAGTGTGAATCCTTCACTTGATGCGAATTTATTTCTTGAAGCCCTCGCCGGCAGCCATGGCTTAGACCGGTATTCCTTTTCGTCAGATGGCTCCGTTCAAACCATTGATGATATGTTGAGAAAAAACCCTTCTCTCACTGCCGCCATGTTACATCAATTGAGCCAATCAAATGTCCATCCGCAAAGTGTGGTAGCGATTTTAATCAAGTCGCATGTTCTTATGAACACAGGTCGTACATTCTCTACATATGCCGAGCACCATATGCAGCAAATCATTCGTAAAATTGAGAAACTCGATGACAAAGTGGAGCAATCGGTGGAACGCGTTCGTTCAAGATACAAACAAATTGTCGGTTTTGGTTCGTATGACCAGCTGACGGCTTCAGATGTGGATGCTGTGATTCGCCACTTAAAAACAGAGGGTCTTGAAAATGAGTTCTATTCGGTCAAAAAGTATGATGCAGCGATTGATCATGCGATGGATATGAAAAGGTGGATGGATTCAATATCAGATGATATGAGCCAGCTAGGAAAACAATACCACGATGCAGATACAACCCTTGCCAAGAATATGGGTATTTCTTAAGGAGTACGACAAATGGAATTTTCAAAGAAACAACCAACAGACGCAGATCGTTTTTTGCAGAGAGTCACAGATACGCATACATCTAGCTCCATCTTCTCTCAAGCAAACTTTAACACGGAAGATATGACACCAGCAGAGCTGGCTGCTTTGAAGGCAAAGATCAAGGAAGAACAGAAAACAGCGCTGATCAGAGCCATCCGGCATCAACTTCAAAATGAATTTGCAGAGGATCGTCAAGAAGCCAAAAAAATAGTAGATCTGATTGATGACCTTCTGATTAACGTGTACAAACATCAAAGGAACATCCAAACCCATATGTCAGGTGAAGCCATTGACGCCTTAATCGAAAAAATTGAAAAAAGACTCACATTTTTTGAGCTGAAAGAAGATGTTCAATCAGCCATTGATTCGATCGGCATTTAAATGAACCTGCCATCCGGTGAATCTTTTCCCCGTCTCACTCGTATATACTAAAAGAGTGATTGATTTGAAAGGAGATCTGTTTGTGGGATATATGTTGTTATTTTCGGTTGTGATCGGTCTTGTCCTGACCCTTTTGCTCACACCACTCAGGTTAATCTTTAGAAAGAAAGGGACTGAACAACAGGTGCCGCTTGTGTGGATTGCGGGACTGGCACTGCTGTTTATCATCGGGATTTTCGGCTTCTACTACATCACCAATTTAGACCGCAACCCATCATCACTGTGGCTCATTGGACTTGTTGTGACAGCAGCAGGTGCCTTTTTATCAGTGGGATTGGAGCGGAAGATCAAGGGCGTATTATTTCTCATTTTATTGCTGCTCGGTGTTTATATGGCAACCGCTTTTCTATTCAATGCAAATGAGAAATTCGACGTGTCTAAAATGGAGCAAAAAGTCGAAATCAAAGCGTTCGATGAGACAGAGACACCTGCGAGTGTACCACCGCAATTTGCTCGCAATAAGATGAAGAAATCGTTCGGACAGGTGCCAAACACGAGTTACTACGAGCTTGGCAGCTTGCAAATTCAGAAGGTCAATGGTGAGTATGTGTATATCGCACCCGTCGAGTTCTCCGATTTCTTTAAATGGATTCGTTCTGGTAGCACACCGGGTTACTTTACATTAAGTGCGACCGACTCATCTGCCAATCCAAAGTTTGTGAAAACCGAGATGGTCTATACGCCTTCTTCCTATTTCAATAAGGAAATTGAGCGGCATATCCGTCTTCAGTACCCAGATTTGATTTTCTATGGAGACACGCAGCTCGAGATCAATGATGATGGCAAGCCTTATTACATCCAAACATTTGGAGATTTCATCTCTGCACGAAACGGGTTTAAAGCTTCCGGTGTAGTTGTTGTGGATGCCAAAACGGGTGAAACGAAGAAATATTCCTTAGACAAAGTACCAGCCTTTATTGATGGCGCTGTGTCACCAGAGGCCGTCAGTCTGCAAAATAGTTACTTCGGCAACTATGTACATGGTTTCTGGAACAGTATGTTTGGAAAATCAGATGTGAAGCTGCCTTCAGACGAGGGAACGGAAGCCAATGTAAGTCCGGTGTTTGATTCAAAAGGGGATATGTATTACTTCACAGATTTCACCAGTCCAAAAGAGGGCGTTGATTCCATGCTCGGGTATGCACTAACAAATGCCCGAACAGGAAAAGCCACGTATTATACGGGTAATCTTGAAGAATCCTACATGGATTCACAGGGAGCTTTGCAAATTATTGAGAAGCGATTTATCGAAAAGAAATGGAAGGGCCGCATGCCGATTCTTTATAATTTCTACGGGGAAGCCAGCTGGCTTACACCTGTTCTCGATTCAAACGGGTTCCTGCAAAACTACTTTATTGTTTCGGCAGCCAATCCTGAAATCGCCGCATACGCTTCTACACCAAATGAAGCACTAAGAGCCTATAAAACTGCTCTTCAAAAAGGCGGCGGTACCGTCAATAGTTCATCAAAGCAAGAAAAGAAAGAGTCAACAGGCAAAGTGAAGAGGGTGTATAAGGAAAAGACCGGTGATTATACAACCGTCACCTTCTTACTAGACGATGGGAAAAACTACACCATGTCATCTGAAAAAGAGCCTCTTATTATTTATTTAAAAGAAGGCGATCAAGTCAACATGAAGTACACAGATACAGGTGAGATTTTCCTCCCAGTCGATGAAATCAACATCAAAGGATTATAAAAAAAAGACGTTTCTCCTACTGCGGAGAAGCGTCTTTTCTCTCTTTTCTCAACAACTCGACAAGCAATTCCTTATTTTTATTCCCACCTGTCATCGGGGATTCGACATAGGAAAATGTCCGTTTAAAGTCCATTCCCCTCACAGAAATGACAGCCAATTCCCCGCCAATGCTGCCCCGCTGGAGGACATATTTAGATAAAACAGATAGCCCCATTCCATGAATGACAGCTTCTTTTATCGCTTGATTGCTGCTAAATGTCACAAAAGTCCGCGCTTTCAGGCCATTTGATTTCAGGACGTGCTGTAAGTATTCTCCTGTCCCAGATCCTTCTTCTCTTGTGATCCATGTTTCATTTTGCAATTGATCAATGGTGACATCCTTTTTCTTTGCAAACGGATGGTCTAATGGGGCAACGATATACAGTTCATCCTCTAGGAACGTTTCTACAGAGAGTTCTTTGTCATTGGTTTGTCCTTCAATCAGTCCGATGTCGACATGGAACAACCGAACATGTCTAGCGATCGCCTCTGTATTATCAATGACTACCTCAATATCAACATGCGGATAGAGCTGATGAAATTGTGCCAAAATTTGCGGTAGCACATACTCCCCAATGGTAAAACTCGCTCCAATCGTGAGCTTCCCTCGTGCCAGATGATGATGCTCATAAATATCCTGCTTCGCCTGTTCATATAAACGAATGATTTGTTTTGATCGATGGTACAGCATATCCCCAGTTGGCGTCACCGTTAATTGCTTTGGCGAACGATTGAGCAGAACCGTCTGAAATTCCTGCTCCAAGTTCTTAATGTGAAGACTGACACTCGGTTGAGAAATCCGCAGCTTCTGGGCTGCTTTTGTAAAGTTCTTCTCTTCTACCACTGTCACAAATGTCTTCAGTGCATCATAATACATCTGTCCCTCTCCTATCAGAAATCTTAATCCTACATCTTCAATACATATATCTTACTAATTCCTTTCCAACTCGTAAAGAACAGCCTAAACCAATCAATTTAATAAAAATATTTACTAATTTTTTTAAAGACTCTATACTGAAAGGAGATATTTTCTATAGGAGGTGCTGACTTGGCAGCTAAAATAAAGGACATTGCGGAAAAAGCCGGATTATCCATCGCCACCGTGTCTCGCGTACTGAACCAAGATCCCAACCTATCGGTTACGGATCAAACACGAGAGAGAGTATACGCGGCAGCAGAAGCTTTGTCCTATCAAAAAAAGACATTCAAACATTCACTAAAAAAAATTGCCTTTCTCTATTGGATGACCGAAAAAGAAGAGCTTGAAGATATTTATTTCAAATCCATTCGTCTAGGCATTGAGGAACTCACCAATACCAGAAGCTTAAATGTTACCGCTTACAACCCATCTGATGGTCTTCAATCGATTGATCCTTCTACAGAAGGCATCATCGCCATCGGTCGATTTAAAAAAACTGAGCTTGATCAATTATATGCGATCACAAAACATATCGTCTTTATTGATACATCACCAGATGAAGACCGCTTTGATTCTGTGAAACCAAACCTGAAACGAATTGTAGAAAAGATTATCGATTCTTTTATCGAAAAACAGCACACATCCATCGGATTTATTGGCGGGACAGATCTTGATCTCAATACAAATAGGCAGATTCCAGATATTCGTGAAACGACCTTCCGCCAGTACATGACAGCACACAACAAACTGGATGAACAATTGGTCTATATCGGTCACCACTTCTCTGTAGATGAAGGCTATTCATTGATGATGAAGGCGATCGACGAGCTCGGCGATCACCTGCCAACCGCTTTTTGTGTCGCAAGTGATCCTCTTGCGATAGGCTGTTTACAAGCATTAAATGAACGCGGTTTTTCTTTACCAAATCGAGTGAGTGTCTTTAGTATCAACGATATTCACGTCTCTCAATATGTGTCACCACCGCTCACAACTTATCACATCCATACCTCTTTACTTTGCGAAACAGCTGTCGATTTACTTTTAGAAAGACTTGTTGATGGCAGAACATTACCAAAAACCGTGCTGATTGCCTCAGAACCTGTCTTTCGGAAAAGCACGATATAAACAGCTGGAAGGCCTGCCGTATATGGTGGGCTTCTTTTCTCTTTATTTCAGTAAAAAATTTTACTTAATAAATTTAATAAAATGTGTTTACTTTTTTTACTCAAGTTGATATTCTCACATTAAGAAAGCGTTTTCTTATCATCTGTGAAAAAAGAACGAGAGGGGATTACGAATGAAAAAGGGAAAATGGGCGACATTATCGGCAGTCGTTGGTACTGCTGTGCTGCTGCTGTCAGCATGCGGACCAGGAGATGACAATTCAAGCGGTACACAGCCGGCATCTACAGGTACAAAGACCTTGCTAGTGTGGGAGGATGTCAAAAAGTCTGATGGGATTCAAGACGCCGTCAAAGAATTTGAAAAACAAAACGACGTGAAAGTCAAAGTAGTCGAAAAAGCATATGCCGACCAAATTGAAGCGCTTCGTCTCGATGGCGCAGCCGGCACTGGTCCAGATATCATCACCATGCCTCATGACCAAATTGGATCAGCTGTCACAGAGGGATTGTTACAAGAAATCAAACCAGATCAAAAAGTAATCAATTCCTTCACAGACGAATCGATTCAATCACAAACGGTAGATGGTAAGCTATATGGCCTGCCAAAATCCGTTGAAACCACTGTGCTTTTCTATAACAAAGACCTTGTCAAAAAGGCACCAACGACACTCGATGGCTGGTATGACCTTTCGAAAAAGCTGACAAAGGACGGGAAATACGGTTTTGTTGCGAAGTGGGATGAAATTTATTACGCAGAAAGTGTATTAGGCGGTTCAGGCGGCTATATTTTCAAACAGAAAAACGATGGTTCTTATGACGTCAATGATATTGGTCTTAATAACGATGGTGCCATCGAAGGCGGAAAATACATTCAGACATTCTTTAGCGAAGGTCTTTTCCCGAAAGGCATCATTGGTGAGCAAGGAATCAATGTCCTCAATTCCTTATTCACTGAGAAAAAGGCAGCGGCTGTCATTTCTGGTCCATGGTCATTTGGTCCTTATAAAGAAGCGGGTATCGACTATGGCGTGTCCGAGCTACCAACACTCCCTAACGGAAAACATATGAGCTCGTTCTTAGGTGTAAAGAGCTACAACGTCTCCTCTTATTCTAAAAATAAAGAACTTGCCGAGAAATTTGTTGAGTTTATCACGAACGAAAAAAATTCGAAAAAGCGCTTTGAAGTCACAGAGGAAATTCCACCAGTGAAAAAACTGATGAAAGACCCAGTCATTACTGAAAACGCTAATGCGGATGCTGTTTCAAAGCAAACGAAATATGCCACACTGACACCGAACAATCCAGAGATGGCAGAGGTGTGGAAGCCGATTGACAGCGCATTAGGGCTGATTGCGACTGGCCGTACCGATGTGAAAAAAGCATTTGATGATGCGGTTAAACAAATCGACTCGCAAATTAAAGCGAATCACTCCAAATAAACATCAAGCGCAGGTAGCTGTTCATCTATCATGCTGCCTGCACTTGATCTAATTTCATATGAAGTAGGTGTTAAACGTGACGGGTAACCTTGAACTAGACCGCACACACATAGTGGAATCAAAGACACACCGGAGACGGGCGCTAATGTTCTCTCTTATACCCGGGATGGGGCAAATATACAACAAACAGTATGGCAAAGGGGCACTCTTTTTCCTGTTTGGCGTTTCTTTTCTACTTGTGTTTTATGATTTATTCAATATTGGCTTCTGGGGGCTGTTCACACTTGGTACGATGCTGCCTCGTGACAACTCTGTTTTCCTTTTAGCAAAAGGAATTATTGCACTTTTAACAGCTGGATTTGGCATCGGTTTTTATGTACTCATGATACGAGATGCATTTATGAACGGAAAGAAACGTGATCAAGGGGTTCCGCTTCATTCCATCCGTGCTCAATACCATCAGCTCATTGATCAAGGCTTTCCTTACTTAATGAGCACTCCTGCTTTCTTTTTACTTCTATTCTCTGTTGTCTTTCCTATTATGTTCAGCTTTGCGCTGGCCTTTACAAACTATGATTTATACCACTCGCCTCCTGCCAATCTCATTGATTGGGTAGGCATCAAAAACTTTCAAAATATCTTTTCAATCGATATTTGGAGAGACACATTCATTGATGTACTAGGCTGGACGGTCGTATGGACGTTGGCTGCATCGACCCTTCAATGTGCTGTCGGCATTTTCCTAGCGGTTCTGCTCAATCAAAAAGATTTAAAAGGAAAACGGTTTTTCAGAACGATTTTGATTCTGCCGTGGGCTGTTCCAGGATTTGTGACCATTTTGGTGTTTGCTGGATTGTTTAACGACACGTTTGGTGCGATCAACAATACCCTTTTTGCATCGATTGGAATTGATCCAAAACCATGGCTGACAGATCCATTTTGGAGCAAAATCGCTCTTATTGCGATGCAGACTTGGCTTGGTTTTCCTTTTGTGTTCATTATGACAACTGGCGTTTTGCAGGCCATTCCTGAAGATTTATACGAGGCTGCAACCATTGATGGGGCAAATTTCTTTCAGAAATTCCGTTCCATCACATTACCGCTTGTCCTCTATTCAATTGCACCTATATTAATCACGCAATATACATTTAACTTTAACAACTTTAATATCATCTACTTATTTAATGGCGGAGGACCGCCTGTGGCTGGCTCAACTGCTGGGGGCACAGACATCTTGGTGTCTTGGATTTACAAACTGACGATGCAATCTTCTCAATATGCACTCGCTGCCGCTGTTACGATCTTACTGTCAATCTTCGTCATTGCCATTGCACTTTGGCAGTTTAAGAGGACGAATTCATTTAAAGAGGAGGACATGATGTGATATGGGATCAAAACAAAATAAGCTCATTCGCCTGAGTATCACTTATTTCATCCTTTTCATTGCCTCCGTTTGTATTCTATATCCACTCCTTTGGACGATCGGCGCTTCCTTTAATCCTGGGAAC
The DNA here is from genome assembly GCF_040869405.1 of Bacillus sp. FSL K6-2869. Lineage (NCBI taxonomy): Bacteria > Bacillati > Bacillota > Bacilli > Caryophanales > Bacillaceae > Bacillus > Bacillus sp. FSL K6-2869. The sequence continues at coordinate 3,697,542 of NZ_CP152035.1, forward strand.
AGCCTGATGAGCACAAGCATGTTTCCGAAGAATCCAACGTTCAGCCACTTTACAGAACTCTTCTTCGGTCAGGGAGCACTTTATGCAAAATGGTATTGGAACTCAATGAAAATCAGTATTGCGACTATGCTCTTAACGTTGATCCTTGTCAGCTTTACAGGTTATGCCTTTTCTAGGTTCCGATTCAAAGGACGCAAGAATGGACTGATGCTCTTTTTGCTGCTGCAAATGATTCCTCAATTTTCAGCGCTGATTGCCATATTTGTATTGGCTCAAATGCTTGGACTCATTAACAGCCATCTTGCATTGATTTTGATTTATGCAGGCGGACAAATTCCGATGAATACGTATTTAATGAAAGGCTATCTTGATGCGATTCCAAAGGATCTCGATGAATCAGCCAGAATGGATGGCGCAGGGCATTTCCGGATTTTCATCCAAATTATTATGCCACTTGCCAAGCCGATTTTAGCCGTTGTTGCCATCAACTCATTTACAGGACCGCTCGGTGATTTCATCATCTCCAGTGTCATTGTCCGGTCACCCGAAATGTATACGCTCCCAATCGGTCTATACAATCTTGTATCAGATAAAATGGGTGCCAGCTACACGACCTTTGCAGCCGGGGCTTTACTCATTGCGATTCCAGTTGCTTTATTGTTTCTTGTTTTACAAAAACAATTTGTATCCGGCCTCACACAAGGCGGGACAAAAGGATAAGGGGAGATTTGATGAAGAAATGGTTGCTTGTCACTGTTGTCGTTTTCTTTCTGATGGGGTTAGGTATTCTGCCTGAAGCAAAGGCTGATTCGATTTCGGTGAAACCGATCAATGGATTGCAAGGTGATTTCATCAAAGGAGCCGATATCTCCATGCTCGCAGAAGTGGAGCGAAGCGGCGGCAAATACTACAACCAAAACTGGCAGCAGGTTGATCCGCTCAAGCTATTAAAAGAGAAAGGTGTCAACTATGTGCGCATCAGACTCTGGAACCATCCATACGACAACCAAGGCCGTGCCTATAACGGGGGGACAAACGATTTAAATACCGCCATTGCTCTCTCGAAACGTGCAAAAGCACAAAATATGAAAGTGCTGCTTGATTTTCACTACAGTGATTTCTGGACCGATCCCGGTAAACAGTTCAAACCGAAAGCTTGGACCAATCTCTCCCAAAGCGATTTAGAAAAAGCTGTTGGCACTTACACAAGCGATGTACTTAAAGCGATGAAAGCACAAAATGCCCTACCAAATATGGTACAGGTCGGGAATGAATTAAATTCAGGTATGCTTTGGCCGAACGGAAAGAGCTGGGGTGAAGGCGGCGGTGAATTTGACCGACTCGCTGCTTTGCTAAAAGCGGGGACAAATGCTGTCCGCTCTGTCGATTCAAACATCAAAGTCATGCTTCATCTTGCACATGGAGGGGACAATGGTGCATCTCGCTGGTGGTTTGATGAAATCACCAAACGAGGCGTTTCATTCGATACGATCGGTTTATCTTACTACCCGTATTGGGACGGGGGTTTTAGCGGTCTTACTAACAACATGAATGATATTAGCGCCCGCTATAACAAAGATGTCATCGTGGTAGAAACCGCCTACGGCTTTACAACAGCAAATGGTGACAACCTCGATAACTCATTTAACCAAGATTCAGTCAATACGGCCGGTTATCCAGCATCACCACAAGGGCAGGCATCTTTTATACGAGATCTATCAGAAAAAATTTCACAAGTAAAAAACAATCGCGGGAAAGGGTTCTTTTATTGGGAGCCGCTTTGGATTCCAGCAAAAGGTGCTCCGTGGTCTAGTCAATACGGGCTCGCTTATATTCAAACAACCGGCACAGTCGGGAATGCTTGGGAAAATCAGGCCATGTTTGATTTCAACGGAAAAGCCCTGCCTTCTCTTGATGTATTTAAACAAATGACACCGTAATTAAACAGATAGGACGTGACAAAATGGGAAAGCGTTACCCACTCGTTCACCCAAATGTGAAAGGCTTTTTGCATGGTGGCGACTATAATCCTGATCAATGGCTTCATATGCCGGAGATCATTGACGAAGATTTTCGATTAATGAAGCTTGCACACTGTCAAACATTCTCTATCAACATTTTCGCTTGGAGCAAGCTCGAGCCAAAAGAAGGGGAATATGATTTTGCCTGGCTGGATGATATCATGGACCGCTTGGCAGCGCAGGGAGCTCACGCCATTCTCGCCACGCCAAGCGGAGCAAGACCTGCTTGGCTCTCGCAAACATATCCAGAAGTCTTACGCGTTGAAGCAAACCGCCAGCGCAACTTACACGGACTTCGCCATAATCATTGCTTCACCTCACCGGTTTATCGAGAAAAAACGAATACACTCAATCGTTTGCTTGCTGAACGCTACAAGGACCATCCAGCGCTGATCATGTGGCACATTTCAAATGAATACGGCGGTGAATGTCATTGTGATCTTTGCCAAGAAGCATTTAGAGACTATTTGAAAGACAAATACAACCATGACCTTGAAGCTTTGAACCAAGCATGGTGGACGGGGTTTTGGAGCCACACATATAGTGATTGGTCACAAATCGAGTCACCTGCACCTCACGGGGAGCACATGATTCATGGCATGAACCTAGACTGGAAGCGTTTTATCACAGCACAAACGATCAATTTTTATCAAAATGAAATTGAACCACTACGAGAATTAACACCTCATGTGCCAGTAACCACCAATTTTATGGGCGACTATCCGCATATGCGTCCATTTCTTGGACTGGATTATCATCAATTTGCAAAAGAAGTCGACGTGATCTCATGGGATAGCTATCCAGCATGGCATAGCGGCAGAGAATCCACTGCAGAATTAGCGTCAAACGTCGCCTTCGTTCACGATTTGTATCGTTCATTAAAGGGCGGTCAGCCGTTTCTTGTGATGGAAAGCACACCAAGCCTCGTGAACTGGCATGAAGTGAATAAGGTGAAGCATAAAGGAATGGCACACCTCTCTGCCATGCAGGCGATTGCCCACGGGTCCGACTCCGTCCTTTATTTCCAGTGGAGACAAGGCCGGGGCGCCTCTGAAAAATTCCACGGCGCTGTTGTGGATCATTCAGGACATGAACACACGCGTGTGTTTCAAGAAGTCGCTAATTTAGGAAAACAGCTGGAGCAGCTTCAACCGATTGCGGGTACATCCGTTCAACCAGAGGTCGCCATCATATATGATTGGGAAAACCATTGGGCAATTGATGATGCGCAAGGCTTAAATAATACCAACAAACGCTATGTAGAGGCTTGCCAAACTCACTATCGCAGTTTCTGGAAAAAGGGTATCCCTGTTGATATTGTCGGGATGGAAAAGGATTTCTCATCCTATCGAGTGCTTGTGGGGCCAATGCTCTACATGATCAAACCAGGCGTGGCAGAAAAGATCGAAGCATTTGTCAAAGAGGGCGGCATTTTTGTGGCAACGTACTGGAGCGGCATGGTCGATGAAAACGACCTCTGTTTCCTCGGTGGTTTCCCTGGCCCTCTCCGCCATGTACTTGGTGTTTGGGCAGAGGAAATCAACACATTGATGCCAGATGAACACGTCTTAATGACCACAGGAAATGGACGCACCTACCATGTCGGGCAATATTGCGAATCCATTCACCCAGAATCAGCCTCTGTGTTAGGGCATTTTGAGAATGGCTGCTATGAAGGACAGCCCGCCCTTACTGTCCGTCCATTTGGCAAAGGGAAAGCATACTATATGGCTTCTGAAAATGAGCAAGCGTTTTATGATGATTTTTACGAAGATCTCATCACAGGAATAGGGATAAAGCCGATCCTCTCCTCTTCAATTCCAGAGGGAGTCAGTGTCCAAAAACGAACAGATGGATCGCAGGACTTTGTGTTTATGATGAATTTTACAGATAGTAAAAAGGTAATTTTGTTAGAAGATCAAATCACTTATGAAGATGCATTCCACTCTTCAAATTTAACAGGAAAAATAATACTAGATGCCTATGAATATTTTATATTAAAAAGAAAAAAAGAATGTCTTTAAAGACATTCTTTTTTTCTTTTTATGCAAGAACCAACCTTAAATTCAGCTTAAATTCAGCTTATAAACACAATTCTAACTTGAAATAATATGGCAAAAAATGATACATTATTTGTGAGAATTAGCAAAAAAACACTTTTTGAATCAAGGAGCATTTATGGATAATAAACACAACTTTATTACTCTAATACATCATTTCGTCTTTTCTCCTAAGAACTTTCTCTTAATCAAATACTCTAGTGAAAAAAATTATCGTCATTCTTGGTTTGTTTTCCTGGCTGTGTTAAGTCTGTTTTTAGGGTTTTATTTAGCTATTTTCCCCACAATCTCTACATTAATTAATCATTCTTTTAAAACAAATGGGATTGATTATACTGCTGATATGAGCATACTCATTATGATGATTACACTAGCACTAGGGATTGTTCAATTTACAGCAATGGTTCTTGTAAGCTTCTTTATAATACATATCATTGGGATATTATTTGGTGGTGTTGCTACTGCTAAAGAGTTTTTCCCAAGTTTTATTTATTCTATCATACCGGTTGCTATCAAATTTATAATTCTCATTATCTTTTCTTTCTTTTTAGGTAGTGATTTTGCATTTTCAGTTATTTATCCAAATTCTCAAAAGCCAATTGATATTATATTGAATATTATCATCGACCCCTTTTTTTGGTGGTCTACCATTCTAGGGTGTATTGCAATTAAAGAAATACACAAAATTTCCTATATAAAAACTGTCATAATCGTTTGTATAACAATGTCTTTAGGTATTATTTCTCTTTTTTCAACTAGCTTATTTTTGTAAACTGAAAGGAGGTGAATTCAAATATGAAAAATAGCAATCTTTTTAAAATTGCGAGTGTTACAAGTATAGTTTCTCTTTTTGCCATCGCTACTTTCCTTATGGGTTCTTCAGAAGGTATTGCAAGTTTAGCTTCTATTGATTTCAATTCAGGTAATCAATTTGCATTAGACCTTGCAACAAACTTAGGAATTAGTCGCAAGACCGCTTATGCTGCTATAGGTGTTATCATGACTACTGGCGATGTCCTAACAATACTTAGTCTATTAGCTGTTGTTTTGGGTGGAACTGGCCTTGTCACTGCTGCTATGGTAGCTACTGCGAAAAAATTGGCTACAAAACACGGCAAAAAATACGCTGCAGAATGGTAAAATCCAAAGTGAAGAAATTGAGGAGTATAATTATACTCCTCCTTCTTTTCGTCTAGGAGGAATATAATGCTCAACAAAAAAGTTTTTATGGCAAACTTTAAACTTACATATAGACGTACTTTAAACCGTTTGATTTACTTTTTCCCATCAAGCGAAAATTTACTAAAATCAAATAGACTTATTTTTGTTTTTACACCCTTTTTTTTAGTCTACCTTTTTATTCTATATAAGGCTTCAACTACTCTTTTGCCTAATGTACCAGTCCATATCTTATCATTAGGTACAAATTTTATTATTCTTTTTTTTGTTTTGAATATTTTAAAATCATCAACTGATATTTTACATCGATATGTATACCCTGAAGATTTCCTTCTTTTACATACTTTAAAGACAGATCCCAAAAAAGTTCTATTATCGAGATTTTTCACAACAATTTTTCTAAATGTTTTATTCAAATTAACAATAATAGTATTCCCTATACTTTTTTTCATAAATTTTTATACAAGTAATAAATTATACCTTTTTTTATCATTTGTACCACTATTTATATTTATCTTTGGCCTTACATGCATTTACTCATTACTCACATATATCACTTATTCTAATTTTTTATACAAAATCTTGAATTCTAGGTTAATTAGTCTGTTATCTTTTATAGGAATTGCACTCTTATCTGCTCTTTCAACTACTTTTTTTGGTTGGATCGGACTTAACTACTTTTATGAAAAAGATCTTCTTGAAGCTATTGAAAATTTCATATCTGTATTTAGATTAGAGACGATATTAACAAACACATGGCTTCCTACTAACTGGTACCTACTTTCAACAAAAAGTGATATCTATTTATTTATCATATATTCTTTAGGTTTAATTGCACTAGGATTTCTTTTACTCTCTATTTCCTATCTAATAGTTTTGAAAGTGTTGCTTATAAAGGAAGCAACACCTAATAATCTTTTGCCGAGAATAAAACCAATCAAATTACCTTTTTTAAATTATTTAATAAATTTCTTTCCCCGGCAAAATATCGCAATTTTAAAAAAGGATCTTACTGCTCTATTAAGAGCTAATTTTACTATCAAGAGACGCTTAGTGCTATCTGTAAATATGATTGCAATAGAATTAGGTGTATTGGTAGGAATTAGTTTAAATCAAAAGTGGTTTGACTTCTCGGAACTTTTTGTTATTTATCCAATTTTATTTGCCGTAACTTACAACACTTCTTTATTAGGAGAAGGCTTGCTTGGGATAACTTCAGCAGATGCAGAGCGCGAAAATCTATATATTTATAAGAATTCAGGCGCTTCTATCTTCAAGTTGATTGCAGGAAAATCAATACTGCATTTATCTATAATTCTTATTATAATGAATTCATTATTTTTAGTTATATTATTATTATTCAACTTAGATACTATGACTCAAATTATTTTGTATATCATGATTAATTCAATTAGTCTTATTATAGGTTCTGGCCAAGTGATAGGTACTTTCCTCTATCCTCGTTTAGACTGGGAAAATTTAGAGGATATTGGTTCGTCTGTTAAAGCCTCATTTTTTGAACATACTATTCTTGGGGTACTACTAGCATTTTACCTTCAATTGTATGGGGTCTCAGGTGCTCTCGTTACTTTTGAAATTATTGATAGGAGTATATTCTTTTTACTTATTGTGACTGGAACATGTCTATTTTTCATTGGAATTTCTCTATTTTATTATTTTTGGATTAAAAGAATAGGAACGAAACATTGGGAGATGAAAACATGAAAATTGAGAATCTATCTTTCAAATATAAAGATAAACAAATTTTAAAATCTATAAATTTAAAAATAGAGCAAGGTAAGGTATATGGATTACTAGGACCGAATGGTGCTGGAAAATCAACACTTTTAAAATGTATTCTCGGGATTATGAAACCATACGAAGGTAATATTACTATCAAGGAGAAAACTATATATTCTGAGAGATCTTCCTATCTTAAGTATATAGGTTATGTTCCTGATTCTCCTTTTATCTATCATTATTTAACCCCTAGAGAGTACCTGGAATTTATTGCCGACTTACAAGACGTACCCTCTGAAATGAAGGATAATAGAATTGAAGTTTTGTTAGATCAATTTAACTTAAAACAAAATGAGAATGATATGATTTCTACATTTTCATTTGGTATGAAACATAAATTATCTGTTGCTGGAGCCATAATTCATGAACCTGAAGTTTTAATATTAGACGAACCATTAGGTGCGTTCGATCCTCCCACTACAAAGATGATGAAAAACTTTCTTAAACGTTATGCTGAACAAGGTAATACTGTGATCATGTCTACACACCTTGTTAATATCGCTCAACAACTATGTGATAGAGTTGGTATTTTAATTAACGGTGCTCTTGTTAAAGAATATGATCACCTTACAAACATTCAGCACTTTGAAGATTTAATTATAAAAGATATGGATACTTTACTAAAATGACAGGAATAATAATCAGAAATAAACGTATACTTTATATAGCAAGTATTTTATACATAGCAGGTATAGTTCTTGGGGTTATTTTTAACAATATTCTACCTAGTCTTAGTCCAGAAACTGTTGATGAAGTTACAGTTCTGGGATATTTCAAACATAACTTTGCTGCAAATTTATTTCTCATTTTCTCAATGTTTACATTTGGTATTTTGACATCTATCTTATTATTATTAAATGGATTTTTAGTAGGCTTATCCTCTTTACAAAGTATTACCGATCATGGTAACAATTTGTTATATATATTAACTGCTTTAATTCCTCATGGTATCTTTGAAATTCCTGCCATGATATTATCAGGTTCACTTGGTTTCAAATTGTTAGACTTTGTCTACTTAAAAATAAGAGGGCTACATTCCCCCAAGAAACATTTCTTTTCGGATATTTTATTTTTTACTATGGTGATATGTCTGTTGACATTACTTGCTGCTTTAACAGAAGCATTATTAACGCCCTTTTTACTAAAAAAAATTCAATAGGAGGTCCTTATGTTTATTAATAAAAAAAAGATAGATAAATTACTAGATGATCATTTAGAGGAAAACAAGGGAGATTCTAAAAACACAATTAATAGTTCTTTTATAATTGTATTTTATTTTTCAATACTCTTATCAATCTGTACTTTCTTTTTTGATTATAGATTTTTTTTAATCACTTTGTTTGGTCCAACCATTTTAGTGACTTTTATATCTCCTCCCCTACAATTTAATAAAGGAATTTATAGAGGTTGCTCTGCATTATATTTATTACTATTAATTATAGTGACATTTTTCTGGATCAAGTAAATTATCAACTGTTAATAAAAAACGTCCGAAACAGACGTTTTTTATTTTACCATTTTAAGTGGATTTTTTTCTAAATTTTTTGACATGTTGAACACCGCGCCACGATTGGATTCACCATCCTTTTTTACTATTGTATAGGTATGAAAGCGGTTGCCTAATACTCATATTTTTGATACTCTTTTTTTCAATGCAAATATGGGATTGCATTGGTAAAAAACAAACAAATGTAAACGGTTTATTGTAGGGGGAGGGGCTTATGTTAACGTTTGTTGGATTGTTGATTATTTTAACGATTGTTGTTTTGCTGATTTGGGGGAAAGCAAGTCCAATTGTCGCCATGGTCATGGTGCCTTTAATAGGGGCGCTCATCGCAGGATTTGGTATCAATGACATTCAAACTTTCTTTGAACAAGGGATTATCAAAGTTTTGCCAGTGGCGACCATGTTTATCTTCGCCATTTTATTTTTTGGCATTTTACAAGATACAGGGTTCTTTGAACCTGTAATTAAAGCGTTAATCAAGCTGACAAAAGGGAATGTTGTCACAGTTGCGATGGGAACTGCCTTGATTGGAGTCATCGCACACTTAGACGGAGCAGGCGCTACAACCTTTTTATTAACTGTACCTGCACTGCTTCCGCTTTATAAAAAATTACATATGAGTCCTTATTTATTGCTATTGTTAATCGGGACGAGTGCTGGATTAACCAATATGATTCCATGGGCTGGCCCCACAGGACGGGCAGCTAGTGTCCTAAATATGGACCCATCTGAACTGTGGGTACCGCTTATTCCCATTCAGCTGATCGGGGTCGTGCTCGTATTAGGAATGGCATTCATTTTAGGAAAAAGAGAAGAAAAACGAATTCGGGTGAAAATCGCGGCAAATGAAATAGCTGCTGTCCAATTAGAAGGCGCCGATTGGGATCGTGCTATTCAATCGATCAGCGAAACAGGCGATGCGTCTTTAAAGCGTTATCACTTAATGTGGGTCAATCTCATTCTATTTTTAGCTGTTGTTGTCCTTCTCGTGCTGAACGTGATTCCTGCTAGTTATATGTTTATGATTGGTCTTTCACTAGCACTTCTGATTAACTTTCCAAATGTGAATGTACAAATGGAGCGAATTAAGGCGCATGCCCCAAGTGCACTAATGATGGCAGCTGTAATTTTCTCCGCAGGTTCTCTTTTAGGAATTCTTGAAGGAACGGGCATGCTGAAGGCGATTGCAGTGGACAGTATTCACATTTTGCCAGCTTTCTTACTGCCATTTTTACATATCATTGTGGGGATATTTGGGGTTCCGCTTGATATGCTGACAAGTACGGATGCCTATTATTACGCACTCTTGCCGATTGTCGAATCGATTACATCAGAGGTTGGTGTGTCAGGGACATCTGCGGCATACGCCATGATGATTGGAAATATCATCGGCACCTTTGTCAGCCCTCTTGCACCTGCTGTATGGCTCGCCATCGGTCTTGCAGGGGTCGATATGGGGAAACATATCCGCTACTCCTTCTTTTGGATGTGGGGGTTCAGTATCGTTTTACTCATCATCGCCAAACTGATTGGCATCATATAAAAAGAAAGACATGCGCAAACCAGCGCATGTCTTTTTCTTTGAATTATGAAGGATACTCACTCGTGTGAATGTCTGTTTTCGGTTTTCTAATGAGTGACATCAATCCAACGATTAGCAACAAGATCATCGGAACGAAAGCAAGACCAACAGTTCCAATTAAAAGAGTCACAGCCGAAACCAAGAAAAGAATACCAGAAAGCACGGCACGGCGGTCTGTTTTCAAAACAATCACACCAACAAGGGCTAAGACAGCCGCAATTGCGGAAACAACCATAAACTGAACGCCAAAGGCATGAACCGATGCCTCAAGTGTTTCAACTGGCAAGGCGCTGCCTTCCTCTTTTAACACTTCATTCAATTCTTCATAAACTGCTGGGTCCACAGAAAGCATCAATGCCCCAAAACCAACACCAATTACGTTGAGGACAATACTGATTATCCCCATAATTTTTTCACCTTTACGCTTAATCATTGATAGAAACCTCCTAAAAAGTTAAATTAACCTGTTTTTACTTCTCTCTTTTGGAAGACGATTAAAGCAACCGCCAAGAAGATGGCCCAGTAAATGACTAGGACCGTTAGTGAGAATCCTAGGGACATGCCTTCGATATAAGTAGGTGTTTCTGCGAAATACTGTACAGGATCGTTGGCAAACAATAAGTATTTCGCCCAATCAAAGAAGAACATCAAAATGCTTGTGATGGATGCTCCGACAACATAGGCTAATACACTAATCGCTATGGAAATGGCCTCACTTCTAAACACCGTTGAGATGGCAAAAGAAAGTGTCCCTAATACAACAAACATAGCACAATGCGCCAAATAATAAGAGACCATATTTGCAAACTGAGACCGTTCAATGACTTCACCATTTTGATAAGCCAAATACACATAATCATGGTTTAGTCCAAAGAATATCGCACCTAAGATAAAGGATAAGATAAATAGGACAGCGATCAGGAAAAGTGAATATAGTTGAACGGTAAAGTATTTAGACAAAAGAACCTTCAACCTGGATGGCGGACGAATCAGTAATAATTTAATTGTACCATGCTTATATTCAGCCGAGACAATTGTGGCTGCAATAATAATCACAAATACACCGACCAGCTGAAGCAAATTAGCATTTGTTTTCACATAAGTCCATGCATTTTTACCGAATTGATCGGCTGGAGGTAAATCATGTTTGATTCGATACTCATTGATCGCTATATCGGTTTCAAGGGATCTCTTATAAAATCCTATATTATCCTCTTTCAATTCTTGCTTATTTGCTTTATTGATTTCTTGCAACTCAGTTTTCCAATCACCGGATGCTTGATCTCCGTCATTTGTTTTAAGTGCAAAAATCAACGTCGCAATCATACCTAAAACAAGAAGCCCAACCATAATCCAAGTACCCACACGATAACTGATTTTCATCCACTCGTTTTGAATGAGGCGAATCATACGTCTGCCTCCTTTTTACCTGTTAAGCTTAAGAACTTATCTTCTAAGGTTTGTTTTTCTATTTTGATTTCGTACAAATGAATAGAAGCTTCACTCAAATGACGAATCAATTGTGGCATTTTCTCTTCTAGGATGGAGAAGAATAAGTACTGCTCCTCTTCTCTAACTGTGATGCCTTCCTCAAATGCTTCAATGAGCTTTTGAGCTTCTTCAAGCTCACTTGATGCTACTTTCATTCGATAATTGACCAAATCATCCTGCTTCGTCTCTGCACGCTGATCCTCAATCGCAATCAGCTTTCCTTTTTGGATAATAGCAAAACGATCACACATCAATTCCATTTCTGACATGAGGTGACTTGAAACAATGACAGCAAGTCCTTCTTCCTTTGCCAGCCTTCTCAAGTAATCTCGTATCATACGAATTCCCTCTGGATCTAGTCCATTGGTCGGCTCATCTAAGATTAGCAGTTTCGGTTTATGTATCAATGCCTGAGCAATCCCCAAACGCTGCTTCATTCCTAATGAAAACGTACGGACACGCTTATGTTTCACATGCTGCAAACTAACTAGTTCTAGCAGTTCATCAATTCGACCTTCATCCACTTTTCCATTCATTCTGGCAAAATGAACAAGGTTTTGTCTTGCCGTTAAATGATTATACATTTCTGGATTTTCAATAATTGCACCGACATCTTGGATAGCATGCTGATATGAGGTTTGAATACTATGACCATTAATCAGAATGTCACCGGATGTAATGGGAGAAAGACCGACCATCATGCGAATGGTTGTCGTTTTCCCTGCGCCATTCGGCCCTAAGAAGCCAAAGACTTCGCCCGCTTGGACAGAGAAACTCAAGTCTTGAACAATCTTTTTCCCGCGAATATGCCTAGATACATTTTGCAGTTCTAAAACGTTCGTCACGTTACCTCTCCTTCTTTGTCTAAGTATCATCTATCATCTATTTCCTGATAAACACCATGATCCGTCAAAAATAGAAGAACACTTCCATATGGTACAGCAATGCCCAAAAGTTGTGAAGGGGATTAGGCAAAATTTAGAGAATCATCTGCCTTTTTTAAGGTAGAGTTAAGAAAAGCGTGAATTTTTATAAGAAAAGAGGCTTGATTTTTTTAAAAAAGAATGATTTTCAATAGGTACATATGTATGAAATGATGTTTAAGATTATACCTTTCACCTATAAATATCGAAATAAAAAAGAGGCTGATGATCGACAGCCTCTTTTCATATATTATACTTTCTTCACAAACTCCGATTTTAACTTCATCGCGCCAAAGCTAGGAATTTTACAATCAATGTTATGATCGCCTTCGACTAAACGAATCCCTTTGACCTTCGTTCCTATTTTTAAAACCGAAGAAGAACCTTTGACTTTTAAATCTTTAATCACAGTGACCGTGTCACCATCACTTAATAGATTTCCATTCGCATCTTTGACAATAAGCTGCTCCTCTGCCACTTGTTCTTGTTCTAGCGACCACTCATGCGCACATTCAGGACAAATAAGCATGCTGCCATCCTCGTATGTATAGGTTGAACTGCACGATGGACAATTCGGTAGATTAGACATTTGTGTTTCCTCCAACTTTCTTTTTCATTTAGAACCATTTTACCACATTTCTATAGAGAGGAATGTGATAGAAAAGGAAACATTTTTCATCATTTACTTATCTCTTCCAAATGTCATGACAGCCGCAATATTCCTTGCTGTTCTCTCTACATGCACACTAGCATCATGCATGGCTTCAGCCAGAGTCGTGACGCCAGGGACAATACTAAAAAGTGCATCAATGCCATGATCATGTACGACTGCACTGTCTTTTGAGAGGGACCCAGCGATACCAATCACAGGGAGTCCATATTGTTTCGCAGCTTTAGCTACACCGATTGGCGTTTTGCCGTAAATGGTCTGCTGATCAATCCGCCCTTCCCCTGTAATGACTAGGTCAGCGTCCTTGAGTACGTCAGCAAAATGTACGGCTTTCAGTACAATATCAATTCCCTTTTGCAGATCAGCCTGTAAAAAGCCTAATAAACTCGCACCAAGTCCTCCTGCCGCTCCTGCACCTGCCGCATCACCAAAGGAGACATGAAGATGCTGCTTAGCCACTTGTGCTAAATGAGATAAATTCTTGTCCAACAGTTGAACCATTTCTGTATCTGCCCCCTTTTGAGGACCGAACACAGCAGACGCTCCTCTTTCACCCGTTAAAGGATTATCCACATCACACGCCACTTCCAGACGGATTGATCGCAATCTTGGATCCAGTCGAGATAGATCAATAGAAGCTAATTGATTCAGTGATCCACCGCCCGGCGTGAGGTCTTGGCCTGCTTTATCGAGAAAAGAAGCACCTAAACCTTGCATCATGCCAACGCCACCATCATTTGTTGCGCTTCCGCCAAGCCCAATGATTAAATGCTTCGCTCCTTTATCCAGCGCTGCAAGCATTAATTCTCCTGTCCCTCTAGACGTTGTGAATAAAGGGTTCCGTTTTTCTGGCGGGACAAGATGTAATCCTGATGCTGCTGCCATCTCTATGACAGCTGTCTGACCATCTCCCAACATACCAAAAAAGGCATCCACAGGTTTGCCAAGCGGGCCTGTGACCACTTGCTTGACAATGGTTCCGCCTGTCGCATCCACTAACGATTGAACTGTGCCTTCTCCTCCATCTGCCATTGGGATTTTCATATATTCTGCATCTGGCAAAATAGAGCGAAATCCTCGTTCAATGGCACATGCTGTCTCATAAGCAGATAAACTTTCTTTAAATGAATCTGGTGCGATCACAATTTTCATCCAAAAACCCCTCGTTTCTCATTAAGTCCTCAGCCAAACAGCTGGAAAATACCAAAGATAATGGTCGATACAACGGTTAATGTCAAACCAATTAACGATTCAAAGGGCATTAATTTCAACCGTTCTTTTATATCCATTTGAACACTTCCTGCCGTTGCATGGAAAAAGCTTCCGTGCGGCATATGGTCGAGAACAGTTGCGCCAGCGTGAATCATAGCTGCGCCTGAAAGGGCAGATACACCAAGACCAATAAGAGTTCCGCTAAATACACCACTTGCAACTGCCGTCCCTGCAGTTGTCGAAGCTGTGGCTGCCGACATAAAAATTCCAGACGTTGGTGCAAGCAAGTAAGGAGGTAATCCCGAAGCGTCAAGCGCCTGAATAAATACCTCTTTCATGGAAGAATTCGATACAATTCCAGCTAATGTACCTGTCCCTAGTAACATGATCGCTACACCTGACATTTTATGCAGCCCTGACATCGCATAATCATTGAGAAACTTCCCTTTTTTCATGAAAAGAGCGCCAATAATTCCTCCTATTGGTAAGGCAATCATTGGATCAATATTTATTTGAAACAACGGCCTCAAGGCTAACAAGAGAATGGTCACAAGCGGGCCTACAAGCGCTTGTAGAAAACCAGGTACTTGAACCTCGCCTTGGTCAGCTCCCTCTTCCAAAACAGGTGTCCCTTTATTCGCAAGCTTTTTGGCTAAAACATACGTGACGGCTATCCCGAAAATAGCCGGTATGACACCTGCCGCCATCAGGGAAGTAAGCGGGACACCAAAAGCATCAGAGGCTGCAATGGCATTCGGATTCGGTGACATGATATTCCCCGCCTTCCCTCCTCCAATCATCGCAAGTAAAATACCCGTTTTAGAAAGTTTTGCACGCTTGGCAATGGCAAGTGCGATTGGTGCTACTGTAATGACTGCTACATCTACAAAAACACCCACCGTTGTTAAAATCATTGTTGCAAGTGCGAGTGCTAAAAGTGCCCTTGCCTCTCCAAGCTTTTTCACGATGGCCTCCGCAATAGATAACGCAGCACCCGACTCAATTAAAACACCTGCCAGTACACCTGCCGCCATGATTCGGAGAACAGCCGGAATCATGTCCTTTGCGCCTTCCATCATGACGTTCACGGTCTGCACAACATCTACACCGCCAACCAAACCGCCAATAAATGCGCCTGCCAGCATGCCATAAGCAGGTGATACTTTTCTTAAAATAAGAACAATAGCGATCACAAGCGCAGTCAATGCGCCCAATGTACTTACTGTCACATCTCCACCCATACTCCATCCCTCCTGATTGTCTTTTCTTAATTGTAAGCGTTTACCCATTGGGATCGAGTTGTGAATCCAGATGAACTTCTTTTATTTATTTCTTCATCCAGTTGTGCAAATGCACAATTAAGACAGTTGATTGTCCAATTGTGCTATGTACAGCTCCATCAACTGTTTCACATGACGAGGATCTTTTCCGGTCAATGCCTGGATTTTATCTAAACGATATCGCAGTGTATTACGGTGAATAAATAGACGATCAACGATTCTTTGTAAATCCCCGCCCTCTTCAATGTAAACCTTTAACGTTTGAACGAGTTCCGTTTCTTGTATCAGCGGATGATAAAAATCACTCCACCGTTTGCCCTCTTTGGCGGCTCTCGCTTTTATAAACAAGCTTTCAAGCTGATAAGATTCAAAAACATATATGCTTTCCTCTGGATGGAGCACCTTTCCTAACCGCAGGGCTTCTCTCGCATGCTGAAAGGACAACGGTAATTGACTCATGTCCTCAGCGACAGTTCCTACACCCACTAGCACTTGTCCATCAACTGCACCTGCCATTGTTTGTTGCAGCTGTTCGATCACATGCTTGAGTTGATGGTCACATATCGGCTGTCTTAACAGGATCAATTCATGACGGAAGGTCATGCCTAGTAAATCATCCGCATTCTTATCGTATTGAATGGCATGCATCATTTTGTGTACAGTGTCCTCAGACGATGGAATCGGCTGAAAAACAATAGCCATTCGCCGCTTGTCTAAATCCATTCCAAGCCAGTCAGCACGGTGCTTCAGCTGATGATCACCCATGTCAGACTCGGAGATGAGCTGATTCACAATTTCACTCTCTATTCGCTGCCGCCACTGGAAGCGTTCAAGTAGAAAAGACTGCTCTAATACGAGCTCAGCTGCCATTTTCACCAGCTCGGCATGATGACGAATGCCCTCTGGTTCACCCGTAATCCCAATGACACCAACAACTTGTTCCCGAAAGCAAATAGGCAGATTGATTCCAGGTCTCACGCCTTTTAAGCGGCGGGATGTCTCCTGATCAATCTCCACACTATCTCCGCTTGACAGCACTAGACGTGCTCCATCATGTTTTTGTCCAATCCTTTTTCGTTCACCAGACCCAATAATGACACCATCTGCATTCATGACATTGATGTTTTGATGTAAAATATGCATCGTACGTTCAACCATCTCTTGCGCCAATTCACTGGTTAAAAATTGCATTCAGCATCTCTCCTGAAGGGGTTTTCATTCAATGTATCATAGTGTCATTGCACAATAAATGCAAAGCTTCAAAAAACAGCCGTTGACAAAGATACGCCAAAAAGTGTTTAATCAAATCAAGGGACCGACCGACAGTCTAGTCAAAAGAAAGGATGGCTTTATGAGAACCGTTAAACATCCTGAGGAACGCAAAAATGACATCTTAAATGCAGCAGAAAAGCTTTTTTCAACCAAAGGCTATCAGCAAACCACGATTATTGACATCCTCAAAGCCGTTGGCATTGCAAAAGGCACATTCTATTATTACTTTACTTCCAAAGAAGAAGTGATGGATGCAATCATTGACCGGATCATAAAAGCAGATATCATCGAGGCAAAGCGTATTGCCGCTGATCCAGATATCTCAGTGGTTGATAAATTATTTCGCATCATCATGGCACAATCTCCTAAACAGGGCAGCCATAAAGAAGGCATGATCGAACAATTTCATCAGCCTGCTAATGCAGAGATGCATCAAAAAAGCTTGATCAAAGCCATTACAGAGCTATCACCCGTTTTAGCAGAAGTCATTCAGCAAGGGGTAGAAGAAGGGATATTTCAAACGGATTACCCACAAGAAACTGTCGAATTTCTCCTCGCTTCTGCACAGGTTATCTTTGATGAAGGACTTTTCCAATGGACCACAGCGGAAAGCATACAACGGGCTCTAGCATTTATCGCAATCCTTGAAGCCTCATTACATGCAGAAAAGGGAAGTTTCTCCTTCCTTCTCCAACGTTTAACTGGAGAACCGGAAGACAATAATCAGTGATTGGTCACTTCAATACCAATCCTGCATACATTATAGACTGACGGTCGGTCTAAAAGGAGAGTGATTTTCATGTCGTTATCAGCCAAAAATGGCTCCACCCATTTTATCTATCTCGTTCTCGGGCAAATTATTTCCGTTTTCGGGTCTTCCTTGATTCGTTTTGTTCTATCTTTACACGTCTTGGATATGACACATCGTGTTGATTTATATGCTCTGCTTTTCGCTTTATCCAATATCCCGCTCCTCCTTTCGCCATTAGCAGGAGCAATTGCTGACCGGTTTAACAGAAGAAATTTGATGATTTTATTTGATGTTCTTACTGGCATTATGATTCTGGCTTTTTATTTCTGGTTATTTTCAGGTCATGATTCACTTTATATGATTGGAGCCGTCATGATTCTCCTTGGTGTCATGAGTACGTTTTATGCTCCTGCTGTGATGTCCAGTATTCCTCAGCTAGTGAAAGAAGACAAATTAGAACAAGCGAATGGCATCGTGAATGGCGTGCAGGCCCTTTCAGGTGTTATCGCTCCTATCATTGGTGGCGTTTTATACGGACTCATTGGAAGCCAGGTCATCATAGGCGTTAGCAGCATTGTATTTTTTCTATCAGCATGCATGCTTTTACGGTTAAATATCTCTTTCTCACCTAGCCCACTCGCAGAACCGATGACCAAAGTACTCTTGAAAGATATGAAACAAGGCTTTTCCTATATCGGAAGCCAGTCATTTTTAAAAAGAGCCATGCTGCTTGCAGCGCTGCTAAATTTCATCCTCACACCATTTTTTATCGTTGGAGGTCCCATTATTTTAAGGGTCACAATGAAAAGCAGTGACATCATGTATGGAATAGGAATGGGCATCATTGAATTTGCCGTCATCGCAGGCGCCCTGCTAGTTGGGCTTGTAGCGAAACATTGGCGTATTCCTACTTTGTATCGCTGGCTGCTCGTCATCGCAGTCATTTTGCTGCCTGTTGCTTTTTCAACATCCAAGGTGGCTCTTCAATTTGGTACATTTCCAGCCTATTTTCTCTTTTTAGCAGGGTGTCTCCCAATTGCCATGCTGCTCACCATGATTTCGATCGTTGTCATCTCACATGTGCAAAAGAAAACACCCAATGCTCAATTAGGAAAAGTCATGGCCAATCTAACAATGGTCTCTCAATGTGCTGCACCGCTCGGTCAAATGATGTATGGGTTCTTGTTCAACACTTTTTCCGCTAGCATGTATGTGACCGTGTTAATCGTGAGTGCCTTGATGTTTGCACTTGCCTTTCTTACAAAAAATATGCTTCGACATGAAGGAGAATCAGCCTCATGAGATTGACGTTTATCAAGAAAGACCTAACCCGCCACCGTCTCATTTCAATCGGCTTAACCCTTTGCATCATGATGACATCATTTTTAGCAACAAGCGCTGCGCAAATGACGGTCCAGCTGAATGGTTCCATTTCTGATCTACTCCAATCAGCCAAAGCACCAGACTTTGTCCAAATGCACGATGGCAGCTTAGATGAAAAAGCGGTCGATATATTTTCAAGTAAACAGTCGATGGTGAAGGCACATCAAATTGTTCCAATGATTCCGATCGAACACGTCAGCATCAAGTTCGGGCAGGAGCCTGCTCAAGCGGGTGTGATGGATCATTTATTTGTAAAGCAAAATCGCTATTTTGATTTCCTTTTAAACGAACGAAATGAAAAGCTCTCTGTAAATAAAGGAGAAGTAGCAGTCCCTATTTATTTTCAACAAAAATACCATTTAAAGATTGGCGAAAGGTTACTCATTTCAAAAGGCTCTCATCAATTCTCTTTTCAAATCAAAACGTTCTTACGAGATGCCCAAATGAATCCAAGTCTTGTCAGTTCAAAGAGGTTTCTTCTGCATGATGCGGACTGGGTAGCACTGAATCAAGTGTTTCAAAAAAAGGAGTACTTAATTGAATTTTTATTGCATGATGCTAGTCAAGCAGATGCTTTTCAATCACTCTATCAATCATCTGAGCTGCCACAACAGGGGCCTGCTGTCACATTACCCCTGCTTCGCATGCTGAATGCCCTAACAGATGGTATGGTGATCGCCATTCTCCTTCTTGTTTGCTTTCTGCTCATTAGCATTTCCCTCCTCTCTCTTCGTCTCGCTATGACCGCCGCTATAGAAGAGGATGAACGTGAAATTGGAATCTTAAAAGTACTAGGAATCCCTTTATCAAAAATCAAACAATTATACGTTGGGAAGTATGCTGTGCTTGCCTGTATAGGGTGTATAGCAGGATATTTGATGACACTCATGTTTGGTGATTTGTTTACAGCCAATATTCAGCAATATATGGGGAATCGCTTCTCTTTTATTCATCAGGTGATTCCGCTTTTGGTGTCAATTTTGACGGCAATGATCGTCATCTCATTCAGCTATACTGTCCTAAGGAGATTTGGTCAAATATCAGCCGCTCAAGCTATTCAAGGTGGCATAAGCTCACCAAGCCGTAAAAAACAAATTCCTATGTACCTCCAGAAAAACAGATTCCTCCCAGTCAATTTTTGGTTTGGATTGAAAGATCTGTTCTCGCGAATAAAGATGTATTCAACAATTACCTGTATTATTGCGCTTTGTACATTTTTAATGTTAATGCCGATTCAGTTATGGTACACATTACAATCACCCGATTTCGTCACATATCTTGGCTCAGGAAAAAGTGACCTTCGAATTGATATTCGGCAGGGAAATCATTTAGAGAAAAGTACAAATAAAATAGAGTCTATGATTAGCGAAGACCAAGACATTCAAACATCTGCCGTCTATGAAACAACTTCTCTACAAGCCAAAACAATGGAGAATACATTAGAAACGCTCTATTTAGAAACAGGTGATCTATCAGCATTCCCTCTCACCTATTTACAAGGACGGGAACCGTTGAAGGAGGAAGAGATTGCTTTATCGGTGTTGAGTGCTAACTCACTTCAGAAAAAGATAGGCGAAAAAGTCACTCTCGCCACAAATGGACAGCAAGTTCAAAAAATGGTTACCGGCATTTATCAAGACGTCACCAACGGAGGGAAAACAGCTAAAGCATTATCTCAGCCTTTTCCTCATTCATCCCTTTGGAAAACCATTCAAATACAATTAAAACAAGGAATAGATATGGCAGAGAAAAAAGCAGCACTTGAAACAAATATGTCTCCTGCAAAAGTGACAGATATGAAAGAATATGTGCATCAAACAATAGGAAGCACCGCATCTCTAGTAAAAGTGATTGCATTATTTTCAACCATCGCAGCTTTTGGAACAGCCAGCCTAATGTTAATGATGTTTCTGCACATGTTAAGAGCGAAAGATTTAAATCGTACTCACTTGTTAAGGACGATTGGTTTTTCTCAAAAAGATTTAACCTATCAATACTTAACAAGTTTTATCGTCGTTCTCTCTATCGGCGCCTTCATTGGAGCAATCGCTGTTCATACTATTGGTCCGGCGTTGATGAGTGCAGGCGGAGCATCATTAGGAGCATCCAGCCTTCAGTGGTTAGCCCCGAAATGGGTTTGGATCGTGTATCCTCTCCTGCTGTTTATAGTGAATTTAACTGTCATCTCGTGGTTATTGAAGTCCTTTTTTTCTAGTAAAATCAGTCGTCATACTCTTTCATAAGGAGATGTTTCACATGGAACAATTAATTGAAGCGAAGCAATTGTCTTTACAAATTGATTCATTAAAAGGACAAAAACAGACCATTCTTAGAAATATTCATTTAACCATTAAACGTGGAGAATTTGTCACCATTATGGGACCTTCAGGGTGCGGAAAAACCTCTTTGCTTTATCAACTTAGCGGTATAGAGACATCCTCCAGAGGAGAAATCAAATATAAAGGTCAACTGCTATCAGAAATGACAGACAAACAGTTAACAGCTTTACGCTTATCAGAGATGGGATTCGTCTTTCAACACAGCCACTTACTAAAAAACCTCAATCTATTTGATAACATCATTGCTGCAGCTTACTTAGCGAAGAAAATGCCGAGAAAAGAAATCAATGAACGAGCGAAATATTTAATGGAGAAACTTGATATTGATCATTTAGCTGATAGATATTTATCAGAAGTATCAGGAGGACAGCTCCAAAGAGCCTCTATCTGTCGAGCTCTTATGAATGAACCAAACATTCTTTTTGCCGATGAGCCTACAGGTGCTCTTAATTCAAGCACCACAAAGGAAGTCATGGATATTTTTTCACAAATCAATTCTGAAGGAACAACTCTGCTTCTCGTCACCCATGATCCAAAAGTGGCCCTTTGCTCTGAAAGAATTTTGTTTATGAATGACGGTGAAATTTCAGCCCATTTAAATTTAGGAAAATACGATCGCTTTACCGCTGAGAAACGAGAGGCCTTGTTAAACAAGTGGTTACAAAACTTAGGGTTTTAATTGGTGTCAAACAGGCAGAAAGCTGCCTGTTTTATTTTTTCTTACACTCAAAGGAGTAATCCATAGTCAAACTATTTGTTTCTAGTATGATTTTGCCGTCTTCTTGTTGACAAGATTCTGTCAGCAACTCAATTTCTTTGCTATAAAAGTATCTCTTTGAGATATAAAGAGTGACTAAAACAAGTAAAAGCGTCGTCATCACAATTGTCATTTGCCAGTTTAACATTTGAAATCTTTTTTTCATTTCAACATCCTTTCTGAAAGGTCAACACTTGTCTCGGATATTCGCCTTTCTCAGTAACTACCAGTTTCTTTTCCAAAATCATCTAGCAACATCATAACTGATTTTCCCTTCTAGATCGACCTTTCATTGTTCTTCTCTCATAGCTAAAAAAGCTTTATTTCATATATTCGGATGGTATTTTCGACCATAAACTTAAAACTAATAGTATCTATAACGTTTTTAGACTTCCAAAAAAAGATTTTACTCATTTGAATAAACAATCAATCATCAATACAATAACGTACATCTCATGACATAAGGTCCTTTTTATTACCTCCTGTCAATCACCTCCCAGAAACGATTATATTTTACCAAAAATTGTGATATCGTTTTTTATTGAAACAGGCGAAAGGATGTTAAAGAGGTGAAATTTCCATGAAAATCATTTCAGCTGAACAGGTGGGGAACCGTTTAAATGATTGGCGAATTGCCATTCGTAAGCATGATGTGCACAATGCAAAGACAATCTACACAGAATTAAAGGAATTACTTCAAGAGATGGAAGAGAATCAGGAGGTCTTGACCTACTATTCATTGCTAGAAGGCAAGTTTAAGCTCATGTTATATGAACGAAGAGGTAAAAAACTGAATGAACCGACAGTGCTAGAATACCCTTCTAAAACAAACGACTTAATTGAATATTATTTTTACCTATATAAAGCCCTTTACGCTTCATATAACAGAGACTATGCATCAGCCATCGGACTGTTTAAAATTGCTGAGAAAAAACTACAAAACATTCCTGATGAAATAGAAGTAGCAGAATTCCATACGAAGGTCGCAAACCTATATATGCTGCTTCGCCAAAGCCTGATTTCACTTCATTATATTCAGAATGCTATCGATATTTTCAAAGGTCATGATGGCTATGAAAGAAGACTGGCAGCAGCTTTTGTGATCGCAGCCACCAACTTCATGGATATTGGCGATTTCAAAAGAGCTGAGAATTACTACACAAAAGCATTACACATCTCAAATCAATTAAACGATCATTTTCTAGCATCACAGCTTTATCACAATATCAGTATTCTATATGCCGAAGCTGGAGAATCAAAAAAATGTATTGATGCCCTAGAAAAGGCTCTTAGTGATGATGACTACCTTTCATCTTGTTATTTCGAACACTCCATGTTTATGTTACTAAAAGAGCTACTCTCCATTGATGAAAAGTCGCAAGCTCTCTATTATTTTGAATTAGTCAAACAAAAACAAGAAATAGACAGAAACCCCATCTATACAGCAAAAATGAATTTTCTCTACCACCTATATTTCACTGAAGACATATCCAAAAAAGCTCAAACCTGTTTCGATGACATCAGTATTCTGAAAGAATTAAAGGATGTTGAAGGTGCCCGTGAATTAAGTGCACTAGCTGCCAAACACTTTGAAGAGCTGGGTTCAATTCACCAAGCATACCTCTTTTTGAAGGATGCCTATCAATTGGAACACACTACACTTAATTGGAGGAATTATGATGAAAAAAGTGAGTTTACTCATTTTCGCTTTAGCCATCGTTGTTTTCGGACAAACGGTGTCTTACAATTCGTTAAATGATACAAATCTTGGCCCAACAGAACGACCTATCGGAACATAAAACGATACAATACAAATAACCACTTGCCTCATTACAAGGCAAGTGGTCCACATTTATTTTAGTTCTTGATAAGAAATGAGGCGGTGAATATGTACCGCCAGATACGTAAGTTCGTCATTTGGAATAACAATACTATGCACCTGTTTAATATAATCTTTTATTTTGAAAGCTACATCCATCGCTTGAGGATACAAGTGTGCAATTTGTTCAAACAACTCATTTTCTTGATCTGATAATAATTTATTTGCGTAAAATCTTTCAACAAAGAATTTCACATGTGTAATAAATCGGCTGTAATGAATATTCTCTTGATCCATTTTCATATTCAACGTATAGCGGACGAGATTCACAATACTTCCGATCATCTTGGCATACTTCATGCCATCTTTAGAATCGGACTCTTCACCTAACGCATTAATTAAATGGAAGGCGATATTGGCCGCTTCTTCCTTTGGTAATTGTATGCCCAATGTATTGTTGACTAACTCAAGCGCATAATTACCTACTTCAAATTCTTCGGTATAGTAGTTTTTGATTTCCCAGTATACTCGATTTGTAATATTAATATTCTTCTTGTACCGTTCTACTGCAAAATTCAAGTGGTCCATCAAGGTAAAATAGACACCAGAATTCAGACTTGAGTTTAAGCGTTTTTCAGCATATTGAACAATATGCTGAGTTAAATCGATAAACTCTTGTGGCATTGAATCTAATAGTTGGAGAAATTCCTTCGCTCTCATGTTATCGACAGACATAAACACTTGATCTGCCTTCTTTTCTTCAATCATTTGACCTGGTTTTTGTCCATAACCAATCCCCCGGCCGAATAGAACCATCTCCTGTTGGTTCTGATCTTCAGCCAGAACCACACTCGAGTTTAAAACTTTTTTGATTTTAAACATCGTCATCACCTGTCTTCATGATTGTGGTTTTTCAATCAAGCGATTCACCATTTGTTTCAATGACCTTTTTGTACCAATAAAATGAGTCTTTACGAGAACGTTTTAATGTACCGTTTCCATCGTCATCTTGATCTACATGAATGAACCCGTATCGTTTTGACATCTGTGATGTACCTGCACTTATAATATCAATTGAGCCCCAGCTCGTATATCCGAAGAGGTCAACGCCTTCTTCCACCGCTTCTCTCATTTGGCGGAAATGCTCTTTGAAATAGTTAATACGATAATCATCGTGAATTGATCCATCACTTTCAACAACATCTTTTGCACCCATGCCGTTTTCTACAATGATCAGTGGTTTTTGATAACGATCATATAATTCTATTAAAGAAATTTTCAGACCAACCGGATCAATTTGCCATCCCCAATCAGTAGATGGAAGGTAAGGATTTTTGACCCCACGGATGGTATTTCCATCCGTTTTTTCTAATCCTTCATCAGCTGATTCAGTTAAAGACATATAGTAGCTGAACGAGATAAAATCTACTGTATTTTCTTTTAAAATAGAAAGATCATCTGATTCCATTTGGATATGAATGTTTTTTCTCTCAAGCATGCGCTTGATAAGCGGCGGGTATTCACCAAATACCTGAACATCTGCATAGAAATAGTTTTCTAAGTTTTGTTTCAATGCCCGCTCCACATCATTCGGATGACAAGTGTGCGGATACGTTGTTAATTTTGTCAGCATACACCCTACTTGACTGCCTGGTATGATGCGATGACAATCTGCTGTTACGAGTGCAGAGGCAATGAATTGATGATGGAGTGCTTGATAAACCGTCTCTTCCTCTTTCCCTTCTGGGCAGCGATCAGGAATAATTCCTGCTGTAATAAAAGAGTGGCGGTGAATACTATCTATTTCATTAAAGGTAAGCCAATATTTCACATCATGTTTATAGCGTTCAAAACATACATTGGCGAACTTAACAAAGAGATCAACGACTTTTCTTTCAACCCAGCCATTATATTTCACGCTCAGTGCTAACGGCATTTCATAATGTGACAGCGTCACAATCGGTTCTATGTTGTGTTTTTTCATTTCTGCAAATAAACGATCGTAAAATTGGAGTCCTTTTTCATTTGGTTCTTTCTCTTCTCCAGTTGGGAAGATACGGCTCCATGCAATAGAAATGCGAAGAGTTTTAAAACCCATTTCAGCAAATAGAGCCAAATCCTCTTTATAGTGATGATAGAAATCAACACCTCTACGTTTTGGATACTTTTTATCATCTGGATCTTTCATCGCTCGATCTATATTTTCAGAAGTAACAGCTAGATGCCCTTCATAATCTTCTACACTCAAATTAGACCGGTACATCGCAATATCAGCAACTGATGGGCCCTTTCCATCTACATTCCAAGCGCCTTCTGCTTGGTTGGCGGCAATGGCGCCGCCCCATAAAAATCCTTTTGGAAAACCTTTTATTGTCGTCATATGTTTAGCCTCCTAATTGGGTGATAACCATCAATGTATCTTGGCGATTGACCTCTTGTAATGGCTGTACCTTAATATCATATTGATCTGTATTCGTGATGACAGCAAGCGTAACTGGATCGTATCCTGCTTCCATGATTTTTTCTACATCAAATTCAATGAGTAAATCCCCTGCTTGTACACGATCTCCTGCCTGCACTTTTGGATAAAAATACTGTCCTTCCAACTGTACAGTATCAATGCCAATGTGGAATAAAACTTCCACCCCTTTGTCCGTTTTCATACCAAGTGCATGGTTTGTTTCGAACAGCAAGGTGACCTCACCATCTACTGGTGCATATAGCGCTCCTTCTGAAGGAACAATGGCAATTCCGTCTCCCATGACCTTTGAAGAGAAAATATCATCTTTTACTTCAGATAGAGAGATCATTTGACCAATCACAGGGCTTTTGAAAGTTTCCCCTGCTCCAATTTGTTCAGCAAATGCATCTTGATCATTTGTCTTTTCTTCTACTTTTTTATCCTTACCTAATACAAAAGCAGCGATAAAAGCAACAACGAAGGAAATGACAGCTCCAATGACAGCAAACATTAGATTTCGTGGAAGCTCATCTGATATAAACATTGACATACTTGCTAATCCAGGACCAACAAGTACAAAGGCTTGTATACCAACTAATCCAATGAAGATCCCGCCAACAAATGAACCAATCATGACACTTCCAAGTACGCGTTTATTTTGAAGTGTCACACCATACAAAGCAGGCTCTGTGATGCCAAAAAATGCTGAAATTCCTGCCGAAATGGCTGTTGATCTGAGTACCTTGTCTTTCGTGCGAAGTGCCACTGCGAAACATGCCCCACTTTCCGCAATATTATGCGCAAGTGATGCTGGTAAATAAAGTGCTTCTTTCCCGAGGTTCCCCATCGTTGTAACTGCATAAGGGACCATTGCTTTGTGCATGCCTGATGCAACCATAAACGGGAGTACCGCTGCTAAAATTGCGACAGCTACCCAGCCTACTGTATTAAACATCGCAAGAATAACGGATGAAAACCCTTGTCCTGCTGTAAAACCAAGTGGTCCTAATAACAGTAACGTAACTGGTACAGTAATGACTAATGACATCATTGGGACAAAGAAAATCCGAATTGGTTTTGGTGAAAATCGTGTGAAGAATTTTTCCATTTGAGCGTAAAGCAATACAGAAAGGATTGCTGGAAACACTTGATACGCATAAGCTATATTTTTTACGTCGAATGACATTAATTGCGCACCTTCAGTAAGCATGGCTGTCATGTTCGGAAGAAGGAGTGCACCGACTGCTGATAATGCGACCAGTGGGTTTACCTTTAGTTTATTTGCCGTTGTGACAGCGACTAGTAATGGCAGGAAGTATAGTGGTGCGTCACCCACCATGTTCAGTATTTGATAGGTTTGGCCTTTTGCATCCACCCAGCCTAATAAAGAGAAAAGGAGAAGAAATGATTTTAAAATCCCTCCGCCTGCGATAGCCGGAACAAGCGGCTGGAAGACACCCACAATGAAATCTAATAGAACTGTGCCTGCTTTTCTTTTTTCTTTTGGCTGATTGGATGGCACGCCTTGCCCGGATGAGCTGCCGCCCATTAAATTTGTTACCTTTTGATACACTTCAATCACGTCATTCCCAATGACCACTTGGCATTGTCCTGACATTCTGACAGCTATGACACCTGGTGTTTTTTCTAATGCTGGTACATCTGCTTTTTTCTGATCAATTAGTGTGAAGCGAAGTCTTGTTGAGCAGTGCTCAAGGTGCGCAATGTTTTCTTTACCACCTACATGCTGTAAAACATCTTTGGCGACTTGTGTGTAATCCATTTTTTCTCCTCCTTTTCTCATACATGGGACCTATATTTTGGCAATAAAAAAAGGACCTAAAACGACAAATTAAAGAAATTCATCGTTTTTAGATCCTGCCTGCATGACCAGTCACATGTCTAATTTATTTATATTGGATTTGTTTTTAGTATATATTGATTATATGAAAGCGTCAACATTTATTTTCCTAAAAATTATTGAGGTCTATATACCTAAATTAATTTTCTTTAATTTAGTTGAAGCAACCTTTCTCACTTTTTTTATACACCAATATTTTTTATCATCAATAAGAACTCTTTATTAATAAAAAACCAGATAAGTTCACTCATCTGGTTTCATATCATCTATTTTTTTCTTTCTTCCGCCTGCTTTTTGAATGCTTTCGCTTGTTTTTGGTATTCCTGTTTCGTAACCGCTTTTAACTCTACAGTACCGCCTGTCATTTTAAATGGAAGTTTGATTGATTTTACATCTCGATCAGTGGAACCTTTAATGATCCCATCTTCAATTAAAGGCTCATGGCCCATTACAAAATTTCTTCCATCCGTATCACCCATGACTTCTAATCTCATTTCTTTATAAGGCTTACACTCTTCTCCGGGAACAGTTGTGATTAGAAGGAAGCCGGACCATCCAAGCTCAATATGCATGGTTTTCACCTGTAAAAATAGTTGTTTGTCCTTTGCCGTATAGAGAAAACCATATACTTTCGCCACTTTCTCCTTGAAGTTTCTCATACTATCATAAAACCTATCTTCAGCGGTATCGAATAGATAATCATATCGTTTTTGAATCTCTTTATGATATTTATCTAGCTTTTTTTGATTGATTGCCTTATATATCATGCCTTTCTTTTCACCTTGTTTTTTTACTGAAAGGTCTTTTCCTGAAAAGTGAACTTCGTATACGATCGTTTCTTTACCTTGTGTGACTTTGAATTCATACCCATTTTCTTTTGAACTGCCAGATACGACAAATTGTTTTTTATAGATTTGCGGATCCCACCTCACTTCTTCTATATACTTTTCATTCAAATGCCCCGTTACTTTGCCTTTATTCTCAGATATCTCAAACCAGCTCATTCTATCCTTCGTTTTATACGCAAATGCATAGGCATGATTCAATGAATTCTTTTGTGCGACTGCTTGATATGCTGTCCAGCCGCCTCCACCTAAGATGAGTACTGCCAGGATAGACACGACCCACATTTTCAGTTTACTCATACGTACCTCCACTCATATATGTTTTGAAAAACCTTCATGATCCCTATTTATTCTGATCGCCCTGAAATGCCATTCACAACATTCATCTGTTCCAACACGATCTACTTTTGCCATTCTTTCGCCTTCTTTTTGAATGCTTCTGTTTGTTCTTGATATTCCTCTTTCGTGACCACTTTAAATTCTATTGTCCCGCCTGCCATTTTAAAAGGAAATTTAATGTATGTTGCGTCTCGGTCAGTTTCACCTAAAATAAAACCCTTTTCAATTGCAGGATAAGTACTCAAATCAAACATCATCCCATCAGAAACTCCACCGGCTGTATGTTTCGTTTCTTTATAAGGTTCACCACCATCTCCTGGGGCCTTTCTCATTAGAAAAGAACCTGCCCATTCAGACTGCATATACATTCGTTTTACTTTTAGAAATAGTTGGTATGAACCATCCTCTGCCGTATACAGATAACCATAAGCGCCTGTTACTTTCTTAATGAAGTTTCGTACATAATCATGAAATCTATTTTCCGTGTCATCCATCAGTTTCTCATATCGAGTATGAATGTCCTGTTGAACAGCACGTAGGTTTTTTTGATCAACCGCTTTGTATGTGATGCTGTGCTTTTCACCTTGTCTTTTCACAGAAAGATCCTTTTCGGCAAGGTGAACTTCATATGTGACCGTTTCTTTCTCTTGCTTCACATAAAATTCGTAACCGTTTTCAATTGATTTCCCAGTTAATTGATATTTGTTGATAAATAGATTGGGATCATAATGCCTTTTCGGGTTTTCCTCTAAAATGGTTTCATTCAGATGACCTGTTACTTTTCCGTTTCTTTCCGTTACCTTGAACCAGTTCACACGATCATGAGTCTTATATGCAAAGGCGTAGGGATGATTCAAACCACTCTTTTTTGCGATTGCTTGATAGGCTATCCAGCCGCCTCCACCAATCAGTAGTACCGCCAGAATAGTCATGATCCAGATTTTCGATTTACTCATATGTCCCCCCCAAACTATGATCGTTCACTCTATATGAAGGATTCATCTCATTGATTAACAAATCAGTGATCTCTTCACCTCCTTTCTAGCATTTATTTTTTTCTCATACCTCTTGTATCTGCAGTTATACATCGTTTATTATATATCTAAATGATATATCTTTTAGATAGGTGTGTTGATCAATGAAAAAATACAATGATACGACGTATGCGATTTTGGGGATTTTAACGACAGATTGTAAGTCTGGGTATGAAGTGAAGCAATTAATTGATAGGAGCTTGCATCACTTTTGGAAAATTAGTTACGGACAAATTTATCCAGCTTTAAAGTTAATAGTCGAGGAAGGGCTTGCGAAGGTTTCACCCGCTTCTACAACTGGGCGCTCAGACAAGCGGGAGTATCATCTGACTGAAAAAGGGCTGGACACGTTGAGGCAATGGCTGGCGCAGCCGCTCGATCAAGTACCATCAGAACGAAATGAAGTGTTATTAAAGTTATTCTTTGGTCAATATCTTTCGTTTGAGAAAAAATTGGTGCTTTTACAGGATTATGAGAGGCAGCTCCGTATCCGTTATGAGACATATGTTGCGATTGAACAAAACATTCAAGAGCTGTATCCAGATGAAGCTGATGCGAAGTATTGGCTGTATACGTTAGATTACGGAAAGAAAGTGGCGCAGGCTGGAATTGATTGGTGCGTGGAGACCTGTGAATCGATGAAGAAAGAAGGATGAACAAATGAAAAAAAATATACGTGCTGGCAGGTATACAACAGACAATTCTGAGCCGATTGTTGTGTTCATTATCGGAATGAGAATCAATAAACGCTGGGCTGTCCATCAATGGCTGCCAGTATTTAAGGCGATGCCGGGGATGATCAAAGAACTTTATACACATCAAGAAGAACTTGGTTTTCTCGGGACAGAAAATTACTTCGGTTTACGCACCACCACCATGATCCAATATTGGAAATCAACAGAGGACCTCCTTGCCTACGCCAAGATGGAGAAGCATTTGGCTGCTTGGAAAGGATTTAACCAAAGAGCACGAAATAATGACGCGGTCGGAATTTATCATGAAACGTATCAAATTCAAGCCGGATCATATGAATCTATCTACGTGAACATGCCTTCATATGGATTGAGCCAAGCTAAAGCGCCCATCCTAATTGGAAAAGGGAAAGGAAAAGAAACCGCAAAAGAACGCCTTTCTACAACAAATTCCTAGAGCTGATTCTCTAGGAATTTCTTTTTGCAACCATCACAAAATGTTTTAATATGCGGGCAGTTAATCCCCAAATGGTGTAACGATCGTAATCATAAAACCACTCCTCAATAGAACGACTCCCCCAGCTGTATTTTTCACCATTCATGATTTTTTCATAAGGAAAGTCCTCTCCTGGTGTTGGCTGCACCGATACATGGTGTAAGTATGGTTCGTATTGGCTGAGCCATGATAGAGGCACAGTAAAGGTCTCCTCTACTTCTTCTTGATTAAAGGAATGTTTGACCTGCTGTTCATCAATGATTCCGACAAATGGATATACCACAAAGGATGGAGAGGCAATATAAGGACTGAGCTGTCCTAACACCTTGACGGATTCGGGCGGAATCCCTAGTTCTTCATATGTTTCCCGCAGTGCAGCTTCTTGTGCGGTTTCGCCGCCGTCGAGTTTGCCTCCTGGAAAGCTAATATCGCCAGGTTGTTTTCTCATCGTCAGTGATCGCACTTCAAATAAAACATGCCATTCCCCGTTTACTTGCACCAAAGGGACAAGGACTGCCGCTTTGAACGCTGTCTCTTCTCCGATAAATAGCGGCTGTGATTGATGTAAGTCACTTTTTAATTGATCAATGAACATGGGCATCACCTATTTTCCGTTTCTCTTTTCTTTAGCGTATCATTGATTCCCTTTTGAATAAAGGCGATCTTTCTGACAATTATTTTTATCATTTTGACAACTATACTTGTCAAAATGAATATAATACTTTACAATCAAGATAACATTTTGATCAAAGTTGAGGTGACAGAATGAAAAATCGGCTAAAAGAGCTGCGAGCACGTGATGGTTTAAACCAAACGGAGCTTGCGAAACGGGCAAAGGTTTCCCGCCAGACGATCAGCTTAATGGAACGAGATGAATTAATGCCGTCCCTCTTACTTGCTATGAGGCTTTCACGTATTTTTCAAGAACCCATTGAACATATTTTTCTATTCGAGGAGGATGAACTCACATGAAAACTGTATACAAAATGCTATTAGGTGCTCTCCTTGGTTTTCTCGGTGCTTACTGTTTGCTGGCATCCGAATTTGAGATGACACTTCTGCAGACTGCATTTGAAGCGACTCTTGTCATCACTGGCTTGACAGTTCTATTCATCATTTATTGTTTTTCAGGCATTTCGCGCATGAAGAAAAGAGTCTCTCTTTCAGTATCTGGTGATGAGGAGGATGAACTCGAGGTAAAACAGTACCGAACTTTTACTGATGTAACGTTAGCTAATACGGTGAGTACCATTTTATCGATCATTGCAATTAGTATTTCCATCGTAACCGAGCAACCACTCTGGCTGATTCTCACAAATGCTGCCTTATTTTTGATCACCGTCATTCTTTCTTATGCATCGATCTCTGTCCTAAAGCTCGTCTATCCTAATCGTCATCTACCTAGTCCATCCGATAAAGATTATGGCAAAAAACTGCTCGCCATTTCTGATGAAGGCGAAAAGCATGTGATGCTCGATGGGCTTTTTCACACTTTTCAAATGATGAATATTTTATTGACCGGTGCCATGTTTATTTTGATTGTCTATTCTCTTGGCGCCAATCACTCTCAGCTCTTCTCCATCATCGTCGTTGGACTTGTTCTGATCATTCTTAATGCATACTATATGTTGAAGATTCGAAATCGTTAAATAAGCAAAAGCACAGCCATTTAAAAAGGCTGTGCTTTTTTCGTTCATTATGCTGAACGACGTTTCTGTCGTGCATAAATCAAAAATAAGAACCCAAACCATACTGGTGTCAATAACAGGGCTGGACGTGTTGCATCAGCGAAAAACATGATGACAAGAATGCCAGCAAATAGCACAAGAACCGCTATATTCACAAAAGGTGTAAATGGCGCTTTAAAGGTAGACGCCTTATGCAGTTCAGGACGTGTCTTCTTATATTTCAAATGACATATTAAAATAATACTCCATACCCAAATGAAACAAATGGCACTAATCGTAGTCACAATACCGAAGGCTTGTTCAGGAATTAGCTTGCTTAAAAGAGCCCCTACTGACACCACAATTGTCGACACAAACAGGGCATTACTTGGAACAGCATGTTTATTTAGACGGCCAAAGGATGCTGGTCCTTGTTTTTGATGACTGAGATTATACAAAATTCGGCTCGTTGAGAACATACCGCTATTACAGGCAGAAGCCGCAGATGTCAGGACGACAAAGTTGATGAGTCCCGCCGCTACTGGTATTCCAATGAGCCCAAAGGTTTTCACAAAAGGACTTTCTGATGCACTGAGTTCTGTCCATGGGTTGATGCATAGTAATACAAAAATCGCACCTACATAGAAAAATAGAATTCTTAATGGAATTTTATTAATCGCAGACGGGATGTTTTTTTGCGGATTCGCTGTTTCTGCTGCTGACACACCGACAAGTTCCACGCCCACATACGCAAAAATCACCATCTGGAATGACAATAAGAAGCCTGTCACACCATTTGGAAAGAATCCTCCGTGTGACCACAGATTCGTTACCGTCACGGGCCCTGCATCTGTTTGGAAACCAATGATTAACAGGACAATTCCAACGCCAATCAACAGTAATATCGTAATCACTTTAATCAGTGCAAACCAAAATTCCATTTCTCCAAAAAGCTTCACCGTTAATAAATTAAATCCTAGCAAAATCAATAAACAAATAATAGCAGGAATCCACTGCGGAATATCAAACCAGTACTGCACATACACCCCGACCGCAATAACATCTGCCATCGCTGTCATAATCCAGCAAAACCAATACGTCCATCCTGTCACAAAGGAAGCCCACGGTCCAAGATAATCCTCTGCTATATCCGTTAAAGACTGATAGCCCGCCTTAGATAAGAGCAATTCTCCAAGTGCCCTCATGACAAAAAAGATGGCCATTCCGACAATTAAGTACGCAAAAATGATCGATGGTCCTGCCAATTGAATGGCCTTTCCAGACCCTAAAAACAGCCCAGTTCCAATCGTTCCGCCAATGGCAATTAATTGAACATGACGGTTTGATAAATCTCGCTTTAACTCTTGTTGTGCCAATTTCAACACCCTCCTACGACACGATCCTATACTGAAATAATGAACTCTCAAAAAGTCCATAAAAAAAGAGATTGGATGCGCTCCAATCTCACGGTCATAAAAGAATAGCAAAATAGAGAAAAGCAATACACAGTATGATCCATGCATCACAAATACAATATTTCGTACTCTTCTGTCCTTTTGCCTGAGATTGTGAACCCTTCGGCGCCGCACATACATGCGGTCTCTCCAGAAGCTGCTCCTGCCATAGTGTGACCCACAGCAATCATAGCCTTCGATATTTACTTTAAATGTTGCTATTTCTGAATAATTTTATATTTTACGCCTCTAAAAGAAAGCTGTCAATGGTAATCTTTCAAGATGTTGTTTCCTCCTTATCTGAAGCTGATATGACATCACTTCATCAACACCCCTTGATTAAGGTATAATGAAACAAAGAATGTTCGGCTCGTTTGGTGGAGACATCCATCTTGATGATGAACCATAGTTAGGCAATCCAATGAAGTTGGTGAAGACAAATGAAAAAAATGAACAAACAGCGTGTGACATTACAAGAAGTCGCCCGGCATGCCGGTGTATCGACTTCAACGGCCTCACTCGTTGTTCGCAACAACCCTAGGATCTCTGAAGCCACCCGGAAAAAAGTGCTGCAATCCATGGAGGATTTGGGATACGTGTACGATCGCGTCGCTGCCAACATGCGGTCGAAAAGTTCAAATATTGTAGGTGTGATCGTCACGGATATTTCAAACACCTTTATTTCTGAATTTTTAATCGGTGTGCAAACTACCCTTGAGTCACTTGGCTATACCGTTTTACTTGGGACAACCTTTGATAGTGTGGATAAGCAGGAGCGGCTCATCTCCACAATGGTAGAGCACCGAGTGGGTGGAATCATCTTAAATCCAGCATCGAAAAGTTCGACACGCACGGTGAAACAATTAAACAACATTCGCACACCAAAAGTATTGGCAAACCGTGAATTAGCAGATGTCCATTGTGATTATGTCGGCGTTGATTATGAACAAGGCACTTGGATGGCGGTCCGTCATCTTCTTCAAAAAGGGCATCGCCGCATCGCCTTCTTAGGTGGAATCAAATCCTCCTCGACTTGGATTGAACGGATGAAAGGGTTCAAAAGAGCCCATGATGATGAAGACCTAACGATGGATGAATCTCTTATGATCGATATGGTGCCTACCCGTGAAGGCGGGAAAGAAGCCCTTGCCCAAGTGATTGACCTTCCCGAACCACCTACTGCTATTTTTTGCTTCAGTGATTTAGTGGCGTTTGGGGTGATTCAGGAATTGGCAGCGCGTGACATCAAGCCTGGTGAAGACATTGATGTAGTTGGGTTCGATAACATCCCTGAAGCGGAGATGTATCACCCGCCGCTCACCACAGTCTCATCATTTCCACGATCCATTGGAGTCAAAGCAGCCAACCTTTTGTATCATAAAATGAACGAGCAAGATGAAGAACTGCAGCGATTGATATTAAAGCCTCAACTTCATATTCGAGAAACCTCGACATGATCATGAAAAGGAGAATTGCAAAGCGATTCTCCTTTCAGATTGTTGACAAAGGGCTAAAATGAACTTTATTTTAGCCCTTTGTCTTCTTTTCAGCGTGATAGAAAACCTTTGCAGTCTAGGAAGGACGAGCACTGGCACGGAGCGAATTTGACATTCGTGAGTACCAGCGCACAGGACTGACAAAGAATGCGAGGGTTTGTCTACACGCTGAAAGGAGAATTGCAAAGCGATTCTCCTTTTTTTATTGATCAAGTCAACTATTTCTTTATTACATTTTTCTTTTTTTAAATCACAAAGTCATAAACTTGACACATTTTATACACAGGAGTATATTTATCTCGTTGCTTCTTTTAGTATATCGTTATACCTTTTGTGAACATATCGTTATTTATCATATCAACTACAGTTAAAGATGGATCTTTTGATTCTGATCAAATCGAGGAAGTCCATCAACTGATGATAACTGTTATTATTTTTAATTTTTTAGTAGAACGATGTACTTATTTGAAGAACAGATGAATATTCATTATTTTTTCATCAATCACACAAGGGGTGTTGTGATGGACTTAATATTATTTACGTTTAAGGAAATAACAAAGGGTAACAAGAATTTGGCCCGAACAGGGTTTCAAATATAGGAGTGGGAACATGAAAAATCCATACATTAAATCATCACTTGGCATGTACTTAAACTATTTCATGCTAGGCATGATCAATATTATTGTGGCATCAAACATGGAAAGCTTATCTGAACGCTACCATGTAGATATTCCAAAAATCAGCTTGCTTGTATCAGCAATCGGGATCGGTAAATTAATTGCTCTCTTTTTCTCTGGCCGGCTGGCAGACAGCTGGGGGCGCAAACCTGTCATTATTACAGGTAACTTTCTCTACTTATTATTCTTAATTGGGATTCCAACAACGACCAATTATACATTGGCTTTCATTTTTGCCATTTCCGCAGGGATTGCGAACTCATTACTTGATTCAGGAACATATCCTGCTTTGACAGAATCATTTCCTAAAAAAGCAAGTTCAGCTTCTGTTTTAGTAAAGGCGTCTGTATCAATTGGTGCGACTGTTCTTCCATTTATCTTGGCATTCCTTATTGCACATGACATCTTCTGGGGCTGGGCATTCTTTGGTCTAGGACTTCTCTATTTACTTGTAGGCATTTACTTGATCTTTATGCCGTTCCCAAATCATAAGCAAACGGCTTCTCAAAACGATCTTCCCGTTCAAGAGCAAATGAAGGAAGAACCGAAAATGTTTGGTGAAGGTTTAGCTGTTGTACTTATGGGATTCACGTCTACTGCATTATTTGTCGTATGGCAAACTTGGCTTCCACAGCTCGGGTTGAAATTGATTGGGCTTGGCTCAGGACAAGCGACACAGCTTCTTTCTTATTTTAGTATTGGTGCACTCGTATCTGTTCTATTGCTTTCAATCGTATTAGATAAATTCATTTCACCGATTATGGTCGCCATTATTTACCCAATCGGGGCATTCCTTGCCATGCTTTCACTATTTCAAATCGAAACGTACGGCATCGTCATTGTTAGTACCTTTTTCTTAGGATTATTTACAGCCGGCATTTTCCAGTTGGCGATGAGTATTATGATGAAATTATTCCCTACAAACAAAGCAACGGCTTCATCATATGTCAACATTGCGGCAAGCTCAGCGTTTATCCTTGTTCCGCTGATTACAAGCGGACTCGTTAGCACGTACGATATTAAAATGACTTTATTCTTCGATATGATCATTGCGGTCATCAGCGTATTGTTAGCAGTCTTTGTTTTACGACGCATGAAAAAATTGTTTAGATAATTAAAGGAGATGTCAATCATGACAAACATACATGAACGTAATATTGATGGAAAAACAAAATTAGTCGGTCTTCTTGCAACACCAATCGGACACAGCCTGTCACCACGGATGCACAACCTTGGCTATACACTAACAGGAATCAACTATGCCTACCTTGCTTTTGAGGTAGGAAATGATGAACTAGAAGCAGCAGTAAACGGGATGAAAGCAATGGGTGCAGCTGGATTTAACGTATCCATGCCGAACAAAATGAAAGTACTCGATTACTTAGATGAACTAGATGATTCTGCAAAATATACTCGCGCAAGCAACACAGTTGTGAACAAAGATGGCAAGCTGGTTGGTTACAACACAGATGGTCTTGGTTATGTAAGAAACTTAATTGAACACGGCGTTGAATTAGCTGGACAAAAGGTTACACTCGTTGGATCTGGCGGCGCTGCAACACCGATCGCCATTCAGCTTGCACAATCAGGTATTCGTGAAATTAGTATTTTTGCTCGTAATGATCAATACTTTGTTCAAGCAGAGGAAAATGTAAATTACATCAACAACGAAATGAAATCATTCGGTGTCAAAGCGAATATTTTCCCACTTGAAGACAAAGACGCTTTCCGTCGTGAAGTAGCTGAAAGTGCGATCTTAGCAAACGGGACAAGCCTTGGCATGAAACCATTAGATGAGCTCAGCATTATTGACGATACCCTTGATGTATTACGCAAAGACTTAATCGTGACAGATGTCGTCTACAACCCGCAAAAAACAAAACTTCTTGCTCAAGCACAAGAAGCTGGTGCCAAAACGATTAACGGTCTTGGCATGATGCTATGGCAAGGTGCCCTTGCGTACAAACTCTTTACTGGCGAGGATATGCCTGTTGAACAAGTGAAACAAATTCTATTTGAAAATGACCGTTTCTAAACGAAACACAGAAAAAAGACGACCTCCGCTTTGGAAGTCGTCTTTTTTTATTCGTGTATCATCACACGGCGATATCGATAAAGGATATACACCGCGCCGATGATCGCCACAACAGCCACACCCGCATCAAATATAAAGATTTGCAAAATGGTCGAGTGGGTTTCGATCAAACCAGTGACGACTGGAATCACAATGGCGGACACTCCGCCTGCTGTTGAGATAATTCCTGTCATCGTCCCTTTGTTTTTCCAGAAGAACTCAGCCATTACGGTTAACGTCAGCTGAAAGACACCCGCTGTTGAAAAGCCCAATACAAATGCATTGACGGTCCCGATGACTGGAGACTTCACGACCAATAGCACACAGATAGAGGCTAATGTAATAATCGGATAGAGTAGCAGCACGGTGACCGGACGAACAATGCGGCGCAAAAGAAATGCGAGCAATAAGACAGACAGCAAACCGCCCATGCTATAGTAACTAAGCAGCTTCACAGCACTGCCAGAAGCCATTCCCAATATTTCCTCACCGTACGTAGGCAGCCAAATTTGCGGCAAGGCGTACAGACCATTTGATGTAAAACTGATCACAATCAGTGCGACCCCTTCTCTCCAAAACGTAGGTTCTGATGAGAAACGCGGAAGTCCATCATGCTCCGTCACCTGAACTTGCTCCACCTTGCGATGATTCGGAAATGGCAATGTCCACAGCATCATCACATTCACTAAATAGATAAAAGCAGGTACAAA
This sequence comes from Bacillus sp. FSL K6-2869, assembly GCF_040869405.1. Lineage (NCBI taxonomy): Bacteria > Bacillati > Bacillota > Bacilli > Caryophanales > Bacillaceae > Bacillus > Bacillus sp. FSL K6-2869. Next base: position 3,737,394 of record NZ_CP152035.1, read on the forward strand.
AAACGCAAATCCATAAAACAGATCATGCTCTGCTAAAAAGAAAATAGCGAGCGGCAGAATGGTCGCCCCAATCGAAATAAACGCCTTCACCATCACATTTGCAGATCCCGAGTTTTGGGGAAAAGCTTCCATTAAAGCCGGATACGTCCCTGCATCCATCGCCGAATTCGCCACCCCTGCCAAAATCGCAAACGCAAACGCGATTTGATAATTCGGAGACAATGGGATTCCGATGAGGAACACTGCCATCAGCACCCCCGAAACCAAAATGACCGGCTTTCGTCCAAAACGATCTGACAAAACGCCCGATAGACCATACGTGAGCACCCTGCCAATACCAAGTGCAGAGATCATATAACTAATCCCTGCACTATTTGTATCTAATTGTTTGATCAAAAATGGCATATTTGAAGCCAAAATAATATTGACCATACCTAATAAAAAATAATTGATATAAAGACTAGAAGCCGTTCTCAAATACGGATTCCTCATGCTGACACACCCCTCAACACATTGCAATGAAGTGACAAATAATGGTTACGCTTACAAGATTCATGCGTGAGGAGAAACAGCTTTGCAACCTTCACGTACTTGAAACATCTCATCATTTCATACAGCTCACAGCTTACATGCCCTTCATTTATCAAGCATCTCTTCAAATTTTCACTAGCTCTTATTTTATATGAATGTGAAAGGTAATGATAGTGAATTGCTTAAATTTGAGGGAAATGGTGATAGAAAAAAATCCCTCTAAACTCACATTCCCCAAAGACTAAACTCATAAAAATATTCTTTACGCTCTATGCATCATCCAAAATGAAAATCCTCGGCTATTAATATGAAATCACCGTATCAACTTGAGCATTTGGTGTACTCAAGAAGTTTCGTTAAATGATGAAACACTTCATCTACATTCATCAAGAGCGATTCAATTTCATGATCTCAGAAAAACAGCAATCTCCCTTGTTCAGGAGTCGCTATCACCCTTAAGGCTATTTCGGTTAACGTTGTGTAGGCTTTTCTATATGCTCTAGTTAGTTGTCTCCATGTATTTGACTTTTATGTTCTCTTGATTGCAGGAAAGTAAATACCTTCTGACAAAACAAATGATTTTTTTGATCTCTAAAAAAGGGGAAATGAAACAACCAGTCACCGAAAGAGTTTCGACAACTGGCTGTTTCATACGGTTTTTTGCTCCCAGTCTCACAAAAAAGGGAGGGCAAGTCCCAAATGTGGGGATTGTTTAAAATATTACGGATTATTCTCTTTTAGAGATACTATGAATGGCTTTGTATTCGCTCCTGTATTTTCTGGGTATGATCTTGATTTAAAATCATTGCCAATTCGGCCTCATCTAGAACAGATCCCCATCTAAAGATAATTTCACCATTCAAACCATACTTCAAAAAAAGCGCTTGATAATCTACTTCATGACTATTCTGATCCAATCCTGTGAAAAACAAATCTTTTATAGGTTCCTCTGTGAGCATAGAATCTCTTCTACTGGCAATCATGAAACTAGATTGATACTGATCCACTATTCGCAATGCCTTATCTAAATCAGATTGAGGTACTTTGGCCATACTGACATAAAATTGATTTTCTTGTTCATCTAAAAGTAATTCTGGCCCCTTTTCAAAACCTGAAGTATTTATTTCCGAATCAATTGATTTCCATACTTTTCGGAATCTCTCTATTCGCGAATGTACATCATTTACTTTCTTACTTAGAAAGATATAAACATGGTAATTAGTTAATTGCCCGCTAAAAATTTCGATTAATTCATTTTGACAATAACTTTGAAAAGCCTCTATTCCACCATCATTTAAAAAGTGATATCCGTTTATACTATATACACTTAACTGTTTACATTCATTTATTTTCTGATCTAACCACTTATAGTAGTTTGTCACACCTTGTTCGAATTCAAGTTTTATTTTCATTAGTCACCTTTTAATCAGTAATTAAAATTGCTCGAATTGGACAACTGCTTTTTCTTTTTGTAAAAACTCATCAAAAAGAGATACTAATCTATTTATATTCTCTTCTTTTGAATACAGTAACGGATTATAACCATCTGAAGGAGGCATATAATGAATAAATGGTTCCATATCCTCAGGGTAACCAAAATCAGCGTATACTTCACACAATTCATCCAATAACTCTTCAGGTGACTTCTTATTTTTTTCTTTTAAGTGAGACGTTATACCATATCTCCATTTCCTTTTTTCAATGTCCCATTGGCTAGATTCTTCTTCTACCAAATCATTGTATAATTCTACTAATATCATTTGGAGTTTTCTATAATCCTCATCTGGATCGCCAGCACCCCAAGCTAATTCTAGGATTAAAGAATTTTCACATTCAGTATGATTAGATAAGTATTCCACTGCATACTTGCTTATTTCTTTGTATGAGATCAAATCTAGCCTAATTCCTACATATATAGTTTTCCAATCAACTTTTATTTTGTGATGTTTTAAATGCTCTAATGAAAAATACATAATTTAATACATTCCTTTTGTGATTAGACAAACTAATAAATTAGATATTTTTAAAAGATTTTTATCTCTGCCCTACACTTCGAAATAGTAAACATCAAATACCCTTTCTGCTAGTGAATGTTAAACCCCCTAACTTCCTGTGTTTCTGGTAAATGTCAAAGGTTTCATATACTTTATCTTATATACTGATCTACTTCTTCTACTGTTGAAATATCTTGTATAAAGAATAATTATTTATTTTGGTAGTATTATTGCTCCTTAAATACATTTGAATACCTCATATAAGTTAATCAACCTTCGTATTAAAGGTTTACTCAGTTAGGTTTAATTTTCACAAATTTAAAGTAGTCTTTACCTTGTCCAAAAGTAAATAAACTTGTGCCTTCTGTTCTGGAGTTTCAGCAACATACTCCATACAAATTTCTTCCAAGCAACTATAGAAATCTAGATTATCCATCACAATTTCATGATAAGATGCTGTGTCCATAAATATCATTACTCCATTATTAAATTCAACATCCTCTGAATGCTCTGGAAGTTCATATCCCATCATATGATCTTGCCAAGGTTCTCTGTGGGACAAACACTCTAACACCTCAACTAAATCATTCTTCAAAAAAGAAAAAAAGTCTTGAACAATCGGCTGCATATTGTTTAACATCAAAATCCTCCTAATTACTATATTTTTTCCATTCTAATACTGGGTACAAGCTTTCAATTTCTCCTGTTTTTGGATTTTTCCACCCTTCAAATTTTAAACCATTTGATGTACCTTGTATTACATGTTGACCGCCTCTAGTTACATACTCAGTACCATTTTCCATTGCCTCTTGGCCATATTTGTAAATTTGTTCATCAGTAAATACATTATCATCATAAACAGTCTTCTTATGAGTAGAGGCTTTAAATTCTTTTGTATACATACCACGCTCTTGTTTTGCTATTTTATAGTACACATCATTTATTCCATGGACCGAAGGATGGCGTTCCTTTCTCTCCAATTTATAGGGAATTTCCTTTTCATTTAAATAATTGAAAAATTCCTTTTCATTATGACCACCACTTACACCTGTTTTACTAACACCTTCTGGTCGTATTAGATGATTTTTGCTATTGTCAGAATACTTATGTTTAAATCCACCTTTACCAGTACTATCCTTCATCCCCATCTTCCCATGAAATCCTTTCGCCCCAAACGGCAAAAGCATCCCCAGCGCAGCATTCATACTCGCTTCCTGCTGTTCTTTCGAGACTTTATTTCCAAACATATCTCGACCCGTAATCGCTTCGCTGAAGCCGTTGGTCGCGGTGAGTCCATATAAGCCTTTTTGTGATGTTTTCAACGCATCGAAAGACTTCTGTGATGTCTTGTAAATGTCGACTGCTCTGACTGCGGCGGACGTGGCTTGAGTCGTTTTATAGACGGCTTTTCCGCCTTTGAAAATACGTCCTGCCCAGCCGACAATCGGGATGTATCCTGCTGCTGCCATGCCGCCTGCGGCGACTCGCTGGCCTGCGGTAAGTTCTTCACCTGTGATCGGATCGACGCCTGTTGCGGCACGTTTTGCATCGTTCACGCCTGTCAACTCATTAACGATATTCCCACCGTAATCAAGGGCTTTTTCATACCAAGGACGGTTGGCGAGCGCTTCCTGTTCCTTTGCGATCTCGCGGGCTTCTTCTTGATCTTTTTTGATTTTTAGATATTCAGAAGTTTGCTTCTCAATATCGCTTTTTGCCTTGTAGATTTCGCTATTTTGATACGCTTTCTTGTCAAAATTCATAGGCGAAATGGATTTTCCGTCATTTGTCGCATTCATCATTTCTGCGTACAATGCCATTGTAGCCTTCTCCTCAGTCTCTGACAAAGCATATTCATCTTTTAGATTTTGATCAAGTTCTATTAAATCTTTAACCGTTTTCTTCCGTTCATCTTCCGCATCTGCAATCTTTTCGTCAAAGGTTTTACTATCAAATACCTCCAGAGAAATGAGGTCATCAATATCTTGAAAAATCGTTTTGAGCGCCTTTTTTTGATCCTTCACGATGCTTTTGGCATTCTTGATTCCCATATGTACAGCGTTGTCTAAAAAGTGTTCTTCTACAAAGGTGTCGCCGCCAAAATTTGTATCATCAAGTGTCCCAGAAACACCTTCATGAAAGGCTTTTTGTTTATCAATGAAGCTAATAAACATGTCCACATTTCCGGTGAGTTCTTTGTAGAAGCTTTTAATGTTATCGGCACCTTTTCCAGTGAAGTCGTCACCGAGATTGGCAACACCTTGAAGTGCCTTTTTTAAATCTATCATTTGTTCACGGAGTTCCTGATAGTGTTTTGCCCTTGTATCCATGGCACTGGTTAGTGCTTTTGCATCAAGTATCTTGCCCAGATTAAGCCACTCCCTCCATTATTGATCATAAAGTCTATTTTACCGTGACCTCCAAAAAGGAAAAATAGGCTAAATGACATAAAAAATGGAATGGACTCTCTATTCAATTTACCCTCTAATTTGGATAAACGAGTTTATCAATTGTAGGGATATAGAAAAGGCCAGACAGTTCATTATACTCTGTCTGGCCACATGTTCACGTTACTTATAATCATTGATTGGTCCTTTATCCATCAAAACATCGATCTCATTTGAATATTTCATTTTTAACTTCGGTCTACGCTCAGAGTTGGGTTTACTGTAAAGCTCTAGTGGACGGATGATCACGCCATCATTTGTGTTTTGAAGAATACCTGGAACACAAGAATAAATTCGATCATTGTCATTTGCATGTTTCGCGTGAATCGTGACAGACGTTCCTTGATGATTATCGATACTCATAGACACTCTATATCTATAGAAAGAACCTGTTCCATTTGATTGAGCAGAGTAAACAACGGGTACCACCGCAAGGATATCATCATTTAACCTTAGTTTAATGACTTCTGTTTTCATTGATTCACGATCTCTACCGACATCTCCCATATGCTCAACAGCCCCGTTACCGTAACTTTTGAGAGCGGGAACACCTTTTGCGCCAAACATGGCCACATCTATTTGTTTTCCTGACTTCGTATAGACCAATGCGTAAATATCATAATCGGTGCCAGACTCCCAAGATACTGTAGCCGTAATCTCTGGTGTTTTTTCAATGATGATCGGTTTATGACCTTTGTCTAGACTTATTTTACCTTGAACTTTCTCTAAGCTAATAGGTGCAGGGACTTTCTCTTTAGCGGCTGTGTTCATTGGAGCAGGCTCATTAATTTGTTTTTCAGAAACCATTTCAGGAGGTGTAGAAACATCCTGTTCATCAGGTTCAACCTCTACCCCATAAAGCTTGCATAGCCCTTCCAATCCAGAATCGAAGCCACGCCAGATGGATCGTGCTTTCGTTTCACTATTTCTTATGTATAGCTCTACTACGACAATACCCTTTTCATTTGTAAAGCTAACTGGTGTTAGGTATAGGACCTCATCACCTGTTCGAATTTCTGCTTGCAGATTCTTCACATGAGAAAAGCCGATTCCTCGATCCTCTGTTAGTGTAATAGCCATCTTTGTGATTCCGACAGGCACTTTGCTCATATCAAAATTCAATTGATGTCTTTTCAACTGATCTGATATCTCTGCTGGTAAAAGTGTTGCGACACCCGTAGTACTCTCCGGCTGATTGTAAAAAATAATGCCATTATCTCCTTGAACTAGATTTGAATCTGTTAAGAGAAACGCCGTTAAAGAAATATCAATTGCAGATGACACTTCATAACTGATGGATAATTGCCCCTTTGGAGAGTTTAGTACGGTATTGGCACCCATTTGCAGAGTTTGATTCATTTCAACAACTCCTATTCTTTATCTACCATTTATCGTTTTTATAGACCAATTATACCAAATAGTGCAATAGAACCTATTAATATCTTTCTCTCTTTTCATCTCTGCAATGATATGAGACAATGCCACCTAAAAACAAACTACTCTCGAAAGGAGAATCAATGTGTATAAAAAAATCATCCCAGCTGTTACAGTGATATTCGGTTTTTGGATTCTTCTTCAATTAGCATTTAGTATCAATGTCTTCCACAATCCAATGAATTATTTTATTGTGATCACTCTCTTTTTTATTTGTATTCAGGCCACATTGAAGCATAGGAAATAAAAAAACCCGAACAAGCGCATCCCACGCTCATCCGGGCCAGTCATTTCTTTATTACACTTCTTCACCATTCGTTGCGATGACGTTTTTATACCAAGTAAACGAATCTTTTTTAAGACGCTTCATTGAACCATTACCTTCGTTATCACGGTCAACATAAATCATGCCGTAGCGTTTTTTCATTTCACCGGTTGTGAATGACACGATATCAATGATGCCCCAAGGTGTGTAGCCGATGAGGTCCACACCGTCATATTCAACCGCTTTTTTCAGTGCTTGAATATGAGAAGCGAGATATTGAATTCGCTCTGGGTCATGAATAGAGCCGTCTTCTTCCACTTGATCAATGGCACCAAAGCCATTTTCCACAATGAATAGCGGGATTTGATAGCGATCGTAAAAACGATTCAATGTATATCTTAAGCCTGTCGGATCAATGGACCAGCCCCAGTCACTTGATTTGATATACGGATTTTCTACACCATGTGGCAATGCTCCATTGACAATGTCTCCGTTGTGATCAGATACTGCATCGCTTTTGACCGTTGTAGACATGTAGTAGCTAAAGCCAAGGTAATCTACTTTTCCTTTTCTTAAACTTTCTTCATCGCCTTCTTCAAATGGAATGTGATAGCCTTCGCGCTCAAATTCTTTTAACGCGTAGCTTGGATAGTAGCCACGCACTTGGACATCTGGGAAGAAATAGCGCTGTCTCATATATTCTTCTGCCAGCATGACATCCTCTGGGTTTGAGGAATATGGATAAATTGGCACGTGGGACACCATCGCTCCAATTTGAAAGGAAGGATTGATCTCTTTTCCTTTTGCCACTGCCCATGCACTTGCAAGCAATTCATGATGGCCCGCTTGATACATGACTTCTTTGGCATTTTCGCCTTCTTTGACAGATACCCCTGAATTTGTCCAAAGGAACAACGGGTTGTTGACGTCCATTTTGTTATTGATTTCATTAAATGTCATCCAGTACGTGACCTTGTCCTTGTAACGATTGAAGCAAACTTCCGCGAAATTCGCGAAATATTCAGCGACTTTTCTGCTTCGGAATCCGCCGTATTCTCTTGCCAAATGAAGGGGCATTTCAAAGTGAGACAGCGTAATGACAGGCTCGATTCCATGTTTAATCAGTTCATCAAACACATCATCATAAAACTGTAAGCCTGCTTCATTCGGCTCTTCTTCATCCCCTTTAGGGAAAATTCGGCTCCAGCCGATCGATGTTCGCAAGCATTTTAATCCCATTTCAGCAAACATGGCGATATCTTCTTTGTAACGATGGTAGAAATCAATGGCTTCATGGTTTGGATAAAAAGTTCCTTCTTCTATCGTTTCCGTGATCTGTCTTGGTACACCATGAGCACCTGCTGTCATCACATCTACAACACTCGGCCCTTTGCCAGCTGCATTCCATCCACCTTCGAATTGATGAGCGGCTAATGCCCCGCCCCATAAGAAATCTTTTGGTAAAGTCATTATCTATTCCTCCTATTTCACAATTGTCATCATGACGTCAGTTGGCTGACATGTCGAATGTTTCTCTACAATCACATCTTCGTATGCTTGGGTATTGGTAATGATAACAGGTGTGATTGTTTGTAATCCTTTGCTTTCAATTGCTTCCTGATCAAATGTCATCAACAAGTCACCCTTTTTCACCTTGTCGCCTTCTTTGATATTGAGTGTAAATGCCGATCCATCTAGAGAAACCGTATCAATTCCTACATGAACAAGTAACTCTACACCAAATTCAGAACGCAGACCAATCGCATGTTTTGTTGGTGCAAGCATGACGATACTGCCGTCAAACGGTGCAAACAGTTTGTTATCGGTCGGATGAATGGCAAAACCTTTCCCCATCGCCCCAGAGCTAAATACGGCATCTGGCACTTCAGATAACGAAAGCACCTTTCCTGTAAGTGGAGCCGTGATCATTTCTTCATTGTTCATAGAAGTATTTGTCGTTTCTCCGTCTTGATCTTTAACAGGTGTTTCACTAGCTGACTGTTCTACTGTATCTTCTCCATATCCAAACATTTGAATAAGCACAACTGGTAAAATGAGCGCAATGGCCACACCAATCAAAATACCAATGATAGACGTTGGATAATCTGCACTGATTCCGTTCACAATGGTCAGCGGGCCAGGCAGCCCTGCATATGCAAAGTAATAAGGCGTAAAGAAGCTGGCTACAACGGCACCGACCGCTCCAGAAATACACCCGAAAATAAACGGCTTTTTAAAACGTAAGGTGACACCGTAAATCGCAGGCTCCGTAATACCGAAGAGTCCTGTGATTCCAGCTGAAACCCCAACTTTCCGTGTTTCCCGATTTCTTGCTTTTAAAATAACTCCCAGCACCGCACCGACTTGAGCGATAACAGCGATGGTTTGATATGCCTGAAAGGAGTCACGTCCATATTGTTCAAAGTTCGCAAGTACCATTGGCGTGATGCCCCAGTGAACACCGAAAATCACGAGTACTTGCCAGAAACCGCCGATAATGGCCCCTGCCAGAGCTGGTACATTTTCAGCTAAAACATTGTATCCGTTTGCAATCCCATTTGCACCTGCTGTCGAAAGAGGACCGATTAATAGAATGGTTAACGGAACCATGACGACCATACATAAAAATGGGACAAATAGCGGTTTGACGACCTCATGAATTCGTTTGTTTAAGAATTTTTCTACATAAGAAAGAATCCATACTAAGAAAAGCGGTGGCAAGACGGATGATGTATAAACCGTTTCAGATAACGCAATCCCTAAAAAGGTCACACCTTCCCCTGATGCTACACGTCCGGCAATCTCTGTCCAAGAAGGACTGACAAGCGCTGCTGTACAAGCAACCGCAATATACATATTCGTTTTGAAATGCTTGGCTGCAGTTATCGCAATAAAAATGGGCAAGAACGTAAACGGTGCCCAAGAAATAAAGCTAAACACTTCATAAGTGCCTGTTTTCGAGAAGCTTGGAAATATCAAATTTATTAAAATAAGTGCACCTTGCAAAATACCAGCTGCGGCTAAAATATACACAAATGGCGCAAACACAGCGGACATGGTCGCAATGACCCGATTCAGTATCGTTCCTTTGTTTTCATTCGGCTGGTCATCATCCGACGTTTGGAGCTGAACTAGGTTGGTAAAATGCTCATATACCTCACCTACATGCTGACCGATCACAACCTGAAACTGACCACCGTTTTCCACCACTGTAATGACGCCAGGCATGGCGTTGACTGCTTCTTTTGCCTTTGGATTAGAACGCTTCAGCACCAAACGCAGCCTCGTGGCGCATCTTGCGGCACTCACCACATTTTCTTCTCCGCCAACTGCTTCTAAGATGTCTTCTGCAAGCTTTTGATAATCCCTCACTTTTGACATATAAACCCCCCCTTTATCACTACTAGTATATGTACATTATAATTATACCGGTACAATTTATCAATACATATATAATTCGAGTTTGCATATCAAAGAGAAATCGGGATGTGCTATAATACAAAGACAATAAATCGTGAAAACAAAGAGGAATGGCTATGTTAAAGTATCAACAAATTGCAAGCGATATTGAAAAATATATTGTCACACATGAGCTGCAGCAAGGAGACAAACTCCCTGTGCTTGAGACGCTCATGAATCAATTTGCTGTGAGCAAAAGTACAATTATCAAATCATTAGATTTACTCGAAAGAAAAGGGATTGTCTATCAGGTGAGGGGCAGCGGCATCTTTGTGAGAAGGCATAGACGCAAAGGCTATATTAGCCTATTATCCAACCAAGGTTTTAAAAAAGATTTAGAGGAATTTCAACTGACATCAGAAGTTCTCACGTTAGATACCGTCAAACCGCCAGAAGAAGCTGCGCTAAATTTAAATATTGAACTAGATGAGGATGTTTTCTACCTTAAACGCATTCGTTACATCAATGGACAAACTTTATGTTTAGAAGAGTCCTATTACCGGAAAACCATTATTCCTTACCTCAACACAGAAATTGCAGCCGATTCTGTATTTAAATTCATTAGTGAAGGCCTTGGGCTCAAAGTTGGCTTCTCGGATATGTACTTAAAAGTAGGCAAACTGAATGAAACCGAAGCGAAGCACCTCGGACTTAAACAAAATGATCCTGCTCTTCGCGTCGAAACCGTCTTTCATCTCACAAACGGCCAGCCCTTCGACTTCTCGAAAATCACATATAACTACATGCAATCCCAATTTTTTATTCAGGCGAATAATTATTATGGGTGATGAAAGGAAAAAGCCCCTCATTTTTGAGGAGCTTTTTTTAATGCTGGCATCATTTGTAGTAGTTATAGTCATTGAATGTTGCGATCATATCTTCTTGTGTCCCTTTTTTCCCACGATTCGTATTAAAATATAACGTTCCGTCATCGAAATCAACAGCTTCTATCTCAAAAAGAGTAAATGCACTGCTCGTTATTCGGAAAGATAGGTCATTTCTAGTAAACAACTCTTTTGAAAAATCTTTTGTTGTTGTTCCCTTTTGCTCTTTGATCATTTGGTTGATATTTAACGGATACGTGAGAATAACACTCACATTAGAAGCCCCTCCGTTGGTATCTGGCTTAGATAAAGGGACATATAATGTTCCTTGGTAAAAAGAAATTCCTTGAAGAATGTACTTCGAAACATCTACCACTGACTGATTGATCACTGCTTTTGTATAATTTAATGTAAATGTGGCCTCATACTCAAATTTTCCTGTTTGATCATTAAAATTTCCAATGAAAAAGCGATTGCCAGACCTCACAATAAATTTGTCTGCTCCAACAGAATACGTGATGCCGCTAATTGATAAATTCGTTCCTTGGTACTGAAGGACATAGGCTTTAGCCACTTTGTATGTACTTTTTTTCGTGTTCACTTGTAGCTTCACGATCTTTTTTACATACTTGACACCATCGGTCATAGGGGCTACATAAATACTAACTTGCTCATCTCCTTTTTGGGCTTTGACAGCTAAGTCATTGGCATGTCCTAAATCATAGCTAGTACTATTCGTATCAGAGTTTTTAAGAAGCTTCACTGTTCTGTTGCTTGACGAGCTGTTCATTTTAATAGAGTACAATTGTGTCAGCTGGGTTGAAGTATTTATTTTTGCAGCATAAATCATGTTATTGTTACGGTCGACACACATTCCTTGCATAGAGGTGTAGAATCCAGAGCCTGACATTCCAGTATACGTTGTATATGTGTTGAAATAACCGGATTGAGCTTGAACACTAGAAGACCACATACTGCAACAAAAGATAATAGCCGTTAGGACGACATATTTTATTTTTTTCAAGATTGGCACCATCCTATGATTAGAGTTATTAAAAAAATACGATCTGAACATAAAATCGTCACCCATAAAACGAATGACGATTGTTATAGAAATGAAGTGTTACAAATTATTGGGAAAATCTACTTCTCAGCCTTAAACGACTTTACCGTCTTACTACTCTCTGACATGCCTTTTCTTGTAACCGTGACGTAAATCTTTCCGCCCTTAGCGCCTAGTTGTTTGATGGTCACCTTCACAACCTTACCTTTAGAAACCGTTGACTGACCAATTAATTTTCCTGATTGGTTATAGATTTTAACAAGATCCTGTTTCGCTAATTGACTAACGGTGATCACGTCATTTTTCTTCTTGTTGTTGACGATGTTAATTTGGTTGCCTTTTAATGCAGAGGTTGGCTCACCTTTAAAAGAAACAGCCTGTTTGCCGCTTTCCAACATCTTGTCACTGCTTCGTGTAACAAATACTTTGCCGCTCTTAGCCCCAACTTGTTTGGCGTACAATTTGATGGATGAACTGTTCGCCGGTTTTGATGTGGCAAGTAATTTACCGTTTGTTGAGTAGACTTTGATGACGTCTTTTTTCTTAATCTTACTCACTGTAATGACGTCTTTTTTATTTTTAAGATTATTGATTTTGACCTGGTTGACTTTTAGAGCATCTGATTTTTCACCCTGATAGCGAATTGGTACTCGATTTCCCTCTTTTAGACCAGGCTCTTTCATGCTGATATAAAGCGTTCCACTTGTTTGACCCAATTGTTTCATGGAAATCGTCATGTTCGAGCTCGATGCAGTTTGCTGAGCAATCGCTGTTCCACCAGAAGCTTGTTTAAAGATTTTGATGACGGATTGTTTTTTGATTCCTTTTATCGTTACCGTATCGTTTTTCCCTTTATTGTTCGTCACCTTCACTTGAGATGCTGCAAGAGGAGATGTGAAGATTTTTTTGACGGTTACGACTGGGAGGGAAACCTTCCTCTTCCCGCTTTGCAACGTGATCGTTACTTTAGAACCTTTTGTTAATTTTCCCGTTTTTAATTTAAAATTTTTCCCTGGGGTGATTGGAAATGGGCCATATTTCTTTTTTGTGGAACTTGTGCTGAGCTTGGACACGGCTTTTATTGTACTATTTGTAGAATCTGATTGTACTTCTACAACAGCATTAGACCCAAAGGTGCTGAAACCATTAATTGTATCACTCGAATCATCTATATCTTCTACATAAACTTTCTGTACATCTTCTTGAGATTGATCTGTTTCACTTGGGTTATCTGCCATGAACGTCTTTACTGTAATTAAGTCACCACCGATTAATTTTGAAACAGTAACGTCATAGACACCATTAGAGTCTGTCTGACCTTCTCCAATGACTTGCCCCTCTCCATTTAATACCTTTATGATACTATCTGGAGTGGCGGTTCCACTCACTGATGTTGATAACTGCGTAAACGGGTTCAATGTTGGAGCTGTCGACTTAACATAAAAGAAATCCCTTATCAAAACGTTGTCATAAGCTGGTTCAATAATTTTTACCTTGTTTCGGTCTAAGGCCTTTAGGGTTGCTTTGTCTACATTAAACTCAAAATTACCCTCCTCATCTGCTATCATGGACTTAATAATGTCGTTTGTTTCATTGTTAGCAAAGATGATCTTAGCGTAAGGAATACCTGTCTGACCTTTTAATGATTTAGACCATTTTGTCGTAGGGCCAAGTGAAAATTTCTTAGGATTAATGATTTTTTTATATACGTCGATATTGCTGCCAGTTGTCATTTTGACTGTCAGGAATGTTCCAGCAGTTAATACAGGTGGCAGCTTTAAATGGATGGCATCATTGAATGTCCCTGACGCAATCACTTTACCATCTTGCATGACCTCAACTTTTGTGTTCTTCACTGTTTTCCCAGTTAATTCTTGAGAAGTATCATATATATCATCTAAAGAGCTAAAAGAGCCTTTGAATACATATACGTTATTTGATGCAAGTAAGGTACCGCTTTGATCATACGTATCTAAATTCAAAGTTTGACCAGCAGTCGCTTTACCAGAAAACAATTTAAAATTTCCTTTACTATCTGCTTTTGCGTAATCGTGATATCTAGATTTCCAGTCTCTAGGAAGACCCCAATCTCCGAATGCAACGATTGCGTTAGGAATTGTCTTACCTGTCAGATAATCATCACCATATTTATAACGATCAACTGTTGTTATTGTTCCACCCTCTGCGGCACTCACATTTTCTTGTATATGAAAACTCAACATCATCATACAAAGAATAGAAGCTACTACTTTCAGGACTATTTTCATAAATATATCCTCTCTTTTCCTATTAATGTGTTTATATACAAATATTATACATTTTAACCAATATAGGTACAAGGTTTAATGTTGAGCCTAAAGACTTATATAAAATCCATATTCATAGATATAGAGAGTGATGTCGATCGATTTTTCATTTTGCATGAATCATACAAATTCATCACATCAAAAAGATTCATTTTACGAATGCATCCTACACACTTATGATGAACATAACAACATGGTTAGGAGGATTCGTCAGATGAAAGATATTAGGGTGTATCATGTCGATGCGTTTACAACTGAGAAATTTGGAGGTAATGCCGCTGGGGTGGTGTTGGATGGGGAATGGTTAACGGAGGATGAGATGCAGAATATCGCCAAGGAGTTGAACTTACCCGAGTCCGTTTTCTTGCTGCCGGCACATGATGAGAAAGCCGATTATCGAGTGAAATATTTCACTCCAACGGAAGAGGTCAATTTCTGCGGGCATGCGACGGTTGGGTTGACTTGGCTTTTAGCGACGGAGCTAGATATGGCTAAAGAAAAATCAGGGGTTGTGTTAGAAACAAAGATCGGCCATGTTCCCGTTGTATGGCACGAAGAGAATGGCAAAGTTGTGGATGTCGAGATGACACAGGTCACGCCAAAGACGCGAGATTTTATCATCGATGTAGAAGAGCTTAGTGATATTCTCGGTATAAGCAGTGACAGGATTGATCCATCCTATCCTATAAAATTAGCAAACACCGGAAACTGGCATCTCCTGGTTCCGCTGAAACACCAGCATGACATTGATCAAGCAGCACCAAACTTAGCAGCTTTAGGAAAAATGAATAAAGAGCAGGATATCACAACGACTCATCTTTATACGTTTCAATCCACAAAAGACTGTGATCTTTATACAAGGGATTTTGCACCTGGCATTGGTATACCCGAAGATCCTGTAACGGGAGCAGCAAACGGGGCATTGGCCGGATATCTGTATTTGGAAGGGATTATTCCTCAGCAAGAAACCACTCATCTGCGCATTGCTCAAGGTGATGCAATCGGCAGACCAGGATTGCTTCGTATCACGGTCATTCCGAATGAAACAAAGCCGGTCATTAAAGTAGCAGGTGCAGCGGTTATTACCATTCGTGGGGTGATCACGCTATAAATTGATCAGCTTAAACAGAGACTCTCGTTCAAGCTGAATCTATTTAAAATGATCTTTGACTGCTTCAATCCATCTTTTAGTAGAGGGAGAGGCTGCGTTAAAAGATTTAAACGCCATATTGATTTCGCGATAAACACGGGTCTCAAGTGGAATTACGTTCGCATGAGGCACCTGAGGCGGCAAAATCAACTTCGGAATGATCGTGAGCCCAAGGCCTTCCTGAACCATAGAGATGAGCGTATTGTTGTCCCCAATCTCAAATAAAACATGGGGCTTCACGCCTCTGTCTTTTAATAATTTCTTAATGAGTTGATCACAGCCCGCTTTTGGCATAATAAATGGTTCATCTTGGAACGAAGCCACTTCCATCACCTTCTTTGTATGGAAACGATGACTCTCTTGCATGAGCACCACCAATTCATCTTGAAACAGTGGAACAGTTTCCAAATCTCTAGATGGCTGTGTTAAAAACCCAAGATCAACTGTGCCAGATGCGATCCACTCTTCAATCTCTTCATAGCCGCCTTCGTATAATTCCAATTGGATATTGGGATAACTTTTCGTAAAACGATGAATGAGCTGCGGAAGCATTTTTGAAGAAAAACTAGAGAACGTGCCGATCTTGATACTCCCCACTTCCATCCCTTGAATCAACGCCGCCTCCTGCTCAAGCAATAACGCATGATGAATGATTTGGCGAATATGGGGCATCACTCGCTCACCTGCATCTGTCAGCGACAGCCCGTTTCGATTCCGATGAAGCAGCACAATCCCAAGCTCTGACTCAAGCTTCGCCATATTATGACTCACCCCAGACTGCGTCAGCCCAAGCTTCTCACCGGCTTTTGTAAAACTGCCGCATTCGACGACTGTTTGAAATACTTTGTATGGGAATGTCATTTGTTTGCTCACCTCACTTTAGATCTTGGCAAAACCTACTGTTAGACATGTCTGTGATTTTTCGATTTAATTGTTGTTCGACCAATTGAAAACATGCCTGCTGAATCCATAAACGTTTAAATGTATAGAGTTGTTCTTTTTCATCGCCATGCATCTCTTCATCTTTTTCTAACTGAAAATCTGTTAAATCGATTTTGTCATGAACATGCATATGAATAAAAACATGCGCATTGTGAAAATCATGCATATGCTCTACTAAAGCTGAGATATTGGTGATAAAGTCATCAAATATATCTTCTTCTAGCGTTTTCTTGAGATCTAGATGGCTGTGCACATCCATTGATATGTAATTATCTCTTTCATCCAGTTCTTCTTGAGTGGCTAGAGGGTTATCATGAATCGTTGCTTTTCTATTTAAATCTGTAATCGAGAAATAGACGATGATGTCTTTATTATCGAGAAATTCATACGCCCATATCTCTGCATCTCTTAATCTTAAAATGCGGGTGAGATTGTCCAACTTTAAACCCTCCAATTAATTATTCATCGTCGTCGACGAAGACCTAGACGCCGCTTCATCCGCTTTCACACAATCAATCGCAACAACCAATGCAATCATCACAGGCTCCATCTCTTCTTTCAAAATATCCACCTTGTAGCTATCCCCCCAAGTAAACCATTCCTTCTTTACCTGACCGATCACTTCGCCGCTTTGCAACACTTGGAAATTCATATCCCACCAGTTCCCTTGTACTTCGATACCAGCAGCATCAATTGAATATTTTGCTTTGAAGAACGTAAACTCTTTTTTGATCGTCAATACCTCTTGCCCACCGACTTCTACTAAAAACTTCGGTAAAAAGCTAAACATTTTCTTCGTAATTACAGCGATGACTTCTCGTTCTGTATTCAAAATGGTAAACGTCTTTGGCACCTTCATAAAGCTGCCTTCGACCACATATACATCATTCTCCTGTTGGTCCTTTACCGTAAACCTGCCGCTCAGACTAAATACCTTTTGCTTCATATACAGCTGCTTCATAAGTACCTCCGATTCAGTTCAAAAATTTATCCGTTCTTACCTTACCCCTGATTATACCAAAAGATAGAATGTGCAAAAAACCACCTGATAGCAGGTGGTTTTCGATTACTGATCCATTTTCAGAGATTCTTTTTCATATGTTTGAAAAGCATCTTCCATTCCCATGATGACCTCTTTCATTTTGACATAACCACTTGTGTAAGGAATAGAATCTCTAATCTCTTCCCACATAAAATGATAGAACTTCAGGTCATCTGTTTCACACATCACAAAATCTGTGTAATCCTTACCTGGAAGAGCTTCAGCATCAAAAAAGCGCACCGTCACATGTTCCTCATATTTCTGCATCAACTCTTGCAGCGAAGCCGCATGGGTTCTACGCTCCTCTCGTGGTAAAGCAAGCCAAGATGGATAGAACTCTAATAAAACAACCATCATATATTTCATCATCAAGCCCCTCGATTCTTCTATGATGTGATGATTGTACGCCAGATCTAGAGAATGTGCATTAACATAGGTTAATGTTCAGCAGGATGCAGCAGCCTGCTCAGCGAAACCGGAGAAATACCGATATATGAGGCAATGTGATATTGAGCGATACGCTGATGTAACCCGGGATATTTCAATAAAAACGCCTGATATCGCTCAATGGCTGGCAAATATAGCAGTTCCCTCTCACGCTCTTCCTTTCTCGTATACAGCCTTTCTACACTCACCCGAACAAACCGCTCCCACATATGACTTCTGTCCATCAACATTTGAAGTAGATCATTCGGAATTTCAATCACGATAGAATCCTCCATCGCTTCAATCGAATAAGGAGAAGGCTGCCCGTTGATCATGCTTGCATAAGAAGTAGCAAAATCATCTTCCAACGTAAAAGCCACGTTGTACTCCCTTCCATTCGGTAACAAATAGAAGAGACGGAAGAGACCTGTTATGCAGAAATAGGCATGCTTCACCGGATCGCCAGCCTTGATTATGCATGTACCCGCTTTTAATTGTTTAATCGTTGTTCCATCTTTAAAGGCTTGCCAATGATTTTGTTCAATTGGATATTTCGATATTTTGGTTTTGAACGTGTCGTATGGGTTAGTTATTTTATCCATCTGTAAGTTACCTCTCTAGTAATGGAAGACTTGATATAAAATAGTGTCAGAAAACACGCAAGTTATAATGGAAATATAAGCGATGATGAGGGGAGAAACAATGAAAAAAATCACTTTTTTTCACTGGAACATCCATTTACAAGCAGACTTAACAGCGATTACCGATCATCATGAAAAGAAAAGTCTCATTTGACACACGCAAACGAGACTTTTCTCAAATACTATTTCTTTGGAAAAACCGTCGTAAAGGTCGTTCCTTCTTTTTCATTGCTTTCTACTTCAATAGAAGCATTGTGGTACGACAGGACTTCTTGCACGATGGATAATCCAAGACCCATTCCCTCTTTATTTCGTGCCTGATCTACCCGGTAAAAGCGTTCAAATATTTTTTCTAATGTGTGTTGTTCTATGCCAATCCCCGTATCTCTAATCGTCACAACCGCTTCCGATTCATTTTCATTACAATGAATACTGATTTCCCCAAACTCTTTGTTGTACTTAATGGCATTGCCAATTAAATTCTCCCAAACATTGATTAGCAAGGTCCGATCCGCATATACCGAAACAGGCTGTAGATCCAACTTAATTTCTAGACCTTTCTCTTCTATCCGCCATAGCATCGAATGGACCACTTGATGAAGCTGCTCATCTACTCTGACGATTTGTTTATTCGTTGGATATGTCCCTTGATCAATAGAGGTTAAAATGAGAAGTTGTTTCGTTAAGTTAGATAATCGCTTTGCTTCTGTTTGAATAATGTGGTTGTATTTTTTCCCTTCGCTTGATGAAATCTCCTCATTTAGTAATTCAGAATATCCTCGTATATTTAATAGTGGTGACTGAAAATCGTGCGAGACGTTATTCACAAATTTCTTCCTTGCTTGATCGGTATTCTCTAACTTCTGCTGCATCATCCGAAAACGATCAGCAAGCTGACCAATTTCATCTTTTCGATTGATCATTAATGGATACTGAAAATTATGGTTTGCCATCTCTTGCGTCGCACTCGTCAATTCTGAAAGAGATTGGGTGACCTTTCGAGACATGAATAAAATGCCAATGATACTGCTCACAAAAACGGCGAAGATAAATCCAAAAATAATCAAATGGAACTCTGTAAAGAAACTGATATTATTCGGGCGTAAAAATAAGCCCCATTCTTCCCCGTCAATTTCTATTTTCGTCCCCACTGTATTTTGTATATCATTTGCGAAATGACTCATGATTAAGTATGAATTTTTAAAGGATTTGATCCCGTTGTACGCTTTACCGCCTTCAAATAAGGCGTGCATTTGGTCATTCCATTTTTTCGTTTTAAATGGTTCGCCAAACATCTTCATCTCCCCATCTTCTTTAACCAAAGCGATTTGGTACCCTAGATCGCTCATGGTTTGCAAAAAATCAGAAGATGCCCGCAAGGTAATTTCATGTTCTTTGATTTGTTTAGATAACTGCTCGGCAATGGCTAAATATCGATCATTCATTTGCTCTTTGACAACATGATTGTAAATCAAGTTAGAACAAATAAATCCAATGAAGATACTAATCAAAACAATCAAACACGTATATAGCATAAAACGTTGTTGTAGTTTCATTCTTTTACCTCAAGTTGATAGCCGAAACCACGTATTGTGACAATTTCAATCGTCGCTTCCGCCCTTTTTAAACGTTCTCGTATGCGGTTAATATGCGTGTTTAATGTGAATTCGGGTTGATCTAACGTATCCCCCCAAATGTCATCAATTAAATCCCAGCGGCTTACATTGCGGTTTGCCCGCTGCAGCAGATAATACAGAATTTCTAATTCCCGCATGGGCCAGATATATTGCTGATTCGCAATCATTAATTCCCAACGGTTCGTATCAATCTGAACATTTCCCGCAGTCGTTATAGCTTCTATAGATTTACGATATCGTCGTAAAATCGCATTTACACGGAATAGCAGTTCTTTCGTTTCAAATGGTTTGACGATATAATCATCAATCCCTTGTTCAAATCCTTGTTGCTTATCTTCAATCTGCCCTTTCGCTGTCAGCATAATGACAGGCAGTTCATATTGTTTCGTCACAATGTTCGCCAGCTGAAAGCCATCCATCCCAGGCATCATCACATCAATAATCATGAGATCAAATGACTGATGTTGCAAAAAAGCAAGCGCTGCCTCAGCATTGCTTGCTTTTGTCACTTGGTATCCCGCCTGCTCTAAATGGATGGACACTAATTGCAAAATGGCTTCATCATCATCCACAACCAATACATGCAATTATCCTTCCTCCTTTATTTCCTTAGCTTTGTCTTTTTCAAAGAATAATATGAGTGACGGCAGCAACATTCCTCGCACGAAAAATGTATCGATGATAATCCCAATAGCGACAATAAATCCAAAGATAAATAAATCCGTAATCGGCATGGTCATTAATGCGGCAAACGTTGCAGCAAGAATGAGCCCCGCTGAAGAAATCACCCCGCCTGTGTTTCGTATCGCCACTTCTAATGCAGCTTTGACGTGTAATGTTTGGCGTTCTTCTAAGAAACGGCTCACAAGGATGATGTTATAATCAATTCCTAATGCCACGAGAAAGATAAAGGCATACACAGGGGCACGAGTTGAAATCGCATCATATCCAAATAACACATCGACTAAGAAAATACCTAAGCCTAAGGCAGATACAAATGAGATTAAAATCGTCGCCATCATATAAATCGACATTTTCATGGAACGTGTCAAAGCAAGTAACAAGATTTGAATGAGTAATGTTTCCAGTAAAACGATCTTTTTAATATCGGATTGATTCACTTGTTGCTCATCCACTAATTTAGCTGTTGTGCCAGCAAAAGATAACTGTACCTTTTGACCATCTGATAATCGATAGACGGCTTGATCTGTACGGAAATCTCCTAAAAATTCAATGGCCTCTATACTGTATGGATTCACTTTTAATGATATCGTCATTTTGCCGTGCTCTCCATCTTTGGTTACCCCCGAAGGACGAGTCGATCCTATCTCTTCATTTTCTGAGAATTGGGCGGAGATTTCTTGTAAATGTTCCTGAGTTAGCTTTTGACCAGTCACAAGTACTGTTGTCTGGGCTAG
Organism: Bacillus sp. FSL K6-2869; assembly: GCF_040869405.1. Taxonomy (NCBI): domain Bacteria; kingdom Bacillati; phylum Bacillota; class Bacilli; order Caryophanales; family Bacillaceae; genus Bacillus; species Bacillus sp. FSL K6-2869. The sequence continues at coordinate 3,758,973 of NZ_CP152035.1, forward strand.
ATCACCTTTATTAAATTTTTCCTCAACGATTTCAAATGCAACACGAGAAGGTAAATCCTTCGGGAAATTTTTCACCGAGTTAAATTCATAATGTAAATTGAAAATATTCGCACCTGTCACAAGTAAAAACAGTAAGACCGCACCACCAATTAATCCTGGTTTTCTAACCACGAATTTGGCAAGAGGTCCCCATATGCCATGTTTTGCTTCTTTTGCTTCACCATATGCGGGTACTTTCGGCCAAAATGCTTTGCGGCCAAATAATGCAAACAAGGCTGGAATCAGTGTGACAGAAGCCAACATAATGACCACCATCGCAGCACCAAAGATTGGCGCAAAGTTTTGATAATCACGGAAATCCGCCACAAATAAAATGATCATCGCCGCAAATACTGTACCGCCTGCAAATAATACCGGTTTGGCTGTTGAACGCATCGCTACTTTCATCGCTTCAAATTGATTTTCATGATGTTGTAACTCCTCACGATAACGAGAGAAAACAAACAATGAATAATCAATCACAGCAGCAAATAACAAAATGCTCATAATCGAGGTGGTTGAGTTATTGATTTCAAGTCCACCCACGCCAAGTAAAGCCACAACTTGATTCACCACTTGATAGACAATGACCGTTGCGAACAATGGAATGATCGCTAATAACGGAGAACGGTAAATGACGATCAATAAAACCAAAATGATTGCAACAGTAGCTAATAGCAGTTTCAAGTCGGCAGATTCAAACAGCTTCACCGTATCCCCCGCTATACCTGCTGGACCCGTAATATAAAAATCAGCATCTAGCCCTTTCGCTATGTTTGTACCGACATCCGTTGTCTCATCATTAATCTTTGCATAATCAGCATTGCCTAATCCTGCTTTCAAATTCATTGGCACAATCATCGTCGTTTCATCTTCTGATAAAAAAGCGGATAACGCTTGAGGAGGCAATGCGGACACATCGACAATATCCTCAATCCCCTCAATCTTTGCCTCTTTAATTCCTTGAATGATCGTTTTTACATCTTGAATAGCCAGCTTTCCATTAGGGTTATGGAACACATATAATCCCGGAGTCCCTTTATCATTTGGGAAATACTGATCTAACTTCTTTTGTGTCACGATGGACTGAGCATCACTAGGTAAAGATTGAAAATTGCTCACTTTATGATCGCCCAATTTAGGCCCAGCACTCAACCCGATCATGAAAACAAGCCAAATGATAACAGTCAGCCAAGCCCCTTTTTTTGTAGACATTTTATCAATAAATGATCTGAATCCTTTCATTGATGGTTCTCCTCCTTTTCTCACCGGTTCGAGTATATCGCCTGTATATAAACTTGATATAAACTCAGGGAAAAGGACGAGCCATGAAAATAAAAAAAGCAGAGGTTTATCCCTCTGCTAATCCTTCATAACCATTTACAAAATAAGCGATCGTCTCTAACTCATCTTCTTTTAGTTCTCTGTTCACATGTGTTTGATATTCACTCTTGATTTTCTCCTGGTCTCCACCATAAAGATCAGTGTATTTCGCCATCATTCGAAGCTTGTCTGTTTCCTGACGAAACTCCTCTTTTGTCCACGGTCTTTGATGTGAAGGAATATACGTATCCGCATCAAAAGCATCTAACTCATCTAAAAGACGCAAAATTTCTTTTACCGTAAAATGTACTTTTTCTGCATACATTTTCGGATAAATGCAATCACCAAGAAACAGGATTTTTTCCTCTTTCACATACACGATCACTGAATCTGCGGCATGATCGCCCCCAACATGCTGCACAACACAAGTGACCCCGCCAAGATCAATCTCCATCCGACGATCAAACGTGACATCCGGTAAAACCACCTGAATGTCTCGATGATTCTTATATTCTTCTTTTATCGCCTTCGCGCAAAACTCAATCTCCGTTCCTTCCCTCACCCGCTCATCAATCGCCTCATCTGACCAAGAAAACGGAAGAAGCTTCTCCATTTCCTTTCTCGTTTTTGCAGAAGCAATTGAAACCGCATGAGGCAGCGCCGGTAGACCAAAAATATGATCCCAATGCCAATGCGTGAGGACAACCATATCCGGCGTGGCGTTCTCTTGTTTTAAGGTCTTTTGGATAAAATAGTTCGCATGATCTTCTGAATTACCGGCATCGATCATTAATGTTTTGTTATTGCCTACGACCATGCCTAGGATGGGGCGGTCGGTGAGTGATATTGGTGTGATGTACCAAAAACTCTGACCTGTTTTTCTAATTGAGTGCAAAGGTGCTTCCTACTTTCTGTCATTATTTTTTAAATTGAATCACGTTTTCCCATCGTTCCGCTGTTTATGATGCGGTTGTACTTCAATATAATATATGCGATTTATTAAGTATATCGAATTTCATTACTCGAAGTAGCACGTGAAGCCAATATTGTTACAATGATCGCGATTGCAACGCCTAAAGCACCTGCCCAAGTAACGGAAGATAGAGAAACCCTCTCTACAAAGATACCTCCAATAGCTGCACCTGCAGCCATCGCCAATTGCATCATTGACTGATTGAGACCTAATAGTATACCTGATGACTCTGGCTCCATTGTAGCTAAATGATATTGTTGAGTCGGGCCAGAAGACCATGCAGCAAATGACCATAATATTAAAATGAGCAATACTCCAACATAAGAATGCGTAACTAGTGAGAGCAATATGAGCATGATGACATGTAATGTCATTCCACTAATCAGAGTAAAATTCACACCCCATCGATCGGTACTAAATCCACCAAACTTTGACCCAACTAGACTAGCAATCCCGAATATGAGAAGAACTCCACTCAGCAATTTGCTGCTTACACCTGATATGTTTAAAAGGTAAGGGGATAGGTAGGTATAGGCAATTGAATAACCACCGAGCCAGAAAAAGGTGATGGCTAATCCCAACACTACTTTTGGTTTTTTAAAAAGAGCGAGTTGTTGAATTAAAGGTACAGGTTTATCCCCTTGAATTTTTGGAATCGTAAGAGAAATTATCACCATAGCTAATAATCCGAGTAAGGCTATTCCTCCAAATACAGCTTTCCAACCAAAGAAATCACTAGTCATTCTGCCCAGTGGGACTCCAATGATCAATGATGCTGTAAATCCCATTACTACTGTAGCAATAGCGGTACCTTGCTTACCTTTTGGTGCAATTTTTTCAGCAATTGTTAATGCAGTAACTACGACCATCCCCGCTCCAAGAGCCATAATAATTCTTGACACAATAAATAATTGATACCCAGGGAGGACGAATGCAAGAATATTACCTAGAATAAAAACGCTAAGTGAAAATAACATTAACTTGCGTTTATTCATTCCCGATGTTAAAGCCATTAATACTGGGGTGAAGATGGCATACACAAGAGAAAAAATCGTAATTAACTGGCCAGCTGCAGCTATCGTAATCCCTAATGATTCAGAAATATTATCCAAAATACCAGAGATGATATACTCTGATGTACCAACTAAAAAACTTACAATAGCTAAAATGTAAATCTTTACAGTGTTTGACAATGTAGATCACTCCTTATATATAATAAATTTACATATCTAGAATTGTTAATATGTATGGACAAAAAAACATATTACGATAAGTCGATTTGTATTTAATAAATGAAACTGAATTCTGATGTATGAATTCAGTTCATTTATTAAATATTTTTTTCTAGAATCTTAGCAATTTTTTTTATGGCATTTTCATCTCTTTTATAATACGTGTATTTACCTATACGCTCTGTTGTAATTAATCCAGCTCGTAGTAGAATTGAAAGGTATTGAGATGCTGTTGATTGCGTCATTTTCAATTTATCTGTTATTTGACTAACACATACCCCTGTAGTATTCATATCAATCCCTTCATGGGGTGTAAAATGACGATCAGGTTCCTTTAGCCATTGTAAAATTTGCAATCTTGATTCATTGGATAAGGCTTTGAAAACTTCTATTGGCTCCATACAAACCATTATATCGATAAATAACGATATGTCAACATGTGTTGTTGGAGATTCCTTACAACGTTGCCGGCATCGATCATTAATGTTTTGTTATTGCCTGCGACCATACCTAGGATGGGGCGGTCGGTGTGTGATACTGATGTGATGTAGGAGAAGGTTTGGCCTATTTTTTTATTGTGTGCATGGTGTGCCTGCTTTCTAATATTTTTAAGTTTTATCCCCGTTGAATTGTTATGCTCTACTTAATCAAATATTATTTCTTTAACAAATGTTTGGCTAACTTTCGATCTTCTTTATCATCAGTCTTAATGGATATATGTTCAATCAATTCCCTTGTGGCCGCTTTCTGCGCATACGAAGGAGGCCATTCCTTTAATACACTTAAAGCATGATACTGTAAATTTCCATCATTTGATCTAAGTGCAGCTTGAATCAATGGTAATCCTACACCGTCGTGTTCATATAAATCTTGCACAATATATTGTAGACAAGCCACTTCATCATCTGAGAGGTTTGATAACGATAAATGTGTTTCTGCAAATGTACAAAGCTCTCTAATATGCTGGTGATGATTTGTGTCCATCACAGCAAAGTATATTTCACTATTTGTCGGATCTTTCTCAAGTAAAGCAAATAGATGCTCAATCACATCTAAACGATAAAAGAGAGCGATTTCAAGTGCTTGGGAGCTAAAACCCTGTTGTAACGAATCGGTTGCAAGCTTTGGCCATCTACTGTCATTGATAAACGGTTGAACAGCTTCCTGGATAGCCTTATAATCGTCCTGTTTCCATGAATCATTCAATCGGTCTTCCCAAATCTCTTGATCATCATTTAAAAACTCATTTATTTTCAATATTGGATAAAAGTCCTCAATTGCTTGGCAGTGCTTATGAGCATGGTGAATAAATCGGCAGAGAACTGAGCTTGCATTTGAATACTCATCGATTCCGTAGATAGAAACCTCATCTTCTAATAATGCTTGAATGATGAGACTCGCTCCATCGTATAATTCTTTGGAAATTTCATCTTCTGATAAAGCTGTTTCCAGATCACCATTAAGAGCGCAAGTATAGGCTAAGTATTCATTCATGATTGTATTTTCGCAGCCCTTTGTTAGTAGCCATCGTTTTATTTCTGGCGTCGATGCTTCCAATTGCTCAACAGCCGAAATTTTTCCCCATCCATCAACAGACTTTGCAAGACGCCAAACATGTTCGTTTCCTTGAATTGTGCCATTCTTCAATGCAAACACGACATAAGAAGTAAATTCTTCATGCATACCTATTGTGAATAAGAGCTCTTTGTATTTTTCACAGTTCGTACATCCCAGTATCATAACTGCAAATTTGACGACCTCCCGATGTGCTGCATGCTCAAGAAGCCATAACGCTTCTTGCTGTACACGGGATTCATCCCATTGTGTTTGCTGAAATCGGTCAATTAACTCACTGTTGCGACTCGCCATATTGTTAGAAATGATTTTTTCATATGTTTTTTTTCTAGTTTCGTTTGTAGGATGATTCAGTTGTATTTCAAAAAGCTTCAATAGTTTCTTCACATAAAAAGGGGCAGGTCGTTCATCTACATAATAATCAGATAAACCGGGAGCCAATCGTGGTTCATTTTCGTCAAATAAATAATCTTCATCGGGTAAACGGTCGTCTACTATTTTATGATGTGATTGAATTTGTTGTTGAATAAAGGGAACGATTTTCTCTTTATGATCCCATTGTAGAAAATTTAACTTTATTGAATCATCTAAAACCGTTTCATGATCTACTTTCACAATACAACGAAATCGTACATACCCACCCAGTTTAACGGACACTTTGTGTTTTGTACCATCTTGAAGCTCCAATATCCCTGACAATTTTGAATAAGGGATCATATGAGTCAATAAACTTTTTCGTTGTTTTTTATCAACTGTCACACCATCAATGATTAGTTGCTCTTCTTTTATTTGGTTTGTAATTTCTATAGAATGCCCTTTATATTCAATTTTCCATGTTTTATTTATTTCTTTTTCTACATCTTTTATTACGTTACGTATTTCATGTTTAAAGTCAGCTTTGAAACCCATGGAAGTCTCCTTTGAGTAATTGTAGATTGAATATGTGATCGTTACCAATACCTGCTGTAATCGTTTCTTGAACTAAGTTTTCATTATATATAATACGATATTTATTAAGAAGAGTCTTCTTTTCTTCTTACATGAAAAAAGGTATGAGAAATGAATAATTCCCGTACCTTTTACTATTTAAAATTATTGATTAAATGTCGGCTCTTTTTGCTTTGCATCCTCAAAATACTGAGTAAACGAAGAAACACCTGAATAAGATATTGATAGGTACTCTTTAGCACGAGTCATTCCTATATACATTAAAGACACTTCTTTTTCTTGATCCTCTTCATACTTTAATGGCATCAGATCAGCTTTCACAATAAAAACTGAGTGGAAGTCAAGACCTTTACTACTATCGAGAGAACAAATTTTGACTGTCTCTTCCTCTGGATTGAACTTATGTTTGGTTGCACCATTTTCAGTTATCCAATTGTAAGGAATATTCTTTGTTTGAAATTCAGATTGAATCGCTGATATATAATGGTTATTATATCCCTTTATACGATATAAAATAGCCATTTCAGAGTAAGGTATGTTCTTTTCATTATGTTGATCCACTATTTGTTTAGTAATCTCCTCTATTTCTTCTTTAAAGGTATTACATCTTAAAAGCTCTACTTCTGGCCCTTTACGTTTCGTCTTTTTTGGAGGGATGATTTCGATTGTCTCTGTCTGTTCTTGTTTTAATTTAAGATCTAAAGCTCTATGGCTATCGTAAAATTTCCATCCAAAATCCACAATTTGTGACGTATTACGATAATTTATATTTAAGATTCTAGATCTACCTCTAAAATCAAGGCCCGTATCTTTCACATAGCTTCTACTTTTCCGATAGATATCTTGCGCTCTATCTTCTACTAAAAGTAAAGATTGCGTCTCTTGATCTAAGCATAAGCTCATGAGATGCAGCCAGCTCCCTTCAAAGTCCTGCCCTTCATCAATTAAAATGGCATCATACTTTACAGGAGTTAAAGCATCATTTTCTATTTTTTCAATGTAATCATCTATTTCAAGTTCTGAAATACCATGATCTTTTTTAATCCAGTGATGAAAATTTAATATTTGTATATTATTTAAATTTGGTGTTTTTCTATGATCGGATGTCAGAAAATCATCTGGTTCTGTAAATTTAGAATGAATCATTTGTTTAATATTTTGTTTCAAAGCTACATTGTAACAGAGTATTAATATCTTCCAATTCGGATGTTGTTCAGCTAACATTTTTGCTCGAGTCGCTAAGATTAAGGTTTTACCACTTCCTGCTACTCCTCTAATTAGCCGATGTTTATCACCAATCTGTTTAGCCAAGTTTTCTTGATGCAGATCCATCGTTTTGATGTTTCGAAAAGATAATAACAGTTTTTCTTGGTATGGGACTGGTTCAACATCTGCTCCAACGCGTATTTCTTTGTACAGATGATAACGAATCCTTTCTAATTCGTCAGATGATAGTGGAGTATTTAACTTGAAAGGCACATGAAACATATCAAACAATTTTTCTATTAAGATCTCAGGATCAAAATGGTCATTATCCGGATCAATCTGATCACGCGATAAAATAAAATGTGGATCAATAACCTCATATACTTTATTTTTTAAAAGTTGTTCTTCATGAAGCCGAGTGAAGACGACACCATAACCATAAGGAAACTTTAATTTAAACTGATATTTCCCTTCTGTATTGATTAAATCAATGTCTTTCTCAAGCATATCTTTTATTTTAAAAGCATACTCTCTTGATTGAACTAGGGGACTCTTCACTCTATGTAAATCACCAGAAGAATTTAAAATGCCCCAGGTATTATCGTTTAGCTCTCTTATTGTATTTTTGGTGTAATCTTTTACTTCCAAAACTAATACTCCTAGATCCGGACCGATTATCACAAAGTCTGGTCTAAACCCATTGATATTAGGCTCATAATGAACAATATAATCCTCGGGTAGATATTCCTTTAATGTTCGAAATAAAATTCGTTCTCCTGCAGTAGCAGTACTTTTAATACTTTCTGGTAATGTAATTGCCATTCATACTACACCCCTCTATTATCCTTATAAACCATATATCGGAATAATCTGGATTGTTTGAATGTAAATTATTACATTATATAGGATTATTTAAAGAATGGTGATCGTGATGTTCGTTAGAAAGATAGTTAAGTATATTTAAAGCTATGAAATTAACACAAGTCACTCAAATTCATAGCTTCTAAAAAATAAATTTTAAATTAGACCTTTTCTTTTTAATTCCCTTATTGCTCTTAAATCTTCAGGGGTTGGGGTTGGTTGTTCTTCACTTTTACTTAGAAAATCGGGTTGATTTAATCCCCAATCATTAAATACATTTAATAGCTCGTCAGAAATTCGTATGTCTCTTTCTCGAATTTCATTCATTCCCCAGTCTTTATGTTCGCTAGATAAATTTAATAAGATTTGAACTTTAGACTTATTGTAGCTGTCTTGTTTCTTTTTAAAATATCCATTACTTGCAATGATATTAAGCTTTTTTTCAAAAGGTATTTTATTTCCCAAATGCTCCACAAGTTCTTTTATCTCTTCCTCAGAATTATTTGGAAAATAACTGGATTGCCATTTTCTAGGTAGTATATGCTCGATTTCCCATTTATCAGGAAGGAGTTCCTCCTGCTTTTGATAAGCAAGTATCTTTAAAATCATTCGAACAGTATTACGATGCGCAGTTTTAATCTTAATTTTTAGCTCTTGTTCATCCAACTTATTAAAATTAAATATAGGTGTAGGCGAATTAATAATTTCAGAGTTTAGATTTAAAATCCCTCGCTTGACTACATTAATAGTTGGCGTAACTATGTAACGCGCTGCCAAAACAGCAAGTAAATTTTTAAGAAACCGTAAAAAAAGGTTTTCGAAATTTGGTAAATTATAATAATTAAGATAATAAATAACTACTGGATACTTCCAAAATTCATTTGGATACGAAGATAACCCATCAAGTATTTGTTTAATCTCGATATTTTTAGACCAATTCTCATCTTCTATTTCCACACGATTGTTAACCACCTTCCATAAATTCAGCATTGAATTTAAGTTTGTAATAATATCAGTTTTATATAACTGTTCAAAATTATTTCTGGAATAATACTTTCTTAGACCTGGAGTTGTAGTATTTCGATCATTTTCTAAGGCTCTTAAATAGAACATATAATAATAGAATAGTTTTTGAATGCTTTCACCAGCATCCTTCGCTTCATCATCAAGTTGTTGCCATTGCTCAATGAAAACAGCTCTAATATCAACACTTAAATTATTATAGATTTTCGCTTTAAAAATATCAGCATCGGATAAAGCTAGTCCTCTATCGTTAAGAGTTGAAAAGATCGTTAAAGCTGTATCTTGGGAATCAGCTGTGATTGGTAATAAGATTGCCTTGTTTAAAACATTCCTAATAAACCAAAAAAATAACTCCGGTTCATTTGAAGCATAATTCTCAATTAACTCTGTAAATAATTTATAGTTAAGTGAATAGTTATCTTTTGCAGTTTCTTTAGTAGTCCCGTTAACAAGAATCTGACCAAAAATTTTGTTTCCCTCATCACTTATAACTCTAGATTCAATTAGAGCTTTTTCAAAGTTAACCTCAGCTGTTAATTCATCTTGTTCCCACAATGCTGATTCTATTTGTGCTTTAAAGTTTGCTACTTCCTTTGTTTCTTTCATTGAATTAAGTTTGAAGTAAAGCGCTCGTAACAATAAGAATAAAGACGTAATTCGCTGCTGACCGTCTATAATTTCTTGTTCACCACTATCATTTTCATAAGAAACAATCGTTCCTAGAAAATAAGTGCTTCCATTATCATTTTCTGTATACTCTGTTAAGTCTTCAAAAAGCGTTTGAATCTGTTCGTCAGTCCATGCATACGGACGTTGATATTCAGGAATAATAAATTTATTTACTTTTCCTGTTTCTAATAGTTGCTTAACACTCTGTTTATTTACTTCTATAGATGTAGCCATTATTTATTCTCCTTTCTTTTAATACATTTACTTTATACTACCGATTAATAATTAGAATTATTAATTTTTTACTAGTATGCTATCTTGTAAATCAATATGGATAATGTGCTGAAGATACAAGTTCTGAAAAGGTATGGGTCAGAAAGCTTTCTCTTTCTATCTTTACACCAGATATTTTTAATGCTTGTTCAAGTGCGATATCCATATCTATTTTTATTTTATTTTTTCAAGTTGTGTCTCCTATTATTTAAATTTCCATTACCTAATTTCAATAAAACTTCATTCCATCGAATAATATTTTAACAGAAATTGTTAGTCTCTACGATTTCACAAAATAGGTTCTTATCATTCATATTCTTCTACTCACTATCGTTTAAATAAGTTATGGAATTAGACATAAAAAATTAACAGTAAGAATAAACCTAGCGATTTTAAAAAGAAAAAATATTGGTTATTGAAAAATTCAATGATTTTCTTATGAGGCATCAACAAAAGATAAAACAGAGAAGACAGCGAATGGAAAGTTTAATGTATCATTATCAGATACTCATAAGATTTAAGTTTACAATGTCTAGCAAAGACATCTTTTATAGAACATTAAGCTGAACCTTTTACATCAAGATACTATTAATTATGCTAGGAATGATTAAAAAAAACTCATCTACTTATGATAAGGCTCCCCCCGAACAATCCGAAACGCCCGATAAATCTGCTCCACCAACACCAGCCTCATCAACTGATGCGGGAACGTCATCCTCGAAAACGACAGTTTCTCATTCGCCCGCTGCATCACAGCATCGCTTAACCCAAGGGATCCGCCTATGACAAAACACACCTTACTTTTTCCGTATGTTGCCAGCTTATCTATTGTATCGGCTAATTCTTCGGAACTTTTCATTTTTCCTTCGATGGCGAGGGCGATGACGTGGGCGTCTGGGTTGATTTTGCTTAGGATGCGTTCGCCTTCTTTGTCTTTGATGATTTTCATGTCTTGCTCGCTGAGATTCTCGGGTGCTTTTTCGTCTGCGAGCTCAATGATCTCGATTTTTGCGTATGCCTGTAATCGTTTTGTGTATTCGGCTATGCCTTGCTTTAAATATTTCTCTTTTAATTTTCCTACTGTGATAATTGATATATTCACAGGTCATCCCCACCTTAAGAACAAGTTATTCATATAAGTTATCAACAATTGTGGATAAAATTTGTGTATTTTGTGTCCGATCATTCGTTCCCCACTATATATATTGCAGGTTCATCGCACAATTCACAGGTTGTGGATAAGCTGTGTGTATGTTCGATTTTTCTGAATTCTGGCGGTGTTTCGTGATCATCTATGTACATGTCTAGTACGGTTTCTATATGTTCTGCACAAGCATAAAGTGATTTGTTCATAAGTTTCTAATTCCTCCAATATATTGTCTGGTTATTCACAAGTGTTTCGCTCATTGTTCAATATAACCGATTTATTCACATGTTAATAGTCCTTTACCATTTTCCACACCTTTTATCCACAAACCAAATAAAAAAGCCTCCACTCCTGTGAAGGCTTCCTTCTATCAAAACGGATTGTAAAATCTCGTTCCTCTAACAAATGTAATTACTAGCGACACAATCAGTACCGCTCCAACAAAGATTAACGCCGCATAATCTGCTTTTTGAAAGTCTTTCGCCGTAAACCATGTGCGCTTTTTATGCTTTCCAAACCCGCGCAGTTCCATCGCATTGCTGATCGTTTCAATCCGCTCTAGGCTGGAGAAAATCAGCGGCATCACAATCGACAGCGCATTTTTAATCCGTTTTCCCAGTTTTTCATTCTTCGATAAATCAATGCCTCTTGCTTGCTGAGAAATGGCAATCGTTCGAAAATCACGCTGAATATCTGGAATATAGCGCAGCGCAATCGCTACCGCATACGAAATCCGGTAGCTGACCCCGATTCTGCTGAGCGATGAGGCGAATTCACTTGGATTTGTTGTCACGATAAATAAAAGTGCTGCTGGCATCACAGTCACGTATTTCAGTGTAATGTTTAACTGATAGAAAAGCTGTTCAAGTGTGACGTTGTACCAGCCTGCAATATGAAACAACTCGTGCTTCGCTCCATAGATGGCGACACCTTGCTGAGGCGCAAAGACGTAAATGGCGATGTTATTGATGACAAGAAAAATCGCCAAGACAATCACTACGAAAGAGATATCACGAAATCGTACGTTTGATAGCTGAAAGAACACGATACTGGCAACTAGCATAAACACTAATACGCCTGTATCATATGTGAGCATCGCTGCGGATGACCAGAGGATAAAGCAAATGAGTTTGGTGGCACCTGTCAGCCGGTGAATTGGCGACGGGCGATCGATATAAGACAGCATGTCTACAGCCATGTCATTCGTTCCTTTCTGTCAACCTCAATGAAGCGATCCACGAGTTCATTTGGATTTGGCCAGTCTGCTTTTAGCGCCAGTTCATAGAGCGACGTTTCTTTTAAGCTCGCCTTTTGGACTAGCAGCTGATCTGTCAGCACTTTGGCTGGTGTATCATCTGCAATTTTTTCTCCATCTGAAATGACGATGGTTCTTGTTGTGTATTCGAGCATGAGATGCATATCATGGGTGATCATCAAAATCGTGACGCCCTGTTGATTTAATTGCTCTAAAAACGTCATCATCTCTGTGTAATGTCTAAAATCTTGACCGGCCGTTGGCTCATCTAAAATGATGATTTCTGGCTCTAACACAAGAATGGATGCAATGGTGACGCGTTTTTTCTGTCCAAAGCTGAGGGCTGAGATCGGCCAGTTCCGAAATGGATACAGCCCGCACACTTTCAGGACTCGCTCTACACGATCCTTGATGTCGTCTTCCTTCACGCCTCTTAAAACGAGACCGAGGGCGACTTCATCAAAAATCATTTGTTTCGAAATCATTTGATTTGGGTTTTGCATGACGACACCGATTCGTTCGGAGCGCTGTTTGATGGTGTCTCCGGTGATGTCATCGCCATTTAAAAGGATTGTCCCTTTTGTTGGCTTTTCAAATGCGCAGAGCACCTTGGATAGTGTCGTCTTGCCTGCGCCATTGGCACCGGCGATGCTGATCATTTCTCCTTTTTTGACGGTAAAAGAGATGTTGCTCAGCGTGTTTGGTCTTGTCGGATAATCAAAGCTCAGCTCACGCACTTCTAGTAAATCCGGCGCTGCATTCTGCTCGACTGATGGCTCAGATGCTTCCATCCATTGTTCGATTTTCTCTTTTGCCTCGTCATTTAAGGTGAGATGCTGTAAATTAGCGATCTGATCTCCTGCTGCAATCGGAATACCTGCATATTTCATCGCTCTCACATATAAAGGCTCACGTAAATACGCCGCTTCTAATACATTTGAGGCGAGCAATTCATCTGGTGTCATATCCGCTGCAATCGTGCCGTCATTGACAACGATGATGCGGTCGACATGGCGGAAGAGGACGTCTTCCAATCGATGTTCCACCATCACGACCGTTTTTTTCGTTTCTTTTTGCAGACGGTCAATGAGATCGATCACTTCTTTACCTGTTGCGGGATCAAGGCTTGCCAGTGGTTCATCAAACAGCAAAATGTCGACATCGTTGACAAGTACGCCTGCGATGGCGACACGTTGTTTTTGACCGCCTGACAGCTCATGCACGGATGATGCCAGTTTGCCGTCTACCTCTGTTAATTTTGCCGCTTTCTCGACACGTGTTTTCATTTCTTCGCGTGTGACTTGATCATTTTCTAGTGTGAACGCGATATCTTCTCCAACGGTCAGCCCGATAAATTGTCCATCAGGATCTTGCAGTACCGTTCCGACGAGCTGTGAGAGGGAGAAAATGTTTTCTTTCTCTGCATTTTTCCCGCCGATGTGAAGACTTCCTTCCATAGAACCTTTATAAGACGCAGGAACTAGCCCATTGATACAATGGGCTAGTGTGCTTTTTCCCGATCCAGACGGGCCTGCGATGAGGACTTTTTCTCCTTCATAGATGGTCAGGTTGATATCTTTCAATGTTGGTTCTGCCTGACTGCGATACTTGAATCCGAAATGTTCGAATTGAATCATCGGTTTCTTCATTTATGTGTTCCACCTTGCTTCATGATGTTTCTTTCGATAGACTGCCGCTTTTGCTTCTTGTTTTCGCATAAGCCGCAATGATGATGGTGCCTAGTACACCGACTGTGATGATGTTTGAGATTCCTGCTACGATTCCTTGAACAAACACTTTATTTGCAGGTTCTGCATAGATCACAATGTCGAGTACCGGCGCAATGACAAACCAGCCTAATGCTTGTGCGCCGGCTTGGACGGCGTTGAAGAGCGTGATTTTTTTCCAGCCAAAGTCGCCCTCTTCTACTTTTAAACGGTTCGAAATGAGGCCGATCAATAAACCAACAACACCCGAAACGATAATCCAGCTCCACCAAGGTCCAAATGTGGTGGCATCTTTAATGAGATGACCAATAAATCCAATCAATGCGCCTGCAACAGGACCAAATAGCACGGCCATTAACGCAAGGAACGCGTACGATGTTTCAATTTGTGTATTCGGAATCCCAGTTGGAATAGAGACGAAGCGTCCTAAAATGACAAAGACGGCTGCGCCAATTCCGATGGCAACGACAGTTTTCGTTGAAAGTTGTTTACCTGCCATGATGTTTCCTCCTCTTATTCATATATAATGCGCGGAGCTTTGCGAATCGAAAGGCGCCAGCCTGTGCCTGTACCGATGTTATAAGCCTTTGCAAATGACCCTTGATTGATCGCCACGCCTAAATGATCGAGTGAATTGACATATACGAGTGGTTCGCCTACCTTTAAATCGGCAAAAGATCGTCCATAGGTCATGATATTTTTATACACATTTTTTGGCCCGTTGGCAATGGTAACTTCTATTGCATCCCCATAATTGATTGAAAGCTGTTCAAATAACGTATGATGAATGTTTGTCCATAGGTTTCCGAACCGCACATCTAAAATATCAATCGTCCCTGTGATCACTTCTTCTTCCGCATAAGCTTGTACGACTGGAAGGTGAATAATGTCCTCTATATTCGCCTTTGGCCCGACCTCTTCAAAAGAAATCACACCTGAAGCAATTCTCGCGCCTGTATAGGCGTAAATGTCTCTACCATGGAATGTATGTGATTTTCCTGACTTCGGCAGACGGTTGATGGTTTCATCTAAATACCGAGCCTCCACGATGCCAATATCCTGTGCGACATGCGTAAGTGTCCCATTATCAGGTGTGATGATGTAGTGTGAGCTTGTTGTTTTGACGACAAGGCTCTTTCGCTCTGATCCAACGCCTGGATCAACAACGGAGACAAATACCGTTTCTTCCGGCCAATATGTAACCGTCTGAAGCAAGCGATAAGACGCTTCCCAAATGTCATATTGGGGAATGTTGTGAGTTAAATCAAAAATGCGGATGCCGCTGCTCACTGTATTGGCTACGCCGTACATTGCGCTGACCGCTCCATCATCAATACCGAAATCTGATTGTAAAACCAATGCATGTTCACTCATGTTAATCTCCCTTTCATTTGAAAAAATGGTTGTGGTGTTTCACGTGGAACATTTGAACATTTGTATGAAAAAAAAGTGGACAATAAAAAATACCCCATCCTTATCTATGAATCATAAGGACGAGGTATTTGTCTCGTGGTACCACCTTTATTTACTGTTTGCTCGCGCTAAACAGCCTCTACAAGTACAAAGCTCCAATTTGGCTCATATACTGTGGTTTTGATAACGAGTACCAACTCTCGTCGTCACCTACTAATATCATGGATATGTTCAGCACGAGGCTCAGAGACCATTTTTCGAATCATTATTTTTGCTTCTTTTCAGCTGCCGAAGCTCTCTGTGGAAAAATTGATGATTGTACTTTCTCTCGTCATTGCCTGTTTAACTATCTTGAATTAAAGCTATCATACATGATGTTTTTTGATAAATCAAGATATTTTTCTGAACATTTTTAAAAATGAGTTAACTGTTCTGGAAGAGTCTTCTTTTTTATAAAATTTAAGCAAATGTTAAAGAGCGAGATATGGTGTCTTTCTTTTCTAGCGGTATAATAAAGATGAAGGGAGGTACAGTGTGTGTGGACCATCTGTATGAATGAATTTAAGCAGCTCTTCAAAAGCACAAAATCCATCTTAACAATTGTTATTATTTTCATTTTATCTACTTTTGTATCAAGTCTTCCATTTATAGCTGCTTATCAAGGAAAGTGGGAACAGGCAAAGGACCCTTATTCCATTGGGAATGAACTAGTGATTTCGTTATTTGGTTTCTTCCTTATTTTTTTATTATCTCATGATATTTTGAGCCGCGAAATTCATTTGAAAACCATTCGTTTTCTCGTCAGCAAAACGACCCGTTTAAACATTGTCATCGGGAAATATCTTGGGCTGATGCTGTTTTGGCTCAGTTGCATTATGACCACATATATATTAAATATGGTGATTTCACATCGTTTTCTGTTCTCTGATGCCTTAAAAATATTAACGTTTATCAGTGTCGGCATCTCCTGTGCTTTGTTTTTGTCCATGCTCTTTCCAACACCACAGAAATCGATGTTTGTTGGCATGTTGTTTTCCTTTCTATTTCCGATCATGAGCATGATGTCTGTTCTTTCTTCAGAACGGTTGATTCACTGGTTCCAATACGTGACGCCTTACTATTATGCTCGCTGGAGTGAACCGCTGACCTATGTGCTGATGAATGCCGCATTGACTGTTGTCTTACTCGTTGGAACTGCACTACTGTTTCAGAGGAGGGATGTCTAAGTGCTTCACACAAAAGGGCTGACAAAAAAATATCGGACGAAAGTCGCAATAGATCATATTGATCTTGATATCCATCAAGGGGATATCTTCGGCCTCATTGGACCGAAGGGTGCTGGTAAGACGACCTTCTTTAATATCATTACAGGGATCTCCCGCCCCACCTCTGGCACGTTTATCATGATGAACATGACGTCGTTAAAAAAAGTACGTCATCATATCGGTGTTCTGCCTGAATATACAGATTTATATGAAGGGCTGACTGCTATTGAGCATATTGCCTATTTATCGAAAATTACGGGTACTCGCCAGAAAACGAGCTATTATGAAGAATTACTCGAATTTGTTGGCTTACATCGTTATCATCAAGAGAAAGTCGGTGCCTTTACACCTGGGATGAAGAAGCGGCTCGGAATGGCTCAGGCCATCGCTCATCGGCCTGACTTTATTTTACTTGATGAGCCTTTTGCGGATATTGATGCAGATTCTATCTTACATATCCAGCGGGTGATTGAATCGTTAAAATTCGAAGGAAAAACGGTCTTTTTAACAGCAGACGAGCCAAGGTTCACCCAGCCTATTTGTACCAAAACAGCTTTCATATCTGAAGGAAAAATCGTGTCCTCAAGTACTCATCCTCAAGAGAAAACCATCACGTCCTCAACCATTCGTGCCACCTTCAAGCATGCATGGATTGATGATGAGGTGAAGCCTGTTCTCACGCAGTACTTACAAAGTGTGGGAACAGACCTTGTGATCAGAGATGACGAGACCTCATTGTTGATTCGTTCAGAAGCTCAAGTCCCAGCCATCATCCGTGCGTTTGTGAAATGCAAAGTCGACCTATACCGAGTCACGGCGCAAGATGCCATGATGTCCACGTAAAAAGTACCGTACGCTCTCTGCACGGTACTTCTCTTTTTTTATAAAGGTTTGCTCATGTAAATCCCAGTCTCAGCAAATCCCGTTTTCTCATAAAGTGAGCGGGCGATTTGATTATGGGCAAAGACATGCAGCGATAGTTTCTTCACACCTAATGACTTTGCCTGCTCTTCTAATGCCGTCATGGCCTGTTTTGCCAACCCTTTTCCTCGATACGCTTCAAACAAAATAAAATTATAAATAAAGCCTTCATGCTGGGGATGATCTGGATCATAGCAAAGCCATACCCACCCAATGGATTCGTCTCCATGCATGAAGGTCCACAGCTCATGATCCTCTGTCTGAAGTCCTTCAGGAAGCAACCGCTCAAATTGTTCCTCTGCGTTCTTTTGCGCTTCTTCCTGATTCCATGTCCCTGCGAGTACCTTTTCTCCTGCGTACCTCTTAATAGACTCCTCTATTAAGACGTCATAATCCGTTTGTGACATCGGCTGTAATGTGACCAAATCCTCTCTCCCCCTTTTCTTTATCATATGCTGTGCATATAAAAAAAGCCAGTCCCCTATAGGAACTGGCTAGCCTCCGAACCGATCGGTTTGGGAGAGTTTGATCTCGACTGATTTTTTCTTTCCGCTTCGGTAAAATTGCACCTTTACCTTGTCGCCGACTTTCTTTTGATAAAGATATTTACGCAGATCGACGATATTTTGTACTTCCTTGCCGTCAAACGACGTCACGACATCCAGCTCTTTTAACCCTGCTTTCCCTGCTGGAGACAAAGGCTCGACACTCATCACGACGACTCCGGTTGTGACCTTTGATGGCAGTTTTAACGTTTCCTGCCAATGATAGCTCGCAATATCTGCTAGTGATTTCATCCCAACGCCAAGGTACGGACGCTTCACCTCTCCATAGCGCTCTAAATCCTCTATGACAGGGATCACCAGATTCGCAGGAATAGACAGCCCAATCCCTTCCACCTCTGACTCAGCAATCTTCATTGAATTGATGCCGATCACTTTCCCGTCCATATTAATCAAGGCTCCGCCGCTGTTCCCAGGATTAATGGCGGCATCCGTTTGCAAAACTTCCGCATTCCAATCCGTCTGTCCATCACCATTAGAATCAACAGGGATCGCACGCTCCGTTCCAGAAATCACACCTTGTGTGACGGAGCCAGCAAATTCAAGGCCTAATGGATTTCCAATGGCGATGACAGGCTCACCTGGTTTGACATGGTCTGAATTGCCGAAGGCGGCGGTTTTCTTGATCTTATCACTTTTGACCGTGAGTACCGCTAAATCCATAAGCTGATCACTGCCGACAAGATTTGCCCCGATCCTTGTCCCGTCCTGAAGGCTCACTTCAAGCTGGTTTGCGCCTTTGATGACATGATGGTTGGTCACAATATAAAAGGTGTCACCCTTTTTTTTATAAATCACACCTGACCCGCTGCCTGCTTCACCGCCTTCTTCCCAAAAGCTCGACTTTTGAATGTTAATGACGCCGACAACCGTATCCGACATACTCGATACCACTTTTGTGACCGCATCATTCACGTTCACATTGACGGTCTTTAAAGGGCCATCTGATGCCTGCTGATCTCCAGCTGATTGCCAGCCAAAGGGGCTGCCGCTTTGTCCAGACACATAGGGGAAAAAGAATCCCATTAAAAAAGCTCCTACCAATACACCGATCAGACCAGATAGGAAATATCCTTTTCTGCTTCGTCTCGGCTTCCACTCTACATCGCGATAATCCACTATGTTTCCTTCCTTTCAGTGAATAGATGATGTATATAGTGTTGGTAAGAAGCTCTTATCTTAATCATACGATTGTAAAAATCATACGGCGCAAAGCGGGGTTGCTTTTTTCGGGTCCGTATCATATAAATCAAAGCCGTCCCCTACAACAAAGCCCTTCATTTCAAGCGTCTGCTGGACCGCCATACGGGCTAAGTCCTTCATGTTGTTGTCTTGACTCAAGTGGGCCAAATAAATGCGTGAGGTGGCGTCTCCAATCACGTCTGTCATAGCAAGAGCTGCATCTTCATTGGATACGTGTCCGACATCGCTCAAAATTCTGCGTTTAATACTCCATGGGTAGCGCCCCATTTGCAGCATGCCGACATCATGGTTGCTCTCAAATACGAACGTATTGGCTGATTTAATAATCCCTTTCATCCGGTCACTCACATAGCCTGTATCCGTCATAAGGGCAAGTTTACGCCCGCCATAATGGAATACGTAAAACATGGGCTCTGCCGCATCATGTGATACGCCAAATGATTCAACATCGAGACCGCCGAATGATTGAACCGTCTCCATATCAAAGTGGAATTTCTGCTCCGTATCCACTTTCCCAATATGTGACTCCATCGCCTTCCATGTTTTTGCATTTGCATAGACAGGAAGCTTGTACTTTCTTGCCATCACACCGAGTCCTTTAATATGATCTGAGTGCTCGTGTGTGACAAAAATTCCGTCCAAGTCTTCCGGCTTGCGATCGATTTGACCAAGCAGCTCCACCATCTGTTTGCCGCTTAAGCCTGCATCTACTAAAAAAGCATGCTCATCGGTTTCTAAATAAAAAGCGTTCCCCGTACTTCCGCTCGCTAGTACACTGAACTGCAAGCTCATGTTCTCTCACTCCAATGAAGATTTGTCTTCTTTCTCTATATGATCAAGTGTTGAGCCATCAATGGCATTGATCAAATATTCTTCTTCTGTCTTTTTCTTTGAACCAGTTGCCACGCCTTCAATCTCTACTCGCCATACAGGAACCATTACTTGAGTGCTTGCACCTGGGTATTGCGTGTAGTAGCCTAGCTCCACTTTTTTCACTGTCGTGTTTTGGCTCAGCATATTTTGTGTATATAAGTCCTTCACCGTTTCAAGCGCCGGGACAAGGGTTTCTTTTCTCACTTCATTAATCGATGTCACCATCGACTGCCGATACGAGACGACCTCGTTTTGATCGTTCACATCCAATGTGATCTTCCCAATGGTTTCGGTGTCATCAAGACCTTCTTGGAAGATGTATTTTCCTTTATACGTTTGGAAAAAGACGATTTCACCTGTTTCTTCATCGATGCTCCAGAGCTTATAATTCTTGCCATCCAGTAAACGCTGGCTCACAAGATTGGTCGCTGCTGTTTTCATATCTTTTTTCGGCAATGCGACTGGTTTATTGAAGGTCATTTCAAGCAGGGTGACAGGATCATCTTTCTCGGTTTTCGGGAATGTGCTTTTCGTCTTTTGATCAGCTAATCCGTCGACATCCTTTTTCGTATATTGCTTTTTCTCAGCTGTAATGCGGTATCCAATCTTCGCTTCATCTGATAGATTGCCATATTTGATTCCGTCTGCCTTCATTTCTTCCAGCGTATCTGTTTTTTCGATAATCGCAAAATGATCGGTCGATCGCTTTTCAAAGTATTGAAAACCTAGAAAGATATCGAGAACGAGAAAGGCTAGGATAAAGATCGTTTTGGTCTTATTCCACTCCATGATTCTCGCTCCCCTCTGTCAGCAAATCATTCGATAAAATGACGGTTTTTCCGTTATATTTCATACACCATACCGGCTCTAGCCAGACAAACATCGCTTGATCCTGATCTGATGCCGTCGATGTCGCTTGATAGGCAGGGAAAATCTGTTCAATTTTCTCTAAATCATCATACTTCGTCTGCTTGATGATCAAGTTTTTCAGCTCTGTCCCATTCATCAGTTTGACCTGTTCACTCTGACTCGCTTTGTTGCCTAGAATGTAGTTTGGACGCTTATAACTCAAGATGTCATCATTCGCCCATTGTACTTCAAGTGATGTCATACCAAATGGATGTTTTGTGCTGTTGGCGATCGGCAGTCCATCCATAAACATATTAAAGGACAGCTGCTGGTTGCTGTTAATACCGAAGTATTGATAATTATCGGTAAAACTTCCGGTATCATTGAAATATTTCACGCTTCGCTTGATCAAATCCCCCGTTTGGAATACGGTACTAGAATTGATATTACGATGCTGATATTGGATGCGGTGGTCTTTTTGATTTGCTTCAAGACGACTCGTTCCATCTGTATATACCGTCCGGTTTAAATTAGACTCCTCCCCAACTAGACTTGGGTCTGTAAACAAAGCGTCCTTGAATTTGCTTGTCTTAATCGTTTCGATAAAGAACATTTTCGCTTCAAGCTGCTTTTGCTTCTGCGGCAGAAGGAAATCTCGTTTTGAATTCGTAGAGAAAGTATATAGATCATAGCGCGGCATTTCGTTTTGAGCGGCTGCAATACTATCCATCAAATTACGATAGTTGGCAGATTCAATCGTTAGCTCAAGCACCGATTCCTTGCTGTATGAAACCAAATAGACTTTCTTATTGGCCTTATCCGGCTGAGCAAACGGCACAATCATCCGGTCAAATGAGTTGTATTCAATGGATTTATTCGGCCATTTAAACAGCGCTTGGAAAATATCAATCGGAATCGGATCATTGAACACAAGATCCAATGTTTTGCCTTGCCCCTCGCGTCCATAGAAGAAATTCTTAAATTTCTGCTCGGAATATTGGTCCGACACATCGGCAATCTCTTTTACATCCCACAGGCTCACATCATTCCAAAAGTTTTGGAAGAGTTCCTTTTGATCGACTTTGAAATGCTCTCCATTGGAATGGATGAACATCTCACGCGGCTTCACGACATCAATGAGACTCCTAGGCTCGTCGCTTGAAATCTTCTTCGTTTCCACGACCTGTGTGCCGGCATCAGCCTGATCCTGCATGACGGGCTGGAACATCCAAATATTCCATGTAAACACAAGACTGATCGCAATTAGGATTGTCAATATAATGGTTTTAAAGGTCTCACGCTTCATCCCAATCATCCTCTTGTTCTTCATTGTACGGAAGGCTAAAGGTTACTGTTGTGCCTTTTCCTTCAATGCTGTCAGCCCAAATATCTCCGCCATGAGCCTGAACCATTTCTTTTGCAATCGCAAGACCTAGGCCGGTTCCGCCAAGCTTTCTTGTTCTTGCCTTATCCACTCGATAAAAACGTTCAAAGATTTTATCCATATCCTTCTTCGGAATACCGATTCCTTCATCTTTGACACTGAATAACACAAGACTTTGCTCCTCATCCAAATCGACAGTGAACGTAATGTGTCCACCCTCTGGCGAGTATTTCATAGCATTGGAAATGATATTATCGAGCACCTGAGTGATTTTATCTTGGTCAATTTCCACATATATTTCACGCTGCGGCAAGTTGCGGATGAAATCGACATGCTGCTCCTTCGTCATTTCAAAACGATCAATGACGAGCGAGATAAACCTGATAAAATTCGTCCACTCACGATTGAATTGATAATCCTTACTGTCGAACTTAGACAGCTGAAGCAAGTCATTCACAAGCCGAATCATGCGCTCTGTTTCATTTTGCGTGACACTGAGGAACCTCGGCGCAAGCTCTTTATCACCAATCGCACCTTCAGCGAGTGCCTCAAGATAGCTTCGCATCGTCGTAAGCGGTGTGCGCAGCTCATGCGATACGTTCGCCACGAATTCACGACGTTCCGCATCAATTTTTTCCTGCTCAGTTACGTCATAAATGACCGCGATCAAGCCATCAATCTTCCCATGCTCTTTCTGAATCACTGAGAAATTGACACGCAAAACAGACAGCTGATCTTCACGTTCAATTTCTAGCAGCATGGAGTCTTGATTTTCGACTAAATCTTCAAATGTATGAGTTTCTTCTAAGCCAAGCAAGGATGTGATCGGCATCTCTAGAGCTGTTTCACGTGAAACATTCAAAAGCTCTAGTGCCGGGCTGTTTAATAGAATAATGGCACCGTTTTGATTCGTGGCAATGACGCCATCTGTCATATAGGCGATAACAGAAGAAAGCTTTTTCCTCTCACCCTCTGTCATCAGCTGCGCTTCCTCCAGCTCTCTCGTCAAATGGTTAAATGTCGTCGCTAGCTGACCAATCTCATCATGTCCATACTTTCGGACCTTTCTGGAAAAGTTCCCTTTGGCGAGCTCTATCGCTTGCTTTCTCATATCCGAAATTGGGTGTGTAATGGTTCTGAATATGAATATACCAAGTAGAGCGGTCGTCCCAAGTGCGATGAGTGTACCCGTCGCCAAAATGGTGTTGATCGTTCGCATTTGGTTAAAAACACTTTCCATGGATGAGACCACATAAATGACACCAACAGTTTCTTGGTTCTCATTTTTCACGGCTGTCGCTGATATGCGGACTCGTTTATTCGATTCTGGGTCATAGAATTTTTTCTCGTAGTCTTTGCCAACCGCGAAAATACGGCTAATGATTTGATCTGTGATTTTCTTCCCGGCAATCTCTTGACTGCCGTTATTTACAGAGGCAATGACCTCTCTGCTTTCGTCAATATAGCTGACTTCAGAAATTTCATTAGACTCATCTTTGTTGTTAAAATCGTTTAATATCTTTTGAGCATCCTCTTTTAATTCTGCCTTGCTTTTCGATGAATCTTGTTCTAGGTAATACGATAACGAGTAGATTCGCTGATTCAAGGAATTATCATAGGAATTAATTAAGGACTGCTCTAGCTGCTTCACAAAGTACACGCCAATAATCTGCATGGCGACAATGATCAGCAGCACATAAATCAAGGTCAATTTAAAGTGAATCGAGCGAAAAAAACCTACTTTACTCATAAGAATCTTAGTCCTGCTCTGGGTTTCTTAAATAGTAGCCGACGCCTCGTCTTGTCACGATCCAGCTCGGGTGGCTAGGGTTGTCTTCAATTTTTTCACGAAGACGGCGGACTGTCACGTCTACTGTACGGACATCTCCGAAGTAATCGTAGCCCCAAACCGTTTGCAGTAAGTGCTCACGTGTCATGACTTGTCCAATATGTTTCGCTAAGTAATGAAGCAATTCGAACTCACGATGCGTTAACTCAATCGTTTCGTCACGCTTAGACACGACATACGCATCTGGGTAGATCACAAGTGAACCAATCTCGATATCATTTGATTCAGATTCTTCCTCTGATTGCGGAGCAGCCGTCTGTCTTCTTAAATTTGCTTTTACACGTGCAAGCAGCTCGCGTGTACTGAATGGCTTTGTGACATAATCGTCCGCGCCAAGCTCAAGACCAATGACTTTATCGATTTCAGAGTCTTTTGCTGTCAGCATGATAATCGGCATATCATATTTCTTTCTCACTTCACGGCATACTTCAACGCCATCTTTGTTCGGCAGCATAATGTCGAGCAAAATAATGTCTGGCTTAATTTCTTCTACCATTTCAAGGGCTTCATTTCCATCATACGCACAATGAACCTCGTAGCCCTCTTTTCTTAAGTTAAATTCCAATATATCCGCAATCGGCTTTTCATCATCTACGACAAGAATCTTTTTTTCCATTGTGATTTCCTCCTGCATTTTTAGCATCTATGTCATTCCATTTTGCATGTCTCATTACGCCTTCTTCATTTACGAAAAAAAGGCTCACTGTCTATTATAACGTTTTACGAGGCAAAGATAAAAATAATAACGGCTTTCTTTGCTAGTAAACGTTGGATAGAAGAACTTCACCCAAAAGATTTGATGACTTTTTCCTTTTTTATTGAAACTTTTCCAGTCACCAAACGTCTATATATATGTAACGTCTTCTTCTTATGGAGCCGGGCCCTACCTAGGTCCGGCTTCTCCCTTTTTATGCCTTCTTTTCATAATAAAAACGCACCTGCGATTGCAGATGCGTTTGGAAGTGGCTCGGGACGGAATCGAACCGCCGACACACGGATTTTCAGTCCGTTGCTCTACCAACTGAGCTACCGAGCCATCATCAAAAGATGAATATGTATAAATGGCGGTCCGGACGGGACTCGAACCCGCGACCTCCTGCGTGACAGGCAGGCATTCTAACCAACTGAACTACCGGACCTCAGTAACTTGCCCGAAAAAGCAATCGTGGTGCTCCTTCAAGCAAGTGAGGAAAAATTAGCTTAACGCTAAAGTAAATCAATGACCCGTACGGGATTCGAACCCGTGTTACCGCCGTGAAAGGGCGGTGTCTTAACCGCTTGACCAACGGGCCAAAACATGGTGAGCCATGAAGGACTCGAACCTTCGACCCTCTGATTAAAAGTCAGATGCTCTACCAACTGAGCTAATGGCTCTCGGTTTGTGAAAAGTGAATCTGAAGAAGCTGTATTGCGTCAAACCAATCGCTTTAAAAGCTGGAAAATCGCATCTTAACAAGTTTCAGAGACCTTTGCAACAACGAGATTTATAATATCATAGAGTAATTACATATGGCAATACGTTTTTCGACATTTTTTTAAAAAAAGTGTCGGATTTGATATCTTCTGTTACATCGCCTAAATCCGAAAGCGCCTTCATTTAATTAATGGCTACTGCCCAATCCAGCACACAGAAACGTTTGATTCCGACCAATATTGGTTATACAAGAAACAAACAGCATGGTGATTGAAAAAGGAGGAAGCATAGGATGAGTTCATTTAAATTAGGAGATAAAATGCCCAATTTTTCACTGCCAGCAGTGCAGGGCGATCACATTGAGTTTTACAAACATTTAGAGGAGCATCAAAGCTGGCACCTTATCGTTTTCTTTAGAGGATCATGGTGCCCAGTATGTGTCGAGGAATTAAAAGAGCTGGAAAAACAGCAATCCTATTTTCAAGAAAAGGATATTCACTTAATGACAATCTCAACGGATAACCCTGAAGACTTGAAAGAATTTGCAGACAAAGAGGGACTTTCTTTCCCCATCATGTCTGACCAAGACCTCACATCATTGAAAGCCTATGAAGTCTTCTATCACGGGGAAGATGCCCCATATGAAGATCACGGGGTGCACGGAGAACCTGCCTATTTCTTATTAAATGAAAAAGGCCAAGTCCTCTATCAGCAAAGACAAACAAGTCCATTTGGTAGACCGCATGCCAACGAACTGCGCAAAATCATTCAATACATTCGTAAAAATTTAAAAGGCCAATATAAAAGCCTAAAATAAAAAAGAAGCTCTCATCGGAGAGCTTCTTTTTTATGAATGTTTTTTATTGTATAGCCAATCTGCGGTGAAAAACACAAGAAGACCTGTCATTAAAATCACAAAAGTAACAGGTGTACTCTCACCTTGAAAAAAAGCGTAAGACGCATGTCCTCCTAATGCTAGAAGATAAAAAACAAACGCCGATCCTGCTGCTTTTTGTGCATTGGCTTGTTCTCTTTTCGTCGTTTTTTTGAAAAACATTGTATCTATTCCCCTTTAAGATGCTTTCTTCATTGTCACACGGCGAAGTGCCCGTGATCGGATATACTCCATTGGCCCAATTCGCCAGACGTGTAAGCAAAGGGCTGAAATCGCGATTTGCAGAAGTGAAATCAACAGCCATGCCAAGACAATAAGGGGCGCATTGATTTGACCGCCAAGACCCAATCCCCAGCTGTAAAAAAGGATAGAGCAGATGACATTTTGCAGGATATAGCAGCTAAGCGCCATTTTCCCTACATATTCAAACCAAGTCCACATGAACCATGACTCCGTGCGTGCTAGAAGCTTCGCCACGACAGCAATATAGAAAATAGAGAGGAATGGCGAAAACACATAGCGCACCACAAATTCTACTATTTCATTTGGTACGAAGACGAGCGCATTCAGCGGCAGACCAACCCACAAACCCATTCTGAATAATATTTTCCGCAGAGTTTGCCCACGCTCATTTGCATAAAATACACCAGCTCTCATCATCCGCACACCTAATAAAAACAAAAAGGTATTCATTGGGATAATAAAGATCGCTTCTTCTCGGTACATCAAAAAGTGCTGTAATCGGTCTTGAACTTGAGATATCCATGTCTCCGGCAGTTGTTCTTCGTACGCTGGTTCACTGCTCCCGTCATAGGATTCAGTTTCCAATTCAGAGAAAGAAAATACAACGAGAAAAGCCGTCACCAACAAATGAATGACACCCGAGACAATCATGCCTTTTTTGATGCGCCGACTTCCTCCACGGACAATAAATGCCACAAGCAAACCCGTGACGGCGTAACTCATGAGCACATCATATTCCATCACTAACGCAAAATGGACAAAGCCTTCAATCAATAAGAATAAAAGAATCCATAAATATGTACCCGGCCAAGTCGTATTTTTTCTTTTCGCCTGCTGGTATTTCAGCTCTAGCCCGACACCAAACATGATTGTGAGCAGGGATAGCATTTTGCCATAAACGAACATAGAGACAAGACTTTCAAGAAAACTACCATTTTCATATTCATCCGCAATCTGATCTGTCGCAAAGGTATCCCCTGCGTATGCAAAAAACCAGACGTTTGTACCCAATGTACCTAATATCGCAAAACCTCGTAAAATATCTAATAATCGTATTCTTTCTTTCACTAGAACGCTCCTTCCTTTTTATACAGTTATCATATTTTGGTAATGACAGGAAGAGCGTTCCGTAGAAATTAAGGAATATTTAAACAAAAAAAGACACCAGTAAAATGTGTGATTTTACTGGTGTCTGATCAGTCTATAATGATGGACGGTACACGCTGCGGACAACGTTCGTTTGGGAACGGTCTGGTCCGACTGAGAAAATAGAAAGTGGAATACCTGTTAATTGTGAAATGCGCTCTAAGTAATGACGGGCATTTGCAGGCAGTTCACTTAAATTCTTCACGCCTGTAATATCCTCTGTCCACCCTGGCATTTCTTCGTAGACAGGTTCACATTTCGCTAATTCATTTAGACTTGCTGGGAATTCTTCAGTGATTTCTCCGTTCAATTTATAAGCAACACAGATTTTCAATTTCTCAATCCCTGTCAGTACATCGATGGAGTTAAGAGATAAATCTGTAATTCCGCTCACACGGCGTGCATGACGAACAACAACACTGTCAAACCAGCCAACACGGCGCGGGCGGCCAGTTGTCGTACCGTATTCACGGCCAACTTCACGGATTTGATCGCCAATTTCATCATGGAGTTCTGTCGGGAATGGGCCATCACCTACACGAGTTGTGTAAGCTTTTGATACGCCGACCACATGTTGAATTTTCGTAGGACCTACACCAGAACCAATCGTCACGCCTCCAGCCACTGGGTTAGATGACGTCACGAACGGATATGTCCCTTGATCGATATCAAGCATAACGCCTTGTGCCCCTTCAAAAAGAACACGGCGGCCTTCATCTAGAGCATCGTTCAATACAACAGATGTGTCCACGACATATTTTTTCACTTGCTGACCATATTCATAATACTCATCTAAAATATCTTCAATTTTGAAGCCTTCTGTGTCGTACATTTTCTCTAAAAGACGATTTTTCTCTTCTAGATTACGGGCAAGCTTCTCTTCAAATACTTCACGATCTAATAAATCTGCGATACGGATTCCGACGCGGGCAGCTTTGTCCATATAAGCTGGTCCGATTCCTTTTTTCGTCGTACCGATCTTATTAGCCCCTTTCCGCTCTTCTTCTACCTCGTCCAATTTTAAGTGATAAGGCAGAATGACATGGGCTCTATTGCTGATTCTGAGGTTATCTGTACTCACATTCCGTTCGTGAAGATACGCAAGCTCAGTGACCAACGCTTTAGGATCAACCACCATTCCATTACCGATGACACAAGTTTTCTCTTTGTAAAAAATACCGGACGGAATGAGGTGTAGCTTGTAAGTCACTCCATCAAATTTGATTGTGTGACCTGCATTGTTTCCCCCTTGATAACGGGCAATCACCTCTGCATTTTCTGAAAGGAAATCGGTAATTTTCCCTTTCCCTTCGTCACCCCACTGCGTACCTACTACGACTACTGAAGACATATCGTGCACCTCCGTTAACCTTTCAAAACGTTATCTCTTTCAAACACATTTATTTTATCAATGGACAATGAAAAAGTCAACGTGAAATCCGAACATTAATATCTCGAAATCAAATTTTGTTCGTTTTACATGTGAGGAAAAGCGCTTTAATTGCTCATTCTACGCTTAAACAAGAAGATTTCGATCAAAATTACTGTTTTTCTCATTTCCATTTGTTCAGTGATTTTCAATCAATTGAATCATCGAACTTGCCATAAAGTCGGGTGAATATGGTCTGCCTTTTCTCAGCCACCACTCAGCTGTTCCAACATAAGCAGAAATGACAAATTGCTTCTGCATCTCGAGAGGAACGTGTTGTGGATCAGGTGGTGAACCTGTGACTTCTTCTAGCCCCAAAGTAAAGCTTTCTTCAAAAAAAGCACTGGCCGTCTGATGAATATTAAGCTCTCTTCCCCTTTTCAAGAGAATCTGATACTCCTCTTCATGTTCCTGCAAATGCTGATAAAAGCGGTAAATATACACATATGCTGCATGATCGCTCTTCCACTCATTTTCATGTACAGGAGCAAAAATAGCGGTTTTCATGACATCAAACATCTCATCCATGACCTGCTGAGCTAAGTCAAACTTATCCTCATAATGCTGATAGAAGGTGGTGCGATGGATCCCTGCCTTGTTCGTCAAATCTTGTACAGAAATCTTCCCCCATTCCTTCTCCTTTAATAACTGAAATAATGCTTTTCTTAATTGTTGCTTTGATTCAGTTGCGCGCTTATCCCCTCTGTAGCAGTCCGCCACAAGCCGCTCTCCCCTTCCCATTTTCTTCAACAGATTTCGCTTTTCTGTTGGTTGAATCCTTTCTCCTGATGAATTACCTTTAAATCTAACACAGTGAAAAAAAGGAATCATCTGACAACCCATAAGGAGTGATGATCATGGAAACAACAACACCTAGTGCCGTTCAGAAAGCGTTATTAAGAGGGAAAAATAAGCAGGACCCGTATCACCCATTTGATTGGTACGCCAAAATGCGTCAAGAATCCCCTGTTCATTTTGATGAACACAGCCAAACATGGAGTGTCTTCACCTATGAAGAAGCAAAGCGCGTCACCATCGATAAAGATACCTTTTCTAGTCAACCTCCTCAAGACCACCGGAAACATTCACTGATGAAAACAATGGTCATGATGGACCCGCCAAAACATACACGAATCCGCTCCATTGTGAGCAAAGCCTTTACACCCCGGGTGATGAAATTGTGGGAACCACGCATTCAAGAGTTAATGGATGATCTCATTGCACAAATAGAAGGTAAGGAAGAGATTGATCTTGTTCAAGACATCTCCTATCCGCTTCCTGTGATTGTCATTGCAGAGCTTTTAGGTGTGCCAACAGAACATAAACAATCCTTTAAAGAATGGTCCGATATTCTCGTCAGCATGCCTAAAAGTGAAGAAGAAAGAGATGTCGTTGAATGGCAGAAAGCACGGGATCAAGGCGAAGCGGACATGATGGCGTTTTTTGCTGACATCATTGAAGAGAAGCGGCAGAACCTTAGTGATGATTTGATTTCGCTTTTAATTCAAGCCGAGGAAGATGGAGACAAGCTGTCCGCAGACGAATTAATTCCTTTCTGCAATCTGCTCCTGTTAGCAGGCAACGAAACGACCACCAACCTGATCTCCAATATGATCTTTAGTTTGTTAGAAAATCCGGGGTCGTATGAAGCGCTCGCTCAATCACCTGACCTCATTCCTCGTGCTGTGGAGGAGGCTGTCCGTTTTCGTGCCCCTGCGCCTACCATCGTCCGGTATGTCACAGAAGACACCGAACTTGGAGGGAAAGTCTTGAAAAAGGGAGACAGTGTGATTGTCTTTCTTGCTTCTGCGAACCGGGATGAGCGTCAATTTCCAAACGCACATGAGTACGATATACATCGGCACCCTAATCCTCATATTGGCTTCGGCCACGGCATTCATTTCTGCCTAGGCGCACCACTTGCTCGCCTGGAAGCCTGCACTGCCATCAAAGCCATACAGTCACGATATGAATCACTAGAGCTTCTCTCTTACGTCCCAATGACAAGCAGCGGTATGTATGGACTAAAAGCACTGAAGCTCCGTGTCACGCCTCGTTGCTAACAAAAAGGACTCCCACAAGATGGGAGTCTTTCTTAATCAGGTGTAATTCCTTCTGTATTCATGAGCACCACTCGATATCCATCTGGATCTTCAATCGTCACGCCTCCTCGATCCCAGTACGGGTTTGTAGAGGTGACATGCCGTCCGCCAGATGCGATCAGTCTCTTTTTCATCTGCTGAAATTCTTCTTCATCCGGAATATAGAATACAAGTAGTTGCTCTGGGTGGGGAACAGGCAAGCTTTCGTCTTCTTCATGTTTGGTGATTTCCAGATGAACATGCTGGTGAGGAAGCCCAAGCATGACCCCATCATACCCTTCATGCTGATCAAATGAGCCTATTCGTTTTAGCCCTAAACCTTCTTCATAAAAAGAAACAACCTCTTTCATGTTGACGGTCGGACGTGCGATGCGTAATTGAGCGGCTTCGAATTGTTGAAACTTCATCAGTCATCACTCCTTTTCTCTCCCTTTAGTATACGCTCTCTTTTTCTCCCACTCCTCCTCATTTCGACTGTTTTTCAGTCATTCTTTCGATGTAGATGGATCAAAAAAAGCCCAGCTTCTTGAGCTGGGCTTTAAGCACCGGGCGGAACACCCGCATCGTCAAATCTTCTTTCTAAGTTGACGAATTTGTTATATTCTTTCACGAACGCCAGTGATACCGTTCCAACTGGACCGTTACGCTGTTTCGCAATAATAATTTCAATAATGTTCTTATTCTCTGATTCTTTGTCATAGTAATCATCACGATAAAGGAACGCCACAATATCGGCATCCTGCTCAATACTTCCTGATTCACGAATATCAGACATCATCGGACGTTTGTCCTGACGCTGCTCTACCCCACGAGAAAGCTGTGATAAGGCAATGACTGGCACTTCAAGTTCTCTTGCTAGTGACTTTAAAGCCCTAGAAATTTCAGATACCTCTTGCTGACGGTTATCGCT
Source organism: Bacillus sp. FSL K6-2869 (assembly GCF_040869405.1). Classification (NCBI taxonomy): domain Bacteria; kingdom Bacillati; phylum Bacillota; class Bacilli; order Caryophanales; family Bacillaceae; genus Bacillus; species Bacillus sp. FSL K6-2869. Next base: position 3,791,683 of record NZ_CP152035.1, read on the forward strand.
TGATCGTCCACTTCCTTGGATGAGCTGTAAGTAATCAATCAGGATCATACCAAGCCCGTTTTCTTGCTTCAAACGGCGGCACTTCGAGCGAATTTCACTGACTCTAATGCCAGGTGTATCGTCAATGAAAATTCCACTGTTTGATAACGAACCCATCGCCATTGTCAACTTACCCCAGTCCTCTTCTGTGAGGTTACCGGTTCTTAGGTTTTGTGCATTGATATTTCCCTCGGCACAAAGCATACGCATGACCAGCTGCTCAGCGCCCATCTCTAAACTAAAGATGGCGACACTTTCATCTGTCTTGGTCGCAACGTTTTGTGCAATATTTAACGCGAAGGCTGTTTTCCCTACGGACGGACGAGCCGCTACAATAATCAGGTCATTTCGCTGGAAGCCAGCTGTCATCCGGTCAAGCTCTGAGAAACCCGTTGGAATCCCAGTGATATCACCTTTTCGATTATGAAGCTGTTCAATATTATCATATGTCTGAACAAGAACGTCTTTAATGTTTTGGAAAGCTCCTGAGTTTTTACGCTGAGCCACTTCCATAATGGTTTTTTCAGCATCACTCAATAGATCTTCTACTTCATCCTCACGCGTATATCCATCCTGTGCAATGGTTGTCGCTGTACGGATCAGACGTCTTAAAATGGATTTTTCTTCTACAATTTTCGCATAATATTCAATGTTTGCGGCAGTTGGGACAGAGTTCGCAATATCTGTTAAATACGAAATCCCGCCTACCTCTTCTAGTAAGTCTGTATTGGCAAGTTCTGATGTCACCGTGACAAGGTCAACCGGTTCCCCTCTATCACCAAGTACAAGCATCGCATTGTAAATCTTTTGATGCGACATTCTATAGAAATCCTCTGGAATTAATACTTCAGAAGCGAGCGTTAGCGCAGATGGTTCTAAAAAAACAGCACCTAATACGGCCTGCTCGGCTTCTATATTTTGCGGCGGCAGCCGGTCATCGAGAAGTTCCGTCATGCCAAGCACCGTCCTTTCATAAAAAAATACGCTACTCATCATTTTAACATTTTCATCAATAAAAAAGTGAAAAACATCAACTATAGTCAAAATTACCATGTCGATGTTTTGTTGAACAGCGAAACAACACACTTCAAATAGAAAAGACTCTGTAACATAAATTGTTATAGAGTCCTTTGTATCGCTAATGGGATTTGTAGCTGTTGTTGTTCACACATGTGATCGATACTCCAACATGGCAGTACACGCACATGATCAAATATTGAAAATATCAGGTGCGTTTTTTAATCTATCGTTTTCTTAACTCCGTAATTCACCTTTTGTCCTATGTCATGTAAAGACCCGTTTTCATATCCAATAGATAACACCAAGTCGGGAATAGAATCATACCCGTTCTTGGCTAAATCAAAGAGTTGTGCACCATAATGTGATGCAGCAATGCGGGCATTTTCTGCTGTGTATGGGTTTTTCAGAAGTTCTTCTTTGTAGATATCAAAAATATTTGCTCCGGTATCCGTTACAAATTGACCGTTTACAATGCTTAAATCTTTTAAATTGTAGCCTGTCACCGTTTTGATTTGATTGACAAGGTGGAACTTTGCAAGTGAATCCGGCGTGAATTGAGTCGAATCATCATTTCTACTTTTCATAATATGAAAAAATAGTTCTCTTGTATTGTTGCTTGTATTCAATATGTCTTCTATTTGTTTGACCAGCGACTCGTCAGTTGATCCACTCACCACTAATTTAAAATGATTCGGATCAATGGTAAAAGTTAAATTAGCATTTTTAGGAATGTTCAAACCATTGGTAGAAAACAAAGCTTGCAGTTGTTCGTTCACCTTCTGACGATTTAATAGTTTCTTTTCTACACTTTCTTGGGTAGGATCGTACCGTTTTTCATTACGGAAGGCGGCATCATTAAAATTATAATACCCTCCTCTCCCATGGTTAGCCCAACCAATTTCCATAGAGTAAGCAGCATCTCTTTCTGGTTTGGTTAGGTCACTTCTGAAATAAGGAGAGTATGGATTTCGATACTTATCAAATATATGACCATGAGGATCTTTGAATCGTTTATTTTGTTCATTTATTTTTTCATATTTTTCATCTAATATTTTCATCCGTCTATCAGATTCGGTCATCACTTCATTTGTACTTTTAATAGCTGATTGGCCTTTAGAATCTATTTGATTCAGATTGTTCGAAGAACTGGCTGTATATGACGTATTAATATTCATTTTGATTCTCCTTTTTTAAGAAAATAGTGATTATTAAATATATCGGCAATTCAGTTAAAATTTGTTAGTTTAATGTCGATATAGTAATTATTACAAGGAGGGTTAATATATGACAAATACTATCTTTAAACGTTTATTATTACCAGCATTATTATTGGCGCTTGTTACTAGTTTTTTTGCACCTACTTCAGCAGAAGCAGCAATTACGGGGAATAACAGTCCTAACACTGCAAGTTCAATGGGATATTGGAAAAATAGTCGTTCAGACACGACAATCTTACCTGAAGGTGAAAATGAAGCATATTATCAGTTTACGATCAATAAAGGTGAAAGAGTTTATGTCAGAAGTTCGTATAATAAGCAATATACTGGGATGAAAATCGAGGTTTATAATTCAAAATATTCTGATGCGAAAACAGAAGTAATTAATCCTGATTCAGTCACACCCTTTATTTTTGCAAATACTGGTGACGTGACTTCAACTTCAGAAATTTATTTTGTGAAAGTAACCCGTGGTACATATAGCGGAAACATGTATTTTACTGTTTCCATTCAAGATCGTATTAAATCTGGAAATGGGACATTCAATTTTACGGGGACTGCTACAAACTTGGGGAATTCTTCTTTAAATTTTTTAGGGGTTGATTCTTCTGTCATTACAATGGATTTAACGAACAATTCTTCTATTCCTAAAAGTGCAATTGTCAAATCAATTACGACAACTAGCACTCAAACACCAAACCAAGGGAATGTCACACACAAACTGATGGCTAGTGATAGTAACATTTGGTATCAATCCCTTTTCTCCTCTGCAACAAGTGGTTCTTATCGTATATCTCTGGATGATCAATTAAGAGTCGCTCAAAAATGGAGCTTTAAGTACAACGCAAAAGCTACAGCGAGATCTACTATGAGCAATGTCAAAGCCGATATCCGTTACGAATATGATGTCACAGATGGATTTTAATTGAATGGTGTTTACACCGATATGATCAAAAAGTAAGGGAGCATCCCTTACTTTTTTTATTGCCTCATTTTTGATGTTATATGTTATTTCGCCACTCTACAGTGCTTGTCATAATTGCTTCACTTCATGATATTCCTCCACTATAAACGTATTTTTCAGCTTGAGCTGATTTTCAAGCAGATTTAGCCTCAGTTTTCCTAATGGGGGTTTCATTCTGCCTACATCCCCTGGCGATCTTGTCTTCCATAGAAAATTGTCTATGAATTTAAGCATGATATTGAATAAGTTGTGAATTAAGAACACTAACTTTCCCCAAAATCCACCTCTTTTTTTCTAAAAACACAAGAAGGTCTATAGACTTATTTTTCTCAAAATTATTTCAAGAAGAAAAACCTATATTTAATCATGATTCAAACAGAAGAAAATGGTAAATAATTTGAGATTGCCAAGGTTTTTTGGCATTTCTACTCTGTTTTAATGACACAATCCGGCATTCTCTATTTCCAATCATTTGGTAGTTAGTTAGTCCTTTATTTTCTGAATATTTAGATCAAATTATCGATTATACCACTTTATGAACATTTGACTTCCTAATTGATAAACATTATCATTTGATTTGCTTGCGTGATAATTGAGAATCATTTTCATTTAAATTTTTATTAATACACTCATCCAATATCCGCAAGCCTGCTTTTATCATCATATGAGGTCAATTTGAGAAAGGGGATTTTTCACATATGGCCAAACGCACTGAAGGAATGGGTACTGATGATTCACTTTTTGGAGAAAGCCGTCCTTTTTTTATACCTGGGACGGAGCAACTAGATATCACAGCACACCCATACAGACTTTTTATATTTAAACCGAATACCACTCCTCCCGAAACTGGTTTTCCAGTCATGTACGTGCTTGATGGGAATTCACTTTTTGGCACAATGGTCGAAGCCATCCGTTTACAGTCAAGAAGACCTGAAAAAACAGGTGTCGTACCTGCTATTATTGTTGGAATTGGCTATCAGACAGAAGCGCCCTATCATCCGCTTAGGCATTATGATCTCACTCTTACCGGCCCTGACGTTTCCATTGGGGGTAAAAGAAAGGACTTCTCCATCCATACATATGGCGGCGCCTCTGCTTTCTTTTCTTTTTTAGAAAAGACTGTTAAGCCATACATTGAGCAGCGCTTTCCGATTAATCAGAGTCGTCAAACACTATTTGGCCATTCTCTTGGCGGGCTTTTTGTATTACACACACTATTTGAGCACCCTGACGCTTATCAGACATATATTGCGGGCAGTCCTTCTATCCACTGGAACAAAGAATTATTTCTAGAAAAAGAACACCAATTTACCAACCGCATCCGTCAAGTGCCTATGGATGTAAGGCTACTTGTAGGTGTAGGTGAGTTAGAAAAACATCATCCATGTCAAATGAATGCTCATGCAAAGTCTCTAGCCAATCGTATGCTGCCTTTATCCTCGTATGGCTTGCATACGACCTATCACGAATTTCCTGAAGAAGGACATACGTCTGTTTTACCGGTGCTGATGAATGACGCTTTTCGTTTTGCATTTTATCATCAAGACCCTTTAACAACTACAGACTTGAAAGAAAGGTAGTGAACGCATGAAACAGAGTAGTCTGTCTCATAAAATTGCCCTTATTACAGGCGGAGGGCAAGGTATCGGACAAGCAGTCGCCAAAAGACTAGCAGATGAAGGTGCGATCATTGCAGCAGTTGACACAAATGAAGATCAGCTGCAAAGCAACGTGCAGAAGTTGAATGATAAAGGCATACGTGCCTTTGCCTATCCAGGTGACATTACCGATCAAGCATCTGTTCAGCACATTGTCGATCAAATTGAAAAGCAGCTTGGCCCCATTTATTTACTGGTCAATGTAGCAGGCATTCTTCGGATTAGTTCGATTGATCAGATTAGTGCAGATGATTGGCACCAAACCTTCGCAGTCAATACACATGGTCTCTTTTACATATCCCAAGCTGTCTCCAAATACATGATGAAAAGATCAGAAGGGGTCATTGTGACTGTCAGTTCTAACGCAGGTGCCATTCCTAGAATGAATATGGCTGCCTATGCTGCTTCAAAAGCAGCAGCTACTTCTTTTACAAAAACGCTTGGATTAGAGCTGGCTACCTATGGCATTAGATGCAACGTCGTCTCGCCCGGCTCTACCGCAACACCTATGCAATGGGCTTTATGGTCTGATGAGCAAGGAGCAGATCAGGTGATTAAAGGTTCGTTAGAGACGTATAAAACCGGTATTCCTTTACAAAAAATCGCTGACCCTCAACAGATTGCTGATGCAGTCATCTTCTTTGCATCTGAGCAATCCAGTCATATTACGATGCAGAATCTCACAATTGATGGTGGTGCAACACTCGGAATTTAACATTTTATCAAAAAGGAGGCCTTTTCATGAAACATTCATTATTGTCGACAGAAGAAAAAGTACAGCTGATCCAAGACTATCAGCCAGGCGCATTTTTCCTTGCTTCTCCTAAACGAGCGTTACTTGCAGAGGGGATATTCCAGCATATTAAAACCAATCAACTCGATGAACTATCCACAAAGGTAGCCCATGTTTTTGAGACTGCCAAACAAGCTGGTATTCAAGCACCGATTGTTGCTGGTGCTGTTCCGTTTGATCCGGCGCAACCCGTTCGTTTAAATGTGCCAGTCCATGTACAGTTTAGTGATCCACTCGAATTTCATCAAGGTGATGAGGATTCAGAAGTGACATCACAATCCTATGAGGTGACACCTGTCCCTTCTCCTGAAGTCTACATGAATGGTGTGAACGAAGGGTTAGCTAAAATTGAAAAAGGAGAGCTTAGCAAAATCGTCATTTCTCGATCTCTCCATCTCAAATCAAATCAAGACATTCATACGAAAACAATACTCGAACGACTGGCTCGTCATAATACAACTGGTTATACGTTTGCTGCAAACGTAGCTGATCCGCAATCTTCCCAAAAGCGCACACTTCTTGGGGCAAGCCCTGAGCTGCTTCTTTCAAAAACTGGTTCATCTGTGATTTCCAATCCACTCGCTGGTTCTCGGCCACGCAGTTCAGACCCCGTAGAAGACCAGCGTCGTCACGATGAACTTCTTACTTCTGCAAAGGATTTACACGAGCATGCAGTGGTTGTCGATGCTGTCACTAAAGCGCTTGCTCCTTACTGTCATACGTTAGATGTACCCGCATCACCATCCGTCATACAGACAGAAACGATGTGGCATTTATCTACTGTGGTCAAAGGTGAATTAACAGATTCCAATGTGTCCTCCATTGATTTAGCGCTTAGCCTCCATCCAACACCCGCAGTATGCGGAACACCTACAGCAGATGCACGTGAAGCCATTCAAGCGATTGAACCCTTCGATCGAGGATTTTTCACAGGAATGGTCGGTTGGGCAGATGCAAATGGTGATGGAGATTGGATTGTCACCATTCGCTGTGCAGAAGCTGAAGGTCATTCCCTTCGCCTCTTTGCTGGTGCAGGAGTGGTCAAAGGATCAAAGGCAGAAGAAGAGCTAGCCGAAACATCTGCAAAATTCAACACGATGCTTCATGCGATGGGCATCCATCAGCTATAAAAATACATAGGAGATGACAAAAGACATGTTTGTTCAACCACCTACATGGCCAGAAGAATTTGCAAAACGCTACCGTGAAAACGGCTGTTGGCGTGGAGAAACCTTTAGCGGGATGCTTCGTGAACGCGCCGTATCGTTAGGGAATAAAACAGCGATTACATACGCTGATACACACATGAGCTATCAAGAACTTGATGAGCGCGTCAGCAGTCTTGCTGCCGGTTTTCATCAGCTTGGAATTCAAAAGGGAAGTCGAGTTGTCGTGCAGCTTCCTAACATTCCTGCTTTTTTTGAAGTCGTTTTCGCTTTATTTCGTATCGGTGCTTTACCCGTCTTCTCACTGCCATCTCATAGAAGCAGTGAAATCACTTATTTTATTGAATTTGCCGAAGCAGACGCATATGTCATAACAGATATCGATGGCGGCTTTGATTATCGATCACTCGCACGTCAAGTGAAAGAAAAACTTCCCTCATTACCTCATGTCATTGTTGCAGGAGAAGCTGAGGAATTCCTAGACTTGGATGATTTGCGCAAGGACCCAGCGCTCGATCCACAAATACATGTAGAGGCAAGCGACATTGCGTTTCTTCAGTTATCTGGAGGAAGCACAGGCCTTTCTAAGCTCATACCTCGTACACATGATGACTATATTTATAGTCTTTGGAAAAGCAATGAGGTGTGCGAGCTCACACAACATAGTGTGTATCTAGCTACACTTCCAGTTGCACACAACTATCCATTAAGCTCGCCTGGTGTTCTTGGGACATTATACGCTGGTGGAAGAGTCGTTCTTGCACCTGGATCAAGCCCTGATGTCGTCTTTCCACTCATTGAAAAAGAACGGGCGACTATTACCGCTGTCGTTCCACCAATTGCATTGATTTGGCTCGAAGCCGCTCCTCATCGATCAGATGACTTATCGAGTCTTGAGGTCTTACAAGTCGGTGGTGCTAAATTAAGTGCTGAGGCAGCAAAACGAGTGATGCCTGCCCTTGGGTGTAAGTTACAGCAAGTTTTTGGCATGGCAGAAGGTCTGGTCAACTATACCAGATTGGATGATCCTGAACATGTCATTATCCATACACAAGGACGCCCGATGTCTGAATATGATGAGGTACTAGTGGTAGACGATGAGGACAAGCCCGTCCCGAATGAAGTGGCTGGACACCTTTTAACAAGAGGACCTTATACGATTCGCGGCTACTATAAAGCCGATGAACAAAACAAAAAAGCATTTACACCAGATGGCTTCTACAGAACAGGTGACATCGTGCGATTAACCAAAGAAGGAAATGTTGTTGTAGAAGGCAGAGACAAGGATCAAATCAATCGTGGTGGCGAAAAGGTTGCTGCTGAAGAAGTTGAAAACCATTTACTTGCGCATCCTGACATTCATGATGCCGCCATGGTGTCCATGCCAGATCCATTTCTTGGCGAACGCTCATGTGCCTTTGTTATTGCGAAAGGAAACAACAAACCAGCACCGCATGTCTTAAAGTTATTTCTAAGAGAACGTGGGCTCGCTGCCTATAAAATTCCTGACCGCATTGAATGGATTGATGCGTTCCCACAAACAGGTGTAGGAAAAATCAGTAAAAAAGCATTAAGAGAATTAGCTGCAATCCATACTGCCAACGTATAAAAAAGAGGAGTGAAAACCATGGCAATCCCTACTATTCCTGCGTATCCAATGCCAAGCATACATGATTTACCCGAAAATAAAGTGAACTGGATCCCTGATCCGAAACGTGCTGTCTTGCTGATACATGACATGCAGCAATATTTTTTAAATGCATTTCAACAAGATACTTCACCGATTACAGAGTTAGTGCAGCATATTGAACAATTACGTTATACATGCAAAGAACTCGGCATTCCAGTCGTCTATACAGCTCAACCTGGTGATCAAGACCCGAAGGATCGTGCCTTATTAACAGACTTTTGGGGACCTGGTCTTGGTGATGATGAAGCATTGACAAAAATCATTGATCAGCTTGCTCCATCTGAATCAGATACAATGCTGACAAAATGGCGTTATAGCGCATTCAAAAAATCCAACTTTTTAGATCTTCTTCACGAAGGCGGACGTGATCAACTGATCATTACTGGCGTATATGCACATATTGGATGTATGCTGACAGCCGCAGAAGCATTCATGTTCGATATTGAAACCTTTTTTGTCGCCGATGCCGTCGCTGACTTTTCACTTAAGCATCACAAAATGGCAATGACCTATGCAGCTGAACGCTGTGCAGTCACCACAACGACAAACCAAATCATCAGTCGTTTAACAGGACAAGAAGCAAACAGTGATGACCTATCCTTTGATGCCATCGTTCACCAAGTAGCTGAGTATCTTCAAATCAATCCAAATGAAATACCGCTTGACGAGAATCTCGTCTACCTTGGCCTTGATTCAATTAGAATGATGAGCCTAGCGGAAAAGTGGAGACAGCAAGGAGCAACAGTCAATTTCGTTGAGCTTGCAGCAAATCCAACGCTCATGTCTTGGCGGACTCTTCTTTTCCCAGAAAAACAGCCATCAATCCCAAATATCGATTACTTGTAAAGGAGGTTTAGGCCCTTGTCGATCCAGTCCGTCGATTCATTCCCACTAACCGGTGCCCAATCAGGCATTTGGTATGCGCAGCAGCTTGATCCATCTAACCCTATTTTCAATACAGCTGAGTATATAGAGATTAAAGGTCCTATTGATCCCATACACTTTGAAGCAGCCATTCGAAAGACTGTCTTAGAAGCAGATTCCTTGTATATGCAATTCGTTGAGGATACTGACGGTCCAAAGCAATGGATGACATCTAAGAAAGAAATCCCATTTCAATATGTCAATTTACAAAATGAAAAACAGCCGTTTGATGCGGCTAAAGCATGGATGAAAGCCGACCTTTCCACACCAGTCTCTTTAGAGAAAGATGTATTATTCCGTGAAGTGCTTTTTCAACTTGCTGACGATCGATTCATTTGGTATCAGCGCATTCATCATATTGCCATTGATGGATTCGCCTTTTCGCTCATTGCACGTCGTGTTGCTGAGGTCTATTCAGCCCTATCGCAAGGGACACCTGTGCCTCCTCAAACATTTGGAGCTTTACATGATGTAGTCCAAGAAGAGGTCACTTATCAACAGTCCAATCGATTTGAAGATGATCGAGCATTTTGGAAAAATCGTTTTGCTGATCAACCGGAAATTGCCAGCCTTGCTGAGCTTGCCCCAAGAACGTCGGATCATTTTATCCGGAAAACGGCTAGATACGATGCCGAAAAGGTAAGCAAAATGAAAAAAAACGCCCAAGCCTTCGGTAGTACGTGGCATGAAATGATTCTTGCCGCATCCGCACTCTATATGCATCGTATGACGGGTGCACATGATATTGTTTTAGGATTACCTGTGATGATGCGCCTTGGATCGTGCGCCTTGCAAACACCTGGAATGGTCATGAACCTGGTACCGCTTCGTTTAACATGCAAACCAGAAATGACGCTCTCAGCACTTGTTCGTCAAGTATCTGATGAACTGAAAGCCATTCGTCCTCATCAACGATATCGTCATGAAGACATGCGGAGAGACTTTAAGCTCATCGGAAGAAATCAACGATTATTCGGTCCACAGATCAATATCATGCCATTTGATTATGATCTCAAGTTCGATCAGAGCATTGGTCGAGCACACAATCTCTCAGCAGGACCGGTAGATGATTTATCGATCAACATATACGACCGTGCGGATGGAAACGGATTTCAAATCGACTTTGATGCAAACCCTGCTGTTTACAAAGAGACAGCCGTTGACGCTCATCAACATCGTTTTCTTCAATTGCTGGAGGAAATAACCGGACTAGAGCAAGATCAGACAATCAGTCAATTCAACCTTCTTTTGTCTGAAGAAAAAGAGAACATTCTCAAGCACTGGAATGATACAAAACGAGAATTACCAAAAGAATCATTACGGGAACTATTTGAAAAACAAGTGAGCAAAACGCCGCAAGCAAAAGCATTACAGTTTGAAGGAATCATTTTGACCTATGAAGAGTTGAATCAGCGGGCAAATCAGTTAGCTCATTATTTGAAAAATCGTGGCATTGGACCAGAACAATTCGTCGCAATCGCTCTGCCTCGATCCATCGATATGGTCGTAAGTCTATTAGCCGTCGTCAAAACGGGAGCCGCATATCTGCCACTAGACCCTGATTATCCTAACGATCGTGTCGCCTATATGCTAGAGGATGCCAAACCGGCGTGCTTGCTCACAATCAATGAGACAGCAGGTGGTTTGGACTATCCTCACATCGTTCAACTGGATGATGCAATTGTTCATCAGGAGATAGCAGGCAGTCCGCATCTCAATCCTACCTGGAGCGAGGGCTCTCCACATCACCCCGCCTATATCCTCTACACGTCAGGATCGACAGGCAAACCAAAGGGTGTTGTTGTAACAAAGCGAAATGTAGTCAACTTTATATTGTCCATGCAAGATGCATTTTTATTAGATCAAGGAGACCAGCTTTTAGCGGTAACGACCATAGCCTTTGATATTTCCGGGCTAGAAATGTTCCTCCCACTTTTACATGGGGCTGCTATTTTATTGGCAAAAAAAGAAACGATACAAGAACCAGCAAAGCTTTCAAACATGATTCGTTCTCATCATGTCACAATCATGCAGGCAACACCAACGTTGTGGCATGCATTGGCAGATGAATACCCTGACGTGATCACAGGTATGCGTGTTCTTGTTGGAGGAGAAGCACTTCCTGCCTCCCTTTTGCACACACTGCAATCTCTTCAATGCGACATTACCAATTTGTACGGACCTACAGAAACGACGATCTGGTCTACGATGGAAAATGTCACAGCACATCAAGAGAATAGCGGGCCGGCAATTGGTAAACCCATTTGGAATACGAGCATTTACATTTTAGATGAAGGACTAAACCCAGTCCCAGCAGGATCAATCGGTGAACTTTATATTGCAGGTGAAGGAGTATCAAGAGGATATCTTGGACGATACGACTTAACGGCAGAACGATTTGTCGCTGATCCGTTCGGCACAAAAGGCACGAGAATGTATCGTACTGGAGATTTAGCCAGATGGCGTGAAGATGGTTCGATTGATTATATAAGCCGTGCCGATCATCAAATTAAAATCCGCGGCTTCCGTATTGAACTGGGTGAAATTGAAACCGTGATTATGCAGCATCAAGCTATAAAGCATACATCTGTGATCGTTCGTGAAGATCAACCTGGACAACAGTTGCTTTGTGCGTATGTTGTGCTGACAGACGACTCAGCTCTTCACCCTTCAGAGCTCAGGCAATTTGTGGCTGCATTACTTCCAGACTACATGGTGCCTTCTGCTGTTGTCTTTTTGCCGGAACTGCCACTTACACCAAACGGCAAAATCGATCGCAAAGCATTGCCGGTGCCAAATATGTCTTTAGTTAGTTCTGAGCGTACACCTAGAACACCCCAAGAAGACATGTTATGTAGTTTATTTGCAGAAACCCTTGGCGTATCTCAAATTGGCATAGATGATAGTTTCTTTGATTTAGGCGGACATTCTTTACTTGCCGCTCGTCTGCTTCGACGTATACGCGATACATTCGGTGCAGACCTAAGCATGAGCACCATTTTTGAATCACCCCGAGTCGCTGAGCTTGCACAGCACTTAGATAAAGCAAAGGACATTCGGCCGCCGCTTCAGGTAGAAAACAAGCCAGATGAGATTCCGTTATCCTTTGCTCAGAAACGGCTCTGGTTCCTTCATTGCCTTGAAGGTCCAAGTCCAACTTACAATATTCCACTTGTCATTCAGCTAACAGGTACACTAGATCAACAAGCTCTAACTGGTGCTTTGGCAGATATCACTGAAAAACATGAAACCCTTAGAACCATTTTTCCAAATAAGAACGGCATGCCAAGACAGGTTATTTTACACCCAAAAAGTGTTCAGCCTGAGCTCCATGTCACAGCTTCGAGTGATCAACAAATTGAGAATCAATTAAATGAATCCATTCGCTATAGCTTTCAGATTGAAGAAGAACCTGCACTGCGAGCAGAATTATTCACGCTTGATGCCAATCGGTCTGTCCTGCTTCTATTGCTGCATCATATCGCTGGTGACGGCTGGTCACTTGCACCGTTGACACGAGACTTAGCTGCTGCTTATGAAGCTCGTATTCAAGGGAAATCCACCCCATTGCCAGCGGAACCTGTTCAATATGCTGACTATGCTATTTGGCAGCAGAAACTGTTGGGCAGTGAAAAAGAGACGGATAGTCTATTTGCCAAGCAGCTCAGCTATTGGAAAGGTGCCTTACATGACCTGCCAGAAGAACTTGAGCTTCCCTATGACTTCCCACGTCCACAGGAAGGAAGCTTCAACGGTGCGACGATAGACTTTACGATCGAACCGGCTTTACATCAAAACCTTCTTGAGCTTGCGAAACAGCATCAAGTGAGTTTGTTCATGGTGCTTCAAGCATCACTTGCAGCATTACTGACACGCCTTGGGGCGGGGACAGATATCCCAATCGGCAGTCCAATTGCTGGACGGAATGACGATGCTCTTGACGATATTGTCGGATTGTTTGTGAACACACTAGTATTACGTACAAATACAGCTGGTAATCCAACCTTCAGTGAGCTATTGAAGCGAGTGCGAAACGTTGACTTAGCAGCCTATGAGCATCAGGATCTGCCATTTGAACGGCTAGTGGAAATCCTAAATCCAACCCGCTCCAGATCACGGAATCCATTGTTCCAAGTGATGCTTGCCTTCCAAAATACACCGAAGGCGGAAATGAAGCTGACACAACTTGATTCGGATCTCTACGTAAAACCAGTGGGATCAGCTAAATTTGATCTGACCATCGAATTGACAGAACAAAGAACTGAAACTGGATCAGCAGCAGGATTAACAGGATTGTTTGAATTCAGCACAGATGTATTTAAACAAAGTACCGTTCGAGCAATCGCTGACAGAATGAAGCGCTTTTTAACAGAGATAGCTGAGCGCCCACATCTGCCGATTGGTCAAGTGAACATTTTATCAGATCAAGAACGACAAACATTTCTCCCTGACAAACAGACATTCGCTCAGTCAGACCAAGCACCTAATCTCCCAGCCTTATTTGAAAAAACGGTGCAACAATTCCCTGATCGAGTGGCTGTAACGGATGGCAAGAGGCAGCTGACCTATGGTGAGTTAAACAACAAAGCCAATCGTCTTGCTCATTTATTAATACAAAGAGGCGTTGGACCAGAACAGTTCGTTGCACTTGCCCTGCCTAGATCAATTGATATGCTCGTCAGTTTATTAGCTGTTCATAAAGCAGGCGCAGCCTATGTTCCTCTTGATCCTGACTATCCAGCAGACAGGCTGGCATACATGATACAAGATGCCAAACCAGTTTGCAGCATCACAACAAAAGCAGCTGCATTGCATCTCCCTGCTGACTGCGATTTGATTTTGTTAGACGAAAAAGAAACAATTGATCAATTGCTGACTACGCCAAATCACAATCCGGCTGATATAGACAGAATTGAGCCGCTATCTTCTCTGCATCCGGCCTATATTATTTATACGTCCGGCTCTACAGGGAAACCAAAAGGAGTGGTCATTCCACACCAAAATGTCATCCGTCTTCTGACATCTACTGAACATTGGTTCCATTTCGATGAAGAGGATGTTTGGACAATGTTCCATTCATATGCCTTTGACTTTTCAGTTTGGGAAATATGGGGGCCCCTTTTATATGGCGGGCGACTTGTCATTGTTCCTCATACCATCTCTCGTTCTCCAGAAGAGATGATGCAGCTTCTAGTCGATGAAGGTGTGACTGTACTTAATCAAACACCTTCCGCATTCTATCAGCTCATGCAGATAGACAAGGAACAACAAACACTTGGTCAAGCATTATCACTCCGCTATGTCATCTTTGGCGGTGAAGCATTAGAGCTTAGCAGATTAGAAGATTGGTACAGCCGTCACTCAGACTGCAAGCCAAAATTAATTAACATGTATGGCATTACAGAAACCACCGTTCACGTTACGTACAATGTACTCAATCGAGACATGATCGCAAAGAAATCCAGCAGTTTAATAGGCAAACCAATTCCTGATTTACACGTGTACGTACTAGATGAATACCTACAACCTGTTCCACCTGGGACAACAGGTGAAATGTATGTAGCTGGAGCTGGTTTGGCAAGAGGTTATCTAGGCAGGCCTGACCTGACCTCAGATCGATTCCCTGCCGATCCTTATGGAGCGCCTGGCACAAGGATGTATCGTACAGGCGACCTCGCTCGCTGGACAGAAGAAGGGGCACTTGATTACATTGGTAGAGCTGATCATCAAATTAAAATACGCGGGTTTAGGATTGAACTTGGAGAAATCGAAGCCGTTCTATCACGCCACGACGCAGTTGCACAAGTTGCCGTCATTTTGCGAGAGGATCAGCCTGGCGACAAACGCTTAGTTGCATACATCGTCACAACTGAAGAAGACCATTTCGATACAGAGACTCTTCGCCATTTTGCGGCAGCCAGTCTTCCTGATTACATGGTGCCTGCGGCTTATGTACAGATTGATACGATGCCACTTACAGCAAACGGGAAGCTTGATCAAAAATCACTTCCGGCACCTCAATTGCACATACAGCAGACGGATGGCCGCGGCCCAAGAAACCCGAAAGAGGAAGTTCTATGCCACCTCTTTGAAGAGGTGCTTGATTTGCCAAAAATCAGCATTGACGATCGCTTTTTTGATATTGGCGGGCACTCATTACTTGCGGTTCGTTTAATCAGCCGCATTCGTGATGCACTTGGTGTGAAACTGAGCATCGGAACATTGTTTGAAGCACCGAACGTTGCCAGCTTGGCAGAGAAACTAGAAACAGGAAGCGAGGAAAACGCACTAGAAATTTTACTGCCGCTACGAACAAATGGAGAAAGACACCCTCTCTTCTGTGTTCACCCAGCAGGTGGTCTTAGCTGGTGCTATGCAGGTCTCTTGAATACATTAGAGAAAGACATCCCTATTTATGGATTACAGGCACGAGGAATCGCAAGAAAAGATGACTATCCGCATACACTCGATGATATGGCTGCCGATTATATTAAGCACATCCAAACGATTCAGCCAAAAGGCCCTTATCATCTACTTGGCTGGTCACTTGGCGGAAACGTTGTACAAGCAATGGCTACTCAACTCCAGCAGCAAGGTGAAGAAATCGCTCTCGTTGCGATGCTGGATGCCTATCCGAACCATTTCTTACCGATTAAAGAAGCACCTGATGAAGAAGAAGCACTAATCGCTCTTCTTGCACTCGGCGGTTATGATCCAGATACCTTAACAGGTGAACCGCTCACGATGAAGAGTGCTGTCGACATCTTGAAGAAAGACGGCAGTGCACTAGCAAGCTTAAGTGAGGATGCCATAAGAAATCTAAAAGAAACCTATGTCAACTCAGTGCGATTGCTCGGGGAATATCAGCCAAAAACTTATCAAGGGGACATATTATTCTTTAGATCTACCATTATCCCAGACTGGTTTACACCGATTGATCCCGAAGCATGGGCACCTTATATCAACGGAACCATTGAACAGCACGACATTCATTGCCGGCACAAAGACATGTGCCAGCCTAAACCCCTAGCAGAAATTGGTGTCATCTTAGACAACGCTCTGCACCGGGTCAAACAAAAGCACTAAGAATAAAGGAGAGATGACAAATGACAAATCCCTTTGATCGTGAAGACGGTGTATTTCTTGTGCTTGTCAATGAACAAGGACAACATTCACTTTGGCCATCATTTGCACCAATACCAGATGGATGGGAAAAGGTCTTTGGTGAAGACACTAGAAATGCCTGCATTGATTATATCCAGACACACTGGCAGGACTTACGGCCATTAAGCTTAACAAAAGAACCTGCGTTAGCACATGGAAAAACGGAATAAATCATCGCACCCTGATCTCCATCAGGGTGCTTTTTTGACAGAATAAACACACCATTTTCCAGCTCTTTCTGATACAATTCAATTGAGAATATTTATCAATTAATAAGAGATCAGGTGGTTTTATGGGAAACAATCATCAATTATGTACAAAGGTAAATGCTGAACAATGCATTTATCGATTAACATATACTGAAAAAATAAATAATGCAGATCTTCCACATACGGAGCAGCAGTTGTCAGATACATTCTGCCTCCTCTTTAGCATAAGCGGCAATGGTTTACTTACATTGAATGATCAAAGATGGCGATTGAAAAATCTGACACTCTATACGATGATGCCTGGGGAAACATTTATGTTGAAAACAGAGCCTTATCAAAAACACGAGCTCTATCTGTTTCGCTTTCAAATGTACGCGTCACAAGGTCAAAGCATAGAAGAAGTATCAACTGAACAAGCCCGATCTTTACTGAATGTATGGCAATTTATCGATATTAGCTCGATTGAACAAATTCATTCTTTACTGTCCGACATGACAACAGAATGGCAAAAACCTGAATCCATTAGCTTTTTTAGAAGCCAAACCCTTTTTCAACAGCTCATCCTGCAGCTTTTCACACTGCATAAAGAAGACATTTGTGACACAACACACGCCCTTTTCAAAACAAAACAATATATCGATCAACATTCCGAAGAACCTCTCAGCCTTACAAGTCTATCTCATATGGCTGGTATCAGCGCCAATCATTACAGCGAGCTATTTAAAAAGCATTTTGATGTGAGTGTCACTGATTATATCACCAAGAAAAGACTGGCTAGAGCCAAACAGTTAATGGCGAAAGGTCATGCAAAGCTCAAAGACATTGCACAGGACATTGGCTATCAAGACCCCTATTACTTTAGCCGCATCTTTAAGAAAAAAACGGGTATCACTCCTTCTGCTTATATGAAAAGCCGTCAACGGAAAATGGCTGCCTATGGCCATTCCATACTCGGGCAGCTCACACCTATTCATATCATCCCATATGCTGCCCCTCTTCACCCTAAATGGACAGCACATGATTTTGAGCATTATGCAGAAGAAATTCCGATCCATCTGAGTGCACATCGTATCAACGAGCACGCTGAAGCCAATTTACAGCAATTGAAGGAAGCACAACCTGAGCTGATCATTGCCAATGATCATGTGACAGAGGCAGAAAAACAAGCGTTGAAAACCATCTGTCCTGTACACTTTGTTCCATTCACACAATTGGATTGGCGCACTCAATTCAGACAAACAGCTCTGTTCTTAAACGAAACGAGGGAAGCAGAAGAATGGCTGCTTCATTACGAAGAACTCGTTAATCAAGCGAAAAAGGAATGCGTTATTGATCATCCACCAAGAACCGTCCTGCCTCTTCGTATCTTTCAAGATCAGCTCTACTTATCTGTCAATCGCACCTTGTCAGAAGTAATTTTTCATGACATTGGCCTTCTGCCAGCTTTTCAGAATGATGGCCAGCTCATCGAAAAAAAAATCAGCATTCACTCTATACAGCAGTTAGACCCAGATGCCATCTTCCTTTTGTTGCATAAAGAACCAAAAACCCTTGCTTTTTATCAAAAGTTAAAGCAACAGGAGGCTTGGCAAAATCTCAAGGCTGTGACGCAACAAGCCGTCTATCCACTCGCTTCTGACCCTTGGCGTGAATACACAGCAGCCAGTCATCAACGAGTCATTCAGGACCTTTTATCTTTTTTTCCGTAAAAAGTCCATCACTAGACAGATCATTGTCTATGGATAAAAGGACGAATGACTACTACAATCTTTAATTGAGAACAATTATCAGTTAAAGGAGAAAACAAATGAAAAAATGGTTCGCATTGCTTATCCTTTGTATCATGACGATCATCGCAGCAGCCTGTGGTGCTGCAGAAAATAAACCGGCTTCCAACACAACCAAAAGCAAGTCAGCTGAAGCAGCAGAAACAAACATCAAATACTTAGATCAAACGTACAAACTGAAAACACCAGTGAAACGAATCGTCATTGCTGGAAGCCTAGAATCGATGGAAGATGCAAAACTACTTGGTATCGACCCTATTGGGGCTTCTACTGTAGGCGGCACTTTCCCTGAATTATTTAAAGACATTACAGCAAAAACAGAAGGCATTGGGGAAAAAACAGAACCAAACCTAGAAAAAATCTTAAAACTAAAACCAGACGTGATACTCGGATCAACCAAGTTCCCGCCTGCAACAATTAAAAAACTAGATAAAGTCCAAACGACGATCCCAGTATCACATGTCTCTTCCGACTGGGAAAGCAACCTTTTATTACTCGGTGAACTGACTGGAAAAAGTGAAGAAGCGAAAAGCATCATTTCTGATTATCAGAAAGATCTCAAACAAGCGAAAGAAACCCTGAAAGACAAAAGCAACAACAAAACAGCTGTCATTTTACGCATTAGACAGGGCGACCTGTACGTGTACCCTGAAGACGTATACTTCAACTCTACTTTATATGGGGACTTAGGGTTTACAGCACCAAGTGATATCAAAAAAGCCAAAGCACAAGCAATGATTTCATTGGAACGCCTAGGCGAACTCAATCCTGACTATATCTTTGTTCAGTTCTCCCAAGAGGAAAACTCATCGAATCCAAATGCATTGAAGGACTTAGAGGGAAATAAAATTTGGAACAGCCTAAAAGCTGTGAAAAATGGGCACATCAATGAAAATGTCGTTGATCCTATGCTTCAGGGAGGAACAGCACTAAGCAAAACAACTTTCCTTGATCAGGCTGTCAAATGGCTAGATCAAACCAACTAAAAAGATGCGCATCTTGACAAAGGGCTAAACATTTTAGCCCTTTGTTCTTCTTTTCAGCAGAGCTTGAAAACTTGAAGGAGAGAATACACATGAACGGAACGTTTCTATATGACGAATTGAACGGGCGGCAGCTTGATATTTACCTTCCACCGGACACCTCTATTGATGTTCCAGCTGTCTTTGTACAAGATGGCTCTTCTTTGTTTAGAACCCACCTGCTAGAGATCGAAAGCATGATTGAAGCCAAAACCATCTCGCCAATCATCATCGTCGGTATACACCCATTCAATCGACTTGACGAATATACACCATGGAAAGCATCATCACTGCGTTCTGGATTCCCTGACTTTAAAGGTGAGGCACAGACATATGTGTCATTTTTAGCAAATGACTTGCTTCCATATATCAAAAGAGAATACTCAGTCAAACAGACCGGTCATGAACATAGTCACATAGGTGCTTCATTAGGTGGGCTATTTGCAATTTATACTTTATTGATGTACCCTGCTCTTTTTAAAAAAATCGCATCTATCTCTGGATCATTTTGGTATCAAGATTTTCTACCATTTGCTAAACAACAAAGCATTCAGTCTGTGGACCACCTTGTCTATTTGTCTGTAGGCAGTGAAGAAGGGAAAGGCAAAACATCTGTCCAACAGCACATGCCTTTATTCAACAAACAACTCCATGATCTTTTATTACAGAAAGGGATGCAGGAACGAAAGCTTCACTTTCACATTGAACAAGGAGAGGGCCACCATCTGAAACAATTTCAAAAAAATTTCTTATCAGCCATCAAGTGGTTTTATAAAAGAAAACCTTAATTTTTTATCAGCAAGTCACAAAGTCGATATGGTATATTGGAACGTATAGATTGAAAGAGGAGGGATTTGCGCATGAGACCTTTACAAATCTCAGCCGATACTGCACAAAAGCTTGCTGCATCACTCAATGTACCGTTAGAGCAAATCATGCATATGCCGCAGCACATCTTATTAGCTAAATTAGCGGAGCTTGAACAGAAGAAAGATCGTTCTTAAAGAAATAAAGGAGTTTACATTCATGGAACAACAACTAGAAAAATCAACATTTCATCCTCGCAGTACAGGGCAAACCATTTTGCTGATTGCTGGGATTTTACTCATTGCCTTTAACCTGAGGCCAGCCATTACGTCTGTTGGTCCTGTGATCGGTGCCATTCGTTCTGATTTACAGCTTTCAAATGGACTGGCTGGTTTCCTCACGACATTACCACTGCTCTCATTCGCATTGCTATCTCCCATTGCACCTAAAATCGGAAAACGTCTTGGGAATGAACGAACACTTTGGCTTGGGCTTGCTGTCCTGCTCTTTGGTATTGTCATTCGTTCATTGGGCAGCATCACCTTTTTAATGATGGGAACAGCGCTAGTCGGCGTCGGGATTGCGATTTGTAATGTGCTTTTACCTGGACTTGTGAAACATAAATTCCCTGCACATGCTGGATTAATGACAAGCGTGTATACGACATCGATGTCCGTTTTTGCTGCACTTGCATCTGGTGTCAGCGTTCCGCTCAGTCATGCAATGCCTGGCGGCTGGAATACATCATTCCTTGTCTGGGCCGGACTTGCCCTTCTTGCGATGATGGTGTGGGCGCCGCAGCTTCTTCATCAGAACACAGCGGCTGTCAAAAGCATTTCACTCAAAGAACAGCCAATATGGCGTTCACGTGTCGCATGGCAGGTGACCTTTTTTATGGGCTTGCAATCATTCCTTTTCTACAGCAGCATCGCATGGTTTCCTGATATTTTGACATCACATGGAATGAACCTAGCGACAGCGGGATGGATGCTCTCTATTATGCAGTTCACCGGTCTGCCATCCACCTTCTTAACGCCCGTTTTTGCAGAAAAATTAAAAACGCAAAGACCGCTTGTCGTCGGCCTTGTCCTTGTGTATTTACTCGGCATGATTGGTCTCCTTCTTGGAGGGTCGACGCCTATTCTTGTTATCTCTGTGCTATTAATCGGCGTCGGACAAGGGGCCAGTATCAGTCTTGCCCTCACATTTATCGGATTAAGAACAACCAATATGGAACAAGCAGCTGCTCTTTCTGGAATGGCGCAGTCACTCGGTTATTTATTAGCCGCTGTTGGTCCATTCATGATCGGTATCCTTTTTGATGTGACACATACATGGACGCCATCTATTATCATCTTTATCATCGTTCTATTTTTCATGTTTTTATCCGGTATGCGTGCTGGACGAAGCATCTATATTTCAGATCCATCATAAAAAAAGAACCCGCCTCACGAGGAGACGGGTTCTTTTCTATTTTATGCTTGTTCTGTGACGTGAACCTTTAATGTTGCTTGTACTTCTGGGTGAAGCTTCACCGGTACATTTGTGTATCCTAACGCACGAATGGCATCATTCAACTCGATTTTACGCTTATCGAGTTTGATTTGATGTTCTTTTTGCAATTTATCAGCGATCTGTTTGCTTGTAATCGAACCAAATAGACGACCGCCTTCACCTGATTTAGCAGTGAGTTCCACTGTCAGCGCCTCAAGTGTTTCTTTTAATTGTTTCGCTTGCTCAAGCTCTTGGATGGCATTCTTTTTCTCTTTGTTTTTCTGCCCTTCCAATGCACTTAGGTTCGTTGGAGTTGCTTCAACAGCTAACCCTTGTTTGATGAGAAAGTTGTGAGCGTATCCGTCAGCTACATTTTTGACTTCGCCTTTTTTCCCTTTGCCTTTTACGTCTTTTAGAAAGATGACTTTCATCTTTGAACCCCTCCTTCGAAATATTCGTCTATGGCAGCTTTTAACTTCTCTACCGCTTCTTCAATGGTTATACCATAAATCTGGGTCGCAGCGTTAGTTAAATGACCGCCGCCATCTAATGCTTCCATAATAATTTGAACGTTGATATCCCCTAACGATCTTGCACTAATACAGACCGTATCGTCATCTCGCCTTGCGACAGCAAATGATGCTTCAACCTCACTCATCGACAAGAGAGAATCAGCCGTCTGTGCGATCGTAATTTGATCATAATACTCAGATCTGTCAGACGGCAAGGAAGCAATCGCTACCTGATTTTGATACAGCTCTGTATGCTGAATGAGCTTTGCCCGTTTGATGTAATGATCGACGGTCTCTTTCAAAAACTTTTGCACAAGGACAGGATCTGCCCCTTTTGCACGAAGGTAGGATGCTGCATCGAACGTTCTTGACCCCGTTCTGAGGGAGAAACTCTTCGTATCCACGATAATCCCAGCAAGAAGTGCTGTGGCCTCAATCATGTTAATCCGCAATTTCTTCGGCTGATATTCTAACAGCTCTGTCACAAGTTCTGCTGTAGATGAAGCATACGGCTCCATATAGACAAGTAAAGGATCACGGATAAATTCCTCACCACGTCTATGGTGGTCAATGACAACGACGTTTTCGATCTTATTTAGCAGTCGTTCTTCCATCACAAGGGACGGTTTATGTGTATCTACGACCACAAGCAATGTGTCATCCTTTGCAAGCTCCATCGCTTCCTCAGGCGTGATAAAACGGGACCAAAGTTCTTCATAATTCTTAATTTCACTAATTAAGCGTTGAACGCTATCCCCAATCTGGTTGGCATCAATGACGATGTAACCTTCTTTTCCATTCGCTTGAGCAACCTTTAAAATCCCGATCGAGGCACCGATAGAGTCCATGTCGGGGAACTTATGCCCCATGATCATGACATTACCGCTTTCAGATACAATTTCTTTTAAAGCATGTGAAATGACCCGTGCGCGTACTCGTGTCCGCTTTTCCATTGGATTGGTTTTTCCACCGTAGAATTTCACTTTCCCATTCGGCTGTTTAATCGCTACCTGATCCCCGCCTCGTCCGAGGGCAAGGTCAAGACTCGACTGCGCAAGTGCGCCAAGTTCTTTTAAAGAAGGAACAGACGCACCGATTCCAATACTAAGGGTAAGTGTGGCGCTATGTGCCCCTGTTTTCTCACGAACCTCGTCTAAAATGGAAAACTTCGATGCTTCAAGCTCTGCTAAGATGCTCTCGTTTAATACAGCCATAAATCGTTCAGATGAAATTCTTTTTAAGAAAATGCCGTATTCTTGTGCCCAATTGTTTAACAGCGATGTGACTTCACTATTTATCGCGCTACGCACCTGATCATCAAGACCCTGCGTCACATCATCATAATTGTCTAAAAAGATATAAGATAACACCGTTCGTTCATTTTCATACTGTCTTTCAATCTGCACTTGTTCGGTGACATCAAAGAAATATAAAAGGCGCTCTGACCGTTTAATAATGACTTTGAATTTCCGGTCATTCAGCGTCACATTTTCTGTCTCAACCTCTTGTTTAATAAGAGGCACAATGGATTCAAATGTATCATACAAGGATCTGCCGACAAGTGTGCTTTCATGGAAGCACGAAGCGAGAAATGGATTGGTCCATTCGATATAATACTGGTCATTAAACAGCATAATACCAATTGGCATCTCCATTAATGCTTCTTCTCCAACCTTTTTGACTCGATAGGATAATGTTGAAATATATGAATCAATCTCTTTTTGTACCTGCGTATCTGCCCACTTTAAAAAGTAGAGCACACCCGCAAGGACTAAAAGACCAACCGCTCCTATGATCCAATTAAAATAAAGGTTGAGGAGGACTGTGATCACCGCAAGAACAATTAACGCGAAGATCGGATACTTGATGACAGGTTTTCGATAGAAGCTTGGCACTGATATCAACTCCTCAACATTCAGAGTGAATTATTTGTTTTTACTTTTTCTCTTAAATCAAAGCCTATGTCAGCAATCCCTATAATACGCACAATCACACCGATTGGCGGAAAGAGAATCGTCAATACGACGGCAAAAATGGGTACCACTTTTGAGATGTTTTTTTCATGGCAATAATAGAAGATAAAAGAAAAGCCCTGAATAAGCACCAGTATAAATAAAATTTGAAAAGCACTCGTTTGCACGAGCGATAAAAAGCTGCCTTTCTCCGGCTGAATCAGCATCAAAAGCAGTGTGAGTAAATAATACCATACCATGCTTTTTGGCAGCCGCATATCCTTAAATTTCTTAAGAGCTGGCATGTCTGGAACAAACCGTTTGATCAACGGCCGCACAAACCAATGATTGACGAAAGACATCAGCGTGACAAAAATCAAAAGCGCTACAGGTAAAGAATTTAATGCCGTATCCTGCATCTCTCTAAACTGCTTGAGTTGTTTTGCTATCTCCTGATCAGAAGCCCCAGATTGTTTTAAGGTACTCTCTACCATCGGCATGATTTGGTCAATTGATTCCTTTGCGACACCCAGTATATCTACTTGAAACAGCTGGACACTGACAACAAAGTAAATGAGAAAACTGAATAAGTAGATCAGCGCACCCGTAATAATAGCCTGACCTGGCTGCCTCCTTCTGTAGAAAACACCCATACCTACTCCAACAGCAATCAGCATTGGCGCACTTAACAGCCCATTAATAGACCCAATTAAAAAGCTGATCACTATGCCAATAGCGCCAGCCGCAATTCCTTTTTTCAAGCCATGCCTGATTGTATAGAGAATGATCGGAATCGGAGCAGCCATGAAGAAAATAATGGCTAAAAGTGGCACATACAAATAAAACAGCGTCATGACCGCAAAAATACTGATCATGATAGCGCCTTCTACTAACGCTTTTGTTTGTTTCACACCTTCACCTCAATCCAATCATTTTTCTATATCTTGCTCAATGTGTACTTCTATGTATACGTACGATGTACGCTCCGTCATATCTTGACCCAACCTTTATTTTACCATAGCCGTAAATCGCAAGTAAAATGCAGGCTATCCCAAGAGCGTTTCACGTGGAACAACTTAGATCGTCTTGTACATGCAACTTTTCAGACAGCATGTTACAATTTTTTAGATTATTCTTAGCTATAAACCCTGAATTCAAGGTCAAAAGCTGTTAGAATAGAAACATCATCAATAAAAGTAAGAAGGAGAATTCACATGGGAAAAACACTCGTATTCGGACACAAAAACCCTGACACAGACACGATTTGCTCTGCTATCGCTTACGCTGATCTGAAAAACAAAATTGGCGTTCAAGCAGAAGCTGTCAGACTTGGAGAAATCAATGGAGAAACACAATACGCATTAGATTTCTTTAAACAAGAAGCACCTCGTTTCATTGAAACGGCTGCAAACGAAACAAAACAAGTCATTCTTGTCGATCATAACGAATTCCAACAAAGTGTAAGCGATATTGATCAAGTACAAGTGACAGAGGTCATTGACCATCACCGTATTGCCAACTTTGAAACAAGTGAACCTCTTTACTATCGTGCTGAGCCAGTTGGCTGCACAGCAACGATCTTAAACAAAATGTACAAAGAGCACCAAGTCACAATTGAAAAAGAAATCGCTGGTTTGCTTTTGTCTGCGATCATTTCTGATTCCTTGCTATTCAAATCCCCAACATGCACACAGCAGGATGTTGATGCTGCGCATGAGCTGGCAAAAATCGCAGGAGTAGACCCTGAAGTATATGGTTTAGATATGCTGAAAGCAGGAGCTGACCTAAGCCAAAAAACAGTTCAAGAATTAATCACACTGGATGCAAAAGAATTTGCACTAGGTAACAGCAAAGTCGAAATTGCACAAGTTAATACAGTTGATATCGCTGAAGTAACAGCAAGACAAGCTGACATCGAAGCAAAAATCAATGAAGTCATCGCAGCGAAAGGTCTTGATCTATTTGTTTTAGTGATCACAGACATTCTAGAAAATGACTCTCTTGCGCTTGCACTTGGTGCTGAAGCAACAAAAGTAGAAAAAGCATTCAATGTCACACTTGAAAACAACACTGCTTTACTAAAAGGTGTTGTATCAAGAAAGAAACAAGTCGTGCCTGCACTAACAGACGCACTTTCTTCATAAACATAAAAAGACTGCTGACATCTTCAGCAGTCTTTTTTCTTCTTTTAATGAATGTACATATCGCTGACGAGAATATCCTTTAGCACGCTTGTTGGAATCGTGAATTCAACTACACCCATGTAACCAGGCGCCACATCATATTCGTTGAAGGAAATCACCAGTTTGCCTTTTGAATTGATATAGAAACTTTGATCTGGCTGAATCTTCTTAAACGGATCAACCGTATCTTGCTTCGTCATCCAGTAAATCTTATTTGAATCCTCTTTCATCTGTTTCTTCATTTGTTCTTTAATATTTTCACTAATCACATCAATATAACGGTCATCTTTAAACAGACTTGGTAATGTAATGAGTACATGGTTTTTCTTATCCACCGTATCATATGTCATTTCCTCTGCCGCAGAAGCCTGAGTCGTCACCTTGTATCGACCTAGTGAAAGAATTTGATCATTGTTTGTTCTTACTTCATATCCGCTCTCTACACTCAAATGACCATTTTTATAACCCTTTGTTTCCTTTTCAAAATCTTGATACAGCTTTTTGTTTTCAGCTAAATATTTTTGATTCAGGCTGTCTTGTAATTTTCCGTCCCCAAGCCCTGAAACGTGTGGTGTTTTGAGATCAATATTTGTTCCCTGATCGCTCTTTTTAAATTCTGTGAACGTCACGACTTTCACAAGCTCTCCAATGACGGGTACTTCTGAAATCGCTCTTGCTGCCTGCGGACTGACATTTACAGTGGTGACAAATAAAGCAGCCGCAGCAACAAGCCCGATCGTCCATTTCTGAAAATGAGGTTGCTTGTTTTTTCGTTTTAATGTCCGTTCAACCATAGCATCGTATTCCGGGGGAATAGGGATTTCTAGATATTCCTCTTTTAACTGTTCCAAATGCTTATCCATTTATATTTCCTCCTGCGATAATTCTACTTTTAAAAGCCGCAACGCCTTATATAATCTTGTTTTAATGGTGTTTTCATTTTCTCCAAGAATATGAGCAATGTCCTCTAGCTTTAAATCCTCAAAGAATCTTAATATAATGATGACCCGATACATCTCCGGCAAATCTTCTATTGCCCGTCTGACATCTTGATCCTCATAGACATCCGATTCACCCTGTGATAAAAATTCCAGCGTGTCATCGTCTGTCACTTGCACACGCTTCTTCTTTCGTAAAAAGTCGAGGGCAGCGTTTACGACGATTTTATAAAACCAGCTATGCATCTTGGTCGCATCCTCTAATCGGTGAACAGATTTGAGTGCTTTATGAATCGCCTCTTGAACGACATCCATCGCATCTTCTGGGTTTTTGACATAGCTATAGGACAATCGATAAAAACTGTGTTTATGCTCCATTACGTAATCCGCAAATTGATCATCAATCTTTCGTTTCTTCATTTTACAAAGAGCTCCTTTATCTTAAATGCGCATCTGTTATTTCTTACATTGGATAGACGCGCACCTGTTAAAAATAGTTTGCGCTCCATTATTTTTTTAACATGTCATCCCATTTACGTTTCTATACAAAAAGAGCGAACCTGACGGGTTCACTCTTTTAAAGCCGTTATTTTTTGATAAACAAATGGTTTAAGTGGTGAAAGCGGATGAATGATGGACCCTCCTGTTTCCTGCTCCACCTGCTTTGCAGCGTGAACCATCGAGAGCTGCATTACACAAATATCTCCATGCTGCTGCTTCACAGATTGCCTTAACTGTTCCATGATTTGCTCATGGTAGGCTTGTATATCACCGTTCAAGCAAAGATGAAAGACATCCTCTAACACAACCACTTCTGCCTTCACCTGCTTTCCCCGCTCTTTTACATATGAAGACAGTCGCTTCATCGTTCCTTCTACTGTGTCTGGGTTTGAAAACACCAGCTGAAGCGGACCCTCTCGCTCACAAATCTGCTCAAATAACGGCTCATCTATCGGAACAATTGGTTGTTTGAACAGGTGCTGCTGCTCCCCCAAAGCCGCAATGTATTGTGTACACGTTAATAAAACAAGATCAGCCTCTCCTTCTTGCATGAGTCTGTTGATGGCATAGGTTTGCTGCTGTTCAAGATCAAATGCGGGATCTTGTTTGGCTCGTTCCATAAAGGATGAATCGACGATGTGATGCAGATCAAATCCTGTGTCATAGAAAGCGTCGTCAATGTAAGAAATATTAGATGGATGTGCGTGAAGGCAGTGCAATCGAATCATTAGGTCCGCTCCTCATAAAAGTTTTCACTCATTATATCAATCCTTGTATGAAATAGGGAACAACATGACCATATTGTTAAGGAGATATTGAAGGAGGGATTCTACCTTGAAAGAAGATCAACAGCCTACATCATCTTCAGAGTCAGAAGAAACCTTGACGAATCGCCAAGGTCACCCGGTAACAGATAATCAAAACATGAGAACCGTTGGGAATAGAGGACCGACTACGCTTGAAAACTACGATTTCCTAGAGAAAATCAGTCATTTTGATCGTGAACGCATCCCTGAACGTGTCGTTCACGCACGAGGTGCCGGCGCACACGGATACTTTGAAGCCTACGGTACATTCGGTGACGAACCCATTTCCACTTATACAAGAGCCAAATTATTTCAAGAGAAAGGAAAAAAGACCCCTGTCTTCGTTCGATTCTCTTCTGTTATTCACGGCGGACATTCACCAGAAACTTTACGCGATCCGCGGGGATTTGCGATTAAATTTTATACAGAAGACGGCAACTGGGATCTCGTTGGGAACAACCTCAAAATTTTCTTTATTCGAGATGCTTTGAAATTCCCTGATTTGGTTCATGCCTTTAAGCCTGACCCTGTCACCAATCGTCAGGATGGTGAGCGCATTTTTGATTTCGTTTCACAATCACCTGAAGCAACACATATGGTGACATTTCTCTTCTCGCCATGGGGCATTCCTGCCACATACCGGCACATGCAAGGCTCTGGCGTCCATGCCTATAAATGGGTGAATCATGAAGGAAAAGCAGTGTTGGTCAAATATCACTTTGAACCAAAGCAAGGAATTCGCAACCTGACACAAGAACAAGCCCAAGCCATTCAAGGGGAAAACTTTAATCATGCCACACAGGATTTATATGAAGCCATTGAACAAGGGGATCATCCTGAATGGGAAGTATACGCGCAAATCATGGAAGATGACACCCACCCCCATCTAGACTTTGATCCACTCGATCCGACAAAGCTCTGGTACAAGGATGACTATCCATGGAAACCGATCGGACGAATGGTGCTAAACAAAAATCCAGAAAATTATTTTGCAGAAGTGGAACAGGTTGCCTTTGGGACGGGGGTTCTTGTAGACGGATTAGATTTCTCAGATGATAAATTGCTGCAAGGACGTACCTTCTCATACTCTGATACGCAGCGATATCGTGTCGGGCCAAATTATTTACAGCTGCCGATCAATGCACCGAAAAAGCATGTTGCCACCAATCAGCGAGATGGGCAAATGGAATATCATGTGGATCAAGGAAAAGGACAAAACCCCCATGTGAATTATGAACCGTCCATTCTCGGGGGATTAAAAGAAGCGCAGCAAGATGGAAAGGATCATACGCCTTTTGTAGAGGGTGAAGTCAAACGGGAAGCCATTGACCGCCCGAACAATTTCGGACAAGCCGGAGAAACCTATCGCTGCTTCAATGATTGGGAACGTGAGGAACTGATTAAAAACTTAGTCAACACCTTAGCTACCTGTCAAAAAGACATCCAAGACCAAATGATCGAAAACTTCACAAAAGCTGATCCTGACTATGGAAAACGTGTGGCCGATGGCTTAAAAGCCTTCAAACGAGAGGAGCCAAGCGGCCCCATTGGATCAACAGGCGCGGCACAGGCTGTCAACGATGCGATCAACAACAGCACACCTTCAGATCCTTATTAATGAAAAAAGAATGCAGCGGAGTGGCTGCATTCTTTTTGTATACATCTATTAAGCGTTTTGACCTTTTTTGATCCATTCTGCTACATTCACTGTACGTTTCGCCTGATGTTTTGCGGCTGCTTCTGCATCCTCTTGGATCTTTCCATTTTGGTCAACAGTCACACTCACACCGTAAGGGTTACCCCCTGCGCCGTATAGGGAATCATCCGTGTATCCAGGAGCGGCAATAATGGCTCCCCAGTGGAACATCGTTGTATAAAGGCTCAGAACTGTTTGCTCCTGTCCGCCATTTGGATTTTGTGCAGATGTCATCGCACTCACTGCTTTGTTTGCTAGTTTCCCTTGGAACCATAAACCGCCTGTTGTGTCTAAGAATTGCTTCATTTGAGCCGGTAAGTTACCGAAACGTGTCGGCATGCTGAAAATAATAGCATCTGCCCACTCTAAGTCACTTAACTGAACCTCAGGGACATCTTTTGTTTCATCTAAATGTGCTTTCCATGCTGGATTTGATGCAACAACTGCTTCTGGTGCCAATTCAGGAACCTTTAAAATTTTGACTTCAGCACCAGCTTCTTTCGCTCCAGCCTCAGCCCATTTTGCCATCTGATAGTTTGTACCTGTTGAACTATAATAAATAATCGCTAGTTTTACGTTTTCCACTTGTTCCATCTCCTTTTGTTTGGTTTGCCCAAATAGCTTCTGTAAAAATCCCACCTGTATTCCCCACCTTATTTAAATTGACGACGATACCACAATGCCGCAGCATCGACTTCTTCTCTCGTTAGTTGATGTCCACGATTTTCCCAATGAAGCGTTACGGATGCTCCCGCCTCCTGAAGCAGTTGCTCCAGTTCCTGAGATTCCTCCGGACGGCACATTGGGTCATTTTCACCAGCTGCTATAAAGACTTGTTTCCCCGCTAATGAAGGTAATGAAACCCCTCGTCTTGGGACCATCGGATGATGCAGGATCGCTCCTTTCAGCGCATCTCCGTAATGGAATAACAGACTTCCAGCAATGTTCGCCCCGTTTGAATAGCCGATGGCTACCACATTGTGACGATCAAATCCATACTTATCTGCTGCTTCCCCGATAAATGTATATAATTCCTCTGTACGCTCAATTAAATCTTGCTCATCAAAAACACCCTCTGCCAAACGCCTGAAAAAACGCGGCATGCCGTTTTCTGAGACATTTCCTCTCACACTAAGAACAGATGCTTCAGGGTCTACCACTTCTGCAAGCGGCAATAAGTCTTGCTCTGTCCCGCTAGTTCCATGCAGCATGAGGAGGACAGGCTTTTGTTCATTCTTTCCTTTTTGAAAAAGATGCTTCATCATGAATCTCCTTTCCCTTTGATTTCTCTTACCTCAATCGGTAGCACGATTTGTTCAATTTGACTACGCTGCGCCTCATATTGCGGTGGCAGTTTCAACGCTTCACCCATCGTTTCCACAGATTCATCGTGTGCAAACCCTGGAGGATCGGTCGCAATCTCAAATAATATGCCGCCAAGCTCTCTAAAATAAATCGCATTGAAATAATTTCGATCTTGCACAGGCGTCACTTGATATCCGCTTTGCGCAACATGTCTTTGCCAATCTAATTGATCCTGATCATCTGTTGCTCTCCACGCAATATGATGTACAACACCCACGCCCATACGTCCTCGTGCAACAGGTGTCTTGTTCACGTCAATGACATTGCCGATTTCTCCAAACGAACGGAATCTCACATAATCTCCTTCTGTGCCGACTTTTTCAAGTCCCATCGTTTGCTCTAGCAGCTGCATCGTTTGCTCAGGCTGTGAAGTTAATAAAACAGCTCCGCCAAACCCTTTAATCGCTACTTCTGGTGTCACCCCATTAAATGTCCAGTCATTCTGTTTTCCTTCTTCACGCTCTACAAGTTCTATCAATAAACCGTGCGGATCTTCAAATGAGAGAAAGGCCTCACCAAAGCGTTCAATCATTTCATAAGAAACGTCAAACTGCTCAAGGCGTTCCTTCCAAAAAGAGAAGGCACCGGTCGGTACGACATATGTTGTCACACCTACTTGACCTGCTCCAATTTGTCCCTTTTGTGCACCTGGCCAAGGGAAAAACGTAATAATAGTACCTGGAGAACCTCCTTCATTTCCAAAATATAAATGGTATGTGCCTGGATCATCAAAATTGATGGTCTTTTTCACGAGACGAAGACCTAAAACACCTGCATAAAAATCAACGTTCTCCTGAGGATGACCAACAATTGCTGTGATATGGTGAATTCCTTCTGTTTTCTTCACTTCTAATGACCTCCTCTTCATGACGTAACATGTCTCTACTCATTATGTCTTGACTGACGCTTTTATATTATCTCGAATTCGAGATATATGACCAAAAAATATATTTATCTCGAATTAAGGATATTCTTTTTTGAAATAGATGTCAATGATTTTTGTTTTTTTCTTTTCAAAAAGCAGGCCGCTTTAAATATAGCAGACCTGCTTCCCCTTGATTATTGAAGCAATGTTTTCTTTTTTAAATAGGTTTCGGCTACTTGAAATGCATCTTTCCCCTTCACATTGACTTCGTAATTCATTTCTCTCATCTCATCATCTGTGATTTGACCAGCGAGCTTGTTGAGAGAGGCCTCAATCTCAGGATACTCTTTTAATGTCTCCTGTCTTAGCAAAGGCGCTCCTTGATAGGGCGGGAAAACATGCTTGTCGTCATCCAGCACCTTCAACTTGTATTGTCTCAATTCACTGTCTGTCGAATACGCATCGACCAACTGAATATTCCCTTTTTGAATGGCTCGATATCGAAGTTTCGGTTCCATCGTGACCACATCGCCAAAAGAAAACTGATAAGCTTTTTGAATGCCTAAATATCCATCCTGACGATCAGAAAACTCTAAAGTAAAGCCAGCACGTATACGATTCTTGATTTGACCCAGATCTGAAATCTTTGATAAATCATATTGATCCGCTAGTGATTGAGGCACGGCTAAAGCATATGTATTGTTATAAGCCATCGGCTGAAGAAGCTGAAGCTGAAAGGATGACGCCAAACCTTGGCGCGCTTGCTCATACACTTTTTCCTTATCCGTGCTTTTCGCTGTTTCTTTCAGAAATTCAGAAATCGCTGTCCCTGTAAATTCAGGATAGATGTCAATATCACCAGACCGCAGTGCTTGAAAAACAAAGGACGTCTTACCAAGACCAGGCTTAAGATTGACTTGGATATCTGTATCCTGCTCAATTAAAAGCTTATACATGGAGATCAAAATTTCAGGCTCTGACCCCAGCTTCCCTCCAATGGTGATCTCTTTCTTTTCTTGTTGAAACAGCAATGGGGCAGCGACAACTGCTCCTGCTATTACAGCAAAGACCGTCACAGAGATCACGGTTTTTTTAAAGGAGATTTTCTCAAGTGTCCGCAAGACCACATCAAATAAGAGCGCAAGTAATGCAGCTGGAATAGCACCAATGATGATCAAAGACATATCATTTCGATCAATTCCAAGCAGAATCAGACTCCCTAATCCACCTGCCCCAATAAGAGCTGCAAGAGTGGCTGTCCCTACAATGAGGACCATCCCCGTTCGGATACCTGCCATGATCACAGGCATAGCAAGAGGGAGTTCTACTTTTAATAAGCGTTTGCGGTGATTCATTCCCATAGCGAGCGCCGCTTCCCGCAGCGACGGATCGACCTCACGAATGCCTGTATATGTGTTCCTTAAAATAGGAAGAAGAGCATAGACAACAAGAGCGATAATTGCGGGCACTTGACCAATCCCAACGAGAGGAATCAGCAGTCCAAGCAGCGCCAAAGACGGAATTGTCTGCAAGACAGCCGTCACCCCAATGATCCACTCTGCTATCTTAGGGACTCTCGTTAAATAAATCCCTAATGGAATGGCAATCAAAATCGCTAGAAATAACGCAATGAAGGAAATTTGAATATGCTCAAGTAAGGCGTGTCCGAGCTGATCTTTTCGAGCCCATAGCACACTGGTCCATTCATTCATGTGTCTCGCCCCTCTCAGCAGAAGTACCGGCTAAATACTGAATCACCGCTTGACGAGTGATGAGTCCAATCCGTTCCCCATCCTTCTCAACAACAAGCTCTTCATGCTCTGCCAGTCGAGATAGAACCTCTTCCAGCGTCGCATGGATGGAGACCACCTCATCGCCTAACAGATCATCTTGAGGCATGGGCTGAGAAATAGTTGTCAGCTCAAATGCTTGATGGTCTCCATGACGGGCAGCTCCTGAAACAAACTCCCGCACAAATGGATTCACTGGATGCTGAATCAATTCCTCTGGGCGTCCAACCTGCACCACTTTTCCTTCATTCATCACACATATCCGATCCCCAAGCTTCATGGCTTCCTGCATATCATGTGTCACAAAAACGATGGTCTTTTGAATACGGCGCTGTAACTCAAGCAGATCATCTTGTAATTTCTCTCTCGTCAGTGGATCTAACGCACTAAAAGGTTCATCCATTAGGACAATCTCAGGATCAGCAGCAAGTGCCCGTGCTACGCCGACTCGCTGCTGCTGTCCTCCTGAAAGCTCTGCTGGCTTTCGATGTCGATAGGTAGCTGGCTCAAGCCCCACCATGAACATCAACTCATCAACACGCTGATTCGTCTCAGTCCGCTTCCATTGTTTCAGCTCTGGCACTACAGCAATATTCTCTTCTATGGTCATATGAGGGAACAACGCTATTTGCTGAAGCACATAACCAATATCCCAGCGCAGCTCATAAATATCATAATCGCTGATGGTTCGACCCTTTATGTAAATCTCACCTTCTGTAGAAGAGATGAGACGATTGATCATTTTCAAAGTCGTCGTTTTCCCGCTTCCACTAGGTCCAATCAATACAAAAAATTCACCTTTCTGAATCTCCAAATCAACAGATTGAACGGCATAGCGGTCATCAGAAAATTGCATCGATACATTCTTAAATTCAATCATCTTCCCACGCCCTGACTGCAAGTATATTTTAAAATACCAATATGACAGATTAACCTAGTATTTGTATAGAACAAACTGTCACGTTGACTCTCTTTTTACATACTTCCCCTAGTTAGACTGCCAGAAACGACTTTCTCATAAAAGTGAGACAAATAAAAAAAGCGAAGAGCTCAAGGCCCTTCGCTTTTAAGTCAACGACTTACTCACCAGTAACGTATGGAAGTAATGCCATTTGACGTGATTTTTTAATCGCTAATGTCAATTTACGTTGATACTTAGCGCTAGTTCCTGTTACACGACGAGGTAAAATTTTACCACGCTCAGAAACAAACTTTCTAAGAAGATCAACATCTTTGTAATCGATGTGCGTGATTCCGTTAGAAGTAAAGAAACATACTTTACGACGTTTCGCACGACCGCCTCTGCGTCCACCTGCCATTTGTTTTCACACCTTTCCTTTGGTCATTTTTTTCAGATCAATTAGAATGGCAAATCATCATCGGAGATGTCAATCGGTTTACCATCATTCGCAAATGGGTCATCATTGAAGCTATTTCCCTGATTACGATTTTGGTTGTTTTGATTGCCATATGGACTTTGACTTGGTTCATTTCCAAATGGATTCTGATCATTTTGGCTGCCGCCATAATACTGGCCTCCGCTATTGCCACCGCCGCTGTATCCACCTGAACCAGCACCGCCGCTTTTAGGCTCAAGAAATTGAACACTTTCAGCTTGAACTTCTGTCACGAAGACACGCTGTCCTTGCTGGTTTTCATAGTTTCTTGTCTGCAAGCGACCGTCTACACCGGCAAGACTTCCTTTTTTCAAGAAATTAGCCACGTTCTCGGCTTGTCTTCTCCAAGTAACACAGTTAATGAAATCGGCTTCACGCTCTCCAGATTGATTCGTAAACGTACGATTCACAGCTAGAGTAAACGTGGCTACAGCCGCACCATTAGGCGTGTAGCGAAGCTCAGGGTCTTTTGTTAGTCTTCCGACCAATACAACACGGTTTAGCATATTGAAAGACCACCTTTAAATATATATTTCAATGATTTATTCTTCTTCTTTAACAACAATGTGGCGAATGATATCGTCACTGATCTTAGCTAAGCGGTCAAATTCTTGAACTGCTGCAGCGTCAGATTGAACGTTTACGATTTGGTAGAAGCCTTCACGGAAATCGTTGATTTCGTATGCAAGACGACGTTTACCCCAATCCTTTGTTCCAGTGATCTCCGCACCGTTAGAAGTTAACACGTTATTAAAACGGTCGATAACTGCTTTTTTAGCCTCATCGTCAACTGTTGGGCGGATGATGTACATAACTTCGTACTTTCTCATCTGATTGCACCTCCTTTTGGTCTAAGCGGCCCTATACGGGCAAGGAGCAATAAATTATATTACTCACAATTGTATATTATAACAAATTACTTGGCCTATGACAAGAACCTATACGTTAAAACGGAAATGAATGACGTCTCCATCTTTCACTATATATTCTTTACCTTCTAAACGAACTTTTCCTGCTTCTTTTGCAGCAGACATACTTCCGCCAGCTAGTAAATCTTCATAAGCAACCGTTTCAGCACGAATAAATCCACGCTCGAAGTCCGTATGAATGATTCCAGCACATTCTGGTGCCTTCATTCCTTTTTTAAATGTCCAAGCACGTACTTCTTGCTCACCTGCTGTGAAATACGTAGCTAAGCCAAGAAGTGAATAAGACGCTTTGATCAACTGATCTAAACCTGATTCTTTGATGCCTAGCTCTTCAAGGAACATTTGCTTCTCTTCTCCTTCAAGCTCTGCAATTTCAGACTCAATCTTCGCACAAACGACGATGACTTCAGCGTTTTCGCCAGATGCAAACTCACGAATTTGCTGTACATATTCGTTTCCGTCCTGATCTGCTACTTCGTCCTCACTCACATTTGCTACATACAGAATAGGTTTTGACGTGAGTAAATGAAGCTGCTTCACAAGCTTCTGCTGCTCATCTGTAAATTCAACAGATCTTGCAGATTTTCCAGCTTCAAATGCGTCCTTCAGCTTTTCCAAAATATCAAATTCAGCTACCGCTTCCTTATCTTTTTGTTTCGCAAGCTTACTCACACGAGTTAAACGCTTTTCAACCGTTTCTAGATCAGCCAAAATCAATTCTAAATTAATCGTTTCAATATCTGACACTGGGTCAACCTTACCTGACACATGTGTAATGTTATCATCAGCAAAAGCTCTCACCACGTGACAGATCGCATCTACTTGACGAATATGAGAAAGGAATTTATTTCCTAAACCTTCTCCTTTAGATGCACCTTTCACAATACCAGCAATATCAGTGAATTCGAAAGCAGTCGGAACTGTCTTTTTTGGCTGCACTAATTCTGTTAGTTTTTGCAAACGCTCGTCTGGAACTTCTACAATTCCGACGTTTGGATCAATGGTACAGAACGGATAGTTAGCAGACTCCGCTCCAGCCTGTGTAATTGCATTAAATAGCGTTGACTTCCCGACGTTAGGTAAGCCAACAATACCAGCTGTTAAAGCCATTCTTTCATCTCCTCTATATGAAACGTGCTCGTTATACTGCGTAATATGAACCTAGAGCAATTATAAGTAGGTTTACATGAAAAGACAAGCTAACCATCATGCATTTTCAATAGAAGAAACATTACCAAAAAGACTAAATCGGAGCTTTAAAATAAGAAATTGCATCTGTTTCTCTGAACAAAAGACAAATTTCATCAAAAAAGCATGAGGCCTACTTAAGCAGTTGGCTCCTCATGCTTGACGAGAATTTTCTTCATTTTTCGTTCAAAATCTCTTCTTGGGATCATCACGCTGTGCCCACACCCTTCGCATTTAATACGAATATCCATGCCCAAACGAATGACT
Organism: Bacillus sp. FSL K6-2869; assembly: GCF_040869405.1. Classification (NCBI taxonomy): domain Bacteria; kingdom Bacillati; phylum Bacillota; class Bacilli; order Caryophanales; family Bacillaceae; genus Bacillus; species Bacillus sp. FSL K6-2869. The sequence continues at coordinate 3,830,026 of NZ_CP152035.1, forward strand.
TTCCACCGATTGGCACCACATGGATGGGGTTTTTTCATTTCAACGACGTCATGTAACCCAAATGCTTTGTCTGCCATCAGCATTCACCTCTCTTGCTCACTTCATTAAATCTATTGTACAAAAAAACGCCGATGGAGAGCAATGCACAAAATAAAGAGCCGCTGTCATGTATCAATCCCGTTCTTTTTTATAGAAAAAACCCTTCTTTTAGATCATTTTATTTGTGACCAATAGTTACTTAAACTCCGCTTTTTTTCAATATTGTCACAAACACTGTAGGTCAAAAGGTTTTTATTGGTAGAACGCTGTGGTTTTTCCATATTTTTTGATTTATGATATCTGCATAAATGTTATGTGAGGGAGCAGGTACGATGGTCAATCGAAAGGATAGATTAACCGACAAAGATTATAAAATCATATCCGATCACGCTGGAAACGCAGAGAATTACCAGCAGAACCATACGATAGAAGTAGGTCAGCATACGCTCACTGTCAACGATTTTCTGAAAATAGATCATCAATTATATGGTTTAACGATGCAGCAGGAACAGTCAGATGAGTTCATTGTCGCGTTTCACTGTCCTCTGCCAAAACAAATGACGGTGACATCGACACAAGATGTTCAAACGGCTACCCAATCATTGTTAAAAACGGATTATGCCTACCCCATTGAAAGAAAATCCTTAGCCGGAAAGCAAGATCATGTCTTTTTTAAAGGGAAGGAATACATCGAGGACGTCTGTCAGAAGCACCCGAATGCAACCATCTATCTCACTGGACAAGCGCTTGCCGGTGCTGTTTGTGCTTATATTGCAACAGAACAGCCAGCTGTCAAAAAAGCCATCACATTCGATAGCCCAAATATATGGAGCAGCCTGGCACCTTCCATTCAGCAAAAAGCAGTAGAAGGAAAATACACCCATGTTCTCACAGAATATATTCAACCCAATCATTATGTAGGTTTACTCAATCGCCATGATCATGGAGTTGGACAAGTCAAGTACACCGTACCGCCCCGTGAGCAGGGATCGGTCCAAGAATCCATAAAATATAAACCAAGAGAAATTGACACCTTTTTAAGATCAGCTTTTGCATCGATGAATATAGAATGGAACGAATCATTTGATACAAATGCATTTTTAGCTCTCGTTTCAGGAGAGTTTGAAGTAAATGGGTATTCATTCCATTCGAATGGAACCGCCCGTATTTTAGATGAACAGCTTGATCACAATACAAGTTTTACAGCGATGCTTTTACAAGAAATCCATTCAGGCCGTGCATATGCACAAAGCGGGCTTGAAATTATCATAAAATCCCATTTACTAAAAAATTCATCTTATGATCTACAAAGTATTATTGAACATGAAGTACACACTGTATTTGAGAAAATAGATGGAATTGATGATAGTGTAAAAGATGCCGTCCATCATGTAAAACAAGAACTGAAAGGACTTGTCGGCTTTGGTCACTATGATTTATTAACCCATAGCGATGTAGAAGCACTGTTAGAGGAAGTAAGGATGGAGCAGCCGCAATCATCCTTTTATTCTCATGAAAAACAACTGAATGCCTTGTACACCTTGAGAGACTACGAACAAGAACTTTCCACCCTTTCAAGACATATGTACACAATGGGTGATGACTATGCCAAGGCAGATAGACGCCTTGCGATGCAAATGGGTATTCGTTAAGAAAGGAGTCGCCATATGATCAATCAAAATAAACCTCCTAGTGACGCCCAGCGTTTCTTACAAAATGTGAGTGCCCGCCGCTCCATGTCTGTATTCGAAAGTCAATCTGCACCACAAACACAATCGCAATCACCTGAAGAAATTGCCGCTATTCAGGCCATGCGCAGAGAAGGACAACGAAAAGATTTAAAGCGATTGCTGAAAATGCGGCTTCACGATGAATTGGCAAACACACGCATGCACTTGGAGTACCAATTGTCCAAAACAGAAGACATGATGAACCAGACAACCATTGTCAAACAGCATGTATCCCAGCATTTAAAGGGACAAGCCATCTCAGAAATAGAGGAACGCATGCAACGTCTCCAGCACATGCCTGTATATGACGATATCAAGGAAGCGATTGATTCCATTCGGATAAAATAAGCACTTCTCTTTGAAAGAGAGGTGTTTATTTTATTTTATCAGTATAATTTTTAGAACGGAAAAATATCTTTTTACTTAAAATCGGATACAGCATTAAACAGACAAGCAAATAAAGATTGAGCAAGCTGTAAATCGGATACAAGAAAGCAATCAAATCAGCAAATCCAAGAGAGGTTAAAGGTGCCATCAAAAGAAGCATGATGAATACAATGAGCCAGCGGGGCATTCGTACAAAAGAGAGCATGCGGCTGGATAAACCAAATAATCCCGCAGCGGTTGTTGTATAAATCGCTAAACAAAGAACAATGGTCATAAACACAAACAATGATGTTGGTGCCCCCTCTAATACTGTAAACAAAGGAATCCCCTCTGCTGAAAGACTCCCAGAAATATCAACTAGTATTTCGTTATACACATAAGAAATGACACCAAAAATCAAACCGCTTAATATACTCGCAACCTTGGCCTCTCCAAGCCCCTTCATTTCTTTCCCCACTGAAGACAGCACCGCCACAACAGATAATATATTCAAAGAAGCAAAGACGATACTGGCAGGCCAATTGTATTGCTGGCCAAAATCAATTCTCCACATATGATCATGATTCATATAATAAAAAACAAACGCATAGATGAGCCCCGCCACCAAAATTGGTATAATGAAAGCATTCACAGATAAGAGCCCTTTCACATCCCAGAAAAAAATCATAAATGAGAATAAACAAAATGCACCGATTCCAACCCAAAATGGCACATGATACATCTCAAGTGTCACCCCGCCACCGGCAATCATGACTGTTGTTGTCGTGAATAGATAAAGAACAATTAAAATATCATACACCTTGGCCAGCCAAGGACCTACAAGACGCTCTAACACCGGCACAAAATGATCAGCACGCACCTCATAACTGATTTTTAACACCACATAGGTAGACAGCATAAACATGAGCGTAAACAGTAGAATGGCTAGTCCGCTATCAAGGCCAAAAAACTGCCAAATTTCTTGACCGGAGGCATATCCCGCTCCTATCAAGCTTCCTAAAATTAAAAGCGTCCACCTTGAACCAGCCTTCCACACAATCATCACCTCATAGGTATAGAATTAAGCTTGTTTCCGTATACTGATACTAACTACTATGACAAGGAAGTGAGACCTATGAATAGCAAGAACGGTCTTTTTTTAAGAAATAGGGTGAAAGAATACGTGTCCCATACGGATACAAATGCCATTCAGCAGCTTAAAAGTATTTTATTCTCGCATCTTCAGAAAGCAGGAAAAAGACCCGTTGCCATCGTCTGCATAGGAACAGACCGCTCAACCGGTGACTCTCTAGGTCCACTTGTAGGAACAAAGCTTTCAAGTCTTGATTTAAAAAAGCTGCATGTATACGGCACTCTCTCTGACCCAGTCCATGCGGTCAATTTAAAGGAAAAGCTCGCTGAAATTGAACAAGCTCATAAACACCCATTTATCGTAGCCGTTGATGCCTGTTTAGGTAGAGTGAAAAGTGTAGGATCGTTTCAAATTGGAGAAGGACCGTTAAAGCCCGGTGCAGGTGTGCAAAAAGAGCTGCCAGAAGTAGGCAATATTCATATTAATGGAATCGTCAACGTGAGCGGTTTTATGGAATACTTCGTTCTCCAAAACACACGTCTTCATCTTGTAATGTCTATGGCCAATACACTTTCTGAAAGTCTATCCCACATTGATCAAATGGATTGGACGAGAGAAAAAAGCCGTTCTCTCTTCACCCCTATTCAAAATATCACGGGAAGAATATAAAAAAGACCATCTCATATCAAGATGGTCATTCCGATGATTCTCTCGTAGAAAGCAATTCAAGGATTCTTTCTAAATCTTCATTTGAGAGAAATTCAATCTCAATTTTCCCTTTTTTCTTCTGTTTCTTGATCGTCACTGAAGTACCAAAGTAATTTTGTAAGAAAGATTCTCTTTCTTTCAACACGCGATCCTTTGGTGCTTCTTTTTTCTTTGTTTCACGTGGAACATTTTCATTTAATTGCTGAACAAGTTTCTCAACCTGGCGGACATTCAATCCTTCGTCCACGACCTTCTTTACTAATGGCGCCAGCTTCTTTTTGTTTTTCAAACTAAGCAGCGTGCGTCCATGTCCCATGGATAATGTTCCATCCGCAATCAGCTTTTGTACTTCATCTGGTAATGTTAATAAACGAAGGTGGTTCGCAATATGCGGTCTGCTTTTTCCTAACCGCTTGGCTAATTCCTCTTGAGTCACACTTAAATGATCTAGCAAGGAGGCATAGGCTTCTGCTTCCTCTAATGGAGATAAATCCTCGCGCTGTAAGTTTTCTAAAAGAGCGATCTCCCTCATCAGTGTTTCTGAAAATTCCCTGACGATCGCAGGAATCGTTGTTAAACCAGCTTGTTGTGCTGCACGGAAACGGCGTTCTCCTGCGACAATGTCATATCCTTTAATCGATTTACGAACAATAATCGGCTGTAAAACACCATGCTGCTGAATCGATTCTTTGAGATCAGACAAGGCATCATCATCAAACGTTTTCCTTGGCTGATAAGGGTTCGGGCGCAAATCCTTCAACTTAATTTCTTCAACAGTTTCTTCATTGGAATCCACATTGTTAAATAGCGCATTAATACCCTTTCCAAGACCTTTAGCCATTCGCATCCACTTCCTTTGCTAAGTCTAAATAGACATCTGCACCTCTTGAACGTGGATCATACAAGATAATAGGTTTCCCATGACTAGGCGCTTCACTTAGTCTCACATTTCTCGGAATCACGGTCTGATAGACTTTATCTCTAAAGTATTTTTTTACTTCTTCGATGACTTGGATTCCAAGGTTTGTTCTTGCATCAAGCATTGTCAGTAAGACACCTTCAATGGCAAGGTCGGTATTTAGATGTTTCTGCACAAGACGAACCGTATTCAACAATTGACTCAATCCTTCAAGCGCATAATATTCACACTGAACCGGTATTAAAACGGAATCGGATGCAGTTAACGCATTAATCGTCAGTAGTCCAAGTGATGGCGGGCAGTCAATAATCATATAATCATAATTCTGCTTCACAGATTCAAGTGCTCTCTTCAGCCTCACTTCACGTGAGATTGTAGGCACAAGCTCTATTTCAGCCCCTGCAAGCTGTATCGTCGCAGGAATGACATCAAGATTTTCGACCTCTGTCGTCTTAATCACATCAAGTACATCTGCATCGTCTACTAAAATATCGTACACGCACTTCTCTACGTCGGCCTTCTCAATCCCAATACCACTCGTGGCATTTCCCTGCGGATCAATATCAACTAACAACACTCGTTTTCCTATGTATGCTAAACACGCACCCAAATTAACAGAAGTTGTCGTCTTCCCAACGCCGCCCTTCTGGTTGGTAATCGCTATGATTTTCCCCACGATGTCACCCACTTTCAACTTAACAAGTTTCTCATTCATTCATACTTCCTATTCTATCAAAAAAAGTATGAAACGTTTGCTTTTTTTGTTTCCCTATTATAAATTCGTGAATGAATCTGTGTTTCCGTACATGAATAGTTGCATAAAAATGCGTTCTAAAGATATATTGATATATTTTTTCAAAGAAAATAACGAGACAAAAAAACCCCACTTTTATGAAAAGTGAGGGAGATACAATCAAAAGTTTAATCCGCCAATTTTACGACCTTCGCTCACAATGACTTTAGGTGTCACTGTTTTATAGTTCTTCTTTTTCAAAAACCCATAGGGTGCTTTAATGGTAAATGTGGCATGTCCAACAGCGTCCCCGGTTTTCGCGTAAGCCTGCCATACAATCTTTGAACAATAAGTAGGGTCCAAGGATTGAATAGACATAGTGATCGAATATCGAGCCTTCGGATGGTCTTTCACGTAATCGTGCGCCCAATCCCCAGCTAAATCTGCCTTTTCCTGATGATTAATCCGAATCACCTTTGTATTGGCACTATAGCGGAACCAGCTTTGAATGGAATCAATATTGGGATGCTGCCGGAACCCAGGAATGGATGCATAGCTTTTCTCATTAATAACGATGCCTGCATGACCAATTAAACCATTCAAAGCACCAGTGCTCGTCACCAATATATCCCCTTTTTGAGGCATAATATCGGTTCCAGGATACGGTTTACCAAAAAGATGGCGAATGGTATTCGGCCTTTCATCTGTTACCATTTCATCCTGTTTGTTTTGCCTTAAACCATAGTTCTCCAAATCATCATCAGCTGTGATCACGTCGATCGCATCGTCCTGAGACGCTTGCTCTTGATTTAATTGTTGAACCGTTACATCTGTCGAAACTACACCTTGTTTCTTCAGAGTACTCAGTTCTTCTTTCGTAATCGTTTCTTCCGCTGAATGAGTATCATGATTCGTTGACGTGCTCACAGCAAACACAGTCGTTTCATTTGAAAAAAGAGAAAAAGAGATTAGTAAATAACAGATAATAGCAAAAATAGTCTTTTTCATTTTCATCGGTTATATGTCACCTCCCTTCTACTATGAAAATCATATTTTACCAATTAATCAATAATAAGTAAATATCATGAATTGAAGGGAGAGAAAGACAAAAAAGCTGACGAGTAATGCTCATCAGCTTCTTTCTATTTAGGAATTCGAATCGTTAATTGGATATATTCCTCAAATTCTTCTTCCTCGGTATTTATTTTAAGTCCGCTGTCTTCTACCATGTGGAGAGACTGACGAATGGTATTCATCGCAATTCGCGTATCTCGGCTAAACGCCTTACGTTTCGGCTTCGGTTTGCGATCTGTTTTTTGTTCAAGCATCTTCACTACACGCTCTTCAGTCTGTTTCACATTCAGCTGCTTTTCGATGATTTCCTGCAACAGCGTGATCTGTAATTCTGGCAGCTTTAGAGGTACAAGTGAACGGGCATGTCTCTCTGAGATTTTTTTCTCCAAAATGGCTTGCTGTACCTCTTCAGGCAACTTTAAAAGTCTTAGTTTGTTTGCAACAGTCGATTGTCCCTTACCTAAACGCTGAGCAAGCGCTTCTTGCGTTAAATCATGAAGCTCTAAAAGACGTGCATAAGCATGAGCCTCTTCAATTGCAGACAGCTCTTCTCTTTGCAAATTTTCAATCAATGCCACAGATGCCGTTTCCGTATCAGTAAAATCTTTTATAATAGCGGGGATCTTCTCCCATTGAAGAGTTTGTACCGCTCTCCAACGTCTTTCGCCGGCGATCAGTTCATATTTTCCTTCTTCTTCTGTTGGTCTAACAACAATCGGTTGAATAATGCCATGGGTATGAATGGTTGTGGCCAGCTCTTGTATCTTTTCTTCTGAAAAAATGGTGCGTGGCTGAAAACGGTTAGGCATAATTGTGTCGACCGGGAGCTCCTGTATCTCTTCCTTTAATGTTTCATGCTCAGCAATCTCTGCCTCTATTTCGGTATCACGCTCAGGATGTTCTTTGTCACCAAGCCCGAAGAAGCGTGAGAGTGAATGCTTCATGAACCTACACCACCTTTAAAAACTACCTTTTTATAATTCTATTTTCTCATGTTTTTTCCTTCTGTAAAATCATAAATATTGAAGAAAAACCGACCTTTTACATGATCAACCCTCTATTGGTGATTTATTAGGTGTTCCTGGTTTTCTAGGATATTTTTTTGGTGTTTGTTTTTTCTTTTCAATGACAATGATGTTCCGTTCACTCTCTTCTAAAGGAAGAACAAAGGAATGCTTTTCAACAACCTCTCCTCCGAGGACAGTGACGGCTTTTTTTCCTGCTTGCATCTCTTCATCTGCAGCAGATGCTTTTAATGCAACAAACAAACCTTCCTTTTTCACAAGAGGCAGGCATAGTTCGCTCAAGACAGATAAGCGCGCAACTGCTCTAGCGGTGACAAGGTCATAGCTTTCACGTTGATCTTTACGTTGTCCAAAGGTCTCCGCACGATCATGATAAAAAGTAGTATCTTGTAAGTTTAACCCTTTTGCTAACTCATTGAGAAACGTAATGCGTTTCTGGAGAGAATCAACAATGGTCACATGTAGATGAGGGAAACAAATTTTAAGAGGAATGCTTGGAAAACCAGCACCAGCTCCAATATCACAAATTGTTGTCACATTGTGAAAATCAATAAAAAATGCTGCTGATATCGAGTCATAAAAATGCTTTAAATATACTTCTTCCTTTTCTGTAATGGACGTTAAATTCATCTTCTCGTTCCATTCTACAAGCATATGGAAGTAAGTTTCAAATTGTTCAAGCTGCACTGGAGAAAGAGTGATCCCTTTCTCCTCTAGTGCTGCTGTAAATTGTTCAATGTTCATGCCGACATCCTTTCTACTCTGCTATCTTCGCAATACGTCCCTGCTCCAAATACACTAAAAGGATAGAAATATCAGCAGGGTTAACGCCTGAAATACGAGAAGCCTGTGCAACAGAAAGCGGTCGGACTTCTTTTAGCTTTTGCTTCGCTTCAGTTGCAATCCCTTTGATGGCATCATAATCGATTCGATCCGGAATCTTTTTGTTTTCCATCTTTTTCAGCTTTTCAACTTGTTGGAGCGACTTTTCAATATAACCTTCATATTTAATTTGAATCTCTACCTGTTCACACACATCAGCAGGAAGCGGTGTGTCAGCAGGAGCTAGTTTCACAACAGATTCATAGTTCATCTCTGGACGCTTCATCAGATCACTAGCGCGAATACCGTCCTTCAATTCACTTCCACCAAGTGAACGAATATATTCCTGTGTCTCTACTGTAGGTTTAATAATGACAGAATATAAACGTTTTTTCTCTGCTTCAATAGCCTCTTTTTTCTGTGTGAATGCTTGGAATCTCTCTTCAGAAATTAAACCAATGTTATATCCAAGTTCCGTTAATCTTAAATCAGCATTGTCATGACGCAGAAGTAAGCGGTACTCTGCACGAGAAGTTAAAAGACGGTAAGGTTCATTTGTACCCTTCGTGACAAGATCATCAATGAGAACACCGATATATGCATCAGATCGGCTTAAAATGACTTCTTCTTTACCCAATGCTTTTCTTCCTGCATTGATACCTGCCATAATTCCTTGACCTGCTGCTTCCTCATAACCAGAGGTACCATTAATTTGGCCAGCTGTATATAATCCAGAAATTTTCTTCGTCTCAAGTGTCGGCCACAATTGTGTAGGCACAATCGCATCATACTCAATGGCATAACCCGCTCGCATCATTTGTACATTTTCAAGCCCTGGAATGGTTGACAGCATTCGCTGCTGTACATCCTCTGGCAGACTTGTAGATAAACCTTGAACATACACTTCTTGCGTATTACGGCCTTCTGGCTCTAAGAAAATTTGATGTCTCGGTTTATCATTAAAACGAACCACCTTATCCTCAATAGACGGGCAGTATCTAGGGCCTGTTCCTTTAATCATACCTGAATACATAGGAGAACGGTGAAGATTCTCATCAATAATTTGATGAGTCTCTAAACTCGTGTATGTTAACCAGCATGGTAATTGATCTGTAATATATTCCACAGTTTCATAAGAAAACGCACGTGGTACATCGTCACCTGGTTGAATTTCCGTCTTACTATAATCAATCGAGTGGCTGTTTACTCGAGGTGGTGTCCCAGTTTTAAAGCGAACCAAATCGAATCCTAATTCTGCTAGATGATCCGATAATTTAATGGAAGGCTGCTGATTATTAGGACCGCTTGAATAAGAAAGATCCCCTAAAATAATGCGGCCTTTTAAGAAAGTACCAGTCGTTAGAACAACAGACTTCGCGCGATAATTTGCACCTGTTTGAGTCACAACACCTTTACATTCATCATCTTCTACAATTAAATGGTCTACCATCCCTTGCAGCATTGTTAGGTTTGGTTCATTTTCCATTGTTTTTTTCATTTCGTGCTGATATTGAAACTTATCTGCTTGCGCTCTTAACGCACGGACAGCAGGTCCTTTCCCAGTATTCAGCATACGCATTTGAATATGCGTCTTATCTATATTTCGTGCCATTTCTCCGCCTAGCGCATCAATTTCTCTGACGACAATCCCTTTAGCGGGACCTCCTACGGACGGATTACATGGCATAAAAGCAACCATATCGAGATTGATGGTCAATACAAGTGTTTTGGCGCCCTGTCTTGCAGAAGCAAGAGCAGCCTCAACACCAGCATGACCGGCACCGACGACGATTACATCATATTGGCCAGCTTCATAACCCATTTCTTTTGTTCCTCCCTTTACTTTCCTAAACAGAATTGAGAGAATAACTGATCGATTAAGCTTTCATGAACAGCATCCCCAATAATTTCACCTAGCTGCTCCCAGCAGCGTGTTAAATCTATTTGAACAATGTCGATCGGTACATCCATTTCAATTCCTTCTAGAGCATCTTCAATCGATTGTTTTGCTTCTTGAAGGAGCGCAATATGCCTAGTATTGCTCACATACGTTAAATCTCCACTTTCAATTGAGCCTGTGAAGAATAAAGATTGAATGGCCATTTCAAGCTCATCAATCCCTTTTTCTTGTAATAAAGATGTTGTAACAACCGGACGATCCTTCGCTAACTCTTTTACCTTTTCTACATCAAGTTTAGGCTCAAGATCTGTCTTATTGACAATCACAATAATATCCATACCTGAGACAGCCTCAAATAGCTTAATATCTTCCTCAGATAACTCTTCACTATAATTGAGCACAAGTAAAATCAGGTCAGCTTCTTTTAAGACCTGTCTTGATCGCTCGACCCCAATACGCTCAACAATGTCTTCAGTCTCACGTATACCCGCAGTATCTACTAAACGGAGCGGTACTCCTCTTACATTCACATATTCCTCGATGACATCTCTGGTTGTTCCAGGAATATCGGTCACAATCGCCTTTGTTTCCTGAACAAGACTATTTAATAAGGAAGACTTCCCAACATTTGGCCTTCCAATAATAACAGTAGATAAGCCCTCACGTAGGATTTTCCCCTGCTGTGAAGTCGTTAGAAGCGATTCAATTTCCTTTTTCACAGATGTCGCCTTTTCAACTAAGACTCGATGTGTCATTTCTTCAACATCGTCATACTCTGGATAATCAATATTCACTTCTACATGGGCAAGTGTCTCCAATATCTCACCACGAAGACGTTTAATCAAACCGGAGAGACGTCCCTCCATTTGAGTAATTGCGACATTCATCGCACGGTCAGTTTTTGCACGAATCAAGTCCATTACGGCTTCTGCTTGTGACAAGTCGATTCTTCCATTTAGGAAAGCACGTTTTGTAAACTCACCTGGCTCCGCTAATCTCGCTCCTTCTTTTAAAGCAAGCTGCAAGACTTTATTGACCGTGACAATTCCGCCATGGCAGTTGATCTCAATAACGTCTTCTCTCGTAAATGTTTTTGGCGCTCTTAATACAGACACCATGACCTCTTCTATCACTTGCTCGGTACTTGAATCTACAATATGACCATAATGAATTGTATGAGAATCCACTGATACAAGTTTTTTCTCCTTAGGCCCCTTATACATGCGATCAGCAATCTGAACTGCATCAGGCCCGCTTAAACGTATAATGGCAATTGCCCCTTCACCCATTGGTGTAGAAATTGCTGCAATTGTATCCACCGCTCATTCACCTCTTTCTCTATTCAATAGACAGTCTTATATCTATTAAATGGACGTTGTCCATCTCTATATCAAAAACGCTTAATCCAAAATTTAAAGATACCATAAATGCATGCGAAGCGAAAGTAGCCCACATTTAATTATCCACAGTTTTGCACCCTGTCTATTTTAACACTTAACTTATCCACATGTGAATAACGACGTTCTAAACTTGTCTTCACATCTTACACCTAAATCCAATAAATTAAAACGCCCTTCTCCCTTTGCAACTAAGGGAAAATGACGTTTTCGATCTAAATAACACACTAACTTTTTAGAAATAAAGGAGGAATCTACTATTAAAAGGTAATTTTTCAATAAAAAAAGACTAAAATCCAGCTTTGCTGAATCTTAGCCTTTCTGCTATTTTTTATACAGCACCACAACATGACGCTTGGTGCCTGTATCTTCGGATGCCGTGGCAAGTTCTTTAGAAAATGCTGCAATCGTATCATGAACGACTTTTCGTTCATTCGAAGGCATCGGTTCTAAATGAACCTTTCTCTTCGTTTTTAAAACACGATTTGCCGTTTTGATTGCGTATTGTTCAAGTGCTTCTTGTCGTTTCTTCCTATAATCTCCAATATCAATTGTAATATGATGATACTGATCAGAATAACGATTAAACACTAACTGCACCAATGTTTCTAAAGAATACAGTGTTTGTCCTCTTTTTCCAATCATTAATGAAGTTTTGTCTCCATCAATGTGAAAAGAGATCTTTTTCGTTTCTTTTTTCGAAACAATGTTTGCTTTAGGATCAATTGATTTAACAATTTTATCTAAATACTGTGTTGCTAATTTGAGCGCATCTCGCTTTTCTACTAACTTGACAACAGCTTGTCTTTTACCAAATAATCCTAAAAATCCTTTGTTTCCTTCATCTACTATTGTGATATCTACTTCTTCTTGTAGTAGTTGAATTTGTTTCAGTCCGGAATCTACTGCTTCTTCGACTGTGCGACCGACAGCAGTTATTTCCTTCATTTTTTGTTCCCGCCAGCTTTTTCTTTTGTATCAACTTTTACTTGAGGTGTTTTAATGACCAAAGTTTGAATGATCATGAAAATGTTACCTACAACCCAGTACAGTGAAAGTGCCGCTGGGAAACTGATTGCAAATACAATGATCATAATCGGCATCACCCAAAGCATAATCGCCATTTGAGGGTTGTCCGAAGGATTTCCAGCCATCATTAGCTTCTGCTGAATAAAAGTAGCTACACCTGCAATAATCGGTAACAGGAATAATGGATCTGGACTGCCTAAGTCAAACCATAAGAAAGTATGTTTCTTGATTTCAGCTGTTCTCATGATCGCATGATAAAAACCAATTAAGATTGGCATTTGAATTAAGATTGGGAAACACCCTGCTAATGGATTTACACCATTCTTTTGGAAAAGAGCCATTGTTTCCTGTTGAAGCTGCTGCTGTGTTTTTTGATCTTTTGAACTATATTTTTCACGAAGCTTCTTTAATTCTGGCTGAAGTGCTTGCATTGCTTTTGTACTTCTTAATTGTTTAATCATTAATGGTAAAATGAGCAAACGAATTAAAAGAGTTACAATAATAATCGCTACACCATAGTTTTCACCAGTTAAGTTTGCCATGTAAGTGATTAATTGAGATAGCGGGTATACAATGTAAGAATTCCAGAATCCCTTACTATCTGATGTGATTGGTTCATTGATTTGTGTACATCCTGCCAATAGAACCAACACGCCAATCAAGCTAAATATTAGTAATAATCGCCTTTTCAACAAGATTCCTCCCATTACTTCAAACTTTATTTAAGTTGGAATTGATTACGAAAGTGACTCACCTAATCAGTATGGTAACATTTTTTCATTACAAAGTGGTGGTTTCATTTTAATTCACTAGATGAAGGAAGCGCTTTTAAAAATTGATTCAACGAAAGTTTCTATTACGAAGACTTTTTCGGTTGTTGTTGATAAACAGCGGATTTTCTAAATAAATGCTGGAGAGACTTCTTTGTTTCTTCAAAGGTCAATTCGCTTGCTGGTTTTCGTGCGATAACAATGTAGTCTTTTTCTTGCTTTAGCTTATGACCTTCCTCTAAGAACACCTGACGGATCAATCGTTTAATCCGGTTTCTTATCACTGCATTACCTATCTTCTTACTGACAGACAATCCTAAACGCAGTTCTTCTTGATTTGGTTGATCCAGCTGATAAATGACGAATTGGCGATTAGCCATTGATTGACCTTTTTTGAACACTGTTTGAAACTCTTCATTTTTTTTTAGCCTGTTTCGCTTCTTCATGTTTTCTTCCACTCCGATAAAAACTGACAGTTCATTTACGATTTTATGTAAAAAAGACCACTGACATTATTCAGTGGCCTAAGCTGATAATTTTTTTCTACCTTTGCTGCGGCGTCGCTTTAAAACTAGACGTCCGTTTTTAGAACTCATACGGCTGCGGAAGCCATGAACTTTACTACGCTTACGGTTATTTGGTTGAAACGTTCTTTTCATTTATGACACCTCCCTGAGGAATAGCTGTTTAAGACAGTCTAACTCATTATATTTGTGTAACCCATCGATTGTCAATATCAATGATAAAACTCTTATTATCAACCTTATAAGCATAACACAAGTTATCAAGTGAAGAAACCTTCTTTTTTAGTTTCCAACATTTTATTCTTTTTTTCCTTAAAAAAAACCTTCAAAACAAGGTTGTGGATATTTTTCCGGCATATTTTGACTATCCACATCCATTATCGACATTTTTTTCACACAAATAACCTATGTGGATAATTATTTTTCAACAGGATGTAAAGTGTGTGGATAAGTTTGTGACACCCATTGCACCATCTTGTTTATTTTGATATTATATTTGTGTTTTAACTCTTAATTACTTATCTGGCCTATTTATCTTATCCACAGTTTGTGGATAACCTGTGGAAAGTTATTACACAGCTTGTTGAATTGTTTATCCACAACCTGTGTAATTTGTCGAAAAGACGTTTTTCTACTATATTAATTGTTTTCAACAAAGTATGTGCACGAATGGTGATGACCATTTGCTCTTTTTCGTGTTCTATAACAGTTTGATACTGGTCATTTTAAAAAGAAAAGGAGGGGGGAGAAGCCTT